>NZ_LQXS01000049.1 GCF_001586775.1 Sphingobacterium populi | reverse complement strand
ACATTTTTGTGACGTATTGATTGTCAAATAATTTGTTTTTATCAAAAAGTATTCGCAATATTTGTTTTTATATAAAAATGAGAAATAGCAGTACATTTAAAGCTTGGTGGTGGCATAACGGTTAACGTTGTGGCAACATCCTATGTCTTCAAAATATACTGATAGAAATAGTGGGCTTGCCTTTTTGGCAAGCCTTTTTTTATG
>NZ_LQXS01000048.1 GCF_001586775.1 Sphingobacterium populi | reverse complement strand
TGAATTGCTCCAAGATTGCCTTGACCAATCTTCCGTGCATCAATTATATGAATAGCTATACTTTTATTCAACCGGATCTGATCAAGTCCAACATGTTTGGCGACGAACAAATGATCCAGACTTTCATAGGCATGTACCTAACACATTGTCGTTCCGACTTTGACAATCTTAGTGCTGCTGTTCATCGGCGCGATGTGCCAGAGA
>NZ_LQXS01000047.1 GCF_001586775.1 Sphingobacterium populi | reverse complement strand
CTAAAAAAACGTTTATTATTCGATCCAAACGAGTCGGTCGATTTTCAAGGTCATACTGGTCCGTTTATTCAATATACCCACGCGCGTATCAAATCGGCACAAACGGATAAGGCGATTAAAGCAGGTTTTGCAGCGTTGAAAGAAGGTACGGAGTACGATAGCTTGTATATGTCGGCACGATCTCGTTCGGAATCCGACTGGCTC
>NZ_LQXS01000046.1 GCF_001586775.1 Sphingobacterium populi | reverse complement strand
CATCACATTATTACTATGGCAAATCGGGCAAAAGTTTGAGTCGCAAAGAAGCGGCACTGATCATTGCCATATTACCCAACCCACGTAAATGGGATGCACGCAGACCGTCTGCCTACGTGAACCGACGGGCGAACAGCATTGTCCGCTACCTGAATCACTACAAAATTCCGGAATAAAGAAAAAGCCAGCTGTTGCCTGATTTAAAGA
>NZ_LQXS01000045.1 GCF_001586775.1 Sphingobacterium populi | reverse complement strand
TGATTGTCGACGTAGAAAAGCGCAGACAAATAGACTTGGTGGAGATGGAAGGCATTGCACAATTTGCGAACATCACATGGTCGCCCGATGGCGATGTAGTCGCTTTCTCTGGTCTTAAAAATGGACAAAGTGATCTTTATACCTACCGTTTTCTACCAAGCAGCTGGTGCAGTTAACAGATGATTACTTCTCCGATGTACAGCCGAGTT
>NZ_LQXS01000044.1 GCF_001586775.1 Sphingobacterium populi | reverse complement strand
CCTGTAGTAAATAACATGAGCAGCGTCAAAAACGCGCTTACCAGTAGCCTCGAGCGCATTCGACTCTGGCTACGCAATAAATTGTGTAGTTTATTCATTATTGATGTGATTGGTTTAATTAGGTCGGAAAAACTTGAAAAAACAATCAAGTTGCAAATTCCAATAAAATGTTAAAACGTTTTAGTTGGTGTAGATTTAATTCATAGGC
>NZ_LQXS01000043.1 GCF_001586775.1 Sphingobacterium populi | reverse complement strand
GCCAGTAGATAGTTTACGGAATGAATAGTACTATAGCGTGTCATCATATCAAAATAGCCTTATTAAGGTCGGCGGTATAATGGTCGGACAAGCTTATAACACGTATTTTAATTGTTCTTTATGGACTGCTAAGTTCAAGAACTAATTTACAATTGCTCCGATTTTTGGTTACTACTAAATTACTGTCGAATCACCTCAAAGTCCATCGAAA
>NZ_LQXS01000042.1 GCF_001586775.1 Sphingobacterium populi | reverse complement strand
CAGGATCCCAGTAGTAAACAGGTTGTTCCATGCCTTCCTTTTGCTGAATGACGGGAGTACCGATCTTGTCACCACTATATTCTAGTCCGTAAGTGATTACTGGCCATCCGTAATTGTTACCTGCTTTGATCAGGTTGATCTCATCGCCACCGCGTGGACCAAATTCGCTATTCCATAATTCGCCTGTCTCCGGATGAAATGCCAATCCTTGCGGGTTA
>NZ_LQXS01000041.1 GCF_001586775.1 Sphingobacterium populi | reverse complement strand
TTCGGTTATTCTTGTTTTAATCGCAAAAAGTAGATAAAAAATCAGGTGAGTTGTTGTTCCGGTTTTACAGACCACATAAATTTTAAGTTCGAAGGATCATCGAACGTACTTCAGGGCGAGTTAAGTATTGGTTACGCGTGCGGTATCCTTCAAATGTGCATAACCTACTGTTGCACCAGGCGTAAGTGAAGGTTGTCCGTTTTGCCCTTGGTACACGGAAGGATTTAG
>NZ_LQXS01000040.1 GCF_001586775.1 Sphingobacterium populi | reverse complement strand
CTGAGTTTGGAAGAAAAATCAGCTGGCAGTCAAACCTTGGTGATCTTGATGTTGAGTATCTTATTCGTATACTTCTTGTTATCCGCTCAGTACGAAAGTTACTTATTGCCATTGGCGGTATTGCTTGCGAAAGATGTTGGTTACAGCCATTCTTTGGCTTCCTGCCGCACTTTCTGCACAAGAAGCCTTGTGGCTTCGCTATCCAACTATTTCGCCCGATGGCAGATCC
>NZ_LQXS01000039.1 GCF_001586775.1 Sphingobacterium populi | reverse complement strand
AAACTTATATTTGTAATAAGTAAGATTCACACAATTTATGGATAAAAAGAAGGTTGTTCTTGTTTGGTTCAGGAATGATTTGCGCTTACACGACAATGAGATTCTACTCGAGGCAGTCCAAAAAGCTGATATAATCAAATCGCCCCCTGTAAGCTCTTCGTCTCGAAATAAGATCTGATTACGAATATGTTGGTTATATAGATTAGCCGCTTTATTAGATCGACAGATC
>NZ_LQXS01000038.1 GCF_001586775.1 Sphingobacterium populi | reverse complement strand
TTATCTCCAGATTTGATATCTTACCTAAGTTAACACCTGCGCGAAGTCCATAAGATACCTGTGCTTGTGCTGCACCAGCTAATAACATAGCTACTCCAAATGATTCAAACGACGCTTCAGCAAGATGCTGACACGATTATATTGGAAGAGATCCAGATCAATCGTTTGCTTTTTCAGCCTGATAGTCTGCAAGCGCGGGATTATTTTAAAAAGTTATCCCAAAAAACAACACCAAGCTGG
>NZ_LQXS01000037.1 GCF_001586775.1 Sphingobacterium populi | reverse complement strand
GCGAGCTTAACTTTATCTTTTTTGTTTTCCCTTCCTCTCGGTTGGGATTGCAAAGGTAGGAATCTTTTTTGTTTCTGCAAATTATTTGTGAAAATAATTTAGAAGATTTAACCCCTCTCGAATCCGCTCGTTTTAGCAGCTAATGCCCCCTAAACTCACTTTTTCTATCCTTTCAACATCTTTCCTCCCTTGCGGAGTGGTGCAAAGGTAGAATAAACTTTCGCACTCCCAAAACCTTTTTTA
>NZ_LQXS01000036.1 GCF_001586775.1 Sphingobacterium populi | reverse complement strand
AAATTACTATTCAATTCTGCGGTCTAACGAACCGCACAATTATTTTGAAAAGCGTAATTTCCATTTTCGAATGTGATAGAGTTTTGACTTACGCGGTTCGTTTGGCTAAAGATCGTTTTTAAGCGATGTCCAAAACGTACCTTTTCGATGTCTAAATACAAACGTAAGTGCTTCAATTCATCTTCTAACAAAATAAATTGCTTTTCGTCTTTTCGCAAAGTGCCCCGCAAGAAGTCCGATAATTGAA
>NZ_LQXS01000035.1 GCF_001586775.1 Sphingobacterium populi | reverse complement strand
GTGATTCAGGTAGCGGACAATGCTGTTCGCCCGTCGGTTCACGTAGGCAGACGGTCTGCGTGCATCCCATTTACGTGGGTTGGGTAATATGGCAATGATCAGTGCCGCTTCTTTGCGACTCAAACTTTTGCCCGATTTGGAATTCGCTATTTCGAAACACGTATAATACCACGAGTACAGTCGACTGCCGTTAGTGTTAATATAGCAAGACGCGTATTGTCTAGTAGCTATCCTCTGACGTTGTCCGGA
>NZ_LQXS01000034.1 GCF_001586775.1 Sphingobacterium populi | reverse complement strand
TTCTGTAAAGTAGTAATTCCCAATACAAAGTCCAGCCTTCGGTCCAGAACGGTGTATTGAAATGTTGTGCGCGATACGGCTTGTAGCGGCGATTCATAAAATACTGCAAATGAGCCAGTTTGGCTTGGGAATTGGGTTATAAAAGTCAAGAACACTTTTCTAGAGTGTTTAAAAAATATACGGGAATCAGTCCATCTAATTTTCGGAACAAGGCACTTTAATTTTTCAGCTCAGTAATTGCTGGATCATATT
>NZ_LQXS01000033.1 GCF_001586775.1 Sphingobacterium populi | reverse complement strand
GGTGCAGCGCCAATGCCACTTTGCGAATAAAAACAGAGGGTTCTGCTTGGCTACCATATCCGCCTGTAGTGCCACCAAAGTGGGCAAAACAACGGTTTCATAAAGCCATCATCTCTCCAAACGGAGCTGCTCCGCTCCGGGAACCAATTTCGATTTATGATAAAAATCATTTCCTTTCATTGTATTTAACCTCTACTGCGCCGGCATCTTTCAACAAACCGTCAATCAGGGAGTGATCTGTGTTTTCTTTTGCATCAATAGCAATAATGAATCTATCATCAGA
>NZ_LQXS01000032.1 GCF_001586775.1 Sphingobacterium populi | reverse complement strand
AAGATACAAACTTATAATACCACGGGGAATTAGCTCAGCTGGCTAGAGCACCTGCCTTGCACGCAGGGGGTCAACGGTTCGACTCCGTTATTCTCCACTATTCCAAGTGGTAGTATGTAGTATATAGGCACATTAGTAACGGCGGTATAGTATGTAATACTACAGGAAAAAAGTTCTTTGACATATTGAGAGAAAGAAGACACAAGAAAAGAAACAACAGAGCATATCTGTTCTAACTTTTCGGAGTTAGACAGAGCAATCGTCCCTCCCGAGCAAAAGCGGGAAGC
>NZ_LQXS01000031.1 GCF_001586775.1 Sphingobacterium populi | reverse complement strand
TGCTCTCTGCCAGCGGTTCTTGTTCGGGTGCCCAGCCCAAATTGCTGGATCACTCGCCGTGGTATACAAATCCTCGAAATCCGATTGTTTTAATGGTCGCAATAAGACCAAATCATTTTCTAAACTGGCGTCAATTGATATTACGCTTCCACTTTTGCACGGATAGCTTTCTCTGCAGCCAATACGATTTCGTCGACTAGTAACTCCCCTTTTTCGATAGCAGGTAATACTTCCCAAGTCAGTGCTGTGAAAGGGCGTAATGGAAACATGCCCCATTGTACCATTTTA
>NZ_LQXS01000030.1 GCF_001586775.1 Sphingobacterium populi | reverse complement strand
ACTCCCTGCTTTTGCTCAGGAAGGGACGATTGCTCTGTCTAACTCCGAAAAGTTAGAACAGATATGCTCTGTTGTTTCTTTTCTTGTGTCTTCTTTCTCTCAATATGTCAAAGAACTTTTTTATTTACCTTAACTATCAACTTAAAACCCTACATACGTAGACAATAAGCTAATAAAACGGAAATAATAGTGGAGAATAACGGAGTCGAACCGTTGACCCCCTGCGTGCAAGGCAGGTGCTCTAGCCAGCTGAGCTAATTCCCCGTGGTAATATGTATAAGATGTGCTTG
>NZ_LQXS01000029.1 GCF_001586775.1 Sphingobacterium populi | reverse complement strand
CAAACTAGCAGAGCAATGATTTTCGGAATCTCACCAATATGGCTATAGGACGCGCCAATACCTACTACAAATAAAGATCCTAGCAATATCTGGATAAATCTGCCGCGATGTAAGGTGTGGATCACGAATGTTGTTTCGTTCGCTCCGACTGCTAGATCCAGCGTCGGTAGCAATTGTAACTTTGCCTGCTTGTACGTGAGCTCCAACTGATCCATAGACAGTTTCGCAACCATAATGTCGTTGTTATGCGCTAACGCTTTGTCGATTAAGGATAAAAGGATCTCATCCTTAA
>NZ_LQXS01000028.1 GCF_001586775.1 Sphingobacterium populi | reverse complement strand
AGTTCCATAATCACTCGATGTGCTGGCAGACTGGTGTCAACGCAGATCGAAAGCGCCTCTCGATTGAAATCGTCAATAACATTCAACGTTCGGATAGTCTTTCCGCTAGCCAATGTATCATGCATAAAGTCTAGGCTCCACGTAACATTTGGACCAATGGGACGCAGTAATGGTGCTTTCACCTGAGCAGGAAGGCGCTTTTTACGCTTGTTTCTTAGATTCAATCTCATCGCCGTATATATGCGATAAACGCGCTTGTGATTCCAAATAAAACCAAGCTTACGAAGTCGGTGATA
>NZ_LQXS01000027.1 GCF_001586775.1 Sphingobacterium populi | reverse complement strand
TTGAGGAAGAAGAAAAAAATTTTTAAACATCATGAAGTATTACACAGTCTGCTGAGCTTTCGCAATATATCTTTTACAGTGATTGACAAAGTTTTTTGCGCGTGATTTCTTAGTGCAATTTTCTCCATTCATATTTAAGGTAGGTGTAAACTCCTCACGCGGTGTCACGATTAATAGTCTTCGGAAAGCGCTTAGCACGGTGGAAGGCATCGAAATTGTATATGAGCATGGACATTATCGAGTCGTGATTGATCATCCATGCTATTGCGATTATGCCGTACTACAAACACATATTGCAAAGAATAAGGATTTG
>NZ_LQXS01000026.1 GCF_001586775.1 Sphingobacterium populi | reverse complement strand
ATTCACCTCTTCAGCTAACTTTCAGAATGTCGCTTACTTGCCCAAACTTCAGTCCTTGTACGGACAAGGTGCTAATAACATCTACAATAACCAAAGTACCAATTCTTGGGGTCCTAGTTTTGGCAGTTTGGATCAAGTAGTACAAGGAGGCACCGGGGCGCTAGTTCCTTATCAGCCTTACCCTAATAATATTACGGATTTTTACAATACTGGTGCTTTCTACCAAAACTCTGTTAATCTAGCGGGAGGTGATGAGAAGAGCAACTTTGTGGCGGGAGTATCCAGCACCATTCAGAATGGTATTGTTCCCAACAGTAAATACAAT
>NZ_LQXS01000025.1 GCF_001586775.1 Sphingobacterium populi | reverse complement strand
GTTGTATTTACTGTTGGGAACAACACCATTCTGAATGGTGCTGGATACTCCCGCCACAAAGTTGCTCTTCTCATCACCTCCCGCTAGATTAACAGAGTTTTGGTAGAAAGCACCAGTATTGTAAAAATCCCTAATATTATTAGGGTAAGGCTGATAAGGAACTAGCGCACCGGTGCCTCCTTGTACTACTTGATCCAAACTGCCAAAACCAGGACCCCAAGAATTGGTACTTTGGTTGTTGTAGATGTTATTAGCACCTTGTCCGTACAAGGACTGAAATTTGGGCAAGTAAGCGACATTCTGGAAGTTAGCTGAAGAATTTAA
>NZ_LQXS01000024.1 GCF_001586775.1 Sphingobacterium populi | reverse complement strand
GCGGGATTGGTGTGAGCGCAATACTATAGAATGGGAGTTTATACAGCCGGGAAAACCTACACAAAACAGCTTAATCGAGCGGTTCAATAGAACATTTAGGCAAGATGTCCTAGATAGCTATATGTTTGAAAGCTTGTCAGAAGCCAGAAAATATGCGAATGCGTGGGTTTGGATGTACAACAATGTTCGACCTCATTCCTCGCTCGGTCATTTAGCTCCCACAGAATTCCTATTGAAATATGGAAAACTCTCCGAGTTTCCAACATTCCAACAGGATGACAATAGCGAATCTGATTGGAATTCTTTAGTTTTAGGTGCTGCTAGCTGAGGGAAGATTAC
>NZ_LQXS01000023.1 GCF_001586775.1 Sphingobacterium populi | reverse complement strand
CCCAAAGGGGGAAACCCCGGGGGTTTTAAACCCCGGGGTTTTAAAGGGGCCCCTTTTGGGGGTTTTAAACCCCAAATTTTCCCCGGGGGAAATTTTCCCCGGGGGAAATTTGGGGGCCCCTTTTCCCCCAAAGGGGGAAACCCCGGGGGTTTTAAACCCCCGGGGGTTTTAAAGGGGGCCCCTTTTGGGGGTTTTAAACCCCCAAATTTTCCCCCGGGGGAAATTTTCCCCCGGGGGAAAATTTTTGGGGGCCCCTTTTCCCCCCAAAAGGGGGGAAAACCCCCGGGGGGTTTTTAAACCCCCCGGGGGGTTTTAAAAGGGGGGCCCCCTTTTTGGGGGGTTTTTAAACCCCCAAAATTTTTCCCCCCGGGGGGAAAATTTTTCCCCCGGGGGGAAAAATTTTTGGGGGGCCCCCTTTTTCCCCCCAAAAGGGGGGAAAACCCCCCGGGGGGTTTTTAAAACCCCCC
>NZ_LQXS01000022.1 GCF_001586775.1 Sphingobacterium populi | reverse complement strand
CAAATGCACAGACTGCCTTTATTTTGGCAGAGGCTGTCGTTCGTTTGGGTGTTGCTGGTGATGCTACTGCGCTGTATCAACGCGGTATTCGTGCTTCGATGCAGGATGCTGGCGTAGCTGCTGCCGACATTGATGCTTATTTTACTGAGAATCCAGCAGTAGTTTCCTTGACAGGTACTCCGGAGGAGCAAATTGAGCAGATCATCAATCAAAAGTATATTGCTTTATTCTCTAACGGACTGGAGCAGTGGAATGATTGGCGACGTACAGGATACCCAGCTTTGGCAGATCATCAAAATGCACAAGGTATCGATGGTACTAGACCGGTACGGTTGATTTATTTATTTACGGAGCAACAACGTAATCCAAATTTCCCACAAGGCGATGCCGCACCGCTATCTAATGTGCGTGTATGGTGGGATGCTAACTAACTACTTTAAGAGAAGATAAGATGAGAAATATAATCATAACACTTACGGCTCTTTTGCTCGTTCTGATGAGTTCGTGCGAAAAGAATTATACGGAATTCTATTCGGAT
>NZ_LQXS01000021.1 GCF_001586775.1 Sphingobacterium populi | reverse complement strand
CAGATGGCAATGGTAATTATTCCATTCAGACTACAACAGGCGCCATGTTGCGTTTTTCACTTATTGGTCATACGACTCAGAGCGTTTCTGTTGGCGATCGTAGCGTGATCAACATTCAGCTTGCGGGCGAAGACGAATCTATTGAAGAGGTGGTTGTTACCGCTCAAGGTATCCAGCGTACTGCGAAATCTATTGGTTATGCTACCCAGCGGGTAGGAGGAGATGATTTGGTTCAAAGGTCAGAAACCAACGTCCTGAATTCGATGCAAGGTAAGGTAGCTGGTGTCAATATTTCCAGTTCATCAGGCCAGCCCGGATCCTCTACCAATATCAACATTCGCGGTATTACATCTTTTGGTGGCAACAACCAACCCTTGATTGTTGTTGATGGAATTATCTTTAGTAATGATACCGATAATAGCCAGAATACGTTATTTGGTTCGCAGCCATCCAACCGTTTGAACGATATTCCACCTGATAATATTGAATCCATTCAGGTGTTGAAAGGTCCTGCGGCATCCGCCTTATACGGTTCACGTGCCTCGGCAGGTGTTTTGATGATTACCACCAAAACAGGTAAAGGCTTGCAGGGTAAGACAGAGGTAACC
>NZ_LQXS01000020.1 GCF_001586775.1 Sphingobacterium populi | reverse complement strand
GCATCGCGACCCACCCGAGCAGCATTTGCTCGTACTTTCCAATAAGACAATACATCAGAACGCAAACCTTCCCATGCTGTCGTTGGCACAAAGCTCAAAGAAGCAGAAGGGTAAAAGTAGGTGTTGTTGGAAGTGGGCAATGTCGAAGATTTATCAGCACGGCCAGTCAACTCTAAAAACAAATAATCATTGTAACCCAAGCTTAACTGTGCATAATGACCAATAAGTCTCCTGCGGAATCTATTGGAATACGACCCCGTAAACACCGAAGCATTGGCAACGTTGTCAAAACCAAACATCGATAAACCACTGGATACAATCCCCGACTCGCGGAAATCACGGCTATTGATATTCTGACCCAAAAGTAAGGTCGCATTCAACCCGTCTACAAATAGATCCTCATGCTTGGCCGTAATCATCAAATCTCCGTTCAACTCCGAGCGAAAACGATTGTCTGCATCGATGGCCCCGAGCGGCGCCCGCGCTGAACCGTTTCTTAACACTTGATTTCGTTGATCGAAATACGTATCACCGGTAACGCGGTAGCTCACATTCAACCAATCGGTAAAGTCATATCCAATATTCAAATTACCAAACACGCGATCAACATCGGATTCAAAGAACTCATTCTCGACACTCCAAAGTGGACTATTCTGCCCTGGCAAGAAATATTGACGCTCGCCAGCTTCATTCAGAAGCGGCGTGCCGTTGAGATCATAAGAAACTGGAATTCGCGTAATCTGACCAAATGCACTACCTCCATTACCCATGGTAGCACCACGTTGGCTGGTTTTAGAATAGGTTAATGTACCGCCGATCGAAATACCATTGTTAAGTGTGCGATTTCCACCCACATTAGCCGTATGTCT
>NZ_LQXS01000019.1 GCF_001586775.1 Sphingobacterium populi | reverse complement strand
TTTGAGGTAGGAACGCAACTCGGATTATTTAATAACCGGATTGATTTAGATTTCACCTATTTCAGTACCCGCAGTTCTAGCCAGATCTTTAATGTAGCCGTATCTAACGCTTCTGGTTTTAATACCCGCACTTCTAACATTGGCGAGATGACCAATCGTGGTATTGAAGTTTTGTTAGGTGGTTATCCTATCCGCAACTCGAATTTTAGTTGGAATGTGAATTTGAACTTTACGCGTATTCGTAACAATGTAGTTTCCATATTTGGTGATCAACCTGTTGGAGGTGATGAGCTTACGAGTAGTGTCATTCCCGGGATCAACTCATTCATTGGTATTGCTCCATCTATTGCAGAGGGATTTCCATATGGCGTGATTGTGGGTGCACAAACGCCTAGAAATGAGAATGGTGATCTGCTTATTAACCCTACTACGGGTCTATTTATGCCAGGTATTGGTAACCGGGTGATCGCGAATCCGCAGAAAGATTACACTTTAGGTATTTCCAATACTTTTACGTACAAAGGAGTAAGCCTGATGGCCTTGGTTGATATCCAAAAAGGTGGTCAGATCTTTTCGTTCTCACAAGTAGATATGCGATCTGGTGGTATGGTAGAGCCGACCGGAGTGGATCGCGATCAGCCTAGAATATTGCCAGGCGTTATTGCTAATGGTGATGGTACGTACCGTCCCAACGATATTCAGATCTCTGCGCAATCTTACTGGCAAGGTTTAGGAGGTATAGGTTCCGAGGCGGCGGTGTTTGATGCTACATCATACCGTTTACGAGAATTGACTCTTAGCTACACCCTTCCTCAACGTGTGTTACAAAACTCTCCATTCGGACAGATTTCTGTAGGATTCAGTGGTCGTAACCTGTTTATGTTTGCTCCGGGCTTCCCTGGAGATCCAGAGGTGAATACACAAGGTGCTGGAAATGTGCAAGGTATGGACCT
>NZ_LQXS01000018.1 GCF_001586775.1 Sphingobacterium populi | reverse complement strand
TAAGTAACCTTACCGGACCCTCGCCGCCAACTCCGATTGCGTAGCTATTATAAACGGAGCGATCAGCCGCAGCAGGCAGATTTCCTCTAAAACCATTATCTAATGTAACGTAATCTCCCGTAGGGCGCGTCACATAAAGGGGTAAACGTGGATCACTTAAGCCTTGAAGCCGGTTGACAAATCGCGTACTGATTAATAACTCATTTTGAAATAAAGAGTTACGCGTTAGCGTCCATAAAGGCGCCTGGCTGCCGACTTGTCCACCAAAGCGAACTGCAAGATTCTGATCATTGGCAGTAATGTACATATTACGATCCAAAACCTCCTGAATAACCTGGGTAGCCACCTGAGGCTCTACGCTACTAATCTGTAGGGCCAATCGCAGCAGCAAGGAATTTCCTGCACGTTTCCACTTAGCTAAATCGCCACCATAAACAATATCATCGCTTCCGATGGTTAAGATGCTCTCCCTATCCAGATCTGCCAAACCTTCTCGTACAAGATCAAACAAACTTTGGATACCTTCGGCTTCATTGCCTAAATAAATATCCCGCTGGCTATCTAGGCGAGGTGTTGTTAACTCCATATCACCTAATAGGGCTTCTGAATACGGTACGTCGCCCCAAGCATCGGTAGCCATCGCAAAGGTAAAAGCCATCATGATCTTACCCACGCCGGCATATACCGGGCTATTAGCCCTAACGCCCGCTTCAGCCATCCTTTTGTAATTGATCAACGCGCCACCGTAAATCTCAAAACTCCACTGGTTTCCAAAATTAGCTCCAGACACTTCGTAGATATCGTAGCTTGCAGGACTTCCACTCACACCTGCTGTCACACTCATAATAGTGGAAGCAAAGCGATTAAGTTCGTTGGAGTTGGCAAAAGCTGTGCCCGCCAAGCCAACTGGAAGCAAGGTCGCAGCCGGCACCTCAAGAGGATTGTTGGGCGTATCATTTACGTCCAAAAATTTATTACAAGACGCAGCCGACAATGCTAAAGCAACGATCGACAGCTTAAATATTTTATGTTTTATCATTTTCATGTTTATTCAAATTAAAATGACGCTCGTAGATTGAATCCATAATTTCTCGTCGTAGGCACGCCGTTC
>NZ_LQXS01000017.1 GCF_001586775.1 Sphingobacterium populi | reverse complement strand
TTAGCAATCTTACCGGACCCTCGCCGCCAACTCCGATTGCGTAGCTATTATAAACGGAGCGATCAGCCGCAGGAGGTGGTGTGCCTCTAAAACCATTATCTAATGTAACGTAACTTCCTGTAGGGCGCGTCACATAAAGGGGTAAACGTGGATCACTTAAGCCTTGAAGCCGGTTGACAAATCGCGTACTGATTAATAACTCATTTTGAAATGAAGAGTTACGCGTTAGCGTCCATAAAGGCGCCTGGCTGCCGACTTGTCCACCAAAGCGAACTGCAAGATTCTGATCATTGGCAGTAATGTACATATTACGATCCAAAACCTCCTGAATAACCTGAGTAGCCACCTGAGGCTCTACGCTACTAATCTGTAGGGCCAATCGCAGCAGCAAGGAATTTCCTGCACGTTTCCACTTAGCTAAATCGCCACCATAAACAATATCATCGCTATCGATGGTTAAGATGCTCTCCCTATCCAGATCTGCCAAACCTTCTCGTACAAGATCAAACAAACTTTGGATACCTTCGGCTTCATTGCCTAAATAAATATCCCGCTGGCTATCTAGGCGAGGTGTTGTTAACTCCATATCACCTAATAGGGCTTCTGAATACGGTACGTCGCCCCAAGCATCGGTAGCCATCGCAAAGGTAAAAGCCATCATGATCTTACCCACGCCGGCATATACCGGGCTATTTGATTTTTCGGCTTCTTCTAGCATTTTTTTGTAATTGATCAACGCGCCACCGTAAATCTCAAAACTCCACTGGTTTCCAAAATCATCTCCAAACACTTCGTAGATATCGTAGCCTGCAGGACTTCCACTCACACCTGCTGTCACACTCATAATAGTGGAAGCAAAGCGATTAAGTTCGTTGGAGTTGGCAAAAGCTGTACCCGACAAGCCAACTGGCAGCAAGGTCGCAGCCGGCACCTCAAGAGGATTGTTGGGCGTATCATTTACGTCCAAAAACTTATTACAAGACGCAGCCGACAATGCTAAAGCAACGATCGACAGCTTAAATATTTTATGTTTTATCATTTTCATGTTTATTCAAATTAAAATGACGCCCGTAGATTGAATCCATAATTTCTCGTCGTAGGCACGCCGTTT
>NZ_LQXS01000016.1 GCF_001586775.1 Sphingobacterium populi | reverse complement strand
AATCGTCCAGATATTCCGGTGACCTTCGAAGGGGCGACAACACATGGCTTCAACCCGTACATTATTGTACCATTAAATGATGGTAATATCAGTTTTACATTGGCCATACCTGCGACTTCAGGAAGAACTATTGCCGCTATATCCCGCGTACACGCTGGCGGAACGGCGATTAATGCCGGTGGAGTTCGTGCAGCAACTTACATTGACGCTCCGATTGCGGGTAATGGGAATAGAGCGACATTCACGACAACTATTGACGAGTTTCGTTCTAAAAGTGATGCTAACAATACGTTGGTTCAGGGTTTTATCAATGGTAATGCGACGGAATTGCAAATCGCATTTATGTTTTTAGTAACATTGGATAACGGTCAGGAGATCATTCCGGTACAAGTACAAGCTTGGATTCGCAAATAATCTTATCATATTAAGAGATCCGATTCTGGTTTAATATTAAGGTTCAAAACATCTGAAGTTCTTAGATTAGAATCTAAGAACTTCAGATGATACACTTTACTAAAAGGTGGTAGTGGTAAGCAGTTCACTATCACCTTTTTTTTGTGATCTTTCGTGTCTATTGACTTGGCAATCGTCCCAGCGAGTGCGTATTGCTTTTTATCCATTAACTAGAATTCTTGGTCTGCATTCCAATTCGCTTTCGGTTATTATGCGTGCAGCTTCTCGTACTAAAGAATCAAATCTGTTAATGGCCGACCCTATAAGCTTTACAAGATAATTCTTAACAATACTGCGTTAATCGTAACTCCATTTTATTCCTTTTTTAGTTGTTGCATAAGTAAAGCCAGTATGCGAGGTCTTTAATGGTATTCCAAATGGTTTATCAAGTTTATGCCTATAATGTGTGGTTCAAGGCAATCTTTGTGAATACCTCATTTATGAAGGGTTAATTGTTGTGACAAAGTTATTGTGATTTTGAAAAAATAAAAAATATTAAATTTTGAACAATAAACTGAGGGTGGTTTTTATTTTTCATTTATTTGATATAATTATTCATAAGGAAATTACATGTCTTTATAGGGGAGGTATGAAACCTGCGCAATAATTGTTTCAAAATTTGCTGAAAATCAACATTTAACATTTTTTTGCATTTATAATTTTAATTTCTACTATTGGGGACTATTTATTATACACACACATACACACACACTAATTTCACACGATGAAGCAAAAACTACTTAGCTTTCTTGTGCTGTGTTCGATTACAATAGGGTCGGCACTAGCACAGAACAGAACAGTGTCTGGTAAAGTGACCTCTGTATCTGGCGGGGATCCGCTAGCAGCGGTTACGGTGACCGTCGTAGGGTCAACAAATTCGACACAAA
>NZ_LQXS01000015.1 GCF_001586775.1 Sphingobacterium populi | reverse complement strand
ACGGAGGCGGATATTAACACCTTATTGAATAATCTACAACAAGATTATACGTTGAATCATTCTTCATTCACTAACATCGGTTCTTATCCCATACCACCTTACAGGTTTTACTACGACATTAATTGGTCTTGGAACGTGAGCAACCATCTTGTAACAGCATATCGTACATTAAGTTGTTCTTCAGGTTTTGGGAATGATAGTAAAGAGGAAATTCTTCGACAAACTGATGGTTTTGTTGAGATACTGGATGAAAGGCTGGGCAATTCTCCTTACAATAATGTGTTTGCTATAAAACGAGTGGATCAAAAGAAATCAGACTGGCGATTTGAATTATACATCCTCAAGCCTATGAACAACATGAATAATCAAAATATTACGCTCACGGGTTCGTATGGACCAGTATACCGAGAGGACATTGAAGCAATGGCACCTACTCCTCCAGAAGACAATATGGTAATTACTGAACTGTTGAAACTATTGGAGGTTATTGACTAAGATATCGTTAAAATCCTCTTATCTTAACCAATTTTAATTTGTAACGCTATTAGAATTAAAATGTCAAATACGGAATAACCTAAAATTTTATGTGCAGTTATTGTTCTGCCGACTAAATTTCTATTTTACTTCATTTTTTGAGATTACAAAATCTTAAAATACATGCCCTTAATATGTCACACTTAACAATCATGATCTTGAACTGTTTAGATCGCTAAAGGATTAAATCAGTCTTTTAGCAGCACTTAATTATTTCAATGCACACTTTAGTTGTTACGATCTAATTCTGCTATGTGGACTAAGTTAACAAGCATCTGAATATAATTATCTTAATCTCGAAAATTATTAAGCTCCTTTATATCTTTTAACGGTTCGCTAAATACCACAAATGAATGTATCATACATTCAATTTGACTAAATAACTATTTTATGAGCTTGAATTAAGCTGTTATAGATTGTATGCTGTAGATTAACCACATGTCCAATTACAATAATGGCAGGGTGAGCCATTTCGTGTTGTTGACTCGTTTTTTGTAAATCTTTGACCGAGCAAGTTGCTATCTTTTGATTAGGGCGCGTGGCATACTGTATAATAGCTGCAGGAGTATCGCCTTTACCATATAATACATACGTTCGCGCTATTTCAGTTAGTTTTCGCATGCCCATATAGATGATTACGGTGGAGTTGCTTTGTGCTGCGAGCATCAGATCTGCCGCCATTTCTCCATTGTTTTTCATTCCTGTCAAGGCCCAGACGCCCTCGCTTACGCCGCGATGAGTAAGAGGAATCGAGTTACTGCCCGCGCCTTGCATGCTACTGATTCCCGGAATATACTCTACGGTTATTCCCAAGCTTTTGGCGTGCAGCCATTCTTCAAATCCTCGTCCGAAAATATAAGGATCGCCTCCTTTTAAACGCACAACTGTGGAAAATCGATTGCAATAATAACTTATTAGGGTGTTAATATCTTCCTGTGGAACGTATTTGCCATAAGGATGCTTGCCTACGTATACTTTTTTGCAATCTTCTGGGCATAAATCAAGTATTTCTTGACTAACAAGGTTGTCAAACAGTGCTACTTTGGATCTTTTTAAGGTGTTGTACGCTTTTATAGTCAAAAAATCGGGATCTCCCGGTCCAGATCCGATTATAAAAAGTGTTTTTACTGATTTTTCCATGTTTTTTTTATTTATTTCTATCAAAAATATGTTTTTTTATGATTTAATCATATAATATTTGATTTTATTAAAAATTTAAACCTACATTAGCCAAAATAAATCATTAAAACACC
>NZ_LQXS01000014.1 GCF_001586775.1 Sphingobacterium populi | reverse complement strand
AAGAGCAAAACATAAAAGGCCAAAGCGCGATGCGGCGGCGAGAAAGTTCTTTAAAGAGATGTTCATGTAGCGTGGCGAGTAGTTAGCTTTTAATTTAAGAGCGATGAAAGTCACATATTAAAGAGAAAGCTAGAAAAACGAAATACGATTCCGGATTAGATATTATACAAAGACAATTTCTAATTATTTTTATAAATAGTTAGGTGTCGAACAATTCATTTTACAATGGAGAGTTTGATCCTGGCTCAGGATGAACGCTAGCGGCAGGCCTAATACATGCAAGTCGAACGGGATCTGAGGGTAGCTTGCTACCCGATTTGAGAGTGGCGCACGGGTGCGTAACGCGTGAGCAACCTACCCATATCAGGGGGATAGCCCGAAGAAATTCGGATTAACACCGCATAACAATACGTTAACACATGTTGATGTATTTAAATATTTATAGGATATGGATGGGCTCGCGTGACATTAGCTAGTTGGTAAGGTAACGGCTTACCAAGGCGACGATGTCTAGGGGCTCTGAGAGGAGAATCCCCCACACTGGTACTGAGACACGGACCAGACTCCTACGGGAGGCAGCAGTAAGGAATATTGGTCAATGGGCGCAAGCCTGAACCAGCCATGCCGCGTGCAGGATGACTGCCCTATGGGTTGTAAACTGCTTTTGTACGGGAATAACCCTTTCTATGTATAGGAAGCTGAATGTACCGTAAGAATAAGGATCGGCTAACTCCGTGCCAGCAGCCGCGGTAATACGGAGGATCCAAGCGTTATCCGGATTTATTGGGTTTAAAGGGTGCGTAGGTGGCTTTTTAAGTCAGGGGTGAAAGACATCGGCTCAACCGATGCAGTGCCTTTGATACTGAAGAGCTTGAATAGCGTTGAAGATGGCGGAATGAGACAAGTAGCGGTGAAATGCATAGATATGTCTCAGAACACCGATTGCGAAGGCAGCTGTCTAAGCGTTTATTGACACTGATGCACGAAAGCGTGGGGATCAAACAGGATTAGATACCCTGGTAGTCCACGCCCTAAACGATGATAACTCGATGTTAGCGATATACAGTTAGCGTCTTAGCGAAAGCGTTAAGTTATCCACCTGGGGAGTACGCCCGCAAGGGTGAAACTCAAAGGAATTGACGGGGGCCCGCACAAGCGGAGGAGCATGTGGTTTAATTCGATGATACGCGAGGAACCTTACCCGGGCTTGAAAGTTACTGAATAAGCCAGAGATGGCTTAGTCCTTCGGGACAGGAAACTAGGTGCTGCATGGCTGTCGTCAGCTCGTGCCGTGAGGTGTTGGGTTAAGTCCCGCAACGAGCGCAACCCCTATGTTTAGTTGCCAGCATGTTATGGTGGGGACTCTAAACAGACTGCCCGTGCAAACGGAGAGGAAGGTGGGGACGACGTCAAGTCATCATGGCCCTTACGTCCGGGGCTACACACGTGCTACAATGGCCGATACAGCGGGCAGCTACCTGGCAACAGGATGCGAATCTCGAAAAGTCGGTCACAGTTCGGATCGGGGTCTGCAACTCGACCCCGTGAAGTTGGATTCGCTAGTAATCGCGTATCAGCAATGACGCGGTGAATACGTTCCCGGGCCTTGTACACACCGCCCGTCAAGCCATGAAAGTTGGGGGTGCCTAAAGCATGTAACCGCAAGGAGCGTGTTAGGGCAAAACCGATAATTGGGGCTAAGTCGTAACAAGGTAGCCGTACCGGAAGGTGCGGCTGGAATACCTCCTTTCTAGAGATGCGGAGTCCGTATTCTTGCCACGCACATGACATTACTTTAAAATAAAAGAAAGAAGAATAGAAACGATAGGAAATACAGTACCTGTCCCCATAGTATAGGGGGTTCATTAATGGTATTACCGAGGTAGAAAAGAAGATATAGCTAGTCCCGTAGCTCAGTTGGTTAGAGCACTACACTGATAATGTAGGGGTCAGCAGTTCAAATCTGCTCGGGACTACATTA
>NZ_LQXS01000013.1 GCF_001586775.1 Sphingobacterium populi | reverse complement strand
GGATTTGAAGAAAGTAACAAAGGGCACACGGGGGATGCCTAGGCTCTCAGAGGCGATGAAGGACGTGATAAGCTGCGATAAGCTACGGGGATTAGCAAATGTGATTTGATCCGTAGATTTCCGAATGGGGCAACCTAGCTAGTGGAAGACTAGTTGTATAATACGCGAACGCGCCGAACTGAAACATCTAAGTAAGCGTAGGAGGAGAAAATAATAATGATTTCGTAAGTAGTGGCGAGCGAACACGAAAGAGCCCAAACCATAGTTGTTACGGCAATTATGGGGTTGTAGGACCACGACATTGTATTGTCGCTATGAACTGGAAGCAGGTGGGAAACTGCGCAATAAGGGTGAAAGCCCCGTACAGGTAAAGAATGACAGCATAGTGGTATCCTGAGTAGGGCGGGACCGGAGAAATCCTGCTTGAATCTGCCGGCACCATCCGGTAAGGCTAAATACTCCTGAGAGACCGATAGTGAACCAGTACCGTGAGGGAAAGGTGAAAAGAACCCCGAACAGGGGAGTGAAAAGAACCTGAAACCGTGTGCTTACAAGCGGTCGGAGCTGATTTATTCAGTGACGGCGTGCCTTTTGCATAATGAGCCTACGAGTTACTCTTGTCCGGCAAGGTTAAGTCGTTCAGCGACGCAGCCGAAGCGAAAGCGAGTCTGAATAGGGCGCATAGTCGGATGAGGTAGACGCGAAACCTTGTGATCTACCCTTGGGCAGGTTGAAGTTGCAGTAACATGTAATGGAGGACCGAACCGATAAACGTTGAAAAGTTTCCGGATGACCTGAGGGTAGGGGTGAAAGGCCAATCAAACTGGGAAATAGCTCGTACTCCCCGAAATGTTTTTAGGAACAGCGTCGATATAGAGTCTTGCAGAGGTAGAGCTACCGATTGGGTGCGGGGGAGTCAAATCCTACCAAATCCAGACGAACTCCGAATGCTGTAAGATATGATCGGCAGTGAGGCTTTGGGTGCTAAGGTCCAAGGCCGAGAGGGAAAGAACCCAGACCATCAGCTAAGGTCCCTAAATATACGCTAAGTTGAACTAACGAGGTCCGGTTGCCCAGACAGCTAGGATGTTGGCTTGGAAGCAGCCATTCATTTAAAGAGTGCGTAACAGCTCACTAGTCGAGCGACCGGGCGTGGATAATAAACGGGCATCAAGTGTATTACCGAAGCTATGGATTTGTAACACGAGTTACATCTGGTAGGGGAGCATTCTATTGGGGGTGAAGCAGCAAGGTGACTTGTTGTGGACTGAATAGAAAAGCAAATGTAGGCATAAGTAACGATAAGGCGGGTGAGAAACCCGCCCACCGAAAGAACCAGGTTTCCTGATCAACGCTAATCGGATCAGGGTTAGTCGGGGCCTAAGGCGCATCCGAAAGGAGGTAGCCGATGGACAACGGGTTAATATTCCCGTACTTTTATATACTGCGATGTGGTGACGGAGTAGTGACACTGCCGCGAACTGACGGAATAGTTCGTTGAAGTGCGTAGGTATATTTTCTGTAGGCAAATCCGCAGAGAATGCTGAAACACGATAGTACTGCAAAGCTTCGGCGGCGCAGATAGTGCAGGTAATCAGACTTCCAAGAAAACCCGCTAAGCTTCAGGTATATAAAACCCGTACCGCAAACCGACACAGGTGTTCGAGGAGAGAATCCTAAGGTGCTCGAGTGAATCATGGCTAAGGAACTCGGCAAAATGGCCCTGTAACTTCGGGAGAAGGGGCGCTGTCTCTAGCGATAGAGCAGCCGCAGTGAAAAGGCCCAGGCGACTGTTTAGCAAAAACATATGGCTTTGCAAAATCGAAAGATGAAGTATAAGGCCTGACACCTGCCCGGTGCTGGAAGGTTAAGAGGGGATGTCATCGCAAGAGAAGCATTGAATCGAAGCCCCAGTAAACGGCGGCCGTAACTATAACGGTCCTAAGGTAGCGAAATTCCTTGTCGGGTAAGTTCCGACCTGCACGAATGGTGTAACGATCTGGGCGCTGTCTCAGCCATGAGCTCGGTGAAATTGTGGTATCGGTGAAGACGCCGATTACCCGCAACGGGACGGAAAGACCCCATGAACCTTCACTATAGCTTAACATTGGAATTGGATACAGGATGTGTAGGATAGGCGGGAGTAATTGAAGCGGCTTCGCTAGGAGTCGTGGATACAACCTTGAAATACCGCCCTTTCTGTATTCGGTTTCTAACTCGCTATGCCGAGGACATTGTTTGGTGGGTAGTTTGACTGGGGTGGTCGCCTCCAAAAAGGTAACGGAGGCTTTCAAAGGTGGGCTCAGTACGCTTGGTAACCGTACGAGGAGTGCAATGGCATAAGCCCGCTTGACTGTGAGACCAACAAGTCGATCAGGGTCGAAAGACGGACATAGTGATCCGGTGGTTCTGTATGGAAGGGCCATCGCTCAAAGGATAAAAGGTACTCTGGGGATAACAGGCTGATCTCCCCCAAGAGCTCATATCGACGGGGAGGTTTGGCACCTCGATGTCGGCTCGTCACATCCTGGGGCTGGAGAAGGTCCCAAGGGTTGGGCTGTTCGCCCATTAAAGTGGCACGCGAGCTGGGTTCAGAACGTCGCGAGACAGTTCGGTCCCTATCTGTTGTGGGCGTTGGAAGTTTGAGTGGATCTGTCCTTAGTACGAGAGGACCGGGATGGACTGACCGCTGGTGAACCAGTTATGCCGCCAGGTGTACGGCTGGGTAGCTACGTCGGGAATAGATAAGCGCTGAAAGCATCTAAGTGCGAAACTAGCCACGAGATGAGACTTCCTTATAGGGTCGTTGCAGATGACAACGTTGATAGGTCATAGGTGTAAAGGTTGAGAGACCAAAGCCAAGTGATACTAATAGCCCGAAGCTTTCGCAATGATAGAAAACGTGTTCTGTTGTTTCCTCTGTGTTTCTTCGCCTAGCCATAGTGCATTGATATACAGATTATAATTCTAACTGTCCTTCTTTCTTTCAAATATATGTCACGATATGCTGTGATGATTAGTTAGTGTTGTATTGAGAGAATACGCTGATCATACACAAAAGATATTCAGGTGCCTATATCGGCGGTGTCCACCTCTTCCCATTCCGAACAGAGTAGTTAAGCCCGCCAGAGCCGATGGTATTGCCGTAACAGGTGGGAGAGTAGGTCGGTGCCTAATTTTATACAAAAGCCCTTGCAAAAATAGTTGCAAGGGCTTTTTTGCGTTTAAACG
>NZ_LQXS01000012.1 GCF_001586775.1 Sphingobacterium populi | reverse complement strand
GGTTATATGTTTTAAACGTGCAACTTTTACTTCAGTAGTATCATCGATACCGTTATTGTCTTTTTCGCAGCCACCTAGGATAAATAAACTGGATGCTAAAATAAATCTAAGAATAGTTTGGATTAAGTTATACATAGCCCTTGATTTTTATCAAAAATGCTAAAAAATATATTGTGTACTAAGATGTAATTTAAAAATTCTTGTTTTCGGGATTAATTCAAGGTGATTTTTGCGTATATGTCGGTATGCCCTGTATGATAGGGAGAACAAACTTTCAAATAATCTGTTCTTATTTCATCGTCGTTCAGATGAGTTAATCTGTTTAAAACATAAAAAACATGAGAAAAGTACTGTTTGTTTTATTGCCTTTGCTTATCATTATGTCTTGTAAAAAGCATGAAGACGTTCAAGAAATTATGTTTCTTGGAGTGTGGAATACCAATAGCTTGCTCATCGATGGCGAGGAGCAAGTTGTGGGTAATGGGGAAAGTATCATTTATACTTTTGCCGCTGATTCAACTGGAACAGTTATGTACACTTATCAAGATGAAGATTCATATAAAGAGGAATTTACTTGGATATTTGAAGAAGATAGTAATACGTTGTTCCTTACACAGTTTGAGGTATTTGTAAGTCCTATGGAAATTAGAACCCTTACACAGCAAAATATGATATTAGATAATAATGGAAATATTTATACCATGAGTAGGAAGTAGTATGTTGGCTTACCATAACACTTTAAGTTTCCTCAAAAAGCTGAAAGTATAAAAAGATAAAGTAGTTATAGAGTAAAGGGATGTATTTGTCTTACAAAAAAAGTATAGATGGATAAATTTAAGTGTGCCACAAGTTAGCAGTCTGATTAAGTAGGAGTAGGTCATCGACATCTCAATACTCTACCTATAAATAGTGATACTCATCACTGTAATACACCATCTGTTATCTAGTTAATGTAAGATGTAAAAATATGGCATTTAATATTTTTTGATCTACGTCAATTTTATATTTCTATTTTCATTCTATGTGTGTGCCAATTTGAATTTTAGCAATTATGAAATTGTTAACTAGGTGACTACTGGATCTTAATTAAATTTACTTTTCGAGCCAAAAATTCCAGACAATTCTCCTAATTTATTTATAAGTATATTCGGTTCGAAGGGTTTAGTTATTAATTCATTTATACCTGCCCCCATTGCTTGATGAATTATGTCAGGTGAATTTGAAGCGGTTAATGCTATTATAAATACATTTGACTTATTTATATCATCCATTTTGCGAATTTCTATGGCTGTTTCTATCCCATTCATTATCGGCATACTAATATCCATTAAGATTACGTCGTAGTCGTTGCCTTTGATAAGTGATATCACCTCCATTCCGTTAGCGGCAATATCAGCAGAAATTTCCCATTGGGCGAAAAGGTGCTTCATATAAAAAATGTTAAGGTCATTATCTTCAGCAAGCAAAATTTTTAGTTGTTGCACTTCCACATTTATTGGATGCGACTCAATAACTGGGATTTCTTCAGCTTCCGATACTATTGCAAATGGTAATTTAAAGGACATTCGAGTGCCTTCACCGAGTTTGCTGGAAACGAAAATTTGGCTATTCATCATTTTTAGCAGTTGATCCACAATCGAGAGTCCGAGACCTGTTCCACCATATTTTCGATTAACACTAGCATCTGCTTGTTCAAAGGGGTTAAATATAGTTTGCTGCTGTTGCTGAGTCATGCCTATGCCTGAGTCACTAATTTCAAAGTCCAATAGGACGTAATAACTTGACCTTTCAATCTCGCAAACAGATATGGTAACATTGCCTTTATGTGTGAATTTTATAGCGTTGTCCAAAAGATTTGTGACAATTTGTGTAAGTCTTGTCGGATCCCCTTTGACCGTTAGATTATCAAGTTGGGGCTGTATACTTGCTTGCATGGAGATACCTTTACTATTTGCCTTATATCTCATCTGAGAAGTAATCTGTTGAATTAGAGGCGCAATTCGAAAATTAGTTTGTTCTATTTGCACCTGTCCCGCCTCTAGTTTATTTAAATCTAGAACATTATTAATAAGTGATAGTAGTGTTTTAGAAGAGATTTGCAAGGTTTTTAGAAGTTCACTCTGATTTTTATCATTCTGATCTATCTTTAAAAGGTTCGAGATGCCTATAAGCGAATTCAGAGGAGTACGTATCTCATGAGATATCGTTGCAAGAAATTTGCTGCGGCTTTCTGCTAAAAAGATATTTTGCATGGTCATTTCCTGACTATTATTAAGACTATCGAAGAGTATTTTATGAAAATAATGATGGGATAGGATTATAACTATCCAATTAATAAGGATATAAATATTATTCAAATTTGAAGGTAATGCTTGTAACACATGCACTCTGAATGGTATAATTTCTACAGCTATGAAGCATATGACAGCTATCCCCGAGTAAAACGTACCCCATTTTCTTCCAATCGCGTAAAAACTGCTGATTATGACCATGAAGATTGCTTGGATAGCAACAACATCCATTCCTACATCTTGATTAAATGCTCTGTAATAAATATGTAAGATGGTCGTAATAACTGCGTAGTGCACAAATATCCGTAGATGGCGATGAAAGTTTCTAATAACTATTATTAATATGGCTGATGTGATAATAAGACGTATAGATCTTCCTGTTCCTTCACCATCTAACCTTACCCATGAATCGTACAAATAGATTAAACCTTTTAATACATTGGCACTCAGCATTAAAGTAAACAACTTAATTAATGCGATTTCCATGTCGCCTGAAGTGTTCAAACTGAACAACTTTATGTTCTTTTTGTAAGACATTTTTGTTTGATTTTTTCTCTTTTGTAGCGATAGTCTGAACACTTACTCTTTAACTTATGCATACGTAGTTTGCTGATTTTTTCTCACATTCCTAGCGCGATCTTATATGTTTCCTCAAAATGTTGGTTTAATAATAAAATTCTTTGAGTATTTAAAGGATTTATATATCTCTGGAACATAAGTTCCGAGCTGTGTCCTGTCGCTTCCATTAGTAGAGGGGTAGGAATTTTTCCATAAAAGTTTGATACGAAGCTACGTCTCCCTACGTGTGTTGTAATTGCCTTCCATTTTGGGACATTCATGACACGGCTCCTAAATCCTATGCGCTTCCTTAGATTGACAGATTCTTCGAGACCAGCAATTTTGGATAAATACTTAATATGAATATTGTAAAGCTTATATGAGATTTTTGGTGGGAAACGGTTACCGTATTCAGCGATTACTTCCTGTACCGCGGGGTGGAGTGGAAGATGTATTTCTTTTTTTGTTTTACACTGCCTAAAGACTATGTATTTTTTATTTTGTACAATCTTAATCATATCTGAAGTAAATCTCATAAAGTCAGATATTCGCTGCCCAGTGTAACAACTTATTATCAACCAATCTCTGGCATTTTTTAACTGTTTGTACACCTTTAGATCCTTAATACGGAGTAATTCTTCCTCTGATAACGTAACCATGTCCATTTTATTAATTGTTTTCGGAATCTCTAATTCATACACAAACGTGCGGATTCCTCTTTTTTCCAAATGGTTAAGAACGGTGCGAATAAAGTACACTGTTCTATGTATCGTGCTTATTGAGTATGACTCTTCCTCACCGAAAGCCAGTAAACGAGGTATTATGGAAGCATTAATATCTCGAATAAATAGATTTTGGCCTAAATATGCTTCAAATTTCTGTAGGAGATTATAAAATACATGGTACCTTTTACGTGTTGAGGCTGAAATAATGTGTGCCCTTGATTTGATGTAGGCTTCTATACGATCCAACAAACCTCCCGAAGGAACACGTAAGTCAATGGAGGAGTGTTTACATATTATCTGTGTCAACTTTCGAAGTGAATACGGCTCGTTAGATGCTAGTAATGTATTAAAATATGTTGTTACGGCAACTCGAACATTATTTAGACGAACATTGACTTTTTTAAATTTTTTTAAATATATATTCTGTGGCCTTCCCTTTAAACTACACCACATATCAGCTTCTATACGGAGTGGAGTTGCTATTCTATCTGTTCGTAAGCCACCTTCATCAGTAACAAAAATAATTGTAGCGGGACAAGATGAAGTATCGATTTCAAAGTTAAATGTAATAGCCATTGCGAAAAAATTAAATGTAATTCAATAGCTAATTTAGGGATAAAGGA
>NZ_LQXS01000011.1 GCF_001586775.1 Sphingobacterium populi | reverse complement strand
GTGTACATCTTACAGATTACTTTAAAAACACCGGAAGTAATGATCTTTATCTTTCAGATTCCGACTGGTATTCTGCTAATAATATAGATCTGCACTTAAATGATCCGATCATAGCGATAGATACTGTCCAAAAGTTGGTGCAGTCGATGCAAGGCGTGCGGATTTCCTACGATTTTATGGTATTTGCTACCGGTTCTGCTGCATTTGTGCCGCCGATACCGGGTATAGATAAGGAAGGCGTGTTTCTATATAGAACGATTGACGATCTAGATCGCATCAAAGAATATGCGCCTCGTGCTCGCAAAGGTGCCGTGATTGGCGGAGGTTTATTAGGATTGGAAGCCGCTAAAGCACTCGTCGATCTTCAGATTCAAGAAACTGCCGTGGTGGAATTCGCCGCGCGACTAATGCCTAGACAGATTGACGATTCAGCAAGCGCCACCCTGCAAAATAAGCTGCGCACATTAGGTCTTCGTTGTCTACTGCATAAATCTACAACACAAATAGTAGGAGACGACAAGATCACCGGATTAAAGTTTGCCGATGAAACATCGATAGATGCGGATATTTTAATCGTATCGGCAGGCATCAAACCTCGTGACGAACTAGCCAAAGAAATCGGGCTAGCAACAGGTGCTCGCGGCGGTATCGTGGTTGATAAAAACATGAGAACATCCGATCCCAACATATTTGCTGTCGGGGAGTGCGCTTTGTACAAGGAGATGATTTACGGACTCGTAGCTCCGGGTTACGAAATGGCCGAAATTGCTGCCTCTACCATTGTTGGAGAGCACAAAACCTTTTCAGGCTTTGATATGAGTACAAAACTCAAGTTAATGGGAGTAGATGTTGCCAGTTTTGGAGATCCTTTTATCTGCGAACCAGATGCGCGAACGATTCATATTGAAGACAAAAATAAAGGAATCTACAAAAGACTAAATATCAGTGCAGATGGCAAAAAATTATTAGGCGGCATCTTAGTTGGAGAGGCAAGCAACTACAATATGCTTTTGCAGACCGTAAATAACAATATGCCGATTCCTGAGCATCCCGAACTGTTGCTTTTTCACGAAAAGATCAGCAACCAGCCTGCTGGAACAGGTTTAGATGCATTGCCCGATACCGCTTTGATTTGTAGCTGCGAAGGCATTACGAAAACGCAGATTTGTGACGCACTAGCTCAGCCCGGTTGCGAGAATGTGGAAGATGTCAAGAAGTGTACAAAAGCCGGTTCGGGTTGTGGTGGCTGTATCCCTATGGTCAAAGATCTGGTGACGCATACCATGAAGCAGCAGGGCAAATATATCCGCAATACCATCTGCGAACACTTTGATTATAGCAGGCAAGAATTGTTTGATCTGATCAAGATACACGAGCTACACCATTATGATGAAGTACTGGACGATCTAGGGAAAGGACACGGTTGCGAAGTCTGTAAGCCCTTAGTTTCTTCTTTGCTCGCCAGTATTTGGAATGAAATGATCTTGGACAAAGGCAATGACGTGGCACAAGATAGTAATGACCGTTTTTTGGCGAATATTCAACGTGGCGGTACGTATTCTGTAGTGCCTCGCATTCCTGGAGGCGAAATACGGCCGGAAAAGCTCGTTGTGATTGGAGAGGTGGCGAAGAAATACAACCTATATACCAAGATAACGGGCGGTCAACGGATCGATATGTTTGGTGCGCATGTCAATGATCTTCCTTTTATCTGGGAAGAGCTGATCGCTGCCGGATTTGAAAGCGGACATGCTTATGGAAAGGCGCTTCGTACGGTCAAGAGCTGTGTCGGAAGCACTTGGTGTCGCTTTGGATTGCATGATAGCGTTTCATTTGCGATCAAAATAGAAGAGCGCTATCGTGGCGTGCGTGCGCCACACAAATTCAAGTCCGCCGTCAGCGGTTGTATCCGCGAATGCGCAGAAGCACAGAGCAAAGACTTTGGCATTATCGCCACCGAAAAAGGCTGGAACCTTTACGTGTGTGGCAATGGCGGTAGCAAACCACAGCACGCGCTGTTATTGGCCAGCGATATCGATAGCGATACCTGTATTCAGTACTTAGATCGGTTTTTAATGTTTTACATCCGCACAGCCGACCCATTGACGCGTACAGCCACTTGGTTAAATAAGATGGATGGCGGCATCGACTACCTGCGCAATGTCGTCGTGAATGACAGTCTGGGTATGGCCGAGACGTGGGAACGCGAAATGCAAGCATTGGTCAATGCCTATCAATGTGAATGGAAGGTAGCTGTCAACGATCCAAACATTCGTAAGCGTTTTGTACACTTTGTGAATGCTCCAGATCAGAAAGACGATACCGTCAAGTTTGATGAAATGCGCGGACAGAAGAAAGCGGCAGATTGGAATACGGTGATCACACCATAACCATTTAACTTTTATATATCTATGGAAACAATGACGACAACAGCATGGGAATTAGCCTGTCATATCGATGATACGATAGAAAATGGCGGAGTTTGCGTGCAAATTGGAGGGAAGCAAATTGCCCTATTTTACTTCAAGCGACGCAATGAATGGTACGCCACCCAGAATGAATGCCCGCATAAGAAGCAGATGATATTGAGTCGCGGAATGACCGGATCGCTAGGCGACACACCGAAGGTCGCATGTCCATTTCACAAGAAAACATTTGCCTTAGACACCGGCGAATGTCTATCGGGCGATGAATGTGCTATTACCACCTATCCAGTCAAAGTAGAAGCTGGACTGGTCTACATTTCGTTAGAAAATTAACCTAATTTTTTTCACTAAAAGATACCATTATGGATTACATCACGCCACAAGAAGTTGCCGACAACATGATGACGACGGCCATCAACAAGTCCAAATTAACCGTCGGAGATTTATTAATACGTGGAGCCCTCTCGGGTGCTTTGCTCGCCATTTCGGTCACGTTAGCATTGATGGCGACTACCCAGACCTCGCTCAGTCTTATGGGCGCTTTTGTATTTCCTGTAGGCTTTGTCATTATCGTCATACTCGGTTTAGAGCTGGTGACAGGGAGTTTTGCCTTGGTGCCACTCGCGTGGATGGAGAAGAAAATATCTGGCGGTAACATGCTGAAAAACTTGCTTTGGGTATTTGCGGGCAATCTCGTAGGCAGCTTACTATTTGCCGTGTTATTCTGGGCGGCAAGCACAGAATCCGGACAATTACGCGAGATTGGCGTGATCGAGCAGGCATTGGTATCCATCAGCGAAAAGAAAACCATTGGATATGCCAGCCATGGCGCTCCGGGCTTGTTTTCCGCATTTGTCAAAGCGATATTGTGCAATTGGATGGTCTGCATGGGAGTGATTATGTCTATGACTTCCAAATCCACTTTGGGCAAGATATTGGCCGCTGGTATTCCCATTTTTATCTTCTTTGCTTTGGGCTATGAGCATGCCGTGGTCAATATGTTTGTCATTCCGGCAGGGATGATGTTTGGCGCCAAAGTAAGTATTGGCGATTGGTGGATGTACAATCAGTTGATCGTCACGGCGGGCAATATCGTCGGCGGTTTGCTATTTACCGGTATGGCGATTTATTACACGCATACCACCAAAGCACATCGGTTATCTACCAAATAAATCTCTGAATATGTCATTGCTAAACATCCTTATCGCCAGTCTCTGTCTCTGTGTCTTATCCGCCAAAGGGCAAGAAAAGACCGTAAGTGCAAAGCTTTTTGAGGGAATCATTGTCGCAGGCTATGTGGATGATGGCGCGTATATCAATTGTACTGGACCTGCGATCAAATGGAGCAAACCAACCTACAGCATTCTGCTGGGCTTACTTCCTTCGATCAAGATCAAAGAAGATAGAGCAGTCGTCAAGAATTCCACCTTTACACCCACATTAGGCTTTGGTGCTACGGTGATCGTGTTGAAAAAGATCGCTATTCAGATACCGACTTTCTACACCCCGAAAACCGCGACCGCGAATGGGCAGTGGAAATTGGGCGCAGGTATTGGATACAAATTTTAGATGATAGACATCAAAACCGGAATTACCTGATCCTTTGCGGTTGGTTGATGCGGTAGCGCTCAGGGATTAGATCAAGCTATAATCTCTGAGTTTTATACGATCCAGTATACGGATGCGCTTATTGGCCGTCTCGATGATTTTTTCGTTCTCAAGTTCCAGCATCATGCGGTAGATGCTCTCGTAGGTGCTTCCGATATACGACGCGATATCCGTTTTTGAAAGTTTGGTGCCGATATAGCCATCTTCTTCGATCCCCATATCATGGGCTAATTGCAGGATGCACCACGCTAATCGACCTTTCACAGATAGCAGCACCTGATTATTGCTCTTCTGTTCAGAAATTTGTAACTCGTCGGCATAAAACAGCAACATCTCATAGGTGAATGCTGGGTTTCCTTTCAGCACTGTTTTAAAGAAATCCATGTGAACAAAACATACTTCACTATTTTCTAGTGCCGCTGCTGAGATCGGGAATCGTGTTTCTGCCGAGGACAAACCGCGATGACCCACGATACTTCCTTTTTTTGCGAAGCGCACAATGCTTTCTTTAGCGCCCCATTGCTTGTATACTTTGATCAAGCCTTGTTGCACAAAATAAATACCGCTGGCAGGAGTACCTTCTTGGATAAATTGCTCTCCTTTCTTTACTTTAATGACTTCTCTATTGGCATTAATTACCTCTTTCCATGCTGGGATGATGTGGTTACACATAAAGCAGGTATTCTCACAGTGTTTTTTCTTTTTCACTATTCTTTTAATTAAAAAATAATATTATTCAAATTCACAACTATATTTTCATTTATTATTACCGACAAATACCCTAATCAAATTAAAGTAAGTTGTATTAGTTCTCTGAGAGGGATGCCATAAGTTGTAGCAGACTATTTATATGCTTTGTATTTCCGGAAGTATAATTCTTTCAGCAGATT
>NZ_LQXS01000010.1 GCF_001586775.1 Sphingobacterium populi | reverse complement strand
CATCATCCAGAAACCCCACCTACGATGCAGTTCCGAAAGGATACACAATTGCTCGATCACTTCACTATCATTGCTACGTTTAGTGCGATAATAGTAAACAGAGCTACTTATCTTGAATAAAATGCAGGCCTGGCGAAGACTCACTTTAAAAACTTCATGAGCGTAACCTACCAGTTCGCGCTTCTCGCCAGGCCCTATAGCTTTTTTTCTATTACGTCTTTTAAAACAGCGATATGTAGAGTTTGCTCGGCAACAATCTTTTTGTATTGTGCGAACTCCCTTTCCATATCCTTCATTTGCTTGAGTTGAGAAACTTCCATGCCCGAATATTTACTCTTCCATGAATAGAACGTGCCTTGGCTAATGCCGTGCTCTCTGCAAATATCCGAAATTGATTGTCCGGAATCCTGTTGCGATAAAATCTTGATGATTTGCGACTCGCTAAACTTACTCTTTTTCATTATCCCTAAATTATAAATCTACATTAATATCTGTAGCTGTTTTTAGGGAAGATTACACATTCATTCCGCATAGATAAAATGAGAGCATATACATATCTTTGGCAAGCTCTGCTCTACTCCCACCCTTAGTTTCAGTGTGCTTTATCTTCACAACCAGTTGTAGTGCGTGATTTCTTTTTTTGTTAATGGTGCCGAACCAATTTTGTATTTTTTTTGAAAGGATAATGAGATATACTCAAATCTTCATTGTTGTAAAGATCCCTTGCGGAATTGAAGAGAGTACGTAAATCACGCATGTGGTTATGCAGTCCTCTATCTGATAGACCTTGTTTCCTGGTGGTATACACGTTCCGTTTTGATTAGTCCGAGTAATTATTCTTTCTGATCGTAGATACCTTTCATAGCTTATGAGCATATTAGAATGAACCTCCTTTATCGAAATGCCATCCCTCTTAAAATAGTCAATCAAGCTATTTCTCACGACTCTAAAGTTATTGGCAGATCCTATCCCACCGTTCTTTTTTAGACTCTCAATATATGAAGAGCAGAACTTTAAAAAATCAATATCCACATTCTGATTTTGTAAGTAATCCTTTAATGTTTCTGCAGTAAAGAAATCAAGCCTACCATCTAATTCACTAATCAGTTTTCGATAACCTCTTAATTGGGTTTCAACTTTATCGGCGACGAAGGGGTCCTTGATTTTGAAGTCGCTCGTTAGTTGCTTTTTAACTACAAAGTGCAAAGTAAGACTAATTACTTCTCTGTTCTTTGTAGCGGATATACATGATTACCAAAAAGAATGGTGTAGTAATGCCTGCTAAAAACTTCACTAATGCTCCAAATTTCTCATTTGTAGACTGGTCGGACACATAAAGTAATGCTATACTAAATATAGAAAGTGCTACAATTGAGATTATCACAGCTTGTCGAAATAGCGGATGTTTTTTCATAATTCAAATATAATCTTTTCACTATAAACACCTATGCCCCTAAACCATCTACAGCTGCAAGCAATTTACTTTCCTCGCGCGATAAACAAGGTAAGGCTATTCTTTCTCAATCCTCCGTGTCGGATGCAGATTTTGACACCAAAAGTCCCATCTGCTTTTTTGTGGTGGCTGAACACCTTGGCGCTAACTGTTGCCATAATTTTTACAATTGTCACGCAAACGGACTGTAACCTATTTGTAACCGTTTTGCGTGAAGTTCAACAAACCCTGCATGAATCAAATGATGAATGCGACCTTCATCGCCCATAAAAAACGAACTTTGAATGAAAAACTATGTAAATCACACCAATCGGAGAACTCCAATTAGCGCAGGGTACAAGCTCCTAAAGTACCCTGAGAAACAAAAAAAGCCGTCTTCCGTACAGAAAAACGACTTTTTTTAGGTTGTGCGCCCACCTGGGCTCGAACCAGGGACCAAAAGATTATGAGTCTTTTTAGCAACCCTTTTTGATATGGTAAAAATCTGCGTTTCTGACTTACAGAAGCAATATATTGATAAATATTTGAAAAGAGGAAATTATTGGCTGTAACCTATTTGTAACACTCTTTGAGAATCTTGATATTTTTTAAAAATAAATTCGCTTGAAAATTTTCGAAACAAAACGTTCATTTATAGCTATACCCTCGACATGGCCCATCTTTACATATCCTTACAAGCCCTGAAAGCCAATTTGACTCCTCCGTTTGTTGGGAGCTCTTTCCACTTTGCATTGCGCGAATATGGCAAAAAGGGTCTTATAGAGCTGATTTTCATCATCAACCTCCATCCTGTATAGAACCCAGGCAAATATTTTTTGAACCTAGAATCATTTTCAAGATATTCAAAGAACATCAGCCCACGGTTTTGCTGGTTTGAAAAATCAAGGTTAGAAATATAATCATCTGATATATAAATCCATTGTTGATCTCCGAATTGATCAAAAGGTAGGCTTTTAAGAACCTATCGTTCTAATCTCCCACTAAATCTCTTGATGGTGCATTATTATGGTTCTTATAAATAAGGTTGTAAAATAGCATATTTGAGTATTTCCAAAATATCACCTGCCAGTTTCCCTTTTGACGTATAACCTCGAATGCATGATCAAAAAGACCAGTTAATTCTGGATGACATTGTGGTGGGTATGAATTAAGTATTCTAATCTGCCTATCTACCGATTCTTTACCCGATTAATCTAGATATAATGTCAATCCTATTCTCGATTTATGGTACAATAGAGTAACTGATGGTATGCTTTGGATTAACCCAGCTACCTCTTCTATACTTCCGTTTCTTCCATATATTTTCTTATAACTTATTCTCTCATTTAGATAGCTTTTTGTATCCAGTTCTCAATTTGTAAGGTTTTTTAACATTGCATCCAATATAGCTGCCACATTTTCTACATCCTTCCCACTTTGATTAACCATGTTCCTTATCGGGGCGCTTTTTTCCATTTGCTCTAACTGACCCGAAAGGACTCCATTTAGGCGCAAGTGAAGTTTTTTGTCGTTGATCATCTTTTTTTATCTCGCGAGCTATTACCGCTGCGAAAATCTCTTCCAAGGTAATATCTTGATCCTCTACACCAAAGAGATCAGCATGATGGTTATAGATAAGGTGGCTCTGAAGATTAAAATAATGGTTTACTATACTGATGATATCCCTTGCGTCCTTGAAGCGCAGTTCCGGTCTATCGTCATAAACTATAAACTTGAGCAATACAATAGCTGGTAGTGCTGCTATTTTGAACTGATGACCGGTATCTAGGATAACGTCCTCGGTGCCCATGCTATATACCTCTCGGAAACTATTAACGTTAGTACTCGTCAGCTCCTGTCCCTCGAACTTTATTTCCTCATCAATTTCGATGCCACCCAATGGCAAAAGGTAGACTTGTAATCCTGTAGGCGACATGATGACAAAAGCATTGGTATCACTTTCGGTGTATCCATTTTTTATAAGATCATCCCTGACCTTTTTACAATCTTCTTTGCTGCCTATCATTACAGCGAAGTCTACATCCTTTGTAGTACGGAATTTTTCATCTCCTTTGGCATACCAGATATTTCGCGCTATCGTGGGAGCTGGGCCAAAAATTAATGGTAGCACTTTTGTGACTGGAGGCAACACTATAACTACAACGTTGTGAAATCCGATCCAAGTTCAAAATTGACAATAAATCCAGAGAGTGCCACGGGGGGCGCCATATACAATTCAATTGTCGGGAAACCAGGTAATACTTAATACTAATGCATTCTCGAGAAATTCTCATGACTACAGTATTATCTTTCGGGCAACAGAAACTAGCGTTTGCGGCATATCTACAGAAACAACCTTAAACGTTAGACCAAGAGGCGGTCAAGGACCGATAAACTAATAGCTTAAATAACAACATAACCCCTCCAATCGAGTGGCTTTTTTCAAATCCACACCTCCCCAATAAAATCCTCGTCCCTGATATTATCTAACGCATCTTGGATTATCAGCAGATGTGTTTTATTCGAAGGAACGCTAAGGTTTTGCACACCCTCACTATCCCAATGTAGGAATTTTTCCAAATCCACGATATCTGGATACCAAGACGGGTTCTTACTACTTATTGGTGAAGTGGACCGGAGAATATTATATCCCTGATTACGCAATCTGCGTAGGACATAGGATCTTAATTTTACGAATCGCATACATAGCTATATCTTATATATAAATATACTGCTTATATACTGTTATACAGCCAATCCCAGAAAAAGGAATTAAAGAAAGCAATAAAAGGAATTCAGTATGACATATAAAAAAAGCCCTTCAAAAGCGTCAAGCTTTGATAGGGGGCTGGTTTGCTATTAATCCGATGAGCACCGGAAAAGCTCTGCAACGATACAGCCTATAAATATTCTTTCTACTTGGAAATAAAGTTGCCCAACCGATTGATTACGATTTATTCAGGAAAGTTTTATATGCTTGGTAGTATTATAGAGTACATCCTGGATAAAACATGGGGCGCAAAATTCTTTGTTTGGAACTTACCAAGTTCTTTATACGCATTCAATATTCCTCCTAGATTTACAGGTCAAGGTATAAATACAATATCAGGATCGACTAATACTCGAACTTTAGCGATCCTATTCATAAGCCATCTTTAGGTATGATTGTTGAATATTACCTCAGATATAATTGGTTGTTGTAAATCTTTCATTTTGAATTTTCAAGGTTCAAGTATACACTCTGTTGGAATTTGTGCTATTTAGAAAAAATGAGAGAGAAAAGTAAGGTTATAATCTGCGATGACGACAGGAATATTGCTGATGTACTAAAAATAATATTAGACAGTGATACAGTGGATGTACAAGTTGAGTATCACAGTAGTAAACTACTAAATAGGATAGAAACTGAGCGGCCGGATGTTTTAATTGTTGATTTATGGATGCCCGAAATTAGAGGGGACGAAATTATCAGACACTTAAGATCTCGACGAGAATATGACAATTTAAATATACTTAGTATATCAGCAAGTATTGAAGGCGGATCTATTTCAAAAATGGCTGGTGCTAACGCTTTCCTCTCTAAACCATTCAACATTGAAGAGGTGATTAGAGTAGTCAACAATTTCATTAAGGTTTAACTCAACATACCTTAAATGGCTAAGTGATGAACTAAACGCCATCTATAATGTTTGACAGATATTTTTGATTAGCTTCCAAGTCATTTTCTAGGTTAATTATACCATCAATTACCTTTGGAACGAATCGATTATATGTAATTTGGAATGAAGCTTTCGGTACAATCAGGTATAACTTACCAACGTAATCAGTCCTGAGCTTTAATAGATCTCCCTCTTGTAAAAGTTCTATGTTCACAAAGAGGATCGAGATATTTTGGGATTTGAAAATCTGACGTGCGTGCAGCAAATTTACTGCTTCAAAAACTTCAGTATCGCTACGGCATTGCTTCGCAATAGAGCTCATGCCTAGGATTGTTAGTGTATTAAGTTCTGCAAATATAATTTTCAAAATCAGCGGATTATATCGTTATGCAAATATGAACATTAATATCTATACTTTGGTCAAAAGACATACTTTAATGGATTGCAGAAATACGCCAGTCAGTGGTATTCCTACTAAATTCACCAAACATTCAGTTTTGGACTTAAATAGTTGATCATGCATTTGAATAGTGATATCATAATATTTTTCGCAGGAAGTCGTATCAATCAAGATTTATTCCAAGATTATCTAAGTGCTTATCGAATTTTTTTTTCATAAATGATATAGGATAGTCAAAAATATGATTAATAATGAATTATAGCTCAAGCAAACGTGTGAGCAACTTTTATTACTAAGTAGAAAGAATATTCATGAGCTGTATTTTTGTAGAGCTTTTCCGGTATTTATCGGATTTATAGCAGATATAGCCCCTCATCAAAGGTTGACACTTTAGATGGGCTTTTTTTATTTAAGACTATCAGTAATTTCAATGAGGAGGATCTGATTGGTGAGGCGTGCCCTGCTTATATAAACATTTTCATTCATAGTTATTTAGATTAGGCTTTTGCAAGTATTAAAATGAGGTTTCATTCTATCGATGATGTTGCTATCTACATTGTCATCAAATTTTCTTGCAAACAGGTTATCACCCTTATTTAAAAAATCGTAATCATCAGTCGTAAATGTCTTAGGCCGTAATTTAATAACACCATCAGGAATCCAAATTATAGCTCTTTTGTCGTCATTTATAAGGATACCATCGAAAGATGTATTCATTAATACCGTTTGAAAAAAAGACTCATCTGCTATTAAAGTATTACGATAGTAACTCTCAAATTTTTTCACTTCTTTACTTGTACAAATGAATTCGCAACACGCTCTGGTCAGCATCATCCATTGCCCACCAATATACGGAATGACATTATTCATGTAATCCCGCTTACGCACAGCATTTGAAATACTACCCTCTAATTCCTCGAAACGATTTTCAATACGATTCATCGTTTCTGGACGAGTTAATAATTGATTGGCGATTTTCAGATAGCTTTTACCTTTATTTTCTGTCAAGAATTCGCGAATAATTTTTTGAGATTTCAAAGGGTAATCCTGACCACTTAAATTTATAAAATAATCCCATTCTGCATTCGTTTCCAGAAGATACTTAATGCCATCAACCTCTGCTTGCACCATGCTATATCCTCCCCAAACCACATTCTGACTTTCCATAATATATACGTTTGGGAAAGGTAATAAGAACATACGAATCTCTTCATTCAATACATCACTAGCTTTTTTGTCAATGTGAATCAAATAACTATTTTCTAAAATATAAATTGCATTGAATAGCCTTTTAAATTGGTTAGGCAAACGATGCACTAGTATTAAATAAGCAATGTTGATCACTGCAGATGTTTTTGTCTCTGCTATTAGTTCATCTAATACAGACGCTGGAGATATATATTTCATTTTTCGTGTTATAGCTATTTATAGAATGATGAGCGAAAGAATCTAATTGGACTTTACTAGTGATATTAGACTGGGATAAAATTTCTTAATCCAAGTCTATTTTGACTAATAAACATTATTCTCCGGATGTGAGGATGCTAGAAGTTGTTGTACTAGGGCACAAGCGATTGAGCGTTTGCAAGATACATTGGCGTGATATTTTTACCGTAATATACCGATGTAATCCAATCATATAATGAGACACCCCAATATAAAACCGCAAATCCTGCAGCGACTCGGATTGCTACTTGAGCATATTCTCGTGTTTTCATCTTCGTCATCATGATTTTTTTGAATCCTTTTTTTTAACGGTGGTAATTTGTAGATCTTTGGAAGGTTTTTCCTTGTCTTGCTGGTAAGAGGACTTTCCTTTTTCCTTGGAGCTCTTTTCCTTTTTTTGTTCTTTACTCATGATCTGAATATTTTTTAATATGCATACTACGTGGTGAAAGGCTTAAAATACTTTCTTAGAATCCAGATATCTAAAGGAGAGTACAGATGATACAATAAACCATTTCGCGAGGGAATCGAAGTCTATTGAGTTTAATAAAATACTATCTCGGAAATATTAAAAGCTACACGCTCTGGGTATATCTGGTATTAATCGAAGACGGTGTTTCGTCTGCCGCAGCGACAAGCTGCTTTGTTTTGTTTAACGCCATAAAGCATTTGGTGAGGCGTGACTTTATGAGACCTATGCACCATTATAACACATTGACTATAAAATTGTTTTTAACTGTGTTAAATTATTTAAACAGTAAATATTACATATTCACTGGTAATTAGATTTATCACTCTTTTTAATGACACTTACTATTTCCTCCACTAGTTTATTTTGCTTTGGCCCTCAAGGTCACTTTGTTATTTTGCCAGTTGTCTCTCTTGAATGTGATCACCACTGCGTTCAGCTGCTCCAACTTCCAAACTGTCCTTCTTAACTCGCTTGTCAATTCAGAATGATAAATTCCCACGTCATACAGTAGTTCGAGTGCGGATACTATTTCTTGTTTAGTCATTATAAATAGTTCTTTTCGCTGAATATAACTAGCGCTGTTGCGTATGCCTAGATACTTCTTGAACTCGCGCATCTAATTGATGTAATACGGACTGCAACCATCGGGATCTATAAACGTATTGGATTGCAAACAATCTGATGAAAAACTGAATCATTATTTTAGAAAACAAGTTGAGAATTAATTGCTATAATATTCCCCATGCGTCACTTTTAAAAACTTTATAGTGAATCTTTCGTATCTCGATGTATGACCGGTTTTTTTCGATAAAAAATTTCACAAAACTCACTTTTGGCCTTAGCGACATTATAAAAGTATGAACCTGTTACTTTTTTAAGACGGACTCATTAATAGTCAGAAACTGAAAGCCATTCTTCATTGGATCTATGTTGTTGCTTTCAGTACCTATATCAAATTAGCATTCAGTTCTTTGTTTCTGATGCACCATTAGGAGGAGTTGTGGTCGACTAAAATGTTAGGGGTTAAAATGGCTGTGTAATCTTCCCTAAAAACAGCTACAGATATTAATGTAGATTTATAATTTAGGGATAATGAAAAAGAGTAAGTTTAGCGAGTCGCAAATCATCAAGATTTTATCGCAACAGGATTTCGGAAAATCAATTTCGGATATTTGCAGAGAGCACGGCATTAGCCAAGGCACGTTCTATTCATGGAAGAGTAAATATTCGGGCATGGAAGTTTCTCAACTCAAGCAAATGAAGGATATGGAAAGGGAGTTAGCACAATACAAAAAGATTGTTGCCGAGCAAACTCTACATATCGCTGTTTTAAAAGACGTAATAGAAAAAAAGCTATAGGGCCTGGCGAGAAGCGCGAACTGGTAGGTTACGCTCATGAAGTTTTTAAAGTGAGCCTTCGCCAGGCCTGCATTTTATTCACGATAAGTAGCTCTGTTTACTATTATCGCGCTAAACGTAGCAATGATAGTGAAGTGATCGAGCAATTGTGTATCCTCTCGGAACTGCATCGTAGGTGGGGCTTCTGGATGATA
>NZ_LQXS01000009.1 GCF_001586775.1 Sphingobacterium populi | reverse complement strand
GCGGGATTGGTGTGAGCGCAATACTATAGAATGGGAGTTTATACAGCCGGGAAAACCTACACAAAACAGCTTAATCGAGCGGTTCAATAGAACATTTAGGCAAGATGTCCTAGATAGCTATATGTTTGAAAGCTTGTCAGAAGCCAGAAAATATGCGAATGCGTGGGTTTGGATGTACAACAATGTTCGACCTCATTCCTCGCTCGGTCATTTAGCTCCCACGGAATTCCTATTGAAATATGGAAAACTCTCCGAGTTTCCAACATTCCAACAGGATAACAATAGCGAATCTGATTGGAATTCTTAAGTTTTAGGTGCTGCTAGCTGAGGGAAGATTACAGATTGTAAATGTAATGATATCATCGTTCTTAAAGCCTAATTAATATATGTCTTATTTTTTGCGAACTTTGTCCGATTATTTTATAAATAATATGCTACATCGCATATCTTTTCCCTTTGTCTTTCTGAAATGGTTATTCTCTCGTTTAAGGTCATGGCAATTTTATAGGTGTGGGAGCGATGGCAAGCAATAATTTTGATGTTTACCAAAAAACAATTTGGCATTGCAGATTTCGGAAGTATCGGCGATAATATCTCTACAGAGTTACATTGGGAAAATGCACCGCCAGATACCAAAGCGTTTGCAATTACCGTTCATGATTTGGATGCACCAATGAGTGGTAGCGGTCTTTGGCATTGAGTGGTATACAATATCCCTGCAATTGTAACATCTCTTCCAACAGATTCGGGCAGTTTCTTTGCCGATCAATTGCCGGAGGGTGCTGTGTGCGGTTTAAATGATGTTGGTGTAAAAGATTATGTAGAACCGTGTCCATTCGCAGGGGAACTTCACCGCTACGTGATTACTGTATACGCATTGAATGACAAAATAGCCGTAGGTGAGAATGCAAGTTCTGCATTCACGGGCTTTATGCTTCATATGAATACCATCGCGAAAGCGTCGCTACTTGTGTGCGGGAAAAATCCCAGCTAAGAAAAAGTTACATTTTCATAATGCCATTATCCGCAGGTGTTTTTTATGCCTGCGGAAAATTTTTGTAATTTCAACCAAAAAAATATTGGTTTATTCGAAATCTTATCTGATGCGATGAATCGAGTTCAATTCATATTCCTCCCCGTCCGAAATTTCAGCGGACTTTGCTTGGTCTTATTTTTAAACAATTTGCTGAACGATTGAATGTGTTCAAAGCCCAATTCATAAGCAATCTCACTCACAGAGAGTGTTGTTGTGCTTAGTCGCAACTTCGCATATTGGATCATTCGGTTTTGAATGTGCTGCTGGGTACTTTGCTGGGTGGAGATACGGAGTAAACTAGCTAGATAATTGGGCGAAATATGTAGATGGTCTGCCAATGTAGAAACCGTGGGCGCGCCATTTTTCAAAATGCTTTCCGTACTGAATTGTTTGGTTAACAGACTTTCAAAACGAGTGACAAATTCGTGGTTGGTTTTAGACCGCGTTATGAATTGACGCCCGTAAAACCGCTCGGAATAGATGAGCAGCCGTTCCACCTGCTTTACGATCAGCTCCTGACTGAATTTGTCGATATGACCCTGATATTCCTTCTTTATATTCTGCAAAATTTCTACCAATACTTCTTCTTCTTTTTCGGAGAGAAACAAGGCTTCGTTCACACGATACTGGAAAAAATCATATCTATCTATCTTTCCTGCCAGATCCGTATTCCACAAAAAATCGGGGTGTATCAAAAGCAACCAACCGCTCGCTTGCGTACGTACATCGGGATTGATTTCGATATTCAGAAATTGATCGGGCGAGACGAAAGTGAGTACGCCCGAGTCAAAATCATATTGCTGTTGACCATAATTAAAACGCTGGCTGACATTTCGTTTCAATCCAATGGAATAAAATCGCTGTATCCATTTCAGTTCCCGATCATCAATAGGATAATTCACCAGACTGTAATCTATCAAGCTGATGAGCGGATGCTCTGGTTTGGGCAATCCACAAAATGTATGAAATTCCGTCAGGGAATGAAAACGAAAGGTCTTTTCCATAGGTCTAATATATCACTTTTCTTCTTTAAAAAAGATCATACCACCGTGATATAAAACACCGTCTCTAAACTCGCCATCTGCGGTAAATCCGGTATCATCTTGATAATCGATATGATTGCCGCTTACCGTATAACTTCCTTGGTACGCACTTTGGCGATTGCCACGAGCCTCATCATATCGGTTATTTGGAAGCAGTTCGTGACGGATATGGCCATCTTTGGTTACCCACATGCCAAGGTATTCCTGGGTGATTTCTATTGTTTGACCCATAGCTTAAAGATTTTTTTGTCCCGTAGGGCGAACCACTAATTCGTTGACATCCACATCCGAAGGTTGTGAAATCGCAAATGCTACCGCTTTTGCTATGGCCGATGCCGGTAATAAATCTTTTCGGAAAAGGTTAATGGCCATGTCCTTCAGTTCAGGATCAGAAATGGTATTCGGTAATTCGGATTCTGTCGGACCAGGAGCGACTAAGGTAACACGGATATTGCGGCTTACTTCCTGACGAAGTCCGTCTGAAATGGCACGAACAGCAAATTTTGTTGCACTGTAAACCGTCGATGTCGGTCCCACCCAACGATCGCCAACCGAGGTGATGTTGATAAACTGTCCGCTATCATTGGCTTCAAAAATAGGCAATGCAGCTGCAATACCATGCAATACGCCTTTTACGTTTACATCGATCATTTGGTGCCACTCACTTATTTTGTAACCGTTGATCATCGATAGAGGCATCAGCCCTGCATTGTTTACAAAAACATCAAGCTGACCAAATTTCTCTACACCAAGTTGAGCAAATGCTTTTACTTCTTCAGGACTCGTTACATCCAAAATACTGTAAATGGCCTCACCACCTGCTGCCGTGATTTCGTTGGCAATCTGTTTTAGTTTGTCTTCACGTCTGGCACCTAAGACCACTTTAGCTCCCAATTCTGCCAAATGACGGGCGATCCCTTCGCCAATACCACTACTCGCTCCTGTAATAGCGACTACTTTTCCTTTAATATTTTCCATTATATTTTGTTTTTAAATGATAGGTACAAAGGTCACATATTTTATTTCAAGAGATTTAACCGTATCGTGACAGGTTGTAGTCAAATCGTGAATTTGTTCAGATCTGTCATGAGCAAGCGGAAGTTAGGCAGAGCCTCACTTTTATAGCCTGGTGCATTGCAATCAGGCTCTTAAGTATCCTCCGCGGACACTTCTATTGAATTAAATTCGAGTAGCTAGAATTTACGTATACCTAAAGGAATACCTTCGTTTAATGAGACAGATTACTACATAGCACACCTGTAGCTAAAACAAAATGGCATCAACTTTGCAACTATGTAGTTAGGTTAATAATTGGTTAGTTAGAAAAAAACGCCTGAAGTTCCCCACTTCAGGCGTTTTTTATGCTGTAAAGAATTTATCCTTTAGTTTTGTGAGACAGAATGATGTTCGTAATAACGGCAATGTTAGCTTATGATTTAAGAAACTAAAAACCCAACTGATTGATATACGCAACCGTCATTTTTGCCCGATTTTCTTCTGTAGTGGACTGATCAGCTTCTTTGATCTCAGGATTTGCAAAAAATTGTAAATCAACATCTGGCTTTATACCCTCACCGATCTTATAGATCTTACCATTACGATCTTTTATAACACTAGTCGTTAAATTAATAAGATAGTGATTGTTTAGTGGAAATGTCTCATTTACAGAGGTCAATCCGTTTGTAGTCTGGCCAATAACAGTTACATTTTTCTGTCCTTTGAAAGCTGCAACAAAAAGCTCACCAGAACTTGCCGTTTTCCTGTCTGCCAAAATAAATATAGGCGCTTTTTTGTTTGCTACATTAATAGGCGTCAGAGATTCATCAGACAGTCCAGTTAATTCAAAAAATTCCATATCCTGATCATCCAGATTTGCTTTATCCCACATTGACCGAGTTATAGTTTTTTCAATGCCATAGCGATCTACATAGGAGTGAATGTTATCTTGATCGATGAAGTCATACATATGCCAAAGCATAGGCCATATAGTGCCTCCATCATTATCTGCCACATCAAATATCCACGCTTTCGGGTTTTGCTTATCTAGGGTTGCTATTTGCTCACCAATATACTGCACGTATTTTTTGTGCTCAAGTAAAACACCGGGTACCTTTAGGTAGGCATACTTACCTTCAATCATCTTGCCGCTTATATCCGGGAAAGGGTGTCCAGCTTCTTCATACGTTACCGTAGCATACTGCTTTAGCACTTCGTTTTCACTGCCTTCAGATGCTTCTTCCGTATAAAATATACTAGAATGGGAGTCTTTAAGTTGACTCAAGATCTGTTCAAATATGGAACGTAAATCGCCCATATCAATTGTGTTAGATACTTGATTTTGCGATTTAACTCGAATGGAATCCCAATTAACTAATGAACTCTTATAGGCATTTTTCTCCACAATGTCAATAAATTTGGACATCATCTCTTGATTTGATGCGTTTTGCGCTATACATGTTTGAACGCCATACGTAATTTTTAAAATCAGTATAATTAATAATCTTTTGCTAAAATCCATTTAAAATAGGAGTTCGTTTTAATTACTAATATACCACTTTATAAGAAAATACTGTGTTTTGAATTTATAATCCGCAAGACCTTCCGCTCATTGCTTCGTTTCGTGAGACGCATTTGTTTTAGATAATATTAGCAATTTCTATAACATAAATGAAGGCAAAAATATTCTAAAAAATACCTCGTTCTAGATTTTTAAAATGCTAAATTGTAAATAGTTATTAATTTAAACATCTACATTATGGGAATCAAACCAGGACCAAAGAGAATTGCTGAATCTACTGGAAAGCCGGATAGAAGGCAAAGGGATAACAAAGAAACACCGGGTAATACCCCGTCGTTGAAACCCCACAAACACGTTAAAGGAAAATAGTAATTAATACCCTCAGAACAAAGATGCGCTGGGGGTATATAATTTATTTTGAAGACTACACTATCTAATATAATCTTTTTTGAGGAGAATGGTTGACTCGTTTTATCCTTTCGTTTTGTGAGACAAATCTTGACTTCGCATATCATATTGATAATATAATTTGCATCTACCAAATAACAATCGTAATATTGCGATATAATTATGGGACTTACAAGAACTGAAATATTTACTGAGGAGCAGAATCTGCTGGCGAGCTTATTTAAAGCGATGGCTCATCCGGCTAGAATTGCAATCCTACAAAGGATAATCCTGTCAAATACCTGTATTTGTGGAGATCTGGTAGGTGAACTCGGATTGGCGCAAGCAACTATTTCCCAACATTTGAAAGAGCTTAAATCAGCGGGACTTATACAGGGAACTATTGAAGGAGTGAGCGTCTGTTACTGCATCGATCCAAAAGTATGGAAATTACTTGAAAATAGGCTTGGAGAATTTCTAGGCTCCTATAAAGGTACAACCGAGTGTTGTTAACTTTTTTTTGACATCATCAATCGTAAAATTGCAATAATACTATGTAATATGAAAATATCGAAAGTTAAGTCAATCCTTTCCACTGCGGAGGTTGTAAATTTCAAATTAGAAAGCGGACAATGCGTGCCCGATCACTTTCATGTGACTGAAGTTGGTGTTATAACTAGGGATTTTATTGATTGTGGAGGCACTGTCCGTCACGAAAGAGTAGCGAATTTTCAGCTTTGGGATGCTGATGACCATGAGCATCGTTTAAAAGCAGGGAAGTTAATGGATATTATATCTCTTTCAGAACAGGTACTGGGTATGGAAGATCTTGAGGTTGAGGTTGAATACCAATCAGAGACGATTGGCAAATATGAACTCGGATTTGATGGCAAAGATTTTATTTTGCTATCCAAAAAGACAGCCTGCTTGGCACTGGATAAATGTGGTGTTCCAACTGAAAAACAAAAAGTTAGATTGGTAAACCTTGCTAAGGGAGCATCAGAATGCACACCTGGAGGTGGATGTTGTTAATCATTATATGATGAAAAAAGTATTAGTTCTCTGTACCGGTAACAGTTGCCGCAGTCAGATTGCAGAAGGCTACCTGAGATATTTCGGCGGGGATAAAGCGCATATTTATAGCGCGGGAATTGAGACCCATGGTGTCAACCCAAGAGCCGTTCAGGTTATGAAGGAGGACGCGATAGATCTCTCTGGTCATACCTCCAATCATATTGACGAATACACGGGTGTTGATTTTGATTATGTTATCACGGTCTGTGATAACGCGAAGGAGAGCTGTCCGTACTTCCCGACGAGTGCACAGAAATTCCACTATAATTTTTCAGATCCCGCTAAAGCGAAAGGTTCTGAGGAAGAAATAATGCACCAATTCAGAGCAGTTCGCCAATTGATCAGAGATTACTGCTCGGATTTTGTCAGCAAAAACCTAGCCTAGTAGTGTATAAGGTCTTTAAAGATAAGCATATGTCAGTAACGAATTGCGCTCCTGTAGTAAATAGAAAGAAATTAGGATTTTTGGATAGATACCTCACGCTATGGATCTTCATTGCTATGGCTATGGGTGTGTTCATAGGCATCTTTGTTCCTTCATCCTCGTCTTTTATAGGATCGTTTTCCAGTGGTACAACTAACATCCCGCTAGCCATTGGTTTAATCCTGATGATGTATCCTCCCCTTGCCAAGGTTAAGTATGAGAATATAGGTAAGGTCTTTAAAGATGTACGTGTACTCAGCGTATCTCTTGTGCTCAACTGGATAGTAGGCCCGCTACTGATGTTCTTTCTTGCTATTACCTTTTTACATGACTACCCTGAATATATGGTAGGTCTTATTCTTATCGGTCTAGCAAGATGTATCGCAATGGTTGTCGTGTGGAATGAGCTCGCTGAAGGTAACAGAGAATATGCTGCCGGCCTAATTGCGCTTAATAGCATATTTCAAGTGCTTTTGTACGGTGTCTTAGCCTACATTTTTATTTCGCTACTTCCTCCATATTTCGGCGTGCAAGGATTAGAGGTTGACATTACCGTTGCTGAAATTACGACTAGTGTTGGAATATATCTGGGTATTCCTTTCGCTATGGGGATACTGAGTAAATATGCTCTAATTAAATTAAAGGGAGAAAAGTGGTTTGAAGATATGTTTATACCGGCTGTATCTCCTTTGACCTTAGTAGCACTGCTCTTTACGATAATCATTATGTTTAGCATAAAAGGTGAACTGATCGTTCAGATCCCGATGGATGTGCTGCGTATCGCTGTCCCCCTAATACTATATTTCTGCATCATGTTTGTTATCAGCTTTTTTGCTGGGCGTTATTTTGGAGCAGATTACTCTAAGAGTACTTCCATCGCTTTTACTGCTACTGGAAATAATTTCGAACTAGCTATTGCTGTAGCTATCGGCGTATTTGGGATAAATTCCGGCCAAGCATTTGCAGGTGTTATAGGTCCTTTGGTAGAAGTGCCTGCACTGATTGCCCTTGTTAATCTGGCATTCTGGTTTAGAAAGAGATATTACGGTGCATCCACCTTATCTGAGGAATCTAATGATTGATAAAAAACGTCTCATATGAAAATCGCTTTCTTTTCTGATATCCATGCAAATCTACATGCGTTTGAAGCTATGCTAGAAGATTTGGACAGCCAAAGACCAGATACTGCTTATTGTCTGGGCGATCTAGTAGGATATCACATCTATCCCAATGAGGTTATTGAGGAAATACGCAGACGGGGTATTGCTACACTAAAGGGAAACCATGATGAAAAAGTTGATAGCATTATCACTACACCGGAATCTTTGAATGAGAAAGGTGAGAATTATGCATATCACCTAATACGCGAAGATAATCGAAACTATCTAAAAAAACTTCCAGCCCTCATAAATATCGGGTTTACATTTGAAGAAGTGACTTTCAAAATTGCATTGGCTCATGGAAGCACAAGGCGTATCGATGAATATATTCTCATTGATACGGATGAAAATTATGTGCTGGAACTCTTGGATGAAGCAGATGCAGACATACTTATTGTTGGTCATTCCCACAAGCCCTACCATCGGATTATACAGACCGTACAAGGAGTCTTTAAACATGTAATAAACTTGGGTTCGGTAGGAAAGCCAAAGGATGGCGATCTCAAAGGATGCTATGCACTGCTTACCATAAATAATAACAGTTCATTGTTACTTCGCAACAATATCAACGTTGAATTTAGAAGGGTTAACTATGATTTGGAAGCATCTGCCAAAGCTATAGAAACAAGTACTTTACCCTCAGAATTTGCCGTAGCTCTAAGATTAGGGCGATAGTCAGTTTAGTTACTCTTCGTTTTTTGAGACAAATACTCTTGATTACGTCTAAAGAATTTTTAGAAACTTTCATTACAATTCCAGAGTATTTAGTTTTTCCAAATGTTTGTATCCCCACCTTCTCATATCCCTTACAATCGGGTAGATACTTTCTCCATATTCAGTCAAATAGTATTCAACTCGTAGTGGCATCGCTTCAATAACCTTTCTTATTATTATGTCATCACTTTCCAGTTCGTTCAGCTGTTTAGCAATCATACGCTCACTGATTGTTGGTAGTGTTCGTTTCATTTCACTGAAACGATTGCGACCCTTCTTGATCAAAACAATGATCGTAGTCTTACATTTTCCTTTAATTATCTTCAAAAAAGCATCAGAAGGGCAAGTGATTTCAATATTTTCTATGTCCTGCATAATTTTAAACTGCTATAAATGAACAGAACTAAACCTTAGTATAGTTACTGAACAAAATGTAAGTTATTGTTTTGCTTACTTTTAATAATCAAATTTATAAAAAAAAGCTATGATAGAACGATACAGAGCCATAGTGGTTAAACAAGAACAAGACAGATTTGTCATAAGTATTGACAACTTGCACATCGCTGATCTACCAGAAGATGATCTACTCATAAAAGTTAACTATTCCTCTATAAACTATAAGGATGTATTGTCTACAAAAGGAACTAAAGGCATTACCAAGAATTATCCCCATGTTCCTGGAATCGATGCCATTGGAGAAGTAGTCAGGTCTAACTCTGATTTATTCGAATTGGGAGATTTGGTTATCGTTACGGGATATGACTTAGGTATGAATACCTGGGGAGGATTTGGTCAATATATCAGTGTTCCTGCGCACTGGACAGTAAAACTGCCGGAGAATCTGACGCAGCGTGAGGCGGCAGCTTATGGTACGGCAGGACTCACTGCAGGATTATGTATTAATGAGATAATTAATCATGTTCCCACTCAAGGTTCTATTCTTGTAAATGGTTGTACGGGTGGAGTGGGCAGTGTAGCCGTTTCTATTTTATCACATTTGGGATTTAACGTCACATCGTTGTCAAGGCGACCAGATCGTGATTATTTATTGAACTCGCTGGGCGCAAATGAATGCCAAGATTCGGAAAGTTTCATACAATTACATAATAGCAAACCGCTTTCAAAAGCTATTTACGATGCAGGAATAGACGTGGTTGGTGGACATCTTCTTTCGGCAATGCTAAAATCCACAAAATATGGAGGGATTGTTACATCTTGCGGAAATGTAGGTAGCGCTGAAATCTCAACTAGTATTTTTCCATTCATCCTTCGAAGCGTTAAGCTTTCTGGGATAGACTCTGTCGAGCCGCCGGTTGACAGCAAAGCTCGTGTCTGGAAATTGCTAGCCGAAAAGTGGAAACCGAGTAATTTGGAAGAACTCGTTTCTGAAATCTCTTTAAATGACCTACCACAGGCTATAGAAAATTTTAATTCACGAATTGCTGGCGGAAGGGTAGTAATCAATCATAACTTATAGTCTAAACCTTATGTTCGTTTTATGAGACAGATTAAATTAAATTTCCATAAGATTAATCATCTATTTTATATATGGATTTTGGGATACTTATAGCCAACAAAAAAGCCTAATCTTTGATTGAGCTTTTTTAGTGAAATGCTGAACGTTATTGAACCTGCTTCAACAATTCTTCTACGGCAGTTCTTAGCTGTGGATCTTCTCCCTCCAAAAAGGCTTCGTAAGGCATTGGAACTCGGATATCTGGTTCCACTTGTAAATTCTCGATGGCACGGCCTTCCTTGCCAATCATTCCGATCGTAGGAATACCTATCGTCAATGTGGGGTCGATCTGCGATTCCAACCATACGCCTGTTCCCGTTCCCGGTACCGGCATACCGACTAATTTGCCTAAGCCGTTTTGCTTGTAGATGTAAGGAAAAACAGACGCGTCGCTATAATTTCCTTCACTCATTACCACAATTGACGGTCTTGTCCATCGAGGTGCCGGCTGCCCACCTTTTAAAATATCGCCTTGTGGGGCGAATTTAAGGTACTCTTTGCCACTTAAAAACGTGTTCAAATCATCATGCAATAGGCCTCCGAAGTTAAACCGCGTGTCGACCACCAACGCTTTTTTATTCAAATTTTCACCCATCGCTTGCTCATACAAATCCCGGAAGCTCCCGTCGTCCATGCTCCGAATATGCACATAGCCAATCTGTCCGTCACTTATTTCCTGGACAAATGCTTTTCGGCTATCTGCCCAACGGTGGTACATAAGTTCATTTTCTTGGGTTGCGAAATAGGCTTCACATTTTCGGCGAACGCAGTGCCAGCAGCTGTCGTACCACTTATATATACGTATTGCCCAGCTTTTCTATTAAGCAACTTCGCCCAGTCCTCGCCAGCTGTCAGTTTTTTTCCGTCTATCGCCGTGATAATGCTGCCTTTATCTACTTGGCTATTGTCCTTATCAAGTGGTCCACCTAGCAGTACTTCTGCGATGCGCAATCCGTCTCCTACATGCTGCTCGTCATATAGCAAGCCAAGGCTCGGCGTGATATCTGGGTTAGTGGGTTGATGATTATATCTTGCGCCTGAATGCGAGACATTCAGCTCGCCTAACAGCTCACTTAGCAGTTCTCGGAAATCGTAGTTATTAGCGATATGCGGCAAAAAGCGGGCGTAGGTGTGTTTATAACCTTCCCAATCTACCCCATGGATTTTGGGATCATAAAACCTCTCCTTCACCTGCAGCCAGGCATGATGGAAAATATATTCCCGCTCTGCAGCAGCGTTCAGGTTGATTTCACTTATGCTACTGATAGGCGTAAGCCGGCCACTTTCTGCATCGACCTTCACCAAACTACCGCTGTGCATCATAAATAATGTTTTGCCATCGTCAGAAATTTCAATTTCGCTGGGCGCCCCGCCCATTTTTGCTAGAATTTTGGTCTCCCGCGTACGCGGTTCTGTTACCCATAGGTCATAGCCATTCTCAAACTCCGCTAAATAGAATACTTTGCTGGCGTCTTTGTTTAAAACGTAATTACTGATGGACGAGCTATTAATGGTCAAACGAACCGTCCGGTTGCGCAATTTATCGAGGTTAGGTATCCATTCTGCTGCTTGCTCCTTTTTATTTTTCGTTTGTGTAGAATCGTGCTTTTCGCGCTCCTGAAGCAAGTTATATTCGTTTTTATTGAGCTGATAACGATCGTAGGCTTCCTGATCAAAGAAAGCGGCAAAGATATCGGTCTCTTGCCTTCCCTGAAAAGCCATCGACTTACGTCCGTAGCGGCTACTTTTCCAGGTCATCATCTTTCCACCTTTTGACCATTTGGCTCCAAAATCGCTAAAACCACTTTGGATCGGGTGCCGAAGTTCGCCGCTGCCGTCTGCTTTTACTAAAGCCGTGTTTCCATAAAATAGCGTTCCGCGCTGATCATCGACAAACAACCATCGGCTATCTGGGCTCCACGCAAAACCCCAGTCGCCATCTACATTGGAATGATTACGGCCTTTGGGCAAGAGCTCAACCGGCTTTCCGCCCTCTAAAGACATCACCTTCAGGATATTGCGATCCTCAATAAAAGCAATTGATTTGCCATCTGGCGAATATTTTGGGGCAAAGTTGTTGTGCTCATTTACTAGCACAGGCGTTTCTTTGAATTGGCTGGCGCTAAAAAAGTATGATTCTCCCGCTTGCGCAAGCTCCGCTTTATAGATGCCCCAGCCGGTGCTATCGCGCTCCCTGGCATAAATTATAGACTTGCTATCGGGCGCCCAGTTAATCATGCGCTTCTGGCCTGCTGCTTCGGTAATGCGTTTGGTAAAATCGCCTTCAACACTCGTCACAAATAGTTCCCCACGGGTGATGTAGGCGATTTGCTTGCCATCCGGACTTAGTTCAAACTCCTGAATATCATCGCGTAAAGAAAGGTTTTTCCTATCGGGCAAACCCGAATCGGTATTGATAAAAATACGCAGTTTTTGAGGAGTACCGCCTTCTGTTAAGGTGTAAATTGATCCATCCTGGGTAAATGCCAACGTATTTTTATTAGATACACTTAAGTGTCGTACCGGATTTTTGGTAAACCGAGTTAATTGTGTGCTGCTGGCATTACCCTGTACCCCTTTCTTGTAAATATTTTGGGTTCCGTCTTTTTCAGACAGGTAGAATACGGCATGGCCATCGGCTGCAAACACTGGTTCTCGATGTTCGATCTCCTCGTTGGTCAATGCCTGATAGCTGTTCTTTTTTAAATCATATAGCCAGATATCGCGCGTTATCGAAGATGTATGGTGCTTTCTCTAAGGATCTTCACCGCCTTTACGGTCCTGAAACACCATCTGCTGACCGTTTGGGCTTAGCTTCGCAAAATCCATTCCTGCAGCAGATACCAGCTTGGCTCGACCGCCTTTAACCGGAACCTGATATACGTTCTGAAATAGCGTTATACTCGGAAAGCGCACGCTAGTTGCAGGTGCCTGCCTTGTACTTCCAAAATACACGGCTCCATCGTCGGCCGAAAAGTCGTAAGGAAAATCATTTGCGCTGTTGTAGGTAAGACGCGTAGCTTGTCCGCCGGCGGAGGGCATCACAAAGACGTCGAAATTCCCGTGTCGGTCGTCGGCAAAGGCAATCCACTGCCCATCGCGACTCCACACGGGCATCATGCTGTGCGATTGTCCGACGGTTAACGGTGTTGCTTGTCCACCCGAGGCCGGCACCTTATATAAATTGCCTTGATAGCCAAAAACCATAGAAGACCCATCTGGGGAAATCGTTGGGTAGCGAAGCCATAGCGCTTCCTGTGCAAAAACTATGGTAGGAACCCATATATAGGCTACGATCAGCAGTTTTATTATAAATAGTTTTTTATACATAAATAGATAGTAGTGAAAATACGCGCTCATCGGATGTTAGGCTTTAATTAAATCCAAGTCTGTATTCACTTGGGCGTTGGCTGGTTTTCTTCTTAAATAGTTTACTGAATGACTGTGAATGTTCAAAGCCTAATTCATAAGAGATCTCGCTGATGGTTTTGTTGGTTGTTAGCAGTTTGTCTTTTGCCAAATGTATAATCCTGTCGTGGATATATTGTTGTGTGCTACTGCCTGTTAGGCTCTTCAATAAATCACTCAGGTAATTGGGAGTCATGTGCAGTGCATCTGCTAATAAACTCACCGTAGGTAAACCCTTCTCTGCCAAGTCCGGTTGATCAAAATATTCATTCAAAATCGAGTTCAATCTGTCGACCAAAGTGTGATGAACAGGCTTACGCGTAAGAAATTGCCGGTTATAAAAGCGCTGGGCATAGGTCAGCAACAACTCAATTTGCGAGATAACCACATCTTGACTGCTTGTATCTATTCGGCTACTTAGTTCTTCTTCTATATTTCTAAATAAAGAAAGTACCAGCTCTTTTTCTTTAACCGATAGGTGAAGGGATTCACGAACCGAATAAGAAAAAAAGTGATATTTACTTATTTTTTTCGCAAGCGGATACCCTGCCAAGTAATCGGGATCTATCAACAAAATAATCTGGGGCGGCAATAGTTTAGGCTCCGGCATATCACGCTCTGATTCAGGCTGATCCTTAAGCGAAGAAATTAATTGTTGAGGAGAAGCAAAAAACATCCCGCCTTCCTGAAAATCAAACTTAGTTTGGCCGTACTGCATACTTCCTCCTGCCTGCGGCTTGTATACAATTTTATAAAAGCTCAATACGTGTGATTTGCTAGGCACAGTACCAACCAAAGGTTTATCAATACCGTTTAATACGGTCACCAATGGGTGCTGTGGTTTAGGCAATCTTGCATATTCCATCACATCAGATAAGGTATGGAAATACTGGTGTTTAAATTTATTCTTCTTCTCTTTCATAAGTGTAGATGATGAGGTAATTTATAAATTCTAGGCTGTTCTAATATTTTGGAATGGCAGAAGTGGCAATACACTATATTAGTTATTGTGCAGATTCCGAGATGTGTTCCCAACCTTTCCAGGTTTCCAGACGCCGTTGGTAAACGTTTTCGATGTAAGCCAGATTTCCTTTACCTAAAAGCAAACGTAACGGAGGATGATCCGCATCGACTACAGAAAGGATAGCGTTGATAGTCGCGTTCGGATTTCCTCGTGATATTTTTTTCATGTTTACAGAAATATTATCTTTCAGCCTATCATAGGCAACTATTTTCTGACTAGCTATGCGCAGGGAATTCATACTCCCAAATTCTGTCGCATAGGCGCCGGGCTCAATGATCGTTACATGAATACCAAAGTCTTCTACCTCTTTTTGCAAACTTTCATAGATAGCCTCAAAAGCCCATTTGGAAGAACTATAATAGCCTATTACAGGCAAACTGTAATGTCCAACAGCACTGGACGTTCCCAAAATATGTCCGTATCCTTGCTTACGAAGAATTGGTATAGTAGATTGTAGAACATTCACTGCTCCTATAATGTTTGTCTCATACATCGCGCGGATTTCATCAGGTGTACATTCTTCTATCGTTCCGATCAACGAATAACCGGCATTATTAAAAACGACATCTAATCTCCCAAAATAATCAACCGCTACTTGAACGGCCTTCCGGACCTGCTCTGGGTTGGTTACATCAACATCTAACGTTAATACGCTATCTCCATATTTATCTTTAAGATCGCCTAGCGTATCCGCAGTTCTTGCGGTTGCCACCACTTTATCACCCCGCCTTAATGCCGCCTCTGTCCAAACTCTACCAAATCCTCTTGAGGTGCCTGTAATAAACCATACTTTATCTCTTTCTTCTTTCATCTTTATATCTTCTAATTATTACAAAAACAAAGGTTGCTATTTCCAGCCTTACGGTCTGTAACCATTTTCCTGTTAATTGTAACCGATTCGAAGATTTCCACCCTTCGGACAAAAAAGAGTCGATTTTTTAACCTTTTCACAAAACATCAATAAATTCGTATGGTTCGTTGTGAAACGATTATTATCGTTAGTTCTTATAAATTGCAGCTGGATTAAATTCTGTTGGCTTTGCAAATCTTTTACAATACTGTTAGATTCAACTATTTCTATTGTGTACGAAAAGGATATTTCTCGCCACTCTTGAAGAAAAATGTATACAACCTTTTTTATGATGTCCCATTCAATCTGGATATCATGATGCACCTTTATCAAGCGTACAAGTTCCAGTGCCGTAAATGAATCTATTAAGGATAGACTGCCCTTGGATAGTTGGTGTAACCATTCTCATCTCCTCCGTAAAACGTATTTCGGTCAGCTTTTGCCAGAGGGAGGTCATGCCTGAAACGATCCACTAAATCCGGATTGGCGATAAACGGTTCTCCAAAAGAAACGAAATCAGCTTTTCCCTGCTGTAAAATCGCACTCCCAATATTTTTGTTAAATCCCAGATTAGCCATCAAGTTACCTTTGCAGTTAGCGCGAAAATGGCCGAAATAATCATCCTGTAATGTTTCTACTGATGTACCACTCAAATCTTCCGATGGTCCAACTATATGAAGATAGGCCAAATTATAATTGCTCAATTTATTAAGTAGATATTTGAACAGAGGAATGGTTCCAATATCTGGTTTTACGATGCCAACGTGGCAAAGCATAACTGGCGTAAATCTAATGGCTATTCGCGTACTATCCCACACCTCCGTAATGGCATCCCAAATTTCAAATATAATACGTGCGCGATTTTCAATACTACCTCCGTATTCGTCGTTACAGTGGTTATCTGCAAGACTTAAAAACTGCGGAATCAGCATACCTGCCTGTGCGTGAATTTCAATTCCATCAAAGCCAGCGTCCTTTGCGTGCTGAGCAGCAACTTTATAATCTAAAATAGTTTGTTTGATCTCTGCATGTGACATTGCTCGCGGTGTAACCGAAGCTTTGAAACCATCGGTAGTGAACGATTGCGTTTGCAAATTAATAGCAGAGGGCGCAATAGGAAGTTCTCAATTGAGTAAATCTGTGTGGGAAGCACCTGCAATATGGCCTAGCTGCAAAAAGATTAGTCCGCCCCAAAGTGCAGATGCTCTTTGCGAACAAATAGAAGTACCTATTTCAATAAAAAGGGTTTCGAAACCGATCTCGATCGAAGTATTGCGTCGGTTGCTGTGCAAGAGGCCATCAACAATGGTTCAAATGTATCGAGCGAAACTGCTAGAATATTACAGCACTGTACCATCAGAGCCGCTACTTTTAGCACGCCGGCATCAACTTCCGAGCATGATGAAGAGCCATTAACGCATGTACATCATTTTACACGCACCTGTTACACTAAGGATTTTTAATCCACACTTTCATACACCATGATTGAGCTTGGCGGATAAAATACCATGAGAATGCGTTTTAATACAAAGCTTGATATTTTCCACTTCATGCCTATTGACTTGCTTATTCAATACCATCACTAATGGCGAATTTTCAAATTATTTTGTTGTTTTTACTGACTCAGAGAACCTTTGTAGGTCTTATTGGTTATAAATTCCACGTGCAATAAAGACAACAGAACGGAAGATTCAATGCAGGCGCACTTACTAATGACTTCCCTATAGCGGATGTATTGGCTGCCATACTGTTAATTTATAATTCTACTTATATTAAAAGTCTACATAAGAGTTTTTATGATCGTCATTTATTTAGAAAACGGTTTTGAAGCGGTCTTGCAACGACATCATGCGAGATTAGCGGCAAGCTTACTGGAGAAACTTGAATGGATTAAGGTAGATCCTTACAAAATTGATCTCATCCTGCAGCTGCCGGTCACGACGATGATTATATGGAATTCAGGCGGGATGGTCTGCTAAATGAGCTAGGCGGACCCAAGGATTTCAAAATGGAAACCTTTAATAAAGCAGATTGCGAAAGATTGCTTAATGAAGCACTTTCGCAGAGCATGTTTGTCGCGATTTTGGTAGCCTTTCATATACAATTTGTACAGCGAGATCTTTCCGCAGCAGCTTCGAAATACTGCGATTCTCTCGAAATCAAAAAACAACACTGGTGTGATCTGATGGATTTATCGCTAATTGAAATGCAATCGTATTATACAATCCTTCAATGGTGCGATGCGCTCTCTCTCTTGATATGCCAGCGCAGTATTCCCCCTGAAGGTAGATCTTTAGAAATAAGTGATGGCCCTGAAGGTGTAACGTATTTTATATCTGCAACAGATAAAGATTGTTTCACTATTGATCCTTGGCCTTTTACTTTGGCGGAATTCACTGTTAATGTGGAGCGTCGATTGCTCAATAAGCTGAAGTTTAGAAATGATAAAGAATTACAAGATGCGTTAATGGATAGTTTCATAACTATTCAACAAATTACGTTTAAAAAAAAGCCGTAATCCAATTAAGGCGCTTATCGAATTTAGTACCCTTTCGAGTTTCGTCGAATTAGAAAATAGCTGTCATTTTAAGGCAACCCCTATTATATGAAATAACATAACTAGTGGCACACAGCATTTAAACAATACTTTTAATGTAGTTCCGTTTCAAACATTCCGCGACTCTACGCCTTTAAAAGGAATTGGAAGTTCAACTGAAACTTCATTGATTATGGCCACGTGTGATTTTACATGCGTTACCCAAGCGGAAAATTCGTAAAATTTGTCGAGGCTTGTCTCGTCTACCAGCAATATGAAACTTCAATAAAGACGAAGGGGATAATCAATCGTTATGGGTATTCGGAACTCAAATGATTTCATATATGGCTTTTTGGTCCGATATATGTTTTAGCACCTCCGGAATAGAATTATATGAACGACTAAAAAGCGGAGCGAAAACTTTATAAATTTGCTTGAAGGCTATAATAATAAGGTATTGATCATTCATCAAGCTGAATTTTAGAGCGCTCTATTATAATTAAACCGCAGCTGAAACCTCCCCAAACACCTGTTGATCAGCCGCTTGTTATTTTGGGATGACGTCAATCAGCAAATTGAACATTAGTTAATTCCAAAAACACAAGTATAAATTCTCTGATTTGAAAGATATACGTGTTTTCCCCTTATCGAAGAACGATCTCCTTCCTACCTTGTTCTTAAGTTATCAATAAACAGAACATCTACCTTATAAAAAAGATTATGGCTTTTGAAACAGGAAACGAAGGAGAACTGACAAAACAAATTGAAAGTGTAACATCTCAAGTGCCGTCGCCAACATTTTTAATTGCTGCAGTGGCTGCTATGGGTGTTTCGCTAACTCTAAAATATCTTGGTAAAAATATAAAGGCATTATTTGTCGGACAATGGGCTGCGCCTTTTTTACTTTTGGGCATCTACAATAAAAACGTAAAGACCGAAGGTCACGCTTAAAATAAATCAGTATCAAGCACTATTTGGGGATACGAAACTTTAGACTTTTATGCCTCTATAATAGGAGACATAAAAATTTTCAGAACGATTGCTCATTCCATATGATAATACGATCCGACGGAATCATTTTACAAATTGCTTTTCAAATTTGTGAGATGGATGAACGAATTGATCCCAAAACTTTAAACTAGAAAACTATGCTAGCAATGAACTACCGAGGTCCCTATAGAGTTCGAACCGAACAGCGACCAATGCCAGAAATACAACACCCTGAAGATGCTATTGTCAGAGTCACAAGAACATGTATATGCGGGTCTGATCTTCATCTATATCACGGAATGGTACCTGACACGCGAGTCGGTTCGACATTTGGACATGAATTCACCGGTGTAGTTGAAGAAGTTGGCTCTTTGGTACAAAATCTAAAAGTTGGGGATCACGTACTCGTTCCATTCAACATCGCTTGTGGTCGATGCAATTTTTGCAAGCAAGGCCTTTATGGCAACTGTCATGAAGCTAATACGATGTCTACCGCTGTCGGTTCTATCTTTGGTTACTCGCATACCGCAGGTGGTTTTGATGGTGGGCAGGCGGAGTATGTACGCGTACCTTACGCAGACGTCGGGCCAACCGTAATCCCGAAAGATATGGATCCAGAAGATGCTGTTATGCTCACAGATGTGGTTCCCACTGGATACCAAGCTGCAGAAATGGCTGGAATTAAAAAGGGTGATACGGTAGTAGTGTTTGGAGCCGGACCAATTGGTATTATGGCTGCCCGATGTGCTTGGTTTTTTGGGCCTGCACGGGTAATCATTATCGATCAGCTAGACTATCGCCTAGAATTTGCGCAAAATTATGCAAAGTGCGAAGCGTATAACTTTAAAGATTACGAAGATCCCGTATTATTTATCAAAAAAATTACAGATTGGTACGGCGCTGACGTTTGCATTGATGCGGTAGGTTGCGAAGCGGATGGAAATCCTTTACAAACATTTACGGGGCGCACGCTTATGATGCAAGCTGGCTCTGCTACAGCTTTGCAATGGGCAATTAATTCTGTTAAGAAAGGTGGAATTGTGTCTATTGTAGGAGTCTATGGCCCGCCCTTTAATATGATTCCAGCAGGAAACATATTAAATAAAGGGATCACGATCAGAGCTAATCAGGCTTCGGTAAAGCGCTTACTGCCAAAACTGATTGAACATGTGCAGGCGGGTCGTCTAAATCCAAAAGATTTAATTACACACCGTGTACCACTGGAAGAAGCCGCAGACGCTTACCGATTATTTTCATCAAAACTCGACAATTGTATTAAGACGGTATTGATTCCTTCTACTAAATCATAAAAAAATGAATATAACAAACGAAAAATTTAAGCACATACCTGGTTGGGGCATAGATGCAGATCCAGAGAACGAGCCAACATACCCTATGAAAAAATACACGGGTGACGATCATAAACGAAGTGATTATGAACGCGCAGATCAACAAAAACAGGAAATTTTGTTGCTGAAGTCGCCCGAACGTCCTGCTATTTCGCGTGTATTTGGCACCACGGTGCCCCCCTCAGGATTAAGCGGCGCTATACGCCGATATGCATTCCATTACAGTGAAGACAAAATCAGACACTGGATTCCCTTAATATTAGCTGATAGAATTCAGGTATGGGAAGGTCTTTTGAACGATTTGAAAAGAGGATACATTCCGAATATTGTTGCAGAAAGAGGCTGGAACATAGAATGGAAACATAACCCGAAAGGTATGGTTAAAAAGATAGCAATTGCGACATCGCTCGGCTTTCTAATCTGTTGCACATTAAGAAAGAAAAAAAAATGACATATTTCAAACTACATGCGACAAAGAAGGTCTTTACTGCCACTTTACCTCATACAGCAAAGTAATTATTGCTTCATTTCTTATATAGCCTTTAAAAACATCAAATTTACTTAGTCAAACATTCTAACGGCATTTAAAAAACGATAGATATGGATGCTCTAGACTTAGCGGGAATGATATATGCATCTTGAATTTTAGAGCCTCCGTATAATGCGGTATTGGTACCAAATCCCCATTTGAGATTAGTAAGGAACACATATATGTAGTATCTGCAGACCTTCTGTAATACTACCTTGCTTGCTAGGCATTTTATAAAGGTAAAATAATCGAAAAACACGTACCTTTCTCGCCATTGCTCTCAACGGATATGGAACCGTTATGCAATTCTAAAATCTCCTTGCACAAATATAATCCAATTCCAAATCCAGCAATAGACCCCATTTTGCTACTTTTCACACGATAATAGCGTTCAAAAATTTGCTGCTGATCCTGCTCAGATATACCCATTCCCTCATCACTCACCTGGATCTCAACCATACCTAAATTTAAATTATTGCAACTGACATGTATAGTAGACCCTGCAGGGGAATATTTTACAGCATTGCCGACCAGATTGTAGATAACTTGTGATATTTTTTCGCGATCTGCCGATATTTTAATATTTTCTCCATATTTAAATACTACAAAATGGCTATGAATTACATTAGTCAACTCCGCTTCGAGTTCAGAAAACAGTGTGCTTAAAGCAAAGTATGATTTATCAAGAACCATTTTTCCAGAATCTAGCCTGGAGATATTCAGAAAACCGTTGATCAGTGTATTCATATACTGAACTTGCCGAAGTGATCTTTCTACTTTGGTTTGCATAGAAAAATCTTGGGAAAGCAGAATGTCCCGTTGAATCAATTGGAGATATGCGCTCAGAGACGTTAGGGGTGTCTTAAGTTCATGACTTACCATCCCGATAAAATCATCTTTTCGTTGTTCATCTTTTTTCTGTTCGGTGATATCTCGTAATGTTCCATTTAAGCTAATAACTTGTCCACCCTGGTCGTAAAACACCTTTCCACGAGCCTGCACCATTCTAGGTGAAGGCTCATGCGGTAATTGGATTTGATATTCAGTAGCGTAGTGGCCATCAGAATCCTTGCTAAGCGATCGCATGATTGTCTGAGTCACCCTAGCTCTATCTTCTTCTACGATTACAGCTAATGCCTTAGACAGATCAATATGATCTAAAGGTTTTAAGCCAAACCACGTGTGCAACAATAAATTTCCTGAGAAAAGATTAGTTGCAGGTTCATAATAAAATGTTGCAAGTTCACCAGCCTGAATAGCCATCGCAAGCATATGCTGATCTTTTTCATTTTTTCTCCTTGCAGTAACTTGCTCAGTAATTTCGTCAAGTATGATCAACACTCCAGTTACCTCCCCGTCAGACGAAAATATTGGCTGGTAAATTGAATTGACGATTGCATCTCTCAGTGAGCCATTATGATAAAGTCTGACGGTAAACTCATTGTTAGTTTTTCGTTCTCCCGTAATAATAACTTCATCCAGCCAATCGAAGACTTTCTGACCTCGTAGTTCGGGTCTAGCAATTCTATGAGGTCGGTTTAAAACCTCACTCTCCCTGCGACCCCAAATTTTTAAAATTGACTTATTTGCTATTTCAATAACATGATCTTTACCACGTAGCATTGCGATGCCAACAGGAGCCTGTTCAATAATTGTTCTAACATGCTCACGGCTCTCCCAAAGTAAATTCATCGAATTTCTGAGACTTTCGTTCGTGCTATACAAATCTTTGAGTGTCGCAGCCATTTCATTATTGAGTGCCTCTTCCCTTTTTTCTTTCACAGAAATCATTTCCAGATATTCTTTTTCTGAAGTGACCTCACGGGCGGTATTTAAAATACACCAAGTCTTACCATCCTGATTCAAAAGGGCTTTATACGTATAATCGTAATAATCAACTTTTCTAACTCCGCTCTTAATAAGTTCGGCTGGAGCCCCCTTAACAGAATACGATTCGCCGGAATACCAAACATTTTGCAAAAGGGAAAAAAATGACTGCCCGACAAGTTCAGGAATTGCATCCAACAAAGGCATACCTACTATTGACGCATCTTTTCCCCAAAGTTCCAGCATCCCTTTGTTTGCAAAGCGAATGATCATATTCTCTTCGGAGTATATGGCCGTAGGCTCTGAAGATTCGTGGAGGGCCTTTAAAATAAGACCCTCGCTAAACTGGCTGGTTGCGAGAGATTTCAAGGTAGTCATTTCTACTCAAAGATAGATAAAGTACTTGCAATACACTCGCTATTTTTATAAACAATAATAGCATAATTAAAAAAGTGCTTTCTAAGCATTTTTTTAGATCACAAAAATCAACTTTTTCGCTTATTTTCTCACATATATCTATTAACAACAGCATACTTCATGGACATTTAGTGCTGTATGCCTATTGAGCTTTTCCGAAATGATCTTTTTAGATAGCTACTATGCTATAAAAAACATCTTTCGAAAGATATATACTACTTAAGTTCACTAAAGGAAAATAACTGTGATGTTACTAAAATTTATGTTCCTTAAAGTATAATTTTATTTATTATAGGATAATTTTACAGTTACTACGTAGTAATTAAAAATCTCGCCATATTGCTTTCTCTCATTAATTAGGAATATGTTTCATGATTGAAAGACCATAGCAAATAAAGCGGTATCTACTCTACCAGAAAGAGCAAAAAAGTCTAATAACTCAAAATACGAGAACTGTCTATCAACTAGACAAAATTCCTAACTCTGTTAGATGTTTTGATACTCATCAGTAATATCACTACTATATTCGATAATCTACAATCTCGAATTATTTACGGGTGGCAACATTGCTGCGACGGTAGTTAATCAATGGGCTTTACGAATATCCATGCCCCCTAAAAAGTTGAGTGATCTAGGTAGGGGGTTAATTTTGTATCAGGCGATACACACCTTTGATACTAACAAATGTTAGTTGTAATTGTATGTCTTCTAGATAATTTTAATATGTGAAATAAAAAAACCCATTACGAGCTAGAGTAATGGGTTTTTTTATCATTTACTTAGTAGCACCTATTGAAATTAGGTATGAAAGCATTGGCAATATAGCATATTATTGCTATTAATCCAAAGATATATTAATAACCTAGAAAGGCTTTATTACTTGGGACACACCTAACTAGTATAAAGACAATATTAAAATAGCATCAAAAAGTAATCCATAAAAAATCCTCCCCATGTATTAAAATTTAGCAAAGATACTAGTACTCCTTTTCATCTTTTAAACCCCTCATGACGAAGTCTACCAGAAATGTGCAATGATAATTTTATTCTCCTAAAAAATACCCCCAAAGTCACAACTCTTTGGGGGTTAACTTAACCATTTCCAAGACAATCTATACTTGTCCAATAATGTAGTAAAGATAATAAATATTTGATTTCCATCATTACTCAGTATAATGACTTAATATTCTGTTAGTTAATCTTGTTAAATCCTTTTGTAAAGAGTTTTTTGATATTAATGTGGAAATGTATCGTGGTCGATGACGAACCTATCGACTGCAGAAGGATCAATATGACTCGAGATACTTAAGTTCAATGAACCCTAAACACATCTCAAAAAGGCGTTATCACCCAATACCAAGGTTATCTCACCATCTTTCGAAGATAAGTTTTTTCAACTCCAAAGTACTATCAAGATGAAATATACCATTTGCATATGGTATCAAACGATTGTATATACAATAATCATTAATCAGCATAAAATTAGATATCGCATTTTTAATATAAAATTGACAAAGCATTTTTTTACCAACGTAAATAAATTGCAACCAGCCATGTTCTTGTTAGCATTCCGGATTCGATTTCTAGACGTAATAGCAAAGGAAGATTCCGTGTTGACATATTCGACGCTAATATGTGGTGCTAGGTATTTTTTTTTCATGAAGAGAATATTGGAGAAACATATCATCCTTAAAAAATGAGAATATGTAGATGCAGTACACAATTTCGGATTAACTATATCTCAAGCAATCTAGATTTAAGAGCCTATGTCGATTTTTAAATTTGAAACTTAAAAACCCTTTTGTTGAATTATCATCAATAGAAAGCACAACAATGAGGGAAGACCCTGATATACAAAAATCTTTAATGCACCAAATGCACTTGAAAATATAATAGAGACACATGTCATACATAGTAGTATGGAGATTTTAGCATAATTAACTAACATAGATTCATCTAAACTAAAAACTGCTAGGATTGCCACAATGGCAAAGAAATTAAAGAATAGGTGTGTCTTAATCATTAATCGAAAACGGCTTATCTCAGATACGCTAGAATTAATAGGTATATGTATGCGCTTACCTTTGAATAGTAAGTATGCAATAGAGACATGACCTAATACAGTCAATGGTATTAGGAGGCAAATTATTTGCATGAAGGTCCTAATATAGATGGTGATTGAATTTGTCTGATTTCATCAAAAAGCGCTCTTGGATCATCTTTATAAAAAACATTCTGTACGAGCTTAGAAAAGCACTCGATTTCGGAAATATTAATAGAAGATGTATAGCCCAAAATAGTGAGATTGGGATATTGCTTTTTAACTATTTTTGCAGTAGCTATTCCATCCATTACAGGCATATGCAAATCTAGTATGCATATTTCGGGAAGTTCCTTACTTTTACTAAGCTCATTAATTAATTCATGTCCGTTTGCAGCTTTGATAATTATTCGCATATTATTATAGGCGCTGACATACAAAGAGAGTATCTGGCAGTGAAAAGCTGAATCCTCAGCTACCGCTATGCTAATTGTGTCGTACTTGGTCATATTACTTTGATAGATTTTAAAGGTTACATGATCACCTTATTGGTAGAAATTTTTAAACGTA
>NZ_LQXS01000008.1 GCF_001586775.1 Sphingobacterium populi | reverse complement strand
AGTATAACTCCATCCCCCCATCCCCCAAAAAAAAAATTTGATCTGCCACATAGTTTTATAGTTTTCTTATTCATCTGCATAATAGTTTGTAAAATAATTAAAAAGCTCTTGTTAATTAATTATTAAATTCAATATCTTTGGACGATCCTATGAGTACCTACTTATGAATGCAGCGCAAACATTGGTAATGAAGAGTTTATGCTTTGCTAAAATGCAAGCGGTTGCGGATGTGGCCGCTCGTGCGGGCAAGAGCATTCCCAATGTGACAAAAACAATCAATGAGCTTACGGAACTTGGTGTCGTGCTTGAATGCGGATATGCCGTATCCAGTGGTGGAAGAAGACCGTTACAGTATCGGCTAAATCATCAAAACCTACCTAATATACTTTCCGTATCGATAGATCAGTATTATACCAGTGTGGCTATTTACGATCTATCTTTTGAGATTGTAACGCCTGTACAAACTATTTATAACCCAGTAAATAATGGTAATGAATGTCTGAGAGCCACAAAAGCCATCATTACAGAGGTAATCAATAACCATTCAGGTTCACCAATAATGGCGATCGGGCTCACAATGCCGGGATTTGTGGATTCTGCAACGGGTCAAAATCACTCATACACGGCTGACCATCCTTTATTTAATCTTTGTAAAACTATTCAAGATCTCTCTGGTATTCAGACTTTGATGGAAAATGATTCCACTGCAATTGCCATTGCCGAGAAGAATTTTGGTCAAGCATATCGCTCGCAAGATATCCTAGTAGTCAATCTCAACTGGGGAGTTGGGTTGGGTATGATTATTCACGATCGGCTTTTTAAAGGGCATAGTGGTTATGCAGGCGAGTTTAGTCATATTCCACTATCTGACGAAAACACGTTATGTTCTTGTGGCAAAAGGGGATGCTTAGAAGTAGAAGCATCATTATCTGCCGCAGTGAGTGCTGCTATGCAGCGACTAAGTCAAGGTGAGATATCTTCCCTACAGCAGACCTATTCATCGAAGGGACTTATTCATGGCGATCAATTGATGGATGCTGCTAATGAAGGCGATCAACTAGCCATAGAAACAATAAATAAAATCGCTTATATGTTGGGCAAAGGCATCGCTACGCTGATACATATTATCAATCCAGAATATGTTGTGATATCTGGGCGAGGGGCGAAGGTCGGGCGAATTTTACTTCCTCAGATTCAAAGTGCTTTGCTACAGTATAGCATTGACCGTCTTTCTAAACATACCACGGTGCTCGTTTCCGAGCTTACACAAGCGCAATTGCTTGGAGGAGCATGTGTAGCTGTAGAAAAGGCAAAATGGATTGTATAAATAACTATGAAAAAACAATTAACCTTAAATACAAACAACAAATGAGCAAATTTTACTACAAGTGCTGCGCTCTACTGTTGCTGCTATTATCAGTAAGCACAACAGTTACGTTTGCACAGCAAGCTGTAAGCGGTCGCGTGACCGGTGCAGATGGTCCACTTTCGGGTGTGACAGTGAGTGTGGTGGGGACTAGTCGGGGAACGCAATCAGACACCGACGGTAAGTACAGCGTTAATGTAGCTGCCGGAGAAGTTTTACGCTTCTCGATGATTGGCTTCGTATCGCAAGATTTTACAATAGGCACCAACAGAACGATCAATGTGGTGTTGCGAGAAGAAGCAGGTGAAGTCGGTGAAGTCGTGGTAACGGCGATGGGTATCAAGCGCGAAACCAAAGCATTGGGTTATGCCGCGACGACGATTTCTGCCAAAGAATTGACTGAAGCAGGGAATACCAACATCGGCTCGGCATTGTACGGTAAAGCACCAGGTGTGCAGATCACAACAGCACCAGGTGGTGCATCGAGTGCCGTAAACATGCAGATTCGTGGTATTAACTCGTTAAATTATAATCGTCAACCCTTATTTGTGGTAGACGGTGTAATGATTCGTAACGATCAGCAAGGCGGCGCGGCCGGGGTGAATAATACAGGTGGTATTACTAATCCAGGTGGACAGGCGATTTGGTCTGATAACAGAATCCGTGGTAACGGTATGTTGGATATCAACCCGAACGATATCGAATCGATGACGATCTTGAAAGGTGCTAGTGCTACAGCATTGTACGGATCGGATGCGGCGAGTGGTGTAATCGTGATCACCACCAAAAAAGGATCTAAAGATCGCGGCTTAGGCATCGACTTTAACTACACAGGTTCTGTAGAAACTGCAGCTTTCCTTCCACGCTTACAATATGAGTATGGCCCAGGATACGATGCAGCAACGAATTTGCAAGCAGGTGCTAACGAAGAAGGTTGGATTACAAATAATCCTTCTTTCCCAGGTGAGCGTCTTTTGAATTACAATGCTTGGGGACAATTTGGTCCTAAGTATGACGGCGGCGATGTGCGCTGGTGGGATGGCTCAGTACGTGCCTATTCTCCAAATAGAGGAAACTATGGCGACATCTTCCAAACAGGTCATAACAGCAACTTTAACGTGAGTGTTTCTAACCAAACCGAAAAGTTAAACTACCGCTTCTCGGCGACCAACATGGATTACAAAGCCATCGTACCAGGAAGTAGACAAAACAGAAGTACATTCAACTTAAATAGTAATGTGAAACTGCATGAAGACCTAAGTTTGGATGTAGTAGCTTCTTACATCTCTACGAAGACCAAAAATCGTCCAGGATTGATGGGTGATGTATTAGCATCGTATGGTGGTTTTTTCAGTGGTGCAGAAGATGTAGCGAAGATGCGCGACCAATTGTACCGTACTTCAGATGGTTATAAATTTTCAACCGTTGGATCTAACCGTCCGGAAGAATTTCCAGTAGCATACCGTGGTGTAAACTTATTGAATTACTTCTGGCAACAGAATCGTAATGAGTACACGGAGAAAGAAGATCGTTTCCTATCTAGTGCGACGATGAATTGGAAGATTATCGATAAGTTGAGCTTAAGAGGACGTCTTGGAACGGATGTTACTTCGTTAAACATCGAAAACAAAGAGCATAATGAATACGCTACTCGTTTTAACGAAACCAACAGTACGGGTAAATATGCTGTATCCAAAGGTCTGTATTCTATCGTTTATGGTGACGCCTTGTTAACCTATGCTGATAAAATTTCTGACGATGTAGATTTCAGCCTTAGTGGAGGTTTCCAATCTCGTATGGAAGACTACAACGATCAGTCGTCTAGTACAGAAGGTGGTTTAGTAACAGCCAACTGGTTCAGTTTAAACAACACCTTTGCGCAGGCAACTACTACTAATATGCGTAAGCAGCTGATCAAATATGCTTACTTTGGATTGGCCAATTTTAGCTACCGCAATTACCTATTCTTAGAGGCTACTGGTCGCCAAGAATATTCTTCGGCATTGCCTTCGCAAAACAATCCATACTTATACGGATCATTAAATACTGGTTTTGTATTTACAGAAGCATTCGAAACACCAGAATTCTTCAACTTTGGTAAGTTGCGTGCATCGTACGGTCTGGTAGGTAATGATGCGCCAATGTATGTATCTAATATTGCCTACAAGCAAAGTGCCATCATTACAGGCAACGGTCCAGTGCCGGCGTTAAACGTGAATGAAAACTACGGTAATTTTGACCTTAAGCCAGAGATGAAAACAGAGGTCGAATTTGGTTTGGATTTGAAATTCTTCAATAGCCGTTTGGGCTTAGATGTTTCTTATTACAATAATAAGATCAAAGATCAAATCATGCCATTGTCCAACGCTTTCTCGACAGGAGCGGTTACACAGATCGTAAACGTTGGTAATATCTCTAACCGTGGATGGGAAGTTTCCTTAACAGGTACACCGATTCGCAGTGAGCACTTTACGTGGAATACGCGTTTGAATTTTGCGAACAACCGTTCTCGCTTAGATCAATTGATTGATGGGGTTCCACGTTTGATCTTCTACGATGCAGATCAAAGTTCCATCCGTTTGGAAGCAAGACCAGGCGAGCTGTTAGGAAATATCTATGTGCATCCGCGTGCTACAAATGCAGACGGCCAATTATTAATTTCTGACGAAGGTAACTACATCATCGACAAAAGCACCTACATCAAAGCGGGTAACATCATGCCAAAAGCAATTGGTGGTTTGAGTAATACTTTTGCGTACAAAAATTTTGCATTCGACTTCACAGCAGATTATCGTTTTGGTGGCCAGATGATCTCTACTCCGCATAAATATGCTTACGGAGCTGGTCGTTTGGAAAGTACGCTAGAATACCGCGAAACAGGCATTACGCTAGAAGGTGTGAATGAAAATACTGGTGAGGCCAATAATGTAAATCTTACTGGTGCAGAATACTACATGAACAACTTCTACTGGGGTAACGATGCTTGGAATGAAAAAGCAGCGGTACTCGACAATAACTTCATCAAATTGCGTGAGGCGGTTATTTCTTACCGTATCCCTAGTTCATTCAGCGATCGCTTAAAATTAAATAACCTTCGTGTTTCATTGGTTGGTCGTAACCTGTTCTATTTCTACAGATCGATCAAAGACATTGATCCAGAAGCACCTGTCGGCAACTTCTGGTACTCACAAGGTATTGATATTGGTTCTACAGCAGCTACTAGAAGTTTTGGCTTCTCGTTAAATGCTAATTTCTAGGACGTACAGCAGTTAAAACGAAACAAACATGAAAAAGTTAAAAAATATTATATGTCTACTGGTTGCCGCAATTGCATTGACGGCTATGCAGTCTTGCAAAACCGAGTTGGACAACCGCTATATGGATCCGGAACAAACGGACATTCCAAATATCCGGGCTTTTATGACCCAGATATTAAATAATTCGCGCCTTCGTTCAGAATATTGGCACTACCGTACTTTCGTATTGCCGCACCATGCTCGATACACGCAAACCACGTACTTCGCTAATAACAATACGATGTACCAACAACAGGATTCGTATACCAACGATTACTGGAGAGATTTCTATTCTCCAGGTATGCTTGGTGTATTCCGTGTGATGGAGCGCACCTATGCGGCCATGCCAGAGGCAGAGCGCGCAGAGTACGATGCTTTCATGCATGCTACTCGCGTGATAGTGTATGGTCAGGCAGCGAAATTGGTAAACAATTTCGGTGACATTCCTTTCAGCGAAGCGGGAAGCTTGCCAGCTACAGATCAGATTGTGTTGGGGAAATTCGATGACCAAAAAGAATTGTATGATCAATTTATCGCCGCATTCACAGAAGCTGCAGAATTTTTCAGTACGTATCAAACAACGAATGACTTCATACGTGCCGATATCTTGAACAGAGGAAATGGGGAGAAATGGCGTCGTTATGCCAACTCATTGAAACTTCGTGCGTTGATGCAAATCTCTAACGCTGACGAATCAAGAGCGCGTACCGAAATTATGACGATGTTGAATGCACCAGAAATGTACCCTTTGATCGATGGTACACAAGCATCATTGGAAGCTGGAACTCGGGCTGACGTATTGAATCAAAAATTAACAACCTATACATCCAGTTTATTAGATGCTGTACGGGAGTTGAACACGCACTATGCACCAGATTATATGTTAAATACGGTGTTGAAAACAGCGAACGATCCTCGTATGGATGCGCTATTTGGTAAATATGGTAGAACAGAAGGTGGAAGATTTGTGCCGAATGCTGACTATCAAGCATTGCCAATCACGACTTCAGAGGCTACAGCAGATACGGAATACAGTAACGCTACACTGCGCCGTTATGCGATCGTCGATTCGACTACTTCTTGGATCAACAACAACCTTCCAGGCATATTGATGACGACTTCTGAGGTGAATTTCATCAAAGCAGAAGCGCAAGAGCGCTGGGGAAGTACGGCTGAAGCGCGTACAGCATACGAAACAGCGGTAGAGCAATCAGTAGATTTCTATTTTTACCTGAATGGCGCATCGTCTAACAGTTTGAAAGCGACAAGACCAACCGCAGATTCTGTCCAGACATTTATTAAAGAGTCTAATATTGCGTACGAAGGTGCTACACAAGCAAAACTACAATTGATCGGAACACAAAAATGGTTGCATTTTGGTTGGCTGCAAGCAGAGCAGGCGTGGGCAGATTACCGTAGAACTGGTTATCCAGTGTTGCCAGCATTCCCTGTTTCTAATCTAAATGGTTTCCAGAATCCTCCGGTACGTCTGTTGTATCCATCTAATGAGGTTACAAACAACAGTATGAACTATGAGGCGGTAAGATCTAAAGATACGCGTACTACTCGTATCTTCTGGGATGTGGATTAAACGCCTACATCTACCATATCATTGAAAAACAAAAAGGGTTGCTTCCATATCGGAAGCAACCCTTTTTTTGTACGACAACAGCACAGAAGGTGCTTAAAACAGCATCACGTATATGGATTACAATGAAAGAATCTCTACGATCCTAGTCAAGTTCGTGTTCACCTGCTTGATATGTTTAATTGCTTTTTCGAAAGGCGTATATTGTATCTGGCCACAAATCAATCCTGTCATCTCTCCGCGGCGACCTTCAATTAGGCCTTCTACCGCAGCAACACCCAATCTACTAGCCAGCACTCGATCCATACAAGTTGGCTTGCCACCGCGTTGGATATGACCTAGAATCGATACACGCACATCATAATGTGGGAAGTTTTCTTTGATCTTGTCTGCAACGACTAAACCGCCTTCTTTATCACCTTCGGCAACGATGATAATACGAGAAGACTTATTAGAACGAGATTTATCCAGACGCTTCATAATCGCGTCATAATCCACAGTTAACTCTGGAATTAATACCGCTTCAGCACCAGTGCTGATACCAGAGCGTAGCGCGATCAGACCCGAATCGCGTCCCATCACTTCGACAACGAAAACACGGTCATGTGACTCCGCAGTATCCCGAATTTTATCCACCGCATCTACCACCGTATTGATCGCCGTATCGTATCCTATCGTAAAATCAGTTCCAGCCAAATCATTGTCTATAGTGCCAGGCATGCCAATGATAGGAATGTCAAATTCTTCAATAAATTTAGAAGCTCCGGTAAATGTACCATCACCACCGATCACTACTAAAGCATCAATTCCAAACTTTTTTAGATTCTCATACGCCTGCTTGCGCCCTTCATACGTGCGAAACTCATCGCTGCGTGCCGTTTTCAAAACGGTACCCCCGCGCTGAATAATATTGGCCACCGATTTGGCGTCCATCGCTTCGATGTCATTATTTACAAGGCCATCGTATCCTCTATATACACCGTACATATTCAAACCATGGTAGATACCAGTTCGTATCACGGCGCGGATTCCCGCATTCATACCTGGAGAATCTCCCCCAGAAGTTAATACTGCTATGTTTTTTATTTGACTCATCAATAATTGTTTGTAAAGTAACAGGCAAAATCAATTAACCTACTTTTTGGCATTAAACGCATCAATACCGCTTTGCAAGAAAGCAGTATAACTCGCAATGTTGTAGTCCGCACCTGTTGGAGGTACCAACACATTTCCGTCGGAATCTACGATGACATACAAAGGCTGCGAATTGCTATTGAATGTATCTGCCTGAAAATCGCTCCACTTGTTACCTATTGTTTTTATTTTTTTACCACTATATGTAGAAGTATACTTCTCTTCCTCCGCTAATTCAGTGCGATCATCTACAAAAAGCTCTGCCATGACAAATTCTTCTCGCAGGATCTGCGCTACTTTTGGATCAGTCCATACATTGGCTTCCATTTGCCGGCAATTCACACAATTCCAACCCGTAAAGTCTATCAAAACAGGCTTATTAGCCTCCTTCGCTGCCGCTAATGCTTCTTCATAATCGTAGTACGGATCAAAGCCTTTAGGTGTACCACGGGAATGGAAGATATCATAGTATTTTTTCTTGGCAGAATCGGGCGAAACTGCACCGGCCGATTGTCCAAAGCCCGCGCTAAGATCAAAGTCTTGTGTAGCGCTTGGCGGCAAAAATGCCGAAATCGATTTCAGTGGTGCGCCCCACAATCCAGGTACCATATATACTACAAAAGCAAATACAATGATGGCAATAATTGTACGAGGTACAGAAAGGTGGCTCAAAGGGCTATCATGCGAGAAGCGAATCTTGCCAATCAGATACAAGCCCATTAAACTGAAGATAGCGATCCATAAGGATAGAAATACCTCACGATCCAACCAGTTCCAATGGTACGCCAAGTCCACATTCGATAAGAATTTGAGAGCTAAGGCCAATTCTAAAAACGCCAATACAATCTTCACACTATTGAGCCAACCTCCAGATTTGGGCATCGACTTCAGCATAGAAGGAAAGATAGCAAATAAGACAAAAGGAATGGCCAACGCAATCGCAAAACCAAGCATGCCGATTGCTGGTCCCAAGCGTTCGCCTTTGGAGGCTGCCTCGACCAAGAGCGTGCCAATGATCGGCCCAGTACAAGAGAATGAAACCACGGCTAAACTCGCGGCCATAAAAAACAAGCCGATAAAGCCTCCCTGATCTGATTTAGCATCAATCTTATTGACAAAAGAACTCGGTAAGGTCAATTCGAAAGCTCCGAAAAACGATGCTGCAAAGAATACAAGCAGTAAGAAGAAAAAGAAATTAAAGATGCCATTGGTCGATAAGGCGTTCAACGCATCGGAGCCAAAGGTAACCGTAATCAACATACCCAAGGCCACGTAGATAGCGATAATAAATAGGCCATATAATAATGCTTGCGAGATCGCAGCAGTTCGTGTTTTGGATTGTTTGGTAAAGAAACTGACCGTTAGCGGAACCATCGGGAAGATACACGGCATAATGAATGCCGCAAAACCACCTAGTAAACCTGCGATAAAAATACCCCACAAAGATTGTTTGGCATCTTGAGTCTGCGCTGCCTGCACCTCACCTACTACCTGATCGTCACTCAAGGTCGTATCTGCACCATCTTCAAACTGCAATTCAGCAGGAACCTCGATTAATTGTACTTCTTCTTCCTCAGCAGGAGATTCGGTGAACTCCACGCCCTCAAAAGGAATTAATGTGTCTTGCGCTCGTGTTACCAGCGCACCAAATGACAAGCTAAACAGGAGAGTAAGAATTGGTAGATAAGTTGCTATACGCTTCATATGCAAATTTGAAAACATCGTAAAAATAAAAAAAAGGCAGATAAGGCTGCCTTTTATATACAGATATTTACCTAATAATTATTTTACGGTAACCGAAAAGCTGTATTCATCTGGCGGCAAGCACTTAGTTTTGTCACAAGCCATAAACTCGACCGTGCCTGATACTTTGGTTGCTTTACTGCTATTCAGTTTTATTTTTTGCTGAAAAACTACCTCTTTATTATGATAAGGTACATCCATTTTAAAAACCTCTTCATATTTAGATTGTGGTTTTGGTTCTAACGTTTTGCCGATTAAGGCAAAGTCGTTAGATTTCGCAAAAGTAAAATTCGTGGCAGTCGGCCCACCATTTGGCACTGCCGTGCTATAGATGTGCCATCCGTTATCAATGGTAGCTTTTATAAATACTACAGCTTCATTATTATTTAATTTTTTAGTAGCTACTGTCCATTTTACAGGAGTATGTATTTGAGCGATGGCGCCAGAAAGCGCAAAAAATACAAGGGTAAATGCTAATAATGCTTTTTTCATACGTTATTACTCTTAATAATAAAAACGGCTTATCGCCGACTTCATTAAGACCACAGAAATATATGTGGGTTTAATGAATGGTTCAAATATAGGAAATAAAATCACCGTAGTAAGGTAACTTCTTTGAAGTAATACTGCTTCATTACACTGCCATGATGGATGTGTATAACACCTCTATTATCTACATGTGATATGTTGCCTTGAAACACTTCCCCGTCAGCCTCAAACCAAGATAAATCTCCTTTACGATAAAGTAAATCATTGTATGTTGAAAGTAAGCCATCGGGATTCGACCACTCAGCCTCATAATTTCTTTGAATAATAGACAGAATATTGGCACAGTGTTCCTCCATCGGCCGCTCTATCAGATCTGGAACCTCCCGCAGTAGTGAAGTCGCTTTTCGAGCGATATCGTCAGGAAAATCACGCTGCCCAATGTTTATACCTATTCCCACAATGCTGTATCGAATCTCCTTGCCTTTTATCGTGTTTTCGATTAGCACTCCGCATACCTTTTTGTCGCCTAGCATCAAATCGTTGGGCCATTTAATGGCGCATTGGTCGCTGTACTGGCTAAGCCATTGGTACAGGCTAACGCTAATCAATGTTTGAATTGCAAAAACATCAGCAACAACTAATTGTTTAGGAATCAAAATGAAACTAAATGTCAAACTTTCGCCCGCTACACTATGAAATGAATTGTCACGTTGTCCACGACCGTTGGACTGGTGCTTTGCCATAATGGCAGTAAAATTGTCACATGGCTTGAAATTTGAAGCTTCAGCTTTCAGGTAGTCATTCGTGGATGAAACCTCATCTACGATTATTATGTTCTGACCGGCGAAATCTCCCGAAAATGTGTTATTTTGCAAAGGAATAAAGATGAGTGACTCTCACCAAAAATAGAATATTTTTTAATGAGTAAAGACAAAAAGTTGTTGTCATCAGAGAATCTGGCAGAGATTGTCGTGTTAGGGATGCAAGAGAAGAAGGCTAATGACATCGTGCGATTGGACTTGCGGGAGCTGAATGGTGCTGTTTCAGATTACTTTGTGATCTGCCATGCAGATTCTAATGTACAAGTAAATGCTATAGCCAACAGTGTTGAACATGAAGTTTACAAAGTTTTAGGCCAAGATCCATGGCGCAAAGAAGGGCAGGGGAATGGTGAATGGATTTTGCTGGATTTTGTTGACGTTGTAGTGCACATTTTCAAGACTGATAAACGCAATCACTACGGAATAGAAGAGCTTTGGGGCGATGCCGATACCCTAGCATACCAAAGCGCCTAACGAGGCATATGTCTCAATTATCAATGTAAAAATGAAGAAAATACCAAATAAAAAGATTACCCCAATGCCGCCAAGATTCAGCATGATCTGGATTTGGATTGCCATGATTATTGGTTTTATAGGCTTACAATATTTCTTGCGATCGGAGCCATCCAAACGGATTACCTATCGTGAGTTTGAAACCAAAATGCTTATACCAGGGGATGTAGATCGCTTGGTAGCCTACAAAAACAATGATTTGTTGGAAGTCGAAGTTTATATCAAAAAGGACAAGCTCAAGGACGATGATAAGTACAAAGATGTGGCACCACGCGATAATGCACTAGCGTTATCCCCCAATGTAGGTCCACAATATCTTTTTACAGAACCGTCAGCAGAAATATTAGAGTCCAAACTGAAGGTTTCTCAAGATAGCTTGTCGGCAGATCACGCAGAAGTTTCTGTCAATTATGAAGACCGTTCCAACCCTTGGGCAGGTTGGCTCGTGTCGTTTATATTACCACTTGTCATTTTGGTGGCACTTTGGATGTTCTTAATGCGTCGTATGAGTGGCGGTGGTGCCGGCGGTGGCGGACAGTTGTTTAATATCGGAAAATCCAAAGCACAGCTTTTTGACAAAGAATCGCAAATCAACATCACATTCAACGATGTAGCGGGTTTAGAAGAAGCTAAAACGGAGGTTATGGAGATCGTTGATTTCTTGAAAAATCCGAAAAAATATACCGATCTGGGTGGTAAAATTCCGAAAGGCGCTTTATTGGTAGGCCCTCCGGGAACAGGTAAAACTTTATTAGCCAAAGCAGTTGCTGGTGAAGCACAAGTGCCATTCTTCTCGCTGTCTGGTTCAGATTTTGTCGAAATGTTCGTCGGAGTAGGAGCATCTCGCGTCCGCGACTTATTCAAACAAGCAAAAGAGAAAGCCCCGTGTATCATTTTCATTGATGAGATCGATGCGATTGGACGTGCTCGTGGCAAAAACTCCGTAATGGGAGGCAATGATGAGCGTGAAAACACGTTAAATCAACTTTTGGTAGAGATGGATGGTTTTGGCACCAACGTTGGCGTAATTATACTTGCTGCTACGAACCGATTGGATGTGCTTGATCAGGCATTATTGCGACCTGGACGTTTCGATCGTCAGATATCTATTGACAAACCAGATCTAATCGGTCGTGAGCATATTTTCAAAGTACACTTGAAGCCGTTGAAATTAGCGGAAGAAGTCGATGCGAAGAAGCTTTCTGCACAAACACCGGGTTTTGCAGGTGCCGAGATCGCCAACGTATGTAATGAGGCAGCACTCATCGCTGCTCGTAAAAATAAACCAGCGATTGATATGCAGGATTTCCAAGATGCAATCGATCGCGTGATTGGCGGTTTGGAAAAGAAAAATAAAATCATTTCCCCAGAAGAGAAGAAGATTGTGGCTTATCACGAAGCAGGTCATGCCATTGCCGGTTGGTTCTTAGAGCATGCCGATCCGTTGGTAAAGGTTTCTATCGTGCCTCGCGGTGTCGCCGCATTAGGCTATGCACAGTATTTGCCAAAAGAGCAGTTCTTGTATACAACGGAACAACTAGTAGATAGTATGTCGATGACTTTAGGTGGTCGTGTAGCAGAAGATATCACGTTTGGAAGAATCAGTACGGGTGCACAAAACGATTTGGAGCGTATTACGCAATTGGCTTATGCGATGGTTGCTGTATATGGTATGAATGACAAAGTGGGCAATGTCTCTTTCCGAGATGCATCTGGCGACGCACAATTCCAGAAACCATATTCTGATCAGACGGCTGAATTGATCGATGTGGAGGTACGTACGATCATTTCTTCGGTATATGAGCGTACTCGTCAGCTACTATTAGAAAAGCAAGAAGGTTTAATTGCTGTAGCAGAGAAGTTGCTAGAAAAAGAGATCTTGTTCCAGTCAGATCTAGAAGAATTGTTAGGAAAAAGACCATTTTCTAACCGAACAACGTACGAAGAGTTTGTAAATGGTGGAGTAGATGGAGGCGGAGTGCCGCAAACCGATTTGCAACTGCCGCCAATACAAGATGAGATTGTAGAAGGTGATCAGCCTGAAACGAACGACACGACGAATGAATAAATTAAAAATGATCGTTTATATATAAACTGGGAGGTGCAGCCGAATAACTTTGCTGCACCTTTTTTACTATGAATATCCGCAATACCACAGCCAAAGAGAAAATGCTGAAGCAAATCAGACAGGCATTGCTCCATAAGAGAGACAATCCTTATCCTGATTTTGAAGATACAGCGCTTTACGCCGACGAGGAGGAAGCATTGGACGTTACCTTTGCGCACGAATTCACGGCTGCCGGCGGCCATTTTGTATATTGTGATGGCGAAGTCGACCTCATTGAAAATCTTGTTGTATTGGTAGAACAACTGCAATCGACTAAGATTGCAGTTTGGGAGCCGCAATTGCAACGTTTGTTGGATCAGTTTGGCTTTCCGTATATGCGCTCTGATCAAGAGCTGGATCAGGTAGAGATTGGCATCACTTCGTGCGAATCATTAATCGCCAGAACGGGTAGTGTGCTTCTTTCTAATGCGAGTCCGTCTGGCCGTAGGCTGAGTATTATTGCACCTGTACATATTGTTTTCGCGACGACTTCTCAATTGGTGATGGATCTCAAACACGCGTATAAAAAAATACAAGATCGGTATCCGCAAGGTATCCCTTCTATGCTCACGACCGTCACAGGTCCGAGTGCAAGCAATGCAATTGGTTACAGCACGGTTGATGGTGGGCATGGCCCAACGGATTGTTACGTTTTTTTGACGGAAGATAGATTTTAAAATTATGTTATCAGATTATATTATTAATACACCGGTTGCCAGTGTCATCTTTGCGCTTACAGTGGGCCTGAGTATATACGCGTTTTCAAATCCTGAAATTTATGGTCGTATGATGCTGCATCCATACACCGTTTATCGGGATCGTACAAAGTGGCCCATGATGATTACTAGCGGTCTGATTCATAAGGATTGGACGCATTTGATCTTTAATATGCTAACCTTTTACTTTTTCGGGTTTGCATTAGAAGGTATCTTGGTGGCTCAGAGCGGTTCGATCGGACATATTTATTTTGCAGGATTGTATGTTGTTGCACTCGTATTGAGTGATATCCCGACGATTTTGCAGCAAAAGAATAATTATAATTATCATAGTTTGGGCGCATCTGGAGCTATTAGTGCCGTGCTATTTAGCTTTATTCTTTTCTATCCGCGTACCATGCTGTACTTATTTATGGCGATTCCGATTCCTGCCTTTATCTTCGGTTTCTTGTATCTAGGATATTGCATTTGGGCCTCCAAAAATGCGAGAGATGGTATAAACCATGATGCCCACCTGTATGGTGCATTGACCGGTTTGCTAATTACGTTGCTACTTTATCCGTGGATTTTACTTCATTTTGCCGAGCAATTTGGCCTTTAGTTCGCCCAATTCGCTTTATCTAAACTACGATACTGAATGGCCTCGGCGATATGTTGCACTTGTATATGATCACTTCCCTCCATATCGGCAATCGTACGCGCTACCTTCAGTATACGATCGTATGCTCGAGCAGATAAACCGAGGCGCTCCATCGCAGATTTAAGAAGCTGTTGGCTACCTTCGTCCAACCGACACATCTTGCGCACTAATGCCGGACTCATCTGCGCATTACTATACGTATTTTGAGCACCGCTAAATCGGGCTGCTTGCTGTGCTCTTGCTAGTACTACACGCTCGCGCACAGTATTGCTTTTCTCATTTCCTTTTTGCGCACTCAGCTCCTTGAAAGCGACTGGAGTAACCTCCACATGTAGATCTATTCGATCCATCAGCGGGCCAGATACCTTGCTTAAGTATCGCTGCACCGTTTGACCAGTACAGGTACAGCTTTTCTCCGGATGATTATAATATCCGCAAGGACAAGGGTTCATCGAAGCGATCAACATAAAGCTGGCTGGATAATCCACGCTGAATTTGGCTCTGGAAATAGTTATATTTCGCGATTCCAATGGTTGCCGCATTACTTCCAATACGTTGCGCTTAAATTCGGGCAATTCATCCAAAAATAGCACTCCATTATGTGCCAGAGAGATTTCACCGGGCTGCGGATTTGCTCCTCCGCCCACTAATGCGATATTCGAAATGGTATGATGTGGCGCACGGAATGGCCGAATAGTTAATATCGCATCATTGGTGTTCAGTTGGCCGGCGACAGAATGAATTTTTGTCGTTTCCAGCGATTCTTCCAATGTCAGCGGTGGTAATATAGTTGGCAAGCGTTTTGCCAGCATCGTTTTGCCAGCACCTGGTGGGCCGATAAGTATAAGATTGTGGCCGCCGGCGGCGGCGATTTCTAGGGCGCGCTTAATATTCTCTTGGCCTTGTACATCGGCGAAGTCCACCTCATGTGCATCTTGCTGTTGCGAGAATTTAGCAAGTATATCCATCTTTAGCGGTATTATTTTCTCCTGTCCTGACAGATGATTAATGACTTCTTTGAGATGTTGTGCGCCATAGACATCGAATCCATCAACTACTGCAGCTTCAGGCGCATTGGCTATTGGCAGTATGATGCCTTCAAAACCATCTTTCTTCGCTTGCAGTGCTATGGATAAAGCGCCTCGCACTGCCTGTAAAGAACCATCTAAAGATAATTCGCCCACAATTAAGTATTTATGTAAATCGATGGGCTGAAATTGATTCGAAGCGCCAAGAATGGCCACCGCAATAGAAAGATCATAAGAAGAGCCCTCCTTCCTGATGTCGGCAGGGAAGAGGTTTACAACTATTTTCTGCCGAGGCATACGTTTTCCAATAGCTGATATCGCACTTTCTATACGTTGCAGACTTTCTTTTACCGCGTTATCTGGTAATCCAACAATGTAGTATTTCGTTCCTGTGGTAATATTTACCTCCACTCCAATGGTGATAGCATCAATTCCATAACATGAGCTAGCGTATGTTTTTACGAGCATAATTTGGTATATTTATTGGACAGCAATGTCGCACAAATCTAAAGATAGTATTGTTCTTTTAAAGAAAATAATATTCATTTAAAGATATGCGTGTGTTTTCAGTACGCTCCTGAAAACACTTTGATCGATTTGCTGTTGTTTTAGTAGGTGAAAGATCACAATTGTACATTTAAATACTTATACACATGAATTATAGCGGAAAAGTTTTGACAGCATTGTTAACTGGTTTAGCAGCAGGAACGGTTTTGGGTGTTTTATTTGCACCGGAGAAAGGTTCTGAGACGCGCGATAAACTCAATGAATCGTTAGCGGATTTAGGTGATGCGATCAAGGAGCGTGCAGAAGAGCAATTAGATCAATTGAGCGATCTACGCGAAAAACTAGTAGCTTCTCTAAAATCTAAAGCAGCGAGAGCAGAGGAAATTATCGACGAAGAGATCGAAGAGCACGCATAATATGCCTTACCTATGCTTGTGCATAGGCTTATTAATTAACAAAAGTTAGGGGAGTCTCCGCCAGTTTGGATAGGGTAGGCAGATTCCTCCCAACCTATATTTGCATGATGGATCAAAAATTTTCATTTTCTGGGTCGTTCAATAAGTTGAAAGAATATATCGACACACAGATCGAGTTAGTAAAATTACGTTCTATTGCTCGCGGTTCTCGAATATTAGCGTCGCTGATTTTAGATGTCAGTAAAATTTTGCTTTCTCTGTTAGTCGTATTCTTTTTTGCTATGGCATTAGCCTTTTATCTTGGGCAATTGTTCAATAACTATGCGCTCGGATTTTTAGCAGCTGGTATTGCTTTTGCCATCATTATTGTCATTATCAATGTAGCCAAAGGCAAACTAGAGCTTCTGTTGATGGATCTGACGATAAGGAAAGTGCTGGGAAAATGGCATGAGGAAGATGATCATCTGGAAGAAGATCGCCTAAGCCGATTACGCAAGAAAGCGGCAAAAGCAGAAGAAGCAGCTGCCAAGATTAAGGAAGAAATAGAAATCATAGAAGATGAACACGAACAAACAATTGAGAAGTAAGATTACAAATGTCGATGATCTATTGAACGAAATCGATCGTATCAGTGTGCTTCGTGAAGAACAGGAGCTCTATTTTGGTAATCAATATAAACTCCTTAAGCATAAAATTGAGGCTCCCGTGCGCTTTGTTAATATGATTACCTCACATGTGCCAGGAGTGAGTCGCGTGCGCGATGTAGTATCATCTATCTCGACTAATAGTGGAAAGAGCTCCGGAAAATCAGACTGGATCACTAAAATATTGCGCCTTGCGACCCCTTTAGTATTGAATCGCACCCTGCTAAAAAATGCTGGTTGGTTTAAGAAAGCAGTCGTAACCGTAGCTTCGGAAACGGCTGTTGGTCAGGTTAATCAAAATAGTATCTCCAATGCAGTAGCTGGGATAGCTAGTTTTATCCGGCCAAAAAAGAAAGCTAAAAAAACCCAGTTGGTACCTGAGGGGATTACGGCAGAAGAAGCTGTAGAAGGTAATAAATACGGCATACCGAGAGATAGCGAGGCTTATTAGCTGAAAGTATATAACACCATTATACGCAAAAACGTGCGTGCCATTGGCACGCACGTTTTTGCGTATAAACACATACCGCCTTAATTTTCTTACTCAAAATTTCATAATTTTATGCTATAAACATTAATATAACACCTTGATTATGTGATTTTTTCTAGACTAAACTACCTAGTGTATATTTAAATTCGACGATGATTATGGCAGCGCAACAAAATATTGTACTCGACAGAAAGACATTCCTAATAGGCTATTATACCTCCTTGTTTGGCTTACTACTTATTTTATGTTGGCTTGGAGCATTTAAATTTACGGCTACTGAAGCCGCCGCCATACGGCCACTTTTAGAAAATCATCCGTTAAGCGGTTGGGCATATGCGTGGCTAAGCGAACAGATGATTTCCAACCTAGTGGGTAGTGTAGAAATTTTGACTGGAATCGCGATCATAATCGCGTTGAAAGTGCGAATATTTCGAACGATTTCCATTTGGGCACTAACCATCACACTACTTACCACACTCAGTTTCCTTTTTACTACGCCAGGAGTTTTTCGTATTGTGGATGGGATGCCTATCACGGATTTTTTTATACTGAAAGACCTACTTTTATTGGGCGGCGGATTAATGTTTTTAAGTGTGGATGCGAACGCGCTTTATCAGCGCAAATGAGGCTAATCTTAGCCAGATAGCGATCTTCTAATCCTGCTGTAATTTACTCTTAAAATCTTGATAAGCCAATATGATGCCTTCTTCCAATGCGGTCGTATGTTTCCATCCTAGGTTATGCAATTTGTTGACATCCATTAGTTTGCGAGGTGTGCCATCTGGTTTGCTGCTGTCATAACGTAAGGAGCCTTTATAACCGACGATTTCCTTAATCATCTGTGCAAGATCTTTGATGCTGATATCTTCGCCTACACCTACATTAATAAAACCACTTTCACTATACCTGTCCATCAAGAATACGCAAGCCTCTGCCAGATCATCAGCATATAGAAATTCACGCATTGGTGTACCCGAACCCCAAATAACCACTTCGTCCAACTGTTTCTCTTTGGCTTCATGGAATCGGCGAATCAATGCCGGCAGCACGTGAGAATTTTCTGGATGATAATTGTCATTCAAGCCATACAAATTCGTTGGCATCACCGAAATAAAATTATCGCCGTATTGAGCGCGATACGCTTCACACATTTTGATGCCCGCAATCTTGGCGATCGCATAAGGTTCATTCGTAGGCTCTAACAATCCTGTTAGCAAGGCATCTTCCTTTAAAGGTTGCGGTGCCATTTTGGGATAAATGCAAGACGATCCTAAAAACATTAATTTTTCAACCTGATGCACATGCGCTTGATGGATAACATTATTCTGAATCGCCAGATTCTCGTAAATAAAATCTGCCCGATAGGTATTGTTGGCCACAATACCGCCCACTTTTGCTGCTGCCAGAAAAACGAAATCTGGTTTTTCTAAGGCAAAAAACTGGGCTACGGCGTTTTGATCACGCAAGTCCAGATCCTTAGACGTTCTCGTAATGATATTTTCGTAGCCAAGTTGTTGCAACTTTCTATTGATCGCTGAGCCCACCATGCCTCGATGTCCGGCTACATATATTTTTGCTTTCTTATCCACTGCTGTTCCTTTTCGAGCGCCAATAGTACGCTTATTTTATCCCTTTTTTAAAATATACGCTATTTCTATTCGTAATACGACAAATATAAGGTTATTTTTGCGGCGATAATTGCGGCAAGCAGTGTCGTTTTAGACCACTTAACTTGGGGTACAACGATGTGTACGCAGCAATAGTAAACAGGATAAGATTAGTCATGGGAAAAGATAAGCTACGCAGATTTGCGGAGGTCGCTACATTTAAGAATGTCGTGCAGTTGGATGCTGGTAAAGATTTTAAAGGACAATGGGCCAAGGAATTTTTTGGGAATGATCAACCCATTGTGCTGGAATTGGCTTGCGGAAAAGGCGAATACACGGTCAACTTGGCAAAGCTTTTTCCAAACATTAACTTTATTGGTGTAGACTTTAAAGGAAACCGAATTTGGCGTGGTGCAAAAACGGCCTTGGAAGAAGGGATCGATAATGTTGGTTTTTTGCGCATTCAGATCGAAAGTATTCTAGAGCATTTTGCAGAAAATGAAATTTCTGAAATCTGGATTACCTTTCCTGACCCACAACCTCAAGATAGTCGCGAGAAGAAGCGCTTAACAAGCCCTCGTTTCTTAGAGAAATATAAAATAATTTTGAAAAATGATGGCGTGATGCACCTCAAAACCGATAACGATGGTTTTTATGCCTACACTCTAGAGCAAATCGCAGCCGGCAAAATGCCTGTAAAAAAGCAAACCACAGATCTATACGTATCCGATTTAGTAGACGAGGTATTGTCCATCAAGACGTATTACGAAAAGAAATACTTAGCAGACGACAAGAACATCAATTACGTGCAGTGGCAGTTCCCACAGTCTTAAGTATTATAATCCTGCCGAGTTAAATTGTAGATCGTACAGTTTTTTGTATGCGCCATCCAGCGCAAGCAACTCTTGATGCGATCCGGCTTCCAGCATTTCTCCTTTTTCTAACACGATAATCTTATCGGCTCGTTGGATGGTCGATAAGCGGTGGGCAATCACGATCGCAGTTCTGCCATCCATCAGGTTCTCAATAGCCGATTGGATCAATTGTTCCGTTTCCGTATCTACCGAAGAAGTAGCCTCGTCCAAGATTAATATTTTAGGATCGTGCACAAGCGCTCTGATAAACGAGATCAGCTGGCCTTGCCCTGCCGACAACGTAGATCCACGCTCTTGCACTTGGTAATTGTATCCTCCAGGTAACCTTTCGATAAATTCATGCGCGCCAACTTTCTTGGCCGCGTCAACGATAGCGTCCATCGAGATCGTGTGATCGTACAAATTGATGTTGTTGAGGATCGTGTCTGAGAATAAAAACACATCTTGCAATACCGTGGAGATCGTTTGTCGTAGGTAAGTCAAATCGTACTCGCGAATATCCACGCCGTCCAGCAATATTTGACCACGTTGAATCTCGTAAAAACGGCTCAAAATATTGATCGTAGACGATTTACCAGCACCAGTGGCGCCTACAAGTGCCAGCGTTTCACCCGGTTGCACCGTGAAGCTAATGTCTTTCAACACCCACTTTTCTTCGTTGTAAGCGAACCAAACGTTCTTAAATTCAATCCTACCACGTACCGAATCGGGCTTGTAAGTACCGTTATCTGGTGTGAATTCTTGCGTGTCGAGCACTTCAAAAATACGCTCGGCAGAGATCATACCCATCTGTAAGGTATTGAACTTGTCGATCAATTCGCGTATGGGCCGAAAGATCATCGTGATGTACATCAAGAAAGCGACCACCACGCCCGGCGAAATGGAATCTGCCAAGATTTGCTTTGCTCCATACCACACCAACAAACCAGTCGCTATGGCTACAATTACCTCCAGCACTGGGAAAAAGATGGAGAAATACCAGTTGGCGCGGATATGTGCATTTCTGTGCTCTGCGTTGATCTCCTTGAACTTCCGCATTTCTTGCTCTTCACGGGCGAAGTACTGAATAATAGCCATGCCCGAAATATGCTCTTGCAAAAAGGTGTTTAGATTCGAAACCCAAGTACGCACACTTTGAAAGGCCGACTTCATCGCTTCCTTAAAAATATACGTGGCTGCAATCATCAAAGGCATCGGAATCAAAACCACCAAAGTCAGGCGCCAATCCGTGTAAAACATGACGATCAAAATCACTACCAATTGCAATAGATCGCCAATAATTTGGATCAATCCTTCGGAGAAGATATTTGCGATTGTCTCTAAATCGGAGATTGTTCTGGTGATTAATCGACCGATGGGCGTGTTGTCAAAATACTTGAGACGTAAATTGGTAATGTGCTCGAATACCTGAATACGGATGTCGCGAATCACAGATTGTCCCAAGGTATTGGTCATCAAAGTGTGAAAGTAGCGGATCACCGTTTGCAGAAGCAACAGCGCGATCATAGCGATCAGCATTTTGGTTAATCCGCCCGGATTGCCTGCCAAAATATAGCGATCTACGGTATGCTCCACCAGCATTGGCAATGCGGGTGCTACCGCTGCCAACAAAATAGTGAGTACCACAGAAATCCAAAATACAGTGCGGTACGGGCGAATATATTGTGCTAGACGATTCAGTAATTTCGAATCGTAAGCTTTTCCAGCAATTTGTTCTTTCTTCACGATGGTTGATCGATATAGGGGTAGATAATTTGGGTAAGGTACAGACCGCAGGCAGGCACCGATGCACCGGCCTGACTTCGATCTTGACTTGCAATTACTTCAGCAACGTGCTCCACGGGCTTACCTTTTAAGCCAACTTCCAACAATGTGCCAACGATCGCACGCACCATATTGCGCAAAAACCGATCAGCTGTAATGTGAAACGTCAATCGTTGGCCGTCCAGTACCCAGCGCGCTTCCGTGATTGTGCATATATTGGTAAATACCTGCGTATGTGCCTTGCTAAAACAACCAAAATCCTTTTTGCCCAGTAACAATTGTGCGGCAGCATTCATTTTATCGACATCTGGCATGTCACGAAGCAACCAAGAAGCATCTTGCAAAAATGGATTTTTCGCCAAATGGATGTGGTATTCGTAAGATCTGGATGTCGCATCAAAACGGGCATGTGCTTCCGCATGTACCGGTAGCAATCGTTGTACGCTAATATCTGAAGGCAGTATGGCATTCAGGGCGTGGACAAATCTTTGCGGTGAGCTGATTTTTTCCGACGGAATATCCACATGCACATATAATTTTGTGGCATGCACGCCCGTATCGGTGCGTCCGGCACCGGTTGTTTCGACTTCCTCGCGCAAAACGGTTTGCAGCGCCTGCTGCAATTTCTCTTGTACAGAGACAGCATTCTGCTGGATCTGCCATCCGTGGTAGGCAGTGCCTTTGTATGCGATTTCCAAAAAGTAGCGTTGAGTGTTTGCTTGCACGGAGACAAAGTTACGCAATTTTACGTTGTCTGAATGTAAAGACCGCCGGTACAAAGTCGGATCTGTTTAACCAATCTGTCTGTACTTTTTACACTGGGGATAACTTGGCTTAACGCGGATATTTTTAGTACCTTTAAATCGTATAAAAGAAGAAACGACCATGAAAACACTAAAAGGGCCAGCGATCTTTTTGGCACAATTTATTGATAATACCGCACCGTACAATACGTTAGAAAATATTTCCAAATGGGTAAAATCATTAGGATATGTCGGCGTGCAAGTGCCGACCAATGATCCGCAATTTTTTGATATGCAAAAGGTGGCAGAAAGCAAAACCTATGCAGACGAAATCAAAGGCAGGTTAGCGGAAATCGGAGTAGAGATTACCGAGTTGTCTACGCATCTACAAGGACAGTTGGTGGCTGTACACCCAACTTATGATAAATTATTCGACGGATTTGCGCCAGCAGCCGTACACAATAATCCAAAAGCACGTACCGAGTGGGCAATTGATCAACTAAAATTAGCGGCTAAAGCATCGGCCAACTTAGGTTTGAATGCACATGCTACCTTTAGCGGTTCATTGTTATGGCATATGGTATATCCTTGGCCGCAGCGTCCGGCAGGTCTGGTCGAGACGGGTTTCAAAGAGTTAGCCAACCGCTGGTTGCCGATTCTGGATGAGTTCGATCGTCACGGTGTGGATGTATGTTACGAAGTGCATCCTGGAGAAGATTTGCACGATGGTGTTTCGTACGAACGCTTTTTAGAAGCCGCTAACAATCATCCAAGAGCGTGTTTATTATACGATCCATCGCACTTATTGTTGCAGGGAATGGATTACCTGAGCTATATAGATCACTATCATGAGCGGATCAAAATGTTCCATGTGAAAGATGCGGAGTTCAATCCAACAGGTAAACAAGGCGTTTACGGCGGTTATAGCAATTGGTTGGATAGAGCAGGTCGCTTCCGTTCGCTTGGCGACGGACAGGTCGATTTCAAATCCATCTTTAGCAAATTGGCCGCTTACGACTACGAAGGTTGGGCAGTGCTAGAGTGGGAGTGTGCCATCAAAAACAGCGTCGATGGTGCCACCGAAGGCGCGCAATTCATCAGCGACCACATCATTAAAGTAACCGAGAGAGCATTTGATGATTTTGCGGCTACAGGATCTGATGAAGATTTTAACCGCGGGCTGTTAGGAATATAATTGTGAATTGAATCAATAATATGAAATTAAGTTTAGGTTTTTCTCCGTGCCCGAATGATACTTTTATCTTCGATGCATTGATTCATGGCAAGATCGATACGGGCGATCTTTTGTTCGAGCCGAGCTATCAGGATGTAGAGACACTGAACCAAATGGCCTTTGCGCAGCAACTGGATATTACCAAACTAAGCTATCATGCATTTGCCTACGCGGCCAAAGATTACGAATTGTTGGATGCGGGTAGTGCATTGGGCTTTGGCGTCGGGCCATTATTGATTACGAAGGATAAAGATCTTGCCAAGCGTTTGTCGAATTGCGCTGGGCAAGATTTGCCAGCAGATCTGTTGGATTTACGCGTTGGTATTCCTGGTAAATATACCACGGCCAACTTTTTGTTGGGATTGGCTTACCCGCAATTGACCAATAAACAGGAGTTGGTATTTTCTGATATTGAAAATGCCGTACTCGATGGCCGAGTCGATCTAGGGCTGATTATTCACGAAAATCGGTTCACCTACAGCGAACGCGGTTTGTCCAAAGCACAAGATTTAGGCGAATTTTGGGAACGAGATACCGGATATCCTATCCCATTAGGTGGTATCGTGATCAAAAGATCACTGCCGCAAGTGGTGAAACAGCAGGTCAACAAACTCATCGCGGATAGCGTACGATTCGCCTTTGCTAACCCGAAGTCGGGCTTAGATTACATTCGCAGTCATGCCCAAGAAATGGAAGAATCGGTGATGTACCAACATATCGATTTGTATGTCAATAAATATTCCGAAAATCTGGGTGAGAAAGGGCGTGCTTCCGTCAACTATCTATTTAGCGAAGCGGAGCGGCTACAATTAATCCCGCCGCGCACGCAGGATTTATTTTTAGCTTCGATCTAACATTCAGGGAGACTGAGCGGCACTTTTACGGCGAGTCCACCGTCGGCAGTCTCCTTGTATTTTACGTTCATATCCTGCGCGGTAGCCCACATCGTGCCGACGACGGCATCCAAACTCACTTTTGCTTTTTCTGGATTCGATTGCAATGCTAATTGTGCTGCGGTAATCGCTTTGATGGCGCCCATCGTATTACGCTCGATACAAGGAATCTGTACCAATCCTCCAATTGGATCGCAGGTCAGTCCCAAATGATGTTCCATTGCGATTTCTGCGGCCATCAATACTTGTCGCTGCGAGCCGCCAAGGCATTCGGTGAGCGCACCAGCCGCCATGGCCGACGAAACGCCAATTTCGGCTTGGCAGCCGCCCATCGCGGCGGAGATCGTAGCGCCTTTTTTGAAAATGGATCCGATTTCGGATGCGGTGGCAATGAACTGAATTATTTTTTGTTCGTTGAACGCGTCGTAAAAGGTAATGTAATATTGCAAAACCGCAGGAATTACGCCTGCCGCGCCATTAGTCGGTGCCGTGACTACGCGACCAAATGAAGCGTTTTCTTCATTCACCGCTAAGGCAAAACAACTCACACAATCCAAAATATAACCAAAATCTTTACCGCCGGCGCGGATAGCTTCCAGCCAAGAAGCAAAATCATGGTAAGGGCGATCTTTAACAATACGCTTATTGAGTTTGGTAGCGCGGCGCTCTACTTGCAACCCACCAGGCAGAATGCCCGTCGTATGGCAACCTTTGTAAATGCATTCCTTCATCGTTTCGAATATATTCAGAATGCCTTCTTTGGTTTTCTCTTCGCTACGCCAAGCTAATTCATTTTCTAAAACCAGCTCCGAGATTTTCAATCCTGTTCTTCTGGACCAAAACAAGACATCTTCGGCGCTATCCATTTGAAATGGAAGATCAACTTCCGTAGTCGTAGCACCTTGTTCTTCTTCTTGCACGACGAAGCCGCCACCGATAGAATAATAGGTTTCGCTGACTGCCGAGCCATCCTTCAAAAAGGCCTGAAAACTGACCGCGTTGGGATGAAAAGGCAGACTTTCATTGTACAAGAACAGCATGTGTTCGTTATAAACGAAGTCGATTTGATGCTTTGCGCCGAGTTCTATTTTACAAGAAGATTTGATGCGATCTACCTTCGGAAGCACATCATACACGTCAAAAGTAACTGGATCATCACCGCTCAAGCCCAATAATATAGCGATATCGGTACCATGGCCAATGCCAGTTTTGGCGAGTGAACCGTATAATAATACGTTGATTTGCTGTACGTTTTCTATTCCAACTCGTGTATCTATTGTTTGTACGAACCGCTGTGCGGCGCGCCACGGTCCCAAGGTATGAGAGCTGGACGGGCCAATGCCGATCTTAAACATGTCGAAAATAGAAATCTGTTCGCTAGCCATATGCAAATTAATAATATCTCAAAAATACGGGATAAAAAGCGTCTATTTTTATTAATTATGAAATATTAGTTGATAATTAATAGCTCTCTCAATACTTCATAATTACATGCCAGATCCAAACTTGTACTTACGCGATATGGTAACCGGCAACTTGCCTTCCGAACGGATGTCTTTAAACAGCACTTTTGCCGCAGCACGTTGCATAAAGGCTTCGTTCTGATAAGCCATTATGATACTGCCGCTTTGGCTCACATCAACATTATTAAGTGTGTAAGGGTTGGCATGTACGATTGTAATGGTGTTTTTGTTGGTAACCTTGTCAAGAAAGTTAGTTACATCTTCTGATAGCGGCAGCGTACTTTGCGGGCGGCTACGTGTTTCGTGAATCGCGAGGATTACTTGGCCATATTTGCGAGATTCCATCAGGATTTCTTGCAGGCGTTCTGGTGATTCGTTGTTCGATACGTATAGTTGCATGATACCACGCACTCGGCTGGCAATTACTTGTTCTAAGGCTTGCGGCTTATTGATGCCCACACTGATCAATAAGGTTGGGCGGCCACGGTTGAATGAGTTAATAGCACGCTGAGAACGCAACACCGTGATCGATGCCTCCGCGAGGCGCTGTACAAGCTGTTTTGAGGCCGTGCTATTCAAGTCGTTGTATAGATTTTTGGTGGATACAGGTTGGTATTTATCCAGTCCTAACCAATACTTTGTTGCTAGTACTTTTTTTACTCGACGATCTATATCTGCTTGCTTTATGCTGCCGTTTTTAATGGCTTGCTCGATTAGCTGGATCGCGCGGCCACTATTTTCTGATATTTCCAACAAATCGTTGCCCGCTTCTATGGCCATCACATCGGCACGACCATTGGGGAAGAATTTCGTCACGCCTTTCATATCCATCGCATCAGTTACCGAAAGACCTTGAAAACCCAATTCATTGCGCAGCAAATCGGTCACTACTTTCTTGGAGATGGATGACGGAATGTTGGGCGTATTATCTAATGCCGGAATGTGCATATGTGCCACCATAATTGCTGGTGCGCCTGCACGAATCAATTCCCGAAAGGGAAATATCTCCAGCTCGTCCAACCGTTTCTTAGAAAAATCTAATTGCGGGAGATCGTGATGCGAGTCGACATCCGTATCACCATGTCCAGGAAAGTGTTTGAGCGATGCGACGATGCCGCCAGCTACCATACCGTCCATGTAGGCTTTTGCTTTACGCGTTACATTCTCCTTATTATCTCCAAAAGACCGATAATTGATCACCGGATTCTGCGGGTTGTTGTTAATGTCGACCACTGGCGCAAAGTTGAAATGCATGCCCAAGCGTAGAAAATCTTTGGCAACCTGCCTGCCCATGTCGTAGATTAATTCGTCGCGCTGGATAGCGCCTAAAGTCATTTGATAAGGATACGAAGTGGTCGAATCGGCAAGGCGCATTCCTAAGCCCCATTCACCATCAAACGTAATTAACAGTGGTACTTTGCTGTCTTTCTGATAGCGGTTGAACATGTCTGCATGCCGCACCGGACCGCCTTGGAATACCACCAATCCGCCTAATTTCTCTTGCCGAACAATACGACCTACAGAATCCACATAACGAGCGCCCCGATCGGTGTGCGCTCTAATGAGTAATAGCTGGGCAATGCGTTCACGAGGCGTAAGTTGCTCAAACGTTCGTTCTACCCATGCGTGAGATTGATTAATAAACGGAACGAAATCGCGTTTGCCCTGAGCATAGCTCAACGATATGAACAGCGAAAGGTAAGCGATCAGGAGTGAAATATGCTTCATTCGTAGATTAAAAGAGCGTAAAAAAGGAATTAAATCAATTGATATTTATCTTCGATCAGCTGAGTAAGCTCTTCGGCATTTTGCAATTCGCCACAGGCTTCCTTCTTCCACAGCATATCAATGATCAGTAATAAGTATTGTGTTTCTAACTCAGGTTTGGCATAGCCCAGTTCCTGAAAGGCTTTTAAGATGATTGGTTGTACAGGTTTGATAAAGTGCTCATGCTGCATTCGGGAGAGCTCATCGTGCGAAAGGCGTTCCTGCATTTTCCAAAACAAAGGCTCTTCTGCCACCAGCTTATTCGGCAGCAGAATCATGTTGCGCAAAAATTCCTTCGCGCCGCGATAGGTAAGCATACCTTTATGATGCATTACGACACGGCTATATCCTGTTTTGATGATGAAAGATAACAGTCGATCTTTATTGCCAAAATGTTTGAAAATCAATGCTTCTGATACACCGGCCTGAAGAGAGATTTCTTTAGTGGATGTGTCGGCAAAGCCTTTGTTTGCAAATAAAGAGGTTGCGGTCTGTATAATTCTATCTTTCCTGCTAAGGACTGTTTCTTTCATAGCCAACTGTCTGTGACAAAGATATCGAAAAATGATATTCCTTGTCATGGGTATCGTGTTATTAAAGTATGCGACCGCCTTTTTGTAGAAAAATTTCCTTCTTATCCATAAACGCCGTTTTGTCGATTGGCTTGGTGGCTCTGGAAATAATCGCGGTTTTAAAACCTGCCTCCAAGCTATCCATGGCCGTGTAATATACACAGTAATCTGCTGCCAAGCCGCATACATGTATTTCGGTGATTTCTCTGGATTCCAGGTAACCACGCAATCCCGTGTTTTTTCGTTTACCATTGTCAAAAAAACCACTGTAACTATCGACCTGCTTGTCGGTTCCCTTTCTGAAGATGGCTTCTATGTTAGTCGTATTTAATGCAGCGGCTAACTCGGCTCCTGCCGTGCTTTGCACACAGTGATCGGGCCAGAGCGTTTGTTCAAGGCCATGCAGTTCGATCTGATCGAAGACCTGCGCACCCGAATGCTGACTAGCGAAGCTGCCGTGATCTGCCGGATGCCAATCTTGCGTCGCTACCACGAGGTCATAGTCTTTCTGCAATGCATTGATGACAGGAATGATTGTATCACCGGCTGGCACTGCCAAAGCGCCTTCGGGAAGAAAATCGACCTGCACGTCGACAATGATAAGTGCTTTCATACTCAAATATAACTAATCAATAGTTAACCGATAGCCTACGCCGCGGATGTTTGTAATCTTGATTCGCTCATCCTTGGATAGGTATTTTCGAATACGGCTGATGAAGACATCCAGACTGCGCCCCGTGAAATAGGTGTCGTCGCCCCAGTAAGTGCGAATGATTTCTTCGCGCGGAACGACCTCATCCTTGCGCTCGAATAAGCGGCGTAGCAATTCTGCTTCGCGAAACGACAATTTCTCGGTATGACCATCGTGGCTCAGTAAAAATTTCTGTGTGTCAAGACGGTACGTGCCAATCTCATAATGTTGCTGCTCGTAGTGCTGGCGTGTGGCGCGATGTGCAGATTCAATCCGCACAATGAGCTCCTCGATCTTGAATGGTTTGCGGATATAATCGTTGCCTCCGAGGTGAAATCCTTTCACCAAATCGGCCGTTTGTGTCATCGCTGTGAGAAATATGATAGGAGTTTTGAGGTCGATCTTACGAATTTCGGTGGCCAGAGTAAACCCATCCATCAGCGGCATCATCACGTCCAGTACCATTACATGTGGACTGAATTTTTTTAATATTTGCAGCGCATCCTGGCCATTGACCGCATGTTTCACTTCAAAACCGTGTTCTTCTAAGCTTTCTCCTACGATCATGGCCAAGCTTAACTCATCTTCGACATACAATATTTTCAGCATATAAGTTTTCCTATTTGATGGTGGGATAATGTTGAGGTAACGTGAGGGTGAAAGTGGTTCCAGTGCCTTCTGTGCTATCTAGCGTTATCGAGCCTCCGTGCTGATGCACGACTTGTTGCACATAGGCTAACCCAAGGCCAAATCCTTTGACGCTGTACAATTCACCATTCGGTACCCGAAAAAATAAGTCGTAGATATTCTTTTGGTACAATTTGGGAATGCCAATGCCGTTATCACTGATGGCGATCTGTACTACTTTTTCCATCGCATTCAGCGTAATTGTTACGTGCGGTGAAACAGACTGGTTGTACTTGATCGCATTATCGATGATATTGGAAAACGTATTGCGAAGATGCGCGACGTCACCATTCAGCACCACAGTCGACGGGTGTGTAGGCCGGATCAATTCTATCGTAACATTATTGACCAGTTGGAATGAATCTACTATTTCCTCGAGAAGTGCAATAAGATCAAATTGGGAGTAAGTAAAGTCGATACCACTACGGACATTGCTGTTGAACTGTAATACATTTTCTACCATTTGGCTTAGATGCTCTAATTCCCGTTTTGAAATGGTAAGGTAGCGATTCCATCTTTCGGCATCATGTTTAGCACCAGAACGTTGTAATGCTTCTACGGCAGCACTCACGGTGGATAGCGGTGTTTTCAATTCGTGTGTCATGTTCGTCACAAAAGATTGTTGCAATATCGCCAACTTGTTTTGCTTACGAATAGTCCTGAACAGCGCAAGGAATGTACCAATCAGTGCAATGAGTAGGAGTAGCGAGAAAATGATTTGCCCGATCATGTTACTTAAAATATGCTGCCACGTTTGTGATAGCTCCGCGTATAGATAGATGTTGTTTTCAGCATTGATTAGAATTGGGCGCGTGGTAAGTACATTTCGTTCTTGCCGATCTCGTAGATTAAGAACTCCTGCACGATCCATTTTATGCAGTTTGAGTATGGCATTAGCTAAGAAAATTTCTCGATCCGCAAGTTCCTGTTGGTATTCTTTTGACAACGTATCTAATGCGGCTGCTGAAAGCTGTGCATCTCTTCCTTGCAGCATCCAATGATTTATTTCTCTGGGTTTACGCTGCTCATCCCTACCTTGAGAACGCTCACGGTGCAAATCGCGATAGATTTGACGAATACTATCTTGCCTACGTGTGGCGTTTCTTTCCATCCAAACGTATATACTATCAGCAGCAACGTTCGGATACACACGTTTGATATCTTCAACCAAGTTTTTTTGCGAACTGCTGCGCGTATTATTAGGCGTAATATCATGCCGGGCGTAGTAATCATTCAACGTACTAAGCAACGCTTGATCCGCTTTGGCAAAGGTCAATTCCCGGTGATCATCGTATGAGTTATATAACCAAAAACTTAATACAGAGAGTATTCCCGCGGTAATTATGACAATAAGTAAGGCTAGGACTTTGTGGTTTTTTAGCATGATTAAAACAAATTTAATTTAGTAGCTTTGCACCGCATAGGTAATTGTTGATTTTTAACAAAATATAACACTGATTAACAGTAATGTTCGGTTACATTTGCAATTCATTGGTTTTTATGGTTAAATACTTCATATTTATTGCTTTCGGATTCGTTTTTGTCGGAGCTAATTTCTTGTTATCTAGTTGTGAGAAAGATATGAGTATTGCGTTAAATAACGACAACGTAGATGCTCTAAATTTAGCCTCCATGGACTCCCTGTCTGTGCAGATTACTAACCTATCATTGCAGCATATTCCAACTAATGGAGCAGGAGCTATTTTGCTAGGTCGATATTTCCGTGAAACTGCTGGAAGTGTTACTGTTACGCCGTATTTTCAGGTCGAACCAGAAAATTATAACTATAGTGATATTCCCGACGATGCTCGTTTTGATTCCATAAAATTAGTACTCCGTACACACAATCAATTGCACGTGCAAGGTGATACGACCAAGCGTCATTCCATAGCAGCTCATCGCCTTACACAAAGATTAGTAACTACCAACTTGCAATCTGGCGGATTTAATAGTGCAGGCATTCCTTTTTATGTGCAAGCGCCCGCAATATTTGGTCACCAAACATTTCAGCTAGATCAGACACCTTTGGGTAGCTTAAATTATCTGCCTAGGCCAGGATCTAGACAGCGTCTCGAAATTCGATTAGATGACGCGTTTGGTAAAGATCTGTTCGATAAAATGCAAACCGACGATGCACGAGTGCTTTCTGCTGCTAACTTTGCGGAATATATGAATGGTATTGCAGTGGTACCACATGAAGAGAATACAAGCGTTATTGCATATAATGATACAGTCAGAGCCGAAATTCACTACTCGTATGTAGGCGCTGGCGGATTTAGAACTTCTGCTACTAGAAATTTAGTAATTCGTGATTATAGCCTTAAGTATAATCAATATACTGCAGATAGATCAGGAACGCCCTTTCAGGGTTTGTCAGACGCGTCGCCCGTACCTGGTGCGCAAACGAACGGTATTGGTTTGGTGCAAGCTGGTACAGGAGCCGCAGTTCGTATAGACTTTCCCGCTCTACGCACCTTTCTCCAAACTTCTGGTATAGCCATAAATAAGATGGAGCTGGAAGTAGAAGTGCAATCAAATCAAATCGGGATGTATCCGTTGTCTTCTGGGCAAGACGCGCCATCTTTGTATCTGGCTAATAGTGGCGGAATAGCGTTGGATTTCATTCGGATACCATTTACAAATGAGATTCAGCGAGGACAATTCGTAGCGGGTAATAATACTGGAAGAAATGCCAGATATACATTTAACTTAATCGAGTACGTTCGTACAGTTAATAACGAGTCTATCAGCGATCGCCACTTAGTATTATCGTTTCCGCCAGCTTCTTTGGTCGGAACTGCAAACTCTTTGCTTATCGCTACAGACGGCAATAAACCTAAAATCAAATTAAACATCTTATACACAAAATTCAATTAGTCATATGAAGAAGAAAAACTGGCTAGCATTACTTTTAGTTGGTGCGATTGCGACGACATCTTTCCAATCCTGTTCGAAAGATGACGATGAAACGGTTACAGGAGACACTGGTCCTGTAGAATGGACTAGATCCACAGTAGCACCAGAGGATCCTAGAGAGGGTGCCGCATCTTTTGTGATTAATGATCAAGCATATATGGTTGGTGGTATTACATCACTTCCAAGTAGCACACGTTTGAATGATGCGTGGGCTTTTAACGGATCACAATGGGAACCTCGGGCAGAATTTGCAGGAGGCGTGCGCAATAGCGCAGTTGGCTTTGCTATTGGCAATGCTGGCTATGTGGGAACAGGATATGATGGCGAAACTGCTTTAAATGATTTTTATCGTTTTGATTCGGCCTCAAATACGTGGACTAAAATCGCTGATTTCCCTGGTACACCGCGCGTAGAAGCAACTGCATTTTCACTTGGTGGATTTGGATATGTTGGCCTTGGTCGTACAGTAGGAGGTAGAACATTTAGTGATATGTATCGCTACGATCCGTCAAATGACACATGGACTTTGGTGCCGACTCAATTTGGATGGACAAGAACAGGTGCATTTGCTTTTGTAATTGGTGATAGAGCATATATTGGTGGTGGTAGTTTTAATAATCAATTGCCTGAAGATTTTTTCTCTTTTGATGGAACAACCTGGACCAAATTGAATGACTTGAACCGTAGCGATGCCGACCAAACTTATGATGTTAGACGTTTTAATACATCTACATTTGTGATCGGTGGCATGGGATACATCGTAAGTGGTAGAGGACCTGCTGGATTGGTAGCCAATGTATGGAAATATAACCCAGCTACTGATGTTTGGACGAATGAGCACCAAGCTATTCAAGGAGCTGGAGCTCGCGAGAAAGCGATAGGTTTTGCACTGGGTAACAGGGGTTTTATCTCCACCGGTTCTAACGGCACAGGAGTTTCAAGCTTTTTTAATGAGACGCTAGTATTTACTCCTGTAAGATAATAGGCAGTAACTAGTCTGCTACTTCCGCGAGAAAGGATGTAGCTATAAAAAAAGAAGAGCGGGATGATTGATAATCATCCCGCTCTTCTTTTTTTATATTCAGTAACGATAAATCAATTGATAAGATTTATGATCCTATCAATTGATTTTTGTGTAATAATTCTGCGATCTGAACGGCATTCGTTGCAGCACCTTTTCTTAGGTTATCTGCTACCACCCAAAGGTTAAGCGTTTTATCTTGAGATTCATCTCTACGAATACGCCCAACAAATACCTCATCTTTACCATGTGCGTCTTTTGGCATAGGATATTCCAATTTCGCTGGATTATCGACTACTACAATTCCTTCTTGTGCTGCCAATAGATCGCGTACTTCTTGAAGATCAAAATCATTTTCGAATTCGATATTAACCGATTCGGAGTGACCGCCAATAACAGGAATACGTACGGTAGTTGCCGTTACACGGATGGAGTCATCACGCATAATTTTATTAGTTTCCTTAATCATTTTCATCTCTTCCTTGGTATAACCATTGTCTTGGAAAACATCAATCTGAGGAATCACATTAAGATCGATCTGGTGTGGATATGCTTTTTCACCGTCGACGCCCGCCCGCTCATCATTTAATTGCTTTACGGCAGCTACGCCTGTACCAGTCACCGACTGATAAGTAGAAACTACGACACGCTTAATTTTATATTTCTCGTGCAATGGTTTCATCACCACCACCATCTGAATAGTAGAACAATTCGGATTAGCAATAATCTTATCTTCCGAAGTTAACACATCGCCGTTTACCTCAGGAACGATCAATTTCTTCGAAGGATCCATACGCCAAGCTGATGAATTATCAACTACGGTAATGCCCGCTTCTGCAAATAAAGGTGCAAATTCTGTCGAAGTACTGCCGCCCGCGGAGAACAGCGCCACGTCTGGTTTGAGTGCAATAGCGTCTTGAGCAGTTACCACCTTATACTTCTTCCCCTTGAACTCGATTTCTTTACCCTTACTTCTTTCTGAAGCTACCGGAATTAATTCTGTTACTGGGAAGTTTCTTTCCGCCAATACTGTCAACATTTCTGACCCAACAAGACCTGTTGCGCCAACTACTGCAACTTTCATAAATAAATTATTGTTTAACTTTAAAAAAATAAACCAGATTAAGTATATTTAACACGTAATCAACCCCAAACATACTAAATTATTTGGATTCTTATTCTAAAATCTACCTTTAAAGTAGATTTTAATATGCGTAGAAAAAGACTTTGAAAGCAATCGTCACTTTATGTAGTTTATACCTCCTTTGCTGTACCAGCTGTACTACTTTTTTAGAAGAGGAATCGACTTATATAGCCCCGCACCCCATCATCAATGAAATCATGATGAATCCGAGTGGGAATGATCTGCCCATGCGGGAATGGTTAGAACTATACAATCCCTCTAGCATAGCAATTTCATTAAAAAACTACACGATAACCTACAATAACAGGACTTTTCAGTTTCCAGATCTCTATCTGCCAGCAAGGCAATACATCATCGTTACTTCCGCGCAGAATGAACAGGCATTTATGCGGTACGGCAATGTGTGTGGAATTGTGGGTTGGCCGACGATGAGTAATGCCGGAGCGACGATTACGCTTGCCCACGATCAAATAGGTACAGTCGATCAAGTTTCATACGCAGCCAACTGGTATGCCACTGCGGCAAAAAGACGTGGTGGATGGAGTTTGGAAAGAGTCAATCCCGAATTCGGTTGCAACCCTGCTCGTGCATGGCAAGAATCGGAAGCTAGGGAAGGCGGTACGCCGGGTGCGAGAAATAGTGTGTATCGTGCAGGGGCAATTCCTAATGTACAAATATTACGAACTATTATTCAAGATCAACAACTCCATTTCATCCTAAATATGGACGTAGGGAGTATTATTAACATTCAGCAGGTACAAATGCCCATCGAGCTTCCACAGATACATAGCTGGTCGATTTCAAGAGATACAATACAGCTTTCCTTTAATCAGCCACTTCCAGTTGGTATTCCTTACGATGTGGCGATTACGAGCGAATTTTGTGGAAGAAATGTAATACTGTCACAGACCGTTTTTCAAGAAGCACACCTATTATATAACGATGTCGTCATCAACGAAGTGCTTTTTAATCCATATACAGGTAGCCCATCTTTTGTAGAGATTTACAATCGCTCCGCAAAGATGATGAATTTACAAGGCTGGCGATTAGGAAATAGAGTAATATCTACACAACAACTGCTTTTCCCGCCAAGTAGTTACCGGGTCATTACGACCAATCCAGAACAGCTCCAAAAAGATTATCCCAGTGCGATGCTACGTGATGTAATAGTTCTCCCAAGTCTTCCTGCTTATGCAAACCTGCAAGGCATAGTTACACTTTTCTCTCCCACGGGATTGATGGATAGTTTACGATATACCGCTGCAATGCATCAACCTTTTATTCGCAATGCACGAGGTGTTTCGCTAGAACGGATTTCGCCAGCTGCGCCCACTAATGAAGCGGGTAATTTTATATCCACTTCCACCTATAGTGAAGGCGCAACTCCAGGCTACGAAAATTCTCGTTTTCGTGCAGGGACAATTACCAAAAACAACGTGTACCTTGCCGCACGAATCCTCAATCCTAATAGTGATGGCGATGATCGATTTTTATCTATTCATTATGAGTTCATTGCGGAAAATACCATGATCAATCTTACTATCTACGACGATAGAGGGCGGCCGATAAATCGTCTCGTACGTAATCGCGGCGTCGGGTATACTGGCAGATTTATTTGGGATGGAATTCGAGAAGATGGTAAGCCTGCTTCATCAGGCGTGTATATAATGTCGATGGAAACGTATCATGATAATGGACAACGGCAAACCTTCAAAGAATCCTTTTTACTGCGAAATTAAGGTACGCTTCAAAAACAGCCATTTGCCATTTTAAAGAAGGTCTCAAAAAACAGTATATTTGCATCAAAATAAACCGTTTTGAGGTAAAAATGGCTGTACAATTCGCCAATTGCAACGACAACGGAACAATATGAATAAATCGAAAAATGGGAGAACGCATATTAATACTAGGCGCAAACGGACAAATTGGGTCAGAATTGGCCGCCGCACTGCGTCTAAAATTTGGTGTAGATAACATCATTACCTCAGATATCCGGGAACCGCGTGAACGCGCCGAAAACGAGATTTTTGAGTTGGTGAATGTATTAGATAAAGATCGCGTAAAACAACTTTTTGAGCAATACCAACCTACACAAGTCTATTTATTAGCGGCTATGCTTTCGGCTACAGGAGAACAGTATCCTCAAAAGGCTTGGGATTTAAATATGAACGGCCTATTAAATGTATTGGATTTGGCCGTTGATTTAGGTATTAAAAAAGTTTTTTGGCCAAGTTCTATTGCCGTATTCGGACCACATTCACCAAAGGTAGATACACCTCAATATTGTGTGATGGATCCCAACAGTATTTATGGGATTAGCAAGTTGGCCGGAGAAAGATTGTGCGAGTATTACCATAAAAAATATAACTTGGATGTACGCAGCATTCGTTACCCAGGTGTTATTTCTTGGAAAACAGAACCGGGTGGTGGTACCACGGATTATGCCGTGCATATCTATTTCGAAGCTTTGCGAAATGGCGCATACACCAGTTTCCTATCCGAACAAACGGAATTGCCGATGCTATATATGCAAGATGCGGTGCGAGGAACGCTAGAATTGATGGATGCTCCAGCAGATAAGTTAAGCATTCGCTCCAGTTACAACCTGGCAGGAATGAGTTTCACGCCAAAAGATATCTCCGAAGAAATCCAAAAAATTCTTCCTAGTTTTGAGATATCCTACACAGAAAATGATCCGAGGCAAGCGATTGCAGATTCTTGGCCAAAACGCATTAACGATGATTATGCGCGGAAAGACTGGGGCTGGAAACCTTCCTTTGATCTAGAAACCATGACGAAGGATATGATTGAAAATCTAAAATCAACGATATAACAATGGGTAGAGCCTTTGAATTTAGGAAAGAAAGAAAATTTAAGCGTTGGGCGAAGATGGCCGTTCAGTTTACGCGTCTAGGCAAGGAGATTGCGATGGCCGTAAAAGAAGGTGGCCCGAATGCAGATAGTAATTCGCGCCTGCGTACTGCCATGCAAAACGCCAAGGCGGTTAACATGCCAAAAGATCGTGTGGAAGCTGCTATAAAACGCGCTTCGGAAAAAGATGCGAAAGGCTATGAAGAATACGTGTATGAAGGATATGGCCCACATGGTGTGCCTGTACTGATCGAAACCGCAACAGATAATACCAATCGTACCGTAGCCAATGTAAGAAGCTATTTTACCAAAGCGGGCGGTTCATTGGGTAAAACAGGTTCGTTGGATTTTATTTTTCAGCGCAAATCAATCTTTCGTTTCCCTGCACCAGAGGATTTGGATGTAGAAGAGTTGGAATTGGAATTGATCGATGGCGGTTTGGAAGAGCTTTATGTGGAGGCCGATGAAGAAGGCAACGACATAGTAGTGGTGCAAACTTCGTTCGAAGATTTTGGTAATATGCAAAAGCTGCTAGAAGAGAAAGGCATCGAAGTTTCTTCGGCTAAGTTGGAGCGTATTTCGCTTTCTCATTCTTCATTAACCGAAGAACAGGCTGCAGATGTATTGAAGATGATCGACAAAATCGAGGAAGATGACGATGTGCAGGCCGTGTACCATAATATGGACTAAGCAATATTGATATGCATAAAAATCCCTGCGAAGCCACTTTCGCAGGGATTTTTTTTTACTTTTGATCATGCTCAGTTTTGAAGAGTTCTTCCATAAGAAAAAGATTGACCTGACTGCTTTGCAGGCAGGTGAGCCAGCGTTGCATGCGGAATTTTTGAAGCATTACGCGGCAATGGGAGAGAAGAGCTTTGATCATACTAAGAAATTTTGGTTCAATAAACTTCGAAAAAGGTATTTGCTCGCCGCAGGTGAACCGGCGCCTATTCCAGAGAAACCATTAGCTACCTCGGATTCATCGATTAAGCCTGTCTCGGAAGTTGTGCCAGCTGAGCCATCAGCAACCACTGCCAAACCTGCTGGTTTCAAGCCGCGCTTCAAAGCTGGTGCTAAGAAAGTCGTTGCGCCGGAATCTGAAAAACCAGAGGAAACGATTTCTGCAGAAAATAAAACGGAATCAACTTCTGCTGCGGAAGAAAAACCAGCAACAGAAGAATCGGCTACGCCGATTAGTAAACCCGCTGGGTTTAAGCCTCGCTTCAAAGCCGGTGCTACAAAAACCGTTTCTACCGAGCAAACGAAGCCAGAGGAAACCATTTCGCCAGAAAATAAAACGGAATCAACTTCGGCTG
>NZ_LQXS01000007.1 GCF_001586775.1 Sphingobacterium populi | reverse complement strand
TGTTTTACATAATCCCTTCAAAACTAGTGTCTGATAGCTTACCATTTATTTTGAGATCATCTATGATTTCTTTTGCCTATTTCTTTTCCTTTAGCACACCATTTTTTTATGTTTCAAACTGTGAATTTTTCCTGTAAGCAATTACTGTGTTCATATTTCATAAAAGGCAGGTAGTGTACGTATTGAGCATTCATTCTTAAACTCTAATCATTAACAATAATGAGCCATAAATAATTTTTTTTGAAAATATATTTCTTTAAGACATAGTAAATTATTTAATTTGTACAAAAATATACTAATTAACTATTTATAGCAGCTTGGGAGGGATGTATTACTCTGTTATCATTTTTTTGCAGATATACATCTATCCGTACGTAAACAATGCTTAGTACGGCTTTACAGGTCACTTATTTAAAATAGCCTAAAAATTCGGCGAATATGGTTAGTAAATAGTCGTCGTCACTGTCGTAACCGCTGTGTATTTACCAATAATACCTAGTTACTGTTTGAAGGTATGAATATTTATATACTGGTCATTTATTAATGTCCTGTAGCGCGCTCAGGTTCTTCCATAAAGACCAGCTTATGCTTTTCCATATTTGGAAACTAACTATTAAACCAATTGCTAAGCTTATGCTAATAAATACAACTAAAAAGGGAGTGCTAAAGATACTATGTAAGCGCTGTATGTTCTGGAAAAGCGATTCTATAAATTTGTTTTTGCTACTACTACTTTTTTCAAGTCCATCCCTTGCGTATACTGCTTCTAAGAGCATTACATTTACCATATTTCATGATAACTTATTTGTGCAGCCCGCCGATCAGATCTATACGGGGCAAATAGTAGATAATCTGGGTGTAGCAATACAAGGCGTTACCGTAACAAACAAAAGTTCTAACAGCTCTACGTTAAGTGATGAGACTGGACTCTTTTCTATCTCCGGTGATGCTGGGCAAGTTCTAGTATTTTCATATTTAGGGTACGAGACACTGGAAATTCGTTTAAGTGATAATACGCGAATAGAAGTCATGATGACTTCCGGTAATAACCAAGTCGAGGAAGTCGTCGTTACGGCTTTGGGTCTCAAAAAATCGACACGATCGTTAACGTATGCTGTACAGGAGATTGCGGGAGAAGAGTTAACCAGAAACAGGGATGCGAACTTTGTAAATGCTTTGACGGGTAAAGTAGCTGGGGTTACGATCAATGCGAGTTCGTCAGGAATTGGAGGAGCTACGAGAGTAGTGATGCGCGGTACGAAGTCCATCAGTTTAAATAATAATGTACTCTACGTGGTAGACGGTATACCATTGCCCAATGTGAATGGTGGTGCTATCACTAATGGAGCATTTCAGGGTGCTGTGTCGGGTGAAGGAATTTCAAGTTTCAACCCGGATGATATTGAAAGTATTTCTGCACTCACGGGACCATCTGCAACAGCACTGTATGGTAATCAAGGTGCTAATGGAGTCATTCTGGTCACCACCAAGAAAGGGAATATCGGCAAACTAAAAATCTCAGTATCCAATACTTCTGATTTCTTTCAGCCTTTTGTAATGCCTGAGTTTCAAAATACATACGGACAAAATGATCCACTCCAGTACGCCAGTTGGGGGGACAAGCTTCCCACACCATCCACGTATCATCCTAGAGATTTTTTTCAATTGGGGCATAATATTGCCAATTCTGTTAGTTTCTCTGGCGGTTCTGAAAGAAGTCAAACCTTTTTCTCAGCAGCAACTAATAATGCCCAAGGCATTATTCCAGGCAACACATATAACCGATATAATTTTTACCTACGCCATACAGTCGAATTGACCGATCGATTAACCACCGATTTCAATGCGATGTACGTCAAGACTAATGATAGAAATATGGTGGCTCAAGGGCAATTTCATAATCCAATTCTGCCTATTTATTTATTTCCGCCAGGAGATGATATCCGTAAGTATCAAATCTATGCTCGCCACAATACCGATCGTAATATCCCCGAACAATTTTGGCCGTACGGGAATTTAGGCCTAGCTGCTCAAAACCCTTATTGGATAGCTAATTCGCAGTCTAATACCAATGATCTGGACCGATACATGCTAAGTGCTACAGCAAAATACAAAGTATTAGAATGGTTTGATATAAGTGGAAGAGTGCGTTTAGACAATTCGATTAATCACAATGAAATCAAGTTGCCGGCTAGTACAGATGGTATTTTTGCCTCCGAATTTGGGTTTTATTCTACAGGGAAAACTACCAATAAAAATCTGTATTTGGATTTGATAGGTCAGATTAGAAGGGAGATCACTCCAGATCTGCACTTTACTTCCAATTTTGGTGGCTCCTTCCAAAATGATCATATTGATGGATTAATGGTTTCAGGAAACTTGACACGTATCGCTAATCTATTTACTACGGTAGATAATATGGATCCGCAATCATTTCAATCCTATCTAAGAACGCAGCTACAATCTACTTTTGCCACAGTCCAGTTCGATTATAAAAATAGATTGTTTTTGGATGCTACCGGACGCTATGAGTGGCCATCACAGTTGCCACCAGGATTTGCGACTACTAGTTCTTATTTCTATCCTTCCGTGGGGCTATCGGGTGTGATTAGTGAAATGGTGCAATTGCCTTCCGTGATATCATTTTTAAAAGGCCGCGTATCTTACGCGGCCGTAAGTAACCCACCGAGATTTGGTGTTACAAATCCCGTTTTTGACCTTGGTAGATTCTTCAATCCAGCACCATTCCCTGAGTATTTCCCAGAGCATACTCAGTCTTACGAAGCAGGTTTGGATCTCAAATTATTCAATAATGCCTTAAGTTTAAGTGCTACAGTGTACAAAGCCAATACCACCAATCAATTGCTAACCCGGCCCATACTATCAGGATCGATATTCTCGGAGTTCTCTTATAACGCAGGTGATATTGAAAATCGAGGAATAGAAGCCACCTTGGGCTATAACCTGAATAAAGCAGATTTTAGTTGGAATAGTAATGTAGTTTTCACATTAAATAGGAATAGAATTAATCGTCTATCCGAAGGGTTTACCAATCCAATAACTGGTGAAATTTTTGGGCGAGATAGCCTTAGCATGGGTTCATTAGGTTCGTTACAAAATCTATTGGTGGTCGGAGGCTCCATGTCAGACCTATACATTTCAGAAGTACTAAGAGAAGATAATCAAGGCAATTTGTGGGTCGACCCTGCTGATGGTAGTATTCAGACGATGCGTATTCCGCAGCGTTATATAGGAAGAACCATTCCGGATTTCAATCTAGGGTGGCGCAACTCTTTTGCGTACAAAAACTTCGATGCATCCTTCTTGGTCGATGGTCGATTTGGTGGTATTGGCGTTTCTGCTACGCAATCCATTATGGATGCTCATGGCGTATCTGCCCAATCTGCCCGAGATCGAGACAATGGTGGAGTATCTATTTATGGCGGAACATATGCTGACGTACAAAACTTCTATAATGTCATTGGTGCAGCGTCTGGTGGCTCGGTGGGGTTGTTAGGCTATTATACCTATAGCGCCACCAATATTCGTCTGCGTGAAGCTTCTGTCGGCTATACTTTCCATAGCAACTACTTCGGCAATAGGATAGATCAAATCCGTATATCTGCTACTGGCCGTAATCTATTTATGTTTTATAACAAAGCACCTTTCGACCCGGAGTCTACCGCTTCTACGGGCACTTATTATCAAGGTATAGATTATTTTCAGCAGCCGAGTTATCGCAGTTTCGGTTTTCAAGTAAATGTTCAGTTTTAATGATTATCAAAGAAAGAATAGATATGATGTGTGCGAATAAATATGTACAATTAGGGTTTAAGTTAGGTTTACTGTTCGCTTTGATGGCTTTTTCAAGCTCCTGCAACAAAGATTATGCGTCATTCAATACCGATCCATATCGACCCACCTTAGATCAACTCGAGGCAGATAATTTTATTACTGGAAGAAACTTTCCAATTATGATTGATGCCGTGATTCCAGCGGGAGATATAGGTTCAGGAACTGACTTTGTAAACAGCTACCAAATATCTAATAATCTATCAGCAGATATGTTTTCAGGATTTATGGGAGCTGCGGGCGATTGGGGTGGGAATACCAATAATTTGACCTACGGATTTAATCTTGATTGGGTAAATGAACAGTTTCTTCTAACGGGAAGACTGATGGCATCTTGGAATGCCATTAAAAGTGCTACCGACATCAATAATGACAGCCTGCAATTCTCCGTGGCACAAATCATAAAAATTACTGGAATATCACGTGCCACCGATATGTATGGCCCAATACCCTATTCTTCCATCAGTACCGGCACATTTACACCTCGCTATGATGCACAAGATAGCATCTACTATTCTTTCTTCCCAGAATTGGATCGTGCCATATCCACGCTATTTACTTTAGGTGCGCAAGCTGGAAGGCCACTGGCTAGGTATGATAAGATTTATGGTGGAGATTATAGTAGATGGGCAAGGTTTGGCAACTCATTAAAACTGCGATTAGCGATGCGTATGGCTTACGTGGATCCAGATCGAGCTAAGCAGTATGCCGAAGAAGCCGCAAGCCATCCGGCAGGATTATTGTCCACCACCGCAGACAATGCCTTACAAGGTGCAGTAGCAATTGCCTTTCCGTATAAAAATCCACTACGCACACTGTCAGTGGTATACCAAGAAACGCGGATGGGTGCAAGTATGCAATCAATTTTATTGGGTTATCAAGATCCTCGAATCCGCAATTATTTTAATTTGTCCAATATTCCCGGTCTAAACAATCAGTACATTGGTGTTCGGTCAGGAATCAATGTTACACGCAGTCTTTATGAACCTTTCTCCACGCTAAATGTGGAAGACGCTACGCCCTACCCGTGGATGTTAGCATCAGAAATTTATTTTTTACTAGCCGAAGGAAGTATACGCGGATGGAATATGGGGGGTACAGCACAGACCTTCTACGAGGCTGGAATTAGAGCTTCTTTTCAAGAAACTGCTGTGGCTATACCAGCGGATTATTTGAATAACACAACAAGTCGACCACAAAATTATGTGGATCCTGCCAACGCCGGCAATAATACTAACGCATTATCAACTATAACTATAGCCTGGTCCGAATCTTCAAATTTTGAAGAAAAACTAGAACGCATTATTACGCAAAAATGGATTGCGTTGTACCCCAATGGCCAAGAGGCATGGAGCGAATTCCGTAGAACAGGTTATCCACGAATCTTTCCGATCGTGTTAAATAGAAGTAATGGAACAGTGCCTACCAACTTACAGGTGCGTAGGCTACCCTATCCACGCTTACAATATCAAGAGAATGGCGCACAAGTTACCAGAGGACTAACCTTGCTAGGTGGGCCAGACAATGGGGCTACGAAAGTATGGTGGGATAAGAAATAAAAACTATTCAATGATAATAAATCATACTGAAATGAAAAAAACATTTTATATAAGCATCTACATGTTTCTGAGTGTATGTGGACTTTCTTGCAGTAATAACGATATTCAAGATTATCAATCCGTTTACATCACGGCCGCAGAACGTGTCGTCACCACTACCTTATCAGCGTCTGACAATGGTGGAGAACTATCCATTTCGGTGAGCTCTTCGCAATTGGCAGAACGAGATATCCAAGTTGAAATTGATACAGATATCAGCTTGATACAAGCATATAATGAGAGAACAGGTAATAATTATTCCCCTCTACCTGCCGGAAGTTTTGAATTAGAATCATCTACTTTGACCATTATGAGAGGTACAACCATATCCTCCGGAGTGAATTTTAGAGTATTATCTGTGGCCGATTTTAGAGACGGCGAATCTTATTTGATGCCGATTACAATTACCAGAGCAAACGGCATATCTATATTAGAGGCTTCGCAAACAATTTATGTCGTCGTAAACCGAGTTATCATTTCTACCGTAGCATCTTTGACTAACAACTTCTTTAGGGTAGACTTTTCCAGTTCGAATCTTAATGCATTACGAGCCATCACTATGGAAACTCGTGTGATGGTCAATAATTTTCAAACTCTCAGCCCATTTATTAGTAGCATTATAGGCATCGAAGAAACTTTTTTGATGCGCTTTGGCGATGTTTCTGTCGGCAACAACCAGTTGCAAATAGCAGGCGGCGTTACAGCCACTAATGTTGGGATGACATTTTCACCAAACGTGTGGTACCATGTTGCAGTAGTGTACAACGGAAGTTCTCTATTCGTATATGTGGATGGAAGATTGGTAGCGCAAAGTAATAATGTCGTTCGTACCATAGATTTGACCAACGATTGGATGGGTGGCTTTCACATTGGTTTCTCTGAACGCGGAAGATTGTTAGATGGTTACATCAGCGAATCCAAACTATGGTCTAGAGCATTGACACAATCCGAACTGGTCAATGGTGCATGTGGCATAGATCCATCTTCCGAAGGTTTGATTGCGTACTGGAAATTTAATGAAGGAAGTGGAAATATTGCGAATGATCTGAGCGGCAATGGATACAATGCAATCGCAAATCGTGCAGTGACCTGGTTGCCAGATGTAAGGTGTAATTAAAAACAATGAATATCATGAAAGCGATTAATAACATATTCCTACTCCTATTATTGTTTTTACCCATATTCTTTTCTTGCCAGAAACAGAATGAGGTTCAAGCTATCAAAGTACCCCGAGTTATTCAACGCTCGGAAGAGTATTACAAAAATTTGCGCGCTTACAAAGCCAGCGATCATCAAATATTTTTTGGGTGGTTTGGTGATACAGGAAGAGCAGGAACACCAGGCGTGTCAAGCGTTTATGATCAAATTCCAGACAGTGTCGATATAGTTAGTTTGTGGGGCGGCTATCCACCCGAAGGCTCGCATAATGCGAATCTGTTGCAACGGATTAGAAGAGAGAAGGGCACCAAATTCGTCTGGGTACTATTTGGCTCTGGTGTAGATGATATGATGGATAGGCATTTTCCAACTGTCAAAGAAAGGTCTGTTTTCGAAGCGATTGATAGCGTTGCTAAAGCCATATCAGATACTATTACCAGATACGGTTTGGATGGGTTTGACTTAGACTACGAACCGGGAGAGCAGGGCGAGCGAGATCGTGTTTTCGGTCGCAACGATGGTTTGGGCTCAGATGCTGGTGGATCACTTTCGGTGCAGCGTCTGTTCCAAGCCCTTTCCAACTATTTAGGCCCCAGGTCAAATTCTGGAAAATTACTAATTATAGATGGCTATAATGAAAGAGGTATTGAACCATACATAGATTATTATGTGCAACAAGCTTACTATTCTTCATCGCCAATTATATTGCAGATTCGATATGATGCTTTTGGTTTTAATGGAGTTTTGCCGCCACACAAATTCATTCCGGCAGAAGATTTTGAACAGGGGTGGAGGGCAGGCGGAGTTATCTTTTTAGACCCCAGCTTAGGTCGCATTCCATCCTTACTTGGTTTTGCCAATTGGAATCCTACACAGGGACAAAAAGGCGGTATAGGTGCGTATCATGCAGAGTACGAATATGGATCCAATCCAGATTACAACTATATTCGACAAGCCATTCAGTTGATGAATCCGGCCGGAAAATCGCAGTAATCACATCTTCTAGCTGAGTTTTTATCCTAACTTTCCAGCTTTCCCGAGACGCGGGAAAGCACTGTTAAAAAAGAAAGCAAACCCTTAGAGTTTGCTTTCTTTTTTAACAGTGCGTTTTACACGAACGGTTGGTTTTAGCGCCATTTTTGCTTCATGCTGTCGTTCCAAATACTTAATAATTTCTGAAGCGATATCTTTCCCAGTTGCCGTTTCAATACCTTCTAATCCAGGCGAAGAGTTTACCTCGAGAATCAATGGACCACGATCGGAAGCCAACATATCCACACCAGCGACCGTTAAACCCATGGCTTTGGCTGCTGAGATTGCGGTTTCTCGTTCTTTACGAGTCAACTTTATGATTTCGGCACTGCCACCTCGGTGCAAGTTAGAGCGAAACTCGCCCTCTTTCGCCGTGCGTTTCATCGCACCGACCACTTTACCATCCACCACAAATGCGCGGATATCCGACCCTTTGGACTCCTTGATATATTCCTGAATCAAAATATTATTTCCTAATCCATAGAAAGCCTCAATTACAGAAGAAGCCGCTTTCTTGGTTTCGGCCAACACCACACCAATACCTTGCGTGCCTTCCAATAATTTGATCACGAGAGGAGCGCCGCCCACCATACTGATCAAATCGTCAACATCGGAAGCCGTGCGAGCAAATCCTGTGATAGGCAAACCTAAACCAGCACCCGATAAAATTTGCATACAACGTAGCTTGTCTCTTGAGCGCGTGATTGCTTGGCTGGGATTGGCCGACAGCACGTCCATTACTTCAAACTGACGAACGATCGCCGACCCGTAGAAAGTGACCGAGGAACCAATGCGTGGTACAATCGCGTCAATACCGGCAATATCCTGACCTTTATAATGTATGCTGGGTTTATCTTGTTGTATCCCGACATAGCATTTGCTATGATCGATTACCACACATTCGTGACCGTGCTCCTGTGCAGCCTCTACAAGACGCCTTGTAGAGTACAAATTTTTATTTGTTGATAAAATGGCAATTTTCAAAACGTAGTTTTTAAGGAAAACAAAGAAAGAGTGGATAAGTTTTAGCGCAAGTTTTGGCCTAGATCTCTTTTCGAGACATCCACCAAAAATTTCCCTGCTATAAAATTGCGGCCAAGGAGCATAGGGTATGTCATAGCAGAACGATCCCTGAAGGAGAGTTTGATGTCGTACAGCTCGTTGAATATTTTAATTTTAGTGCGAAAAATATGACGCGTTTCAGCTTGGCCAAAAGAGCTTTTTACTGTACGTTCTCGGTGTACCGGGAATCGTATTTCCAGGGTTTCATCTGAATCGTCTGACGCCGCAATGTGCGCCAAGATATACATATGCCCACCTTCTTCGAGCACCTGCATATCTTCGCAATGTACCACCGAGGTTTCGGCACCTGTATCGATCTTTGCAGGCACATTGTAAAGCCCTAATTCGGGTAAATCTACAACTTCTGCGCGTCCTATGATCTTTTTTTCTTTTACCATACGCTGTTTTGGATACCTCTAATGGTATACGAATTCGCCATATGGCGACTGAATAGTAACTTGCTTTTTGTCTGTAGCTTCTACACGGCCGATAATTTGCGCATCAATGTCAAATGATTTCGAGATCGCGATGATGTCAGCTGCCAAGGCTTGTGGCACATACAATTCCATGCGGTGACCCATATTAAATACCTTGTACATTTCCTGCCAATCTGTGCCGGATTCTTTCTGGATCAATTCAAAAAGCGGCGGAATTGGAAATAGATTATCTTTAATTACGTGTACATTATCCACGAAGTGCAATACCTTCGTTTGTGCACCACCAGAGCAGTGTACCATACCGTGAATCTGTGCACGATGCTGATCCAATATCTTTTTGATTACAGGGGCATACGTACGCGTTGGTGACAGTACCAATTGTCCTGCTGTCACTTCTTGCCCATCGCCGATCGCAATTTTTTCTGTTAGCGAGCGATTGCCACTAAAGACAAGATCATAAGGCACTGCTGGATCAAAACTTTCTGCATATTTCTCTGCAATCGCTTTGTGGAATACATCGTGGCGCGCAGAAGTCAATCCATTGGATCCCATACCACCATTGTATTGCGATTCGTAGCTTGCTTTTCCATACGAAGCTAATCCTACAATCACGTCGCCTGCTTGAATCGTGTGATTCGAGATCACCTCTTCGCGCTTCATGCGACAAGTTACCGTACTATCCACGATAATCGTGCGTACGATATCGCCTACATCGGCCGTTTCGCCTCCAGTAGAATAGATGCCGATGCCCATGTCACGTAGTTCTGCCAAGATTTCTTCTGTACCATTGATGATTTCCGCAATTACTTCACCTGGAATCAGGTTTTTGTTGCGACCAATAGTAGACGAAAGCAAAATGTTGTCGGTAGCACCTACGCACAGCAAATCGTCCAAATTCATGATGATAGCATCTTGCGCGATACCGCGCCATACTGACGCATCGCCAGTTTCTTTCCAATACACATATGCCAACGATGATTTGGTGCCTGCGCCATCAGCATGCATGATATTGCACCAGCTGCATCACCACCGAGTATATCAGGGATGATTTTGCAGAATGCCTGTGGATAAAGGCCTTTATCAATGTTTTTGATCGCATTGTGTACGTCCTCTTTTCCGGCCGAGACACCTCGTTGATTGTATTTTAAGTCTGACATGTTAGCGCAAAAATAGGGAATTGCAAAGGAAAAAGTGAAATACCTAGTGACTAAAAAAGATGGTAAACAAAAATCCCTTCCTCGTGGAGGAAGGGATCTGTATAAATGTGCTGTATATAGCGATTAGTGCTTGAAATGGCGTACACCAGTGATCACCATCGCCAAGCCTTTTTCGTTTGCCATATCGATGGAAAGTTGATCTTTGATCGAGCCGCCTGGCTGTAGTACTGCTGCCACGCCATTTTCACCAGCAATCTCCACACAATCAGGGAATGGGAAGAATGCGTCCGATGCCATCGCGCTGTCTTTAATATCAAAGCCAAACGCTTTTGCCTTCTCGATCGCTTGTTTTAAGGCATCTACGCGGGAAGTTTGGCCTACGCCAGAAGCGATCAAGGTATTGTCTTTCGCAAATACAATCGTATTTGATTTCGTATGTTTCACGATTTTGTTCGCGAAGTATAGATCCGCCAATTGCGCTTCGGTCGGTTGTTTTTCCGTTACCGTCGTCATCAACTCCGGACCTTCTACCGTATTGTCTTTATCTTGCAAGATCACTCCGTTGAGCAGCGTTTTGAATTGTTGCGTAGGTAAGCTTACTTCGTTGCGTTTTAGGATAATGCGGTTTTTCTTGGTCGTCAAGATTTCCAACGCATCGCTTTCGTACGCTGGCGCGATCAAGACTTCAAAAAATAATTGATTGATTTCTGTAGCTGTTGCTGCATCTATCGTGGCATTTGTGATCAATACACCGCCAAAAGCAGAAACAGGATCACAAGCCAAGGCGGCAGTCCATGCTTCTTTTACCGTCGGGCGCGAAGCCACACCACAGGCATTTGTATGTTTTAAGATCGCAAAAGTAGGATCTTCGAATTCGTCGATGATAGCAACTGCCGCATCTACATCCACAAGGTTGTTGTACGAAAGCTCTTTTCCATTAAGTTTATCAAACATCTTGTCCAAATCGCCATAAAATATTCCTTGCTGATGTGGATTTTCGCCGTAGCGCAATACTTGGCTTTGCTGTGCTGATTGTTTGAATACCGGAAGAGGATCTTCTTGGTTGAAATAGTTGAAAATCGCCGTGTCGTAATGCGAAGATGTGTTGAAAGCTCGCTTTGCGAATGATTTACGTTGCTCCAATGTCGTTACGCCAGCTTGTGCTGCTAAGATTTCTTCTAATTCTTTGTAATCATTTTTCGAAGAAATGATCACCACATCGTTGAAGTTTTTGGCGGCAGCACGGATTAAAGAAATACCACCAATATCGATTTTCTCTACGATATCCTGCTCAGGAGCTCCCGATGCAACAGTTTCTTCAAATGGGTACAGATCGACGATTACTAGGTCAATTTCTGGAATCTCATATTCTGCCAACTGTTGTTTGTCGCTATCTAATGGACGGCGAGATAGGATACCACCGAATACTTTTGGATGCAAAGTTTTTACACGGCCGCCTAGTATTGAAGGATATGAAGTGAGGTCTTCTACACGCTCCACACCAATGCCCAAATCTTTAATAAAGGATTCGGTACCACCTGTAGAATAGAAGGTAACTCCATATTTGTTTAATAATTCAATAAGAGGGGCTAATCCGTCTTTGTAATAAACGGAAACCAAGGCATTTTTAATCTTAACGGCGTGATTCATGATCTTCTGCTTATGAAGCCGCAAAGGTAGTAATAAATGAGTTATTTAGTTGTATTTCTTGATCAAGTTTTCGATAACTTTGGGATAATGTAGGTGCTCGAGTTGCTGACCCTTAAACTTGATGATATCAAGCGTGTCGCTTGCATCTACTGCAAAGCGCCCTTGATAGATTACCTCGCCTTCATCAAAATGCTCATTCACAAAGTGAATTGTAATGCCGTGCTCTTTTTCGCCTGCAGCCAACACTGCTTTGTGCACTCGGTCGCCATACATGCCTTTGCCTCCAAATTTGGGTAATAATGCGGGGTGAATATTAATGATTTTGTTAGGAAAAGCCTTCAACAGGTTTTCAGGTACGAGTAACAGGAACCCGGCCAACACGACCATATCGACTTCTAAGCGTTTCAAAATATCTACTACCTCATCTGTCTGATAGAAAGCGGCCTTGTCAAAAACATGCGATGGAATTTCAAAATTATCTGCACGTTGTAGCACATAAGCATCGGGATTATTACTCAAGACGATTGCTACTTCCGCGACGTCCGAATATTTGAAGTGCTCCATGATTTTTTGTGCATTGGAACCTGATCCTGAGGCAAAGATAGCGATACGTTTTCTCACAAATATATATTCTAGATGGTATTAGCAGATTTTATTATATTCAAATATAATATATTTTTACCCCGATAGCGGTATGTAAAGTTATTTTTAAACAGCGAGATTAACTTAATTCGTAGGTTTTCACCTCGTTCTTTTACCTTCGTCCAAGATATTTGCTTTTAGTCTCTAGTAGAATTAGCTCACTGCAAATAGGAGTATATTAGAAACGCTCCATGGTAGAAGATGGAGCGTTTCTAAAATCAATAAGTACTAGCTGCATTATCTCCGTCGCGGAAATAGGTTTTCATCTCGACCTGCTCCGCCACGGTGTTTACGTTTTCCTTTTTTGTGATGACGTGGACCATGCTTCTTTCCATGTTTTCCTTTATGCACTTTTGCATGTCCATGTCTAGGCCCATGACCATATCGTGGTCCATGAGTATAACACGATGTAAAGCAAAATAACATCGTGCAGGCCACCATGATTACAGTAATTAATCTTTTTCCCATAACCTCACTTTGCAAAAACTAGACCAAGGGAGATCACCTTGTCGAAATTTTCCTATTGTTTTAATTATATGGAAAAGCGAGACAAAACCAACCAAAAAAGGATAATCTATGACGAGAAATTGAATAGGATATTAACACATATCGCATATAAATATGGTTTTATTAATCCAGTGCCTTCCCAATCGTTATCGTATCATTATCGAGCTTCTTTTTCTCAGGAATCACTTTTTTAGAACTAAAATGAAGCACCAGATAACCACTAACACCTGCCAATAAAGAAGTTAATAGGATGGATAACTTGGCCTCAGATATATGTAGTGGATCACTGAATGATAACAGAGAAATAAAAATAGACATCGTAAAGCCAATGCCGGCCAATAAACCAACACCAACGATATGAATCCATCGACTGCCTTCCGGCAGTAAGCCAATTTTCGATTTTACGCATAACAATGTGGTTAAGAAGATGCCAATCGGTTTACCCAGCAAAAGCCCTAAAGTTATCCCCAGCCCTAGCGGTGCTGCCAACCCGCCGATCATCTCACTTTCTAAAGTAATGTTAGTATTAGCAAAGGCAAAAATGGGTATAATCAAAAAATTAACTGGGCGGACAAGCGCATGTTCTAATCTTTCTAATGGCGATTCGATATCCGTATCATTAGTTGGTAGCGTCATGGCTACTAGTACGCCTGCGATCGTAGCGTGAATACCTGAATGGTGTACAAAATACCAGATAAAAATACCCGGAATCAGATAAAGATAGGGGTTAAGTATATTGAACCGGTTCATCAAAAGTAGTACAACTAATCCAAGACCAGCATATAGCAAATAGGTAAACTCAATACCCGACGAATAAAAAAATGCAATAACAAGTATGGCTATCAGGTCATCAACAATAGCAAGAGCCGCCAGAAATATTTTTAAACTGGCAGGTATCCTTTTGCCTAAAACATTGATAACTGCTAGTGCAAATGCAATGTCGGTAGCCATAGGGATACCCCAGCCACCTTCCGTGGTCGCTCCGCTATTTAGGCTTAGATATATAAGGGCAGGTACAATCGCGCCACCGATCGCACAAAGAATGGGTAAAGAGGCTTTTTTAGGAGAAGATAATTCACCTTCGACCACCTCACGTTTGATTTCTAAACCTACTAATAGAAAAAATACAGCCATCAAACCATCATTTATCCATAGTAATACTGGATATCTCAAATGTAATGCACCATATTCTATTCCAAATGTATAATCCAAAAGCGCTTGCAGATCATACTTCCAAGGGCTATTGGCTATTGCTAGAGAAAGTACAACGCAGATCAGCAATAAGATGCCGCCAGCATTGGCAGATTTAAAAAATTGTTTAAATACGGTAAGGTTAATTTTTTGCATGATCAAAAATATAATTAGTGCTTTTTGCAGCGCTATAAATGGCCTGGCAGCTAGGATGTGATTGGCGTCTACCAATCCAGCAAAATATAACTTGCAAATTAGTATAAATACTCGACACTATTGAGGATAAAATGTTTTTCACTGTCTGCCTTTGTTAAAGGTCAGATCATTACCTTGGATATAAAATGCAAGGTTTCTCAACATTTCTACATAGCGATGAAGGTGTACAGTAATACACAAAGTCCGACTAGGCCACAGTAATAGGAAAAGTAGACGAGTTTAGCCTTTTTGACAAGAGCGATCATCCACTTACAAGCAACAAGACCACATACAAAGGCGGCTACGAAACCTAAAGCCAAAGCAGAGGTAGACATTGCGTCGGTCGCGCTTGTACTATCTAAGTTTCCTGAAGCATCGAGGTATTTCTTGAGTGTCGCTCCCAATATCAATGGCAGAACCATCAAAAAGGAAAATCGTGCAGCAATGGTCCGGTCCACTTTCAAAATGATCGCCGTAGCAATAGTGCTACCTGAGCGAGAGAGGCCTGGAAGAATAGCAGCCATCATCTGAGATAGACCAATTATTAATGCCTTGATATTTGAAATTCCTCCATCATTAGTATTTTGTCGATCCGCGAAATATAGCAGTAAAGCGGTTATTAGCAACGAACAGCCAACTATCCTTAGATCCGAAAATAGCGCTTCGAGCGTATCTAAAAAAAATAAGCCAGCGACAGCAGCAGGTATCATAGAAATCACCACATGAATGGTGAAATTGATGGCGTTCTTATCTTTAAAAGTAAGTAATCCTTTAATAATCTGTAAAATATCATTTCTAAACACGACAATGGTGCTAAGAGCGGTCGCACAATGTAGTACAATGGCAAATGTGAGGTTTTCCTCACCAAAGTCCAATCCAAGTAGTTCTTGTACAATGACGATGTGCCCACTTGAAGAAACTGGTAAGAATTCTGTAAATCCTTGAACAATTCCTACTATGAGTGCTTTTAATTCTTCCATAAATTACTAATTTGATATAAGCCTATATGACTATTGTGATTTGCTGCCGTTTTTTTGAAGTGATGCAAACATAAAAGAATTTTCACTTTTATATAAACGCTTCCAACAAACTTGTTCGCGCGCATACGCTTTGCGAAGATACTAACTGCATAAAAGCTTAGTAGAATCTGCCAGCGAAAAATTTGATATTATGCTACATACCGCTATTTAATGCGCTTAAAAAATCTGTGAAAACTCGCCATACATCTATTTGTTATAGAGTTAAGTACTTCTAGCATAACTAAATTTTTAATAATGGGATTTACTGGCAAAAATACACGTGCGCAACTGTGGGACTGGATAACAAACAAAATATCGCAATTTAGCGCATGGTGTAAACCAGATCCGAACGATGATCCGTGGGTCCAAATAGGAAAATCAATTCTAAAGATCCCTATTATCCTATTTGTATTAGCTTGTTCGCCAGTCATGCTAATAATTTCGGGTCTTATATTCTTTTTATTGCTTTGAAGAATTGTTTCGCACATTTTTTGCATCCCTGGTTTCTGCTGTGTGCGGTGTTATTTGTGGCACATCAAATTTTACAGTGGGTTTTTGCGGTACATCTGCCTTGGGTCGATTCGTACCTAGATCCTATTCTAATGATGCCATTAACGCTGTATCTGATTTTGTGGGAAAGACGTTATCTCTTTGGGAAGACAGCAGAGTATACCTTGCCACTATCTACGGTTTTCTATTATTTTGTAATGATAGCCGTTTTATTTGAGGTAATATTTCCACTTATTCAACCCTTGTTCGTTGCGGATTGGTGGGATGTCATTTGCTATGCTTTAGGAGGTATATTATTCTATACTCAGATGAATCACAAAGGTGCCGATAGGACGGATTTGAACTGATGATCAAATTGATAGCGGTATCGTAAAGCTGAAAACAGAGCCCTTACCAATTTCGCTTTCCACCCAAATAGTGCCACCGTGATCAATCACGATTTGCTGCGATATGTAAAGTCCTATTCCTGCGCCGAAAAAAATATTATCATTGCTCGATACGCGATAGAAACGTTCAAAAATACGGGTGTGATTTTCCTTTGCCAGACCAATGCCTTCATCTTTAACCGAGATTTTTGCATAGTTACCAACCCGTCCGATGTGCAGTACGATCTGAGTCGCATCTGGTGAATATTTTGCGGCATTCGTCAGTAAATTAGTAACTACTTGCATCAATTGGTTTTTATCGCCCACAATGTTTAAGGTCTTATCACCAATTACTCGTATCTCGTGCTTATTGAAAATCGAGTGTACCTCACGCATTGGTTGCTCAATAATCTGATCGATCTGAATTACCGAAGGCATTTTATTTTTTGTGCCGGAGGTCAGTTGCGAAGTATCTAGCAAATTAATTATTAATCTTTTCAGCTTCTCCACTGATTCCATGGCATGCGTTAGCCGCGTTTCGTATCCTGCAACTTCTCCTTTATTTAGCATGCGCTCAAGAAGTTGTAAGTTGCCTTGTACCACAGTGATGGGTGTTTTCATCTCGTGGCTTGCGATAGCGATAAAATCATCTTTTTTCTTCTCGATTACATGTCTTTCTGTTACATCTTCTATAGCGAGCAAGATCCAATTTTTGTAGGCGCCATCAACGGAAATCTGAGAGGCATTGAGCAATAGTCTTTTAATACCGATATACGGGAATGCATGTGCCACCTCAAATCCTTCGAAGGGATTGTGTGAAGGCAGTACATTTTTGAGCAGATTTACAAGTTCGGGAATATTCCATGAACCTTCTAGAACCTCTGTAAGTTTGTTGTCAATCAGTTGATTGCCATTGATCTTGAAAAATTTTCAAAATGTTTATTGACCAACGCAATATTAAGATCAGGATCTAATACGAGCAAGCTTTCGCGAATGGTTTCAACAATGCCTTTTAGAAATTCTTCGTGCTCCTTTAGGTCTTTAGTGCGGTCGCGTACGCGTTTCTCTAGGTTTTCTCTTTCTTGCAGCAAATTGTATTCTGCTTCCTTACGCCTTGATATATCATTTTGGATACCTATAAAATGTGTCACATTACCATCTTCGTCCAACACTGGCGATATGGAAAGTTCATTCCAAAATAGTGTGCCATCTTTCTTGTAGTTTCTAATATCTACCTGACATGATTTTCCCTCTGCTAAGGCTTTGGAGATAACCGCCCGCGCTTTTTGATTCCTATCACTGCCTTGTAAGAATCGACAATTATGGCCAATAATCTCATTGATCGAATAACCTGAAATTTCAGAAAAGGCTTGATTACAGTATATGATTGGATTGTCAGGTTGCGAATTATCTGTAATAACTACTCCATCGACAGATGCGTCGAGGGCTGTTCCAAATATTTTGTTTAAAGCCTTTGTATATTCAGGCATGGTAGATGATTAAGATGGTTGAACTACCTGCAACAACGTTCCTAATCTAATTATGTTTCGCTTTTTCGTTAGCTTAATTTTTTTTATGCTAATAATCTGGATATAATCTCTTCAAATTCGCCAATATCGAAAGGTTTTACGAGATAAGCATCTGCTTTGCTACCGTGCGCTATTTGCGCAAAATCGTTACCTGCAGAATAGAATACTATTGGAATATGAGCCGTGCTAGGATTAGCTTTTAGCAACTCAATGGATTTGTATCCGCCTTCTCCCGCAATCCAATTATCCATGATCACTAGATCTGGAGATTCTTGTATCACATCTGTGATTACGTTTGCCGTGGTAGTCCGATATGCGGTATCAAACCCAAGCTGTTCTGCCAGAATGCCCGAAAATTCAGCAGTCGCTGGATCATCTTCAAAAATCAATACCTTTTTTCTCATATCTTCATTATAATTCCAATGCTTTACTAAGCGCCCGCGTCTAGGTATTTTAAATATAACAGTAGATCGCTTACAGCAAATTACCATCATATTTTCAGGTGCCAAAGATAGAGAAGAATTTGAAATTATTACTCAACGAGCATTCAATGCATCATTAGTTTTTGAAATACTTCTTTTTTTATGCCTCTGATAGGGTAGATGTATCAAATAATTTACTTCACCTGTTAGCAGAATAGGTACGGTCGAGCCATATGATTGTGCTACGCTAAGTTAAGCAATCATATATCGACCTCTTCCTTCTTAAAGATATTGATTTTTTAAATATTTTGGTAAATTGCTCCCTATTCGTGACCAACTTTGTATCTATTTTATGGAAATCATTCTTTTAATATTACATTTAGCCTTAGTGGTATATGCGATTTATCGCGTGCTTAACTCTCCATCTTTAAGCAGTACGAGCCGATTATTATGGATTATAGGAATTCTTATCTTTCCATTTATTGGATCAATTGCATTTTTAGTATTCAGTTCAAGGTAATTATCGCATTGTCCAACACAAACAAATTTGTTTGGTCAAGTACGAGGGTGTTTTAGTGACGAACATCGAAAGTGCAATTTTCATCTTCATTAGAAACCACCATGATTAGATGTAAGATGCCGTAAAAAGAATCGCACGATCTTTGCTGCGCGTAGTACGAGGTTTAAAAAGTGGCGGCTATTAATGTATTTCTTTACCTTGGCAATATAACCAAACTATAACCATGAGAATCTCATCAATATGCCTTTTGACACAATTTTTTAGAGCATATGTATTGGTCGCGTTGCTCGGTGGTTGCTCTTCTACAGTTCAAACAGCTAAAGTAAGCACATTGACTGCTAATTATTGTACGCCCAACGTCCAATATGATCAAGAGATTAGTTTTGCTGGATTCTCAGATCAAGATAGTGTTGCCGTTAGGAGTTTATTATCCGAACACGACTTTGCACTTTGCAAAAATATAGGTCTGATATCCCATATCAATAAATATTTATTAGCTTCAGATACGTTGGAGAGCCTCGTTGCAAGGCAACACATTATCGATTATTACCTCATCTTTAGTACAGAGTTAGAAGCGATTGCTGCAGAGTTGGATTGTAACGGTGAGCGAATCGAGCAATTGGCCAACTATGTTGAAAAGCGTAACAATCGCATCGTGTCGCGGTTAACTGTTGCGTCGATAATTTTGGGATCGGCCACCGCACTAGCCAGTACTGCATTCGAAAATAATCCTGTTAACAATGTGATTAATATCTCCGGCGGAGTTGGCTCAGCGGTACTGGGTTTCTGGGCACTGAAACCGCATGAAAAAAAAGTGGACATGCGTATCGAACGCAACATGTTGCACAGCATATGGTATGGTACAAATGCAGATAATATTTATCCTTTGTCACTTTGGTCAATTTTGAACGAAAAGACGTTTAGTAATACTGCCAATACTTCGTTGATTGAGTCTATACGTATGCGCTGGGCGAAGTATGGTTTGGATGAGGAAACCGATGTGCAGGATTTAGCCATGTTGTATTTTAAAGATGGCGGCACATACACAGCAGAGCAGCTTCGCAATTTGGCCAACATGCATAACGAATTACAAGCTTCCATACGTGGTATCAATCAGGACTTACGAAGTCTTGTATATACCGTAGCCAAATTGAGGATACAGCGCTAACGCGCGAGGAAGTTGCATACCATTTTAGAAAGTTTCTGGTTACCTAGGATCTAGCAATATTATCTGTAGAAGTGGCTACATCTCTACAGTCAATGCATTCCTCATCAGCAAAAACGTCAACAATAACTCGTACTTTTATTTGTACGAATAAAATGGCAAAGCATGCAACATAGAACAGTATTCTTAACTTTTTTTCTTCTTATTCTTTCGATCAATATTGGTATAGCTCAGGACATACATCAGATTCCGGCTTTTCAACAGTTTAGTCGATACGATGATGGTAGGAGTTTTACCGTAGATTCATTGGCCATGGAAGGAGTCAATGTGTTGATTTTTTATGATCCGGGCTGCGGCCACTGCCAAGAGCTAGGAAATGATATCGCTGAAAACTGGGAGCAATGGAACTCGTCGACGTCTTTTTACTTCATATCGATGGGAGAAAAGGAGGATGTTGATCGATATACGCAACAATATGCCAAAGGGTTGGATCAAAAACCAAATGTCACTTTCTTGCACGATCCAGCTGGCGAGTTTATAACACTTTTCGACCCGCAAAACTTCCCCTCCACCTATATCTACTCAGGAAAGGAAGGATCATTGATCCAGTTCTACGATGGTATAAATAGCACTAAAGATATGAAACAGCACCTGAGCAGGTAATTGAACATGCTTAGGCATAGCGTCGGAGTTACTTCTTCTTGATTACTTCTCGAATAATTGCTAACGCAGTTTCATCCACAGGCTCATTACTGTTGGACAAAACGATCACTGCCGAGCGTTCGTCAGGAATAATGGCCATAAATGAGCTACTTCCTGCAGTGCCGCCATTATGCCAAAAAAGATTTTGATCTTCCAGCAAATCCGTATGCCAACCTAAGCCGATATCCATATTATCTTCTGGAATATAGAAAGTAAATAATTTCGTGGCTGACATTGCCCGTTGGATCGCGTTTTCGGGCGTAGCTAATTGCGTAATTGCGTAGCGCAGCATATCGTCAATTGTGGATTTGATTGCTCCTGCGCCGGCCATGGCCTTCCAGTTCCATATCGGTACCGCTGTACCATCTCTATATACGGTAAGGATATTTGCATTTTTAGCATCTGGTTTTAGTTCGGTCGCGCGCATATGCAATGGCGAAGTAAGCGTCTCTTTCAGGTACGTATCGAAAGATTTCTTGGAGATAATAGCTAATAATTCTCCCAACAAACCATATCCCAAATTACTATACGCATATTCTGTTTCTGGCTCATGATCGAGCTTTGCGTCGCGCAAGTAAGTAAAAAGTGCTTTGCGATCATAGTGGGCATATGGATCGGTTTCAACAAACGATGACGTTTTATTCCAGTTGTCTGGAAGCCGTGGCAATCCTGAAGTGTGGTTGGCCAAGCTACGGAAAGTGATCTTTTGCAAAGCTGGATTTTTCGCGATCGAATCCGGTAAGAATTTGACGATGCTATCGTCCAAGCTTATCACTTCACGCTCTACTAGATCGGCTAGCAATGTTGCGGTGAATGTCTTGGTAAGTGATCCAATTTCGTACACGCTTTCTTCGGTTGGTAGCGTCTTATTGCCTTTTTTCGTTTCGCCAAAGAAATACTTTTGCACCTGTCCGCGATGTATAATACCGATGGCTAGAGAGCGTGCATTTGTTTTCTGCGTATAAGTATTTGCAATATTGCGCAACTTAAACTCAAAAGGATCCATTGCCTGTGCTGAGGTCGTTGTATCATTTATGGACGTTTCTTGAGCAAGCTTCTCCGTCGCATCTTCTTTGTACTGTTGGAACAAAATGGTATGGTATCGATTAGTACTATCTACTCCGAGCACCAGCAGCAGACGTTCTGTGTCAAAATCAAGTCGGTAGCTCGCAATCCCACGCTCAAATTTAATCCGTTCCGCGTTTCTAATATTCCCCAGTGCGTACAACTGTTGCAACGTTGTGCTCAGTTGCTCTTGAGAAATCTGCGCCTGAAAGGTAGGATTGGCCAATTGGTAGATGGAGTCAGCCTGTTGAGTATTAAATAAATACTCAATTTGATTATACAAAGCCCGGTTCACCTTCTCGTCGGCAGATTGCGCAAATGCAGCCTGTCCACCAAGTAAAAAGCTCAGAAATAGCAGTAGATAGTTCTTGTACATTTATCAAAATTAGGCAAAGAAATTTTGAAAAGATAAGATTATTGAACTTCGAGGCTTCGAAAAATTGTCTTCATTTCCTCAATGGCCTTCGGATTGATATTATAGCCGATCATCGAAATGGCTTTATTAGTATCGAATCGAGTGATAAAATAGGCTTGGATAATCTCGCCGCTTCGTTTGCTTCGCAAATTGGCCATCACTTCTTCGGCTGGAGCTTCGCCCACATTCAACGGGCGTGAGAATAGTATCGAATCGACTTCAAATATTGATTGTACTTGATCTACAATAAACTTGGTTTGATCCGTTACCTCAGCAGCCAATGATTTGCGATCAATAAAAAATGAGGCGGGCGTCCAATTGTTTTTGTCTGCTTGTGTGTATTGTAAAGCGGATCCAGTCTTTCGACTAAAATGAAAAGATGTGCCGGCTGTATTAAGCTTAAAGCCCATATTTTTGAAAGGATCGACTACGACCTCAGGATGATAGCGTACAGAAAGGATCGTCTGCATAATAGCACTATCAAGATCTCTATCAGCATGATAAGGGTAATGGCAATTAAATGCAATCGTTTCTTTTTCATTACCCAAAACCAAAAAAATACGATGAAAAAGAGATGTGTCGGAATCTCCCTTTTGCGTACCTACATAAAGTCTTGCTGGCAGATTATTAATGCTATATTGTGCATGCTCGACCATTGTCGACTTATCATTATTGATCACAATAGGAATTGCTTGCGCAATATATTGTGAATATGGCGTAGCAACTTCAAGTACCATTATGGTACTTTGAGTTGCTAGGTTTTGAAGACCAGTGAAAGTAGTAGCTGGCTCGAATCCTGCTGCAGGAGCTAGGCTGACTTTAGCTCCTGCAATCATTTCATGTTGTGGCGTGGCTTCGTTGACAATCAATGTCTGCGCATCTGCGTTATACGACAAGATCAGCATAACACATGCAAAAGGAATCACCAGCCACCAATTTTTCATTTTACTTTAAGATCGTGAATTTTTTGTTCAATATCCTTGATGATAACGGAAATAAAATCTCGGCCAGTTAATTCTGAAGCTTGTTGTAACGCGCCAGGGCTAAATACGTTAATTTCCATGATCTTGCTGCCTACGATATCTAGGCCTACCAAGTACATGCCGTCTTTGACTAATTGATCGGCGACAAGTTTAACCAACTTCAGCGTACCTTCGTCAATATCTGCGGCATGCATCGTGGCACCTTGGTGCACATTACTACGGATTTCATTTTCAGGCTGCACGCGACGAACTGCCGCATATTTACCATCGATCTCAATCGGCTGGCCATTTAACAAGAAAAATCGAAGATCACCTTTACTGGCTTCTGGTAAGTATTCCTGCGCTATAATATAACCGTCGCGAGCGATCGCTTCTACCGTTTGTTTTAGGTTTTGCGCACTGTCTTTATTAATGAGGAATACATTTTTACCGCCCGATCCTTTCAATGGCTTTAAGATAATCTTCTCCTCATTTTTGTCGAAAAAATTCTGAACATCGACATAGTTTCGTGTTACAATAGTTTTGGGGCGAATGCTTTCATCAAAATTTTCGAGGTAAAGCTTATTGCTCGCACGCGTTAGTGCTTCCGGATTATTGATCACGAATACACCTTGTTGCTGTGCCAATTCAGCAAATTGCAATCCTGCCGCTGCTGCCCAAGGACGAGCGGTCATCTCGTCTGCCGCATCAAATCGTAACCAAAGCACGTCGATCTGATGCAGGTTGACTAAGCTTTTTTCTGTTTCGCGTACTACATGAATGAAGTCCGATTCAGTTTGTATACTTTCGTGTGGTGATACCTGCCGAGCATGCGCACCGACAACAATTTCTGGATCGTAGTAAAAGTCGGCTAGTCCGATATAAAACACTTCATGTCCGCGTTCTAGCGCTTTTAAGGCCAAGGAGGTAGTCGTATAATAAGCGGCCTCTTTGTGCGTTTGGTTGATAACGAATGCTATTTTCATAAAAATTATAAACTTAAGTGAAGATGCGCAGCCCATTCTAAGCTCTAATTGCTCAGAAAGCGCGACCGTGCTCTGTTATTGAATCATTTTAAAAATCCCGGAATTCTTTCTGAGCGCTTCCAGCTCGTGCAAATACGGTTTTTCTAGGTATCTCGGCTGCAATGAAGGCGGCTTGATGATACCTTTTAGCATTAATTCCTGAATGATCGGAATATATTCTTTACGGATCTTGCCCATCATCAGCAGCGTGATATCATGCCCTTCTTTAATGTATTTGACGAGTTCAATCAGACCTTGCAGATACAGCGCATCTTTGGTTAGTCCGCCGCTTCTGTATACTCGCATAGTCATTTGAAAGGCCGTTTCGTGATTAAAATTGTATCGTTCTACCAGCATGGAGAAGGTGTCAACAAACTTATTGCCCGCAATCATATGATATACCGCTACGACACGACCTGCCAAGATGCGTAGTCGTTCATTTGTCAATTCGCCCACCATGTATTCGGACAATACGGCTAATCCTTCTTGCAGCTTTTCGTATCCCGGTACGCCTAATTTAAAAAGATTAAAAGGTTGCTGTTTGCCATTAAAATATGTGACTATATGTGTGCCCACTTCATGCTGTATCAAAGCTTGTGCACGATTGCGTGGCAAACTATATTGTTTGCTAATGTTGAGCACGCCTTGATTCACCATCACACCAGAAATATCGTCGCGCAAACGTACGGTAGTATTGAATTCTGGGTGCTGCGCCTTTAAGTATTGGATCTCTTGCTCGGCCAAAGCAGCAAATTCTTTTGCGTGCATTATATCCTGCGCATTGGTACGGATCACGGTGTCGTCTTCAGTAATGGTGAGGATCGCTTTTGCTTTATCGAGCAAACTTTCAGCCACATTGCCAAATATTTGCAAGCTACCAAGCATAAACCCTTCTTTGCCCCGCTCACTCAACATAGTCATCATGGCATCTAGTTCACGGCGTTTGTCGCGAAACAGATAAGCGATCGTAGGATCGTAAAGGTCTTCTATGCGTAGATTGTACAAGTTGCGCTTAATGATATCGGGATCTATCGGCATGGGCCGATATTGAAATACGGGCGTTTTGCGGAAATTGTCTTTCTTGAACTGTAACCAAGCTTCGTGTGCATTTACTGGAGTGATGAGTAGTAAGAAATCAAAACGCTGACTTTCTTTGGCCAACTGCTGATCGATCTCCCACACGAGTGGTGCAATTTCATTCTGATGTACAATCTTAAACTCGGTAGGTTTTGCGGTAGTGTGAATGCGGATAAACTCAAAAAAGGTGCGCGACAAACTCTTGGAAAGGGTTTCGCGAAACTGCCGCATGAGAATGGGTAATATTTCATGCTTCTCATGCAAATAGTTATCCTTTACGCGCAAGCCGATGTACTGCACTTGGCTATTCTTCTTCTCTTTCAGGTCGATGATCGGTACAGCATCATCGGGCCCGGTCGTTTTGGTGCTAGTAATGACTTCTGCCGATAGAGCCGTGCGCTCCGCGTGAATGTGCTTCAATAAATAGTGTGCAACGGATTGTATGCTTTTGCGTGTTATTAGTAGATCAATATCATTGCGTTGCGTACTAGGAGCCACCCAAGCTTCCACGATTAGGCAACCACCGAATTCTTCTACTAATTTTTGAGCAATCGGCGCTAGCCATCGTTGTACTGGGAAATCGGCATCATGGATTGCCAAATAAGAATATTCGGTCTTCACCAGTTCGGCAAGCATCGGGTCTTCTTTCTCACCCATGCGGTACACAAATAGATAAGGTACAATCTTGTTGAAGACCAATTTGTTTTTTGTAGGCAATTGCACATGAAAAGGTGTTTTCATGTGAATATTCTGCAATATGCCTTCGAGAATGCTATTTTCGTTCTTCATTCGCAAAGTATTCATGTAGCATATCCGATGTATGTAGCAACAATTGTTTGTAGCTTTGCAATTTTTCTGGGTACACTTGCCCGGTCCATTCGTCCATAAAATCTTTTCGAAACTCTATGGAAAGCACACAGCCATACGCGCCATAATGATCTGTGATGTATTTCGCAAGATATCCGCCATTGAATTTTATGTTCTCTCGGATATCCACCAATGGTAGGCCTACTTCTTGCTTTCTAACGGCACCGATAAACGCATCGATCAGGTCACGCCATTTAGGGTTGTTGTGCGCTGTTCCCAGATTGATTTCTGGATTTTGATCCTGATCTATCTCCTCAAATTGATCTTTACGCTTCGCATTGTAGCTGTGAATATCGTAGATCACAAAGTAACCGTGTTGCTGAATGGTTTCCTGGACCAATGCATCAATCTGCTTAAACATCGCGTCATGAGTTTCGTGCAAGGTATTGATCAAACCAGTCGGCAGATCTTGATCATACACAGAGATGCCCCAAGCTTGATCTGGTCGTAGATATACAGCGTCTTTACGAATCCGATTCAAATCCAATTGAAAACGCGATGTGGCTGCAATAAATCGGTTAAAAGGTAATTCTGCTAACGTGCCCGTGTGTGGATCTTCTTCGCGCAAGCGCGTGTCGTCGTCCGCTAGTAAATAGGGAAGTAGTTCATCATCGATTTGATGCCCGTCGTGTATGGCAAAAGCCCAAAAAGGAGTGTTGGATTTTTCGATCAGATGTTTGTATTCCATGCGTAGGTGTTTTTCGTATGCTTCAAGCAATGCTAACTAGGTTTATAAACTATTGAGCCTGTAAAAAGTTTGACTTTGAAGAGCGGAAGACCAACGCAATAAATTATAACAGTAAGCTTTCACTACAAAATTTTTGCTCCAAATGGCAATGACATTACTCTGCTTTTCTCGTAATTTTGGCAATATGCTGCCTGCTCCTGAAAATAGACGTAAGATTATCCATATTGATATGGATGCATTTTACGCGTCGGTAGAGCAGCGTGATTTTCCTGAATTGCGCGGCAAAGCTTTGGCGGTAGGTGGCTCACCAGATGGGCGCGGAGTAGTGGCAACAGCCAGTTACGAGGCACGCAAATTTGGAGTCCGTTCTGCGATGTCTTCGCGGCAAGCACTTTCATTGTGCCCTCATTTGATCTTTACCAAACCGAGGTTTGAGGTGTATAAGCAAGTGTCCGATCATATTCGAGCTATATTTCGAAGATATACGGACCTAATAGAACCTTTATCTTTAGATGAAGCGTACTTGGATGTGACGGAAGACAAGGCAGGCATTGGCTCTGCCATCGATATTGCCCAAGCGATAAAGACCGCAATACAGCAAGAATTGCAGCTCACGGCCTCTGCAGGCGTGTCGGTCAATAAATTTATCGCGAAGATTGCTTCCGACATGCAAAAGCCCGACGGACTCACCTTTATCGGACCATCGAAGGTTATTTCATTTTTGGAATTGTTACCGATAGACAAGTTTTTTGGTGTAGGAAAGGTGACCGCACAAAAGATGAAGGGCATGGGCATACACAATGGGGCGGATCTCAAGCGTTTTTCAGAATCCGATCTTAATCGACATTTTGGCAAATCTGGAACATTTTTCTATCATATGGTGCGTGGTAATGATAATCGTCCGGTGCGACCAAATCGTATCTCGAAATCCATCGGTATTGAAGATACCTTCGAGGCAGATATTGCAGAAAGATCCGAGATGATGGATGAGCTGAAAACACTTTGCGAAAAACTGGAAAAAAGGCTAGAAACGAAGGGTAAAAAAGGTAAAACACTAACCGTGAAAATTAAGTTTTCGGACTTTACACAAATCACAAGGAGTAAAACTCAATTAGATGATATTTTCCGTGCAACGGATATGTACGAGTTGGTGCAGGAGCTGATGGATAAAGTGAATGTAGAAGGATTGAAAGTGCGCCTCCTCGGTGTTACGATGTCTAATTTTGCTGAACCGGTATCAATTCCCAAGGAAGGACGTCAATTGCGTTTATTTTAGGTGAAGCAATTTTATCCCCATCATTCTGCGGTGCTATTACGCCACAAAATCCGCTATATCAATATAGTTATCCGCTTTGCTTTTCAGACTTAATGGCACATTTTTCATCACATTGGTTAAACCATTTTGCAGGATGATTTCCAGTTGAATATCTGATTTTTGGGAACTCATTGGTACTGCATACTGCGCTAAAGCAGGCAGCTGTTCGTAGTTATTAGTGTTAATATTCCTAAATAGAAACTTCCGATTTTTCGAATCGTATACAGACAAATGGAAGAGCATCTCTTCAGAAGTTTGGGAGCGAATGTTTAGATTATTATTTGACTCTAATTTTCCGAACAAGGCACTCAGCAGCCTATTCTGATTCGATAATTCTTTCCGTATGGCGGCTACATGATAGCATAATACCAAAAAACAAAAGAATGCTATTAATGATAGGCCAGTTGCGAATAGGTTATCCATTGGTAGTGGTTTAGTAATTATCTACAAGATAAGAATAAAATGGAAATACTAAAAAGCTACCGATTGATCATGTAGCTATATGGTGCGTTTTTTGGTATTAAGGTTTCATTAACAAGTACTTCATAGGGGTTTTATATATTTGCGCCTACACGATCTTACGCCATTTTTATGAAGAAAACACTTTTATTTTGCTTATTCTTAGCTGTGCATACCCTTTTTGCTCAAGTGGAGCAAGTCAATGTTTTTCTCGGATCTTCTGGTGATCACGGCCAATTGTCGCCAGGTGCATCATCAGCCTTTCACCAATTGAGCATTTTACCTCTTACCAACCCGACGACCCATACCGGTTATGAATTTTTGGCAAAAGAAATTCGAGGTTTTACGCATAATCGCATGGAAGGCGTTGGTTGCCAGGGGGCAGGCGGCTTAATACTCATTCAGCCATACTTAGGTTCTGGTAAGCAAATTCCGGTTTTGCACAAGAAAACTGAAGATGCAGGTCCTGGTTTTTATGATGTGGAAACCACCGAGGGAATTGCTGCACAAATCGTTTCTTTTCAAGATTATGGTCGAGAAGTGTTTAGCTTTCCGGGTGGAGCAAAGGGTTTCTACCTCGATTTTTCGCATACCTTTAACAGCGCATTTGTCGATAATCATTTTGAGAGACAGGGAGATCGATTGGTGGGAGCAGTACGTGCTAAAACCACCTGTCATGTCGGTACCTACACGATTTATTACGCATTGGAAGTTCCGTTGGCATCTGAATGGCGTATAGAAGGTAATAAGATTTGGGTCACCTTACCAGAAGACACAGAAGAAGCAGAAGTAAACATCGCATTTTCCGCAGTCGATAGTCCTTCTGCTTTAGCACGATTGGAGCGTAATATGCCAATTTCCTATCTAGAATTAAGAAATGCCGTACAGCAAGATTGGAATCAATGGCTTGGCGCAATAGAAGTGCAGGGTGATCCAGCATTAAAACATATGTTTTACTCTCTGTTTTACCGCACTTTGCAATCGCCCTATCGTATTACCGAAATAGATGGAAGTTACCGCGCCACAGATGGTCAGATCCGAAAAAGCGAAACACCGCGCTTACATGGCTGGGCAGTGTGGGATAATTATAAAACGCAATTACCTTTATTAGAATTGGCATATCCAGCATTTTATCAGCAGGTAGCTTCGTCATTATCTGATCTATATCGTTATGGAAAGTACGATTTTGCTGGCCCAACCGAACCAGCGAATTCCGTACGTACCGAGCATGCTGCGGTAGTGCTACTCGATGCGCGGCGCAAAGGATATGATATTCATCTAGATGCAATCCGTGATTCGCTTATTCGCGATACTGCTCGCTTCGATTTTGCCAAGCCAGATAAAGCGCTCGAAGCAGCATATGATATGTGGGCGATGGATCAATTGTTTGAAGGGAAAGATCCTATATATAAAGAGCGAGCGCAGAGCTACAAAGCGGTGTGGAACAAAGAATTTAAGGATCTATCAAAGCGCGATGTCGATCGTATGTCTGCCCGCAATATGTATCAAGGTACCATAAGGCAATATCGTTGGAATGTACCTTTTGATGTGAAAGGATTGGTAGAGTTGGCCGGAGGCCAACAAGCCTTTACCGAGCAATTGGATGATTTCTACGACAACTACTATTTTAATAGAGCGAATGAACCCGATTTGCAATCATTCACCTTGTACAATGCCACGACCACACCGTGGCGCTATCAAGAATGGGTGCATCGCTTAGCATTGGATACCGTCGTACAATATTATTTCAATGATAATAGCCGCGGTATCGGCGCACATATTGATCGCATTTATAAGAACGAACCCAAAGCATTTGTGCGCACGATGGACGATGATGCAGGCGCAATGTCGGGCTGGTGGGTACTATCGGCTATTGGCTTGCATCAGCCATTGATCGGAGAACCGATCTACTATCTTTCTGTTCCTTTTTTTGATGAAGTTAGGCTAGCAAATAATGGGAAACCATTTTATATCAAAAGAAACGGCGCCGAAGGCGAACGTTATATTGAGCAAATCTTGCTAAATGGAAAAGATTTGGGCCGCGTATGGATTAGTAGACAAGAGATCGCACGTGGCGGGACGTTAGAAATAAAAACTTCAAAAGACCCCACACCATACGGGGCAGAGCAGCCATTTATAACGTCGCTCCATTAACCGCTCAATTATCAGAACAATCAAGGTATTATTTGTAAAAAAAATAACACCTTGATTGTTAGTGCATAGTGTAATTTTGACACTAAAAAGACTACCAATTACATAGATTATATCTTATATTTGCTCCCGAATTACTACTATCTCTATTCAAGCATGTACTGACGAAAGGCGTTAACGCAATTATCGAGATTAATTCTTGACCACTTTCGGTAGGTTACTACATTTAAATTTTTGTTTATATGCAAAGAAAAATTACTACTATTCCTCTTATTATTAAGCTCTTATTGGCACTTGTAGTTTTGCCTGTGTCTATAGTGTCTGCACAACAGCGTGTTGTAGAAGGATTAATTACCGAATCGCTTACAGGCCAGCCGATTGCTGGGGTAAGCATCCGTGTCGTGGGGCAACAATTTGGCGTTTCTTCGCAAGAAGATGGTCGCTATCGAATCGAAGTCAAGCAAGCGGACGCTCGTTTGGAATTCTCCTACGTCGGCTACGGAACTGTACAACGTACAGCAACAACTAATCGACTTGACGTAGCTCTGGAAGCTGCCAGTCGCGATTTGGGCGAAGTTGTGGTCGTGGCTTACGGTACATCGCGCCGCGAGAACATCACCGGTTCGGTCGGTACGATCAATGGCAAGCAATTAGAAAACAGACAAATTTCTAATCTTTCCAAAGGTTTAGAAGGTCAAGTTCCAGGTTTGCAGGCTGTTGCGGCATCCGGACAGCCTGGTGCCGACGCTACTGTACGAATCCGTGGTATTGGTTCAATCAATGCTTCGAGCAATCCGCTGTATGTGGTAGATGGCAATCCGTACGCCGGCGATATAAACGCCATCAATCCTAATGATATCGAATCCATCAGTGTATTAAAAGATGCGGCTTCTAGCGCTTTGTACGGTTCGCGCGGTGCGAATGGTGTTATTATCGTAACGACCAAAAAGGGCCGGGCTAGCGATCGCGCTGCAATCAACCTAAACATCACAAAAGGCATCTCTAACCGCGCAATTCAAGATTATCAACAACTATCTACTGATGATTATTTTCAGTTGTACTGGGAAGCTTTGCGTAACAAAAATTTGTCTAATGGACTGGCGGCAGATGTCGCGGCACGTAATGCAAGCGCGTCGCTCATCAACGATCTAGGGATTAATCCGTACGGTTCTAATTTTCCGCAACCGGTGGGACTGGATGGTCGTCTGGTACCTGGCGCACAGGCACTGTGGAATGATAGCTGGACCGATGTGTTGCAACGAACAGGCCAGCGTACTCAAGCTGATTTAAGTATTAGTGGAGGCGGTGAAAAACATAATTATTTTATTTCAGGAGGTTATTTAGATGATCAAGGAATCGCGATAGGATCTGGATTTAAGCGCTACAATGTGCGAGCCAACATTGATGCGAAAGCACGAGAATGGCTGAACGCAGGCTTCAATGTAGCAGCCAGCAGTGCTTTGCAACAGTTTCCACAATCGGAAGATAGCAACACGGCCAATATCATCAACTTTACTCGGCTTACACCAGGCTTTTATCCTTACTATGAGCGAGAAGCAGACGGCAGTTACAGATTGGATGCTAATGGCAATAGGATTTGGGATTTTGGTGAATATCGCCCAAGCGCTGCTATTCCCCGGTCTAATTTAGCCGCGTCTTTACCGTTGGACAAAAATGATATCCAACGCGAGAATGCGTCGATAAGGACTTATTTAGAAGCCGTATTTAGTGAAAATCTCAAATTCCGCTCGACCTATAGTGTTGATTACATCAATCGCAACGATCACTTTTATGTGAACCCATCCGTAGGTAGAGGGGTAGAATACTTGGGCTCAGTAAATAAAAGCAATGTGCGTACGGTTGGCCAAACTTGGAATAACATCCTGACTTATGACAAGCAATTTGGCTTGCATCATCTGAATGTATTGGGCGGACAAGAATTTTACAGCTTCCAAACAACCAACATGAGTGGCAGTCGCCAACGATTTGTATTGCCGGGTTTGGATGAACCAGTCGCGGCATCGCAACTGAATTCTTTCACTGGTTTGAGTCAAGATTATCGCCTGCTAAGTTTCTTAGGTCGTGCCGAATATGGCTATGATAATCGCTATTTATTATCGGGATCCATCCGTACAGACGGTTCGTCGCGCTTTGCGGCGGGTACACGTTGGGGAACATTCTGGTCACTCGGCGCAGCATGGAAAATCTCCAACGAATCATTTTTACAGGATCAACCATGGTTAGATCAGCTAACTTGGAGAGCAAGCTACGGCGGACAAGGGAATGATAACTTGGGAGTTTACTACGCTTACCAAGGATTGTATTCGATTCTCAACAGCTTAGGTCAGGGAGGTACAGTAACGAATCGATTGGCAACCCCAGATTTGAAATGGGAAACGAATCTCAACTTCAATACGGGCATTGATATCGCCATACTAAAAAATAGGATCGCCTTATCGGTCGAATATTTCAATCGCCAAAGTAAAGATTTGTTATTTACCATGCCGATGGCGTTATCTACCGGATATACAGGCTATGATGCAAACATCGGTACGATGCGTAATACCGGTATCGACGTGGATATCCGTACCATTCCGGTACGTAATGAAAATTTCCGATGGAATCTTGATTTGAACTTTTCACATTTTAAGAATCGTATCACCGAATTGCGACGGCAAACAACATTATCCGCGGAAATAAAATGTTGCGCTTAGGCGGATCAATCTATGATTTCTACTTGCCAACCTGGGCTGGTGTGAATCCAGAAAATGGATCTCCAATGTGGTACAAGGCTGATGAAAATGGCGTACAAACTGACGAAACAACATCAGTTTATGGCGATGCAGGTCGATTTATTCAAGGAAGTTCTTTACCAACACTGGTAGGCGGTATCACCAATAATATTACCTACAAAAACTTCGACTTAAACGCTTTATTGAGTTTCAGTTTGGGTGGTCAAATCTTGGATAATGACTATATACAGTTGCTTCATAATGGAAATAACCCTGGTCGTGCCTGGAGTCAGGAAATGCTAAATCGTTGGACTCCCGAAAACCGCGATACTGACGTGCCACGCCTAACGACTGATAATCTGAACTGGACGTCGGCATCAACACGCTTTTTGTATGATGGTAGCTTTGCCCGTCTTAAAAATCTGAGCGCTGGGTACACCTTCTCGGAAGCCACGATAAGCCGTATCGGTATTAGCCGACTCCGTGTATTTATTCAAGGGGAAAATTTATTCACTTTGTACAAACACAAAGGAATGGATCCAGAACAAACATTAGAAGGTGCGACTTATTTCCGTTATCCGGCTATTAAAACATTCTCCGGAGGAGTACAGATTGGATTGTAAGACTTTTTATAAAATGAACATGAATTTATTCGCAAAAAAATATACCCTATACGGATTCTTAATCCTTTTATGCGCGTTATCAGGCTGTAAAGATCAGTTAGATACGATGCCTACCGATGCGGTGACGGATACAGAGATTTATAAAAACACGAGCAATATCCAGACCGTGATCAATGGCACTTGGCGCTATTTGAATGATACTTATTTCACATTTGCAAACCCTGGATATTCGGCCTTTATGCGGACAAGTGACGCAATGGCAAATGACGTGGCAGTAACTACTAAATATGGTTATCGTGATCCTTATGCATTTACAGAACTGTTTGATCGTTCTACCAATCGGGTTAATGCTTTCTGGACTTTGCTTTACAAGGTAATTGATAATGCCAACAATGTGATCGCCAAGACAGAACAGGCAGAAGGAACACGCGAAGAGAAGGATCTGCTAATCGGGCAGGCCAAAACGCTACGCGCATTTGCTTATCTAAATTTTGCCTCTTTCTATCAATTTAGTTACCTAAAAGATAAAAATGCATTAACCGTTCCAATTTACACAGAGCCAAGCACAACAAGTACACAAGGTCGGCCAAGAGCTAGCCTCGAAGAGATCTATGCATTGATCACATCCGATCTGACTGATGCGGTGAATAAATTGGAAGGCTACGACCGCCCGAATACACAGAAATACCGGATAGATGCCCACGTAGCGAATGGTGTACTAGCTCGAGCATATCTGAATATGGGGCAGTGGGAATTGGCAGCTAACGCGGCAGCGAGCGCAGCAGATGGTTTTCCTCTGATGAACGCGGAGGCATATTATGCGGGCTTCAACGATGCGCAGAATCCAGAATGGATCTGGGGTCATTTGCAAACGACTGACCAAAGCACGGCAAGTTATACGTTCCATTATATGGATGTTTCTTCGTCAGGTTCATTTTACTTCAGCTTCATGGCCGATCCATTTTTCAAAGATCATTTTGCTCCGCAAGATGTGCGTACGGCTTTATTTGAGTGGGACGGATTACCAGGTCGCGAAGGTTTCTTGAGGTATAAGAAGTTTAAATTTAAGCAAAATTTGATTGGCGATATCGTATACATGCGTTCATCAGAAATGTGGCTAATTCAAGCGGAAGGCTATGCCCGTGCCGGCAATGAAACAGCTGCGGTAAATGCGCTCAATACCTTGCGCGAAGCTAGAAATGCCGATCTGTATGCGGCGCAAGAAGGTGATTTGATTGAGGCTATTTTGCTGGAAAGACGTAAAGAACTTTGGGGCGAAGGATTTGGTTTGTCCGACATCATTCGTAATCAGAAATCGGTGGTTCGTAGATCTTTTTTGGATGCTGAGGGAAGTCCGATCAAAGTGACGGTAACTACGCCGTCAGGAGAACAAAAACAAGTGAATGGGCAAGGACATCGCGTCGTGCGACTGCCAGACGGGAACGTATTTGAGGCCAATAGCCGTTACTATATTTTTGCTATTCCATTGGTCGAGCAGCAGCAAAATCCGAATCTGTAATCATAGATCGTGGTATTTATCAAAAGGCTTCATCAGATATGATGAAGCCTTTTTTTTTCCTTATAAACCTGTTTTCAGAGTACGCGTATCGTCAGGTTCATTTTTGTCGATAGTACCTTATTCAAGCGCCTACAAATACTGTTTTCCTGAAATAATCGTACTCCAGTGATACTATCGTTCTCCAGCGAGTTGATGCGGTATACTTGTATACCGTCTTGATAAACAGTCTGGAAAGTGTAAATACTGCATTTTGGGTAAATTAAACACATGTATGCGATATTTATTTTATCTTAAGATGATGTTGTGTACTAATAGTATTTGATCGAATGTGAGGAGGAGTGATTGTTTTTTATTTTTGGATTAAGATTGCTAGATGGCCAAATGGCTGTAACATTGTGTTGGAAAAGATGTATTTTTGAAGTAAATATGGATGGGCGATGAAAAATGTATGGTTTAGTGTAATCCTGTTGTTCGCAGCATTATATAGTACACCGGTTTGGGCGCAGAAAAAGCTGGCGGTGCTCGATTTTAGTGATGATTTGTGTACGTACAAAGGATATTATGATGCCAATCGGTATAATGATACGGTGCTAAATGATACCTATTTCCTGACGCGAGCTACATTGTATTTTGATGGTGATGATTTGACGGAGCTAGAAAACAGCTATACGGCAATTAAAAATCAATTTTCAAGCCTGAAAATCGTGCAAACGCCCGAATTTATTTTGGCTCGAGATTCGATGCTGCGTTATATCGAAGAATCTTATGCTATTCAAAAAGTACGTGTGCAAGCAATAGATGATCCTGAAGTACTCAAAGGTACATTTGAGGAAAATGAGCAAGTTAAACAATACGTAAACGCATTAGTAGCGGGTGGAGACGAGCTATTGGAAGAATACGGCTTGCTAGTGAAAGAACAGATGAAACGCAATGCGTATCCAGACGCATTGTGGAATAAATACGAGGCAAACATCAAGCTCGACCAACGATACGAAATCGCTTTTGACTATGTGCTTACCTATGGTTGGTGGAATCAGGTGAATGACCTGATCTATCACTATGATAACGATGGTAGCCTAACCGAAAAATTTCACGAGTTATTTGTACGAGTAGTTACGGTAGATTGCGATGAGGTTTAAAAAAGATATCCTACCTTTGCCGACTTAATAACGGCTTTGCACTAAGCAAAGCAGGCAGCGGTAGGTATGAAAAAAATTATTCTTCACAAGACAAAAGATAAGGCTGCATGGCAGCTACATCCATGGATTTTCTCGGGTGCAATTTCGCAAAAAGATCGTGACTTGCAGTCCGGAGATCTAGTTTCTGTGTTCAATGCGGATCGTGAGTTTATTGCTTACGGCATATTCAATTCGGTTTCTCGCGTTGCAATACGCTTGTTAGAATGGCATCCCGAGCGCGTGCCTGATGCCGACTGGTGGCGTACTCGTGTTAAGAAAGCCGTAGAGGCGCGTCGCCATTTATTGAACGATCAAAATAATACCTGCCGACTGATATTTGCCGAAGCTGACTTCGTCCCAGGATTGATCGCCGATTTGTATGGTGATTTTATCTCTATTCAAGTGCATGCCGCTGGTGTGGATCAAATTAAACATCTGATTGTAGACGAATTGGTGCAATTGCTAGCGCCAAAGGGCATCTACGAACGTAGCGATATCAAATCAAGAGAATACGAACAACTTGCCGATGACAATGGTGTACGCTACGGCGATACACCACCCGAATACGTAGAAGTTGTAGAGAATGGCATTCGTTATCATATCAACATCGTAGAAGGACAAAAATCTGGTTTTTATTGCGATCAGCGTGAGAATAGGCGATTAGTTGCTCAATTTGCGGCCAACAAATCTGTATTAGATTGTTTCTCGTATTCTGGTGGATTTACTTTAAATGCACTACAGGCCGGTGCTGCCCACGTGACCTCGGTCGATAGTTCGGCATTGGCCATCTCTACCTTAAAAGATAATGTGCAACTGAACGGTTTCGATACATCACGAAGTACGCCCGTACAATCCGATGTAAATAAATACCTGCGCCAATTGGGCGAAGAAGGCCAGAAATTTGATGTGATTGTACTCGATCCTCCCAAATACGCACCATCTAGATCCACTTTGGAAAAAGCATCACGAGCTTATAAAGATCTTAATAGGAGAGGGCTAATGCTGTTAGAAAGTGGAGGTCTGTTGGCCACATATTCGTGTTCAGGTGCGATGGATATCGAAACTTTTAAGCAAGTTATTGCTTGGGCGGCGTTAGATGCCGGTAAGGAGATCCAGTTTATCCATCAATTTCACCAACCTGAAGATCATCCCGTTCGGGCATCATTCTCCGAAGGAGAATATCTTAAAGGCTTATTAGTTAGGGTGGTCTAAAAGACCATCCTAACTTTTTTAGTGCTTGCTCGCATCAGAATCTGTTTCGAGATCATCATCTTTCGGTGATTCTTGCTTCGGGTTCACTACTTTGCGATCAACTTCAGTGGTATTCACCCGAGATTGTTCTGTGATTTCTTTACGTTCATCGATCTCGACCTCGGCAACTTCCGTCTTAATGACGACCTTATTTTTCTTTACTGTCGGCCGTCTTACTATACCCCATTTCATTAATAACTGCTGCGTGGAATTGCGCTGCAAATGCATGCGATCTGGCTCTCCGATCAAAAATCCGTACGCTTCCATCGACGGGATAGCGTCGAAAATTACTTTTATCGTTGCCACCATCGGCAGTGCCAAAATCAGACCAGCAAAACCGAAAATCATTCCGCCTAATAGGATCGCTATAATAGCCATTAGTGGATTGATACTCACTTTGCTACCCACAATATTTGGTGTAATGATATTTCCTTCCAGAAATTGTACGACTTGAAACCAAGCGATAACCCCCACTGCGTACCACGCGCTATCTTTGACAGCCAATGCAAATAGTGCAGGAAGAATGGATCCAATCGCAATGCCAATATATGGTAGCAGCATCAATAAAGAAGCCAAGGTGCCGAAGAACCAAGCATAATCAATGCCCAAGATCAAGAGGCCAATGGTGTTTAATATAGCCACGATTCCCATCACAGTGATCAATCCTAACAGATAGCTTTGTACTACATCGTATATACGATCGAGCGTATCGTGCACCTTTTGTTTAGGGACAGAATGAAAAGCTTTGAAGAAAAATTCACGGAAAAATACCCGATAATACAACAGGAAAAAGGTAAATAAAGGAACCAAAACGGTAGCCGCCAACATACTTCCTATCGAACCAAAAGTCGACGAAAGCATACCACCCACATTGTCCATCGCTTTGTCGCCCTGCTCGCGTAACTGCGCTAGCACTTGGTTGCGTTCTATGCCAAACGTATTTTGCAACCACGCTTCGCAGCTTTCCAATACTGACATCATTTTGTCTGTGATCGCCGACGCGTCTCTACCGATCACAATACTTTCGTACACGATAAACCATCCTAATCCGGAGATTACGATGATCGCTACTATGACGGCAAGTATGGCAGAAAATGCTTTTCCAAGATGCAATCGCTCAAATAATCGCGCTAGCGGATAGAGCATGATGGATATTAATATCGAAAACAACAAGGGTAGCACAACGCTACTTGTGTAGTAGAGAATGAAGATAATGAGGATCATAGCTAGCAAGCTACTGGCAAGACCCATCGAATAGTTGGTTGATTTATTTTGGTTGTTCATGTTTTAAAATAGGTCAATGTTTGCGTAGATCCCGTATATTATTACGAAATACCCTTATTAAAACTCAATATCAACTAAATTGTTTGTTTTCTGCGCGCTATTTCGGAACAAAAAACAGTTGCTGCTACAGCTACATTAAGTGATTCTGCCTTCCCGAACGCTGGAATGGTGACAGCGTGATTAATCTGATTCAAAAGAGTAGGCCGAATGCCATTACCTTCATTGCCCAGAATAATCAGGCCTTCATGCTTAAAATCGGTTTGGTAAATGGAGTCGCCATCCAAAAGTGCACCGTATGATGGTACAGCGTTTTCCTTAATCAATATTTCAATATCGGTATAAACTACTCGCATACGAGCAAGAGATCCCATAGTAGCTTGTACCACTTTGGGATTGTATACATCGACCGTATCTAGTGAAGCGATGATCTGGCGGAAACCAAACCATTCGGCCGTCCGTAAGATGGTACCCATATTCCCTGGATCTTGTACATCGTCCAGTACCAAGTTGTGATGACCCTTCAATTGTTCACGCGTGAGGTTGTCGGTGATTGGAATTTTCACCAATGCCACTGCACCCTGAGGATTCGTCAAAAAGCTTATTTTTTTTAATTCGTCTTCATTTACAGGTACAAGCTTTATATTTTGAGGTATTTTGCTCAATTTTGCAACGGCAGATGGCGTGGCAAATATCGTTTCTACCTGATAGGCTGAGTCGGCAAATTCTAAAATCGACTTAAGGCCTTCCACACAAAAGAGACCATGCTGTCTACGAAACTTTTTATGTTGCAGCGAAGTAATTAAACGAATGAGCGATTTTGATAACATGGCAGGATGATAAGATATCAGACGTATATTCTAGGTGCAATTATAATGCTTTTCGCCCTAATATCCACATCATGCCGATCTGCAAAATACTTGGAGGATGACCAAGCATTGGTCAAAGATATAGATATCGTGGGTGTACCTGCTGGTTTGCGCGAATCTGCTTCCCTTTACATCGCCAATGATATTCGACCAAATTCGCGTTTGTACTTGCAGATTTATAATCTATTCAATACCAAAAACGGACGATACAAAACAGAAGGTATCAAAAACGTAGGTGAACCGCCACGGATCCTCGATTCGGCGATGGTGGATCTGTCGGCCAACCAGATACAGCGATTCTTACAAACCAATGGCTACTTTGATGCAAAAATAACGCCCGAGATTGAAATTAATAAGAAAAAAGCAGCGATCGATTTTCGTGCAGATATGGGTACGAGATATCATATATCGGATATTGATCGCAGTTTTGCGGATGCAAATGTAGAGACCATTTTTCGAGCAGATGTGATGCCTGCTACTCAGGTGCGGATCGGAGGCCCATATATGGAACGTCATCTTTTTGATGAGCGAGAGCGCATGTATGTGGCGATGAAAAACAAAGGCTACTATGAGTACTTGCGGCAATACATGCGCGTGGGAGTGGATACGATTGGTCGGCAAAATCAGACTAAACTATTTATCAATTTTACTAACCCTGACTCTGCGCGACATCAAGTGTTTCATATCAATAAGGTACATGTAAGGATCAAGCAGCAAGATGATCTATCAGCAATACGCAACGAGAGTAGGGTGGATACTGCTCGGCGTATTCGATTTGAAGATCAGACTGGCAAATTCCGATTAAGACCTTTAGCGCGCTATCTCTTTTTGCGAGAAGGAATGCCGTATAGTTTGCATCGCGAGGAGTTGTCGTACAATCGCTTGTTCGAAACCAATGGTTTTCGATCTGTCAAGATCAATTATGAAAAGGTTGATTCGACTAAGCTCGATATACACTATGAGCTTACTCCTCGAGCTACCATGAGTAATCAGATTGAAGGCGAGTTTGTATTCAGTTCTGGTATGAGTGGTTTTAATGTGGCTAATACCTACTCGCATCGTAATATATTCGGTGGCGCGGAGCTGTTGGAAATTCGTGCGCGATATGGTGTGCTCTTCGATCCACGCTTGCCAGGCAGCATTACGAGCAAAATTTTTAATAATGATTTTCAAATCGGTGCTAGTATTGTTTTTCCGCGTATTCTAACTCCCTTTCGGGTACGTAGTGTTGGTTGGTATGGTCTGCCACGAACGACCATATCTTCTAGCTTACAATTGTTTTTTCAAGACAATACGTATTCGAATCGTTACTTTATCAATACGCTCAATTATTCGTGGCATCAGGCAGAAAATATCCTACACAGCTATACGCCTATTGTACTGGAATATCGCGTCGGTCGCTTGAATGAAGCATTTAGTCAGCGCCTGCGAGACCAGGGTTTTCAATTGTACGTAGAGACCAATGATCGGCAATATTTTGGTCTGGGGTCACAATACGCGATTACGTACAACGGTAATAAGCTGAATCGACTCGAAAATTTTTCGTTTATCCGTGGTATGGTGGATGTGAGTGGCAATACCTTGGGCTTGCTCAGTAATTTATTCAATTTTAATACCGATGATCAAGGTCAGCGCTTATTGTTTGGAGTGCCATACTTGCAATATATAAAGGGAGAGGCGGATTATCGCTTATATAGACATTTGGGAGGAAATCGACAATTTGTATTCCGCCTGAATGCAGGCTTGGCGGTGCCCTATGGTAACAATTCCACTTTGTTGATCTTCGAAAAGAGCTTTTTTGCGGGCGGTATGAATGGTATTCGTGCTTGGCAAGCACGAACATTGGGTCCGGGGAATTATAGCCGGGCAGATCTAACGGAAGATTTACGCGTTAATCTTCGAAACTTAGATCAGTTGGGAGAGGTGAAGTTGGAGACGAATGCCGAATTTCGTTTTCGGATTTTGAACAAGTTTTTAGGTGCAAGGCTGAACGGCGCTACTTTCATCGATGCAGGTAATATCTGGCGCTTGCGCGAACTAACGCCCAACCTCAATCCGGGAGGGGAAATCCGAGCAGATAAATTCTTTCAGCAGATTGCGATCGGAACGGGTTTTGGACTTCGCTTCGATATGAATTATTTTACCATTCGTCTAGATGCGGGGCTGAAGGTCAAGGATCCGCAGTTTAGCGGTTCTGAACAATGGGTTATTCAACATTTTTTCAATTCACGAGCTTTCAAAGATGCATATAATGCACGTTTTAGGCCAGATCGTTATAGTTTTATCCAGTACAACTTTGGAGTAGGTATGCCATTCTAGAGCAAACCACGCAGGCCAAAGAAAAAACTATCAATCAATTGTGAAACATCCAACCCTTTGGAGAAATGAAGGTAGACATATATCACCGCAATCGCTACGAAAACGACCAGCAGGCGCTTAAATGCATAGGCAATCAACAGTATAATTAATGGTAACAATACCAGCGTAAGCGCATTCACTTTATAAGGACTTAGGCCTTTTTCTGTTTTGCGGATAAAGTAAAATTTTCCGATTTCCGTCTCACGATTTTTGTGCTTGAAGAATACAAACGTGGAGGATTCTATTGGGTCTGCTACTACTGCCACGCCATCCGTAAAACGTAGATTCTGCTGAAAGCCATTAACACTAAAAAGAAAGTTTCCGCGTATTTTATCGTCCGCTCTTTCGGTAGTATCGACCGCAATAATAGCGAGCTTGCCATTTTGCGATAGGTTTTCTTTAACTAGAAAATCTGCTATTACCTGTGGCTGCGCAAAAAGGTGACCACACGATAATAGAAACAATATGAGAATGAAGAAACGAATCATGTTGATACTGCTTGTGCCTGCAAGTATACGCAAAATGCAGCTGACTAAAGGTAGGAAATCTGATTTCAAAAATTGTGAGTGATAACTTGATATATCGTTAGAAGATCACAGTTTATTTTTAGACATTTGTACTGTGGCTTACACTCTGTTTGATGAGTGTACTGGCTATGCGTCTTAAGAAGGTCGTAGTTGGCACTATGTACACGATTGAGGGAACACCGATTTTTTTAGTAAAAAATTATTATATACATATTTATGTTGCAGATTAGTTATATCCGTGAAAATCGAGACGAGGTAGTCGCGGGATTGCAGAAAAAGAACTTTAAAGAGTTACATTTAGTAGATGAGGTAATCGCATTAGACGAATCGCGCCGCTCCCTACAAAGTAATTCGGAGTCTATTGCTGCCGAAGCTAACTCCAGTGCTAAGCAGATCGGAGAGCTAATGCGACAAGGAAAAAAAGAAGAAGCTGAAGCGATCAAAATTGCGACCTCTGGTCATAAAGCAAAGTTGAAAGAATTGAATGACGCATTGGTGCAGACCGATACGGATTTTCATAATAAACTTGTTCAATTGCCAAACCTACCTCATTATTCGGTACCCGCGGGCGTGTCAGCAGATGATAATGAAGTTGTTTTAGAGCACGGTGCAATTCCTAACTTAGATACGGACGCACTGCCACACTGGGAGTTAGCCGCAAAATATAAATTGATTGATTTTGAGTTGGGAACTAAGATCGCTGGAGCGGGCTTTCCAGTATACACTGGTAAGGGAGCGCGGTTACAACGAGGATTGATTAACTTCTTTTTGGATGAAGCGGTCAAGATGGGTTATTCAGAGACGCAGGTGCCCCATGCGGTAAATGAATCTTCGGCTTACGCGACTGGTCAATTGCCTGATAAAGAAGGTCAAATGTACCATGTTACAGAAGATGATTTGTATTTGATACCTACAGCAGAGGTGCCATTAACAAATCTTTATCGTGATGAGATTGTAAAGGAAGAACAGTTTCCCATTATGCATTGCGCATATACACCATGCTTTCGTCGCGAAGCAGGTTCTTACGGTGCACATGTGCGTGGATTGAATCGGTTGCATCAGTTTGATAAAGTAGAAACAGTGCAGATCGTACAACCTGAGAAATCATACGAAGCCTTGGAAGCGATGAGCAGCTATGTGCAGTCACTACTACAGAAACTGGAGCTCCCGTATCGCGTTTTACGGCTTTGTGGTGGCGATATGAGTTTTGGCTCAGCGCTGACGTACGATATGGAAACATATAGTGCTGCGCAAGAGCGTTGGTTAGAAGTGTCTTCAGTATCCAATTTTGAAACATTTCAGTCGAACCGACTGAAAGTACGCTATCGTAATTCCGACGGTAAGATGATATTGGCACATACCTTAAACGGATCTGCTTTAGCGCTGCCTCGTATTGTAGCAACCTTGTTAGAAAATAACCAGACGCCGCAGGGTATTAAGATTCCTGAAGTTTTAAGACCTTATGTTGGCTTTGATTATATAGATTAGTCGTTGCATTGCGGCAAATAAAACAAGAAAGGCATGAAATTAATATTTCATGCCTTTCTTGCACATTATTGGGTTGACTCTTACAGTCTATTTATCTTTGTTGTCTTTTACCCATGCTTCATAACGATCTTTTTGCTCTGGAGTCAGAATAGCTTTAATTTTTGCGTGCTTTTCTTTCGCTCCTTCTTTGTACCGTTCCTTTTTTGCATCTTCTGTTATCGTCTGATCCGCTTTTAATGCTTCTTTCTGCACGTACATATCTAAAATTGCCTTGTGTACCGTACCTTGTTGATCAGGAGTAAGCTCCAGTTTTTCTGTTAACTCTGTTGATTTTTTGCGTGCTTTCTCTTGCGATTCAGCACTTTGTGCAAATGTTAATGTTACTGCGAATAGAAAACCTAATCCTGTTAAAAATAATTTTTTCATGACTTTTCTCTTATTTTGTTTATTACTCAATTAACTAACCATCTTGTTTGTAATAATAAAACTTTTTAATAGAGATAAAGTTTTTCCTTATATTAAATTAATGATTTTTTAACAATAATTAACAATTATAAATTCGAGCTAGGCTACTTGGATTTATGGTCTTGGTTCCATTCGTACTAGGTATTGATCTTCCTCATTTTCATACAATATTTGGACAACCCACCCTTCCTCATTCGCAATATTTATAAGAGTTTGTTGGTCAATATACAACCAAGGAAATTCGGGACCCTTTCGATCCTTGTACTCGTATTGGTACTTGATTTCACCAAAATAGTGGTTCGGCATTTCGACGTCAAAATCACGGTACAAGTAGGAAATGTCGGAAGTGTCAAAAAGTAGTTGCCCTCTTTCACTCAGCAAAGTTTTGCTATGGCGCAATAAAGTGCGGAAACCTGACAGAGTACCAGCAATGCCAATTCCATTCATCAAAAATAGCAATGTATCATACCGCATATTCTTGTGCTCAAAAAAATCAGCATGTACGATGTCTTGTACTCCACGTTGATGCATAATATTAGTAGCATGCCCGGATATTTCTAATCCAGTAACGCGAAACTTCTTATTTTGAAGATGCAACGAATGAGAGCCGGCTCCTGCACCAACATCCAATACATGTCCATCGCAAAGAGCTAATGCGATGGATTCCAGTTCCGAAAAATCTTCTTCGCTTCGCAAAAAAATGTCAACAGGCATTTCATCAGTATCGCCATAACTTGTATGAAGATAGAGTGGTGGGCGATGAGCTACTTGGTTATATTCGGCCAATAGCGCATCACCGTAAGGATCGTTTTGCATAGAAATTAGTGAATATTTAATATGTGTTTGGCTAGTGTAATCTCGCTTGGTCACCCGTATGTTTAAAGGGCTCGTCAGATAGTTTGATGACTGGGGTCCACTCACCTTCGTCTGGAAAAGCTTCCGTCATTTTTAAGACAATGTTCATGCGTGGTAATCCTACATCATTGGTGAAATCTGTACCTATGCCGAATGAATGACCAATCTTTCCTCGGCAAAAATTGACAATGTGAGCAACCTTTTCATAATCTAAGCCATCTGAAAATATGATGGTTTTGGAGAGGGGATCTATACCCTTATTTTTGTAATGTTGTATGGTTTTGGCCGCAAATTCGATTGGATCGCCACTGTCATGCCGTATCCCGTCAAAAAGTTTCGCTAACTTTTTGTCGAATTGCTTGAAGAAAACATCCGTCGTATATGTATCCGACAAAGCAATGCCTAAATCGCCTCTGTATACCTCTGACCAATGCTCTAAACCTAGTAGATTGGCCATCTTGTATCCATACTTTGCCGCGTGAAACATAAACCATTCATGTGCGTGTGTACCAATAGGTCGCGTCTCATATTTCATCGCAAAATGAACATTGCTAGTGCCTATAAAAGTAGTAGAATGATGAGATTGTAAGGTGCGTATAACTAGATCATGAACTTCATAAGAATGCCTTCTTCGCGTGCCGAAATCAGCAATGGTGATGTCGAGTGCGTCGTATTTAATAATTTTGTCACGCACAATACCTACTACATCTTGGTCGGAGATACGATGTTGACCAGTCATTTGATAAAATAATTCACATATCAGTGACATTATTGGCACTTCCCAAAGAATTGTCCTATACCAGTAACCTTCAATGTGTACATCAAGTTCCTCTCCATTTTGATGGATCTTGACCTCGGCAGGATCGTACCTATATCCTTGAAGAAAATCAAAATAAGCTGGATCGATATAAGGACAAGTGGATGAAAAAAAATCTTTTTCCTGTCGAGTCAGTCGCAGTTGCGCCATCTCATGAATTTTAATACGTAATCTATCACCAAATCCTGGAGGGTAGCAATGTTGACCTCGATTAATCAATTGATATCTAGCCCGTGCTTTGGGGAACAACTTCACAACGGCAAACTGCATCGTAAATTTATAGAAATCGTTATCTAAGAGGGAAGATACTTTTGGCATTTTATTGGTATTTATGACGTCTGGTGAAAATAGCAAATACTTTCGACTTTGTAGTTTCTATAATACGAATGCGGGAAGTAATCCCTTCCCGCATCCAAATATAAATAAACAATTAAATAGAAAATACAATAATTAATTATCTCCCCGCTCGGCCAGAGCTAGCACCTCGTTCTGATTTTGCAGCGTTTTCAGAGCTCCGTCTAGTCGATCTGTTATTCGATGAGCTACTTGACGACGAAGCATTACGACTGGATGAACTCACACGAGTAGACGAACTTGTTTCATTCCGTGGTCTCGATGCCCTTCCACTTCCAGACGTATTGTTTGATACACGTCCTTGCTCGGTACGTGTACTACCCCTGCTTTGTGTGCGGCTCTCCATATTTGGAGAAGCAGAACCTCTTGATCTATCTGATTGTCCTGTAGATCTGGTATTTGACGCTCGATTAGCTGGCGTAGTACGATTGGTGCTACCTCCTGTAGCGCGTGTTGCATTATTTGCTGCGCCTCGGGAAACACTAGTGCTACGTGCAGTATTGGAGGATGATCCTCTTCCTGAGCTCTCAAGTGCTCGGCCACTGGATTCTCTATTCACACCACGATTAACTGTTGATCTCTCTGTGGTACGCGATGCGGATCTTCCTGCTGCTGCAGTTCCACGGTTAGTAGCCGATGCTCGTCCGCTGCTAACAGAATTGGTGCTGGCATTTGTACGATCAGGTCTGTACACATTAACCGCTCTGTTCGATACGCCACGCGCGGTTGGCCGATCTGTATACGTTATTTGGTTCACGCGGACTCGGCCGCCTAAATTGCGCTCCATATTGCGCACGGATGGACCTCCGTAATAGTGATTGTTGTTCACTATATAAGTGTTGTTAATGACGGTAGTACGATTGTAAATATTGGTATTTCCTCTCCTCCAATATCGGTTTATATTATTTGAATGTATTCTGCGAGTTGGCGCAAAAATCCAAAAATTTATTGAAAGATTATTTGCTACGTACATATTTGGGCTCATTGGTGCCCAACCATAATAGCCTCCGCCATTACGCCATTCGACCCACGCAGGTCCCCATTCGTAGCCTGGAATCCATCCCCAACCTCTGTAGGGTGTGCGCACCCAACGACCATAATGAAACGGTGCCCAACCCCAATCATAGTTGGATACCCAAGTATTTCCATATTCAGTCATGGTCCAATAACCATTCGAACCATATGGCATAAAATCACCTCCAACCTGAGGAAACCAGATATCACCATAATTAGGATCATTTGTCCAATGTCCATATGGCGAAAGTTGCTCATAAAAAACGCCGAACGATATTTGGCCCTGCGCATATGTGCTTTTAATAGGAGATATGCTTAGTAATATGACGATAATAGGTAGCAAACCTGTGGGGATTAAGAATCTTTTCATGGCTCCAAGTTTTATTTCATAAGTCTATTTAATATTATGACTGCATAATAAATCACAAGGTTTAATCATAATTGCGATGGCATGTAGCCATTGGGTGGTAAGTCCTCATAATGGATTCCCCAATTGATTGCTTGAGTAATATCCATAAACAGTTCGTTGGCTTGTTGTTAGAGTGTTGATTTTTAGGGTGTAGCGCGTGTCGTTTCTACCTATGGCGGGGCGGTACAATGTTTTATAGCCAGTTATTCACCAAATGCGGTTCTATTTGTAGAATATGTCTATATTTTAAAAGATATTTTATAGAAAAAAGGGATCCTGTCGAGAATCCCCTTTTTTTCTATAAATATGTGTGATAGGTTCGTCAGCTACGCAGCTAGCGTGCCCGCAATTATTATACAAGATTTATCCATTAGCTACGCTTACTAACCTTCACCTGGATATTCGATCGTAAGCGATCATTATATGATTCTTGTGTTACCATACTTAGCGATTCGCTGTTTGTTGGCTACAACAGCTCCACCGATCGCGGCACCAGCACCCAACAATAGTGCAAAAAAGCCAAGTATCGCCGCTCTGCCAACGGCATCAGTTGCATCTTCACCGATTTCTTTAGCTTTCTCCTTAGCCTGCTCGGTAGCTTCTCTAACTTTCTGCTTTGCATTGTCGGCAGCTTCAGCCCAGTTAGACACCATTTCTCTGGCTTCTTGGTCAGATTTTCCGGTACGTGCTGATACAATATTCACTAGTGCATCTTGATCTGCGGCTGATAAGATGTCTTCTTTTAAGTCGAATAATTTATTAAATAGTGTTCTAGCTTCCTGATCTATTTTATTTGGGTCTTGCATTACCTCGTCAGATGCATCATCTAGCTTATCGGTGGCTTTGTTCAGTTTCCCTTCAATATTTTCAGGTTGTAGCTCTTTTTTGCCAGTTTGTCTTAAAGTCTTTAAAGCTTCATCCTTCAGTTTTTGCAAATCCTCCTTTTCGATTCCAATTTGATCGCCTACGAGAGATGATACATCAGGTGCAGCACTACTAACCACGCTTCCTACAGCGGACGCACTTTTTCCGACAATTGTACCTATACCTCCCAAAATACGTCCCACAGAAGATGTGACAATATATAGTGAAAGTAGTGTAAAAAGAGCCCAAGCTACAACACCATGTAGCATATTGTCTACTTTTTCAGAACTATACGACAGCCATCCAGTGACTAAACCTCCCGAGAAAAGCGCAATTAGCACAGATAATAACCACCATATTGAGGCGCCAGTACCATATCCGCTAAAAGGCGAATCATCTGTGGTTGGTGAAAAAGTCGAAAGCCCTACTCCCAGACCTAACAGAGATAAAAGTAGTTGTACAATTACAGCTACAATGACACCTGCCAGTATAGCGCTCCATGATAATCTCCTAAAAATAGTAGGTTGAGATTTATCCCTCATGTGATGTGATTCGTTCATAAAAAAATAATTTCTTTAAAATTTAATTAATTATTTATAATAACTATTATTAAATAATATTGTTCGTTTTATTTTTCAAATTTCTTTATTTTTTAATTTTTATTTTATAAATGTATTTTTTGAATTTAAAGGTCTCGTGGTGTGCTTGATAAAATGGTGCCTATCAAACATCATTAGTGCTTTTTTTTGACAATTTTAAAAACTTGAAGTAAAAAGAGAACGATTCGTAATACTGGTTTCATAATTGCATAGGTAAAGATGTCCGAAGTTAAGATTGGTCGATAATTAAGAGCACTATGGTCAATAATTGAGATTAAGACACAACGTTGGCTTAGCTTGAATATATCTTAAGCGTAATAATTAAGATGCGTCATGAATAGGAACTAAAAAAGTTTGTAACTTTGACCAGTTTTACAAAGAGGTCAGTTTAAGAAAAAGCAACTCATTTCCATGGGGAACAAGATCAAAACGTTGTTATTAGAATTTGCGAAGATCCATCGCTTTTTGATGCGTTTCTTTCGCGAAGTGGTCAGTCCGCCATACGAATTCAGGGAGATTATTCGTCAATGTTATGAGGTAGGATGGAAGTCTTTTCCACTTATCAGTCTTACGGGTTTTATCGTAGGTTTTGTTTTTACCAAACAATCAAGACCATCACTTGAGGAGTTCGGCGCATCATCATGGATTCCGGCCTTAATCTCTATTGCGATTGTACGTGCATTAGCCCCACTCGTAACGGCACTCATTGGATCGGGCAAGATCGGGTCTCAAATTGGCGCGGAACTTAGTTCGATGAACGTAACAGAACAGATTGATGCCATGGAAGTATCTGGTACCAACCCTTTCAAATTTCTAATAGTAACACGCATATTAGCTACTACATTTATGATTCCGATTCTTACGTTTTACGTAGCAGGAATTGGATTGATGGGAGGGTACTTAAGTATTATATCTAAAGATCAGTTAAGTATCTTGAGTTTTTTTACACAAGTGTTTAATTCGATCAAGATGATTGACGTTTTCGCGATGACTTTCCGAGCAATAGTGTTTGGCTTCACCATTGGATTTGTCAGTACCTATGTCGGTTACTTTTCATCAAAGGGCACAGAAGGTGTAGGAAAGGCAGCCAATAGTGCGGTAGTAGCTTCTATGTTTATTGTCTTTATTGAAGAGTTGTTAATTGTTCAATTGTTAGCATTACTCGTATAATTACATGGAGAAGAAGAAGACTATTATAGATCAGCAGGATATAGTAATTCATGTCGACAACGTCAGCAAGTCATTCGGTGATCTTCACATTTTGCGCAATGTAGATCTAAAACTCTTTAACCGAGAAAATTTGGTGGTACTAGGTAGATCTGGTACCGGTAAGTCCGTATTGATAAAAATGATTTCCGGTTTACTTATGCCAGATACAGGCGCGATACGTGTGCTTGGTCAGGAAGTAACAGACCTGTCGGAAAAAGAATTACAACAGTTACGTTTACGTATTGGTTTCTCCTTTCAAAACAGTGCGTTGTACGATAGTATGACGGTACGCGAAAATTTGGAATTTCCGCTGGTACGTAATAAGAGAAATCTAAGCAGAGCAGAGATAGATCGAGAGGTCGAAGATGTACTGGATGGCGTAGGGCTTTCGCAGACCATTAATCAGATGCCATCAGAATTAAGCGGTGGACAAAGAAAACGGATCGGTATCGCTAGAACGCTTATCTTACGACCAGATATCATGTTGTACGATGAGCCCACGGCTGGTTTGGATCCAATAACCTGTTTGGAGATAAACAACCTGATCAATAGCGTTCAGGAGCGCTATAAAACCTCTTCCATTATCATTACGCACGATCTTGCTTGTGCGAAACAAGTAAGCGATCGTATGGTAATGTTGCTAGACGGCCGGTTCGAGCGGCAAGGTACGTTTGAAGAAATATTTGATACAGACGATGATCGTGTCAAGCCATTTTATGATTATAATTTTATAACGTAGTAAAAGCTATGAGCAATACAACAGATACAAAACGTTCACTGGTAGTCGGCCTATTTGTCTTTATCGGCTTGATTATATTGGTTGCCGGTATATTAGTGTTAGGTACACAGCAAAATAGATTCAGTAAAAATATTGAAGTCACGACCAATTTTCACGATGTCAAAGGACTGAAAGTTGGAAATAATGTCTGGTTTTCCGGCGTGAAGGTCGGTATAGTGAAGCAGATCGCCTTCGAGAGCGTTGAAAATGTTCGCGTAGTAATGCATATCGAAGAAAAATCTAGTCAGTATATCCGCAAAGATGTGCAAGCATCATTAGGATCTGATGGATTAATTGGTAATGCCATTATCAGTTTAGAAGGTGGTACAGCATCCGCTCCAGCTATTGTAGATGGTGACCAGATCAGCTCAAAAGCTACCGGAGGTGTCGAAGCCATGCTACATACTTTACAGATTAACAACGAAAATTTACTAGAAATCACAAAAAACTTTGCCCAGCTATCCGCCAATCTTGTGGAAGGCAAAGGCACTGTAGGGGCTCTACTGGCCGATGAGTCGATTGCAAGTTCACTGAATGCATCATTAATATCAATGCAAAGTGCGATGGGCAATGTCGATCGTAGTATGAAAAATGTCGTAGCGTTGACTACTAAACTAAATAGTGAACAAGGATTGATTCATGATCTCACGACCGATACAGCCGTATTTGCAAGCTTGCGAGCTTCGGCCTCGCAGCTACAAGGTGTTACCCAAACGGCGAGCGCTTTAATGGTCAACCTAGATGAAGTCTCAAAACGGCTGAACGATAAGGATAATGCAATTGGTGTGCTTACCAACGATCCTGCTGCAGCCGAAGAGATCAAACAAATTTTGAGAAACCTCAATCTAAGTACCGAAAAGCTTGATGAGAATATGGAAGCATTGCAGAGCAACTTCTTGCTGCGCGGTTTCTTCAAAAAGCGTGCTAAGGCCGAGGAAAAAGCGCGTCAGGATTCTATAAAAAATGCCAATAACGGTCGATAAGGGGAGATAAAAGCATTGATGGGAATTTCGGATAAAGACGTTATTTATGAAGACAATCATCTAATCGCGATCAACAAACGCGGTGGTGATATTGTACAGGTTGATGTGACAGGCGATCTTTCGCTCGAGGATATGACCAAAGCATATCTGGCCAAGAAATACGACAAGCCAGCAGCATTTTTAGGCGTTATTCATCGCTTAGATCGTCCAGTAAGTGGTATGATCTTATTTGCAAAAACAAGCAAAGCACTAGACCGTATGAATCGCTTATTTCACGACCGAAAAGTGCAAAAAACGTATTTGGCAGTCGTACGAAACAAGCCGGAACAGGAAGAAGCGAAATTAATTAATTGGCTCTTGCGGGATCGTAAGAAAATGATCACTAAGGCGTACGATCGAGAAGTAAAAAATGGTAGCCGAGCTGAGCTAGATTATAAAGTAATAGGAGAGTTGAATGGTTTCTATTTGCTCGAAGTAACACCACTTACCGGTCGTACACACCAGATCAGAGCTCAGCTATCCTATATGGGATGTCCGATTGTGGGCGATAATAAATATGGTTATCCACGTGGAAGTCATCAACGTACCATATGTCTGCATTCGCGCGCCTTGGCTTTTGAGCATCCAGTAAAAGATGAACCTATGCGTATAGAGGCAGCTCTGCCCGTGGATGGATTTTGGGAAAAATTCAACTCACTATTATAATCGATTCCCTCAACAATATTTAATTGTTTATTTTTGTCTTATGGTTTATATCAGGCATTTCGTGTTGGCCTTAGTGATGACTGTGGCCCTATCGTCGATCATTCCGCTTCGCGGAGAAGCTCAGTGTGCGATGTGTACACTGAATGCTGAAAACAGCACCAAAGAAGGCAATATGCAAGGTAAGGGCCTCAATGATGGCATTCTTTTCCTATTAGCGATGCCGTTCATTATTGGCGCTGGGGTAGGAATTTTATGGTATAAAAAATTTCGCGTCAAGCCACAGAGCAAATATCTTTGATGCTAAAGCAGCCTCCATGCAAATCTTTAAAGATACTGCATGGTGCTGTCAAAAATAAATGCACGCTCTGCGTGATGAGTAGCTAGGTAACTCTGCAATTTTCCTAGGTATTCAGTTTTAAAATTCTCTAAAGTAGGGCGCTTATCAAACTTCAGTTGCAGCGAATAAGTATGACCTTCATGAGGCGAATCCAAAAGATTAAGTAACTGCGGATTGTGCTGTGTCGGGATAGATGGCACATACGTCGTAGTAATCCATTTCAACGCATCTGCCTGCGCCGAGTCTTCTAGGATAATAGAAATGTTGTACATATACATTGCACAAAAATACATTTTTTTGATTACGAATATTCGTCAACTACAAACATTCCCATCCCTGTAAAATTAAAGTTGCAAAACAGTCAAATCATTAAATTATTGCAATATTTGAACTAAGTGCAGTTGTCATGTATGAATTTTAGATATAAACACACTTCCTATCTCTATTTGCTGCTATTGCTCGTACTTTGTGCCTGTAATGCACCTACCAAGCAGAACAAGGTTATTCCTGTCGAAAATTTCATATTTAAAGCAGATCGTAGCCATTTCAAACTATCACCCGATGGTACTAAGATCGCTTATCTGGGCTTGCACGATCATTGCAAAAATATCTTCATCATGGATCTATCAGATGAAGATCAGTCCAAACAGTTGACCTATCAAGATAACTTAAATGTTCATAATTTTCATTGGGCTAATGATAGTGTTATTGTATTCTCCAATTCGCATTATACCGACGATATATTGCGGCTTTATGCTGTAAATGTAGAGACAGACTCTATCCTACAATTGGTAGATCCTATCAAAAGCAGGCTAAAATTTATGCAGCCAATTCGTGATTACGAGGGAGTTGTATATGCATCGATGAACCTGCGCGACTCGAGCGTTTTCGATTTGTACAAAGTATTTTTGGATGGGCGTAAGGCACAATTGGTGTACAAAAATCCTGGCATGATAACCTCATGGTTACCATCGGCAGATGGCGTAGTACGATTGGCAATGACGAGCGATAGCGTGCAGGAGTCTATTTTATACAGAGCAAATGAACAGCAACCGTTTCGTCAGGTAGGGGTTTATGATTTTAAGACTTCAGTAAATCCAATCGGCTATTTAGGCGAATCGACCACTTCGATTGTAGCTATGTCCAATCAAAACAGAGATAAATTTGCTATAGTAGAATATGATGTGTCTACTGGACAAGAAGTACAAGAGTTTTTTGCTGACGAGCATGTCGATGTAAATAATGAAGGATTTTCTTATCAGCGTCATCAGCAGCTGTATGCCACGACGAGTGCTTGTCGTAAAAAGTACACCTTCTTTAATGCCGAATTACATACCATTTACAAAAAATTGCAGCACCGCTTTGATGGTAATGCCATAGATTTTGTAGATATGGATAGCGAGCTGCAGCGTTTTATTGTTCGTGTGTATAGCGATGTACGACCTGGCGAACTATATTATTACGATAATGGGAGCGAGCAAGTAAAGCAATTGACCACCACTTTTGCTGATCTCAACGAAGATGATATGCTCCCGATGGAGGCTGTGAAATTCAGTGCACGCGATAACCAAGAAATTAATGGATTTATAACTTATCCAAAAGGTAATAAAAAGAATTGTCCGCTAGTGGTGCTGGTGCACGATGGTCCTAGTCGTCGAGATGATTGGGGATTCAATCCAGAAGTGCAGTTTTTAGCCAATCGTGGTTATGCTGTTTTTCAGATCAATTATCGCGGTACAGCAGGATATGGCAAAACTTTTTGGTCTGCTGGTTTTCGTGAATGGGGCGGTCGCATTCAATCAGATATTACAGACGGCGTCACTTGGCTGATTCACGAAGGTAAGGTCGACAAAAATAGGATGGCGATCATGGGTACAGGTTTTGGTGGTTACTCCGCGCTACATGCGGCTACTTTTAATCCATCTATGTACAAATGCATTATTTCTTCTTCGGGTTATAGTAATTTGTTTACCTATTTTAAAGAAATACCGCCGCATTTGAAGAAATATGTACAGATGTACTACCAGATTATTGGAAATCCAGAGCGCGAAACCGAATTTTTTAAGACGATCTCACCATTGTTTCATGCGGGTAAAGTAAAAAAACCAGTGCTGTTTTTTCAAGGAGGAAAAGATAAGTTTACATCCGTAACAGACGCCAATCAATTCGTCGCACGATTAAAACAAAATAATATTCCTGTACGCTACATCTTCAAAGAAGAAGAAGGTAGACGATTCAAGAACGAAGAAAATATGACCTTGTACTTTCAGGAAATAGAGAGCTTTCTGAAAAAATACTTACATTAAAAATTAAGATTAAGTGCCACAGCCTGTAGTTCGCTATCAAAAGAATTTTGGTTTGCTGATCGCCTTTTTAGCGATCGTCACCATACTCTATGTAGTAGCGGTTGGTCTTGCACGATCTACTATTATTAATCATGTCGAATCGGAGTTTTATAATCGAAAGACAGATGTTTTTGACGCCACCATAAAACCGTTCAACGAGTTTCTGTACAACGGTATTCCCGAGCTTTCGTATTATCAAGGATTTCTTGATTCGACTCAAGCGAGGCAATTTTCAGAACGAGCTCTCCGTAAAAACCCCTTTGTCGAAGAAGTCGTATTTTACGATGTAATGATCACCAATTCGCGTACTATAAACCGAGGTGTTCGCTATCGCGACAATTTGCTCTTCCATCCAAAATCGATTATCAGATTTAAACTAGATAATGCGCATCGATTGCAGATAAATTCCAACTTTCAGGAAGAGCCAGATCCTTATGCAGGAGATTTTAATAATGCCGCGATCAAATTTTTTGACTACCTAGCCAAAGTAAACGAGTCGACCACACTAACCGAGGATGAAATCTATCGTGTGTTTTACTCTTTGTCGCCCGGAAAGATTGGTTACCTAAATATTCCACGCATTAGTGATCTACTACTGTACAAAACCTTGTTGATTAATGATGGCCTTCCAGATGCTTTTTTCGAGCAAGATATGTTTTTGTTTCAGATCAATCCTCAAAAGTTGCGACTAACTAATACGCAGCCAAGGTACTACGAAAAAGTTTCTATTGCTCCGCTAACAGATCCGGCAGCTATGGAAGAGAAAACCTATTATTCTACCGAATTACCATTGCCTGGCGCACTATCTGATTTCAAGATCAAATTCGAGTCCTCTTTAGAATTTATTACAAAAGAGGTATATCGGTTGCTCATTCCCGTCGTACTCGGCATATCGGTGTTATACATCATCCTTCTGTCCATCGTATATTTAATATATCGCAACATCAACAACAACAATAGGCTCTATCGACTACAGTACGATTTTATCAACAACCTAACACACGAGTTCAAAACACCAGTGAGCGTCATTAAAATTGCGGGCAATAACATAAAAAGCGCACAGAGCGTGACCGACGAAGAGCGTTTCATGTATGGTCGAATACTCGATCAAGAGGCCGATAAGCTAAACAACTTAATGAATAAATTGTTGTCTTATGCGCAGATAGAGAACAAATCTATACCCTTCAAAGGAGAATGGATTAATTTGCACGAATTTTGTGAAGAGATATTCAAAGCATGCCGAATCAAATATACTGACTTGATGCTTACGTACAGCGTTGAGGTCACTGACGAACTGCACACCGATCCTGTTTTGTTGGCTTCAGTTTTTCATAACTTGGTAGATAATGCGTACAAGTATTCAGCGGCAGGACAGCGTATTGTTCACGTGGAGATACAGCAAACGAAGAAAAATTTCGTTATGATCTTCAGCGATAAGGGAATTGGGATTGCGAAAGCTGAATTAAAAAATATATTTAAAAAGTTCTATCGTATACAGAATCAATTTAATCAAGGGGGGAGCATAGGCTTAGGGTTAGCTTTTTGTAAAGAAATCACAGAGTTTATGGGCGGAGAAATCCGAGTGGAAAGTGTATTAGGTAAGGGCACTATATTTACGTTGGCCTTCCCTAGATAAAAGTAAGGAATCACATGGAAAGAGAAATAACTATTGCCGTTGTAGAGGATGATGAAAATCTTCGCTTTTTGGTCAGCCATCGTTTACAGACCGAAAACTATCAAGTCTTACAGGTCGCTAACGGCTTGGATGCGGAGAAGGTCATACTAGAAAAGCAACCAGATATCGTATTACTAGATTGGATGTTGCCTGGAAAGGAAGGTATCGAAGTTTGCGAAGCAGTGCGTAAAGCTGGCTTCGAAAATATCATCATTATGATGACTGCCAAGTCACAAGATGTGGATAAAATTGATGCCTATAGCTATGGAGTAAGTGATTACATCACGAAGCCCTTCAATATGGATGTATTGGTAGCGATGATCGAAAATAAGGTGCGCTTTTTCGTGCCTAAATCTGGCTCGGAAGTATATCATTTTGGGCAAACTGAGCATCATCCAAATATTCACTCGCTCGTGAGGGATGGCAAAAAGATAGAATTAACCATTTTGGAAAATCGTATTTTATTGCACTTTCTTCGTAACAAGGGAAACGATGTAACGCGTGACGAGCTGATGGAAGCGGTATGGGGATATAGTTCTAACGTAAATACCCGTACTTTAGATATGCATGTCGTTCGGTTACGTAAAAAAATCGAGAAAAACCCAGACAAACCATCCTACCTGCAGACCGTGCGTGGATTGGGCTATAAGTTTGTCGATGATATGTCCAAAATTCCAGATTAAATTTGGTTTTATAGATAAGGATCATTATTTTCGTGCTAATGAGCAAGGCCATGTTGTCCTATCTGGGCAGTATGGTCTTGCCTTTTTTATTGTCTTATGTTTAAAAAATAGTTTTATTTAGAAAGTTTATTATGGCAGAAGTAACTTATTATACAGAAGAGGGGCTGGCCAAGCTTAGAGATGAATTGCAATATCTGAAGACCGAAGGTCGTACGAAAATTGCCAACGCTATTGCAGAAGCAAGAGATAAAGGAGATCTTTCAGAGAATGCGGAGTACGATGCCGCAAAAGAAGCGCAAGGATTGCATGAAGCAAAAATTGCCAAGTTAGAAACAATTTTGTCTACTGCTCGGATTATTGATGAATCTAACTTAGATACCTCAAAAGTATTGGCGCTATCCATCGTAAAGATTAAAAATGTAAAAAATGGCGCGGTCATGACCTATCAGTTAGTTTCAGAAACAGAAGCAGATTTTAAGTCAGGAAAGATTTCTGTGAAATCACCGATCGCGCAAGGATTGTTGGGGTTACAGGTAGGTGACGTTGCCACGGTAACTGTTCCAGCAGGTGAGTTGAACCTAGAAATCTTGGAAATCTCACGTTAGATAAAGCGTAGTGGTTATGTGCGGTTCTGCCATAACCGCACGTAGTCACGCATAAGTATAGAAAGAAGTCGCGAATGCATTTCCCGACTTCTTTCTTTTTTTGTTATATTTGCTATTGATCACTGGGCGCAATTTTAGAGCCTTGCACTGTCAAACAAAAGTGCTGTGTAAGGTGTTTTCATATTCAGATACCAGTTCATTATACACTAATAGTAGTTATGTCTACAATATTTTCGAAAATCGTCTCTGGTGAGATACCTGCATACAAAGTCGCAGAAAGCAATGATTATCTTGCTTTTCTGGATGTGCGACCTATTGCCAAAGGACACGTGTTAGTGATTCCGAAAGAAGAGACAGATTATTTATTTGATATCGGCGATGATGCATATATGGGCATGTGGATGTTTGCCAAAATAGTTGCCCAAGGTATTAAAAAGGCTATTCCATGTGATCGTGTTGGTGTAGCCGTTGTCGGATTAGAAGTCGCACATGCACATATTCATTTGGTGCCAATCAATCAAATCTCAGATTTGAACTTTGAGAAGCCCAAATTGGAATTCTCAGAAGAGGATATGTTAGCGATTTCGGAAGAAATTCGTGAAGCCATCTCTAAAGTTACGCATGGATAAGCCGCCAACACCCTTTACGAGTTATCCAAATCTACAATCAGCAAATTTCATGATTGTCTTCCTGCAAGCAGCTGCGCAAGACGATATTAGGGGCGTTATTTGATCTATATGCAAGAGTTTCTATTATCATTTCAGCAATTGATGGATCCCGAATACCTGCTAAGTCATGGTGGGTTCTACATCGTCTGTATTATAGTATTTGCAGAGACCGGCCTGTTCTTCGGTTTTTTCCTGCCGGGAGATTATCTCCTGTTTTTGGCAGGTTTGTTTTGTGCTTTGGGCAAGATCGATGTTGATATTATCACACTATATTTAGGTATATTGGGTGCCGGTGTGCTCGGTAATTTTGTGGGCTACTGGTTTGGAAATCGTGCCGGGCCTATGCTGTTTAAGCGGCAGGATTCCATATTATTTAAGCGGAAGTACGTGGTGATGGCCGAAGAATTTTTCCAAAAATGGGGCGGTACTGCATTGATTATCGGTCGTTTTGTTCCGATTATACGTACATTTGCTCCCATATTTGCGGGAGTAGTACAGTTGAACTTTCGAAAATTCGTTTTGTACAATATTATTGGCGCCTTTTTGTGGGTGTCTTTACTAACATTGACCGGTTATTACCTCGGGGTGAAGTTTCCCGAAGTAATTAATTATGTAGAATATATCATCGTCGGTTTGATTGTAGTGGCATTTTTGCCGATAGCCATTGCCTTGCTACGACGTCGACTGAAAAACCTTAAAAACAAAGAAAACAATTAGTTAATACATTACATGAGTACACAACACCCTTGGCATCAGGTATCGCCTGGCGACGATTTGCCTAGCTCCGTAAATGCCATCATCGAAATCCCAAAGGGATCCAAAGCAAAGTATGAAATCGACAAAGATAGCGGCTTAATCAAGTTGGATCGCGTCCTTTTTTCGTCGGTTATGTATCCGGCTAACTATGGTTTCATTCCGCAGACATACTGTGATGACAAAGATCCTTTAGATATCTTGGTACTCTGTTCCGTAGATGTATATCCGATGAGTTTGATCGAAGCTAAAGTGGTTGGTGTGATGCACATGATCGATGGCGGTGAGCAAGATGATAAAATCATTGCGGTAGCAAAGCACGATATGTCGGTCAATTACATTAATGACCTTTCGGAATTGCCTCCTCACACGATGAAAGAGATCGTTCGTTTCTTCCAAGATTATAAAGCATTGGAGAACAAAAATGTGACGATCGAAAATTTATATGGCAGAACTTATGCAGAAAATGTTATTTTAGAGAGCATTGAATTGTATAAAAAAGAGTTTGGTAATAAATAGATACAATAAGTAAATGGGTCTCGATATTTTTTGGACAATCTTCTTGGTTCTTGCTAACGGCTTTTTCGTGGCGGCAGAGTTCGCTATTGTGAAAGTTCGGGCATCACAGATTGAGCTTCAGGCTAAATCTGGTAGCAAAGTGGCCACGATGGCCAAAAATATTACTGAGCACCTGGATGGTTACCTTGCCGCTACTCAGCTCGGAATTACTTTGGCTTCCTTAGCATTAGGTTGGGTAGGTGAGAAGGTGATGACGGACATTGTTAATAATATGTTTGGTTTCTTCAATATCGAATTGACCGGACGTTGGGCCACAAATTTGGGGCATGTATTAGCTTTCGCGATTATCACCTTCCTGCATATTGTTTTTGGTGAGTTGGCTCCAAAATCTATCGCCATCCAAAAACCTGTAGCGACCACGATGCGGATCGCTTTGCCGCTACAGTTCTTTTATTACGTTTTCAAACCCATCATTTGGGTATTGAATGGCTTTGCCAATCAATTGTTGAAGCTCATAGGAATTCAGGTGAATGCGCATGAAGTAAGCCATTCTTCTGAAGAGTTACAATATCTATTAGAAAAAGGTCGCGAAAGTGGTGCCTTGAATACTTCGGAGCATGAATTGATCAAAAATGTGTTTGACTTTAACGAACGTATTGTCAAAAATATTATGGTTCCGCGTACCAAGATCGTTGCGGCAGAAGTGAATGAAACACCAGAAGATTTCATCATTCGGGTTACCGAAGAAGGATATTCTCGTGTGCCAATCTACCAAGATAATATCGACCAGATTATTGGTTTGGTTCATACCAAGGATCTACTTCCTATTGTGGCCAAAGGGAAGGAAGTTGTGCTCAAACGGATTATGCGAAAGCCTTACTTCATTCCAGAAACCAAGAAGATCAATGATCTGATGGCGGAATTTCAGCAGAAACGTATACAAATTGCCTTCGTGTTGGACGAGTTTGGCGGTACGGCTGGTATGGTGACGCTTGAAGACATTGTAGAAGAGTTGGTAGGCGATATTCAAGATGAGTACGACGAAGAAACGCCATTAGTGGAACGTATCTCGGATACCGAATTTATGGTAGATGCGGGTGCTAATGTACACGATGTGAATGAATTCTTGCCTTTGGAATTGCCGGAAAGTTCTGATTATGATACGATTGCTGGCTTAGTTAGTCATGTTTTTGAGCGTATTCCTGATGTAGGTGATAGCTGCGAAGACTTGGGTTACAACTTTACCATCATGAAAAAGACACAGCAAAATATTGAATTCGTGAAATTAGATTTGGTGGAAACGCCGAACGATGATACCGTTTACGACGATTAATTTATGTTGTTATTTTATACACCAGATGTGCGGTATACGCACAGCGAATACCTTTTATCGGAAGAAGAAAGCAAGCACGCCATACGCGTGCTTCGTTTGCAAATAGGTAGTACGATTCATTTGGTGAATGGGATTGGAGATCTTTTCCAAGCTGAGATTATCGATGCACACCCCAAACGTACTGCTTTACGTATTGTATCGCACGAGCGTGACTATCAGAAAAGAGATTACTACTTGCACGTAGCAATAGCGCCTACAAAAAATATGGATCGCTTAGAGTGGTTTATAGAAAAGGCTACCGAGATTGGGGTAGACGAGATTACGCCAATTATATGTGAACACTCCGAGCGCAAGGAGGTCAAGATTGATCGATTGATTAAAGTGGCAGTAGCTGCGATTAAACAGTCTCTAAAGGCATACCTCCCACAGATCAATCCGGCAGTTTCCTTTTTACAGTTTTTGGAACAACAACGCGCTGCTAACCCATCGCAGCACAAAGCTATTGCACATTGCGTTGATATGGAGAAAGCGTATCTCAACACTTTCTTTCCGCCAAAATCTGCTTACCTGATCTTAATAGGTCCAGAGGGAGATTTTTCGGAGAACGAAATTTCATCTGCATTGGCTGATGATTTTAATATGATGTCGCTCGGGCAAAGCCGGCTTCGTACGGAAACAGCAGCACTAATGGCTACCGCCGAAGTGGCTCTACTAAATAGATCATAGGGTCTTGATGGCATAAAAAAGGGTTTTCTGCCGTTAGACAGAAAACCCTTTTTTATGTCGTAAATACCGAATTATTTCACCACTACGGCATCTACAATTTGGATCTCAGAATTTCCTTTTAGTGGCTCGGGGTTAAATACCATCTTGCCTCTTAATTTGATTGGCTCATCCGAGAATTTGACGGTTGTGCCATTTTTCATGATAATTTCTACCATTGGCGGAATGCCGTTGGTACCGCAAAACTGACATTGCGCCAGTGGCAGAACAGATATCATAAACGTATTATGATTCCTGCCACTTTTCAAAGGTACCATGTATCCGGGCAAATCTACCTGTTTGTTTTCCAGTGCTTTGAGTACGGGCGGATATTCGGGTGTATATATTTTCTTGTTGCCTTGGGTAGTTACTTTGTACATCATTTTGTCGATGGCCTCCCATGTTTTGTTCATCATAGGAGTGTGATCTGGCACTTCCATTCCCGGAAATTGATTCCCACCGATCTGCGCTTTTGCAGCATATGTGCTAAAAATTAATACGATAGCTATTAAAATCTGTTTCATTGTGTTGTGTATCTATTTTATTTGTCACCCAAAATGGTGGATATTGTTGTGTTATAAGCTTTAATAGCGGGTAATATGGCGGCAATCGTTCCAATTGCTGCCGCGATGATAAGTATCAATAATTCTGTTGGGCTCACGGCCAATGCTTGAATGAAATCGGCACTTTGGCCGGTCTGTGTACTAATATAGTACAAGGCCAAGTGGCCAATTATTAATCCTACAATGCCGCCAATCAAGGTAATGACTAATCCTTCGACTATTACTAACGTGAAAAGTTTAGTTTTGCCGGCACCAAGAGAGCGCATGATAGCAAGATCATATTTGCGTTCTTTCAGCGCATTATACAGACTAATAAATACGCTCAAACCAGCAATTAACATAATCACGTAGGCTAAGATTTCTAAAGAATCGATACCTACACCTAATAGGGAGAATAAACGTGTTGTTTCCATCGCAGGTGAAGCAGCTTGCATAGCCGTCGATTGATTGACCATGCGTGGTAACGTGCTAATTGCTGCTGGACTGCTATACCTTACTAACAAGGAGGTAATCTCCAAACCTTGGGATTTGTATACGTCATCTCCGATACTTTTTACATGAACAGTTGATGTATCTGGAGTAGGCTCCTCATCAGAAACCGTTGCGTGGGTGTGGTCATGTTCTTCATGCGCATGATGGTGATCGGCGTCATGCGTGTGTGCATGATCATGATCTTCATGATGATGGTGGTCATGGGCATCTCCATGTTCGTGATCATGTTCGTGATTCTCATCGTGAGCAATATCATGAACATCCCAGATACTGGCTAAGTCACATAGGAGCAGATTGTCTACAACCGTTCCGGTAGGCGACAATATCCCTACTACTGTAAATGGGTGTTCGTCATGGACATGGCCGTTTTCTGCCAATCCATGTGCGCTATGAACTTGATCACCTATTTTCAGCTTATTTTTGCGCGCGGTTTCGCTACCGATCACTGTTTGGAAACTCTTATTCCACATTTGTCCTTGCGCGATCTCCAACTCGTAGAGGTCAAAATAGCTGCTGTCAGTTCCGATAATACGATGCCCGTTGAAATTATCGCCCAATGACATCGGAACAGCTAAATCAACTAGTGGATTGTCGCGAAACTCAAGCGCATCCGACAGTAAGATATTACCCGTAGGGTAATCTACGTGATAAATGGAGCTCAGTATTAATTGTAATGGACTTCCTTTGGCACCGATAACCAGATCAATATTTTTACTGTTATTATCCAGTTGTTTTTCAAATGTATCACTCGTAATATAGATCACAACTAAGATGGCTACACCAAAGGCGGTAAGCAAGATGCTCAAAAGTGCCGAACCTAGTTGTTGAGTTATGTTCTTCCAAACTAATTGTAAAATGCTCATATCAATAGTATCTATTAAAGGAAGTAGGTATTAGTGAATTCGTCTTTGACGCGTTTATCGTGAGTAGCAATGATGAGTGTTGAACCATATGTATCGGCCATTTCTCGCAATAACGTCAATACGCGCTGTGTATTATTATCATCCAAAGAAGCTGTTGGCTCATCAGCAAGCAGGATTGCTGGCCGATTGATGATCGCACGTGCGATAGCTGCTCGCTGTAGCTGTCCGCGACTTAGTTGATTAGGATGCTTATGGCTGTGCTCTTTGAGTTGTAATTGTGCCAACAAAGCGCTTATTTTTTCGTGATCTACTTTATATCCGGCCAAAGATTGGGCTAATTGAATATTTTCTGCTAGTGTTAGGTTTTTCAAGAGATGAGCTTCTTGAAAAATGAATCCAATATTTTGAGATCTAAATTTGTCTAAAGCCGATTCAGAAAGCTGGTATATGTCTTCGTTTTTAATATTTACGTAGCCAGAGTTGGGATGGGAAAGGCCTCCCAAAAGATTGAGAAGTGTACTCTTTCCAGTTCCGGAGTCACCGAGCAATAGGGTATGCTGCTGTTTGCTAATTTGGAGATCTTTAAAGGCTAGCATTGAGCTTTGAGATCCGTAACGAAAAGTCAGTCCTTCTGTTTTCAGTACGTAATTGTCCATAGTTTACCCTCTTTTTATCTGCAAATTAATACTTTTTTTAGGCTTAAACTAATTTGAAGGGGTGCTAGTAGCTATCTTATTAAAAAAGATACAAAAAGCATAAAAGCGTTAAAATAAATAGCGCCGGCAGATAGATCTGCCGGCGCTATTGCATTATATAATATCTTAGAGTTGTACTAGAAACCTACAGTCCAACCTTTCGCCCACTCTGGCTGATTTACACCGTTACCGGCTCCAGTTGCGCTTTCATTTTCTGTAACCATTTTGCTGATGTCAACAGCAGTACCACCAGAGCTTGTTCCCTTTACTTTAGTACCTACGTTCACAAATTTTACGTTAGTAGCTTTCAAAGATCCCGCATTTACAAAAGCAATACTTTCGTCGTGCTGAATATCAAATCCTGTACCCCACGTAGACAAGACGATGTTATCAAAATTTCCGTTGGTACCTACACGCATTTTCACAGCTTGGTTTTCTTCACCATCGTTGTTACCAATTAAGGTAATGTTGCGGAGTGTTGGGTTAGATATCGGTGTTAATGTAAATGTTGTACCATTGTTATCAGCTTCGATACCTCTATTTCCATTGTTTGTTCTTTTTCCGTACCAAAACTCACCTGTACCGTTCCAACCTTCCGTCCAATCGAATAGATCGTCACCTGCCAATTTATTATCAGCATTGTTGTTGATAACCACTAAGTAGCGAGAATCAACCGTTCCACCGAACCATTCGAAACCGTCATCAGAACCTTCATAAGCTTGAACGTACTCAATGGTAGTACCTTTACCGACAGCGAACATAGATAATCCGTTGAATTCTTTCTCATCATTGAATGAGTAACCGGTGTACTCTAAACGTAAGTATCTAATTGAGCCAGAATTGTCGTTTGCATCAGTACCGCCGTATGTCAATTCAGAAACCTCTGCAGTAGCCTTTTCGCCTTTGTTGATTGGTGCTTTACCACAGATTACCAATCCACCCCATTTACCTGGAGCTTTGCTAGTAGCGGTCATTACTACTGGGCTAGTGGCTGTTCCTTTAACATTGATTTTTGCGCCTTGACCGACTGCGATGTAACGGATCTCCTGTTGTGTCGTAGTCACATCTGTTGCTTCGATAACAACACCTTGTTCGATGGTCAATGTCGCGCCATCTCTTACCTCTAACTTACCTGTTAATTTGTACGTACCAGAGCTCAATACTACTTCACCATCAGTGATTACACCTCTTAAGTCATCACGATTTAATTCGAAGCTAGATGTTGGTCCTGTAGTTGGGTTGTCACTGTCGCAAGAAACCATGGTGATCAAACATACAGCGGCTCCTAAAGCAGCTTGTTTAAAATTGGTCAAAAATTTGTTTTTCATTTCGTGGATAGATTTTTTCTGTTTCAAAAGTATGCTTACGATTTGTCCTATGTTTTACCGTAATGTTATGATATTGTTAAAGGCGGTATCTAACTCCTACAGAGAATCGCACCCCTTTTTTATAGTTGAAAAGTGTCGGTGCGGCAATTGAACTGTCTGTGCCAGTTTGATTTTCCTGAATGCGGTCGAAGCTAGGATTGGTCACATTCAAGATGTTTGCATCTACTCCAAATCGATTGTTGATTTTGTATTTTAAGATAAAATCTAATGTGCCTACTCCTTTGTCAATTTGATTGCCACGTCCTTCAGATCCTAAGGCATACAATCTGTCGGAGAAATAATTGTAGACTACAGTAGCCATTACATCAGAGCCATTTTGGAAAGCTTTGTAATAGGCTAGGTCGGCATTGACCAAAAAGTTGGAGGCACCTGTAAATCCAGAGCGTGAATCCGTCAAGTTGATATTGTATGAACCTCCTGATGGGAACTGGGTTTCGCGGCGTACCTTCTCCGAGTCGATTTCCTGATCTGTTTGAAGATAGGCAGCATTAGCACCGATTGATAATTTTCCGAATTGTTCACTAGCGAGTAGTTCTTTCTTGAACTCGACTTCGACCCCATATACTGTTCCATAGGCGCCAATGTTAACATAAGAAATATCATTCGACGAAGAGGCTAGCTGCACCTCATTGATTGGGTTTTGTATATATTTACCGAACAAAGTTGCAGAAAGCAATTCAGATGATTTAGGGAACGCTTCCCAACGTAGATCTAAATTGTAATCGGTAGAAGGGTAAAGGTTGGGATTACCTTGTTTGGATTCGTTGATATCTCTATAGATAAAGAATGCGCGCTCTTTAAACTGAGGTAAGGTATACGTTCTGCTTAATCCCATACGAAGATTTTGATTGTCTTTTAAGATATATTTCAACAATAAGCTAGGGAGCACTTCATTTCTCGTAATACTATTAGTATTACCGCTTCTATCCAATTGCGTCATGAAGCTTACATCCTGACGAATGTTTTCATAGCGCAATCCTAATGTTCCACTCAATCGTTCGTTCAAGTTGTACTGTAAATTCGTAAACGGAGCATGTGTTTTCAGATCGCCGTCGTAAGTTTGTGGCAAATCGGCGTTGAAACCTTCTTGCGTAAACAACTCCGAATCAAGATTCGCTTGATTGAAAAACTCGTCTAAATTTGTAGGATCAATGGAGCGAGTAGTTGGTACTCTAAAATTGACCTGAAAATCTTCGAATGCTCGTTTTTTCATCTTACCGTTGTATCCGACCGACCAAACGCCTTTGTCATCATCCAGTTTGTAACTGGCAGCGACGTTAAGCGCGATCTCATTTTCTGTAAGATCTTGAAAGTACCTATGGTTGTCGGTGACGGTGTTGCGGATAAATACATAATCCTGCAACTGATCGTCGAATTTCATGTAGTTTTGAATACGATCTGGTATTTTGGTTTTGACATTATTGTACGATAAGCCCCAGTTAAGGTCGATTTTGTCATCCAGCTTGTGCTTACCTAGCAATTGATTCGCCGTTACCGTGTTTTGAATAAAGGTAGAACGTCTGATCAATCCGCTACCATCTTCTGCCATGTCACGCAGTTCACCTGTATATGTGTCATAAAACTGATCCGATGAATTCATCAACAGAAAGTTGTATGTGATACTATGATTCGGATTGAAAACGTAATTAGCCGTCAACATGCCAGTAGAATTGGTGGTATATCCTTGGCGAATCTGATATAGATCATTAATGGTTTCTCGACCTGTGCTTAAACGCCTGTTCACTCCTTCGCGATGGTACGTATCGCTCGTAAAATTTGCAGAAGCAAAGAGGTTCAATTTATGCCCGTTTCCGAATTGAAATGATTTTCCACCTAATACACCCAAGTTGCCAGCGATTGGCGTTTTCTTTACTGGGTTCATACTGTTTTGGAAATTGAAACCACCTAGAGGATCATTGGGTACACCGTAGTTTGCAAAACCCAATGGGCTAGGTCCGTCTTGTAAATAGAAGGAATTCCAGTTTTTCAATACATTGGTATTGGTGTTGGCGCCGAGCTTTACTTCTAGAAAACCTTTTCCATTGTAATTTTTGGAGGCAATATCTACGTTTCCACCTGCGAAGTCGCCTGGCAAATACGTGCTGTAAACTTTATCGATTGTGATGTACTCAATAATATCCGAGGTGAATAAACCCAACTCCAGGTTTTTTAATTCAGGGTCATTGGATGGTACTGGCAGTCCATTCAGGGTCGTATTATTATAGCGGTCGCCCAGTCCGCGAACGAAAACTTCGTTGCTACCTTCTTGTCGCGACACACCTGTCATACGATTTACGGCAGCTCCCGCATCGGAGATACCTTTTCTAGAAAGCTCCTGTGCGCCCATATACTCTACCATTAGATTGGACTGACGGCGCATATCCAGCAAAGCAATTTCACTAATCCGTTCGCGTCTTCTCGAAATTACAATCTCATCCAGTACAGAATTTTTACTAACTAAGGATAATGTCGCAAAATCAATGTCATCTTGTCCTCTTCTTACGATTAAGGTATCAGGCATGTAGCCTATTAATCCGGCAATAATGGTGTATTGTTTGTCACCTTTTGGAAGGTCGAAGAAAAAATTTCCTTCTTTGTCTGTCGCACTTTCTCGATTTCTTTCAAGTAGGCGAACAGATGCTCCCTCGATAGGTTTCATCGATTCGACGTCTAATATGACGCCCTTAATGCCATACTGTTGTGCCGAAGCGAAAAAAAACAAGCCAAAGGCTAAGGCGAATGCCAAAAATAGATGCTTGGTAGATTGCATAGTAGATATTGTTGTCTTTATCCTAAAAAGTTTAAATTCCTTTATCCCACTAAAGGAAGCATGACTTTCAGACTAAAGCATTGTTAATATTATGTTGCAAATCTATAAGCAGAATGTTATCAAGAGATTAATCCTAGATTATGTTAATGGTGATGATGTGTTAATTAATTGTAAACTATGCAAAGAGCGATGGAGAACTATTTGATTAGCTGTTGCATTTAGTATACCGGAAAATCCGCATCTCATGAATGCAGATTCCGGTACGAGTCGATTGAATAACTATTTTTTATCCTAATTGCAATTCCTGTCGTTGTCCTGTATCGCAAGAGCGATAAATCGCATCGATAATTTTCAAATCTTGCAGACCAACCTTGCCATCTACCGGCAATATGGGTTTTTTGCCCTCTAAAATAATCTGTGCCATCTCATCCATTTGTACCGTTTGGTGAACGGTGTGAGGTTGGTTCAACGGCCCGTTTTTCGTGCGCCCTTTTATTGGGCCATATCCGGTCGAAGGTTGCATCTCTACAAAATCATCGTTGCCCACCAAATAAAAGCGATCAAGGTGATTCATACTGTAAGTAGAAAGGCAGGAAGCGACAGCACCGCTAGGAAAACCCAATTGAAATAGAATCGTTTCATCGACTCCTTCTTTAAATGTTTCAAAATCCGTCTTTGTTTCCTGCGCTGTTACCCAAATCGGATCTTCGCCGACCATGTAGCGAGCACCATTGATTGCATAAATACCAATATCCATTAACGAACCTCCGCCTGCAAGTTCCTTATTGACACGCCATTGATTCGGATCGCCGATTTTAAAACCGGTTTGCCCTTGAAAAAACTTGATTTTTCCTAGCTTGCCTGTTTCTCGCATTTCTACCGCTTTCAGGGTATTTGGTTCGAAACGCATACGATAGCCTACCAATAATTGTACACCAGCTGCGGCACAAGCATCCACCATTTCTTGTCCTTCTTGTGCATTGATTGCCATCGGTTTCTCGCAGATCACGTGCTTGCCTGCTTTGGCTACGCGAAGCGTTTGGCTATGATGCAAGGCGTTTGGCGTGATGATATATACGGCATCAATTTCTGGATTATCCTTAATCTGATCAAAATTCTCATAATTATAACGACTACCTTCCGCAACGTTATATTTCGCGCCCCAAGTTTTTAACTTTTCTGGTGTACCACTAATTAATCCCGTAATCTTTGCACGCGTGCAGGATTGCATAGCTTCTGCTACGCGTTCTGCGTAACCGCCCAATCCCATTAGCGCCACTTTTAAAATAGGTTTGTCATTAGCTAAGCCAGATGACTGATGCGATAGCGGAAAGGGATAGGCATTTAAAGCAGGGACTGCAAGCGCAGACAATGTAAGCTGTTGTAGAAAACGACGACGAGAATTATTCATAGGGAAGTATTTTTTAGTTCAATAGGTTTTTAGTAAACAGTTGACCATCAGAATGGTTTTTAATATTTCTTAAGTTAGTGATTTTATTGGGATAGTGATGCGGTTGTCATATTTTTCTGGCAGCATAGTCAGGCACAGCGAAGTTAGGGTTAATATTAATGTATACTAATTTGGTAGATTATTGAAATATGGCTAACTTCGTGCATGAAAAATAGCTTTCGCCTATCCGCAGATCTATTCAACGTCATTTACTTATAATACTAATTAACATGTATAAAAAACTAATTGTATTCATCAGCTTTCTAGTAGGAATACTTGCTATGGGCTATGCCCAAGAAAGTCGCCCATTAAACTTATCCGGTACGATAAAAGGATTGAAAAATGGCACTATCTACTTACAACGCTACGACAATAAGGTCTTTAAACTAGTTGATTCTGCACAAGTGGTCAAAGGAAAGTTCGCTTTCAAGACCGCAGTTCCGCTACCAGAATTATATGGTTTAAGCTTACAGCCTAGTGGTACAGAATTGCAAGTGTTTTTGGACGATCAACCTACCAAAATCACGGTGGCTAAAGATCAGGATTTGAGAAAAGCAAAAGTATCTGGATCCAAATGGCAGGCACAATTTGATGCATACAAAACGAGAGCTAGTGAAATCACGGCAAAAGATTTTATTAAAGAGGATCCCCAATCAATCGTAGCAGCCTTTGCTTTATTTCGAAACTACTCATACGACCTCTCTCCGCAAGAAATTAGAGAACATGTGGCACTGCTAGATCCTTCCTTAGCCAATACCCAGTATGTACAGATTCTCAACGATTTGGCTACTAAGCAAGAAGCGGTCTTGCCTGGCAAGAAGGCAATTGACTTTGTTTCTACTGATCCCGAAGGTAATCAAGTGCGCTTCTTTGATCAATTGGGCAAAGGCAATTACGTGTTGTTGGATTTTTGGGCTGGCTGGTGTCCGCCTTGTCGAGCAGAAAATCCAAATATCGTCAAAGCATATCAGCAATACAAAGACAAGGGATTCGATGTATTTGGCGTTTCGCTGGATCGTACCAAATCCTCCTGGCTAAAAGCTATTGAAGATGATAAACTGGATTGGACACAGGTATCAGATCTTGATTTTTGGGATACCGAAGCTCCTGCTTTGTATGGTGTTCGTTTTATCCCTTCCAACTTTCTGATCGATTCTAATGGCACCATCGTAGCGCGCAATGTAGTAGGTGAGGAGCTACATCAATTGCTGGCAAAGTTGTTAGATAAATAACCTTTCATCCATCTTCACCGCAAAAAGCGCTTGATGAATAAGCTTATTCATCAAGCGCTTTTTGCGATATGGTAGTATGAAGTGCTTTTTGCCGAGCTACTTTTTATCGGTAGGGTAGGTGGTAATTACTTTGCTAACTTTCCAGCCTTCACTAGTGGAGTGCAGAGTTACATAATCCACTCGTGTAAATTCTTTGAATGCCATCGTTACTTTTGCCAAACTCGTATTGCCAGTTTCATCCAAAACTTGGTAGCTAGTAACACAATCAAATTTTAAACCTTTGTTAGCTTTCAAGAATTGCAAATATTGCTTGCGGGTATACGTAGTTTCCGTTACGTCAGTTGCGTTGCGGTACTCGAAGTCTTTGGTGAACAACAATTTGTTGTAATCGTGAAGCCCCTCTGTAAGCGATGCAACATAAGCCGACAAGGTTTTGTTAGATGTGTTAGACGCGCCTGCATGAATAGGAGCTGCGGCGAAAGATGAGAAGCTTACGATCATTAATAAAGCTGCTGTGATGATGGTGATTGATTTTTTCATGATTTCTATGTTTTAAAGTTTTTTGTTTGTTTCTATGGTTCAAAAGTAGCACGTAAACGCTCCATAGAGAATGCATAATAGATCAGGAGCAGGATTTTTTCGGTGAATGAATGGATTAGCTCGGCAGAAAAATAGATAGAAAATGAAAAATCGGTAAAATGCACAATCCGCTTGGCTATAGCTGAAAAATAAATCCCGTAGCGGGGAGCTACGGGATTTAAACCAAACCAATTATTAACCTAAATTATGAAAATTTACATATATAACGCCGACTTGAATATCAATATTATCTGACGTGCGAATTATTTTTAAATATTTTTTATCACTTGTTATCTTTCGCTATCAAATCTGCAATAAACGCTACTAAACCGCTATACCATGAGATTTGTAAACACAATTTTTTCGTTATGTTGCAAAAAACCTTTGAGAATAAATGCATAGAGAATCTCTAGATAGTGCAAATATCACTTTCATAATTCACTAAAACGTTTTTGTATCGCCAGACTTATATATTATCCCTATATTGAAACACTAAAAAAATAAACTAATTATGTTTAAGTTGAAATCCGTACTCTTGTTATCAAGTGCAATAGCGCTCTCTCAGGGTACTTTTGCTCAATCCGATCCGGTGAATCAAAAACCCAAAACACCGGTAGATTACGTAAATCCATATATGGGAAATATCAGTCACCTATTGGTACCTACTTTCCCGACAGTTCATTTGCCCAATAGTATGCTTCGCGTATATCCAGAGCGCAATGACTTTACGACCGATCAGTTACGCGGATTGCCTTTGGTCGTCACGAGTCATCGCGGGCGTTCAGCGTTCAATCTTAGTCCGGTGAACAGCATAGCGCAAGAATCGTGGAAAAATGTCTATCCGTATGCATATGACAACGAAGAGATCAAACCTTATTACTATGGGGTATCATTGTTGGATGAACAAATCGACGTACAATATGCACCATCGCATCAGTCTGGTATTTATGCGTTGAACTTTCTACTAGGAAAAGATAAGTCTATCGTATTTAACTCTGGATCGGGTAGCGTACAGATCAAAGGTAATAGCATAATCGCTTCGCAGCAACTTCAAAATAATACTACCGTATATTTATATGGTGAGTTTGACCAGAAAGCCGCTTCTTCTGGGGTCTTGGAGAATGGAAAATTACTGACCAAGAAAACAGAAATCTCGGGCAAGCAAGCCGCTGTGGTGTTTACTTTCGCAAAAGGCGATCAGCCTTTGCATTTTCGATATGGTATCTCATTTATCGATGCCGAGCAAGCCAAGCGCAATTTGCAACGCGAGATTTCGCACTTTGATGTGCAACGCGTTGCCAATACCGGTCGCGATATCTGGAATGAAAGCCTATCTACCGTACAGGTTGCTGGCGGCAAAGCCGATGATCGCGCTGTATTTTACACCTCTTTGTACCGATGTTTTGAACGTCCTGTAAATATCAGTGAAGACGATCGCTATTTTAGTGCATTCGATGGCAAAGTACACACGGATTCTCGTCCTTTCTATACCGATGACTGGATTTGGGATACATATCGTGCTACACATCCATTACGCTTGTTGATTGATGAGAAAGTAGAGTCAGATATTTTACAATCGTATGTACGCATGGCAGAGCAAATGGATCAATTCTGGATGCCAACATTCCCAGAGATTACAGGCGATTCTAGAAGAATGAATTCTAATCACGGCGTCGTGACGGTTGCCGATGCGTACGCCAAAGGATTGTGCAGCTTTGAAATCGACAAAGCGTATGAAAGTGGGAAACGTGCCGTACAGGAGAAAACACTGGCTCCCTGGTCGGCTGCACCTGCCGGTTGGTTAGATGATTTTTATAAAAAACATGGCTACATTCCGGCATTATATCCGGGTGAAGAAGAAACGGTGCCCGAAGTACATCGTTTTGAAAGACGTCAGCCGATTGCCGTTACATTAGGTACTTCGTACGATGAATGGGCTTTGGGAAGATTGGCGCAAGCGCTGGGACATACTACCGATGCTGATTTGTTCTTGAAAAATGCCTTAAACTACCGTAACTTGTATAATGCCGAAACGAAATTCTTTCACCCGAAAGATAAAGACGGAAAATTTATTATGCCATTCGATTACCGTTATGATGGTGGACAAGGTGCGCGCGAATATTATGGAGAAAACAACGGTTGGGTATACCGCTGGGATGTACCACACAATGTCAGTGATTTGATCTCGTTGATGGGTGGTAAGGAGCAATTTAATTACGAGCTGGATCGCACCTTCCGCGAACCGCTTGGCAAAAGCAAATTTGAATTTTACAGCCAATTGCCCGATCATACCGGCAACGTCGGCCAATTTTCGATGGCCAACGAGCCGAGCTTGCACATTCCATATTTGTATAACTTCTCGGGCAAGCCGTGGATGTCGCAAAAGCGAATTGATGATTTGATCCATCAATGGTTTAGAAATGATTTGATGGGCATGCCTGGTGATGAAGATGGCGGTGGCATGTCGGCGTTTTTAGTCTTTTCGATGGCTGGATTCTATCCTGTAACGCCAGGTATTCCTGTGTATACTATTGGTACACCATTCTTCGAAAACATCACGATGAAATTATCAAACGGCAAAGAATTCACTATTCGTGCAAACGGACGTTCTGCCAAAAATAAATACATACAGTCGGCAACGCTTAATGGCAAAACTTGGGACAAACCCTGGTTTACCCACCAGGAATTGGCGCAAGGCGGCGTGTTAGAATTTCAGATGGGCGATCGCCCCAATAGAGATTGGGGAGCCGATGCGCCGCCACCATCATTTCAAATGCCTTAGGGAAACCTAAGGCATTTGCCGTTTTATTAATGTCTATGATTGGAAATAAATCTTTCTAAAGGAATGTTAGGCGGCAATCGCCGGATCGTGCTTATGCTTAAACATAAAGGAGAATAGGAAGGCGATCACGAGCGAATAACCGGCAAAGCAAAGCCAAATCTCCGTCCACATCATGTTTCCCTGTGCATCTAGCAAGAAAGTATCTATCGCATAACCACTCAGGCGGCTACCTAAGATAGCACCAAAACCGTTAGTCATCATCATAAACATACCTTGAGCCGAAGAGCGGATATCTGGCGTGGTGGAAGTTTCCACAAAAAGAGAACCCGAGATATTAAAAAAATCAAAGGCCATGCCATATACAATACATGAAAGTACGATCATCCACAAGCCATCAGCTGGATCACTGTATGCCAATAGCGCAAAGCGCAATACCCAAGCCAACATACTGATCAACATCACTTGCTTAATACCAAATCGCTTCAAAAAGAATGGAATTGCTAAAATGAAAACCGTCTCTGAAATCTGAGAAATGGACATAATGATGGTCGAATTGCGTACGATTAACGAATCGGCATATTCTGGATACGATTCAAAATGGGATAGAAACGTATCGCCATACATATTCGTAAGCTGCAATGCAGCACCTAAAAACATCGAGAAAACGAAGAAAAGCGCCATTTTGTAGTTCGCAAAAAGGCGAAATGCCTTTAATCCGAGCTGTCCTGCCAAGGTGGATTTTTCGGATTTCGAACGCAACGGTGGACAGGCAGGTAAAGTAAATGCATAAATCCCTAAAGCGAATGCAGCAAATGCAGAAAGGTAAAACTGACCTTCGGATGCTTTATTTCCGGATAAATTGGTCACCCACATCGCAGCGATAAAACCGATCGTACCCCATACACGAATCGGCGGAAATACTTTGACGACATCCAACTTGGATTTCTCCAGAATAGTGTAGGCTATAGAATTGGATAAGGCGATGGTCGGCATATAACAAAACATGGCCGCGAGTATAATCCAAAAGAATTGGTTTGGATCGTCGACTTGCGGCAGGTAAAGAAAAATGGCACCAAATAAGATGTGCAGCACACCGTACAACTTCTCCACATTTAACCATTTGTCTGCAATAATACCTGTCAACGCGGGCATTATTAAGGAAGAAATCCCTAAGGTCGAAAATACGGCTCCAAAATCATTGCCTGACCAACCTTTGTTTTGAAACCAGTAGACACCAATAGTAATCAACCACGCTCCCCACACAAAAAATTGGAGGAAACTCATGATGGTCAATCGCAATTTTATAGACATATAAAAAAGTAGTAAGAAAAAATGCTATGTATTTTGATTGTTATGCTTTTCTTTGATCGATTTCGTCGCGAATTTTCGCTGCGGTCTCGTACTGCTCATTTTGTATCGCTTTTTCCAAATTGATTTCTAATTGTTCTAGAGATAAGGAAGTGTATGGCGAAACGGGAGCTGGTGCATTTTGAGCAGTATTGTTAGCCTTTGCATCTTTATTGTCCGAAGGCTCATCCTGCTGTACGTTGCCCGTGTGCGTACTCTCAAAGCGTTCAATATTCTCCAAGAAAGCGAAATCGTTGCCTTCAATTACTATTCCAGCTGAGCTCATGATAAAGTCGTAGGTATAGATTGGGCATTTGAATCGAACCGCCAAAGCGACAGCATCTGAGGTGCGTGCGTCAATCTCCGTAACTACTTGCTCTTTGTTTCGACAGTGTAATTTAGCGTAGAAAATACCATCTACCAGATTATAAATCAATACTTCAGAAACGGTTAGGAAGAATGTTTCTGCAAAGGTTTTGAAAAGATCATGCGTCAGTGGCCTGCTAGGGGTCATTTTTTCAATTTCTACCGCAATGGCTTGGGCTTCAAATCCACCAATGATGATGGGTAACCTCCGGTTGCCTCCTACTTCGCCTAATACTAGCGCGTAAGCGCCAGACTGGGTTTGACTGTAGGATAGTCCTACGATATCTAATTGTATTTTCTTCATGCACAATGTCCCGTTGGTCGTTTGCGAAGTCTTTTTTATCGTTCGAAAAAATCTCTGTTCGATGGCCAAGACCAAGTTGATCCGTTTCCGTTACAAAGATGAGAATATTAACAGCAAAAAAAAGCAACCAGGCCATTTTTTACAGCGTGGTTGCCTTTGAATCAGCAATTAACCAATTTGTTTCTTAGGAGTTTGCTTTATGCGCCTGTATCGCTGCGGTCAGCTTTGGTACAATCTCTAAAGCATCGCCCACAATACCATAATCTGCTACTTTGAAGAATGGTGCTTCTGGATCTTTGTTGATGACAACTATTGTTTTAGACGAACTAACACCGGCTAAATGTTGAATGGCTCCTGAGATGCCAATTGCGATATACAAATTGGGACTCACTACAATTCCAGTTTGGCCCACATGCTCCGAATGAGGGCGCCAGCCGGCATCAGACACGGGTTTGGAGCAAGCGGTTGCTGCACCCAGTACCTCAGCAAGTTCTTCTATTATGGCCCAGTTTTCTGGACCTTTCAAGCCACGACCCGCGGATACAACAATTTCTGCTTCTGGTAAAGAAATTTTATCGGTAGCGCGTACGATATCTTTAATCACAATGTTGAGGTCGGCAGCATCTAATGAAGGAGTAAGTGTTTCAATTGTTGCGCTTGCTTCATCACGTACAGGTTCATGCGAGTTAGGATTTACTGCAATCACTTTTTTAGTTGCCGTGATCACTTCCGTTGCAAACGCTTTGTTGGAGAAAGCAGTCTTCTTGACCTGCAGATCAGACCCAGAAAAGGTGGGTAACTCCATCGCGCCGTCTGCCAAACCGGCCTCCAGCTTGGCAGCTAATCTCGGTGCAAGCCCTTTACCACTAAAAGAGTTGGATAGTATAATGAGATCTGCCTGTTCGCTCGCAGCGGCAGCTGCTATAACCGCGGCATAGGCTTTATTGATAAACTGATTAAGTTGATCTTGATCGACCTTTAGAATTTTGGAAGCACCAAACCCTGCTAATTTGTTCAACTCTTCGTCGGCGACATTGCCGATAGAAAGCGCTGTGACATCGGTTCCTTGTTCATTAGCGATGGCTTTAGCGTAAGAAACGACCTCGAAGGCCGATTTTTTAAATTTGCCCTCTATATTCTCTACATATACAAGTATTGCCATGATATTTTTTTCTTTTTTGTATTGATTATAAAACCTTAGCTTTTGTATGCAATAGGTTTACAAGTTGTTCCACATCATCTACCATAGCTACCTGGCCACGAGGCGCCGGAGATTCGTATTTAGATATTGTGCTTAAGGTAGGCACGTCTACTGCCGGCAAAACTTGTAAAGGCTTGGTCCGGGCAGACATGATTCCGCGCATATTGGGTATTCTTGGCTCTGCGACTCCCTCTGCTGTGCCCAAGATAACGGGCAGTTGAGTGCTCAGCACTTCTTTGCCACCTTCGATCTCGCGCTCAATAGTAATATCGCGATCCTGAATGTCAAATTTCTTTACGATCGATACAGATGGAATATTTAGTAATTCTCCTACTAAGGCTGCTACTTGTGAGCCATTGAAATCAATTGATTCACGTCCGGTTAGAATCAAATCAAAGGATTGTTCAGATGCATATTGCGCGATTTGCTTGGCTACAAACCATGCGTCGCGAGGTGCAGCATCGATGCGTACAGCATCAGTAGCACCAGCAGCTAATGCTTTTCGAATAGTAGGCTCGGTACTAGCATCACCGACATTGATAACCGTAACGGTTCCGTCAGTTCCCTCAACTAGCTCCACAGCACGCGATAATGCGATTTCGTCGTATGGGTTAATGATAAATTGTACACCGGACTGGTTGAATTCGGTGTGGTCACTATTGAAAGTGATTTTGGACGTTGTGTCCGGCACATGACTAATGCAAACTAGGATTCTCATAATTTATATTTAAACAATGTGTGTGCGTTCTATCTCAAACTTACAGTATTAATAACCAAATCTTGCATTGTATTGTTGTGTTGTTCTCTACAATTTCTTTTTATTTAATTATTAATAACACATTTCTTTGTCTTATTTGTTGTATTATGTTTAATAATAAGTTCATTATATTATAAATTCTTGTTCTTTAAGGTGATTTGGGTGTGTTTTTCATAAATATCAATTTTATGTCAAAATCTATGCTAGCATAGTAAATGTGCTGGTCGATTGTCTTTATTCTCCTTCTTCGTAATAGCGCTTCAATTTGCTAACTTTGAAATATGAACGAACGTTTAGTGCAATTACAACAGTTATTGAAAGAATCGCCGAAAGACCCTTTTTTACATTATGCTATCACGATGGAGCATGTCAAATTAGAGAATAAGGATGATGCATTAGCTGGATTTGAAGGCCTAATATCGAGTTTTGCTGACTACGTGGGCACGTACTATCATTTTGGTAAATTTTTGGAGCAGCAGCAGCAGCTAGATCGTGCCTTAGAAATTTATCAGCAAGGAATGAAAGTAGCTCAGAGCAAACGGAATATGCACGCCTTGGGGGAGTTGAGGGGTGCGTATGCGATGGCTATCGGAGAAAGTGATGATGACGACGAATAATTGTTAAACATCATATAATGTTAATTATGCAAACAAATTAGGGGAATGGTACATTTTTTGTTTGGGTGTAGTAAGTGTGAAATTTATGCGCATGAGGATCTACTTACATATCATCTCCCTGTTGGCTACATGCTTTATGTTGGTATCCTGTATCAATAATAAAGCTAATGCTGATGTAGAATCAACAGCGGATCGCACTCGACATAAATACAATCTTTCAGGCCGTTACGAAGGGAATCTACCATGTGCAGATTGTTCTGCGATATCAACCACGTTAGTGCTTAATAGAGATCGCACCTACTCATTGCATTATAAATACGTTGGTAAGAGTGACGAATTATTTCGTAGAGATGGCGTTTGGCGGGTAGACGCAGATATTTTACATCTAGACACCGAAGATTACAATTATAAAATTGAAGAAGATAGATTGAGTCAACTGGATTTATCTGGTAAAGAAATGACCGGAAATCTTGCTGGAAAATATATTTTAGATAAAGTACGCTAATAAACTTACTATACAGAGCATTACGATATAAAATTAAGTAAAATACCAAAGCGGGCTTATCAGATAATGATAAGCCCGCTTTGCATACTTATGATTTTACATAGAGTTTTTCGATTTCGTCAACGACATAGTTGATTTCCTCATGCGTGTTGTATTTGCAAAATGAGAAACGTACAGACGGTCTTTGAGGATCTGCGCCAATACCACGCAATACGTGTGATCCGATATCGGAACCCGAACTACAAGCACTACCGCCCGATGCAGATACGCCCTTAATATCTAAGTTGAATAGCATCATGTCTGCCATACTGTTTGGAGGCAAGGAAACGTTCAGTACAGTGTACAGCGAATCACTGTCCTCCGTCACACCATTGAAAGCTACGCCAGGAATGCGATCAATCAATAGTTGTTTCATGTACGACTTTAGCTCTTGGATCGTTTGCTGATGGCTCTCCATATCTTCGTAAGCAAGTTCCAGGGCTTTGGCTAAACCAACGATACCGTATACATTTTCAGTGCCACCACGCATGTTGCGTTCCTGCGCGCCACCAAATAGCAAGGGTTTTATTTTATTTTTTCCGTTGATGTAAAGAAATCCTACACCTTTAGGTCCGTGAAACTTATGTGCCGCACCAGTAATGAAGTCGATCTGCAAATCTTTTAAATCATGTTTATAATGACCCATGGTTTGGACTGTATCCGAATGGAAAATCGCTTCGTATTGCTGGCAGATTTGCGATACGCGTGCAAGGTCGGTCAGATTACCCAACTCATTGTTTGCATGCATGATCGATACGAATGTCTTTGGGTTTTTAGCCAACAATTCTTCCAAATGTGCTAGATCAATTACTCCTTTTTCAGAAACACGCAGTAAGTCTAAATGCACTTTACCTTCCTTTTCCAATTCTTCTAAAGTATGCAACACCGCATGGTGTTCTAAAGGCGACGTAATTGCATGCGTAATGCCATAGCCTTCGATCGCACGTACGATTGCCATATTGTCGGCTTCTGTACCACCCGAAGTGAAGAAAATCTCCGAAGGTGAGGCATTGATCAGATTTGCAACCGTTTTGCGTGCCCGTTCGATCATTGTCTTTACCTCACGGCCATGTCCATGAATAGACGATGGATTTCCATAACTTTTTGTCATAGCTTCTACCATTACTTCGATCACCGAAGGATCGATCGGGGTAGTAGCGGCATTATCCAGATAAACTTGCATGGCGCAAATATAGCAAATGACAAAACAAAAACGTATTATCTCTTAGGTCGCACAAATAATAAAATGCATGAAAGCAGACCGGTGACCAAAAAGCCGTAAGCGATGAGGTCCTTGAATTGGGTGTAGAAGGTGAGTTCCTCATTCAGATTGATTTCTTGACTCAAAGCGGCCGGTACCCACCAGTCACTTTTTTGTACGACATCGCCGCGCTGATTGATAAACCCCGAAATACCTGTGTTAGCCGATCTTACGATCCAGCGGCGGTTTTCGATAGCGCGAAGGCGCGCATACTGAAAGTGCTGATCTTTGCCAGAAGTATCACTCCACCATCCATCGTTCGTTACGATGGCAATAAATTGTGCTCCAGCTTCAATATATTTAGCCACATAATCGCCCCATATAGATTCGTAACAGATCACCGGTGCAGCGCCAATGCCACTTTGCGAATAAAAAACAGAGGGTTCTGCTTGGCTACCATATCCGCCTGTAGTGCCACCAAAGTGGGCAAACAACGGTTTCATAAAAGCCATCATCTCTCCAAACGGAAGCTGCTCCGCTCCGGGAACCAATTTCGATTTATGATAAAAATCTAATTTACTGGATTGATCGATCAACACCGCAGCGTTGAAATGATCGATATATACGCCTTCGTTATATTTTCTCGCGGTAATGCTCTGCTGATCCGAATAGATGCGGTAACTTTCGATTCCCGAGAGCACATTACCGTTGCGATATTCATTCAAAAATTCGAAAATCCGATCATATGCCGAATATTCTCTAAAATCATCTTCATTAATACCGCTTGGGGAAGATATTGCCGTCTCTGGCCACACAAAAAACTCCGTGTTTGGTGGAGCAACTTGACGTGAAAGATCTAGCAAGATATTGAGCTGTTGATCTGGGGTGATCGTTCCAAATTTTTGATAAGGATCAATATTCGGTTGTACCACAACGATTTGTGACGGATTGATGTGCTCTTCGTATTGCGTATAACGCCATACGGATATGGTAACGGGTAGGATAATGACAGCGGCCAATATCATTGCTAATGTACGTGACGAATACGTATTGATCCGCATTTTGTATTGCCAGAAAATGAGGAAAATCAAAATATTAACAAGCCAGATCCATACCGTACCACCATATACTCCAGTGTATTCGTACCACTGTATGAGCTGATGAGCTGATGCAAAACCATTGCCTAAAGTCATCCATGGGAAAGACAGATCCCATGTCTGGTGCAAATATTCGTACGCGATCCAGAAGGAAACAAGACCAAGGAAGCTGAGCCAAATATTCCATTTCTTACGCAATGCGTAATATCCTCGAAAAGCCAGAGCCATCAGTAAAGGGCCTAAGCAAAACGGAATAAGCGCGACCAATAGCGAAGCACCAACGGGTAAAAATGCGTTCATGGCATTGTACACCCAGTATATACAAGCAGTATTCCACACAGCTCCAGTTGCAAAAGACAGCAAAAATACGTTGCGGCCTTTTTGTGAGAAATCTCCACGTATAACCTGCTCTATAGCGATTAGTAAGGGTACAAATCCGATAAATAGGAGTGGGCTGCTAAACGGAATAGGCGGCCAAGCAAACCACAATAAAAAGGCACTTAAAAGTGCCAAAAGATATTTGTTGCGCATTATGCGGTTTATAAGTCTCTTAAAATTTCTGCTTTCTTCGTTTCATATTCCGCTTGGGAGATGAGTTGTCTGTCGAACAGATTTTTCAAACGAGTCAGTTTTTTTGTACTCTCATCGTCTTCTTCTTTAGGCGAAGAAGGTGTTGGCGTTGTGGCAGGTGGCGGCTCGACTGCGGTCGGCGCCGGGCGATCTAAACTTGGCGCATGCTGTCCAGGAAGCTTGCTTTCAGCATCATCAAATGTAATAGCTTTTGGTGCTGGTGGCGTACTCGTAGGCTGTGGCGTAGCAGGCGTGCTTTCAGTCACTTTCGGACTGCCTTTTGCGTCTTGCAATGTATCCAAAGCTTCTTTAATAAGTTGGTACAGTTTGCGCGCTTGTACTTTTGGGATATAATCTACTGTGAGGTTTTCGCCCGTAAATGGAATCACGGTCACTTTAGAACCAAATATTTCTTCCTTAAAAGAGATGTCCTTGATATCTTGCCACGAAAATATTTCAAAATTGGTAGCCAAGCCCAATTTTGCAAATTCACATAAAAAAATCCGTTTGTTACTCAGTGTGATGCTGTCCGGTAATAGCGTTACCGCTGGTTTTTTTTGCACAGCGATATAGTTGATGGATTCTCCAGAGGTCAGCATATCCAGGATTTTACCATGGATTTTCTCGACAACTTTGGCATCTTGGCCATCCCATGTATATTTTTCGATACTCATTTCTAATCTATAAAATGTTTAAAACGAAGGCTATGTATTTCTCAAAGATACGTAAAATGCGGTACTAACTTTCCTGTCCGGCTACGCAGAATACAAATTCGCCTTTCGGTGGATTTTGCTCGAAATGTTGTTTTAGTTCTATTAGGGTACCTCGCACAGTTTCTTCATATAGTTTTGACAGTTCGCGTGATATGGAAGCTTGCCGATCTTCCCCAAAATATTGGATAAAATCGTTAATCGTACGGCCGATACGATGAGGCGATTCATAGAAAATCATGCTGCGGCTTTCGGTGCTCAACGCTATCAGCCGCGTTTGTCGGCCTTTCTTTACGGGCAAAAAACCTTCGAAACAAAACCGATCATTCGGTAGGCCCGAATTCACTAAAGCCGGTACAAATGCGGTGGCTCCTGGCAGACACTGAATCTCAATGCCTTCTTTGATCGCTTCGCGAACCAGAAGGAAGCCAGGGTCTGATATGGCTGGAGTACCAGCATCTGATATTAATGAAATCTGCTGACCTTCTTTCAAAAAACGAATGATCTCCTGTACAGCTTTGTGTTCATTGTGCTGATGGTGGGCAAATACTCTTTTCTCGATACCAAAATGTTTTAACATTGGCGCGCTGGTGCGTGTATCTTCAGCTAGTATAAGATCGGATTCTTTCAGCACGCGGATCGCACGAAATGTCATGTCTTCCAGATTGCCGATAGGGGTTGGTACTAAAAATAGCATGTGTGACGGTAATTATTATACTTTATTGGTCGATCTGCACATAATCTTCCGATGTAGGAATGCGATCTAAATAGGATTGCCAATCTGTCGGTACGGCGACTAATTTGCGTGTCTTTAAATCTAACCAAGCACCATCTACATTCACTTCCGCCGCTTTAACACCATTTTCTTTGTAAATGGTGTGGCGAAATGAGAATCGAGAATTAACCGTGTTGTATTTATTCATCTCTACTTCCACTCTTATATATTCATCTAAATGAATCTCTCTGTAATAGATAAGTTCTTCTCGGAATAGTATAGGGCCGATCTGATTTTTAGCAAAATCAGTGAGTGACAGGCCAATGCTTTTCAGCATGTTTGACCGTGCTTGCGCGCAAAAATCGGCATAAGCCGAATGCCGAAGATGTCTATTGGCATCGATCTGTGCCCAGAGTACTTGGCCTTCGTAATACGTGTTGTCAGTTGTCGCCATAAGTGAACAAAGTTGTTAATGTGTCGTCTTTATCTAAAGTTAGAGAATCCTTTTGGGATTTTCTCAAGAAGTATTAGCCAGCTAGGGGTTTTCGTGTGTAGCGGCGTAGAATTCTTGCAATCTTTGCCACGCGGCACTCCGTTGCAAATCACCTTTGTGATGGGCTACCATGAGGAATTGTATGGCCAGAAACTGTTTGGCATTAGTGACCACAGTAGCCGGATTAATCTGAATACTTGCAGGGTATTCCCTGTTCAACAGCTTTTCTTGTAATTGTTCTGGTGTGAGATCCATCTTGCGAAGATACTCATTGGAAATTCAAATAATACTGCTGGTGCTCACTTTAAGTTTTTGTATTTTTGGGGAAAATACACAGTAATGGACGGCAAAACTAGAGCAGATATAAAGCGAGGTACATGGGTAAATATTATCTTAAAGAAAGATCAGCGTACCGGTAAATTAACGGAGGGCGTAGTGAAAGATTTGCTAACATCAGCGCCTTATCATAGCCGTGGGATCAAAGTACGCCTAGAAGATGGGAGTATAGGAAGGGTTGCTGAAATACTGCCTGAGGAAGATTTTTAAGCAGATATTGGAAATCAGGCCGGCACGTTAACCGGCCTGTATGCTATGAGGAAGCATTTCAATCGGAATATCTGCGTTAGGGAATACCAGATGAACTACAGTGCCTTTTTGAAGTTCGCTTTGTACTTCGATTGTTGCATTCAGGCGCTCAATTATCCTTTTCACAATTGCCATACCAACGCCTGTACCCTCAAATCCACTTGAATTCGACATCCGCTTGAAAACATCGTAAATATTCGTGAGCTCCTTTGCGTCGATACCAATGCCATTATCCGATATACTGTAAGCAACCGTGTTATTCCGTATATAGCTACTTATACTGATATGCGCTCGCTCAGATTTGCTACTATATTTGATAGCATTGCCGATTATATTGGCGAAAATTTGGTGAAACAGCGTTTTCTCGCCATACAATGGCAGTAGGTTTTTGATTTCAATATCTGTATGATGCGTTCCGTATCGTTCTAAATTCTCTTGAATAATCTTATGGATGGAGATAGATACATCGACCCACTCTGGTTCATACTTATAAACTTTTGCGCGAGAAAATTCGAAAATCTTTTCCATCAGATTTTCCATTACTGTCACGGAGTTCAAAATATTGGTTGCTCCGCTGGCAACTAGATCATGATCTTTGCCGAGTTTTTTCTGAAGAAATTGACTGGTTAGTTTGATCGATGACAAGGGGTTGCGCAGATCGTGCGACACAGTATATGAGTAGGTGTCGAGTGCATTATTTAATTGTATGAGTTCTTGATTAAGACCACTTATCTCTTCCGATTTTCGCAGCATACTTTCTCTCAAGAGCTGTCTGATACGCTTCAATGCAGATATTTGGTCTGCCGTCCATTGTGGCGCCGTATGATGAATCTGCTTTCTCCATGCGGCAAACGACTGTCGCGGAGAAGGTCGAAATAAATCGTGATTGGCGTCATACTCCATGATTTTTTCAGGCTTGCCGGCCCATTTCTCCTCGGTAATTACTTCATTGCGTAGCGCATAGATGCTAAATGAGCGACTCAAATCAATATCTACACGCAATAAGCCAGCAAAAGGTAGATCAAAAGGCAGCTGATCTCCATAGTTGACGGCAAAACAATGATCTTCAAACACCAGCTTATCAGTTTTATTGGAAACAAACTGATGTAACTCAAGAATTTGATGGTTGGTTAAGCTGGTGGCATGTACCTGTAATTGATCTTTATTGACGACTAAAATAGCATCTGCTTCGATGAGTTTGGCCAATTCGCGCATGCTTGATCGCAAAGCGGTGAGAACATCGCTCTTTATCAACATACTTTCTTTTAACTTTAGCTCTAAGGAAGATATTCGACGGTCAAATTCCAGATCTTGCTCACTCGAGATGGTGAGGTATTTGTTGACGGCAAACTCCACTAGTACTAATCCGATTGAACGCTTAGGATAATCGATATGTAGTGCTTGACTATGCTGACAAGCTACTAATCCCCACAATTTACCTTGCACAATGATAGAAAAACTCATACTCGCTTGTGCACCTGCATTTTTTAAATACTGAATATGAATAGGTGACAATGCACGTATGTTGCACGTAGTGAGGTCAAATGCGTCTTTTCGGTTGGATATGATCGCATAGGTTGGGTCATCACTGTCGCACACCTGCCGTACATGATGCTGCAAATAAAGGGCGCGAGCCTGTTTTGGAATGTCAAATTCCGGAAACCTAAATCCGAAGTAAGAAGGAATATCGCCTCTTTTTCGTTCTGCAATAACTTGTCCGCTATGGTCTTCCAAAAATTGATAGATCATTACGCGATCATATCCTATGATTGTTCGAATTGTTTCGCACAAGGCGTCCCAAACTCGCTCTCCGGCTTGATTAATTTTCTTAGTAAAAGAGGGCAATTGCAGGGAGTAGGCATGTACATCACCTACTTCTTCAAATTCAATGTATATGTCGTCACATACTGAATATGCTATTACGATATGCTGTTGATTGGCTAGTTCTATTTGTAAGACGTGGCGCTCATCGGAGTTTGGCTCAACACCGTCGATAAATGCTTGAAACTGCTCACGCTGCGATGGTACCGAATGTTCGATAAAATCGCCTACTGGCTGATTTAGAAAACTCGAAAGATTTTCGATGAAGGTATAATTTTTCCAATTCTCGCTCAGACCAACGATCTTTTGACTCTCGTTTAGAATAATTAATTTCCCACAACTTTGAACCTTGCCCACCAAGTGAATCGGTTCGTTCTCACAGAGAACTTGGTTTAACGCCATACCTATAGATAGTTTATAAAGGTAAAACAATAAAATGAATTTGCAATCGTCCGTAAATGCAATTGATTTTAAACAGATAAGATCGAAAACCACATGCCGTCTTCTTTTGTTGATCTATTATGAATACACACACCATCACTAAAGAACAGCTAGCAAAAATTGTAGAATCGATTGATGCTCAATTTGAATCTTATTTTTCAAAATCTGAAACGAAAGAAAAATCGATTAAATCGTGCTTTTATCAGCCAGAAATGTATGAACACCAAGGCTTGTGGGCACTGAAAGACGATGCTTTGTCAGACTTTCCGAATGAAATCAAAGAAAAAACACACGAAATGATTGCCACGATTAGCAGTGTAGATTAATATTGCATTATCAAGTTTTATATACCTACTTTTGTGGACGATGTAGTAGGCTCTACCTTCGGTTAGTATCTTTGCTTATGCTAGATAAGTCAGACCTAGTCTACCATCTAAATTTATCTCATTGATGCAGCGCATTTTTTACTTCTGTAAGGAAGGTGCGGTTCAATGTTCAACCACAGAAATACATGACATTTGATGAATTAGGATTAATTGATCCTATAAAAAAAGCCTTGCAAGAGGTGAACTACGTGCAAGCTACTGCCATTCAAGAGCAAGCTATTCCAGTAATTCTTAACGGAAATGATTTGATCGGTTGCGCGCAAACCGGAACCGGAAAGACGGCCGCGTTTGCTATTCCTATAGTGCAGTTGCTCAGCCAAACAAAATCGACTTCGCGTTCAAGCATCAAGGCGCTTGTACTGGCGCCAACTCGCGAGCTGAGTATACAAATCGGTGAGAGCTTCGCGCTAATTAGTAAGTTTACAAAATTGAAACATGCAGTTATTTTTGGAGGCGTTTCGCAGGCTAAACAAGTGGACGCTATCAAAAGTGGTGTAGATATCGTCGTAGCGACACCTGGGCGTCTTCTAGATTTGATGAATCAAGGTTTGGTTAGGCTGAATGATATTCAATATTTGGTATTAGATGAAGCTGATAATATGTTGGATATGGGATTTATACATGATATAAAACGTATCCTAAAGCATGTGCCTGAGCAGCGCCAAACTTTATTTTTGTCTGCTACGATGCCTCCTGCAATACGCAAGTTTGCGGGAACGATTCTGCAGCAACCAAAAGAGATTTCTGTGTCGCCAGTGTCGTCTACGGCAGAAACAGTAAAGCAAGCGATCTATTATGTGGAGAAGGCTGATAAGGTAAATTTCTTACTAAAAGTCGTGAAGGAGAATAACATTGCACAGTGCTTGGTATTCACTCGTACGAAACATGGTGCTGACCGCCTCGCTAAGAAACTTTCTAAGCAGGGTATTACCGTCGCCGCGATCCATGGAAATAAATCCCAGAATGCGCGTCAGAAAGCACTATCAGATTTTAAATCAGGCGCTATCAGTATATTGATTGCCACAGATATTGCTGCCCGCGGTATTGATATCCACGAATTACCCTATGTGATCAATTATGATTTGCCGGCTGATGCCGAAACTTATGTGCATCGTATTGGTCGTACGGGACGCGCTGGGAAGGGAGGAATTGCATTGTCTTTCTGTAGTCAAGAAGAGCGCAGTGTCTTGAAAAGCATCCAGAAATTGATCGGCTTCCAAATACCTGCTGGTAAGTAGTAAAGAGGTTGGCAAGGAAAAAATCCCTGATCGAACTGATTTCGATCAGGGATTTTTTTTAAATATAGTAAATGCTGTTTAAGCATTTGAGGAGCACTCTATGAAGAGTTAGCTCTGTAGCTCGACTTCGGTGATTTGATTGCCTTGTTTGCTTCGCGCGTATTTGTACTTTACCTTATCACCGATCTTTAGATCGATGCCTGCAAGCCGATCGTTGAAATATACCGTCTCACTCGTTTCGTTATCACGGATGAAACCATATCTTCCGGCATCATTAAAATAAGAAACCTTTCCGAAGTGTTCTACTTCTGTAGGGTCAGCAGGACGCTGCAAGTCTTCTTCTTTGAACTTGTACGTCGTTTCTGGTGGAGTGTTTGAGATATTACCGAACTCATCAACATAGGCAAACATCTCTTCTAGATCTTTTCCTTTGTTGTTGTTCGCTTTATTGTATTCTCGCTTCTCCAACTTTTCTTTTTTCTTTAGTTGTTGCTTTTTAGCGCGTTCTTTCTTTTTGAATGTGAGCTGATTTCTTGACATATAAGGATTTAAGTGAAACAATAATGAAATCGTCAACTTTTGATCTGTCGACTAATCCCGTGTCCTAGCTAGTCTAGCTGGACTATCTTAAGGTGTTGGTACAAAGATACGTATTTTATAGCAAATTTCCTAACTCATCAGTGCTTGCATCTCGTACTTTCCGTATAGTATGTGCATGCTCGAAGTAAACCTTGCTACGTAAGATCGGCTTACTGATCTCACATGCACTACTATTGGAATAAAGAACGGGAATATTTATATTCCTTTTTCGATTCAGGTATTCACACGAGAATTGTCGTACAACATTTTTATATGTTCGTAAGCATCGCGTTGCTCGTGACTTTGGCGCATCACCATATCGTAAATAGGATTGTCTTCCCCAATTTCATTCTGCAAGAAATGATCATAGACACTGACAAACTCATCTTCTCCACGTTCTGCCAGCTCCAATATCGCAGTGCGATTGGAAGAAGACAATGCCGTCTTCAAACTCATCCACGTGCGATATATCTTTCCACTAAGTCGAGTACTGTTGGTCAATTCTTGACCGATCTGCAGTACGAGTGGCGCAATCTCCGCTTTGAAGTCGGCAGATTGATCTCGGTATTTCTCAAATACAGCTCGTAGATCTGTATGCTGCCCACCAGGCAATAGTTCGATGGCTTTAGTATAGCCTTCGATACGGTCATTATTGATCTCTACAAGATCGTACAAAATATCTAAAGGCTCTCTTGTTGACTGTTGCATATACTTATTTTCATTAGCGTGTCTATACAATACGACAATCTTGTCTCGCATTAGTTTTATCAGACGCAATTATTACAACGAGCACACACTAGATAGAGTTTACTACAGCTACTTGCTAAATGCACGGGTATATTGCACTGGTGGCTGTGGCTCAGTACCTAATGCTGCCGCGGCGTGTAACGGAAAATATGGGTTGCGCAATAGTTCTCTTGCCAGAAAAACAAGATCTGCATCGCCATTTACCAGAATAGTTTCGGCTTGTTGTGCGTTAGTAATCATGCCTACAGCACTTACAATGGCTCTGTCGCCTAAGCTCTGTTTTAATGCACTAGCCAAAGGTAATTGATAGCTTGGCCCAACGGGTATATGCACACCGCCAATAACACCACCGCTGGAGACATCAATAATATCGATTCCAGCATCCACTAGTTTAGATGTAAGCCATTTCGAATCTTCGATAGTCCAACCCTCCTCCGACCAATCTGTAGCAGATATACGTACAGAAATTGGAAGATCGGCTGGCCATTCTTCCTGTACTGCGGCGACGATCTCGAATAAGAATTTGGCACGATTCTCTAAACATCCACCATATTCATCTTGGCGTTTGTTGGATAAGGGGGATAAGAATGCGTTGATCAAATAGCCATGCGCCCCATGTATTTCTATCCATTCGAAGCCGGCTTGCAACGCTCTCTTTGCCGCAGCTTTAAAATCTGCTATTAGCTGTTGAATATCTTCCACGCTCATCTCTTTAGGCGCAGGCATATGCGATGAAAAAGGGATGGGCGAAGGAGCCAGTAAAGTCCAGCCACCTTCTTCTTCAGTATGTAAGGTTTTGCTTTGATCGCCCTGAACCCATGTGCTGCCTTTGCGTCCTGCGTGTGCCAATTGTATGGCTGGCACTGCACCATTGTCTTTAATGAATTTGGCAATACGCGAAAGCCCTTCTACGTGGGCATCCTTGTAAATTCCGAGGTCGCCAACGGAAATACGTCCGTCTGCACGTACAGCAGATGCTTCTAACATAACCGTACCTGCACCGCCCATCGCACGCGTGCCATAATGCACCAAGTGCCAATCTGTCGCAAAGCCATCTTCTGATGAGTACATGCACATGGGCGATGTAACGATACGATTTTTTAGAGTAACGGATTTGACAACGATCGGACTAAATAATTTTGACATAACTTTATTTGATAAAAGTGATTTGATGGTGAAAATCCACTACAATGTTGACATATCGATTACGAAACGATATTTGACATCATTTTTTCCATTCTCTCGTAGGCTTGATCGATGTAATCAATATTGATGACTTCTACATCGGATACGATATCATGCTCACCACAGAAATCGAGCATTTCTTGTGTTTCTGCCACGCCACCAATAGACGATCCGCTGAGACTATTTCTTCTTCCAATTAAAGAGAATGGTGGAATCTGTGCCGGTTTCGACGGAACACCTACACAGATATGAGTTCCATTTGTCTTAAGGAGTGACATATAAGCCGCGATGTCATGTTCAGCACTAACGGTATCTAGAATAAAGTCAAAAGATCTACGTGCAGCTTTAAACTGTTCTTTATCCGTGGTTACGATGAAGTGATGTGCGCCCAAACGCTTTGCATCTTCGCGTTTACCTTCGGAAGTACTCAATACCGTTACCTCGGCACCAAACGCAACGCCAAATTTAACGGCCATGTGGCCTAAGCCACCCAGGCCCAGTACGGCAAGTTTTGATCCTTTTCCTACGTTCCAGTGGCGAAGTGGCGAATATGTTGTAATCCCTGCACACAATAGTGGAGCAGTCGCAGCGAGAGAAAGATTTTCTGGTACGCGTAGTACGAACTCTTCCTTAACGACGATGGTTTTGGAATAACCGCCATAGGTTGGCATGCCATCGGTATATTTATTCACATTATTATACGTCTGTACATTTCCTTCCGCACAATATTGTTCTTCTCCATCTTGGCAGCTTTCGCATTGGCCGCAAGAATCCACCATACATCCAGTGCCTACCAAATCACCAACTTTGAATTTACTTACCTGATCACCTATTTGTGCTACCCTTCCTACGATTTCATGGCCAGGTACCATCGGGTACAGACCCTTGAACCAATCGTCGCGAATCTGGTGCAAATCGGAGTGGCATACTCCACAATACAAAATATCAAATTGTACATCTTTAGGGCCTAAATCTCGGCGTTCAAATTCCCAAGCCACCAATTTTTCTCCGGCTTTCAATGCGGCATAACCTTTTGTTGCTATCATGATACTTTCTTTTTTTTGTCTATGCAAATTAATACATGTTTAACCACAAATACTAAATTTTAGTTTGCACCCGGATCATGTGATATAGCTTCCTATTAGGACAAATTTCATCAAGCTCATGCTGTTTTTAAAAATATTTTATGGCTTTTTGATATGCTGGGGGCAGATTAGGTAAAATAATTACCTAAGAGAAAATCCAATCCTATAGGTTTAATCGTAGATGTCATAAAACTATCATATTAAAACTAAAATATATTGTCATGAAAGAAACAAACGCATTGAAAGACCAATTGTATGCGGAGGAATCCGATCATACAAGCAAAGGACTTCAAAGAAGAAATTTTTTGAAACTCGCTGGCGGCGGTCTCGCTGGTGTTGCCTTATTAAACTTTGCTAGCTGCGCGAAGGATGACGGACCAGATGATATGAATGGCAGCGGCCTTTATTTTGGCAGCGGTGATATTGCAATTTTAAATTATGCATACGCTTTAGAGCAATTGGAAGCAGCATTCTATATTGAGGTAGCCAACAAACCTTTCTCAGGAATGACGGATCTTGAAAAACAGTTGCTAACAGATGTGCGTGACCACGAGGTTGCCCATCGCGAATTTTTCAAGGCAGCATTGGGAAGAGGTGCTATCAACTCTTTGGAGTTTGATTTTTCTGCTGTAAATTTTTCGAGCAGAGATAGCGTATTAGGTACAGCGAAGGTATTTGAGGATTTAGGTGTTTCTGCGTACAATGGTGCAGGATGGCTGATCAAAGATGAGCAGTACTTATTGTTGGCCGGTAAGATTGTATCGGTAGAAGCACGCCATGCGGCAGTGATTCGCGATCTGATTAGCAATGGATCATTTGCTAACAGCGAAGTAATTGATGGTAATGGATTGGATGTTTCAAACAGTCCGACCGCGGTGCTACAAGCTGCTGCACCATTCATTAAGTCCAAAGTGGATGTACGTGATTTACCAACTTATTAATTTCTAACTACACACAGAACGTCATGAATTTACAAAATATTTTCGAGTCTATTTCTCAGGTAGATCCTGAGTTCAACGAACGAATCAGCCCGCGTCGTCAGGCGATTCGCAATATGTTCAATATTGGACAAAAAGTGTCATTAGCGGCATTACCATTTGCCCTTAGTGCTTTATTTAACAAGGCCTACGGCCAATCTGCTCCGACCGATGTCAATGGTGTATTGAACTATGCACTTACGCTTGAATATCTAGAAGCTGAGTATTACACACTCGGATCCAATAGAGTAGGTTTGATACCATCTGGAGCAGCAGCCGAAGCGATCCGCACGATTCGCGATCACGAAATCGCGCATGTCGAATTCTTAAAAGGCGTATTAGGATCAAATGCAGTGGCCAAACCTAATTTTGATTTTACAGCAGGCGGTGCCTTTGCTAACGTGTTTAGTGATTATGATACGTTTTTGGCACTAGCACAAGCGTTCGAAGATACAGGAGTTCGTGCTTATAAAGGCCAAGCTGGAATCTTGAAAGGTAATCGGGTCGTGCTGACAGCAGCTTTGCAGATTCACTCCGTAGAAGCACGCCATGCCGCACATGTAAGATCGATGCGTAGAGCGAGAGGAGGTGCAGCCGCAAATCAAAAACCTTGGATTACTGGAGCGAACGATTCAGGAATCGGAGCAGCGGTAGATCCAGTTTACGCAGGTGAAGACAATCTGGAGCAAGGTGGTGTGAATATCACTACATTGACTGGCGTGAGCGGTCGTTTTACACCAGCAATTGCCACACAATCTTTTGACGAACCATTAACAGCACCAGCTGTATTAGATATCGCTACACTTTTTATTGAAGCATAAGCTAGAAAAGTACGATATGAATTAGATTTTTATGGGAGGGGGATGTAGGTGTAAGGCCTGTTTCACTAGAAACAGGCCTTTTTCGTTGTTTGCTACCGCAATATAGAGTTGAAAAGCGATTCTATAAACGACCATAACACAATATTGTAGTTCGTTAGGATAATAAGCGAACTATTAAAGGACGATATCTACTAATTACCGCTAGAAAGAGATTGCGAATTTTCTGTTAAGGTAGTACTTGTAACTAAATCTCGCCGATTACGCGTAGATCAGCAAGAGTAGGAGATGGGCTTCCACCTTTATTTTCCAAAGTAATGGCGAATGCCTGAGCATCGTTGATAGATTTCATCGTATGCATTAATTCTCCTTTTTCTAAAGGAACTACACCCGCGTCAATGGGTTGACCATCTAGCAAAGCCCATAGTTGGTATTGTTTGCCTGCCGGCGCACTTGGAAGCTTGTCGGCCATGAGGTATACTTTGCTTTCCTGCTTGTTCCAGAGTACCAGGGCACTCAATTGAGGGTTGCTTTCCACGCCAGCTAAAGATATCATGCTAACTGCTGGATTTTGCAACATATCTAAACTTTGATAAGCATCTGCCAATAGTAGTTCGGAAGATTTGCTCTGCGTTTCCATCTGTGCCATCGCTTCTTTGGCATCATTTTGTTGCTGATACAAGAAGGCGTTGTAGCCCACACTACATACCAATAACGTTGTGGCGGCGATTGCCAACGGACTAAGCTGTATCACACGGCGATTTGGAGCAGCGCTGTTCGTAATGGCTGGCACTTCCGTATTTTCTTCGATCGATACGGGCGATTGTCCGCGCTTACTTTTTTCTTGCTGCTCAATACTTGCCCAGATTGTGTCTTTTAGTGTAACCGGAGGAGGTGCGGATTGCAATGATGCAGTATCTTCCATCAACACCTCCACCTCTCTGATCACTGCTTCCACTTCAGGATGTTTGCTGCGCACGCATTCTAATATGCTTACCTCCTCATCGGTGGCCATACCCAGAACGTACGATTCTATGATTCCTGACGATATGTATTCTTTAATATCCACTATTATTATTGATATTCATTCAATACTACTTTCAGCTGCAACAGTGCTGCTCGCACACGAGTTTTTACGGTACCAATAGGCAAATCTAACTCTTCAGCGATTTCCTTTTGGGTGTATCCCTGGTAGTAAGCTAAATCAATAAGCTTTCTCCATTCTGGCTTCAATTTGTTGATCACATCTTGAAGTCCAATTAAATCCGTTTTTTCCTGAGGTTCAGTCACAGCATAATTCGAACTCTCAGACCTATTTACGACATCGGGGAGCGATTGGTTTTTTTGTTCGTTTTTTACTCCCTTAGATTTGATATAATCAATCGCCGCATTACGAGCAATATTGAGCATCCAGGTGTACACACGTCCCTTCTGCTTATCGAATTGTTCAATATTATTCCAAATTTTTACAAACACATCTTGAATCACTTCATCAGCGTAATTCTTATGCAAGACAATACGAATCACGACACCATATAGCGCGCCAGAGTAACTATCATAAAGATAATTGAATGCTCTGCGATCTCTTTTTTGGAGCAAACTGATTAGCGTTTCTTCGGAAAGATGTGTAATGGGACTCAATCAAATTGTATTTATATCAAATGTATGCTTTACAAGTTAAAAATCAAGCGATCATCGAATTTTATTTTTAAATAAATCAACGCAGCAAAACTTTATCCAAGAATGGTACGTATATGACATATAAAAAGGGATCATTATGAAAATAAAAAAATCAAACTTGATAGCTGCTACGATTCTGCTGCTGGCAGTATGTATGATGAACGGAAGTACGCAGGCTCAATCAAAGCAAAACCCATATTATAGCCGCACTGACACAAAAAAAATCGACGTGTCTAATGCCGAGTGGAAAAAGATTCTTCCGCCAGATCTTTATGCCGTAGCTCGTGAAGGTGCTACAGAGCGTGCATTTACCGGGAAATATACCGATCTGGATGCGCCAGGGACTTATTATTGTGCGGTATGCGGCAACCAGTTATTTAGAGCTGACGCCAAATTTGCTTCAACATGCGGTTGGCCATCATTTTATGAGCCTGTGCGCAAAAAGTCGGTCATATACCTGAAAGATCTTTCACATGGTATGGAGCGTACAGAAGTACAATGCGGTCGTTGTGAATCACATTTGGGGCATATCTTCGATGATGGACCAGAACCAACCGGAAAACGTTATTGTATGAATTCGATTAGTTTAGATTTTGAGCCTGACAATAAGGCGGTTGCCTCTAAGAAATAAAAAAACTCAGATTTTTACATCCAAGTTTTGCCTATTATCGTAAATGATGGAAAGCAATTTAAATTTATACTTTAATCATAGAATCATGAAAAAAGCAACCTTATTTAGTGCAGCATTATTAGGCCTAGCACTAACGTACCAAGCAACGGATGTGCAAGCACAGCAAAAAGAGAAAACCGTCATGGTAGGCGGAGCAGCGATGTATCCATCTAAGAATATCGTGGAGAATGCAGTGAATTCTAAAGATCATACCACATTAGTAGCTGCCGTAAAAGCAGCTGGCTTAGTGGAAACATTATCTGGGAATGGCCCATTCACAGTCTTTGCGCCTACAAATGCAGCATTCGATATGCTTCCAGCAGGTACGGTAGATAATTTAGTAAAGCCTGAAAATAAGGCTACATTAACAAGTATCCTAACGTATCATGTGGTACCTGGCAAATTGGATGGTAAAGCCATTTGGAAAATGCTCGATAAAGATGGCAAAGCTACATTGACTACCGTACAAGGCGAAAAACTCACCGTCTGGAAAAAAGATAAGGATTTGTATATCAAAGATAGTAAAGGCGGAGACGCAAAGATTACGATCTCGGATGTGCATCAATCTAATGGGGTGATTCACGTTATTGATCACGTGCTAATGCCTTAACAAATAATCGAATTGGTCGATTGTGTTTGAATATTAATGTGAAAAGCCTCCATCGTTTTCGGTGGAGGCTTCTTTTATGCTTAATGATTTAGCACTTCGGTGATTGGCTTGCCAATATTTCCATTGGGTTCCATGATATGGAGCAAGGAAGAAATGGTTGGCGCAATGTCGGTTATTTCTACCGGACGATTGCTTTTGCCTTGCGGAATTCCCCAACCCATAAAGATTAACGGAATGTGCGAATCATAAGGTGACCATACACCGTGCGTAGTGCCTGGCGAGCGCGGCGTACCTGCATACCACTGTGGCTCTACGACAATTTGTATCGATCCACTTCTTTTGCGATTGTAACCATTAATAATTTTTTCACGGAGCGGCGCTGGGAGCAGCATGTTTTGATTGCCTTCCAGATCAATCACATAAGCAATACCTTCTTCCTTGTTCAAGGTTTTGATAATACGATTTCTGATCGCTTGCGGATCAAATCGCAGCGAGTCAATAAGCTTATTATTCAAATGAACTTGATAGTTGGTTAGGCTGATAACCAATCCATCTACGCCGGTTTCTTCTTTCAGCTCGCTGTTCAGCGTGCGTTGTATTTGCCGTGAAAATAGGTAACCGCCGCTGCCTTTCTGATCGGTGTAATACAAAGGATTGTAGGATACGGCATGGTCTGCTGTTAGAAAGAATGTATAATTGCCTTCGCCAACCGTTTCATCCAAGTATTTTAAGAATTCGGCAATATCTTGATCTAATCTGAGGTAAGTGTCTTCAATTTCAACCGACGACAACGAGTAGCGATGTCCGATATAATCCGTGGCCGATAAGCTTACACATAGAAAATCAGTTTGCGCGTCCGGATTATTACCTAATTGTTCATTTTTAATTGCGTCCTTCGCAAAATCTAGTGTAAATGTATTGCCTTGAGGCATCGTTTTAATCAATTCTAGACCAACGTCTTTCATGATTTTAGATGTCTTTCGTGGGAATACAGGCTTATCTTCTCCCGGCCAAGTGCCTTCATAGATATTATCGTCTTCGATACTATTAACATAGGTGTCGATCGGGTACAATGTATTCCAGTCCTGCTGTACGTATTTGGTAGCAAGATCCTTCGTGTTGAAATGATTCACCCAATCAGGTAGAGATTCCATATAAAAGGTGCTCGAAATCCAATTTCCTGATTTGCTGTCAAACCAGTACGCGGCATTGGCCAAATGTCCGGCAGGCAATATACCGCCTCGATCTTTGATCGAGATGCCGACTACCTTTGATCGAAAGTTGCTCGCCAAACGCAATTCATCAGTTACCGTAGATGCCAACAAATTTCGTGGCGATTGCTTCCCAACGTTACCAGTTGCACCTAATCCCGTAACAAAGTCATCTTGCGTACAGTACATCGACTGCCCAGAAGATTGCTCAATCCAGTCATTTCCAGCAATGCCGTGAATGGACGGTACCGAACCAGTATATACCGAACTGTGGCCTATCGCGGTGAAGGTAGGTACATAGTTAATCAATGTGTTTTCGCACGAAAATCCCTGTTTTAACAACCGCTTGAAGCCATCATCGCCGTAGCGATCAGCAAAACGATAGAGATAATCCCATCGCATCTGATCAACCATTAAACCAACAACCAGTTTTGGACGCTCTACTTGTGCATATACAAAGGATGTGATGCTACAGACTATTAGATAGGAAAAAATAAGGAAAGATGTTTTTTTCATAATTGTGAATACCAGAATCGATGATGGCGCAAATTTAACAAATCTTTTGCGATCAGCTTAAAAGGCTTTGTCACGATATAAACGGTAAAGGGCCATCGATGATGGCCAAAAACTATGAACTACGCAGAGATAAGCTGGGCACTACATGCGAGGCGATTCTGGTTCATTATAATCAACCGAATCGCTCGTAAGCGAATCTAACTGTAAGCTATCCGGAGGAGTAGGATTCTGGCCAAATGGCTCATTTTCCTGCTGCTGCTGATCTTCCGTATTATTACAAGATGTAGCAAATGCTACTATCAAAGACATCACGATTAAATAGAAGGAATTTTTCATATTCATTTGTATTAAGTGTCAATATGAACTGTATATCAATAGGAACAAGAAGAATAGTGAAATGTTATTTAGAGCAAAAAAAAAGGTTTTCAAACGGGGAGAATGAAAACCTTTACTAACCAATTATAAACCTAAATTATGATGACACAAAGATAGTGTAAAAAATACACTATGCAAATCTTTTTAAAATAAATTTTTGTTTTGGACAAAATCATGACAACCTGTTGCAATTAAAGCTACAATCTAATAAAACAGTAGGAAGGTAAAATGACTTCGGGAAAGCACCGCTTATAAAAACAAAAGTCATCCGGGGGGTGGATGACTGATGCTAATTATATGCTGTGTAAAAAATGTGCTATTGTGCTAAATCGTATACAAACTGAATGCCACTCATCCGTAAATTATGCCATTTGCGTATTATTCACCATTGTATTCAGGTATAAATAACAATTGATCTAGAACCGTTTCAGCCTGCAATAGCACATTTCTGGTGAACGATTTCGCTACTTTAGTCGTATTTTGGATACGGTCTAGTATTATATTCTACAAATTTGTAATCGGACCTCATATTTAGGAAACAAGAAGTAGCACAGGATACTGATGAACAGTACTAGAGAAAATTTTTTGACGAACACCTCAAAGCGTATTATATTCGTTATCTCCGCTTTTTTACTACTGTATCTTGTGGTATACCTAATTGATCCGTTCTCCATTTATTGGAAAACATTCCTATTGCGTCCTACCGAGCAGATCATGTTGGATTTCATGACGTCCCTATTATTCTGCTTTATGATTTCTGAATCGAGTATGCATATTGGTACCTGGCTGAATACAAAGATCTCTTGGACTCACCGGCCCGGTGCACGCTTCGCAACCGAAGCAGTGCTGAATGTTAGCGCTGTACTACTAATCAATCAAGTATTTGGTCTCATTTGTCCCTATTTATTTTCAGCGCCGGATACTGCAGATAATAACCCGCTGACGTTGGAAGCCGAAACGCGTGAAACGATGCAGTGGATATTGGTAAGTATGGTTCTTTCGCTTATGATAATGGGTATTCATATCGGCAATTATCTCGTAGAGAATTGGAAGAATGAAGCTATTCGATCTGCCGAACTCAGCCAAGTGGCGATGGAAGCCGAGTTGCAGTCCTTGAAGTTGCAGATTGATCCACATTTTGTATTTAACAATCTCAGTGTTCTGTCGGAGCTTATCTTAGAAGACCAACACGTGGGTTATGAGTATGCCGAGAATTTTAGCCGAATATATCGCTACCTTTTGGTCAATGCCAAGAAAGATATGCTAACGCTCGACGAAGAGCTTAAATTTCTCGAGCCTTATCGCTTTCTGATTCAGCAGCGTTTTGGTGAGGGAGTGCAGTTCAGTATTCAGATAGATCCGCGATATCGTTCGTATAATCTGCCGCCACTCACGCTACAGTTACTAGTCGAGAATGCCCTTAAGCACAACCAGACAAATAAAAAAAATCCCCTACAAATCAGCATATTCACGACAGATGCAGGACAGCTACAAGTAGAAAATTCGCGGTTGCCATTAAGTAAAGTAATCCCATCGTCGGGCATCGGTATTAAGAATATCAACCGTCGTTACAAACTACTTTCCAAGCACACGCCTCATATTTATCAGGATGAACACATCTATACGGTAACGCTTCCATTATTTAAGCCATGAAAATACTCCTTGTCGAAGACGAAAAGCCAAATGCAGATCGGTTAAAGCGATTGCTTAAAGAACTTCGGCCGCAGGCCGAAGTGTTAGCCGTGTTAGAAACCATCGCGGATACGTTGGAATGGTTGTCAGCAAATCCTTGTCCTGATCTGATGCTGATGGACGTGCGTTTATCCGACGGCTTGAGTTTTGAAATCTTGGAGCGAGAGCCTATTGCATGTCCCATCATCTTTACGACAGCATACGATGAGTACGCCGTGCGCGCATTCAAGCATAATAGCGTGGATTATTTGCTCAAGCCTGTGGAGAAAGAGGAGCTATCTGCCGCTTTGGACAAATTGGGCTCGAAACAGAGCCATCTGCTAGATCCATCAACCCTCGAAGGCTTAATGAATTTCTTTCAACCGAAGAAATTTCGCAAACGTTTTTTACTACCGTACAAGGACGGATACAAATCGATTCTGGTACAAGACGTTATCTTTTTTTATTCCGAATGGAAAATCACTCGAGCGCACCTGTCCGATGGTAGTGAAGAAGTAATCCCGCTTACAATGGAAGAGTTGGAACAACAACTAGATCCTTCTATCTTCTTTCGAGCCAATCGGCAATTTATATTATGCGTAGATGCGATTGGCCAAGTTCACAATTACTTTAATGGAAAGCTGAAAGTAGACGTCAAGAACAATCCTGAATTGGAAGTCATCATTAGTCGAGAAAAGGCACCTATGTTTAAAAACTGGTTGAATTACTAAGTTGCGAATTCAAGTACGGGATTGAAACATTGTCGTTTTAGTACCTAAATATTACACTTCGGTAAACTTGCCTGACATTTACCTATTGCTATTTACTTATTTTTGCACTTCAAAATAGAATCTTACCTTATGAAAAAGCGTATTGTCGCGAACAGAATCGTCGTGCTTTTCACGATATGTATTGGAACGATAGGGCTGCTTGTATCCTGCGGCGCACAAGAAGAATCAGCTCCCCCGCCAGCCACTCCTGATGTGGATTTCATGGAATTACACAATGGAGAAGCAAAAGTAGAAAAGAAATATCCTGGATCTATTGAAGGTACCGTTAACGTAGATATTAAAGCACAAGTTAGCGGTTATCTAGATCAAATATTTGTGCAAGAAGGTAGCTATGTCCAAAAAGGACAATCCTTATTTCGCATTAAAGCCGATGTGTTCAATGAACAAGTAAACAGTAGTCGAGCGGTGTATGAAGCTGCGGTGGCGGCAGAGCAAAGTGCCAAGATTGAGTTAGAAAAAGTGCGCCCTTTGGTCGCTGGTAAAGTATACACAGAATTACAACTCGAAACAGCAGAAGCCAACTACGCCGCTGCCAAAGCACAAGTATCTCAAGCACGAGCTACATTGGGATCTTCGGAGATCAACGCCGATTTTAGCTTGATCAAAGCGCCGGTAAGCGGTTATATCGGTCGTATTCCGAAACGCATCGGAAATTTGGTTACGCCAAACGACGCGACGCCCATGACAACTCTTTCGGAAATCAACGATGTAAATGTCTATTTCTCGTTGACCGAAGCCGACTTTATTGAATTTGTCAATAATAGCAAAGGTGATCAAGGTGTGGAAAGTGTAAAATTCATTATGGCCGATGGTACAGCGTACGCGCATCCTGGTCGTGTAGAAATCGCCAGCGGAAACATCGATCGTACCACAGGAAGTATCGCCATGAAAGCCACTTTCCCGAATCCAGACAAAATACTACGTGCTGGTGGAGCTGGTAAAGTCGTTTTGACGCGCACTATATCCGAAGCGCTGACCATTCCAATGGCTAGTGTGCGCGATATTCAGGATCGCTATTTCGTATTCTCCCTAGCAGATAGCAATAAAGTGGTGATGAAACCCATTATGATCACGGGCAAATCGGGCAACAATTACATTGTGAAGTCCGGCTTACAGCATGGCGAAAAAATAGCACTAAACCGCATCGATGTGCTCAATGAAGGCATGATGGTACAGCCCGTGCTGGCAGCAGACACCGTTGGAAAATAATATCTATCTAAAAACATAGTATAAAGAAATAGTATCCATGATACGAGGAATAATAGACCGGCCCGTGTTGGCCACGGTCATATCAGTAATATTCGTAATTCTGGGCGTAATTGGTTTGCTGCGTTTGCCGCAAACCCGATTCCCAGATATCGCGCCACCTACCGTGCAGGTTTCAGGAAGCTATCCCGGCGGTAATAGTGAAACCGTTTTACGTTCGGTTGTTACACCACTTGAAGAACAAATCAACGGTGTAGAGAACATGGAATACATTAGTTCTACAGCCAGTAATGATGGTACATTCTCCGTTCGCGTAGTATTTAAGCAAGGTGTAGATCCCGATCAAGCGGCTGTGAACGTGCAAAACCGCGTACAGCAAGCAACTCCAATCTTGCCGCAAGAGGTAATCCGCATGGGATTGACTACTTCTAAGCAGCAAAATAGTATGATCATGATCTTCAGTGTATACACCGAGGACAATGATCGATACGATGAGTTGTTTTTGCAGAATTATGCCAACATTAACTTGATCCCACAGATTAAACGCGTACCCGGAGTAGGGCAAGCACAGGTATTTGGTGCCAAAGATTACTCCATGCGCGTTTGGCTAAACCCGCAAAAGATGTTCAGCTATAATCTGGTGCCCGAAGCTGTAACAGCCGCTATCGCTAAGCAGAGTTTGGAGTCGGCACCCGGCAAGTTGGGAGAAGAATCGGACGCGGCATTAGAATATGTGATTCGTTACAAGGGAAAGAAAACCCAACCCGAGGAATATGAAAATATCATCGTAAAACGCAACGGGACTGATTTGGTACGACTGAAAGACGTAGCTCGGGTAGAGTTTGGATCCATTAGTTATAGTGGTGACAACCGTTTCAACGGTAAGAATGCGGTAACCATCGCTATCTTACAAACCTCAGGCTCGAATGCGAACGAGATCGAGATCGGTGTGCGCGAGGAATTGGCAAATGCCGCAAAGAGATTCCCTCCGGGAATCAAACAAAGTAGCTTGATGAGTACCAAAGAGCGTTTGGATGAAGCGACAGGACAAGTGAAATCCACCTTGATTGAAGCCTTTTTATTGGTATTCGTTGTGGTATTCCTATTCTTGCAAGATTGGAGGTCTACCATTATTCCTGCCATTGCCGTTCCGGTAGCGATCGTAGGTACGTTCTTCTTTTTGCTCGCCTTTGGTTTTACGATCAATATCCTAACCTTATTTGCCCTCGTGTTAGCGATTGGTATTGTAGTCGATGATGCGATCGTGGTGGTCGAAGCGGTGCATGGTAAGCTCGAAAGTTCGAAGATGGATGCGCGCGAAGCTACGCACAGTGCGATGAGCGAGATTACGGGTGCTGTTATCTCCATCACTTTGGTGATGTCAGCGGTATTTATCCCGATCGGCTTCATGACCGGATCTTCGGGTATTTTCTATAAGCAGTTTGCCTATACTTTAGCGATAGCGATTATTATCTCTGCGATTAATGCCTTGACATTGACGCCAGCTTTATGTGCCTTGTTGCTGAAAAACCAACACCACGGTGAAGATGCGGAAGGGCAGAAGAAAGGATTTGGAGCACGGTTCTTTACTGCTTTCAATAGCAGCTTCAACCACATGACGAACCGCTATATCGTCGGTGTCAAATTCTTGGCTCAGAAAAAATGGTTAGCGACTGGATTGATCGCCATCATTACGGCAGGAGCAATCTTAATCATGAACAATACGTCACGTAGTTTTGTGCCGATGGAGGATGATAATTTTATCGTCTATAGTTTGAGTATGCCTCCCGGAACGGCGCTAGATCGTACCACGGCAGTTGCTGAAAAAATCAACACCTTGTTGATGGATATGGAGGCTGTTGAAAGTAACTCGGGAATCACCGGTTTCAACATCTTGAGTAATAGTGCGGGGCCGGCTTACGCGATGGGTTTCATTAAACTAAAAGAGAAAAAAGATCGCGGTGAAATCAATGATATCGATGAGATATTGGGAATCATTTCCGAGAAGTTTGCTGGCGTAAAAGAAGGAACTATTATGGCATTCCGTTCGCCGCCAGTAGATGGTTATGGTATGACTTCTGGTGCGGAATTGGTCTTGCAAGATCGGATGGGAAATAACCCAACATCACTCAAAGCAAGAGCCGATGAAGTGATCGGACAGATTATGCAAAGGCCAGGTGTGCAATATGCATACACGATGTTCAGAGCGGATTTCCCACAATTTGAATTGGAAGTTGATGAAGAAAAGGCAGCGCAAATAGGTGTGGATGTCAGTGCCATGTTGGGTACGATACAAACGTATTTTGCCGGAGATCAGTCCTTGAACTTCACACGCTTTGGTAAGTTTTACCGTGTGAACATCAAAGCAGACGGGATCTTCAGAACGGATGAAGAAGCTTTCAACGAGATCTTTGTGCGCAATGATGCAGGTGAAATGGTACCTGTAAAATCACTGGTGACATTGAATAAAGTGTATGGTCCAGAATCGGTGAACCGCTATAATTTGTACAATTCGGTCACAATCAATGTGGTCGCCAATCCGGGCACGAGTAATGGTGCCATCATGGATGACCTGGAGCAAAATGTATTGAGCAAATTACCAGGCGATTATAGCTTTGAGTGGACAGGTCTGAGTTTGGAAGAAAAATCAGCTGGCAGTCAAACCTTGGTGATCTTGATGTTGAGTATCTTATTCGTATACTTCTTGTTATCCGCTCAGTACGAAAGTTACTTATTGCCATTGGCGGTATTGCTTTCTATTCCGACAGGTATCTTGGGCGCTTTCTTGGGCATACGAGCGATTGGCTTAGATAACAATATTTATGTGCAGGTCGGTCTGATTATGTTGATCGGTTTGCTAGCCAAAAATGCGATTTTGATTGTCGAGTTTGCGGTACAACGCCGTAAAGCCGGACTTTCCATTTTGGAGGCCGCATTGGACGGTTCCAGAGCGCGTCTTCGTCCGATTATCATGACTTCGCTCGCTTTTATTGCGGGTATGATTCCCTTGATGTTGGCTACTGGTGGTTCGGCTTCCGGAAATAAATCCATCAGTACGGGCGCAGCAATGGGAATGTTGAGTGGTGTGATATTAGGAGTTTTCGTGATTCCAATATTGTACATCTTCTTCCAATACTTGCAAGAATTGGTTTCGGGTAAACCTAAACAAATTACACCTACAAAAGATTAATGATGAAAGAGATCACAAAACATGTTCTTTCTGTCATGGGGATAGCCTTAGTGCTCACCTCATGCCAGGTAGGGCGTAAATATGCAAGACCAGAAGTGGACTTGCCAGATACATACAGAAACGAGATTACGGGAGTAACTGCAGATAGCGTGTTATTACCTCTGCATACATTTTTTAAGGATGAGATCCTTTTATCCTTAATCGACAAAGCGTTAGCGCATAACAACGACATTATGGTTGCGAAACTGTCTATGGATCAGTTGGAGCTCACGTACAAGCAGGCAAAGTTACAATTGCTACCGACGCTGGATCTAGCAGTCGGAGCGAACCGCATGTGGTTATCACGCAACTCCTTGAATGGTTCTTTAAGTGAGCAATTTCTGGGAACGCCATACATGGACGATTATGCTGCAACGTTGCGGTTATCTTGGGAAGCCGATATTTGGGGCAAAGCCAAGATGCAACGCGAGGGCGCATGGGCTCGTTACTTTTCCGAAAAAGAGAATATGAATGCTTTAAAGACTCGCATTGTAGCGCAAGTGGCGCAGGCCTACTATTCGCTGATTACACTAGATGAGCAGTTGAAAGTAGCGCAGCGCAATGTGGTATTGGGCGACAGTACTTTAGACATGATTCGGTTGCAATATCAGTCTGCGATGATTAGTTCGCTGGCCTTGGATCAAGCAGAAGCACAGAAAAAAACAGCGGAATTACTGATTCCGCTGGCAAAGCAAAATATTGCTATACAGGAAAACGCATTGAACATTCTTTGCGGAAGTTTTCCTTCTGCATTGGAGCGTGCTGGTAGTTTGAATGCAGCCATGCCAGAAGAGTTTTTTGATACAGGCGTACCCGCCATGTTGTTAAGCAGAAGGCCAGATGTAAAAGCGGCGGAGTATGCGATCATTAGTGCAAATGCGCAAACGGGCTTAGCGAAAGCTGCGATGTATCCTGCCATCAGTCTGACGCCTTCGATCGGCGTCAATTCCTTTCAATTCAATAGTTGGTTTGATATCCCTGGCTCTGTAGTGAAAAGTGTAGCGGCCAATCTGACACAACCGATCTTCCAGAAGAAAGAATTGAAAACGGCGTATGAGATCGCACAGATTGAGCAGGAAAAAGCAGCTGTGCAATTCCGTCAATCGCTGTTGACCGCGGTAGGTGAGGTATCGGACGCGTTGGCGATGTCTACGCATGCTGATGAGCGTTTGAAGTTGGTCGAAGCGAAGAAAGATCATTTGACGAAAGCCACGAATGATGCCTTGCTCTTGTACCGTAGCAGTATGGCTACGTACTTGGAAGTAATCACGGCACAAAACAGCGCCTTGGAAAATGAGCTAGAAGCGATTAATATCAAACGCGAAAAGTTACAAGCTATTACCGATCTGTACCGTGCACTCGGCGGTGGGGTAGAGTGATCAATCCTGCTGGCATGCTCGTACATGCCAGCATGGATTTTCGAAATATTAGGATTATCTTTATATAACTAAATGGAGATAAGGGTATGTCTAATATTGATTTTATACTTGAGGAAAAAGCGGCCGATATTGGCAATTTTCTAGTGGGAAGGCTTTTGCCATTCCGTCAGAAAAGATCCATCGGTCCTTTTGTATTTATAGACCACATGGGGCCAGCTTGTCTGGCAGATCACGAAAACCTGGATGTGGGTCCACATCCTCATATCGGACTTTCTACGTTAACATACTTATTTGACGGAGCCATCTTTCACCGCGACAGCATCGGAACAGCCATGGAGATTACGCCAGGTGCTGTGAACTGGATGACTGCCGGAAAAGGCGTCGTGCATTCTGAACGTACGCCAGAGCATCTGCGTACGCGGGATAAGTACATGCATGGATTGCAAATTTGGGTGGCTTTGCCCAAGAAATTGGAATTTATGGAACCTGAATTTCATCATACTGAAGCGAAGGATATTCCTGCTTGGGAGGATGAGAAGGCCAGTTATAAGCTAATCGCTGGAGAAGCATTCGGGCGCAAATCTCCGGTGCCGGTGTACAGTAGATTGTATATGCTAGAAATCAAAGCGAAACAAGATGCCGTAATTGATATTCGTGGTGAGCTTTACGGCGAGAGCGGCTTGTATATCTTGGAAGGGGAGATCAAAAGTGGCGAACACACTTATGGACCCAAACAGATCTTGATTACGAAGGATGCGCACTTGTGTACTTTCGAGATTACGGCAGGTACTACGGTGTATATTTTTGGTGGCGAACCTTTTCCGGAAGAACGCTATATTTCATGGAACTTCGTCGCGACGAGCAAAGAGATTCTAGACCAAGCCAAACAGGATTGGGTCGATCACAAATTCCCGAAGGTACCCGGCGATGATGGTTATGTGCCTTTGCCAGCTCCGAGAGTGTAATACTTTCTGAAGCGTGAAATTACCGCTATTAAAAGGTTGCCTCATCTTCAAAGACAAGTTTTGATACATGGATAGAAAATGCATTAGTTGCCACAGAAATAAGGTGGCAACTAATGCATTTTTACTAATCGTGAATGGTTAATCTTACATTTTCCGATCTTCCGTTTATCGTAGGGGCATACATACACTCGATTTGCGTAATGCCGCTGCTAAATGTTCCGCTATTATTGGTTTTAACTTCGTACTCATAGACATGCTCACCTTTAGGTAGGTAGTCGAAAAAATAGTTAGTAGACGCATCCTTGATAGTGTAGTAGTATCCTTTCCAGATTTGGTAGCCAGACGGCTGATAGATTGGCTCAAATCCAGAAGCTCTGCTATCGCGAAGGTGAACGTAGCTAAGCGGTTCATTACTCACGACCGTGAGCTGTACTTTGATATTGTCCCCTTTTTTGAACGAGGTTGTTTCTACCCAATCTGTCCCGTGTTTCACTAGGAATTTTTTAGACACTGATAGTTCACGTTTTTGCTTTTGTACCTGATCTAGCGGCACAAAGTACTGATGATAGATACCTCCGTATATTTTCCGGTTATTTGTGTTGGAAATCTGGATAGTGCGGTCTTTTACCAATTTTTCAGCACTTAGTGTGGTGCTTATTTCTCCCATAACTTTATCCTCGACAAAGGCGGGCGTATCATCTATTTTGATGGTAACAGTATTATCTAGTACAAAATCTTTAGGGTCATTGGCTAAGAGCAGTGCATATATGGCATCTACCGTGTTCCAGGTGGTTTGCCAGCTGTTTTGCTGCTTATTGTAATAAATCCATTGGGTAATCTGCTCCAGTTTTGAGGAGTCCAACTGTTTGTAGGCCTCCACCATGTAGCTTTGCAAACTCATGCTGTTATAACGAGAAGCATTGCTTTCCCAATAGGTTCCCCGATCCTTATCATGAATAGCCTCTTGAGTTATCCGATTTTTGACCTCGATGCTGGCGATGCGGTAATCGTATGAGGCATTCACCAGCCAAGCTTTTGCTGCCAAGCCAGCGGGCTGGTTGGAGGTGTAAGCGGCTGATAGGTCAATGTGTTTACGAAGTTGTTCGACCTTTGCAGCAGGTAAAATATAGCGATCATTCCACAGCGAGCGTATATATAGGTAGTCAATTACGGTATTTGTAGCTGCTTTTTGGCCGTAAATAGCGGTATCTTGATCAGCGAATTGCATGATTTTTTCGCTAATTTTTTGAATAGACGAGGCGATAAGTGTTGCGTCCAATTTGTTGACCTTACCAAATATCTCCAACAATCTTAGGGAAATGCTTATGTCGGATTTGCCACCTTCAAACCAACTGAAAGCTCCACTCTCCAGTTGATTTCTTTGTAGTTTTTGCTCAAGTAGCCGTATTTCCGATTCCAGATCAGTTTTAAAAAGAGTAGCTAAATACTTCACTTTTTCCTTGTCTTGTGTTATCTGTCGCATCCAAGGCATCTCCGTGGCTAGTATTTCGCCTAGGTTGCTGTTGTTTTCCAATTTGGACTCCGCTTTGTTTAAGTCAATTGTGTTAAAATAGTTGGCAATAGCAGGATATTTATTTTTAATGTATTGTACCATCTTTAACCCGTACCATTTACTGGCTATTTGTTCGTTACATTCGTAAGGATAATTTTTGAGGAAATCTAAAGCGGAGATAATTTCTAAAATCGGATTGCTCTGCACTTGGATTTTGGCCTGTACATTTTCTTTATCTTTTGCCTGTATAGTGAAGTCCATACGCTCGCCTTTATCTAGAATAATTTTTTCAGTATCTGTGATCAAAATACGATTCGGCAAAATCGCTAATTCGTGTATCTCACCGTCTGAAAAATCGGCGGTAGCAGCTACAACTTTCAGTTGTATGATCGGGTAGCCCTTTGGCACCTTCAAGATCCATGATGCGGTATAGTTTTGTTTCGGTGGAGTGGTGAAATCCCGTGTTCCATTATCCATCAGGAATTCCGAAGAAATAGTTTCATTTGTTTCGGGGTTAATGATTTCTAGCCGCGCCGAGCCATTTTGGCTTACATCGCTGAGATTTTGAATCTCCGACTTGATGACGATCTCGTCACCCTCTCGTAAGAATCGCGGTAAGTTGGGCCGCACCATCAGTTCTTTTTGTGTTTGTGTGAAGAAGGATGCAGAGCCCGACATGAGGTTTTCGGTATGCGCGAAGAGCATCAGTCGCCATCGGGTCATCGCTTCGGGACTGTCAAATGTAAAGCTGATATTTCCGTCTTGATCAGTCACCAGATCTGGATAGAAAAATGCGGTTTCCTGTAGATTCGCTCGCGCTTGTACGGCGTTAAGTTTGGTTTGATTTTCGAAGCCCTCTTTTGTCGTGATGACCACTACACCGTTGGCTGCACCAGCGCCGTAAAGGGCAGTTGCTTCACCGCCATTTAAGACAGTAATCTCATGTACGCTGCTGGAATCGAGGCTATTTAGATCAAAATCCTTCACCACTACACCATCGACGATTGCTAGTTGCTGTTGGCTAGTGGCAGATGCAGTATTTCCACGGATCATTACGCTCGAGGCCTGACTTTCCACTCGTTTAGGACCAAAACTACCCGTAGGTAATGCACCTTCACTGAAATAGCCAGAAGTTACTTGTTTACGAAACTGTGTCCCATAAATGATATATTGTGTGTGCATTAGGTTGTAGTCATGGAGACTTGGTGGACGCACGTAGAGTTCGTAGGACGGATAAGGGTTTTCGAAGAGCGTATTACTCCTTGTTTGATGAATGAAATCGTTCAGAGTCCAACCCGAATAAATCTGGTACCACTTCCGATACTGTTCATTAGCGAATGCATCTGGAAATTGATGGTAGCCAAAGTGATCTAAGGCTGTATCATACATAGTAGCTAATAGTTCACTCTCAGCGGCTTTTTCTTTGTTTTTGATCGTGAAGCTCCATGTTTCTTTTTGTCCTGGCGTGATTTTATCGCGAAAGGTTTTAAGCTGTATGTCCAAGGACTTGTCGGCTCGATTGAAAGGAATGTCTACGCGACGGGTCACTATTTTATTCTCATTGATCATCATCACTTCAAACCAAGTATTGTACCTGATGTCATGTTCGGTGATCGTATGCGCGTATGATGGGTTGCCTTTGGATAAAGGGATAAATATCGCTTTGCTTGCGTTATCTTTTCGTACTTTCCATATATATATACCTGCGGCATTTTCAAAGTCCGTCTGAAAATGTAGCGTCATTTTTTCGCCAATGGCATATCCATCTTTGTCTTTTCTGATGATTAGAAAATCTTTATTTGATATTTTTTGATCTTCTTTGGAAAAGACGTTTACTAGGCTTGTTGACCTTACGGTATCTGATTTCTGAATACTAAATGCTTCGACCAAATATGAACCGTATGTGTCCGCGAAATCTACACGTATAGTATCCGATCCCTTGCTATCAAAGTGGTAAGTAGCCACATGCTTCTTCGGTCTTTCCGGGAGTAGATCGATCTTATCAAAGTACCATGGGAATTGTCTTTCGTAATCCGCGGTGTCTAATAGGTGATATTCAGCGTTGAAATTAAATGGTTTTCGATCCATCTGTATTATGGATGGCATCTTATATTTGTAGATATTCACTAGGCCAGTCGCCGGTAGAGGTTTGCCATTAGGATTCGTACTGTGCACTACGATCGTTTCCCATTTACCCTCTACTATATTTGACAGCGAGCTAGTGTTAATACGTAAAGGATTGTCAGAATAGGTGTATGAGGTGCTTTTCGTTTGGATTTCTCCGGTCTGGCTGATCGCTTCTGCTTGCACCTGAAGGTAAAAATTTGTCCATGGTTGAAATACCGTATCTGTTAATGGCAGCTTAATTGAAAATTTTCCATTTTGGTCTGCCACAGTTGTACTATCGATATGCACAATTTGCCGGTAGGTTGTCGGATGGCGATATTGGATACGGTATTTGATGGTCGATTGCGATAAAGCTACACCGGAAAGGCTTTCTACTTTTCCTGCGAATACAGCTGTATCCTGCTTGGAATAGGTTTCGTTATTCTCATCGAAACTTACGGAGAATGTGGGGCGTTTGTATTCTTCTACCCGTACCGATTTTTGAGATAATAAAATACCTTCCTTATGCACTTCGATAAAAAATACCCCACTTAAAGTGTTCTTCGGTACACGCAAACTGCCATGAACAGAACCAAATGCATTTGTGCTCAATTTAACGCTGTCTATCGCTTGTTGGTTGGCATCTTTACAGATGATGTTTACCCATTGATTTTGCACGACTTTACCGTTCAATATGTCCTGTGTGTACATTGTTGATTTAAAAAATACTTGCTGTCCAGGTCGGTATATGGCGCGATCCGTCATAATCAGGGCATTTTCAATATGTGCATCCTCGGTATCGTTTTTAGCACTATTCTGCCTAGGGATGTTGTGAAAATAATCCAAAGCAATAAGCTGCTGTTCATCTGGTATAAATAGGAGTAAGTCGTCCAGATCTTTACGATTCTTTCTGTTATCAGCCAAATAGGTGAACAACCCATTTTCGTCTGTTTTGCAAGTTTGCACTCTGGTTATCTTCTCATTATTGTCTTCATACAATTCTATAGTTTGACCTTTATAAGGACTTCCATCCTTGCGATTAACAAGCAGTACGTTGTAATGATCATCCCCTGGATAAACATCCTTGTCGTTGATTGTTGGAGAAATGAAGATATCGCTCACCACGAGATGTACTTCTGAAACATCATGATCCTGTCCGTCGTCTTTAAAATCAGGATTATTGGAGACTAGTATTTTATAATTGCCATAAGGCAATGGATTCACTTTGTAGTTTGTGATATGCTCCTTGTAGTCGTCGAAAGTTTTTAACCTGATATGCTCTTCGTATACCAATGGCGCATTAATGGTGACTTTGTTGGAGAGCGAGTCGAGAGTAGATGGGAATAATTGGAATTTTTTCGGTGTGGTGCTTGTATTATAGACACGTAAGTAGGCTCGATCCGTATTTCGCGCCATCAGTTTGATCGGTGTATGAAGGTTGCTAGGACTGATTTTAGGAGTTTCCACATTTACGGATGATTGACTTATCGTTTTAAACATGGCTTGAACATCATTTATCCACGGGGAATTTGGCCAAAGTTCCATAGCCTCTTTTAAAAGCGTCATCGCCTCTCTATTCTTTCCATCCTCTTTCATCGCGTTCGCAATAACAAGTAGGATATGTGCGTTGTACGGGGTTTGTTGGCTTTGAAGCGTTTGTTCAATCTCTTCCAATTTCTCCACGATATCCCATGAACTACCAATAGTATATGGCCTAAACCACAAATAAGCATGCGCATCGCTATAGTTGTTCTCGGAATTTACGTCTTGTAAAATTTTGATCAAGTCTGATTTATGGCCTGAGTCGTTTGTGTGGTAAAAGTCGAATAAGTCAAGATAATTGTAAGCTAATAAATGAAAGATAGTAGGAGCGATGGATTGATTTTTTACATCAGAAACGATCGTCTTCCAAGAGGTAATTGTTTCATTTATTAATGCGGATTTGTTCGATAGCGATAGGCGGAATAGTGAATCTATAGTTGCGGTTTTTTGGTTGATGTCCCAGCTCAAATAACCATCCGTCTCTTCTACACGACGGGTATATAAGTTGCGAAGAAGAAATGTTGCATAGATATTTTGCAATACGCTTTTCTCTATGCCATTCGCGTTGTCAATATGCGCCAATAGATGGTTCTGATTGCGGTAAAAAGCAGAGTCCGTAGGCATATTTAAAGTCAGACCGTGGTGCTCTGCTAGTACGGCCCTGATCCATTCTGGACTATTTCCGTTGACTTTCGCTTTCTTTTTTATCGCCTGTATGATTGGTAATGTCTGTTGGTAGTTTTTGATGCTGATTAGTCGGTCTATTTCTTTCCATTGCATTTCTATGTCTTGACCGAAGCAAAAGACGGGTAGTACTATTAGACAAATAATCGCTATATATCGCATAATTAGGGTTCAGATTTATACAAAAGAATACGCAATTCTTACGAAGGGATGCTGTCCGACGTACAATTCCATAAATATTGTGGCAATATGTTGAAATAGAATAATGATCTCCATACTACCAGTAAGAAGATCTATTGAAAATAGACTCTAATTCAGCTATTAGACAGTCAACGGTCTCGTATTGGTAGGCTGAAACTCGGAAGGTTACCGCCGGAAAAATTCTGCTATGTATTATTCCTTCTCAATCGGCAGATTTTCATCCGCACCCCATTCAGCCCACGAACCATCATAAATAGCGAGATGATCGAAACCTATTTGGTATGCTGCTAGGGCAATGATAGCGGCAGTAATACCAGAGCCACAGCTAAAGACAACGGATTTGTCGTCGATAAAGGGCTCGAAGATCTTCTGTAATTCAGGCACAGTCTTGTAACGTGTGCCTGAAAGGACTTCATCAAAGGGCAGATTGTGCGAGCTAGGAATATGGCCAGATCGTAAGCCAGCACGCGGCTCTGGGCTCTTTCCTCCATAGCGGTTAGCGTTGCGCGCGTCGATAATAGTTGTATCATTTTCTTCCAGCCCTTTTAAAAGATCGGTTTTGCTTTTCCAAAAATAGGGTTGCGGATGGACAACGAAGTTGCCAGTTGCGATGGTACGGGTTGATTGATGCTTGGATACCACGGGAAGATGCTGTTCTTTCCAAGCGGGTAATCCACCTTGCAATACAAATGTGTTCTCATGTCCCATTGAACGAAACATCCACCAAGCTCTCGGACTGGAATATATTCCCCAACGATCGTAAATAACTAAAATGGAGTCTTGATTGATACCCATCGCGCGGGCTTCCCGTTCAAACGTTGCATCGTCGACCATCGTATGCGGTAAAGGATTGCTATGATCTGAAAATTTCTCTTCCAGATCCATAAAGACAGAGTCAGGAATTAGTTCTGGAACGGAATCCTTTGAATCAATACGTTGATTGACTTTGTCGATAGTTGCATCAATCAACACAACAGGTTTGCCTTGTGCTATAAGTAGGTGTAGTTCGGGAATATCGATGATTGGAGGTGTATCGTGCATATGCTGTAAGGAATTATGAGTTAGCATTACACGAATATAACAAAAAACCCTCCGCTATGCGGAGGGTTTGAGTATTTAAAATGAATCAGTTACGATCAAAAACTATTTAGAGTTTTTCTCGTCGCCTTCCATTTGTTGTTTCAACTGAGCCAATACACCTAGATCTCCTAGAGTAGATTTCTCAACAGAATCCTTCACTTTTTTCACAGCAGTGTTGGCAGCTTTTGCCTCTTTCTTACGTGCGTTGAATTCTTCTACACGAGCTTCAGATTTCTTGTCTTCCCAGATACGAGAGTGAGAAATTACCAAACGCTTGTTTTCTTTGTTGAACTCAATGATTTTGAACTCGTTAGTTTCGTCAACTTTCAATACAGTACCGTCTTCTTTAACAGCATGTTTCGATGGACAGAATCCTTCTACACCATATTGAAGTGCAACGATATCACCTTTGTCACCAACTTTGATCACAGTACCTTCGTGAAGTGAACCTTCAGTAAAGATAGTTTCGAAAGTATCCCAAGGGTTTTCTTCCAATTGTTTGTGACCTAGAGACAATTTGCGGTTTTCTTCGTCAAGCTCTAATACAACAACCTCTAGTTCTTCACCTACTTTAGTGAATTCGTTCGGGTGGTTGATTTTTTTAGACCAAGAAAGGTCAGAGATGTGGATCAAACCATCGATACCATCTTCTAATTCAACGAATACACCGAAGTTAGTCATGTTTTTAACAGCCGCTTTCACTTTAGACCCGATTGGGTAACGCTCAGCGATGTTTTGCCATGGATCTGGAGTCAATTGTTTGATACCTAAGCTCATCTTGCGGTCTTCGCGATCCAAAGTCAAGATTTGTGCTTCAATTTCGTCACCTACTTTCAAGAACTCTTGTGGAGAACGTAGGTTTTGAGACCAAGACATTTCTGATACGTGGATCAATCCTTCAACGCCAGGGATGATTTCAAGGAAAGCACCGTAATCTGCAACAGTTACGATTTTACCTTTTACTTTAGAACCGATCTCAAGATCAGTGCTCAAAGATTCCCAAGGGTGCTCAGAAAGTTGTTTTAGACCTAGAGCGATACGTTTTTTCTCATCATCAAAATCAAGAACAACCACGTTGATTGTTTGATCCAATGCAAGAACTTCTCTTGGATGCTCGATACGACCCCAAGAAATATCTGTAATGTGAAGTAGACCATCAACACCACCCAAATCGATGAATACACCGAAGTCAGTGATATTTTTAACAGTACCTTCCAATACTTGACCTTTTTCCAATTTCGCAACGATCTCTGATTTTTGGTTTTCCAAATCATCTTCGATCAATACTTTGTGAGATACGACAACGTTTTTGAATTCGTGGTTGATTTTAACCACTTTGAATTCCATTGTTTTACCTACATAGATATCGTAATCGCGAATAGGCTTGATGTCGATCTGTGAACCTGGTAAGAAAGCTTCTACACCTTTAATGTCCACGATCAAACCACCTTTGGTACGTGATTTCACGAAACCATCAATGATTGCATCATTTTCCAAAGCTTCGTTGATTGCTTCCCAAGATCTTTGTGTCTTAGCACGTTTGCGTGACAATACTAATTGACCGTTTGCATCTTCTTGCGATTCAACAAATACGTCAACATTGTCGCCAACTTTCAATTCAGGAAGGTCGCGGAACTCAGAAAGTGCTACTAAACCATCAGATTTAAATCCAACATTCAATACCACGTCTTTGTTATTGATAGATACTACAGTACCTTCAATAATTTCACCTTGGTTAATTTGATTGAATGTACCAGCGTACTGCTCTTCTAGTTTCGTACGCTCAGCCTCGCTGTAGTTACCGAAGGCTTTTTCATCGAAATCCCAGTCAAAGTCACCTTCCGGGGTGCTTAGTGAACTAGATTTGATCTCGTTGATTAGGTTTGAATCTGCTTCAGACTCGATGGTTTCAGTGTCTTTCACTACTTTAGTGTCAGCACCTTGTAGCTCTGCGTTTTTCGCCGCTAACTCTTTTTCTGCTTCTTGTTTTTTTGCCATTAATTAATTTTCTCCTTTTCCCTGCGTTGCAGAGACTGCAAAAGTACAAAAAACTTTTATATACAACTATTTATGTAGAAAAAAGATTAAGGAAAAGTGAAAGGCTATATTGATAATCCTGCTTCTACTTTTGTGTGGTATCGGACTTGAAGGAGTTGTAGGTGCGTGGACGCACAATTTTGATGCTTTGCTTGGACAAGGCGATGCTGGCATTGAGTTCGAATCCGACAATCAGAATCAGTGCATTAAGGTACATCCATATCATCATCACGATCAATGTACCGATAGATCCATACAACTTATTGTACGTACCAAACTGGTTTATATAATAAGCGAATCCTGAAAAAGATAAAATAGCCAGCACGGTGGCAAGCGTAGCACCTGGCGTGAAAAACTTCCATCTTCTACTACGGCTTGGCCCAAATTTATAGACCAAGCTGACGGTGAAAAAGTAGATCCCGAACATAAATAGCCACTGTACAAACTTGATCAGAAATCTCCAAAAGTAATTTAGATCGTAATCGATTGTATTTTTAAGGTAATTAATCAAAAAGTTGGCGCCAGCGTACAAGAATATACCAATGGCCAATGCTAGTACGATAGCAACGGACAATGCTAATGCTACGATGCGTTTCTGCCCCCAACTACGGTCTTCTTTGGAAAGGGAAGATTTATTAAAAGTCATCATCAACGTGGTCATGCCATTCGTAGCGAAGAATGTACATAAGACAAAACCTACTGATAGTAAACCGGTGTTTTGTCTTTTAATAATATCATTAAGGGTAACTTCTAGAAATTCGTACGCACTGTATGGCATCGCTACCTGCATGAGTTCCATCAATTGATCTTGAAAATTATCGACTGGAATATATGGAATGAGCGTGAATAGAAAGATAATGCCCGGAAAAATAGCCAGCATAAAGTTGTAGGCTAGGGAAGAGGCCTTATTCAGAATGGATTCGCGCGCTATCTCTTGAAAGAAAAAGGCAAAAACCGTATACAATGGCAACGAGCCAAACCCTGGCAATACAGCACTCTTAGTCCATTCGATGAAGTTATCGTAGATTCTTACATTTAAAAGTCTATGGTGGACTTTTTTCATTTTAGGAGAAATAGTGTTTTATTTTTTCCGTGAATACGGCTGGTGCGCGACAAGGTTTGTTCTTGGCCATATCGACAAAAACGAGCAACGTTTTACCAGTATTCAGCAATATGCCGGCCTCATTAAAGAGTTCGTACTCGAAGCAGATCCGTACGTTCGGCATTTCCCGAATCGTAGTTTTGATGGTGATCAAATCGTCATATTTTGCAGGTTGTAAGTACCTGGTTTGCATTTCGATCACGGGCATCATCACGCCCATGGCTTCGAGTTCTTTGTAGGAAATACCAGTACTTCGTAGCATATCGGTGCGGGCGACTTCGTAATACGTAGCATAATTACCATAATACATGTATCCCATCTGATCGGTCTCGGCATAGCGAACACGTATTTTGTTTTCAAATACAAACATATTGGCGAAGTTAAAATTAATTAAGCGAAATGACAAAAGAAGCCAGTACGCAGCCTATTCTATCGCTTGATGTTCCTCTCGTCTAGAGCGCGCTGAAATTTGCGTGCATTGACCAGATGTTCTGCCATCGTTTTGGCAAACAAATGGTATCCGCTAAAATCATCTTTAGCACACATATAGATATAATCGTGCTGCTTGTGATTGAGCACGGCATCTATAGCGGCGATGCTTGGCATCATAATTGGTCCTGGCGGCAAGCCTTTAAAGCGATAGGTGTTATACGGATTATCAATAGTGAGATGACGGTTTAAGACCCGACGAATGGTGAAGTCATTATTAGCAAAGATCACGGTTGGATCTGCTTGTAGAAGCATGCCACGCTGTAAACGATTGATGTACAAACCTGCAATCGCAGGCATCTCATCTATATGCATTGCTTCACCTTTTACGATGGCTGCCAATGTACTTACTTCTTGTGTGGTCATGCCCAAGGCATCTGCTTTTGATTTGCGCTCTGCATTCCAAAAGTTGGTGTACTCGGTATGAAAGCGTGCCATAATCTTTTCTGGATTGGTATTCCAATAGATCTCATACGTGTTTGGGATAAACATCGAAAAGAAATTATCGGTGGTAAAGCCATATTTCTCTGCGGTTTTTGCGTCTTTGAGTATATTCAAGAACTCGATCGAATCGGCCTCAAAACTTTGGCCTAACAAACCGGCAAAGTTTTCCTTTAATCGTACATTTTGAAATCTAAATTTTACGGCTTCCTGATATCCACCGCGCAGATTGCCAATCAGTCGACGATTGTTCATCTCCGAATCCAAACGATACCGACCGGGATTGATGTTTTCTGGTAGATCCATGGCTTTAGCCATGTATTCAAAGATGGTGTAGTTGCGAACGATATTTTCCTCTTTGATGCGTTGCATCACCTTTTCGTACGTATCGTCACTGTGTACATAGAAATAGTCGGCATCCGTCTGCACCGTAGGAGCCAATACGGCTAAATAGCCTAACCATGATATGATCAGGGCAATAACAATGAATATGATTCCGACAGGAATCCATACGCTTCTTCTTTTTTTCTCTGATTGAACTTCTTGCATGGCAGGTGGAGCTATTCGTTGGTAGTTGGAACTACTGAGTTCGACAGTTTTAAATGTACGGCAGCGCCCAACGGAATAAATTGAGCGGATATATCTGGCGTTTGTTCCACGACAGTTCCGTTTACGGTATCTCTTGATCCATCAGCAAAGCTAATACTTCCTACTACTAGGCCCAATCCACGTAGCGCGAATTCTGCCTCGCTATATGGTAGTCCGACTAATTCAGGGATGTTCACTTGGTCGTTGCCACGACCATTGCCCAATACCAAATTAATCCGAGATCCTTTTGGAATCATGCGTCCGGCGGTAATTGGCTGACCGCCAAATGTAGCGTCAAGAACTACATCGCGAGCGATATCATTAACGTAGGTCGTATCACCCAATTTTAAGGAGTGATTTTTAATGATGGACATTGCTTCGATCAAGGTTTTGTCTGTAACTTCTGGGAAAGCGATTTCCGGCGCGCTTTGCGTGATAATGGTCAGATAGATGGTTCGTCCGCCTTTGACGGCTGATGCGGGTTCTGGATCTTGCTCAATCACCAAGCCTGGCCGCGCATCCAATTGATAAATAGAGTCTACCTGATATTCTAATCCTACTTTATCTAATAGTGCAATTGCCTCGCTGATATGCAAACCTTTTAGTACAGGTACTTCTTGGCGATCACCATGCTTGGTATAGACCCGTAAACCTATGTAGAGGATTATAAACAATGCGATCACACCGACAAGGGCGTAAATCAGATTTTTGCGGAAGGTATCAGTTCTTAGGTAGAGAAAAAATTTTGACATATATCTTGCTGTGATATCTAGTTTGCGATAACGTATGATGTATATAGCTGTGGCTACTTTTTTAAAAAAATATAATTATACAAATACCGTACAAATATATACATAAACCTGTCTTGTCGTATGATTGAATTGCAGTGTTGGCTTTTTTGTCGATAACCTCACATCAGGTAAGCGATTTTTGCGTGCAAAATCCCTCAGTGTCAAATTATATTGATGAACAGGGATAAATGAGCAATTGCGACTGATAATTTTGTATTTTGTAGCTTATTTATAAAAAAAACCTTGAGTATGGTGCAGCTTTCTAAGGCGCTCTTAACACTGATTTTTGCTGGTATTGGAGCAATACATTTTTACTGGGCATTTGGAGGTGTGTGGGCAAAGCAGCTTGCTATTCCTACTACGCAAAATGGCGTTCCCCTCTTGGCGCCGGGATTTAGTGATTGTGTGTTGGTTGGATTGTTTTTCGCCGCCTTGCTATTGCTTAATACGATGGCAGTATCGAAATTTATGTCATTGTTGTTGGAAAGGATTGTGTGGGTAATCATTGCATTCATATTTCTTGCCAGAGCAGTTGGAGATTTTCAGTATGTGGGTCTGTTCAAACAGGTGAAAGATACGACCTTTGCGTACCACGATAATCTTTATTTCACGCCATTATGTCTGTTTGTATTCTCTTTGATCGTGGTAAAACTATTCGTGCGATAATGTGAGGCGAAAGTAACTATATTTGTTAGCCAAAACAGGACAGGTCAGACAATTTTATATGAAAACAAAAATTGCCCTTATCACGGGCGGGTATACCGAAGAAGCAGCCGTCTCTTTCAAAAGCTCTGCATTTGTACATTCAAAATTAGATACAGAGCGCTACGAAGTGTATCCAATATCGATCATGCGCGATCAATGGTTTTATGTAAACGATGCCGGGGTGAAATTTGATGTGAATAGGCATGATTTCTCCTTGTCGATAGACGATCATCAAATTACCTTTGATCTTGCATTCATCGTTTTGCACGGAAGCCCTGGTGAAGATGGGCGATTGCAAGGCTATTTTGACATGATCGGTTTGCCGTATACAAGTTGCGATGCGCTCACGTCGGCACTGACGATGAACAAAGGCTATACAAAGGCAGTGCTAGCGGGTATTCCGCAGCTTTATCTCGCTGATTCAGTACTGCTCTTCGCGGCAGATCGCCTAACCGCCGTGCAGCAGGTGAAGGATAAATTAGCTTTGCCGTTTTTTGTAAAACCCAACGCTGGAGGGAGCAGTATTGGAATGACGAAAGTCAAAGCTTTAGATGAATTAGAAGCCGCCATAGCGAAAGCATATGATGCCGCGCATACAGGCCAGCAAGTGTTGGTCGAAGAATTTATTGAAGGTCGCGAGTTTTCGCGTGGCATATTTCGTAATTTAGCCGGTGATCTAGTGGTGCTGCCTGCTACAGAAGTGAAAACCAGCAGAGAGTTTTTCGATTACGAAGCAAAATATATCCCCGGATTGACGGAGGAAATCACACCTGCTGATCTTACTGAAGAACAAGATGCGCTTAGTACTCGCATAATAAAAGATGTGTATCATAAGTTGAATTGTCGTGGCATGGTACGTGTCGACTTCTTTTTACAGAAAGAAACTGGTCGGTTTTATTTCATAGAGATCAATACCACTCCCGGGCAAACTGCGCAGAGTTTTATCCCGCAGCAGGTCCGCGCGTTTGGTATGACGGAAACCGACTTTTATAGCCAGATTATCGAAACCGCTTTACTTACTTCCAAAACAAAATCGGAAGAATAATAGTATATTTGAAGTAGTGAATAGGAGTGATAAATTATGATTTTAGTAGCAGATAGTGGGTCGTCGAGTTCGGAATGGATGTTGCATCTTCCAGATAGCGATCCTTTGTCTTTTCGTACGAAAGGATTAAATCCATATTTTGTAAGTGAGAAGGAGATCGCTCGTGTACTAGGTGAGGTGCCCGAAATCATCCTTATATATCGGAGGTGCATGAAGTTTATTTTTTTGGTGCAGGTTGTTCTACGCCTGATCGGAGAGAAATCGTCTCTAATGCATTGTCCGCCATTTTTCCGGATGCTTTTATTGCTGTAGAAACAGAATTGATGGGCACAGCTTATGCTACTTTAGGTACGCAGCCAGGCATTGTGTGCAATATAGGCACCGGATCTGATATGAGTTTTTTCGACGGTGAGTACCTTTCAGCGAGTTTGCATGGTAATGGCTATGTGTTGGGCGATGAGGGCTCGGGCGCTTGGTTTGGAAAGCAATTGATTATGGATTTTTTGTACGGAACAATGCCAAGAGATGTGGCTAAACTATTCGAAGAACAGTACCATGTCACCAAAGAAGTCGTCGTCAAAAACGTATACCAAAAAGATCGCCCAAATGCTTATCTGGCCTCTTTTGTTCCATTTATGGATCAAAATAGATTGAATCCGTATATCGATACTTTGTTACGAAATGGATTTGACGAATTTGTACGTACTCATATAATGACTTACCCTAGTTATGCCGAGCATGAATGTAATTTCGTGGGGCGCGTAGCCTTCCATTTTGACATGCAGCTGCGAGATGTATGCGAACTGCATGGCGTGAATGTGGGACGGATATTGAAAAGTCCGATCAAACCACTTTTTGACTTCGTCATTCAGCGCGAAATGGATAATGCGCTAACGGTTGGTAATTTTGGCGCCGAATTTGAATAGATAGATTTCACTTAAAATAGTTTATATGTTGCAGTTGTTAATGGTTTTTACGATGCTGATGCCGATGAATAATGGCGTTTACGATTATAGCATCAACACGATTGATGGTAAAGAGATCCAGCTTTCGTCTTTCAAAGGCAAAACCTTGGTATTAGTAAATACGGCTTCCAAATGCGGTTTTACTAAGCAGTACAAGGATTTGCAGGCGCTTCATGAGCAGCACGGTGATCAATTAGTGATCATAGGGTTTCCATCCGATAACTTTGGAGGCCAAGAGCTAGAAGAGAATAATGCTATTCAAGCTTTCTGCGAAGAAAATTATGGCGTAACATTTATCCTGTCGGAAAAAGTAGATGTGAAAGGAGAGAAAGCTATACCATTGTTTAAATATTTGACATCAGCCGAAAACCCAGATTTTACGGGTGATATCAAATGGAATTTTGAAAAATTTGTGATAAACGAAAATGGAAAACTGATACATCGTTTTAGATCTGCTGTCACTCCTTCAGATGCTCAATTCATGAAAGCGGTCTTAAGCAATAAATAGATACCACCATAACCTAATAAATAAGTAGGTAAGTTTATATCTATGTTGGAAAGATAAAAAAAGGGTTGATTTCACGAGTGAAATCAACCCTTTTTTTATACTGAATTCGCTAAATATGTGTGCTGTGCGAACATCAATTTTTTGACGTCGGTGTTAGCTGCGTTTATTTAGCTGATGATCCGGGAGGAATAATATCTACACTGTCATACGTCCATTTTAGTATGAGCTTTACAGCATCCTCAATACGTTTCATACCTTCTTCGGTCGTGAGATCAATCTCACAGAATAAACTGTCTGTGTTTTTAGAATGTAAAACCAAATAGTAGATTCCGGCCACCAAGACGCTAGTAATTGCGCGCAAATCTAGTTGATCAGGTCCGATCTCTCTATCGGCAAAAGCAAAGAACAAGGCGCTCATTTTTTCACGCTCTTGGGTAACTTTTGACATGATGTCGCTATTTTCGCTTATCTGCCATAATACTACCTTCTGCATCTCTTGGTTACTAGCAAACTCTCTCATCTGATTAGTCAATAGCGATTCTAAGAATCCTTTCGACCCTTCCTTAGGAGCTTGGCCAAAGTATTCCATAGCGCCCACAGTAGCGGCAACCCAATAATCTTTGTCTTTTATATAGGTTTCTACTAGGTTTTCTACCGAACCAAAATATAAGGTTACTAATTTTCTATCTACGCCAGCTTTCCTAGAGATATTCGCAATAGTTAGTCCAGTGTAGCCTTTTTCTTCGAGAACTGCTCCGACAGCTTGGACGAGCTTTCCCATTGTCCGCTCTTTATCGTTTTTTACGCCGCGGTAAGTTTTTCTTTGTTGTTTCGCCATTATTACTTGTCTACCTGTTCAAAACTAGTTATTTATATCCGTATTCGAAAAGAAATAAACTCATTTAGCGTAATTTTTGCAAGCTAATTTTCTTTCCTATGTCTTCCAGCACGTTCAGAGTATGATCTAAATGTGCCTTAGTGTGTGTTGCCATCAAGCTAGTGCGAATTCTGGCGTCTTTTTTCGCAACGCCGGGATAAACTATACAGTTGGCATAAATTCCTGCTTGTAACATTAAGCGAGCTACCGTTGCGGTGCGGTGTGGGTCTCCGATCTTGATGGGGATGATAGGCGATGCACTTGTGCCTATATCAACACCTAGTGTCAAAAGACCATTGCGGAAGTAGTCTACATTATCTGCTAATTGTTTACGCCATTGTGGTTCCTCATCTATTAAATCAATTGCTTTGAGTAGGCCGTACGTGGCGGGCGTAGAAGTAGAGGAGAAGACTTGCTGTCTGGATTGATAACGCAAATAGTTTACAGTGTCTGTTGAAGCAATGATAAAGCCTCCGATATGGCCGAATGCTTTACTAAGCGTGCCAGCGATAATGTCTACATCTTGCAAAGCATCGTATACTTCAATGGCACCACGTCCATTCTCGCCCATAACTCCAATGCCGTGCGCATCATCAACCATAAGATACGCTCCGTAGGCTTTTACTAAAGCTTTGATCTCATCTAATTTTGCCAAATCACCGTTTTGCGAATAGACGCCATCAATAATAACCAAGCGCGTACGATGTGTGTCTTTGGTGTCTGCCAATGCTCGCTCTAGATGAACCATGCTATTGTGTGGGAAGCGCTTAGTGTTGGTATTTAACAAACCTTCATACACACTAGCGTGCACTTCCATGTCTACAATGGCACAGTCCTCGGGTTTCAATAGTGCAAGCAATGTGGCACTATTAGCAGTGTAGCCAGTCGTGAACACGATACTACTACCTTTTGGCTTGCCAAAAAAAGCTGATAACTTATCTTCCAGCATTACATGGTACTCATGATGGCCACCGATGAGTGGAGATGCTCCTGCTCCTGTGCCATATTTCATAATACCGTCAATAGCTGCTTGTTTGACTTTCGGGTGTTGGGTGAAATTTAAATAATCATTAGACACTAGGCTAATACAAGAGGTGGGTTCTTTTAAGAAAGGGGAGGTAACCGTAACTTCTGGTCCAGATCCACGGGTAATGAAGCGAAAATTCATCTGTTCATTGGTTTCCATGTAATCAGTGAACTCTTTAAAAATCTTCGTGGTAGCGGCTAGATCGTGGTTTGGGATGTTTTCGAATTCTTTAAATGTTGCAGTTTCAAAATTAATTGTACTCATAATAATGATGGTCTTGGAATGATTGTATACACCGCAAAGTAGCTAAAATTTGTTTCCTACAACGCATCATCATATTAATATTTCACATTTTTTTGCTATTTGTTTTTTATCAACGACTCATACTAATTTAAGAGAAGAATAATATTCCTATTACTGTCCAAAAAAAGTCGGGGCATATAAAAAGGCCTTAAAATTATCGATTGACAATTTTAAGGCCTTTTTAATAATAGTTAATATTTTATAGGGCCTAATGGTAAATTTTATTAGTTTCCTATATCAGCAGTCGTAAGAACGATTTTTGCAACTTGAGCACCGGGTACTGTCCCTGATGGAGAACTAACTGTAATAATCACTCGTCCTATTCCGTAACGTACACCGTAAGTAAATCCGCCAATAGGTCCAGGACTTGGAATATTGGTAAACTCTTGAATTCCATCGCTGGCTCTAGTGCCGATTGAAACACTTACATGACCATCCTCAAACACTACATCATTCAATTCTGGAATAGATATGGTTTGCTCAAACAAGTTAGCTGTACACTAACGGGTCTCCAAGCTGAGCCACCAAGAAGATCTTCATAAAAACTTACTCCAGGTAGAAACTCATTATTCGTGATATACTCTTTAGTACAGGAGTTGAAGGATAGCATAGTAGCAGAGGCTATCACTAGGGCTAATAGAATTCTTTTCATAATGTTTTATTTGTTTTAAATGTATTGCTAATTGTTATCTAAGTATAGGTGTCTTTTGAGTATGACTCTCAAAGTAGATTGAGGGTTTAAACACATCTAACAAAAATATTGCCATAAAAAAGAGTGCTACGAATAGCACTCTTTATATATATCTGGATTCTTACTTTTTCTTACCCGGTTTGTCTGATTTTACATCATCATCCTCTGGCGTGTTGATAGTTTTTGCCGATACTACGATCTCCGATTTTTCCTTATCGAATTCTACCAAGATGGTGTCTCCGCTTTTCAGATTATCTTTTAAGATCTCTTCGGCTATTGGATCTTCCAAGTGCTTTTGAATTGCTCTTTTTAAAGGCCTAGCACCAAAATTAGTGTCATATCCTTTCTCTGCAATATAATTTTTAGCATCGTCAGATAGTTCGATGGTGTGGCCAAGATCAGATATTCTTCCAAATAAGGCTCGTAATTCGATATCGATGATCTTAAATATGTGCTCCTTGATCAAGGAGTTGAATACGATGACGTCATCAATTCTATTTAAGAACTCGGGTGCAAATGCCCTTTTCAGCGCCGTTTCAATCACACCACGAGAGTGTGAATCTGCCTGATTTTCTTTTGCCGAGGTAGTAAAACCAACTCCTTGACCAAATTCTTTCAGTTGGCGAGCACCAATATTGGAAGTCATAATGATGATCGTATTGCGAAAGTCTACTTTCCGCCCCAAACTATCTGTCAACTGACCTTCGTCTAATACTTGTAAAAGTAAATTGAAGACATCGGGATGTGCTTTCTCAATCTCATCCAACAACACCACAGCATATGGCTTACGACGCACTTTCTCCGTCAATTGACCACCTTCTTCATAACCCACATATCCTGGAGGCGCACCTACTAATCTGGATACAGCGAATTTTTCCATGTATTCACTCATATCCACTTGAATTAGTGCGTCTTCTGTATCAAACATAAAGCGTGCGAGCTCTTTAGCCAATTCTGTTTTACCGACACCGGTAGGGCCCAAGAAAACGAATGAACCAATTGGTTTCTTCGGATCTTTCAACCCGGCACGTGTACGCTGAATTGCTTTTACCAGCTTTTGTACCGCTTCATCTTGTCCAATGATGCGACCTTTCATCGATTCGCCCATGTTGAGCAATTTCTGACTGTCAGTCTGGCTAACGCGTTGTACCGGTATGCCAGTCATCATTGCGACCACTTCAGCCACATTGTCTTCTGTTACGGTGTGGCGTGTTGTTTTGGTTTCTTCTTCCCAAGCCGCCTTTTCGCGTTCCAATTCTTCGATGAGCTTTTTCTCGGTATCACGGAGTTTTGCGGCTTCTTCGTATTTCTGGCTGCGAACTACTTTATTCTTCTCGACCTTCACCTCTTCGATTTTTTCTTCGATATCAATGATGGTTTGTGGTACATGAATATTGGTCAAGTGCACGCGTGAGCCTGCTTCGTCCAACGCGTCAATAGCCTTATCTGGCAAGAAACGGTCAGTGATATAGCGCGTAGTCAATGAGACGCAGGCGTTGATCGCTTCTTCCGTATACACGACGTTGTGATGCTCTTCGTATTTGTCTTTAATACGATTCAGGATCTCGATGGTTTCGTCGTGACTTGCGGGCTCGACCGTTACTTTTTGAAAACGACGGTCTAATGCACCATCTTTTTCGATGTACTGACGGTATTCGTCTAGTGTGGTAGCACCAATACATTGGATCTCACCACGCGCTAACGCAGGCTTGAACATATTCGATGCATCGAGCGAGCCCGAAGCTCCACCGGCACCAACAATCGTGTGAATCTCATCAATAAACAAGATGACATCTGGTGATTTTTCCAACTCATTCATCACCGCTTTCATGCGTTCTTCGAATTGGCCACGGTATTTGGTGCCCGCTACTAACGAGGCCAAATCCAATGTTACGACCCGTTTGTTAAACAACACGCGCGAAACCTTGCGCTGTACAATGCGTAGTGCCAATCCTTCGGCGATAGCCGACTTACCTACACCCGGCTCACCAATAAGAATAGGATTGTTCTTTTTGCGGCGCGATAAGATCTGAGATACGCGTTCGATCTCTTTCTCACGGCCTACAATTGGATCTAATCGTCCTTCCTCTGCAGCCTTTGTCAAGTCACGCCCAAAGTTGTCCAATACCGGAGTTTTGGACTTAATGTCCGAAACCTTTTTCGGTTGGGCAAATTGTGCATCATCCTCTGCAAAGTCATCATCACCCGGAGGTGTGCCAGCTGCTTCGCTCGTAATGTCAGGTTTGTTTTGAGCCAATTCATTTTTGAACAACTCATACGTAACCTGATGTTTATTTAATATTTGTGAGGCGATATTATCTTCGTCGCGCAGTATAGCCAACAGCAAATGCTCTGTCCCAATAATATCGCTTTTGAAGATTTTAGCTTCTAAATACGTGACTTTAAGAACTTTTTCTGCTTGCTTTGTCAGCGGAACACTGCTAATAGGTGTGCGTGACATCGAAGAGCCTTTGACGGCATCTTCTATGGATTCCCGCACGGCGGCCATGTCCAATCCAATGTTTTTGAGAACATGAATTGCTACACCATCCCCCTCACGTATCAATCCCAATAAAAGATGCTCCGTACCGATATAATCATGACGAAGACGCAAGGCTTCCTCCCGACTATACGAGATCACATCCTTTACTCGTGGTGAAAATTTAGCTTCCATCTATAAACCTTTCTAATTTTTGTGCTATCGTAAATGTAAGTAAAATAACAAATAACACTTACGTTAATGTTTCAATAAATTTATCAACAATCGCGCCACCGACCAAGGACGATCAAAATGGCAGTAATTGACTTCAAATCCCTATATTTGTCTGAAATAAGTTACAATTTTGCTATGTCAGACGAAAAAATAATCTTCTCGATGGCAGGGGTTTCCAAGATCTACCCACCATCCAAGCAAGTGCTCAAAAATATCTATTTATCATTCTTTTATGGCGCCAAAATTGGCGTAATTGGTTTAAATGGTTCTGGTAAGTCCTCTTTGCTGAAAATTATCGCTGGATTGGACAAATCTATACAGGGTGAGGTCGTGTTTTCACCGGGTTATTCGGTCGGATATCTCGAGCAAGAACCGCAATTGGATCTCGATAAAACGGTTAGGCAAATCGTAGAAGAAGGGGTGGCAGATACGGTTGCTGTGCTAGCTGAATACGAGGAAATTAACGAAAAATTTGGTCTGCCAGAGGTCTATGAAAATGCCGATGAAATGGACAAACTGCTGGAGCGCCAAGGCGTGTTGCAGGATAAAATTGATGCGACGAACGCGTGGGAATTAGATAGTAAATTGGAGCGTGCTATGGATGCGCTTCGCTGTCCTGATCCAGATGCGGTGATTGCCAATTTGTCAGGAGGAGAGCGACGTCGTGTGGCACTTTGTCGCTTGTTGTTGCAAGAACCCGACGTTTTGCTACTCGATGAGCCGACCAACCACCTCGATGCCGAATCTATTGATTGGTTAGAGCAGCATTTAAAACAATATCAGGGTACGGTGATCGCGGTAACGCACGATCGATACTTCTTAGATAACGTAGCAGGTTGGATTTTAGAATTGGATCGGGGAGAAGGTATTCCTTGGAAAGGAAATTACTCATCTTGGTTAGATCAGAAAGCGAAACGCTTAGCACAAGAAGAAAAACAGGAAACCAAGCGTCAGAAAACCTTGGAGCGCGAGCTCGAATGGGTACGCATGGCACCTAAAGCACGACATGCCAAGTCGAAAGCACGTCTACATAATTACGAGAAGCTGGCTTCGGAAGAAACACAGGATCGCGAAGCGAAATTGGAATTATTCATTCCGCCGGGCCCACGTTTGGGGAATGTCGTGATCGAAGCCGATCAAATTTCCAAGTCGTACGGCGACCGCATTTTGTTTGAGAACCTAAGCTTTTCACTCCCGCCGGCAGGTATCGTTGGTATTATAGGTCCTAATGGTGCTGGTAAAACGACATTATTCCGCTTAATCACCGGTCAAGAGCAACCAGATACAGGTACGTTCAAAGTCGGCGAGACGGTAGCTTTAGGCTATGTAGACCAGATGCATCATGATCTTGATGCCGAAAAATCCGTTTGGGAAAACATTACCGACGGCAACGAAAACATTAATCTTGGTACGAAGTCGATAAATTCTCGGGCTTATGTGTCAAAATTCAACTTCAATGGTGCGGATCAACAGAAAAAAGTTGGCGTCCTATCTGGTGGCGAGCGCAACCGTGTGCATTTAGCGATTACCTTGAAAAAAGGATCTAATGTATTATTACTGGATGAGCCGACGAACGATATTGATGTGAATACGCTGCGCGCGCTGGAAGAAGGTTTGGAGAACTTTGGCGGTTGCGCTGTCGTCATCTCGCACGACCGCTGGTTTTTGGATAGGATCTGTACACATATTCTGGCTTTTGAGGGCGATTCGCAAGTGTATTTCTATGAAGGTAACTATACAGAATACGAAGAGAATCGTAAGAAGCGCTTAGGAGATGTGGCTCCACAACGTATTAAGTATAAGAAATTGGTGAAATAGAACATCATTATGGATGATGAGTCATTCATAATATCGCACTGACGTACTATACATATGATATCGCTAATACAGTCTATGCATCCGGTGTAGATCGTATTAGCGTTTTTTTTGCTTTAATCGCCTGATGTTTTTGCGCCAGGGCGCTCATTTTAGAAAATATATTGACGCCTTGCTGAGGCAACTTAGAATTCCATTC
>NZ_LQXS01000006.1 GCF_001586775.1 Sphingobacterium populi | reverse complement strand
TGTAGTAATTGCCCGAAATACGGCTATTCCCACAACGCGATATAAAAAAGTAATGCGTAGCTGATTTGATACTAGCGCGGCAAATTATTTAAACTCTATCGGTTTATAGCCGTGATATTTTTTAAAGGTAGTTGTAAAGTGAGTCGCATGTTTATAACCAGTCATTCTGGATACATCACTGATTAGAAGATTGCCACTTGCAAGCAAGGATCGTGCATATTCCATCTTAATCTCTGTGGTATAGTTCGCTATTGTCTTACCTAAGTAGGTTTTAAAATATTTCTTGAGGTATTGTTCATTTGTTCCCACTATTTTGGCCAGCTCAGGAATAGTTATCCGCTTGCTCATGTCCTGATGGATGATCGATTTGGCAAGTTGAACTCTTTCGTAATGACATTTCAGATCTGGACGTAGATCCGAGCTATTATCTGTTAAATGGTTGTAGAGAATCTCAAAAATTTGTGCGTTGCATAATAGATGATGATAAGAATCCTCAACCATAAGCGTATTACTAATTTTTTTAATCAAGTAATCGCTCTGGTGTGAAATCTTTCCCTTTACTTTATCCTGTTGTAGCTTTGGGATCAATTTGTCAAGGCCTAAGTTTTTGGCTTCATAGTGACTGATAATAAGTACTATTGCGAAGGAGCTTCCTATTGTTTCCAAAATTGTATTCTCGCCCAAGTAGAAGCTTTCAAAATGTGAAGGGGGGACTTGGTAGATCTTATCGTGCACTCTATAGCTGATGTTTTCTTCATTTTTCGCACACATAATGATGACCAAACTCTGATGTTCGACTCGAATTGATGTGCTACATCGTATATGCGTCCAAGCTTGAGCTGTATGCTGTAATAGCAACGGCTTTGGTTGCGTATTTGTATGTGCGCTAATTATCGTTGTTGTTCCGCGGTAAGACACTTTTTAACAGTTAATATCAATGCTTGTGAGACTATTTTAATTTAGACTCCATCTAAATTAGTGTAAATATACTAAACAGTTTTGATTATCATAATTCATTTGCGCGGGAAGCCGAATGTTTAAATGAATCTTATACTCGTTATGGACATGTCGTACTATTTATCGAGCTCTACTCATGTTGGGAACATCGTAATTAGGAAACGTTGTACTGCTGCTATACGCTATCGCCATACAGACTGGTAATTACCAATTAAGCATAAAATCGAGCTAAATTTCTAGTATCGTCATCAAAATTTCGTTTTGCGTCGGAAAAAAGTGATTGTAAGATGTATTTTTGTCGCACAAATTTTATTTAGACTTTGTCTAAATACGATGTGATTTATACTATGTACAAATATCTAACTATCCTTTTCTACTTGTGTTCACTATCTAGTGCAACTGCTCAAATGATTGGCTCCATTAGCGGGCAGCTCATGCATAAAGACGGTAGCGCAGCAAGCCATATAACTGTAACGTTAGATGGAAGCAGCTTGGGTACTATTACTGATCAGCACGGTCGGTATGAGATCGCTAATGTCCCATATGGTCGCTTTAAGCTGCATATTTCAGCTATTGATATTACTCCACAACATCACGAAGTGCACATAGGCCAGCCAAATATGGTGTTTAATAGCATCGTTTATCCAAAGGGGGAAACCAATATTGAAGAAGTGGCAGTAGAACGGAAGACGGTAAAGAGGGATATGGAAACCAGTGGCTTTGCGGTAGCTGTAATAGAGACCAAAGAAGCTTCACTTCGCAATTTGACCACCAATGAATTGTTGGATCGCGCCGTAGGTGTGAGAGTCCGGCAAAATGGTGGCATAGGTTCTCAGATCGAGTACAACCTTAATGGTATGTCGGGAAGTGCGATCGGTATTTTTATCGATGGTACGCCGATATCTACCTTTGGCCAATCATTCAACCTCAACAATATACCTCCTGCCATGATCGAGCGCATTGAGGTATATAAAGGCGTATTACCTTCGCATCTTACTGGTGATTACGTTGGTGGTGCCATCAATGTTATTATGAGAAAGGATGCCTCAGCAAATAATATCACCGCTGCTGTATCCTATGGTTCATTTAATACATTTCAAGCTGATATCGCAGCGCTTTACCGGAATCAGAAGAATGGATTTACCACACGATTATCGGGTGCATACATCAATACAGATAATAGCTATGAGATGTGGGGCAATTGCATGATGACTGATGCACAGCAACGTCTTACACGTTACAATAGGTTCAGAAGATTCAATAATAAATACAGATCGATCTCTGGTCGTTTCGAATTTGGATTCACTGACGTAAAATGGGCTGATCAATTTTTCCTAGGTTACAATATCTCTGATACCTATCAAGATATACCGCACGGCGTGACGATGGCACAGCCTTACGTAGGAAGATTCAACGAATACCAAGCGCATGTATTTAGCTTAAATTATATCAAAAACAATTTTTTGCTGCATGGCTTAGCTCTAAATGTAAATACCGTATATAGCAAGAGAAGTACCTATCTACAAGATACAGCCAGAACGATCTATAATTGGGATGGTAATCCAATGATGATTATACGTAACGGTGAGACTGTTCCTTTGGTACGACCAGTCGGCCGAGGCCAACAAGGAGCCGCTGTCATTACCAATATTGATCGTGATATCATCAACTCGCGCACCAATCTTTCGTACATGGTCGCACAAGGTCATCGTATTTCAGTAAACCACAATCTAAACTCTACCCGCCGTCAAGACGAAGATTTATTGAATCCATCCGCACCGATGAATCCGCAAAATCAGCGAAGTACCACAACAAATATTTTTGGATTCAACTACGAAGCACAAATGCTGAACAACAGATTGAAAACAAATGTATTAGCAAAATACACCATCAACCAAAATCATTACGATAATGCCGGCACTACTACAACCCTTACCAATAGAAATCCAGGATATGGTTTTACAGCATCCTATAATGTGATCCCGAAATTATACCTTATCGCTTCTACAGAAAACAGCTTTATTTCACCTCGCGATGAACAAATTTTTGGAAGCCCAGAAACCAATATTGTCGAGAATTTGGAGTTGAAGCCAGAGCGCAATGTCAACTACAATGCAGGATTTCGTTACGAAGCGCTATCTGATGAAACGCACAGATTGTCCTTATATGCGAGCGCTTTCTGGCGAAATGGTTACGACAAAATTGCTGCCGAAGCCGTAGATTCTGTCATCGTGGGTCGAGAAAACGATGCTAATCTCCAAACTACGAGATTTATCAATATAGGTCGTACGCAATCACGCGGATTTGAGGCCGAGGTGACTTATGTATACGCCAACAAACTCAACCTATTGGTGAATTTTTCTCGATTCAATACGTTGATGAAAACGGAGTTTGATGAAAATGGAAACCCACATCGCTTCTTCAACCGTCAGCTGCCCAACGAACCTTATTTTATGGTAAACGGAAGTGTTCAATATCGTTTGGACAACCTGATACAAAGAAAATCTACCGTCAATGTATTCTATAATACCGGTTACGTTGCCCCTTTTAGCACCGTATGGTTCGATTCTGAAGACTGGTTTAGGACGCCAACACAATTTTTTCACGACGTGGGAGCCAGTTACCGCACTCCAAGTGGGAAAATCATTGTCAGCTTGGATGTCAAGAATATCACCAATGGCGAGGTATACGACAACTTTGGCGTGCAGAAACCTGGCCGCGGCTACTATCTGAAGCTCAACTATATGCTCAACAACTTTACTAAATAAAATTAAACATTTAACTCATCAATATCTATCATGAACAAAAAACTATTGAAAACGACCTTATTCGGTGTAGCTATCGCGTTGAGTACAGTGGCTTCATGTACTAAAAATGAAGGCCCTAGTGGTGAAAACCCCAATGCAGGATCTGGCCCTGATACAGAAGCAAGACAATTCATAACATTGACAGCAGCTTTTCCAGATGCAAAAACAAACAGAGCAGGTGATGGTGGTACATTAGCACATGCGCTTACATTGGCCGAAGCGAGTGATGCTTCCAAAGAACTTAATATTTTTGCTGCTGGAGTTGGCTATCCGCTACGCTCTCAAAGAACGGCCCGTGTACAAGGTTCTGTTAATGGAAATTTCTTGTATAACATCCAGTATACTGGTACTAATGGTGGCATATTTAACAAATACCGTGTAACAGGAACAAATAAGTTCGAGGACACAAATGAAGAACTAAATGTAGCTAGTATCTTGAGTGCATCCCCACGATGGGTGAAAGCCGCCGAAGGGGTAGGTGTAGGTGTAAAAATTGAAGGAGTCTCAGCGCCTATCGACGCAGCAAAAGCAGAAGCTGGCACACAGACCTACGAGTATACTCGTGGTACTGTTGATGTAGCGATTATTGACTTGAATAACCCAAGTGTGCCAAACACAACTGAGTTTGTTTTCCCATTCACCGATGAAGAAAAAGCGCAAGGTTATTCTGTAGGACGAGTAGATGTACCAGTTATTAATGGCAATAAAGTGTATATCGGTTGTAATATTGCGAAAGTTGATCCATCTAAAGGGCCGCAGAGATCAGTAAATCAAGAAACGCAAGCAGTAAGCTGGTCCTGGGCTAATGATGCTGCCAATATCAAAGGAACCGTCACGTTGGTATTAGACTATCCGTCGTTGGCTAATCCAAAATTAATCTGGTCTACACAAAGTAAATCTGCCAATCATAGCTACCGTACGATGACTCAATATGTAGCAACAGATGGAAATGTGTACCAAGCGACTGCTACTTCAGGGTCACAAATCTTACGTATCAACAGATCCACCAGCGATTATGACAATAGCTATAACTTTGATCTCAAAACAGCTTTAAGCAAATCCAACGATTTAGCAATCAGAGCATGGAGATATTTTGGCGAAGGAAAAGGATTGGTATTATTTACCGAAACTGGTGTTGCGGGCGGATATTTGGCTTTAGTAGATCTGAACTCAAAAACAGCTACGCAATTAGCTACAGAAGTTTCCTCAGATGCTGGAATGAATGCAACATTGGGTCAATTTCAGCATATCGGAGTAGACGGAGATTTGGCGTACGTCCCATTGACTCCTAGTGGCAAAGATGGCAACCTTTACATCATTAATTGGAAAACGAATAGCGTTGCCAAAGGAATCAGACTAAAAGGACAAGCAGGTAGTTTCTTTATCGGAGCTTACTAGGATCTGATCCTATCGAATTACTTACGATCTGCAACAAACAAGGGCAGCAAGATTTCTTGCTGCCCTTGTTTGTTGCAGAAAATTATTTGCGTTAATCTACGTGTTTTTTGGCGCTACCAATGCCCCTAAAATCATCTCCATAACGGCTACGGCGATAGCGAAAAAGAATGCTGACCAAAATCCGCTGACCTGAAATTTGGTGCCCATGATGCTGCTACTTAGCATAATCATCAGTACGGTGATTATAAAGGAAACTAATCCAAACGTCAGCCAATTTAGCGGAAAAGTAAACAATCTTAAGATTCCTCCAACGATCCCATTAACCAAACCAATTACCAATCCTGCGACGATTGCCCAACCAAAACCTGCGACTGATACGCCAGGGATAATATAAGATGCTCCCGCTATAATAATTCCGGTGAGTAGAAGTGAAAGTACAAAATGCATAATATCTATAATTAAGTTGTGATTTAATTTATTCCAGACAAAACAAATGCCAATTTATATTAATTAAAAACCCTATGCGCATTGTACTGTTTAAACTATGGGGTCAAAAAGATTTCTAGCTAACAACTGGTATTATGCATGCATAGTAAAAAATCGTATATTTAGACATAACAATTGTAAACAACAAAAGCTATGAAGAGAATTATTTTAGTTTTAAGCGCGATGATGATCGCCTTTTCGCTCCTCGCGCAGTCATCAGATCCAATTCTAGGAAAGTGGGAGAACTCCAGTAAAGAAGGGCGTATCGAAATTTACAAAAAAGGCGACAAGTACTATGGTAAGTTGTATTGGATAAAAGATTCGTCAAAGAAAGATGAAAACAATCCCGACAAAAATCTCCGCGATCGTAAGATAGAAGGTTTAGAGATATTGACCAATTTCACTAAAAAAGGAAAGGTTTACGAAGGCGGAGAGATCTATGATCCTAAATCTGGAAAAACATACAGCTGCAAAATGACGCCAAAAGGCGATAAGTTGGAGGTGCGTGGTTTCGTAGGAGTAAGCTTATTAGGCCGGACAGAGGTCTTTACTCGTGTAAAATAGAAAGAGCTATCGTGACAACAAAAAGAAGGACTGCTTATATGCGGTCCTTCTTTTTGCTATTAGCGAGATACGCCCTGCGGAAACATAGTAGCCATAAAATATTGTATCTTTGGATAGATACGCAACAAAAGCATTTTAAAAATATGTACCAAAATTTGCAAGCCACCTTACAAAAGGAACTATCAGACATTAAGGAAGCCGGTCTTTACAAAGAAGAACGCATTATCACGACTCCTCAAGGAGCCGACATTAAAATCAATACCGGGCAAGAAGTGATCAACTTCTGTGCAAATAACTATCTGGGGTTGTCTTCGCATCCAGATGTAATCGCAGCGGCCAAAGCCGCGATTGACTCGCATGGATATGGAATGTCGTCTGTTCGTTTTATTTGCGGTACGCAGGATACTCACAAAACATTAGAAGATAAACTATCGCAATTTTTAGGAACAGAAGACACGATTCTTTACGCTGCAGCTTTTGATGCCAATGGTGGAGTTTTCGAGCCCTTGTTTGGCGCAGAAGATGCCATCATCTCCGACGAACTGAATCATGCTTCCATAATCGATGGCGTACGTCTGTGTAAGGCGCAACGTTTTCGCTACAAAAATTGTGATATGCAAGATTTGGAAGCACAATTACAAGCTGCGTCAGGGGCACGTCATCGTATTATTGTGACCGATGGGGCTTTTTCGATGGATGGATCTGTAGCACCTTTGGATAAAATTTGCGATCTGGCAGATAAGTATGATGCTCTAGTTATGATCGACGAATCGCACTGTTCGGGTTTTATTGGTAAAACAGGCCGCGGTACGCACGAATTATGTGATGTAATGGGCCGTATTGATATCATCACAGGTACGCTTGGTAAAGCGTTGGGCGGTGCTTCTGGCGGTTTTACCTCTGGTCGCAAAGAGATTATAGATATGTTGCGTCAGCGCTCCAGACCATATCTTTTTTCCAATACATTGGCACCAGCGATTGTAGGAGCTTCTATTGCCGTGTTAGATATGCTAAGCGAAACTACGGCCTTGCGCGACAAACTAGAAGAGAACACCACGTACTTTCGCGAGCAAATGACTGCTGCTGGATTTGACATCAAACCAGGAGTACATCCTATTGTACCTGTTATGTTATACGACGCGAAGTTGGCACAAGAATTTGCAGCCAAAATGCTCGAAGAAGGTATTTATGTGATCGGTTTTTACTATCCAGTGGTGCCAAAAGACAAAGCTCGTATTCGTGTGCAGATATCGGCTGGCCATGATCGCGCACATTTAGACAAAGCGATTGCGGCATTTACCAAAGTCGGCAAAGAGCTGCAAGTAATAGCGTAATCTTCGGATCAATCATTCGTATAAAAACGCAGAACCCCGCACCAATTTGGTGCGGGGTTCTGTGATTAATAAGCCTATTTATTTCCAGGTTTAAGCCCTGTTAGATCGTTATTTCAAGACCTTTTGTAATGTCGCTTCCATGATTTCGTACGCCGCATTCGTTGGGTGTACACCATCTTTCGCATACTCTACCGACAGTCCGTTTCGCTCATCTTTGAGTGCCGAGTGATAATCGACATACGGGATGTCATTGCTCTCGGCATAAGAACGAATAAGTGTGTTCAATTGTATGATCTGATTGGCCACATCTTGAATCTCCTTTCTCCAGCCAAATTCGTAAGCTGGTAGTACAGAGCACAAATACACCTGAATATTGTGATGTTGTGCCAGCTCTACCATCGATTGTATGTTGCCCAAGATATTTGCTTGTGAAATATACCCCTGGTTTTGTGCAATATCATTGGTGCCAGCAAGAATTACCACAGCTTTCGGCTGTAGATCGATCACATCTTTGCGAAAGCGAACCAGCATTTGTGCACTAGTCTGCCCACCAATTCCTCGGCCGATATACCCATTTTCGCTGAAGAATTCAGGGCGTTGATTTTTCCACCCTTCGGTAATAGAATTACCCATAAACACGACTTGCCCGGGTTTCTCCTGCGCGTTAGCCGCTTCATATTTACCAAAATTCGCCCAATCGGTCTTATTTTGTGCCGATATGTGATGCGCCATAAATACGGATATTACTACTGTTAAAAGCCATTTCATATTAAGAAATCTTTATTATTCAACTATTCCAAATATATCATTTAAAATTTAGTGATTAGTTGTTTTTATTTTTATACTTTTGCACCTTAGAATTTTACACGACAAGCTGTAGCATGCAGAACATCAGAAACATAGCGATTATCGCTCACGTTGACCACGGTAAAACAACATTGGTTGACAAGATTCTCTATTTCACGAATCAATTCAGAGAAAATGAAAACGCAGGAGAACTAATCCTGGATAACAACGACTTGGAGCGTGAACGCGGTATCACTATCGTTTCCAAAAACGTATCTGTTACCTATAAGGATGTAAAAATTAACATCATTGATACGCCAGGTCACGCCGATTTCGGTGGTGAGGTAGAGCGCGTATTGAAAATGGCCGATGGGGTTGTCCTTTTGGTCGATGCCTTTGAAGGTCCGATGCCTCAAACACGTTTCGTAACAGGTAAAGCGTTAGCTTTAGGTATCAAACCTATTGTTGTAGTCAACAAAGTAGATAAAGAAAACTGCCGTCCGGACGAAGTATACGAAAGTGTATTCGACTTGTTTTTCAACTTAGGCGCTACCGAAGATCAATTAGATTTTCCAGTACTTTACGGTTCTTCTAAACAAGGTTGGATGTCTACTGATTGGAAACAACCAACAACGGACTTCACCGATTTGTTAGAAGCTATTTTGGATCATATCCCTGCTCCAAAAGTATCAGAAGGTACATTGCAGATGCAAGTAACCTCTTTAGATTACTCTACATTCGTAGGTCGTATCGCGATCGGTCGTGTAGCTCGTGGCACCATCAAAGAAAACCAACCGGTTTCTTTGGTAAAACGCGATGGCAAGATTGTAAAATCCCGCGTCAAAGAACTTCAAGTTTTTGAAGGACTTGGTCGTATCAAAGTACCAGAAGTACATGCTGGTGATATTTGTGCCGTAGTAGGTATTGAAGGTTTTGATATTGGTGATACGATCGCCGATTTCGAAAACCCGGAGCAATTGGAAGTAATGAGCATTGATGAGCCAACGATGAACATGTTGTTCACCATCAACAACTCACCATTCTTCGGTAAAGAAGGTAAATTAGTAACATCACGTAATATCTACGATCGTTTGCAAAAAGAATTGGAGAAAAACTTGGCACTACGCGTAGTACCAACCGAATCTCCAGATGCTTGGTTAGTATATGGTCGTGGTATCCTCCATTTGTCTGTATTGATCGAGACCATGCGTCGCGAAGGATACGAATTGCAAGTAGGACAGCCACAAGTTATCGTAAAAGAAATTGATGGCGTAAAATGCGAGCCAATTGAAGAGTTGGTAGTAGATGTACCTGCGGAAGTTTCTGGTAAAGTAATCGAGCTAGTTACACAACGTAAAGGTGAGCTGTTGATTATGGAAGCCAAAGGTGATATGCAGCATTTAGAATTCTCTATTCCTTCTCGCGGAATCATCGGTTTGCGTAACAACGTATTAACCGCTACGGCTGGTGAAGCCGTTATGGCGCACCGTTTGAAGGGTTACGAGCCTTGGAAAGGTACCATTCCTAAGCGTATGGCGGGTGTATTGATCTCTTTGGATACAGGTTCTACAACAGCATATTCTATCGATAAATTGCAAGATCGTGGCCGTTTCTTCGTCGATCCAGGAGTGGATATTTACGAAGGTCAAATCTTAGGTGAGCACATCCGTGACAATGATTTGACGATCAATGTAACCAAAGGTAAGCAGTTGACCAACATGCGTGCATCTGGATCAGATGACAATACGCGTATTGCGCCAGCGATTAAATTCTCTTTGGAAGAATGTATGGAATACATCCAAGCAGACGAATACATCGAAGTAACGCCGCAAAGCATGCGTCTTCGTAAAATCTACTTGACAGAAAACGAACGTAAGGTTAACGCTAAGAAGTTCCAATAAGCACAATCTGCTTTAGCAGAGTAAGCTCCTAGCAGAATTGCTAGGAGCTTTTTTTATGGACTGATTTCACGCTTTGGGGAGATCGTGTTTTGATTATGTATACAATAAATGCCTCAACAAAAAAAGCTCCGAGAGATCAACTCCCGGAGCTTTTTAATTACCTATATACCACTTTTAGTTAGTTCCAGCTTCGCGCTTTGCGTCTTGTTGCATTTTCTCACTAGCTACGATTACAATCTCCACACGGCGATTTTCAGCACGTCCGGCATCCGTATCGTTAGATGCAATAGGTTCTGAGAAGTTTTTACCTTCTGTTTTGATTCTACCACCTAATAATCCTTGCGATACAGCGTAATCACGTACAGATTTTGCACGGCCTTCAGATACCTTTTGGTTAGCGCTCACAGACCCAACGTTGTCTGTGTGCCCGATTACCAAAATTTCAGTATCTGGTTCTTTGTTCAAAGTTTCTACTAATTTGGCAATATTTGTTTTAGCATCTCCTTTTAATTGAGTACTGTTGAAGTCAAATAGGATTCCGCTATCAAATTTTACGATAATACCTTCTTCTGATTTGATTACTTCAGCACCAGCTACAGCGTTCTCGATTTCTTTTGCCTGATTATCCATTTTACGTCCGATCAATCCACCCGCAGCTCCGCCAATGACGGCTCCGGCAATGGCACCTACTGCCGTATTTCCTGCTTTTCCTCCGATCAATGCTCCAAGAGCACCTCCAGCCGTAGTGCCAATTACTGCGCCTTTGGTAGTGCTACTTGTATTTTGTATGGTAGAGCAGCTTGCAAGCAACATAGCAGAAGTTGCAAGTGACAGACCATAAACTGATAATTTTTTGTTAATTGTCATAATTGTAATGATAAATGTATACTTCTAATTCATTTGAGAACAAAGCAAATGCCAAAGTATTTTTTTAGAAGCGAAGTAACGTTGTTGAAGCCTAGCAATCGATTGATTATTTCTCCTGTGGTGGAATTTCGAGTTTTGGCAATCTTTGGGACTTGGGTCGGCCATTGGCATCCCAATCGTCAAACGATTTATTGATATAAACCATCAAATCATATCTTCCCCATTTCTCTGCAGTCGACAAACTTGGGCGATACCATTCCATGAATGATCGGAGCTCTTCTCCTTCTAAACCCGTTAATTCCGTAACGATGGTTTTATTAAAAATGCGATCGATCTTGGTTTCCTCCAATTCCTGTTCCATATATTCTTGAAAACGTCGCGCATTTTTTGGTTCCTTGCCAAAGAGGTTGTACAATGCCGTCGCTGGGCTCGCAAGATAAGTGCCTACCGAATTCTGCCCGCCGCGATAGACTCCCTTACGCTCATAATCTTTCATGATTCCACGCATTTCCGATTCTCGCGTGCCGCGCGACACCACTACAGTCTCAATTTGTAAGCCGGGCTGCATATCTAAAATGATGTCTTCAATACGATTAATCTGTGTTTTAATCGGTCCATATCCTACTTTTTCGATAGATATGGAATCACCAATCGCTACCGCAATGGTAAAAACACCCTGCATAGAAGTACGCACTTTCTGCTGTGTATTGAGGTTGGTCACATTCGCATCAGCGATTCGGGTATTGTTGGTGCCCCGTTCTAATATCATACCAGAGATATTATTACGCTCTTCAGCTCCAGTTTGAGCAGATGTACGTAAGCTTGTTGCTAGTAAAATGCAACAAATGCAGATAATATGTAGTAATAAACGGTTCATGTAATAATCTAAATTAACCAAAGATCGCTATTCCCGATGTTAAATAACGCTAAACCTTTTACTTGTATGGATAAAATACAAAATTTGCCCCTTCGGGCACAACTACGAATAAACACATAAATTGTGCAGCCGGTTTATATTGCTTGATGAAGTAATCTTTACGATCCTCTTTAATTATTCCTTTCTCTACGAATTCTTCGAGTGTGCTCACATTGATGCTCCATGAAGTATTCAGCTCCATTTTATCTAAAATAACCTCTCCAATTTTGACACTATGTTGGTGCGCTATGAAGATCGGATGTGTCGAATATTGCTCCGCGATCAGGTCCGCAGATACCTCTTTGATAGCATCGCTATAGAAATCCAAATCGATCTTTAGACTTTCCAGCGGACTGCTGCTTTTCCCTTTTTCACTACCATTGCCCGAGGGCTCCTTTAGTAATTCTTCTATATTCATTTCCTTATTTTCTGGTCAAAAGAACCACGTTTTCTACATGCTGCGTATGCGGGAACATATCTACCGGCTTGATACGCTCGACCTGATATTTTTCAGAAAGCAAGTCGATATCGCGCGCTTGCGTTGCCGCATTACAACTTACGTACACGATTTTTGGTGATTCTACATCCAACAAGCATTTGATCACATCAGCGTGCATACCAGCTCTTGGCGGATCGGTGATAATAATATCTGGCTTACCATGTGCCGTGACAAATGGAATCGTCAATACATCTTTCATATCACCGGCATAGAACTTCGTGTTGCTGATGTCGTTTAACTCGGAGTTGATCTTCGCGTCCTCAATAGCAGACGGAACATATTCTATGCCAATTACTTCCTTAGCACTGCGCGCCACAAAGTTGGCGATAGTACCAGCACCAGTATATAAGTCATACACGGTTTCTTGGCCGGTGAGGCCAGCAAAATCACGCGTAATCTTGTACAACTCGTACGCTTGAGCCGAATTCGTTTGGTAGAATGATTTTGGACCAACTTTGAACTTCAGGCCTTCCATCTCCTCGTAGATGAAATCACGACCACGATACAGCATGATCTCTTGATCAAAGATCGTATCGTTGCCCTTCTGGTTCACGATATATAATAACGAAGCTAATGTTGGGAATTTATCCGCAATGAAAGCCATGAGTTGATCAATCTGTTCTTGTGTCGGGTACGCAAATACCACGATAACCATCACTTCGCCCGTAGAAGCGGTGCGGATAATGACATTGCGCAGCGCGCCTTGATGTGCGCGCAAATCGTAAAATGAAATTCCGTGATCAGCCGCGTAAGCACGAATGCTATTACGGATATCATTCGAAGGATCGGCCTGCAAAAAGCAGTGATCTATATCCAAGATCTTATCAAAGCGACCGGGTACATGAAAGCCCAAGGCATTCATATCCTGATCGTCCACCTGCTCATCTTTGTTCGTCAGCCAACGTTTATTGGAAAAAGTATATTCCAACTTGTTGCGATAATACGATGTTTCTTGCGAACCCAAAATACTCTCCATCGAAGATGTATCTACTTTGCCGATCCGGCTCAGTACATTGCTCACATATTTCTCCTTGAAGTGCAGTTGCGCATCGTAATTCATGTGTTGCCATTTGCAGCCTCCACATACGCCGAAGTGCTTGCAAAAAGGTTCTACCCGATGTGGAGACGGCGTCTTCACGGCAGTCACTTTCCCTTCTACCAAATTCTTTTTCTTGCGAAGCAGTTCTACATCGACGATATCGCCCGGTATTGCCTTCTCGATAAACATTACCAGTTCGTCTTGCTTTGCGACGCCTCTTCCTTCTTCGGCGATGTCAATTATCTCTATATCAGAGACAAATTTCTTGTCCTGAGGTATTCTCTTTCCCATTTGGGCACAAAAATACGCTTTTAATTTTATATGTGAAGCTGGCGAATGACCTCCGAAGGAGATATGCTTTTACGGTTGTAGCAGTTCAAGCAATTTTTTGCTATGTAGGTATTCAAATTGCCTTTGATCGACGAAGAAGTTTTTGTCCAGAATTAGCGTGGTAGGTAGCACCAATTGTCCGTTTCTAGCGCCCAAGAGCATAGCGAGATCGTGGTATTTGCCTCTTCTTTTCTTTGGTGAGTTGTTGCTGAATAATTGACCATCGAAGCGAATGCTATCCACCGTTTCTACATCGAGCTGTACTGCGTAATAATGGGCATTAATCTCCGCAATGACAGCGGGATTTGTAAATACCTCACGCTCCATTTTCTTGCAATACGTACACCAGTCTGCGTGAAAGAAGATCAAGGTCTTTTTTGGCTTAGTAGCCAATGAGTCTGATAACGCTTCGAAAGACAGCCAGTTGATTTTCAATCCTTCCTGCGCCATCGTATATGACGCAGGGAAGATTGAACAAAATAGTAGGAAAATCCAAACCTGGAATCGTACCATCATTTTATTTATTAATGAGTGAAATTGCCAATCTTAACACCGACAAAATAGGTGCGTGGACGAGCAGGCCCGTAAATATAATCCGAATCGCGGCGTGGGCCTTGATCAAAATCATTCTGATAGCTGTTCAAAATGTTTTGTACGCCCGCGCTCAACTCCAGTGAAAAGCTCGATTTCACATGAATCATGCGCGACAAACGTACGTTCATCTCCAGAAATTCTCTGGATTGTACTAAGTCCATGAATCCGGATTCGCGAACTACATGTGGCACGATCATCGATCCGGTATATACGCCCGTAATGTCGACGCCAAAATCTTCTGTCACGCGCCAGTTAGTGTTCAAATAGCCATAGCTATTTGGTGTGCGCACGAGGTTACGCGTGAATACTGCTGGGTCACCATCCACTATATCCTCGCCTTCAAATAATTCTTGCTCTTCGCGGTAACGATTCGTTTGGATCGTGCCACCGAATTGAAAAGTCAATCGGTCCGATGGTGCAAGCCCCACTTCTATATTGCTACCCGCTACATATAGCCCTTCGCCATTTACCATTTGCTCCAAGCGTATATTCTCACCAATTACGCCTTGCGATACGTAGGTAAATGGATTCCTAATATCCGTGTAAAATCCTTCCACTAAAATATTGGCCTGAGTAGAGCCAATTGCCTTTGTGAAATTAAGAGATGCAGTGTATGAATTCGAAAATTCGGTTTTCAAATCCTCGCCTAGTAAGATAAATTGCTGGTCGCCGCCCACCGATGATACGTGCATATCTTCATCAAAAGCTTGTGGCGCTCGAAATCCACGAGCATAGCCGCCACGAAGTTGAAATACCTCATCAATGTCATATAAAATGGTCACTCTCGGGCTAAATGCTGATACAGAAGCATCGGAAGCTCGTGAGATATCTGCCAGATAGTAAGTTCCCGATACATTGACATGATCAAATCGTCCGCCAAGCAAGGCTTTGAACCGATCTGTAGGTTTCCATTCGTATTGTGCATAGATGCCTGTGCTATTCACGTTTTGTGCTATGGCTCTGTTATACCCCGCAATCTCATCATCCACATTACTATGATTGTATTCTATACCGGTGGTAAGTACATCTTCATTTTTAAGCGTATGCGCCATTTGTCCACCGCCTACAAAAGCAAAATCCTTTGTGGTTCCATATGCATTGGCTGCCATCAAACTATCGGCTGCGGTGCGCTCGCCCCCCAATCCACCGTAATAGCTATCTCGAACGGTGCGCTGAGCAGAGCCATAAACGCTGAATTTGGTGCGTTGATCTTTAGTGTATTGATCAAAAGTCAATCCGCCCATGATCGTATTATGATTCAGTTGTTCGGTTATGTCAGTAAAATGCGGTGCGAGATTTAGTCGATCGCCACCACGACGAAATTCTTTGATCGCACTGAAATCCATCGTTAATTTATTCAGTTCCGAAAATTTATAGAAAGCTTTGGTTCCGAATGCGGTGCTTTCCAGTTTAGTGATTTCAGAAAATCCGTCGCCGTCAGCATCGTATGCCTCTCGACTTCTTTTGGCGCCATAAAAAGTAGCGCCATGCGAAAGATCTTCGCTAACGACCGAGGTGTTGAAGCTGAAGTTGTTGTCGAGACTTTTGCCACCAATAAGACTGGTATTGTTGTTAATCTCCCAGGAATTGATAACAGGATCTTTAGTAATCACATTGATGGTGCCGGCAATGGCATTAGAGCCATACAAGGCCGAACCACCTCCGCGAACCACCTCGATGCGCTCAATCATACTTGTTGGAATCTGATCCAAACCGTATACGCCATTGAGCGCGCTGAATATCGGACGGCTATTCATCAAGATTTGAGAATAGCTACCATCAAGGCCATTCATCCGCACCTGCGTGAAGCCACAGTTCTGGCAGTTCACTTCCAGGCGTACGCCTGGTTGGTAGTTTAGCGTCTCAGACATTGCCACACTTTGCGTAGCATTCATCAGCTTAGATCCAATAACGTTGACGATCACTGGCGATTGCTTTCTGTTTACATCGTAGCGAGTGGCACTGACCACCACTTCGTTGAGGTTGAGTCGATCTGCCTCGAGCACGATCTGTAGCGGCGGTGTGTTATTCGCAAGTACCGACACCGATTGACGAAAAGGAACATAGCCAATAGCGTCAACCAATATCCGATGGTTTCCGAGCGGCACATTGGTTAAGGTGAAGTGGCCGTTTTCATCAGTGGTGGTCGCCAATGTTGTGCCTTCAATGCGTACCGTTGCGGTAGTTGCGCTTGTTTTTGCAGTAATGATTCCAGTAAGGGTAGTCGCAGTTTGTGCAGTTATATTGAGGGATAATAAAGTCAATAAGAAAGTGTAGAAAATTTTTTCCATCTCTATTTTTTTAGCTTTTAATAACAAGTTGTATGCGTAAAAGAAAGCTGCTGTGAAGTGTGTCACAGGGGCTTTTCATGGCGAAATATGGCAGGGATAACGAGCACAATTACTGTTGTCGTGCTGAACTATCGCTTAGTTTTCGCAATTCTGTAAAAAGGTAGATTAGGAAAAATATGGTGGCCCACGTAGGCTTGGCGCATCGTGGTATTGATGGCACTCGATCTGCTCATTGCGTATCGGAGCTTGATAACAGCTGTAAGCCGTTGCGCTCAATCCGATCACGCCAGCGAATGGTTCCATCTGTACGATTCCTTGATGAGCGAGAAAATCATAAAAGATCATCTCATCGTCATCGTGATCGTGAGAAGCCACGTCACCAAGTTCGTCGAGAGCAAAAGGATGCACGTGCATCACCAAGTGACCATGCGACACGTGGCTATGCATAAATAGCGCATTACTCGTCAAAATGGCACATAAGAGTACCAATTGTACATAGGCGAGAAACGAGCGATTTATCTTCATGAGCATCATGTAGCACCACAGGTGCTATTTCGGCGCTAAGATAAGAATTAATATAGTAAGACGGATTTTAATCCTGCTCAAAATCGGAGCGAAGACATTCGCGTTGTATGCCGCACCGTATGTGTTTCGTAGAAAAAGGCCTATCTTTGCAGCACAATAATAGTATATGTTAAGTTTTACAGCAATCGATTTTGAATTGGCCACTGCAGATTATAATAGCATTTGTGCTGTAGGCGTGGTTCGGGTCGATGATGGCATAATCACCCAAGAGTACTTCAGCTTGGTAAAGCCTCCCAATAACAAATATATGTGGCAGACCACTCGTGTACATGGCATCAAACCGAAAGACACGGCCGAGTCGCCGACATTCGACGAGCTGTACAGCGAACTGGCACCGTTACTCGCGGGGCGTGATATGGTAGCGCACAACGAAAAATTTGATCGGTCTGTCTTGAAGCAGACTATGAAATACTATGGCTTGCGATATGAAGATTTGAATATTAGCGATCAGTGGCTTTGTACAAATATCCTCTATCAACAATTAGGATTTGCTCGAACTAAACTAAACGTATGTTGCAAGATTATGGACATACCATTAAAGCATCATGATCCCTTGTCCGATGCGCGAGCTACCGCCATGCTGTACTTGCAGCGTGATGAGGCGCCCGAAAAATGGCAGCGTAGCTTGACCGATTCTTTATAAAATCTTAACTCTCTGAGAATGATGGCTTAATAGTGCGGTTGTTTCTTTGTAAAAACACCACATGAGAAGAGCCGTAGATATTGCCGTCATATCCGACATTCATTTAGGTACGCATGGTTGTAGAGCAGATGAGCTGCTCCAGTACCTACACTCTATCAAACCGAATTATTTGGTCCTAAATGGAGATATTATCGATATCTGGCAGTTTAAGAAAAGTTATTTTCCCGAATCACATTTCCGCGTGCTCAAATGTTTGTTAGATATGGCCTACTCGGGTTGTCAGGTCGTATACATTACAGGTAATCATGATGAAATGTTGCGCAAATTTGGGCCGATGCATTTTGGAAAAATCCAGTTTGCCAACAAATTACTGCTCGATGTAAATGGGTATAAAACGTGGATATTTCACGGCGATGTATTCGATGCTTCGATTCAACATTCCAAATGGATTGCTAAGCTTGGAGGCTGGGGGTACGATCGTCTCATTCAGCTCAATACGCTCATCAACGCCGTGCTAGTGCGTATGGGTCGTGAGAAATATTCGCTCTCCAAGCGCATCAAAAACTCCGTCAAAAAAGCGGTAAAGTTTATCTCCGATTTTGAAAAGACAGCTTCTGAGTTAGCCATTGAAAATCACTATGACTACGTCATTTGTGGACATATCCACCACCCGACCATTCAAGAGGTAAAAACCAAAAAAGGTTCTTGCGTGTACATGAATTCTGGTGACTGGATCGAAAATCTATCAGCATTGGAATACAAGAACAACGCTTGGAGCATCTTCTTGTACGAAGAGAATAGCCATCTCCTTAATCAGCAAGTGTTTGACGAGTATAAGTTTAAGCATTCTATCGAAGATTTGCTGACCAGCATTATCAAAGGAGATTTATAAACGTTCGATATCGGCCAATTGCTCTTGAACATACTTTTCCGTTAACGGATCTATAAAACCGCCCTGCTCATTCAGCTCATTCTGGATGTGTGCAATGTGGATCTTTAAAGGCATCACGTGCATACGCATGTAATGACACACGCCTGTAAAGTGATCGACACCACGTACATTGCCGTATTTTCCGGTGGATATGCCGACTAGTGCCGCTTTTTTGTGGTGAAATGAAGCTGGATAAGCGCAAGCATCCATAAATACTTTAAGAATGCCCGGATAGCTGCCATTATATTCTGGAATCATAAATATGAATCGCTTCGCAGAAGATATGGCCTCTTGAATAGCGGCAAAAGTAGTACTGCGGCGACCGTATAGATCAGATACAATCATATCGTCAGGCAGGCTGTCTAAGGAAAGAATGTCCCAAAGTTGGCCCTTTTTACGTAATTCATCCTGATAGTATTGCGCTACACGCGCCGAATTATTTTTGGGGCGATTTGTTCCTACGATGATTAAATCCATGTGTATGACTTGGTGTTTTTTGCCGGTAAATGCGCTAATCAAATGTCGGACTACAGCTAATTTTTTGCTAACTTAGCGTCCTGAGATGTGAAGCTTTCTGAGCTCACAAAAGTAGCAAATTTAACATGTTTTAAGTAGGATCAAAATCAGGAGAATGTTATCTTGCTAGCATGTGGCTGTAGAATTGTTAGATTCATACTCAGTTATAGGTAATCATCAATATGGGAAAAATTATTGCCATTGCAAATCAAAAAGGTGGTGTTGGGAAGACAACAACCGCAATCAATCTTGCTGCTAGTCTGGCAGTATTAGAATATAAAACCTTACTCATCGACGCCGATCCGCAGGCAAACTCTACATCAGGAATAGGTTTTGATCCACGGGAGATCAAGGCCAGTGTGTACGAGTGTTTGGTAAATGATATAGCTCCGCGAGATGCGATCAGGCAAACCGAAACACCGCACTTGGATCTCCTGCCGGCACATATCGATTTGGTAGGAGCGGAAATTGAGATGATCAATCTCAATGAGCGCGAGTACCGCATGAAGCACGTACTCGATCAGATCAAGGATGATTACGATTTCATTATTATCGATTGTTCACCTTCATTAGGATTGATTACCATTAATGCATTGACCGCGTCAGATTCGGTGATCATACCAGTGCAATGTGAATATTTTGCCTTGGAAGGATTAGGTAAGTTGCTCAACACGATCAAAATCGTGCAAAATAGATTAAACACCGCGCTAGAAATAGAAGGTATTTTGCTAACCATGTACGACGTGCGACTTCGCCTGTCCAATCAGGTGGTAGAAGAAGTGCGTACGCACTTTACCGATCTGGTATTTGATACGATCATTCAGCGAAATACACGTTTGAGTGAGGCGCCAAGTTATGGGATATCGGTCATCATGCACGACGCATCGTGTAAAGGAGCGATAAATTACCTGAATCTGGCCCGTGAAATTTTACAAAAAAACGGCCTTTTGTCTGTAGAAAATAAAGAGTCAGCGATAGTTTAGAAAAGATATGGCAGCACAACAGCGAAAAATAGGATTGGGGAAGGGTCTAGGTGCTTTGCTTCAAGATGAAGATATTAATAGAGGGCAATCCGCTCCAAAAGTGAACGCTGAGCGAGTGGATAAACAATCGGATGAAAAGCCCGTTGGCGGAATTAACTTTATCGAAGTAGGTCAAATAACGATTAATCCGTTTCAGCCACGTACTGAATTTGATGAAGTAGCTCTGCAAGAGCTTTCCGAATCGATCAAATTACAAGGCCTTATTCAACCCATCACCGTTCGGCAGATGAGTAAAGACGCTTACCAATTGATTAGTGGAGAGCGTAGGCTACGTGCTTCGAAGTTGGCGGGCATCACAGCGATACCAGCCTACGTACGTACCGCAAACGATCAGCAGATGCTAGAAATGGCATTGATCGAAAATATTCAGCGTGAAAACCTGAATGCAATGGAAGTCGCCCTAAGCTTTCAACGGATGATTGAGGAATGTGATCTAAAACAAGAAGAGCTTGGAGAACGTGTTTCTAAAAACAGAAGTACAGTTACCAACTATCTGCGATTACTAAAATTACCTCCGGTCATACAGGCTGCGATTCGGGATGGTCAATTATCCATGGGGCATGCGCGTGCGCTCATTAATATTGCCGACGAGGAAAAACAACTTTTCGTTTTTCAGCAAATTGTGGAGCAAGGTTTGTCCGTTCGCAAAGCTGAAGAACTAGTCCGTGCTATCCAGCAGGGCCAGCCAGAGGGCGAAGGCAAACAAAATGCAGAAGGCGCTAAAAAAACCTTAAATTTTCAATACCAAAAGATACAAGATGATTTGGCTTCACGCTTCGCGACAAGTGTAAAGCTTAATATGAAAAACAGTAAAGGAAAAGGAGCGATTGAAATCCCATTTGACTCAGAAGATGATCTTGGCCGTATTTTGGAGTTGCTTGATTGGTAAATATATGCGCTATCTTGGCCTCTTATTGTTTACTGTGCTGTGCTGGGGAAGCGTGCAGGCACAAGATCGCGACAGTATTATCCGCACGGCCGATAGTATGGCCAATAGCATCTTGGCAGACTCTGTAAGAGCTAATGTTGAGAAAAAAGAATCACGTGCAGAAAGGCGCGCGCGTACTAGGGAAGAAAAGGAACGCGATAAATACTATTTTAAGGGCGTTTTGAAAGATTCGGCTCGGTTAGAAATCGAACGGGTGTCTCGTGTTGCATGGCGCCGTTCTGCGATTTTGCCAGGCTGGGGGCAGTATACCAACGGAGGTTTGTGGTGGGTCAAAGTGCCAGTTATCTATGGTGGCTTAGTAGCTGGATATCTCACCTTTGATTACTGGAATTTTTTTTATAGAGAATATCAAACAGAGTTGCAATTTCGTTTCAACAATAATAAAGAGCCTTCCGATGGCCCACTGGGAAATGTTCCAGCCGGCTCAGAGCAGGCACTTATAAGGCAGCGTGATAATATGAGGCGTAATCGCGATATTGTCGTATTAGCTACCCTAGGTTGGTATGGATTGAATGTGGTAGAAGCCTATGTGAATTCTATGTTGAGCAATCGCTGGAATATCAGCGACGATTTGTCTTTCAGGGTGACGCCTACAATGATTCCGAATTATTCTGGTAACTTATCTGGTAATTCGCGTATGGGTGCCACCGCATTGTTCACTCCAGGTTTAAAATTAACAGTGAATTTGAATTAAAATTTTAACCAATTATACTATAAAAATGAAAATTGGATTATTAGGGTACGGTAAAATGGGGCAACTCATCGAACGGTATGCAATCAAAAGAGGGCACGAAATCGTGTGGACTATCGATGCTAACAATCGAGATCAAATCAATGCCAAAGATTTGGTCGACGCAGATGTGGCTATTGACTTTAGTACTCCCGATGCCGCTTTAGACAATATTCATCTGTGTTTTGATATTAACTTACCCATCGTTGTAGGAACTACTGGTTGGTACGATCGGCTTGAAGAGATAAAAGCCATCTGTAATCAAACGAATCAAGCCATGCTTTATGGTTCTAACTTCAGCATAGGAGTAAATGTGTTTTTTCACGTTAACCGGCTTTTGGCAAGAGCAATTAGCCCCTACAAACAATATGATGCGCAAGTGGAAGAGATACATCATATCCATAAGCTCGATGCGCCAAGCGGTACCGCGATCACGATTGCAGAAGGAATCTTGGATGCATATGTCGAGAAAGATAAATGGGTGAATCGCGTAGAGGGATCCGGAGAAGAAGTAATTCCAGCGAAAGACGAATTGCTAATCGAAAGTTTGCGGCTCGAAGAAGTACCCGGCACGCACACCGTGCTGTATAGCTCAGAAGTAGATCAGATCGAGTTTAAGCATACAGCACACAGCCGCGATGGGTTTGCACTAGGCGCCGTTGTGGCAGCAGAATGGCTGGTAGGTAGAAAAGGATTCTATCAAGTCACCGAAATGTTTGACTTTAATAAGTAATATACATGATCTATTATATTTTATTTGGCCTATTTCAAATTGTCTCTTGGTACGGCCTCTTTTTACTGTTTAGAAAAGCAGGCAAGCAGGGATGGGAAGCCTTTGTACCATTTTACAGAGAGGTCATATTTGCCGATCTTGTTGCTCGACCACGATGGTGGGTGCTCTGGTTATTAGTGCCGATCGTCAATGTATTTGTGTTTTTCGGATTGTATTTCGATTTATTAAAGAGCTTTGGCAAACGTCGTTTCTGGGAAACAGCCGCTGCGGTATTAGTGCCCTTTATTGTATTGCCAATGTGGGGCAACGATGCTACTGTAAAATACCTCGGGCCATCCAACACCGAAGAATTTAAGAAAAAATATCCCTACAAGAAGTCTGCTGTTAGAGAGTGGACAGATGCCATTATTTTTGCCACGGTGGCCGCCTCTTTAATTCGGAGCTTTCTGATTGAGCCTTATGTCATACCGACGGGCTCCATGGAGCGCAGCTTATTGATTGGAGATTTTTTATTTGTTAGCAAATTAAATTACGGTGCACGTATCCCGATGACGCCATTGGCATTTCCATTTGCGCATCATACCATGCCCATTACCGGAGGAAAAGCCTATTCGGAGTGGATCAAGTTACCCTACAAACGACTTCCTGGATTTCAAGAAATTAAAAGGAATGATGTCGTTGTATTTAACTATCCTATGGACGCAGATGCACCTTTCGAAAGACCTGTCGATAAACGCGAAAATTATATCAAACGCTGTGTAGGTATGCCAGGCGATGTACTAACGATGAAAGGCGCGCAGCTCTTCGTAAATGGCGAGGTGGGTTACGAAAGCGAAAATTTACAACCAAGTTTTATCGTCGTTACCGAGCAGCCTTATGGCTTGGACCTGAATCGATTAGTCGACAAACGGTATGAATTAAGTACTTATCTCAACGACCCCTCGCGTGGTGTCTATGTACTGCACATAACCCGTGAAGAAGCCGAGGAAGTTCGCCAGTGGAGCAATGTGAAAGAAGTCATCGAACAAGTATATGGCCCAGATGATAACTCTGAAATGGCTCAAGCATTTCCTTTCTATAAAGATGGTACAGTCTGGAACTACGATAACTTCGGCCCATTCACTATTCCTAAAAAAGGATGGACTGTGAAGCTCGATAACAAAACATTGCCATTGTACCGCCGAGCGATCACCGTATACGAAGGAAATACATTGGAAGAGCGTGCCGACGGACTTTATCTCAATGGAAAATTAGCAGATAGCTATACCTTTAATATGGATTATTACTGGATGATGGGCGATAATCGCCACAACTCCTTAGATTCGCGTGGATGGGGGTTCGTTCCAGAAGATCATATCGTCGGAAAAGCTGTACTCACCTTCATGAGTTACGACGAAGATGGAAGTTTTCTATCTAAAATTCGTTGGAATAGAATTTTTAGAGGTATTAATTAACCTATTTTGCTGGTGATGCTCGCATCACCAAAGTCCTACAAAACGCAAAGGCGTGAAGACTAAATCTTCACGCCTTTGCGTTTTGTAGAAAAAGGAACAACCGTTTTTATGCTTTGAGCGCCGCCAGATACCTTTTAATGGTTTCTTCAAGTCCGAGAAATAAAGCGTCAGCGATGAGTGCATGTCCGATACTAACTTCTAATAAACCTGGAATGCGCTCATTAAAGAACGCGAGATTATGCAAGTCAAGGTCATGACCGGCATTCAGTCCCAAACCTACTTCACGCGCTTTTACTGCCGCCTTAAAGTAAGGTTCAATCGCTTTTTCTTTATCGTAGCCATATTCTGAGGCATATGCTTCTGTATAGAGCTCAACACGATCGGCACCTGTTTCTGCTGCGGCTTCCACCATTTCTTCAACAGGATCTACAAAAAGAGATACGCGAATACCTTCTTGCTTAAATTGGCTAACCATATCGCGCAAGTATGTTTTGTTTTTTATCGTGTCCCAGCCGTGGTTAGAAGTGATTTGTGCATTTGCATCTGGTACAAGCGTCACCTGCGCTGGTTTGTTGGCCAACACTAGCTGCACAAATTTATCTTCTTGGCAGTTACCTTCTATATTAAATTCGGTCTGTATTTCTTTTTTTAAATCATACACGTCCTGATAACGTATATGGCGTTCATCAGGCCTCGGGTGCACAGTAATTCCTTGTGCGCCGTAGCGTTCGCAGGCAATAGCGGTAGTGAGTACATTAGGAATATTGCCGCCACGTGCATTGCGCAATGTCGCTATCTTGTTAATATTTACTGATAATCTTGTCATGAACGAAAAACTTGTTGTCTCACAAAGATAGTTAATAAAAAATGGCTGGTAGTAGTCTAAATCTGTTGTGAAGTAGTACAGGTTGCAGAATATTCGTTAAATTGCAGAGTATATGCAAAGGATGGATTTTAACCTACTTAGTGGTTTCCGATGGTTCGATTTTATCGACATTTTGCTGGTGGCCATTATCATTTACTATGTTTATAGTTTGATAAAAGGAACCATAGCGGTCAATATCCTGATCGGTGTTGGCCTGTTTTATGGTATTTACCTGGTAGTAAAGCAATTGGAAATGCGACTGCTTACCGAGATTTTTGGTGGTTTTATATCCGTCGGCTCCATCGCGCTAATTGTGGTATTCCAGCAGGAAATTCGACGCTTTCTACTTCATATAGGTAAAAATATCTCCATGCGGCGCAAGAAGGTTATCTGGTCTTTCTTTGGTGCAAGGCGTGCGGTGGAGGGCGATCGCACAGAATTGATTAAACCGATTGTTGATGCATGCCGTAGTTTGTCTAAGTCACAAACCGGAGCTTTGATGGTATTCTCCCGCCATTTTGATGAAGAGTACTATCAGTCCAGCGGCGAATACATTGATGCTCCTATTTCCAAACGCCTGTTAGAATCTATCTTTTTTAAGAATTCCCCACTACACGATGGCGCTGTCGTGATTGTTGACTTTAGGATCATGACGGCGAGTTCAGTACTACCTTTATCTGATAGTGAAGATTTGCCTCCACAATTTGGTCTTCGCCATCGCGCAGCTATTGGCGTTACAGAAGTTTCAGAGGCCGTATCTGTTATCGTATCCGAAGAAACTGGGGAAATTTCTTTTGCCAAAGACGGCAACGTGAATATGAACCTTTCGGCAGAAGAGTTGGAAGCTATTCTCAAAGAAGAATTATAAGATCGTAGTAGTATGTAATACAGAAGCCGCCTATAAAAACGGCCTAACGACCAAATTTTATAGACGGCTTTAATATTGTTAGAGAATTACTTCGCTGCCTTAAGCGCGTCAGTATTCAACCTAATGTATTCTGAATTATTCGCCTGAGTAGCCATATCAATTCCTTCCTGAGCCGCTTTGGCAGCACCAGCTTTGTCGCCCGCTTTCGTTAGTATTTGTGCTTTCCAATATTTAATGTGTGGCGCTTTCGTATTTCCTTTATCAGCTTGTTCAATCCACTCAACAGCTTTTTGAATATCTAGGTTGTTTTGGAAATAATATTGTGCCGCTTGAAAGTAAGGCTTCTTCTCTCCCTGCATCGCCGCTTCCAAAGATGCCATGATCTCTTTGGTCTGATCGACCGATACGGTGAACGGAACAGCGATATTTTCCCAGCTCAACACTACATCCAAGCTATTTTTGGTCACATTGATGAAGTTGATGCTGAATGTCTCTACTTTCTCGTTTAGCTTGTTTGGTTTTGTGGTAAAGCGAAGGATATCATCTTCCTGTTTGTAGGTATACGCTCCCCATTGCTCCGCCGTTTTGTTAAGAATGATCGTCCATTCATCTTTAGTAGGTATAGTGAACAAACCGTACGTTCCGGCAGGAACAGTTTTGCCATCAATCGTTACTTCGCTATCGAAGGTAATCGCAGTCGCATTGTTTGCACCAGTACGCCATACTTCGCCATACGGTACCAATCCGCCAAAAATAGTACGACCATTGCTATTTGGCCGTTGATAAACGAGCGATATTTTGCTAATTCCGAGTCCTTGCGAAACTTCCTGTGTGCTACTTGCTGGCGGCAATTTTGCTTGAGCTTGCGCGATCGAAGCCCCAGACACCATTGCTAACATGGCGATACATGCTGATAATATTTTTTTCATAACTACTTTTTTTATGCTAAAATAAAAAACATTAAACCGATATGCAACATGCTCTTGTGGATGACATCTTGTCACGCATTGTAAGATTTAATTCTTAACTTTGTTTCTTTGAGAAATAGACATGTTAGACTTATTACATACAACCAAAACACACGATGAAACTCGCCAGGGCGAAGCCCTAGATATGCTGCCTACTGGCGCTAGCAATGGGCGAAAACTGTATATCGAGAGTTACGGTTGTCAGATGAATTTTTCGGACAGTGAGATTGTTGCATCCATCTTGATTGATCATGGTTTTGAGACCACCAAAGATTTCAAAGATGCGGATGTCGTGTTTATAAATACGTGCTCTATACGCGAAAATGCCGAACAACGCGTTCGGAATAGACTGAAAGAATTCGAGTCAGCAAAGGCTCGTAATCCAGGCATGATTGTGGGTGTACTTGGTTGTATGGCTGAGCGGCTCAAAGCCAAGTTTTTGGAAGAAGAAAAGTTGGTAGATGTCGTCGTTGGGCCAGATGCGTACCGCGATCTTCCTAATCTCATCGAGAAAGTAGATGATGGCGCTAAGGCGGTTAACGTTTTGCTGTCGCGCGAAGAAACCTACGCTGACATTAATCCCGTTCGATTGAATTCAAATGGCGTAGCTGCATTCATATCCATTATGCGAGGATGTGACAATATGTGTTCATTTTGCGTAGTGCCATTTACACGCGGGAGAGAGCGCAGCCGTGATCCACAATCTATCGTACAAGAAGCTAAAAATCTTTTTGAAGCAGGATATAGAGAGGTCACCCTATTAGGGCAAAATGTAGATTCGTATAAGCACGCTCAAAAGACTGAGGATGGAACAACGACCGACGAAACAGTTAATTTTGCTATGCTACTAGCGATGGTCGCCGATGTAAACCCGCTATTGCGTGTTCGTTTTTCAACTTCTCATCCAAAAGATATTACCGACGAAGTGTTGCATACTATTGCTCGGTACGATAATATTTGTAACTACATTCATTTGCCAGTACAGTCAGGCAATTCTAGGATATTGGATATTATGAATCGCACGTATGACCGAGAATGGTATATTGATCGTGTAGATGCTATCCGTCGTATTATTCCTGGGTGTGCTATATCTACCGATGTTATAACAGGATTCTGTACCGAAACTGAAGCTGAACATCAGGACACGATTTCTATGATGGAGTACGTAAAATATGATTTCGCGTATATGTTCGCCTATTCAGAAAGGCCTGGTACATTGGCCGCCAAACGTTTTGAAGACGATATCGCGGAGGAGGTCAAGAAACGCCGACTAACAGAAATTGTGGCGTTGCAACGTACACATGGACACGAGCGTTTACAAGAATTTGTAGGTAAGGTACATCGCGTACTTATCGAAGGATTGTCCAAACGCTCTGATCAACAATATTGTGGGCGCAACGATCAGAATGCGATGCTGGTTTTCCCGATAGATGCTCGTTTCAAAGCAGGCGATTATGTCGATGTTTTAGTCGAAAGCTGTACTTCAGCAACATTAATTGGAAAAATTGTCCATTAAAAAAGCGTTAAAAGCTCAATAGTAAACATGGTCGATCATCAGGATTTAAAAAGTAGATTTGGGATCATTGGCAATTCGCCTTTGCTGAATCGTGCACTCGACATTGCCCGTCAGGTCGCACCGACGGATATATCGGTACTTATACAAGGCGAGAGTGGTTCTGGTAAAGAAGTGTTTTCGCATATTATTCATCAGCTCAGCTCGCGCAAGCATGGACCTTTTATCGCAGTCAACTGTGGTGCTATCCCAGAGGGTACGATTGATTCCGAACTATTCGGACATGAGAAAGGCTCTTTCACAGGAGCTACCGAAGCACGCAAAGGTTACTTTGAAGTGGTAGATGGTGGCACCATTTTTCTTGATGAAGTTGGTGAGCTGCCTTTGGGTACGCAGGCGCGCCTGTTACGCGTTCTGGAATCTGGCGAATACATTCGCGTAGGCTCTTCCAAAGTGCAGAAAACAAATGTGCGTGTAGTCGCTGCCACCAATGTAGATATGTATACTGCCGTGCAAAAAAGCAAATTTCGAGAGGATTTGTATTATCGGCTAAATACCGTTCCGCTGAAGATCCCTGCTTTGCGTGAGCGGCCCGAAGATATCTATTTGTTATTTCGGAAATTTGTGGTTGATTTTGTGGACAAATACCGTACTCCAAGCATTCAACTGCTACCCGATGCACAAGATTTATTAGTAAGCTATAATTGGCCAGGCAATGTTCGGCAGCTAAAAAATATTGCCGAGCAGGTAGCCGTTTTGGAAAAGGAGCGCAATATTAATGCGGCCATTCTCAGTAACTATATTCCGACAGACGCCAAGCAATCTAATTTGCCAGTTTTTGTGAACGAGCAAAATAAAGACGATTTCTCTGAAAGAGATTTGCTATATAAAGTGCTATTTGACATGAAGAGGGATATGGTCGATCTCAAAAAACTCGTCGTCGAACTGATTCAAAATGGGATAAACCCGCGTACATACGAAGAAAATTCACCCGTGATTAATCAGCTATATAAAGATATTGATACGAATAGTAGCAATGTTGCAGCGCGGATGAGCGACGAATACGGCTTGCCTTCGCCAGCCACATTGACGATCCACAACCCCAACAGACCAAAGACCGCTAACGGTGAATATCGCTACAATGCGCAAGATGTAGAAGAGGTGGAAGAGTCTTTGTCGCTAGTGGATAAAGAGTCAGATCTTATCAAGCGAGCACTAAAGAAGCATAAAGGCAAACGCAAAGCAGCGGCACAGGAGTTGGGCATTTCAGAGCGTACGTTGTATCGAAAGATTAAGGATTTGAACTTAGACTAACTTTTTATGAGAAACTATCAATCGATTCTCACTGTCATATCTATTTCGCTGCTATTAATATGGACCACACAGAGCTGTGGAGTAAAATATAGTTTGAGTGGAGGAAGTATACCCGAGAACATGAATACCTATACGGTCGAGTTTTTTGAAAATATAGCACCTATGGTTATTACCTCCCTCAGTCAAGATTTCACCGAAGGATTAAAAGAGCGGATCAGGACACAATCTCGGCTAAATCAAGTTGATCAAAACGGGGATGCTATATTCGAAGGAGTAATTACTAATTATGCGATAACATCGGCAGGTGTAGAAGCTAACTCAAACCTAGCCGCACTAAATAGATTGTCGATTACCGTTAAGGTGAAGTACACCAATCGTAAAGACGAATCCGGAGAAAGTGACTTTGAAGAATCCTTCACACAATTTAGAGAATTCAGAGGGGTGGTAAATACAAATAGTGAGTTAGAACTAACTAGGGAGATTATCTTAATGCTCACTGAAGATATTTATAATCGTACATTCAATAACTGGTAACTAAAGACCTGTCATGAATCACGCATCTACACCAAATATCAAACAATTGTTTGCCACGGCACTACGAGAGCCAGATGCAGTGTCGGAGGCCGACTTTCAGGTATTGTTATCTGAATATCCATTTGCACAAGCACTTGTATTTGCATACCAATGCCGAAAAGACGCCAAATCGTCAACAACGCAAACTACTGTTGACAATACCGTACAAAAAGCGCTCATACACACCGATAATCGCTACTGGCTGTACGATTTGATAGAACAGCGTGCAGAAATAGCAAATCAAGAAATTGTTGAGGAGGGCGAAATCCTAGCCAGCCCCGCCGAACAAGAAGCTGATATTAACGACTCTCAAAAAGACGAGCAGATCATCGAACAGGCAGACGATGAGTTGGCTGATCTGATTTTGGAGCAAGTGCAATCATCGGACTACTTTGCCTTGGAAAGTGCGGCAGAAGAGTCGACAGCCAAGACCACTACAGCATTGACCTCTCTTGATGCAAGGAAGGAAGAAGCTAATAGTGAAGAGGATCTTAGTGTATACGATGATGCGTTGATGCCATATAGTTTTAGATGGTGGTTGTACAAAACACGGCAAAAGCATGCTGATACCTATCAACCTTTTGTAAATAGTCATACCCTCACAACACGTGCAGATGGGCAGTTTGTGCCATCCAAGTTTGATGAGACAATATTGGATCATCAAATCAGAGAGAATATCTTCCATCTTCAAAATCCCGAAGACAAATTGAGCGCTGCTATTCGGCAAAAAACCGTAGAAGTGTCCATGCCGAAAAAAACAGATGCAGTCATTGAGCGCTTCATTCGCGAAGAACCTCAGATACAACCGCCCACACCAGATGTCGTGAACAATGAGAATAAAGCAAGAAAAAGCGCGGAGGATCACTTTTCGCTCGTCACCGAGACCCTTGCCAATATTTACATCGAACAAGGCCTTTATCCCAAAGCTGCCGATGTTTTTAGGAAATTAATTTCGATTAATCCAGAAAAAAAAGCGTACTTTGCGAGCCGAATTGAAGAATTAGAGCAAAAATTTTAATATTTATATAGTATGGTTACCCTAATCATTATTTTAATTGTATTGGCCAGCGTATTACTTGGTTTGATCGTGTTAATACAAAATCCTAAAGGTGGAGGTTTATCTTCTGGTTTCGCAGGCGGTTCTAACCTTATGGGCGTGCAACGCACCGGAGATTTCTTGGAAAAAGGAACTTGGGCATTGGCAATCGCTTTGATGGTTTTCTGCTTAGGTCTAAATATGGTTGGGCCAGGTGGCTCATCGTCTTCATCCGAAAGATTGAATGATCAATTGGAAGCACCAATGCAAAATAATCCTGGATTGAACCTTCCAACAAACGAAACGCCTGCACCTACAGCTGCACCAGCAACAGGTGATACAAGTGCTAATTAAGTAGCAATACTCCATATACACAATACAAATAAAGCGGGCTTCACCAAGTGAAGCCGCTTTATTTGTAGCTGGAAATAGGATTTTAGATGTATCGGTTAATCAGGTTCTCCAAGAACTCCTGCTGGCCGCTTCTTACCTCGGGTTCACCATTTGCTGCCGCAAAGTCGCGTAATGTTTCTAAAGTATGTGCACCGCTCTCGAATTTGGCGCCTTCACCTCCGTCAAACGAACTGTAGCGATTTTTACGAATTTTCTGATAATCTGAGTTGGATAAGATTCGATCAGCCGTCACGAGAGCTCTAGCAAATAGATCCATACCGCCCACATGCGCATGTACCAAGTCGGCCAAATCGGTTGAATTGCGACGTATTTTAGCATCGAAATTAACACCGCCACCTTGGAATCCGCCGGCCTCTAAAATAATCAACATGCATTCAGTCAATTCATTGATGTCGTTTGGAAATTGATCCGTATCCCAACCATTTTGATAATCTCCACGGTTAGCATCCATCGAGCCAAGCAAGCCTGCATCTACAGCTACTTGCAACTCATGCTGGAAGGTATGTCCTGCCAGCGTCGCGTGATTTACTTCCAGATTGAGTTTGAAGTCATCCAGTAAATCATATTGACGCAAGAACCCAATAACTGTCGCCGCATCATAGTCGTACTGATGTTTGGAGGGTTCACAAGGTTTTGGTTCTATGAAAAATGTTCCTTTGAAACCATTTTTACGCGCATAATCCCTTGATAAGTGAAGGAATTTGGCCAAGTGCTCTTGTTCACGTTTCATATTGGTGTTGAGTAACGACATGTAACCCTCTCTGCCACCCCAAAAGACGTAGTTTTCTCCGCCTAGCGCCATCGTAGCGTCTAATGCTGCTTTTACTTGCGCTGCTCCATGAGCCAATACATGAAAATCTGGATTAGTTGCTGCACCATTCATATAACGAGGATTGCTGAACAGGTTGGCGGTACCCCACAATAACTTCACTCCACTATCTTGTTGTTTCTGTTTTGCATAACCTACGATCTGCTGCAAGCGATTTTCATTTTCCACCACATCGTTGGTAAAGTCGACTAGATCCACGTCGTGGAAGCAGTAATAAGGAATTTGTAATTTGGTGATAAATTCAAATGCAGCATCCATCTTATCTTTGGCGCGAGCCACTGGATCGTTTTGGCGATCCCAAGGGAACACATGCGTAGCGCCACCGAATGGATCTCCACCATCTCCATTAAAAGAATGCCAATACGCACAAGCAAACTTAAAATGCTCCGCCATCGTCTTACCTGCTACGATCTGCTCCGGGTTGTACCAACGGAAAGCCAAGGGGTTATCGCTCTCAAGTCCCTCAAACTGGATCTGTTTAATGTCTTTAAAAAATTCTTTGTCACCTGTTAATACATTCATATTGTCTTTTTTATATTTAATTTTTTAATTAGTTCTTCTTTCCATCCCTGATAAAGCGCTTCGTATTGGTCGCATAATACGGGCTCTGGAGCAAAATCAGCAATGCGTTGTAATCCGCCCAGCGCTTCTTGAGCATCGCGGTATGCGTGCGCGCCAATACCTGCACCTAAGGCCGCACCTACGCTCCCATCATTTTGGTAAAGCTCCAATGGTGTATTGGTTGTAGCCACAAAGGAGGATCTGAAAACAGCACTTCGAAACAAATTAGCATGTCCGGCACGGATTACTTTTGGAATCATGCCATTTTCGCGCATTATATCTAGCCCATAGCGAAAGGCAAAGGCAATCCCTTCCTGTGCCGCACGAAAAAGTGAAGCTCTGTCGTGACGATTGAAGTCGATATCCATGATCGATGCTTGTATCATTCGGTCATTCAGCATGCGCTCTGCTCCATTGCCGAAAGGAAAGATACGTAGGTCTTGAGCTCCAACCGGTGCCTCTGCAGCAATCTGATTGATCTCGTCATAGGAAAGTCCTCCACCAGCAATTTTCCGTATCCAATTGTACAATATTCCTGTCCCGTTGATACATAGTAGTACTCCCGTACGCGTAGCGTCCTCACGATGGTTGACATGGGCAAACGTATTGACGCGCGATTGTTTGTCGTACACTAAATCATCGCTCACGCCGTAGATAACGCCTGAAGTGCCTGCAGTAGCAGCTACTTCGCCTGCTTGCATTACATTTAACGATAGCGCATTATTAGGCTGATCTCCTGCTTTGTAAGTTACGTGCACGTCGTGTGCTAATCCCAGTTCGTCAGCTATTGTAGGCAGAATCCGTCCGTGATCATCAAAAACGGGATGAATAGCCGGAATCACCGAAGTGTCCAACTTATAGTGGTCAAGTATGGTCTTTGATAAGCTATTTTTAGAAAAATCCCATAACACGCCTTCGGATAAGGCGCTATGTGTCGTGCAATATTCGCCCGTAAGGCGATACGATACAAAGTCGCCAGGAAGCAATAGGTGCTTGGTCTTGCGGTAGATTTCTGGTTCATTTTCCTGCACCCATTTGAATTTAGATGCTGTAAAATTTCCGGGAGAATTTAGGTGTGTTTGCAATATCGCTTGTTCACCAAGTTCCCGAAAAGCCTTTTGTCCGATCGGCACGGCTCGGCTATCGCACCATATAATCGCATTTCGGAGGGTATTGCCTTGCGAGTCAAGAAGAACCAATCCGTGCATTTGGTAGGCAATGCCTATATATTTGATGTCGTTCGGGTTATAAGCACCTTTGGAGTGTGCTTTTTGAATGCCCATTTTTATATGTTCCCACCACATGTTAGGATCTTGTTCTGCCCAGCCGGCTTGAGCGGACTGAATAGGACTTTCTTCGTCGGGATAGCTCACCGAGGCCAGAGTTTTCTGACTTTCGTGATCTACGACAGATATTTTTATAGAAGATGTACCTAGGTCTATTCCAAGTAAAAGCATATTGTCATCAATTAGGTTAGCATGCAAGCGCTTGCATAAATCTAGTTAGATTATTTTATATTTACAATTATTTGTAAAAAACCAATAAACCTAAAGTGAAAAAGAGAACTACGATCTACGATATAGCGAAAGCCCTTAATACGACTATTTCTACCGTTTCACGCGCGTTGAATAATTCTGATCTCATCAGCGATACGACCAAAGATGCTGTTCGGAAGATGGCGGAAGAGCTAAACTATCGTCCAAATAAGGTGGCTTCGTCCTTGAGTTCGGGGAAGACTTATATAATTGGTGTAATTGTGCCAAGTGCGCAAATTCACTTTTTTTCTTCTTTCATATCTGCTCTTGAACTACACTTTAAGCGTGCCGGATACTCCATAATTCTCTATCAAAGTAATGAATCCTTGCAGTCTGAGCAGAATGGTATTGCTACATTACTCGAAGCTCAGGTCGATGGCGTTATTATTTCACCTTCTTTGGAAACTACAGATTTTAGTCATTTGCATAAAGTGCACGAAGAGCATAAGGCATTGCTGGTCTTCGATAGGATTGACGATAGAATTAGTGCTCCTAAAGTTGCAATTGATGATTACCGCGCTGGCTACTTGGCCACTTCTCATTTGATTAAGCAGGGGTATCGTAGGATCGCTTATGTTTCAACAGCCAGTACGATCAAGATTTTTGAAGATCGATATGAAGGTTATATCCATGCACTTCAAGAACATGGCTTGTCAGTAGATCCTCGTCTTGTTATTCGTGAGGGAATTTCTATTGAAGCAGGGATAAATGCAACTCGCCATTTGTTGAACCAGCCTCGCCGGCCAGATGCGATTATTGGTGGTGATGATTTTACGGCCTTAGGCGTATTAAATGTATTAAATGAGGGGCAAATTGATTCTGGAGAAATTGGTGTTGTCGGATTTGCCAACCAAACCTTTTCAGCCTACATTAATCCATCACTTACAACAATAGATCAGCAGGCAGAAAAGATGGGAGAGGAGTCGGCAAGGTTATTTCTTACGATGTTACAATCTGCTGATCCGGTAGGATTATCTACTACACGTGTCATTCTTGATCCAATCTTGATTGTGCGAGATTCGACGCGAAAAAATTAATTGGATCGATCCAATTGAAGCTGAATAAGACTGGTCATCTGAGCAAATTCCTCCGGTTCATAACCAATGGATTGATAGATGATCTTGCCATCACGGTCAATAATCACGTTGCGTGGAATTGTATCCGTAGCAAACAAACTATATACCTTTCTATTTAAATCTGGATAAAATGGGAAAGTGTATCCAAATTGTTCTAAAAATGGCGTGAGTTTGTCCCACCCTTGTTCGCGCGCAAGCACAACTATTTCAAAATCTTGGCGATCCTTGTGCTTATCCCATATCTTCTTCTGGACTTCGGGCAGCTCCTGTCTGCACGGTGGGCACCATGTTGCGAAGAAGTTAATCAATACGACCTTTCCCTTTAAAGTTTCTGTTGATTTCTTAGTGCCATCTTTCGTGTCGATTTCAAAATACGGCACGTTTTGTCCTACTTTGGTGTGCCAGTCTTGGGCGTCGGTATGCCATATGTTGATCAGAAAGATGCTGACTAGAAGGATATATTTCATGAGGTCTTTATTTCAATTTATGAATTTGAGTGTTTACGGAAGTGACTATTATTTTAGCCGTATGCATACTAACTTCCAGTTTACAAATTAGATACTACTATCAGGTTAAGATCTTTTGATGGCAAGTTGAATTTATTCGCAATATCTTTGTTTGTGAGGTTGCCATGATATAAGTAAATCGCACTGCGAATACCAGGGTTTGCCCAGATCATATTATTCATGCCTCCACATTCTCCAATCTCTAGAAGGATGGGGGTAAAAATGTTGGTTAATGCATACGTAGCTGTTCTTGCTACACGCGAAGCGATATTGGGTACGCAATAATGAATGACATCGTACTTTCGGAAAGTTGGTTGGTCATGTGTAGTTACCTCCGATGTTTCGAAACATCCTCCTTGGTCAATGCTTACATCTATTACCACGGAGTTGGGTTTCATTTTTGAAACGGTTTCTTCTGAGATAAGGCAAGGAGCACGACCATTCTTTGCGCGCATAGCGCCGATTACGACATCACAAGATTGTACTGCTTTGTTCAAGACTACGGGCTGAATTACAGAGGTGAAAACTCGGCTGCCAACATTACTTTGTAAACGACGTAATCGAAAAACTGAGCTATCAAAGACTTTGACTTGTGCGCCAAGTGCAATTGCTGTACGTGCAGCAAATTCTCCCACTGTGCCAGCGCCAATTATGACCATCTCAGTCGGCGGTACACCCGTAACGCCACCTAGCATTAGCCCTTTCCCATCAAATACATTGCTTAGGTATTCCGCAGCAATTAAGACAGAAGTGGTACCCACAATTTCGCTCATTGCACGCACGACTGAGAGATGACAACCCTCGTCTTGTAAATATTCGAAAGATAAGGCTGTGATCTGCTTGCGCATCAGTCCTTTCAATACTTCAATATCCATGAGCGAAGGTTGCTGTGAAGAGAATAGTACTTGCCGAGGCTTCATCTTTTCGACTTCGGCTAGCGTCGGAGGCGAAATTTTGATGAGAATATCCGATTGGTAGACTTCTCGCGGATCTTGTGTGATCTGAGCACCTTGTTCACTGTAATGGTGATCCATAAAATTGGAGGCACTGCCGGCGCCTGACTCCAAGATCACTTCATGTCCATGTTCTACCAGCAATCCTACAGAGAGCGGTGTGAGTGCGATCCTATTTTCTTGAAACGTGATCTCCTTAAGCAATCCAATTTTTAGAGAATTCTTCTTTTTGCCCGTCATAGCGGTAGCTTCCTTCGTCTGTAAAATAGCTTCGTGGGCTATCTTCGCCATACTGCTCATTTTTTTCCCTTGTTAATATCATTAAAAATAGGAATAAATAAGTAACTTGGCAATCAATCGTAGACAAGATAAGTAGGGTATATGCCAAGTTTCAATCCATTCAAACATTTTAGGATCGTTCCTAGGTGGATCATTTTCCTCTTTGATATGGCCGTTGCGGTCATTGCATTTTTCCTTAGTTATTTGGTATATAGTGCTTTTCAAGTTGGGCAGATGACGCATGTCGTTGTGTTTTGGGAAGCTTTTTTGATGATGGGAGCTGCGGCTGTGTCCTTTTATTACTTCAAGTTGTATTCGGGTATTGTTCGTTATACCAGCGCGACGGATTCTATTCGTATCCTATCTTCGGTACTTTTCAGCGTTATTATAATTTTAGTAACTAAGTTTCTTTGGGCGGTAGTACTTGATCGGTACGCGGTTCTTCCAATTACTTTAGTGATACTTTATGGGTTGTTTTTGTTTACAGGGCTTACGATATATCGTGCCTGTATTAAGATCTTCTTCCAATACACCAAATTAGCGAAACGAAAAGTTAAGAATATTGTGATATATGGCGCGGGCGATTTGGGCTTGGCCGTAAAAAGGACATTCGACCATGATGTCCATGCTGAAAAACTCATTGTAGCCTACATCGATGATGATGATAAAAAGGTTGGCAAATCGATTGATGGCATTAAGATATATCAATCAAGTGATTTGAGTAAAATGATTCATAAGTATCAAATCGATGAACTCATATTTGCTTCGCACAAGATAGGTGTAGAAACGAAACAAAGAACAGTAGACGTTTGCCTTGAGCATAGCGTGAATGTATTGACCTTGCCACCGATCGATCGCATTATGAATGGAGATCTTTTGGTTAAGCAGATTCAAAAAGTCAAAATTGAAGATTTGCTCGAACGTAAACCAATACAGATCTCGAATGAAAATATCTTACACCAGTTAAAAGGCAAGCGAGTGCTGGTGACCGGTGCGGCAGGATCGATTGGTAGTGAGATTGCTAAGCAACTTGGGAAGTTTGAGCCGCAGATGATCGTTCTTTGCGACCAAGCGGAGTCGCCACTGCATAATCTGCAGTTAGATTTGCAAGATTTGTATAAAGACCAAGTATATCATACATATATCGGTGATGTGCGCGATATACATCGGATGCGAGCGCTATTTGAGATTTTTAGACCTCATGTGGTGTACCATGCAGCCGCGTACAAACATGTGCCATTGGTGGAAAGTCATCCAATTGAAGGTGTTCGGACTAATGTTATCGGTACATATAATTTGGCCAATTTATCTGTAGAATATGAAGTGCAAAAATTTGTTTTTGTTTCTACCGACAAGGCGGTAAACCCGACCAACGTAATGGGGACGACAAAACGTATTGCAGAAATATACGTGCAGACATTGGATAAAAAGCTAGCCGAATCGAAGCAAGATCAACGAACGCGTTTTATCACGACAAGGTTTGGAAATGTGCTCGGATCCAACGGGTCGGTTATACCTCGATTTAGGGATCAGATTGAGCGCGGAGGACCCGTTACGGTGACGCATCCCGATATTACGCGCTATTTTATGACCATACCAGAAGCATGTCAGCTTGTGATCGAGGCCGGAAATATGGGTGCCGGAGGTGAGATATTTGTTTTTGATATGGGCAAATCTGTTAAGATTGTAAATCTTGCTGAGAAGATGATTAAACTTTCTGGCCGAGTACCTTACAAAGAAATTGATATAAAATTCACCGGATTGAGGCCGGGAGAGAAACTATACGAAGAGTTGCTCAACGATCTTGAAAATACCTTGCCAACGCATCATAGCAAAATCATGATTGCCCAAGTGCGAGAGAATGATATTAATGTAGTAGAAAAATCACTCCAAATACTTTTCGAAAAACTGCAAACGCAGAATGAAACCGAAGTAGTAAGACAAATGAAAGCTATCGTTCCTGAATTTATTAGCCAAAACTCTGTATATGAGCAGCTCGATAAAGAGCAGCAAGATAATGTACTGGGTTAAATAAGTTTGCAAATTATAGCCGATTTTGTTGCATGTAACTTTGAAAAGTGTATTTTTGCGTTCCAAAATAGTATGAACTGATGTCAACGAATGAAATTAAGAATACAGAAAAGAGCCCATTGAACAAGGGATCTTTTATACAAAACAACTCTAAAAGTCTCGTATTTATTGTAGCCGGTATTGCAGCGTTAATCGTACTGTATGTGGGTTATCAATACTTGTATTTGAAACCAAGAGCAGAAAAAGCAGCTAGCTTGATGTTCAAAGCTGAGCAATATGCAACGATTGATTCCTTGCAACAAAAGGCGATCGCAGGAGATGGTTCGCTGATCGGGTTGAAAGAGATAGCAGATGAATATTCAAATACAACTTCCGCAAATATGGCTAACGCTTATTTAGGAGGATTATATTTAAAGCAGCGAAACTTCAAAGAAGCGATTACTCATCTAGAAAGATACAATGAGACAGGAAGCGAAGTGCTCGATCCATTGATAATAGGTCTTTTAGGAGATGCGTACTCAGAAGAGAAAATATATGATAAGGCAGCTAAATTCTACAAAAAAGCAGCGGAGAAATCAACCAACTCCTATACCACACCTTTGTTCTTGAAAAAGCTTGCATTAGTATACGAAGTACAAAATGATTTCAAAGGCGCAGAATCGACCTACGAAAAGATTCTTCAAGATTTTCCAGAAAGTAATGAAGCATCGGGTGTTGAAGGACATATAGCGCGTGTACAAGCGAAAAAATAAATTTTCGCGAAGGCAAATGATATATAGGGCTACTGAAAAGTAGCCCTTTTTCGTATATTTGTTGCTATGTCAAGCAGTCTTAAAAATTTATCCGATTTTTCTCATCTAACAGTAGAAAATGCCGCAGGTTTTCGTATTGCAATCGTGGTGGCACAGTGGAACGCGCGTATTACTGGTGCTTTGTTATCTGGCGCAGTAGATAAATTATTGGCGCATGGCGTTGTAGAACAAGATATCGAAGTTATCCCCGTTCCTGGTAGTTTCGAGCTCATTTCTGGTGCTGATATCGCATTGCGTAATGACGGTTTCGATGCAGTAATTTGTCTGGGATGTGTGATTCAAGGAGAAACTAAACATTTTGACTTTATATGCAACGCCGTTGCCGATGGAGTTGCCAACGTTGGTATCAAATACAATAAACCCGCAATTTTTGGTGTACTAACTACCGACAATGAACAGCAAGCCTTAGATAGAGCAGGTGGTAAACATGGCAATAAAGGCGAAGAGGCTGCAGTCACGGCTATACAAATGGCGCACATCAGCCGTCGCTTTTAATTTTAGCCAGCACTTTCCTGTAATTCATTATATTTTTTGCGACCATTAGGTCAATTGCAAATATCTTAGCTTAGTTTAACGATGTGGCTTTTGATGCATGGGCTTTTATAAGCATAACTTTTTCACAGCATGTATTACTAATAAGTAACTTTTCAAAACCCCATAGCACAATGCGTAGCTATTGCGCACTATATAGATTCGCTATCGCGAGCAATAAGTGTAAAATCCCTATTACATGCTCGTCAATATATTAGCATAATTCCTACAAATTGCAGTATATTCATTATTATTGCTAAAACGTGTTAGCTAACTGAGGCTTATTGCCTAAAATCTATTATGATGAAATACAATTTCTGGTTAAAAAATGTTCTAATTTGTCTGTTTACTCTCGTGTCCATAAGTTCAGGATTTGCACAGAGCAAAAAATCAAAATCTTTTGAACCTGTTGATTTTGCCGATCCTATTATAGGGACGATGTCTAAATATGAGCTTTCCAATGGAAATACTTATCCCGCTATTGCCAGACCATGGGGAATGAACTTTTGGACACCTCAGACTGGCGACATGGGTAACGGTTGGACCTACACCTACACAGCCGATAAAATCAAAGGTTTCAAGCAAACACATCAACCCAGCCCATGGAATAATGATTATGGTCAATTTTCACTGATGCCCATCACTGGGCAACCTGTTTTTGATCAAGATGCACGCGCAAGTTGGTTTTCGCACAAAACCGAGGTCGCCAAACCCTACTATTACAGCGTATATCTAGCCGATCATGATGTTACGACCGAACTAACACCCAGCGAACGCGGTGCTATCTTCCGAATAACCTATCCAGAAACTGATAGTGCTTATGTCGTGATAGATGCTTTTGATAAAGGATCTCACGTAGAGATTTTGCCAGAGCAACGTATGATTAAAGGCTACACAACACGCAATAGTGGCGGCGTAGCCGAAAATTTTAAAAACTACTTCATCATTGTATTTGATAAACCCTTTACTTACACACAGATTGTAGAAAATGGGCAATTGCTAGCCAATAAAGATGCCACCACTACCGATCATGCAGGGGCCATTATAGGCTTCAAAACGAAACGCGGCGAAGAGGTTATTGCTAAAGTCGCTTCGTCATTCATCAGTTTTGACCAAGCCGCGATCAATCTAAAAGAGGTAAAGGATCACGATTTCGAATCGATCGCCCAAGCGGGTCGTGATCGTTGGAACGAGGTTCTGGGAAGAGTGGAGATTGAAGATGATCGGCAGGATTTGTTGCGTACTTTTTATTCGTGCTTATACCGCTCTACACTTTTCCCGAGGGATTTTTCGGAATGGGACGCTGAAGGCAAGCAATGGCATTACAGTCCTTATAATGGACAAGTATTGCCAGGTCCTTTATTTACGGATACTGGTTTTTGGGATACATTTCGGAGCTTATTTCCCTTGTTAAATTTGCTTTATCCGTCGATGAATACGCAGATGCAGCAAGGCTTAGTCAATGCATATAATGAAAGCGGCTTTCTGCCCGAATGGGCAAGTCCAGGGCATAGGGCATCTATGATTGGTAACAACTCTGCATCTGTGGTAGCAGATGCATATATGACCGGCTTGAGAGAATACGATTACAATACGCTGTGGGAAGCTGTAAAACATGGAGCTAACAACGTGCATCCTACAAACTCATCTACAGGCAGAGCAGGATATACGTTTTACAACGAATTGGGTTATATTCCGACGGATAGCAAAATCACTCAAAATGTGGCCAGAACATTAGAATATGCATTTAATGACTGGTCTATCTACCAATTTGGAAAATCCTTGGGCAAGTCCGAAGACGAGCTAGCGGTGTACAAAGCTCGTGCAATGAATTATAAAAACCTGTACGACCCCTCGACAAAATTAATGCGTGCGCGCAGTACTGATGGCACATTTCGATCACCGTTTGATCCAAGCGGCTGGTCAAGAGATTACACGGAAGGTAATGCTTGGCATTGGAGTTTCTGTGTATTTCATGATCCTCAGGGGTTAATTGATTTGATGGGTGGCAATCATGAGTTCACAGCGATGCTTGATACAGTTTTTGTGATCCCAAGTTATGAAGGAATGAACAGTCGTAGCATGATCCACGAAATGCGCGAGATGCAGATCATGAATATGGGTCAATATGCACATGGTAACCAACCGATTCAGCATATGCCATACCTTTATAATTACAGTGCAGCGCCGTGGAAAACACAGTATTGGGTACGCGAGATCATGGATCGCTTGTACTTGCCAACGCCAGATGGCTATTGTGGTGATGAGGATAATGGACAGACATCAGCGTGGTACGTTTATTCATCTTTAGGATTTTATCCGGTGGCGCCTGGTACTAATCAGTACGCACTAGGATCGCCTCAGTTCAAAAAAGTTACTTTACATCTAGAAAATGGTAAAAAGGTCGTGATCACGGCAGCCAACCAACAAAAGGAAAATGTATATGTGAACAGCTTGAAGGTAAATGGGAAGAAGTATACCAAGAACTACTTGGATATTCCTACCTTGCAGAAGGGAGCACAGTTGCGCTTTGATATGGCACCTACTCCTAATAAACAACGTGGTACAACGAAGGAAGATGCACCATATTCTTTCACTAATGAACTTAAAAAATAATAGATCAGCATGAAAAGCAAACAGTGGTATTCGAAATGTAAGGCCGTAGGCATTGGGCTTTGCCTAACGCTAGTTGGGATGGCGGCGCAAGCCCAAGACGCGATCACCTTGAAAGTCGCCAGTTATAACGTGCGATATGACAATAAAGGAGATCGCGACGCTGGCAACGCTTGGCAAAATAGATTGCCTGTCATCAGTTCTTTAATTAAATACAATGATTTCGATATCCTAGGTTGCCAAGAAGTACTGGCGCACCAGTTCGAAGACCTAAAACAGCAGCTACCGCAATATACATTTATCGGCGTAGGGCGCGATGACGGAAAGTTGGCCGGGGAGTTTGCGCCTATTGTCTTTAAGTCAGATCGATTTTCACTATTAGATTCGGGAGTAATGTGGCTTTCCGAAACACCTCATACGCCTTCTACCGGTTGGGACGCTGCGTTACCAAGAATATGTACTTGGGCACGTTTGCAGGATACAGCTAGTGGCAAGCGCGTGTGGTTCTTTAATCTACACCTTGATCATGTAGGTTTAAAAGCACGCGAAGAAAGTTGTAAACTCGTATTACAGCGTATGCGTAATGTGGTGGGCGATGATGATGTATTGTGGACAGGAGATTTCAATGTCGATCAAAGCAATTCTATTTATCAGATCATACAGGGATCTGATTACGTGTTCGATGCCTATGAGCAAGCAGCTATTCGCTATGCGCATAATGGTACTTTTAACGCTTTCGATCCCAACTTATGGACAGATAGCCGCATTGATCATATCTTTGTAAGTAAAGATATTCAAGTAAATAAATATGCTGTACTACTTGATACCTATCGAAGCGCGGAAGATCAAGAGGATGTTAAGAAAGGTGATTTTCCGAAGGAGCTATCTTTCAAGAATTATAAGGCGAGATTGCCTTCTGATCATTTTCCAGTCGTAGCTGAAATAACGATCCCGATTCGGTAAAAACAGGAATTAAAAATTAACGTCCCTTTAGCAGTATGATTTGAAAACTTACTGCAAAAGGGACGTTTTTAGTTTACGGTATACTCTAAGACAAAAAGTAGCAAAATGATCAGCGCCAGCATGGATATGTTTCCCAATATATCGCGTATCGCCTTTGGCTGTCTACTGATAGAATTTTTGATATTCATAAATCTATTATTTGTTGTACATATCTCCGAAAGGCATTTTACTGCTTCATCCTAACAATTTCGCAGAATAGATTGCCTTTGATTTTAGCATTATGCAAAAAGTAAGCCAAAATATAAGTTATCTCACAGTAGGCACGCCGTTTTGATAGCAAATTTCCTTAAACTTTGAGGATAAACCGCTATATTGGGTCGTAACCATGTGATTAAATAAGACGAAGGCAATAATGTTAAATCAATACATCAAAGACCACACGAAAGAGGCTCATCAATCGCTAGAAGGTGTGGTGATTAGGCAATTAAAAGCGATCAAAACCGAAAAGGATTATGCAAAAATATTGCAGAAGTTCTATGCCTATTTTTCATCGGTAGAGCTTGCTATTCAGCCATTCATTAATGAAGGTGTACTTCCTGATTACGCCGAACGGCGCAATTCTCAGCATATTCGTGCCGATATCAAAGCATTAGGTGAACAGGTAGACGAAAACATACGCGCAGTTGTTCCTTCCGTCCGAAATGTGCAGGAAGCACTTAGCGCATTGTACGTTTTGGAAGGCTCGATCCTTGGTGGTCCGTACATCGTACAGATGCTCAAAAAGTATGGCATTAGTCGAGGATTTAGTTTTTTCTCTGGATATGGTGATCAGTCGTCCCATATGTGGGATAGATTTATTCACATTCTAAACACCGTCGGTAGCGACCCGTCAACCTATGCGAGTAGTGTGGATATGGCAAATCAGACTTTCGCGCGTTTTCAAGATGTACTGAATTCCGATACGCAACAATAAACGATGAGCTAAACAAACAATACAGCTAGAAAGCCTGTTTATCCAACGTGCTAATAGAACAACTATCATGTGGAAGGAACAAGATCATCAGTTATACCAGGAATTTACCTTTGCTAATTTTTCACAAGCATTTGCTTTTATGACGCAGGTCGCCATGATCGCCGAATCACTCAACCATCATCCCACCTGGAAGAATACATATAATAAAGTAGAAATCTGGTTGACTACTCATGACAGTGGTAACACCATAACAGAAAAGGATCGTCGATTCGCAGACGCTATAGATCAATTAAGTATATGAAGACAAACCCGACCAAAATGACCGTGTTAGGAAGTTTTAACCAAGTTTTAGCTTTCATTGTACTGTTTTTTCTGATTATGTATTTCGCCAAGGGCTTTTTAGTGCCGATTGTGGTTAGTGGCCTTATGGGGATGTTGCTCTTGCCGGTTTGTCGCAAGTTGGAAAGTTGGAATATGAGCCGCGGAATTGCGGCGGCTGTATCGGTGCTATCTACCTTATTGCTCATCGTCGGTGTAATGTATGTACTCGTCAATGAATTGGTTGGCTTAGGAGCAGAGATGGCATCGATCGGCGAAAAATTCAATGCGATGTTTGCGCAGGGACATAGCCTAGTTTCTGAACATTTCGACGTGTCGATATCTAAGCAAAAGCAGTATTTACAAGAGCAAATCGCGACTTGGTCGAGTTCTGCTGGCAAACTGCTCGGTGGAGTGCTATTTTCAGTGGTTACGATCCTAGGTAATTTATTGATAATTACAGTTTACACCATATTGATGCTGATCTACCGTCGTCGAATCAAAAGTTTTGTATTGCAGATTGTAGACAAGTATGCTGGTCACAATGAAGTAGGCCACACGCAAGAAATCGTGGACAAGATCACTCGCGTATCCAGTCGTTACGTCGCGGGCATTTTTCTGGTGGTATTGATTCTTTCTGTGATTTATTTTATAGGACTTACCATTATTGGTATTGAGAACGCTTTGTTTTTCTCTATCGTGGCTGCCCTTATCAATGTGATTCCATATATCGGTTCAGTCGCTGGCGGTGGTATTGTTGTATTGTATACTTTAATTACACGGGATACGCTCAGCATTCCTATTATTGTCACGGTATTTTTTACGGTGACGCAGCAGTTGGATAGCTATCTCCTAACTCCAAAAATTACCGGTGGGCAAGTGCAGTTAGGGCCATTGTTTACAATTATGGTTTTGTTGCTTGGTGGTATGGTCTGGGGCACAGCGGGAATGATCTTATTCATTCCATTGCTTGGTATATTTAAAGTGATATTTGATCAGGTAGATACGCTCAAACCATATGGTTACCTTATCGGAGATTGACAGTTCCTTCCAATTTTAACTGTTTAGGAAACGCTTAAAATGCTTCGCCATTAAAGATGTAGATATTTGCTCCTTCTCTCGTGAAAGCTAGGTCAAATCGTAGATAAATGTCTTTCTTAGGGAATAGTAAGAATCGTAAGCCTACACCACCAGCGACGCGCGTATTGCGCATTTGAAAGGAACCTAAGTCAGGCGCCACATTTCCTACTGAGCCAAATATAGCTGCACCAAAACGTTTGCTGAATGAAAATGGTAGGATTCGGTATTCGGCCTGCGCAGCCAACATCGCTCGGTCTCGGTATCTCCCAAGATAATATCCTCGCATCAAGCGATCGCCACCCAACAGCGCCGTTTGATTGAATGGAGGTTCACCATGCACGTACTGGCCGACGGCCTGCCATGCAAATACCGTATTCTTCTTGACTGTATGAAATGAGCGAAGATCAAGATTGATCGTGCCAAAATCATGTTGGCTTACAAAACCTTTTATCGTTTTGAGATATGCTATTTCGCCAAACAAACCCTCGCGTACGTTAAGAACATTGTGTCTATTGTCGTAAACAAAGCCAAATCCTAAACCCATGTTGCGAGTGCCTTCGCCTCCGCGCGGTATTTCAAAAGGTTGCCCTTCCTCCGGTTGCTGAAAGTTGACGCCAGAAAGTAATTGAAAATCAACTTCTGGGCCGGCAAAGAAATTATCGGCAATTTTCCGTAAAACGCGTTGCTTGGCCGAGATTTGAAAAGCATCTACAGTTGCTGGGTTTTCCTTTGATGTGCCTGGGCCAATGCCGTAATAAGAAAGAGGGAACCGTTGAATTTTAGTTTCGCCCAAGAAAAACCATTTATCCTGATCGCCATACAATGCGTTTTCTAATTGTAAGCCATATTGACCTTTAAATGTGAAAAAAGTAAAAGCTTGCATTTCGCTCAACCTGTTCAACGTGTCGCCATTAGCATAATAGAGTTTTAAGGTGGATAAACCCAATTCGACGCCTGTCTCTGGCGCACTTGCGAAGGTAGGATATATCGTCAGGTTGGCCTTGCTAGCCTCTGTAGTATCGTTAATGATAGAGTTAACATATCGTCCTACCCAGCCATTGCGAAGCCGCGTGGCAAACTGAGCATTGACATAACAACTAACAAAAAACAACGACAATAATAGAGTAACTCTAAGCATTTTGCATATATCCTTAAATCTCGAAACACATGCCGCAATGTGGAGTGCAGCCTATATTCATTTCTTGTAAACTCTCTGTGCAAATTGATTGCCGAAATGTATATATGTGAGCGAATAATTAAATTTTTTTGATTTTTATTCAAAAATGGTCAATTTAATTGGTATAGCGGGTAATCTCTGTAAAGTTGACTTTTTGATTACAAAAAATGATGTTGTCACAATGATATATTAAAAAAGGTGACATGCCACTAACGGCACGCCACCCATAATTATCTAGCTATAAATAATGTAGAGCGAATAAATCAATGATCGTGTTCGGCATGAATTTCGAAATTCAATGCCAATTCATTCTCTCCAGCAAACGCAGCAGCATAATCGCTACGATTCCAGTCCAAACGTGTAATTTTTTCTTTTACACCAGATTGCAATTTGCGTAATACAAATGTGATTTGGCGTGATTTGCCGGCATTACTATGTCCGATACCAAAATAAGATAATACTCCCGTTGTTCCTGTACCACCTGCGCCTGTGACAGCCGTACCATCTCCATAGGTTGTTTCCCTCGGTTGGAAGATAGCCCCGCTTTCATCGGTTGTATTCGAGTTGAGAATATAATCGCCACCTACTAGAAATGCCTTGTAGTTGGCTGCCGCGGCTTCTGTCGCAACAATATCTGCCGTAACTTCATGCCCAGTATGATCCCAAGCTTTTAAATCAATGCGATAAACTGCTTCGGCATCGAGGTGAAGATGACCGTTAGCTGTTGCTTCTCCTTGTGCGTTGAAAGTGACCACCTGCGCCGTTCCATCTGTCGCACCAGCCAAGCCATGAAAATGATCGCCATGTGGATACACGCCCTCTCCCGTTACTTCTGTGAAAGTCAATTCGGCCTTTTGTATTCCTTCTTGGACGATATCTACTGGATCGTCGCTGCTACAGGAAGTAAATGATGTGATAAGACCAACTGCAATGATAGCGCTTAAAAATTTGTTTTGTTTTTGATGTTTCATAGATATGATGATTTAATTAAATGCCAGTAGCTATTTTTCCTGTTATTGCAACAGTGTGGCAAATGTACGACATCATCTCTTTAAATGCAACAATGTTGCCAAACAAAAAGCTCCGACAGAGAAATCTGTCGGAGCTTTTTTTAAAATAGCCCGAAGGTGAGTGGTATGCTTATTTTACTTCTTCAAAATCAACATCCTGTACATCATCTCCACCGCCGTTGCTGTCGGCTTGGCCTGCATCGCCCTGAGGCTGTTGTGCAGAACCATCTTGAGATGCTTTGTACATGTCTTCAGAGGCAGCATTCCATGCCGCTTGCAATTCTTCAGAAGCCGTGTCGATCGCAGCAAAATCACGTGCAGCATGTGCTGCTTTCAGTTTCTCTAAACCAGCTTCAATTGCTGATTTTTTCTCTGCAGGGATTTTGTCACCGTATTCAGTCAACTGTTTTTCGGTTGAGAAAACCAAGGCATCAGCTGCATTGATCTTGTCTACTTCTTCCTTCAGTTTTTTGTCCGCATCAGCATTTGCTTCAGCTTCTTGTTTCATTTTTTGAATTTCTTCTTCGCTCAAGCCAGATGAAGCTTCGATACGAATGTTTTGCTCCTTACCAGTTGCTTTATCTTTAGCAGATACTTTGATGATACCATTGGCATCGATGTCAAATACAACTTCAATCTGAGGCACTCCACGTGGAGCTGGAGGAATATCTGTTAACTGGAAACGACCCAGCGTACGGTTCTGAGCAGCCATCGGGCGCTCACCTTGTAATACGTGGATTTCTACTGATGGCTGATTGTCTGCCGCGGTAGAGAATACTTCTGATTTCTTTGTAGGAATTGTTGTATTTGCTTCTATCAACTTGGTCAATACACCACCCATAGTTTCGATACCCAAAGAAAGAGGCGTAACATCTAATAACAATACGTCTTTTACTTCACCTGTCAATACGCCACCTTGAATCGCAGCGCCTAATGCCACTACTTCATCCGGGTTCACGCCTTTAGAAGGTTCTTTTCCGAAGAAACTTTTTACTGCTTCCTGAATAGCAGGGATACGAGTAGAACCACCTACCAAAATGATTTCGTCGATATCTGATGTACTGTAACCAGCGTTTTTCAATGCTGTTTTACATGGTTCGATCGTACGTTTGATCAAATCATCTGCCAAGCTCTCGAATTTCGCGCGAGATAAAGTACGCACTAAGTGTTTCGGTCCAGTCGCATCAGCGGTAATGTATGGCAAGTTGATCTCAGTAGAAGAAGTGGATGATAATTCTACTTTGGCTTTTTCGGCAGCTTCTTTCAAACGCTGTAAAGCCATTGCATCTTTCTTCAAATCAAATCCGTTGTTCTCATTCGCGAACTCAGAAGCCAACCAGTTGATGATTACGTTATCAAAGTCATCACCACCTAAGTGTGTATCACCGTCAGTTGATTTTACTTCAAATACACCATCACCTAACTCTAATACCGAAACGTCATGAGTACCACCACCACAGTCAAATACGACAATTTTCATGTCTTTATTCGCTTTGTCCAAACCGTAAGCTAATGCTGCTGCAGTTGGTTCGTTGATGATACGTTCTACTTTAAGACCGGCAACTTCACCCGCTTCTTTAGTAGCTTGGCGTTGTGCATCATTAAAGTATGCTGGCACAGTGATTACAGCACGAGATACCTCTTGACCCAAGTAATCTTCTGCTGTCTTTTTCATTTTCTGCAAGATCATCGCAGAAATTTCTTGCGGCGTGTATTTACGATCATCGATCTCTACACGTGGCGTGTTATTTTCGCCTTTTACCACATTGTATGGTACTTGAGATACTTCTTTTTCGGCTTCGCCGTAAGAAGAACCCATAAAGCGTTTAATGGAATAAATAGTTTTGTGCGGGTTGGTAATGGCCTGACGTTTTGCAGGATCACCTACCTTGCGCTCTCCACCCTCAACAAATGCAACAACAGATGGCGTTGTACGCTTTCCTTCATTGTTCGCAATAACCACCGGCTCGTTACCCTCCATTACGGCAACACATGAATTCGTGGTTCCTAAATCTATACCTATTATTTTTGACATATCTTATTTTGTTTCTCGTAATCTTAATTTCCTATCCTATATCAACCGTTGTGCCAATATTTATATGGCATTTGTCGCGTCATAATTCTGTACAATGTGTCTTACTGTTGTCAAATTTGAATGACATCCTGTCATTTTTAAGACGGTGCTGAGTAATAGAGTGGCAAAATTATGACAGTATGAGCATCATAGCTGCTCAAGAAAATTGTGTATTTTAGCGGCAAATTAATTGATTTATGAATTTCGACGAGTATCTGGTACATTTTGGTGACATACTTGCACAACCTGAAAAACACGCACCCTACGATAACGAGGAATATTTGCAATATGCAAAGATGAATTGGACGCGCATGAGTCGTTGGACAAAACGATTCGAGCCCAATGAAGCAATGAAACGCTATGTAGATAGCATTACAGAAGAGCAGCATTGGATCGTAATTACAGAACCTTGGTGTGGCGATGCAGCACATTCTGTTCCGCAGATCTACCAAATGGTTAAAAATAATCCTAACATCGACTTTGATATCCAGCTTCGTGATAGCGAGCCGCACTTGATCGATGATTATCTGACGAATGGCGGTAAATCTATTCCCAAATTAATCATTCGCAATGATGTGGGGCACGACAAAGCCGTGTGGGGTCCACGACCAGCACCATTACAAGCAATTTTTGAAGCCATGAAGGCCGACAACCAACCTTTTGAGGAAATCAAAGAAGCGCTTCAAAAATGGTATAATGAGGATAAAGGAGTAGCTATTCAGCAAGAGTTATTAGCCTTGCTTGCTTAATAGCCGTTTCAACATCTTATACCGAGTATCATCTTGCAATACACGTTATGGACATAGAAAGTTTGCGTATTTATTGCTTACAAAAGCCAGGCGTATCGGAAGAACTGCCGTTTGGGCCAGATACGCTGGTCTTCAAAGTTGGGCTAAAGATTTTTCTTTTAATAGGATTGGATCAGGTCGATGCGCTTAGTTTTAATGTCAAATGCGCTCCAGAATGGGCGATAGAATTACGCGAATCGTATCCGCAAACGGTCTTTCCGGGGTATCATATGAATAAGAAACATTGGAATACCGTCTTTGCGCATCGCGAAGCTGATGATCACCAACTACGCGAGTGGATTGATCATTCGTACGATTTAGTCTTCCGTGGACTGCCGAAGAAGCAGCAGGAGGAAATAAAAGAAATGGAGTAGGTGTTGGCCTACTCCATTTCTTTTATACGATCTTTTATATATGTGCTTACATTTTTAAGCCAATTTCGCGAAGGCGCTCATCCAAATATTGTCCTGCGGTGTAATCTTCATACAATTTTGGGTATTCGTCTGAGATCGTCGCATCCAAACTCGCCAAGCTCATGCTCGATTTTGGATGTAAGAAGAATGGCACGGAATACCGCGAAGTCTTCATCAATTCACGCGGCGGATTTACCACACGGTGTGTAGTCGATTTCAATTTATTATTAGTCAATCGTTGCAACATATCGCCTACGTTGACCACGATATCTTCCCCTTTTGCTTTGATCGGAAACCACTCATTGTCTTTCGTGAGTACTTCCAAGCCATCTGCACTAGCACCAATTAATAAAGTAATCAGGTTAATGTCCTCATGCGCTCCAGCACGCACCGCGTCTGGTGAGATCGCATCTGGATTTTCGATCGGGAAGTAGTGAATCGCGCGAAGAATCGAATTACCATTAATCACGAAAGATTCAAAATAATCTTCATCCAGATTGAGGTATACAGCAATCGCTTGTAGAATATTTCTACCCGCATCTTCTAGTTTTCTGTAAACTTCTGCGGTAATTTCATTAAAACGCGGCAACTCCGATACGACAATATTATCCGGAAAGTCTGTTTTCGAATATTCTTCCCCCACAATAGTTTGTCCGCGTTGCCAGAACTCTTTTAAGTCAGGCGTGCTGGCATCCTTCGCTTTTTCTTTCCCTTTAGATGTATAGCCACGCTGTCCAGCTAACTCCGGGAATTGGTAAGCGTTTTTAATATCTTCTGGTAGGTCAAAAAAATCTTTAACTACTTTATACAGTTCATCAATCAACGATTGGCTTAACCCGTGATTAGCAATCGTGACGAATCCTGTCTCGTTAAAGGCCTTGCCAATATCTTGTGAAAACTGTTTGCGCTGCGCGTCATTCCCTTCGGTATACTGCAACAAATCTAGTCTAGGTATGTTTATATCTGCCATGCGACATATTTTTGTGATTACGCAAAGTTAAATCATATTGGGCGAATTGCGTAATGCGATTTTTTACAAATTAAGGAGATAATAATTTTGGATTGTGCTAAACATCTGTTAAATTTGATATGCTAGCATAGTAATTGATAGCAACTACTAATTATGAGTCAAGATAACACATTAGATTATTTTTTGAAAGCCTGTTGGCAGAATTTGGCGAACAAGTACAACCAGATCGCTAACCAGCACGGCTTTACGCAGGCTGCAGGTTATATTTTGATTAATATACATCGAGAAGGTACGCCCGTATCTCATATAGCCAACTCTACCGGAGTGAAAACCACTAGCCTTTCCCGAGTGCTAAACAATTTAGAAAATTTGGGATTTATTTATAGGGAAGCTAGTACGACGGATAAACGATCCGTTAAGGTGTATTTGACCGAGTTGGGTGTCGAGAAAAGGAAAATTGCCAAAAATGTCGTGCGTGATTTCAATTCATTTTTGGATAAAGAGCTGTCTGCCAAAGATCGAACACAATTAATCAAAACCTTATTGAAGATTAATGACCTCGTCTCGCAATACGACCCGAAAGTAGAGAAATCGACAATAGAACTTTAACGTCTGCCGATCGGTATTGGCAGCTCGCAATAGTAAATCTAAAATAAGATGGTATGAAAAGAAATATTAAAAAGGTAGCCGTGTTAGGTTCGGGCGTAATGGGCTCGCGGATCGCATGTCACTTTGCAAATATTGGTGTAGAAGTGCTTCTTCTGGATATCGTTCCAAAAGAGCTTTTACCTCAAGAAGAATCAAAAGGACTGAATCTGGAAAGTAAAGCAGTGCGAAACCGAATTGTCAATACTTCCTTAGATACGGCACTAAAATCAAATCCTTCTCCCATATACAGTAAGCGGTATGCCAACCGCATCAAAACCGGAAACTTCGACGACAACATGAAAGATATTGCCCAGTACGATTGGGTAATCGAAGTAGTCGTAGAAAGATTAGATATCAAAAAATCAGTGTTTGATCAAGTCGAGAAGTACCGCAAAGAAGGCACTTTGGTTACTTCCAACACTTCTGGAATTCCGATCAACCTTATGGCTGATGGCCGTAGCGAAGATTTCAAAAAGAATTTTTGTGGTACGCATTTCTTCAATCCACCGCGCTATCTAGAGCTATTTGAAATCATCCCCACCAAACATACCGATCCTGCAGTGATCGATTTTCTTACCTACTTCGGCGACAAGCTCTTAGGTAAAACAGTGGTATTATGTAAGGATACGCCTGCTTTTATTGGCAATCGTATTGGTGTCTATTCTATGTTGGCACTCACTCATTTGGTCGAGCCGCTAGAGCTTACCATAGAAGAGGTAGACAAGTATACCGGCCCCGCTATGGGACATCCAAAATCTGCAACCTTCCGTACAGCGGATGTGGTTGGATTGGATACATTAGTGAATGTCGCAAATGGATTAATAGAAAATGCCCCGGATGATGAGGCCAAAGGTGTCTTTCAATTGCCTGCCTATATCAGTCAGATGGCGGAAAAGAAATGGCTGGGCGAGAAAACAAAACAAGGTTTCTACAAAAAGGTAAAAGACGATAAAGGAAACTCGAATATCCTATCCTTAAATCTCAAGACGCTAGAATATGGCGAACAGCAAAAGGTGAAATCCAGCACGCTGGAAGCAACCAAGCCTGTAGAAGATATTCGTAAACGTATGAAAGTGTACGAACAAGGTACAGATAAAGCTGCCCAATTATTTCGTGCTATGCACTATCCCCTGTTCGAATATGTGTCGAATCGTGTGCCAGAGATTACAGACGATTTCTACCGTATTGATGATGCTATGCGAGCTGGTTTTGGTTGGGAGCTGGGGCCATTTGAGGTGTGGGATGCTTTAGGCGTACGCGAAACGATCGAAAAAATTAAGAGCGAAGACAAACGTTTGCCAGGCCAATCAGGCGAAGTCGCTTCATGGGTACACGATATGCTGCAAGGAGGTCATGAGCAATTTTATAAAGTGATTGACGGCGTTAAGAACTTCTATGACATCAAATCCAAGTCCTATCAACCTATACCTGGCACAGAAGATTTGATTGTGTTAGATAATATTCGCGACAAGAAAACGATCTGGAAGAACACCGGCGTCACCATTACAGATCTTGGTGATGGCATTATCAACTGCGAGTTTCATACCAAGATGAATACCATTGGTGGTGATGTTATTCAAGGCGTAAATAAAGCGATTGACCTAGCCGAGCAAGAATACCGCGGCCTAGTCATCACCAACGAAGGCAAGAACTTCTCTGCCGGAGCTAATATAGGCATGATTTTCATGATGGCCGTAGAGCAAGATTATGACGAGCTGAACATGGCGGTTCGCATGTTTCAAAATACGGCTATGCGTCTACGTTACTCGTCTATTCCGGTAGTAGTCGCTCCTTTCCAACTCACGCTTGGCGGTGGTTGTGAATTCTCCATGCACGCGGATTTTGTACAGTTACATGCCGAAACCTATATGGGCTTGGTAGAATTTGGCGTGGGAGTTATTCCAGGTGGCGGCGGTTCCAAGGAATTTGCACTACGTGCTTCAGACGAGTTCAAGGACGATCAAATTACACAAAACACGCTGAAAGAGCGCTTTTTGACCGTTGGGCAAGCAAAAGTATCGACCTCTGCTGTAGAAGCCTACGAGTTAGGCTATTTGCAACAAGGCAAATATGCCATCACGATGAATAGGAAGCGCCTTTTAGCGGATGCGAAAGCAAAAGCACTGGAGCTGGCCAATGAAGGTTACTTACAGCCTGCAGCGCGCAAGGATATCAAAGTATTGGGAAAACAAGGACTAGGGATTGTGTATGCCGGAGCAGCGTCAATGCATGCTGGACATTATATTTCGGAGCACGACAAGAAGATCTCCGAAAAGCTAGGCTATGTCATGTGCGGAGGCGACCTGTCTGTACCCACCGAGGTTTCTGAGCAATATTTGCTAGATCTAGAGCGCAAGGCATTTTTAGAATTGTGCGGCGAACGGAAAACCTTAGAACGAATACAACACATGTTGACAAAAGGTAAACCACTTCGTAACTAAAAAGAGCAGCATAAAAAAGTTTAAACCAGGTCGATAAGGTTGGTGTACTAAACGCCGAAAAGTCGATCATTTAGTAGAATAATAATCATGGAAGCATATATTATAGCAGGTTATCGCACCGCAGTAGGTAAGGCACCGAGAGGCGTATTCCGTTTTATGCGCGCAGACGAATTGGCAAGTGAAGTCATTCAACACATGGTGTCTACCATTCCTAATCTGGATGTGGCGCAAATAGATGATGTAATTGTGGGCAACGCAACACCCGAGGCCGAGCAAGGTCTAAACATTGCGCGAATGATCTCATTGATGGGATTAAATACAGACAAAGTACCCGGAGTTACCGTCAATCGGTATTGCGCTTCGGGGTTGGATACCATTGCGACTGCAGTCGCAAAAATTAAAGCTGGTATGGCAGATTGCATCATCGCAGGAGGTGTAGAAGTAATGTCTGGCATGCCGATGGGCGGCTGGAAACTAGCTCCAAATCCCAAAGTTGCCAAAGAAAATCCAGATTGGTATTGGGGAATGGGCCTAACGGCAGAAGCAGTAGCCAAAGAGTACAATGTATCTCGCGAAGATCAAGATGTATTTGCATTGGAGTCACATCAGAAAGCTATTGCAGCGATTAAGAATGGTAATCTAAAAGATGGTATTGTCCCGATTAAGGTAACAGAGAATTACTTGAAAGATGACAAAATCACCTCACGAGATTATGTAGTAGACACCGACGAAGGCCCTCGTGCAGATACGTCTTTAGAAGTATTGAACAAGCTAAAGCCAGTATTTGCAGCAGATGGCGTTGTGACGGCTGGAAATTCTTCCCAAACCTCCGATGGCGCAGCTTTTGTGCTCGTCGTGTCAGAAGCTAAACTTAAAGAGTTAAACGTCGCACCGATCGCTAGGATGGTGAGTTATGGAGTAGCTGGAGTACCACCGCGTATTATGGGTATCGGGCCGATTTATGCCATTCCCAAAGCATTGAAAATGGCTGGATTAAAAAAAGAAGATATCGATTTGATTGAACTCAATGAAGCTTTCTCTTCGCAATCCCTAGCCGTTATCCGAGAATTGGAATTGGATCAAAGTAAGATCAATGTAAATGGAGGCGCCATTGCCCTCGGCCATCCACTAGGATGTACAGGAGCAAAACTCACCGTACAAGTGCTGAACGAAATGAAGCGTCGCCAAAATAAATATGGCATGGTCACAATGTGTGTCGGCTCTGGACAAGGAGCGGCCGGTATATTCGAAATGCTATCCTAAAATGTTCCAACGATAAACTATACAGATATGAGCAATAATAGCGCAATCAAGGGCGGAGAATTCGTGATCCGCGAAACATCTTACCAAGATGTCTTCATCCCCGAAGAATTCGATGAAGAAGCGAAAATGATACGCCAAACCTGCACTGACTTCATCAACTCAGAAGTCATGACAAATTTAGACCGTATTGATAAGCAAGAAGACGGTCTAATGCAGCAATTACTTAATAACGCAGGCGAATTAGGTATGCTTGGAGTATCTATTCCAGAGCAATACGGTGGTTTTGGAAAAAACTTCAATACCTCTATGCTTGTGGCAGACGCAGTCGGTGGAGGGCACAGCTTTGCCGTCGCAATTTCCGCACATACCGGTATTGGTACTTTACCAATTCTCTATTATGGAAATCAAGCACAAAAAGACAAATACATTCCAAAGTTAACGACCGGAGAATGGAAAGCATCTTATTGTCTTACGGAGCCCAATTCCGGTTCTGATGCTAATTCTGGACGAACCTCCGCGAAATTAAATGCCGAAGGTACACACTACATCATTAACGGGCAGAAGATGTGGATCACCAATGGTGGGTTTGCAGATATATTTATCGTTTTCGCCAAAATAGACGATGATAAAAACTTAACCGCATTTATCGTAGAACGCGAATTCGGAGGAATTACGATGAATCCGGAAGAACATAAACTTGGTATCAAAGGATCTTCCACACGGCAAGTCTTTTTTAATGATTGCGCCGTACCAGTCGAGAATATGCTTTCAGAGCGCGAGAATGGGTTCAAGATCGCTGTTAATATTCTGAATATTGGTCGTATCAAGCTTGGCGCATCAGCGATTGGCGCATCACGTTCCGTGATTCACGCTTCTGTTCGCTATGCCAATGAGCGTGTACAGTTCAATTTGCCAATCTCCAAGTTCGGAGCGATTCGGTACAAATTGGCAGAAATGGCCACTCGACTGTACGCTAACGAAAGTGCGGCTTATCGTGCCGGCCAGAACATTGATGATGCGTACGATGCATTGATCGCCGAAGGCATGGACGAAGCCAAAGCCAAATTGAAATCCGTAGAACAATTTGCTATTGAATGTGCCATAATAAAAGTATGGTGTTCCGAAATGCTTGATTATGTAGTCGATGAAGGAGTACAGATTTATGGAGGAATGGGCTACTCCGCCGATGCACCAATGGAGCGTGCGTACCGTGATGCACGAATCAATCGAATTTTTGAAGGAACAAACGAAGTAAATCGCCTTCTAGTTGTCGATATGTTGTTGAAGCGTGCGATGAAGGGTGAATTGGATTTGATGGGGCCTGCAACTTCAGTCGCCAACGAGTTAATGGCAATCCCCGATTTCGGAGCAGACGATGACACGCCATTTGCGGCAGAAAAGAAAATCATTGCCAACCTGAAAAAGACAGGCTTATTAGTTGCTGGCGCTGCGGTACAAAAGCTCATGATGTCTCTATCAAAAGAGCAAGAGATCCTGATGAATATAGCAGATATTATTGGTTACGTCTATGTCGCCGAATCAGTGCTGTTGCGCGTAGAGAAAATTTATCATACCAAAGGCGAAGAAGCGGCTCAGTTGCCAACCGACATGGCGCGGGTCTATCTACATTCTATCGTAGATAAAGTGCAGATCGCAGGTAAGGAAGCGTTAAATTCATTTGCCGAAGGTGATGAATTGCGAATGATGCTAGTCGGATTGAAGCGTTTTACTAAGGTTGAACCGTTTAATATCAAAGAAGCTCGTCAACGAATTGCCCGAAAGCTCATTGACGACAATAAATATCCCTTCTAAAGTGATATAACATTATTATTTTGCACACACTAATAATTAGAATACCCAATGGTTAGCTCCCTGTTCGCAGGGAGCTTTTTTGTGGCTTACATTAGCCTTTGAGATCAGCAAAAAAGAAAAAACAGGCGGCATTAATTACAGAAATGTCTCTTTTATATATCATCCATCACCATCCGTATTATTTTTTGGGGACTGATGATTTTAATAGTCAGATCTCGCTTATTTAACAAAAAAAGATACTTTTACCAAAGTTTTCACTAAAATTGTACTTTATCCGCCAAAAATAAGAGTCTATGTAATTCCTAATTTCTGCCAAACACTGATGTATTTAATGCGCGCAATGTGTCGCCGCCTTTTCGTATCCAGTAAAAAAAAGAAATTATGCTCGAATTACAGAATATCACTTATATCCTGCCGAATGGCAGTATGCTGCTATCGGCAGCAAATCTCACTTTACAATCTCGACAAAAAATAGGTATCGTTGGCAGAAATGGAGCTGGTAAATCCTCGCTATTTCGCTTAATCACTGGAACAATCACGCCTCAAGAAGGGCAGATTATTTGTACCGCAAATGAAATCTATATCGTTCCTCAAAACTTTGGGCAATTCGACCAGATGACGGTCGCACAGGCCTTAGGAGTAGATGCCAAAATCAATGCTTTGCGCGCTATACTGGCTGGTAGCGCCTCCGAAAAACATTATGATGTTTTGCAAGATGATTGGACTATCGAAGAGCAAGCCGTACATGCACTGATACGCTGGAAGCTATCGCCCGATATCTTAGATGCTCCAATGCATCGGCTAAGTGGCGGAGAAAAAACAAAGATTTTTCTGGCAGGTATAGCAATAGGTAAGCCCGACTTGATCTTGCTTGACGAACCTACAAATCATTTAGATCAGTGGGCACGCGAACAGCTGTATCTTGAAGTGAAAAGATCTAACAGCTGCTGGGCGATCATTAGTCACGATCGTATGCTGCTGAACCAAATGGAGCGAATCATCGACCTCGATGCAGGGAAGCTAACCAATTATACTGGAAACTATGCACATTATCGCGCGCAACGCGATGCCCAAGCAGAAATGTTGCAACAACAGATCGAGCAACAGCAAAAAGAGCTACGTAAAGCAAAACTGGTGCAAAGAAAAACGCTGGAGCGTCAGCAGCGTAGCGACGCGCGAGGGCAGCAAAAACAGGAGCGGGCAGGCGTTGCTCGCATTATGATGAATACATTGCGAAATAAGGCGGAACAGAGTACGTCAAAAACCAAAGAGGTACATGCTGATAAAATTGATCGTTTACAAAGCTCATTGAAAGATTTGCGAACAGATCGAGTGGATAATTCTGCTATCAAAGTAGTTTTTGACCCTGCTAAAGTACATAAGGGTAAACTGCTTTTCGAAGCGAAGCAGTTGCAATTGCGGTATAATGACGTACCGCTTTGGACGGAGCCAGGCATTGACTTTCGCATCACAAGTGGAGATCGTGTACATATTATCGGGCTCAATGGATCTGGAAAATCGACTTTGTTAAAGCTATTTTTGGGCAGGTTAGAGCCGAATGGCGGGCAAGTATATCGAGCAGAAAGCAGCATTTTATATTTGGATCAAGATTATACCGCTATTAATCCCACTGAAAGCGTGCTGGAACAAGCACAAGAAAGTAATTTGCATGGCTTAGAGCAGCACGAGGTCAAGACGCTTTTAGCCAGGCACCTGTTTTATGAGTACGATTGGGACAAACCTGGCCAAGTGTTGAGCGGAGGCGAATGCATGCGTTTGCTTCTTTGTAAGATGGCGATTCGGCAAGAAGCTCCAGATGTATTGGTATTGGACGAACCAACCAATAATCTAGATCTCTTTAGTCTTGAAATTTTAACTGATGCCATTCGCGATTATAAAGGTACGTTGATAGTGGTATCGCACGATGCATCGTTTGTTGGTGAATTGGCACTTACGAAAACACTAATGCTATGCCTTAATGGTTCTTAAATAAGCATCTCCAAAGGTGAAATATGCCCAAGCCCAGCGCTTGGGCATATTTGATAGGAACAAGAGCAGAAGTTAGGAGCCGCCAAATTCCATTAAGTAAGCCTTTAGGAATGGATCGAGATCACCGTCTAATACGGCTTGCGTATTAGATGTTTCGACGCTAGTGCGTAGATCTTTGATCAATTTGTAAGGATGTAATACATAATTACGTATCTGCGAGCCCCATTCTATTTTCTTTTTTGAGCCTTCAATGGCAGCGCTAGCTTCTTGGCGTTTTCGCATCTCGATCTCGTACAATTGCGATTTTAGCAAGCGAAGAGCATTCTCTTTATTCTGTAATTGCGAGCGCGTTTCCTGATTTTTGATAATGATACCCGTAGGTTTGTGATGTAGGCGCACCGCAGTTTCTACCTTGTTCACATTCTGTCCGCCAGCACCGCCCGCACGAAAAGTATCCCATTCTATTTCGGAATCTTTTACATCGATCTCAATATTATCGTCCACCAAAGGATATACATATACCGAGGCAAAGGAAGTATGTCGTTTGGCGTTGGAATCAAACGGAGAGATGCGCACCAAGCGATGAACTCCATTCTCACCTTTTAAGTAACCATATGCAAAATTGCCTGAAAATTGCAGAGTTACTGATTTGATACCGGCTACATCACCTGCTTGATAATCTTGTTCAGTGACTTTGCAGCCATGTTTTTCGCCCCACATGATATACATGCGCATGAGCATGGCTGCCCAGTCGCAACTTTCTGTTCCGCCTGCTCCAGCCGTGATTTGTAAGATCGCATCTAACTGATCTTCTTCAGCACTAAGCATGTTTTTAAACTCCAGTTCAGCGACACTTTCCAGTGCTATTTGATACAATTCATCTAGCTCCTGCTCGCTAGCATCACCACTTTGGAAAAAATCGTACATTACCGCCGTATCATCTACCGCGGCAGATACTTCGTCAAATTGATCTGTCCACACTTTCGTGTTTTTGATCGACAAAAGCACCTTTTCGGCTGCTTTACTATCGTCCCAGAAGTCTGGCCGTAGCGTAATTTCTGTCTCTTCTTCTACTGATTTTTTTCGGACATCGATGTCAAAGATGCCTCCTCAGGGATGTTACACGATCCCTCAAGTCTTGGATTTGTTCTTTTGTCATAATCACAAAAGTAACAATTGCTGGCACGTTTTCTCCTTTTAAAGGTCGAATTAAGTATGTCAATTTACAGCAATACACTAATTCTTGCCGACATAAACCGAATAGATGTACGAAGTATTAATTAACTTTAACTGAACGTTAAAAGTCGGCAAGCATGGAAACTCCATTTAGAAATCAATCTTTAAAAATTAAACGTACCGTCAGATTGACGCAAATTTTGGCAAAATATGGGTTTCAAGATTTACGAGGAAAGTACAGCTCTTCGGCAGCGTCGGACGAATTATCATCTGAAACAAGTGAATTGGCGTCGCCTTATAAGCGCATTCGCCTCGCGATCGAAGAATTAGGGCCTACATTCGTTAAATTTGGTCAGACGCTTTCCTCAAGGGAAGATTTGTTGCCAAAAGAATTGATTGTCGAGCTTAAAAAACTGCAAGACCGTGTCCCTACGCAAGAATTGGATATTCGCACTTATCTAGAGGACGAATTGGGAATTGATGTAAACGATCATTTTACCGAAGTTCGTGATACACCAATAGCTTCTGCTTCTATTGCACAGGTATACGAAGCATCGCTAAGGAATGGAGATCAAGTTATTTTGAAAGTGAAACGCCCACACATTAAGGAAACGATAGATTCAGATTTGTTGATACTAAAAGATATTGTCCACTTTTTATCTAATTACTTCGACAGTATTCGCAAGATCAATTTAGAGTATATCTTACACGCGTTCAAAAAAACACTGATGGAAGAAGTTTCTTTTATTAACGAAACTAAAAATATTCAACAGTTTGCTCAAAATTTTCGCGGTAGTGAACACATCAAATGCATGAAAGTTTACGAAGATTACAGTAACGACAATCTGCTGTGTATCTCTCGGATTTCAGGTGTTAAAATCAACGATGTGGAAAAAATAAAATCCTTTGGGTTGAGCGTAAATACGATAGTGGATCGAGGCTTGGATGCTTTCTTGACACAAATCCTTTATCATGGATTTTTCCATGCCGATCCGCATCCAGGCAATATACTGGTTAACTCGCAAGGTCAGATTACATTTCTGGACTTGGGCGCAGTCGGTACTATGTTGCCATCAGATAAGCTGCTATTGGAGGATTTTGTTAGTTCTTTCATTGCAAAAGATGTAGATAACATCATCTACATCATCAAAAAGATGGCCGTTCATATCGAAATTGAAAATGAAAAAAACTTAAAAAGAGAAATATCAGCGCTCTTGGAAATGGCAAACGCTAATTCGCTAGCCAGCATCGATACCAAAGTGTTCTTCTCCAAATTTTCGAATATTTTAAATGAGAATAACATCATCATGCCCGACCATATTTATCTCCTGGTGAGAGGTATTGTATTGATGGAAGGGATTGGGCGGGAGTTGCTTCCGGATATGAATATTGTAGAGAAACTCAAGCCATACGTTGATGACATGATCAAAAAAAGATTGTCTATGGAGCATATACAATCTCAATTGATGAGAAAACTACAAGAAAGTTATCACCTGCTCGATCAAGCTCCCCATAACTTGCGCGTTATCGCACAAAAGCTAGAACAAGGGGATTTGTCGATTGTTGTACAAAGTCAAGAACTAAAGAATATCCAAAAACAATATAAGAAAAATCAATCAACCAGTCGGTTACTTGCCATTGGATGCGTTTTTTTTTATTGGCGGATGCCTACTATCGGGCGGTCATCATTTTTTGATCTTCGGATTGCCAATAATCTCGTGGTTAGCTTTTTTTGTAGGGCTCGCTTTTATGGCATACGCTAAAGTTAGAAATCTAAAAATAGACTAGTTGGCTTGACCGTAAATTAGTGTACTTTGCTAAGCATATCAAAAACACCTTGTCTTTCCACGATAAGCGTAGTATATTAGTTGATATTTCTCTTGGCAGAGGATCTCAACTATCTTAATAGAAACACATTTAATATTATCCGACATATGTTGCCAAAAATAAACTTTACAGAGACGGCTTCTTACAAATACCTCGTAGATCACTATATTGATCTCAATACACATTCATTGAAAGATCTTTTTGCAGAAGATGCTGAACGTTTTGAAAAATTCTCCATTCACTTTGGTGATATTTTATTGGATTATTCCAAAAATCGCATCAATGATGAAACAAAAGCATTACTGATCCAGTTGGCGCGAGAGTGCAAATTGGGCGATGCCATAAAAGCGATGTTTTCTGGCGAAGCCATCAACGAGACGGAGGGCAGGCCAGTTTTGCACACGGCATTGCGCAATCGCAGCAATAAACCTGTGCTAGTAGATGGTCAAGATGTTATGCCGCAGATAAATGATGTTTTGGCACAGATGAAAGCATTCTGCGAGCAGATCCATTCGGGCAGTTGGAAAGGTTTTACGGGCAAGGAGATCACCGATGTCGTCAATATCGGTATTGGCGGTTCAGATCTTGGACCTGTTATGGTAACCGAAGCGCTAAAGCCATACAAAACGCATCTTGATACGCACTTTGTATCCAACGTGGATGGGACGCATATCGCCGAAGTTCTCAAAAAAGTGAATCCTGAAACAACCTTGTTCCTGATTGCTTCGAAGACTTTTACTACGCAAGAAACTATGGCTAATGCTAATTCGGCGAAAGACTGGTTCTTAGCCGCAGGAGCATCACAAGCTGACGTTGCCAAACATTTTGCGGCATTAAGTACCAATGCCAGTGCCGTGGCAGACTTTGGTATTGATACTAAAAATATGTTTGCTTTCTGGGACTGGGTTGGCGGCCGTTACTCATTATGGTCTGCTATTGGCTTATCCATTGCATTGAGCATCGGATTTAATCATTTTGAAGAGCTTTTAGCTGGTGCGCATGAAACTGATGTTCATTTTCAAGAAACCGACTTTGAAGAGAATATTCCCGTTATCCTAGCGTTGCTAGGAGTTTGGTACAACAATTTCTTCCAGTCAGAAAGCCACGCAATCCTGCCTTACGATCAATATTTACATCGGTTTGCGGCTTACTTCCAGCAAGGCGATATGGAAAGTAATGGCAAATACGTGGATCGTAACGGCGCGCGTGTTGAGTACGAAACAGGTCCAATTATTTGGGGTGAGCCTGGCACCAATGGTCAACATGCTTTCTATCAGCTGATTCATCAAGGTACTAAATTAATTCCTTGCGACTTCATTGCGCCGGCGGTATCACACAATCCGATGGGAAATCATCACACACTTCTTTTATCAAACTTCTTCGCTCAGACAGAAGCCTTGATGAACGGGAAGGAAGAAGATATCGTCGTAGCAGAATTGCAAAAGGCGGGCAAATCGGAGGCAGAGATTGAGAAATTGAAAGCCTTTAAAGTATTCGAGGGTAATCGTCCAAGCAACTCATTCTTGATCAAGAAAATTACGCCACATACCTTGGGTGCCTTGATCGCACTATACGAGCACAAGATTTTTGTGCAAGGCGTGATTTGGAACATATTCTCTTTCGATCAATGGGGGGTAGAATTAGGTAAACAATTGGCAAATCAGATCTTGCCAGAGCTAAATAGCGAAGACGTCATCACTTCGCACGATAGTTCGACGAATGGATTGATAAATCAGTTCAAAAAGTGGCGTTAAGAATAGAAATATTGTAAAAATTAGGACACAATGATCTAAATGTGGTCACTATTTCCGAGTTTTAGGACGAACTCATGATTAAAAACATGAGTTCGTTTTCATTTAAGCCCAAATATTAGCATTATGAATAGCTTTAAAGAGTGCAGTTTTGTAATACACGGTTTGTTTATTGCGGTCGCAACAACTTCGTTAGCCAACCCATCTTTTGGGCAAGTTCAACAACTTCGTCAGCAGCAAGAAACCGTTGTCAGCGATCCAATTATTCAGCAAATTGTTGATGAAGCGAATAACAATTCGCAGCTGGAAGATTTAGCTTTTGAACTTTTGGATGTGGTGGGACCACGTTTGGTGGGTACGCCGCAGATGACTAAGGCGAATGACTGGACTGTTGAGAAGTTTCAGAGCTGGGGCATAAAGGCCGAAAAACAGCAGTTTGGCGAATGGCATGGTTGGGAACGTGGCATATCGCACATCGATATGGTACACCCTCGCGTCAAAACTTTGGCCGGCACTCAATTAGCATGGAGCCCAAGCACCAATGGCAAAGCAGTAGAAGCAGAAGTAATTGTACTGCCCGAGTGGAAAGATTCGCTAGATTTTCGAAGCTGGTTGCCAGCTGTGAAAGGCAAATATGTGATGATCTCGCAACCACAATTAACAGGACGACCGGACTATAATTGGAAGGAATATGGCACGCCAGAGTCCATCGATCGCATGAACGATCAGCGTATAAGCTTGATCAAAGCATGGGAAGAAAATATTGCTAAAACAGGATTCTCGGCCAATTCTCTACCATCAATTCTAGAAGAAGCCGGTGCTGTTGGTATCCTGACCAGCTTTTGGTCATGGGAGTTTGGTGCAAATAAGATATTTGGTGCTCGCTCTAAAATGGTGCCGTCGCTAGATATCTCACTAGAAGATTACGGCATCTTGCATCGCCTGGCAGCGCGTGGACACAAGCCGCGAATCAAAGTAGAGACATCATCTAAATCGCTCGGCATCGTACCTTCCTTTAATACGATTGCAGAAATAAAAGGTACTGAGTTTCCAGATGAATATGTAATTCTTTCCGCTCATCTGGACTCCTGGGAAGGAGGTTCTGGTGCTACAGATAATGGTACAGGAACAATTACGATGATGGAAGTTGCTCGTGTACTCAAAAAAATCTTGCCAAACCCGAAACGAACAATTTTGATTGGATTATGGGGAAGTGAAGAGCAAGGCTTGAATGGTTCGCGCGCTTTCGTTATTGATAATCCCGATATTGTAGAAAAAACACAAGCTGTGTTTAACCTTGATAATGGTACAGGTAGAGTAGTGAATATCGATGGTTCGGGGTTTGTGCATTCGTACGATTATATCGGTCGTTGGCTATCGGCGGTCCCAACAACTATAACAAAAGAAATTAAAACTAATTTTCCAGGTAATCCGGGCAGCGGCGGTTCAGATCACGCTTCTTTCGTGGCGGCCGGTATTCCAGCTTTTATGTTAAGTTCGCTATCGTGGGGTTATTTTAGCATCACTTGGCATACCAATCTTGACACCTATGATAAGTTGGTGTTCGACGATTTGCGGAGCAATGTCATTTTAACAGCAACGATGGCCTACAAAGCGTCAGAAGAACCAGAATTAGTCAATCGTGAGCAACGCGTAATGCCTGCAGGACGAAATGGACAGCCAACTGCTTGGCCTGCCATCCGTCAGCCACGACGCACAGGCGTCGGGTATTAATTGGCTTACATGGCTGTTCAAAAATAGAAGAACAGCCTTTTAAATATCCGAATGAAGTATGTGTGTAGCTTTGTAGCTTCGCCATTCGTTAATAAATCTTAAAAAGAGAATTACTTGGTCGATAATTCTTTAAATTTACAGACTAATCTACTCTACACATCGCAAATGTTTCCTATCTTGGTGAAGCGGAAAGTATGAAATAGATCCGGATTTTAATTCTTAGAATGATACATTTAAATCAGACAATAAATATGTTTAAACAGTTATTAGTTTCGTTGGTGTTAGTGTCGGTGTTGGCCTGTGGATCGAAACCTAGAGTTAGTCTGAATCAAGAAGAAACCTTAAAGCCATCGGCGCAGCATGAGGTGATTGCCAAGGAGGTGGCAAATATATTGGAAAATATCAGTTATAAGAAGGTTGCCATGGGCGACTCGCTGTCCAACATCGTATTTAAAAATTTGTTGAATAGCGTGGATATGGGCAAGGTGTACCTTTTGCAATCCGATATTGACGATTTCGAGCAATTTCGCAATTCCATCAGTCAGGATTTTAAAGATGGCGATTTGTCTGCTCCGTTTTACATGTTTAACCAATATGCAAAACGCTATATAGAAAGCATGGAGTACGCGCTTTCTCAGGTCGATGTGGAGCATGATTTTACTGTAGAGGAAGAATACATTAACAATCGGGAGAAGCTAGGCTGGTTCAAGACGCAAGATGAAGTAAACGACCAGTGGCGCAAGCGCGTGAAGTATGATTTGCTAAATCTAAAGTTGATTGGTAGTGATACCACTAGCATGGAAAAACACAAAGATGTATTGCGCTCGCGCTATAAGAACTTGATTTCGCAGGCCAAAAAAATTGATTCCAATGAGGTGTTTCAAGTCGTGATGGGTTCGCTTACCGATGCGGTTGATCCACATACCACATATTACAATCCATTCTTCGCACAGGCCTTCAATGAGAGTATGTCCAACACATTAGAAGGTATTGGAGCGCAGCTAATGATGGAAAACGAAACCGTTAAGATTACGGATATCATTGCAGGCGGACCTGCTTTTAAAGACAAACGACTTAAAATTAATGACCGAATAATTGGTGTAGCGCAAGGTGATGGCGAATTCGAAGATATTATAGGATGGCGATTAGATGCGGCAGTGTCGAAAATCAAAGGGCCAAAAGGTACAGTAGTGCGATTACGCGTGATCCCTGCAGGCCAAGATTTAACAGCGCAGCCAAAAATCGTTGAACTAACGCGTGATAAAATTGTATTGGCCGAAGGCTCGGCCAAATACGAGATCAAAGATGTGAAGGGAGATGATGGCGCCAACTACAAAGTAGGAGTAATCAGTTTACCGAAATTCTATATTGACTTTGAGGCATTGCGTCGCCGTGATCCAAATTATAAAAGTGCCACGCGCGATATTCGGTATATCTTAGATACATTGAAACAAAAGGATGTACAGGCAGTAGTACTCGATTTGCGAAATAATGGCGGAGGATCCTTGCAGGAAGCGATCGAGCTAACTGGTCTGTTTATTGACCAAGGTCCCGTTGTACAAGTTAAAGATGTGCGTAATCGCGTAGAGATCAATAGCGACCGTGAGCCAGGAGTTTCTTGGGATGGTCCGTTGGGTGTGATGGTCAATAGATTCTCCGCTTCGGCTTCCGAAATCTTCGCTGGTGCAATTCAGGATTATGGACGCGGCGTGATCTTAGGTTCTACGACCTTCGGTAAAGGTACGGTACAGTCTGCCTTAGATATGTCGCGCTTTATCAGTACGACGAGCCGTTTGCTGCTCAAAGCATCGGACGCGAGTGAAAGTAAAAAGAATGAAAACATTCCGGCAGGTGCGCCGGAGTTTGGCCAAATCAACGTGACCATGGGCATGTATTACCGAGTTAGCGGAAGCAGTACACAGCACAGAGGTGTCGAAGCAGATGTGTCATTCCCATCTCAATTCTCTGCTGATAAATTTGGTGAAAGTTCAGAGCCGGCAGCATTGCCTTGGGATTCGATCAAAGCAGCGCCTTTCAAAAAGGTAGCAGATCTGAATAGCATCAATAAAACACTGAATGAAAAACACCAAAAGCGTATTGAAAAGTCGCCAGCATACGGATTTCTGCTGGAGGATATCAAAAAGTTCAACGAGGAGGATTCTATTCCAAAAGTAAGTTTGAACGAAACCAAGTTGCAAGCAGAACGGGATAAATTCAAAAAAGAGAATCGTGAGCGAATCAATCAGCAACTCAAATATTTGGGTATGCCACTATGGGAAGAAGGTAAGCCGCAGCCACAGCACGAGTTTGACTTTATATTGGATGAAAGCTTGACGGTAATGACGGACTATATCCGACTGAGTGAGAAATAACAATTAATTCCGATAAAGTATTAATCAGATTTCTGATGAAAACAAATGGTCGTAAGCTATAGCTTACGACCATTTGTTTGTTTTGTGGTATGAGATGCAGTAGCAATTGCTGCCGTTTTGTTTCTACGCTTCGCGCGAGGACGGGCTCGACAAAAGCTTACATCCAAATAACTTAAAAAAGCTTCTCGCGCAATTTCCAATATTGTGTCAACTCCTCCTTGGCTTCTTTGAATTGAGATAAAGCGATATGCGCTTCCCCTTTTTTATCGTGTATCGCTAACTGAAGGAGGGGATCTTGCTCTTCGATAGCCAACTTTTCGGCTCTAGCAAATTCAGCCAAAGCTACCTTGTAGTTTTTTTGCGCCAGTTTAGACGATGCAAGCATGTACTCTATTTTGCCGAGCTCGCGGCGAAAATTGCTGCTAGCAGCCAGGTCGCGAGCCTGGATCAAAAACCACTGCGCTTCGGTGTGTTTGTCGTGCATCTGATAGATGGCTGCCAACAGTTGCCATGCCAGCACCTTACTTTGTCGATCTTTGGCACGATTGTACAACGGAATGGCCTTACGAATGATCGAGTTCTCAGCAAGTTTATAATCTTTTAGATATGCCTGAACTAATGCAATTTTTGTATAAGCATGTGCTTGGTCTACAATCGAGCTTCGCCGGTCCAATTTTGCTAGTAGGCGCTCTTGTAGGCTTGCCGCCTCTCGATAATTGTGATTGTATAGATATACATCTGCCAGATTACGTTGAAGATCCGAGAAGTCACTTTCTAGCATGCCCGTATGATTCAGCTCCACTGCGCCGATAAGCAAACCTACTGTTTGAGGTACATAATGCTGATTGAGCGACAGCCAGGCATACTCATTCATCAGAGCAGCTGCGAGCGCTGTGTTGCCCAATGAAGTTTCTTGATTGATAGCCTTATTCCACTCTTCGGTCGTGCTTGGCAATGTCGCGTAATACTGCTGAACCAAATACCTTTTACTGGTAAACCGAAATTCGGTGAGTAGATCCTCAAACTGCATCGCGCGTTCGATCGAGTCTTGGAATGTCCTTTTCTCGGCATACTCATCGATTAGAATCTCACTTTCAGTACGCGGTGGAGGAAGAAAATAGACCTTCGGTCCAATCCCATCAAACGTGGGATTGTATTTGGGATTTGAATCCGTAGCCGGCTTTGCCGATTGGGCCTGTGCGCCACAAAGGATGCCAAGCGATCCTACCGTGACAACTAACTTCTGTATGTGCTTCATCGTTCTAAGCTAAGATACAAAAGTATTGAGTAAGTTGATGTCTTTTCGCGATAAACAGAAAACGGAATCCGGAGGAAATCTGTTAACTTAGTCAGCAGGCATTACTAAGACTAAAATACAAGGCAGAGCCTATGGCAACGAAGATACCTCTAGCAGAGCGCATGCGCCCCAAAAATCTTTCCGACTATATCGGTCAAAGTCATATTGTCGGCGAAGGCGCAGTGCTTTACAATGCAATTCAACAAAAAAATATCCCTTCCATGATATTGTGGGGGCCTCCAGGAGTGGGCAAAACCACACTGGCGCTACTTTTTGCGAAAGAGATTGATCGGCCATTTTTTAGCCTGAGCGCCATTCAATCGGGTGTGAAAGAAGTGCGTGAAGTGATCGAGAAAGCACGCCAACTTTTTGAGTTCAATCAAGAGCAGCCGATTTTATTTATTGATGAAATTCATCGTTTCTCCAAATCGCAGCAAGATTCGTTGCTGGGAGCTGTAGAGAAAGGTTTGGTTACTCTAATCGGCGCTACCACCGAGAATCCTTCTTTCGAAGTCATCAGTGCACTATTGTCCCGATGTCAAGTTTATGTGTTAGAATCGCTTTCGGAAGAGCAGTTGGTAGCTATTATTCAGCATGCATTGACCACCGACGATACACTGCTAGAGCAGCAGCTCAAGATCACAGAGTATGAAGCTTTGCTGCGCCTCTCTGGCGGAGATGCCAGGCGGTTGCTCAATGTACTGGAATTAGTTGCTCAGGCCGCACATCAGCAAAAAGCAATCATTGACAATGATTTTGTGCTAAAGCAGGTGCAGCAGAACATGGCGCGCTATGATAAGACAGGCGAGCAGCATTACGACATCATTTCAGCTTTTATCAAATCTATTCGTGGTAGTGATCCCAATGCTGCCGTGTATTGGCTCGCGCGAATGATTGCTGGAGGTGAAGATCCAAAATTTATCGCAAGACGCCTGCTGATTCTGGCTTCTGAAGATATTGGTAATGCCAATCCAAATGCGTTATTGCTAGCGAATAATTGTTTTCAAGCTGTTAATGTGATTGGCTGGCCAGAGTCGAGAATCATTTTGTCCCAAACGGTGACCTATCTGGCTAGCTCTGCGAAGAGCAATGCGGCGTACGAAGCGATTAATCAGGCGCAAGCCTTAGTAAAGCGCACGGGTGATTTATCAGTGCCATTGCATTTGCGCAATGCGCCCACCAAACTGATGAAAGAGCTGGATTATGGAACAGAATACCAGTATGCCCACGCATTTCCAGGCAATTTTGTAGATCAGGAATTTATGCCAAATGAGCTGTCTGGAACAAAACTATATGACCCCGGCCACAATGCGGCCGAGGATAAAGTAAGGCATTCTCTGCGCGAAAAATGGAAAAGTAAATATAAGTACTAATCCGATTAGAATAACTTAGCAGGATAAGTGCCGTTTTTGATTAACTCAGAAATACTTTCCTGTACGATGGGTTTGTCTTCTTTGTATGTCACGCCAAACCATTTGGACGAAGTCGGAATGACTTTAAAATTTGCCAAACCTTGCTTTACCATATAATCAGGGATCGTTGGGATGAAGAATTCTGCCTTCGGATTGTCCGCATTTTTGGCGACAAAATCTGGGAATAGATCTTGAAGCACGTTGAATATATGTGGCGTGAAACCCCAAAAGTTCATTGATACACGCGTGTCGAATGGAAGCTGATGTTTTTCTCCCTCTTCTTCGAATACGATAATGTTCGAGTCATCGTCGCCTTTTGCGTAAAAGATATTAGTACGCTCGGTGACCGATTGCATATTGCCAGCCGAATCCACTTCACACACGCCACGAGAAACATAGCCATAATCAGACATGGTGTTACCCAATTGGAACCCCATCGATGCCATATTGCTGTTCGTTGCGTCTTCTGTTAGAAATTTGGCCATCTTGTCATACGCATCAAAGCCATAGAAATCATCCGCATTGATTACACAGAAGTTTTCTTGAACCTGTTCTTTGGCAGACATCACGGCGTGCGCCGTACCCCACGGTTTTGTACGTTCGATCTCACGATCAATCCCAAAACGGCGTAGATCAAAATTCTGGAAAGCGTAAGCAACCTCAATTTTGCCCTTGAGTTTTTCGTCAAAGGTACTGCGCATTACGTCTTCAAATTCTTCACGAATTACGAAAACCACTTTGCCAAAACCGGCACGAATAGCATCATAAATAGAATAGTCAATAATAGTTTCCTTATGAGGGCCAAAGCCATCAACCTGTTTAAGAGAACCATAACGGCTAGCCATTCCGGCTGCAAGTACTACTAGTGTGGGTTTGCTCATATTATGACGCTATTTCGTTTTTTAAATGTTATCTTTCACTGAAAGCAGCCCAAAGATAGAACATTCTCGCGGGACATATAAATTTTGTTAATTTTCGCCAAGAAAAGCATCGTGTCATATGTATCACTATTTTTGGCGAAAATTTTGCTAGGTTAATGCAAAGGGAAGTCAACTTTTGCAGGGTCGATGGCGATTGTAAATGAGAGTAATGTAAACTTAGATAGCTAAAAAACAACATATTATGAAGAATCAAGCTTTAGAGCAAAGCTTCAATGAAATTTTGGAGGGTAATAAAGGCTGGGTAGATTTTGTCAGTAAAGACACAACCGGCAGATTTCAGCAATTAGCAAAAGGGCAAAGTCCAGAAATTCTGTGGATTGGTTGCGCCGACAGTCGTGTGCCTGCCAATGAGATTACAGGTCGTAAGCCAGGAGAAGTATTTGTACATCGGAATATCGCCAATATGTGCGTGCACTCGGATATGAGTATGCTCTCGGTGCTAGATTATGCGGTAAATGTGTTGAAAATTAAGCACATTATCGTAGCTGGTCATTATGGTTGTGGTGGTGTAGCGGCGTCATTAAGCAGAAAACAATTCGGTATTATCGACAACTGGTTGTGTCACATTAAAGATGTATATCGCTTGCACGCCGAGGAAATTGACGCTATTAAGGATGAAGAAAAGCGGGTCGATCGATTAGTTGAACTAAATGTAAATGAGCAAGTTTTCAACTTATGTACTACTTCTATCGTGCAAAATGCTTGGAAAAATAACCAAGATCTGGCTGTACATGGTGTCGTGATCAATATCGGAACAGGTGAATTGGTAGATCAGCAGTGCACTTTTGAATCTAATGATGAGCTAGGTAAAGTATTTGCCTACCAATAGGCTTAAAATAAGCCATTCAAAACAAACAAAAGCGGCCTAAGGCCGCTTTTTCATTATCTCCGTATCTCACCCGCCTGTGTGATAGCAATACCATAAGGATCAGCAAATTGATCTAGTATCACTGCAAATTCGCCGCGCGTAATGGCACTTGCGGGATCGTACTCGCCTTCAAAATGAAATTTCTTTTGCCAATCTTCCGTGATCTGTCTGTTTACCTCTTGACCACGCGTGGCCAGAAACGTCACCAATTCAATTGCATCTTTCCACAATAGTTCTTCACCATCATGCTCCATAAACCAAAGTTGGCTTCGAGAATATAATGCATTGAGCACTGTACGAATCTCCGCATACAGCACTTCTCTTTGAGGATCAAACATATTTTGTTCGATAGCGAACAATCCAGTTAGATAGATTTTCTGTATGCTTTTAAAATGTGGGTTTTCTGTGGCAACATCCAACACGGGCAACAGTCTGCTATGATAAGTCAGTAACTCGGATTGTAACTTGCGAAGATCTATTTTATCAATTGTAGTCTTGAAAAAGGTAACGTAAGCTGCGGTAGCGCCAATAGCTTGTGCATAATGCATGCGCAGCGGAATATTTCCTGCCGAAGGTTCGAAAGCGCTTAATGCTTGCAAAGAGAAAAAATTGTTTTTAACCGATCCGAATAATTCTGGAGCGGTCAGTGAGTAGATCTTTCCATGATCTTCACCTATCGCTAATGTGGTGCGAGGTAAATTCTGAGTAGCACTTTCCAGAAAACCGGCCTGACCGGTTTGAGCTTGTCCGCGATCCTGTTCTGGGATCCTGATTACGAGTTCTTGCTTCGTCGAAGCGTCTATTACAGCGCGAAAATCATAACGTTTACGATCATTTAATTGTACTTGCCAACCTCTTTTGCCTAAGGAAATCTTTTTGATGGTGGTGTTTTCTACTAAAGTCAGGTTTGGTAGTTTTGCTGCGATTCGCTCTGCCGCTATCCACAATTGTCCTGCTGCGATATGTTTTTTTATTTCAACAGCCACGCTATCACTTGGCGTTTTGTGGTCGGCCATTTCCATCAGGAGTTTCATCCAGATGCCGCCATCCAATGAGTAATTTTTAGTGAGAAGCCAGTCTTCATCTTGGTTCATCGTAGCTTGCGCTTCGTGCGGAATAACCCACAGCGTGGGCACATTGGAAAGGGCGGCTTGTACAGCGGCGGCATACGCCTCCACGCCGCCTCCATATACCAACAAAGTAGGTTTTGATTTGCGTTGCGCAAGCAATAAAAAAGGAAAGAGTAATAAGAATAACAAGAAAAGGCCAACCTTTGTCATGGATTTTATATTAGGAAGAAATAAAGTTCACCATAAATGCCGGCTTATTCAAATATGGAAAGGTATTTCCACAAAGTATTACAAGCTGATTTCGTCGTTTACGTGTAGCAATTATACCGAGGAATTACCTAAATTTGCAGCATGTTAGAGGAAGAAAAATCACTGAATTTTATTGAGGAAATCATAGAAACTGATTTGAGTGAGGGTAAGAATGATGGTCGCGTATTGACCCGTTTTCCGCCCGAGCCCAATGGATATCTTCATATTGGCCATGCCAAGTCGATCTGTTTAAACTTTTCTATTGCGAAAAAATACAACGGACAGACCAATCTACGTTTCGACGACACTAATCCGCTTACCGAGGATACCGAATATGTAGAAAGCATAAAACGCGACATTCAGTGGTTGGGCTTTCAGTGGGCAAATGAATTGTACACTTCTGATTATTTTGATCAGTTATACGCTTTCGCGGTCGAGTTAATACGCAAAGGATTGGCTTACGTGGATGATAGCACGGCCGAAGAAATTGCGGCTGGGAAAGGCACTCCAACAGAACCGGGCGTACCTACGCCGTATCGTGATCGTTCGATCGAGGAGAATTTGCAATTGTTTCAGGAAATGCGCGATGGCGTATATCCAGACGGTGCAAAAGTATTGCGTGCAAAAATTGATTTGGCAAATCCAAACATGCACTTGCGCGATCCCTTGTTATATAGAATCAAGCATGCGAACCACCACCGTACAGGCGATAAGTGGAAGATCTACCCGATGTATGATTTCGCGCACGGTCAATCAGATGCGATTGAGAAAATCACGCATTCGATCTGTACGTTGGAGTTTATTCCACATCGTCCATTATACGATTGGTTGATCAATAAATTAGAAATCTTCCCGTCCAAACAATACGAGTTTTCACGCCTAAATCTGAATTACACGGTGATGAGTAAGCGTAAGCTGCTTCAACTGGTCAACGAAGGTTTGGTAGAAAGTTGGGATGATCCGCGTATGCCAACTATTTCGGGATTGCGCCGTCGTGGTTATACACCGGCGAGTATTCGCAACTTCTGTGAGCGCATCGGTGTACAAAAGCGCGAGAATATGATCGATGTAGGTTTGTTGGAATTCTGTATCCGCGAGGATCTTAATAAAACAGCCTGGAGACGTATGGCCGTGATCGATCCGATCAAATTAGTCGTAACCAACTATCCAGAGGGAAAAGAAGAAATCTTAGTTGGTGAGAATAATCCAGAAGTAGAAGGAGGAGAAGGCTCACGCGAGATTCCATTCTCCCGCGAGCTGTGGATTGAGCGCGAAGATTTTATGGAGAATGCGCCAAAGAAATTCTTCCGTTTGGGTCCTGGTTTGTCAGTTCGCCTAAAACATGCGTACATCGTAGAATGTCATGATTTCGTGAAAGACGAATCCGGAAAAGTAACCGAAGTGCATGTGAACTATTTGCCAAACTCCAAATCTGGAGAAGATACCTCTGGTCTGAAAGTGAAAGGAACCATTCATTGGGTATCTGTACCACATGCCAAAACGGTGGAAGTACGTTTGTACGATCGCTTGTTCCAAGACGAAAATCCTGCGGCCGCAGAAGATTTCCGTGCATCGATCAACCCAGATAGTTTGCAAATTGTAGAGCAAGCTTACGTGGAGCCAGATCTGGCGAATGCTGAACTGGGCAGAGGATATCAGTTTATCCGGATGGGATATTATACTTTAGATACTAAATCTACACCAGAGCACTTGGTTTTCAATCGCACGGTGACGCTGCGCGATTCTTGGGCTAAGGAAGTGAAAAAAGGATAAGAAAAACAAAAGAGCGGATCATGAGAATCCGCTCTTTCTATTTATTGTCCAAAAATTTGATGATATTTCTGATCTAGCGCCTGCACCTCGGCAAGCAAAGCTGGATGTTTTTCTTCTTGCAGCATCTCGGTGTACATCGCCAAGGTTATCATTCCTAAACGAATATTGCGCACATCCAATTCTTGGTTGCTGGCATATACAGAAGCTTTATAGTCCATATCTGCGGCCAGAAAGGCGAGGTTTTGCTGCAACATCGTATTTGCTTCGCTGGATTGTTTTGTTTTGTACAAGGTATCGATCACCAACGTGTTTTGATATACTTGAGTAAGATTGTTTACCTGCTTAGGCCGTTCTTTGTAGGCAATAGCCGCAACGCGCCCCGCTTTATCGAGCTCGTCTTGCTGCCGCAATTCTTGTAATGCTAAATGCAACACATCAGGATATAAGTAATTCTCATAGATAAAGCGCGAATCGGTGTCCAAGTGTGCCAATTGATTCAGATTGCCCCATTGCAGTTTCTGCGTGATGTTTTCATACAATGTGTCCATATTCACCAAAGTTGGTTGCTCTGTGGGCTGACCGCGTTCCACCGGCATCAGCCGATGCACCAATCCTTCTGATACCAAATATTTGTTTAGTCCCATCGTATGCTCTTCGGGCATTCTTGAGAAGAAGTAAACCGGACGTTCCCAATTATTATTCACCAACAAAGACATTAATCCCAGCTCGGCGCGCGATACATAATTCTTATTGTACGTCCATTCCAACTTTTCAGGAATGCTATCTTCCCAAGTTTTAGGAACTACCTGATGGGCGATTACCGCTTCTTTATCAATGGGGAGCTGGAAGTTTTTAGTGGGTAAAACGTTCGCGTATTTTCCGTTTTGCAGCTGTAGCTGATTGCTCTGATTGTCTGACAGCATAATGTCGAGCAGGGTGCTAACATCCACATTTCCATCGATCTGCATATCGACAAAATGCAATACTTCACGTACGCCTTTCGCGATCTTCTGCGGATCAATGTGGATCGGCAATGCCTTCAAATCGGCCTGATCCTGCATCAGTTGTTCCAAATACCAGTCCGATTGTAGATAACCAATATTAACCACGCGTACATCGCGACGCACTTGTTCTACTTCTTGCAAATACCATAATGGAAAAGTATCATTATCGGTGTACGTGAATAGAATGGCATTCGGAGCACAAGATTCTAAATAATTGTACGCCATATGCTTCGCCATCGTGCGATCAGATCGGTCATGATCGTCCCAATTTTCTATAATTAACAAGGTGGGTGCAGCCAATAGTCCAATTATTACGGCCGAACCTGTTGCCCAACGCAGCGCCATCCGCTTACGCAAAAGTTCTGTAATGGCCAAAACGCCCATCCCAATCCAGATCGAAAACATATAAAATGAACCCGCATACGCATAATCGCGTTCGCGTGGTTGCAATGGTGATTGATTCAGATACAATACAATGGCGATGCCCGTAAAAAAGAACAGCAAGCTAATGACTAGTGCGTCGCGTTTACTTTTGCGGAAATGCCAGATCAGCCCTGCTATACCAATCAACAGCGGTAAAAAGAAATAGGTGTTGCGGGACGGATCTTTGGTGAAAATCGGATCGAGAGTCTGTTGTCCGCCTAAGCGCACCTCATCAATGGCTTTGATACCCGACAGCCAGTTTCCATTGAAGGAAGAAACCATCGGGTTCGGCGTATCATTTTGCCTACCGACAAAATTCCACATAAAATACCGCCAGTACATGTGGTTCAGTTGGTATCCTAAGAAGAAGTTGAGATTGTCTGCTTGCGTTGGCGTTTGCCCATCGTTTAAGCCCAAGTAGTTTTGATAGTACGCAGCATGGCGCTCACTCCAAACACGCGGGAATAGCATTTCTTGATCATACACATACGATTTGTTAGATGAAATTTCGGTGTATTTTGAAGCGTCTTTTCTATAAAAGGATTGTTCATTGACATCAATAGGATTAGCATTGAAAGTGGGTCCTTTCAATAATGGTTCCGACGGATATTGCTCCCGCGTAATGTAACCATACAAAGAAAATACATCGTCGGGATTATTATTATTCAGCGCAATTTCTGTTTGAGCCCGCACGGGCAAAAAGGTGTAGGAACTGTATCCAAATAGGACAAAACAGGTAGCTAGTAGCGCGATATTCCAGATCGGTTTGTTACGCTGATTGGTGATAACCAATCCGTAGATCAAGCCGGCAATCAAGAGAATGACAAAAAAAGCAATGCCACTACCAAAAGGCAGGTGGAAGCTGTTCACAAAAGCAAGATCAACATAGGCTGCCATCTTCACCGTGTATTGAATAATGCCCCACAGAATAAATCCAAGTACGCCCACGCCGATCACCATCGTTTTTAAAATGCCTTTCCAATGTACTGTTGGCGATAGCTGATAATAGATCAATAAAGCGATCGCCGGAATGGTGAGCAAGTTGAGCAAGTGGACACCGATGGATAATCCCATCACGTAAGCGATCAACAGCAGCCATCGGTTGGCATCGGGTTGATCCGAGCGATGCATCCATTTCACAGCCAACCACAATACAACTGCGGTACATAATGACGACATGGCATATACTTCGGACTCGACCGCGGAATACCAAAAGGTGTCCGTAAATGCGTAAGCCAAAGCGCCAATAGCGCCTGCGCTGATGATTTGTAAGCGTTGTGTGGTATTCGGCTCGATGCCGCGTTTGACCAATACTTTGCGCACCAATGCGGTAATAGTCCAACACAAGAAAACAATGGTAAAACCACTGCATAGCGCTGAGCCGATGTTCATCCAAAATGCCACACGTGTCACATCGCCGCCTGCAAGGTTGCTAAAGATATTTTGAATCATGAGGAAGAGCGGCGCACCGGGTTGATGTACGATCTGCAACTTGTAAGCCGAAGCAATAAATTCTCCTGTATCCCACCAGCTTGTGGTACGATCAGCCGTGAGGATATATACGAGGGTTGCCAGTAGGCCACATAGCCATCCCGTAAGATTATTCCATTTATTGTAATTCATAATAAGGTAGTTAAACAGAATTAAAAGTAGCGAATTCTTATTCTGTGAATTAGATGATTAACATAACTTAACAGACTTGCGTGAACAAGAAATTAATTCTAATTTACTTCCGTTATGAAGAAGCCTATTCTGGTGATAAAGTTTGGCTCTGCTGCGGTGACCGATCAGCAGGGAGAAGTAGATGAACGCGTTATTTTAGAGATCGCGCGACAAGCCAGTAAATTACAAGAACAGTACAATATTGTATTGGTGTCATCCGGGGCTGTAGCTGCTGGGAAAAGATTCTTGCCGCATTATCGCGGTACATTATCCGAACGAAAAGCTGCGGCGGCCATTGGTAACCCACGCTTGTTGCAAACCTATGCCACGTATTTCAAACCGTTTAAGATTGCGCTGGCGCAAAGTCTTTGTGAGCGACAGCATTTTGCCAACCGCGATCAGTTTCTACAATTGAAAAGCACATATGAAACGCTGTGGCGCAATCAAATTATTCCAATTGCGAATGAAAATGATGTGGTCAGCAGTCAAGAACTGAAATTTTCGGACAATGATGAGCTGGCGACCTTGATTGCCGTAGGATTTGGCGCGGAGAAATTGCTTTTTAGCACGTCGGTTCCGGGCGTTTTAGATGCCGCTGGCGAGGTCGTGCCGGAGATTGCGCAGATTGATAGTGCGGTGTTGGGCTTGGCGCGCAAAGAAAAGTCGGCTGTAGGTTTAGGAGGAATGACTTCCAAACTTAATTTTGCGCGATTGGCGAGCCAAATGGGTATTGAATCGGTGATCTTCAGCATGAAGACAGAAGATGGATTGCTGAAAGCAATGCATGGCGAAACCGGTACCATCTGCCGAGCACAAGGCAAACGCATTTCTTCGCGCCACAAGTGGATGGCTTCGGGAAGTTTGATTTCGGGGAAATTACAGATTGACACAGGGGCTATAGCAGCTTTGAAAGCAAGAAAAAGCCTATTGGCTGTCGGTGTTCAAGAGATTATTGGCGATTTCGTAGCTGGAGAGATTTTCCAACTCGTCGATGAGCAACAGGTCGTGTATGCCGTGGCCAAAGCGCGTATTGATTCTGCGGAGTTGCGCGCACATGCAGGAGAGAAAAACTTGGAAGTCGCACATGCGGATGACATTGTATTGCTGTAGTACTTTGCTATACTTTGCGTGTATCTCTTAGGATGAATAAGGTGAGTTTATCGAGCTAATAGTAGCTCGTGAGCGACTATTAGCATGATCTGTTGTTTAAAATAAAAAGTAACATTTAATATAATCGAATGGGAATACGAGTTGAGAAAGATACCATCCTTAACTGGATCAATGAGATGGGCAAATTTCTACGATTAGTCGTAGAGAAATGGGAGAGTGGTTTGTCTTCTCCTGAAGAGCATGCAGAAATTGGTGCGGGATATACTGACTTTTTCGGCAAAGAGCGGGGCTATTTTCAGTCGCTAGATTTGGTCGCGTTGAAAACGTATACCGATGAAACATTGCAAGTAGAGCAAGTCCGCCCTTTAGCGTTGCTGATGATGTACGATGGATTTTTAACAAACGATAGATCGCTATTAGAAAAAGCCAAAGGTTTGCTAGAGCATCATGCTGCTAAGACAGGCAGTTTTTCATTCGAGGATTTTGATCATCTAGCGAAGCTTGATGCCAAGTTGAAGCAGGGCTAGCAGCTTTGAATAAAGCTCAGATTCATTAAAGAAAACACCTTTTCTAATGCTCGACTATGCCAATCTCATTGGTGTAGTCGAGCATATTTTTTAGTTAGCATTGTTTCATCACGAGTACCTTTTGTATCGATTAGATTCGGCTAGCTTCTTCGTGGTTACTTTTCTCTAGTTTCCGAATGCTAAATGCTTTTCCCAAATTGAAGTTATACGTTAAAGATAAATTGAAAGCCCTCGTTTGTTGACGATTCTGGATCACAATGGTTTCGTCATTAAAATAGCTAGTGCCCCCAAAATTAGCCGTGTAAAAAATGTCACTTACAGAAGCAGCTACAGTAAACTTATCTTCGAAAAATTTCTTCCGAAAGCCTACATCTACACTAGCGATAGTTGTGGTAATCAGGTTTCCTGACAGGATTCTCGGGGTGTAAATAGCAGTTAAATTAGCAGTATATCCTTTTCCCAATTTATAATCATGATTGGTCTGAAGCATTAAGCTGTAAATGGAAAGATCAAATTGGGGTGCCACAGAAGTCGAATAGCTGAGCTCCAAATTGCTGCTGGAGTCCCACCAAGAAGCGAACTTCACCGGAGCGTTACCCGTGATTGAAAAACGCTCTGCTGTACCAGTATTAGCTCTATTTACGATAATGTCTGGTGCATCAGGAGTCAAGATAAATACCTGATTGATGATACCTTTGGTCTGGGAATAAGCAAATCCAAGATGATATTTTTGTTTAAGTAAATAACCAATCTCTGCACCTGTCGTGAGTTGAGGTTGCAAATTCGGATTTCCTGTAACAACTGTGAAATTGTCGATAAAGTATTGGTAAGGGTTCATTTCTGTGTAGGTTGGTCTACGGATGCGCCGATTAGCAGATAAGGTTAAGATATGAATGCCTTCTGCATCCAATTTTTTCTGTAGGTGTAAGGACGGAAATAGATTAAAATAATCTTGGCGAACCAGAGAATCCTGCAATTCGCTGCTCAAATCTCCTTTGATATTGCTGTGTTCTCCGCGCAATCCTAACAAAATTTCTGTTCCCCAAATCGTTCCTGATAAGTTAGCGAAACCCGCAGTAACACGTTCTCTATAAAGAAAATCAAAGGCATCCTGTCCGTACATCCAGGTACCATTATTGAAAATGTCATAGACATTATTGTTGTCAATAGTTGCCGTAGCGATTTTTCCTCCGAAAAGGATACTCCAATTGGTAGAAATCTTTTCGTTATACTTCACCTCGGCTGTGAATAGCTGGAGATTGCTGGGAAACCTGAATACAAAAGCGGTGTCACTTATAGGGTTCCCTAAATAATTAAAGGTTGTACTATTGGTGGTTGAACTAGCATCCGCCTTGTTAACTGTGTAATCCGCGATCAGCTGTAACTGTGAACCTAAGGTGTCAGTTTTCCAAGTGTAGTTTAGTCCTATATTCTGGTATTGTGTATTTCTATATATTGGGAAATCACCATTAGAAAATAAGTTACGCGTTTCGTCTATTGCTATGATCTCAGTAGACGAAATCATCGGCATGTCGGCCTTAAAACTTCGTGCCGTATAATCTAAGGAAATAAGATGATTTTCATTGAAATCATACGTTCCGTACAATCTTAAACGGTTGATTTTTCGTGTTTCGTCAGAGGTGGTTTTATTAATATAATCGCTGCCATCAGCGAGTGTCCGGTGTTGATCTAAGTTTTCGAACATCTTCCCATTGAAATAGGAATAGTCTGCCGAGAGGGCCAGTTTTCCAGTATTATAACTAACGTTCGCAAAGGGTCTAAATCCGGCAAATCTTCCTAAACCTTGACTAAAGTCATGTCCAACGTGCGCATTTAAGCCAGACTCGCGTCTTTTTTTCAGGATAATGTTGATCAATCCGCCAGAGCCTTCGGCCTCAAATTCTGCAGATGGTTTGGCAATCACCTCGATGGATTGTATGTCTTCTGGTTTAAGGCTTTTCAAGTAATCCGTTAGCTCTTGCCCAGCAAGTTGCAAAAGACGGTTATTCACCATCACGCGAGCACCCTGCACACCATTGATAGCGATGTTGTCTCGAATAATAGATACTCCTGGGGCCATTCTAAATACATCGAATGCTGAACGCCCAGCTGCAGCTGCAAGATTATCTACGTTTAGTACTACGCGATCAATCTTACGTGTAATAGTTGGTTTTCGCCCTTGTACGGTGACACTTTCTAAGACGTTTTGCGCTGCTATCAAATAGATGTTGCCAAGTTCTTTGTTTTCATCAACATCTATTATTATTTCCTGTGTTTCAAAGCCGATGTTTTCTATTACAAGGGTGTATGCACCTTCGGAAACGGCAGTTAGCCGAAATTCGCCATTTTCGTCTGCGGTGGTGGAAGCTATGGCTTGCTGCTCTGTGGCAAGTTTGAGCACAATCATTGCATATGCTAGCGGTTGGTTATCTGTATCAATAACTTTTCCGGATATTTCGAATTTGTTTTGAGCGAATAGTGTAAAACAGTTAAACAGCAAAATGCTATAGCAGAGTAAGGCTTTCTTTGTAAACATACATTTTAGTTAGTTAGATTCAATACTCACTAATATTATAAAATAACTGACTTTTACAAAAAGTACTCGTTTAACTAGATGATATTTTCGACGAAGAATCGTATGCTAGCTATTTATCACAATAGAATACGACAAGTCTGATGTGAAGAGCGTGGAATTTAGGATCCTCAATCATTACATAATACAATATTGTATCATGTAACAGCTCTTTTGAATTAACCTCTTACCGCAATATCTCTCGTGCGATCACCAAGCGTTGGATCTCCGAAGTTCCTTCGTAGATCTGAGTGATTTTTGCATCGCGCATCAATCGCTCTACATGGTATTCTTTGACATAGCCATAGCCGCCGTGGATCTGTACAGCTTCTACCGTGTGCTTCATAGCTACTTCGGATGTATGTAATTTCGCCATAGCCGCTTCTTTACCGTATGGAAGGCCTTGATCTTTTGTCCAGGCAGCTTTATAGGTGAGCAAGCGCGCGGCTTCGATCTCCACTTCCATATCGGCTAACTTGAATTGTATCGCTTGATGGTTATTGATCGGCTTACCAAAAGTCTTCCGTTCATGCGAGTACGCCAAAGCCAGATCGTATGCCCCAGCCGCAATACCCAATGCTTGTGCCGCGATGCCGATGCGTCCACCGTCCAAAGTTTTCATGGCAAACTTAAATCCGAATCCATCTTCTCCGATGCGGTTTTCTTTCGGAATTTTTGCGTCGGAGAACATTAAAGAGTGCGTATCCGAACTTCGTATTCCTAGTTTGTTTTCTTTTGGTCCAATACTGAAACCTGGCGTACCTTTCTCTACGATCAATACATTGATTCCGCGATGTCCTAAAGCGGCATCCGTTTGCGCGATCACCAGATAGATATCTGCATTGCCACCATTGGTAATCCAATTTTTCGTACCATTTAAGAGATAGTGATCGCCCTTATCCTCGGCGGTAGTGTGTTGTGAAGAAGCATCCGATCCTGCCTCTGGTTCAGACAATGCAAAAGCGCCTAACTTTTCGCCAGTAGCTAGTGGGCGAAGGAATTTTTCTTTTTGCTCTTCTGTGCCATATTCATTCAAACCCCACAATACGAGCGAATTGTGCGCGGAAAGTATTACGGCTGCAGAGGCATCTATTTTCGCGATCTCTTCCAATACCAATACGTAAGCTAACGTATCCAATCCTGCACCGCCATATGACTCTGGAACCATGAGCCCCATAAAACCCAGATCTGCCATTTTCTGCATGAATTCATGCGGGAAGAGTGCTTTTTCATCTCTTTCGATCACACCTGCCTTGAGCTCTTGGGCGAATTCACGAGCTGCTTCTTGAATCATTGTATGTTCTTCGGATAACTTAAAATTCATCATATCGCTTACGTTGGTTATTCAAATATAATGTTATTTATTATGCTGGCATAATAAAAGAATCTGTTTTTTGTCACTAAAATTGCGAGGATCTGCCTATTTTTGAATATATTATCTCATTAATACCTTTGCTAGAACCCTTATGAACAGTTTTGAAAATAATCCTGTCGACTTAGATAATCTGCCGAAGTGGGAGACGCTCTCATTTCATGGCATTTCCAAAAAATATCGGGTTTTTATCCTGACAAATACGGTGCTCATTTGGTTATGTGCATTGGTTATTCTGGCAGTTGTGGTATTGACGTCCGACGATGATAAGAGGATGGAAAATTCCATCTGGATCGCTACCGCTGCCTCGTGGACGGTGCTTCTTGTCCTTTACTTGGTTTTTAACTTGATTTCTTTTCGCCGTCGCGGTTACGCGGTTCGTAAGCACGATGTATTGTATCGAGCAGGCGTGTTCTCTCAATATACATTGGTGATACCGATCAAACATATACAGCATATTAAAGTAAAGACATCTGTGCTCAGCAGGTTGCTAGGTTTGGTGTCTGTCGAACTATTTACGGCCGGAGCCGGCAAGGATATGCAGATCGCAGGATTGGAAAATCAACATGCGATGGCCTTGCAGCAGCATTTATCAGAGCGCGTAGCTGCTATTGAGCAAGAAAATCCGTCAGAAGATGCCTAATACAATAGATTTTTCGAAACCTACCCGATTAGATGCAGGCGGATTTGTCGTGGAGGGATTGCTGTCTTTTGGTCGGGTGCTGCGTTCGATGGCGATCCCGATTATCTTTATTGCTGTACGCAATGGACATATATTCTTGACTTGGCAATTCTGGGCTATTTTTGGAGTATTGGTTATAGGGCACTTTGTATTGGCTTATTTTCGTCATCGCAATTTTAGCTTTTATATCGATGAAAATGCATTTGTGCTGCAAAGCGGATTGCTCAGTAAGAGCAAAATCGTCTTGAAGTTTGAAAATATCTTACAAGTCAATGTTCGGCAGAATGTGGTGCAGCAGGCGTTGGATCTGTATAGTGTAGAAATTGAATCCGCAGGAAGTAAAGAAAAAGAAGTCGATCTGTATGCTTTGAGTGAGCCGACTGCCTTAGCACTGCGCGATTATTTAGTGGCTCAACGACTTACCGAATCTAGTCGAATTGATACGGATGGCACCGTGACTGCAACAGGGGAAGATGAGCTTCTTTTTCGGATCCCGAATACATCGATCTTATTGGTCAGCTTATTTACAAATTATAAACAAGGGCTTTTATTATTCTTCACCTTTTTGCTTGGTCTGTTCGATGCTTTTCGAGATTTTATTCCACAGGTAGATTATGAGGGATATTATCACGACTTCCAAGCGCAATGGATGAATTTTGTCGGCCAACTCTTGCTGATTTTTGCTATTATTATCTTGATCCCGATTGTCATCAACCTCATCAAATACTTTGCAGTCTATTTTAGTTTTTCTCTCAAAAGAAATGGTAAGGGTGACTTTATGATGCATTATGGACTATTTCAATTGCAGCAGGTGATTTTCAACCGTACGAAAATCCAGATGATGACTTTTGTGCAGAATCCAATATTACGCATGATGGATCTTGGTGTGCTATCGTTGCATCAGGTGATCACCGACGTGCAGCGCAGCAGTGAGAGTACCATTCATATTCCGGGGATCAATACTTCCGCGAGAGTGGCGGTGTGGCAATTGATTTTTGCAAGATCGCTGTCGGAGCCAAACACCACACTAAAACCAAAAATTGGCTTATTCATAAGTCGGATGGTGAAGCTTAGCGTATTGATGATTGGTTTATTAGCATTTTGGTATTATCGAGATGGTGGAATGTTTGAGTTAGCTACGATTGGTTTTTTCTTTTTCCTGATCGCCATTTATAATATCATCTACTATCGTTCTTATTCGTTCAGGTTATTTGGTGATAGCCTTACCAAAGAAGATGGCGTATGGGATCGTAAGCAGACGGTGATTCCTATTGATCGAATCTTGGCGGTCAGCGTATCTCAAACGCTATGGCAGCGCGGGGTGAAGACGGGTAATCTTCATATCAGTACCGCGTCAGGCGAGATCACTTTTCGTCATTTCGATCGGCAGACACTGGTCGATTTATCCAATGTTTTGTTGTATTCTATTGAAAAAGAGTAAATTTTGACAAAACAGTAACTTCTCTCCTTTGTTATCACTATAATATCTATTACATTAGTAGATATTATAATTGTTCATTAAGAAAGGAGTTTAAGATATGAGTTTAAGATTAGGCGATGATGCCCCAAATTTTCAGGCACAAACGACTGTTGGCGATATTGATTTTTACGAGTATACAAAAGATAGTTGGGTGGTATTATATTCGCATCCTTCCGATTATACACCGGTATGTACCACGGAGCTAGGACGTACTGCGCAACTTAAACAAGAATTTGAAGCGCGTAATGTAAAAGTTTTGGCATTAAGCGTAGATTCGGTAGAAGATCATCACGAATGGATTAAAGATATCAACGAGACGCAGCAAACGACAGTTGAATTTCCAATCATCGCTGATAAGGATCGAAAGATCGCCGAACTGTACGATATGATACATCCCAATGCTTCGGCCACTGCTACGGTACGTTCGGTATTTGTGATTGGTCCAGATCGTAAGGTAAAGTTGACGCTGACTTATCCAGCATCTACTGGAAGAAACTTTCAAGAGATTCTTCGCGTGATCGATTCGTTGCAACTAACGGCCGAATATTCGGTAGCTACGCCAGCAGATTGGAAACATGGCGAAGATGTGATCGTAGTACCTGCTATTAAGACGGAAGATATTCCGGCCAAATTTCCGAAAGGACACAAGGAGATTAAACCATACTTGCGCACTACGCCACAACCGAATATTTAGGAGCAAGTATCACATCACAATCTTTATTGATATTGATGCTGACAAATAAAAAGAGGCTCATAACTATAGTTATGAGCCTCTTTTATAATTCGGGGAAACCACTATGCGGGTTTTAATATACTTTGACAATGTAGATGAAATCTTGTAATTTCTTGATCTGTTCCGTACGGCTAAGGCTGCTCATCGAATTTTTTTCGCTGAGCTCTAGACCGCCTCTTAACACCTCCTCAGGAATATCTTTAAGCGCATTCATCAATGCTTCGGTCTTAATTGCAAAGCCCGCGCCATCAATGCCTTTTTGCTTTCCAGAAATAATGCCGATAATGTTTCCGTAATGATCAAAAACAGGACCGCCACTATTACCAGGGTTTAGCGGAATAGAGATCTGATAAGCTAAAGTATCGCCTGCATAACCAGTGGCCGAGCTTAGATAACCTTCGCCATATACGGCCTCGTCGCGAGGATAACCAATGGTAAAGATGTCGTCTCCTAAATCTAGATTTTGTCGGCGGAATGAATACGGAATATTTCTACTTGGTGTAAATTCACCATCGTTGATATGAAGTATTGCCAAATCCTTCGTCATATCTTTGTAGATAATGTCGGCTTTGTACGATTCTCCTAAGCGATTTTGTAGATGTACAGAATCTGCACCGTTTACTACGTGATAATTCGTTACTACGTACCCATTTTTGTTCAGTAAGAAACCTGTAGCACCATAATGCATATCTGGCTGTTCACTTTGGCTATTGTTAATGTTTTTGATAGCAGTATGCTGTGCATTAACATTGCGTTTTACATTGTTTACCTCCCGGCGCAGAGCACTGTAGTCAGAAGTGGTTCTTTTGATGGTTGAAAAATACCCAGTGCTGTATAAAGTAGCCAAAGAAGACAATATCGCAACAACGGCAGCAGCTACTCCATTAATGCGTAGCACGTTCCACATGCGTCTGAAAACTGCTTTACTTTGGTAATTTTGTACAAGCACATCATTCAGCGATTGCTTGAATTCTGCTCGTCGCTTGTACTGCATCATGTCGCTAATTAGCGCTTGATGTTGTTGAAATTTTTCTTCAAAAAGGGGATTCTCCACACGGAATCGATCGAATTCCGCGCGCTCTTCTATATTTAGCTCATCCGCCAAATACCTATCGGCTTTTTCCAGAAATTCTTGTAAAGTCCATTTTCCCATCGTCCGTTGTTTTTGAAGGTCTGTTTCACCACATCCAGTCAGAATCGTCCGAATGCGAGGCAGGGATATAAGCTAGGCATCGTGCGGGTTTCCACTGAAAAATAATTTTTTCAATCTTTGCAAGCACTTATATTTTTGCGTTTTGGTGTTATCCGTATTGGTATAACCAAATTTTTCGCAAATGTCTTGCATCGACTTATTACGGAAATAAAAGTCCGTCAATATACTTTGACAAGGTTCGCCTAATACGCGCAGCGCGCTTTCCATTTTCTCAAATTGCTGCTCCTGCACTTCATGCAATTCCAAATCCTCGTTAAGATCTAAGCTTTCTTCTAATCCATCTTGCTCAATCGAATAATGGTTATTCGATTTCTTGCTTAGCTGCTTCAGCCACAATCTGCGACTTACTGCATATAGAAACGTTTTTAGCTTGCTTTCTAGTACGAAGCCTTGTCCAGTAACCTTATCATACAATACCATAACAGCTTCTTGAAAGACATCTTTAGCTTGGTCTTTCGATCCGTTGTTATTCAAGATCATCCGCTCCACATACGGGTAATGCAACTTATACAGTTGCAAAATAGCTCGGTTATCGCGATTGGCTATGCCTTTTAATAAAGACAAGTCGTCGATCTCTTTTGGCAATATGTTTCTAATATTACTCACCTATTAATACGTAATTAGCTAAAATAGTAACCCTTTGTTGCTTACTTAATTTATGAAAATAATGTCAAACGTACTGGATTTTTTGTGAAATGTATGTGATTCAGGTTGTGTTTTCGCTATCTAATTGACAATGAGCTTATTTTTTGATGCATGTGCCCCCTTATCATTTAGTGCTGATGTTCTTCCATTTGTAACTAAAACGTGGTTTGCTGCAATTTGTTTCGTTGGCCTATCTTTAACAAAGAGCGCTGAAATACGTGAGAAACAAAAAAAGGTCTTCATCTCAAAAGACGAAGACCTTTTACAGTTGGCGGTCTGGACGGGACTCGAACCCGCGACCCCATGCGTGACAGGCATGTATTCTAACCAGCTGAACTACCAGACCAGTATTCTCAAGACTTTTTAATTGTTGTTTTAAAAGAACGTTTCGGAATTGTATTCCTTTTTTATTGCGGTCTGGACGGGACTCGAACCCGCGACCCCATGCGTGACAGGCATGTATTCTAACCAGCTGAACTACCAGACCATTTCCCTCTTTTTAGAAGGTGTGCAAATATAGTGTTTATTTCCATATCCACTAGCACTTTTTTCAAAAAAGCTACTCTACGGTACCTTCCTTCATCTTTTCTGCATTCTCTGCAAACTGCAATGCGTCGATAATATCTTGGATTGCGCCATCCATTACGGCAGGCAAGTTATACATAGTCAGGCCGATGCGATGTTCGGTGACGCGGCCTTGCGGATAATTGTATGTACGGATTTTGGCCGAGCGGTCTCCGGTAGAGACCATGGTTTTTCTTTTGGCAGCAACATCTCCGTGCTTTTTCTGCACTTCCAATTCATACAATTTGTTACGAAGCATTTCCATCGCCAACTCCCGGTTGGCCAATTGCGAACGCTCTACTTGACAAACTACCACAATACCAGAAGGCTTGTGTGTTAATTGCACCTTTGTTTCGACCTTGTTGACATTCTGTCCACCAGCACCGCCAGAGCGGGAAGTTTGCATCTCGATATCGCCCGGGTTGATTTCCACATCCACTTCTTCAGCTTCTGGCAATACAGCTACCGAAGCAGCCGATGTATGCACACGGCCTTGGGTTTCGGTGTCTGGTACACGTTGTACACGATGTACTCCCGATTCATACTTCAGCTGTCCGTATACGTCTTCACCAATTACTTTTAAGATCACCTCTTTGTAACCGCCCGACGTACCTTCTGTCACATCCATCACTTCATTTCTCCAGCCTTTGGTTTCAAAGTAACGCGTGTACATACGATACAAATCGCCCGCGAAAAGCGCAGCTTCGTCGCCACCGCTACCACCACGGATCTCAATGATGGCATTTTTGCCATCTTCTGGGTCTTTGGGAATCAGCATCAAGCGGATTTCTTCTTCCTTTTCTTCTCTCTGAGTCCACAAGGTGTCCATTTCTTCTTTGGCCATCTCGCGTAGCTCTTGATCTTTTTCGTTCGCGAGAATATCTTTGTTTGTATCGATATTGCTTACGATGTTCTTATAGATATGGTATTGTTCGACGATTTTACCTAGATCTTTATACTCTTTATTTAGTTTAGCGAAACGTTTCATGTCGCTAATCGTATCTGGATTGCTAAGTTCGGCCTCGACACTTTCCCAGCGTTCTTTTATTGCTTGTAATTTCTCTAACATAATGAATGTCTAATGAATAATGTGCGGGCATCGGCTAAGGCGAATACCTCTATAAAGGTGCAGTGCCAGATCGTGCAGCATTATTGTCAAAGTGCACAAAAGTACTTAAAAAACTTCGCTTTAGCATGCGCTTGCCGATATTAAAGATCGACTATATTAGCAACAATTCTGCAATTGCTACTTATCCTTCCAGCTTGTTAATGTCAGGTCGTGACCATCCCATACGGCATAGGTTTCAAAGTTAACCCATTCGCCCAAGTTTACGATCCTGCTCTGATTTGCGAGTGGTAAATCGTATGGAAGATGGCGATGCCCAAAGATGTAGTAATCATGATGATCGGTCTTTTCGACTGCGGACGCATATTGATATAACCATTCTTCATCTTCGCCCAAGAAGCCTGCATTCTCTCCGCTTGCCAATCGACTTTGCTTGGACCACAACGTTGCAATGCCGATCCCTAAATTAGGATGTAAGCGCGCGAATAGCCACTGGCACAAAGCGCTTCGAAATATTTTCTTTAAAAATTTGTATTTCCGGTCGCCCGGGCCTAATCCATCACCATGATGCAAGTAAAAACTTTTTCCATCCAATTGGATCACTTTTTCATCAGCGATGATGGTTGCGTTCAGTTCTTCTTGTAGATAACCAAACATCCACATATCATGGTTGCCTTTGAAAAAGGTAATCGGGATACCCAAGTCGGCTAACTCGGCCAACTTCCCCAAGAAACGAATGTAGCCTTTGGGAGCCACGGTTTTGTATTCAAACCAAAAATCAAAAATATCGCCAATTAGGTAAAGTGCTTTTGCATCTTGTTTGATATGATCAAGCCAAGAGACAATGCGCTTTTCACGAATCTTAGATGCTGCGAGCGGATAGGCTCCTAAGTGGAAATCGGAAGCAAAATACACTTTGGTTTTCGTGGACATAACGACGAAATTACCTATTTTTTGTATTATGTTAGTATATTTAATTTTTTCGAACAAATAGCAAAAAAAGATGGTTAATAAAAGATTTGGTTATGTAGTGGTTTCCTTGGCATTTGTGGCCTGCAATGAATCTAAGGAAATCGCGCCGGCAGAAAGCATTGCTGTGAAACCCTATCCGCAAACGGAGAAAGTAGGGCAGCAGGACGTATATTTTGGAACTACGGTAGATGATCCATACCGTTGGTTGGAAGATGACCTTTCTGAAAAAACCAAAGCGTGGGTCGTGGCCGAGAATGAAGTGACGAATGACTACCTGAGTCAGATTCCATTTCGCGAAGCGATGCGTGAACGTCTACAAAAATTGTGGGATTTTGAGAAAGTAACTGCACCTTTCGAAGAAGGTGATTTCACGTATTTCTACAAAAATGACGGTTTGCAAAATCAATATGTATTATACCGCAAAAAAGGTGAGCAGGACAAAGAAGAAGTATTCTTAGATCCGAACAAGTTCTCGGAAGATGGTACTACATCATTAGCGGGAGTGAGTTTTAGCAAAGATGGCTCCTTGGTTGCTTATCAGATCTCCGAAGGTGGCTCAGATTGGCGTAAAGTGATCGTGTTAAATGCGGCTGATAAATCGGTCGTGGGCGATACCTTGGTCAATGTGAAATTCTCCGGATTATCTTGGCGAGGTAATGAAGGATTCTACTACAGCAGCTACGATAAGCCAAAAGATGGTTCGGCACTTTCTGCGATGACCGACCAGCACAAATTATTCTTCCATAAACTGAACACGCCTCAGGCAGATGATGAATTGATCTTAGGTGGATCTACCTTTCCACGCCGTTATATTGGAGCGGGCGTGACAGAAGATAATCGGTTTTTGATCGCAAGTGCGTCGAATACGACTTCTGGAAATGCCTTGTACATTAAAGATCTGACAGATCCTGCGGCTAAGTTTGTGCCGATCGTCGATAATATGGAAAAAAATCATTCGGTAATCGACAATGACGGCACGAAGCTATTTATCTACACCGAGCTGAATGCGCCAAATGGTCGCGTGGTATCGGTTGATTTTGCTAATCCGGGAACTGCAGCTTGGGTAGATGTGATTCCTGAAACAGAACAGGTGCTACAACCATCTACCGGTGGTGGAAAGATCTTTGCCAACTACCTGAAAGATGCGACTTCTTTGGTTAAGCAGTTTGATCGTAACGGGAAACTGGAACGAGAAATTGATCTTCCAGGTGTGGGTACTGCGTCAGGATTTGGCGCAAAACAAGATGATAAGACATTGTATTATTCTTTCACGTCGTATGTAGATCCTGGAACGATCTTCAAGTATGATATCGACGCGGGCAAATCAGAAGAATACCGACGCTCGGGCGTGTTATTCGATGCGGATAAGTATGAATCGAAGCAAGTATTCTATACGTCGAAAGATGGCACTAAAGTGCCGATGATCATTACGCACAAGAAAGGCTTGAAATTAGACGGTACAAATCCAACCTTATTGTATGGATATGGTGGCTTCAATATTAGCTTGACTCCTTCATTCAGCACGAGCAATATCTTATTGCTCGAGCAAGGCGGTGTCTTTGCCGTAGCCAATTTACGTGGTGGTGGTGAGTATGGTGAAAAATGGCACTTGGCCGGTACAAAATTGCAAAAGCAAAATGTATTTGATGATTTCATCGCGGCGGCAGAATATTTGGTAAATGAGAAATTCACTTCATCAGAGCGTTTAGCGATTGCTGGTGGTTCTAACGGTGGTCTGTTAGTCGGCGCCGCAATGACGCAACGTCCAGAATTATTTAAAGTAGCATTCCCGGCGGTAGGTGTCTTGGATATGTTGCGCTACAATAAGTTTACGGCTGGTGCAGGTTGGGCATTTGACTATGGTACTGCCGAAGATAGTGAAGAGATGTTTTCGTATTTATACAAATATTCTCCATATCACGCTTTGAAAGCCAATACCGCTTATCCAGCGACAATGGTGCTAACGGCTGATCATGATGATCGCGTGGTGCCAGCGCACTCGTTCAAATTTGCGGCGCGCTTGCAGGAATACCATACAGGAGATAATCCTGTTTTGATCCGTATCGACACCAAAGCAGGACACGGAGCCGGAAAATCAACCGAAATGGTCATCGCCGAGCAAGTTGACAAATGGGCATTTATGTTCCAAAATATGAACGTGCCATTCAAAGAGATTAAGTAATATCTGCAAGGAGATCTTGAATAAATTAAAAGAACGGGCTGTATGAATATTCATACAGCCCGTTCCTTTAATTGTTAGATGGCGCTACCAGCATATCACGCTTTGGCTAGTGCTATTGATTCACTGTTGTCAGCACATTATATGCCGCATATTATAGCGATATGGTAGGTTCTACGATAATATTTGTTTCGCCTATCGTCGTGCGCCGATTCGAAGAGTTGCTTCCAGTTTCACTTGCAATCCGCCTCTAAAATCTTGATTAAGGCGCGTTCTGTTATCTCCAATATTAGCTGCCGATATACCTGCCATTTTACTATCGCTCGTGGCGAACAGGCCAAAGTCTGCGGTAGAATAGCCGCCCTTCAACCTTAGTAAGAGCTTGGAATCCGCGGCTGCATACTGAAAATAGGGGGTAAAGCTGATCTCATTGTTTTCGACATATAACTGAGTTGGCGAATCTGGTCCAATAAAAAAGCTTCTGCGTATAGCGAAGAAGTCAAGACCTATGCTAGTTTTTTTTTGGTTATTGAATGCATAGTTGACATCGGCTACTAGTGGTAGGCTGGCATCTATAGTTAGTTTATTATTAGGGCTTCGGTAGAAAAGCCCAATAACAGGAGTTCCAAAAAATCCGTACGCCTCCTGAGATCCATACAAACCAAATTTCCAGGTAAGGGTTTCGCTTTTTACGTTTTTGAGCATAGCAATTCCGCCCATCAAAAAGGACGAGCCAAAATTACGCTGATAGTCCGAGGCAAATTTGGGCAAAGCGATTATGTAACCATTCCATTCATCGTTGAATGTCTTGGCGACACCAAACTTTATAATCGTATTGTAGAATGTGCTGTTTTCATTGTTTATCAACGCTAAACTTTTGATGCTTAAATCTCCACCAATTAGTACATGCGAACTAGGTGCAATCTGCATTGGCGTGAGTAATGATACGTCAAAACCTTTCATACGAGAACTTCTATCTATGGCTTCGTTAGAGATTTGCGTATTGGTGTAACCTATTTTTACGACATCTACATAATCTTGGGCATAGAGTGGGCCTGCTGCCCATAGCAAACAGAGAAATAAAAATATTCTTTTCATAACAAAAGTTTTGTTGGTGCAGTTGGCACATGGGTTTAATTTTACAACGGATTTGTGGAGTAGATAAACTCCGATTGGTTAATTTGCAGCATTAATAATCCTCTGTTAAGTTATATAAATTTTCTAATTAAGAAAATATTTTTTATTTGTTTATTGAAACAAATTGTCTTGTTACATGGTTGAAGGGGTGTTTTTTTTAAGTGCAAAATGGGATCAATCCTCTTGAATACAATAACGGGGGAATATAGTTATGACTATATTCCCCCGTTTGGTGGATAGCTATTTTATGAAAATTTACTTAGATGCTTAGTTTGCTTTTCATGGTTTTTGAGATACCATCTTTGTGCAGTAATAAAGAAATCGTTTTGTAACGAACGAATTCTTTAGTGACATACATGTATCCCTTGTAGTCATTTGACTCACCCCACGAATTTTTTACGGTGTAGTATTCCTTGCCATTTTGATCTTTGACCATTCCGACGATATGCATGCCATGATCATCGGTTGTCGAATAATCATCGAACGCAGCCTGACGTTGTGCCGGAGTGATTGTTGCTTCTGCTTTCGGCTCGTTAAACATCTCTGCTTGCTCTGTCGCGGTCATTTTTTCAAATGGTTTCTCAGGTACGTATGCTACACCATTGCGCCAGCTAAAGCTTTTCTCGGATACATCAGTTGCCCAAGCCACGGTAAAACCTTTGCTTAGTGCTTGATCGATGATATCCGTTAGATCGTTGATCTGAACATTGTGAAAGCGCTCGAAAGACCAGTTATCCGGAATTAATAACACGAATGATTCGTAATATGGATATGCTTCAAACGAAGAAATCGCGACATAATCTGCCGGTTTGATACCGATAACTTGGTCGGCAAAGGTACGCGGCGTATAATTTTTTCCGTTGTAATCAAAGCTTTCAGGGACTTTGCCGAGATATGCATCAAGTACTCCAGTGTAAGCCTGAATCCAATTTGGATTTGGCTTTTTAGACTTAGCAACATTCTCGGTCATATTGTGTAGGATTGGCGTCATTTCCCCAAAATTGTTGCGAGTCTGTCCGTCCTGCAAGCCACTATATACCTCTTTAGGTACGGCTCCGTACTTCTTGAAAATAGTGAGTACATCGTGCACTTGTCCGCCTTCACCTTGTGCTTGGTCACCGTGCAGTCTTACATAGTTTTTCGCTTTTTCGATATAAGTTTGTCGTGCGGTATAGATTTGCGAAATCTCTACTGGAGCCTTGCCCATACGAATCATCTCCGACTCTAAAAAAGAGTTGCCAGAGTAAGACCAGCACGTACCAGTAGACCCCTGATCTTTAATTGGTGTATTCTCCAGATTAAGCACTTGCGTGAATTGAAAGCCAGCTTTACTATTTTCGCTCGCATTGTCCTGGATTGAGTTGATCAGGTTGTCTTGTGCTTGTACACCTACCGCGCTTATGAATAGCCCCAGCGATAGTACAATCGATTTGTTTAGATACATGGTGTAGTCGTGTTTAGTTATTGGCACGAATTTATACATTATGTACGAAACTACGAATCGGCTTTATGGTCTGATCATTGGGTTATCTTCTGCCTTTTTTGGAAAAATAAGAGAAGCTATAATGCTGATAGCCAATATGCCTATAATAATGATCAAAGAGTGAACGGTTTCGAATCCCCAACTGTGTAGCCAATCATGTAGCAACATCTTTACACCGATAAACACCAATAAGAAGGCCAGGCCGACTTTGAGATAATGAAACTTGTGAATGATATTGACCAACAGAAAAAACATCGAACGCAAACCCAAGACGGCAAAGATGTTGGAGAAGAATACGATATATGGATCTTGTGTAACCGAGAAAATCGCGGGGATAGAATCAACTGCAAAAATGAGATCGGTAAATTCAATAACTAACAACACCAGAAATAATGGCGTCATGTAACGCACTCCGTTCTTAATGTCGAAGAAATTGCCGCTCTCCGTCTCGTGTGTTACCTTGAAATATTTGGAAGCAAACTTGACTACGGGATGGCTTTTAGGATCTACCTCTTCTTCTTCATTGCGTTTGATGTACATCATCACTCCGGTATAGACCAAGAACGCACCAAAAAGATATAATATCCAGCCAAATTTGGCGATCAGTGCTGCGCCGATGAAGATGAATATGCATCGTAGCAGAATAGCGCCAATGATGCCCCAAACTAAGATCTTGTGATAGTATTTTTCTGGAATACCGAAAGAGGAGAATAACAGCACCATCACGAAGATATTATCTACGGATAACGCGTATTCAACGACGTATCCAGTGAGGTATTCCAAACTCAAGTTGCGATTGTACAGGGCAAGACTTTGCTCAAAGCTATTCTCTACGATTTCAATATTGTGCGAATGCCGATGTACCACTTCTTTGAGCGTTGCCATGTCGACAATGCTATGTAATTCGTGCCCCCAGAAATACAGAATAAGGCCAAAGCCTAGCGCGAAGGAAATCCACACCAAACTCATAATGGTGGCAGATTTTAGGCTGATTGGTTTGTTGCCTTTCGCAAACAAACCCAGATCAATAGCTAGCATGAGGATGATAAACAGTATAAATCCTCCAAAAAACAGCAATTCGTGGCTCATATTTATTTACTACGTTCGGTGGTGTATCGTACTAATTGCTCCAGCCCGGTTTTGTAAACGCTATCCGGAAATTCTGCCAAGATATCAAACGCTTCTTTTTGATACTGTAGCATGCGCTCGGTAGCCATCTCTAAACCATTGCTGCTGCGCACAAATTCGACTACTTCGGCGATCTTTGCGCGATCCTCATTGTGGTTTTTTACCAAGTTAATGATGCGCCTCTTTTCTTTCTGATCGGTCTCTTGTAAGGCCAATATGAGTGGGAGCGTCATTTTTTTCTCCTTTACATCATTGCCTACGGGCTTGCCCACATCATCCACACCAAAATCAAATAGATCATCTTTGATTTGGAAGGCAATACCGACTTTTTCACCAAACAGATGCAACCTGTTAATTGTTTCTTCCGAAGCTCCAGCAGAAGATGCTCCACAGGCGCAACAAGATGCGATTAACGATGCGGTTTTTTTACGGATGATCTCAAAATAAATGGGCTCTTTGATGTCCAGTTTACGCGCTTTCTCGATTTGAAGCAATTCGCCTTCGCTCATTTCTTCTACGGCGTCCGACATGATTTTGAGCAAGTTGAGTTCATCATGTTTTACAGATAACGACATGCCTTTGGATAGCAAAAAATCGCCGACTAATACGGCTACTTTGTTTTTCCACAACGCATTGACCGAAAAAAAACCTCTTCGCTCATACGCATTGTCTACTACATCATCGTGCACCAGTGATGCGGTATGCAACAATTCTACCAATGATGCACCGCGGTAGGTAGATTCAGTTATGTCGCCTGTAAGACCTGCAGATAGGAAAACGAACATCGGTCGCATTTGTTTTCCTTTTCGTTTGAGGATATATTGCGTGACCCGATCCAGTAAAGGAACCGAACTTTGCATGGATGCTTTGAATGTTTTTTCAAAGCGTTTAAGGTGTTCGGCAATAGGTTCTTGTATTACGTCAAGTGTTAGCATGGATAGGTTATAAAACCGAATAATAATTGTCCAACGGTTATAGTTTTACAGTAAAAATAGGAAAAAATTATACGTTAGCATTTGCCGCATTTTCCAACTCTTCGTACCATGCTTCGCCGTATTCTCTTATGAGTGGATCTTTTAGGAATTTATAGACCGGTACCCCGAGCTCTTTGCCAAAGGTACAGGCATCACTACAGATTGACCAGCGGTCATAATGTAGTACATCAAATGATGGGTAGTGTGTGGTACGGATCGGATAAAGGTGGCAAGATATCGGTTTTTTCCAATCTATTACACCATTCTCTTGTGCTTTCTCGATGGCGCACTTTGTCATTCCATTTTCCCACATTACGTAGGCACATTCCTTGTTGCCATCGACACAAGTAGTCGTGAGGTCACCGTCCATGTCTACGACATGTGTGCCTTGCTGCTCGACCGCCTCAATGCCTTTCTCTGTCATGTAAGGTTTTACCTTCGGGTAGATTTCTTCTAATATATCTATCTCACGGGCGAGCAGGGGCGCACCCGAGTCACCTTCTACACAACATATTCCTTTGCATTTGTTAAGGTTGCAAACGAAGTCGTTATTGATTATATCTTCATTAACGAGGACATTACCTACTTCAATCATGGTCTTATTATTTTGAATAGCTGGCGCGCTGTCCTAGTTTGTATTTTAAACCTTCGGCACTTACCAATTCTAACGTCACTGATCCGATCAGAATTTCCACGTGCGCTTTCACCGGGATTCTGTTTCCATCATTTGTGACCCAAAGATACAGTTTACTATCCTTTTTGAAAATACGACCAGGGGATATCTCTGGACTTAGCTTAATACATTCGAGTGTGCCGAGTGCCGTTTTGATCTTTTCGACACCAATATACTCTACACTAAGCTCGGAAATACCACTGCTTAAGAAATAATTGATATCGAATTTATCTCCTTTTTTTAATTTCGAAAAATCGAGGTTCCGCGCAAAATAATACGCCGATACTAAGTCAAAAAATTGTGGTTTACTACTCTTAAAGGTGCCTTTTTTGCCAGTTACAGTTCTATTCTTATGATCAAAAGATGCATATTCCTCCCTGCTGTAGCTACCTTCTTGGATATTTTCTACATAGAGATATGGTAGCAATGTCCTTTTATTTATATACGATTCATATTTATTTTTGACGGTATATAACGAAAACGCTCCAGAAGTGGAGCCGCTGGCAAACAAGCGGAAAGTAGGATCGGGACCAAACTTTAGGTTCGAATCGCTCACTTGTAAATAAGCCGATGCCGCATTAAGTATACCATACTTTAGCTTATACCTCAGCTTTTCACCTCCTTGAAACGTTGATTCGGGAAGATACGGCAGTTGCTGCGCGAAAGATAGTGAAGCTATCAAGCAGGTAAAAACAAATGTGGCTAACGTATTTCTCATAGTTTTTTAGACCTGCGTGGTGGGGTATGGTTTAAGATTTTCGTTTGAAAACGGGTACGGTTGAGCAAGGTTCGCCGTACATCACACTTTTAGCAATCTTGGTGAGTTTGCCGGTGAATGTGACAAATGCTTCTGTCGGGATCGCGATATCGCCACATCCTTTTACGACGACTCGCTGATCTACATATTGCGTATAATCTAAATTAGCGATGATGTCGCGGAAAAGATTGCCGCGCACACTGTCGGCATCGCCAAAGTGTACAGATGCTGCAATAGGGGATAATTTTGTTGACAATAACATGTATGCCCATGTAGGGACGATCGCATCGGTAGAGCAGATGATACCGACATGCTTTTCCGTATAGGTAGACCAGTCATTGTTTTTGATGAATTCACGGAAATCTTTTTCTTTTAAGATTAGTCCGTGAAACAGGTTGTCTTTGATGTCATAAATAACGATTTCCTGTTGCGGGGCGAAGTGCGCAAGATCTACGGTCATCAAACCGCTTTGTGCGACCTTATTTACGATAGTTTCTTGTATCTCCATAATCTAAAAAAATAAAAAAGCTGGACACATACTATATGTCCAGCTACAAATCTAGTTAATATATCCTAATAGAATCTAATACGATTGTCATCAATCTTCGCATTGTCTTGAAGTGCTCTAAAGATACCACCCCAAGCGCGTTGCGTTGTGTTGGTCATCATTTGGCGTTGCTGTTTGTTCAGTTCATCTCCGGACAACGCTTTTGGATTTACGAAACCAACCACTTGTACTGCGTATACGCCTTGATTACCTTCTATAGCTGCTGAAGGCTTGTTTGGCTGCAAGCCAAATACGGTACCTACTACTGCATTTTCTAATGCGATGCCTGGGATTACTGGGTTAGCAAATACGACATTTTCTACAGTTTGTACGTTTTTGCTAACTTTTTGTGCAATCTGATCGATAGATGATGAACCGCTGATGGCGTTGTTCAATTTTTCTTTCAGCATTCTTGCCTTCACCATGTTACGCACCGCTGGCTCAATTTCGCTTTTTACTGCTTCTAGAGGCTGGATGCCTTTTTCTTGAATACCGGTGACACGTGCCACGATGTAATGACTCTCTGACTCATATACTTTGTCTGAAATCTCACCTTGCTTAGCTCCAAATGCCCAACGCAATAATTCGCGAGGTACTTCAGTCCCGTTCAATGTGCCATCCATTGCTAGTGTGCGCGCAGAAGTTTCTACGTTCAAGCCGTGTTTGCTAGCTACTTCTTTGAAGTTTTTCTTGTCTGCTTCGGAGTAGAAGGCATTGGCTTTTGCGTAAGCAGCATCTTGTGTTGCACGACCTGCTACAATAGATTTGTCGATAATCGCTGTTTTAGCAATTTTGGAGTTGCCAACTTGGCGCTCGATCTTGATTACGTGCACTCCAAAGTCTGATTCTACGACAACTACATCGCCGGCTTTTCCTCCGAAAGCAGCTTCTTCAAAAGCTGGTACCATACGACCGCGAGTGAATGTGCCAAGCTACCACCGTTTACTTTACTGCCTTCGTCTACGCTAAATTCTACCGCTAATCCAGCGATGCTCTCGCCACGTTGGATTAATTGCTTGATAGAGTCTGCTTTTACTTTAGCTTTTTCAACTCCACCTTCAGCTACTGGATTTAACAAGATGTGACTTGCTTCTACCGAGTCAGGACTAAATTTGGTGTCTAATACTTTTGCTATTTCGTACACGTTGCCGCTTAAGAACGGACCGACTACTGTACCACTCGCTGCATTGAAAACTACAGAATCTAATGCTGGATTAAGCTGGTTACGGCTGTAATAACGCACCGGATATTTTGTTTCGGAGGTACTGGCTACAAATTGCTCTTCGGTAGTAGAGTTTTGTAGGTCTGATTTCAGCTGATTGATCTCAGAAACGATCATAGCTGTATCGGCCGCTGTGGGTCTAGCATCGAAGGTAATGTACTCCAGTGAGCGCACTTCTTCCGTATTTTTGAATGCTTTTTTTCTTTTGTCGTAGTACTCCTTATAGTCGTTATCTGATAGTTTGATCTCGGCATCTTTTACAGAAGCATAATCTAACATTACGTACTTAAAGTTAGCAATCTTATTACGAGAATTATGCTCTTGCTCTGCTTCCAAAGCGGTAGTGTAGATGCTGTTTGATACGAGGTTAGAATACTTTTCATTTAGGCGCTGCGCACGAACACTTTCTAGTAAAGCTTCCCACTGAGCAGCTAATTCTGGGTTATTCTTCGCTTCGGCGCTCACCATGGCGACCTGATTTTTATCAAATTGGCCAGTCTGCGGGTTGGTAAACTGTTGTATAATTTGTAAAGATGGATTTTCTCCAAATACCAAACTATTCAGCTCATCTTTACCTACTGTGATACCAATTTTATCGATCTCTTGCTTTAATAATTCTTCAGATATGTATTGATTCCATACTTGTTGTACAGCATAGCTGCGCATTTGAGGAGAACTACCGCCACCCATCTGCTGTTGGAAACCGGCTACTGCCTGATCTACCTGCACATTGAAGGTTTGGTAATCTATTCCTTCTCCATTGACGCTACCCACTTCGTTTTGGCTTTTCATCCAAAAAGGAGTTCCGTAATTGATTACGTCACCTAGCAAAAATGCTATAATTGCCAATCCAATAACGAATATTACTAAGCCTGCTCGGCTTCGCAAATAGCTCATTAGTCCCATATCTATCTATTTGATGTTGTTAATTGCTTGATTTACCTATTTTATACCTGTTTCTTGAAAACAAGGCGCAAGATACAATTTTTATTAAAAAATCAATCCTGTCATCTAAAACATTTTGAGTGAGCAATTCAGAGGTTGGTAGGATGTAAATCTTTCGTGATGGCAGATTTAACTTTCTTGACTGTGTGATGCTTATTTGCAAAAGTCCCGTATCGTGTACTGTTGCGGAGCAATGGGATTTAGGTAATCTAAATATACAACGCGTCTTACTGTAGTTTGATGTCTTGTTTGACAATTAATTTATACTAAAGTAATATAATTATTAATAAAGAGAAAAATTAAACTTTTATATTTGTTTCTGTTGTCACGTATGACGAGCGATCAATATAGTTACGAATTATGAAGTTTAATCCGGTATTAATTGCCTGCTTAGTGGTGTGGCTCATCGCATTGCAGGGTTGTAAGAAGGCGGATGTTACCTCAACGGAGTCGGATATACAATTTAGTACTCAAATAAAAGCAGTGATGCCCGAACAAGACTCGGCAGTACTCCTGCAAACGCAAGATATTGGGGTATTTGCAACACGTTCTGGAGGTGGTTTGGACATTGCTAATGTGATAGCGGAAATAAACAATGCGCGATTTCTAGGGCAAGATGCTGCCGCTTTAAGATTTTGGAAAGCAGAGGTTTTTAACAAACCTTTCTTAGTAGATCAAGAAGGGAAGCTAGGCCGACGGAATCGTAGTAATAAAGGATATCCGCTAAGGACATTCATTGATGGGACTTTCATTAACGGCTATAGCGATCACTTTCCGGTACTTATCTATCTGATAAAGCCCAAATAAACAGCAAGTTAATGACCTTTCTTTAAAATCCGCTTGAAGGGAACAGATTATTATCGCGCGTTATCCAATATCCAGTTGGAGATTCCATATCTATTCTCACGAAGTTGGCATCGGCGCTAAATGAGTTAGCAGCTTGGTTACCGCGTTCGTCGCTAAAAAAGAAAATGATAGGTACAGTATTATAGTATTTTTGATTCTTTTCGTCGTAGAACAGTTCTTCCGTTTTGATCACAGAGCCGTCTGCTTTTGTGATCACGACATCATCTCGAAATTCGGTGAGCTGTTCACTTTGCCTTAGCAAAGCATAATTTGATTTGATACGCTGCGTCTCTTGAAGATTTTCATCGTAAAAGATGATTTCTACTCCCTTATTGAACTCGGAGTTATTTGTACTGTCATGATACACACGCATTTCAGGCGCTGTCATGACAGCCTTTACCTTTGCAGAGTCGCTGTACGTAACGGTCACTTGAAGAGACACATCTACTGCCTCCTCCTCTGGTATAGACGCAATTCTTTCGATATCACGCATATCATTCTCACAAGCAGACGATAAGGATAGCAACCCAAGTGCTAATCCAGTTATGAATAACCAATTACGCCAAATTTGTGGGCGCTTCATGCTAATCTATACTACCTCGGACAAACCATGTATCATTGATCGTGAAGCCCAAGTGAATGTTGATATAGCGTTCACGAACCAAGTTGTTCTGCAGCGTACCACGTTGTCCGAATTCTCCAGTAATGTTCAACATAGAAAACGTACGGCCAAAACTTTTTTGCGCCAACGGAATACCAAAACCTGCCGAAATAGCCATGTCATTAACCCGTCTATTATTCAACGTGACCTCTGTCTGATTATAGCGCAAACCCAATCTATAATCGACTATATTAAAGTATTTGGGCGAAGTAGGATCTGGTTTAAACTGCCCACCAAGTGCTACACCAATATTTTTGCCTAACGGTGCTTGACCTTCACGTTGTTGCATATAAGACCAGTCTGCATATTTGAAATCCGCACCTACAGTCCAATTATAACCCTTAGATACGGTAATACCGATATTATGTTTTAAAGGAAGATTTATACGTTGATTAAAACTTATTGGACTAATAATGGTATCCAAAGCAATCGCATCTAAAGCACTTCCGCCTCCAGATGTGATGGTTCCCATCGAAGAGTTTTCATTTCTCACCTGATTGTTCAATGTTCCCGAGTAACCAATAGTCATACTCATACGATTACCCAACGAACGGAAGTATTGCATACCGTAGTCAAGCATAAAGCCGCGAACATATCGGTTGTTTGTTTGGATAGTGTTGTATATCTCAGCATTATTTGGGAATTCTACAGTTGCCCTATCCGTCAAATTACCAAAGAGGTAACCTGCGTTTGCACCGATACTCAACCCTTTTATCGGCAAATTCACACCGTAACCGAAGTAGGCTTTGTTCAAACCTCCGTCGCCTGCAATACTCTTGCGATACCGCAGATCACCAAGATTCTGATCTTCGTAGGCGTTATAGCCAACGTCCGAATAAGGTAACAATCCGAAGGATAAACCACCAGCTTTCTTTAAGGGAATACCAAAAGTAATATGTCCGAATGCAAAATCAGCAGTTTGGTCTGTCCCGCTTCCTTTGCCTAATTGTGTGAAATTACCATACATACTACCGTCGAAGATAGTTCTATTCATTGCTGAGTAGGACGCGGGATTAGATACATTTAGTGTTGGCAGTCCACCAAGGTAACGTAAGCCAGCAGCGATGCCACCCATCGAGCGTTGTTGCGGAGTCAAATCTTCTCTCATTTGCCCCAGACCAAATTGGGAGTAAGGAGAGTGGGAAGTGGTCGTTTGTGCATGAACTGCCGTTAAACCTAGGCTTAATGCGCCACCAGAAAGCAAAATGGAAAAAGCAACCCTAAGTAATCTATTTTTCAACGCGTGTTATATTAAGTGTTCTCGGTATCCACCAGGATTTGGAAAATTTTCAGGTGAAATTTTGGTACAAAACTATTTAAATTTTAACGCATTCACCTGATTATCTTGTTAAAAAAGGTTAAACACCTTTCTGTCAGTGGTTTATAGAAATTGTGAACATATTATTCCTACAATCATCAGGAAATACACTGATTCGAAAACCCATTTGCTTTTTGCGTGTGTGAAATAATAGGCCAAGTAGATTGACAAGGGTGGCACGCAGAGAAGAAAATGATTGATAGTGAAGCCGTCGTCAGAAAAAAAAGAAGCTGCAATTAGCAACAACATATAAAACAACAATTTGAACGATTTTCGTACATGTACTACGCTTTTGTAATACTGATCTTTGAGTACGCCCAAAAAGAGTAACATCGCAACAACGACTGGTGCCAACGCAATGAGATCGTACCGATCTACTCGTATCGCAGAGCTGAACGGCTTTGTGAGCGGAGAGAATACCAGCAAGAACTCGTCAAAACGGTAATTCCAATAGTAGACCACACCTAATAAAAAATAAACGGTGATAAAACCTAGCAACGGCGTAAGCCACTCTCTCCAATCAAAGGGTCTGAATATGAGTAAACTTGCCCACAATAGTAACAACATTACTGTAAAAGGGAAGTAGATCAGGCTGCCCAAAGCGACTATTATTCCTAAATCAAATAAGCTACCTTGTATGTTGCTTAGTTTGTAAATTTTGAACAGCTTGGATAGCATCCAAATCGTTAAAAAGTTACAAATCAAGGTCGGTGATAGTACTAAGAAGGGAAGAAACAGGCTTACCAGCGTCATAAACATAAGCGCCGTAAGAAAGCTAGGCTTGCCTAAAAAGTTGTAATAGTTGATAACTCTATTGAGCTGAAATGCCTGAAAAAGCGTCAGGATTAATGTAATGAGTACATTCAGATAGGGAGGTAAACGATCGCCTATCTGAACCTGCAACAGATTATGCAAAATCGGCTCGAACAAAATGGGTTCCAGTCGATCAGGTAATTGCAAAAACACACCTAAGCACAATACCAAACCAACAACTGCTACCAGTAGTATATTTAGTGCAGATAAATTACGATGTTGGCTTATTATCATGGGCGACGCAGCTTACTTCCTTTTCTCTAATTTGGCGACCCGACGATCCAATGTGAAAAGATAAGTAGCGACTCCAACAAAAATAATCAGCATGACTGCGATTACAATGTAAATCTTTCCTTCGGAGCGTAGCGAAGTGGCCATTTCTACAGGTTGCGCCATGGCTTGCATGATCGCCAACATCATTCCTACGATAAGCGTTATTTGTTTTTTCATAAGATGCTAAGTAGCTGAATTGTCAAAATTGTCGTCTTGTTCTTCGATCAAGCGAATCCTGTAGCGCATGGTGCCAATCCAAACACCAATTAAGATCCAGCCGATGGCTGCGGTGTAGAATACTGGGCGCATATAATTATCCATATCCAAGCTGCCAATCGTCGAGTTGCCACCGCTGCCCGGATGTAGAGAATCCGTCAGTTTTGGTAATATATAAATGAGTACAATCATCACCGGGAAGGCGAAAATATTGTAGATTGCCGAGATTTTTGCGCGTTTTTGCTCTTCTTCTAAAGCATTTCTCAATACCAGATAAGCGAGATACATGAGCGTAGCGATGGCAGAACCATTCAGTTTTGGGTCATTGGGCCAAGGATCGCCCCAAGTTATATAGCCCCAAAGCATGCCTGTCAACAAACCAAGTCCACAAAATAAAATCCCTGTGTTTACCGCTTCTACGGCGATCAGATCGTGCTTTTTATCGGATGATCCTAAGTATTTGATGCTGTATATGACAGAGATTAGGTACAAAAAGATCATCGCAAACCACATCGGTACGTGGTAGTATACGTTGCGTATCGTTTCGTTGAGTATAGGAAGTTCGGGAACAGGGCCTAATAATCCAGCTATGACAGAGCTGCCTACCATGATTACTGCCAATATTTTCCACCAGGTTTTTCTCATATTAATTTAAGAAAACAAGATTTTAATCTCGCCAAAGGTAAGGAAATAACAATAAAGAAATAGCAATCGTAATGACATTAATCGCTATCAAAACAAATAGCTCGCTACTGCTGGCCGCACGTTCTAGGCCTTGTATGGCGTGTTGAGAAAGCTTAATAAGCATGATAAGTAGTGGTATAATGACTGGAAAACTTAATATTGCCATTATTGTACTATTGCTGCCCGTCTTAGCACTAATCCCTGAAACCATTGTAAAAACGGAAGAGAAGCTAATAGCGCCTAGGGACACCGCAATAAAGTACAGAAAAAGATCGCCAATAGGATTTCTAAAGATGGTGCCGTATACCACAAATGCTGTTAAGCTGATTAAGATCATCAGGAGCGCATTGTACACAATTTTGGAAATGACAAGTGCCCTAGGATTTAAGATGCTATAATAATAGAGATAGCGATGTTGAGTTTCTTGTGTGAATCCGCGTGCTATAGCGGTTATAGACGCAAACAGTAGAATGATCCAAAACAATGCATTCCAAACGAGCGTATCCACAGTTTTGAATGCTTGATAGCATACAAAAACTGTGGATACGACGTATAATAGAATGCTGTTAAAAGCGGCTTTTGAGCGCCACTCAAGCATAATATCTTTTATAACTAAAATTTTTACCTGCTCCAAGAAGTTCATCACTGCAAATATAGTAATGATTACTCTGGAGAAGTAAATGTGAAGCGTAGAATTATTACGCTTTATTTAGTTCTGATTTTGCTTTTGAAGCATATTCACCAGAAACATCTTTCACGTTACCAGCTGCTTGAGAAGCTTTATCAGCCCATTCATTAGCTTTTACTGCAGCCTTATCAATCGCGGTTTTTCCAGCATCTTTAGCTTTACTCTTCAACCCGTCTAAATCTTCTTTTGCAGATTTAGCAAACTCACGCGCGCGTTTTGCTTCTTTCTTCGATAACTCTTTCACCGAGCGAGTAAGATCTTTCAATCCTTTGTTTGCGTTGTCTAATTGCTTTTTACCATCTTCAGTGCCCAATAGATAATATGCAGCAGTACCTACTGCCAAACCTAAAAGTGCAAAGGCTACTAATCCGTTCTTGCTTTTCATGCTTTCTTCCTTTTTAAAATCTACTAATCTGTTGTCTATTAACTTTCAAACAAGGCTTATTCCAAAAGGTTTTTGTAAAACAGAAATTAACAAATTTTAACCTGTAGCGATATCCAGTGATTGCAAAGAGTAAAGGTGATGATAAAGGCCTTGGCATTTGCCCATTAATTCCTGATGGCTTCCCGAGTCGGTGACGATGCCATTTTCGACCACTAAAATCGTATCAGCATCACGAATTGTCGATAGGCGGTGCGCTATAATTATAGACGTACGATCTCGCATTAATTCTTCTAAAGCCTGCTGTACCAATCTTTCGGATTCTGAATCTAATGATGAAGTAGCTTCATCCAAGATCAAAATTGCTGGGTCTTTTAGTAATGCACGTGCAATAGCGATTCGTTGCCGTTGACCGCCAGATAATTTGACTCCACGCTCACCTACCATGGTGTGATATCCTTCAGGGAAACTCATAATGAAGTCGTGTGCATTAGCTCTTTTAGCGGCACTGGTAATGGCTTCGATGCCGGCTTCCAGCTTCCCATAGCCAATATTTTCTGCAATAGTGCCACCAAATAGTAAGACATCCTGCGGTACAATTGCTATTTGATTACGTATATCGGTAAGGGAAAAATTTTCGGCTGGTACGCCATCATACAGCACAGTGCCACTTTTTGGTTCGTAAAATTGCAATATTAAAGATGCAATCGTCGATTTTCCGGTACCGCTTGGCCCGACGATCGCCAGCTTTTGACCAGCACTCACATGAAACGAAACTCCGTTCAGAGTTTGAATATCGGGCCGAGTAGGATAAGAAAAATCCACATGGTCAAAGGTTACATCACCCCGGATCACTTTAGTTATCGTTCTATTTTCGGCAGAAATCTTTAATTTTTCCTGTTTCTCGCTCAGTATTTCTAGTACGCGCTCGCTTGCGCCCACTGCTCGTTGCACGTTGGCATATAATTCGGGAAAGCTACCCATTGAGCCCGCTACAAACATCGAATACAAAATATACATCGTGAGATCGCCCACCGTGATATCTCCCATTGCGACAAGTGTGGCGCCGTACCAAATGACGACGATGGCGGCGCCAAATACGCAGAATATGATAAAGGACGCAAACACACCGCGAAACGTTGCGCCGCGAACTGCCAAGGTAACCACTTCACACAGCTTATCCGCGTAGCGTGTAGTTTCCCGATACTCGTTTACAAAGGCTTTTACATTCGAAATGCCTGAAAGCGTCTCTTGCACAATAGCGTTAGAATCTGCTAGCTTATCTTGTGTTTCCTTCGATATTTTACGGATGAATTTTCCAAATACAAATCCGGTCAAGACGATTATGGGCAGTATAGCTAGGTTCATGAGCGCTAGTTTTGCCGATACAAACACTAGTAGCGCGACGCCTAAGATCAAACTAATCGTTTGCCGCAGTAGCTCAGCCAGCGTCGTGGTCATGGTATCCTGAATCTGCGATAGATCGGATGATATGCGGCTATTCAATTCGCCTACACGCCTATTGGCAAAGAAATCCATGGGCAAAGCGATGAGCTTGTGGTATACTTCTTGGCGAATAGTTGAGAGTGCCTTTTCTGAAACTTCTACGAAAAGGCGGATACGAAAAAATGAAATAACCGATTGAAAAAAGAGAATAGACATAGATATGATGCCAATCTGCACAATACTTACTGGAAGCCACTCAAAACGTTGTTTGCCTTGCGCTGCATCGACCATGGCGCCAAGTAAGGCAGGAAAGGTGAGCATGGTCAAACTGGAAAGTATCAGAAAAACCATCCCCCAGATAAATTTTGAACGATAAGGAAGTATGTACCTAAAAATCTGGTACCCTTTTTTCATTACGTCTAAATTTAATTTTGGCTTAGGTAGATCTTCTCCATTATTATTGCCACTATTTAATCGTTGTCTTGCCATGTCAATCTACTATTCTCGAATTTGAGAGCCTACAAATTTAGCCATTAATCGGATGTTGCCTATCAAAGTTCCGTCACTTTTTGGCGCTAGCGAATTGCTTACGTAAGTAAATGATGTAGCCTATTAACCCAATTGTAACGATGCTGAATAGGTAAATCCATACATTACTTTGATGTTCGTCTTTGTCAAGGTTGTGAACTTGCGTGCGCAATTTCTCGTTTTCTGTTTGTAGTTTGGTAATGGTGCGCATATAGGCAGACGATCGCGTGTCGTACTCATCCGCTAATTTTTGATAGTGATCTTTTTCGAAATCCTTTAAACTCAGTAGTTTTTGTGTTTCCAGGAAGATGTTGTTATCATAGATTACTACAGCCTTTAGGATATCGATAGATTGTTGCATATCCCGCTTGGATTTGAAAAGACCAAATACGCCCGATTTTTTGAGTACCGACTGGTCAAATTCGCCAAACTTATGTTTGCGGTGCTGTAACAGGCTATTGACTTTTGTGCGCTGCATTTCGTAGGATGTAGAATCTACACTACTTTTTACTTGCGCGTGTCCAGTTAGTAGGGCGAAAAGCAAACAAGTATTGAGTATCGCGATTCTGAATATGAGCATCGGAACTTGAATTAAGTTGGCCATGAATAAGAGCGATTTAATAAGCGGTATATTTTTCACCTTATATTTTATTGGAAAAGTCAACCAATATGCTTTCATCTTGGTGCAAGCCAAGTAGATTACTCGCATTACCCTTGTTGATTGCTATTTCTAGAAAATTACTGATGCCAAATAGGCACAGCTTTTCTCCTTCAGACACTTCATTGTAATGCCAGCACAATTGGCTGATCGTTTCATTTCGCTTAAAGCGTAACGTAAACTCTCTACCGGTCTGCACACGATTAAAAAGATCTTTACTGATATTGCTAATCACATTGCCAAACGAATCGATGTAGCTCACATGTCCCTTTATCGTGTCGGCCGTATAAACCGGTTGAAGGGTGCCTTTGAGCACCGGGTTGTCAATCGCAAGACCAATCTCTTGAAGCGATCCGCCACTGGCAATATGGCAAGCCGCTTTGGTTAATATATCTGCTAATGGGAAATGCAAATAACGAAGATCCTGCATGATATTAATTTCCACCACTTCATCAGCTTGCTCTTCACCCAAAATAATCCCAAAGATCCCATTATCCGCCCCTACGAAATAATGGCCTCTAAATTTCATGGCAATATAACGCGATCCCTCCAGAAAAACGGTGTCAATACCAATCAAGTGCACAGTATCCGGCGGGAAGTAACGATAGGCATTGTTGATAACGAAAGCAGCATGCTGTATGTTGAACGAAGGTATTTCGTGCGTAATATCAACCAAGCGCACATCAGGCAATAGGGTGATAATACTTCCCTTCAGCGCCGCCTGATAGAAATCCCGATGTCCTAAATCTGTCGTTAAAGTTATTACGCCCATATGCACAATCTGATAGCGCTCTATCTATTTTTTTTCATGGATAGATGGCAATTCATCAACCTCTGTTATGGATTGACTAAGCTACAAAAGTAATAAAAACTACCGCCATGCACAGTACGTCGTGTTAAAACTTTACACATCGTATGTTCAAAAAAATAAAACTGTAATATAGCGTAAAGTAGATCGAAGAATGTTATTTTAGTAAACAGGAGTGCGTACGAGTTTTTATAATAAAAGGAAAGTAAATTGGGTGAGTTAGTTATTCGACTAGAAGATGTCAATCTTGTAACACTTTGGGGTGCTCAAAACGAGAACTACGAGTTTTTAAAAAAGGTTTTTCCAAAAGTGCGATTGATTGCACGAGGTGATGAATTAAAAGTATTGGGAGAGGAAAAGGAGCAATCATTATTCAACCAAACCTTTGAGAAAGTTTTGGCACATGTGCAACGATTGCAAAATTTATCTGCCTTAGATTTGGAAAGTATCGTTAGTGATGTGGTGCCAGCACCCATTCTTTCGAGCGCTTCGAAAGAAGCGGCTGCGATAGCCGATCCAGCGTTGACTAGAGGGGAGCCGATTGTTTACGGTACCAATGGTATTATTGTGCGTGCTCGTACACCCAATCAGCGGAAAATGGTAGACAGTATTCACAAGAATGATATTCTTTTTGCTGTTGGTCCTGCTGGAACTGGTAAAACGTATACGGCCGTCGCGTTAGCCGTGCGAGCCTTGCGCAATAAAGAGATCAAACGCATCATCCTGACAAGGCCAGCTGTGGAAGCCGGAGAGAATCTTGGTTTTTTGCCTGGCGACCTGAAAGAAAAGGTAGATCCATACCTACGGCCACTATACGACGCGCTAGACGATATGATCCCGGTAGAGAAACTGAAAGGTTATCTGGAAAATCGTACCATCGAAGTAGCTCCGTTGGCATTTATGCGTGGTCGCACATTAGACAATTGTTTTGTAATCTTGGATGAAGCGCAAAATGCTACAGATATGCAGCTCAAGATGTTTTTGACGCGGATGGGGCCTACCGCAAAATTTATCGTGACGGGCGATTTGACGCAGATTGATTTGCCAAAGAAAACGCAGTCAGGATTAGCTACTGCGATCAATTTGCTGGATAATATTGAAGGAATTGATATCGTACACCTCACAGGCTCAGATGTAGTGCGGCATAAGTTGGTAAAGCGAATTTTGGAAGCATACGGCGATATCAAACAGTCGTAGCGCGCCGCGCTTTGCCGAAAACTTCGTACTTTAGTCCCTCCATTGTCTGACGGGCGTGGGAGCAAGTCAAAAAAACGCTTTGAGAATGAACGCAATAAACGAAACGAATTTTAAATTTAATAAACAAACTGCTTTTTATAGGGGCAAAGTGCGTGATGTATATACCATCGATCACCAATATTTGGTCATGATCGCTTCGGATCGTATTTCCGCATTTGATGTGGTGTTGCCAGAGCCCATTCCGTACAAAGGACAAGTGCTGAATCAAATTGCAGCCAAGTTTTTGGCTGCTACTACCGATATTCTGCCCAACTGGGTGTTGAGTACGCCAGATCCAAGTGTGACGATTGGTCATGCATGCGAACCATTTAAAGTAGAAATGGTAATCCGCGGATATCTCTCAGGCCACGCTTGGCGTACTTACCGCGATGGCGGACGGCTTTTGTGCGGCGTGACCTTGGCAGAAGGACTAAAAGAGAATGATAAGTTGCCCGAGCCAATCATAACCCCTACAACCAAAGCGGCCGTAGGACATGATGAGGACATTTCGCGAGAAGCGATACTGGCCAATGGAATTGTAAGTGAGCAAGATTACCTGCAACTAGAAGAATATACCAGAGCACTGTTCCAAAGAGGTACCAAAATCGCGAGCGAGCGCGGTTTGATTCTTGTGGATACGAAATATGAATTTGGCAAAAAAGACGGTCAGATTTATCTGATCGACGAGATTCATACGCCAGATTCTTCTCGTTATTTCTACGCCGATGGTTATGAACAAAGACAAGCTTCTGGAAGTCCCCAAAAACAACTTTCTAAAGAGTTTGTACGCCAGTGGTTGATGGATAATGGCTTTCAAGGAAAAGACGGTCAGCAGATACCAGAGATGACCGAAGAGGTAATTTCGTCGATCTCGTCGCGCTATATCGAATTGTACGAGCATATCACGGGAGAACCTTTCGAATATCCAGAAAAAGGCATAGCCAACGAACGTATACAACAAAATGTAGATCAGGCATTGACACAGATCTTTGCCACAAAAGAAGGATAACTATGAAATTCACGGTAGAAAAAGGAGAACGTTTTGTGGTGATTGAACCGCACGCTACTTGTCTGAATGGAGAGGTTGCCGGCAAGCTAAAAGGTGAATTTATGCTACGTAATACTGGCGGACAAAGAAATATCATCTTAGATCTTAACCGTGTGGAGTCTGTAGATGAAGATGGGATACGTGTTGGGTTGCTTGCGCGTCGCTTATGCAAATCTATGGGCGGACTTTTTATCTTGGTCAACATCAACGACAATGTGTTGAGCTTTATGAAGACGATCGGATTAGAATCCTATTTTAAATCAGCGAAAGACATTGAAAGAGCTAAAGATATGATCTTTGGCAATGAGCTTCGTTTGGATCTTCGGGTCGATCAATAATATGCGCTTCTCTGTTCTCATATTAGGAAACAGTTCGGCTACTCCTATGTACGAGCGGCATCCTACTGCTCAAGTCGTCAATCATAATGAGCAGTTGTACTTGATCGATTGCGGAGAAGGCACGCAGATGCAACTTACACGCTACGGTATCAAAAGTAACCGGATCAACCACATTTTTATCAGTCACCTACATGGCGATCATTACCTTGGTTTGGTAGGTTTGGTGTCATCGATGCACCTGATGGGCCGCAAAAGCGATTTGCATCTATATGGGCCAGCACCGTTAGAAGAGATTCTGGCCTTAAATTTTAAATATTCTGAGACAGAACTTCGCTACAACCTGATTTTTCACCCAACTAATCCGCACGAACAGGAAGTGGTTTATGATTCCAAATTATTACGCGTAGAGTCATTTCCATTACGTCATCGGATTGCCTGCACCGGGTTTCGATTTCAGGAAGGTGAGCGTCCTGCCAAGTTAGATATGGAAAAGGCTGCCAAATTGGAGATTCCTACAGCTTTGATAAATGGAATAAAGTGGGGTTTGGATTTTACAGATAAGGATGGCAAGGTATATCCATCTAGCGAATTAACGACAGCGCCACCTCGGCCAAGAAGTTATGCATATTGCTCAGATACGGTGCGAATTCCTGATTATCTCCCATCGATTCATCGCGCAAATCTGCTATATCATGAATCTACTTTCTTAGATGAGATGAGGGAGCGTGCCGTGGAGACATTTCATACTACGGCCTTGCAGGCAGGTGAGGTTGCCAAGCAAGCAGAAGTTAATCATTTACTTTTAGGTCATTACTCTGCACGCTACAAAACTAGGGAGCTAAATTTGTTATTGGATGAAGCCCGTTCTGCATTTCCGCATACCGATCTTTCTGTAGAAGGAAAGTGGTATGATGTGGAGTAGTATATCATGCATTCTGCCAAAATAGTTCATGTAATTCATGATATTTTGCTCATATTTACAAAATCATAATTTTTCCACCATTTAGTTAGTAATGTCATTTAATTTAGACTTTCTTTTAAGGGAAAACATAAAAAATCTACATCCTTACTCGTCTGCCAGGGATGAATTCGATGGCGAGGCAAGCGTGATGTTGGATGCTAATGAAAACGCTTATGGCTCACCGTTGAGTCAGTCTTTCAATCGCTATCCTGACCCATTGCAGTTGGCTGTAAAGCAAAAATTATCGACCATCAAAGGTGTGCCTGCCGATCATATCTTCCTGGGCAACGGCTCTGATGAGGCGATCGATCTTCTATTTCGAGCATTTTGCAGGCCAGGCATAGATAACGTTATTTTGTTGCCACCAACTTATGGCATGTACGAAGTTTCGGCCAACATCAACGATGTTGCGGTACGCAAAGTGACACTAACAGCCGACTATCAATTAGATATTGACGGCATTGCAGCAGCAATAGATGCACACACCAAAATAATTTTCATTTGTTCGCCGAATAATCCTACGGGCAATAGCATACGCCGTCAGGATATTGAAACTATTCTCGTCAATTTTGATGGCATTGTGGTGCTAGATGAGGCTTATATCAATTATTCCAAGCAAAGTTCGTTCTTGCCGAGTTTGGTGGAGTTTCCCAATCTGGTCATTTTGCAGACTTTGTCCAAAGCTTGGGGATTGGCTGCGTTGCGGCTGGGCATGGCGTTCGCCAGCAAGGAGATTATTCAGGTATTCAACAAGATAAAACCACCATATAATATCAACCAAGCAACACAAACTTTTGCCATCGAAGCTCTGGAGCGGATCGATACGGTCAATGCCTGGATTCGAGAAACGGTAGATGAACGCAGCTTGTTGGTACAGCAGTTACAACGTATTCCGCAGGTGCAGCATATCACACCATCAGATGCTAATTTCGTATTAGTGCGTTTGCAAGACGCACGGGAATTATACCGTTACTTGGTGAGCAAAGGCATCATCGTGCGCGACCGATCGACAGTGACCTTGTGCGAAGGTGCGCTGCGCATGACGGTGGGTACGCCCGATGAAAACAGAGCATTGTTGTCACAAATTGAAGAATTCTATACCTAATACGAGATATGTCAAATTTATTGAAGCGCGTCTTATTTATCGACCGTGATGGCACTTTGATACTGGAGCCCGAAGACGAGCAAATTGATTCGTTTGCCAAGTTGAAATTTTATCCAGGCGCCTTGCAGTACCTGCCCAAAATCGCGAAAGAACTAGATTTTGAATTGGTATTGGTAACTAACCAAGACGGATTAGGCACAGATTCGCATCCGGAAGACAACTTTTGGCCTGTGCATCAGTTTATCATGGAAACTTTCGCCGGAGAAGGCGTGGTGTTTGCCAGAGAACATATCGATCGTACCTTTCCTCATGAAAACGCAGCTACACGCAAGCCAGGAATTGGTTTGCTAGGCGAATATTTTGATGAAGAAAAGTATCATTTGGCCGAATCCTTTGTGATCGGTGATCGGGTAAATGATGTGAAGTTGGCACAAAATCTTGGTGCGAAAGCCATTTGGCTTGGAGGCAATACGGCGCTTGGCCAGGCAGAGAATGTCGAGATATCGGCAGATGCTGTAGCATTGCAGACCACTGATTGGAAAGCAATCTATGAATTTCTAAAATTGGGAACACGCACAGCATCGCATCAACGTAAAACCAATGAAACCGATATATCCATCGCCATCAATCTGGATGGTAGCGGCAAATCGGATATAGACACCGGGTTACCATTTTTCGACCATATGCTTGACCAGATTGCCCGTCACGGTGCATTGGATCTCACGATTCGCGCCAAAGGTGATCTGCATATTGATGAGCATCATACGATTGAAGACACCGGAATCGCTTTAGGCGAAATTTTCGCGCAAGTGCTGGGCGACAAGCGTGGTATTGAGCGCTATGCGTTTACCTTACCGATGGACGATTGTTTGGCACAGGTGGCAATTGATTTTGGAGGTCGTAGCTGGATTGTGTGGGACGCCGAATTCAAACGTGAGAAGATTGGCGATATGCCAACCGAGATGTTTTTCCATTTTTTCAAATCCTTCAGCGACGCTTCGCGTACTAATTTGAATATCAAAGCTGAAGGTGATAATGAACATCACAAGATCGAAGCCATTTTCAAAGCCTTTGCCAAGTCGATTAAGAAAGCGGTAAAGCGCGATGCAGATAATATGCAACTGCCAAGTACCAAGGGCTTGTTGTAGTCGTTTACTCGGCAAAATATTTAATAGACCACATGATTGGAATTGTAAACTACGGAGCAGGCAACATATTTTCATTGACAGCCGCATTAGTGCGTTGCAATCTGCCATACGGTATGATCAATGAGCCGGCCGATTTCGATAAATACGAACGTATTATTATCCCTGGAGTTGGCCACGCTGGTGCTGCTATGCAAAAATTGCGCGATTCGGGATTGGCAGAAGCCATTCCTTCGCTTACCAAGCCGGTGTTGGGGATTTGTGTCGGTATGCAGTTGCTCACCAGCTTTTCGGAAGAGGGTGGTGCAGCCATGTTGGGCATTTTTCCGATGCGTACGCTTCATTTTCAACAACGCATTTCCGAAAAAGTACCACATATGGGCTGGAATACCACGCAAATACGGCATGATAACCGGCTGTTTGATGGCATCGCAGATAATACGTACTTCTACTTTGTACATTCTTTTTTTATCGAATTCCAAGAAGAATTCACGGCCAGTTCGACCACATATGGAGTTGAATATGCAGCAAGTATTCATAAAAAAAACTTTTATGGCGTACAATTTCATCCAGAGAAATCTGGTCCAGCAGGGGAGCAATTGCTCCTAAACTTTGCTACGCTGTAAACATAAACGGTAAAGATGCACCTCTGAACATGCAGAATCGCGCGTACATCGTTACCAATAATTCGTTATTTTTGAACAGTAAACTGATTTTTTATATTGATTGATTCTACCATGTATATTATACCAGCTATTGACGTTTTAGACAAAAAAGTAGTACGCCTCCGCGAAGGAAACTATGATGATGTCACCCACTACGAGATATCTTTAGAAGAGCAAATTACCAACTACCACGCTAATGGCACGGAGATCGTGCACATCATTGATCTCAATGGCGCCAAAGGTGATTTCTCCAATCAGCAATATCTTTTTGAGGTATTGAAAAAAACGGATATGAAGGTGCAATACGGTGGCGGAGTTCGCAGTATTGATAAGGTAAAAGAATTAGTCGATGCCGGCGTATACCGCGTGATAGTGGGTACACAAGCCATTACGAATCCTACTTTCTTGGAGGAATTAAGCGCCCTAAACGAAGGTAGAGTGAAATATGCCGACCATGTAGTCGTCGCTATCGATGTGCTCGATGAGGTAATTAAGTATTCGGGTTGGTTAGAAAGCTCGCCGATCAAATTAATTGAATACATTGATAAATGTCTTTCTTTGGGCTTTTACCGCTTCCTTTGTACCGATATCAGTAAAGATGGCAAGCTAGGTGGAGCCGGTGTAGAATTGTATAAAAAACTATTGGATCACTCTCCCATCATCAAATTGATCGCCTCGGGTGGTATCAGTTCGATGGAAGATATACAGGCGTTGCAAGACTTGCAACATATCGAGTCGGTCGTAGTAGGTAAGGCTATTTATGAAAATCGCATTTCTATTGATGAGATCAAAGACTGGAACCTAAAAGCATTGATTAAGTTCTAGTATGCTCGCAAAACGTATTATTCCCTGTCTGGATGTAAAAGACGGCCGCACCGTAAAAGGGGTCAACTTTGTCGACCTGCGTGATGCCGGCGATCCCGTCGAGTTGGCTTGGCAATATTCGCAGCAGGGAGCAGATGAATTGGTATTTCTCGATATCACCGCCACACACGAAGGTCGTAAAACGACAATCGATTTGGTCAAGGCAGTAGCGCGCCAAGTCAATATTCCATTCACTATTGGCGGTGGGATCAATGAATTGAAAGATGCCGATGCCTTGCTGGCAGCAGGTGCAGACAAGATTTCTATCAATTCTGCTGCAGTACGCAATCCGAAGTTGATTGATGAGCTTGCTAAATCTTTTGGAAGCCAGTTTGTGGTCGTCGCGGTAGATACTCGTTTCGTCACGACAAGAAACTATGTGCATTTGCGTGGCGGTCGCGAACTGACCGATATTGTCACAGAAGAATGGATCAAAGAGGCCGAAAGCCGAGGAGCAGGAGAGATTTTACTCACGTCCATGGATCACGACGGCACAAAGAATGGATTTGATGTATCTTTGCTATCGCGGATCAATGCAGCGATAAACATTCCTTTGATTGCATCTGGTGGTGCAGGTAATGAACAGCATTTTGTAGATGTGTTCCAGCAAAGTGGCGTAGATGCTGCTTTGGCAGCATCAGTATTTCACTACGGCGAAATACTGATTCCAGACTTAAAAGAAACACTAAGAAAAAACCACCTAGTGGTGAGATAATAATAAAAACCGAAGGGATATAAAGGCTTATGCAGAAGGTAGATTTTTCAAAAGGAGACGGTCTAGTCCCAGTGATTGTGCAAGATGCGCAAACGCTGGAAGTGTTGATGCTAGGATATGTGAATGACGAAGCTTGGGAAAAAACCCAAGCAGAGCGCCGCGTTACCTTTTATTCGCGCAGTAAGCAACGCCTGTGGACGAAAGGCGAAGAAAGTGGACATTTCTTAGAAGTGCAAGACCTGCATGTAGATTGCGACCAGGATACAATCTTGATCAAAGCATTACCAGAAGGGCCGACATGCCATACCGGAAGTCGAAGCTGCTTCAATACCGAGCACAACCAAAATTTCCTTTTCGAGCTAGAACGTGTAATCCAACAACGCATCGATGTCCCTGTAGAAGGGTCTTATGTAAATAGCCTGCGCCAAAAAGGATTAAATAAGATCGCACAAAAAGTGGGTGAAGAAGCAGTCGAAACTGTTATCGCGGCACTGGCAGAGACGCAACACGATTTTATCAACGAATCATCAGACTTGATCTTCCATCTCATTTTATTATTAAAAGAAAAGGGATTGGGCTTGCAAGAAATTGCTGCCAACTTAGCATCGCGGCATAAGTAAACCCGGCTATTGCATAATATTCTTTTTTCTTCGGCGCAGCGTGAATACCTGCGCCACTATACCGATTGCACATATCAATATATTAAATAAGAATGCCTTTGTGCCGATCTGATCTGTCAGGAAGAAGTACAGAGCGGCTACAGCTAGTAGGCTAAAACCAATAATGATCACGACGGATACCTTTTTCATAACGAGGGAGCTTTAGTATTCTGATACGTATTATCGTATTACGGTCAAGAATACTACAGCTAAGCTGCTGAAATTGTTTTTGTCGTGAACGAAGCCGTATCTTTGTAACTATGCCAGATGTCTCTTTACTCCATACGCTTCGCGGTCATCAAAACCCTATTTATACCTTAACAACCGTCGGTAATCACACCTTGTTCTCGGGTGGTAATGACAAAGGCGTCGTAGAATGGGATTTGCAAACTATGCAGTTCAAACGGATCTTGTGCGCCGTGTCGCATTCTGTATATGCATTGCATCGGATTCCCAATACCGATTTTTTGGCGATTGGCTTGCGCTCTGGCGAGGTTTTGATTGTCAATTATGTGGAGCAGAAGTTGGTGACAAAGCTAAAAACGGAATCGGGTGCCGTGTTTGCCATCCAAGCTTTGTCCGAGAAATCAGAATTGATTGCGATTGGCGAAGAGGGAGTAGCTTACGTATACGATACGATCTATTTTAAGCTTCTGTATCGATTCCGCGTGTCGAAAGATACAGTACGCGCCATTGCAATCGATCCAGAAAACGCTACAGTCTATTTTGGAGACAAATCTGGTGCGATCTACCAATATGATAGTGCTCAATATGAATTTAAGCAGCAGGTTTTGGCACATAAGATGCCGGTAACGAGTTTATGTGTTGTGGGTGAACAACTGTTTTCTGGTGGCAGAGATGCCAAAATGTACCAATTATCTACCGCTGATTTTGCGGTGCAACATGAGATTACACCGCATATGTTTACCGTTTATGGTATCGTTTCCAATGTCGATCAAACACAGATCGCAACGGCGAGTCGCGATAAAACTTGGAAGATCTGGGATCCGAAAACCTTGACGCTACTCAAAAATATCAGTGTGGATCGCGGTTATGAAAGCCATATGCTATCCATTAACAGCATACTGTGGCAAGATGAGAAAATCTTCACTGCAGGTGATGATAAAGCGATTAAAGTGTGGGGGATAGCGGCAGGCTAAATTATTGAGGCTGCGGTTAAAATCTGTACCATTTCTTGTAAATATTTCGCATCTACCGCATCAAAACTATTCAACTCCGCACTATCAACATCTAAGACGCCAACGCAGTTATCGTCATGCATGATGGGAAGAACAATCTCCGAGCGAGACAAAGAGCTACATGCAATATGACCTGGAAAGGCTTCTACATCAGGTACAACAATGGTTTTGGCCTGCGCCCATGCCGTACCACACACACCGCGATTGTGCGCAATGCGCGTACAGGCTACAGGTCCTTGAAACGGGCCTAATACCAATTGCTCGTCTTTCACTAAGTAAAAACCTACCCAGAAAAAATCAAACTGCTCTTTTAAAGCTGCCGCAAGGTTGGCCATATTGGCCACAAAATCGGATTCGTAATCAATCAGCGCCTTAACTTGCGGAAGTAAAGCTTGGTATTGTTCTTCTTTAGTACCAGTTGCACGTGTTAAATCTTCGGCCATAGTAGAATCGTGGGATAAGCGGGATATTTATAGTTTTTTCAGTGCAGCTTTGATAAGGCTTTCTACAGATTGATCTTCTGATGAGGATAATAAAATTTGCTGCATGACCTTTTCTATCTGCGGTTTAGGGAATCCCAACATAATTAATGCAGATGTGGCCTCATCGTGTGCTGATTGAGTCGGCACGTGATCCATCAATAAGGCATTCGGACCTTCTTTTTTCAACTTATCCTGTAATTCTAAGATCACGCGTTGCGCCGTTTTAGGGCCGATGCCTTTGATCTTTTGAATCACGGCTACTTGCCCTTGTACTATCGCCTGCTGTATTTCTTCTGGCGTAATGGAAGAAAGCATCATCCGCCCCGTATTGGCGCCAATTCCTGACACAGAAATCAAGTGATTAAATAAGTGCCGTTCACTCTCTGTCGCAAAGCCGTACATCGTGTGTGAATCTTCACGCACTTGAAAAGAAATGAACAGCTTACAACGCTCCACTTCTTTGATTTGACTGAATGTAGTCAAGGAGATGTGTACATGGTAACCCACGCCACCCACGTCAATGATGACGTGGGTAGGGGATTTTAATACGAGCTGTCCGTCGAGGTATTCGTACATATTCTTTTGTTGGATAAACTTATTTTTCTCTAGATTGAGCGTCTACTACTGCAATTTTTACCATGTTGACAATCTCTCGTACCGAACTATCCAATTGCAATACGTGTACTGGCTTGTTCATGCCCAATAAGATAGGTCCTACAGCCTCAGCCTCACCCACTTCTTGCAATAGTTTATAAGCAATATTACCTGATTCCAAATTCGGGAATATCAACGTATTTGCAGCTTCACCGTTCAATTTGTTGAAAGGGAAGTTTGCATTCAACATCTCTTTATTCAAAGCAAAGTTGGCTTGCAAATCGCCATCTACGATGATATCTGGTGCTTTTTCGTGCAAGATTTTTACCGCTTCACGTGCTTTGTCGGCTACACGGCCTTCGGTCGAGCCAAAATTAGAGTACGAAAGCATCGCAATGCGTGGCGTAATATTAAAGCGCTCTTTAACTGCATTATTGACCAAAATGGTGATTTCGGCCAAATCTTCTGCACAAGGATCTTCATTTACGGTTGTATCAGCTAAAAAGATTGGGCCTTTTTTGGTTAACATCATATACATACCGGCTACACGGCTACCTGGTTTTGCCCCGATTACTTGAAGCGCCGGGCGAATAGTATTTGGATAAGTACGTGTTAATCCAGATATAAATGTATCGGCTTGTCCAAATTCGACCATCGAAGCTGCGTAATAATTACGATTGCTACGCATCAATTTTTCGGCTTCCAAATGGCTAATGCCACGTCGTTGGCGTTTAGTGTACAAGTGATCAACGTATTTTTTGAATTCCTCGGTTTTCGATTGTTTGCTTGGATCGATGATCTGCGTACCTTCTAATTCAAATGCATATTCTTCGATAATGTGACGAATACGCTCTTCGTCGCCCAATAGGATAGGAATAGCGATGCCTTCTTCTTGTACGATTTGTGCAGCACGCAATGTTTTGTAATTGTCTGCTTCGGCAAATACTACTCGTTTCGGGTTGTTCTGCGCACGCGCAGAAAGCGTACGCATGATGCCATCATCTTTACCCAAACGCTTGCGCAATTCTGTTGTATATTCGTCCCAGTTGTCGATAGTTTGACGGGCAACTCCAGACGCTATTGCAGCTTTGGCCACTGCCACAGATACTTCTGTTATCAAACGCGGATCGGTCGGTTTTGGAATAACATATTCTTCCCCAAACGGAGGTTGTTTGTGTTGTAAGCTTGGTTTACCTCTTCTGGCACAGGTTCTTTGGCCAATTTGGCGATAGCATGTACCGCAGCAATCTTCATGTCTTCGTTAATCGCCGTTGCGCGTACATCCAAAGCTCCACGGAAAATGTAGGGGAATCCCAATACATTGTTTACCTGATTTGGGTAATCAGATCGCCCTGTTCCCATAATAATGTCGTTGCGCGTTTTGCAGGCAAGATCATATGCGATTTCTGGATTAGGATTTGCCATGGCTAATACGATAGGTTTGGCAGCCATAGATTGTAACATCTCGGGAGTCAGTACATCTGCTGCAGACAATCCGATGAATACATCACTATCTTTGACCGCATCGGCCAACGTATAAATATCACGATCAGTTGCCCACTCTGCTTTGCTAGTGTCCAAATTGTCACGATCGCTGCGGATAACACCTTTGCTATCCAACATCACAATATTTTCTTTTTTAGCGCCTACAGCAATATACATTGCAGTACACGAAATTGCTGCCGCTCCGGCACCGTTAACAACGATTTTAACTTGGCTAATGTCTTTCTGCTGCAACTCGCAGGCATTGATAAGCGCTGCGCCAGAAATAATAGCGGTACCATGCTGATCGTCGTGCATGACCGGAATATTCATTTCCGCTTTTAATCTGCGCTCAATCTCAAAACATTCAGGTGCTTTGATGTCTTCTAAGTTGATACCTCCAAAAGTGGGTTCCAACGCTTTTACAATACGGACAAATTCATCTACATTTTTAGTATCCAACTCTAGGTCAAATACGTCGATGTCTGCAAAGATTTTGAACAACAAGCCTTTGCCTTCCATCACCGGCTTACCAGCTTGTGCACCAATATCACCCAGCCCTAATACAGCAGTACCGTTCGAAATAACCGCTACCAAATTGCCTTTCGCGGTGTACTTGTACGCATCTTCGCTATTCTCCGCAATGGCCAAGCAAGGCTCTGCAACTCCTGGTGAATAGGCTAATGATAAATCCCGTTGTGAACTATGTGGTTTGGTAGGGACTACCGCAATCTTGCCCGGACGACCGGATGAATGGTAACGTAAGGCGTCCTTTTTTCTATTTGAACTGCTCATTGAATACTTTTTTGATGTAAGTTTATGTTTGTGGGTACAAATCTATTATTATTCCATGACTTGGAGAATTATTGTTTCAACACGTTCAGTAATTTGAACATACGCTGACGCATACGCGCTGTGCTACCTTTGTAATTATTGACAAAAAGCGTGAAAGTCAGCTCTTGTCCAGCCTTGCTCGTCTGAAATCCGGTGTAGCCAAGTACACCGCCTATGGTACCACTTTTCATTTTCATTTGATTGATCGTGGGCAGACTTTTGTAGAAGTCAGCGTACCACGGCCTACTACAAGCGTATTGCATGATGCGGTTCATCGCATTGGCCGTCACGCGGTTTGCAGGCGATAATCCAGAACCATCTAGCATTCCTAGATCCACAGTAGGAATGTGTAAGGTTTTGTTCCAATGCGCAATGACATAATCGGCGCTTTCTGCTGTGGTTTTCACCTTTTTCTGCTCGCGTCCGATCGTTTTCAATAAGGCTTCGCCAAATAGGTTAATGCTTTTGTGATTGAACCAATAAATGATCTCAGCCAATGCGGGCGACTGATGCGTTGCAATGGTTTTCCCTGTAGATGCTACGTAATTGTTAAGTTTATACGCAGAAGCCGCAACGCCATCCACCAGCACACCTTCCTGTATCAGATTTGCTTTCAAATCGTGTGCGAGCTGATAGGCTGGATCCGGGATAGAGATCTCGATGGTTTTAGTCAGATCTTTACCATAACTGCCTTTTAACAGGATGGAATTGGCGTATGGTGTAGAAAAACCAAATACCTTGTCGCCTGTTCCTGCATTTCCAGTAGTCACTTCATTTCGGATGGTCAGATAACTCAGATCTACCGATAATTTTTTGATAGCCGCTGGTTTACCAACCGCTGCGGGCGAGAAGGTAATGCCTACTTTGTTCTCTTTCCAATTTAATCCCGAAACCCCAGCGCCATAGTAATTGCCAATGTCTGCCGCTGGCCAACCCGTCGGCACTTGATTACCGTCGAATATAGTATCATCACCAATGATACGACCGCGAATACGTTTAATGTCCAATTGTTTAATCGCAAAAGTCCAATTATCTAAGATATTTTGTGCTTGCGTAGAAGCGTAGCGATCACTGCCTAAAGTCGGGTCGCCGCTGCCTTTTATAATAATATCACCATCGAGGTTTCCTAGTTTATCAATGGTGCCAGTATATGATATGGTCGTGGTGTATTTATAATCGAAACCCAACAATTCGAATGCGGTGATACTCGTAATCACTTTCAAGGTCGAAGCAGTAGCCATTCCAGTATTTGCTTGATGCTCAAATACGACATGTCCCGTTTTTGAATCGGTGACAATCAAGGCGGCTTGCTGCGTCGCCAATCCGCCTTCGCTCCGAAATTGATTGAAAGCGTTTGATATTTGGCTGCTCAGGTTTTGCGCTTTTGTACTACTGAATGATAGTATAATAGAAAGTAGAAAAAGTAATTTTAGCTTTGGCATACAACAAATATCGGGATGCATTTTGAAAAAGCGGCGAAGAACTAAAGATATAAAAAGGTCTTACTGCAACTTACAGTAAGACCTTTTTATATATCTGAGTTATCTAAATAGCTTTAGTTTTCTCTTTCAGCCAAGCTGCTTCTTCTTCAGTGAGCAAAGGAGCAAGTTGGTTATACGTCCAATCGTTATACTGATTTAGCCAGTCGATGTGTTTTTGATCCAGCAACGCTGTGTTTACCAGATCTGTTGCGATATAGCAAATCGTCAATGTCTCAAAATCCATAAAATCGCCAAATTCATTATGCGAAAGCATCCGGCTCAGCACCAGATTTTCAATACGAATACCATACGAACCTTCACGATACAATCCAGGTTCTATAGAAGAGATCATTCCTTCTTCTATAGCAACATCCACATTCGATGGATTTAGGACCTGTGGACCTTCGTGCACATTTAGAAAGAATCCGACGCCGTGTCCTGTACCATGCCCATAGTTGCGCAATGTTTCCCAGATTGGGCGACGTGTGATCGCATCGATCTGATAGCCGCGTGTTCCTTGCGGAAAAACAGCCATCGATCCTTCGATCAATCCTTTCAGCACAATGGTATAATCTTCTTTTTCTTCAGCAGTGATATTTCCTAACGAAACAACGCGTGTAATGTCGGTAGTGCCTGATGTGTATTGGCCGCCCGAATCTACCAATAACAATCCGCTCGGTTTTAGTGTAGCATCACTTTTAGGCGTCGCTTTATAATGTGGCAATGCACCATGCTCCAAGTAGCCTGCAATGGTATCGAAAGAAATGTCTACAAATCCATCTTGCGCTGCGCGGAACGTGCGCAACTGGTCGGATATGCTGATTTCTGTCAATTGACCTTTGCTTACATTTTCTTCTAACCATTTGAAGAAACGCGTGAGCGCTACTCCATCTTTTAGCATGGTTTCGCGCGAAAAGCTAACTTCAGTTGGGTTCTTTACTGCCTTCAAAAAGGTAGAAGGATTGGTGTCTTCTAATACTGTTACGTGCGCTGGAATACTTTCGTAAACGGCGTAACAAGTCCGTTTTGGATCGATTAGGATCTGTTCTACTGCCAATTGTTGAACAGCGGGATGCACGCTGTCGTATGGTTTTATGTCAACACCTGCGGCGTTCAGCTCCGCTTGATCAGCTGCCGACAATTTGGTGTTGTCAATGAAGAGCGTTGCACGCTCCAACTCTATAATCAAGAAACCGAGCACCACTGGATTACAAGGCACATCATTACCGCGAATATTCAACGTCCAAGCCAAGTCATCTAAAGAAGAAATGATATGTGCCTGAGTATGTAGTTTCTCCATTTTGTGGCGAATAGCGGCAATTTTGCTGGCGGCATCTTGTCCCGTTGTATCGGGGTGGATGAGGTAAGCTGCATCTGTTGGAAGCAATGGCCTGTCTTCCCAAGCGGCATCCAACAAATCTTCACTGCCTTTAACGCAAATGCCTAATGGTTCTAACTTCTCTTTGATGGTATTTGCCAAAAGGAGTGAAGTCAGGTTACCATCGAAAGCAACCGTGTTTCCTTTGCTAAACTTCTCGCTTAGCCATTCTACATATTCTGCTTTGTGCTGTATTTTGAGTTTTACCAACTCAAAACCAGTATCTACGAGCTGCTCACGCCCTTGCACGAAATAACGCGCATCGGTCCATAATCCAGCAAAATCTTGTGTAATCACCAACGTGCCTGCCGATCCAGTAAATCCCGAAGTCCAAGCAATCGCTTTGAAGCGATCAGGAAGGTATTCGCTGATATGTGGATCTGCCGAAGGAATAATATAGGCATCTATACCGCGCTCCGCCATGGATTCGCGAATAGCTGCCAGCTTTTTAATGTGTTCCATATGTGATGTTGTTTTGTGCTAAAAAAATCTACTTAGGTATTTGCCAGAATAGATAATTCTTGCGCCACACGGCCAGCGATCTGCACATACGCTTGTGCTACAGGTTCCTGATCGTCCAGTAAAACCGGAAAACCATTGTCGCCTGCGTCTGCTACTGCTTTCACTAGCGGTATTTCGCCCAAGAAAGGCACGTTATTTTCGGTAGCCAATCGCTTGCCGCCATCTTTTCCAAAAATATAATATTGCTTATCTGGCAATTCTGCTGGAGTAAAATACGCCATATTTTCAACAATGCCCAAAATTGGCACGTTGATGCCTTCCATACGGTACATCGCCATTCCTTTGATCGCATCTGCTAGCGCAACATGTTGCGGTGTCGTTACAATTACTGCTCCAGAGATTGGATAAGTTTGTGATACGGTGATATGAATATCGCCTGTTCCAGGTGGCATATCGACTACCAAATAATCGATCTCACCCCAATCGGCATCATTGAAAAGCTGTTTGATTGCAGAAGTAGCCATCGGGCCGCGCCAAGGAATTGGCTGATTAGGGTCTGTAAAGAAACCAATACTCAACAGCTTCAGTCCGAAGCGCTCGATCGGTAAGATTTTAGTTTGCCCATCAGCTGATTGTGTGGATTGAGGCTTTGCGCCTTCCAAGCCAAACATAATCGGCAACGAAGGTCCATAGATATCCGCATCGAGCAAACCGGTGCGCGCACCTTGCTGGCTTAGCGCTAATGCCAAATTGGCTGCAACGGTAGATTTACCGACTCCGCCTTTACCAGAAGACACTAAAATAATATTTTTAATACCCTTCAGTTGGTTGCTGTCGGCAGCGATCACGCGCGATGTCATGTTAATGTCTACGTCAATCTCTTTAGAGACAAATAAACTGATGGCATTACGGCAGGCATGCTCGATGTGCCCTTTGAGCGGACAAGCAGGTGTCGTCAAAACGACATCGAACCGAATTTTGTTAGGAAGGATCTCTATATTTTGGATCATGTTCAGCGTCACGAGATCCTTTTTTAAATCAGGTTCTTCGACGTGACCAAGCGCATGTAGGATTTGTTCTTGCGTAATCATTATTTTTCGTTGGATATACAAAGCTAAATAATGCGGTGCACACTCGTGTCATTTAGATGTTTTTAATGTTTTTTGTCTATTTTTAACCCGTACTTTCAGATCATATTACTCGAGGGAAATCACACTATGTTTGCTAAGAAGATTTCGATCACCGCACAACAGAAAAAATGGCTTTGCATTTCGCTCGCGGCTTTGGTTGTGCTGTTGGCGATCGGCTTTATCTATTATTTTTCGGTTCGTCAGAGTTTGTTGGATCGTGCTATGCTTCGTGCACAAAAGCAATTAAAGGAGGAATATGGAGTTACATTGCGCGTGGAAGATTACGCTTCGCCGGATTAAGCACTGTAGCGCTAAATGGCGTAACAGTGATTCCAGATTCTGCGGCGCAGTTAATGGCGGTGGAACAATTGCAGGTATCGGTCGAGCTATGGCCTTTATTACGCAAGCGCATCAAGCTCAATGCGGTCGGTATGGATCGCGCTTCTTTTACTATGATAAATGACGGTGACGGCACTAACTATGACTTCTTGTTTCGTAAGAAAACAGCTTCCACGAAAGATACCTCCTTAACGGCAAGTAGTTTAGCGCAAAAAGTAGATCGTTTGATCCGCCAAGCATTCGATAAAATCCCCTCCAATCTGGATCTAAACGAAGTGCGCGTCACCTATCAGGATAGTTCGGGCGTGCAAGGGTTGTATGTGCCCGAAGGTAAAATGCGCAATGGTCGCTATGACGTCGATGTATTCTTGAATGAGGTAAGCGACAAATGGAATCTGAATGGTATAATAGATGCGGGTGATGAAGAGTTCAGCGTCACCGTGACATCAGATCGCGAAGATATGGAAGTGCCTTTCTTGCGCAGTAGATTGGGATTAGCAGTCCGGTTTAAGGCCGTAACTTTCGATCTGAAAGAGATAAAACGGCACGGTAAAGATCAATTAAAATTGTCCGGAAACTGGGAAGTGGACCAATTGCAGGTACAACATCGCAGACTGTCCGAAAAACCCATCGTCGTACCTCAGGCATCTGCAGAAGGCGGTTTTCTGCTGGCCGAAAATGCCGTGGAGTTGTTAGAAAACTCCTCGATCAAAGTGCGTGATTTTGTGGTGAAGCCAAAACTCAAATACACACATACCCCAAGCAAATTGCTGGAATTATCTGTCAGCACAGGTCAGTTTGCGGCACAAGATTTCTTTGATGCGATACCCACCGGCTTGTTCGAAACCTTGGAAGGCATCCAAGTGAAGGGCAATATTGCTTATCAATTGGATTTTAAAGTAGACTTCGACAATCCGGAAGATTTGGTGTTTCGCTCGCAGATGGACGATCGCGAATTGCAGATTGTACGTTGGGGCAGGGCCGATGTGGCAGCTTTGAATCAACCATTTGTACATGGAGTCTACGAAGATACCAGCAAGCTACGTGATATCGTGGTGGCAACCTCCAATCCCAACTTTAGAAATCTAGCACAGATCGCGCCGATCCTACGACGTACGGTATTGAATACCGAAGATCCATTTTTTTACAAACATCATGGTTTCGAAGAAGAAGCATTCAAGCTATCTATCGTAACCAACATCAAAGAACGCGCCTTCAAGCGTGGCGCGAGTACCATCTCCATGCAATTGGTGAAAAACTTGTATTTAGATCGTAATAAAACCATGACGCGCAAGTTTGAAGAGATCATACTGGTGTGGCTGATGGAGCGTTCCAAAGTAGTCAGTAAAGATCGCTTGTTTGAAATCTATCTCAACATCATTGAGTGGGGCAAAAATGTCTATGGTATCACCGAAGCGGCCAATTACTATTTTGGCAAGACACCAGACGAGTTGGATCTCGGCGAGAGTTTGTTCTTATCGAGTATCATTCCTCGTCCTAAAACTGGTTTGTCATCTTTCGATTATACCGGTCATTTGAAACCATGGGTACGCCGGCATTTTAATACCTACGGTTACATTTTATCAAAACTAAATCAATTGCATGACGTCGCTGTGCCCGAAGCGTACGGTTTTTATGGCGTTACCTTGCAGCCTAATCTTCGGCCACCTAGACCATATGGTGTCGTTGATTCCATCCCTTCATCGGATGATTTGCATGATCTGATTGATGGTATTGATGCAGAAGAACAGCAGCGCCGTAGCTTGATAGAACGCCTGTTTGGCAAAAAGGAACAAGAAGAAATTGAAGAAGAATAAAACCCCATATGCATGAATAATCTAATAACGATTGACGATCTCGATTTTGAATTGCTAATCGACAATGATCAGATACGTAAGAGTACTCGTCTCATTGGTATCGATATCAATGTGAAGTACAAAGATAAAATGCCTGTTTTTATTGGCGTACTGAATGGTTGCTTTATGTTTATGGCAGATTTGTTAAAGCAGGTGACGATTCCGTGCGAGATGTCGTTCGTGAAACTTTCGTCCTATCACGGTACAGAGCAGCAAGATATCAAAGAATTGCTTGGACTAGAGATGGACCTTCGCGGTCGGCACATTATCATCGTTGAAGACATCGTAGATACAGGTAATAGCTTAAAACATACAATGGAGGCGCTAGAGAAGTTGGAAGTGCAATCTATCGCAGTTTGTACTCTATTGATCAAACCGTCATCTATGGAGCATGAGTTTGATAATATACTTTATACCGGTTTTGAGATCGAAAAAGAATTTGTTGTCGGCTACGGGTTGGATTACAACGGTATGTGCCGAAATCTTATGCATATTTACAAACAGATCCCGAGAGAAGAAGAGTAAAGATACCGCATAGCGCGATAGTACTTATTCTCTAAAAGAGCAATCTATAACATGATCATTCACCATGCCGACTGCTTGCATGTACGCATAGCAGATCGTGGTTCCAAAAAATTTGACGCCACGCTTTTTCAGATCTTTTGCGATAGCATCGGATATTGGTGTAGCCGCGGGAACTTCGATTAGGCTATGAAAATTGTTGATAATGGGACGATTCTCTGGCATGAACGAATAAAGATAGTGATAGAAGCTGCCAAATTCAGCTTGTATGGCTAAGAAAATCTGCGCATTGGTAATCGTACTTTTCACTTTTAGACGATTGCGAATAATGCCAGCATCCAACAGGATTTTTTCTACGTCTTCTTCGTTAAAATTCGCTACTGCCCGCGGATCAAAATCTGCAAATAACCGTCGATAATTCTCACGTTTGCGCAAATGGTGATCCAGCTCAGTCCTGCCTGTGCTGATTCCAGTACGAGGAATTCGAACAAGACACGATCATCTGTCACTACACGACCCCATTCCTGATCGTGATAGTCTTGGTATAACTTATCTTGGCCGCACCATCCGCAGCGAATATATTTGCCATCTTCCATCTTATTGGTGAAAATACAAGTTTCTTCCCAATATTTGCTATAAGTAGATCATCCGATTTATCTTTTGTCAATTCCCGATTAACTCTCTATTTTTACGACCACATGCAAATAAAAACTTTTTGGATTTCCTTTTTGGCGATGGTACTACTATTGCTCTCGTCTGTCTCCGCTAAGGCACAGCATTTTGATGTCGCGGAGGATTCTGTTGAGCGGCTGCGAGATAGTCTTCGGCAGGAATATCTACAAGATTCGATCCGACAAGTTTACGATACGCAGTACAGCGCTTTGATTTATGACAATCCGTATCGCGAAGGTTTTTTGGATCATCGTCTACGCCATGTCTTAACAAATGCTCCCGGCGAATGGTTAGTATGGGACGAATTTGTCGTTGTCGCGTCGTATCAAGATACAGTCGCCCAAGGAGTGAGTCGAGCACATCGCCCTTTATGGGTATTTGTTACCGCTATGATTCTTTTTCTATGTGTAGGAATTATACGTTTTATCTTTCCGGCAGAGTTTCATATCATTATCGACGCTTATTACCGAGAGCGTTTGCTACAACAGATCAGCAAGGAGGATAGCATAGCGACCTCTTGGCCTTATGTTTTTTTATACAGCATATTTAGTCTGGCCTTGGGCTTGTTTATCGTGGTGTATATGTCTGGATTTCGCGATGCGCATTTCCTTACGTTTGGCAATTATATGAGAGCATCCGGGTTGATAGCTATTCTCTTTATCCTGAAAATATTATTGGTGCGTTTTTTATCTTTTGTTTTTAGATTGCAGCGGCTCGTACGAGAATATATCACCGTTATTTATTTGGTATATTTTAATAGTGTATTATTTCTTTTGCCATTTCTGCTGTTTATTATACTCTCGCCGGCGGCTTATTTTAATATTATATTAATTCTATTCGTGGTATCGATATCTATTATGTTCATATATAGAGTTTTGCGAACTGTTTTGAATGTATTTGGTCAGACTCGGTTTTCGATATCCTATTTAATTATTTATCTTTGCACCTTGGAAATTGCTCCAATCCTATTGCTGATTAGAGCCCTGGGCAACTAAATAATTTCATATTTATGCAGATTGATGTAGAAAGAGCAAAGAAAGTAAAGAGCATACTAGTGACTTTGCCAAGACCTGAAAATGATAAATCTCCTTATTTCGCATTGGCGGAAAAATATAACTTAAAGCTCGATTTTCGTGCTTTTATCCACGTGGAAGGCGTTTCGGGTAAAGATGTAAAGAGGGATCGAATCAACTTTTCGGATTATACCGCAGTGATTTTTACTAGTAAGAACGCAGTCGACCATTTCTTTCGCGTATGCGAGGAGATGCGCTTTGAGGTATCAGCAGATATGAAATATTTTTGTATTACGGAAGCAATAGCGCTGTATCTTCAAAAGTATATACAGTATCGTAAACGCAAAATTTTCTTTGGAAAGCAAACCGCCAAGGATTTGGAAGATGTGCTGAAGAAGCATAATTCTGAAAAGTTTCTTTTCCCATGTTCGGATGTGGCCAATGAAGAAACACAAAATTGGTTGCAGGACAATGGATATGATTCAACTCCAGTCGTACTCTTCAAGACGGTCATTAGTGACCTGAACGATTTGAAAGAGGTTTTTTATGATGTCATCGTATTCTTTAGTCCGTCAAGCGTACAATCGCTCTTCGAAAACTTTTCTGATTTCGTGCAAAATAATACACGTATTGCAGCATTTGGTGCTACTACGCAACAGGCGCTGCTAGATCATGGTCTGATCTTAGACATACCAGCACCTACACCAGAAGCGCCTAGTATGACTATGGCTGTGGAACAATATATTAAAGCAGTCAATAAATAAGCGATTTGCTAATAACGTAAAAAGGATGACACGCAGTCATCCTTTTTTTAGTAATAGGGCTTCAGGATGCATATAGCATTTGTTTAGAATAATTCTGGTCACTTACACAATCCAATTGTGCTTGGGCTGATTTTTGTAGTGATTATTTTTTTATGTTTGTACTTATATAAAATAGGTGAGCTTGTGAAACTAAAACCCGTTGAAAGCATCTCAGGAATATCCTCCAAAGATTTTGTGAGGGATTATCTGAGCAAAGGTCAGCCTGTGCTGATCAAAGATTTTATAAGGAAAGACAGTCCTTGCTGGACCAAATGGAATTATGAGTATTTCAAAGAGATAGCAGGTAACGAAAAGATAAATGTGTACGGGCGTGAAGAAGAGGGGCAACAACATGCTGCCAGTCCGCCGATCGGACAGATGACATTTGGTGAATACCTTGACCTCATTCGTAAAGAACCTACGGAGTTACGTCTTTTTTTATTCAATCTGATGAAGATCAGACCTGAGCTAAAGAAAGATGTGCTTTTCAATGATGTTACTGGCGGGAAAGTGCTACAGTGGTTGCCTTATATGTTCTTTGGTGGCGAAGGCTCTGCTACGCGAAACCATTTTGATATCGATATGTCACACGTATTTATATCGCAATTTCAAGGTTCTAAACGTATTTGGGTGTTTCCCAATAATCAATCAGACCTAATGTACAAGTTGCCGTACAACTTTCACAGTATTGTTAATCTGAAAAATAGTGATCCGGAGAAATATCCAGGTTTAAAACTTTTGGATGGCTACGAAGCGGTAATCAACCCTGGCGATACGCTGTATATGCCAGCAGGTTGGTGGCATTACATCCAATACGAAACCGAAGGCTATTCGATCTCTGTAAGAGCATTAGCAAATTCTTTGTCAGAAAAAATCAAAGGAGCGCGCAATCTATTTGTGACTCGCTATTTTGACGATACCATGCGTAAAATCTTTAAAGATCGGTGGTTTAATTATAAAATAGATATGGCTCTACGCCGTGGCGAACGAGCTGTTCGCAAACGATTGAAAAATTGATATTTGATACAAAAAAGGCAAGATCATTGATCTTGCCTTTTTTGTATCAAATATCTTATCACATTATTCTTCTGCGTTTTCTTCCTCCGCTTGCTTGATACTATTACGGTAGAATAGCGTATACGGATCGCTCGGGTACACGTGCATATCTGCCTTATGCTTGAATGGAATGGCTGGATCGAAGATCTCTTCCAGCGTCTTGCGCAAAAAGCCGACAAAGGCTTCTTTTTGTTCGCGTAAATAATCGCCTTCCAATGCACCCATTTCTTTGCTGACGAATAGCGTACCATCTTCGCGCATACGGCGTGCGACATACAGATGCGGTTCTAAGTTGCGTAGCCCCGTTTTCTCCTCGAAAACATAGGTATAAAACAGCGTTTGGATCAGCGCTTTGTGAATATCGTTGGTGCCTTCGGTCAGCGCAAATACGGTTTCCGCACTTTCCTCGTCCGCTTTGTTCTTCGCTTTTTTGAAAGCCACTTTATCCGCGCCCGTTTTATAATCTACAATACGGGTCTTCACTTCACCATCTTGAGTAACGACCTCATCGATTCGGTCAATAATGCCGTATATCTTAATGTATTCGGTTTTTCCTTGCACCGTAATCGGGAAGTCGAAGTAATAATCCTCGCTATTTTCTAATTCGATAATGCGAAACGATTGGTACTGTTCAATATCGTATTCCAAATACATACGAATGTAGGCCGAAGCAATCTGCAGCATGATGCGCTGCAAGCTGTTCAGATCGGCTGCCGTATCGTACGTGGTGTGGTACTGATGGCCGATCTCTTGCACCACCATCGTCTCAATCTGTGAAATACTTTCTGCTAAGCGCTTGGTGGCCACAAAATCCTTCATTCCCCGATAGGGAGTGAAAATTTTTTCCATCACTTCGTGAATGATAGAACCCAGATTATTGATTTCAAACTCTTGAGATACCGAAGGTGGCTCTTTGATGCCGGCAATATGCTTCAAGAAAAATTGTAAAGGCGATTGCAGATAGGTCGTGAATCCAGTTGCCGAGATATGGCTGGTCTTATCGCGCAGGTAATTGTTATACAGATTTTTCCAGATTTCACCCGTTTTTTCAATAACCAATTCAGGTTCTTGCGCTGGGAAAGAAATGGGCTGCTGTTGTGTATGATGAACGATGTTGAATTGGCTCTCAAATGCCAATTGCTTAATAAAACGACTTTCCTCGCCCGAACTATTTTCATCCACAATGCTATTGTAAAACAAATGAATGGATTCGCTGTACTGAAAATGGCGGTAGAAAATATAGGCCGACAACGCATCTTGATTGGCCAGAATAGGCAATCCATAGGCACGACGCAGATTGTCGGGCAAGAAGGTTGGCGAGTTGGTTGTTTTTGGCAAAATGCCTTCGTTGGCACCCAAAATATATACATGATCGAAGTTGAGACTACGGCTTTCTAACAGACCCATAATCTGAACGCCTTGCAGCGGATCCCCTTCGATGGCAGTCGAGATCGGCATCAGCGCTTTCCGAATCAAGCCGATCTGAAAAGGAATATTCAATGGCCCAATTTGATCCATACCGAGTAAGAGCTGCTGTAGCACGCGCCGTGTTTCGAACAGCAAGGTATAATCGATCTGCAAGGCAATGCCCTCGCTGTTTGTCGATTCCTGCAGTTTTTCCAGCATCGTGATCATCGCCGGGATGAGCGCTTTAGATTCGGCGACCGGCGCGAAGAAATCTGGAACGACAGCACTGCTGATCTGCAAGACATCCAATCCTACTTCAAAAAGTTGCTTATCGAGTACTTCTTTCTGAATACTATTCTTTTGTTCACTGCCGATCCTGATCAGCGGATGGCTAAGGAAACTTTCAATAATGGGGTAGGGCAGTTTGTCCTTCTTGCGCCAACCTATTTCTTCCTGTACGGTGAGCCACAGATCGAGCAAACCGTACAAAGGCGATTGCAGTAACGGAAAACCAGTCGTGATATTCACCTTGATAGCAGGCAAACTTTGAAGGAGTGGCACGAGCAAGCTTTCGTCGGCCAATAAGATGGCGGATGATTTGCCATCTTGTTCGTTTTTCTCCAAGATTTGGTAAAGCAGTTTCGCTTGGCTTACACGCCCAAGCGCGGCATACAAATGGATATCATCACGCCGCTGTCCGATTACATGTGGAGCTTCGCCCAATGAATTGACCAGTTGGCTTATATTCCGTCGGATGAAAAGTCCAGCTTCCTGCATCGTATCTTCGACGTAGTAAGCATCGGTATCAAAGTAGAATAAAGCTTTGTCTTCGTCTTGCCATCGCTTGAATAAACTAGATTCGACGCGGTTCAATGCGTTAAACCCTACAAAAAGTACTTTTTTATAAGGAGCAATAAATTGCTGATTGGTAGCACGGCCTTCGGCCAATTCCCGATACAGCGTCGGATAGTTCGTTTGCTTTTCTTGCGCCAAACGCGCTTTGAAACGACTGTACAATTGCGGCAATCGCTTCCATAACTGTAAAAATCGCTGTTGTACACCCGTATGCCCAGCCATAGAGAAAGATTGCCAAAACTGCCGGATATATCCTTGTTGTTCTGGCGTGAGGTGCTGAAATTCTAAATCGATCTTTCCCGTATCATACAATTCAGTGTAAATCTGATCTACCGCCACCAATTCATAATCCAACTGACTGAAATCACTGAGAATCAGTTCGGCTATTGGATAAAACTCTTCGGGGCTTTCGGGGTCGCGACGTTCTTGTTGCAGCAGTTCGTTATGAATCTCATACAGGTAGAAGAATTGCCGTAAGGCGGAAGCATCGGTTTTGTCTGTCGCTTGTTTGAAAAACTCTTGAATGGTGAAGAACTGTGGCGACCAAATCGCTTGCCCGTATACTTCAGAAAGATATTTCTTGAGGTAGGTGATCGGACGTTTGTTATTGAACACGATGGCGATTTCGGAAAGATCCTGCCCGAATCGTTGTTGTATATCTTCGGCTACTAATTGTAGGAATGGCTTCATGAGATTGTCTGCTTTTAATGTGTGGCGTGGCATCGCTATACGACCTCCTGTAATTGATTAGAAATGGCGTAATACAAAAAGCCTTTCACGTTTTGATAACCCAAATTGCGCAGCGCTTGCATGTATTTGTCTACCTGCGCTTGATGGCCGACATAGTCGCCTTGCGTAAACTTAAAATCGAGCACGATCGTATCTGTAGCATTGGTAAATACCTTGTCCGGACGAATCGTTTCTCCTTCTTTGGTGATTATGCTCGACTCATTCCAGATTTTGTAATCCTGTGTGAGCCATTCGCTGATGCGCGGATGATGCCAAACTTGATAAATGTGCTTGCGCAATTCTTCCGTATCGTTTTTGGCTAATAATCCCTCTTCAATATATTGAGCGATTCGAGATTCTATCTCTGCTTCGCTCGCTACTTCAGATAGAATCTCATGTGCCATAATGCCATATTGTGCTGCTTTTTCCACTTGTGGTAGCGTAGCTAATGATCGGCGGTTGGATTTGCTCCAGGCTTGATCTAGTTCTGCGGAAATTGGATATTGGGAAATGCTGATGCTATTGCTTTCTGTAGAAATAGGAGCTTCAGTTGCTTTAGGGACGATCGGATCATGAATCTTTAGTTCCGCGTCTGCTACTGGAAATGGGCTAGTAGTGGTATCCAATACTTGGTACAGCGCGTCGCTGATGTATTCATCTTTAATTTCTAATCCGCTGATCTCGCCCGTCTTTTTGTCGACCGTCTCCTTGAAAAATGGCGCGGTGATGTACAGATGCTTGATGGCGCGTGTGGTGGCGACATAGCAGGTGTTCAGCGCGTCCATGTAATTGAATAGCATTCTTCGAAGTATTGCTTGTAGAAGAGTGACTGCCCTAAACTTGAGGTATATTTTAACGGAATTTTGCCCAATGCTTCGAATGGCGTGCCGTCGGCATCGATCCAAAAATCGCCTAACGCCATGCCGTCGAGTTTCCAAGCGGCAAATGGCAACATGACCACATCGTAAGCCAGTCCTTTCGATTTGTGCACCGTGGTCACTTCGATCGCATCGATCTTGCCACCAGAAGGCAGTACGGCGCGATGGCCATCTTCTTCCCAATATGTCAGAAATTGATGAATGCCGCGCTCGCCATTGGCCGAAAATCCAGCAACCAAATCTTTGAAAGCCAATAAATACGGGATATGCAGATTGTCCGGCTCGGTAAAGCCAAAAATTTCGATCAATCGCTCGATGAGTTGTACCAAAGGCAGCTTCGGCCATTGATCCCAAAACTCGATCAACTTAGATGGTAAGATCGCGTTTAAACGCTGTATGTCATTCTCCCGAAATAATAACCATTGATCTTGATCGAATGCTTCTTGGCGTTGCAGGATTTGGTAGAGATAAGCCATGTTGGCTTTGTGTACGGTGTGTTTGGCAGAATTATAGACTAAGGCGCGCAGCGTTTCGATGAAAAGCTGAATCGCATCGTTGGCCTGCAAGCTAAGTGCATCGCCAGAAATCACCTCAAAGGATAAATTGGTGTTTTGCTTATAAGCCATCAGGGCTTGGATCACATCTTGTGCTTCTTTATTTCTGCGTACCAAAATACCGATCTGATTGGGTCGGTATTTGCCCGAAGAAATCCATTCGCCGATCTGCTCACATAATTTTTGTGTTGCATCAGCCGCCACGCGGTTGCTGCGGTATCGGCCGTCTGTGACGGGCAAATAGACCAGATCAATTTCGCCTTGCGGCTTATCAGAACCTTGTTTTCCAGCAGGAACGTCTTGATGACTGTTTTCGTACGCTTTGATCAACATCTGGTCATTGCCAGATTGATGCCACCAGCATAAATCTTCTTCGATTAAAGCTTCTTGCACCTGTGCATTGAGTACTTGTTGCAGATGCGTAGGTAATCCTGCGTAGATGTAATTGTTGAATTGGATAATGTTGGGCAAGCTGCGGTAGTTCACGTCCAGCGTTTCGTTAGCGATAAAGCTCGGTTTGTCCTGCTCCGTCAAGTGAAATGCTGCTCCAACTTGTTCTTCCACTTGCTGCAGCAAAATGCGCCAGTCGCCATTGCGCCAGCGATAAATGCTTTGCTTCACATCGCCCACCACGAGGTGTTCGCTCAGCTGTCGATCGGCATTTCCCAACGCGTTGATGAGCAAAGGGCTGTAGTTTTTCCACTGCGTGCGGGAGGTATCTTGAAATTCATCAAACAGAAAATACCGAAAACGACTCCCAATCTTCTCCCAAATAAAAGTCGGATCGTTGTGCGCATCCAATCCGAGCTTGCTAAGCAATAATTGCGAATCGGAGATAAGCTGTGCGCTGTTTTCTTTGCGCCAGCGCGCCAATAGATCACTCATTTCTTTGAGCAAGCGCAAGAAATATAAGTTGGCCTGCACCGATTGATACGCCACGAAAGTTGGGAAGAGCTTTTCCAGTTCAGCCATGTTCTGTAGGACGGGATTGAATTGCGCCATTAGGTCATAACGTACTTGCTTTTGTTGGTCGGTGAAAGCATCTTCGTTATTGATCAGCTTGGTGTATCGCTCGATGGTTTTTTTAAGGTCGCTAGCTGACAGCTTATTGACTTGCGGGCGCAGTTTGCTGGCGGCAAATAGGGGATTGCGCGACTTCCCTTTCAATTCATCACTTTGTATTCCAGAAGCGATATATATATCTTGAAAGTGGCGGATGGCTTCGGCAAAGGCGTCGGTATAGCCTTTGGTCATGGTGGCGCTTTCCTGATTGAGGTTTTCGAAGACTTGGCGCGCATCGTTTTGCAAGATGTGGGCGTCAAACTCTTGGAAGTTTTCCGAAAAAATCAATCCAGCCAAGGATAAAAGTTGCTGGCGGTAATTCCAGTTTTCGTTATTAGCGATCTTTTTCTCGGCGTATTCGATGATCCATTCCAGTAAATCGGGACGATCATCTAACAATTGATTGAGCATCACGGTGAGTTCGGCCTTCACCTTATTAATATTCATTTCCACTTTGTAACCAGCATCCAGATGCAGTTCGTAGGTGAAACTGCGGATTACTTTTTGGGAAAATCCATCAATGGTACTCACGGTAAAATGGCTGTAATCATGCAATATCCTACGATATACACGATGTGCTTTTTCTTGGATCAGCGCTTCCGTCCATTCGGGCGATTGCGCTAGCAGGATGTTCCTAAAGTCGGCTATTTTACGATCTTGATGGCCTTCGGCCAATCCTTGCAGCACGGAAAGAATGCGCTCTTTCATCTCTGCCGTGGCTTTATTGGTAAACGTAACGGCCAAAATCTCCCGATAGCTATTCTCGTTGTGTAATAGCAGCGTGAGGTAATGGATAGTAAGGCTAAACGTCTTGCCAGAGCCGGCGGATGCTTTCAGAATCTTTAATGGAGGAACCGTCTTCATACCGTGAAGGTAACAACTACTGCTTGCATTTGGAAAAAGGTAATACTGCGATTCTAAGCTTTAGCGAACGGTTATTTCGTGCTGCTGCGAAATGCGCTAGCAGCAGCAGTAGATAATAATTATGGGGCGGTTTATCCCGCCCCATAATCATGTAAAATGGATGTACTACTGCACTTCCACGGTTGCGTTATTCAAAACAGTGAGTTTTGCGCTAAAAATGTAAGCCGAATCCTGGCGGTCTTTTGCTGTTTCTTCGATGATGGATTGCTTGCGATTCACTTTCCCTTTAAATAAAGTAGTGCCTTGGTAGCTTATGGTAACCTCTTCGTCCAGATTAACAACTTCGTCATTGAGGTAGATTGAGAGATTATCCGCGTAATTCTGGATAATCTGAATATGATTTCCCTCTTTCCGGATACGGATCGCTTGATCTTCCTTGTCGGCAACGCCAGGTTTAATCGTATCTTCATCGGAGATGCCGATCCAATAGAACCTGTTGTGCGGATGTACCGCATTCTGTACCCATACAATTTCATTTGGATAAGGGTTGCGAACGAAATTAGCCATAAATGGGATGGCGATCTTGTCTTGCATATTCATCCAGTGTGGTAGATCGTCAAATATATTTACTTGATGAATGTATTGTCCGGGATGTTCTTTTGCGAGTTCATACAATCGTATTTTCCACTCCGCAGCCAGTCCAGCGCGATTAAAAGGCGTATCGCGACCACCCATATTGAGTGCAAATCCGATGTTGTTTAAGTTGAGTGGCGTGATCTCGCCTGGATGTCCGGCGCTCATGCTGGCTGCTGCCCAGTAATCTGCCATGCGCGAAGCCAAACGATAAACGCCATCGCCTCCGGCGGAATAACCCATAATATATACTTTGTTGGGGTTTACGTCGGCGAATAATACGGCGGCCTGAATGCTCTTCTTTAATAAATCATCCATCTCCTGTTGAAACCACATATTCCAGTCGTTGACGGGTGCACGCGGTACAATCACCACACCTTCTGGAATGTTATACATCTTCGGTTGGTCACTTGTCATCCTGATTTGGTTTTTCCATTGTCCATCATTTACTTCCGCAGGTGCGTTGCCACCGCCATGCAGAGAGATGTACAAGCTACGGCCATCCGCAGGCTTATCACCGTAGGTTTCTGTTGCAAATGGCATTATCTTATCCCCTGCGGTGAACTTTCTATCCTGCCATGGAGATTGAAGCTCATTAGTAAGCTGGGCGCGCACGATACTATCTGAGGCGATTTGTAGCGCTTTTGCTTCTTCGCGGCTCAATCCTTTTGAGGTAGCGTTGGCAAAACCATTTAGCTTTGATTGCACGTCGGATGAAGCAAGTCCTTGGACGGCTCGCTGACTACAGCTAAACAGTAGGAGCGATGATGCCAAAGACAAGTAGGTCATTGTTTTGATTAATTGCATGGTAGATTATTTGGTTGGTTTTTGTTGATGCTGTAAAAATAAATATTTATTTCATTTGTAATATGCTATTTATAGCCTTGACCGATGTTTTGGAAAATAAATGCCAAGAACATTTTAATAATGTGCGAATCAGGCAGTAATGCGACGAATTATGTTGGAGCAAGCTGATTTAAGGATGTTAAAAATCATTTTGTCTTTACCAATCAAATAGTTACCTTTGCGTCCCCTCTTGTGATAAGCTCGGGGGATATGTTGAATACATAAATAATTAAAAGAAAATGGCAACTAAAATCAGATTGCAAAGACACGGTAAAAAAGGAAAACCTTTTTACTATGTAGTAGTGGCAGACTCTCGTGCTCCACGTGATGGTAAATTCATCGAGCGTATTGGTTCGTACAACCCTAACACTAACCCAGCGACTATCGTATTAGATTTCGAAAAGTCATTGGATTGGATCAATAAAGGTGCACAACCTACAGATACAGCTCGTGCTATCCTTTCTTACAAAGGTGTTTTGTATAAAAAACACTTGCAAGGTGGTGTGAAAAAAGGTGCTTTTGACGAAGCTAAAGCAGAAGAACTTTTCGCTACTTGGTCTGAAGGTAAAGAATCTCGTATCGAAGGCAAAAAGTCTACATTGGCTTCATCTAAAGATGAAACTAAGAAAGCGGCTCTAGCAGCAGAAGCGAAGAAAAAAGAAGAAAAAGCAGCGGCTATCGCAGCTAAAAATGCACCTGTAGCTGAAGAAGCTCCTGCAGAAGAGGAAGTTGAAGCAGCTGAAGGTACAGAAGAAAACACAGAAGAGACTGAAGGATAATTTCAATTTCTAATGTATTCAGAAAAGCCGATCCCGTAAAGGATCGGCTTTTTTTTGTGACTAAGATGTACGTTTTTGACAGGTTTTCCGTGTAGCGTTTTTGATTTCTATTGTTTAAAGTTGCGAGATACAAATGGTAGGCAGTAATATAATGCAGAATGCCAATAAAGCGCATCGTGAGCACCATCTCTTATTCGGAATTCAACAGGGATATTTGCCTTTCGCATGGCACGAAAAAAATCGATGTTAGTATCCAATAGAAAATCATCATCGCCACAATCAACAAACCACTTAACAGTCCTCAATTCTTCTTTTTGTTTTTCTGTAGCATTGATTACATAATCTACACAACTGTTTTCGATTACCGACTGTGACAGCAAGGTGAACTTGTTTTCCTCTTTGGGAGGAGTTGAATTATCTGGCATAGACATTAATGCACTCATCGCATAAACGGAGCTATACATATCTGCATGACGTTGCCCGTAGCTGGTACTGCCACCGCCGCCCATCGATAATCCAGCAATTGCTCTGTTCTGTTTGTCGCCAATTACGCGGTAAGTGCTTTCTATATGCGGTACAAATTCTTTGTAAAAGAATTGTTCGTAATTCCACCCTGGCATATCAAAATAGCCATTCCACTCTGTTTTAGGGTCGCCACCTGCATTAGGACTTACAATAATCATGTCTACTGATTCGCCACTAGCTGCGAGTTGATCTTGTACTTCACGTACATCATATTTTTCGAACCACGTGGTGTTTACTCCAGATAGTCCGTGTAAGATATACAGAATAGGGTATTTTTTCTGAGGATTATGCACATAATCTTTGGGCAAGTAAATGGTGTACGCCCGGTCTGCGTTCAAAATTTTGCTATGGATCGTTTTAGTTTCTACTGTACTTTTTGCTTCCTGATTTTGGGCGCGAGCACCAATTGCGACATTAAAAAGAAGCAGCAATAATAGGTTATATTTCATGGCTAAAATAGATTGTGGTATCTGTAAATATAGCAAATTTTGTGCTGGCTTCTTAGTCCGTATGATCGACATTATTTGATTCGGCTATACTCACTATCGGCGTATTGGATTCAATGATAATAGTGGTATGGATCGGTAATATTTGTTTCCAAACTCCAGATATATCAAAACGATCATTAGAATCTTCATTTTGGATAGTAAATATGTATTCGCACGTGCGTTCTACATACGTCATCTTGCCGCTTAGTTGCAGCTTTCTGTACGGATCGACATCAAAATGCGTGCGCGAGCCATTCTCATCCAGATAGGATGTTTGCGTAGTGCCTTCTTTGTATTTTACTGGTGGCGACCATCGGCTGCCGCCTTCAACTGCTAACTCTTCCATAAATAGCATAGAATCTTGCTCGCTTCCAAGCCATGCAAAAGCACCGTAATCTTCGCTTTCAAATGTCGATGAGTGCTTTACATTTTGAAATATTTGCTCTGTCGCCATGCTCTTCACTTCTGATGAGCCGTTGATAAGTTGTAATGGGGAGCACTCATGATCACTTGTATACTCCTTTCGCAGATTTGTGAGCTCTTTAATCTTTTTACCTACAATTCGGTAACGCGATGCTCGATGTTGTGTGATCTTTAATTCCTCTTTTTGCCCGTTAGCATCTAAGCCAATACGAACCGTTCTGGGTGTCTGCTCAAAATTTTCTTTTAATCTTAGAAATAATGCAGCACCATTATCTGATTTGGCCATGCTCAACCAACCGTTGGCAGCGTATATCGTGTCCAAACCGTCTAATCTCAAGGCTTGACCATTACTATCCACTACATCTGATTGTGTGTCTTCGAGCTTCACATAATCTACAACCCAAGGCTCGCCAGATATTTTGATATGTGTAGCCAGGCCGCTGCTGATGGAGAAGTTCTTATAGTTTTCCGGCACTATCTCAAGCTTTGGAGTTTGCTTCTGGCAGGCCAAGAGCGTAATACTGGCAAGAATGAATAGGAATAAGGTGTGTCTAAAATGCTGTAGATTCATAATGAGTTATTGGGTAGTGTGTTATATGCCGAGTGAATGTGAATGGCTGCGCTTAAATATATAAAAAAAAATTATGAAGATATTTATAGTCAGCTTGTAAGTCATTTTGTTAAGGTAAGATAGGTGTAGTTAGGAATTTTCAATTTCAAAGATATTATGACATATCAATTTGCAGTGATATTTGAAACCGACTTACATAAGTTCTAACTATTAGCGGCGCGATGTTACATATTGAAGTTAGTAATCGGACGCTTGTTTATTTTAACTTAAATTTACACAGGTATTTAATTAATCAATATTTTATTTTTTTTGAATTTATTTTTATTTAAAGATGATGTTTTACGATGGATATTATTATTTAGTGCATTGATTCCATCGTTTGGTATTGCGCAGGAGCAGGATGATTTTGATGCGCAAAATCTTATCAAGCTTAATGCGCTACCCTTGGCGTTTGGCAAGTTTGCAGTAGAGTATGAACATTCGGTTGTAAACCGTATTTCTGTCGGTGTAGAAGTCGGATTTTTCCCAAAAAGTCGACTTCCTTTTAGATCTATTATAGCTAGAAGACCTAGTGATAGCGCCGTTCAAGATCTTATTAGAAATTTTCAGAATTCTGGTTTTTCTGTGGCTCCCGAAGTACGATTTTATATCTCCAGTCGCGAGCGCCTTACAGGTTGGTATGTGGCGCCATATTTTCGGTATGCGACCTATAACGCTATGACGCCTTATGCATTCGAAGTTAGCCAAGAGTTTATGGGTCAAGTGGTGTATGAGCGGTCAGACGTGATTCCGATATCAGGTAGAGTAGATTCTTTTGTGGGTGGCGTGTCTATCGGAGCAAACTTTAAACTTGCTGACCAATGGTTTTTGGACTGTAGAATTATCGGTCCGGGATATGGAAGTGCAAAGGGAGATTTTGTTGGGAATATACAACTGGAAGAGTTTGAACAGCAAGTATTGCGCGAAAGACTTGCCGATCTTCGGCAGGATCTGCACGACTTTACAATCCCTATTCATATAGCATCTGAAGTTAGTAGCGACGGCTTAACAATTAACGTGCAACGTAGTCCTTGGGCTACGCTTCGAGCCGGATTATCTATAGCTTACCGATTTTAGATTGTCGTCTGCAGTTGTGTATCAATTAATGATTCTTTCTGACATTGTTGAAAGGTTTCCTTTAATCTAACTATATCTTAAAACATCTGCGTACTTTTGTACTATGACTATTGATGAATCTTTCTACATAGGGTATATCTCTAAAACACGAGGACTTAAAGGTGAATTGCAATTCTTTTTTGAATTTGAGGACTATAAAGAATTGGATTTTGATGTGCTTTTTGTAGAGATCAACAAAAAGTTAGTTCCCTTCTTTGTCGATCAAATAAAAGTACAAAGCAATAGTACCGCGTACCTAAACCTGGAGGATGTGGATCATATCGATAAGGCACAACCACTCGTGCGTAAGAAGGTGTATCTACCAAAAGATAAAATGCCGGTGCGCGATCCAGATGATTTTCGATATACTGATCTTGTTGGTTTTGAAGTGATGGATAATCAGGAAGGCAAACTTGGAATTATTACCGGAGTGCAGGAATTGCCACAGCAACATATTGCCACGGTAGATATGGGAGGAAAAGATTTACTGTTTCCACTTACGGAGCAGTTGATCGTGAAAGTCGGTAAAGACGAAAAATTACTGGAGGTAACCCTACCAGAAGGATTAGTAGCACTGTATCGCGAGCTGTAGTAAAGATCCTCCATTTTTTATGGAGGATTTGTTCTATATTTAGCGGATCTAACCTGATATAATGACGCTATCCACCCGTTTCTATTCCTTGGATATTTTTCGAGGCGCTACTGTCGCGTTGATGATTCTTGTCAATAATGCTGGCAATTGGGCACATAGTTTTGCTCCTTTACGCCATGCTGAGTGGCATGGATGTACGCCGACCGATTTGGTTTTCCCGTTTTTCTTATTTGCCGTGGGCAATGCGCTGGCACTAGTTATGCCGCGTTTGCAAGCAGCAGGCGAATCGCAATTCTGGAAGAAGGTGCTCCGAAGAAGTTTGCTTATTTTCTTGATCGGACTGGGTTTAAATTGGTTTCCATTTGTCGCGTGGTCTGCCGACGGCTTGACCCTCAAAACATGGGTACAATCGACCGATGCTACGCAAGGAATTCGAATTTTGGGTGTTTTGCAGCGCATTGCTATCGCTTATTTGGGAGCTTCGGTACTTGCTTACTATATGAAGCCAAAGGTTTTGATCTATACTTCTGCGGCGTTGTTGTTTATTTATTGGTTGTTGTGCATATACTTCGGTGAGGGAGATCCTTATATGCTCACAGGATGGTTTGGTACTGATGTCGATAAAGCGGTGCTTGGCGTTGCGCATATGTACAAAGGTGAAGGCGTGCCTTTTGACCCGGAAGGTATTGCGAGTACGCTGCCTGCAATAGTACAAGTTGTTTTTGGATTTCTGACAGGCGAATTTATTCGTCAGCACGGTACAGTATCTTGGCTTTGGAAGGGTTTGCCCGTGTCGAAAGAGCCTTTTTTTAAAACTATTGCCGGGCTGATGGTTGGCGGATTTATCGTATTGATATTGGGGTGGATCTGGTCATTGGGTTTTCCAATCAATAAAAAAATATGGACAAGCTCATATGTACTTTACACCAGCGGCTTGGCTATACTGACGTTGGGTAGTGTAATTTGGTACACGGATCTGCAAGGTGCACGCAATATCTTCACCCGCTTCTTTGACGTATTTGGGAAAAATTCGCTTTTTATTTTTGTGCTGAGTGGAATGTTGCCACGGATCTCCGGACTCATTAGAATAGCGCAAGGTGTAAACGAGCAAGGAAATGTTGTTTACACAACACCTTTAGCTTGGTTTTACCAAAACGTATGTGCCCACGTGCCGGGACCTCCCGAGGTCGGATCCTTTTTTTACGCGTTGTGTTTTTTGCTACTGATGTGGTCGATATGTGCGATCCTAGATAATAAGAAAATCTATATAAAAGTATAGTTGGGCAGATTGCATGTAGATGCCGTCAAACATGTTGTTGTCTATTTGTAATAGATTCAGTACCTTTGCAGGCAATTAACAATTTTTATTTACGCTTTTATATTATTCAAGAATGTATTTAAGTAAAGAGTACAAAGCAGAAATCTTCGCAGAATTCGGAGGTGGAGCAACAAACACAGGTTCTGCAGAAGGACAAGTCGCTTTATTTACTAAAAGAATTGCTCACTTAACTGAGCATTTGAAAAAAACAGAAAAGATTTCAATACGCAGTTTGCCCTACAAAAATTGGTAGGTAAACGTCGTTCATTGTTAGCTTATTTGCACAAGAAAGATATCGAAAGATACCGTGCGATCATCAAAGACTTAGGTCTACGTGAGATCATCAAATAAGTTTTAGTAAAAACAAGATTAAAGCCATCCGATTTATCGGATGGCTTTTCTTTTTGTGCACACTGTAGAAAATTGAATAAGCTAACGATATTTAGTGTACCTTTGTGCTGAAATAAAAAGTCTTAGTATTTTCGGTATGTCGCCATGATGAAAACATACCATAATGAACACAAAATGAGTTATAACGAAATTAAAACAACTATCGATATGGGCAATGGGGCTCAGATCGAACTTTCTACCGGAAAGTTGGCCAAACAGGCAGACGGATCAGTAGTGTTGAAACAAGGAAACACCATGCTGTTGGCAACAGTGGTGTCTGCCAAAGAGGCAAAACCAGGAGTGGATTTTCTTCCATTATCTGTAGATTATCAAGAAAAATATGCAGCTACCGGACGTATACCTGGTGGTTTTTTACGTAGAGAGGCAAGATTGTCTGATTACGAGGTATTGATATCTCGTATCGTGGATCGTGCGTTACGTCCATTATTCCCTGAAGATTATCACGCAGATACGCAGGTCATGATTTCTTTGATCTCATCAGACAAAGAAGTGATGCCAGATGCATTAGCAGGTTTAGCAGCTTCTGCTGCGATCGCGGTATCGGATATTCCGTTCAACGGACCTATTTCAGAAGTTCGCGTAGCAAAAATCGATGGCCAATTGGTGATCAACCCAGTACGCTCTGAATTAGAAAAAGCAACTTTAGAATTCATCGTAGCCGGATCAGCACAAGATATCGTGATGGTAGAAGGCGAGGCGAATGAAATCTCTGAAGCAGAAATGGTAGAGGCAATTGCTTTTGCACATGACGCAATCAAGAAACAAGTAGCAGCTGTCGTAGCATTGGCAGAGCAAGTGGGCAAAACGGTAAAACGTACTTATAGCCACGAACCGACCAATCCAGAATTGCGCGAAGCGATCTTCAAAGCTACATACGAGCAAGTATATGCTGTCGCAAAATCGGGTTCTTCTAAGCACGATCGTTCGGAGCAGTTTGCTGCTATCGGCGCTGCATTCTTCGAAACATTGGGCGAAGAAGTAGATGCAGATACGGCTTTCTTAGCTAAAAAATATTTCCACGATGTACAGTACGATGCTGTACGTAACCTTTTGTTGGATGAAGGTATCCGCTTGGATGGCCGTAATTCTAGAACGGTTCGCCCGATCTGGACAGAAGTAGATTACTTGCCTGCGGCTCATGGTTCAGCGGTATTCACTCGTGGTGAAACGCAATCGTTGACTTCCGTTACTTTAGGAAGTAAAGACGACGAGCAAATGATTGATGGAGCATTCATCAATGGTTACAATAAATTTATCTTGCATTACAATTTCCCAGCATTCTCTACGGGCGAAGTAAGACCAAACAGAGGTCCAGGCCGTCGTGAAGTTGGTCACGGTGCTTTGGCAATGCGTTCATTGAAGCAAGTGTTGCCTGCACAAGATGAGAACCCATATACGATCCGTATTGTATCTGATATTTTGGAGTCAAACGGTTCGTCTTCTATGGCTACTGTGTGTGCGGGTACTTTAGCATTAATGGATGCTGGTGTTAAAATTAAAGCTCCAGTATCAGGTATTGCAATGGGATTGATCTCGGATGAGAAAACAGGAAAATATGCGATTCTTTCGGATATCTTGGGTGATGAAGATCACCTAGGTGATATGGACTTTAAAGTAACTGGTACGGCAAATGGAATCGTCGGTTGCCAGATGGACTTGAAGATCAATGGTCTGAAATGGGAGGTGTTGACACAAGCATTGGATCAGGCAAAAGAAGCTCGTCTTCACATCTTAGGTGAGATGAATAAAACATTGACTGCTCCACGTGAAGATTACAAATCGCATGCGCCTCGTTTGGTATCGATCACGATCGATAAAGAATTTATTGGTGCTGTTATCGGACCAGGTGGTAAAATCATCCAAGAAATGCAACGTGAAACTGGCGCTACGATCTCTATCGAAGAGGTGGACAACAAAGGTATCGTACAAGTATTCGCGGACAACAAAGAAGCGGTTGATGCTGCCTTAGGCCGTATCAAAGCCATTGCTGCTAAACCAGAAGTTGGTGCAGTTTATGAAGGTAAAGTGAAATCTATTATGGCTTTCGGTGCTTTCGTAGAGATTATGCCAGGGAAAGATGGTTTATTGCACATCTCAGAGATCGACTGGAAGCGTCTGGAAAATATGGACGGCGTATTCACCGAAGGTGAGATCGTAAAAGTGAAACTATTAGATGTGGACAAACAAGGTAAGTTGAAGCTTTCTCGCAAAGCATTATTGCCACGTCCTCCACGTGATGAAAAACCAGCGGCCCCTTCTGCACCAGCAGAATAGGTAAGGTTGGATTGCTCAATACAAAAAGGGCTCGCTATTTTAGCGAGCCCTTTTTGTATTCTTTATGATGTGTTCATTACAGCATCATAACCGATTCGATCTGTGATACCAGCTTGTAGTAATTCACCACCTCGTCGGCCGAGTTGACATACGTTTCGACAGTGATGGATTTGTATTTGCCGCCACTGGATTCCTTGAATGTAAACTTTGAACTCGTGTGTTTGAAAATATCACGAATTTCAGGCTCCTTGTCTAAGGCGCTTTTCACGATAAACTTAAACTTATATACGGAAGGAAATTGCTCGACATCGAGCAATTTCTCCTTAAAATTTTGATAGAAATCTTTATCATTTCCATCTTCCATATCCTGGACGTTGATGTTGCTAAAATCTGACATATATAATCCTTTCTCCTTGTTTAGCAATAAGTATACCTATCTTTTGGCTTATTTACCAAACTTTTTGTTTGGTTTGCCGCTCATTTCTAGCTCCAACTTGCCACCTTGTATTAATTCTTCGTGGGTGATGTATGTACGTGTAAGTGCTTTGCCATTTAGTTTCGCTGACTTAATGTAGATATTAGCGTCGCTTTGGTTTTTTGCATCGATTACGAAGGTGTTGCCATTTGGTAGGTTGATCGCAGCATGTTTCATTCGTGGAGATCCGAGCACATATTCGCCGCTCATTGGGTTCGCTGGATACAATCCCATAGATGAGAACACGTACCAAGCACTCATTTGTCCGGCATCGTCATTTCCACACAAGCCATTTGGCGCTGATGTATAGTTTTGCACCATCGCTTCGTTGACCAATTTTGCTGTTTTCCAATGTTCGCCAGCCATTGCGTATAGATAAGGAACATGATGATTTGGTTCGTTTCCTTGAGCATATTGGCCGATCAATCCAGAGATATCTGGCGATGCATTGTCCAATTCTTCCGGCAAGTTGATAAACTCATCCAAGCGATCAATAAAAGCTTTTTTGCCACCAAGTAGATTGGCCAAACCATCAACATCGTGTGGTACTAACCACAAATATTGCCATGCATTGCCTTCACAATAGTCGTTTTTACGGTGCTCAGCCATCAATGGATCGAATGGACGACGGAAATCACCATTGGCATAACGACCTACAAAAAAGCGTTCGTCTTTGTCAAAATAGATTTCGTATAGTTTCGAACGTTTTTTGAAGTATTCGGCATCCTCAGTTTTGCCTAATTTCTCGGCAATGCGGTATACGCCATAATCGGCAATGGCGTATTCCAATCCCCAAGCCACCGATTCATTGTCCATGCTATCGATCGGAATAAAGCTCAATTCGCGTACGAATTTCAAACCATAGTCGTCGCCCATTGCAGTGGTTTTTACCGCTTCCCACAACAATTCGTGGTCTTTTTCGTCCACTAATCCTTTTAGGAATGCATCGGCAATAATTGGAATAGCGGGTAAGCCGACCATAGTATTAGTCTCATTTGCCCAAAGGTGCCATACCGGCAATTTGCCTTGTTGCTGATAGATTGACAAGAAAGTCTTGACGAAATCTGAGGTCACTTTTGGCTTTTCCAAAATAGTCATTAATGGGTGCAATGCACGGTAAGTATCCCACAAAGAGAAAATCGTGTAATTCACAAAATCTGCATTGCGGTATACTTGCTTGTCGGTACCCATATAATCGCCATTGTGATCGTCAAAGATCGTAGGAGCGAAGTAAGAGTGATACAAAGCGGTATAAAATACTGTCTTCAGATCATCGGTACTCTGGTAATCGATCTTGCCGAGCGTGGTATTCCATTTTGCATCAGCATCAGCAGTTGCTTCTTTAAAATTCCAGTTCGGGATTTCTTGCGCAATGTTATCCAATGCATTTTCGGTACTCACGGGCGAAAGTCCTACTTTCAATTCGATGGTATTGTCTTGTGCGGCATCAAAGAAAAGAGCCGCTTTTATTTCGAGGCCTTTGTAGGCATTGTAGCCTGTTTTAGCTTTATCGCCGTCAAAGAATTTTACCTCTTTGATCGGTCTTGATGTTTTGATCGCGAAATATACTTTTTGATCGGTAGCCCATCCTGATGAGAAGCGGTAACCTACGAATGTCGTTTCGTCGATCTGTTTCAAATACGTATCTGTGGCTTTGTCCCAATTCATGCGAAAGCCCAGATCTACTAAAAGGTGCGCATTATCGGTATTGTCATATACATATTGGTGATAGCCCACGCGCTCTGACGCCGTCAAATTAGCTTTGACCTTGTAATCGTCTAGGTACACGCTGTAAAAACCGGGTTTTGCGATCTCGTTCTCTTTTTTGAAGTGAGAGCCATAGCCGGTGTGCATTTTGTCAAATTCTGCTGGTTTTAAATGCAGTTGGCCCGTTGCGGGCACCACCATAATATCATTCAGATCACCAATACCGGTGCCGCTAAGGTGAGTATGTGTAAATCCGAGAATATCTTCGCTTTTATAATTATAGCCACTGCACCAGTCCCAACCGTTAAATTGATCCCAAGTTTGCGCGATTTGTGTAGGTCCGAGTTGTACACCGCCAAAAGGTACGTTTGCTCCCACAAAAACGTGCCCGTGCTCGGCAGAGCCAATAAATGGATCGACAAAAGCAGTCGGCTTTTGCTGTGCTTGCGCAGTCGATGCGACTACGATAGCCAAAATGAATTTAGTTTGTTTAATTAGTTTTCTTAACATCTGTGTTTAGGAATATTGAATATGTAAATCTACGAAATTTATATTGACCACTATTAAAACCTTTTAGCAAAAATGGTGGCGTCGGAATATCATGATGTGCTAAAATTTTTGCTAAAAAATCTATATTTTAGGCAAAAAATAACCCTAACAATTATGAGCAAGAGAATCCTGATTAGTGATATTGCTAAATCACTAGGCGTTTCTGTCACTACCATTTCTTTTATATTGAACGGCAAAGCCAAAGAAAAGCGGATAAGTGACGCATTGACCAATCGGGTGTTGGAGTACGTGAAAAAAGTGGGGTATAAGCCCAATCAATTGGCGCAAAGCCTACGTACCGGGCAAACAAAGATTTTAGGATTGTTGGTCGAAGATATTTCCAATCTCTTTTTTGCTAATATTGCTAAGCATATCGAAGAATTTTCGTACGCAAGCGGCTATCACCTGTTGTACTGTAGTATGGGTAATGATACGGTAAAAGCTAAGGAGCTGATTCAGCTGTTTTATGACCGGCAGGTAGATGGGTTTATCATCACGCCGACTGAAGGACTTGAAGATGTTGTTGCGTTACTGCTAAAAAACAAAGTTCCTGTCGTGCTTTTCGATCGCTATATTCCGCAGGTTGAGACCAATTATGTGGTGTCTGATAATTTCAATGGCGCCTTTCGTGCTACGAAACATTTGTTGGAAAATGCGGACAACCGTCGTATAGGTTTTGTGTCGTTGTATTCTGATCAAACGCAAATGCGCGATCGTATGGATGGATACATGAAAGCGCTGGACCAATACCAGCGACAAGCCTATATCAAAAAAATTCAAATTGACGAACAAGAGGATGTTGCCATAGCGCAGATTTTTGAATTTATTGAAGATAATAAGTTGGACGCGGTGTTATTTGCAACCAATTATTTGGCGATTACAGGGCTTAAGGTTCATAAGAAATATGGAAAGCTCCCGGCGATGGTTGCTTTCGATGATCATACCTTATTCAAATTGCACGAACCTTCCATCTCGGTCGTGTCCCAACGAATTGAGACCATTGCCGAAGAATTGGTGAAAGTTTTGCTAAGACAGATCCGTAACCCGCAAGCCGATGTAAAACATATTGTAGTGCCATGCGATCTGAAGATCCGAGATTCTTCTACAGCTAAAAGCAACTAAGAAATCGCTATTTAGACCGCATTCAGTATCTGGATCGCGCGCAGCAGCGTTTCCTCTTTTTTAGCAAAACATAGCCGAAGCGTTTGTTGTTCTTTGGCATTTTGGTAAAATGGTGCTAAGGGGATAAGTGCTACGCCTTGCTTCTCGATCAATTCTAAGGCGAAGGTCATTTCTGGTTGATCGCTGATCGCTTTATAGTTGAGTAATAGGAAATAGGTGCCTGATGATGGTGTCATTTCGAAACGGGAAGAAGCTAATCCTGCTATTACCAGATCCCGTTTTTTCTGCATAAACAAAGAGAGCTCGTGATAATAGTTTGGGTCATCTAAGTACGCTGCAATGGCATGTTGCATGGGTGTATTCACACTAAAAACATTCTGTTGGTGTACTTTTCTAAATTCCGCCGTTAGCGCAACGGGAGCGATTGTATAGCCTAATTTCCAGCCTGTGCAGTGCAGGAGCTTGCCAAAGGAGGCAATGACAAAGCTGTGTGCACGAAGATCTTCGAATAATACAGCCGATTGATGTTGCTTCTCATCATAAATCAAATGTTCGTACACTTCATCACTAAGAACAAATAGTTCGTGTTGCACTACGATCTGTTGTAGTTGCAAAAGATCTTCTTTTGTCCACACTGTGCAGCTCGGATTGCCTGGGTTGTTGATAATAATAAGGCGCGTGCGATCTGTTACGCAATCGGCAACTTCCTGCCAATCCACCGCGAAGTGTGGCGCGGCTAGCGCTATTTCAACCACTTTCCCGCCAAAAAGTTCGACGGTTGGGCGATAGCAATCGTAGGCCGGTTCGAAGATAATGACCTCATCACCCGGATGGATTAACGTAGCAATGGTGGTAAATATGGCTTGCGTAGCACCATTTGTAATTGTTATCTCCTTTTCAGGATCAATATTTATTTGGTAGAAACTTCGGTATTTCTCAGCAATGCGTTCGCGTAATAATGAAAGACCCGGCATTGGCGCGTATTGGTTAGCTTGATGATGCATAGCAGAAGTTACTAAATCCACTAATTTTGGATCAACCGGGAAGTCTGGAAAGCCTTGTGCCAGATTAATCGCCTGATGTTTTTGCGCCAGGGCGCTCATTTTAGAAAATATATTGACGCCTTGCTGAGGCAACTTAGAATTCCATTCA
>NZ_LQXS01000005.1 GCF_001586775.1 Sphingobacterium populi | reverse complement strand
TGTAGCAATTGTAGTTCGTTGTACCGATGATTTTACATTTAAACCATTTTGGATGTAAGTAACTCTAAGAAATGACTAATATTACATACTACAATGACTAATGATATGCTTCAATTTTCTAACCTACGGATTTTAATATTTGCACTAGTACTACTCTCCTTTACTATAACCGATCTTTTTGGACAGGAACCGAGAATTAGTGTAGCTCCCCGTATTGGGTACGGTGTTCAAGCGTTAGACTGGTCTATCGCAGGAAACTTGGATGGTACAGGTCCAAACATCTATTCGGAGTTAATTTGGGAACAAATTGAAGGGATGAATTATGGACTGCAAGGAACAGTTCGCTTGCTTCCTAAGTGGCATATAGTTTTTGATGGTGAATATCAGCAAACTCGAAAGGGTAGAGCGCGTGATACAGATTACAATAGCGACAATAGAACATCACCATTTTATGATGAACGATTTAGCAGTGATGAGGGTTATTTCTATAACTACAATGTGTCCGCAAGATATAGTTTGCCGGTTCTTGGACCAATTTCGCCTCGAATTCTCTTAGGTTATGAGCAATTGGGAAATCGTTTATTCCTCTTGCCTATGCCAGAAGATACCGAGAATCAAGATTTAAGAACAACCTATCAGACTGACTGGTATGGTGGCCGAATTGCCTTAGAATTGGCGTACGCATATCAATCATTTTATGCGGTTGGTAGCTATGGTTTTAGTCTTCATGATTATAAGGCAAAGGCCAATTGGAATCTGATTGACAATTTCGAACAGCCCATCAGCTTTAGGCATTCGGCTTTAGGATTAAAGCACAATGCTACATTGCATCTTGGTTATCGAATCAATGACATATGGGCCGTGGAATTATCTGGTAATTATATTACTGCTTCTACCAACTATGGTTTAGATGAGCTCTATACCCGCAATAGCGGTACATTGCGTACGCGCTTCAATGGAGCCAATTTTACACAGTACAGCGGTGCGTTGGGTATCCGTGTGGATTTCTAATAAGAGCAATAGTAAATATCCTTATTTCCGTAATTTTCATTCTCCAGTATCGTTTAACCAATATTTTAAGTTTTGGAAGATTGAGCAATCGATTGCGTTTTCTATTTTGTTCCATTTGTCGTTAGATTCAATTATACTTGCTATGGCATCACCATAAGTAGAAACCCAACATTCTTTTATTGTGATAGCATCAGAGAATCTTTTAATACCGCTACTATGGATACATCAAGACGTTCATTCTTAAAGCAAGCAAGTCTACTTTCCGGCTTAGCTATTTCGCTTCCTAATATAGTTCACTCTCAACGCGCGGGCTCAAGTCACAATATGTCTGGTTTTCGTGCAGCGAAGATCGAACGCATTAAAATGGGCATAATAGGGTTGGGCAATCGTGGCGAAGGCGCTGTTTCACGTTTTACCTACATAGATGGTGTAGACATTGTGGCACTGTGCGATCGACACGCACATAAAGCACAAAAAGAACATGATAAAGTTGTTCAAGCCGGTCTTTCTGCGCCAAAAACTTACAGTGGTGATGAAGGTTGGCGTCGTATGTTAGAGGAAAATAGATTGGATCTAGTATACATTTGTACACCTTGGAGCTTGCACGCTCCGATGTCTATCGCTGCTATGCAAGCTGGAGCTCATGTAGGCTGTGAAGTACCCATTGGATTGACCATGGATGAGCTATGGAAAGTTGTACAAGTTTCCGAGCAAACACAGAAACACTGCATGATGCTCGAAAACTGTTGCTATGATTTCTTTGAATTAATCACGCTTAACATGGTACAGCAAGGATTGTTTGGAGAACTGTTCCACGCAGAAGGTGCATATATTCATGATCTGTTGGATCTCAACTTCAGTAAAACGTACTATGATGACTACTGGCGTTTGAAAGAAAACATTCGATTACATGGCAACTTATATCCCACGCATGGTATAGGGCCAATCGCCCAATGTATGAATATCAATCGTGGCGATCAGATCGCCACGCTAGTCAATATGCAGAGTGCTGATTTCCATATGGCGACTCATGCCGCAGCATTGGCTGCGAAAGATGCAGACTTTGCCCCATTCGCTCGAAAGTCCTACAGAGGTAATATGAATACCACATTGATGAAAACCGAGAAAGGGAAAACTTTGATGGTACAGCATGACGTCAGTTCGCCACGCCCGTATTCGCGTATCCACTTACTGAGCGGTACTATGGGCTTTGCCCAAAAATATCCCACGAAAGGATTATCATTTAGAAATTATAAAAATGGGCATGCTTGGCTAACGCCAGAAGCTACGGCTGAGCTGGAAAGCAAATATACTCCAGAACTGGTGAAACTGATTGGAGAACAGGCCAAGGCTGTTGGCGGACACGGCGGTATGGATTTTATCATGGATTGGCGATTAATTGATTGTCTTCGCAATGGTTTGCCATTAGACCAAGATGTATATGATGCCGCGTCTTGGAGTGCTATTATACCGCTGAGTATACAATCATCCGCACAAAATAGTCGTCAGCTAAATTTTCCAGATTTCACCAAAGGCCATTGGAAAAGCAATACTCCGGTAAACCTTAGCTTAGATGGCGGTGGCAATACCAAGATTCGTGCTTCTGCCAAATCTGCCGAAGGACAGTTGCAGGTTTAGCACGTTCCAGATTAGCTTATCATTTAATTTTCAACAAGAGCGCTCTTAAAATAACCATTTTAAGAGGCGCTCTTGTTATATAAAGGATTGGTTACTCTTAAAACTCTGCGTTCTTTGGAGTACGTGGGAAAGGAATCACGTCGCGAATATTACTCATACCGGTGGTGAATAGTACCAATCGCTCAAAACCAACTCCAAATCCGGAGTGCGGTGCTGAGCCAAAGCGTCGCGTATCCAAAAACCAATCAATTTCGTGCTCCGGAATACCGACTTCTGCCATACGCGCTAATAACTTTTCTAAGTTTTCCTCACGTTGCGATCCACCAACCATTTCTCCGATTCCTGGGAACAGGATATCCATCGCACGAACGGTGTGGCGGCCTTGCGCATCTGGTTCATTCTGCTTCATGTAGAATGATTTGATCTCTCTCGGATAATCCGTCAAGATCACCGGTTTTTTGAAGTGTTTCTCTACCAAATAACGCTCGTGCTCCGATTGCAAATCAGCGCCCCACTCTTCGATCAAGTATTTAAACTGTTTCTTTTGGTTTGGTTTACTCCGTTTCAGGATTTCAATCGCATCGGTATACGTAACCCGTTCGAAATCGTTGGTTAGTACAAATTGTAACTTGTCGACCAGGTTCATCTCAGAGCGTTCGCTCTGCGGCTTAGATTTCTCTTCTTCCAACAATCGGTTGCTTAAGAAGGCAATCTCGTCTGGACAGTTTTTCAACGCATAGTTGATCACATATTTCAACAATTCCTCCGCCAGATCCATATTGTCTTCCAGCTCGTAGAAAGCCATCTCCGGTTCGATCATCCAAAACTCCGCTAAGTGACGCGTAGTATTCGAATTTTCTGCACGGAAAGTCGGGCCGAAGGTGTAGATATTCCCTAAAGCCATTGCTGCCAGTTCACCTTCTAGCTGTCCAGATACGGTGAGGTTGGTTGATTTCCCGAAGAAATCTTCTTTATAATTTACCGTGCCATCTTCATTGCGCGGTACATTGTCAAAATCGATCGTGGTTACGCGAAACATTTCACCCGCACCTTCTGCATCAGAGCCCGTCACGATAGGCGTATGCATGTACACAAAGTCGCGGTCGTTGAAGAATTGGTGTACGGCAAATGCCAAGGCGTTACGTACTTTAAAAATCGCATTAAACGTACCCGTACGAAAGCGCAAGTGCGCAATCTCTCTCAGAAATTCTAGGGAATGTTTTTTGGGTTGTAATGGATATTTTTCCGGATCAGAATCACCTAAAATGGTCAATTCATTTACCTTGATTTCCACGCGTTGCCCTTTGCCAAGCGACTGTACCAACTCGCCTTTTACACGAACGGCAGCACCAGTCGTTACGCGACGCAGTAGCTGCTCATCGGTATTCTCGAAGTCAACTACAGCTTGGATATTATTAAGTGTAGAGCCATCATTGATGGCAATAAATTGATTGTTGCGAAAAGTCCGCACCCATCCTTTAACGATTACCTCTTGACCAAAGTCTTCTGCGATTAGCAGTTGTTTAATACGTGTATGTTCCATTATAAATATCTATACCCTGCGCGATTGCGCTTTTGCTATGCAAGGATACGAAAATAAGCCTTAATCATAAAAAAACAGATTTAAATACACACATAAATACTATTCTTCGATATCTTCTAGTACACTCTTGATCTCTGTCAATGGTGTGCCATACCTCTTTTCTATTTGGACAGATGATCGATACATGACGAATGCTAGGAAAGTGGCTAAACCCAGCAGATTCCAGACGAAAAACCACGGGTTCTTATCCAATGTATCGGTGAAATGGTAGTAGTTGGAGAACCATTGCATCGCATTTTCACGACCAATCAATATAAAGTAAATCATGGTAGATAAGGGTGCCATGAAAAAAATCATTCTTCTCTGCAGCTCAATAGTGTACTTCAATTCGTAATATACCTGTTGTAAGTTCTCTTTTGAATTGAGGATGTAGGGATTTCGGTCGATTCTTGTAATGCGATGAATATTCTTGAAATGGGAGATAGTTATTAAGACTACTTGTAAAATGATAAGATAGTAGACAATAACAATTACTTCGTGAAAGTCCTCGTAGAACGGTATTGTTAATAGAAAAATAAGTGCTATTGATGTGTATATCAGCTCCCTTTTGAAATTTTTTCGGATTGTCTCCAAGATAGATTGTGTTTTTTGTAGGCTTGCTGGCCTCACCTGTACAAGATCTCCCGCTTGCTGATCCCATTGTTTTTTTATTTCGTCAAAATTCATAACCATTTTTTTTAATGATGTTTTGCAATTTTTCCTTGGTACGATTTAGTTTTACGCGAGCATTACCTTCACTAATACCTAGATTTAGTGCGATTTCCCGATGAGAATGACCTTCCAAAAAGAGAAAAATTAACGCTTTTTCTACTTTAGTTAAATCTTGTACAGCTTTATAAAAATAGTCTAATCGTTCTTCTGCTACGGCAGAATGATGATCATCTTCGGATTTGTCGATTGCTCCTGTTAGTGAAATCTGATCCACTTTTCGTTTCTCCTTTTTGAAGTAAGTAAGCGCCGTGTTCAAAGCAACACGATACATCCATGTGGAGAACTCGCTTTTTCCCTCAAAAGCACAATAAGATTTCCATAGCTGAAATGTGATCTCCTGCACAAGATCTTCTTGATCTTGTGCCGTATCCATATACATCCTCGATACCTTGTATAGTATATTGCGATGTTGCTGAAGCAAATGAAGAAATTGTTGTTCTTTCGACATACTGAACTTCGCTTATCGTGTTGTTTTTCTGAGAAGATAAATGTTGAAGAATAGTGTCAAGCAGGCTACGAACCAATAGTCTCCATTACTGATAAAGAATAAGACCATAGCTAACAGCACTAAGAAGACTAGCGATATAGGTGTCAGCCAAATACGAGGTGAGCCATCTTTTCTAAAGGTATATAATGCGGCTCCTTGAAGCAACAATATACCCCCAATGTAAGATAGATTAATTTCGGTAGCAAGTAATGCTTCCGAGAAAGACAGGGAAATCCCCGAAAACAAAAGACCAAGCATAAAGAGCGTGTCTCTTGTGATACTGATAAATTTGTACGGACGAATCGAACTTGTAGTCATTTTTTTCTGTTTTTATGAGTTATTACACACCGTTAGTATCGGTGTTGACAAAACGTTACAGAAAAAAATAAAAAATACAATTTGGACCAGATTTGATGCAAATGTTTCAAGAAGAAGATGCTATGTAATTGGCATGTCAATAACCCAAGATTAGATCTTTTCTTTGTTAATAATCTTCAGCACATCGCGCTCCACCCAGAAGGAAACGATCGGGATCAGAGAAGCCGCAAAGTACATCACTACCCGTTTAAATTTCCAATTATACGATTGCCAACATGTAATCAATAGCACCACGAAAATCACGACCAAAAAGCCATGAATAGATCCGGCGATACGTACTGTGCCGAGACGAATATCATCAGGTATCTCCATAAAGCGAGGCAACACGTACTTAACAGGCATTGCGACAAAGAATAAAAATATGGTGGAGATCGCCTCCCACAGCGCAACTTGTCTAAAAATTCTGAGCATAACTATATTAATCGCATTTGAATGGTTCGCAAAGAAAGGTATAAAAAGGGGATGAGTAGAATTCTTTTTCCGGAACTGACTTACACCTGACAAAATCTTGATGTTCATCGTCTTGTTCGCAAGTATTTTGACAGGGAATTTGCGGAATAAAATGTAGAAAGGTGTATTTTTGGTATATTTGTCTAATAGAATCAAAACGACAACGTTATATTTATGAATTACGATATTATTGTTATTGGTAGTGGTCCAGGTGGGTATGTTGCTGCCATCAGAGCATCCCAACTCGGTTTTAAAACAGCGATTGTAGAACGTGAAGCATTAGGTGGAATCTGTTTGAACTGGGGCTGTATTCCTACAAAAGCATTGTTGAAAAGTGCACAGGTTTTCGAATACCTGAACCATGCCGAAGAATATGGTATTAAAGTGAATGGCGGAGAAGCAGACTTCGGAGCTATCGTAAAGAGAAGCCGTGGTGTTGCTGACGGAATGAGCAAAGGTATCCAGTTCTTGATGAAAAAGAATAAAATCGACGTCATCATGGGTACGGCCAAAATCAAAAAAGGTGGTAAAGTCGAAGTAAAAGGTGCCGATGGTGCAACCAAAGAATATACGGCTAAACACACGATCTTAGCTACAGGAGCTCGCTCTCGCGAATTGCCTAACTTGCCTCAAGACGGTAAAAAAATCATTGGCTACCGCCAAGCGATGAATTTGCCTACACAACCTAAATCTATCGTAGTAGTTGGTTCTGGCGCCATTGGTGTCGAGTTTGCTTATTTCTACAATACAATTGGTACTAAGGTTACTATTGTTGAGTTTATGGATCGCATCGTACCAGTAGAAGACGAAGAGATCTCGAAACAATTGGAGAAATCACTGAAAAAAGCAGGTATCAATATCTTAACTAAATCAGAAGTTACAGGTGTAGATACAAAAGGCGATGTATCTAAAGTGAAAATCAAAACAGCGAAAGGCGAAGAGGTTATCGAAGCCGAAATTGTACTTTCGGCAGTAGGTATCACACCAAATATCGAAAATATCGGGCTTGAAGAAGTTGGTGTGAAAGTCGATAAAGGCCGCGTATTGGTAGATGATTTTTACAAAACTAACATTGATGGCGTATATGCTATTGGTGATATTGTAAAAGGTCAAGCTTTGGCACACGTAGCTTCTGCAGAAGCGATCACTTGCGTGGAGAAAATAAAAGGCTTACATGTAGATGCCATTGACTACAACAACATCCCGGGTTGTACGTACTGCTCACCGGAGATTGCTTCGGTAGGTTACACAGAGAAAGCAGCGAAAGACGCTGGTTACGAAGTAAAAGTAGGTAAATTCCCATTCTCTGCATCAGGTAAGGCATCTGCTGCTGGCGCGAAAGACGGTTTTGTGAAAGTAATCTTTGATGCGAAATATGGTGAATTCTTAGGAGCACACTTAATTGGTGCAAATGTAACGGAGATGATTGCTGAAGTAGTAGTAGCTCGTAAGCTAGAAACTACAGGACACGAAATCATTAAATCAGTGCATCCACACCCAACCATGAGCGAAGCGATCATGGAAGCAGCAGCTGATGCTTACGGAGAAGTAATCCACTTGTAGGTAGTACAAGTTGTTATCAAATATAAAAGCCGCTTTCCGAGTTGTCAATCAACAAAGTAAGCGGCTTCTTTTTGAATAAACTATAATAAACAGGTGCATTTATCTAACTAAGATGCGAGCGCAGCATCCATGCTGTTTTTTCGTGTTCCTCCATCAACCCGGTCAAGAAATCTTCTGTGCCGGTATCACCCGCTGCATTAGCCAGTTCTATTCCAGATCGGATAACCATTATAACAGTTTCGAAATCCGACGTCAATTCCTTGATCAGCCCTTGGCTATCAGTACCTCCGTATTGGATTTCCGAAAGATGTGTTAATTGCAAATATTTCGCTAATGATCCTACAGCATAATGTCCAAGCATACGTACCCTTTCTGCTACGTCATCGATATTGACCGCCAATTGGTCATACAACGTTTCGAAAAATAGATGCTGCGAATGAAAATCTGGGCCTTCCACATTCCAGTGTGCATGTCTAATCTTTGTGTATAATACGGTATAATCTGCCAACAGCTTATTTAAAAATTCTGACACATTCGCCATGTCTTTCTCTTGCAAACCGATTTCCGCTTTCTTATGTGTTTTCGATAGTGTACTCATGATATTATATATTTATACCAAAGTTGGTGCAAATCACATGCCTGATCAGCACTTTTTAGTAATACTTATGTCACTTTTAGATAGGTAGGATTTTCTAAAAATGTTGCCATTCATAAATCTTACATTCTACTGATTCCTTACCCTTGACCCGCTGTAGGTTTCCTCTTATATTTGTATAAATTTAAAACAGAGAAGATATGTATCCAGAATATTTAGTAAGCCCAATGCGCCAAGAATTGGTAGATGCTGGCTTTGAAGAGCTGAAATCTGCTGAAGCAGTAGAAAGCGTCATTCCATCAGAAGGAACCGTGTTTGTCGTAGTTAATTCAGTATGTGGATGTGCCGCAGCCAATGCGCGTCCTGCTGCCAAAGCAGCTGTTAAAAACGAAAAACATCCGGATAAATTAGTCACTGTATTCGCTGGTATGGAAAAAGACGCTGTCGATAGAGCGCGTGCATATATGTTGCCATATCCTCCATCTTCGCCAGCGATGGCCTTATTTAAAGACGGTCAATTGGTACACATGATTGAGCGTCACATGATCGAAGGTCGTCCTGCACAAATGATTGCAGACAATCTGGTAGCAGCATTTGACGAGTACTGCTAGTCCGATTTTTTTATTTGGTCTTTTGAATGAAATCAAGCTTTTCGCACTGGCGAAAAGCTTTTTTATTTCTCGTGCACATCTATGTCCGTGCATAATCTCCGTCATTTCTTTTGTAAATTAGCACAAAGCATATAGTCACACATGAAATCGTTATTCGCAGCTCTTGGTTTGCTATTTTTATTTGCCTCTTGTACTACCAATCATGAGGTAGACCTGATTGTATACAATGCAAGGGTGTATACGGTCGATTCGGCTTTCACTATCGCAGAAGCATTTGCCGTGCGTGGTGGTGTATTTATCGAAATCGGCAGTTCCGACCGGCTATTGCAGCGTTATGAAGCGAAAGAAACTATTGATGCACAAGGCGCAGCTATCTACCCTGGTTTTTACGATTCGCATGCCCATTTCATGGACTTCGCTTCTTCATTAGATATGACTAATCTATATGGCGCCCATTCGCTTAGCGATGCATTGCAGCGTTTGCAAGCTCATCGTAAAACATATCCTGATCGTCCGTGGCTCGTAGGTGCCGGGTTAGATCAAGAGCGATGGGAAGATAACACCATTTCGGTACGCGATTCATTGGATAAGTACTTTCCCAACATTCCAGTTTACCTTACTCGCGTAGATTATCAAGCCGCTACTGTGAATTCTAAAGCACTAGAAGTGGCAGGTATAGATACCGCCTTTTATGTTGAAGGTGGGTTGATGTTGACAGATTCGTTAGGGCATTTGAGCGGTGTTTTAATGGACAATGCGATGGATTTAGTGAAGAAGCACATACCAGAAGTCAATGACGATCAGGAGCTACGCGCACTAACCAAAGCAGAGCAGCTCCTGTTTTCCGTTGGCCTCACCAGCATTGTTGATGCCGGTTTAAATGAACGGGATTTGGAGTTTATGAGAAACCTCTACACCGGCAACAAACTGAAGATTCGTAATTACGCCATGATTGAGGACAATCTGCGTACGGTGCGACGTATGATCCGTAGCGGATACTACGACGACGGGCGGCTTAGTATTCGCGCGGTAAAGCTTACGGCAGACGGTTTGTTGCGAACTCGTAATGCAAGCTTATTGCTGCCTTACTCGGACGACAGCACTACAAGCGGATATCTGCTGCAAACGCCGGAAGAATTGGAGCGAACGATAAAAGAGATTGCCGCTACCAACTTCCAATTAAGCACGCGGCTGTAGGTGATTCTGCAACCCGGATAGTACTCGATCTTTATGGCAAATACATCGGGCCAAATAATGATCGGCGTTGGCGCATCGAACATGCTCAGGTCATCAATGAGTTAGATTTCGAAAAATTTGATCGATTTAGAGTATTCCCTTCACTACAACCTGCACATGCGACCTCAGATATGTACTGGGTAGAAAATAGAATTGGTGAAGAGCGCCTGCGCAATGCCTATGCGCTGAAGCGTTTGGTAGATAATTATGGGATGGTAGCGATTGGGAGCGGTTTTCCGGGAGAAAACTTTAATCCGCTCAATAGCTTTCATGCAGCCGTTGCGCGGGTAGATGCCGCTGGTTTCCCAGAAGGAGGATTTGAAATGAAAAATGCGCTGACCCGTCGTGAAGCATTAATGGGAATGACCATTTGGGCAGCCCAAGCCTGCTTTCAAGGATCCCGACGAGGTAATATTCAACGTGGAAAGGATGCTGATTTTGTTATCTTGTCGCAAGACATCATGACGATACCAAATGAAGAATTGCGAGATGTGACTGTGTTGCGCACAGTAATAGACGGCAAAACTGTTTATCAACGTAAATAAGTAACATCGTCCTCGTTTTACAGTAATCGTTTAGAGCAAGATAGTATTGCTACGATCCGCAACCATGCCATAGCGAACGATGAGCCAATATAGTGGCCCGACGAAAAATAGCAGTGCCAGTAGAGTATAAATAAAATAACGTAAAGAAAGTAAATCTCGATCAACAGCGTTGCCTTGATAAACAGCACTATAAGAGCTTTTAAAATAAGAATGACGACGAGCCAATTGTGTTAGCGCCTGTTTTTCTAAACCCTGATCGTATAGTTGAAAATACAAAAAAGCTCCGACATTAATTTTCTTGAAATGCCGTACTGATTGCTCAAAAGAGTGTCGACCTCTGTTTAGAGCAAACTCTTCTTTCGTAATCGTATCTTCGTATTTGAAGGCAAGCCAAGCTTTAGCAGCCCTTTCGTAAGCATTCTTCTGCGAGAATATGGGTAATAAAAATAATGACTTTAGGTGCACTTTGTTACGATTCCAGCCCCATCCATTCTCATAAGTATGAATTGGAATAACACGCATACGATCCACATGCCACTCGCCCAGCGATAGAAAAGTAGGCTGTTGGTGTGGCGGCATCTCTTCTATACTTTCTAAATGCAATACTTTGCCCACGTTGTATCGAATACTGCTGGCGAGCGGTTGAAATAGTAATGTCGCCGAACACGTCAAAATAAGTGCTATTGCGACGCGGTGCAGTGCCCCGTGCGTAAACGGTAGAAAGCGAAGGTAAAGGTTTGTTTTTGTGTAAATATAGGTAGTAAAAACACTGCTGATGGCAGCACCCACAGATAACGGTAACACAATGCGTGTCAGGAAAAAAGGAAAGTTGTCATCCTGCGTATGAATATACAACGCGAAGAGCACCGTGCTGACCAATAATATAAAGAGCAATGCGATTAGCATTGCTCTTAGAAGAAATCTTTTATAATCTGGCTGCTTCATTTGCTCTAATTTAAGCAAAAACAGCCTAATAGTCAAGCAATTGCTTATTGCATATCGAACAGGTGTTTCTCGGCGTGGTAAGAAGATCTTACGAGTGGGCCAGATTCAACATATTTGAAACCCATTTCTAATCCGATTTCTTGATAGCGTTTGAATTGTGCAGGTGTTATCCATTCTACCACAGGATGGTGTGCTTTGCTAGGTTGTAAGTATTGACCGATGGTTAGAATATCTACACCTACCTCATACAGGTCGCGCATTGCTTCCACTACATCTTCTTCGGTCTCGCCAAAGCCAAGCATGATGCCAGATTTGGTTCGCAAACCGGCTGCTGCTATACGACGTAGGCATTCTAATGAGCGATCATATTTCGCCTGGATACGTACTTCGCGCGTTAGTCGACGCACCGTTTCCAGATTGTGCGATACTACCTCTGGTCGTACAGCTAATACGCGATCTAAATTATCCCATTGCCCTTTGAAATCTGGGATCAGGGTTTCCAATGTTGTTTGTGGACTTTCACGTCGAATCGCATTGACGGTTTCTGCCCATATGGTAGATCCGCCATCTTTCAAATCATCACGGTCTACCGAAGTAATCACGCAATGTTTTACTTCCATCAGTTTTACGGATTGCGCCACACGATTAGGCTCGTCCAAATCAACTGCCAACGGTCTCCCTGTCGCTACTGCACAGAATGAACATGAACGAGTACAAATGTTGCCTAAGATCATAAAGGTAGCCGTGCCGGCACCCCAGCATTCGCCCATATTAGGGCAGTTGCCACTTTCACAGATCGTATGCAGCTTGTGCTCGTCAACCAGCCCACGCACGTGGCGATATTCCTTGCCGACAGGCAATTTTACGCGTAACCAATCGGGTTTCCGCTGAGTTTGTTGTGCTGGAATAACGGGTAATTCAATCATACAACAAAGTTACACATTATTTCATTTCTTACGCAAGGCATTTGTCGAGCGAGTTTCATAAGTTGCCCACATTTATGAAGTCATTAGCCGTCCTACCTGAAACGATTTTCGCGTAGAACGAGCACTCCGTCTCATAAAAGTTTTACAATCCATACATTGTTCGTTCACACTTTATTTAGGATCTTTGGGTACAAACTATACTATTCTCCTATGACACTTTGGCGACTCGCACTACTTGGCGGTTTTCTCTTGATAACTTGGTGCAGCAGCATGGCGCAAGAGCTACACGTGGATATCATTCCCAAACCAGATCGAGTCATACTTCAAGATGGTGCACTTAATTTAAATCAATCTTTTCCAGTGTATTACAGCGAGCGTTTTCAAGAGTTGAGCTCCTTGCTAAGCGAAGTGCCAAAATTACAGGTTGCTTCCTACGAACTGTTTAGAAAGATGAAGAAGCATCAGCCAGCTGGTATTTGGATTCTGGAGTCATCCGAGTCAGATCGTCTTCGGCCGTCCGAATATACACTCGTAATTAGCCCAAGCGGAGTGATGATAAAGTCGCCAGATAGTGCAGGAGCACTGGCGGCAATTCAGAGTTTACATCAATTAAGTATGCTACAGCATACTGCTGCACTTCCTTTTGTAGAAATACAAGACAAACCTCGTTTTGCCTATCGAGGTTTGCATTTGGATGTTTCGCGCCATTTTATGCCTATTGCTTTTCTCAAAAAGTACATCGACGTGATGGCTCTGTATAAATTCAATCAGTTTCACTGGCATCTTACTGATGGAGCAGGATGGCGGTTGGAGATCCAGCGTTATCCAGAGCTTACCAAAAAAGCAGCATGGCGACCGCAGGCACATTTTGCCGATTGGGAAAAGTACGGCAAACGCTACGTAGAGCAGGGAACGGCCAATGCGCATGGCGGATTCTATACACAAGCACAAGCGCGTGAGCTCGTCGCCTATGCCGCCAGAAAAGGCATCAATATTATTCCTGAAATCGAAATGCCTGGCCATTCCGAAGAAGTGCTGGCCGTGTATCCGGAGCTTTCTTGCACGGGCTTACCTTATACACAAAATGAGTTTTGTGTAGGCAATGAGCAGACCTTCACCTTTTTGAAAAATGTGCTGGACGAAGTGTTGACTATTTTCCCTTCGGAATATATTCATATCGGAGGCGACGAAGCCGATAAGTCCCATTGGAAAACCTGTCCTAAATGTCAGGCCTTAAAATCAAAACTTAATCTTCAGACGGAAGAAGAACTGCAAAGCTACGCCGTGCAGCAGATGGATGAATACCTGCAATCAAAAGGACGCAAAATGATTGGCTGGGACGAGATTCTGGAAGGAGGATTGACCGATGGCGCCACTGTGATGAGCTGGAGGGGCGAAGAAGGCGGCATAGAAGCAGCCAATAAAGGGCACGACGTCATCATGACGCCACAAAGCCATCTTTATTTTGATTTTTATCAATTCGATCCGCGCACACAACCTAAGGCTTTTGGTGGTTATCTTCCGTTAGAGCGCGTGTATAGCTACAATCCATTATCCGAGAAGATCGCTAAAGACAAAGCCAAGCATATTTTAGGAGCACAAGCAAATCTTTGGACAGAATTCATGCCTAATCCGCAGCAAGTAGAATATATGGCTTTTCCACGCGCATTGGCACTGGCAGAAATCAACTGGACAGAGCAAGACCAGCGGGATTTTCCAGATTTTAAGCGGCGTTTGCAAAAACATTATGCGCTGTTACAAGATTTAGGCGTCAATTACTACCGACCAAGCTTCGATGTGTTGTACGATGTAGTGTACGATGCGGCAAAAAAATCGAATCGCATCACCTTGTCTTCCGAGCAGTATACGCCCACGATACGTTACACTACAGATGGTACAGATCCAAACAATGAATCACCACTCTATATCGCACCGATCGATTTGGCGGTAAGCGCAACACTGAAAGCAGCTTCGTTTTTAGATTCTGCGCGGATGGGCCCGATCGAAATAGTAGAATTAGATATTCATAAGGCGATCGGAAAATCCGTGCAGTACAATACAAAGTGGAATGACAGCTACGCTGCACAGGGAGAACGTACCTTGGTAGACGGTCGCAAAGGTGGTGTAAGCTATCAAGATGGCAAATGGCAAGGGTTTACATCAGATATCGAATTGGTGATCGATCTGGATCGTCGCGAAGAATTGAGCCGTGTAGCTGCGCGCTTTATGCAAATGCCCGGCCCAGGTGTATTCTTTCCAGGTTCGATCAAAGTATCGGTTTCGGACAATGGTAAAAGCTATCGTGAAGCAGGATCCTTTGTGCCGCACATCGATAAAAATCCAGCTGTCTTGGATATCCAATCTTTCGAAATTAAATTCGATAAGCCGGTGATGGCAAAATTTATAAAATTCGAAGCGAAGAATACCAAGAAAGCCTTTTTATTCGTCGATGAGATCGTTGTAGATTAATTTATCAGTATTTTTTATATTATTCGTACAAGTTTGGCTCGATTTACAAAAAATAACTGTAATTTTGCACTCCGACAAAGCAGTCGGAATTCCGCACTCTACAATGCACATCCCGTTGCGCTGTCCCACAATTAACAATTTGTATTTTAACATTTTGAATTCAAAGAAATGCCAAGAAACACTTCCATCAACTCGGTTTTAATTATCGGTTCAGGGCCTATTGTCATCGGACAGGCGTGCGAATTTGATTATTCGGGCTCACAAGCCGCCTTATCTCTTAAAGAAGAAGGTATCCGAGTTTCGATCATCAACTCCAATCCAGCAACGATTATGACAGATAATATCGTCGCGGACAATGTGTATCTATTGCCACTTACTTGTGAGAGTATCGAGCAAATATTGGAAGAGCAACAAATCGATGCTGTATTGCCTACTATGGGCGGACAGACGGCATTGAACTTATGTATCGAGGCATCCAACAGAGGTATCTGGGACAAATACAATGTGAAAGTAATCGGTGTGGATGTTGCCGCCATTGAGAAGACAGAGAACCGCGAAGAGTTTCGCCAGCTGATGATTGATATTGGCGTTGGTATTGCCAACTCCAAAATTGCTAACTCCTTTTTAGAAGGTAAAGAAGCTGCGCAACAAATTGGCTTTCCATTGGTAATTCGCCCTTCATACACATTAGCTGGTACAGGTGGTGGTTTCGTGCACAAAAAAGAAGATTTTGATGCTGCCTTGAATCGTGGTTTGCATGCTTCACCAACACACGAAGTATTGGTAGAGCAAGCGGTACTAGGTTGGAAAGAATTTGAATTAGAATTACTGCGTGATACCAACGATAATGTGATCATTATCTGTACGATCGAAAACTTCGATCCGATGGGTATCCACACAGGTGATTCGATCACGGTAGCACCAGGTATGACATTATCTGACAAGTGTTACCAAGATATGCGTAATCAGGCGATCCTGATGATGCGCTCGATCGGTACATTTGCCGGAGGTTGTAATGTACAGTTCTCAGTAAATCCAGAGAACGAAGAAATCATCGCTATTGAGATCAATCCACGTGTATCTCGTTCATCGGCACTAGCATCTAAAGCAACAGGATATCCTATTGCCAAGATCGCTGCCAAATTAGCCATCGGCTACAACTTAGATGAGTTGCAAAACCAAATCACGAAAACTACTTCGGCTTACTTCGAACCAACGTTGGATTACGTGATCGTAAAAGTACCTCGTTTTAACTTTGATAAATTTAAAGGCGCTAATAAAGAATTAGGTTTACAGATGAAAGCCGTAGGGGAAGTGATGGCTATCGGACGTACCTTTATCGAGGCGTTGCAGAAAGCAGCACAATCCTTGGAAACAGGCCGGGCAGGTCTTGGCGCTGATGGTCGTCAATCACGCGATCTAGAAGAAATTATGTACTCGTTAGAGCACCCAAGTGCAGATCGTCTATTCCACGTTAAAGATGCCTTCGAAATGGGCGTGCCGTTGGAATCCATCCGCAAGGTGACGCATATTGACAAATGGTTCTTAGTGCAAATCCAAGAATTGGTGCATTTAGAAACGGAATTACGTCGTTACCAACTAAACAATATTCCACGTGATTTCTTCTTGACCTTGAAACAAAAAGGATATTCTGACGTACAGATTTCTTGGTTGTTGGGCAATGTGACAGAAGATCAAGTATACGATCGCCGTACCGAACTAGGCATTCGCCGCGTGTACAAAATGGTGGATACCTGTGCGGCAGAATTCCCGGCACAAACACCATACTACTACTCGACATTTGAGGATGAAAACGAATCACAAGTATCTGATCGTAAGAAAATCGTAGTACTAGGTTCAGGTCCTAACCGTATCGGTCAAGGTATCGAATTCGATTATTCTTGTGTACACGGTTTGTTAGCCGCCAAAGAATGTGGTTACGAAGCGATCATGATCAACTGTAATCCAGAGACGGTATCTACCGATTTCAATATGGCAGATAAGTTGTACTTCGAGCCAGTGTTCTGGGAGCACGTTCGTGAGATCATCGAGCTAGAAAAACCAGAAGGTGTGATCGTACAATTAGGCGGGCAGACAGCCTTGAAAATGGCGAAGCAATTGGAAGAGTTAGGAGTGAAGATCATCGGAACATCTTTTGCTGATATGGATTTGGCAGAAGATCGTGGTAGCTTCTCTGATCTGTTGAAAGAACTGGAAATTCCTTATCCGAAATACGGTGTAGCAACTTCTGCTGAAGAAGCTATTGTGGTAGCGAATCAAGTAGGTTATCCGGTACTAGTTCGTCCTTCGTACGTGTTGGGTGGCCAAGGTATGAGCATCGTGATTAACGACGAAGATTTGGAAAAAGCAGTCGTGAAATTGTTACGTACGCTTCCAGGAAACCAGATATTGATCGACCATTTCTTAGATCGTGCAGAAGAAGCTGAATCCGATTCGATCTGTGATGGCGAAGATGTACACATCATCGGTATGATGGAGCACATCGAGCCTGCGGGTATCCACTCTGGAGATTCGTCAGCAGTATTGCCACCATTCAGCTTGTCTGAAAATGTGCAATCTAAAATGGAAGTGTATTCTAGAAAGTTGGCCAAAGCGTTGAATGTTCGTGGTTTGTTGAACATACAATTCGCGATAAAAGATGAGCAAGTTTATGTAATCGAAGCTAATCCACGCGCATCGCGTACCGTGCCATTCATCGCGAAAGCATACGATGTGCCATATATCAATATCGCGACGAAAGTGATGTTGGGAGCCAATAAATTAAGTGATTTCACCATCGAGCGCAAGCTGAAAGGTTATGCGATCAAAGAGCCTGTATTCTCTTTCTCTAAGTTTCCAGAGGTAGATAAGCAGCTCGGCCCCGAAATGAAATCTACTGGTGAGGCGATTCGTTTTATCAAAGATTTGGAAGATCCGCATTTCCGCGATTTATACAGTCAAAAATCGATGTTCTTAAATGCACAATAGATTGGAGCTGTTTAATAAATAAAAATAACGGTGGCTATCTTCAATGATGGCCACCGTTATTTTTTAAGCTAATAAGACGTATGCCATTCGGTGGTAAAAGAGATGCTGAGCGGACATGTCGGTTAGCTGCATAAAATAAAGAAGCCCATTCGATTTTTCGAATGGGCTTCTTTATTTTATGTCCTAGCGAAGCGGATTACTATGGTTTCCACTGCTCATCCGGCTGATTTATCGCGGCAACCAGCCATTCGCCAATACTTCTTTGGCGTGGTAAGTAAGGATAGAGGAAGCACCAGCACGGCGGAAACTCAATAAGGTTTCCATCGTTGCACGTTCTGCGTCTAACCAACCATTTTGTGCGGCTGCTTTCAGCATGGCGTATTCACCGCTTACATTATATACAGCGATTGGTAAGTCAAAATTATCGTGCAATAGCTTCACCACGTCTAAGTACGGAAGCCCAGGCTTCACCATCAAGAAATCGGCACCTTCCTCTGCATCTAGCTGTGCTTCGATCAGCGCTTCGCGCACATTAGCCGGATTCATCTGATACGTTTTCTTATCACCTGATTTGGGCGCGGAATTCAACGCGTCGCGAAATGGACCGTAAAACGCAGAAGCGTATTTTGCGGTGTACGACATTAATGATACATTGGTAAATCCATTCGTGTCTAATACATCGCGAATATAGCCAATGCGGCCATCCATCATGTCTGATGGTGCGATGATGTCTGCACCAGATTCGGCATGTGCCAGCGCCATCTTGCCCAATACTTCCAACGTTTCATCGTTCAAGATTTCGCCATTCTCCACAATGCCATCGTGTCCGTCCGAACTGTATGGATCCATCGCTACATCCGTTACGACACAAGCTTCCGGGAAATTTTTCTTCACCGCTTCGATCGCACGCAGGTACAAGTTGCCTTTTTGGTAACTAACTGTAGCGTGCTTATCTTTTAGAGAATCTTCGATATTTGGAAACAAATCAAAAGCCTTCAATCCAAGATTCATACAGCTTTCTACTTCACGTAAGAGATTGTCTATACTGTAACGATAGATGCCTGGCATGGATTTTACCTCCGTCTTCTGGTTGTCACCGTCTACAATAAATAAGGGAAAAATCAAGTTGCCTGCATGTAGGTGCGTTTCTTGCACCATATCACGAATTACGGCCGATTTTCTGTTTCTGCGTGGTCGAATCATTGTTTTGTTATATTTCTAATCCAAATACTGCTTCTGCCAATCCCACTTCATCAGGCGAGAATGGTAAAACATACGGAATACCCATTTCATCAAATTTCTTACCCGTCGATGTACCAATTGAGATTACTTTCTGTCCCGGATCCAACAAATGTTCGCGGAAATAAGCCTCCACATTGCTCGGCGATGTGAAGATCAGTACTTGGGCATTAGTTTTATCTACATCCTCTAATTGTACGGTCTCGTAAATCGGGATGGTGATTACTTCTGTATCTTCACTCAAGGCATCGCGTACGGTATTCATGCTTTCTTTAGCGCAAGGGATTACGACTTTAGTACCATTCGCGATTTTAGCAAATTCTTGTGCAAATTCTTCAGCCGTCACTCCAATCTGGTCGCCGGAGAAATCAGCAACCCGATTGTACTTCCGTAAAGCCTGCTCTGAACCTTGCCCTAATACCGCAATCTTAGTTTTCTTCATCAGGAATGGTTCCAACTTGAAGAAATGGTCGATTGCATTTTTACTGCCAAAAAATAGCCAATCTACATGCTTGAGGATAAAGGAGTCCAAATGCCTAATGATCGGAAAGATTTTGATTAGGGACCTGCCCTCAACCGCTATCTCATGCTTATTCAAGAAGCGAGAGAGGTAAGATTCATCATCCAAATCCCGTGTGATAAATACAGACTTAGGAAGCGCACGATCTTTCTGGAATTTTTCAAAAATGTGTTGCGCTAATCCCTCTGTAGTCTCAGCGCGAACGAATAATCGGTCTGGAAATTCTTCATTATCTTCAGCAACTGAAGTCCACACTTCGTATAGCCCATCATGCTTACGGCAATAACAGCCTAATGGCGCATGGCAGCCTGCGTCAAACAGGTTAAGCACTTTACGCTCTACGGCGATGGTTTCTTGTACTGCCAAATCATTGATTGGCTGCAAGATATCATATAGTTCCTGATCATTTTCACGGATCTGTACCGCTAGTACGCCTTGAGCAGGTGCAGGAATGATTTTTATGGGTGGAATAGCTTCTACGTGAAATTCAGATAAGTCCATTTCAACCCGTTCGATGCCTGCTTTGGCTAGCATAATGGCATCATATTTACCATCACGTAGTTTCTGCACGCGTGTTTGGATATTACCGCGTAAATCTGCAAAATCCAGATCGTTTCTCAAAGAAAGCAATTGTGCTTTTCTACGGTTGGATGAGGTGCCAACATCGGCTTTACGCTTCAGCGATAATCGCTGGGAGATATCCACCGCTTCTTTGCGAATGATGAGTAATTCCGCTGGATCTTCCCGTTCGGATACTGCGGCGATTGATAATCCAGGCGGATTGATAGTGGGTAAGTCTTTATGCGAATGGACGGCTAGATCAATCTGATTAGAAAGCAATTCTTCTTCTAGTTCTTTGGTGAAAAAACCTTTTCCTTCTAACTTATCTAAGCGCAAGTGTTGTACGATATCGCCCTGTGTTTTGATGATCTTCAAGTCGGATTCTACTCCAATAGCTTGTAGTCGATCTTTGATATAGTTAGCTTGCCATAATGCCAAAGCACTTCCTCTCGTGCCGATTGTAAGTTTTCTTTTCACAATGAAATAGTAAAAGTGTGGGGCTATATTAGCTAAAATGATGCTAATATGCCAGAGAAAAGATGATAAAAAAGAGTGGAAAGAAGTCTTTTTTAATTCTGTGAGATGTCAGGTGATTGTACTAAGATCTCTTTGGCCATCACCATCGGGACTTTAATATATTTCTTCTCCATGTAATTGATGACCTTCTCTAAGACTTCACGCGCTTGCGGATCCAATCCATTCAACTCACGTGCAAATACTTCATTCATAGCAGTAGCGCGTATCTCCTTGATTTTATCTGGGACCTGACGCATGGCCACTTCTACTCGCCTTTGTTTAATCATCGGAATAAACTCCTCGATGTTCTGATGTATGATTTTCTCGGCATGATGTAGTTCATCATAGCGTTCTTTAATGTTCTTCTGTGCAATAGCTTGCAAACTGCTAACTTCGATATAATGGATTGGGTTTTGCGCAATCACATCGGCATCGATATCGTTGGGAATAGCCAGATCCACAACTACTTTCTTATCAACTTCACCATTGCATAGCGAAGTGTATAATGCTTGATCCACAATAGGTTCTGAAGAACCGGTACAAGTGATCATCACATCAAAGCCTTTTTTGTAGTTGGCTAATTCGGATAGTGGGAAGGCCGCAGCTTGAAGTTCAGAAGCCAACGCATAAGCCTTTTCTACCGTTCTGTTGAAAATGACGAAGTTTTTGTATTTATGTTTTTTCAGGTATTTCGCCAGATTTTGGTTTGTCTCACCTGCACCGATAATCAGGATGCGTGGGTTTTCTACCAATTTTACTTCTCTTAATTTTCGGTAAGCTAGTGAAACTACGGAAATAGGATTACGCGAAATATTAGTATGGGTATATACTTCTTTCGCGGTCTTGACCAAGCGATCCATCATCATGCGCATGAAATCTCCAGTAAATCCAGCATCGCGACAGCGTTCGTATGCTCGACGTACCTGTGCTAGGATTTCTTTTTCTCCTACCACTAAGCTCTCGATAGAGCACGACATACGAAGTAAGTGATTGAGAGCTTCTAATCCAGAGTACTTATTGACTTGGCCAAGATAGCATTGTAAGCGTTCGGAAGGAACACAAAAATTCATGCTGTGCATGAAATGTGCAATAAACTCATCGGTAAGTTCATGCGCTCCATAAAACACAAACTCGACACGGTTACAAGTGCCAACGTAAAATATTTCAGGAATATCTAAGCTGTTTTTGAGATTGATTAATCGGTGGTTCAACTCTTCGTTGCAGATTACCAAATTTCCCAAGTCTTTCAACTCGATATGTTTGTGTGTAAACGCTATTACCTTTAAATTTTCCAAAGTCTGCTTCTCGCGCTATGATTCGTCCTGCAAATGTAGATCAAAAGCCGTCTGTTTCTGTCAAAAATCTGTCAAAGCGACAAATTTAGAACGATTTTAAATAGTGATAAAATAGTTCTAATCGGCAGTATTTCAGATAGTTAATTTTATTATATGCGTATCAACACGGTGATTTGTCTATAACAACTGACGATCTATTTACCAAAATCCTTTAAACGCTGTAAGCCAATGTCCTTTTTCTCGATGTCAAGCTGAGTTACCCAAGCTTTTTCTGCGAGCAGATCAAGCCTAGTTTTTGGTTCACTGAGCGATACGGGCTTGATACGTACATCTTCTTCCAGTACGGCATGTGCACTGTGTAAGTTGTCGCTGTGCCTGATAATGCGGATCGTAAAAGTTGGCCATTTGCCCACCGCCGAAAAATTAGCCTTATGAAATTCAACGGTTTTCTGCGGACTTAGCATTGCGCTAAATATTCCTTTCTGTTTGCCTGCTTGTGTTTCACCGATAGAGATCAGTAATTGAAACGAAGTTTCGTTTACAATCCAAAATCGTGCTAATCCCTCTTTTTGCTCGCCTGTAACAGCGACATAAATGCCTTTTTCTACGAACTCACCAACTAGCGTGGTCGCTGTAGTGTCGCCATCATCATCCGCACGCTTCATATCACCATGTACTGCTGTAACTTTCGTTACCGATACCGGAATTTCGAATCCCGAGTCATCCGTCACGCCTATAATGCCGTCGCTCAGGAAAGACGTAATATGTCCTTCTATTGCCTCATCCACAAATCGTACAAAATCACCTATTTTGAAATTCATATGTTATTGCTTAGCCGTAAAATGTAGTAAAATCTATATTGTATCTTGATTCGGATAGATCAGTAGATCGAGTCCATTTTGTATATATTCTTGCTGATCCAATATCTGCAAGTAAGATTCTTGCGAAACCATACCTGCGCCCATACTTTCCAGGTGGGCTGAGTGGATCTGGCAATCGATCAATTGTAGATCAAAATGCTTTGCAAATTGGATTAAAGCATACTTCGAGCTATTGCTTGCTATGGAAAACATGCTTTCGCCACTAAACACCCGACCTATTAAAACTCCGTACAGTCCTCCAACTAATTCGCTGGCCTTATTCCACACCTCAATAGAATGTGCAAATCCCAGTTTGTGCAATTGGATATAAGCCGTTCGCATATCATCCACGATCCAAGTGCCGTCCTGATCTTTTCGCGATGCCGTGGCGCAAGCATCGATCACTGTCGTAAATGCCTGATTGTACGTCCAGCTAAATTGTTCAGATCGCAACACTTGACGCATGCTTTTGCTGATGCGAATGTTTTTTGGATTTAATACAAAACGCTCTTGCGGAGCATACCACAGTATTGGTGTATCTTCGCTATACCAAGGGAAAATACCTTGGTGGTATGCGTGCAACAAACGAGTAGGAGATAGGTCGCCGCCTACGGCAATCAATCCATCTTCTTCAGCCAGTGTCGGATCGGGCATCTGCGTCGGATCGGAATTGAGTTGAAAGATCATGAGCGCGATATGGGTCTCTTAATCTTCGTCTGGCTGGCGAGGCTCTTTGCTAATCTGGTCAAAAATTTTGTCCATATGTTCTACGTACTCATTGGTGTCATCTAAAAAGAATTCTAAATGCGGGACAATACGAGCGTTATTCTTGATGCGCGTACCCAATTTGTAGCGGATTTCGCTGGATTTACCTTTGATTTTTTCAAGATCCTCTTTGGCGGTCTGTGTATTAATGAAGCTAAGGTATACGCGCGCAATCGCAAGATCGGGCGTAACACGTACTCTAGTAACGGTAATAAATGCATTCGGCGCCCACTGGTGTGCTTCCCGTTGAAATATCTCTGCTAAATCTTGCTGGATTACACCAGCAAATCTTTGTTGTCTTTTGCTCTCAGTTGCCATGGTAAGATGGATTAGAAGGTAACGCAATGTTGATCTACAAATATAGGGAAAATAGCTCACATGGGCAGGAAGGCTCAGGACGTGGTGGCGGCAGATAAAATACCGTTAAAAGGAAAAAGCTTGTCTTAGGATCAGACAAGCTTTTCATCAAAAACTAGTTTATAATTGGATAGCATGAATTTCGTGTAAGTTTTAAGACTTTTTAGGTCTATCAAGTTTAAAGTTTACTGCTGGTAGTAATGAGTAAGGGTTAGCTTACTCAGATTTCTTTTTCATCTCCCTTTACATCACAAACATAGGGTTTTGAATTAGACCTCACAAACTAAAACGCAAAAAAAAGTGAGTGATTACTTTTAGTGCTTTATGCCTTCTCCATGTATTTTCAGCTAAATCGTATAAAGCAACGTTTAATCGCCCGCTGAATTGTTTTTTTAAAATGCGCGATCTTCCAAATGTTTGTCCATATCCAAGTAATCGATACCTTTTTCCCACCAGTCGGGAGAAGTTGCGCCCTTCAGATAATGATCGAAAAACTCCATCATACGCACGGCATAGTCTTTTTTGTTTACCTCTTTCGCCAGGCCGTGATTCTCCCCATTGTAGGTTAGCATCGTTACTGGTTTCTGCAATCGTCGTAGTCCATTGAAGTATTCTATGCCTTGCGTATAATCTACCGCACCATCTTTATCGTTGTGCAAAATCACCAATGGCGTATTCACATTTTTGATATGATAGATGGGAGAATTCCGTGTATAAGCATCCCAGTTGTCCCAATATCCGGTTGTCAACCTTCCTTGTGACGATTCAAAAATACTCTGATTTGTAGAGCCAGAATTCCAATAAATCAAGCTATACATACTAATCATATTTGTCAGCGGAGCTCCGGCAACAGCCGCTTTGAAGATATCTGTTTGCGTGATAAGAAAAGAAGTCTGGTATCCGCCCCAAGAGTGACCGTGAATACCAACGCGTTGTTCATCTACGATCCCAGTTGCGATAGCGGCTTTTACGGCAGGTACTACGCAAGCCACGGCAGACATACCAGGATCATTCAATTTATAAGCAATATCGGGCATCAGCACGGCATATCCGTTGCTATTATAAACGGCGCGATTAAATCCTCCGCCAGGAAAAGCTGGGTTAGAATAACTATTCGTCCCATCTGTCAAACGCTCGTAGATATAGGTAATGGTCGGATACGAATTGCCTTCCACATAATTGGCCGGTAAGAAAAGTGTAGCTTGCAGCGTATCACCAAAATCATTCACATAGCTAATCAGTTTCGCGCCGCTGGATAGCGCAAAATCATCTTTGTTGGGCGTATTGCTGGTGAGCTTGCGGATGTTATGGAAGCTGGCATTCTCTGCAATGTAGAGCTCTGGAGCTGTTGTATTATTCTCTTTTGCAAAAAATAAGTGTTTAGCTTGTTTTGGTTTGATGATGTACGAATATAGGTCGTCCGACTGTTGCAATATTTCAAGTTTATTGCTTCCTGATTTCAACAGTCCAAGGCCGGAGCGTTTGTCCGCTTCGTTGAACACCATGAAGTATTGATCCTTCTTCGTATCGGTAAAATCATCATCAGGATACAAGTTGGACAAAAGTCGATTAGCAGTCCATTGTTGGTCTTTCCAATGATCGGTTAGCATCAAGGCCGATTTGCCATCTGTAGATACTTTCCACAGGTCGAAGTTGTCTCTCAGGAAAACATATTTACTATCCGAAGTCCAACCAAAATTTGGCGTACCCGGTTTTTCCACATTATTATCCACTTTTTCGGCGATAAAGCTGGCTTTGATCTTGTCGGTCAAGTTTGTAGAAGCTAGACTGCTCGTGTTCAGGTTGTGGTAATGACCATTCTGATAGTACAAAAGATATTTGCCATCTGGCGAAAAAGAAAGGTTGCGTAGTGCATTGAGGTATAGCTTTTCAATAGCCTTACGACTTTGACCAGTCGCGACATCTACCAGATACAGGTCGGCAAACTGCTGCCCATCCAAGCTAGATGCCATCTCGTACGGCGTGTAATCGAGTGCATAACCTAGATCTTGATTTGGTGCTAGCGCAATGCTCTTGCGCGCGCTGTCTGCGAGTGATACAAATTGCTTCGTCTTTATGTGATAGGCCGATTGTACGGTGTAGTTTTTATCGCGGTTCGACTGTGTGCGCTGAGCCGATTGTAATCTTTTATCCTGCCAGTTCCAAATGATCATGTCTGGCTTCTCGGCATCCTTGTCGGATTTTGGTGCCGGTTTTTTAGTGGCAATTTGGGTAGAATCTTGCGCTGTACTATCCGCCGCCGCTTTGTTTTCTGTCTTTTCTAGTTTGGCGATGCCAAAGAAGATCGTGTTGAGGTCTTTGGACCAATATGGGCTACTGTTTTCGCTGATGCCAAAGCCTGCGCTGATTTCTTTTTCATCCAATCCGGTATAGCTAATGATGTTGGAGGCGTTTCCCTTGATATCTTTCACACCGATCAAGGTATATACGGGCGTCTTGTAGGCTTTATCGGTTTTGGCTTTTAGCAAGGCTAATGCTGTACCTTCCTTGTTCCAGTTGATTTTGCTGTAGGTTGCTTTGTCGTTATCCAAAGCGTAGGTTGTACCTGTTTGCATATCACGTAAGAATACACCATTTCCGTTTTTGTTATTTGCATCAATGGTATATGCCAAGTATTGTCCTGATTTGTTGAATTGATACTCATGGACATTACCGATGTTGAACGTTTGCTTGTTCTGCACATTGTATAACACCAAGTCACTTCCTTTGGCGGCGTCCGGACCTTTTGGGCCATCACCCACCGACTCAAATCTTACCGCTAGCCAGTTGCCACTTTCATTCGAAAATTCGAATGATCTTGTCCTGTCGAATACAATGCTACTGGTATCTTTTACCGTTACCAGACGTAACGTTTTAAAGTTTGGTTTTTTCGCTTTTTCGTTGGACTTGATGGTTGTGTATGGCGCCGATTCCAGAAATGCGACGTGCGTAGAAGATTCATTGAAACGAATTGGCCCTGTTTCTCCACCTATTTTGTACTGATATGCTGTCGTATCAAAAGCACTTTTTAATCGCAAATGCAGATCACCTTGAGTGGGTCCATCCGCATACGCGTACCACTTTGCATCATTGGAAATGGTCATTACATTCATCCGCAGATATTCCCATTGAGGGATGTCTTTCCACGTGATTGGTGGTTTATTTTCTTGTGCTTTTACAACTAAAGCTGCGGATATTAGCACGCCCAATAGTATACCGTGATTTAATTTCATAGAGAGGTAATCGTTGATCATTATTTTTGGATTTTCGAATATATTGAATTTTAATTCTTTTTCTATTAGGTATCAGCAAGGTTACCGGCTCGAAACAATTGATTTAACGATCTGCAATTGGTACTTTTGGTGGATTTAACATGATCCTTCGACCGGTTTATCTGGCAAAAGCCAACATTATTTCTGGTGCGCAGGACAGAAGCATGATTTTATACTATGAAGATTTGGCAAAAGAATATAGACGTTGACACATTTGTAGAAAACTTTACCGTAGGCAATGACCGGGCAATGGATATGCATTTGGCAGGCGCTGATGTGTTAGGATCTCTTGCACATACGCAGATGCTACATAGCATCGGCTTGATGACTACCGAAGATCTTGCTGCGGTGCAAGGTGAGCTAAAAAAGATTTATCAGGAAATTCTGAATGGCAACTTCGAGATTGAAGCTGTGGTAGAAGATGTGCATTCGCAGATCGAGATGTTGCTCACACAGCGCGTAGGCGAAGCCGGGAAAAAAATACATTCTGGTCGCTCTCGCAATGATCAAGTACTGGTAGATCTAAAATTGTATTTCCGGACGGAGATCGAAAGTATGGTTTCGCACACCGAAGGATTGTTTCGCCAATTGATCGAGTTGAGTAACACGCATCGCGATGTGCTAATGCCAGGCTATACGCATTTGCAGATTGCCATGCCTTCGTCGTTTGGCTTATGGTTTGGAGCGTATGCCGAAAGCTTGGTCGATGATTTGCATTTGATGAAAGCCGCTTGGCAAGTGTGCAATAAGAATCCTTTGGGTTCGGCTGCCGGTTACGGTTCTTCGTTTCCGCTAGATCGCACCATGACGACTCGTTTGCTAGGTTTCGAAGAGCTAACCTACAATGTGGTATATGCGCAAATGGGGCGCGGTAAAACGGAGCGCATTCTGGCGCAAGCCATGAGTTCTATTGCAGCCACACTGGCCAAATTCGCGATGGATGTGTGTTTGTTTATCAATCAAAATTTTGGGTTTATTTCTTTTCCAGCTCATCTCACGACTGGGTCGAGCATTATGCCGCATAAGAAAAATCCTGATGTGTTTGAGTTGATTCGCTCACGGTGCAATAAGATTCAGGCTTTGCCTAATGAGATTGCTTTGATGACTACTAATCTTCCTGTGGGTTACCACCGCGATCTACAATTGTTGAAGGAAAATCTCTTTCCAGCGTTCCAGTCACTCAAAGACTGCTTAGAGATTGCTACTTTTATGCTTCAGCATATCGATATTAAAAAAGATATATTGGAAGATCCGAAATATGATTACCTTTTTAGTGTAGAAGTAGTAAACAATGAAGTGCTGCAAGGAATTCCATTCCGCGAAGCATACAAAAATATTGGTTTAGCGATTGAAGAAGGAACATTCAGTCCGGAGAAATCCGTGAATCATACCCACGAAGGCAGTATTGGCAATTTGTGTAATGATCAGGTAGTTCGTTTGTTCGAAGAAGCAAAATCTTCATTTGGCTTTGAGCAGGTAGAGCAAGCGTTGAATAATTTGTTAGCAGATTAAACAGTGCAATAAGCTTTTATACGAAAGAGGGCAGTCTATCCACAGGCTGCCCTCTTTGCTATAAAAGTTCTACACAACGACGCTTTGTGTCGGCTTTCCAAGTCCTTTTCAGGCGGCGCCTTTTATCCGATTACTTTAGATCCGGATAATCCTTCGTCGGTTCGATGCGGTAGGTACTCGTCGCTTCGTGTACACGACCGTAATCATCTGTTGCCCGTACTTTAATTTTATGTTCGCCCACGGCCAAGTCAACCGGTAATCCGACGCGCCACAAATGCGTGCTAGTCATGCCATCCGTCGGACGACGACCCGGAAGCAACGTATCCAGATTGTCCCAAGGATATAAAATTGCAGAATATGCGGGGTCGATTGTTCTGGCCGGTACCATCTTTTCCCATTTGCCACCATCGATGGCAAATTCGACTTTATTTCCATGATGACCCATAAAGAAGTTAGCAAAAATTGCTGCGCGTGTGCGTTTCCCTTGCCCAACTACTTTCGGGTGGTACAAGTTGATCTGATAGGTAGAATCTTTGCCCGATGGCTTGTAGCTTATGCGGTAATCATGTTTGTTGAAATCCACAAACGCATACCCATTTGGCGTGCCATCGCGCATTGTTGCCGCTGGTACACCGCGCTCATCCAATTCGCCGCTGTACCAATCTCCTGACGTGGTACCCGCGTTATATTCATGATGCGGTTTCTCCTGTTGCCATCCATCTGCTTTTCCGTAAAAATGCTGTGTCTGCGTATGCATGTGTGCAGAAAGCGACAAGGTGTGCGGATAGTCTTTCAATAGATCAAACAGACGCTGTCTATCTTCCGCGCGGAAGGTATCGCCATTGCGATGCTCCAACGGGATATGGAATGCCAAAACAATTAATTTGGAATGATCTACATGCTTCAGGTCGTTCTCTACGAAATCCAATTGATCTTTGCGGAAACCGCCCAAATACCCTTTTCCGGTTCGTGGATTTGGGTAACGCACATTATCCAATACGATAAAATGCACATGGCCGTAATTGAAGGAGTAATTGGCTGGGCCAAAGTTTCTCTCAAAAGTTTCATCCGATAAACTATCTGCAGTCACATCATAGTTCATGTCGTGATTGCCTTTTAAATTGTACCAAGGCAAGCCGATGCGGGCAATACTAGAGCGGTAGGATGGATGCAAGCTCAGATCGTCGCCTACCAAATCTCCTAAACTCAAACCGAAAGCCACATTCTGTATGCCGACCACCTCATCCACAATCGCACGATTAAAAAAAGTCATTTCTTGTGCCGTATATGCTTGTGGATCGCCAAATAGCAACATACGAAATTCTTCTTTCTCTACATTTTTATGTAGAGCAAAGTCAATCGACTTTGGCAATGGCCCGGTTGGATCCACACCGGCATAGGTCAATTCCTTTGGCGAACCTTTGGGTTTGTGGATGTAGTAAGATTTGTGCAAATAATGCTCGTTTAGAGGGACTGTATATCCGCTTGGTTTGATGACAAATACAATATTGTCTTCGCCAACAGGAAGTTCATAATTTCCTTTTGCATCGGTCAATACGACTTGTACACCATTACTCACAGCTACTTGGGCAACGCCTTGCTCACCTTTGTCCCATTTTCCATTTTTGTTGAGGTCTTCATAAACCTTGCCTTTGGCCAATTCTTGTGCATTGCCTGTTAGCGCCGCGAATACTAAGCCCATAGCCAATAGGCCAAATAGATTCTTCTTCATAGTTTTTAATAGATTATTTAATGAATGGCATCACGTAAGGCGATGCTTTATGTTGAACCAATACCTTATTCATATCATAGGCCATCGTCACGATGCCGTTCGCACGATCGTAGGTGAAATCGTCCAATCCTCGGTTGGTTGGGATGAAATCTGGAATGATCGCTTTGATATGTTGCTCGCTCACGTTGCGGTTGTTCAACTGCTCGCGTTCCGAAACCGGGAAACGAATACCCAAGTCCGTCATTCTTCGCCCTTCCGCAATAAAGATTTCTTGGCGTAGTAAATAGATCAGATATAGTGCGTCATCTTGCGTTTGTATGGCATCGATTTCTACATTGGTGATGTGCGTACCTGATACCGAGTAAGCCGGAATAGTTCCTTTGGAACGATCTAAAACAAAGCCAGAAATAGCTGGGCTTTGCGCATCGAACTTAACCTGCACGGCCGTTATCGGATAATCGGTTCTATTACCACCATTACGCGTGTCGTTCTTGTCATTAAGCGGCGTTACTGGCCTTTTGCTCACCGTATTGCTCAATAAATCTTTCAACGTTTGCTTTACCGCGGTCAAATTATTTTGTACGGCTTGCGCTTCCGCCAAGATCAGGTACGCTTCTTCGGCTTTGGCAATAGCAATAGGCTTCTCGTCATCGAAGATATTGCTGGTTTGGTGAAAATACTTCGGATCTAAAAAGTCCAATCGTGGCAGCGGAGCAAACCAGTTGGTGGTATTTGAAAAAATAGCGCTTTGGAAGTTGTTCGATGGTCCATTTTGCGTACCATATCTTACTTGACGTAGCAGCAGTGGTGTCGCTACGATTTGAGTAGCAAAGTTGGCGGCTTCGGTCCTATTTCCTAAACCATAATGACAACGTGCAATTAACAAGGTGCAGGCGTTCTTATCGGCCGAATCACTATACAGTGTAGATGCTTCGTTGAGCAGTGCAATGGCCAGATTACGTAGTTCCACCGGCGATTTTACTTCGCCCAATACCGTCGTAGGCAATCCTACGTACAAGTCAGCTCCTAAAATATGGGCATATGCTTTAGAAAAGAGGAGCTCCGCACGGATTTGCTGATCTGCTGGCGTATCAGAAAAGGTAAATTTGGTTAATCCAAATTCGCTCATCTCCAACAGCTTTTGAATGTTTGCCTGAATATTCGTGACGTCACGATCAAAGTGGTTGATCTCTGGATTGTCAAAAACCTTACTACTTTGTGTGTAATTGTTGAAATAATTGTCCGAAACGATTTCGGTAAACTCCACCACCGTACCCACGGTCAGGCTTGTTTGGCGACGTACGCCGTTGAGCCAAGTCGGCAATGATTGTTGTCCGTCGATAAAACGATCTTCGGTCACGTATGGATTTTCTACTTCGAAAAGTTCGCAAGAGCTTAGCAATAAGCTAGCGCCCGCTAATAGATATAAAGGATTGAATGCTAATTTCATGGTATTATTTCTTAAAAGGACATTTTAACAGAGATCAAATATTGTCTAGGTGCGGAGTAAGTCGCGTAAGAAATACCGCCCGTCGTTGCGCGACCTTGACCTTGTGCCGATCCACTAATGGTCGCTTCTGGATCAAAGCTGGATGTCGCAAAGTTGAATGGATTCATCACCGTACCGCTCACGACCATGCTTTTCGCAAAAGAACGGATCATTTGCTGTGGCAATGTATAACTTGCTCCAATCGTTCTGATCTTGATATAATCGGTTTTCTCTACGAACATATTCGTGAATTGCAACCAACGGGTCCGCTTGAATTCCGAGTTGATTTCCCCTTGGGGAATACCTTCATCGCCAGCGCCGTAATTGTATCTAAATTGACTGTCCCAATTGTTGGCATAAGCGCCTTGTTGGTAATCTGCATTAGCAAATAGGTTAAGTGATTTCCATTGGAAGTTGACGCCCATGCTACCGAAAAGATCTGGAATTGTGGTGCCCAGATTTTGCAATGGGGTGGTGCTTTCCAACACACCATCTTCACCAAATACGCCATAGGCACCGCGAATAAATCCGATGGGATAACCTTCCTGTACCACGGTCTGTATCGTACGCTCACTAAATCCAGCCAAGTTGAATGGCGCAGCTCCGTTAGAAGACAATACTTTGTTGTACAAGGTATTTACCGCTAGATTGAAACGAAGGGAAGTGTTTTCTTTCTGAATCGCGACAATTTGCGTCGAGAATTCCAAGCCACGATTCAGGATCGTGCCGACATTTCTAAGCGCTAATGCTTCGCCTGTAGAAGGTGCTGCTGGTACAGAAAACAAAGCATCATTCGTTACCGCATGATACAAGCCAGCCGACAAAGTAATGCGGTCTTTCCAGAAACCTAAATCCAAACCTGCTTCAAATGTAGTCGTTTTCTCTGGGCGTAAGTCTACACCCGGCATACCAAACATCGCCGCTTGACTACCCAAATATCCCGCGAAACTCACCGTTCTCAAATTCAGGAAAGCCGGTGGAAAGTTCCCTGCTACACCATAGTTACCACGCAATTTGGCAGAAGGTAAAAAGGGAAGGTTTTCGCTCCACCAACTTTCTGACGAAGGAATGTAGGAGAATCCGACTTTCGGATAGTACTGCACACCGATATCTTTGCCGAAGGCACTATTACCATCGCCACGAAGACCCAAATCCAAGAAGAGTTTGTTTTTCCAACCCAGGTTCGTCTGTGCGTACACACCATAGTTTACCACTTCGTCTACGAAGTTATCACTGCTCGTAGCGATCGCTTCGCGAATGGTTCTTGCGCCATCGCGCACATTCGTACCATTGTAAGCCACTTGCTTATCTTCGTTACGAAATAGCTGACCACCGACGGTCGTTACTGCAGAAAAGTCGCCGATCTCCGCGCGATGTTGTCCGTTTAATTCCAAGGTCAATCCCCAGAATTTCCGTTCGCCATTATTGATGCTTCCACGATCCGTAGTCAAGTTACCCGTAGTGTGCGTTAGGTATTCGTTGGTTTGAATCGTTTGGTTGCGCACCACACGATAATCGATACCACCGACCGCTTTAATGTTGATGTTGTGAACGGGTTTATATTGGAAGGTTTGCCCGGTTTGAAAGCGATTCACCACAATCTCATTATCTTGCAGTCGTTCTGCGTTGTGTACAAAAGTTTTCATCTTTTCAAATTCCTCCTCAGATAGATCATCAATTCGCGGATTGAATCTTGGCGTTGGGCCAGTTACCGCCGAAGCACCACTTTCGGCAAACCACAATCCGGTGTATCCACCTTGGTTACCATTCCGTGTACGCTTGAAGCTGTTGTTGACGAAAGAGAAACTACTTTCATACGATACTTTTTCGTGCAGTTCGGCTTTGAATCCTGTGCGCAGGTCAAAACGCTTGTTTTGGTTTTGCTTGAATAACTGTACACCCGAACTGTTGAGGTACGCACCGGTTACGCTGTATCCTACTTTTCCGCTGTTGCCATTCACGGCCACATTATAGCGTTGGAAAAGTCCTGGCTCAAACAAGAGTTCCTTCGTCCGTTGGAAATGTAGGAAATCCGTTGTTGCACGTTCCGCACCTAGCGTCGCCTCGGCCGATACGCTGGTGCGATCTGCGCCACCTTTTTTGGTAAAAATCTGAATCACACCGTTGGCGGCATCCGAGCCATATAAAGTCGTAGCCGCACCTCCGTTTACATATTCAACGCGTTCGATATTATCGATCGGAATATCAGCCAACGCACTCACGCCAGCACCTTGTGCGCTACCGCCACCAATCGCCGAAGCGGTATTTAGATTATCCATACGCACACCATCAACATATATCACGGGCGTAGAATTCATAAAAGCAGAAACGACACCGCGCGCGCGAATGATGGAAGTCGCGCCAGATTGTCCACCCGTTAGGCGGATCTGCGCATTCGGGAGTTTTGATTGTAGGAGTTGGTCGAAACGTGTGGCTGGAACTTTCGCCAACTCGTCGCCGCCAATGCTGGCAATGTTCGTAGAAAGCCTTCTTTTATTGATGTCAAGACCTTGACCAGTGATCACTACTTCATCCAATCCGAAAAGATCTTGTGCAAGGTCAATTTCCAGTTTTTGTGATAAGCTACTGCGCGAAACGGTAATATCTTTGGTTTTATATCCCATAAAGCTTACGCGAATGATCCAGCTTTCTGCCGCTGGAAGATCCAGCTTAAAATTTCCATCTACTCCCGCTTTGATGGATCTATTTTTAGCCACCACCGCAATCGTGGCTTCCGATACAGGTTGGCGCGTCAGCTCGTCGCGTACGATACCGCGAAGTACTGCTTGTTGTTGGGATTGGCTTCGTGTTTCCACTTTTGGCGCTGGGATTTCACTCGATGCGTGCAACAGAATAATATCGCCTTTGATTTGGTAGGCGATATCCGTGCCGCGTAGCAACTCTTCCAGCATCCGCGGTAGCGAATGATTTTTATCGTAGCTAGCCGCTTTTTTTCCGATCAGGATCTCTTTGTCGTAGACCAATCGTTTGTTAGCATTCTTGGCGATATTCTCCAAAGTGACAAGCAAAGCACTCCCGTCTGCCTGCGTAGTGTACGTGGAGAAGGTTCTCAGCATCTTACCTTGTGTGGGAGCAGCCCCTAAAAGGCAGGCTCCGGTAAGCAGCAATAGGTAACTTTTCATTTTTTGTGGTTGATGTTTGTTGTTTGATTAATAAGGATTGAAGTGGTGTATTTGGCAAGATTATATAGTTTGCGCGCGATCCAGCCGGGGTACAAGCACTCTGTCCAGTTTGTTATTTGGATTGAATAATTATTTTTCCATTTTCCTGTCGGTAGGTGGTTCCGGTAGCTAAGCAGATCATCTCCAAAATGTCTTCCATATCATCTTCTGCGGTGAATTCGCCAGAAAATTTGTGATCGTCGGCTAAGGATGGTTCGAGAATAATATCGATGCCGTAGCGTTGCTGTAGCTTTTGGGCAATATTTTGGAAGTTGTCATCATGGAATAGCAGAGAACCCGATTTAGCTGCCTGATGTATATAATGCCTTACTTGATCGTCCGTCTTGCTGTACACCAAACTGTCGGCCGCGATTAAGGTGTATCTTTTACTTGGATCATGCAGCGAGGATACGGCCACTTTTCCAGTTTTTACAGCGATGTGCCACAGCGATTCGTTTTCGTAAGAACGAATGCGAAATGAAGTACCCAATACTTCGGTTTGCATCGCCGATCCTTTAATCCTAAAAGGTCGGGAAGCATCTTTCTGCACTTGAAAGAAAACCTCTCCGGTGACGAAATGAATAGTACGTGCGGTATCCGACTGAAACTCTGGCCCAACTTCTACCTGCGAATTTTCCTCTAAGAAGATGGTCGAACCATCGGCTAGTGTGATGTGCTTCGTTTCGTCAGCACTTGTTTGATAGATGAGGCGCTCCGGTTGAAAGAAATGATAGAGACCAAAGGTCAGAAGTAGCGAAGCAGCAGCGGTGGCCGCTGCACTCCAGATGGAGATGCGGTTATTCCCTGTTTTTGGCTCGTCATAATACACCTTACGGGTTGCTTCCTCGATGTGTAGCCACATCTTTTCGCGGATGGCTTTCTGTTCATCTTGGTTATGTGGTAGCGGTTTTTTTGCTAAATGCGAAAGCCATTGTCGCAACGCCTCCGTTTGCCTTAAGGTGTTTCTCTTTTTAAGGTAGTTTTCTACGATTTGCTGAATTTCTTTCCGCTGCATATAAGTACTGTTCGTTACTTATAAGTCTAGAAAAGGTAGGGGGAGGACTAGTACGCTGTGTTATGAAATCGTTACCTATCTATTAAAGATTGCTGCGCGAATGTTTGGCTTACAATTGGTTAAGGAAAACTGCTGCCGCCAAATAGGCCGCATCACCTAATTGGGTGCGCAATTTGCGTCGAGCGGCAGCCAAATGATTTTTTACGGTAGCCTCTGAAATGAGCAATTTTTCCGCGATTTGCGGAATAGAAAGGCATTCTACGGTACGTAGATAAAAAACCTGTCGCATTTTTTCGGGTAATAGTTTGACCTGTCTGTCGATTTCCTCTTGCAATTCTTGCACAAGAATTGGATCTACGGCTTCTGCAAAGCTATCTACTAAAGCGTTTTCTAATGGAATGTTTCGCTTGTTATAACTTAATTTGGTCTGCAGTCGGGTGAGGGTTTTGTAACGAACAGCTCCAAAGAGGTAATGGTCGATGTTGGCGTGGATTTGCAGTTCGTGGCGCCGATCCCAAATGTTGATAAAGACTTCCTGCACCACATCTTGGGCATCATCATTATCCTTTAGTAAATGGTAAGCAAGTCGGTACAATCGTTCCCAGTTACGCTGAAAAATGATGGATAGTTGTGCATGAGTCAGCACATGGGACGTCGTCAAATCCAGCGAATTATCTAAGTCGCTGATATGATCTTCATGGGTAGGTGATACGAGCATATATCACAAAGATCGTAAGCATAGATTAAGGGAAAATTAAAAGTGCGTAAGGATACTGTTATAAGTTTGTTGTCTAATATATTCGTTTTGATCACAGCAAAAAAATCCTCCGGAAGAATTCTTCCAGAGGATTTTTTGATACGTTCAATACGTTATGTCAGCTTGCTTAACCGCGTTTTGCTAATGCGATCTTAGTGTCTAATTCTTTTACTAATTTCTCTACATTGCTTTCTGATCCAGAGTTTTGGAACCGGATAAAGCCTTCTTTGTCGATGATCACCTTGGCTGGAATACCTTGGATGCCATAAGCCGTAACCGTCGCTTTTGAACGGTCTTTCATTTCATCAAATAGTACGTGAAAGTTATAGTTGTTTTTCGCGATAAACTCATCTACTAGTTCTTTGTAGTTTTCTTCGCGTTGCCAGGTGTCAATAAATAAAAACTCAACTTCATCATCATTAGCATATTTATTAACGGCTGCTTGCATGCCTGGGAATGAAACAATACATGGCCCACACCAGGTAGCCCAGAAATCCAAAACGACCACCTTACCTTTATAATCTGAAAGTGATACTTCTTTTCCTTCGCGATTGACCAAGGTAAATGCCGGCGCGGCTTCTTTGTTCATTTCCTTTTCGTACTTCGCAAAATACGCTTCCGTCATTTGCTTATCTAAGTCAGCGAGATGTGCTTCAAAATCCGCATTTTCACCGTGTATTGCTTTGTAAAGTACTTGGGCTTGTGCTACGATGCTTGAATCTTTACCATTGGCTGAGATAAACTTTTCGTACGTATCTAGCGCTTGTGCTTTATCACCTTTTTGCGCATAGGCGTTGCCCAAAGCCTTCGCGTTTTGCAAGGCGTAATATCCGCCATAGTGCGATTCTTCAAGCGAGGATTGTGTGATTGCTATGGCATCGTCATAGTTTTTCTCTTCGGTCAATAACGTCGCGTACTGCGGAGTTACTGCATTGTAATAATAAGCATTATTACTTCTATTAATTTTTGGGTCTTCCGATTGAGCAGCCGCTTTGCTGACTGTATAGGCATCTTTTAGTAGAGTAGAGAATGTACTCAAATCCTGCTTATCTTCTTCAGCCTTAGCAAAGGCATTCGAGACCGCAGGCACGTAAAAGTCAGAACCTTTTAATTGGTTTAACAGCTCGTGTGTCTTCGTCGTGTTGGACTCTTTGAGGTAGCGAGATGACAAGTGGTATATGCCTGCTTGATAGATACCGCGATCTTTTTCTGCATAATTATCTGAAGGGTACTTCGACGCCCAGGCTAAATAGCGTTGTTCTAATTCATCAGCAGTCGCTTCTTCGTTTTGATTAAATATCGTTCCATATTCTCTATCGCGCACAAACTTTCCTTGAGGAAAATCTGATTCAATAGCTGCACGAATCTCTTTGGCACGAGTGGAATCGTCCAATGCACGCTCGTAGACCATAGCGGCCAAATTGCGTTGATCTTCATCTTTCTTTAGCGCTAATACTTGCGCCTCTTGGCGTAGTAGCACGATATCCTCCTCTGCACCACTAGTGGCCAATTTATTGATTTGTGCAACAATTTCTTCATACGTAGCTCCTTCTTTTTCGGCCACTATTTCTTGCGCTGCAGCTTGCTGGAAATACAATACGGCGCTACAAGCCAGCGCTATCCATCTTATGTTTTTCATATTAAATTTTATCTTTTATAGGTTCATGTTTTCCAAATTCACCTCAATTCATGATTTATTATGAAGCGAAAATTTATATATCGTCTTAGACTGGAATTCTTGTCCTTTGTCAAGTATTACAGACGGAAATTCGGGCATGTTAGGAGAGTTGGGGAAATGTTGAGTTTCAAAACACAGCCCCGTATAGGGCGTATATGCTTTTCCGGCTTTGCCTGTATCCTTTCCGAATAAATGATTTCCAGTGTAAAAATGCACGGAAGGTTCGGAACTGAAAACCTCCAACTGAATGCCTGAAGATCCGGAGCGTGCTGTGGCCACAGGTTCTTTATCAATGCTAGTCACTACATAGCTGTGGTCAAATCCTTTGGCTACTGCCTGCTGCGGATGGCTCAAATCCAATTTGTCTGAAATGAGTGTTTCGCTTCGAAAATCAAACGGTGTATCCGCTACCTGTTCGCCCGTATTCAGAGGTATTTGATCTTCGTTGGTTGGAATGTATTGATCGGAAGGAATGCGTACATAATGATCCAGTATTTCACCTTGGCCTTCACCATGCAAATTGAAGTACGCATGATTGGTGAGATTGAGCACTGTTTTCTGATCTGTCACAGCTCTATAAGCAATTTTTAATTCGTTTTCGTCGGTCAACTCATACGATACATGCACATTGAGATTGCCCGGAAAGCCGCCTTCTCCATCGTTGGCCGTATAATAAAAGTCGACTTTATGCTGCAAGCTCACTTGACGATCCCACACACGATCATGAAACGCATCGCTACCACCGTGTAGGCAGTTGCTGCCGTTGTTTTTCTCTAGCAAATATTCTTGCCCATCAAGCTCAAAACGCGCATTTGCGATACGATTTGCATAGCGGCCAACCGTAGTGCCTAGAAATTTAGCTTCTGCATTTAAGTAATCTTCGATGTTATCAAAGCCCAAAACCACGTCCGTCGGTTCGCCCTGTTGGTTGGGCACGATTATACTTACAATCCGTGCGCCATAATCGGTCAGCGCAACCTGCATACCAGCCTGATTTTGAAGTACGATAAGATGCGTATTTTTTTCGCGGTGTTTTGTTTTGAAGCGTGCGGAATCGGGCAGGCGGTATGTGGTCATATAGGATTTTTCTGTATATTCGGAGACTAAAGATAGCGAATATTTTCAATCTTGACAAATGGCTATTGGTGTCTCAAAAGTGCTTACCTACTCATTCCCCTTATCACGATTAAACCGTATATTTGAACCTCAAAAACGATATAATACATGCAGTGGAAACAACTTTTATCGGCCAAGAGATGGGGCTACGAAACGCGCGAGCTCAACGATCAAATAGATGCGCGATCTGAGTTTCAACGGGATTATGATCGACTGATCTTTTCATCACCTTTTCGCCGATTGCAAAATAAAACGCAAGTATTTCCATTGCCCGGATCAGTGTTTGTACATAACCGTCTTACACATAGCTTAGAAGTAGCCAGCGTTGGCAGATCTTTAGGTCGGTTGTTTTACACGATGACTAAAAAAAGCAATCCAAATATTGATATCGAGGTTCCTTTCCTACAAGAGGTAGGCAATATTGTTTCGGCAGCCTGCCTGTCGCACGATTTGGGAAATCCCGCTTTCGGACATTCCGGCGAAGCCGCCATATCATCTTATTTTACAGATGGAGCTGGTCGCGAATATGAAAGTCAAGTTACGGCGGCTCAGTGGGAAGATCTAACCCATTTCGAAGGCAATGCCAATGCTTTGCGCATCTTGACACACGCTTTTAATGGTAAAGACGATAAAGGTTTTGCGCTCACCTATACCAGTCTTGCAGCTATCGTAAAATACCCTTGCCGGGCGATAGATGGGCACGTAAATGGCAATCATCACCGCAAAAAGTATGGTTTCTTTGAAGGTGAAAAACTTATTTTCGACAAAATCGCGATCGAACTGGGTTTACAAGTAGATCCAGAGAATCCAGACGGCTATCTGCGTCACCCGTTGGTATATCTGGTAGAAGCAGCCGATGATATTTGTTATAATATCATCGATCTTGAAGATGCACATCATTTGCGGATTCTGTCGTATCAAGAAGTGGAAGAATTATTATTGCCGCTTTGCGGCGATGCGAATCTGCGCGATCGACTGGATGGACTGGCTGACGAGGGCAGCCGCGTCTCTTTATTACGCGCTAAAGCCATCAATACATTGATTCATGGCTGCGCGAAGGTGTTTACCGAAAAACAAGATGAATTGTTATCTGGCACCTTTCAATCTTCATTGATGGATGCACTAGATCAGCCGTTGGTCGACCAGATGAAGCGGATTGAAGAGCTTTCAATAAAACGTATCTATAACGCACCCAATGTAGTACAGATTGAGATAGCTGGTTTTAAAGTCATGAATGCTTTGTTGGGTGAGTTTTTGCCTGCTTACCTCAAAACCAAAAAGACAAAATTCGATAAGAAAGTAGTGGCGATGATCCCAGAGCAGTTTCATACGTCGTCCGATGATGTGTATCACAAGATTCGCTCTGTGCTAGACTTCGTGTCGGGTATGACTGATGTGTATGCAGTAGATCTGTACCGCAAGATACAGGGAATCACAATTCCTTCCTTAGACTAAACACAATTCTTAGGTTTCGATACGAGAAAGCATGAAAGTAGTAATTGCGGAGAAGCCATCTGTTGCTCGGGATTTGGCGCGAGTGATGGGGGCAAAAGATATTAAAGATGGCTATATCGAAGGAAATGGTTATGCTTTTACCTATGCGTTTGGGCATTTAGTGCAATTGTGTACGCCGCAAGCGTATGGTTATCATAGCTGGGCGGCCAGCAACTTGCCGATCATTCCACCAGCATTTGCACTAGAAGTAAAAAAAGTACGTAAAGATGGTCGTCAGATCGATGATAGTGGTGCCGCCAAACAGCTAAATACCATAAAAGGCTTGTTGGACAAAGCCGAAGAAATCATTGTGGCAACGGATGCAGGGCGCGAGGGAGAATTGATCTTTCGCAATATCTATTATTACCTCAAATCGGAGGTGCCGTTCAAACGGTTGTGGATTTCCTCACAAACGGATAAGGCGATTAAAGCAGGTTTTGCAGCGTTGAAAGAAGGTACGGAGTACGATAGCTTGTATATGTCGGCACGATCTCGTTCGGAATCCGACTGGCTCATCGGTATCAATGCCACGCAAGCGATTACGCTGGCAGCCGGAAACAAAGGTTTGCTGTCTTTAGGTCGTGTGCAAACGCCGACTTTGGCCATGATTTGTGCACGTTACCTCGAAAACCTCGATTTCAAGCCGCAAGCATTTTTTAAGATTCAAGCAGGATTTGAGAAAGACGGTATATCTTTCACGGCGACATCCAATAAGTTCGATAAAAAGGAAGATGCTGACGCAAGATTCGAACAGCTCAAAGTAGGCGATAACGCTGAAGTAACGCAAGTAGAAGCCAAAGAAACGAAAGAGCAACCACCGCTATTGTACGATCTAACTACACTACAGCAGGATGCGAACAAGAAGTACGGCTATTCTGCCGATCAAACGTTGAGCATTGCGCAAACGCTGTACGAGAAAAAGGTGATTACTTATCCACGTACGGGTTCGCGGTATATCGGAGAAGATGTGTTCGAGACGATCGATCCTTTATTCCAACATTTGGCGGCTACTGCGCCAGAAAATATTGCTGCGATAAGCCGAAACCTGATCGGAGCGAAGCTAAATAGGCGTTCGGTGGACGATAAAAAAGTCACCGATCACCACGCTTTGCTCGTGACCGATGAAAAACCGGGACCGATGCCCAAAGACCAGCAGCACGTGTATGAGATGATCGCGAAGCGAATGGTCGAAAGCTTTTCCGAAATATGTATTAAAGACATTACGACCGTAGTGCTCAAAGCCGCGGATACAGAACTTATTGCCAAAGGAACGGTGATCCGTCAGTACGGATGGCGCCTGTCTGCCGAACAAGTGGAGCCCGCCGCGGAAGAAGAAAAAGGCAACGAAGATCAGGATAATGAAAATGCGCAATTGCCGAAGTTGACGACGGGGGAATGGCACACCATGCGTTCGCTAGCTTTATCGGAGCGTTTTACCAAAGCGAAGCCTGTGCATACCGAAGCTTCGCTGTTAAAGGCGATGGAAACTTCGGGCAAGGAGATCGAAGATGAGGAAATGCGGCAGGCAATGAAAGATTGTGGATTAGGAACGCCTGCTACACGTGCTGCCACGATCGAAACCTTATTTCAACGTGAGTACATCCGTCGAGAAAAGAAAAAATTGGTGCCTACTGATAAAGGATTGACGATCTACAACTTGGTAAAAGATCGCTCTATTGCAAAAGTTACGTTGACGGGTAAATGGGAACAGAAGCTCGAAGAAATGCGCGCCAATAAAGTGTCTTACGACGTCTTTATGAAGCACATCAAAGATTACACCGCGAAGATTACGGGTGAGCTGCTGCAATTGAAAATTGCGATTGCACAAGAGGAAGCCAAACCGCAGCAAAAAGGCAAAATCAAATGTCCGAAATGTGCACCGGGCAACATCCATCTCTTTGAGAAAATCGCACAATGTGATCGCTATGCGCAAGGTTGCGATTTTAAGATTTGGCGTACGTTGAATGGCGTATTCTTGGAAGAAAAGGAAATGAAAAACCTCTTGGAGAAAGGGAAAACTTCGGTGCTGAAAGGTGTGAAGAATAAGCAAGGCCAAATGGTAGAGGCGGCCTTGACATTCGAAAATCTGCGCGTTAGCCCGGTAGAATAACCGAGCTAGCGATTAAAGGTATAACCGACGGTCCATTCGATGAAATCGGCCTTGCCCATATGTGCTTTGATCGATACACCGGCATTGATATTTTGGTAGACATAATAACGTGCTCCTGCACGCAGAAAGAACTTATTGATCTCGCCGTTGAAAACTTGATTGTGGATATAGTAACCCACATTGCCATTCAGTACTAATCGTTGATTGAGCACATGCGCCAGATAAAACGAGGGTCCGCCCGAAAGTTTGGAGCCTAAATCACCTGATTTATCACCTGCGATCTCATCATCATTTCCAGATGAAGAATAGAAAAGATCCAAGCCGCCACCGATACGCCACTTATGGCTGACATGTCGGCTGGCATACGCACTTACCGTAGATTTAAAATACAGGTGATCGTTATCCTGACTTAGCTGTTTGACACCTGCGCCGTAATTAATGTGGAATAATGTCTTTCTGCTGTATGGCGGCAGATCTGTTTTGCGAGCCGATATAGGCATCGGATTGGGTTGATAATTCACCGAAATCGTTACTGGTACAAGATTTACACCAGAGTTGGGTAATGCCAATGCACCATTGGAAAAATGGTGAAAGGCGAAGCCAAGGCCAGCACGCCATTTCGGATGAAAAGCGTATTGTGCGCGAATACCGAAATCGATAAATACATTGTTCTTCGAACCAATAACAAGATTCAAAGGATTGTCCTCCTCATCAAATGGGTAAAAATTTCCTGACAAACCTAATCCAATACGATAATCATAAGACCACCGGCTATGCGCTCTTGGCGCAATAGGTGTTTGCACAAATCCGTAAACTGCGTATGGATTGCCTATGATATCATTATGGAAGGTGCTAGAATAGAATCCGATACCGTAAATGGGATTGTTGTACAATTCAAAGTACGGGTCTTTTTTGTTGCGCTGCTGCCAGCCTACTTTGAAATTGATGCCTTCATAATAGGCGTCTTGATAGGAGACACGTGCATTTTTCTGTTGCAATATACCGCCGTTTTCTACTTCTATTTCGAAAATAATAGGAGATTTTTGCCTTATGATTGAGTCATTTTGTCCGTAGACGCCATCGGCGATGACAATAAATAAAATGAAAAATAGCGTAAACGAACGATATAGCACGAATAGAATTTATTTAATAAGGCGCAAAATTACATACATTTTTAGATTTTTTTGTTTCGTTATAGTCATTCAGCGCCATATTTACGTCATTAGCTTGGCGTGGTGTTCGTTAATTTGCGCAAAGCACTACCTTTGCCTACGATATGACGACAAGACTTTACAATCCTTTTCTGGACTTTACCTTCGATAATCACACCTGTTTCCTGACAGGAAGAACTTTGAGCTCCGCTGATGAGCAAATTCAAGTATTTCCTGTGTGGATGATGCGTGCTTTTGATTTGGAGGAAAAACCTTTCAAGATGTTGGATGAGAGTTTTTCGACGTATAAAAAATTGAAATTGCCCTGTTCTGCAGATGCGGCCATACAGCTTGAATCAATAGAATCTGCGGTAGAGCATGCCATGGCTGTGGGCTATGAGGCGGTGAAAGAGCTTCCGGCGGCAGTTCTCTTTCAATGGGTTGCCAAGATCTTGTACGGCGTGGTCTTTAATGAAATACAAGCGGGTATCCGCCAAGCGACCATGAGTGGGGAGGAGATGAATTTTTCGCAAGCTTTGGTGCACAAATTTCGCAATCTACATGCGATGTTGCAATCGGTTGTACATCCGATGGAATTTGAAAATAGAAATCCTTTCTCAGTGCTGGTTCTTCCTGTGGACAATGCTCCTGAAACATTTATCTACCGTGATGAGATCAATACTTTGATATTTTCCTTGCGGATGAATGATTTTGCGATTATCGCGACGCTGCAAGATAATGGAACGCATGCGATCTATCATGAAGATGTGCTGACTACGGTTAAAGACAAGGTATTGCATCCGATTCAATTCGAAGAAATCTGTGCGCGTTATTTTTATTCGGCCTATTTGTTTAATAAGTTGCCAGAATACACGTTTATGGATACACCCAAGATGATTTATGTAGAGCCGATGCCGATGCAAGATTGGACCATGAAGCCTATTTTCGATCATTGGCAAGTGAAAACCTTTGGACAGGTGCTAGAGAACTTTTGGAAACCATGGGGATATACGCTATTTGAGATTATTAAAAATCCAGAAGAACCAATGAGTTTTATTCAAGATGGAGAGGGTAATTTTATAGAAAAGGTCGATTTGCCACTCGCTTAATACAGCAATGCTGCGTTACGCACTATTTTCTTTTCGTGGAGTGATTTTTGTTTCTAACCTGTTAGAAAATTAGGAACGTAAGGATGCAATTAATTAAATTTATCTTCTCCACCACATTTATACTGTGGTTGGTACTCAGTGCGATATCGAGCTTTGCTCGCGTTAGTGCGGTAAATCAGATTGAAGTGGATACTATCTATACTGAGGTAGATGTAATTCCGCGTTTTGCGGGCGGCGCAAAGGCTTGGAGCAACTTTCTAAATAGAAATCTGAACATACGCAACATCCAGCAAAGCATTGATGAGGATACTTATATCAGCTTTGGTCTGGTGCAGCAGGCTAATCTAGAATTTACCGTGTGTGAAGACGGTAAAGTTTGCGACATAGAAGTGCTCAATGCAGATAAGATCAGTCCAGAATTTGAGGAAGAGGTAATGCGCGTGATGAAACGTTCACCACGCTGGAAACCAGCGCTGCGCGATGGGCAACCCGTGAAAACACGTTTCCGACAACCCGTAATAGTCAACCTCAAAGAACGCTAGATAGTAGCGGCGGACTGCGTTTTCATTTCTTCCTTTAAGAATCTTCCGGTTTCGCTTTGCTTCACTTTAATCAGATCTTCTGGTACGCCGGCAAACATCATTTTGCCGCCTGCAGCACCTCCTTCTGGCCCCATGTCGATCACCCAATCTGCCGTTTTGATCACATCCAGATTGTGTTCGATGATAAGAACACTGTTCCCACGATCGACCAAACGATTGATGACACCCATTAGTACATTCACGTCTTCAAAATGCAGTCCGGTCGTCGGCTCGTCCAAGATGTAAAACGTACTTCCGGTATCTTTTTTGGACAATTCGGTCGCTAGCTTTACGCGCTGCGCTTCACCGCCCGACAGTGTTGTCGAAGATTGTCCTAACGTGATGTAGCCTAAACCGACATCTTGCAAAGTTTTGATCTTGCGGAAGATAGATGGGATATTCTCAAAAAAATCCACGGCCTCGTCAATACTCATGTTCAATACATCGGCGATCGATTTGCCACGGTAGCGTACTTCCAATGTTTCACGGTTATAACGTTTGCCATGGCAGGTTTCGCAAGGTACTTGGACATCTGGCAGAAAGTTCATTTCGATGATTTTCAGACCGGCACCTTGGCAAGTTTCGCAACGTCCGCCTTTGACGTTAAATGAAAAGCGTCCTGGTTTATAACCGCGGATTTTGGCTTCCGGCAGTTGCACAAACAGTGTCCGTATATCGGAGAATACGCCAGTATATGTAGAAGGATTGGATCGTGGTGTACGTCCGATTGGGCTTTGGTCAATCTCGATGACTTTATCAATATGTTCCAATCCTTCAATGGATTTGTAAGGTAGTGGTGTTGCTTTAGCACGAAAGAAATGATGATTCAAGATGGGATAAAGCGTTCCAGTAATCAAACTGGATTTTCCGGAGCCCGATACGCCTGTTACAGCGATTAGTTTCCCTAATGGGAATACGGCATCCACTTTCTTCAGATTGTGCCCAGTAGCTCCTTTTAGTATCAATTCTTTGCCATTACCTTCACGACGAGAGGCAGGAATCGCTACTTCTTTTCTACCGTTCAGATAAGCTGCTGTCAGCGTATCTGCTTTTAGTATATCTTTTGGTGTGCCTTCTGCTACGACTTTTCCGCCATGCAAACCAGCTTCCGGCCCCATATCGATCACATAATCGGCATGCAAGATCATATCTTTATCGTGCTCCACTACTAATACCGAATTGCCGATGTCGCGAAGGTTTTTCAAGGCGTGGATTAAGCGCTCGTTGTCGCGCTGATGCAGACCAATACTTGGCTCATCGAGTATGTATAACACATTTACCAACTGTGAACCAATCTGGGTGGCCAATCGGATGCGTTGCGCTTCTCCACCAGAAAGGGTTTTAGAACTACGGTTGAGCGTGAGATAGGTAAGGCCGACATCCAGTAAAAAGCCTAAACGGGTACGTATCTCTTTTAGAATTTCGGTCGCGATGGTGCGCTGACGATCATTAAGCCGATCTTCTAAGCCTTCAAACCAAGCATATAAATTGGAGATATCCGTCGATGCTAGTTCATAGATATTTTTGCCATCGATCTTAAAATGGAGCGATTCCTGTTTTAACCGCGCTCCTTTGCAAGTAGGGCAGGTAACTTTCGTGCGGAAATCTTCTACCGAACGGCTATCTTCTTGCTGTTTGGGAGCGTGCTCTTCTAGCATCGTAAAGATACCTTGAAAATTGACTTTGTATTCTCTGGCGCCATAGCTGCCGTAAGAGACGGTTAATGGAATTGGCTCTTCGGCACCATATAAAAGCAGGTCGATCTGCTCTTCGGTGAGTTTGCTGATCGGTGCAGAAAGCGAAAAGTCAAATTTAGCGGCTATCGCTTTGATAATGGCTGATGTCCAAGATTCGCGCAGCGCGCCGATCGGTACGATAGCACCTTTCTGGATACTTAAAGAACGATCTGGAATGACCATTTGCTTGTCGATCTCAAATACGTAACCCAAACCATCGCATTTGGGGCAAGCGCCATATGGTGAGTTGAACGAAAACGTATTAGGCTGCGGTTCGTCATAAGAGATGCCAGATTCGGCATCCATTAAGTAGCGGCTGTAGAAATTTTCTTTATCTTCTTTATTGACAATTTTGATAATGCCTTTTGCTGTCTTTAATGCTTGCAATACCGATGTATACAATCGCTTGCGATCATCTTCATTGACATATAGCCGATCGATCACGATCTCGATGTCGTGGATTTTGTATCGATCAACCTGCATTTTGGCAACCACATCTAAAATGTCGCCATCCACTCGGACTTTAGTATAGCCTTGTTTGCGGATCTGTTCGAATAATTCGCGATAATGTCCTTTACGACCCTTGATGACGGGTGCCAAAATATAGATAGGATCACCCGCGTACTCTGTCGTAATGCGGTCGATGATCTGATCGTCGGACATGCGCTCCATCTTGCGACCACTGGCATACGAATAGCTTCGCCAGCACGCGCGTATAGCAAACGTAGGAAATCGTAGATTTCGGTAATGGTTCCTACGGTTGATCGTGGATTTTTTGAAGTGGTTTTCTGTTCGATAGAAATCACCGGACTCAATCCAGAGATTTTATCCACATCGGGGCGCTCCATTCCACCAAGAAACTGACGACTATATGCCGAAAAAGTTTCCATGTAACGTCGCTGCCCTTCGGCATAAATGGTGTCGAAAGCCAAGGATGACTTTCCACTGCCGCTCAAGCCAGTGATAACGACCAGCTCATTACGAGGAAAGGATACGTCAATGTTTTTAAGATTGTGTACCCTTGCTCCAAAAACCTCTACCTCACGTTGTTCACCCAGATCTACCGTCTTATTTTTTGCCATTAGAATCCTGATTTATGCAGGTGGCAAAGTTACGCATTTTAAAGTCGACTTTCGCGTTTTGCTTTGGCTTACTTCTTAGTCGTACGCAAGTAAATTTTACCATTCGTAGTACGCAGGTTGATGTTTTCACCGCCGCCATTGATGGTGCCTTGAATTCGATTCGATGAACCAGAAATCGTAAATGACTGCGGTAATTCAGAAAAAGCAGATTCTAACGCTACATTGGCTGATTCCATAGCTTCTTCTACGACAGTTCCGATAGAGTCAAGCCAACCTTGTGACTGCATATTGGCTGCGATTTCGTTGCTTAAGCTATCTGTGTTCACGTATGCTTTTGTATTTGCCAATACAATAGTGGGTTCTTTTCGGTTAGCTACAGGTTTGAGATCAATATTAAGTTCTTCGGCTGCGAAGATCTCTCCCAAAGTAGTGCGTAATTCCAAATTTGCCGGTGTAGAAATCGGAACAGCAACATCGATGAAGCCTAATGTAGAAACCAATGAAACTGGGCCTTTTACTGGTTTGTCGAGTACTGCTTCAATATTGCCATGAACGGTTTTGACGGTCATAGGTCCTGTCACTTGGTGGAGTTTCACATCTCCAAACGTGTTACTCACTTCAATATCTGCGAGCAAATCTTGCAAAACGATTTTACCTTCGGTCCAGCTGGAAGGTGCTTTGATGGCCAAGGCAATTTTATGCGGCAACTGAAGATGTATCGAGTCCAATTTCTGCCGGTTTACGACACTTAATATGGTTATACCATCCGATTCTGTGAGCTGTAAGCCAACGCCGGTATTGTCCTTTAATCCTGAACTATTAATGCCTTGCAAACCCGCAGCGCGCTCATCATATTCTGTATGTTCGGCCCAAGTTGCAATGACGACCTCATTGCCGTCATATCCTTCTACCGATACTGCATTGGCATTTACCATTAGTTTGCCGCTATTTTTCTTAAAACGGAATTCTTTTTTTCTCGCTTCGTGTTATTGTGTTGTACTTGCGCAGTTGCCCAGGTACACATAGCTGCCAAGGCTATAACGCTGCTAATTATCTGTGTTTTCATAATGTTGTGTTTTACCAATTTTTCATTAATACGGCATACGCCTGATCTTTGACTAAGTCAATCGTCAACGGATCTTCTACAATCGCTTCCAGTCGCTTGGTCGTAGCATCGTTGATTTGTAATGCATCTGCATCAACCATAGCATGCATCAGCTCCATCTGCATCGCAGGATCTTTTTGTTGCAGGAATACATCCTGAATTTGCTTTTCTTTTTGCTCTGCTGAAGCGTGCTCCATGAATATGTCATAAGCCGCTAAGCGGATGTTTTCATTTGGGTCGCTTCCCATAAGTTGTTGAATTTTTGCCATAGCAGCATCAGGGATATAATCCAGACTCGCCAATTGCAACACACCTTCCATCCGATTGATCGCCGAATGCTCATCTGCTAGCAAAGCATAAGATTTTACTAGGGGATCTTCCATTTCCATTTCTAACGGACGATTATTGTTTACGTGTTTCTGTGTTTTTGCAGGCTTGATCGTTGCTGTGCGGGCATCCATGTTATGCGTTGATCCATCTTTGCTGATAGTGCTCTGCAGAGGCGACGATGTTGGTTGCTCTGTGGTTGTATTCACGACGTCATTGCTACTATCCGACAGTTGTTCTTGTTGCGCCAGGCGAGTTTGGATGTTTTCGTCTGTAGCGATGCCATTCTGCGTGAGCTGTCTCCAAAAAATCCCTGTCACTGTCAATATCGCCACAATTGATGCTGCTGCATACCACGTGCGGGCCGAACGCATCCACCGTATCGGTGTCACTTTTTCCTCTTCCGGCGTGGTGTTTGCCGTTTGTGGCGGTAAGTTTTTCTTGATCCGATCCCAAACGAGTGGCGAAGGCTGATGCCGTTCGAAGGCTTGCCTATTCTCGTTTACAAATTTCTTTAATCTATCTTCCATAACACCCTTTCTCCTTTATCATTTGTGCTATTTTCTGCTTGGCTCTATGGTACTGACTACGTACAGCGGTGTGCGACAGCCCGAGCGTTTCTCCGATTTCTTCTTGTGACATATCTTCAAAGAGAAACAAATTCACGATCGTCTTGGCCGTGTCTGGTAGCCGTTCTATGGCCTGTTCTATATCTTCTACGCGACTTTGTTGCCATTCGCTCTCTTCTTCATCGTGCAGAATTTCGGTGCCCTTTATTTCATCGATGTCCGAAAAATAAATGCGACGTTTGCGCAGGTGCGAAATACTTTTGTTGATAGCAATACGCTTTGTCCACGCCTCGAAACTGTCTAGTTCTACCAACCGATTTACGTTCGAAAATACATTGACAAATACCTCCTGCAGTAAATCTTCGGCTTCCGCTATATTGTTGACTAACCGATAAATCGAATTGTAGATCGATGTCGCATATCGTTCGTATAGGCGTGTATATCCGCTGTCTTTACCAGCAAGACATAAGTCTATTAATTCCTTATCAGTCCAACTAGCTTTCACTTTATTGTTTTACAGTGGTGTTTTTCATCTTGTTTCTATTCTATAGTCGCCGTCATTAGCACAATGTTGCAAATTAGGATAAAAAAAATTTCATATGTTCAAAATCCATTCGTAAAAGGGTTTTCTTTCGAATTTGGTACAGATCATCTGCCCGCTCATGATATCTATTATTCTTGAGCTTTTGTAAATCTCGTGACCAAAGAAGGAATGTGTAATTTGTGTGGCTAATTTTTCTGGTACGAAACATTTCGACAGACGAATTACAATTATCGATCACTTGGTATTCTGAATAGTTGTATCTTAAGAGAAGAATAATCATTTGGAATGCGATGGCGGGCGTGGCTAATGTAGCGCGGTAGGTTAATGTTGCAGCAAAAAAATAAGCTGAGAAAACAGTCGCCATGAAAATGAAGTAATATTGAGTGTATGGCAACAGAAAATGAATTACAGGCGATAGCTGCACAACTGCGCTGTCCCGAAGGGCAACATGGTGTGCAGATTGGCGAAAACATGAATGACACCAATAGCAATATGACCTTGCAAACTTTGGAAGCATTGCGTTTGGCCGATGCCGAGCATGTGCTCGAATTGGGGTACGGCAATGGCGGACATCTGGTTAAGCTGATCGGTGCAGCTAATGATTTGCAGTATGTGGGTGTTGATATATCGTCGACGATGCAGTCTGAAGCGCAACAGCTCAATGCAACACTGATGACACAACACGCCATATGTTTTGACTGTTACGATGGTTCGTCACTTCCTTATGCGGATCATTTTTTCGATAAAATCTTCACCGTGAATACCCTCTATTTCTGGGCAGATCCGTTAGCCATGCTGCAAGAACTGGCGCGTGTTGCCAAAATAGATGCCGTGTTGGCGATTACCTTCGCCAGTAAGGCATTTATGCAGACTTTGCCATTCACACAGTATGGTTTTACACTTTACGAACCTGAAAACCTACAGGATATAGTAAAAGATAGCTCTTGGAAAATAGCAGACCTATATTCGCGAACCGAACAGGTCCGTAGTAAGGTCGGGGATTTGGTAGAACGAATCTATTATATTGCGCTATTGCAATTAAAGAATCAATAAAATGATACTGCCCATACGGCTAAAAATTGAATGACCAAGGATAGATCTAACAAGTATACTGCATGATAATGCTTTTGCTGAGCAACAAAAATAAATCGACGCAATAGGAAAAAGATAAACAGATTCGTAATCCATAATCCGATCTGTATAGATAACACATAAGGTGCAAACGCAATCAATAAGGTGTGAAAAACAATAAGCACATAGTTTAATCGTATTGCATTTTGTTCGCCAATCATAGTCGGCACCGTTTTCAAATTATAGTACGAGTCTTGCTTGATATCTCGAACGTCAAAAGGGAGCGTGCAGACCAAAAGGAATACTATTTTAATAATGCCCAGAAAGTTTGCAGCGGTCCAATCAATAGCTGTACCCTCTGCCCACGCCTCAATCACGGGCAACCCAACCGTACTCAACGACCATACTGTAGCGATATGAAACAGTTTGAGGCCTGGAATCTGTCGTAAACCACCCGAATGCTTGCCAAGCCTAAGAAAGGGAATATTGTACAACAAACTCAGCACACCGATAAAACCTAGGTAGAAAACGGTGTAGAGATGAATGTGCCAGAGGCAATATAGTAAACTAAACACGGCGATCAGTGTGACCGTCACCATCTCCTGCTGATGTCCAAAAAACCAGCGCGTTCGTGCAAATCGAGATTTTCCGGGCTCTGCAGGTTTGGCGTAAAACAAGCTCATGTTATATAGCGCGATGGTGGAGCAACATTCGATGAGTAATACGAAAGGATTAACCGGCAGATCAAGAATTATATACGTTAACGCGCTTTGGGCTACACTAGCCAGCGCAATAATTCCATTAGAAAAGACCAAAATTCGAAACAGACGGGCAAGGGCTTTCATCATGATCTTCAACAAAAAACTTGTTTAAACATTCTTATAAAAATTGGGTTTTTTTAATATAAAAGCTAAATTAGTTAAAGTTACGAGTGTTTAAGTTAATCAAATAACGGATTGGCTGAAAATAATAAATAGCAACGTAATCTATAAACCTAACACAATACTTGAAAGAGATGAGTTTTCAAATTAATACCTTTGAAGCCTATCAAGCGGCTTATGATAAAAGCGTCTCCGATCCGGAAGCATTCTGGGGAGAAATTGCTGAACACTTTTTCTGGAAGAGAAAGTGGACCAATGTACTTAACTGGAATTTCAAAGAACCCGATATCCGATGGTTCGATGGAGCAAAGCTAAATATTACTGAAAACTGCCTGGATAGACATATTTATAGTAATGGAGATAAACCGGCTATCATTTGGGAACCCAATGACCCACAAGAAGCCCATCGCGTACTCACCTACAAGCAACTGTTGGCCAAAGTAGAGCAATTCGCGCACGTGCTCAAAAATAACAATGTTAAGAAAGGAGATCGTGTATGCATTTACCTACCGATGGTACCTGAGCTGGCTATCGCCACATTAGCTTGTGCACGTATCGGTGCTATTCATTCGGTCGTATTCGGTGGTTTCTCAGCCAGATCGATCGCCGACCGGATCAACGACGCGCAATGTAAATTAGTCATCACGTCTGACGGTGGCTTTAGAGGCAATAAAGTGCTCGAACTCAAAAATATTGTTGACGATGCGTTAGTACAATGCCAATCGGTAGAGCGCGTAATCGTGTTAACGCGATCTCGTACACCGGTGTCCATGATTAAAGGGCGCGATGTGTGGTGGGAAGATGAAATCTCCAAAGTAGAGACACAAGGTAATCTGGCTTTCCCGGCAGAAGAAATGGATTCTGAAGATCCGTTATTTATTTTGTACACATCTGGATCTACGGGCACGCCTAAAGGCGTAGTACACAGTACGGCCGGATATATGGTGTATACAGGGTATACATTCTCCAATGTGTTTCAATACCAGCCGGATGAAATATATTTCTGTACGGCAGATATCGGTTGGATAACGGGGCACTCATATATTGTATACGGCCCACTCTCTCAGGGAGCTACTTCAGTAATGTTTGAAGGCATTCCAACGTTTCCAGATGCGGGTCGTTTTTGGGATATTGTGGCCAAGCACAAAGTCAATATTCTCTATACAGCACCTACTGCAATCCGATCCTTAATGGCATTTGGCGATGAATATTTGGAAAACAAAGATTTGAGCAGTATTCGTAAGTTGGGATCAGTAGGTGAGCCCATCAATGAGGAAGCTTGGAATTGGTTTAGCGAAAAGATTGGTGGCGGAAATGCGCCTATCACTGATACGTGGTGGCAAACGGAGAATGGAGGTATATTAATTGCGCCCTTAGCCGGTGTATCACCCACCATTCCCGGCTATGCTATGCTGCCGCTTCCTGGTGTGCAACCTTGCCTGATGGATGAGAACGGAAAAGAAATTGTAGAGAATGATGTGACTGGCAATTTATGTATCAAATTTCCATGGCCGGGAATGCTCCGTACGACTTGGGGCGATCATGAGCGGTGTCAGAAAACGTATTTCTCTACGTATGAAGATATGTACTTTACCGGTGATGGTTGCTATCGCAACAAAGACGGTTATTATCGCATAACGGGACGTGTAGATGACGTGCTAAATGTTTCGGGCCACAGAATTGGAACGGCTGAGGTCGAAAATGCCATCAACATGCACTCGGATGTTGTCGAGTCGGCTATCGTGGGTTATCCCCACTCGGTAAAAGGACAGGGAATTTATGCCTATGTGATTGCCAATCATCATGGGAAAGAAGAAGATACTAAACAGAATATCTTACAGACTGTTACTCGGTTAATTGGCGCGATAGCTAAACCTGATGTGATTCAATTCGTGGAAGATCTGCCTAAAACAAGATCGGGCAAAATCATGCGTAGAATTTTGCGTAAAATCGCTGAAGGTGATACCGATAACTTTGGGGATACCTCTACTTTACTGGATCCCTCAATCGTTGACAAGATCTTAGAGGGAGCGCAAGCACATAAAAAATAATGCAATTGCTGAAGGGTATCAATTTCATCTTTTTCAGAGGTGGTGTGTGGTGCTAGGGCTTATCTTTTGAAGATTGTACTCGCCTTATCAGCCAGCTATTCTATCACGAAGCCATCAGCATAAAAAAGCCACCTGCTATCGAAGCAGGTGGCTTTTTTATGGTTAGGGTCGATTATCGGTTATGAGAAGCTTAGCGACTGCTTTGCTTGGCAAAGTGAGCTCAACAAGCTAAGTGTTGTGAAATTTTGTCGGCTAATACCTCAGAAAGTTTATAGTAACTTTCTACTGTCCAGCCAGCCACATGCGGACTTAGCAAAACATTGTCACGACTAACCAGCTCCTCAAACCACGATTGCTCGGCTAAAGCCGGAAATTTTTCAATGGGCAATACATCGAATGCTGCGCCACGGATTTTTCCTGCATCCAATCCTTTCAGCACCGCAGATACATCGACTATGCCACCTCGTGCTCCCATCAAAAAGAAGATCGGTTTGCGGAAGTGATGTAGGTATTCATCGTTGACCATACCTTTTGTTTCCCGCGTTAGCGGAATATGAAAGCTCAGTACGTCAGCGTGTTTTACAATTTCTTCCATAGATACTTCGCGCACATATTGATCGGAGAAACCGGTTTTATATTTGTCGTAAGCGATCACCTCCACTTCAAAACCTGACAATTTTTTGGCCATCGCTTGCCCATTATGGCCATAGCCAATCAGTGCCACCGTAGATCCTTTGAGCTCAAGCCCGCGATTTTCTTCGCGCAACCATTGTTGATGGGTAATCTGCTGATGCGCACGTCGCAGCTTATTCATTAAGCTGAGGAGCATGCCGATCATGTGTTCGCCTACGGCGTCGCGGTTGCCTTCGTTGGCTGGGAATAGCTGAATACCACGCTTTTGTGCAGCCACATCATCAATATTGTCCATACCAGCACCTGCCCGTCCAATAAAGCGAAGTTTGGGCGCGCGGACTAGAAAATCTTCATCCACAAAAAACTTGGAACGAATAATTAACCCATCCATATCTTTTACCAACAGCTCTGCATCCTGTTTGTTGATATTTGGTTCATAGATCAATTCCACATGGTTACGTTGCAGTTTCTCCAAAAAAACAGGATGAATATCGTCTACGATAAGAATACGTGTTGTCATTAAGAAGGATTAATGGTCAAAAAATCTTGTTTTAATAATTTGTTAAGTGAGGCTTCGCTCCAGCTTGCTGGCATGGCTCGCATAAGTACATTGCGTATTGGCACCAAAATCGGATTGGACCATTGTGCGATCTTGCCGATACGCCATGAGGTTGTGGTAATGTAGCGTGTGCGTGCCAATCTGCGTCGTTCAAAATGAACGAATGCTTGCGGTACTGTTTGATTCTTTTTGAGTTCATCTGTCAGCACGGCAACATCTTCCAATGCTTGACAAGCTCCTTGTCCCATATTTGGCGTCGTGGCATGCGCGGCATCGCCCATTAACAGAATCGATCCAAATGCAAAATGCGACAACGGTTTAATATCAACAATATCATTCCACAAAAGATCCTCGGGCGCAGTTTGCGCTAATATAGTTGGAATAGGAGAATGATAATTTCCAAAATGACGCAAAAGATCTTGCGGCGAATACTTTTTATATGTTTCGTCTTGTGCTTTGGCATTAAGACAGGCGTACCAGTACACACGATCTCGCACAAGCGGCGTCATTCCAAAGCGGCCTTGTGCGCCCCACGTTTCAGAACCATCTTTCAGTCCAATGTTCGCATTATCGATCGTAGCGCGCCAGCAAGTGTAACCGGCAAAGCGTGGTGTGGACATTGGCAACAGTTGTTGGCGAATGGGTGATTTGACCCCGTCGGCGACAAGAAGATAGCGACAAGAATAGGAGCTATTATCAGCGAATATCAATCGAATACGATCTTGTTGCTGTTCGTAGCGCTGAATGCGCTTGCCAAGCAAAAGCTGATCTGCCTTTAATTTGGACTGGAGAAATTGATGTAAATCTGCCCGATGCACCGTGAAATTATGCTGCTGATACTGCATGCCCAAACGTGCGGTATCTGGCGCAATCAATACTTGACCTTTTTGGTCCAAGATATTGTATGTTTTGGTGTAAAATCCGATCTGCTCTGCTTCTTGTCGCAATCCTAAATATTCGAAGGCATGCATAGCATTGGCCGCCAGACCAAATCCAGCACCAATACCGCGCAGCTCACTTGCTTGCTCAAAAATAAGAAAGTCCTTCCCTAAAGCCTGGAGTGAGATTCCCATGCTCAACCCTGCTACTCCGCCGCCAATGATGGCAAATTCGCAGTCTAAGCTTTTCATAGCACGGCACCAATCTCTTTGGTCAGATTTTCAAAATCGGCCACGGTTAATCGCTCTGCTCGTAGTTCGTAGAGCGGATTATTGCTCATTCGATCTTTGGGGAGCACCGCGGAAAGGGCATTGCGCAATGTTTTGCGTCTTTGGTTAAAAGCGGCTTTTACGACGCGCCAAAAAAGTTTTTCGTCACAATCTAACGTTTCTCTATCATTACGCGTCATGCGCATCACCCCCGAAAGAACTTTTGGCGGTGGTGTAAATGCACCTGCTTTGACCGTGAAAAGGTATTCTACATCATAATAGGCTTGCAAGAAAACACTCAAAATACCGTATTCTTTGCCTCCAGGCTTGGCTACACAGCGCTCGGCTACTTCCTTTTGAAACATACCGACCATCTGTATCACTTTGTGTCGTTCGTCTAGTATTTTAAATAAAATCTGAGACGAAATGTTGTATGGGAAATTACCAATAATAGCTACGCTACTTGGAAAATGTTGATCAAAATCCAACGCTAAAAAGTCACCATGAATCAAACGATCGCCCAAGTTGGGATACTGATTAGCCAGATAGCCGACGGATTCGTCGTCGATATCGATAAGCCAAGTTTGATAGTTTTGCTCGCGTGTGAGCAAAATGTCTGATAAAACACCCATTCCTGGCCCCACTTCCAACACCTGTTGGAATCCCAACTCTGGTTGCAAAGCATCGACAATTCGCAGGGCGGCAGATTTGTCATTTAGGAAATGTTGACCAAGGTGTTTTTTCGCGCGTACTGTACTCATAGTGCTTGTTTGATGCTTCAAAAGTACGCAAAAAACTCGGGCAGACCGATTTTAAATAGTTGCCATTTCCCGTTTAACTGTTTACTTTTGAGCAATCAGCGCTATAAGCATTACAGGATGAAGGATAAGCTAAAAATCGGTATTACAGTAGGAGATATTAATGGAATAGGTTTGGAAGTGATTATCAAGTCACTACAAGATAGCCGTATACTGGAGCATTTTACACCCATTGTATACGGAAATACAAAGGTGGCATCATTTCATCGCAAAGCTATTAATGCGCATGATTTCAATTTTCAGGTCATTTCCTCAGCGGAGGAAGCGATTGCTAAAAAGGCTAATCTAATTAACTGCTGGCAGGAGGATGTAAAAATTACGTTGGGCGAAGAGAATGAAATAGGAGGTAAATATGCCTTTCTTTCGCTAGAAAAAGCCTGCGAAGATTTGTTAGCCGGAAAAATCGACGCCTTGGTGACCGCGCCAATCAACAAGCATAATATACAACAAGAGGGTTTCGAATTTCCGGGACACACCGAATATCTGCAAGCAAAATCTGAGGCGAAAGATGTTTTGATGTTTATGGTGAGTGATGAGCTTAAAGTGGGCGTTGTAACTGGGCATATTCCTGTAAAGGAAGTTGCCAACACCTTAAGTGAGGATGCTATTCTGCATAAGTTGCGTATGATGCATGCCAGCCTAAAAACTGATTTTTGGATTCAGAAACCCAAAATCGCAGTGCTAGGGCTCAACCCGCATGCGGGAGATCATGGGCTGATCGGGCTAGAGGATGGAGAAATCATCGCGCCCGCAATTGAAAAAGCAAAATCGGAAGGCATACTTTGCTTTGGACCGTATCCTGCGGACGGTTTTTTTGCAAATGATACCTATACAAAATTCGACGCAGTATTAGCGATGTACCACGATCAGGGATTGATTCCGTTCAAGCATATCGCATCTCGTGCTGGCGTTAATTTTACTGCAGGATTGTCATTTGTGCGCACGTCGCCCGATCACGGTACAGGATACGATATCGCGGGGCAAAATGTGGCTTCTGCTGAATCATTTAGAGAAGCTCTTTTTTCCGCAGTACACATTGTAGAACGCCGTCGTGAGCAAAAGGAGCTTTCTGCTAACCCGTTGACATTTAGAAGGCTTTCTAGAGACCGCGATTAATAGATTATACGACATTTTCGATCTTCTCTAAGTGTGATTGCACTTGGAGAAAAAATCGTATTTTTGCGCCTTGCAACTATGGACGATAATTTACAACACCCTTTATTTCACATCATTGGAGAATTGGCTGATCAGGAAAAGCTCTCCTGCTACGTGATTGGCGGCTACGTGCGCGATCGTATCATGGGTAGAGCTTTTAAAAATGATGTTGATATCGTGGTCTTGGGTAGCGGTATAGATTTCGCGACTAAAGTTGGTCTTGCCCTAGGAACGAAGGTGACGATTTTCAAATCTTTTGGTACAGCGATGCTGATGCACGAAGATTTGCAAGTCGAGTTTGTAGGCGCGCGTAAAGAATCGTACCGCGGCGATTCCCGCAAACCTATTGTAGAGAATGGCACTTTAGAAGACGATCAAAATCGTCGAGATTTTACGATCAATGCCATGGCATTTTCGTTGAATAAAAAGAATTATGGTGAGTTGGTCGATCCATTTAATGGATTAGCTGATATCGAATTTAAAGTGATACGCACGCCGCTCGATCCTGATATTACCTTCTCGGATGATCCGCTTCGGATGATGCGTGCCATTCGCTTTGCAACACAGCTGGGTTTTGCCATAGATTCCGAATCAAAGGAGGCGATTGTACGTAATGTAGCTCGTATTCGTATTATCAGCAAAGAGCGGATTATCGATGAATTGAATAAAATCGTACTAGCGCCGAAGCCGTCTATCGGTTTCAAATATTTGTTTGATACCGGATTATTGCACGAAATATTTCCAGTAATGTGCCAATTGCATGGCGTAGAATACATTGATGGAAAGGGGCATAAAGATAATTTTTATCATACTCTAGAAGTGCTCGACAATGTAGCCGAATTGTCGGATGATCTTTGGCTGCGCTGGGCCGCGATTATGCATGATATTGCTAAACCACCGACCAAACGTTTTGATCCAAAGATCGGTTGGACATTTCATGGGCATGAAGACCGTGGTGCGCGGATGGTTCCCAAATTGTTTGCCGAGCTGAAGTTGCCACAGAATGAGAAAATGAAATTTGTGCAAAAGCTCGTTCAGCTTCATTTAAGGCCAATTGTGCTTGTGAAAGATATCGTAACCGATTCTGCGGTACGAAGATTGCTGTTTGAAGCAGGAGATGATATTGATGCCCTCATGATGCTCTGTTATGCAGATGTCACGACCAAAAATGAATATAAGAAAAAACGATATCGTGATAATTTTGAGCTTGTCAAACAGAAGCTGAAAGACGTAGAAGAACGCGATCATATTCGTAATTGGCAACCACCTGTCACAGGAGAAGATATCATGCAAACCTTTGGTGTGGAGCCAGGCAGGATGGTGGGCAAGATTAAAAATGCGATTCGCGAAGCAATCTTAGAAGGCGAAATTGCCAATTCGCGCGAGGAGGCGATCAATTATATGAAAGCGCAAGGTCAGGCATTAGGCTTGCCCATTCAGTTACAAAACAAAGAAGAGTAATTTAGTTAAAAAAATAAAGAGTAGTACACCATGGCAATTTATAGATTTAAAGTCACTTTTGAAGATTACGAAGACATCTATCGGGAAATCGATATGCAATCCAAAAGTACTTTCCTCGAATTACATGAAGTTATTCACAGTACCACTAGCTATGAAGTGGGGCGCTCCTCATCATTCTACGTCAGCAACGACCAATGGAAGAAAGGGACAGAAATAGCCCATCTTCCTAACGAACGTAAGACAAAGAATGAGGTGCTGCTTATGGCAGATATCAAGCTCAGCAAATTTATTGATGATCCACATCAAAAGTTTTATTACGTCTACAACTTCGATAGGCCATACGATTTTCATGTCGAATTGGTGAAGATTTTAAAAGAAGAAGAGGGCAAATCGTATCCAGCGGTATTCAAGTCAATTGGTCAAGCACCTAAAAATGTCGCGGCAGCAGATTTTCCAGTAAATGACGATTTGGAGGAAGAAGATGAAGATTTTATTCACGAAGATGCGGAAGTTTACGGTGTAGATGAAGAAGACGATTTCGATGCATTTGATGACGAGGATGAAAAGTCGGAAGGCAGTGAGAATAGCGAAAAAAGCTCCTCTGGATATAGCGATGATTATTAAGGGCTACGAAATGCCTTCAATATTGTGAGCAGAAAAAAGAAAACACTTGTGTCCGTCGTTGGCCCTACCGCAGTGGGTAAAACTACGATGGCTATTGCACTCGCTCGCTATTTTCGTACAGAGATCGTATCAGCAGACTCCAGACAATTTTACAAGGAAATGTCGATCGGTACCGCAAAGCCGGATGAGGAGGAGCTAGGGGCTGCGCCACACCATTTTATCAATTCACATTCTGTAGATACCATTTATTCAGCTGGAGATTTCGAACGAGATGCGCTTGCATTGCTCGATACTCTTTTTCAGCAACACGATGTGGTGGTCTTGGTCGGCGGATCAGGTTTGTTTGTACGCGCGCTCACCGAAGGATTGGATGATCTTCCGCAGGCGCCTGCGCACATTCGGCAGGAACTGAACGATGCGCTACAAAAAGATGGCCTAGCATCTTTACAACAGCGCTTGAAAGCGATCGATCCAGAGCATTATGCGCAAATGGATTTCCAGAATCCACAGCGTGTAGTACGCGCACTGGAAGTATATGAATCTACCGGTAAATCTATTGCGCAGTACCAACAACAAAAACAAGCAGACCGCAGCTTTGATGTGATCACGATCGGATTGAATGAGGAGAGAGAAACGCTCTATCAGCGTATCAACGAACGGGTGAACAGAATGCTGGAACAAGGGTTGGTCGAGGAAGTAAAATCATTGCTCTCCTATAAAAATCATCCAGCATTGCGTACGGTTGGATACACGGAGATATTCGATTATCTAGATAGAAATAGTACTTTGTATGCGGCTGTAGAAAAGATTCAGCAAAACTCCCGCCGCTATGCCAAACGACAGATTACTTGGTTCAAAAAGCATGGCAATACGCAGTGGTTTGCACCGTCTGATAGCAGTGCAATAATCGCGTTTTTGCATACATCAGGTGTGCCCATTCCCTAAAATTATAAACTTATTACGCGACCAATTGTTGCTATAGTATGTTAGTTAGAATTTACGAAGAGAATCCAAATCCGAAAGCCATACAGCAGGCGGTAGATATACTCAAAAGTGGTGGAGTTATTATTTATCCTACCGATACGGTGTATGGTATTGGTTGTGATATCACTAATCAAAAAGCCATTGAACGGGTATGCCAAATTCGCGGTTTGCAAACGCAGAAAGCAAACCTTTCCTTCATCTGCTACGATCTTACCGATATTTCGCAATACACGAAACCTTTTGATACATCGGTATTTCGATTGTTGAAAAAAGCACTTCCAGGGCCATTTACATTTATTTTTAATGCGAGTGGCCAAGTGCCCAAATTATTGAGTTCGAAAAAAAAGACGGTCGGAATACGAGTGCCTGATAACAGTATTGTGCGCGAAATCGTCAAAGAACTTGGCAATCCGATTGTGACAACCTCCATTCACGATGATGATGATATCATTGAATACTCTACCGATCCGGAGTTGATTTACGAGAAATATGGTGAGAAAGTCGATATGGTTATCGACGGCGGTTATGGCGATAACGTAGCGTCTACAGTTGTGGATCTGACGCAGGGCGAGTTCGAAGTTATTCGCGAAGGTAAAGGCGACTTGTCGGCGTATCTATAGTAAAGCTAAGTTACTGTGGTATGATAGGTGCTTCCTCTGCCGATGGAATAACTTTTCTGGAATTGCGGAAGTACAAGAAATTAAACCACGCTACAGCAAATACAATCATGCCGTAGGCAACCATCTGCAAGCCGGTGATCGGTTCGCCAAAGTAGGTGACAGCTAGTGTAAAGCTTAATAATGGATTGATGTATAATAGAATGCCAACCAATGAAGAGTTCAATCCTTTTAATGCATACGCATTCAAAAAAAGCGGTATAATGGTAAAAACCACGGCAATCAGCAAAACCAATTCATAGAATATTGCCGATTTATTGCCTCCCAATCCAACCACGCCAAATAAGGGTAATAAAATGATTGTGCTGAGTGTAATATGGATCGCTAAAGAGAAAAGCTTGTCAACCTGTGTATTACTCTTTTGCAAGATCAGATAGATCGCATAAGTTAAAGCAATCATTAAACTGTAAAACAGATCGATAAAGTGCCCCATGGATAATAATATGCAACTAAATGCGCTGATACCAACTGCCATCCACTGCCCAACTTTTAGGCGCTCGCCCAAGAATACGGCTGCCAGTGCGGTGGTCAAGATCGGACAGATCAGGTAAGCTAAACTCGTGGCGTTGACGCTTATGGTATTCATCACGAAAATAAATACAAACCAATTTAGGGAGAGCATAAGTGCGCTTACAACATAGTTGGCAAAGATTTTTCGTTTCTCGCTGCTGCTAAAATCTTTTATTTGCCGTACGGAGGCTTTGATTTGCTTGCGGCGGAATAAGACATTGACCAACCAAATGCTTAGTGTGGAAAATAGCACTCTAAACAGCAAAATTTCGAGTGCAGCATAGCCATGTAGTGGCTTTAGTACCAGGCTAAAAAGCCCCCAGATGATAAAACCGATAAGAGCGGAGATGTAAAATTTAAGATTCAAGGAGATAAAAGTAAAATGTCGGATTATAGGATCACAAATTCCTCCACCATCACATAGCCCACATGTTCATTGATGCGGCCTAATATCTGCCGTCGCATCATCGCCAATTCGTTTTTAATAACAGCAGATTCAACAGATACAAACAACTTTTTGTCGCGAATATAAATTTTGTTGGTTCTATTGGCGATCGCTTTGCCGATGATATCAGGCCAAGCATTTACAATAGAGGTTTCATCAAACTTCTGCCGAAGTCGGTAGACTTCCAGCATTTTTTCTACTGCTTGTTTGATAGAGATATCGTCACTTCGCCGGATATCTTCTCCTCTATATTTTCTCATTTGCCGCACCTTCTTTGACTTCAAAGATACGAATAGGCTTGCCGATTTCTTGAAAAATCTGACTTATTCGTTTGGCATCGGTATCCGTGATGAAAATTTGCCCAAAAGCGTCGTCCGACACCATCTGCATGATTTTTCTGGTGCGTATATCATCGAGCTTATCAAAGATATCATCCAGCAGTAGTAATGGTGCATATCCTTTTTTCTCTTTCAAAAAAGAATACTGAGCTAATTTTAGTGCAATGAGAAAGGATTTTTGCTGTCCTTGCGATCCAAATTTCTTGAGTGGCATGCCTCATGGATGCTGAAAAGAAGATCGTCTTTGTGAATGCCTTGGCTCGTACGCTCAAGAATACGATCTTTATCTTGATTTGTTGCCAAAAGCTGGGCAAATGTATTATGCAGCAGCGGCGACTCATAGCTGAGTTCCACCATTTCGGCTTCGCCCGAAATGTAATTGTAATGTTGCTTGAAAAAAGGGGCAAACTCTTGCATAAACGCTTTTCGCTTAGCGAAAATCTGATCGCCAACTTCAATTAACTGACTGTCGAGCACATCTAACAAACTTAAATCAAGCTGTCTGCTGGCCGCGGCCATTTTGAGCAATTGATTGCGCTGTTGTATGATGCGGTTGTATTGGATCAGCGTATCGAGGTAGCGATTGTCGGTCTGCGAAATAACATTGTCGATAAATTTACGCCGCTCTTCACTACCTTCTAAGATAATGCCCACGTCATTGGGTGTGATCATCACCAGCGGATATTGGCCGATATGATCAGCCAATCTGGGGTAGTCTTTTTTGTTTTTTCTGAACTGTTTTTTTTGGTTTTTCTTGAGGCTGCACGAGATGCTATCGGCCACTTCAGTGGTTTTCTCGAATAGGCCTTGCACCATAAACCAATCCTCGCCTTTCTTGATGTGTTGAGAATCGATTGGATTGAAGTAGGATTTGCAAAGCGACAGGTAATGGATCGCATCTAGCAAATTGGTTTTGCCAGCGCCATTAAATCCTGTAAAAGCATTGGTGGCTGGAGAAAACTCCAACGTCGATTCTGCGTAATTCTTGAATTGTAAAAGAGAGAGCTGCTTTAGCCACATAAAGTGCGAAGTACGGCTATTTATTTGACTTCTTCAAAATCTACAAATTCTCCGGCAGTGGCTTGGCCGCTGCGTGGATCTTCTTTGGGAGGTACATAGGCTACTTTGACCTTGCCATCAGCTCTATCTTGTCTGCCGTTTTGCTGTTGGCCAAATCCTTGATATTGAAAAGGTCCACTTTGACCATTAAAGTTGCCTTGTTGTGCTTTTTTCATGATCTTCTCGGCCATCTTTTTCATGGCGAAAGGCAGCAAGAGCCGCACACTCAACTTGAATGCATAATAACAGGCAACTAGTATAACTACGACTTTTAAAAATTCCATGGTAAATCGCTTTTCCCAAATTTAATAAAACTCGCTTAGAATGCCCGACGAAAATGTCAGATGAGGATCACTTAACAAAATTTTAGCTTTTGGCAGCGAGGATTGCTGTCGCCAATTCATTGGGTCGTTGCGATCCGATAACATAGATCAGTCCATCAAGGTCGGTGAGCCACACTGCATTTTTGCCGCCCGAGTAGAAACGGATTTTTCCATTTTTATGCAGATTGTACACCGGATTGTTGACGATAAATTTATTGTAGGGCTTGACCTCAACCTTGGCTATTGACCGTAGGTCGATCTTTACCAAACTGGTAGTCCATAAGCCGCTCAACGTTAGTTTATGATCTTGTACCAAGGTGCGGTAGCTAATCATGTATAGCATGAGAATCGAAACAAAAAGAATACCTACGCCTGTGATAAAAAATAATTGACTAGATACAATATGATCGATATTGAGATAGTACGCCATAAAACAGAAAAGTGCGAGAATAAGACGCACACTCACCCAAGTCATATCTCGACCTAAATATTGCTTTTCTTCGAATGCAAACTGCTCTCCCATACCCTTTTTTTAACGATATACGAATGTAGCTACTTTCTTTGTATTTTCGCTCATTCGGTACCTATTATCTAATTGGTAACCGATAATCCAGATGATTTCTCCATTACCATTTACCAAAATTGGCACTTGGTTTTTCTCTAGCAATGGCACTTTTTTTTGAATAAAAAAATCGCTTAATTTTTTACTGCTCTGCATCCCCAGCGGTCTAAAACGGTCGCCCGATATCCAGCTACGTACTGTGAGCGGGAATACTAACTTCTCAAAATCGACTTGTGCTTTGTTTTTAGAAGCATGTAGTGCGGTGTCTGTACCAATCTGAAGTGATAATGTTCTTTCGGCAATGATTAATCTTGGCTCTTCTAGATTCAGATATTGCTGATTTAGCGGCAATTGACTTCTGCGATATAAAAACAGCTTGGATCGATCCACCAAGATGACATGACTTTCCGATTCAAACTGAGCTCCGATGTGTTGGAGTTCGGAATTGGCCAGGTCTGCCACTATATTCTTTTCAAAATGGAAGGGCCTAAATAGTTCAAATAGCAACGGGAGGTCGTGCATATAAACTTCGATTGAACTTTTATCTATACTGATGCGTTCTGCTTCCGCAACGAAAAGTTTCTTACGTACGTCGTCCGTCAATCGCTGTAACAGGTCGTAACTCTCTGCCAATCGCTCGATATTGTCCAACATCACTGTATCAAAATGTGGGTTCAGCGTACGAAACTGCGGCAGGATATCAAGGCGTATCTTGTTGCGTACGTATTTGTTTGAAAAATTACTTTGATCATCCCGATAGGGAATATCCAATTGCTTGACGGTTTCCGTGATTTCATGTTGGGACATCCACAAGATTGGTCGGATAATGCGATCGCGCTTCGCTGCAATACCGCGCATGCCACGCAAACCCGTGCCTCGAGTAAGATTGATAAAAACCGTCTCAATATGATCTTGTTGATGATGCGCTACCGCTACTGCTTGGTAATTATGCGTTTCGCAAAGCTGCTCGAACCATTGATAGCGAAGTTCACGAGCGCTCATTTGTATAGAAAGCTGCTGTTGTTCGGCGTGTAGCTGCGTGTCAAACTGTGTATGAAAAAATGGAATATCGTGCTTCGTAGCGAATTGACGAACAAGTGCTTCATCTAGATCCGATTCTTCACCACGTAGTTTAAAATTGCAATGTGCAATGGCGATCTGATAATCCAGTTTCCACAGTAGATAAGCCATGAGCATAGAATCTTTGCCGCCGCTTACGCCGAGCAAAATACGATCTTGCTGATCGCATAATTGCTCGCCAACCATATATTGTGCAAGTCTGTCCAAGATCTCCATAGCCAAAGTTAATGAGCATAAGACGAACTTTCACCGAATTAATCAGATTGTTTTTGATCTTACAGTCTAGAAAGCGATTTATTACGAGAGGCACGCACATGTTTTTAACATTTTTTTGGAGATTAAATGTCTATTTTTGCGCTTGTGAAACCATTGTTTACCCTTTTCATCTATCTGCTGTCTTTGGCGGCTTTGCAAGCGCAGCAAGGCGCAGCAGATGCCATGCGTTTGGTTTCTTCCACTCGTGGTGTGATTATTGAACAGCGCGTCATGCGCCATTACAATCCTGTTTACGAGCATAAAAACAATACGTTAATGGCTGATAGTGGAGATTTCTGGCGTGATGAGATTGGTAGAGAGTTTTTCGAAGCGTATGGCAACGTCGTAATTACGCAACCATCAGGTACCGTTATTTATGGCGACCGCTTGCATTACGAGGCAGCGACGCAGCATGCGGTGCTCACGAGCAATGTACGTGTTGTAGACGGCAAATCCGTCTTGACCACCAATTATCTGACTTACAGTTTCCGCGATCAAAGAGGTACGTATACCGGCGGAGGTCGCATCGTAAGCGGTACAGATACAATTACTTCTCGTAATGCCTATTATTTTGAGCGCAGTAAAGATTCATATTTTAGAGAAAAAGTTGTCGTACGTTCGCCCGATGTTGTGATATACACGGATACGATGCGCTATAATTCGATTACACGCAACAATTATTTTTTCGGACCTACTAATATAAAAGGAAGAGCAGGGGAGAACCTCTATACCGAACGAGGTGTGTATAATACCGGTACAGGCATTGCCAAGTTCAACCTCAACAACCTTTATACCGAAGGATCCAAATTTTTGAAAGGTGATAGCCTATATTATGATCGATCGGTTGGCGATGGAGAAGCTTTCCGGAATGTGGTATTCGTAGATACATTGGAGAAGTTCTATGCTAATGGCGGATACGGAAAATATCGCGGTGGAGAAGAGTCTATTACGATGGCCGATAATCCGCTGGTGAAGATGGTCGTAGAGAACGATACCGCGTCCAAAGCGCCTGTTGACAGTATAGCGAATGGTGAGGTTGAAGAAGAAAAGTTGTCGCGGCGTGAGCGTAGGTTACGCGACCGTGCTTTGGAAGAGGAACAACAGCAAAAAGAGGAGATAGCTAAGCAAGAGCTAGCATTATTGACCGATTCTCTATCAGATGATCGGGTGCTTTTAGATACTGTACATATCGCTTCTACACCAAAAAGTAAAGTAGATACGGTTTACATGACTGCGGATACGATATTTTCAAGAACCATTCCCCGAGCCGAATATGTGGCGCTCAATCTGGGATTGAGTCGCGATGGTGGTCAGTTGCTCTTGGAGGAAGATGTTGATTATGGCGATGATGATGATTTGATAGAAGCAGGCGAAAGCGACGAGCTGAATGAGCTTTCTATCCCACCAACGATATCTAATGCCGACAGTACCGATGTGGTAAATAGCACGATTGCGGCAGTAGATTCGATCCAGAAAAAAGAGTTGCAACGCGCAATCGGCAGACCGCCAGATATGGGCAAGAGAGCAGATTCGCTGACCATTGCCAATACTCTGAAGGCGGATAGTACGCTACGTGACCAAGTGGTAATTCCTTTAGAGAATGAGGCCGGCAAACGCATTGATGCCGCGATGGAAACGGTGATGAAGCCAGATTCTTTATCGGCACAAGATTCCGTAAAAGCGCTCGCTGATACAGCAAGAACTCGTATTGTAAAAGCATATCACCATGTACGTATGTTCAAATCCGATTTGCAAGCGGTGGCCGATTCGGTCTACTATGGCATGCAGGATTCGATGTTTCGCTTCATGGGGAAACCCATGATTTGGTCGGATGGTTCGCAGATATCGGCTGATACTATTTACATGCAGATGGTGAATCGAAAGCTCGATAATGCCCTATTGAAAGATAATGCCTTTATGGTTAATGCGGTGCTAGATTCCATAAAATTCAACCAATTGAAGGGACGCAAGATTACGGTTTTCTTTGATCAAAATTATATCGAACGATTGTTTGTAGATGGCAATGCTGAGAATCTGGTATTCAACGTAGATGAGCCCACGGGTATTATTCGAGACATGTTTCATGATCGCGGTGCACGAATCAAGATTGTTTTTGAAGATCGTAAAATACTCCTGTATAGTAGTTACAAACCCAACCAACAGGTTTACCCTCTCAAACTGGTTAATCAGGAGAATGAAATTTTGCCAGGGTTCATTTGGCGACCACAAGATCGGCCTACATCGGTAGAAGATATGATGCTTCGCAAACGGGATAGTACCGTTCCGGAAAAATCTGATGAAAAAGAAGGACAAGAGCAAACAAGTAGTGATGGGAATGCCCCTTCTACGGATGTACTCATCGAAGAAGAATAGGCTTTTTAAACTATTTCGACACATTGTTGTTGTAACTTGTAAGTTAGTTACACGCAATTTAGATTATGACTTATCTTATTAAAAAACCTGTTTTTTACGGATTATTATTTAGCATCAGCCTATTCAGCTGTAATTCGAGCAATCAAGAACAAAAAAAACATAGCATTAACGACTCCACAAAAGTCGATCGTGAATATGGAGATTCTATCGCCATACAAGAGCCTATGGCAACTAAGCCTACCAATAAGTTCGCAACTATTGTGGGCTGGAAGGATGGCGCCATGCCGAAAGCACCTAAAGGCTATAAAGTCGTCAAATTTGCCGAAAATCTGAATAGTCCGAGAAATATTTATGTGGGCCCAAACGGGGATATATTTGTCGCGCAATCGCGTACTGACGAGGAAGGTAAGGATGACGAGTATGTTAATGCGCGAAATATCTTTCGCAGTGCGAGTCCAGATGAGGTGTTAGTATTCAAAGATACAAACGGAGATGGCATCGCAGATGAAAAGAACGTGTTTTTGAACAATCTGGCACAACCTTACGGTATGTTGATCTTGGGAGACTATTTCTATGTTGCTAATACGGATGCGCTAATGCGCTATCCTTATGACCGACAAAAAGGTACATTGAAATCGAAATCTGGTACGAAGCTCTTAACGTTGCCTGCTGGTGGGTATAATAACCACTGGACAAGAAACATTATAGCGAATAAAGATGAAAGTAAAATATTCATTTCAGTAGGATCAGGGAGTAATGTTGGCGAAAATGGTATGGAGCATGAAGTGCGCCGTGCGGTCATCTTGGAAGTAAATCCCGATGGTTCGGGTGAGCGCATATTTGGATCTGGATTGCGTAATGCGGTCGGTATGGATATTGAGCCACAAACTAATATGTTGTGGACTGCGGTGAATGAGCGAGATGAACTTGGAGATGAGTTAGTACCAGACTATATCACGTCGGTACAAGCTGAGAAATTTTATGGCTGGCCTTATTATTACTGGGGCATGAAGGTAGATCCACGATGGGAAGGTCGTATCCCAGAGAATTTGCCCAAATCATTAAAACCAGATTATGCCGTGGGCGCACATACTGCTTCGCTCGGGTTTGTATTTAACAAAGCGCCGGGCTTTGAACAAGGTGCTTTCATCGGACAGCATGGATCGTGGAATCGTTCAGAATTTGTGGGTTACAAAGTTGCCTTCATTCCCTTCGTGAATGGCAAACCAAATGGGAAAACACAGGATTTTCTAACCGGTTTTGTGGCGAATAAAGATAAGAAAGAAGTGCATGGCCGACCAGTCGGTGTTGCATTTACCAAAGATTATATGCTTGTAGCAGATGACGCCGCAAATGTGATTTGGGCAGTCATTCCTGAGAAGACAAGATAGACGATATAAATTGAGCGGCTGTCAACTAAAGATAGTCGACAACAGTCCAAATACAAAAGCGCGACAGGTAACAAGATCCGTCGCGCTTTTGTGCTGAATAGCATAGTCGCTTGTTTGAAAATTATCTGAGGTGGCCTAGTTGATCTTAATGCTATACGTAATATCAACACCGCCTGCGGCTAACATGTCGTGTACCGAACAATATTTCTTGACGGCTAATTCAGCCGCTTTTGCTGCTTTGTCCGTATCGATAGTGCCTTTAAGTGAAAATGCAATATGAATGTTGGTGAAAATGGTCGGTACTTCTTCCCTGCGCTTGCCTTGTACTTCCACTTGGATGTCATCGATCTGTTGGCGTTGCTTTTTCAAAATGACAGATAGATCAAACACACTACATGAGCCAAGTGCAAATAGTACTAACTCCATTGGTCGTACGCCCAAACCTTTGCCTCCGATTTCTGGAGAGCCATCAATATGTATTTTCACGTCAGACGTGCTACTACTGCCTGCGAAGTGCATGGCATCGTTTTCGCGTTGTAATGTTACTTTCATCGTATTACAAATATACATAATAGCTTGTTAGCAAAAAAAGCGTTGGTTCAGAGAACCAACGCTTTAAATTCTATTCCAGATAAAAGAGATTATGTGAAATGTATCTACTTTAATTAGGCATCCTTACGCCAGCGTATTGAGTGATATCTACTCGTGGTATGGAAGCATTATACTTTTTGTTAATAGCTTCTATAAATACGTTTGCCACAACCGCATTACCGATTGGAGTAAGATGTATCCCATCTAAAGAAAAGGCATTGCCACGAATGAATTGCGCATTGAAAGGTATGCTGCTCAATACTAAGCCTGATTTCACCTGATTAAAGAAACTATACATATCCACTAGCGCTAAGTCATTAGCTTCTGCGGCTTGTCTGATAACCGAATTGTATTGTATCACAATAGCGCTCACTTGTGGTATTTCATCACGATCTAGTACCATATTGTCTGGTATTGGGTTGCGTGGATCAACACCAAATCCATTGTCTACACCAATCCTTTCTCTAGGCAATGTTAAAAAGAATAGGTCCTCTGGAGTAGCAGCTCTAATGCCTGTTTTAGTTTGAATGTAAATATCTAGGTCATTATTACCCGTTGCAGAGCGTACACCAGCTACAAGCTGCGCGTAGGTAACTGTATTAAAAAATGGAATGCTCGTAACATCCGGAATAGTGGCCACGACTCCTTTACGGTCTCCGGTGGTCAATGCAGCGATGTAGTTGTTATAAGCTCCAGTAAAAGTTTGAATGTTGGTCAATGTAGTCGTTGCGTCAGCAGGATTGGCAACAGCGCCATTCATGGCATAGCCTAATACATCATTATTGCCTAACCAAAAAGAGAAAAAAGTATGCTGTCTGCCTGTAGTGAAACTAAGATAGCTTGTGTTTCGTACAGCACTATCTTCCAACAAACGTTCAAAATACGGATTTGCTGCACCAAATTCCGGTACAAAGGCTAAATCTAGCCGCATACCTGGTACGCCATAATTATGGTATTCCGCTCCTTCGTATTTCGTATATAACGGCCCGCCAGTTACCGGATTCTGACCTCTAATAGCCAAGTTGGTGGTTACCGACTCGAGTGTAGGATTACCATTTGTTAATGCGGTAAGACGAAGATAACCGGATCCATTTGCCTGATTTTCGTTAAAGAACGGTGAGGTAAAGGTACCGCCACCGACTTGCTGCATCTGCGCCGCGATCAAGTTAGGGAATGCGACGCGCTGGCCTTCTAGATATAAGCCGCCATCCGCAAAGCCAGCAGTCAATGAATTACCGATAGAAATGTACTTAGAGAAATCTGCCGTAGATGTCCGCACTTCTGGTTCGTCGAAACTTGGAGCACAGGAAGCAACAAAGAACAGTGCCGCAAATGCAAAAATATAGTTGTTAAAGATCTTTTTCATAATCGTAAGGTTTACCATTTATAGCTAAGTGAAACGCCTGGAGCATGGATGTAGGTTTCATACCGCCCTCTTAACCCGGTCGATACATTTGTAGTCGTTCTCGGGAGAGTGTGTTGAAAAGCGTAGGATGCATTCAACTCCCATTTTGGAGTAATGTCGTACGTCAAACCTAAAGCAGCAACGAATCTATCATTGTCTGGTGTTTCGGGATATACATAACCTGCGCGTACTGGCGTACGAATGTAACCAACACCTGTGCGAAGTGCTAAGCGATTACTTGCTTGATAGTTTATACCAACTCTTCCCGAGTAGGCATTCTCGTAGTTCTTTTCAGAAACCGTATTTGGAATCAGATCTGTTTCGTATTCAAAGGCTAATTGCTGATAAATGCTGTAATTTAGAATCGACCCATCGATCGCCATATTCACTCTTTCTCCTACAGGAAACGTAATACCCAAGTTTAATGAAGAAGGAAGAGGTAACTCGGCTGCAAACGCGGTATTAGGAAAGTTTGGTGCTAAGGTTTGTGGTACGTCGAATTGTGCCGAGCCGTTGTCCAATCTGGTGATCACTTTTGAACGATAACTGATGGAAAGAGCAAATTGATCTTCCAAGTGGTAGTGAACTCCTAAATTATAGCCCGTACCAGTACCTGTGCCTGAAAGCTGTGCGGTTGACGGTCTTCCATCAGGGTGGAAGGCAGGTATAGATCTACTTAAGTCTACTGAGCCAACATTGTAAATAAAACCACCGCCGATTGAAAATTGTTCTGTTAACTTAAAGCTAACTGTTGGTTGGATATAAATAGCTCTTAGCGAAAGATCATTTAACTCATAACGGCCAGGCCAATCATTACCCCAATCAACCGCTCCGCCAAAAGGTGTGTAAACAGCCAAACCCGCTTTCCAAAAAGCACCTTTTGGTCCAAATGTAGCATAAGCGGCAAATGGAGGACTGATCTGAAATCTGGTATTGTACCCATTGGAAGAACCCGCCTCTTGAAAGGCTGAACGAAACATGATACCAGTAGCGCCTACTTGTACTGCATTATGTTCCATCTTGGCCAAAGCTCCGGGGCTATAGACCATCGAAGCCTCATCGATAAACAGTGCGCTACCAGCGCCCGCCATACCGACAATCTTTTGATTTTGCGTATTTACCTGCGTCCCTTGTGCCATCGCGAACACAGGAGTTGCCAATAAAAGGCCGAGTAATAATCTTTTCATATGCTCTTAGTTATATGTGGTTAGTGTTGCCTACTGATGGTGGGCAATGATGTTTATAATTAGTATGCTAACATAATATTTTAATCCGATAAAGCTATAATTTATTTCTATAAAATTTAAATACATAACCAGTATAGTGTGATATTGTTTAGCTTAGCTCTTGATAATTTCCTATCTTGTCGTCATTATAAAATTAAAATTCATGGCTACAATAACATTTAAAGGCAACGAAGTACACACGCAGGGGACATTACCTAACGTGGGGGATAGCGCTCCTAATTTTTCGCTTACAGGTAGTGATTTGTCACAAAAGTCCTTGGCAGATTTCGGTGGGAAAAACATCGTGCTAAATATCTTCCCTAGTGTAGATACTGGCACATGTGCTGCTTCTGTGAGAAGATTTAATCAGGAGCTTTCGGGTTTAGACAATACGGTGGTATTGTGTATTTCACGCGATTTACCTTTCGCACAGGGTCGTTTTTGTGCAGCAGAAGGCCTTGAGCAGGTACACACCTTGTCAGAATACAAGGATGAAAAGTTCTCAGAAGCATACGGAGTGAAATTTTCGGACGGTCCATTAGAAGGTTTGTTAAGCCGCGCTGTAGTAGTGATTGGTTCTGATGGAAAAGTGAAATACACCGAGCAAGTAGCGGAGGTAACCGAAGAGCCAAACTACAAAGCCGCCTTGGAGTCGATCTAATCTCGGTGCCGATTGCAATAAATACGAAGGGGTCTTCAACATCAGTTGAAGACCCTTCGTATTTATTATTAATATTGGAGTTGCTCGGTAAGCGTCAATTCGCTTGAGCTACTTTTTCCTCTTCTTTAGGTTTTCTTAACCACAGTTCAAGATCATCACAAGTCGAAAAATCTTCGTTGACATGAATGTACGTGGATGCTGTACGCTTTTCGAACCACTCGCTCAAATACCGGTTGACTTTGTCTTGCTGAGCCGCTTCTTGGATTTTTGCGAAATCTTGCTCCATATTGGCTTGGTGCGGTGCCACGCGTGTTTTCAAATAATTGAATTTGTAGGCTTGGATTCCGTCACGATGTGCATCTGTTACATGTGAAAACAGGTAAGGTTTAGAGTATTGTCCAGGTTTCAAGGTGTCAATGGCTGCAAATAGATCACGCTCCAGTCCATCTACAGAAATCATCGTACTGCGTGTGTAGGAGTTTTGATCGAATACCATACCGCCATTGAATTTAGTTTCTTTGGCATCAGAGTACAAGGATGCTGCGGTATGAAAACTCATTTTACCCGTAGCAACAAGATTGTATACGCTATCGATCTTAGATTTTGCACGCTCCAAGCTGGCTTGTGTCGGTTTCATGGTGATTAACAAGTGGCGCACATTCACCTCTTCCCCACGTCTTTCCAATACTTGTAAAAAGTGAAAACCAAAGGGAGTTTCGAATACTTCCGAGATCTCGCCAGGCTTTAATTTGAAAGCAACAGCAGAAAACTCTTTCACGTAACCTTCACGAGTAGAGAAACCCAAATCACCACCGTTCGGAGCAGATGGACATTCGGAGTAAAACCGAGCAATAGTTCCAAAATCTGACCCAGCTAATATTTGCTGGCGATAACCTTCGGCTTTGTTTTTATATTGTTCTTTTTCAGACTTAGTCAATACCGGTTCAATGACGATTTCGCCAGTTTCAATTTCTGTGTTGAAGTAAGGGAGACTGTCCTTATTCAATCCATCAAAATAACGGCTTACTTCTTGTGGAGTGACGTTAATCTTCTGAACAATATTTCCTTGTAAACGCTCTGCCCGCATTTGCTCTGCCATTGTAGGGCGTATTTCTTCTTTGTACTGCAATACCGACCGTTTCAGAAACCCTTCTAAACGCTCCTGATTACCGGCTTGCCTAATCATATGACGCATATTCTGGTTGATGCGATCATCAACTTCTGCTTCAGATACCTCAACAGAGTCGATCACCGCTTGCTGTGCCAACAATTTGGTCATGATGAGCTGTTGCAAAGCCTGGCATTTAAAGTTTGGATTTGCAGGTCCACCATTTGCTAAATATTGCGTGTATTGCATATCAACATCCGATTGTAAGATGATATTGGACCCCACGGTAGCTACGACTCTATCGATTAATTTATCTTGCGCTTGTACGAATTGCACTAGTGAAAGTACAAAAACAATAAAAAAAATCGTGTATTTCTTCATCTTCTAGTTGATTTATTCATTCCTACTGAGATACAAAGGTATGGAATTAATTGCAGTAAATATGGGGGTCAAAGTTAGGTCTTTTTTAGAGTGGCCTTTGATGCTTTAACCCTTTTTAACGTTGTGTAGTTACCGCTTTATTGAGTTGCTTCTTCATTATCGGCTATCTGCCCGTTTGCACTATCCGTCTGTTCGTCGTTATCCTCTTGTGCATCTTCGGGATCGCTTTTCAGTTCGTGTGTTTCTTGATTGTACATACCGTGCAATTCGTCTATCACCGTTTCTTTCCATAGCGGCGTTCCGGTGATGTAAGCTGTTCGTGCGATCATATGTGCCGCTACGGGTGCCGTGATGATTAAGAAGAATATAATAGCAATTGCTTTCGTCGTGACCGAGATGTCATCTGGAAACATGATCGCCGCACATATTAAAAAAAGACCAACCCCTAAAGTCGAAGCTTTTACCGTGACGGATAGCCGCAAATAAAAATCAGGCATACGAATCAGTCCAATGGAAGCAAATAAGATGGATAAAGCACCTATAGTGCTCAAAATTCCTAATATAATATTAATCATCTTTTTGTTTTTCAATATAATACGAGAATGCGATAGTGCCCAAAAAGGCGATCAGCGCCAAGATGATAGCTACATCGAGTAATACTTCTTCATTCTGCCGGATACTATAAATAGTTATGATACCGATACCGATAGTGATCATGACGTCGAGCGCAACTACGCGATCTACAACCGATGGACCTTTGGCAATGCGGATAAATACCAGCAGTACCGATAAGGTAAGAATCGGTAAAATAACATAATCAAAGTAGGTGCCTAATGTCATCGTAATACCTCCATCAATCTGCGTTCTACGCCCATTTTCAAACTGTTAATAAAAATTTCGGGATCATTCAAATACATTACATGTATGTACAGGGCTTTCTTATCTTCGCTCACATCTAAAATCAAGGTGCCCGGCGTCAAGGATATGAACGTCGATAGTACATTGATTTCCAAGTCTGTTTTGGCGCTCAACGGAAAACGTACTACTCCAGGTCGGAAGAAGTATTTCGGCGTCATCACATCGTACGCTACCTGTAAATTTGCTTTAATCATCTCCCAAATGAAATACAATAAAAAGCTAATGATCTTAGGTACACGGTAGAAATAGCGTTGATCATACTCATTGCGACTCATGATCCATAGTACGAAAAAGCCTAATAGCAGACCAAAGATGAAATTAGAGTAAGAAAGTGAACCAGTCAGTGCCACCCAGATGAAGGATAGCAATAGATTCATTAAGAAATACTTAATCATATCAAATTATCTTTTTGGTCCTAATACCGCTTCGATATAAGGCGTGGTGTCTATTAAATCGTTAGATATTCGGTCTGCAACTTGCACAATTCCTTCAGCATATAATCCAATGTATAAAGAAGCGCCAGCTAAAATAGCAACGGGCAAAATCAATAAAATCTTCTTAAACAACGGCATAGGTGCAAACTTGTTCTCTAATAGGGACTGTTCCGGTGCATTCTTCCAAAATACTTCCGACCACATATGTGCAATGACATACAATGTGACTAAGCTACCGATAATCAACGCACCCACAAATACGTATTGACCTTGACCAAATGCTTCTTGGAAAAGAAAAATTTTGGGCCAGAAACCCGACAAAGGTGGGATACCAACAAGTGAAAATAGTACGATAGCGATTAACAGCGATATTTTGGGGTATTCTCCATATATACCGCCAAGCTTCGACATATCCATCGATCCACGTAATTGTCGAATCACGCCTGCAATCAAAAACATGTTTGTTTTGACCATAATATCGTGAATAAGGTAGAAAATGGTCCCCATCAGTGCAATTTTGGTAAACATCGCTAGGCCGCCCATCATAAATCCGATGTGGCATACTATGAGGTACGAAAATAGGCGTCGCACATTGGTTTTGACCAATGCGCCCAAAGATCCAGTCAGGATAGTGAGTACTGCAATGACGAGCAACAGCTGCTTGGTAAACTCATCCGGAATGAAGATCAAGCTAAATACTCGAAGCATCGCATAGATGCCGACTTTAGTAAGCAAACCTCCGAAAGTTGCTGCTACAGCAGATGGCGGCGTATGATAAGACGAAGGCAGCCAGTAATACAACGGAAATACGGCGGACTTAATACCAAATCCCAAAATAAAGAATATAGAGGTAATGCCGATAAGATTTTGATTTTTGACGGTTTGGATCTTCAAGGCCAAATCGGCCATATTCAATGATCCAGTGATCCCGTACAAGATCCCAATACCAGTTAAGAAAAACATCGAAGCCAGTATATTTAGAGCCATATATTTGATGGCTCCTTCTAGCTGCGCTTTTCGCCCACCTAAGGTCATGAGTACAAACGATGATATAATGATGACCTCAAACCAAACGTAAAGGTTAAAAATGTCTCCGGTAAGAAAAGCGCCGATCAAACCCATTAGTAGGAAGTGAAAAATCGGAAAATACCCGTACATCATGCGTTGCCGACTAAGGCCGGTAGTGGAGAAGATGGACACCGCAAAGCCGGCGAGCGATGTTAATAATACCAGCGTGACCGCTAGTAAATCGGCCACAAATACAATTCCGAACGGCGCCTCCCAATTAGAGGCATTCAATGTTAAAGTGCCCTCCGCATACACTTTCTCAAATAGCCGAATAGCCACGATCAAAGCCAAAAAAGTACCGCCCACCGATAGATAGCGTTGCGTGATGGTTTTGCGCCACGCAATCAGCTGCAGTATAGCAGTAATTAGATGAACAAAAATGGCGGCTAAAATATGGTTGTCTATCATATATCTTCTTCTTCGGGAGTATTAAGATCGTCTAGATCATCTTTTTGTAACAATGCATACGCCCGTTTGAGCAGTACGATAGCAAATGCGGATAAAGCGAAGCTGATTACAATCGCCGTCAAAATCAAGGCTTGTGGGATCGGATCAGCATAAATATCTTGAAAAATATTGTGGTTGCTGTTTATGACAGGTGGCGCTCCTCGGGTAATCGATCCCATTACGAAGATTAAGATATTAGTGCCATTCCCCATCATCATAATTCCTAAGAGCAATTTGATCATACTACGCCGAAGGATGAGATACACACCCGCAGCATACATCAGACCAAGTACCAGTATAAGTAATAATTCCATACGCTTAATCTTGGTTGAGAGATATAGTAAATAATATTGTTAGTACCACGCCAATCACGACGAGGTAAACGCCAATGTCGAAAAATAACGCCGTCCCGATTGAGCCAATAACTGGAAACTTTTCTTCTAACCACAACCCTGTCATTGGAGGATAACCGAAAAAAGTCGGTATGATCACACTCAATACGGCCAACCCTAATCCCATAGGTATTAGCGATAGTGGCTTACGACGCATAATTTTCATCGATGCCTCGGCACCGTTGGCAAAGCTATGCAGCACGAAAGCAATAGAAGCAACTAAACCACCCACAAAACCTCCTCCCGGAAAGTAGTGCCCACGCAAGAGCAAAAACACCGAAAATAGGAGTAGTATAGGGAGCAAATACCGCGTAGCGGTTTGTAAGATCGTACTTCTCATATCTAATTATTCTTTTTCAGAAGATTTTAAACGCAATTTTAGCAAGCTGTAAACACCGATGGCCGCAATACTCAGCACTACCGTTTCGAACAAGGTGTCTATTCCTCTAAAATCAACGAGTATTACATTGACGACATTCTTACCCTTTGCGAGCAAATAGGCATTTTCGCCGTAAAATTGGCTGATGCTTTTTTCGATCGGTTCGTTGATTACTTTGAGAGCAATAAGCGATAGGATGGTGCCGAACCCCAGTGCTACGGCGATATCGCGGTAGCGACGAGTGCTGCTTTCTAGCTTCAAGAAAGGCGGCAATTTGTATAGCACCAATACGAATAGTACGGTCGTGAGCGTATCAATAGTAAACTGAGTCATCGCCAAATCTGGCGCGCTATAAAAGACGAACATCAAACAGATACAATAGCCCACTACCGTCATGGCCAGCACTGCCGTAAGTAGGTAAGGTGTCGATAAAACAATACCCATTGCACCAATTAAAATCAGTACAACCGCAACTTCATAAATGGACAACGCAGTCAGGTTCTCCCAATCAAGATGAATCGGGCCGCTTAACCACAGTTTATACACCAGCAGAGCTTCGGCAAACAAGATGATTTTTAGATGGTAAGATCGTAGGTAGCCATTATGTACCACGTTAGTATAGTTTTGCGATAACTTAAGCAGTCCTCGGCCAAGTAGGTCAAATATATACTGCGGTGAAATCACATTTAAACGTTCGAGCGCCTGTAGCTTTCCAGCACTTGGCTTGTTGGCCAGATAAACGAGTATACCTGTCCCTAATGTGGCCAAACTTAGAATTAAGACGGTATTCACACCATGCCATATTGCTAGATGAAGATCGGTATTGCCACCGAAAATGGAGTCGGCCGCTTGTAAAGAAAAATAGTTGCCCGTAACACCTGGGAAAATGCCTGCTATCAACCCGAGTACGCCCAGAATGAGCGGCGGAATCCAAAGTGCTGCGTAGGGTCGGGGCGTATCTTGTAACGTTTCTGGCAGCTTGCCAGAAAATGGTTTGATACCAGCCATGAATCCGGCAGCAACCAAAGCAATGTTAGTGCCCACTGCCAAACTAGTGAGGATAATAGCTAGCGTATCTCCACTTTCTAATGTAGCAGCATAAATTAAATCTTTACCGATAAAGCCAAAGGTAATGGGCAAGCCAGCGCTCGACAAAGCGGCAAGCCCGCCTGCGACTGCTACCCAAGGCATCATCTTTCGTAATCCGGCTAGTTTACTGATGTCGCGTGTGCCAGTTTCGTGGTCGATGATACCAGTTACCATGAATAGTGTCGCTTTGTAAAGAGCATGTACTAGGATAAATACGACCACAGCGATAATAGCTTCCTTAGTTCCCAATCCGATCAAAAACGTAAGTACGCCTAATGCAGAAATGGTCGAATAAGCCAAAATTCCTTTTAAATCCAATCGGAAAAGCGCGTGAAGTGCGGCATAGATCATGGTAAATCCACCGACAATCATCAACGTGTAGCTCCACAATTCGGTATGCCCCAGCACGGGGTTGAATCGAGCCAAAAGATAAATGCCAGCCTTCACCATCGTGGCCGAATGCAGATATGCAGATACTGGTGTCGGCGCTTTCATGGCGCCAGGTAGCCAGAAGTGGAAAGGAAATTGTGCTGATTTGGTAAAAGCCCCTAAGAAGATGAGCGCCAAAATAACTGGATACAAGCGATGTCCAATAATCAAATCTCGTGCTAATACCAATTCTGAGATGTAGTAGGTGCCTGCGATATTTCCCAACAATGCTAAACCAGCCAATAGAAAAAATCCACCCATTCCGGTTACGGTTAGGGCACGCAAAGCGCTTGTGCGAGATTCGTCACTATCATTATTAAAGCCGATCAAAAAGAAGGAGCTTATGCTCGTTAATTCCCAGAATATAAATAGGGAAAAAATATTGTCGGACAGCACTACACCAAGCATCGCAGCCATGAATAGGCACAAATAGCCAAAAAACCGATCGAAATACGGGTGGCCCTTTAAGTATTTGATAGCGTAGACAAAAATGGCAGTACCAATACCAGAGATCAATAAGGCAAAGAGCAGAGATAAACCATCTAAGCGAAAAGCAAAATTGATATCCATGGAAGGAACCCAAGGCAGGATCTGGGTATAGATAGTTCCTGTGGATACAGCAGGTACATAGTATAGATAATACAAGAATATGATGGCAGGTACGAGCGCCAGTAAGCCGCTCCATCTTGTCTTAATTTTGTTGCCTAATGGCAACATCAGTATTGCACTGAATAATCCTAGAATTACCGTTAATAGCATGTATCCGACCTAAATTGTGATGGTTGCGGATAAAATTACTAAAAAAAGACCGTTTTTTTGCCTTAAACGATGGCTTGTTTAACGAGTAGGGCTGATTTTTTTGTCAAATCAGCCCCATTTAATTTTTGGTTTCTTTGTTACTATTAAAATAGAAAGCTTCAACAGTCACGCCATTCTTCGTACTAGGTACATTACCCACTATTCGAAATCGGGTGGAGTTTCCATTTGTAATTCTGCATATTTCTTAAAATTATCTAAGATGGCCTGCCAGCCTGCGCGCTGTGTTTCGTGATCATGCGTATTCTCGGGATCAAAGATCGTCGTGACGATGACGCCGGCCTCGCTCTCCGAGAAATGTGTGTTCACCTTTCGACCGTCGGTCATCACGTAGCTTACCTGTTCGGGAGCTGATACGTCCGAATAAATCGCTTCAAGATCAAATCCCATGTTGCCATCTTTGGATTCCATACGCACTTTGTACTCGCCACCGGGTTGCAAATCTACCGAAGCACTAGGGCAAATCCAGTCCTCGGACGCAAAATTCCATTGGACAATATGTTCTGGTTCATTATAAAACTTCCATGCTGCTTCGAGCGTGGTATCAATGGTTGTAGAAATAGTAATCGCTGTTATATTCATCATTTTTTGTGTTTAGCATCTTCTTCCTCTTTTCTAAAAACAACCATCCGTTCAATGAGATCCTCTGGCAGTGGAGTTTTTAAAGGAAATTGTACCGAGCCCTTACCAGATTTGTACGGAGAAAGTTTTTCCTCAAAAGCTTTATGGCCGGTTGGTGTAGCATAAAAACCAATGTGGTTTTTGAATGCAGCAAAGTATACAAGCGGCTTGCCATGCAATTTATATGCGGGCATATCGTAGGAAATCTGCTCTTGTGCCTCAGGAGCTACACGACGTATGATGGCGCGTATAGCCTGTAGCCTTTGTTGCACATCCTTCGGGAAAGAAGTAATGTAAGTATCGACATCTGTCCACCCTTTTTTTTCCATAGCAAGAATACATAAACTTTGTAGCATACATTAATCGAATATCATGCCTAAACTTGCGTATATGCTAAAATGAGTACAACAACGTTGGTGTCTATCTGTATTACGCTTTGTTTTCACACATAGCCTTTAATTTTTCTAGCGCTTTTGGCCATATTTCGTTCATGTGTTTTGTGTGCTCGCCATCATCGCTTACCTCTATGCGTAAGTTAGTGATGCCGTCCTTTTGGTCGAAGTAATAATTTTCAAACGAATTCTCTAGCACTGCTAATTCTGGACCTTCGGTGATTTCTTGGTCGCCGTACAAATAACCATAATGATGCATGGAAATAAATTGATGTGGTATATGCTCCACGATCTCGGCTAATATGCCTTGTCTGGTACCGCGCTCATCCATCGCGGTAAACCTGATCTTGTCGCCTTTGTTCCAGCCGCCTTCAAAGTCCGAAGTTGGACTAAATAGCGAAGTCCATTGTGAGTAAGTTTCTTTGCCAATCATCTGGTCGACCACCAAGTTTGCAGGTGCTTTGATGTCGATGTTATAGGTTAGTTTTTTCATATCTCGTGGAGTAAATTTTACGTAATTGGAAAATTGATCATCCACCGCACACCGAATTGATCTGTAAATGACCCAAAATAATCGCCCCAAAACATGTCTTCCATCGGCATCTCTACCGTCCCATTTACAGACAGCCCGTTAAATAGACGGTCGGCTTCTTCGCGGCTGTCTGGTACAAGTGATATGTAATGATTGTTGCCTTGATGCAACACATGTCCAGCACTCTTAAGGCAATCTGATGCCATGAGAAATTGTCGGTCTCCGAGCGGAATGGAAGCATGCATGACATAGTTTTTTTCTTCGTCGAGTACATCAAAGTCAGGGATTTGATGCATGTACTGAATGTGGAGCTCGCCGCCAAAGACGGATTGGTAAAAGCGGAATGCTTCTTCCGTTTTGCCTTCAAAGTTGAGATAAGGATTTGCGATCATATCAAAAATGTTTATAAAGTAAATACGACATAGTACGCCGTCGTAGTATCAACAAATCTATGCGATAAACCGCTGAGCACTCTTACCCTATGGCAAGAAATGCTGTCCTAGCTAATATCTTTTCGAATGCGACTAAGTGATGTGTCGGTAATGCCCAAATAGCTCGCAATTTGTTTTAAGGGAGCATGACGGATGATTTGTGGTTTGTTGGTCACGATATCCAGATAGCGCTCTTTGGCAGATTGTGTAATGATATCGATTGATTTTTGTTTGAATTGAAAGAGCTTATTGGTCATCCATAGTCTGCCCCATTCGCTGAGCCCCGGAATTGCATGAAACAACTCTTGAAAGACGTCATACGATATTGTCCATCCGCATCCGTCGGTCAAGGCTTGCAAATCTTCCTGAAGAGCGGTGCGCTGGAATAATGAAAGTACTTCAATAACGACCTCATATTGCCCAAAGAAATCGGTGGTGATTTCGTCTCCCTGATAATTGTGCGTGAACGAACGGATCAGTCCACTCTCCAATACCAGATATTCGTTGAGCACTTTGCCACGCTTGTAGAGGTGTTCACCTTTGCTGAAAGATCGTGGTTCATGCGCATCGATGATGCGTCGAAGATCTTCTGTTGAGATCAATGGATGTTGATATACTTGCGACAAAATGATCTCTTTCATGATTGTAATGTTTGGGTAAATGATGAACGTACGAATATAAAGAAAGCCCGTCCAAATATAGGACAGGCTTTCGCAAAATCATCTTCGTTATGCCGGCGCTAACAGCGCTGCACAGTAGTGGTATTAGGCGTAGGAATAAATCGCATCTTTAGATTCCAATTCCGAATATCCCATTAGGTATTCATCTACTTTACGCGCACATTCGCGGCCTTCCGAAATGGCCCAAACTACTAGTGATTGTCCGCGGCGCATATCGCCAGCGGCAAAATATTTAGTTTTTGAGGTTTGGTATTCGCCTTCTTTAGCATTGACATTGCCGCGCTCATCATAGCTAATGCCAGCTTCGTCCAACAAACCATCATGCTGTGGGTGCAAGAATCCCATCGCTAGGGTGACCAATTCACAAGGAATTTCGCGTTCAGAGCCTTCTACTTCTGTGAATTTTGTTGGTCTGCCATTGGCATCCGTTTCCCAAGCCAAATCTACCACTAAAGCTGCGCGTAGGTTGCCTTGTTCGTCACCCAGGAATTCTTTGGTGCTTACGCTCCAGTGGCGCTCACAACCTTCTTCGTGCGATGTGGTTGTTTTCAACAACATCGGATAAGTAGGCCAAGGCATTGCGGCAGTTCTGTCTTTTGGTGGTTGTGGCATCAGCTCAAACTGCGTAACGCTTTTTGCACCATGGCGGTTCGATGTACCGACGCAATCCGATCCGGTATCACCACCACCGATCACTAATACATTTTTGCCTGTTGCAGTAATTTCCTCCACATCAATCGGAGAATTCCCCACGCGCTTATTTTGCTGTTTTAGGAATTCCATGGCATAATGTACGCCTTTCAATTCTCTGCCTTTGATATTGAGGTTACGAGGGATGGTCGATCCGCCCGATAATACGACCGCATCGTACGCATCCAATTCCGAAGTTGGTACATTTTTGCCTACTTCTGCATTCGTTCGGAATTCGATACCCGATTGCTGCATAATTTCTACGCGACGATCGATGACCGATTTGTCCAATTTAAAATCCGGAATACCGTAGCGCAATAAGCCGCCGACTTTATCGTCGCGCTCATATACTACCACATCATGTCCCGCTTTGTTGAGCTGAGCAGCAGCAGCCAATCCTGCTGGCCCACCACCTACCACGGCTACTTTCTTGCCGGTTTTTAAGAAGCTTTTGTTTGGTTTTACATAACCTTTTTTGAAAGCAATCTCGATGATGTGTTTTTCAATCTCCTCGATGGATACTGGTGGTTTGTTGATCCCTAATACACAAGCAGCCTCACAAGGCGCAGGGCATATTCTGCCAGTAAACTCTGGGAAGTTGTTGGTTGATACCAATATTTGGTAAGCTTCTTCCCATTTGCCATCGTAGACAGCATCGTTAAACTCCGGAATCACATTTCCAAGTGGACAACCCGAATGACAGAAGGGGATGCCACAATTCATGCATCGTGCCGCTTGCTCGTTTAGTTGTGTCTCGGAATACGGTTGCACAAACTCATCATAGTTTTTAACCCGACTGTCCGCTGCATCCTTTTGCGGTGCAACTCTATCATATTCTAAAAATCCTGTTGGTTTTCCCATAACTTTCCTTCGCTAAGCGACCACTAATTTTTTATTTAACACATTCTTGTATTCCCGAGGGAATACTTTGATGAATTTGTACTTCTCATTTGCCCAATGTTGCAAGATATAAGCTGCTCTTGCACTATTGGTAAGATGTATATGTTTCTTTAATAAGGTGATGATCTCATTTTCGTCTTCGGTATCCAACGGATCTAGATCCACCATTTCTTGATTACAATTGTCGCGGAATGTTTCGTTGATATCGTAAATCCACGCGATACCACCACTCATACCTGCGGCAAAGTTTCGTCCTGTCGCACCTAAGATTAGCGCTCTACCACCGGTCATGTATTCACAACCGTGATCACCAATACCTTCTACGACAGCCGTAGCACCAGAATTTCGCACGGCAAAACGCTCGCCTGCTAATCCGTTGATATACAAATGTCCGCTCGTGGCGCCATACAAGGCAACGTTGCCAATAATGATATTGTTTTCAGGTACTAACGTGCTTTCTTTGGCTGGATAAATGGCCAATTGCGCGCCAGATAAACCTTTTCCGACATAATCATTGGCTTCACCTTCTAACTCAAATGACAATCCTTTCGTGGCAAATGCACCGAATGATTGACCGGCCGAACCTTCGAATTTGAAGTTGATGGTATCTTCTGGCAAGCCTTTCGACCCATAGATTTTCGAGATCTCATTGGATAGCAAGGTGCCAATCGTACGATCGGTGTTTTTGACTTTGAAGGTGCCAAATACCGGATCTTTTGATTCAAGAGCGCGCTCCGCTTGTTTCAGCAGTGCCCAATCCAAAATCATACTCATGCCATGATCCTGCTCTTCGGTGTTGTACAGCGAATCTTCCGAGAAGTTTCTGGCGACGTGTAGGATGCCTGTGAAATCTACCTTTTGCGCTTTCCAGTGTGGAATATCTTCCCGTTTTTTCAAGAATTGTGCTTTACCGACCATTTCATTGATGCTGCGGAAGCCCAATTCGGCCATGGTTTCGCGCATCTCTTCTGCTAAGAAGTGGAATAGATGAACCACATCTTCTGGTTTACCAGAGAATAATTTACGTAATTCTGGATCTTGTGTAGCCACACCGACTGGACAGGTATTCAAATGACATTTACGCATCATGATACAGCCGCCTGCGATCAATGCTGCCGTCGCCACTCCCCATTCTTCCGCACCTAATAGTGTAGCGATTACTAGATCACGACCTGTTTTCATCTGTCCGTCAGCTTGTAAAACGATTCGACTGCGTAGTCTATTTTGTACGAGCGTTTGGTGTGCTTCGGCCAAGCCCAATTCCCATGGCAGACCAGCATGTTTCACCGAGCTGAGCGGTGAAGCACCCGTACCACCATCGTATCCGGCGATCAAGATCACATCGGCGTGTGCTTTTGCCACACCAGCTGCAATAGTTCCTACACCTGCTTTAGAAACCAATTTCACGTTGATTCTAGCGGCACGGTTGGCATTTTTCAAGTCAAATATAAGCTGCGCTAAATCTTCGATCGAGTAGATATCGTGGTGCGGCGGAGGCGAGATCAATCCCACGCCAGGCGTGGAGTGACGCGTTTTTGCAATCCAATCATCTACTTTGTGGCCTGGAAGCTGTCCACCTTCTCCCGGTTTAGCTCCTTGCGCCATTTTGATCTGAATTTCATCCGCCTGCGTCAAGTAGTTGGATGTAACTCCAAAACGAGCCGAAGCCACTTGTTTGATCGCGGAGCGCATCGAATCACCATTTTCCAAAGGTGTGTAGCGTACTTCATCTTCTCCACCTTCACCAGTGTTCGATTTGCCCCCAATACGGTTCATCGCGATTGCTAAGGTGCTGTGTGCTTCGTGCGATATGGAGCCGAAAGACATCGCTCCAGTTGCAAAACGTTTCAAGATTTCACTCGCAGGTTCTACTTCCTCGAGAGGCACTGGCGTACGGTGCTTAGCGAAGTCTAACAAGCCACGCAATGTAAACATCCGCTCTTGCTGATTATTGATCAGTGAAGCATATTTTTTGTACGATTGGTAGTCGTTATTACGGCAAGCTTGCTGCAATAAGTGAACGGTTTGCGGATTCCACAAGTGGCCTTCGCCACGGCGTTTCCATTGGTAGATTCCGCCTTCTGGCAAGATTTCTTTAGGTACGCGACCTGTTTCAAAGCTCTTGGCATGTTTGGCCAGCGCTTCGCGCGCAATATCGTCTAATGTCAATCCACCAATGCGTGATACCGATCCGCAGAAATAGGTATCTACCACTTCTTTGTCGATTCCTAAGATCTCAAAGATCTGCGCACCGTGATAGGATTGTAGCGTTGAGATGCCCATTTTAGAAAAGATCTTCAACAGGCCGGCGCATACTGCCTTAACGTAGTTTTTCCGTAGCTCATCCCACGAAAGATCCGTGTCTAGTTGTTTTTCTTCTTTCATCGTACGGATGCTGGCCAAGGCCATGTACGGATTGATCGCCGTAGCTCCGAACGCTAACAAACAAGCAAAATGATGTACTTCCCACGCATCGCCGGCTTCGACTACCAAGCCAACGGCGCCACGATTACCTGTTTTGATCAGGTGATGGTGTACGGCAGAAACGGCCAAGATAGATGGAATAGCCGCGTGCTGCGAATCGATCGCGCGATCGGATAAAATGATGACTTCAAAACCATCTTTTACCGCATCATCTGCGTAGCGACACAAGCGTTCGATACCTGCTTCCAAAGAGCCAGGTTGTCCGTCGGCCTTGAAATACGTTTGCAAGGTTTTGGCTTGGAATACGCCCGTATCAATAGAACGCAGTTTTTCTAATTCGCTCGACGTGATGATCGGGTGCTCTAATACGACACAGTGACAGAATTTTTTGTCTTCGATCAAAATGTTTCCTGCGTTGCCGATAAATGTCGCCAAACTCATTACTAATCGCTCCCGAATTGGATCGATCGGCGGGTTCGTTACTTGCGCAAAGAATTGCTTGAAATAGCTCGACAAATGCTGCGGTTGATCTGATAGTACAGCCAGAGGTACATCGGTACCCATAGAGCCTATCGGCTCGTAACCAGTCAACGCCATCGGTGCGATGATCGTCTCCAAATCTTCGCGTGTGTATCCGAAAGATTGTTGGTATTTAAATACCGATTCTTTTGATAGATAGGTGAAGGTAACGCGTGGTTCCGCTAGTTCCTTCAATTTGATTTTATAGTTATCTAACCACTCACCGTAAGGTTGCTGGCGTACTAATTCTCCTTTTACTTCTTCGTCGGAGCGTACGCGTCCGGCTTCCATATCGACCACAAAGATCTTTCCGGGCTGTTGTCTTCCTTTCTCGATAATCAATTCTTCTGGAATTGGTAGAGCGCCTGCTTCGGAAGAAGCGACAACGCGGTCATCGGAAGTGACAGCATAGCGTAGGGGGCGTAATCCATTTCGATCTAATGTAGCACCGATAATCTTCCCGTCGGTAAAACACAGCGCAGCAGGACCATCCCAAGGCTCCATCAAGGTCGCGTGATATTCATAGAATGCGCGTTTTAATGGATCCATTTGTGTATTACCATCCCAAGCTTCGGGTACGAGCATCAACATCACATGTGGCAGACTACGGCCAGAATGAAGCAGCAATTCGACCACATTATCTAGACAAGCAGAATCCGATTGACCTTTATCTACTACAGGAAGTAGAATGTCCATCTCTTCTTTAGTGAAATACGGAGAAGATAAAGCCCTTGCACCGGCATAAAACCAGTTAAGATTTCCTGTCAGCGTATTTATTTCACCATTATGCGCCATCATGCGGAATGGCTGTGCCAATGCCCATGACGGAAATGTATTCGTCGAGAAACGGGAATGCACCAACCCGAAGGCCGAAGTGACGCGCGAATCTTGTAAATCTTTGTAATACGTACCTACTTGATAGGTCGTTAATTGTCCTTTGTAAATGATGGTTTTGCACGACAACGATGCAAAGTACAATGGCAGCGGATATGCTTGGTGTTCTTTTACTTTTTGTACAATCAAACGACGAAGAACATATAGTTTTCTTTCAAAGTCTTCCGTGTTTTTTATGCCATCAGGTCGAGAAACGAAAAACTGTACAATCTCTGGCTCTGCGCTTAATGCGGTCGGGCCAATTCCTTCGCGATTAACTGGTACATCACGAAAACCTAAGAAGTCCATTCCACGGTCTTTGGTCGCCTCCTCGATCAGGGATCTACATAGCGTATTTAGATCTCGTTCTTTTGGTAAGAACACCATTCCCGCGCCGTAGTAACCCGGTTCCTGCAATTGTATACCTAAATTGATACATTCTTCCCACAAAAATTCGTGCGGCAATTGAATCATAATCCCAGCACCATCGCCACTCTCTGGATCGCAACCACAAGCACCCCGATGTTCCATGTTTTCTAACATGGTTAGTGCGTCGGCCACTTGATTATGTGATTTTAATCCTTTTATATGTGCAACAAATCCTACACCACAGGCATCATGCTCAAACTCCGGATTATACAATCCGGATGCCTGCAAACTATCGTACATCATACTTCCTCTATTATTTAGACTGCTAATATAACAATAAAATCATTATTATTTTAATCATTTTTCATTTTTAAGCTTATTATGTTGAAATAAACTTAATCTAGAACTGTTTATATGGCATTATTTGTATTTTTAATCTGATTTGTTGAGAATATCGAAATAGCATCAATACGTAAAGAACACCTCACAATACGAGCCATAATGGAGCCAAAGAATGGCACGCGAGAGATTTTAAGTAGCAATTAGCTTTTCGTCAAAAAAGGCTACCTTTGCTTGAAAGGATTTACCATCTTAATTTTTAATAGATCATGACGAAAAACAGAGGTCCTATTTCTCAATTTATCGAGAGAAACTACCTTCACTTTAATGCTGCAGCCCTTGTAGATGCGGCAAAAGGCTATGAAACGCATTTAGCCGAGGGAGGAAAGATGTTGGTTTCACTAGCAGGTGCAATGAGTACGGCAGAGTTGGGAATTTCTCTTGCAGAGATGATTCGCCAAGACAAAGTAGCTATCATTTCGTGTACTGGCGCTAACCTAGAAGAGGATGTAATGAACTTGGTAGCACACTCGCACTATAAGCGTGTGTCCAACTACCGCGATCTTACTCCGCAAGATGAATGGGATTTGCTGGAGAATCATTATAACCGTGTTACAGATACGTGTATTCCTGAGGAAGAGGCATTCCGTCGTTTGCAATCGCACTTAGAAGCTGCTTGGAAAAAGGCTGAAGCCAATGGCGAGCGTTATTTCCCCCACGAATTCTTGTATCAAGTAGTGCGCTCTGGCGATTTAGAGCAGTACTATGAAATTGATCCGAAGAACTCATGGATCTTGGCCGCTGCAGAAAAAAATATTCCAATCGTAGTACCAGGATGGGAAGATTCTACCACAGGTAATATCTTTGCATCATACGTGATAAAAGGTGAATTACAAGCTTCCACCGTCAAATCAGGTATCGAATACATGGTTTACTTGACTGAATGGTATCGCGAGAATTCTGGTGGCAAAGGTGTTGGTTTCTTCCAGATTGGCGGCGGTATTGCTGGTGATTTTCCGATTTGTGTAGTGCCAATGATGTATCAAGATTTGGAGTGGCATGATGTGCCTTTTTGGTCTTATTTCTGCCAGATTTCGGATTCTACCACGTCATACGGATCGTATTCTGGAGCTGTTCCAAACGAAAAAATTACTTGGGGTAAACTCGATATCAACACACCAAAATTCATTGTAGAGTCGGATGCTACGATTGTAGCACCACTAATCTTTGCTTGGATCTTAGGACAATAAAAATACATCAATGTCTAACCTGCTGACCGATCACCCGATCGCGCTGAATGCGCTGATGAATGAAACACTGTTCTCTACAGATTTTGTTGTAGAGGCACAGTCGTCTACTGGTTTTCAGCAGGCAGAAGCACAGGTATTTATAACTCCTCCGCAGAATGAAGTCGTCTCGGCTAGCATTCCGGAGGAGTTTATTTATCAAGGATCGATAGAGAAACGTATTCTCTTCATCTTGCGTTATCCTGATTTTGATTATTTCTCTCCAGGTGCATTGGATGCATTCGAGAAAATACTTGCCGCAGTAGGCCTTCGCATTGAGGATGTCGCTGTGGTTAATCTAGCCAATTCGCATAATCCAAACGATTTTAAGCGTATTATGCAATTCTTCCAACCTACTCGTATCACGTTACTCGGTGTAGAGCCAGCTTCTCTGGTGCTACCTAATATTCCACACAACGCTTATATGAAAGGAAAAGTAGCAACGGTGTTCAACACCTTCAGCTTTGAAGAAATGTTTGCCAACGTAGAAAAGAAGAAAGCATTCTGGGGAGAATTTAAAAATTTTATGACGAATGACTAAAATGGTATTTGCGACGAATAATGCGCATAAACTCGAAGAAGTAAAAGCGATGCTGGGCGACGAATTTGCTTTGCTGTCATTAGCAGATATTGGCTGCACCGCAGACATTCCTGAAACAGGGGCTACTTTCGAACATAATGCGAAGCAAAAAAGTGATTACATTGTTGAACATTTCCAAATGGATTGCTTTGCTGACGATTCGGGATTAGAGATCGATGCGCTGCAAGGTGAGCCTGGCGTGTATTCAGCACATTATAGCGGTTCGCGCGATATGGAGCAAAATATTGCTTTGGTACTACAAAAGCTAGGTGCGAATACTAATCGTACGGCGCGCTTTCGTACGGTGATCTCGCTTTCGATTGCTGGTCAGCAGCACTTTTTTGATGGCGCTGTTGAAGGCGATATTATTAGTGATGGACGTGGTACTGCAGGTTTTGGATATGACCCCATTTTCATTCCCAAGGGTTACGAACAGACATTTGCAGAGATGCCGGCCGAACAGAAGAATAAAATTAGTCACCGCGCGATAGCAGTAGAAAAGTTGGTTGCATTCTTACGCAGTCTGCGCTAAGCGTGAATCCAATTTCTCATCTGATTATTAGCTTGGAGGGAAGTACTACGGTTTGATTGGAATGTTCTCCTTCGAGCTGTATTGCCTCAAATAAAAGTTGGGCTGCTTTTAAGCCTTGTGTGCCCGGATATTGTTCGATACTTCCCATGGGCGGGTTATCGATGTAGCCCCATCCGGGGAAATTAGCAAAACTGATTACAAAAAAGTCTTGATTTAAGATTAGATTCTTGTTTTTTAAGTAGCGGATCACATCCAATGTTACAAAATCATTGAAAGACACGATTGCCGAAGGCCTTTCTGGCAAGCTGCAAAGCATTTCTATGGCTTGCTCATTACTTAAAGCTGTCAGGTCGGTACTTACCAAGTAGTTTTGGTTAACCATTAAGCCTTGTTTTTCCATAGCTGCTTGGAAACTCTGTAATCTTTCTTCAGAAGCTATCATGGCGGATGGTCCATTAATCAAAGCGATATTTTGATGACCACGGTTTGCAAAAGCTTTAATGGCTTCATTCATGCCGGTAGAGAGGTCACTAAATACCTTGGATACATCGGTACGATCTGGCACCCGATCAAAGAATACTATGGGAATCTTTGCTTGGCGCAGTGATTCGATAAATGACAAATCGGTCGTATTTTTACTCAAAGAGATTAGTATACCATCTACTCGGTGTCTTTTGAAGTTTTTAATAATCTTTTGTTCTCTGTGCTCATCATCTAGAGATTGTCCCAAAATTACGGTGTAGTCTTGCTCGCTAGCATACTGTTCTATTGAACCGATTGCGTCCGCAAAAAAAGGTTCTGATAAGAATGGTAAAATAACACCTATCGTGAAGGTTTTTCGTTGTTTAAAGAAGATTGCCGTATGATTTGGCTCATAGTTTAGTTCTTCGGCCATCTGCTTCACCCGCATCGTGGTCACCAACCCAATACTCGGATGATCGTTCAAAGCTCGAGATACCGTCGAGGTCGAAATCTTCAGTTTTCGCGCTATTTCCTTTATAGTGGTCGGTTTATTAGTGGCCATTCGGTGGGTTTTAGTTTTGTGCCTTACCTAATTTTAATCATCTCACGTGGTTTGGGATCATTTAGAGGTATTATAAGTTTTACATCTTGTTGGTCAATCGTTGTTGGATTGCTAATTCTACGTGGTTGTGTATTGACAGATTCGGTAGGATATCTATTGTTTGCAATGTGAAATAGTGCGGTGTTAGTCATGGATTCTCGAGGATCGCCAAAATCATATAAAACGTTATCTATTACCGGAGTGGCATACGTAGCCGGTATACCGTCCCAATAATCGGTGTAATCAAGCGCGTTGATAATTTTAAAAGATGCTGCCCACAGATCGACTCGGTTCATAATGTTTTGCGGGAAAAATCCCATCGGTTTGCCATATGTACTTGGTGTGGAGAATCCTTTTTTTACTGCAAACGGAGTGCCGATTATTTCCAACCTACGAGTAGACACATCAGCATTACCGTTTGGATTATAGTAAGCCATGAGCGCGCTGATTACAAGTTCGCTTGCAGAAGCGGTATTTTGACCAATCAAAACGTAAAGTTTGCGTGGGTTAAGCACTGTGCGCTTGACGAAACTAACATCTGCAAATCTCCCAGCATACTTTCCGCGACGCAAATTCGGATTGGTGTCGGATCTGTACATCAATTGGCGATCACCTTCGTTATTGATTAGGTGGTTAGCTACATATTCTGCCGCATCTACATAGCCGCCTGTATTGTATCTAAAATCTATAATAATATCTTGTATTTTTTCTGCATTAAAATGCGAAAATATAGCGTCTAGCTTCGCTTTGAATGGCGTATTGATACCGGAAGTAGTTCTGACTTGCTCAAAAGAAGATAGCGCAAAATAGCCAATCTTTTGCCCCTGCACTGTCAATATAGTATCTTTCAATATTGGCTCGATTTCATAATTCTCTGATTGCAAATCATAGCTGTAGGTGATCTTATCACGCTCTATTTCTAGTGAGAAAGCTTGACTTTCTAATGCCCGTTCGACTATACGTAATACGCTTCTATCCAGAATAGTTCCATCCTCAGATATCGGTACGCCCATATTTCGATCGCCGTTAATGCTGACAATTTTGTCACCTCGTTTTATTCCTGCGCGGGCGGCAGGAGAGCCGCCTTCTACTAAATTGACATAAATATAAGCAACCGGTTCATTGTTAATGCCGACAAGAGTTTCGTGGATGCCATAGCCATCTGTACGATCTGCTCGCAAGCTGCTATTGCTAAACGAAGATTCTGCTATGAAGGAGAAGCGGTCAATAGCGCGGTTATATCCAGCGTGCACAGGTGTTTGACTAGTTAAAAAGTTGAGCGCCCGTCTGGCATTGGCTAATAAATCAGTTCCCAATTGTAGGTTGTTGTCCGTAAATTGATGTATCGGGTTGTACGTTATTAAGTTATCGGACCAATAGGATTGTTCTTTATAATAAAAATATACACTGTCCGCAATCAGTTGTTCTACCTTGCGGTTGGAATCAGGATTTACTTGGGGTTCAATTGGGGCAATCTGCTTTTTACATGAAGAGGAGAAAACAAGTGCGATCGCACAAAAAAATAAATAGAACGACTGTTTTTTACCAGTTGTTGGTAGAATTGACGTCGGACAGGCTTAATCGTATCATTTTCATACGATTCAAATTGATATGATTTGAAATTTAGTCTTGAATAAGCAGATACCACAAATAAGTATAACGCATTTTTCATGACAATACGTGTTAAGGTAGGTGTAGTTTATCAGGTTAGATTCATGCTATCGGATGTATTCAATATCATTCGGATCTATACCATACTCATCTGCAATATAAGAAAAAGGGTCTAGATTCCTAAAAACCAATTCGTCGGTAAAATAAATTTTTATCTTCTGATCCCAGCCGGACCAATCCATGTGCTTCAGCTTGTTCAATTGTAACACAGGATTTCCTGCCGTAAGGATAGCCAAGTGTTTCCCTGCGTCAGTAAGTGCTTTAAAGCTATCTTGTATTTCTTCAAAAAGCAGCAGCTTTAACGGCAGATGGGCATTCGCTTCCAGTCGTTTGAAATTTTCTGAATAATCTTGAGATAAGCCAAATTCTATTTGAGTTGCTTGCAGCAATCCATCGATATTACGAGCTTCAAATCGTTCTTTCATGAACTCAGTAATTGCAGCCGCAATAGGTTTAGATTCTGTAAATTCTACAAACTGACCAAATAGATAGTAAATCTGTAGTAAATAGTCGCGTTTGGCGTACAATATGTCGTCGACCTCAAATAAATAAAGTTGCTTATCTTTTTTAGGAATAACGATCTTCATAAGTGTTGATTTAGAGAATGACTGGAAGCCAGTTGTTATCTACCGAAACATATACTCCATTTCCCAACGTAGCGGACGCTTCTGTTTGCTCGCCTAACGACTGGTTATTATACACAATTTGCAGAGGAGTAGTGGAGGGGATCTGTTTTGCGATTTCCGACTGGGCATCAATCGATGGGCAAACCATATAGATGCCGTACTCTTCCAATAAAACAGCAGCGCCGCTCAACACGTTTATTTCATGAGCGCCTAAAGGTAAAATCAGATCAATCCCATTATCCAAACAAAGCTTGAGCATCTCGTGCGCAAAGACCGGATTAGCTGGATTTGGTATGGCTTTATAAGTACTAGATAAGACGGATGGAATGGGCTCGTGCGTAGCCATTATAACTTGATGGTGCGGGCTCAGTATTTTCGCAATGCGTTGAGCTATTGGTCTGGTGCCGAAGGTAAGTAAAATAGTAGCCATACTGTGTTTTTATTCGTAGATCAGTCCGTCGCGCATATGGATGGTGCGATCAGATATGTTGGCAAGCTCTTCGTTGTGCGTAACGATGATAAAAGTTTGTTGCATACTATCGCGAAGATCAAAGAAAAGTCGGTGCAGAGATGCCGCATTCTCAGAGTCGAGATTGCCAGACGGCTCATCAGCTAAGATGATGGCCGGATTATTAATTAATGCTCTTGCTACCGATATGCGTTGTTGCTCACCACCAGATAGCGCGCCCGGTTTGTGCGTAGCGCGGTCGGCTACCCCAAGGCGCTCAAGCAATTCCATAGCGCGCCGCTCGACTGCTTTTTGAGGCGCCCCCGCAATATATCCTGGAATAGATACATTTTCTAAAGCCGTAAATTCGGGTAGGAGGTGGTGAAACTGAAATACAAACCCAATGTTGCGGTTGCGAAAGTCACTTAATTTCTTCTCACTGAGTTGAGCAAGTTCCTGCCCATTAAGCATTAAACGACCTTTGTCAGGTCTGTCAAGCGTACCAATGATGTGCAACAGCGTGCTTTTGCCAGCACCAGAGGCGCCCACTATTGATACGACTTCACCTTTCTGTATTTCAAGGCTTACACCTTTCAATATAGGAAGTTCGCCATACGTTTTAAAAATGTCTTTGGCCTGTAGTATCATCCTGCGAAGTTACACAAAATCGCCAAAATATGTTTCTGTGATTTAGTCGTCAAAATTGTCGTTTACACAACAATAACTTGCCCCTTACAAATAAAAAAACTACTTTTACTGGAAATATTGAATCAATGAATATTCACGAATATCAAGGAAAAGAAATACTTAAAAGTTTCGGAGTACGTATACAAGAAGGTATTGTAGCCGAAACCCCTGAGCAAGCCTTAGAAGCTGCAAAGAGATTGAAAGAAGAGTATAATTCGGACTGGGTGGTAGTTAAAGCCCAAATTCATGCCGGTGGCCGCGGAAAAGGTGGTGGTGTGAAGTTGGCTAAAAACCATGATGAGGTTGTACAACGCGCAACTGATATCATCGGAATGCAGTTGGTAACTCCGCAAACAGGTCCAGAAGGTAAAAAAGTAAACAAAGTGCTTGTAGCACAAGACGTATACTACCCTGGAGAAAGTGAAACTAAAGAGTTCTATATGTCCGTGCTTTTGGATCGTGCATCAGGTCGTAACATGATCATGTACTCTACCGAAGGCGGAATGGATATTGAAGAAGTAGCGGAAAAAACACCACACCTGATTTTCAAAGAAGAAGTTGATCCTAAAGTAGGTCTTCAAGGTTTTCAAGCGCGTAAAATTGCTTTCAATCTAGGACTTTCTGGTGGCGCTTTGAAAGAGATGGTAAAGTTTGTGTCGGCATTGTACAAAGCTTACGATTCTACGGACTCATCGATGTTCGAGATCAATCCAGTGTTGAAAACGTCTGACGATAAAATTTTGGCAGTTGATGCTAAGGTGAATTTGGATGAAAACGCCTTATACCGTCACCCAGATTATGCTGCTTTGCGCGATCTTTCAGAAGAAGATCCTACCGAAGTAGAAGCAGGCAAATCCAACCTAAACTACGTGAAATTAGATGGTAACGTAGGTTGTATGGTAAATGGTGCTGGTTTAGCGATGGCTACAATGGACATCATTAAATTAGCAGGTGGTGAACCAGCTAACTTCTTAGATGTAGGTGGTACAGCCAATGCAGAAACAGTGAAAGCTGGCTTCAACATAATCCTTCAGGATCCAAATGTAAAAGCAATCTTAATCAATATCTTTGGCGGTATCGTTCGTTGTGACCGTGTTGCTCAAGGCGTGATTGATGCTTACCAAGAAATTGGAAATATACCTGTGCCAATTATCGTTCGTTTGCAAGGTACGAATGCCGAAGAAGCAAAGAAATTAATCGATGGATCTGGTTTGAAAGTATATTCAGCGATCGCTTTGAAAGAAGCTGCAGATTTAGTATCTGAAGTTTTGGGCGGATAATAAGCAACTTGAATCATAAAAAAGGCCTTTCAGAATTCTGAAAGGCCTTTTTTTATTTCTGGGAGATTCTCAGTTATTCTGCTGAGATCCGACCACTCCACAACCGCTGAAGGCAGATCCGATTGAAATCGATTTTGCTTTCCGTTTATAGAAAATTAATAGCGCTAAAAACTAGTCCCGCTTATCCGGTTCTATTCCCAAATAGTTGTAATGGATCTCGGTCTTGCCATGTGGGCTAGGTGTGCCATTTTCATCAAGATTAACAAATACCAGCTTGTCAATCGATAGAATCGTCTTACGTGTAATCTTATTCCTTACCTCACAACGCATGGTCAATGATGTTCTGCCAAAATCGATGGCCTCAATACCCATTTCAATAATATCACCAGTACGTGCCGAACTTACAAAGTTAATTTCTGATATGTACTTCGTCACGATATTAGGATTTTCCAATTGTACGATCGCGTAGATTACCGCTTCTTCGTCAATCCAACGCAGCAGTGTGCCGCCAAATAGGCTTCCATTGGGATTTAGATCTTCTGGTTTGATCCATTTACGTGTATAAAAATTCATAGGTAATTTGCTTTATAGTGCATCGTAAGTACACCAATGTGGGTATGCGACGTGGTACTAAATAAGAAAGGGAAACACGTCGCGTTTCCCTTTCTAGTTATGTTGAAACTAAGCGTGAATCGCTCGATTATCTGTAGCAGCCAATGCTGCTTCTTTAAATGCTTCTGTATAGGTTGGGTGAGCATGGCAAATACGACCAATATCTTCTGCAGAAGCACGGTATTCTAGTGCCATTACTGCTTCAGCAATCATATCTGCTGCACGCGGACCAATCATATGTACACCTAAAACCTCGTCGGTCTCGGCATCGGCTAGTACTTTCACAAAGCCATCGGTGTCGCCAGATGCTTTGGCACGGCCTGATGCTTTGAATGAAAAACTTCCTGTTTTATATTTTTTACCGGCTTCTTTAAGTTGCTCTTCGGTCTGTCCGACAGCAGCGACTTCTGGCCAAGTATATACAACTCCTGGAATAGCATTGTAATCAATATGCGGTTTTTGACCGGCAATACGTTCTGCAACGAAAATTCCTTCGTCTTCTGCTTTGTGTGCTAGCATAGCGCCTTTGATCACATCGCCGATCGCATAAACACCCTCTACAGAAGTTTGCAAATGCTCGTCAACGGAAATCTTGTTTCCACGATCTTCGGTTTTGATACCGATATTATCCAAACCTAATCCTTCTGTATAAGCCGTACGTCCTACCGCTACGATGCAATAATCGCCTTGGAACGACACTTCATTACCTTTAGCATCTTCTGCAGTAACTGTTACTTCTTTTCCTTTAGTAGTAGCGCCAGTTACTTTGTGTCCCAAGAAGAACTCAAAACCCAATTGTTTTTTCAGTACACGTTGTAGCTCTTTGCCCAATGAAGCATCCATCGTAGGGATGATAGATTTAGCATATTCTACAACCGAAACTTTAGATCCCAAACGCGCATATACCGATCCCAATTCCAATCCGATAACACCACCGCCGATCACGATCAGGCTTTTTGGAATTTCTTGCAATTGTAAGGCTTCAGTAGAAGTAATGATGCGTTTTTTGTCGATAGGTAAGAAAGGCAATGCGGTTGGTTTAGAGCCAGTAGCGATAATGATATTTTTTCCTTTTATCTCTTGTGCATCTGCGCCATCTTTTTCAATCTTGATCGTGTTTTTGTCGACAAAAGATCCTATGCCTTCGAAACTATCAATTTTATTTTTCTTGAATAAGAATGTAATTCCTGCCGTGTTTTGAGCAATGACATCATTTTTGCGATCGATCATTTTCTTAACGTCGATCTTTAAGCTATCCAGACTAATGCCATGGTTCGCAAAATTGTGTGCGGCATTATGATAATGCTCTGATGTGTCCAATAGTGCTTTGGAAGGAATACAGCCTACATTTAAGCAAGTTCCACCGAATGTGCTGTATTTTTCAATAACAGCAGTTTTTAGGCCAAGTTGAGCGCATCGGATAGCGGCAACATAGCCGCCAGGCCCACTTCCGATTACAATTACGTCATACTGCATATAGTCGTGTTTTTTCTCTGCTCAAAAATACGATTAAATTAAGAATGATAGAGTCGGATACCTGTAAATTTGTTGTATTGTTAAAAAAAAACGACAATCTACATAGATTGTCGTTTTATACTGGGCTGACAGGAGAATTACTCAGCCACGATTTTACCTTGCATGATTCCGAAGTGACCAGGGAAACTACAGATATACGGATATACGCCGGCCTCTAAAGTAAAAGTAATCTTGTCTTCTTGACCAGGACCTAGCAATTTTGTATGCGCTATAATAGAACTAAGCGACGATTTTGGAATGTAATCATTGTCTGGCGCACCTGCAGCTTCACCACCAAACGTAGGGATATCTACCGAAGGTTTCAAAATTACAAGATTATGTCCCATAGACTCGATTGGCAACTCGCCCGTATTTTTGAACGTAATGTCGACTGGCTCACCCGCTTTGACACGAATTAAATTTATATCAAATTTCATTTGGTCATTGCCTTCAACGGTCCAGTTGTTGGATAGCTCTACATTCTCGATACCAGGCACTGTCGCTGCTGGCGAAACCGGAGCAGCTTCTTCAGAAGGCGTATTTTCTTTTTTCTCTGAATCGGTGTTGCCTCCGCATGATGCTAGACCAAATGCCAACGCTGCAATAGGGGCAATAAATAGTTTTTTCATAGTCTGTTTTTGTATGTATTACTGTACGAATTTACGTATTATTCATTAGAAAGAAGTCGATTACCAATTTTCTACGGTAAATTCTCTGTCTTGTTTTCCAACACTAAGCTCGTGATTCGGCTATAGAGATCAACAGGGTCAAAAGGTTTGACGATCACATAACGGGCGCCGACTTCATATGCTGCCGCCTGCTCGTGCGCGAGTACTGATGCCGAAATCGTGATGATGGGTATGTTTTTTTTGTCGGTATCTTCTAATTCTTTAATAGCTTTAATAGCATCAAAACCACTCATGACTGGCATGTGAGTATCCATCAATACGAGGTCATAGTTTTTTTGTAACACAGCGTCTAACGCCTGCTGTCCATTTTTGACAATGTCAACTTGGCAATTCCATGTTTTTAGCATATGTGCCAACATGAATGCGTTCAAATCATTATCTTCTGCTACTAAAATATGGACCCCCTCTAGCTTCGGAAAGTTAATGTACGGTTCATTCGGCTTTTGAGGTTGATTAGTTTTACTTTTCTTTAGCCAGGCTTCGAAGTAAAAACTGGATCCTTGTCCAACGTTACTTTCTGATCCTACAGTACCATCCAACAGTTCGGCAAGTTGTTTTACGATAGCCAAACCTAAACCGGTGCCACCGTACCGCTTCGTGATCGCGCCATCACCTTGCTCAAAAGGTTGGAAAATTTTAGGAAGATGATCGGTACGTATACCTATACCCGTATCAGTAACTGTAAAACGAATACGGTATCCTTGTTGATCGCTTTCGACCAGCTTGATGTGCAAAGTGATAGTGCCTTTCTCTGTAAATTTGAGGCTGTTGGATATGAAGTTTGTAATTATTTGCTGTAAACGCAGAGCATCGAAAACAACATTATCTGGCAAATTCCCTTCTTTCTCGATGAGGAAGCGCAGATCTTTATGATCCGCTTTGATCTTAAACATACGATCCATATTGTCGATAAACTTGGAAAGCGAAAAATCTTCCATTTCGATTTTAAATTTTCCTGAGTCAATTCGAGATAGATCCAATATGTCGTTGATAATAACGAGTAGGGATTGTGAGGCGTTATCTAAGATATTTACCCATTCCAATTGCTCGGTGCTCAATTTCGATGTTTTCAGCACATGAATTACACTCATGATACCATTGATTGGTGTTCTTATCTCATGGCTCATATTGGCTAAAAATAGCTCTTTTGACTTCCTAGCGTGCTCTGCTTCTTCTTTGGCCAATAGCAGTTCTTTACCAGAGACTTCCAGCGCTAGATTTTTTTGTTTGATCTCTTCCTGTAAACGTATTTGATGTACAAATGATTTTACTTTGGCACGTGTAATTTCGGGATTGAGCGGTTTGTATAAGTAATCTATTGCGCCGCTGCGCAAGCCTTCCAGCAGGTAGCGTTCCTCCTTCGAGATGGCCGTCACCATGATGGTCATAATGTGATTGGTCTTTGGATGTGATTTGAGCAATGATACAAACTCAAAGCCATTCATCTCGGGCATCTGTACGTCGACCATCGCAATGGTAATATCTTCGTGCCAACACACCTTTAGCGCTTCGTTTGGATCTGTGTGCGCTATAATATGTAGGTCATCTAATTCTTCCAATAAAGCACGAAGACTAATGATATTTTCTTCCCGATCATCTAAAATAAGTAAATTGATCTTTTTCATGCTTCTCAATGGTTGACCTAACAAAAATAGCTATTTATTTTTCCAAAGATGCTAGTAAGGTTGTATTTAGTTGTTTTTCAGCTATTTGTGTGGCAATATTTCTACTTATTTTATTTTCTGGTAAATATTATGCTGTCGGTTTACGATTCTGAACTTATCTATTATCGGATGATTGGTTAGGTTCTCTTTGGCACCCAGACAGAGAAATCCAAAGGTGGCAAGAGAGTTATAAAGTAGCTCTATCACTCTGCTTTGGAGCTGCTGATCAAAATAAATCATGACGTTGCGGCAGGTGATAAGCTGAAATTCATTAAATACGGAGTCGGTTGCCAAATTGTGCGTAGAAAATAATGTATTGGTGCGCAAGTAATTTGATATTATTGCCATATCGTATTTTACGGTATAGTACTTAGAGAAAGAGTCTTCTGTTGTGTATCGGTTAAAGTTTTCGGTGTATATTTTAATTTTTTGTAATGGATATATGCCCTTCTTCGCCACTTCGATAATATTAGAATTTACGTCCGTTCCGTAGATGAAAGAGCGTTCGTACAGTTTGTTTTGAGCCAACAGTATGGCCAAGGAATACACCTCTTCGCCGCTGGAGCAACCGGCACTCCATACTTTTACTCGAGGAAATGTTCGCAAGTACGGGATGGCTGATGTGTTGAGTTCTTCAAAAAAATCGGGATCTCTAAACATTTCCGTCACATTCACAGTGATCTCGTACATGAGGTAGGTCTGAAAACCCGGAATATTGATCAGCGCACTTTTCAGGTCTACAAAGTCCATTCGATCTAGTCCCATTACCCGCTGAACTCTCCTTTTGAGTGATGATCGGGTATATCCACTTAGATCAAAACCAGATAATTGTCTTAATAATCCTATAATTTCCTCTAATTCTTCAAAAGAGATATAAGCTGACTCTCCTTCTAGCTTAGCCATACTTGCATTAATGCGATTAATTTGTCAATGTCTATCGGCTTACTGATGTAATCGTTTGCGCCAAGTTGTATCAATTTTTCATGATCGCCATGCATAGCTTTAGCAGTTACTGCTATGATCGGTAGTCGAGCATGTTTTGGTTCGCTTCTAATGTGTTGTATGGCGTTGTATCCGTCCATTTCGGGCATCATTACGTCCATCAGTACGATATTGAACGGTTCTTTTTGATTTTTAATGATTGTTAGCGCTTCTCGACCGTTATTGGCAATTTCGATCTGTAAATTGTGCTCCTTGAGTGCGGTTGTGAGGGCGAAGACATTTCGCATATCGTCATCTACTACTAGCACACGTTTTCCATTAAGATTGCCAACATCCGAATGGGCTACTTTGGCGACTTTTTTGCTGTTATGGATCGGCTCATAATCGGGGTTATTGATCTTATTTAGAAACAAGTTAACTTCATCAATCAATCTATCTGTCGATTTGCCGTCTTTGTGAATCATGGACTTTGTATACTGAGCAATACGATCGGTTTGCTCAGTCGTTAGCTCTTCAGCAGTATTTATTATGACCGGAATACTTTTGAAAGCAGCGTCTTTCTTGATCTGTTCTAGAAGACCTAAACCGCTACTATCTGGTAGGTTAATGTCTAATATAATACAATCTATATTTTCCTCTGTCTGCAATTTGTCCAATGCCGACTTCTTCGTGAATGCCTGTATGATATTGATATTTTGTTCGGCAAATGCATTCTTGATGAAGTCACTCATCACTTCCTGGTCTTCAACCAAGAGTACTTTTTTGACATCTTGATCGATATTGAAAATAATATTGGAGAATGCTTTTTTGATGTTTTGCTCTGTCACGGGTTTTGATAGAAATCCGATAGCACCTTTTTCAAGCGTGTCTTTTTGCTGAATATTTGCAGCCGACATCATATGTACTGGGATATGTTGTGTAATCGGGTCGGACTTGAGCGTACGCAATACGTTCCACCCATCAGTAATTGGCAACATCACGTCGAGTATGATGGCATTTGGAAGATGGGTTTTTACCATTTCCAATCCTTGAGGGCCATCGTGCGCCAGCAATACGTTGAAGTTATATTGCTCGGCAAAATCCTTTAGAATGTATGCAAAATTGATATCATCTTCAATAATTAGTATCGTGCGGCCACTTGCGACTTTTTCTATGGTTTCGGGAGCATCAGTAGTTACGAGTTTAGGTAGCACTTCCATGACGGAATGTACTTTTTCTCTGGGCTCCATTATATCCGAAACTTCCGTTTGCAATGGAATAGATAGTGTGAATATACTGCCTTTGTCCAGCTCGCTTTCGAGGTGAATCTTGCCGCCCAATAATGCTGCGATTTCTAAGCTTATTGATAATCCAAGTCCTGTTCCTCCATATTTTCTACTCGTTGAACCATCTTCCTGCCTGAATGCCTCGAATATTAGTTGCCGCTTTTCAGGAGGTATTCCTTTGCCAGTGTCCTTGACGGAAAACAGAAGCTGCTCTTCATGCCGTTTTAATTCAAGCGTGATACGGCCATTAGCACTGGTAAATTTGAAGGCGTTGGATAGAAAATTCTTCAAAACTTGCTCTAATCGATATTCGTCCGAAATAAAAGTTTTCGGAAATTCAACCGATTGAGTATTGAATTGGATGTTTTTTTGTTTAGCCGTCTGCTTAAATAGGTTTTCGAGATTTTGTAGCAGTGTTTCGGTATTGACCAAATCTGAAAGTACTTCTACCTTGCCAGATTCTATTTTAGCAAGGTCAAGTAATTGATTGATCAGCTCCAAAAGATCAGATCCTGCGCTATATATTACGGCAGCATGTTTACGCTGATCTTCTGTGAGATTTCGGCCTTTATTTTCTTCTAGGAGTTTCGCTAAAATCAGAATGCTATTTAGGGGCGTGCGAAGTTCGTGACTCATATTCGCCATAAATTCTGATTTGTATAGACTAGCTTGTTCTACTTCTGCAATTTTTAGCTCAACTACTTTTTGCGCTTCCTTAAGATCGAGGTTACGATTCTCGAGCTCTTTGGCCTTGGCATTGAGTTCGATATTAGTTTGTGAGAGCTCTTCTTGCTGTACGCGCAGTTCTTCTTCTGATGACTCCAAAAGGTTGGTCTGATAAACCAGTTCATCATTAGTCATCCGCAGTTCTTCTTGCTGCGCGCTTAGTTCTTCGGTCTGCTTTTGCGTCGTGAGCAACAGTTTTTGTACCACTGCGTGATTTTGACCCGATTTGATCGCTGCCGCAATGATGCGAGCGGCACGGCCGAGGTATTCTGCAATCCTTTTTGAATTATCGGTATCTTCTTTAATAGCCAATTCAAGTAAGCCTATAGGCTCCGAATCGTGTATTATTGGCACTAAAATAATTTGTGGATTTATCCGGTCGATAAATGTCGAATATAGTTTAATGTGTTGGGCCTCTGAGGCTTCATAGGTTTTCTGCTTATGCTGCTGTACAGCCATGCCCAGCATTCCCTGTCCGATCTTAAAACTTGTCGCTATTTGATCATCTTCAAAGCCCAGCATCGCAATTCGTTCGAAAGTTTGATTATGATCTTCCTTAATGTAGATCGCACCTGCGTAAAAAACGTTGTCTAATGATCGCATGATCTTTCGAAGCGAAATCTCCGCAATGTCAGACAACTTATCTATACCAATCAATTCATCATAAATTTTATTCGTGCGATCCAATATCCAGTTAGTACTTTCGAATCGTTGGTTGGCAATGGTTAGCTCCGATTTGATTTGTTTCTCCTGAACAGTCGAAAGACGCAACTTTTCACTTATCATATAAGTACTATACAATACGTACAGTATGGCTAGCAAAGCGACAATATTAAGCGGCAGTACGACATAAAGCGCGTCTTTTAACTTTAGCGTTTCGTCTTTAATTTTGGCCTTATTGATCTCAAAAACGGCTGCAATTACCAAATCACATGTGTTATGAATATGTTGCTCCTCAACTGCCATCGCAATAGCTTTTTCGTCCAATGTTTTGTCCTTCAGTGCTACTTGAATAGAATCCATTTGACTGACATGTCGCAAGAGATTTCTTAACTGTGCGAGTTCCGGCAAATCAGCACTATAAAGGTCATTAGATTCCTCAAATTCGATCAAATGGCCAGTCGCTTTTTGAATGTAGTGATTAAGCTGGAGTATGGTGTTGTTAGAACCCCGAGTGATATAATCAGATTTTACCCGATTAATGTTAAGCAATTGATTTTCAAAATTGCTTAATATATCCGCTTTCTGCCTAAAGGTTTCGCCATATTGCAGTGTATTTGTCGCGTAGTCATTTTGTTTGTTAGTGTAATAGACAAACGCATAAATCAAAATGGCGTATGCAACAATGACACCGGCGAAAAATTGCAACTTTAATATGTGGTGCCTTCTCATAAATTATTGGGTAGAAATTACTATATGATGCGTCAAATATGAATAAAAAGCTTTGGATGATGAAATTAATTTAATGAATCATAGGATATAAATGCAACTATTGGCTTCGCGACAATGTACTTGCGGATAGTTTTTATATCTTTAGGTAAAATACAAACATCTGATTATGGGATCCGAAGTACAAGTCATTTTAATTATTGTAGGGGCTGTTGTTGCCCTATTTCTATTATTGTACCTTTTGCCAGTTAACCTGTGGTTTACAGCGCAATTATCTAATGTAAAAATTAGTCTACTCAACTTAGTGCTGATGCGTCTACGAAAAGTGCCACCAGCGCTCATTTCCAATGCCATGATTATCTCGACAAAGGCTGGTTTGAGAATCACCACGAATGAAATCGAAACCCATTATTTGGCAGGTGGTAATGTAAATAAGGTTATAAAGGCACTTATCTCGGCCGATAAGGCAAATATACCGCTCGATTTCAAATTGGCAACAGCGATAGATCTGGCAGGTAGAGATGTCTTTGATGCGGTACAATTGTCTGTAAATCCGAATGTCATTAATACGCCTCCTGTAGCAGCAGTTGCAAAAGATGGTATTCAGCTTATTGCCAAAGCACGAGTAACCGTTCGTGCAAATATTAATCAGCTTGTTGGTGGTGCAGGTGAAGAGACAATCCTTGCCCGAGTAGGAGAGGGCATCGTCACAACCATTGGATCATCTATCGATCATAAACACGTACTAGAAAATCCTGATAATATTTCTAAGACCGTGCTATCCAAAGGGTTAGATTCGGGTACAGCATTTGAGATCTTATCCATAGATATCGCTGATATCGATATTGGCGAAAACGTCGGAGCAAAACTACAAACGGATCAGGCAGAAGCCGATTTGAAAGTAGCCAATGCGCGTGCGGAAGAGCGCCGTGCTATGGCTGTAGCCAATGAGCAAGAGATGCGCGCTAAAGCACAAGAAGCCCGAGCAAAGGTGATCGAGGCGGAAGCGCAAGTACCTATGGCCATGGCCGAAGCATTTCGCAGTGGTAATCTCGGTATTATGGATTATTATAAAATGCAGAACATACAAGCCGATACCGATATGCGTACTTCTATATCAAAGCCCGGCGAATCGAACAAGAAATAAAAAAGCATGAATAATCATAAGGCTTCCATCAAGGAAGCCTTTTTTGTTTACGACCCGTGCTATTTCGTGGCATACAGAATTTATCGTTATTTTTGAGCCCATATGATTTTGAGGGATTTTCAACACATTCAGGCAGTCGCTTTGGATGTAGATGGTGTGCTGACTGACGGAACCGTTCTAGTGACCGAAGAGGGGCATCAACTCCGAACTTTTCACGTGCGAGATGGATTTGCCATCCAAGCTGTTGTACAAGCTGGTATTCGTGTGTTTATTATCAGTGGCGGCCGTTCTAATGGTGTAGAAAAGCGCCTTCGCGGTCTCGGTGTTGAGCATATCTATCTGGGAGTTGCTAACAAGAAAGCACTTTTGCTGCAGCTCTGCGAACAATTTTCTATCGATCGGCAATCATTATTGTATATGGGCGATGATATACCCGATTTGGATGCGATGTCCATCGTCGGTTTGCCGGCCTGTCCGCGAGATGCGGCAGAAGAGATTAAAACCATAAGCCGTTATCAATCTCCATTTGCAGGTGGCCGAGGTGCTGTACGCGATGTGCTGGAAAAAGTATTAAAAACACAAAATAAGTGGCCAACTTCTAACACAACAAAAAGTATTTAATGGCATGATATTAAATGAAAAATTAAAAGACACCCGAATTATATTAGGATCTCAATCTCCCAGGCGACAAGAACTATTACGCCGGTTGGATTTGGATTTTACGGTCGAAATTCCAGAAGTTGATGAGCATATCGATACATCGCTGACGCCAGAAGACATCGTTTGTAGCATTGCGGAAGCCAAACTTACGGCGTTTTCTGCTAATTCTTATCATGATCATTTGGTCATCGTAGCCGATACCTTAGTCGCGGATGAGCATGGCACCATGCTGGGCAAGCCGGCAGATGCCGACGAGGCGAAAGCTGTGCTTTCACGATTATCCGGTCGTCAGCATGCTGTTTATACTGGCGTTATCCTTGCGTTGCGCGGGCGCATACATCGGTTTGTGGAGCGTACAACTGTTTGGTTTGTAGATTTGGAGCAGGATGAAATCGATTATTACATCGCAAATTATAACCCGATGGATAAAGCGGGTTCTTATGGTATTCAAGAGTGGATTGGCCGTATTGCGGTTGAGCGGATCGATGGCGCGTATGAGAATGTAATGGGGTTACCGACTGCTCGATTGTACCATGAAATGAAGCAATTTCTGGCGCAAGACTGATAAGTAGTTTCTTGCTTTTCCATAAAAAAAAACCTGCACAACAGTCCTTGTTGTGCAGGTTTTTTGCTCTTTATCTCCACTCAGTTATTTGATATGATAGCGAATTCCGGTATAAAACATGCGTCCGGTTAGTGGCCCCCACAACATGTTGGTGTCAAAATTACTTCCAAATGGTTGATCGAATGCGAGAATTGGATCTTGCTGAAAGAAGTTGCTTAAATTCTCTCCACCTACGTACACATCGAAGTTCTTGTTCTTGCCAAACGTTTTGGATACTTGCGCATTCATGGTTACGTATGCCTGAGAACGATCTTGTAATTGGTATTGTGCAGGATTTCCAGTGGTTGGCGGGATGCGTTTATGCCCAACGACATTCAATGTATAATCAAAAGACCATCCGGCGTGCGTATTGTAACCCAAATTCATGAAGCCGCGGTGTTTAGCAATCAATGGTTTCTGCAATCGGCCCGTTTGATAATCAGTTTGTACGTCGAGATACCGATACGCAAAACGTGCTTCCATATGCTGGATCGGCATAAATCGAAGTTCTGTCTGCAAGCTGTTAGAAAAAGATTTCCCTTCTAAGTTGTAAAAACCGACTTCACGCGGATTTTCCCAATCGATGACTACTTGGTTTTGAAAGTTGTTGTGAAAGAGCTCTACAGATATGCCCGCTTCGCGGCCAAATAATTGAAAATCTTGATCTGCACTGAATCCTGTATTCCAAGATACTTCTGGTCGAAGGCCATACGCTGCTGTTCCATAGGCGATGCCATCGAGATTAGCTATAGTTCTACTTGATGCAAAGATTCCCAAGTTCTCAGCAAAAATATTAGCAGTCCGCTGTCCTCGACCTGAGCTCAAGCGCAGCGTTGTCGTGCTTGTTGGTTGATAGCGAATCACACCGCGCGGCGTGGTAAACCAACCATACAAATTGTTGTGATCTTGGCGTAAGCCCAAAACCACATCTAGCTTTTCGGCTGGGCTGTACGTGTATTCTCCAAAGACACCGGTTACGCGTTCCTGCCTGCCCATTTGATAATTGATGCTTGGCGAGGTATAAAAGAGATCTTCTCGGTATTTATCGTACTGCAAAGATGCACCGACTTTGTATTTGTGCGCCTCGCTCCCGATTACATCCTGGAAAATTAAGTTGGCGTAGCCCGATGAATGGTTATTATTGTAGCCCGTAAGGCCAAAAAAGCTCTCCTGATCGTAGTTACTTGCAGATAATTGCAAACCGATACTGCGGTGCAAATTAGTCGGGAATACATAGCCTACTTTGGCAAAACCTTCAATCCGTTTGTTCACAAAGCCTAGGCCGTATCGGTTGGTGGTGAATTGATCGGTACTTTTATCAAAATCGATCTCACCGCCTATGCGGTTATCATTCAAATATTTTACGCCAAACTGTACTATAACGCCGTGATCATTTTGGTAGTGCCACCGATTGACACCACTAAATAAATTACCAACCGGAATATCGCGAAAGCCGTTGTTGCTAAAATTCATGTGGCGGTTATACATAAAGTTGTCGTGCAAAAGGAAACCTACCGACCAATTATCACTGAGTTGTTGCGAAACATTCAGATTTACATCGGTACGTCCCATATTATTTGCGTACGCATTGAAATAAAGACGATCAGTGTTGTGAGGTTTTTTGAGTTCGACGTTGATCTGTCCGGCCATATTTTCAAAACCATTGACCACTGAACCAATCCCTTTGCTGATGTTGATTGATTCAATCCAGCTTCCCGAAATACTATTTAATCCCAAAGGAATGGCAAATCCCCTTGGCCCCGGTAATCCTTCTACTGTCAATTGAGTATAGATGCCGCTAAGGCCCAACATCTGGATCTGCTTGCTGCCTGTAACAGCATCGCTGCTCACCACGTCTACCGAAGCATTGGTTTCAAAACTCTCGCTAAGATCACAACAAGCGGCTTTAAATAATTCTCGAGCCGTTAGGGTTTCTACTCGAGTGGCATTCATCCGAGAGATGTAATTGGACTTTTGGCGGCGCGAAACAACGATTTCCTTTAATACATTGTTTTTCGACTGTACAACCAACACCTCATGCAGATTGGTCACTTCTAGTGTGTCTGCTTGCATGGCTGTGTGAGATACGACCAGACGCTTGTAATCATGCTCATGCATGATTTTAAAAATACCGTCTTTGTCGGATTGGACCTTTTTCTCGGGATTTTCGACCCAGTACACCGTAGCGCCTTGAATAGGTTTAAGATCGCCATTCTCACTTTCGTTGACCACCACACCACGCACTTCGTGGTCATGATCGTGGTGCTCTGTTTTATCTACATTTGATGAGGATGGGTTCTTTGTCGTGTCTGCGTCCTCATCCATTCGTTCGTACAAACAACAGGTATGTAATGCATCGTATACGGCATCGGGAGCTTTAAATTCGTCGGTGTCGTGTCCTGCTGCTGCAATAGCTTCTTTTATCTTCGAAAGGCTGCTATTGTTGTTATCAAATGTTACTTCAGCTTTGCCGGTTTGTGGATTCCAAATGATGTGGGATGCTCCAGCATCTTTACCTGCTTTTTCGATGCGTTGTTTGCACATGCCACAATTGCCAGCGACGTCAAATGTTTCTTTGATCGCATTTTGCGCTTGTGTGGATGGTATAGCCGCAAAAAAAATAGCGATATACCAAAAAAATATATTTTTCATAGATGTATTTTAAATGTAGGGAACTTGATACCATCTATTCAGGATGGTAGAATCATGGAACTACATCAAATATCAAATACGAAAATTACAATTTACTAGATAAGTATTGGGGAATGTGGTAGTTGCTGCGAATGTGGCTACGGCCGGCTTCGCCGATGCTGATGCATCAAACAATGCATGGTGAAATACAATAATCCACGGAATAATGAATTCCGCGGGAGATAACGTTTCAAAATCTTTAAATAAACTTGTCAACGCTTGTTCTTCGCCATTACTCAATTCGACTCGTACATCCGTACAACAAGAATGCTCGTGAGTACACGCGAGAATATCCTCGGTCATCATGTCTTGCGCCTCGATGCAGCAAGAATGGTGATCTCCTGTACAAAAAGTACAGTCAGCAGAATTAGTTTGTTTTTCAAAAATAGAAATCTGAGCGTTTTGTCCACAGCTGTGTATATATACCGTAGCTCCCGTGCTGGTAAGCGAGTAGATAAACAATAGGAATATGGAGAAAATTCTGCTCATTTGATACAAATGTCAAAAATAAAATGCAAAAACCCAAACCATTAGGTTGCACACGTGCATTTAGCGAGTTTTGTTTAGCGCATCGACTACGTCAGCAATGATATCGTCTTTATCTTCTAAACCCACTGATAGACGGATTGACCCTGGTTTGATACCAAGGTTTAATCTTTCTTGTTCAGACAATTTAGAATGCGTGGTAGACGCAGGATGTGTAACAATTGACCGATTATCGCCCAAGTTGGACGTACACAGTATCATTTCCAGATGATCGATAAAGTTTTTTGCACGTTCAAAACCACCCTTCACCACAAATGTAACGATGCCACCGCCCGCCTTCATTTGCTTTTTTGCCAGCTCGTACTGCGGGTGTGAAGGTAAGAAAGGATATTTTACATCTTCAATTTCTGCGTGATTTTGCAAGGCTTCGGCTAGTGCCAGAGCGTTAGAACAATGGCGATCCATGCGTAAACCTAATGTGTCCAAACTTTTGGAAATGACCCACGCATTGAATGGCGACATAGATGGGCCTGTGTGCCGAATGAAAAACATCATTGTATCGATGAGTTCTTTCTTTCCTACGGTAACCCCGCCCAATACACGACCTTGTCCATCCATGTACTTGGTAGCCGAATGAATGGATAAATCAAATCCATATTGCAGTGGCTTTTGCAAATACGGAGTCGCAAAGCAATTGTCGATGATTAACAAAATATGCGGATATTTCTCCTTAAATTTTCCTAGCCATTCTAAGTCTACTAATTCTAAACCGGGGTTAGAAGGAGATTCTAAAAAGATGATTTTAGTATTTTCCTGAATTGCTTCTTCCCATTGTTGTTGCTCGACGCCGTCCACATAAGTTGTGGTAACTCCCCAACGTGGAAAAAGTTGGGTAAACAACTGATGTGTAGATCCAAATATCGCTCTACTTGACACGATGTGATCGCCACTCTTGATGAAGGCGGCAAAAGATGCAAAGACCGCGGCCATACCAGAAGAAAAGGATAATCCGGCTTCTGCACCTTCCATAATACACACCTTGCTGATAAACTCTTCGGTATTAGGGTTTGAATACCTAGAATAAACCATTCCTTCTTCCTCCTCGGCAAAGATTGCACGGCCTTGCTCTGCACTATCGAAGATAAAGCTAGATGTCAAGTACAATGGCGTCGAATGTTCTCTTTTAGCTGAGCGGGGAACTTGGTTGCGTATTATTTTGGAGTCGTCTTTTTGCATAGTTCGCAAATGTACATAAATGTAGTATTCATTTCCAATGGTTTAGTTAGAATTTAATAGATCATAGGAACATGGCGCTAATGTTAAGAATTGTAATGATTTCTATTTCGTAAAACTTTATTTTTAACTTTGTATAAGTTAAATGTAAAGTACAAAAGATGAGTTGGATTCGCTTGCTAATTTTTGGAATGCTGCTAGGCAGTACGGTAGGGTGTTTGCGTGATGATGATGAGCCAATTCGACCAACTCGTCCGATTAGTCGATTGTATATCTCGACTTCTAACTTTCAGCCAAATACAGCATTGCAGCAGTTAGAAAACGTGTATCTGGTCGATCCTGCGGATGATGCCCTTTTCACTTCATTCAATAACGCATTTCGAACTGGAGCTTTTGGTGGTTCTGCGATTACTTATAGTCCAGAAGTTCAACTACTATTTCAATCCTCTCAAAACACGCCTTCAGCGGAAGATCATGCTATTCAGATTTATCGGATTGACACCCTCCGCGGAACGCTAGCAAGACAAGGTCAGCCGACATCCGAATTGCTAACGGCCATTCACAATATGGCTTATCATCCCAATAGAGATCTATTGTTTATGCCTAATACGCGTGCCTCTGAACCCACTATTCCTCCATCATTAGTCGGTTCTGTGTTGGCAAACGCTGGCCAAACGCAGTCTGATCTGTTTGTCTATGGTCGAGTTAGAACAAAAGATCGTGCTAGTTTGCCAACATATAGAGTTCCATTTTCTGACAAATTGATTCGTGCCATTTTTGTATACGATATTAGCTTGAGAACGGAAGATTTGCAGAATAGAACCTATATATCTACATTCAGCGAAACCGCGACGACAGAGGTGCTGGGCTACCTGAATCTTCCAGATCAATTGGCTAACAGGCCAGATTCTTTGCGCTTAGATATTGAGCCAGATTTTACGCTATCTCTTACAGGCGTTACAAATTTACTTTCCATGGCATATTCACCCAAGTTGGATTTGATGGTTGCTACTCAGTTAGTACAAGGCGGCAATAGCAAAATCTTGTTTTATGAAAACTTCTCTACTCATACTACCGATGCGAATATTTCAGTTAGTCGCACGATCGAGGGGACAAGGACTAAGCTGGCTAATCCAGTTAGTGTAGCAATAGACACGCGAGATGGCGCACGTTATTTGTACGTTGCCGATTCGCAGGCAGTCTCTAGCACGGGCCCTGGTGCGGGTGCGGTTTTAAGATTTTTAATTACTGATGAAGGAGATGTTGAGCCAAATGGTGAATTGAGGATTCCAAACCGCACACCAATAGGCGTGTCGCTCGATGCGCGCGGAACTATTCCGGCAGACTCGACCATAAATTCGAGCAGTGTTGCTAGAAAACGACACTAACCGGAGGTGTAGCATTTGTTTAAAATGCTATTGAATCAGATCCAGTAGTAAGGCAATATCTTGACGCTTCGTGCTATTGTCAATATGTTCATATGCTGACATAAGATTGCGCAGTACACGTTTGATAATTGCTATATTGTCGCAAGGGTGTGTGTATTCGCGTGATATTGGCAGGTTCAATTGTCGCAAAAAAGCATGAATATCCTCATCTTGCATTATTTGACCTCGGTTAAATACATTAATATAGAATAGAGCCTTATTGGGATTGGTTTCGTCCATGTAAGCTAACACAAAGTGCTTGGGTAGATTGACGCCATATATTGGTAGATCCAACTTCTGTGCGACCAGCGCATATACACATGCAAGTGAAATTGGATTACCTTTCTTCGTTTCTAATACCTGATTGATAAACGAGTTCTGCGGATCGTGGTAATTGCTTGTATTGCCAGAAAGGCCGTATTCGCGGAAGATAATGTTATTCAGCAACCTTACTTTTTCTACCGGACTCATATCGTACATCATACCAGTCCAAGCGGCGCTACGCAGCTCGGCCAGTTGATAATATACTTGATCCTCGTTCATGTTGGGGTATTGATATCGATTGATGATCATGAGCCCATCCAATAAATCGTCTGAATTGTTTAACTGCCAAATCTGTAATTCATTCTTGACCTCGTCAAATTGGATTTTGTGAATGATGTTTTCAATGCGCGATTGCGCCAGAGGATCGAAAGACTCTTCCCATGATTGCTCGAGCATTGGAATAACGTCGGGCCCAAAAGTCACTAGCTTATGCTCGATCTGCTGAAAGATATCGTAGTCGGGGTCGTCCAGCAAGGATACTAATGCGGTGAATTCGTTGTTGGTCATACGTCGTGTTGTTATAGATTATCCGGGAGCGACTAATTTAAATCCTACACCGTATACATTCTCAATTCTGACGCTATTGGATTTAGACAACACTTTTCTCAATCTTGAGATGAAAACATCGAGGCTTCGACCTAGAAAATAATCATTGTCACCCCAGATATGTAATAGAATCTCCTCTCGTTTTACTATTTGGTTGCGCTGCTTGTACAAATAAGTAAATAATTCTAGCTCTCGCAGTGTTAGTGTAGTCGTAAAACTTTCTCCTACAGATATTGATAGCAATTTTAAGTCCAATTTTACATCGTTGATGTTTATTTGGTTTGTGACGCTTTCGGCTTGCGTATGGGTGCTGCGCATTTGCCTGTTCACGAAATTGCGAATACGTAAGACCAATTCGTCTACGTCGAATGGTTTGGTGATGTAGTCAAACGCGCCTAATTGTAGACCTTTGATTTTGTCTTCCTTCATGTTTCGCGCAGTCAAAAACAGAAAATGTGCTTGCTCGTTAATTAGGCTAATTTGTTTGGCTAGGGCAAATCCGTCTGTATCGGGCAATTGTATGTCTATAATACTGATATCGAACTGCGCTTGACCATACGCTTTTAATGCAGTAGTACCATCCAAAGCCCAATATACTTCGAATCCCATCATTTCTAGGTATTGCTTAGTTACATTACCTAGATCCGATTCATCTTCCACATATAAAATGCGTGTTTTCATACCTCTATATTACGAATTTTTAGGAATATCGATAATAAAGCTGCTCCCGACTTCGACCACGCTTTCAATATCTATAGTCCAGCCATGTGCTATAACGCATTGTCTAACATAATACAAGCCTAATCCAAGACTGGTTTGCGTGTTAGATTGCGAACGGTAAAATTTTTGAAACACAAGTTTTAGTTCCTTATCAGAGATACCGTTTCCATTGTCCGATAGCCGTATGCGCCAATTATTACCGGTGTCGATTAATTCAATTTTTATAGTTTTTTCTGTTTTGTGATTGTGCTTTACCGCATTTTCTAATAGGTTTGAAATCATCGTGGTAAAGAAGAATGGATTCATCGTTACTATAGTATCTTTTTGAGGTAAGTCAATGAATTCAATTCGTGTCTGGCTGTCGCTCATCTTAAGGCGATAGTCGTCTGCCATTTCTCGTAATAAGCAGGTGATGTTTTCAGGCTCTTTTTGTAGTGCGTATCCACTCATTGCGGTGATGTCGAGCACCTGTGAGAATAAACGTTGCAAGCGGCTGGATTGGCGCTGAATAACATCGGTAAGGGCTTCAAGCGGTTTATTTTCTTGTACAAGTTGCTGTGATTTCAACGTTTTATTGGCTACTTGAATAGTCGCAATCGGGGTGTTAAATTCATGTGTAATGCTATTGACAAAATCCGACTTCATATCTGCCAAACGCTTTTGTCTGATCCAGTTTCTGTAGGTCGCCAGATAAATGATTATAATGGTCACAATGGCAAAAATCCCAAGTAGAAAAACAGGAGCAATCAGTTTCAGCAAGGCAATTGTTCTGTTTTTTCGATCGGCGAAGATGGCGAATGAGACTTGATAGCTGAAATTTTCTGTACTGCTTACATTGAGTTCTGATACTAGGTTCTGTTTTCTAAGTTTTTCTAATTTGCCTCCGATGCGTAGTCCGTTCATCGCCGGAATGGTGTTCCGGTCGCCAGCTGCGATTGACTCAGGGCTATAAATGTCGACTTTGCGTTCATCGGTAAGGTTAATGCGTACACGATTCAGCAATAGTGCATATTCCCACTCATCTCCCAATTGAAAAGTCGATTTGATCTGCTCAAATACACTATCCATGGTGTTGTGGAGCTTAAGCTCCCGGTCCAAATTTGCAAAATTGCACTTATTGTATCTCGCAGTTCGCTGCTGTGGTGTTTATCTAAGCTATCTAATAGCGCCAGCTTGGGGTTGATGTTAGCATCAAAAATATCTTGCCCTCCGGGATACAATTTGTCATTTCGAATTGCATTATAGTAGAACTCTTTGATTAAGAGTTTTTCGGTGTTTTGATACTGCTGGTCGTTGAGGATGAAGGTATTATACGTGAGATAAACCAGTAGACTGATTAGCGTGATAAAACTGAATACAGCCGTGATTTTATAAACGAGAGAAATGGAGGTGAGTTTCATGTAAACGTATCGCAATTTTTGGCAGGAAGAATTGTTATCTGGCAGAATGAATGTACACAAAATTTACATGTAGTAGTTAATAATTTAGTTTTTGTTAACAATTTGTTGGGGTTTTGTTAACAGCCCTATATCGTAAATCCGTTTACTTTTATTTTCAGATATCGGGAAGACGATATCTTACTAGACACCTACATCTAAACCCATGTTACATTATTTTAATCACCAACCTGTGCTACGCATCCTAAATTTAAGTATGCTATTAGTGCTTTTTATTCCTGTTGCGCTGCATGCACAACAGCCACAAACAATTACTAAGAAAGGGTATACCTTGCATTTTCATGCGCAGAATCCCGATTTTGATGCTGCACAGCAAAAGCGCCTTATAGACGTTTTTTTTACAAATTATCCTAAGTTGGTAAAGGATTTCAATCCAAATTCCCTGAAAGAAGTATACATTACGATCGACACTACCTATGATGGAGTGGCTTACGCACACAATGGTAAGATTGTGATCGCACAAGCTTGGATGGAAAAAATGCCAGAAGATATCGACGTCGTGACGCACGAAGTGATGCATATCGTACAAGCCTATCCGGCACGCAGTGGACCAGGATGGCTGGTCGAAGGTATTGCCGATTACGTTCGCTACAAATATGGCGTAAACAACGAAGCGGGCAATTGGTCTTTGCCAGCACTTAAAGATGATCACCATTATAAAAGTAGCTATCGAATATCCGCTCGATTCTTGGATTGGATAGAGAATAATAAGAAAAAAGGTACTGTGAAGAAACTAGATGCCGCAATGCGTGAAAAAACGTATACTCCTGAAATCTGGACAAATCTTACCGGTATGGAACTTGATGCGCTTTGGGATGCCTACGTGGCCGCCAACAAAGCTTAGAACATTTTTTTAGTATATTCGAATTATGAACCTTCGTTATTTATTTTACTCCCTATCATTTTTGTTTTCGATAGGGGCACTTTCTGCCCAACAGATCGCTCAGGTAGAAAAACCTGAAGAATGGGTAAACACCCTTATGGGAACTGATTCCAAAGTATCCATGTCTAATGGAAATACTTATCCCGCCATTGCAGTGCCATGGGGAATGAACTTCTGGAGTCCGCAAACTGGAAAGATGGGCGACGGCTGGATGTATACTTATGCATCTGATAAGCTTCGCGGATTCAAACAAACCCACCAACCTTCTCCTTGGATGAATGATTACGGCCAATTCTCCATCATGCCGGGAAGTGGTACGCCTGAGATCGATCAAAACAAACGGGCAAGCTGGTTTTCACATAAATCGGAGACAGCGAAACCGTACTATTACAGTGTGTATTTAGCAGATGCTGATGTGACAACAGAGATCACACCAACTGAGCGTGCTGCAGTCTTCCGCATCACTTTTCCTGAAAATGATAGCTCCTTTGTGGCTATCGATGCATTCGATAGAGGATCGGAAGTGAAATTCATCCCAGAAGAAAATAAAATTGTCGGTTACTCGAGCCGTTACAGCCGCGGAAAATATGAGAACTTCAAAAACTACTTTGTTATCTACTTCGACAAAGACATCACGTTTACTAAAATTTGGAAAGACAGCGTATATCAAGCGGCTAACGAGCAAGCAGCAGCTGGAAACCACACTGGAGCCATTGTAGGTTTCAAAACTAAACGTGGCGAACAAGTCAATATGCGCGTAGCATCATCATTCATTAGCTACGAACAAGCCGAACTAAATCTTTCTCGCGAAGTCGGTGCTAAATCGTTTGCGAACGTGCATGACGAAGCAAAAGAAGCTTGGCATCAAACATTGAGCCGCGTAAAAGTAGGCGGTGGTACGCACGATCAGTTAAAAACGTTCTACTCTTGTTTGTACAGAACAGTATTGTTTCCAAACAAATTGTACGAGTTGGATGCGAATAATGAGCCTGTGCACTGGAGTCCATACAATGGCAAGATCTTACCTGGCCGTATGTTTGCCGGTACGGGTTTTTGGGATACGTTTCGCGCGCTATATCCATTCTTGAATTTGGTTTATCCAGAAATCAATGTGGAGATGCAAGAAGGATTGGCCAACGCGTACAAAGAAGGCGGTTGGTTGCCGGAGTGGAGCAGCCCGGGTTATGCCAACATCATGGTGGGAAACAACTCGGCTTCTGTCGTGTCGGATGCGCACATCAAAGGATTGCGGGGTTATGATATCGAAACCTTGTACGAAGCATTATTAAACGGTGCAAACAATGAAGGCCCAATGACCGCAGTTGGTCGTGCAGGAGCGCCATATTACTTGGAGCTAGGATACGTGCCTTACGATGTCGGAATCAACGAAAATGCGGCTAGAACGTTGGAATACGCGTACGATGATTTTGCCATTTATCAATTGGCAAAGGCATTGAAAAAACCAAAGAAAGATATCGAATTGTACCGCGCGCGTAGCATGAACTACAAGCACTTGTTCGATCCAGCAACTGGATTGATGCGCGGTAAGAATAAAGATGGCTCTTTCCAATCGCCATTCAACCCATTCACTTGGGGCGATGCATTCACCGAAGGGAATAGCTGGCATTACACGTGGTCGGTATTCCACGATGTGGAAGGTTTGGCACGTTTGATGGGCGGTCACAAGTCATTCACCACCAAATTGGATTCTGTGTTCTCTTTACCTCCAATTTATGACGAAAGTTATTATGGCGGCGTGATTCACGAGATTCGTGAAATGCAAGTAGCGAATATGGGGCAATATGCACACGGTAATCAGCCGATTCAGCACATGATCTATTTGTATAATTATGCAGGCGAACCTTGGAAAACACAATATTGGGCACGTGAGACCATGGATCGTATGTACACGCCGCATCCAGATGGATATTGTGGTGATGAGGATAATGGACAAACTTCGGCTTGGTATGTATTCTCTGCGTTAGGATTCTATCCGGTATGTCCGGCTACCAATGAGTACATCTTCGGATCGCCTTTATTTGATCAAGCGGAGATCACATTGGCCAATGGCAAGACGGTATCAATCCAAGCAGCAAACAATACTGCAGACAATCGTTATGTACAACAACTGAACGTTGACGGTAAAGCGCATGCCAAAAACTTCATCACCCACGAACAGTTGCAAAAAGGTGCTAAAATTGACTTCTCGATGGGAGCGCAGCCTAATACGCAACGCGGAACATCTGCAAAAGACTTCCCGTATTCGTTGAGTTTAGAAATGGAAGGAAAATACAAATAATGATAAACTTAGGTTTAGCTAATAAAGTGCGCTGGCAGGAATGCCTGCGCACTTTTGGTGTAGTGAGTTTGCTACATCTGGCTGTTGCTTCGCAAGCGCAAGAAAAAAGACTTGTGGATTATGTTGATCCGATGATTGGCACGGCCAAAATGGGACATACCTATCCAGGACCCACGGTACCGTTTGGTTCCGTGCAGCTAAGTCCGGATACCGATACGATACCATACGCCGTAAACGGAAAGTACAATGGAGATGTGTACAAATACTGCGCGGGTTATCAATACAGTGATCCAACGATTGTCGGTTTCAGCCATACGCATTTTAGCGGTACGGGGCATTCGGATTTGGGTGATTTCTTGTTGATGCCCGCCAGCGGTGCATTGAAACTAAATCCCGGTACAGCAGATAAACCGGGCAGCGGTTACCGTTCGGCATTTAGCCATGACAATGAAACAGCTGCAGCAAATTATTACAAAGTAAAATTAGATGCACACAACATCACCGCCGAGCTTACGACAAGTGCGCGCGTTGGTCATCATAAATATACTTTTAGTCAAGCAGGCGAGAGTCATATCGTTTTCGACCTGATGCACGGTATCTATAATTACGATGATAAAAATGTGTGGACGGTAGCGCGTGTGCTAGACGACCATACTATTGTAGGATATCGCCAAACGCACGGATGGGCAAGAACCCGTGTCGTGCATTTTGCGATGAAATTCTCCAAACCATTTAAAAATTATGGTACCAAGAACTTTGAAAAGCAACAAGTATACAAAGGCTTCTGGCGCAAGTTTGATCAGACGGATAATTTTCCAGACATCGCTGGCACGAAAATCCGTATGCACTTCGACTTTGATGTAGCAGCTAACGAAGAAATTCAAGTGAAGTTGGCAATATCGCCCGTAAGTACGAACAATGCGCTGGCGAATATGGAAGCAGAAGTGCCGCACTGGGATTTCGAACGTACCAAACGCGAAGGTCAGGATCTTTGGGAGAAAGAATTAGGTCGTATTCAAGCGAAGTTGCCTACGGAAGCTGATTATGTTAATTTCTACACCGCGATGTACCATGCAGCGCTGATGCCAACCGAGTATATGGACGTGAATGGGCAATACCGTGGCTTGGATCATCAGGTGCATCAAGCGGATGGTTTTGTCAACTATTCTTCATTCTCCTTGTGGGATACTTTTCGCGCTTTTCATCCGTATATGAACTTGATAAATCCTTCGCGAAACTCGGATATGGTGGCTTCGATGATGGCGCACTATGATCAGAGCACGCTGAAAATGTTGCCAATATGGTCGCATTATGGTAATGATAATTGGTGCATGAGTGGCTATCACAGCGTTTCTGTTATTGCAGATGCGATTTTGAAAGGCGTGTACAAGGGCGATGCCAACAAAGCATTGGATGCCTGTATTGCGACAGCCAATTACCGTCGGTATGAAGGCATTGGAGATTACATTGATTTGGGTTATATTCCTGATGAAAGCAATGGAACCTCAGTTTCCAATACCTTGGAATATGCTTACGATGATTGGTGCATCGCACAATTGGCGAAGCACTTAAATCGTGAGGCCGACTATCAGATTTTTGCCAAACGAGCTGAAAACTGGCGCAATATGTTTGATCCATCGATCGGCTTTATGCGTCCGAAAGATGCGCAAGGAAAGTTTCGTGAGCAATTCGATGTGTTAGAAACACACGGTCAAGGATTTATTGAAGGCAATACGTGGAACTATAGCCTGTATGTGCCACATAACCCAGAAGGATTGATGGAATTGATTGGAGGCAAAAAGAAATTGGCAACCTATCTGGATTCTTTGTTCACGATGCACCTTCCCGACAAATTTTTCGAGCACACAGAAGATATTACGCGTGAAGGAATTATTGGCAATTATGTGCACGGCAATGAACCGGCACATCACGTCGTATACTTGTATCAGTTGGCTGGCGAAGGATGGAAATCCCAAGAGTGGATCCGCAAAATCTTAAAAGATCAGTATCACAACGGGGCAGATGGCTTAGGTGGAAATGATGACTGTGGACAGATGAGTGCTTGGTATTTGTTCTCAAGTTTGGGTTTTTATCCGGTGGCGCCAGGTTCTACCGATTATTGGTTAGGTAGTCCATTAGTGCAATCAGCATCTGTCCAATTGGAGAATGGAAAAACTTTCGAAGTGGAAGCCATCAATCAAAGTGAAAAAAATGTCTATGTACAAGAAGTACGTTTGAATGGAAAACCATTGAAAGGCTACATCTTAAAGCATGAAGACATCGTGAATGGCGGAAAATTGCAATTCAAGATGGGAGCCAAACCCAATAAAAAGGCTTAATAAAGTAGTGTCTGGCAAAACACAAAAAAGCGCTATGAAGATCAATCTTCATAGCGCTTTTTAATTGGTGCACCTAAGATAACATTAGGCGATATTAATCTTTCTTAAGCTGTCCGTCTAATAAGTTGATGATGCGGTTACCGTATTCTGCGTTTTTCTCTGAGTGCGTCACCTGCACGATCGTAACGCCCTCTTCGTTCAACTGTTTAAATAACTTCATCACATCTTCACCCTGTTGAGAATTGAGGTTGCCTGTGGGTTCATCCGCCAAAATAAGGTTCGGAGATCCTGCCAAAGCGCGCGCGATACCTACGATTTGTTGTTGTCCGCCCGATAATTGATTTGGAAAAAGATCCTTTTTTCCGACAATGCCAAAACGGTCCAGCATATCTCCTACAATGGCTCTTCGCTCCGAACTAGAAATGTTTTTATAGATCAATGGCGTTTCGATGTTTTCGTATACCGTAAGCTCATCTATAAGGTGATAAGATTGAAAAACGAATCCTACACGCGACTGGAAAAGTTCTGCTCTCTTGCGGCTTTTCAATGCGTATACATCTTCTTCCAAGAAAAGATAGGATCCCTCGTCAGGCGTATCCAGATTTCCTAAAATATGCAATAACGTGGATTTTCCCGATCCCGAAGGGCCCATAATGGAGATAAACTCTCCTTGTTCTATACGTAGGTTAATGTCTTTTAGTACAAATGTCTTCGTACCTCCGACGTTGTACCACTTGAAAATATGTTGTAGTTCGATCATGTATGCAATGGCTTTATGATAGATCTTCTGTCTAAGGATGTGCCAGAGTCGTAATGTATTGTTAGTCAGCTAGTATGATGTGGTTGTGTTTTGGCAATGTTCGGAACTGAACACTTTTTTGTTCAATTCCGAACAGCTTGACTAGCAATGGCTGCGTATTATTTTAGCGGATGGCTGACGCCTTCGAAAGTCATCTTCACCGGTTTGATCAAGCCTTGCTCGTCGAAATGCAATTCTTCGATACAGGTCACGCGGTCGTGTGCGCTCGTTTTTCCTAACGGACGACGGTGATATACTATAAAATATTTCTCTTCGTTTGGTACTTTAATTACGGAATGGTGACCTGCACCTGTCGCAATTTCAGGATCTTGTTCTAGAATGGTATTTACACGTTTGAATGGGCCAAATGGCGAATCTGCAATCGCATAGGCTACTTTGTAATCTGGACCTGTCCAACCACCTTCGGACCACATGAAGTAATATTTGCCATCTTTGATAAACATAAACGGTCCTTCTACATAATTTTCAGGAGTGACCTCTTTATAAAAAGTACCATCTTCGAAAGGCAGTATTCCGGTGAAATCCGGTTTTAGCTTCACCATATTACAATGTTTCCAACCGCCGTAATACATGTAATACGTGCCATCTTTATCTTTAAAAACGAATTGATCAATTGGTTGCGCTCCGTTCACATTTTCTTGAATCAATGGTTTTCCGATCAAGTCTTTGTAAGGCCCTTCTGGTTTGTCAGCGACTGCGACACCAATACCACCTACTTCACCTGGATGTACATCATTTGCACCAAAAAATATATAGTATTTGCCATCTTTCTCTAGAACCGCAGGTGCCCACATCGCTTTATTCGCCCATTTCACTTCGTTGTTGTCTAAAATGCGTTCATGTTTTTCCCAGTTTACCAAATCTTTGGAGGAGAAAGCATCAAAAAATATTTGCTCTTCATAAGGAGCAGAATAGGTCGGAAAAATCCAGTAGGTATTATTATATACAATTCCTTCAGGATCGGCATAATTTCCTGGGAAAACGGGGTTTTGTTGGGCAATAGCCAGTGAACTGCAACTTAGCAAAGAAACTGCAATTAGAGAGATTAACTTATTCATGCTTTTTCGATTTAGCGTTTATATCATATAGGTAATTGTTCTCTAATATAGTGCTTTTTTTTGATTGAAATGTCGTACAGATCTCTTACACACCAATAAATCAATATGTACTTGAAACAGTGCTGCGCAAACAATTGCTAATCGTCTCTCAAACTCCGCGTCGGGTTCATCAGAGCAGCTTTCAACGACTCATATCCGACGGTAAGCAACGCGATGATCAATGCAATAGCCGAAGCTAAAGTTGCAATCCAGATGCCCATCTCAATCCGATATGCAAAACCATTCAGCCATTGCACCGCACCGTACCACGATATAGGAATAGCCACGATAATTGCTACAATCAAAAGTCCAATAAAGCTTTTAGTCAGCAATGTCACGATGCCGATCGTAGAAGATCCCAACACTTTGCGAATACCAATTTCTTTAAAACGTTGCTCCGCCATAAATGCCGATAACCCATATAGCCCTAGGCAAGAAATAAAAATCCCCAAGCCCGCAAACAGCGCGAACAATTTACTCAAACGTTGTTCGCTCTCGTACAATCTTGTGAGCTCTTCATCGAAGAAGCCATAATTAAACGGGTAATTTGGATTTAGTTTCGTATTGACTGCTTCCACAGCAGCTAAAGTCGCTTCTAATTTCCCTGGTTGTGTACGTATTACTGCCATGCCACCCCATTCATTGTATTGCAACATGAGTGGGCCGACAGATTGACTCACCGGTTTGAAGTTGAAGTCTTTTACCACGCCAACTATAGTTCCTTTTTTACTCCAAACAGCAAAAGGTTTTCCGACAGCTTCTTCGGGTGAAAGTCCCATGACAGCAGCCATGCTTTCATTGATCATATAGCTGGTAGAATCTGTGAAAAGCTTAGAGAAAGTACGGCCAGCCAGCAGTTCCATACCAAAAACGGAGATAAAATCTGCGTCAACATCCATCATGGGTACGACTAACTCCGAACTGGGATCTTTTCCTTCATACCAGTAATCTATCGTACCACTACCTAGATTGGATGGCAAAGCGTCTGTAATAGTGAAATTGCTGGTGAGTTGGTTTTCGGCTAGTGCATTTTTCCAAGTTTGTTGTTTGCCCCAGATATCTCCCGTCATATGCACATAGAGAAGGTTTGACCGATCGAATCCGTTATCTCGATTTTTGATGAATTCCAATTGTTTGTAAATAACGATTGTACCCACCAACAAAAAGATAGACACAACAAATTGCACGACTACCAAACCATTGCGAAACACACGGTGACCACTGCGCTGTGATGTTAAAATTCCTTTCAACACTAAAAGTGGTTTAAAGCTGGACAGGTAAATGGCGGGGTAACTGCCAGAAAAAAGGCTAGTAAAAATCACTATGGTCACTAAATAGCCGGCCATTTCTGGAGAAAATAGCGAAATGCTTATTGATTTCCCAATCAATCCGCCGAAAGCAGGTAAAGCCAATATTGCTATCGCCAGTGCAATGATGACAGACAGAGAAGTTATCAATAATGATTCTCCTAAAAACTGCGTAATCAACTGTTTGCGATCTGCGCCAACGACTTTGCGCAGACCGACTTCTCGAGCTCGCCTTGCAGATCGTGCTGTTGATAAATTCATAAAATTGATACAAGCAACAATTAGGATAAATAGACCTACTAGCGATAATGTATTGACATACAAATAATGTCCATGTACGGCAACATCAACCTGAAAGTTTTGCGAGTGTAAGTGTATGTCTGATAGAGGTTGCAGCTTGAATTGCGTCTTAGCAATTACGCCATCTGTATGCGTTTTATATTCACGCATGATCTCTTCTGTCACCTTGGATAAGGCATCAGCTGTAGGTGTCAGTTGCTCGTCTAGCTGAAAGTAGGTGTAATAAATAAAGTTGCCCCAATCTTGACTCGGGTATTTCCAATCATTGTCCTTTATCGCCGAGATCGGCAGAATATAGTCGAATTGGAGATGTGAATTGCTTGGGATATTGGCCAAAACCGCAGACACCGTAACCGGATTTTTGTTGTCTCTGATCAACGTTTTACCGACAACATCTGTACTGCCAAAATATTTATTCGCCATCTTTTCTGTAAGTAAAATGACATCTGGATTTTGCAATGCAGTACTCGGATCGCCCTTCAAAACCGTAAAGGAGAAAAATGATAAAAAGTTCGAATCAGCATAAAAACCTTCTTTTTCCTCGAATTTTTTTCCGTCATGCTCAAACAGATGATCTACTCGATGAGTTAGACGCAAATGGTCTTTAATTGCCGGGATTTTACTGGCCATTTCTTGCCCGATGGGCGGTGGTGTGGTGGCCGCCACAAAATCTTTTGATATGCCACTGGTTAAACGATAAGTCTGCGCGGCCTTATCATGAAACTGATCGTAACTGCGTTCGTGCTGTACCCACAAAAAAATCAAAAAAGTAGAGGCCAAGCCAATAGAAAGCCCAAGAATGTTGAGCAACGAATAGGCTTTGTATCTCCAAAGATTTCGATACATGATTTTTAGATAATTCTCTAACATTACTTCTAGAATTAATCTTTAAACAAACTATTGGTGCCTGCAGAAATGCCACTCCAACGGCGATACTCATGCCCTAAAAATGGATCGCCACGATACTTTCTCTTCATCTAGCGTTTCTGATGGCTGTTTTTTTTATATATTGCTTATTTCGTGGTAATGTACTTACAGCCAGTTAACGTTAACTGTTCCGGCAGAAGTTTTTGCGGTGATCTCATGGCCGCCACCATTTATAGAACCAGATACGCGGTCTTTTTTGCTACTTCCAGAGAAATTTTCCAAATTACTGACATTGACTTTGGTTCCGCTTAAAGCCAAGTTGTAACCACCTTTTGGAATTTTCAAGTTGATACTGCCACCGCTAGTGCTTAAGCTTAATGGGTTGGTTACTTTCGTGATTGTTGCATTTACACTACCACCCGATGTTGCTGCTTTGATATCTCCCTGTGTGCCGTCAAGATTGATTGATCCTCCCGAAGTTGAAGCATTCAATTTTCCAACCACTTGTTTCGCAGTGATAGATCCACCTGAAGTTTTTGCTACGATGGTGCCGTTCAATTGTTCCATGGTGATCGACCCGCCAGAAGTAGAAATGTTTATAGTGCCTTTAGAAGATTTTGCCGTGATGCTGCCACCAGAAGTTTTACCATTAATATTACCATTGAGGTTGTTAATTGTCAAGCTGCCGCCCGATGTAGTGAAGGTCTGATCTCCTGCTAGGTTGCTAATGGAAATGCTGCCACCGGATGTTTTTACTTGTGATGAAATTTTTGTGGGAACATGAATAATATAGGCTACCGAAAGTGAATTATTTCCACTAAAACCGGATTTGCGCTTTACTTTCGCGACCAACGTGCCGCCTTTGACACCTAAATCTATGTCATATTCTTTCTCGAAAATGGACTTTAGCTCTTCGATTCGGGAATATTTTAGCTTTCCATTTGGAGATAGAACAACCTCCACGCTCTTCGCCGCTAGTGCCCTCTACTTGAATAGATCCACCACTTGTACTGGCATCCAAAGATTTGATAGAAGATGCCTTAAAATTTTTGGTGGTGTACGTGATTTTTTTCTGTTGGGCTTGTAAGCCAAAAATACTGGTTAATAGTAGTGTGGTTAAGATAATGTAACGCATAATTGGTGGTGTTTGTGTGAATAAAATATGTGTGATTATTGTTAATAATTTACAGCATTTTCCTACTCATTGCGTAGGCTTTGTATTGGGTTGGCTAGCGCAGCACGAAGTGCCTGCCCGCTAATGGTTAATAGGGCAATTAGTAATGCGATGAGGCCGGAGATTCCGAATACCCACCATTGTAATTCTATCCTATAAGAAAAATCGGCTAACCAACTGTGCATCGCCCACCATGCAATTGGTGTGGCGATGACAATTGATAAACACACCAATTTAATGAAATCTTTTGAAAGTAAGAGTAGTACACTGGTCACACTGGATCCCAAAACCTTACGAATACCAATTTCTTTGACACGCTGTTCGGCCATAGAACTAGCTAGTCCAAACAAGCCCAAGCAAGAAATTAGGATCGCCAAGCCGGAGAATAAACCGGTAATGTTTGCTGTCCGTGTTTCTTCTCTGTACATACGCGCTACATGTTCATCGGTAAATTCGTATACGAAAGCGCCGTCTGGCACATGTTGCTTGAATACTTCCGCTACCTGACTCAAATAAGTACTCACTTGTGCGGATTGGAAACGGACGAACAAATGCTGTTGTGATTCTGAAGGGCCGTTTGTACGATAATATAGATATCCACCCACAGATTCTTTGAGCGAGGTATAGTGAAAATCGCTCAGCACGCCAGAAATGATGGAATTATTCGGAAGCATTTCGGTGACGATTGGCTGGCCAACAGCATCCTCTGGGTTATTGTAGCCCAAGTATTTCAACACGGACTGATTAATTAACACGTAACAGGTAGTGTCGGTGGGAGCTAAGTGTTCAGGTAAATCATTGCCCGCTAATAGTTTAAGTTGAAAAGTTTCGACTATTGGTCCATTTGCGCTATTGGTGAATACTGAATAACCATTTTTATGATTATCCCTTTTGTATATCGTTTTGCCACTTTCACGCATCCCCAATATACTCTGTGCCGCGACCGAACTTGTTGTGGGAGCGAGGCTGCGCAAACCCTCGTTCAAGGCTTGAAGTTGTGATTGAGATGAAACGGTATTAATGGAAATTGCCACCATGCCAGCAGGTTGGTACCCCAAATCTTTTTGCTGTACATAGCGCATTTGCTGCGCGATGATCATAATAGAAGACAAAAGGATAATAGAGGCTGTAAATTGGCAGACCACCAAAATACGGCGCATACGATTGGCAAATGAATTCTTTAGCGCACCCTTATTCATCAAGATAAGTGGGCTAATCTTGTTCATGTAATAGGCGGGGTAGCTACCTGCTAATAGTGTAACGCCGACCCAAAGTAGGCATGTCATGCCGAGCAACTGCGGGTTCAGCAATGTCTCATAGTTCCATGTTGTTTGCGTTATTTTCTCAAAAAAAGGAGCTAGCAGAACGGCCAATCCATAACCTGCAATAATCGCTAGTAAAGTCACCAAAGCGGCTTCAGCATAAAACCTTAAAATGACCTGTTTGCCCGTTGCACCTAATACTTTTGCAACTCCTACATCCTTCGCATTCTTGGAAGAGCGCGCCGTAGCCAAGTTCATGTAATTGATGCACGCGATAAATAGCGTTATGGCGGCCAATAGAATAGCTAGTTTTATCGTAACATGATTTCCAGAGCGGGTAGCATTTCGGTCATGCAAATCCGTGGAGTACAAATGTACATCAGCAAGAGGCTGTAAAAAAAGCCGCTTCAGAAAGCGATCATCGGCCATATACTTATCTAGTAACTCATCGGTTTGTTTTTCTACCAGCGATGGGTCTGCTTCAGGATTTAATAAAGCATACGTGTCATAGCTAGCATTGGACCAGTATACATCTTTTCCCATCCAACTGTCCATGATGTTGTAGACCATATTGCAATCCAAGCTGCTGTTCTCTGGTAAATCTTGAAAAACTCCAGCTACGCGCATGGTATCTTTGTTATTGATAGTCAACATTTCATCCATTACCAAGCGATTGCCAAACAGTTTATCCCTTGTGGAAGCCGAAATCACGATATCGTTCGGATGATTGAAAACGTGTTGTGCACTGCCTTCAATAAATTGAAAATCGAAAATCTGGAAGAGGCTGGAATCGGCTAAATAGAGTGCCGACTCGGAGAAAGTTTGATCACCAACACGAATCGAAGCTATCGTGCCAAAGTCGCGTTTTACCATTCGTACTGTTTGCTCTACGCCCGGCACTTCGGCCATCATCGCTGGTGCGACAGAATTGGGTAATTGTGGTGTCTTTACGTTGTTATATTCCGCGTCGAATTCGGTATTTACGCGATAGATATTGTTAAAGTTGCTATGAAACTTATCGAAGCTAGCCTCTTTCCACACAAAGGAAAGCAGTAGTATAGTGACCGCAAAGGAGGTGGCTAAGCCTACAATATTCAATAAGCTGAACAGTTTATTGTTGATAATATTGCGCCAGGCTGTTTTGATATGTGATGTCATGCTAAAAGAATCCAACGTTATCTTAAATGGTACGCGTACTTATTGTACTTTGTTTTGTTTGTAAAGGCATACCAAATTTAACACCTAATGGTTAAGTTATTGTATTTTAGTGAATTGTATTCTTGGTGATGTTTGCAGCATGTTCGATATCGGACAATTATTCGTTCGGAAACGAACAGATATATGATCTCTGCTGATAATTGCGTATCTTATAGTAAATACCTAAAAATATATGAAAATAATCAGCTTATCGGTGATTGTAATAGTAGCTATTGGAATCATCTTGGGATTAATGTTCGGACTGCCACGCTATAACGTATGGCAGCAAGAAATGGCGGGCCGTGCACGACTTGCCGAAGCTACGCAATCTCGTCAAATTTTGATTGAACAAGCGCGAGCAGAAAAAGATGCGGCTCTTTTACAAGCCGAAGCGATAAAGATCATGGGCGAGGCAGCACAACGCTATCCCGAATACCGAAAACAGGAGTTTATCGGCGCATTTGGCGAAGCACTCAAAGCAGGGAAGATAAATCAAATTATCTACGTGCCGACGGAGGCCAACATTCCTATTTTGGAGGCAGCGCGCGCTGCGCAGTAACCTTTCGCAGCGCGTAAACTATGGATGAGCTTCGCAGAGTGCCATGTTTACCATGGCGCCTGCAAGGTTGCCAGTATATACAGCACTAGCTACCGAACGCATCGGATTGCTCATATCGCCACATGCATATACGCCGGGAATTGTCGTTTGCTGAAAGGAATCGATTTGTAACAAGCCCATTTCTGTAATACCACAACCAAGCTGTTTTGCAATGTCGTGATGAAGATCGAATGAAACTCGCGCATACAGCGCATCCAGTGCGATCAATCCATCATTTTCCAATTTGATATGCTTGATATAACCATCTTGATGGATTATTTCGGAAATTTTGTCACGGTTAACCTGAATATTTCGATCGCTAAAATTGGTTAGTTGCTCTGCATCAAATGGACTTCTGCCGTTGGTGAAAAGAGTAACGTCTGTGGTCAAGTTTTTTACCAAACCAGACAAATGTAGTGCAGCACTCGGATCTTCTGGAACTAAAATACCCGTACGTTGATCTCTAAACTCGTAACCATGACAGTATGGACAGTGGATTACGGATATTCCCCAGCAGGCTGCGAAACCAGTAATGTCGGGCATAATATCGCGGATGCCTGTAGCCATGATCAATTTTTTTGCCTTAAACTGCTTTTTAGAAATGGTTTCCACGACGAATTGATCATTCGAAGCATATGCCGTAGCCACTGAGTCGTTTACAAACCGTACCGTATCGTACTGTTCCACCTGCTTTTTAGCTACCGTCGCAATCTCGGCTGGCGTTTTGCCATCTTGCGTCAAAAAATTATGAGAATACGGGGTTTGGCGATTACACGGTTTACCATTATCGATGATCAAAACTGATCGTATGGACCGACCCAATGCCATAGCTGCTGATAAACCTGCATAGCTACCGCCTAATACGATTGTGTCGAAAAGCTGATTTTTCTGCATAAAAACTGAAAATTTTGATGGTGACTATTACCGCATAAAGATATTTTTAAAAGTTTTCAAATGCAATAAAATTGCATTTGATATAAACAAGATATTGTCATAATTTGTTGCGGCGAAGTAGCCTCTTAGTATACCTCTAGTTTGCAAACGGGAGTAGACATAAAAAAAAAGAGGATGACCTTACATGAAGTCATCCTCTTAAGATATTATATGATAGTAAGCTGCTATTAAGCATGCTGTCCTTGGTGTTTGCCTTCGGCGTATTCTTCTACAATTTTCTTATTGAATGCTGGCAGATCTTCGGGCGTGCGACTGGTCACCAAACCTTGATCGGTAACTACCTCGCTGTCTTCCCAATGTGCTCCAGCGTTGATCAAATCTTTTTTGATAGCGCCAACGGAAGTCATTTTCCGTCCTTCTACCACTTCAGCATCAATCAATACTTGTGGGCCATGACAAATCGCAGATACAGGTTTTCCGGCGTCAAAGAAGGCTTTTACAAAATTCAAAGCTTTCTCATTAACTCGTAATTTGTCGGGGTTAATGACGCCACCTGGGATCAACAATCCATCATAATCATTGGCCGAAGCGCCATCAAGTGGTCGATCTACTTTGTAATCTCCTTTCCAGTCGTCGCCAGATTTGGCACGTACGACGTCACTCTTAGGTGATACGATATGTACGGTTGCTCCAGCATCTTCTAAAGCTTCTTTTGGGCTCGTCAACTCGATCTCTTCAAAACCATCTTCCGTTAATATTGCTATCTTTTTCTCTGTCAATTTTCCCATAATTTTTATATGTTTTATGCTACTTTAATATGTTATTATCAGCTACTATTCGTTCGCAAACTACATAGGCAGCGCGTGAGCTAATAAATGTTAAGGGTTTGTCGGTGTATCTAACATCGGATTCAGTGAATCCTCTGAAAGTGTGTCGCGTGCAGTAGTATCCGTCATTGGCATAGGATTTACTTCATTTGGAGAATTATGCATATTATCTTCGCGCTGTGCTTCTGGATTTGCACATGACATGATACCAAGCATACCCGATGCTGCTATCGCTACTAAATAGGATTTTTTCATAACGTTTCTTCCTTTGTTTGTATGGACAACAGAAACCGGATAGAAATGTTACCCCCAAAGTTCAATTTGGGGGTTTGTACTCAGATGGTTACCGTATTTAATGAAGCTTGCGTATGAAAGCTACTGGGCTGATCTTTATACAGTTTTGAACTACTAATTTGTGGTAAAAGGTACGGTGATTTCGAGTTTTTCCCATAAAAGGCGAATAACTCCACTTTGTGCATTCACACTCTTTATCTGGTATGTAAGCCTCGGAGTGGCCGAATGCGCTTGCGGTCGCACTGTAGTACGTAGTACATCTTCTTCCTGTTTGTAGTCATCCGCTAAATGTTGTTCGTAATTCTTGTTCAGGATGAACGTCCAATCTTCCCTTTCTGGAATCGTAAAAATAGCATACGTACCAGCCGGCACAATTTGTCCGTCAATCGTGATGTCTGATGTGAACATGATGCTGGTGGCGGTGTGGGCGCCTGTTACCCACACTTGACCATATGGAACTAATCCGCCCCAAATTATTCTATCCTTCACACCGGGCGAACGATAGGTGAGGTGAACGTGTGTGTTGCCTACATTTTCCATAGTTACGCGCTTAGGACTTCCCTTCAACGTATCTTGTTTAATTAATCCTTGATTTAAGCGATCAATATAACCTTGGCTATCTGTCGTTGCTTGTTGATGATGTGCATGTGGATCGGTTGCTGCATTGGTTTTATCTTTCTGACGATCTCCGCAAGAAATAGATAGAGAAGTAAACAATACTGCTGTTAGGAAGAGGAGTGTGGTGTTATAGGACATAATGTAATATAGTTTAAGATTCTTTTTTTCGGTATCGTTCGGGTGCTGCACCAACACCTTTTTTAAAAAATGTATTAAAATAGGAAGGACTCTCAAAACCTAAAGTGTAGGCAATTTCGGAGATGGACTGCGGTGTATGCAACAGCAATCTTTTGGCTTCTAACAAAACGCGCTGTTTAATGATCTGCCCACTAGTCAATGCCTGCTGCGCTTTGCAAAGTCTATTCAGATAACTTTGTGAAATATGGAGTTTCTCGGCATAATAAGAAGGGTTCTTATGCCGAATGTAATGTTGGTCAACCAATTGAATAAACTGCATCACTTTCTCTTTGTGCGGTGGTGCATCCGTTTTTGTTCTATTTCCACCTTGTAAAATTTCTGCTTCTTGCAGAAGTATATTTAAGTAGGAGCGCAAAGCATTTCTTCTTGGTATAGCAGGCATCTGCTCTTGTAGCATGAAGGTCAGCAAGGTGCGCCATTTGTACTGCTCTCGTTCTGGAATCTGAAAAAAAGTTACGGTTTGTTGCGCTTGGTAAAAAGAAAACTGATGTAACACATTGCTATTGTAGCGAAGGGAGAAAAAACTCTCCGTAAAACATAGCAGATATCCCTTGCTCTCTGACGCAATTTGCAGGCTATTTACGACCAATGGACGATTCATCACCACTTGATAAGGTAGCAAATTCAGATGTTTACCTTCGCTATATAGCTTGGCAGTACCGTGATATAAGAGTAACATCGAAAAAAAGTTAGGTCGATGTAATTGCTCCATTAAAGCAAGCCCACCAGCCCCAATATCTAATAAGCAGAAGTGATCTGCATCGTGCAGTATGTCGTTAATGTTTAGTATGGGTAATGAAGTTTCCATAGCCGTTTTGCTCCGTCTGGATTTGTTATAATCTGGGGTTTTCCGTGCGATAGGTACAACGCGCGAAATCCCCATAAGAAAGTAAACTTTGAGAATCTAATTGTGCGGTTACACTAACGGTGGGCGCAATAATCTGCTATGAAAAGCGAATGAATAGGTGGAAGTACGGCAACACAACATCTTGCTTAAAGAAGTGCTGGCCTCATATGGAGTGGATAAAGTAAAACCAAAAGAAGGTACAAGGTATACCGAAGCCTGTGGTAGCCGATCAAGCCCATCATTTTGTTGATCCTGAGCTTGTTTGAGTTTTTTCATCAAAATACATTCACCACCGCATGCCGAATTTTTGACGTTGCGGTAAGCACACAGATTTTTTGCGATATACTCTCTATTTGCATAGAAACTAGCATACACTCCCAACACAGAAATACTCTGTGCGAAAAGTATTAGGCTCATTATAATGACTATGCAGCGCTTCACGAATACAAAGGTATTGTTTCGGCGCGATATTTCTCATACGCCGCCAGCTTGTTTTGTACGAACCGATGTATATCTATTACGAATTACCCAACGCGGTTAAAATTTTTATCTTTGCCTGCGATTGGATTTAGACAGATTCGGATTAATACTCCGTGATATTTTCCAGTCCAACAACAAACTAACTAACAAGTGTATGAAAAATAAATTTCGAAGTATTGTATTGCTATTAAGTATCTTCTTACTATCCAATTGTGCTATGTATCAGCGACAATTGGCTTTGACGATGTTCGATGTGCGCTTGGGGATGACAAGAGAACAGGTGGTCGAAGTACTAGGCAGACCCAGCATGGTCGTTTCTGCGTATACCACCGAAAATGGAGATCAGATCGAAGTACTTGAATATGTGCGCAATGAATCTAATTCGCTGACTGATCAAGTGGAATCAAGACCTATTTGGACCTACTTCATCAATAATGAATTGTTTGAGTGGGGGCCAGGAGAAAATTGGGAAACAGATGCAGCCTTTCGCCGCGCGATATTAAACCGATCTAAGGATTATCAGCAAAATCGCCCTCGTCGATAAATGGTATAGAATCGTTGTTTATTTTGTGAATTGCATATCAATTCACAAAATAAACAACGATATGTAGGTGGTATTATTCGTCGCGCAAACTTGTTACCGGATTGGCCATGGCCGCGCGCGTAGACTGCGCAGAAATGGTAATGAGCATAATGATTATTAAGCTGAAGGCCGAAATCACAAAAGGCCAAGGACTTAAATTGATCTGATAAGCAAAGTTTTCTAGCCAGCGTTGCAATAGAAAATACGCGATAGGTACGGCAATGAGATTGGCCATTATAAAAACCTTTAAAAATGGTTTGTTGAGTAAGAAAAACAATTGTAGGATGTTGGCTCCGAGTACTTTTCGGATGCTAACCTCTTTCTTTTTGGAAGCGACATGATACGCCGCCAAATTAAACAAACCTAAAACCGCGATGACGATAGCAATAGCAGCAAAGGCACTAGATACATTTTTTAGCTGCTCTTCTTTTGCCTGTAGTTGGGCATAGTTACTGTCCATAAAGGTGTAGTCGAGCGGTAAGCGCTCCGAACCGGGATTGCGTTTCCATTCGGCATCCATCGCTGCAATTGCTTCCTTGGTTTTTCCTTTTTCCGTACGAATCAATAGATCTAGTTTGTATGAGCTAGGGCCACATTCATCTTTAAAACTGTATACAGAAGGCGGTACTTTATTCTCAAAACCGTAGGCTTTGTAATCTTTTACGATACCAATAATAGTAAAGTCCGTATTACAACCACTTATTTTTTGCCCTAGCGGATTTTCAACTGCCATAGCATTTGCCATACTTTCGTTGATTACTGCAAAATGATTAACCGTATCTTGCTCAAATTCTGCATCACTCAAGGCGACTCTACCAGCCACAACAGGAATAGAAAGCAAGTCGAAATAATCTAAATCTACACCTACCAGATCTACCTCGGTCGTTTTTTTAGGCCCTACAAATTGTTTTTTAACTGGAGGCTGGCCTTCGGCCGGGCTATTGGATGTGGTGGCTACATGTGTGATGCTTCCGCTATTTAGCAATCGATTACGAAAGTCTTTTTTCCAATCATTGCCTACGGCATACATCAATGTTAGTCCTTTAAAACTCACTACTTGCTCGGTTTCAAAACCACGCTCCGCAGAACGCATATAATCGAGCTGGCTGTTGATAATAATAATACCCGAAATAAAGATACTGGCGATAATAAATTGGAAAGTAAGTAGCACGTTGCGAAAACCGATACGCGTATGTGCTGTCTGCATATTGCCGCGCAACATAGCCATGGGCTTAAAACCGGATAAAAACAACGCCGGATAAATGCCCGCTACTGCTGTGGTTACGATAATGGCGATAGATAATTGTAGTAAGGTATTGCTATGGTACAGGTATTCTGACAGATCATCGTTAAACCATTTTTGTAAGGCGTTGCTCGAAAGTATCAATACAAACCAAGCGATACCAGCAGCGAGCAGACACTGAATGAATACCTCTAGCATAAATTGCACAATTAACGAGCTTCTTGGTACACCAAATAGTTTTTTAATACCAATCTCCTTGCCGCGATTTTCGGATTGTGCAATCACCAGATTGGTGAAATTAATCGCCGATAGCATTAAAATGATCACGGATAATCCACCTAAAACCCAGATGGTGATGTAGGGCATATTCGAACCGTGCTTGGGTTGCAAATGAAGATTGCTGAGCGGATCTAAATAGACCTTGCCTTGTGCAAAAGCAGAAGATTTCACCAGATGGTGATGCGCGGTATTTTGCTCGTAGTAGCTACTTATTTTGGCTGTTAATGCGGCAATGTTCGTTTCTGGCTTGACCAGAATATAAGTTTGAAAAGTATAGGGATTTTCATATTCTACCTCATCATACACACGCTTTACAAGCAACATATCATAATCCAGTACGGAAGGCTTTCGTTCTTCCAGTACACCATAAAACGTTTCATAAAAGTCTTGGTACAGCGACAGTGATTTCAGTTCAAAAGGCGCCTCTGCGGTAGGCAATGAGTCTTTTGAAAATAGCACCGACGAAATGGCTTCATTGGCAATGGTTCCTTCCAGTTTATCCAATTCCGTAAACAATCTGCCATCGTTCATTTTCATTTGAAAGATGGTAGCTGCTGCCGAATCCACCATTAAGGCATTTTTAACGGAAGCTGTTTCCTTTCCGAAAATAGGATAGGAGCCATACATGTAAGGTATTGCCCGCCCAGCAAGTACAATTTCCGGAAACTCGTTCATAATGGCTGGCGCAAGCGAAGGCGGAGTTTGATCCGTGTATTCGCCATTGTACGTCAAACCTACCAGATAAATGTTGTCTACATTTGGATTCCATTGATCAAAGCTTGTTTCTCGGTTAATGTATTGATACGATAAGATAAAACCAGCAAAGCCAATCGCCAAACCCAATACGTTAAGACCAGAAAAAAAGCTATTTTTCTTAAAATTTCGCCAAGCAGTCTTCAGATAGTTGAATGTCATTTTTCTAGGTTTTTATGGTGCTATTATTCATTACGTAAACTATTAATTGGGTTTGATTTAGCCGCTCGAAGCGATTTTCCACACACCGTAATGGCTGCGATTCCGAAAGCGCCAATCCCCGCAAAGACAAAAACCCACCAAGCAATATCTGTGCGATAAACATAATCTTCGAGCCAGCGCTTCATCATCCACCAGCCCAACGGAAATGCAATAACGAAGGAGATACCTACCAACTTCAAAAAATCTTTGGAGATGAAGATGATGATTTGAGATATGGAAGCTCCTAATGTCTTGCGGATACCAATTTCTTTTACTTTGGTTTCGACCGTAAAGGTGACCAAACCGAATAAACCCAAACAAGATACAAGGATGGCAATACCAGCGAAAATTTTGAATAGTTTTCCAGCGCGGATATCTGATTTGTACTGTTCGTCGAACGCCGAGTCCAAAAACTTATAGTTAAAGTTCAAGTTAGCGTTGTAGCGCGACCAGATTTGACGAACGCCCGCAAGCGCATGGTCTGCTTGGCCACTTGCTGTGCGCACATACATAGCGCCAAGCGGAGCACGTAGTCCCATGTTATATAATACGCAAGGTTCAATTTCCCTTTTAAGATCTGCAAAGTGGAAATCTTTAATAATACCCGCAATAGTGACCGGCCGGTACATAAACGTAAGAGATTTGCCAACAGGATCATTTAATCCCATAGCCTTTATGGCACTTTCGTTTAGTAAAATATACGAAGAGTCAGCAGGTGTGCCAGTAAATGATTTTCCTGCAAGTATTTCCAAATTCATCACCTCGACAAACTCATGATCTACTGCAATCTTATTGATCATAAAATTGGACATACTAGCAGGTTTTCCCTCCCAATTTATATCGCCAGTGCCACTACCGATATTAGAAATATCACTAGAAGCTGCGCTAATGCCTATTATGCCAGGTTTATTCATCAACTCAGTTCTAATCGCCTCGAATTTGGAAGCAAAGTTTTGCTGTCCAAAAATGAAGACATTCTCCTTATCATAGCCCAAATCTTTTTGGCGTATAAATTCTAATTGCTGGCCAATCACTAAAGTGGAAATAATCAATACCACCGAGCACACAAACTGCACGACAACCAGCGTTTTACGAAAACTATTGTTTCTTCCACTCATTATAATAAAGCCCTTTAGTGCTTTAATAGGTCTAAAAGTGGATAAAAGAAGCGCAGGATAAACGCCCGCCATCAACAAAACAAGCACCAAGCAGCCAGCAAATACAAGCCATAGTCTTATATCGCTCAATTGGATCATCATTTCCTTGCCAGAGAGCGTGTTGTAAATGGGAAGAAAAAGATAAGCCAAACCCAATGCTAAAACGATCGCAATCAGGGTTACGACAAAGGATTCGGTAATAAATTGCCAGAAAAGATGGATCCGTGTCGCGCCAGAAATTTTGCGCATGCCTATTTCTTTCATGCGTCTGCTAGATCGGGCAGTGACCAAATTCACATAATTTATACAGGCAATTAGTAGCGTAACCATCGCTACAATAATAAATATTCGGACCTGCTGCATACCGCGCTCTTGTCCTTTCGCATTGAAAAGATGAACGCTCGTGAACGGTTGCATATAATACACTAGGCCTTTAAAAATATCCGCATCATTGTGCCTGCGGTGCATATCGGCCAGTTGCTTTCCTACTACAGCCGCTTCTTTTGCATCACGGAGTAAGAAAAATGTGGGAAAGCGAAAATTTCCCCATTCGTCATTGATTCCATTTTCCCACGTATCGGCAAGAAGCGCAAATGGCAAGAGAAAATCTGCTGTGACCGACGAGTTCAAAGGAAAATCGTCGATAATCGCGGTTACGGTAAATGGTTGCTTGCCCAATCCGGAGGATGGATCGGAATCTACCAGAACACTTTTGCCTAGTGCGTTGTCGTTGCCAAAGTATTTTTGAGCTAAAGACTTAGTTAAGATAATGGCGTGCTTATCAGAGAACGGATGCGCGCGATCGCCCGCGATCAACGGAAAATCGAATAGCTGGAAGAAAGAGTCGTCTATGTATTTTCCAGATTCTTCGAAAGGCTGGTTATCATTTTCTTTTATTAGAATAGCATCGCTATTGCTAAATCTACAGCTTGCTTCAATTGCTGGAATCTCCTTTTGTCCGAACTCTGCCAGGGGAGCCGAACCAACAGGCCAAGCATTGTCCGAAGTACTATCAAAAGTAGTTGAAACTTGAAAAATACGTTCTGCTTTGTCGTGCATACGGTCGAAACTAAGCTCGTCCCACACCCATAGCAGAATCAGGATAGTAGCGCATAAACTCACGGACAATCCTACGATATTGATCGCCGAATAGGACATATTTTTGCTTAACGTCCTCCATGCCATTTTAAAATAATTCTTAATCATAGTACTTTAAAATATGTGAGAAAAAGTTAGTTACACCGTTATTTTTATTCATCTCGCAAACTCTTTACGGGATTAGTTAGTGCAGCTTTGAGCGTCTGCCCACTCACAGTGAGCAAAGCAATAATCAAGGCGGCTAAGCCCGCAATCGCAAACATCCACCATTGGATCTCAATTCGATACGCAAAATCTTCCAACCATTTGTTCATCGCCCACCATGCCACGGGTGAAGCAATGAGAATTGCGATCAATATGATTTTGACAAAATCCTTCGATAACAACCCCAAAATACTAGCGACAGAAGCGCCCAACACTTTACGAATACCGATTTCTTTGGTACGCTGTACAGCAGTCAGCGTAGCTAAGCCAAACAAACCTAAGCAACTGATAAATATCGTGACGGCAGTAGCGAGATCGATGAGTTTGGCCGTGCGGTGTTCCTTCTCATACAGATTCTTAATTTTCTCATCAGCAAATTGGTATCCGAAGGGAGCGTCTGGATACAACGCTTTCCACTCCCGTTCCATGATAGCAAATGCTTTTGGCCATAGCTTGCTGTCCGTTGGTAGCTTGATATGAAACGTTTGCAACTGATTCGAATTGTTGGAGGATACCAATATGAGCGGCTCGATCTGTGTTCGCAGGGATTTTTGGTGAAAATTTTTAAAGACACCCACAATTGGTAAAGCTTTGTGCTCGCCCTGTAGTAGTTGCTTACCGATTGCTTCATTAGGAGAGCGCAGTCCAAGAGCGTTTAACCCCGATTCATTGATTAGTACATCGTATATCGTGTCGGTTTGTTTAAGATTGCGACCAGCAAGCAACTCTATCTCGTATAAATCGATAAAATCTTCGTCGATATACTTTAGCGGAGTGTTAAATCGTACTCGGCCAGTATCTGCTGCAAAACTGTATGTATTTCCCCAATGGTTTTGATTTTGAGGTTCGTGCCCTCGGGCGATTTTTGCTATTTCTGGATGTTTTTCTAAAGCTTGCTTATAGAGCGCAGGAGCAACGTCGGCATTGTGATAAGATTTAAAAGGCATGCGTACGGTCACCACCGCGTCGTGCGAAAAACCCAAATCTTTGGTCAATGTAAAGTTGAGCTGATAAGCCATAATGAGCGCACCAACAATGAAGAATTGTGCTATTATGAATTGAAACACTATTAATCCCTTCCGTAAGGTGAGTTTGGTTCCTTGAATGCGCGTTTCTAGCTTCCCTTTTAAAGTTTCTATTACACGCAATTGGTTGATTAAGTAAGAAGGATACAACCCTGCAAGTACGGTAATAATAACCGTAAGTACTAGTAGAAAAGCAGCGATTATCCAGGTGTTGCTGTAAGAATCCATTCCTGCAGGTAAAAACTCTGGGTACAGATTGCGAAATAGTGATACGATTGGCCACGATAGCAACAAAGAAAGTAAGCATATACAAAATGTCTCTAACAAGAAGTCAAATGTTAAAGAAAGCGGTCTGGCACCCAGGGTTTTTCGAATGCCGATTTCTTTTGCGCGCTGTGGCACTTGAGCTGTACTCAAGTTTACATAATTGATGCAAGCCAATATGAGCAAGAAAGCACCAATGGCAATCAACCCGTAAATTACTTTTTTGTTGGCTACCAAGCCGTCTATGTCATAATCCGTGTTGAAATGCTTCTCTGCTAATGGCATCGAAACAAAATTGGAAGTGTAACCGTGTTTTGCATTAGCTTCTCCAGCTATTTCTTGATACCGTTTTTGTCCTGCACGCAATAAGTGTTGAAGGGAAGCTTTATTAGCCGTTTTTACATATAAAAGATGTGCGGAATTTCGAGAATTCCATTCGGGCTTCCATTCCGAATCCTGCACAGGTAGAAAGATTTGCGCTTGAAAACTACTTGGAAAAGAAAGATCTTTGACTATGCCCGACACGACAAATTGTGTTGTATCTGCGAGTACTACACGGCCTAAAATAGAACTGATATCATCTTTTGGGAATAGCGTTTTGGCCTTGCTTTCGATGAGTACGATGTTTTTAGGATGGTTAAAGGCTGTTTTAGCATTGCCGGCGATCCATTCGTAAGGCAAGAGCTCGAAGTAACTTGTGTGTGTGCTGATTACATTTTCTTGGTCTTCCAACACCACCTGCTTTTCGCTTTCTTTTTTTTGCGGTGCAATAAACCGTTCGAAATATTGTTTATAAACAGGTACCACTAGTGCGTCATCTAGCGCTTGTTCTTCCATAAGCAGAGCTAGGCCAAGATTTACACCGGCAGAATGATGATGCTCCTCTTCATATTGAATTTCTGTGACGATTTGATAGATATTTTCCAGGTCCGGAATTTTCTTGTCGAATGAAAATTCGTAATGCACCATGCTAAATACGAGCCAGCAAGCGCTGATACCGATTGATAGGCCAACGATGTTTAAGGCGGTAAATAGGCGATTGCGCCAAAGGTATCGAAAGGTGGTTTTTATGTCGTTCTTAGTCATGATAGATGGTTGTTTTTATAGAGATGTTTGATTTTACTCATCACGCAAGCTTTTTATCGGATTAGCGATCGCGGCTTGCATCGCTCGAAAACCAATGGTGAGATAAGCCACGGCGATAGCGAGTAATCCGCCAGCGAAAAACACGTGAATATCGACGTGAGTACGATACGAGAAATTGCTTAACCATTCGTCCATCACGTAGTACGCGATTGGACTTGCTATGACAATGGATATGCAAACCAAAACAATAAATTCTTTGCTCAATAAATGAATAATGCCCAAAACACTGGCTCCCAACACTTTTCGAATGCCAATTTCTTTGATGCGAATCTGCGCCGCATACGTCGTCAGCGCCAGAAGACCGAGCCCAGAAATAAATATGGCGATACCCGAAAAAATATTGAACAGCAGGCCCGTGCGGTTATCCGACTTATACAATTCCTCGAACTTCGAATCTAAGAATGCGTATTTGAACGGGAAATCCGTAGAATACTGCTGGTACTGTGCTTCTACAGCAGCAATTGCTTCTTGCACCATACCGGGTTGCGCTTTTACGTACAAACAGCTACGGTACCAATGCGTCCACATTAGCATCGGCCCGATTTTTTCTTTCAAGGATTTGTAATGAAAATCCTTAACCACGCCAACAATTTGGCCGTCCATTCCGTGAAACTTGAGCGATTGACCGACATAGGGCGATTTCAAACCTATCTGCTTTGCCAGCGCCTCATTGATGATAAAGGAGGACGAATCAACAGGCAGTCCAGTAAAATTTTTCCCTTCTAATAGTTCTAAATTGAGTAGTGGCAGAAAGTTTTTATCCACGCTTGCTTGAGTAACAATAATTGATTCTCCCGGTGCCTTGCCCGACCATTCCAGATCTCCTGTGGCTTCGCCGTGGTCCGCTAAATTGTACACACCTGTTAGCGCCGTGCTTTGAATGGCAGGTGAAGAAGCTAGTTCGTTTCGTATCGCATCATAAGCTTGCACGGCATCCCAGTCCAGATTTACGGTAAAAACCTGCTCTTTGTCGTAACCTAAATTCTTCTCTCGTATGTAATCCAATTGATTTTTGATAATTAGCGTGGCGATAATTAGGGTGATCGAAATACTGAACTGAAAGATGACTAATCCTTTTCTTAAAAAAGAGGCCGAACTATTTCTAGTAGATTTTCCTTTGAGGGCAGGCAACGTATGAAAAGATGCCATTTGCAGTGCAGGATAAATGCTTGCTAAGAGCAAGGTGCTTCCGATCGCAATACCGATATAAATCCAGACATTGATATTGCTGAGGGAAAAAACCAAAGATTTACCAGATATACTATTGTATCCTGGAATCAACGCCCAGACGGAGAGTACAGCGATTAGAAGTGCGATAGAAAAGATAAGAGCAGTTTCGATAGCAAAACTAGAAAATAGTTGCATTCTACTCGCTCCGATCACTTTGCGGATGCCCACATCTTTGGCGCGCTCTAGTGAGCGTGCGGTCGAAAGGTTGACATAGTTTATGGCACCGATAACCAATAACAAAACCACAATAATGGTAAATGCTTGTACCAAACGCAGTGCTGATTTATTACCGTCGGCCGAGATCAGGTGTAGATCAGCCAGTTTGTCTACAGAAAAAACATTAGATGATTCGCCATTTCTTAATTTTTTGAATTCTTCCGATATTTTTTGGCTAGCAACGCTTGCTTCTGCGTTAGGTTGTAATTTGATATAGGTGCTAAAAGCATAATTACCCAAATCTTCATCAATTGTTTTCCAATTCATGTTGCCACCGTTTTTGGTGAATTGGGCAGCATAATAACTCAATGGTATCAAAGCGTCGAAAGTAAGACTGGTGTTTTGCGGAACTTCTTTCAGAATGCCTGTGATTGTCATTGGCTCACCTTGCCATTCCAACGATTTACCAACCACATCTTCACTGCCGAATAGCTCAATTGCAGTTCTTGGTGTCAGTATAATGTGTCGTTGATCTTCAAAGAATGTTGTTATATGCCCTTGCTTTAGTGGAAAATGAAATATGGAAAAGAAAGATTCATCTACGTAGGCAATTTTGTCACCAAAAGATTTTGCTTTGGTATGCGTGTTTTCAAGCAAACCGCCCGAATTTTGTGTTACTCTCGTTGCAGTTTCCACGAAAGGTATATTTCGAGCGATTAAAGTTACTGGACCAGGAGCACCTTCCCACACAGTGGGCGTATCGCCAAACTGCATATGCGAATTGACTTTATAGATGCGTTCCGAATCGGTGTGGAATCGATCAAAACTACGTTCATCTTGTACCCACAGGATGATCAAGATAGCTGTCGCTAAACTAACGGCAAGTCCCAACACATTTACTACTGTATAAAACTTGTTGTTTTTCAGTCTACGCCAAGCAGTTTTGATATTTTCCGTATTCATAATTAATCAGTTGTTTTAGGTAGTTGATAATGATGTTGTTATTCGGCTTTTATTCTGGACGAATACAATTAGCTTGCTTGCAGGAGATTAAACGGTGGTGGTTTCCATAATGACTTGTCCGTCCAGCATGCGGATCACGCGGTCGGAGAATTTCGCATCGTGCTCACTGTGCGTTACCATCACGATCGTGGTGCCAGCTTCATTCAATTCGGTTAATAAGTTCATCACTTCATTACCATTCGACGAATCCAAGTTACCTGTTGGCTCATCGGCTAAGATCAGTTTCGGATTGTTGACTACGGCACGTGCTACCGCCACACGCTGTTGCTGACCACCAGAAAGTTGCTGTGGGAAGTGATTGCGGCGGTGCATGATTTGCACTTTTTCCAATACTTCTTCCACACGTTTTTTTGCGCTCGGCCGCTGGTACATTGGTATAGATCAAGGGTAATTCCACATTTTCAAAAACCGTCAATTCATCAATCAGGTTAAAGCTCTGAAAGACAAAACCGATATTGTGCTTGCGCAAGTCCGAGCGTTTGCGCTCATTGAATTTGGCTACCTCCACATTGTTAAATACATAACTGCCTTCGTCCAAATCATCCAATAGTCCGATGATATTCAATAAGGTTGATTTTCCACAACCTGAAGGTCCCATGACGGCGACAAATTCGCCCTCTTGTACGTGAATATTCAGGTCATTCAAGGCTACCGTTTCTACCTCTTCGGTACGGTAAAATTTTTGGAGGTTAGTTATCTTAATCATATGCTGTTTCTTTTATTGTGGGTGTCTTGTTTATTGTTCTTTTAATGTTTTTGTTGGATTGGCTGTTGCCGCACGCCAAGCATGCGAACTCACCGTGAGTACAGCGATCAGAATCGCCAGACAGGCGGCCAACAGAAACACCGTCCAACTGATGGCGATGCGATATTTATAGCTGCCCAACCAATCGTGCATAAACCACCATCCAAGAGGAAAAGCGATCAAGCAAGAAAGACTGACCAGCACGATAAATTCTTTATTTAACATGCCTACGAGGCGACCAATAGAAGCACCTAATATTTTGCGGATGCTGATTTCCTTGGCGCGTTGCTCTGCGGAATAGGATGCCAATCCAAATAAGCCTAAGCAAGAAATGAAAATGGAAAGTACCGCAAATATCGAAGCCAAGTTTTGTACGCGTACCACAGACGTGAACTTACTGTTGAAGGTCTCATCCAGAAAACGGTATTCAAACGGATACTCTGGATTATTCGCTTTGATAATGCGTTCGATTTGCGATAGCGTTTCAGGTAAATCTACTCCTGCCTTCGTTTTGATATAGAGCGTTCCATATTCATAATTGGTCGGAAAAATAACGAGCGGTTCGGGGTTGACCGAAAAAACGCTGTTGAACATGAAATCATTGACTACACCGATGATTGTGTGCAATTCATTGTTCCAATGCAAAGTCTGTCCGGTCACCATGCCATCCGCTTGCATCATTTTGGCTAATGTTGCATTCACAATTACGGAAGTGCTATCGCCTGTGAAATGTGGTTTGAAGTTTCTGCCATCGTGCAACGTCATGCTCAAGCTAGGGATAAAATCATCGTCGGCTTTCAAAATACTAATGAGAATATGACTTTTCGGATCTTTACCTTCCCAATCAAATCCACTGGCGTTAGAGCCAATATCCATGATGTTATTATCACTCACCCCAACATCTTCGATATGGCCTGTTGCCTTGAGATGGTCTTTAATGACGTCTAGGTGTTTGGCCATATTTCCCTGAAGAGAAGTGTTGATTACCTGACTGCGTTCAAAGCCTAAATCTCGATTTTTAGTGTGTTGGATTTGTTGGTAGATGATGACGGTACAAATTACTAATAAAACCGAAGCGGTATATTGTAACACCACCAAACCACGACGGATGAATCCGGCAGTTCCAACTTTCTGTTTGGCGCCTTTTAAAGTTTTTAAAGGGTTGAAAGAGGAAAGATAAAAAGCGGGATAACTACCTGCCAGCAAGCCGCAGGTTAATAGAATTCCACCGAGAAAGTAAAGATGTGCTGGTTCGAGTAGATCGACGGTCAAGTTCGTGTTGAGCAAGCTATTGAAAGAACCGATAGAGAGGTGAATAAGTCCAACAGCCAAGATTACGGCAAAAGCAGCACTAATTAATGCCTCACTTAAAAATTGCAAAATCAGCGTATAGCGCTTAGCGCCCACCACCTTACGCATTCCAACCTCTTTGGCGCGTTTCTCGGAACGTGCCGTAGCCAAGTTCATAAAATTGATGCAAGCGATCAACAGAACTACCCAAGCAATAATGCTAAATAAACGGATATGCTTAAGTGCACCTTCGCGCTCCACACCATCGTTATCAAAGGAGTTGTAGAGCGTCCAACGGTTCATCGGATAGAGGAAGTTTTGATAAAACGTCACCTCACCATTCGTTTTTGCTTTGGCAAAATCTAACATAGTAGCATTAACAGCTGACAAGCTGGCTGATGGATCCAACTGTACTACAGTAATCAATCCATTAGAATCCCAGTTTTCTAGCCAAGGATTAGCTAACTCGTATTTCTTAAAGTTAATAATCCAATCAAATTTAAAATTGCTATTGATTGGAAACTCCTTCACTACACCGCTTACCGTGTAGCTTTCATCATTGTTCACCCTAATAATTTTGTTTAGAGCCGATTCGTTCCCGAAAAGACGTTTTGCGGTAGATTCGTTCAGCAGGATATTGTTCAGTTCTGAAAAAGCCGAGCGGCGATCACCTTGTAAAAATTCAACAGAGAGAATATCCAAGAAAGCTGGATCCGCATAATAACCACGCTGGTTAATGGCTTTGTCTCCTAAGGATAAAAGGAGATTATCTCCCCAGTTCAATCTGGTTGCATATTTAATGCCGGCAATATCATCGCTAATAGCTTTAGCAAATGGGCCGGGCGTGGATTCGAATACGTAGGTAGTGCCGTCGTACTTCTGCGTGGATTTTACTACGTATATGTCTTTCTTGTTAGGGAAGTGATCATTTTTGGTCACGTGATCTTCTACCCATAGGAATATGAGTGCTGCTGCGGTTATACCTACCGCTAGCCCAAAAATATTCAGAAAGCTGTATCCTTTGGTTTTCCAAAGGTTGCGAAAGGCCGATTTGATAAAGATTTTGATCATGGTTTGTTGCGGTTAATGATTATTTCTTGATATTCAGTTCCTGCACTTTATCATACGTTTCGTAGCTAGATACCACGACTTTGTCGCCCGGCTTCAACCCCCCAATTACTTCATAATATTCTGGATTTTGACGCCCCAATTGGATATCCATGCGATAAGCCGTTGTCCCGTCTTTATCTAGTTTGAAGATCCAGTTGCCGCCCGTTTGTTGGTAGAAACCGCCTTTGGCTAATAAAATACCTTTGGTTTCATCGCTTAGTGCTAAACGAGTCTGCAGCGTTTGGCCACGGCGAATGCCGGATGGCGCTTCACCCACAAATTCCATATCAACTTGAAAACGGCCGTCTTTTACTTGCGTATAGACTTTCTTGATTTCCAATTTATACGGTTTGCCGCTGATCGTGAATTGGCCTGCTAAACCCGGAAAGATCCGGTTGATATAGTGCTCATCAATATCAGCGCGTACTTTAAAGCCCGAAAGTACATCCAATTGTCCTAATCGCTCGCCCGCATTTTTGCTTTGTCCAATTTCCGCATCAAAGGATGTCAATTGTCCATCTACGGGTGATCGTACGATCAAGTCACCCACTTTTTGGCGCATCAGCTCCAGCGCGCTTTGCGTACGTTCGTACGTTTTACGATCTTGACCCGCTTTTTGATTATTCGACACCTCATCTTGCTTTAAGATTTGGCTAGTCAGCTCAATGCGTTGCTTTTGGTAGTTATAATCATTGACTGATTTCTGGTATTCTTGTGAGCCGATAGCCTTTTCTTCGTACAGTTTCTTGTTGAGCGTGTACAGGCGTTCCGCTTCTTTAACGGCCAATTCTACATCGGCCATTTGATTGCGGTTCGATATCGTGACTTGTTGTGCATTAGTCTGTGCGATTTGTGCCTGAGTCAACAAATTGAGTACCTGTGTTTCTTGATTGACCAAGCTTAATTCTAAGTCTGTGTTAGAAAGGCGCATAATAGGATCACCTTTTTTCAAGTGTGCGCCATCTTCTACATATTTTTCCTCCACGCGTCCGCCCACAGAAGCATCTAGGTAAATACTGCTGATCGGTAGCACGGTTCCATTGATTGGGATAAACTCCTGAAATGTTCCTTCTTTGACTTCGAAAATGCTTATACGCTCGCTATCTACATTGAGCCTACTATTGCCGCTGGTATAGTAATAGCTCGCGCCGATTAATCCGACCAAAGCCAACACGCCTATAATCGTCAATATTCGTTTAGTTCCCCACTTTTTTTTCTCAATTGCTCTGTCCATCGGTACAGCAGATATTTAATGTTTAATTTACTATTGGCATATTGCTCGCCATCCATCTATATACAATGATGTGCCAAAAACGTAATAACCTGATTTTATGAGTATTATATCGATGTGTGGTGCGGTTCATGTTCGATATCGTACACTTAATGTGCGAAGATGGACAATTTGGCTGTTGTTCAGTAGCGAACAAAGATTGTTCGAAAATGAACACCAAGCGGTCGCTGTTCGATGTTCTTTTGTTGATAATCAGTGTTTTGCAACTTTGGCACTTGCTGTGAATTGATCGAAGCAAACGAATACAATAATGTGGTACAAACTAATCCTTCTTATCGTCGCACTCATCACGTACATTACGCAGGCTTTTGCTCAGGTAGACAGCATTCGTAGCTTGTCGGATTGTTTGGAGTTGGCCGTGGCGAATAATCCGACCTTGCGGCAGTCTGCATTGGATCTAAGGGCCAATGATATACAATACAAACAGGCAAAACAAATCCTAATTCCAACATTGAATGGCGGGATCAGCCACGGAATTAGTACCGGACGGAATGTAGATCCCACAACGAATCAGTTTGTGGAAGAAACGGTGAATTCGGGAAATATGAATCTAAATTCAGGGCTGTCGCTACAAAATGGCTTTCGTATTTTGCACGAGATTCGTCGGCGTTCGTCGGCGCGTGAGGCAGGTAAGTTAGAGTTTGATGGTCAGATTAATGTGCTGAAGCTTGATGTCATTACCGCATATATTCAGGTACTTACGGTAGAAGATCTGGTCACGCAATCCGTCCAGCAATTCGAAGTTACTAAAGAGCGGCTTCGCAATGCGGAAGTGATGCATCGCGAAGGCGCAATGGCACCGGGCGATTTTTATGACATCAAAGGTGAGTATAGTGCTAATCTCAATACTATTGAGCAAAATCGTCAAGGATTGAATAGTAGCCGTACCGAATTAGCAACATTGTTGAGTGTGCCGGCGGAGCAGATTGGTTCGCTGCGGCGAATTGATATTCCTGCCGAAATGCAGGTGCGCGACAATGTACGATTGTACGATCTTGCTCGGCAAAACTTACCGCAGTTCCAAGCTTGGGAATGGCGTAGAAAAGAAGCCGAACAGATGATCAAAAGCGAGCGATCCGCTTTTTTTCCTTCGCTGCGATTTGACGCCGGTCTTAATACAAACTATTCCAGCTTGAATCCTAGTTCATATCCTACACAGGCTAGAAATTTCCTAGGTCGTTTTGTGTCGGTCGGATTGAGCATTCCTATATTTAATCAATTTACGGTGCGCAATCGCGTGGAGTTAGCAAGGGTAGATCTGGAACGTGTAAGATGGCAGGAGCAGATCGCCTTAAATACCTTGCGGGAGAATACAGCAAAAGCGGTGTTCGATCTAGAAATCGCGCGGAGAAATGTAGATAATCTTCAACAGCAGGAGCAGAGCTATGCCGAAGCTTTTCGAGTAGCACAATTACAATTCGATTTGGGGGCGACCAATTCGGTCATTTATCTAACGGCTAAGAATAAGTTGGAAAATACCCAAAATCAATTGGTAATTAAGCGCTACGAATGGCTTTTGCAAAAATATATCAATGATTTCTATTCTGGCTCGTTAGATTTATAGTTATCTTTAGCCTGTGTTGCACATGATAATGCAACAGCGCTAATTACCAATAAATACACAGTATAGCTCTTTACAATCTGTATAGAGCTACCAAATGAAAAATATGAAAAAGGCTTCGATACTGGTAGTGGATGACGATCAGGATCTGCTGACAGCAGTACGCATCCTATTACGCCCCAAAGTACACCACGTATTTATTGAGCCCAATCCCGAGCAATTGCTGCATGTGCTTGCTAAAGAAAAGGTGGATTTGGTGTTGCTGGATATGAATTTTAAAAGCACTATTCATACCGGCAACGAAGGGCTGTATTGGCTTTCTGCGATCAAGGAAAAGTTCCCTCAAGTACGCGTTGTGATGATAACGGCATATGGAGCAGTAGATCTTGCTGTGAAGGCGTTGAAGCTTGGCGCGTCGGATTTTATCGTAAAACCGTGGCACAATGAGCAATTGTTGGAAACGCTTGAAAGCGCGCTATCTGAAGTAAAGCCGGCTTCGCGCAGCAACAAGTCAATAGATAAGAAATCGAGAGATGATAACCCATTGATTGGCAATTCGCCTGTAATGGAAGATCTGCAATACAAGATTAGTAAAGTGGCGCCCACGGATGCGAACATCCTGATCATGGGAGAGAACGGTACAGGAAAAGACGTGATTGCGCAAGTGTTGCACAAGCAGTCGTTGCGACAGGCGATGCCATATATCAAGGTGGATGTAGGCTCGCTTACGGAAACCTTATTTGAAAGTGAACTTTTCGGCTACAAAAAAGGAGCATTTACGGATGCGCGTGAAGATCGCAAAGGTCGTTTTGAGCATGCTAATGGTGGTACACTGTTCTTAGACGAGATTGGCAATATTAGTTTGCATCAGCAAGCCAAATTGCTCAGTGTGTTGCAAAATCGACAAGTTTTGCCTTTGGGCTCATCCCAACCTGTGCCTGTAGATATCCGATTGTTATCTGCTACGAATGTGCCCATTCGCTCGCTAGCGGATGAGTCGCGCTTTCGCAAAGATTTAATTTATCGCATTAACACGGTAGAGATTCAAGTACCTCCGCTGCGCGAAAGGGGCGATGATGTGATTTTGCTAGGTGAATATTTTCTGGCGCATTACATCACCAAATACCATAAAACGATCGAAGGATTCGAGCCAGATGCCGTCCAAAAATTACGACAATATCATTTTCCAGGCAATGTGCGTGAATTGCAATACAGCATAGAGCGTGCGGTGATTATGTCGGAGCATAGTGGATTGCGCGCTTCAGATCTGTTATTTTCACCTATAGAATCGCCACCATCCATCGAAAATCAGATCATCGAGCAGCCTCGCAATCTAGAAGAGTTAGAACGCAAAGCCATCCAGCAAGCGATGGATCGCTACAGCGGCAACATTAGCAAGGCCGCGCGCGAATTAGGTTTAACGCGCGCTGCGTTATATCGCAGAATGGAAAAGTACGGTATCTAGCGCTCAAGACATTGTAAAAAATGGGAAATCTGCATCTCAAAGAGTTTTTTCGAGCATTGATACTCATGGTATTGTGTGCTGCAGCCGGTTACCTCTTTTTTGCGCAAGCTTTGGCTTATGCAATCCTAGCTGCAATTTTGGCTTTGATATTGGTTTTCCGATGGTTCAACCGGCATCTTTGGCTTCACCGACAAATTGATGAATTTTCCGAAGCGGTGAAGTATAGAGATTTTACACGCCGCTACGCAGTCAAGAAAACGCATACGATCGAAAATCAATTGTACGCTTCTTTTAACCGGATCAATGAGGCATTTAAGGAGGTAAGTGCAAAACGAGAGATTCAGCATCAATACCTTACAAAGGTGATTAATATGCTAGATTCTGCGCTCATCTTTTATCATGCGAATAGCGGCAAAGTGGAGTGGGTGAATGATGCATTCAAAGAAATGTTCGAAACACCGCACTTAGGCAATATCAAAGGTTTGAAAAAGCGCCGCGAAGAACTATATGAGAAAACGATGCAGCTCAAGATGGGACAGCAGCATATCGAGACGGCTCACTCGAGCAAAGGTCGCATCAAATTACTCATACAGGTATCGGAATTTGAAACAGAGAATGGCTCGTATCGTATCGTGATGTACCAAAATGTGAACGATGCGATGGATGAGACAGAAAACCGGGCATGGCATAAGCTACTGCGCGTGCTAACTCATGAAATCATGAACTCCATAGCGCCAATATCTTCCATTGCCGAAACTTTGCACGAACGCCTAGAACAAACGGCATATAGCGATGAATTGGAGGATGTAAAAGTGGGCGTGCACACGATCAAAAAACGTAGCGAAGGCCTGCTTAAATTTGCGAAAAGCTATCGTCTGATTAATAAAGTCGACAAGCCACAGTTTACAGAAATACCCGTCGTACAGTTATTTGAAAATATCTACAATTTATTAGAACCTTCCTTTATCCAAAAAGGCGTGGACGTCGATATTATTCTGAAAAATACGCGTACCACGATTCAGGCCGACTTGCACCTGATCGAACAAGTGATCATCAACTTGATGCTGAACGCCATGGAAGCGGTAAAAGATGTCGAAAAGCCTTACATCAGTATGTCGGCATTGGAAGAAAATGGTCGTGTACTACTTAAGATATCAGACAACGGCGAAGGCATGGAATCGGATATTCAAGAGCAAATATTTACACCGTTTTTTACCACGAAGAAGACCGGTAGCGGTATCGGTCTGACGCTTAGCAAGCAAATCATGCTAGTGCATAACGGAAATATTTTCGTGCAAAGTGAGGCTCAAAAAGGTAGTGTTTTCACGCTGCAATTTTGAGCTTACTAGCCTATATGTTGTTTTTCGCGTGGCTATTTTACTACAATCTCGGGGGTGTTTCCATCGGCGATTAATCGTTATCTCGTATCTTTGGTTACATGTTTACTTTGTTGCAGCACATAAGGCACTTCATCAGATCCAATAGCCGACACGGCACACATTCTCCATTCGTCTATGCTTTAGCAGATCAAGCCGTTTACCGATCTTCGGTATCGATGTCGACCGAGTTGAAAGGTTTGGAGACCATACCACAACATTATCGCCAGGTATTATTGCGCGTGCTTTATTATTGCAACAAAGAGAAAGTATATGATTTGCAAAAAGAGCGTGGTGATGTATTATTAGTAAAAGCTGAGGAGCTTTCAAAAAAAATTATATGCCAGCATTTAAGTGATCAAGCTTTGTTGATCGTTGATGGCATTTATAAAAGCAAACGATCCCGATATGCGTGGCAATGCGCACAGCAAGAAGACCAAGTAACGGTGAGTATTGATCTTTTTCATTTCGGGATATTGATTTCGCGTACCGGGCAAGTCAAGGAAAATTTTGAGCTGCGTTATCCCTTTTGGATTCGGTGATTATGCTTTATGCATCTTGTCAGCATCACCGTTTAAAAAACTGTTACAGAATTTTGAACTTGTAATTTGATCAGTGTGTCACTAAAAAGCCTCTGACAAGCTCAAATAAAAACCTTTTTGGCGTTGTTCACCAGGGCGTTTTTCTCCGATAGCGTAATCAAAACGAATGGTGGTGCGATGCTCAAGATTGAAAAAATAGCGAAGCCCAGCGCCATAACTCGGTATCAGGCGAACACTGTTTTGATTGGAAAACGTACTTCCAGAGCCCGCAAAAGCTGTAATACCCAACCGCGGATGAAAACGATAGCGTGCTTCTACCTGTGCACCTACAAAGTTTTTGTCGCGATATCTACCCAAATAATAGCCGCGCATCATATTGTCTCCTCCAAGTTCATTATATACATAGAAAGGTAGATCCGACCCGTACGTACCTCGATAATCGAGCTGAGCTGCAATAGCAAGTTGGTCATTGATTGGTCGATAATGTCTAAAATCGGTTTCTAGCTGATGGCCGTTGAAATTTTCATTACCAAAGAAGTTTGGTGCATAGCCATATTTGATGCGACCATACCAACCTTTTGTCGTATAAGTAGTATAATTCCGATTATCAAAAAGTACTGATGTGCCCAAAATCAAATGTTTACCGCCAGATTTCCCAGTGAATGCGCCACCTTGATAGATCCCGTTAGGGTCATCACTGCTGAAATGAAAGTTTTCAAAATTGGCATTCAATCCTGCGTATAGTGCTGGAAAAATTTTACGTTCGACGTCTATCCTTGCTCTAAATAGCCGATGTCCAATCCATTCTTCATCAGCATGCTGGGTCTTGTTGCCAATCCCATAGAAATTGAATGGCCAATCGCGGTAGCGTACTTCAGACAAAATATGATATTGATTATCGCGAGTCCAGATGTCAGTATTAAGTTTAATATTCTTCTGTTTTTCTGTCGTCGCAGTTCCCATTAAAGTTATCATCGAGGTACGACTATTAGGATCTGACCGATCCATATAAAAGTTATACGAACTGGCTATTCCAAATTCAAGTCCCGTTTCCTGCGCATACCCTAAAGCAGGCAATATAAAAAAGCTCGAACCGCGGGTGGTATCGGTAAGTTGTGGGGAGAAGAATTTGTTGAAGGTACGCTTTACAAGGCCAACATCTTCTACTTGAGCCATGCTCAAAAACGGGGACGCAAAAAATAGTACAAGCAAAACAGCTTGCCAGAGATTACATTTCATACTTCTTTAAATGTGTCCAAATATAGGGAAAGATTCAGTGATTCGTTTAGGACCGAAATTCGGGTAAAAATTATATAGTTGCGAATCAGGCAAATGCAGATAAGTAGGGGAGAAATGATAAAATATTTTTTGAAATATGGACGGAGTCGCTATCTTTGCACCATTGAAAAACACAAGTAAGTGTCACTTCAAAAGTTCTTTAAAAGAAAAGTGAAATAAAATTTGCAGAAGTCAATTTAAAGTAAGATTTTTGCACACGCTATCCAAAAGATAGTTGTCTAAATAAGCCTCCTTAGCTCAGCTGGTAGAGCAACTGACTTGTAATCAGTAGGTCATTGGTTCGATTCCGATAGGAGGCTCAAATGCGACAATACGTTGCAGGTCTGGAGGGGTTCCAGAGCGGTCAAATGGGACGGACTGTAAATCCGTTGCTTCGGCTTCGAAGGTTCGAATCCTTCTCCCTCCACCATAATTGGGTCTGTATAGAGTGATGTAAATTACCTTATACAGGCTTTCAAGCGGAAGTAGCTCAGTTGGTAGAGCGATAGCCTTCCAAGCTATAGGTCGCGAGTTCGAACCTCGTCTTCCGCTCCATTTATAGAACAATGTAATGTCTCTGTCTTTGTTTAGTTTAATGATCTAAAAGGGGTAGAGGCATATATCTGTAAATAAGCTTTTAGGATTGAAAGCCGAAGTAGCTCAGGGGTAGAGCACTTCCTTGGTAAGGAAGAGGTCGTGGGTTCAAATCCCATCTTTGGCTCATTTAAATAAGTTTGTTACTTTTGTAAATACAATTTAATTAAGGAATAATTTATAATTACTAATTCGCATAAACATGGCAAAAGAGAAATTTGACCGGAGTAAACCACACTTAAACATTGGTACAATCGGTCACGTTGACCACGGTAAAACAACAACTACTGCAGCGATTACGAAAGTATTGTCTGACAAAGGTTTTTCGGAAGCTCGTTCATTTGATTCAATTGACTCTGCTCCTGAAGAGAAAGAGCGTGGTATCACAATCAATACAGCACACGTAGAATACCAAACACAAAACCGTCACTATGCGCACGTTGACTGTCCAGGTCACGCTGACTATGTGAAAAACATGGTTACTGGAGCTGCACAAATGGACGGAGCGATCATCGTAGTTGCTGCGACTGATGGTCCTATGCCACAAACTCGCGAGCACATCCTTTTGGCTCGTCAGGTAGGTGTTCCTGCTTTAGTAGTTTTCTTGAATAAAGTTGACTTGGTAGACGATGCTGAGTTATTAGATCTAGTTGAAATGGAAGTTCGTGAATTATTATCATTCTACGAATTCCCTGGAGATGATCTACCAGTAATCAAAGGTTCAGCTTTAGGAGCATTGAACGGTGAAGAAAAATGGGTTGACTCAATCATGGAGTTGATGGAAGCTGTTGATAACCACATTCCAATTCCTCCACGTTTGACAGATCTTCCTTTCTTGATGCCGATTGAAGACGTATTCTCGATCACTGGTCGTGGTACTGTTGCTACTGGTCGTATTGAAAGAGGTGTAATCAACTCTGGTGATCCAGTTGATATCTTAGGTATGGGTGCTGAGAACTTGAAATCTACAGTTACTGGTGTTGAGATGTTCCGTAAAATCTTAGATTACGGTGAAGCAGGTGATAACGTAGGTCTATTGTTGCGTGGTATTGAGAAAACTGATATCCGTCGTGGTATGGTTATCTGTAAACCAGGTTCAGTAACTCCTCACACAGATTTCAAAGCTGAGGTTTACGTATTGTCTAAAGCTGAAGGTGGCCGTCACACGCCTTTCTTCAACAAATACCGTCCTCAATTCTATTTCCGTACAACAGACGTAACTGGTGAGATCTCTCTAGAAGAAGGAACTGAAATGGTTATGCCTGGTGATAACGTAACAATCAATGTACAATTGATCAACGCTATCGCGATGGAAAAAGGTCTACGTTTCGCTATCCGTGAAGGTGGTAGAACAGTAGGTGCTGGTCAGGTAACTGAAATCGTTAAGTAATCTATTCGATTATCGTATAGTATATTAAATAAGCTAACCAGTTCTGCTGGTTAGCTTATTTTTTCAATAGCTTATTACGAGTCAGGTCTTTACTTATTGTTATAGGATAACAATCTCATGCACTATGATAGTGAAGACAAAAAAAACAAATAACATTTGCTGTAATGGTTGTTAAAGCCTATATTTGCAGCATTCAAAAACAAATTCTACGGGCATAGTTCAATGGTAGAATAGAGGTCTCCAAAACCTTTGATCTGGGTTCGAATCCTAGTGCCCGTGCTAAGAAACTCTTAATACAAGTAAACTAACAAATGGCAAAAGTACTTGATTTTTTTAAAGACTCGTACGTCGAAGTTACCGAAAAGGTAACTTGGCCTACATGGGCACAATTGCAAAATCATGCGGTCATTGTGCTTGTTGCTTCTATCATTATTGCTTTGGTGATTTTCGCCATGGATAAAGTATCCAGCAACGTACTAGAGCTTTTATACGGAATTAACTCTTAATTTTACAGGAATTATAAAGTATGGCAGATCAAAGTCTGAAGTGGTACGTAGTTCGTGCTGTAAGTGGTAAAGAGAAAAAGGTGAAACAATATGTAGAGGCGGAGATCAATAGACTCGGCATTCAGCATTTAGTAACCCAAGTACTTATTCCTATGGAAAAGTATTACCAAATGCGTGATGGCAAGAAAGTAGCGAAAGAACGCAACTACTACCCTGGATATGTATTGATCGAAGCTGCCTTAGATGGTGAGATTGAACACGCGATCAAAAACGTAAATAGCGTAATTGGTTTCCTAGGTGACAAAGCAGGTAATGCTATTCCACTTCGCCCATCAGAAGTGAATCGTATCTTAGGTAAGGTTGATGAGATGGCCGAGCAAGGTGAAACCATTAATGTACCTTATTACGTAGGTGAAACAGTAAAAGTGAATGACGGTCCTTTCAACGGATTTACAGGAGAGATCGAAGAAGTTCATGAAGATAAGAAGAAGCTTATTGTTATGGTGAAGGTTTTCGGTCGTAAAACACCGTTAGAACTGAACTACATGCAAGTGGAAAAAGAATAACTTGAGCCACAAAAGATATAAAAAAGCCCTTTTGCTAATCGCAGAAGGGCTTTTTTGTTATCAATAACGATATTCTACATGTAGATTTATACCGCGCGAAAAATCTAATTATTATGCTGTGTAGATCTGTAAAACAACAAAGGGAGGTGCACGCACCTCCCTTTGTTGTTTTATAATTATAGTTCAACCGTGAATTACATCAATTGCTTTAGCAAGTTAGTCCAGCTGACCTTTTCCTGGATAAGTTGTTGCAGTTGATCTACGCTGACACGCTCTTGCTCCATGCTATCACGATGACGAATAGTAACCGTGTTATCTTCCAATGTCTGATAATCCACCGTGATACAGTAAGGCGTACCAATCGCATCTTGACGACGGTAGCGCTTGCCGATAGCATCTTTTTCATCATACTGCGTATTGAAGTCCAATTTTAGTGCAGCAAGTATTTCTTTTGCTCTGTCTGGCAATCCGTCTTTTTTAGTTAATGGAAGAACGGCAGCTTTTACTGGTGCGATTGCTGGATGGAACTTCAATACCACGCGCGAATCTTGCTTCTCTTCTGTCGATAAATCTTCATGTACCAACGAGTTCGCGAAAACAGTCAAGAACAAACGATCTAAACCGATCGATGTCTCGATAACATATGGTACATAATTTTGATTGACTTCTGGATCGAAGTACTGCATCTTCTTGCCAGAAAACTTCTGATGCTGACTCAAGTCAAAATCGGTACGCGAGTGAATGCCTTCTACTTCTTTAAAGCCAAAAGGGAAATCGTACTCGATATCTACTGCGGCATTGGCATAATGAGCCAATTTAGCGTGATCGTGGTAACGGTATTTTGCAGCATCTGGTCCTAGTGCCAAGTGCCATTTTAAACGTAATGCTTTCCACTTGTCATACCATTCCATTTCGGTCCCTGGGCGTACGAAGAATTGCATTTCCATTTGTTCAAATTCACGCATACGAATAATGAACTGGCGTGCAATGACTTCATTACGGAAAGCTTTTCCGATTTGCGCGATACCGAAAGGAATTTTCATACGTCCAGTTTTCTGCACGTTCAAGAAATTCACAAAAATACCTTGAGCCGTTTCTGGGCGTAGGTAAACTTGCTCGGCACCATCTGCCATAGCGCCCATTTGCGTAGCAAACATCAGGTTGAACTGACGCACATCCGTCCAGTTTTTAGTCCCCGACATTGGGCAAACGATATTATGCTCTTCGATGAGTGCTTTTAGCTTTGCGAGATCATCTGCATTCAACGCGGCATCTAGTGCAGTCTGCAACTCCGCAGCTTTATCACTTTTGCCGTCTTTCTCGTACCGATCGATTTTATCTTCGATCAGTTGATCGGCTCTATATCTTTTTTTAGAATCCTTGTTGTCAATCATTGGATCGCTAAAGCCATCGACGTGGCCAGAAGCTTTCCATGTTGTAGGGTGCATGAAGATCGCCGCGTCGATACCGACGATGTTATCATTCAATTGCACCATTGATTTCCACCAGTAGGTCTTCAGGTTGTTCTTCAATTCAGAACCTAGTTGGCCATAGTCGTAGACAGCGCTTAGGCCATCGTAGATTTCGCTTGATGGGAATACGAAACCATACTCCTTGGCATGCGAAATGATATTTTTGAAAAAATCGTCTATCTGTTTGCTCATAAGTGGCAAATATACTGATTTATGGCATGCAAAAGCGCACGCATTTTGGTTAGTTAATCGGGTTTATTTATACAATGTTCTGATTTGATCGGAAGCATTTTTGTTGTCTACTTTTTTGATGATGTGTGCGATCTTTCCTTGCTCATCGATCACAAATGTGGTGCGTGCCGTGCCCATGTATTTTTTGCCATACATATTCTTCTCCACCCACACGCCATAGTCATTCACGATCTTCTGATCTTCATCTGCCAGCAAATTAAAAGGAAGCTCATATTTCGCAATGAATTTCTGGTGCGATTGTTCGCTGTCGATACTCACACCTAATACTTCGAAGCCATCGTTCAATAAGCTTTGATAATTATCTCTAAAATTACATGCTTCGGTTGTACAGCCCGGCGTATTATCCTTCGGATAAAAGTACAAGATGACGCGTTTGCCCTTGAAATCTGATAGATGAATGGTATTTCCTGCTTGATTTTTGGCGGTGATAGCTGGAGCTTGATCGCCAATTGCTAATGTGCTCATATGAAATCTTGTTTATCGTGTAAATTCTGCTTGATAGATACGTTCATTATCTTTCCAATCTTTGACCACCAATCGAAACTGGTGTTTTCCTTTGCTTAAGGAAGATTGGAATATGTGCCAGAGGTGTCTGTTTTTCGGATCGTATTCCATCAATACCCATTCGCCATCGATGTACCCGTCGAAAGATTGTATGCCCGAAAAATTATCGGAGATCGTAAAGTCGATCTTCGATTGTTGCGCTACATTTTTCCCATTGCTCAGATTGCGCGGCGTGATGCTCGGAGCTACGGTATCGATTGCTACGTAAAACGAACCTAAATTGCGTGTGTTTACCACTACCCAGCCGTCTTCATATTTACCACCTTCAGAGCCAGATTGTGTTGAAGCGATCAAGGCTTTATCACGTAATCTTTCTGGCAGGCTTGTCGGTTTGATACGCAGTTTGTACGTGGTGAATAAAGGCGTCAGCGGATTGTGTACATGGTGAATCTCAGAAAATCCACCTGCTGGTTTTGCGCTGCTGCTGTAGATGAAATCCAAGTCGGTGTACAACACGCCTTTTGGAATGTCAATTTCGATCAGGGCGTTGGTAAATTGATTGTCTTGGTCGTAAGGCATCAATTGTCCCTTTGCATTATTAGCCTTCGGCCGATAGTTGGCCGAGTTTTGAATCTGGAAGTTCAGTTCCGAGCAATTACCTTTCACATCTTTAACCACGTATTTCACGTCTGTACCTGATTGTCGGTCAGCTCCAGTATTCCATCATTTGGCAGATGATGGAAAATCTCAATCGGATTTCCTGGGTCTTTAAAACTCTTTTGATACTTTGCTTTCGAACGTTTCCATTGTGCATAATCAATGTAAGAATGGATGCCGCGCGAGGTATTGAAATCCAATTCTTCGAAAAGCACCGTCGACATGGGCTTGCCATCAATAAATAGCTCGATCGAATATACTCCGTTTTGAAATCCGCCGGCACGGTGCCGATCAATGGCATTGATTCCTAAACCAAATTTTCCATTTACTGGTATTACTGCATTATTACTCAATTTATAATCTGTACCACTCACCGCACGTACAGATAATGGCCGGCGGGGGGTATGTTCGTTAAAGCGATTTTCTCCCAGGTCGTACACCATCAATCCTTGAATCGTTGGTGCAAAACGATCGGTAAACTGTAAGCCAAAAAGTTGTGTGTTTAGCGGATGTTGGCTTTTGGTATCTCGAAGTTCGAAATGCAAATGTGGGCCACCAGAAGCGCCCGTATTCCCTGAACGCGCAATGACATCGCCTTTTTGAAAATGAAGCGTACCTTTATCGACCATTACATCAACGTCAAAGCGCTTTTGCTTGTATTGCTCTGCCCGAATAATATTAGTGAGCGCATCGTTAAAGTTCTCCAAATGTAGATATACCGATGTGTATCCATTTGGATGATCGATATAAACCGAATTCCCACCGCCGCCAATCTGCACACGAACGCGTGATACATATCCTTCGGCTACGGCATAAACCGGAAGACCAGTCCGCTGTTGCGTACGATAATCATCTCCAGCATGGAAATGGGTGGAGCGCAACTCTCCGAATGTACCCGAAGCGTCGGGAGTGATATTTAGCGGTGATCGAAAGTATTCGATCGGATAATCGCGCGTAGTTATAATATTGTTTTGCTGAGCCTGTACCATCAACCCTGCAAAGAAAGAGGCCAGCAAACCCGAAAGTAATTTCCGCATCGTTTACTTAATTAGACAATAAAACATTTTTTGATCTCCCAAATAACCTTCTAACTTATCGCCAATCTGCACAGGCCCGACGCCTTCTGGCGTGCCGGTGTAGATGAGATCGCCTTTGCGAAGCGTGATCCGCTGGGAGATGTAGGCAATCAATTGATCGAAAGGAAAAATCACATCTTTCGTATTACCTGATTGTACGGTCTCTCCATTTTTTTTCAACGAAAAGGATAAATCGGCCAAATTGCCTAATTCTTCTTTTGGAATCAGCTGACTGATAACAGCGGACTGATCAAATGCTTTGGCCAACTCCCAAGGCAATCCTTTCTCCTTATGCTTTTGCTGAATATCTCGCGCTGTAAAATCAATTCCTAATCCGATAGCGTCATAATACTTATGAGCATATTTTTCAGCAACATGTTTGGCTTCATTGCTAATGCGCAATACCACTTCTACTTCGTAGTGGATGTCTTTCGAAAAATCGGGATAATAAAAATCCTTATTGTCTCTCAACAAAGCAGTATCAGGCTTCAAGAATATGACTGGCTCTTGGGGCACAGGATTGTTCAGCTCTTTCGCGTGGTTTATATAATTACGGCCAATGGCGATGATCTTCATGGAATATGCGAGTTAAAAGTATGCGTTGTGTTGTGCTATTATAAAGCACGTATGTATCTACGTTTAACAAATATAAGCAAATCACAGGCCTAGGCAAAGGCAATGAAATACTCGATCAAATATTGCTTAGAAATACCTAGCAGTGTTTTAAATTATTTTCAAAGAAAATATTTAATTCAATAAGAAATATTTTGTAGTTTTATATCGCATTTAATGATTCTAAACCATCCTTCTAGAACATTAAAAAGCTAACTGCATACTAACCATATAGAAATTAACTTCATGAAAAGTGCATTACTCAGTATTTTAATCATCTGGCTGCTATCACTTGGCGTAAGTCATGCGCAGACACGAACTATTTCCGGACGTATTGTTTCTTCTAGCTCAGGGCAACCATTGGCTGGCGCTACTGTACGCGTAACCGATACAGATATGGCCGTACAGACAGATGCGTTAGGTAACTTTGTTCTCCAATTGCCAGATGATGCATCTAACAGACTGACCATCGATTATGTCGGGTTGCGACAGCAAATTTTTACGATAGGAGCAGATGATACCATTCTGATTAAATTGGAAGACGATGACCAAAGCGTTGGAGATGTTGTCGTTACAGCACTCGGCGTACAACGAACTAGAAACTCGCTAGGCTACAGTGTTCAAGCAATCAAAGGTGAAGAATTAACGATGGTTCGCCAACCAGATTTGAACACCGCATTAGCCGGGAAAATCGCTGGTGTACAAGTGCAGTCTACGTCTGGCGCAGCATTTGGAACGTCGACCATTCGTATTCGCGGTATCAACTCGCTTTCGGGAGGTAATCCCATTTATGTAGTAGATGGTGTGGTTGTCGAGCCAGTAGCGGTGAATATGGACGATGTAGCAGATCTAACTGTACTAAAAGGTCCAGCAGCTACGGCATTGTATGGGCAACGTGGATCGGAAGGAGCTGTCGTGATAAAAACATTAGTAGGGCGTAATCGTGATGGCATTGGTGTGACGTTTAATCAGGCCACGACTTTTGAAAGCGTTTATTTATTACCCAGATACCAAAATGAATATGCTGGCGGCTACACACAAGAATGGTCTACATTTTCATACAACCCCAATGTGGCACCGAGTTATCTAGCTGAGTTTGATGGTGTGAAAATTTTAAATTATGCCGCTGATGAGAGCTGGGGTCCCCGCATGGACGGCACGATGTACATGCCATTTTATGGTTGGGATCCTTCACACCCACAATTTGGACAACTCACTGCGTTGATACCTCAGCCAGATAATGTTCGCAGTTTTTTTAATACAGGAATTACTGCAAACACCAATGTGGCATTTGACAAGGCAGGCGATGATTATCAAACGCGATTCTCTTTTACAAATGTATCTCGTACCGGTATAGTTCCAAATAGCAAGTTGGGAAGAAATTGGCTCTCTTCCAACGCTTCTGTTAATTTGACAGACAGGCTTACCATCTCGGCGATTATGAATTTTCAGCATGAAGTGTATAATAATCGTCCTAATGACGGATATGCGTCACAAACTACGGGATCTTTTAATCAATGGTTCCAACGCCAATTGGATATGAATACCTTGCGAGATTACAGACGGCCAGATGGTACATTTAGGAGCTGGAATATCATCAGCCCAATAAATCCAAATCCGCTTTATTGGGATAATCCATTTACAGAAGCTTATGAAAACACCAGTTTTGATACTTATCAAAGGGTGTATGGTAACATAATGGCAAATTATCAGCTTACCAATGCTTTCAGTGCAGCATTAATTGGTAGGGGGACTTTTAGGAATGCCGAAGAAACAGGGCGAATAGCTAGCAACACGCTTCAGCTTGATCGCTATGTTCAAAACATGAATAACCAAAATGAGGTTAATTACGTGGGTACAGTAGTGTTTAAAGAACAGTATGGCGATTTTAAAATAGATGCGGCTGCCTTTGGTGAGTATCGCCGCAATCAGACACGCTTTACGAATGCTGCCACAGCTGGTGGGTTGGCTGTTCCTGGTCTTTATACACTTGAGGCTTCGGTGGATAGACCAACAGTAGATACTCGATATTTTGATCAACGTGTTCATTCCTTATATGGATATGCGGCAGTAGGCTTTAGAGATTATTTGTACTTGGAGGGTAATATTCGAAATGATTGGTCATCCACATTGCCTGTAGAGAACAACTCCTTCCTATATGGAGGCTTATCGACTTCATTTATTTTTAGTCAGTTCATCGAGCCGAATGACTTCTTCTCGTTCGGTAAAGTGAGAGCGTCCTTTGCGAGAGTAGGTACAGATACGAATCCTTACGAAATTTATCAGACCTATAATCTCCGCCCTGCGTATGGGAATGACCCACAAATGACAGTGCCCGATGTGATTCCAAACCCCAATTTATTACCTACTTTATCCACATCATACGAGATCGGTACAGAATTACGATTTTTTAACAGTCGCTTGTTGTTTGATTTTAACTACTATACGCGTAGTGCCAGAAATCAAATCCTTAATCTGCCAATATCTAGTACCTCTGGTTTTACTAATAGCTTAATCAATGCTGGGCAAATTGACAATTATGGTTTTGAATTTACGTTAGGAGGTACGCCTATCCGTAATAGTAACTTTAAGTGGGATCTTAATGCCAATTTGGGTATTAACAGAAACCAAATTGTACGATTGGACGATCAGGTTAATAACCTGCAAATTGAATTGGATGGTGCACCATCTTCCTTTGGTTTTACAGGTTCGCCACGTATTACACTGAACGCCTATGAGGGTCAAGCTTATGGCCAACTTATAGGAATGGGTATTCTGAAAGATCAAAACGGGAATCGTTTGGTAAACGAGGAAGGATTTTATCAAAGGCAAGATAACATGAATTTGGGTAGCATCATTCCAGATTTTACAGGCGGTTTAACCTCCACTTTTGCCTATAAAAATTTTCATGCAGGATTTTCTCTTGACTTCCAAAAAGGAGGCAAATATATGTCCATCTCCTCCATGTTTGGACATTACTCGGGAATGCTGGAACAAACTGCCGGATTAAACGAACGTGGTGCACCTCGTCGTGATCCAGTTTCTCAAGGGGGCGGAACATTACTGCCAGGTGTAAAACAAGATGGTACCCCCAATGATATTTATGTTGATACGCAACGATTGTATCGAGAAAATATGTTTTCACTGTGGGAAGAATGGGTTTATGATCGCAGTTTTATCAAGATGCGTGAGATCAATCTGGGTTATGATTTGCCAAGTAGATTATTTCACAACACACCATTTAGAACAGTTAGTTTTTCGCTCATCGCCACTAACCCTTGGTTGATATACGCGCAAAATCGAAATGTAGATCCTACTATCCTCGAAACTTCATGGTTTGAAGGAGGGCAATTGCCGAGTACGCGTTCGTGGGGTTTTAGTTTAAAGGTCGGTTTATAAATAATTATGGTATAGGTGATTTTATTAATATTAATAATTATGAAAAAATACGTGAAAATAGGATTTGCATTAGCGCTTACGCTATGCCTAATAAATATAAGTAGTTGTACAAAGAATTTTGAATCCATCAATAGAAGTCCAAACGATGCTCAAAACCCAAATACAAGATTGTTACTTACCAGTGCGTTGCGCTCGTTAGGCAGTCAGGCGGAAGGAGTTGCCGGATTTGTAAAGGATTTGTATCCGCAATATATGGCTGAAATTCAGTATACCAATGAGTCTAGGTTTATGAACATCATTTATGACTTTTATCCTATCTATTCGGTGCCATTGCAAGACTTGCAAACGATTATAAACCTGAATCTCAATCCTGAAACGGCCTCACAAATATATGTGACAGATGGTGGCGATCGAGAAAGTCAAATCAATGTAGCGCGCGTTCTAAAAGCATTTTATTTTATGCATTTGACCGATCGTTGGGGGATGATTCCTTATAGCGAAGCATTGCAAGGTCGGGCTAATGTAACGCCTAAATATGATACGCAAGAAGAAATTTACGATGCATTATTCATCGAGTTGCGTGAAGCGCAAGAGCAATTGCGTGAAGGTGGTAATGTCAATGGCGATATTCTTTTTAATGGTGATGTAAATCTTTGGGCAAAGTGGGCTAATACGCTACGTATGGCTGCTGCACTGCATATTCGAAATGTAAACCCTGAAAAGGCTCGGGCTGAATTTATCGCTGCGCACGAAGCGGGCGGGATATCGTCCAATAGTGAAAATGCGGTATTCCGGTATCTGAGCGATGCCAATAATCAGAGCCCGTTATTTACAAACTATGTAGCCACTAATCGTGTCGATTATGCGGTGAGTGAATATTTAATTAATCAATTGATATTATATCAGGATCCTAGGCTACCGATTTACGCATTGCCCGCGATAAACACGGGAGATTTTGTCGGTATGCCGTATGGTTTGCCGACTGAGGAAACTAGCGCCTACAATCGTGAAAATGTTTCTTTGATCGGTCACCGTTTCACAGCGCAAAATGCAGAACTTGCACTGAGCACCTTCGCACAAGTCGAATTTATGTTGGCAGAAGCCGCTTTTCTCGGCTGGATTCCTGATGCGCAATCGCACTATTTAAATGGCATACGTGCTTCTTTAGCTCAGTACGATTTGCAAGAAGCATTTACCACCTATGTAGCGCAGCCACTGGTTGCATATAATGCTGTAAATGGATTGGAGCAAATCATCAAGCAAAAATGGATCGCGAATTATATGGCTAATGGATACGAATCGTGGACAGATTGGCGACGTACAGGATTTCCTACTTTAGACCCAGGGCCATCACCGCAAAATACCAACGGGAGTTTGCCAAGAAGACAAGCTTATACAACGGAAGAAGCAGGTCGAAATACACAAAATTATCGAGATGCCATTGCACGCCAAGGAGCGGATGCGCTAACTACCCGAATTTGGTGGGACATCGAAGATTAAGGTAATTATTAGTAGTAGTAGTAGTGTAGTATAAATGAGAAAGGATTGCTTAAGCGATCCTTTTTTGCTTTTGTATAGACGCCGTACAGGCTATGATGTGTCATATTATAGATCAGCCTCACCCAACTTTCATTTTTATTTGTAAATTGGCACATCAATTATCTACAAACACACAACATGAAGAGAAGAGAGATCATCAAACAGATGTTTGTGATGGCGGGTGGTTTATTGATTGCTAGTTCCTGCGATTTTAGTGGTAAAAAAGCATCAATCGCCCTTCAAAATATCGATTTTTCAGCCGAAGATGAGGCACTTCTGGGTCGCTTAGTGAACGTAATCATTCCAGAGAATGATTCGCCGGGTGGTAAGAGCCTCAATTTGCATTTATTCGTGATGAAAATGCTGGACGATTGCGCATCGCCAGAGCAGCAAGACAGTTTTTTAGTGGGGCTTAAGAAATGCCGTAAAGAAACGGGTACTGACGATGCCAAGACCTTGTCTTATCTCAAAGATTTGCCGGAAGATGATCAATTTGCAAAAATCCTGAAAGCTCGTACGCTGCAAGGTTACCTCAATTCCGAGTACGTGATGACCAACAAACTAATTTACGAATTGGTGCCGGGCAGATATGATGGTGCTGTAAAGATAAACGCGTAAAAGAAGTATGGCAAATTTAAATATTGACTCGGTCAAAGACAGAACCTACGATGCGATAGTGATCGGGTCGGGAATCAGTGGCGGATGGTCAGCAAAAGAGTTGTGCGAAAAGGGATTGAAAACACTTGTGCTGGAGCGCGGTCGCGATGTGAAACACATCAAAGACTATCCGACTACCAATATGAACCCGTGGGAATTCGAGCACCGTAATGAGATGCCTTTTGCAGATAAGCAAGAAAACCCCATTGTAAGCCGCTGCTATGCATACCACGAAGATGCAGCGCATTTCTTCGTCAAGGATAAAGAGCATCCTTACGTACAAGATAAACCATTTGACTGGATTCGTGGATATCAAGTAGGCGGAAAATCTTTACTATGGGCAAGACAGACACAGCGTTGGTCCGATTTCGATTTTGACGGTCCGCAGCGCGATGGGTTTGCGGTCGATTGGCCGATTCGCTACCAAGATCTAAAACCTTGGTATGATTATGTAGAACGTTTCGCCGGAATCTCTGGTGACAAAGATGGCTTACCAGAATTGCCTGACGGCGAATTCTTGCCAGCATATCCGCTAAATGTGGTCGAGAAATACTTTAAGCAACAAATGGAAGGTAAATATCCAGAGCGAAAAGTCATTGCTGCACGTTGTGCTCATATTTCCAAACCTCAACCTATACATATCGAACAAGGTCGGACCCAATGCCAGAATAGAACATTGTGTCAGCGCGGTTGTCCATTCGGCGGTTATTTTAGCTCAAACGCTTCGACACTGCCATGGGCAGCAAAAACTGGTAATATGACCTTGCGTCCTGATGCTGTCGTACACTCTATCCTATACGATCAAGACAAGGGCAAAGCAATCGGCGTACGTGTGATCGATCGCAATACGAAGGAAGAGATCGATTTCTATGCAAAAGTGATCTTCGTGAATGCTGCCGCGATCAATACCAACCTCATTTTGCTGAACTCTAAATCTGAACGTTTTCCGAACGGGTTAGGAAATGATAGTGGTACGTTAGGCAAATATGTGGCCTTTCATAATTATAGTGCGCGAATTTATGCTGAATATGAAGGATTGCTGGATTATACGACCGAAGGTCGCAATCCTGCTGGCGGCGGCTATATACCACGATTCCGGAATTTGCATAAACAAGAAACAGATTATCTTCGCGGTTATGCGGCTGGATTTGGCGCTTGGCGTTCTAAAAATTCGGATCGTAGCGGTTGGGGCGACGATTTGAAGAATTCTTTGCTAAATCCCGAATGGGGCAATTGGGGTGTAGGCTCGCACATGATGGGAGAAACTATTCCAAAAGAAGCCAGTTATGTCGCGCTAGACGGATCGCAAAAGGATGATTGGGGAATTCCACTGCTTCATATCTCGGTAGATTATGATGATAACGACGCCAAGATGAAGAAAGATTACCTCGATACCATGGAAGAAATGTTTACTGAAGCCGGTTTTACCAATATCCGCCGCGATGAGAATTCCCAAGCTCCTGGTTTGGATATCCATGAGATGGGCGGTGCCCGAATGGGACATGATCCCAAGACATCTGTCTTGAACAAATGGAACCAAATGCATGATGTACCGAATGTCTTTGTTACAGACGGTGCCGCCATGACATCAACCTCCACACAAAATCCTTCCTTGACCTATATGGCTTTTTCGGCTCGATCGGTAGATTATGCTGTAAATGAACTGAAAAAAGGTAATCTATAGCATATCCATCCTAAACATCATGCACGGAATGCGGAAAATATTTGGAAAAAATATTTCCGCATTCCGTTAAAGTTTTGTTAATTGCTGCTGAAGAACACACAATTATAAACATCGGAGGTCAACGCTTATTCTTCATTTAATAAGCATTTTTTTATCGACCCTCGATAAAACGATTTAGCACAATTTTAAATTTAATGATGTTATGAAAAACATGTACAATCCTGATGGGCGTCTGTGGACTGCGCTATTAGCTGTTGCTGCACTGAGCTTCAATAGTTTGCAAGCGATTCCAAATTCTCCTCGCGCTAGTGAGCGGGCACAGATTACACAGCGCCAAGAAAAGGTGATGGGTCGAGTGAACGACGCTAGTACCAATGAACCTATTAGCGGTGTCACGATTACCGTAAGAGGAACCAATGTAAGTACGCAAACAGACGAAAACGGGCAGTTTACCATTGATGCTAGCAATGGACAAACGCTTGTTGCTACTTTTTTAGGCTACAAAAGAGCCGAAATGCGTGTTAGTTCTACTACTGTAAACTTTTCATTGGATACCGAAGGCGAAGATCTGGAAGAAGTCGTAGTAGTAGGTTACGGTACCATGCGAAAGTCCGATGTTACTGGTTCGATTTCCGTGGCTAAAGGGGAAGAAATGGTAAAAGCACAGAACTTTAGTGCGCTGGATAACTTGCGTGGCCAAGCTGCTGGTGTGAATGTGTACTCCAATTCTAGTCAACCTGGTGCCTATGCCAACAGAGTTGTGATCCGAGGTACCGCTACGATTAACTCCGCGTCAAACCCTTTGTACGTTGTGGATGGTGTAGTAATGGAAAATTTCCATTTACTTAACCCGAATGACATTGAGCGTATGGAAGTCTTAAAAGACGCTTCATCTGCCGCGATCTATGGAGCACGCGGTGCTAATGGGGTAATATTAGTGACGACCAAACGTGGTTCAAAAGATGGTCGCAGAACATTGAGCTATCAAGGATCGACCAGTATCAGTTCTCCTCAACGTTACATGGATTTATTAGATGCGAATCAGTGGGTTGATGCCTTTATGATTGGTCTGGAAAACGAGAATCGCTATCAAGGATATGAATGGTCATTAGATCGGAGGGATTGGTTTAATGATCCCAATTACTTTGATGGAAATGGAAATCCTTTATATAATACCGATTGGCAACGTGAAGCGACCCGTACAGCGATCTCTCAAAACCATCAATTAAATATTCAGCAGGGCGATGAGAATTCGTCAATGGGTGCTTTCATCAACTATACCGACCAACAGGGTATAGTCAATAATACGTTCAATAAACGTTTGAACGGTAAATTAGCGTATGATACTAAAGTCAAAGACTGGCTTTCTGCTAGTATCAATTTAACCGCAAATCATACTTTCGGTCGTTTCACACCAGAAGATGGTGGTGGTCAGGAAGCCCGTCGGACGATGATTGAGATGCTACCTTGGTTACCGGTTTACCAACCTAATGGCGAATACACTTATTCGGGTTCATCTACCGTCAATGGAGTACTAGGTTTTGAAGGAATGTCTAACCCGGTGTCTATTTTAGATTTGCAGGAAAGACGTCGTGCCAACACACAAATATTTGGTAATGCCGCGTTGACTTTCCATCTTGCAGATGGTTTGGATTTAAAAACCCAGTACGGTGTAGATAAACAAAGAAGATTATATAATGGTTATTCTTCGATCTTATTGCATAATATCTCCCGTCCAAATGGTTGGGCAGAGATAGAAAATGAAGATACTTTCTACTGGCAACAGGAAACCTACCTAACGTATAACAAGCAGTTTGATAATCACCGTATTAATGCGATGGCCGGTCTCTCTTGGCAAGAACGTACTCGGGATTTTAGTTTCAACCGTACGGAGGGTTTTACTAACGACTTCTTTAAATGGAATAATATGGCGGCAGGCTCCTTGCCACAAGCGCCTCAATCTGCTTATGATCGTTGGGCCATGAATTCCTATTTTATGCGTGCATCATATACGTTGAATGACAAATATACTGCGACAGTAACCGGACGCTACGATGGTTCATCACGTTTTGGTGCCAATAATAAATATGCTTTCTTCCCATCTATGGGTCTGGCTTGGATTGCCTCCAATGAATCTTTCTTACAAGGAGTTAGTTGGTTAAATAATTTGAAATTCCGTTCTAGCTTTGGTATCACCGGTAACTCGGAGATCAATCCGTATCAGGCGATTGCTCGTGCTTTGAATGGTACGCAAGTTGGTAATAATACCCGTGTCCCTTATTCTTATTTACAATTCTTACCTAACCCAGATTTGCGTTGGGAGAAGACGGCGACAATCGATGGTGGTTTCGAAATGGGATTATTTCAAAATCGGTTAAACTTTGATATTTCCTACTATAATCGTAGAACCACCGACTTATTGCTAGAAGCTCCTCTTCCGTATGCTTCTGGATTTGATTTTGTGATGCGTAATATTGGTGCCGTTAACAATAAAGGTTTCGATATTATGATTAGTGGTTCTCCAGTGAGAAATGAGAATTTCCAATGGACTTCTACGCTAAACATGAACTACAACAAAAATGAGGTGATCCGTTTAGGGGATGATAATGCCGATATCTTGTTGAACAATTTTGTGGGCGCACCAAACAGTATCATTCGTGTGGGCGAAAACTTAAATAGCTTTTATGGATACCGTCGTAATGGCATCTTTACCGTAGAAGATTTTGAAAATGGTTTGATCGATGCAGACCAAATTGGTAGACCAAATCGCTCCAACAATCAAGAAATCTTAGGAAAAGGTATTCCAGATTGGTCGGGAAGTTTTATCAATACCTTTGCCTATAAAGGTTTTGATATGACGGTAGATATGCAAATCGTATACGGAGTAGAGACCTTACAGCAGTTTTATCACTCTACGTACGACCGTTTTGGTATTACAAATGGCTTGAGTGACATCCTTACAGATGCATATAGTCCTTCCAATCCAAATACGATGCAGCAGGCTATTTTCTTGACCAATAACGGACATGCCGGGCAGAATACAGTAGTTGATTCTTCTTGGATTGTAGATGGTTCATTTTTGCGTTTCAACTTAATCCAATTAGGGTATAGCTTCAATTCGGATTGGGCACAGCGTTTAGGAATCTCTGCATTACGTGTCTATGCGAGTGCAAACAACCCATGGGTGATTACCTCAAAAGACTTCAGAGGATATGATCCGGAAAGTACTTCTACTGGAGATGACAACAAGTTTGGCCAAAACGTCACGTTCTTTTCATATCCTAGAGCTAAGACATTTACTTTTGGTTTGAATCTTACCCTGTAATTTAATTACCTAATATTTACACTAATGAACATTAAATATATCATACTAGGCCTTTGCGGATCAGCTTTGCTGACGATGAATGCCTGTAAAGACTTTTTGGATGAAAATCCTAGAACAGAAGTAGGAGGAGATAGTTATTACAAAACGCAGGCACAAGCTTTGGAGAATATCAATAGCTTGTACCGCATCGGCGGACCTACGTTTTATGGTAACGCCAATGGCGCCTATCAAGGTCCCTTCGCTTCCATACCTGTTATGTTAACCGGCTATTTTACGAACAGTTACGAAGGTCAAGAATTAATCAATTTGTATTCGCGGCAACTCACTCGTCAGCAAAATACCCGTGTTGTTTCCAATAGAATGAATGATATCTGGAACAACTCCTTCTTAGCGATCAACATTGCCAATGGTGCTATTAAGAATATTCCGAACATTGAGATGGCGGATAATTTAAAGAGTCAGTACATTGCAGAAGCACGCTTTTTCAGAGCCTTTAATTATTTCTATCTAGTCAAAATGTTTGGTGCCTTACCATTATCTACCGAGCCATACGATTCGCTGGATCGAGATTTCTTTTTAGAGCGTAGTTCGGTAGAAGAAGTATATGCAGTTATTGAAGAGGATCTGATTGCGGCTGTAGAAGCTTTGCCCAATGGCATCTTCAATACTAGCGGACGACGGGTAAATCGCAATGTGGCTGCTATGGCTTTGGCCAATGTATATTTGCAGCAAAGTAAATTTCCAGAAGCAGCGCAGTACATTGATATTGTTCTTCAATCCGGCCATGCTCTGGCACCGAATACTGACCTTGGGGCAAATAGTGGGTATAATAAACTGCGTACTTCCGATGTTTTGGACGAAACTATTTATTCTTTCGAGTTTGATGCCGTGATCAATCCAGGAGGATCTTGGCCAACGTACGGTTTCACTGCTTCTGCAAACTCCGTATTTGATAAATACACTATTTTTGAAAGAGCTTACGGTCCGACAAATCGTTTCTTAAATATTTACGAAGATGATGATTTGCGCATTCAGCCAAACCAGTTTTATCATTGGGAATATACCAACCCAGATAATGGCGAAACTTGGACAGGTGGTAATGTAGCCGGTGTATGGTATTTTGTGGAAGAAGATGCCTTGTTGAATACAGGACGCTCGATCAAAGACCGTAATATCTATCGCTACGCCGAGGCATTATTGATTGCTGCCGAAGCAAAAGCAAGAGCCACTGGGGTCGCTACTGCAGCAGGACATCTAGCAGAAGTGAGAGCGCGTGCGAGTACAACTGGTGAAACAGTAGCACAAATCACCGCTCAATTACAAAGCTTGTCGGTGGAGCAATTTGTACAAGAAGTGTGGAAAGAACGCTTGCGCGAATTACCACTTGAATTTAAGATGTGGGATGACTGTCTACGGACGGGCATGTTCCCTAATATTTCATCGACTGAAAAGGGACAAGTTACTTTCCAATCGCTTGTAGGTGCTGCCAATGGTTCTGGTGCTACCTTTAAAGAGTCGGATTTACTTTTTCCGATTTCGATGGATGAGTTGCAACGAAATAAAAACCTTACACAAAATCCAGAGTATCAAACAAATTAATCCATTGATACTTTAATAGGGAAAGCTACAGCATATATGCTGTAGCTTTTTTTTGTCTATTATAATTTTCCTTGAAAGAAATAAAATATGTGTCAATAATAGATTACATTTGATCGAGGAGCAAGTAACTGCAGTGCATGAAAAACTGCGCGACCCCAATTAATACTCCTCAGATAAGAAATATGACATATGTAAAAGCCAAAAGTCCCTATTGGTTGGCCGGATTATTAAGCACATTGGTCGGATTGGGTATCGGAAGATTTGCCTATACTGCCTTAATTCCTTTACTTATCGACGATGGCTGGAGTTCTTCTTTTGAAGCAGCACAACTTGGTGCTGCTGCGCTGGTGGGATATCTTGCTGGCCCTCTTTTTATCAATTTCACTCCAGATCGATTCCGAGCATCCGTATTAATCAAAATAGCTTTAATTATGTGTGCGTTGGGCTATATTATGCTCGCTTTCCACGATTTAGGTTTTTATTGGATGTATGTTTGGCGGTTCATTGCCGGTTTTGGTGGTGCTTTGCTGATGGTGCTTTCGCCTACGCTAATATTGCCATTTTATAAAAAATCTAAAAATAGAGGACTTATTTCTGGTATCGTTTTTTCTGGAATTGGTATTGGAGTATGCGTTTCCGGATTGTTAATTCCCTATCTATACCAGCGTATTGGTTTGTCTGAAGTTTTCGTCGCCCTCGGTGTGGTTTGCTTACTTTTCACGTGGTTTACCTGGAACACGTGGGATCGCGTTCCTGTCGCTTCAGAAAGCAAGCAAATGGATGATAACGCAAAGCCATCGATCGTTAGATTCGACTACCGCAATCGGAACTTCTTGCTACTTCTGACAGCCTATTGCTGTAACGCCATTGGTTATCTACCGCACACACTTTTTTATGTAGATTTTCTAGTGAGACAGGTGCATAAGAGCTTTGTTTTTGGCTCGATGGGATGGGCTGTTTTTGGCTTCGGAGCATTACTCGGTCCGGTGTTATTGGGCAAATTGTCTGATCTTATCGGCATTAAGAAGACCATTTTAATCAGTTATTTTACAGATTGTATAGCCGTAATTATGCCGGTCTTTATTCAGCATGATATCGCATTGTACGTGTCTTCTTTTATTGTAGGTTTTTTTACGCCAGGTATGATTACCTTAATATCTGCTTATGCCTTGCGGATTTTTGGAGATTTGAGGTATAAACTGGCTTGGAGCAACCTCACATTAGGTTTTTCTTTTTTTCAGGCTATTGGTGGATTTTCTATGGCTTTTTTGATTAAGAATGATAATTATTATCCGCTATTTTATATCGGAAGCGTATTTATGATGGTTTCCTTTGTCGCTATTTTTGCGATAAATCATCGCGATGTGGAAGCGTGATAATACATTGTATCGAAAATAACGATACCAATGCTGGCAAATAATCCCGCTAAATTAATAACGCCGTGAAGAATCTGCTCTGCACGGCGTTATTACTATTAATCAGTATGCTATAAATATAGGTCGTGATACGATTTATATATCTACTGTAGCATCCATTTCAAAATCTTCGTGCATTAAATGCACAATCTCTGTAGCTTTCTCGTAGTTGGTTGATTTTTTGGAAAAGAAATCGTGTTGAGTGGTTTCGGTGCTTAGTCCATTCATTACGATAGGATTTACTTGCTTCACTTCGAAGATCGGCTCAAACGCCAAATTCATCAAAGCCTTATTGCCGTTATAACGCACATATTCTTTCACCTCAGCCGTTAATCCTACGACTGTATACAATTCTTCTGTGTATTTCAATTCATTCTCGTACAAGTCATTTAAAAGCGTCAAGAAACGCGCTTTGACTTCTTCCTTGTTCGGCAATCTATTGAATACTTCTTGCGCCATCAAGCCCACGAATACACCGTGGATCGATTCGTCTGCAATGATTTTTTTGATGATGTCTGCTGAAGCCACCATTTGCCCTTGGCCGCATAACCACAGTGGCAAGAAGAAGCCTGAATAGAATAAGAAAGACTCCAATAATACGGAAGCTCCTAAGGCCATAAAAAGCTCTTCGTCAGTGACCGTTTCTTTGTCGATCGCGCGGTAATATTGATCGATAGTCGATGCCTTATACTGCAAAAATTTATTTTCGGATACCCAGCCAAATACATCGTTGATCTCATTGGTTGTTGATACCGTCGTGAAGATCGTAGAATAAGATTTGGCATGGATTGCTTCCATCATACACATGTACGATAACACCGCTTTATTCTGCAAAGAATTGATATGATCAATGATCTTAGGCATACCGGTATGGCTTTGCAAGGTATCTAGCAAAGTCAAACCGCCCAAGGCTTTTTTATAGCACTCTTTCATATCCCAGCTCAAGCCTTTCCAGCTATCAATATCCTTAGAAGGAATGTATTCGGTATCGATCCAAAATTGCTTAATATTCTGTTCCCAGAACATCAATGCATAATCATTATCGGGTGTGTTCCAGTTTACTGCGGTATATTGTTTGCTCATGGTGTGCTTTATAACTTAAAGAAACTGAATCGGTATACCGAGGTATTCCGATTCAGTTCCGATTGGGATTGAATTATACTATAATAAATTTTTTATGCCGAGCACGAGATACATTCCTCGATGGTCGATTTACGTGTACGGGTGTAATACAATGATTTCAGCCCTAGTTTGTGTGCATAAATATAATACTTCGCCAAGTCGCGCGTACTGTCTTTCGAGTTGGTATGCAAGATCGTAGATACACCTTGATCGATGTGGCGTTGGATAACCGAGATCATTTTCAATACTTTCATCTGGTCCATATCATACGCCGACTTGAAGTAGAAGTAATTATCGTTCGTCAGGTATGGCATTGGATAATACGTCGTACTATCACCGTACTCACGCACTTCAATAATATCTACGATTGGCATCACCGATGCGGTCGCATTCATGATATAAGAAGTAGATTGGTTAGGAGCAATCGCTAAACGATACGCGTGGTAGATTCCATGCTCTTTCACTTGCGCTTTCAGGTTTTCCCAATCTGCAATAGTTGGAATATGTACTCCTTCGAACAATTCTTGAACCTTATCTGTTTTCGGAAGATAATCACGGTTGAGGTATTTGTCGAAATAAGTACCATCTGCGTACGCAGATTTTTCAAACCCGACGAACGTACGACCACGCTCTTTAGCAATCTCCATAGAAGCTTCCAAAGAGTAGTAGTTCATCATCATGAAGAACGTATTCGCGAAATCTAACGCTTCAGTCGATTCATACATGATAAAGCTTTTGGCTAGGAAACCGTGTAGGTTCATCGCACCTAAGCCTACCGAATGCAATTCGCGGTTCGCTTTAGCGATAGTAGGAACCATTTCGATATCTGTCACGTCCGTTACTACGGTTAATGCACGCATGGCCGTTTTCACTGCTTCTTTCACGCGTTTGTTATCCATTACGGTAGCCACATTGAGGGAACCTAGATTACAAGAAATACCGTAGCGGATCGTATCTTCTTTGCCATAGATATTGATATCTGATACTTCAGATACTTGCATGATCTCGGTACAAAGATTTGAGAATTTTACTTTACCGATGCCGTTAAGAGCATGCCCTCTATTCGCATTTTCTTTGTAGAAGATATACGGATATCCCGACTCTTTTTGAGTTTGTGCGATTTTCACCAAAAGATGGCGCGCATTGATTTTCTTCTTTTTGATGTTTGGATTGGTGATCAACTCATCGTACATGGCATCCATATCCAACTCATCTAGGTATTTGCCATACTCTTGCATCACGGTGTGTGGATAGATCAAATAGCACGCTTCATCTTTTTCCGCCAATTCCATGAATTTGTCGGGCACGATGATACCGATGGATAACGATTTGATACGTACTTTCTCATCGGCATTGATCTTCTTACAATCCAAAAACTCTTCAATATCCGAGTGGAAAATATTTAGATAAACCGCACCTGCACCAGGGCGTTGACCCAACTGGTTGGCGTAAGAGAACGTATCTTCCATGATTTTCATGATCGGTAATACTCCTCCAGCACGACCATCTACGCCTTTGATTGCTTCGCCACGAGCACGGATTTTGGAGATGTTAAACGACACACCACCACCGATAGACGATAACTTCATCGCCGAATCAATCGCATAGCCAATACCGTTTAGGTTGTCGCCAACTTCATCTAAGAAACAAGAAACCAACTCGCCAGATCTTTTCTTTCCGGCATTCAAGAATGTCGGCGTAGCGGGCTGATATTCTTGGCTAATCATGATTTCTGCGTATTCGAAAGCTTTTTGTACGCCTTCTTCGCGAGCCAAGAACAAGGCAACCGCCATGACGCGATCTTCGTAGCGCTCTAAAAATTTTTCGCCAGAATCGTCACGCAGCGCGTAGCTTTGAAAAAACTTGAAAGCTGCCATGAAAGACTGGAAGCGAAATTTCTTCGCATATACGTAATCATATACTTGTTGAATCTCTTCAAAAGTAAACCATTGATAGAAATCAATGTAATAATTGTTCTCAATAAGGTAATCGACTTTTTCCTTTAGATTGTAAAAGAAAACCGTGTTCTTGTTTACATATTCTAGGAAATAAGCTCTTACTGCTTCTTTGTCTTTATGTAAGCTAAACTCCTCATCATGTTTGATCATGATTTCGTTGTTAAGCAATATCCAGCTTTTCGCTACGTCGTTTGCTATCATAATATTGATTTTTTATACTGTCAATAAACTCGTTTATATCTACCAAAGTCCCCGAAAGTTCGAACTTTAAACCGATAGGAAGGTCGAAGTTTTCTGCGAGTTTATCGGCTGCTACTGCGAAGTTTCTTCCCCAGTTGCGATTACCACTTGAACTGACCGAATGGATCATGTGGCTATATTTATCGATAAAGGCTTGTGTCTTTTCAGGCACTTTGCCAAAGTTAATGGTATAAGTCACCAAGTGACCCATAGTTGATGGTATGGTATCCTCTTCGATACGGGTGGCTTGCCACCCCGTTATCTGGATCACTTTACTGATAAAGCGATCTACATTTCCTGTCTTTGAATCGTAGTAAATATGAATCATAGCTCGTATTTAGAGGGTTTACAATACGGTTTACAACGCGATATGATCTAGTTCCTCTGGTTTGAAGCCAATGATTCTATGTTTGATTTCGTCCTCCTCAAGTACGAGTACGGTAGGAACGGTACGTACTTTGAATTTTACTGCCAACTCCGGTTCATCAAATGGATTGATTGTTTCGTAAGATACACCCTTGTTGTCCAAGTAGGAAGATACCTGTGCGCATGGTGCACAGTCATTCTTTTCAAATTTAATGATTCTTGCCATGTCTATTTAAAATCTTTTGGGGGGTAACTTTAAGCCAACCTTTTTGGGATCAGCTTACGTTTGCCATAAATAAATATTCTATTGAATCGGAATCGCAACGATTCCTTTGTCTTAAACAAAGATCATATATTTTATCTGCGCGAGTGAGTCGGACTTTTCCACATCTCGAGAATGCAAGGCGGCTAAAGTTCGCTTCCCGAATGTAGAAATTATTAATCTGCTGATATACAAAGTGTAAAGTATGTGGATAACTTTGAAAAGCCACAAATATTTTCGCGAGATATCGCCCAAATCTACGTTAATTTTTACGTAAAAATAGCATGAAAATGGCGACTTTATTATTTGTCATGTTGAATAAATTTTGTATAGTAATTAATCATGAAAACACAGGTAGCACATCCCCAAAAAAAGCAATTCCTTCGGATTTGCTGTCCGAAGGAATTGCAATTTTAATCGGTAAATTGACTAGGAGATGTTGTCTAATAACCTGGGTTTTGTGTGAGATTGGTATTGCCCAATTGATTTAAAGGAATCGGGAACAGCAAGGCACGGGGATCGGATGCTGGTTTCTCTTGCCAGGCATCTAAGTACTTGCCAAATCGAATTAAATCTGTTCGGCGGTGAGATTCCCAGAAGAATTCGCGACCTAACTCATCCAATAAATTGTCTGTCGTCAGTGTGGCCAACGGCGTTGCGTTTCTTTGCGTGCGGACTTCATTCACCAACGACAAAGCGGCTGCAGCTTGATTCATACGAAGTAAGGCTTCAGCTTTCATCAGTAGCACATCCGAATAGCGATAGAATACCCAGTCATTCTCTGCATGGCCGGCACCAATATTAGTATAATCTGGAACATATTTTACTACACGTATTCCTGTTACTTCCAGATTGTTTCCACGTTCTATGATACTTACTTCTGGAGTGAAACTCAACGGATTGCCGCGGCGGTCTTCTCGTGCTTCACCTTGAGCATTTACCTGCTGACCCAATAAGAAGCCCATATTCATGCCCGAGATATTGGTCACGCCGGGATACGTGGAACTACGACGCTGATCGTCTTGCTCGTACTTATCATAGAAGTTGGATAGCGTAGCAAAACCATTCCAACCACTCGGATTCATGTTGTAATGTAAAGTAGTTCTTAGCAGGGAATAAATATCTCCAGAATTACTGCCACCAATGTTTGCACCAACGAAGATATTCTCGGGCGACTCATGATTGTTGAGCGCAAAATTGTCAAAATAGTTTTCAGCAAGTGAGTAGCGGCCAATGATTTGGTCGGCCAAAGTTACGACCATTTGCATATCTTCATTGCTAAAAGTGGGTGCTTCCCTGTTAAGGAAGGTTCCTTTGTTGAGGTATGTTTTCATGAGCAACATGCGAGCAGCGTCTTGGTTCGCTACTTGAGGATTACCTGTTGGCAAATCCGACATGATCTCGTTTAATTCTTCGATTAAATAGGCTATCTGCTCTTCTGCTCCACGTACACGAGGCATGCCCAAAATATCTTCTCCAGGCTCGCGATAAGGCACTTGCCCCCAGCCGTCCAAAATAGAAAACTGCGCAAAGGCTCTGATAAATCGTGCTTCTGCCGCTTGTCTTGCTGTAGGATCGTATCGCAATAGATCTGTACCGGCATAGCTTACAGCGTTCAGGTTTCGGAATACATCGTGAATGCGGACGTGATCGGCCTGCCATTGATGTAAGAATAAAGCGCGCCAAGCGCCGTTGTCGTCCCAGTCACCACCACGTGTCGGAGGGATCGTTTCGTCTGAAGTTGTTTGCTGTAATGCCCACCAGCCACCATTCCCTTGGTACGGCGAGCGCATAGATATATAAGCTCCTTGCAGCAAAGCCGTCGCATTTACTGCTCCTGGATTAGTGTCCGAGATTTGCCCATTGAGTTTTTCATCTAGCTTGGTGCATCCGCTCAATGCAATGCAGCTCGCTAGTATTATGGTATATATGTGCTTTTTCATGTTTTCGGAAATTAGAGAGAGAAGTTTACGCCTAGATTGAAAGTTCGTGCTGGCGGATAGCAATGTAATCGATTCCAGCAGAACCGGTGTTGCCGACACCTTTGGCGGTGTTGACTTCTGGATCAAACCCGGTGTACTTGGTGAATAGCAATAAATTCGTCCCGTTGAAGAAGATATTTAGATTTTTCAACGAGGCGCCGATATTTCCTATCTGGTAACCGATCGTTGCGTTCGCCAATTTAATATAGCTACCATCTTCTATAAAACGGGAGGAAGGTGCGGCCGAGTTGGTCAGTGATTCCTGGATAGGGGAGTTCAGCAATCCTGATGCGATATTTCTAAATCCGCCCAAATTGGTGATTGGTAATACCGTATTGGCGGTATTATTATAAATATCTTGCCCCAACATACCATTGAAGTTAGCAGAGAAAGTAAATCTTTTGTATGCTATATCGGTACTAAAACCAATCAAGGCACTAGGATTTGGATTGCCCATATATAGCATGCTAAAGCCGTCGTCTGTATAAGTTGAAAATCCTTCTGGACTTAATCCTAAATATTCACGTGTCATCATAGCAAACATGGGTAGCCCTGCTTGGATTACTTGTATGGTAGCTCCGGATACACCTTGGCCACTCAGTGCTCCTGTCAGGATTACATTATTCATATTGTTCACTTCATTTTTCAATAAAGTCAGATTAGCCCCGATATTCCAAGTCAAGTTTTCTTTCTGAATGACGTTGGAATGCAAGCCAAATTCTACCCCGCGATTACGGATCTCTCCATCCAGATTGCTGTAAATGATAGGGGCGTCTGGTGCATTTGGATACAATGGAATAGTCGGATAGAGTAGGTCGGTGGTTTTCTTGTCGAAAACATCAATCGAGCCCGTTAACTTGGTGCCAAACAATCCAAAGTCTAAACCAATGTTCAGCTGCTCGTCACTTTGCCAGCGCAAATTTGGATTTCCGTTATTGATCGGTCGCACGGCATTATCATTAATAAAGCCATAACGATTAATGGCTGATCCGGCTGGGAATTCTTGGTTACCGGTACGTCCCCAACCAGCGCGTAAGCGCAATTCGCTTAACCAAGCGACATCCTGCATAAAGCTTTCATTGCGGATATTCCAGGCGGCCGAGAAAGAAGGAAAGTTGCCGTATTTATTGTTAGCTCCGAATTTAGTAGAACCATCACGTCGTACAGTGGCTGTCAATAAATAGCGAGAGTCGTAGTTAAATATAGCGCGGAAGAAGTAAGATTGCAATTCAGTAGTTGGATCATTGAAAGAATTGATTGTGCGGTTTCCGCTAGATCCGGCTTGTAACGCATCGGTGTAATCGATATCTATATCGCCATAATTGATCCCTCGGAAATCCATTCCTTTGTACATGAAATTCATGTATTCATAGCCGAGGACTGCATTTAAATTCAACTTATTGGCAATCTCACGATTGAATGTTAAGGTGTGTGTCAATTGGCTAGTCATCAGTTCGTTATTCGCATAAGAAGCTTCGCCACCCAATGCTCCACCATCCTGATCGGCTACAATACCTGGGATATTGATCCAGCTTCTGGTAGAAGCACGACGAATACCAGAACTGTAATTTACAGCGCCAAGTGCACGATATTCCAACCAGTCATTGAATTTGTAGTATGGCGAGACGCTACCAATAATAGTAGATACCCGTGCATGATCGTTGTTGGCCTCCGCCATTCCCAATGGGTTGATGATAGAAGTACCGTATTTAATGTTGAGCGATCCATCTGGATTGTACAAAGGTTCAGTTGGATTCCAATTCAATGCTTGGCCTACTAAGCTGCCTTCAAAACCGGCATCAGTCGTCACTGCGGCCAATTGCTCATTGGTTTGCGTACCGATCAACCCCAAATCAAGACCTAACTTTTTGCTTTCCAGCATACGAAAATTTCCGTTGACCGAAGCTGCAACCTTTTTAAAGCCACTTTTGATGAGAATACCTTCTTGGTCTTGGTAACCAATGGAAGCGCGGAATTTGGCATCTTCGGTTCCACCACTCATTGATACTGCGTAATCTTGGATGATGGCATTACGTGTAATCGCGCCCATCGCATCCACATTATCGCCTAGATCACCTCCCGTAATACCATAACTATTTAATGCATTACGAAACTGATTTCCATCTAGAATATCCAAACGACGCATCAAGGAGGATACACCAGTAGAAGCGTTTACATTGACCTGCAAATCGCCTGCTTTGCCTCGTTTGGTATTGATTAAAACCACCCCGTAAGCTGCGCGTGCGCCGTAGATCGCAGTAGCAGAAGCATCTTTGAGGATTTCCATACTTTCGATATCCGAAGTGTTGAGAAACACCAATGGATTTCCGCCGGGCGTCGATCCTGTAGCAGCACTCCGATCGGGACGAGGGGAGCGACCATCTAAAGCGATTCCGTCCACGACATATAATGGTTGGCCATCGCCAGTTACGGCCGAGTTACCACGGATACGCACAGTCGTTTCACCACCAGGTTGGCCGCTATTATTAATCATTTGCACGCCTGGAGCTTTACCCTGTATCAATTGATCTGGTGCAGTGAATGGACCTTGGTTAAAATCTTTTTCACTCACTTTTGTAACTGCGCCAGTAAGATCTTTGCGCTGTACGGATGCGTAACCAACGACGGTGATCTCTCCAATATCGTCACTGGAAGAAGCTTGCAAATTAATGTTCAATGGCGACATATCCTCGGTGACGCTAACAGTTTCTCGGTATGTTTCATAGCCTAGAAAGGAAACAATTAACGTGTAGCTTCCAGGTGCAACCGCACTGAAACTAAATGTGCCACTGGCGTCGGTGCCTGCTTTACGATCTAACTCTACTAAGGTCAAGGTGGCTCCAGAAATAGCCTGTCCATCCCCCATAACTTTGCCATTGAAGGTAGCATTTTGCGCAAACGCGATATTTCCATACAGTAGGAAAAGTACGAGCGAAGACACAAGCATGCGAATACCTTGAGAAGGTAATTTTGATTTCATCTGTGTTGTATTTTAAGTTTATAAAATAGTAGTTTCTACGCTCAAAATTTGGGGCAGTGTGATTAATCTGCGCCAAAGCGTACATTTTCTAAGTTTATATATTACTAGGTATAGTAACCAAATGTAATAAAAAATGGTGCGGATGGAATAAAAATGTATAAAATTATTCCGTCTTAGGAAAATTAGTTTTGAAAATGAGGATTGCCGCTATGAGTTCATTAGTTAAGAAAAAATGAAGTTACCAAGTACTCGTACAAGCAGTTGGTGAGTGTTAGCAGCTTATTGGTGGAATGATTTTATTGTCTCGATATTATGAAATTAATCATAAAAGATGGTACAACAAGCCGAGTATCTATATTCTATCAGAACATGCTACTCATTAATTCTTTTTGCAACGAAAGTGCCATTCGGTTGGATTGCATAGAGATTGGTTGCCCTTGCGCTGGTTTCATCTATTTCGAAGCGAATCGCAAAACCAGCAAGATCCTTGATCTTAAAATTATGATTGCCTTGAGATACTGTTTCATAATTTTTCTGTCCGGGTACGTCCATATAGATGATACCGTCTTTTGCAGTGATAGTAATCTTCATATTACCAACTATGTACTGGCCGACATATGCCGCTATATCTTTTGTGCTTACTTCCTTTGCCGCAGGTTTTCGTGCAAATTCAAAGGATTCTGGAAGATCTATTTCGGCACTTTTGATATTGCCATCAAAGTCGGTGTGAAAAGTAATCTTTTGCGCTTCATCGTCATCTTGCTTTTTCTCTTTATCTGTACTTCGCTCTCTAAGCGTGAACGTGTCATAATGATAATGCTCCAAGCTGTGTTCTTTTGTCGCTAAATGTGTTTTTAAAACACCGTTTTCGAAGCGTATCTCTAATTGACCATAAGCTGGATGATGATATTGTCCAACATAATCCGCTAACAAATGGGATGGCTTTGTACCTTTCACTTGTTTTAAATCTTCTTCTAGAGGCTTTATTTCCGTTTCTGCGCTATCTTGTTCCACACCACGCGTATTCCAATTTACATATGATAATCCCAACAATTGATCCGAGATCAAATTGCGTACTACGCCTGGAACATCGGAACCATTTTGATTGGTCAGAACCACAATGCCTACAGAATCGCTAGGAAAGAAAGCAACAGATGCTGAAAATCCATCGATGTTACCTCCATGTTCCACGCGATAGTGACCTCGGTAGGACGCTGTCATCCATCCTAAACCATAATTGGCAAAATGTAGATCAGGACGCTTTGAGGTTGGCAAACTGGCAGCCATTACCATCTGCGAGCTCATGGCTTCTTGCACATAGCTTGCAGGTAAAATTTGCTGCCCGTTAAACTTTCCACCATTCAACCAAACTTTCAACCAATTCGCCATCTCTGCTACGCTACTATTGATACTGCCCGCTGGCCCCATGCCATTGATATTGTAGTAAGGCATGTAGGTAATGTTTTTATTGTCGTCTACGGTATATCCCAGAGCAGCATTTTTATCAGCTTTCATGGCGGCAATGCTGAGATTACTTTGCGACATGCCAAGCGGATTAAAAAAATGCGTGCGAATATTATCTTCCCAAGATTTTCCAGTCATCTTCTCTGCAATCATGCCTTGTGCTAGGTACATGAAGTTGTTATAAAAATAAGTAGTTCGCAGGTCGCAGTCGGTTTCATGTATTGTACGCGAGCTAATAGGCTGTCGCGATTACTGGTATTAAATAGATACCATGAAAGGTCATATCGAGAAAGTCCGGTACGGTGCGCCATCAAGTCACGTACAGTCACTTGGCTTTCGCGTCCATCTTGAAAACGTAAGGCAGGCAAATGTTGGGTGATTTTATCGTCTAAAGACAAGCTGTCGCCAAATATTTTACCGATTAATCCTGCCGTGAAGGCCTTGGTTGAAGAGCCAATAGCATACAAAGTTTGTGGCGTAGCAGGTAACTTATCCTCATAGTTACTAAAACCGAAGCCTTTGCTATAGAGCAAACTATCCTTTTGTACGACTGCGACTGAAAATCCGGCTACATGATAATCTTCTCGTACTTTCTCTAGCACAGAATCCATAGCAGACCAATCAACGGATGTGGTTGTTTGAGCTTTCGTTGCTATGCTACATACCAATAGTAAAAGCGCGGCTAAGACAGCGCCTATGATAAGAGAGTGGTGTTTTGAAGACATACTAACTTAAACTAATAATAGGATATTTGGTGACCCTAAGTTAGTACTAATCACAAAATAAATAAGCAATTTTAGTATAAAATATTGCTTATTTATTTTGTGCTATAGCTTCGGATAGAAGTTGTTACTTGAATGAATTACACCAAATACTCAAAAAGCGTTTGATCCTTATTGATTTCAATAAAATCGAACTTATACGCTTTGAGGCGCTCGATTAGACTGGTGTAATCTTTGGCGGAGCCGAGCTCGACGCCAATCAGTGCTGGTCCGCGTTCGCGCTCGGTTTTTTTAATGTATTCGAAGCGGGTAATATCATCTTTTGGTCCCAATACTTCGGTTACTAATAATCTTAATGCACCGGGACGTTGTGGAAAACGCACAATAAAATAGTGCTTGATACCTTCGTACAATAATGACATCTCTTTGATCTCGCCCATGCGATCGATATCATTGTTGCCACCCGAAACAATACATACAACTTTTTTCCCGCGAATCTCTTCTTGGTGAAAATCTAATGCAGCGATAGATAATGCTCCAGCAGGTTCGGCTACAATGGCATCTTTGTTATACAGCTCCAGAATGGTTGTACAGATTTTACCTTCGGGCACGGATCGTACGCTATCCAATAATTCACTAGAGATGGCAAAAGGCAGCACGCCTATTTTCTTCACGGCAGCACCATCCACAAACTTGTTGATGCTTTCTAACTCGATTGGCCCACCATGTTCCATTGCAGCTTGCATAGATGGAGCACCTTCTGGCTCTACACCATATAATTTGGTTGTAGGCGAATACTGCTTCATGTACAAGCTCAGTCCGGAAGATAATCCTCCGCCACCGATGGGCATAATTACCGCTTCGACATCAGGCAAGTCTTCCAAGATTTCTACTGCTACGGTACCTTGGCCTTCGATGATCTTGATGTCATCAAACGGTGGAATGAATACCATGGAGTGTTCGGCTGCGTAATCCAAAGCGGCCTTTTGGCAATCATCAAACGTATCGCCGGTCAATACAATTTCTATATTGCCATTGCCCCACATTTCTGTTTGTGTAATCTTTTGGCGTGGCGTTGGTCCAGGCATAAAGATTACGCCTTTAATGTTTAATTTTTTGCACGACAGTGCCACGCCCTGAGCGTGATTGCCCGCACTGGCACATACGACGCCGCGCTTTAAATCATCTGCCGACAGGCTACTAATCTTATTGAATGCACCGCGCAATTTGTACGAACGCACAACTTGTAGGTCTTCACGTTTTAGATAGATATCTGCGCCGTACTTTTCCGACAGGTGATGATTGTATTGTAATGGCGTGCGAAAAACGACATCTTGGATACGTTCTTTGGCAGCCAGACAGTCGATTTCCAACGTGGATAGATTCATGTATTGTTTATTGTTATGTATAGAAGACGAGTTATTTGACTAAGGTCAAAAGATCCTCGTCTACAATGTCTTTTTTGGCATCTGCCAATACAAGAAAACGCTCGTAGGTAGATGCCAAGGCTTCTTTATCCAAGGTATAACCTAATCGCTCAAGATGATGCTTTAATGCATGACGACCAGAGCGAGCGGTAAGAATAATACCAGCTTCATCCAAACCTACATCTTCTGGGCGGATGATTTCGTAATTCTCGCGGTGCTTTAAGAAACCATCTTGGTGAATACCTGAACTGTGTGCAAAGGCATTTTTACCGACGATAGCTTTGTTAGGTTGTACCGGCATGCGCATCATTGAGCTCACTTTTTGTGAAATGGCGGTGAACAGCCTGCTGTTGATGTTCGACGTAAGGCCAGGGAAGTGCGCGGCATGTACTTTCAAGATCATCGCTACTTCTTCTAGCGAAGTGTTTCCTGCGCGCTCGCCGATACCATTAATGGTACATTCTACCTGACGTGCACCTTGTTGAACGGCCGCGATTGAATTGGCAGTGGCTAAGCTAGGTCATTATGGCAATGTGCTGAAATGATCGCCTGATCAATATTCTTCACATTTTCTTTCAGATATTGGATTTTGGAGCCATATTGATCTGGCAAGCAGTAGCCGTTGGTATCTGGAATATTAACGACAGTAGCACCTGCAGCAATCACCGCTTCGACCATCTGCGCTAAATATGGAAGATCGGCGCGTCCCGCGTCTTCAGCAAAGAACTCTACATCCTCTACCAGACTTTTGGCATGTTTAACAGCGGCTACTGCGCGATCTAATATTTCTTCACGTGTGCTGTTAAATTTGTACTTAATGTGCATGTCTGACGAACCTATGCCGGTGTGGATACGTGGGCGTTTGGCATATTTTAAAGCTTCGGCTGCGATATTGATATCGTTTTCGTTTGCCCGCGTAAGGGCACAGATGATGACATTGTCCACGGCTTTGGAAAGCTCGACAACGGATTGGAAATCTCCGGGACTGGATACGGGAAAACCTGCTTCAATGATATCCACGCCTAGCGTTTCCAGATCCCTGGCTATTTCGATTTTTTCTGGTGTCGTTAGCTGACAGCCAGGTACTTGTTCACCATCTCTGAGCGTGGTGTCGAAGATATACAAATGATTCGGATCGTGTAACATAAGTTTCGAAATTTAGTACTTTACAGTATGTTTATATATCGGTTATCTTGACTTCAATAATTCAATGACTTTTTGGCCCATGGCGACAGTGCCCAAGATACGATCGGTAGGCGTATCGTTCACCGCGATATCACTCGTTCTCCAACCTGCTTTCAATGCTTGGTCTACGGCGTCGGTTACAGCTTTTGCTTCTTCTTGCAATCCGAAAGCAATGTCCAACATCAATGCTGCTGATAGGATAGAGGCTAATGGATTGGCTTTGTCTTGGCCAGCAATATCGTGTGCAGATCCGTGAATCGGTTCAAAAAATCCGGTGCCATCGCCAATAGAAGCGGAGGCGAGCATGCCCATCGAGCCAGCAATCTGTGAAGCTTCGTCGGTCAAGATATCGCCAAATAGATTCGCGGTCAATACCACATCAAATTTCTTTGGATTTTTGACCAATTGCATAGCCGCATTGTCGATAAACATGTGCTCGGTTTCAACATCGGGGTATTCGGCGGCCAATCCTTGCACTACTTCTCTCCAAAGGCGCGAGGTTTCTAATACATTGGCTTTATCTACCGAGCAAAGACGTTTGCCACGTGTTTGCGCCGCTTCAAACGCTTTGCGTGCAATGCGCTCTACTTCGTAGCGGTGGTAATTCATTAGGTCGGAAGCAAATGTATTATCGGCATTGCGCAATTTCTCGCCGAAATATACATCACCAGTTAACTCACGGAAGAATAATATATCGGTGCCGCGAAGGATTTCTGGCTTTAAGCTAGAAGCATCCAACAGCTCATCGAACAATAAAATAGGGCGTAAGTTAGCGTACAAACCCAGTTCCTTGCGGATTTTCAACAAACCTTGCTCGGGGCGTACTTTGGCAGAAGGGTCATTGTCGTATTTAGCATGACCAATCGCGCCGAACAAAATCGCGTCAGAAGCTTTGGCTTTTGCCAAAGTTTCGTCAGGCAGTGGATTGCCTGTAGCTTCGATCGCAGTATGCCCCATAATAGCGTTGTCAAAGGCAAACTCATGTCCAAATTTGGAAGCGATTACTTCCAGTACCTGCTTACCCCACTCTGTTACTTCTTGTCCGATACCATCACCCGGGATGATTAATATATTCTTCTTCATGTTATGTCGTTACTTGTCGAGTTTTTACACTCGTTCTTCTAGTATAATTTTGTGTTGTGGTTTAACTATTTTTCCCTTTTCCAATACCAAACGGTGGTCGATGGATTGAGGTAATTGACTTTCGTAATGCCCGACGTAAAGCAATGTTTTGCCATGTTGGCACAATTCATCTACTACGTCGTTGAAATATTGTGTTTGCGTTTGATCCAAACCTTGGCAGGGCTCATCCAATACCAATAATGGTGGATTTTTGATCACTGTTCTGGCCAATAATGCCAAACGTTGTTTGCCTAAAGGCAACGTGCTCAGCAGTTCGCTTTTGACAGTATACAGATCAAAAAAATGTAGCAATTCATCCACTTGCTTCTTTTGTTGAAAAGAGGCTTCAGCATATAAGCCGATGCTGTCGAAAAATCCCGACGTGACGGTGTGCCATACAGTAGCAGTTTGGTCAAAATACCAGTGCATTTCGGGCGAAATTAACCCGATCTTTTGCTTAATATCCCAGATGCTTTCGCCAGAACCACGTTGATTGCCAAACAAGCGAATGTCTAAACCGTATGCTTGAGGATGATCGCCATTGATGAGGCTCAATAAGGTAGATTTTCCCGATCCATTGGCACCTTGAATGACCCATTTGTCGCCTCGGTTGACGGTCCAAGAGATATCCTGCAAAACAGTTTTGTCGCCATAGCGAACATGTATGTTGTTGAGCTGAATGATTTGCTCGCTAGTTGCTTCGGGTGCTGCTTTTAGAAATTCGGGTAAAGCGCGTGATTGTCGCGGCTTAGCCACGATAAAATCATCCGGACTAGCTACTTCTCGTAACTGGCCAGATTGCACGATTGCGAATGCATTGATGCATTGCGGTAAGTTGGTGTCATTCGTCAATAAAATTACCTGTGTGCCTTGTGCGGCCAAGCTGTCAATACAATCGTTTAGTGATTTTCTTGATGCTTTGTCCAAACCGGTATACGGCTCATCAATGATGAGAAGCTGTGGATTGCTCCACAGTGCTTTTACTAACTGTAATTTCTTGTGTTCGCCACTAGAAAGTTCAATCAATTGCGAATCCATTTGCTGCTCAAATCCCAGCGCTTGCACAAAGGGAATTGCTGCTGCTAAAACAAGGTTTTCCTGTTCTGCAAAATACGCTAATTCGCCAGCTACCGTTTTGGTATCTCGCCCTTGATGGGTATTGTAGCGTTGCTGATAGTAAAAGTTGCGATCGCCTTCTAAGTTGGTAAACTGATACCAGTTAGGAACGTAAAGTACAGCAGGCGATCTATCGCTTGGCAAATTCAACTCAATCGTACCCTGATAAGGGATTTGATTGGCCAGTGCACGCGCTAAGGTTGTTTTTCCAGACCCGCTTTCGCCACCAATCGCCCAATGTGTGCCATGCTCATAAGTCCACACCAAGTCCTGCAACACAGTTTTAGAACCGTATCGTATGCAAAGGTCTTGTATGTGAACCAGTGGTTTAGACATAGCTATATGGACGCGTTTTTTCGAATTCTTCGATTTCCGAACGGTGACTTAAGATATAATCAATGTCGTCATATCCATTGATCAAACATGATTTTTTATAAGGATTGATTTCGAAGGAGAATGACTCATTGCTATCTTGAATAGTCACGGTTTGCGCTTCTAGATCGATTACCAGTTTGGATTCCGGATTTTTAAATGTGGATGCAAAGATCTTTTCCAAGAACTCTTCGGTCACTTGAATCGGAAGTACGCCATTATTAAGTGCGTTACCTTTAAAGATATCGGCAAAGAAGGAGCTAATAACTACATCAAATCCATAATCTTGAATAGCCCAAGCAGCGTGCTCACGGGATGAACCACAACCAAAGTTCTTACCTGCTACCAAGATTTTCCCCGAATAGGTTGCATCATTCATCACGAAATCAGCCTTAGGTTGATTGTCGCCATCAAAGCGCCAGTCGCGAAATAGGTTGTCGCCAAAACCTTCGCGCGTCGTTGCTTTTAGGAAACGTGCCGGAATGATCTGGTCGGTGTCAATATTTTCTATCGGCAATGGTACTACCGAAGAATGTAATGTTTCAAATTTTTTCATATTATTGTTTTAATATTGCTCGTACTTCTCTCAATTTCATGGTCATGCTGATAGCATCGTGATCAGCCCAATGATTATAATCTTGAATGGCTTCTAAACGGTTTTGTTCGGAAATATAACCTTCGTCAACCATTTGTTTGGAGCTGGCTACCTGCGACCAAACTTTGATTTTGTCTATATGTAAAGGGTTGTTGCCTTCGTAATGTTCATCGGCGTTAATGACTTCAACCTGCCCAAATCCATGTTCTTCCAGCAATTCTTCCAGATCATAAGCAATTCTATTATTCATGCCAGCATCTTTTCTCCACATCAAAAACATATGATAGAAGTTGTCCATACTCTTTGGAATGGGTGGATTCCAATTGATGGCTTCGTGATTATAATCGAGAATAGAAACCTGTCCATTAGGTTTTAGTAAGCGCTTGACTTTTTCAATAGCTGTATTTAGTGTAGAAATCCATTGAAATGTGCGTGCCGATACGATGAGATCAAATTGTTGATCGCTCTCAAAATCTAACAATTCACAATGTAGGAGTTCCAAATTTTGAATATTAGTATACTGTTTTTTTCCCTCTTCAATAAATGATGCCGTATTGTCAATTCCGACAACATAGCCAGTCGGCCCTACAATATTAGCAATGTCTTTTGTAATTGCTCCAGTCGAACATCCGATGTCTAAGACGCGTAAACCTGGTCTCAATGCCGATTTTAACGTTCGATAATCTTGATCGAGTGTTCTTCGGTTGAAAACTGTAGCCACACCTTGCGATGCTCTATCTATTATTTTGTTTTCTGATGCTGTCACGGTCTCGCAGATATTACACATATTTCGAAGTCAAAAAAATAAAAGATCTATACATAGTGTTCTACCACTGGAAATGGCTCGTAAAAATGATGCAGTAAGGCTTTCCACTCTTGGTATTCGTCAGATTGACGGAAACCATGTGTGTGGTCTTCCAAAGTTTCCCATTTTACTAAAAGAATATATTTGTCTTGTTCTTCTATACATTTTTTTAGTTCATGTGACATGTAACCGCGCATACTGCAAATAATCTTTTCCGCTTTTGAAAAAGCTTGTTCAAAGGCCGGAGAAAGTCCTGATTTGATATGCAATATGGCTACTTCCAGTGTCATTTTTTTTACGTTGTGTTTTACTTCTTTACCGCTTTTATTCTCAATCTTTTATAGTCCGCTACCCACTCGCCATTCTTAAAATAATCTGGCTTCAGTCTTTCGATCGCAAGATTCGTTACAGCGCTAGCTTCTTCGGCACTTAGCTGTACAAAGGCATGCGGTGCAAATTGATGGATCCATTTAAGCATTCCATCTGCACCCACCAATTTTGTTGGTCGATCAAACAACCACATTTGTTCGGTCTCAAATCCTGCTGACTCTAACATGGTAGCGTATTGCCCAATAGAAGGGAAAAACCAAAAATCAGTTTTAATACGATTACGTACTCCCAATTGTACAGCTGCAGATGCGATGGCATCGACAATGGATTGGATATTTCCTTTGCCACCAAATTCGGCTACCAAACGACCTCCTGTAACTAAGCTACTGTAGATGCCGTTCAACAAGCCAGTTTGATTTTCGATCCAATGAAATGTCGCATTGCTAAATACGGCATCGAACTTGTTTTGGTAATCCAATTGAACAGCATCTTTCTGCTCAAATTGGATCATTGGATATTTCTGCTTGGCTGATGCAACCATGTCTGCCGAGGCATCAACACCGATCAACGTAGCTTTGGTAGCATGTATCTTGTGAGCCAAATCGCCGGTGCCACACCCGATCTCTAAAATGTGTTCGCCAGCTTGAGGATCAAGCCACTGCAATACATCAACACCGTAATCAGATACGAATTGATGCTGTTCCTTGTATAGCTTGGTGTCCCAATTGATTGCTGGCATAGTGATTTAGCGCTTATGAAGAATGAAAGAAAGTTTTAAACGACAGCTTCTGCACCCAAAAATTCGCGGATATCCGTAATCTTGCCTGTGATGGCTGCTGCAGCGGCTGTCAACGGGCTCGCTAACAAGGTACGTGCATTAGGACCTTGTCTACCTTCAAAATTTCTGTTCGACGTGGATATACAATATTTTCCGGCAGGAATCTTATCTTCATTCATTCCTAAGCAAGCTGAACAGCCCGGCTCACGCAATGTAAAACCAGCCGCTTCCAAAACCTTGTCAATGCCTTCGGCTTTGGCCTGCGCTTCTACTTGTTTCGAACCAGGAACAATCCATACTTCTACCTGTTCTGCTTTTTGCTTGCCACGTACGAAGTTGGCAACTTCACGCAAATCTTCGATACGGGAATTGGTACAGCTACCAATGAATACGTAGTCGATCGGACGGCCTAAAAGCGGCTGATCGTCTTCGAAACCCATGTAGTTTAATGCCTTTTTGTATGAAGGCCGTTCAGATTCTGGTTGCGCTTCTGTTGCCGGAATGTGCTCAGTGACGCCCATTCCCATTCCTGGATTGGTACCATAGGTTACCATCGGCTCGATATCTTCTGCCGAAAACTCTAAGACAGCATCAAATTGCGCATCTTCGTCAGAATACAAAGTCTTCCAGTACGCTAATGATTCGTCCCATTTCTGATCTTTTGGAGCAAATTCGCGCCCTTTGATGTAATTAAAAGTAATATCATCTGGAGCGATCAGTCCACCACGTGCACCCATTTCGATACTCATGTTGCAGATCGTCATTCTTGCTTCCATGCTCAGAGCACGAATAGCAGAGCCGGCATATTCAATGAAATAGCCTGTTCCGCCTGCGGCAGAAATTTTGGCAATAATATATAGAATGATGTCTTTAGCACCTACGCCCGGCTGCAATGTGCCATTAACCTCGATTTTCATGGTTTTTGGTGCCTGTTGCAACAAGCATTGCGTAGCAAAAACTTGCTCTACTTGTGAGGTTCCGATTCCGAAAGCAATCGCGCCAAAAGCGCCATGCGTAGAAGTATGGCTATCGCCACATACCATGGTTTTTCCTGGTAAAGTAATACCCAACTCAGGACCAATCACGTGTACGATTCCTTGATATGGGTGGCCTAATCCGTAAAGCTCCACACCAAATTCGCTGGTGTTTTTGCTCAACATATCGACCTGATATCTGGATAATTCTTCTTTGATTGGCAGGTGCTGATCGATTGTCGGTACGTTATGATCGGCTGTCGCTACCGTCTGATTCGGTCTGAACACCGGTAAATTACGCTTGCGTAATCCGTCGAAAGCCTGTGGCGAAGTCACCTCATGGATGAGGTGTGTATCGATATACAGGATGTCTGGAAAACCTTCTTGGCGTTTCACAACGTGCGCGTCCCAAATTTTTTCTACTAATGTCTTTCCCATTATGCTCTCTCTCAAATTGTGGTATTATGGATACGGGTCTTGACATATCGTCAATTTGACCCGTGATATGTCTATCAAAATTACGAAAATTTTAATGGATTATCCTGATTTCTCGTTTAAGCCGTTTTGATCGTTTTCATGGCCTTCATCGCCTTACGTAGTTCACGCCCAACGATTTCTACCGGATGGTTGCGCAATTTTTCGTTGATGGATACTAACTTCGAATTGTCGACTGCACCGTCTTTGCCATCGTTGAAGTTTTTGCCAACAACATCCGTATCTACCGTTCTCATGAAGTCCGTCAACAATGGTTTACATGCTTGATCGAATAGATAACAGCCATATTCTGCGGTATCAGAAATCACGCGGTTCATTTCGAATAATTTCTTGCGGGCAATCGTGTTAGCGATCAATGGTGTCTCGTGTAATGATTCGTAATATGCACTTTCTGGTTTGATTCCTGCTTCTACCATCACTTCGAAGGCCAATTCTACGCCAGCACGTACGAAGGCAACCATTAATGTATAATTGTCAAAGTATTCTTGCTCATTGATCTGTACATCGCCAGCCGGTGTTTTTTCGAAAGCAGTTTCACCTGTTTCGGCGCGCCATTTCAATAGGTTGACATCGTCATTTGCCCAATCTTCCATCATGGTTTTGCTGAATTCGCCCGACATAATATCGTCTTGGTGTTTTTGGAATAATGGACGCATGATGTCTTTCAATTCTTCTGAAAGTTCATAAGCTTTGATCTTTGCTGGGTTGCTTAAGCGATCCAACATGCCGCTAACACCACCGTGTTTCAAGGCTTCGGTGATCACTTCTACACCGTATTGTACTAATTTTGAAGCATATCCGGCATCGATTCCTTTTTCGACCATTTTGTCGAAAGATAGGATAGAACCTGTTTGTAGCAATCCACACAAGATGGTTTGCTCACCCATCAAATCCGATTTTACTTCGGCTACGAAAGAAGATTTCAATACACCGGCTTTGTGCCCACCTGTACCTACACAGTAAGCTTTGGCTTCTGCCCATCCTTTTCCTTGTGGATCATTTTCTGGGTGAACGGCAATAAGCGTAGGGACGCCAAAACCGCGTAAGAACTCCGCACGAACTTCCGATCCTGGAGATTTTGGAGCTACCATGATAACGGTCAAATCTTTACGTACTTGCAATCCTTCTTCTACGATGTTGAAACCGTGCGAATAAGACAAAGTAGCACCTTCTTTCATCAAAGGTTGTACTGCGTTTACGACATTTGTGTGTTGTTTATCCGGTGTCAAGTTGATCACAAGATCTGCCGAAGGGATTAACTCCTCGTATGTGCCTACAGCAAAATTGTTGTCTGTGGCGTTTTTCCAAGAATCTCTTTTTTGCTCGATGGCCTCCTTACGCAGCGCGTAAGAAACATCTAAACCGCTATCTCTAAGGTTCAAACCTTGATTCAAACCTTGTGCGCCAGCACCTACAATTACGATTTTCTTGCCTTTTAGTGCATCAACGCCATCTGTAAAAGCGCTAGCGTCTAAAAATTCAGCATGTCCTAATTGGGTTAATTGCTCTCTAAGTGATAGGGTATTAAAATAATTTGCCATTGTTCTATATTTATATTTTTTTAGATATCGATTGAGGTTATTTAATGCTTCTTTTTTGCGCTGTGGCATAGCCAAAGTGCCAATTGTCGTGACCGGCCGTGGTCACGATGACGTCTTCGATCGTGTGTAGTGTGGCTTTGTATGTACTTGTCTCAAATGGGCTGAAATCTGCGAATACATTTGCTTCGTAATCACGCTGCAACACATCTATCGTATCGATCGCCAATTTTTTTAGCGCATCTACTTCTGCCTGATCAACGAAGTACGTTGGTTTGGTACCCTTAGCATACGTCGAAAAATAGGAAATATCATTCGTGTCTGGTCGGATGCCTGATCGCGTGTAACACAAACCTTGTGTTGACACAACGATATGACCAAAGTTCCAGATGATGTTATTATTGTATCCTGCCGGAATTTCGTTGAGCTGCTCTAGCGTTAGCGTATCTAATAGTTCGATAAAGGCTCGCCTAGAATCGCGAATAAATTGGAATACTTCTGTCATTGCTGCTTCGGAGATTACATGGTAAATACACGATCCTGTTGATCCAAGAATTCGTTCTCGACCACATCAGGAGATGGTTCTTGTTGTTCAAACTCTTTCAATTTCTTGTGGAAACCAGCGCTTTCTTTGATAATGGCAATACGGGCGCCACGCACGAATTCAATCAAATTATATTTGGTGAGTTCGGCTGTTAGTCGGTCGATCTCCTCGCGATGACCTGCAGTCTCGAAGACGATGTAATCATTACGAATCACGACGGCACTCGCGCCATATTGACGTAACAAGCGCTCCACGTAGGCCTTTTCTGCAATCACGTCAGCAGGAACTTTATATAATGCTTGTTCTTGCCATACCAACTCATCGTTGGTATTGTAGTACGCTTTCAATACTTCGACTTGTTTTTCAATCTGACGGCATAGTTTGCGCACCACTTCCTCGCTTTCGCTGATGACGATGGTAAAACGGTGTATGCCTTCCACCTCAGATGGCGAGGTGTTTAGACTCTCAATATTGATCTTGCGTCGAGAAAATATCGTAGATATACGACCGATCATCCCGATCGAATTTTCGGTGTATAAGGTGATGGTATATTCTTGCTTTTCCATTTCTAATTTCTTTTACTTCAACCGTATTTCTGAAACCGAAGTACCCTGCGCCACCATTGGAAACACGTTGTTTTCCTTGCCTACCATGACTTCTAATAAATAAGCCCCGTCGTGATCTAACATCGTTTTCAAAGCAGATTTCAGGTCCTTGCGCTCCGAAATTTTGTTGCCGTTGATGTAGTATCCTTTGGCCACGGCTACGAAATCTGGACTGGTAATGTCTACAAAAGAGTAACGGCGCTGATGGAAGAGCTGCTGCCACTGACGTACCATTCCTAAAAACTCGTTGTTCAAAATCAAAATTTTGACTTTTGCACCGAATTGCATGATGGTGCCTAGTTCTTGAATCGTCATCTGAATACCGCCATCGCCGATAATGGCGACTACATCACGATGCGGTGCGCCGTACCAAGCTCCAATAGCAGCTGGTAAACCAAATCCCATCGTACCTAAACCGCCCGAAGTGACGTTGGATCGGCTGGAATTAAACTTAGCGTAACGACAAGTCACCATCTGGTGTTGGCCTACATCGGTCACGATAATTGCATCGCCGTTGGTCAGTTCATTTAAGGTTTTGAGCACTTCGCCCATCGTCATGATATCGGTCGTAGGGTTCAGTTCATCTTGAATTACTTCCTTGATTTCCTCTTTCTCCAGTTCGCGGAATTCCCCCACCCAAGCGCTATGATCGTTTTCTTGTAGCAGTGCAGTAAGCGCTGGTAGCGTTTCCTTACAATCTCCCCAAACGGGTACGGTAGATTTCACATTCTTATCAATCTCGGCAGGGTCAATATCCAAGTGTACAATTTTGGCTTGTTTTGCATATTTATCTAACCGACCCGTAACGCGGTCATCGAAACGCATACCGACAGCTATCAGCACATCACACTCATTCGTCATGACGTTGGGCGCATAATTACCATGCATGCCCAACATTCCTACATTCAGTGGATGTTCTGTCTCCAATGCGCTTAATCCCATGACGGTCCAAGCAGCTGGAAAGCCACCTTTTTCTATAAATGCTCTGAATTCGGCTTCCGCTTTGCCCAAGATCACACCTTGTCCGAATAGTACAAATGGTTTCTTGGCTTTATTAATGACCTCGGCAGCTTGCGTGATGTATTCGTTACGCACTACTGGTTTTGGTCGATAACTCCGAATATGGTTACATTTCTTGTACCCCAAAAAGTCAAACAACTGAAGTTGTGCATTCTTGGTGATATCCACTAACACTGGGCCGGGGCGCCAGTTTTGGCGATATAGAATGCTTTGGCCATTACCTCTGGTATTTCATTGGCATCGGTCACTTGGTAGTTCCACTTTGTTACGGGTGTGGTGATATTAATCACGTCTGTTTCTTGAAAAGCATCGGTACCTAGTAATGCAGCAAAAACCTGCCCAGTCACGCAAACAATTGGATTGCTATCAATCATAGCATCTGCCAGTCCTGTAACCAAGTTAGTTGCTCCTGGGCCGCTGGTCGCGAATGCCACGCCAACTTTCCCAGAAGTACGTGCATAACCTTGTGCTGCATGTATGCCTCCTGCTCATGACGCACGAGAATATGTTTCAATTTCTCATTGTAATCGTACAAGGCATCGTAGATCGGCATAATCGCGCCGCCCGGATAACCAAATACGGTATCTACGCCTTCTTGAAGCAAAGCTTCCAAGACCGCTTGCGAACCACTTAATTGGGTTGTCGTAGCCGTTTCTTTTTCTAACTGCGTTTTTTCTAATGTGCTCATGATATATTCCGCGTAAAGGGTGTCTCGACGTGATTAAAGATCTGTTACACAGCCTTCGGAAGCGTCGGCCACCGTTTTTGCATATTTATATAATACTCCTTTGGATACTTTTAATGCTGGTTGTTGCCATCTGGCTCGGCGAGCAGCAATTTCCTCGTCGGTCAACGAAACGTTGATGGTGTTATTAACGGCATCGATCACGATATGGTCATTATCTTCGATCAAACCGATCAATCCGCCGGCATACGATTCTGGTGTGATGTGGCCAACGACAAAACCGTGTGTACCGCCTGAGAAGCGACCATCTGTGATCAATGCGACCGATTTACCCAAACCTGCACCAATAATAGCAGAGGTTGGTTTTAACATCTCTGGCATGCCTGGCGCTCCTTTTGGTCCTGCGTTTGTAATAACAACAACATCGCCTGGTTTTACGAGTCCCGAAGAAATACCTTGAATGAGGTTTTGCTCGCCATCAAAAACGCGGGCAGGTCCTTCAAAACGCTCGCCTTCTTTACCTGATATTTTGGCCACGGAGCCTTTTTCAGCAATATTTCCGTACAATATTTGTAAGTGGCCCGTTGCTTTGATTGGATCAGATAATGGGCGGATAATCGGTTGATTGTAATCGATGATCGATTTTACATCAGCCAAATTCTCTGCGACAGTTTTCCCCGTTACGGTAAGGCAATCACCGTGGATCAATCCTTCGTCCAATAAGTAACGCATCACGGCTGGCGTACCGCCATATTGATGTAAATCTTGCATTAAGTATTTGCCGCTCGGTTTGAAATCTGCCAATACAGGCGTTTCATTACTCATGCGTTGGAAGTCATCTTGCGTAATCTCTACACCAATCGCTTTACCGATGGCAATGAAATGTAGCACCGCGTTGGTACTACCGCCTAATACAATAATACTACGTATGGCATTTTCAAATGCCTTACGCGTCATGATATCGGACGGCTTAATGTCTTTTTCTAACAGAATACGAATGTATTTTCCAGCATCAAGACATTCTTGTTTTTTTTCTGCGCTTACTGCAGGATTCGAGGCCGAGTAGGGAAGGCTCATGCCCAATGCTTCGATCGCCGAAGCCATTGTATTAGCGGTGTACATACCACCACATGCGCCAGCGCCTGGGCAGGTGTGTTTAATGACACCTTCGTAATCTTCGTCCGAAATGTTGCCACAGATTTTTTGTCCTAAGGCTTCAAATGCGGATACGATATTCAATTCTTCACCTTTATAATGGCCTGGAGCAATCGTACCTCCATACACCATTAAAGAAGGGCGGTCTAAACGTGCCATCGCCATAATAGCACCGGGCATATTTTTGTCACAACCGGGGATGGCGATCACGCCATCATAATATTGTCCGCCACAAATAGTTTCAATACTATCTGCGATGACATCACGGCTCACCAAGGAGTAGCGCATACCGTCTGTACCATTACTCATCCCATCACTCACACCGATGGTATTGAATATTAATCCTACTAAATCTTCAGACCAAACACCTTTTTTGACTTCTTTTGCGAGGTCGTTCAAGTGCATGTTGCATGTGTTGCCATCATATCCCATGCTGGCAATGCCGACTTGTGCCTTCGCCATGTCCTGATCAGTCAATCCAATTCCGTAAAGCATTGCTTTAGCGGCTGGTTGTGTGGCATCTTGTGTAAAGATGCGGCTATATCTGTTTAACGTGTTTTCGTTGTCAGATGATGACTTCATAATTCTCTTGCTCTAATACTAATTTTTTGTATGTACGTTGTATGGATGCGCCTATCGTGTGTTCCCAATCTTCAGGATAGGCTGTATCATCTATTTGTTTAATTCCAATAATACCTGCTGCTGTACCACATAAGAATGCACTATCTGCTGTGTATAAATCTTCAATAGTTAATCTTTTTTCGATGAGATCGAAGTTGAGATCCCGGCAGATGTCAATGACCGTTTGTCTAGTAATACCAGGGAAGACGTGTTGTACAGGTGGGGTGTATAACTTGAAATCTTTTTCTATGAAAAGATTTTCACTCGACGCTTGTGCCACAAAACCATCTTGATCGAGCATCAGCGCTTCGTCAAAGCCTTTGCGGATGGCATCACTCGTAGCACGAATCGCATTAATGTACTGACCCGAAATCTTGGCATCGATCTGGAAAGATTTTGGATGCGGTCTACGAATGTCAGAAAGACAAACTTTGAGCAAATTCTGACCTAAGAATGGTCCCCATTCCCAAGCGGCAATCACAATGCTGGAGTTGGCCGCAGAAGTCAGATGCATATTGGAGCCTGAAAACACGAGCGGTCGGATATAGGCTGCACGCATATTGTTTTTTGCTAGCAACTCGTAAGTTTGCTCAATCAGTTCGCGTGTAGACCAAGGAAAAGGCAAGTTAATCGATTCGCAAGAAGTGCGTAGTCGATCAAAGTGAGCTTCCGCTTTAAACATACGAACACCATTATGTGTGCTGTATGCGCGTAGCCCTTCAAAGGCACCATAACCGTAGTGCAAGGCCTGCCCGAAGAAGTCTGTGCCCGCTTCGCTCGCCTTTACAAATTCGCCATCTAAATAAATGTACGTGTCTTGATTATAATACTGCATAGCTTTCCTGGTTTTACGATCTGCTGTCTGATGTCATCATAGTAGAGACAGGTCTTCCCTTTTTGTTTTTGTAAGATAAAGCGAATGTATTTTTAAAGCAATAGCGCTTGGTTGAATTTTAAAAAAGTTTTTTATTTGGCAATCGTGTTATTTGTGATTTTAAATTTTGAGTAAATGATTTTTTTGTGAAATTTTATTTTGTTTAAAGTAGACTAATATTAAAATCAGTCTACCCTTGTGGAATTCAATTTTTTTGCTAGGCCGGTAGTTTTCTGCCTAAAATGCCAAATAGGGATACTTAATTTATAAAAAAAGCCTCTTAAAACAGTATGTTTTAAGAGGCTAATCTCTTTGGTGATTTTGAAAAAATCTACTAGCGTATACCTTCGGCTAATACCGTTATGATATTGTCTTTAGCTTCAACAACGCCACCTTTGATTTGGAATACTTCTTCTGCAGTACCCGTATTAATGATTACTTTACCATCTTCCAATGTAGATACGATTGCTGCGTGATCTTTCAATATCTGGAAAGAACCAGCACTACCGGGTACGGTTACTGCTGTTACATCGCCTTCGTATGCTAACTTATCGGGAGTTATGATTGTTAATTTCATATTAAACAGCTTCAGCTATTAGTTTTTTACCTTTTTCAATAGCTTCTTCAATGGTACCTACCAAGTTGAAAGATGCTTCTGGATACTCATCTACTTCACCATCAATGATCATGTTGAAACCTTTGATGGTATCTTTGATATCTACCAACACACCTTTTAGACCAGTAAATTGCTCTGCTACGTGGAAAGGTTGTGACAAGAAACGTTGTACACGACGAGCGCGAGTTACTGTCAATTTATCTTCATCCGACAATTCATCCATACCTAAGATAGCAATGATATCTTGTAGTTCTTTGTAACGTTGCAAAATCTCTTTTACACGTTGTGCGGTATTGTAGTGCTCATCGCCTAACACCGCTGGAGACAAGATTCTTGAAGTAGAATCTAATGGATCTACCGCAGGATAGATACCTAACTCGGCAATTTTACGAGATAATACCGTAGTCGCATCTAAGTGAGCAAATGTAGTCGCTGGCGCAGGGTCAGTTAAGTCATCGGCAGGAACGTAAACTGCTTGTACCGAAGTGATTGATCCGTTTTTAGTAGAGGTAATACGCTCTTGCATCAATCCCATCTCTGTTGCCAAAGTTGGTTGATAACCTACTGCTGAAGGCATACGACCTAAAAGGGCAGATACTTCAGAACCCGCTTGCGTAAAACGGAAGATATTGTCGATAAAGAAAAGAACGTCACGACCTTTACCTTCGCCTTCACCATCACGGAAATATTCTGCAATTGTAAGACCTGAAAGGGCTACACGTGCACGTGCACCTGGAGGCTCATTCATTTGTCCGAATACGAAAGTACATTTAGAATCTTTCATCAATTCGTGATCGACTTGATCCAAAGGCCACTGACCTTTTTCCATGCCTTCCATGAAGTGATCACCATATTTGATAATGCCAGATTCTAGCATCTCACGTAACAAGTCATTTCCTTCACGTGTACGCTCACCGACACCCGCAAATACAGAAAGACCACCGTGTCCTTTAGCAATATTGTTGATCAACTCTTGAATCAATACGGTTTTACCAACACCGGCACCACCGAATAATCCAATTTTACCACCTTTAGCATAAGGCTCTAGTAAGTCAATTACTTTAATACCTGTAAAAAGCACTTCCGTCTCTGTCGATAAATCCTCGAAACGCGGAGGTACGTTGTGGATACTGCGACCGTTTTCTTTGTCTACGTTTTGGATACCATCAATAGCATCTCCAACGACATTGAATACACGGCCTTTAATACTTTCTCCAATAGGCATTTTAATTGGCGCTCCGGTATCAACTACTTTCATACCACGAACCAAACCTTCCGTAGCATCCATCGCGATAGTACGAACACGTTCTTCACCTAAGTGTTTTTGAACTTCCAAAACTACACGCTGACCATTTTCTTTCTCAATGTACAGAGCGTCAAAAATTTTCGGAAGATTTTCATTGTCGGCAAAGTTGACGTCAACAACGGGGCCGATAATCTGCGCTATTTTACCAATATTGGGCATATTAATAGGACTAAATATAATTATTCATTCATATACAGCCACTTCTGTCGTGGTGTATTTTGGTTTGCAAAAATAGCTTTTATCCGTTGAAAACCAAAACATAAAAAAAGAAAATAGCGTGCGACGGTGCGTGCATGAAAAATCGTCAAATAAGCAGTTGGAAATATACGTGGTGTTGCGGTATTCAATATTATGCGCCAACCGACTGATCGATATACCGCTAAGCACCCGAAATGGTGTAACGAATATTTGGTAATCATCGAAAAAAAATCGGAGAATGCTGTTAACACCTCCGATCTTTGCCTTGGGTGGTATCATAAGCCACCTAACTAGATATTAATATGTGGACGATGAAGATCAAGAATTTCTCTTCAGTTGCTCGTCCAATAGCTGTCTTTTAAGTAATTGTTCTTTTTCCATCGATTTCTTTTTGAACATCTGCAATTCATCTTGTAGCTCATGGACCGTCTTTTGATGTTCTACAGTGTCGATCTTAGATTTTTTAAAAGCGAAAAAACTGGCTATGAATGCGACTGCAAATACACAGATCAGCACCCATACGATGGTGTGGTAGGTGCTTTTTTGAAAATCTATTCCCAAGAACGAAATACTATCCGTACGATCGCGTTCTACGCGAAGTTCGCCTTCCAATGTGCTTACAGAGTCACGAAGGCTACGCGTAGTGGCCACCGAGGAAGAGCTAGCTTCATTAAGATCGGTGATTTCACGTTTTAACCGATTGATCGTATCAGAAGTATTTTTACGTAGTATTTCCAAATTAGTTTTCCGAATTAGCTTCGTGTCGGCATCCTGACTACGTGATAGTGTATTGATAAAGTAAAACTGAGAATCTATCGCGCCTTTTAATGCATATGGTAGCATAGGTCTGTTCTGTCCAAATGAGATGAAGATGCAAAAAAGAAGCGCTGTAGTAAGAAATGCTCTAGACATAATGGGGTAAAACTTTTTGATATTTCAATGATGATAAAGTCAATTTTAGTCATAATATTGAACATAAACAAGATTTCTGTTCAGAAAGAAGGGTTAATTTAGTACCTTTATTAAGGTTTTTAACCCTTGAATTATAAACTTTATGATAGATAAAACGGTGTCAAGCGCACTTGAGGCCACTGATGATGTGCAGTCAGGTATGACGATTGCTGTCGGAGGTTTTGGTTTATGCGGAATTCCAGAAAACTTAATACAAGCTCTAATAGATAGGCAAATAACGGATTTAACCTGTATCAGTAATAATGCAGGAGTCGATGATTTCGGTCTTGGTTTGTTGCTACAGCGTAAGCAGATCAAAAAAATGATAGCGTCCTATGTTGGCGAAAACGCAGAATTCGAGCGGCAAATGCTCAGCGGTGAGCTCGACGTCGAATTGGTGCCGCAAGGTACATTAGCGACTCGCTTAATGGCAGCAGGTTATGGAATGCCCGCAATCTATACACCGACTGGCGTTGGCACTGAAGTAGCCGAAGGCAAAGAAATAAGACGATTTACATTTCATGGCGTAGAAAAAGATTATTTAATGGAATATGCTTTCGAACCCGATTTTGCCTTGGTGAAAGCTTGGAAGGGCGATCGTATGGGCAATCTAGTATTTCGTGGTACAGCAAACAACTTTAACCACGCGATGGCTATGTGTGGCAAGATCACCATTGCCGAAGTGGAGGAATTGGTGGAACCCGGCCAATTGGATCCTAACTACATTCATACGCCCGGAATCTATGTAAATAGAATTTTCCAAGGCGAGCGATATGAAAAACGTATAGAACAACGCACATACAGCACAAAAGAAAAAGAATAGTATGCAAAACACAACAAAAAAAGTATTTATAGTCGCAGCCAAGCGTACCCCAATTGGTGGATTTGGCGGAAACCTGTCCTCCCTTTCCGCGCCCGAGTTAGGCGCAAAGGCGATCGATGCGGCTTTACAGCAAAGCGGTCTTGCAGCAGATCAATTGGATGAGATTCTGATGGGAAACGTATTGTCGGCCAACGTCGGTCAAGCGCCAGCAAGGCAAGCTTCTCGCAAGGCAGGACTTCCAGATAATATTCCCGCTACAACTATTAATAAAGTTTGTGCAAGCGGTATGAAAGCTGTTTCTATCGGTGTGCAACAAATTTTATTAGGTGATGCAGATATCGTCGTTGCTGGTGGTATGGAAAGCATGAGTCAAGTACCATTTTACGATGCTTCAGCACGCTGGGGCGCAAAATACGGTCATCAGCAGTTGATAGACGGCTTGCAAAAAGATGGTTTGACCGACGTATATTCAGGGCAAGCAATGGGAAATTGCGGTGAAGCTTGCGCCGCAAAATACGAGTTTACACGAGAGCAACAGGATGAGTATGCCATTTCATCTTACCAGCGCAGTAAACAAGCATGGAACGACAAAAAATTCGCTACCGAAGTGGTAGAAATCACCGTGAATGGTCGTAAAGGAGATACTGTGGTTACCGAAGATGAGGAGTGTAGACAAGTAAACATAGATAAAATTCCACAACTACGACCTTCCTTCAATAAGGTGGGTACCATAACGGCTGCCAATGCTTCTACATTGAGTGATGGCGCAGCAGCATTGATTTTGGCTAGTGAAGAAAAGGTGCAGAAACTTGGACTAAAGCCCATCGCCGAAATAATCGCGTATGCCGATGCAGAACAAGATCCCGAATGGTTTACTACTACGCCAAGTATTGTGACAGAGAAGGTGCTTAAAAAAGCAGGCATGACAAAAGATGAGATAGATTACTATGAGTTTAATGAAGCTTTTTCGGTAGTAGCACTCGCCAATGCCAAAATTTTGGAATTATCGACCGACAAAATAAACGTATATGGCGGTGCGGTGGCGCTCGGTCACCCACTCGGCTGTAGTGGCGCACGCATACTTGTTACCTTGAGTAGCATTTTAAAGCAAGAAGGTGGCACCTATGGCTTAGCCGCAATCTGCAATGGCGGCGGTGGAGCGAGTGCCATGATCATCAAAAAACACGATTGATATGCTGGATAAATATGGAATTGCCAAACGCATCGCGAAGGAAGTGAAAGATGGCTATTACGTGAATCTGGGCATAGGAATACCGACTTTAGTAGCCAATTATATTCCAGAAGATATTAACGTAGTGCTGCAAAGTGAAAATGGATTGCTCGGTATGGGGCCATTTCCTTTCGAAGGGGAGGAAGATGCTGATTATATCAATGCCGGAAAACAAACAATCACAACATTACCTGGCTCTGCTTTCTTCGACTCTGCTATGAGCTTTGGTATGATTCGCTCGAGAAAGGTCGATTTAACTATTTTAGGTGCGATGGAAGTTTCTGAAAACGGCGATATTGCCAACTGGAAGATTCCCGGCAAGATGGTGAAAGGTATGGGAGGGGCGATGGATTTAGTAGCTAGCGCACAAAATATTATTGTGGCCATGCAGCACGTCAACAGACAAGGTGAATCCAAATTACTTCCCTCTTGCGGACTGCCATTAACAGGACTACGCTGTGTCAAAAAAATTGTGACAGAGTTGGGCGTATTCGATGTCGTTCCAGAGGGCGGTTTCAAGATTGTAGAACTACATCAAGGAGTGACATTAGAGCAGGTGCAAAAAAGTACGAAAGGGAAGCTAATCGTATAACTGGCACGCACCGAATAAATTATATCATAGCTGCATCTCTACCAGTTACAGATTTTACGTTTTTATATAAGGAAAAGAGAATAGCTTAGCTATTCTCTTTTCCTTATATAAAAACTTGCCCTCGAAATCCGCGTGCGCTATAGTAGGATTCTGCACCATTGTGATATATAAACACTCTTCCAAAGCGGTAATCACCAAATAATGCACCTCCTAATTTGCGTAGTTCATGAGGGGTACGGAGCCAGCTTGAGGTTTTTGTGTCAAAATTTCCGACGGTTTGAAGTCTATGGTAAGCCTCCTCATCCAATAATTCTATACCCATTTTACGTGCTGCCTCAACCGCATTGTCGGCTGGCTTATTTTGTTTGCGCGAATCTAGGGCATCTTGATCGTAACAAAGACTGCGTCGGCCAACAGGACTTTCTGCCGCACAATCGCAAAAAATAAATTCGCCAGTTTTGTCATCAGTTCCGATCACATCTGGTTCCCCTTGCGTATTCTCCATAGCATGCAGGGCATATAGTGCATTGTCGGATACACTTTCTAATTTCTTTAATACATCATCCCACTTTAGATCAATATGCCTTTGTACATTATCTCTAAATCTTTTTTCTAATCCTTCAAACAGTTTCTCTTTTTGGTCAGTTGTTAATGTCTTCATGGTCAGATGAGGTGTTCTTTTTAATTTAGTATCGCACTATATAGGTTCTATTCTGTCGGTTAGCGATTAGTTCATCGCATGGTGCAAAACGAAAATACATATTTTTTACCAAAATTTTCCCAATAAAGAAGGGGCAAGTGTTTATCACTTGCCCCTTCTTTATCATAACCAACGTACGGATGTACGTTGGTTATGATAAATATTTTATGCTAATCTATTTTCGTACTGGATATTGTTTAAATATTCCACGTAGAATTGTAGGAAGCCTGTTAATAGCGCGTTCTGGATTGCGGACTTCTCTCGATCCTCGAGCTTGCCACACTACGGCATCTGCTTGGCGATCAAAAGCTTCGACAATGATATGAGCGTACCGATAGCCTTCGCGACCAACTGGTTGAGACCAACCGCCTCCCCAGCCCATTCCCCAGCCCCAAGGTCCCATTCCCCAGCCGCCCCAACCTGGATTAGACCAAATTAAGCGACTTTTATTATTGACAATGGCCACATAACGGAACAAAATATCAGGATTCTCCTTCGAGTAGGTAAGCCCTAACTTCTCGATTTCGGTATTCGCAGCGATCATGATATTCTCACGTGCAATATCGTTTGAAAAATAATCTTTTGATAACGAATCAATAGGGGGCAACCAACCGTAAGTACGGTATTGGGTGAAATCTTTATTCATCACCTTAGTGGTGTTGAATTTATTAGTACGACACGCTGAAAATACTAGCGTGACTACCAAAAGAAGGCTAATGTGCAGGATGTATTTTTTCATGACTTTTAGTTGCTAACAAGTGTCTATCTTCCTTATTTGACGCATTACCAGGTTAATGGTTTAATAAGTTATGTCTTAATTTTTTAGTGTTTCTGGTTTAGTCTGCAACGGACTAATCACGCCGGTACGTTGTTCGTTTCATGTCTTTAACTATCACCTGCTAAAAAGCCTAACTCGTTATTGTTTCAATAAGTTTGTTAGGCTTTTCCTTGGTCATGAAATGAGTAATACAAGCCGCTGAAAGATTATTGACTAATTACCGCTTCCGATAATCGAGATGCAGCATCCTTATCCACCATAAACAATATATCCCCATTAGTAGGATTTAGCAATTGAGAAGGATATTCTTCTGAATTACGTACGCCTTCTAATACCTCGTACAAAGCTGGAGCTTTCTTTTCTCCGAAGGTGATCACTAAAATTTGTTTTGCCTTGTTGAGCAAAGTTGCTGTCAACGTAATGCGGTGCATCTGCTGCGGCTCGAGATAATAGGCATCCACCCATTTGGTTTTCTCCTGCAATACTGCCGTATGCGGAAACAGAGAAGCAGTATGTCCATCATCGCCCATACCAAGTAAAATCAAGTCGAATTGTCCTTCTGTACCAAGTACTCTTCTTAGCTGCTGCTCATAAACAACAGCAAATTCTTCCGGCGAGCGATCGATATCGTACATCGGAAAGATATGATCTTCTGGCAAAGGCACTTGTTGCAATAATGTTTCGAAAGCCATCTTGGCATTGCTCAATGGATCAGCCAATGGCACCCAGCGCTCGTCGCCCCAGAAGACAAAGACTTTTGTCCAGTCGATCTGGTCAAGGTAAGCTGGCGTTGCTAATAGCTTATAAAGTTCTACAGGTGAGGATCCACCAGTCAACGCCACAGTAAAGCTTCCTTTTGAAGCTATTGCTTTTTTAGCTGATGCCACAAAAAGATCGGCAGCAGCAGGATAAATATCAGATGGTTGTGGGTATATTTTAATCACAGTTTTCGTCTTTTATTTTTGGTTTATGCAAAGCATTAATTGCCCACACGTGTCCTTGTTGTGCGACCAATACTTCGGCCGTTTCTGGTCCCCAAGTGCCCGCAGCATAATTCGGGAAATCCAACGAATCCCGACTTTCCCACGCTTCTTGTATTGGAGTTATTACGTCCCAAGCTTCTTCGACTTGATCCGAGCGCATGAATAACGTTGCATCTCCGTTCAAAGCATCCAACAGCAAGGTTTCGTATGCTTCTGGCGATTGTGTAGAGCAGGTATCGTAGTCAAATACCATTTCTGAAGGATTCAAACTCATGCTCAAACCTGGTTTTTTGGTCATGAAGCGCAATCGAATGTCCATTTGTGGTTGAATGTTGATGGTCAGTCGATTCGGCATCAGGTTTTCTGCCGCCTCACCATTGGAGAACGTAGAATGCGGAACAGGTTTAAACTGTATAGTGATCGACGAGTGTTTTTCCTGCATGCGTTTGCCCGTTCTTAAATAAAACGGTACACCTTGCCAACGCCAGTTGTCCATATAAAACTTAATGGCGGCATACGTTTCGGTATTAGATTGCGGATTTACACCCGTCTCTTCCCGATAACCTGGTACTTTATCGCCTTGCAGCCAACCTTCGTGGTATTGGCCACGTACGGCATATCGGCTCACTTCTTCGGGTTTGATACGGCGTATCGAACGCAGCACATCGACCTTGCGATTACGAATTTCTTCGGCTTTGAAAGAAGCTGGAGCTTCCATTGCGACCATGCACAAGATTTGCAAGAGGTGATTTTGAATCATATCGCGCAATGCGCCTGCTCCCTCGTAGTAGCCGCCTCGGTTTTCTACGCCGACTTGCTCTGCCACGGTGATTTGTATCGAATCAATGTAATTACGATTCCACAACGGTTCGAACAGCGCATTGCCAAAGCGAAATGCCAAGATATTTTGCACCGTTTCTTTGCCTAGATAATGATCGATACGATAGATCTGATCTTCTTGAAACGTTTGGGTCAACAGTTGATTCAGTTCTATCGCTGTTTTCTTATTGTATCCGAAAGGCTTTTCGATTACGATACGGTCTTGGGCTGGAATACTAGCCAAGCCAGATGCATTGATGTTTGATGCGGCTGCGCCAATAAAGCGCGGTGCTACTGAAAGATAAAACAAACGATTTGCTCGCTCTCCCCATTCGGCATCCAGCGCATCCAATTGAGCCGCCAACTCTTGATAGGATTCTGGGGTTTCAATATTCGATTGGAAGTAGCTAACCTGCGGACTGAAAACTGTCCACTTATCCGCATCGGGTGCTCCCGTACGCGAAAACTCGGTCAAACCTTCTTTCAAATGCTCGCGATAGGCATCATTGTCAAGTGCTGTTCTTCCGAGCCCGATGATGGCAAATTTTTCGGGCATCCAGTCGTCCAGAAAAAGATTATAAAAGGCAGGAATTAATTTTCGCTTTGCGAGGTCACCTGTTCCTCCAAATATAACGATGATCGCTGGTCTGGCTTTTTTACTTGTTTTCATGTTTAGACAGATAAAACATTTGGCGTTAGCCCCATTGTGTATGGAAAATTCCTTCGCGATCAATACGCTCGTAAGTATGCGCACCAAAATAATCGCGTTGGGCTTGTATCAAGTTTGTCGGTAGGTTGGCCGAGCGGTAAGCATCAAAATATACTAAGGCATTCATTAGCCCCGCTACAGGAATACCTTTTGCTACTGCGAAATTGATTACAGAGCGGAAATTCTCTTGTAATTTCAGTAATTGCTGACCGATTTGTTCATCTAGCAAGATGTTGCGCAAGTCTGGATTACGGTGGTAAGCTTGGCGGAAATCTTCTAACGCCGCTGCGCGAATGATACAACCTCCACGCCAGATTTTCGTGACCGTTTCTAATTCTAATCCGTATTTGTAGGTATCAGAGGCGACCGTAAGCTGTGCTAATCCTTGTGCGTAGGTGAGAAGCATGGCCGCGTGAAATGCATCTTTTAGCTGTTTTAGCAGTTGATCTTCTGCTACGTCGGATGAGGAAGTCGCTTCCCATGTCAGTTGTTTAGCCGCTTCGATACGCTCCGGTTTGTATTTAGAGATGTCGCGCATATTAACTGCAGCATCAATTACCGGTACAGGTACTTGTAGGTCCATGGCATTTTGTGAAGTCCATTTTCCTGTTCCTTTGGATTTGGCCCAGTCAGAGATCGCATGGATCAATGGTGTACCATCTTCGTCTTTTTGTTTCAGGATTTCTCCTGTTATCTCTACTAAGAACGATTGCAGCTCAGTTTCATTCCATTTTGCAAATGTCTCTTGAATCTTGTCATCGGCGATGCCAGCACCGCGTTTCATCAGATCGTAAATCTCTGCTAGCAATTGCATAACACCGTATTCGATGCCATTGTGCACCATTTTTACATAGTTACCGGCAGACCCGCTGCCTAAGTAGGCAACGCAAGGATCGCCATTTACTTTGGCAGAGATCGCTTCAAATATGGGGCGCAAACGCTCGTAAGCGACTTCATCGCCGCCGGGCATCATACTAGGCCCGAATCGTGCGCCTTTTTCGCCGCCAGAGATTCCCATTCCAAAAAAATGAATATTCTTGTCGGAAAGGTACGTGTATCGTCTTTCTGTATCAGGAAAATACGAGTTGCCACCGTCCACTAGTATATCGCCTTCTTCTAAGTGAGGAAGCAAACTTTCAATAGCGCTATCTACAGGTTTGCCAGCAGGTACAAGTAGCATAATGGCACGTGGTTTGCGAATCGCCTGTACAAAGGCTGCCACATCTGTGGTAGCTTTGATTTGATGATTGGCTGCCGCTTCGGCCTGTAATGAAGCAGCCTTCTCTGTGTCTAGGTCTAATCCAGCCACAGCAAAAGTATGGTCGGCCATATTAAGTAATAGGTTTCTACCCATTACACCAAGACCTACTATACCAAAATCGTATGATTCCATAAACTAAAATTCTGTTTTTGATGAGGATATTATGTTTTTACTATTCTTGCACAGCAACCTGATCAGGCTTACGCAAAAGCAAACGTGATTCAAAGATAGAATTTTTCCTAAATAACAGATGGTTAATCTGTTGAAATGACGTAGGATTAACCAGGATATTTAGCGACTAGCGGCATGGCACGACCAGCGCCAAATGCTTTCGGGCTTATTCGCAATATAGGCGGCGCTTGAAAACGTTTGAATTCCGCTCTGTTCAGCATATGTTGAACACGGGTTACCAGTTGTTCTTCAAAACCTAATTGTATGATGTCTTGTGCTGATTTCTCCTGCTCAATCAATTGGTACAGAACGCTATCTAGTAATTCATAGTCTGGAAGAGAATCTGTATCCTTTTGGTCTGGTCTTAATTCTGCCGAAGGTGGTTTTACGATAGTATTTGTCGGGATAATTTCGTGATGCCGATTAATGTATTCTGCTAATTGATATGCCTGTGATTTGTACACATCTCCAATAACACTTAAGGCGCCAGCCATATCGCCGTACAACGTGCCGTAGCCAACCGAAGCCTCGCTCTTGTTGGAAGTGTTGAGTAAGATATGTCCAAATTTATTAGAGGCGGCCATCAGTACCGTTGCCCGTATACGAGCCTGTATATTTTCTTCTGTAAGATCGGGCGTTAAACCGCTAAAAAGATCGCTCAATGCTTCTTCATACGCTTCTACCATACTATGTATAGGTACAATCTGATGGTTGCAACCGGTATTAGCTACTAAATCCAATGCATCTTTTAGCGAATGGTCTGAAGAATATTTGGAAGGTAGAAGTATGGCCAGCACATTCTCGGCGCCTAAAGCTTCACAGGCTAATGCCGCGACAATGGCAGAATCCAAGCCGCCTGATAAACCCAACACTGCTTTTGAAAATCCTGATTTAGTGAAATATTCTTTTATGCCGAAAACCAACGCCGCATGGATCTGAGCCATTTCCGATCCGGGCAGATATACTTCTCGATGTTCCTCTAGCTGAAATTTACCTTTTTCTAAGCTCAGTTCTGCGAAATCTGCATCAAACGCCGACAAAACTGTAACTACATCGCCATTGTTATCCAATACGAAAGATCGTCCGTCGAATATAATATCTGCATGAGCTCCTAACTGATTGAGATAGATCAATGGCGCATGCATACGCAACACCGCGCGCCGCATAATATCCAGACGCGTTTGGTGATGTGTGTATGAAAAAGGAGAGGCAGCTATGTTGACGATCAAGTCAGGTTTTTCTACCGCTAGATCTTGAATGATGTCACCCATATAGGTGTTATCCACCCCATTGTCCCACAAATCTTCACAGATCGTCAAAGCAATTTTTGTGTCGCCGATCGTCACACAGTGCACGTCTCTGTTGGGTTCAAAATAACGGTATTCGTCAAACACGTCATAATCCGGCAAGTACGTTTTCTTAACTGTATGCTTTATCTCACCTTGCTCAATAACCAATGCCGCATTAAACAAATGCTTTCCTTCCGAGTGATTGTTTCGAATTGGAGCACCAATGATACAAGAAATGTCGCAACAGGCACTTGCAATTTCGTGCAAAGCTTTCTCGCAGGCATTTAGATAGGCAGGATTGCGCAACAAATCTTTAGCAGGATATCCACCAATAGCCAATTCAGCAAAGATGATCAGTTCGTTTCCTTGCTTTTTAGCTTTGTTTATGGTTTCTATAATCTGTGCGGTATCCGTTTCAAAATCTCCAATCCGATAATTGAGTTGAGCTAAAGCGATTTTCATGAGTAATATGTTAAAATAATAGACCGACTTGGAGTGCTACGTAGGAAATTTTTGGCTCGCCGCCGTTGCGCATCGCGCGAGTAAAACCATTGTTGTACGCTGCACCTGTCAACAATCCGAGATTGCCACCTAGATTCCATTCTACTCCAGTCCCGATCTGTAATCCCAATCGTACTAAATCAGTGCCAGAAAGTGATTGTGTCTCTGCGTTTGGCAAATCGTTTTGCTGTCTAGCGGATACACGTATACCCGTAGTAACTCCAAACTGTCCATAGATACGACCAAAATCTCTATCTTCCGTTTTCAGTTTTATGGTAAGGGGTACTTCTGCATATTTTAGTCGTATCGAGTTATTCACCGTAGCGGGAGTACCTCCTTCGAATAACTGAACTTGCTCTGCACGTAGATCGTTAATGATCAATCCGGTCGAGAAATAATAATTTCTAGAAAAACCAAAATCGGCTAACAATCCATAGCCAAATCGATATCCTGGATTGCCACTGGAGTGCGAGCTATCAAAATTAAACCAACTGATGTTGGGATTGATGACTAACCCTAGACGCATATTGCGTTCATATGGATAACCACCGTACTGCGCTTTAGCATGTAATGATGTAAATAGTAGCGCAATGGCAAGGATAGCGATCCGTGTATTTTTTTGGAAAATGGATTGAGGTAATCTAAGCATGGGTTAATAGGTTAAAAGAAAAGCACCTATCGAGGTGCTTTTCTTCTTATTTTTATCGATTTATCGTTTTTCAATATCTACGACGTCTCTTTTCGTTTCGCCGGTATATACTTGTCTTGGACGACCAATTGGCTCTTTGTTTTCACGCATTTCTTTCCATTGTGCGATCCATCCCGGTAGGCGGCCTAACGCGAACAATACCGTAAACATCTCTGGTTTAAAGTTCAAGGCACGGTAGATAATTCCCGAATAGAAATCTACGTTTGGATATAATTTACGATCGATGAAGTATTGATCGTTCAAAGCCGCTTCTTCCAAGCGGATAGCAATATCCAGAACAGGATCATCGATACCTAGTTTTTCTAAAATATCATCGCAAGCCTGCTTAATGATCTTGGCACGAGGATCAAAGTTTTTGTAAACGCGGTGTCCAAAGCCCATCAAACGGAAAGGATCATTTTTGTCCTTAGCCTTTGCCAAATACTTGTCTGCATCACCACCATCATCTTTAATTGCTTCTAGCATTTCGATCACAGCTTGGTTCGCACCACCATGTAGTGGACCCCAAAGCGCATTAATACCAGAAGCGATAGAAGCGTATAAGTTGGCATTCGACGAACCTACCATACGTACGGTAGATGTCGAACAGTTTTGCTCGTGATCTGCGTGCAGAATCAAAAGTTTTTGCATCGCACTGATGATCGCAGGATCGAAAGAGCTTTCTGCAGTAACGTCAGAGAATAGCATGTTCATGAAATTCTCCACGTAATTCAAATCTTTCTTAGGGTAAACAATTGGGTGGCCAATTGATTTTTTGTGAATCCAAGAAACAATCGTAGGCATTTTGGCCAATAGGTTGATAATCGTTTTGTTATCTTCCTCTTTGGTCGCATTTGGATTCAAGGATTCCGGGTAAAAAGCTGATAATGCGCCAACCAAACAAGACAACTGACCCATCGGATGAGATTGAGAAGGGAAACCTGCGAAGAAATTCTTCATGTCTTCGTGGATCAAGGTTTGTTCTTTGATCTCTGCGCGGAAGCTTTCTAATTCTTGTTTCGTTGGTAGCTCACCATATATTAATAAATAAGCAACTTCTAAGAATAAGCATTTCTCTGCAAGCTGCTCAATTGGATATCCACGATAATGTAATATACCATTCTCTCCATCCAAATACGTGATCGCACTTTTGGTAGCACCCGTGTTTTTGTAACCTGGGTCTAATGTGATGAATTCGGATTGATCTCGCAGTTTGGAGATATCTATTGCTTTCTCATTTTCGGTTCCAACGATTACAGGAAGATCGTAGGATTGCCCATTTAAGTTTATTGAAGCTTTATTATCTGACATAATTTTCTGACTCGATTTCTACAAATGTATAAAAAATCAAAAACAGTTCGACTGTGGATAAGCATTAAATTAACATGAAATCGTCATATATAATAAGATATATCAACATATATACATCGTGTAAAATCGACATCTACGAAAAATTCGTAAAAAAATCAAAAACCTTCTTTGTTTCTACGAACTTTTCGTAACATTGTATAAATGATTGATTCAGTTATGGAAAAACTTACAATACAAGAAGAAGAAGCGATGCGTGCCATTTGGGAAACCGAGGGTGGATTTATCCGCGACATTTTGGCAAATCTAAAATCTTCCGAGGAAATGCCTTATACCACCTTGGCATCCACCGTTCGTAATTTAGAGAAAAAAGGGTATGTAAAAGCGGTAAAAGCGGGGAATGCAAAACGCTATGAACCAATAATATCTGCATTAGAATACAAAGCGAAGTTCATGAATGGCTTTGTAGGCAATTATTTTCACAATTCGTATAAAGATATGGTGTCGTTTTTCATCAAAGAAGAGCGCTTGTCATCAGCAGAATTAGAAGAAATCCTTGATATGATTAAAAACAATAAAACCACGTAATATGGAAAAGCTATTAATCTATATTCTGCAGGTCAATGTATTGTTGAGCGTCGTGTACCTAGGTTACATATTGTTGCTAAAAGGTCTTACATTTTATAACCTGAATCGTGGTTATTTTTTGGTCGGCATGCTGTTTAGTTTCGTCTATCCATTTTTAGATGTCAGGAGTTGGTTTGCGCGCCATGTAGAACCCATTGGCGAATTGGTGGATTTTATGCCAGATTTTGTGTCGACACCAGCTTCCGACAATTTGTACAGCATTAATAATGTCGTGCTCGTTGCAGTCGCAGTTGGCGTAACATTCTTCTTTTTGCGGCTACTAATTCAGTCGGCTAGTGTGTTGCGCGTCCATTGGAATTCGTCTTCGGCCTTATGGCATAGCTTTTCCTACCGTAATGTTCGTTTTCCAGTAGTGCCATTTTCTTTTCTTCGGCATATATACCTGTACCGTAAGCAACACGATGAGCAAGAGCTCGTGCATATTTTCAAACACGAGTTGGTACACACCAACGGCTTGCATTCGTTGGATGTGCTTTTGACAGAGTTGGTATATATCTGCTGCTGGTACAACCCATTGGTTTTCCTTATGCGCAGCGCTATTCATCAGAATCTAGAATTCTTGACGGATCAGCAGGTGCTTGATTTAGGAATTGACCGCCAGACGTACCAATACAATCTATTGCATGTTAACAGAACGGGATTAGCTACCCCGATCACAAATAAGTTCAATTTTAAAATGTTAAAACAAAGAATTATGATGATGAACAAAAAGCGCTCCTCCAAGTTGGAGTTGAGCAAATATGCAATGCTCATACCCGTGTTGGTGCTCGCCTCAGCTGCATTCACCGTAAACCAAGTAGAAGCCAATATTAAAGATGCGGTCGAATTGGGTCAAGCGAGTATTTTTAAAGATGATTTGCAATCGACAGAATCGCAAAAGGAAAATACCATTAATCCCGCAGATACCGTGATACCTAAGCAAGTTGATGCTCGGTTAGATGAATCAGATGGTGCGCATGAGGGAGTAACAATCGGAAAACAACCCGTCGATCCACTGTATGTAGTAGATGGAATCGTAATGCTACCGAAGGATTTTAAAAAACTCGATCCAAATGATATCGATAGAATTGATGTATTAAAAGAAGGTTCGGCTACCGCAGCATACGGAGATAAAGGAAAAAATGGGGTTGTAATAATATCAACTAAAGGTGCATTAGAAAAATCTAAAACAGCAACCGATCGTAGTACATTTCAAAAAGATAGCACCATGACCTATCTATTGAAGAGATCGTCTGGGGATGACGCTCAACCATTATACGTGCTTGATGGAGTGCCACAAAGTAAAGGTGATTTAGATGGTATTGATCCTAATAGCATCGAAAGTATCAGTGTTATTAAAGATAATAGTGCTCGCGCAATCTATGGTGAAAAAGCTAAAGATGGGGTTGTTTTAATATCGACAAAGAACTTCAATCGTGGGATAAAAGCTGATGAAAAAACCGATACGAAATCCTATGATCAAGAAGTACAATCTGTGAATAGCAAAACGGCATCAGATAAAAAACCTGTAGTATTAATTGACGGAGTTGTTCAAAAAGAGGGATTTGATATCAAGACGCTTGATCCCAATACGATAGAATCTATGCACGTATGGAAAGATGCGAACGCTACAAACAAATACGGAAAAGCCGGAGCGAACGGAGTTATTGAATTAACGACAAAAGCCGCAGCTAAAAAAGTTGATACCAAAAAATAATCCTAAAATACCGCAACATCTACTACCAACGGATCAACGCCGATCCCCACGTAAACCCAGCTCCAAAAGCTGCAAAACATACTAGATCGCCCTCTTTGATCAATCCTTCTTGCCACGCTTCAGATAGCGCGATTGGTATAGAGGCGGCTGTTGTATTGCCATAACGTTGGATGTTGCTGTAGATTTTCTCATCAGGCAAACCGAGTGTCTTTTGCACATATTGCGAGATACGAAGGTTCGCCTGATGTGGTATTAAAAGGTCGATGTCAGATGGCGACAAATTGTTCTTTGTTAAAGCTTCGTGGATTACCTCAGGGAATTTCACCACAGCTTTTTTAAATACTGCTTGGCCATCCATAGTTGGGTACGCTGTGCCATCTTCCAGCATTTGCGGCGTCATGAGCATGCCGCCCAATTCTTGATCTGGCCATTGAGGCGGATTTTCTAATCCAAAGCCAGCAGCAGCGCCCGGATAGTACATCGCTAATTTTTCTGCTTCGGCACCATCCGAATGTAAGTGCGTGCTCAATACGCCTTTTCCCGCTTCGGTAGTAGGTTGCATCACAACTGCGCCTGCGCCATCGCCAAAGATGACGGATACGTGTCTACTTCGTGTATCAAAATCCATAGCAAAAGATTGTTTTTCTGAGCCAACAACCAGTACGTTTTTGTACATGCCCGTTTTGATAAACTGATCGGCAATCGAGAGGGCATAAACAAATCCAGAACACTGATTTCGAACATCCAACGCCCCAATCTCACCCATACCCATTTCCCGTTGTAAAAGCACACCACATCCCGGAAAATAATAATCTGGCGAAAGCGTCGCGAAAATAATAAAGTCAACTTCGGCAGCGGTTATGCCAGCACGATCTAATGCAATTTTACTCGCTTCCACGCCCATTGAAGTAGTCGTTTCACCAATTCGATCGGCATAGCGCCGTTCTTGAATACCCGTGCGCTCTTGTATCCAAGCGTCGCTTGTGTTCATGAATTTGGTCAGATCGTTGTTTGTATATACATTTTTTGGCACGTAATGTCCTATGCCGGCTATCTTCGATTGAAACATACCTTCTTTTTTCGCTAACTATGAAATCCCGACAAAAGTAGAGAATTTTCTAAAAATACCTTATTTTTGCGAGTATGGGTACGGAGACCGTTACAGAGACATTTACGTTAGAAGAGATTCTGGCGGCAGCAAAGGATGGACATCGTCTAATCTTATGGAACGATGATTTTAATACGTTCGATCATGTAATCCATTGCATGATGCATCATCTTCAATACTCCGAAGGGGAAGCATCACGTATCGCATTTAAAGTACATACCGAAGGCAAATGTGCCATTCTGGAAGGTTCTTATACCGAAATGGAGATTTATCGCAAAATTCTTAAATCCGAAGGACTTACCGTTAGCGTGGAATAAAATTTTAGTAAGGTAATAATGCGGTTACGTGCTCGTAGTTACGCTAGCAAATGCCCATTTTTGCTATACGAAACTTATGAACATGCTCTTAATCCGAAATTTTAGCGCCGTTTTATTACTCCTACCAGTATTATTACAAGCGCAACAAAAAGCTCAAATACGCGGTATCGTTGTTGATGCAGAGACCAAAGCTCCTATTGCAGGCGCCAGCATCAATATCCTGACGCAAACTACTAAAGCCTATTTACGTGGTGCTCAAAGTGAGCAAAATGGCCAGTTTGCCATTGACAATTTAGATGCTTCTACATTTGCCCTGCGTATTTCCAATGTCGGGTACGACGATTATCTGCAAGATAATGTTTCATTGACCGCTGGTCAACAACTCAGAATAGATACCGTTTTTTTACATACAGAGAGTAAGGTGATCTCCGAAGTTACCGTGCAAGGCCGTACACCAGATATGAAAATCGGTATCGACCGAAAAATATTTGATGTATCGCAGTCTTTAGTAAGTGCGGGCGGTACAGCGAGTGAATTATTGGCTAATGTACCTACGCTGCAAGTAGATCAGGATGGAACGGTAAGCTTACGTGGATCTTCCAGTGTGCGAATTCTGATTGATGGCAAAGAGTCGGCGATGGCAGGGTCAGATATTGCGGCATTATTGCAAAGTCTGCCAGCAGAAGTGATTGACAAAGTGGAGATCATGACCAACCCATCTTCAAAATACGATGCCGAAGGCCAATCAGGTATTATCAATATTGTGTTGAAGAAAAACGCTCGTATCGGTTTCAACGGATCGCTGAATGCGACTGGGGGATCTTTTGGTAATGCTATGGGTAGCGCGACCTTGAATTACCGGGATAATAAATTCAACCATTTTGGTAGCTACAATTTCAACCGGCGTGTAAACCGTGGGGATGGTTTTAATGAGAACATCATATACAGAGACAACACAGGCGAACTGGAAGCACCGCGTCGCATATTTTCCGAAAATGATTCTCGACGTACAGGCCTAAACCACACGGTAAGATTGGGTAGCGATTATTTCATGACAGATAAGACCACATTCAGTCTTGCCGGAAACCTTAGCCTACGTGACAACAATCGTCGGCAAGAGCTACAATATCAATACAACAACATTCCGCTAAATGGCCCTACAGGTAGCCGGGTGTCGCAGCAGTACGAAGACGATTTGGGTTTTGATTTACAATTCGACTTCCGTCAAGTACTCAATCGACCTGGAGAAGAGATCACGGCCAATGCTTCTTATGGCTACAGTACAGAAGATGGTACCAATGATTTTAATGAAATCTTTGCTGGCTCTCGTTTAGATATCGTACGCCAGAACCTCACGACGGAGATGGGAAGAAACTGGAATGCGCAAATTGACTACCTATTGCCGATAGGTGAAAACCATAAATTTGAAGCCGGATATCGCTCGATTATACGTACTTCCGAAGATGCGCAATATTCTTTTGTAGATCGCGAAAATACCGGGAATCTAAATCTCGACGGCCTCTTCAGTAACGAATTTGATCTTAAAAATGAAGTGCACGCTTTGTATGCCAATTATCAGCGTATGCTGACATCCAAATTAGGAGCACAAATTGGCTTACGTGGTGAGCAAATGCAACTCACATCCACTTATTACGAAGTAGAGTCTGAAACGGCAGTGCCAAGGACTGGCCCCGCTACTCAGGGAGGGTTTGATTTTTTCCGACTTTTCCCAAGCGCATACCTAACCTATGAAGTAGGTAGCCAAGGAGATAAAATTCAGGTAAGTTATTCACGTCGTATCCGTCGGCCGAATGGTTGGCAAGTAAATCCATTTATTAGCGCATCGGATGAGTCCAATTTGCGTCAAGGTAATCCAAACTTAAGACCGGAGGATATTCACGCAGCAGAGGTAGCTTTCTCCAAATCTTATAACCGCTGGAACTTTGTGAGTACATTGTTTTACCGCCGTACCAACGATATGATCAATCCGTTACAAAGGGATCCTTCCGAAATTGATCTTCCGCAGGAGTTTCAGAATGCATCTTACTTTGTATGGGAAAACGTCGGGCAATCCAATGACGCCGGTTTGGAGCTAATTTCGAAAGTAGATCTGGCACCTTGGTGGGATGTGACGGCTAATGCCAATATATTCAACAATCGCATTACTCCAAATATAGAAGGAGTGGGGCTAAACCGTGTTAATACCATTAACTGGGATGGAAACTTGATGACCAATGTGAAGTTTATGCCTACATTTTCATTGCAAATGCGTGGCGATTACCGTAGCGGTCGAGAGCGTCCGCAAGGCCGTATGAATGCCATGTGGGGAGTCGATATGGCACTTAAAAAAGATGTGTTGCGCAACAAAGGAAGTATTCTTTTCAATGTGCGTGATGTATTTAACTCCAGAAGATTTGAGATGGAAAGTTTTCTGCCAGACCGAACTATCGCTATGGCCAACAGGTGGAACCGCCGAATGCTAACACTCACATTTACCTATCGCTTTGGTGTTCAAGACCTTTTCAAACGAGATGACCAACGTAATGGTAGTGGCCCAGAAGAAATGGGTGGTGGAGAGTTTTAAGTTAAATTTCCGTTTGTGAAATGCTTTACTTACTTTGAATAAAATTTTATAAATCTATGAATAAGAACAAAATTTTCGGTGTATTGGGAGCCGTAGTTATGATGATGTCACATTCGGCATGTTCATCTAAAAAAAGTATGACAAACGAGGCTAACGTACCAGAATATGAGGTACTCGAATTACCGATGGTTAATGTTAAGTCATTTAAGAAAAACTCCGCAGGAGCACATGTAATTTTTGATGGTACATCACTTGAAGGATGGCGCGGGTATGCTAAAGATCATGTGCCTAGCAAGTGGACTATCGATAATGGTACATTGCACTTCAATCCAAAGCCTGACGGTGTGCAAAATCCAGAAGGTGGCGATATCATCTTTGCAGCAGATTTGAAAAATTTCGAATTCGAATTTGAATGGAAAGTAGCTAAATCAGGTAACTCTGGAGCTTTCTTCTTAGCCAAAGAAGTGAAAGGACAACCCATCTACATTTCTTCTCCAGAATATCAATTGTTGGACAATGAGAATCACCCCGATGCTAAAATGGGAGTAGACGGTAACAGAAAATCAGGCTCACTATATGACATGATTCCAGCAAAGCCACAAAATGGTTTCCCATTCGAGCAATGGAACAGAGCAAAAATCGTCGTTAATAAAGGAAAAGTAACCCACTACCAAAACGATGAAAAAGTAGTAGAATACGCTTTGTGGACTCCAGAATGGACGCAAATGTTGCAAGCAAGTAAATTTAGCGAAGCTAAATGGCCATTGGCATTTCACTTGCTGAACAATGTTGGTGGTAAGAGCAAATCTGGTGTAGTTGGTTTTCAAGATCATGGCGATAAAGTATGGATGAGAAACATCACTGTAAAGGTGTTGTAATAGCTCACAATTTGCAAAAGAAAAAGGCTTCTTCACGTCATCGTGAAGAAGCCTTTTTCTTTTGCTGCTTTTATTGTCTAATTAAACAGATAGCTGTTGATAGAAGCTTTAAAACAATCTTTGCAGTTCTTTCAAATCCGCAATGCTATGCTCAATATCGTCTGGTACAGCTGCGCTGAGCGGATTGAAAAAGATAGCGTCCATTCCAAAATTCTGTGCGCCGCGCACATCAGCATCTAGATTATCGCCAATCATGATGGATTCCTGCTTAGCTGCCTTTGCTTCATGAAGCGCATGCTGGAAAATCCGCGCATCCGGTTTATTTATACCAACTAATTCTGATATGGTAATCGTGTCGAAGTAATCAGCCAGCTGGTTTCCGGCCAATTTCCGCTCGCAAGCTTCCTGAAAACCATTAGAAATCAAATGCAAAGTATAACGATCCTTTAGGTACGATAGTGTTTCGTGGGCATGCGGAAACAAATGCGTTTTATTAGGACAAACGGCCAAATATTCCTCCTCAAAATCCCAAGGAAACAAATTAGGATCGATACCCAACTCAGTGAATGTATCTTCAAAGCGCAGGCGACGCAGTGTTGGTTTGTCAATCTTATTATGATGGTACAGCCCCCAAAGCCGGTGATTGTTGCTCGTGTATGCAGTGATAAAGCTGTCGGGAGCCGCATGACCGCATAGTTCATCAAATCCGTACTTTACGTACAGCTCCTGTAAAGTTTCGGTTGCGTTGCGGTCAAAATCCCAAATAGTGTGATCCAGATCAAAGAAAATGTCTTTTTTATGAGTAAACATAGTGCAAAGATACATCAGTCTCCAGTAATGAAGTATGGGCTATCTGTTCTTTCTGTCATAAAGCATAGCTAATTTTCTTATGATCGCTTATTTAAGTATTTTTGTTGTTGTTCAATTATTGAGATGAAGAGAGCCCTTTTTTGGTTGTACGTATTAGCTTTTTACGCCTTGTGTCAGCTTATTAGCTGGGGTTATATTTTTGTCAAATACGTGCCTGAGCGCATGGGCATGATTATCGGCGAGGGAATGATTTTTTTGGCCATCTTTATTATGGCTGTGATACGTCTTAAAAATCATTTGCAACGCGAGCGCAATTACCACCAACAACAGCAAAACTTTTTGTTGTCCGTTACCCATGAATTGAAGTCGCCTTTAGCATCCGTCAAGCTGTATTTGCAAACCATCTTGAAAAGGGATTTAGATAGAGAACAGCAGCAGGTATTTCTAGGTAACTCGCTAAAAGATATTGAACGATTAGATTACTTGGTCGAAAATGTATTATTGGCCACTAAATTAGAAAGCCGGACATTTAGTTTTCCAAAAGAAAACTTCGAGCTCAGTGAAATCGTGAACAATGTGGTAGATCGCTTGCAGAAGAACGCATGTAAATCGCAACAAGCTATCGTAGCCAACATACAATCGGGTCTGATGATTCATGCCGATAAATTTGCCATCATCAATGTGGTGAGTAATCTGGTCGAGAACGCTATCAAGTATTCTCCGCCTTGCGCGCACATCAATGTTATTCTGGAGCAGCGCGACGAAGGTATTGTATTAGAGGTGGCCGATTTCGGAGAAGGAATCTCAGATGCAGAGAAGAAATTGATATTCAACAAGTTTTACCGAGTAGGTAGCGAGGCAACTCGCAAAACTAAAGGGACAGGATTGGGTTTATATATAGTAAAATCTGTATTGCAAAAGCATGAAGCTGCGATCCGTGTGAAAGACAATACACCAAATGGAAGTATTTTTGAAGTAAATTTTGGAAATTATGCAAGCTAAGCAACGTATATTATTAGTCGAAGAGAAGAGCATTTGTTGGAGGCGATCAAGCTAAATCTGGAAATGGAAGGTTACCGAGTAACCACCGCTACCGATGGGAAAAAAGCCTTAAAAATATTCAAAGAAGAACGGTTCAACTTGGTCATCTTAGACGTGATGATCCCGGAGATTGATGGTTTTCAAGTGGCAGAAACGATCCGTTTGCAAAACACCGTAGTACCCATCATGTTCTTAACTGCGAAAAACAGTAGTGAAGACCGCGTTACCGGACTAAAAAAAGGGGCTGACGATTACTTGGTAAAACCATTCAACCTTGAGGAGCTAATCCTACGTGTAGGCAACTTGATTCGTCGGGTCATGAAGGGCGATGATCTCAAAGAGCTGAACTCGTATGTGATCGGTGACAAAACGATCTACTTCAATTCGTACGAATTGCATCATGCCGACGGAACGATCACTTCTTTAACCAAAAAAGAAACGATGTTGCTCAAATTGTTGATCGAACGACGCAATGAAGCAGTATCTCGTGAGCAGATTTTGGAGACAGTCTGGAACTACGATGTATATCCATCTACCCGTACGATTGATAATTTTATCCTGACATTCCGCAAATATTTTGAACCAGATCAGAAACGACCAACCTACTTTCACTCCATCCGTGGTGTAGGATACAAGTTTATGGATTAGAAAGCTACCCTAATACCTATGAATACCAGAGGGAGATTAATCGCGGCAGGGATCATATGTACATTTATTGTATATGCCATCACCGTGCAGCAGTACAACATTATCGTGTACTTAGCCGGTGCGTTAGCTTATTTGCTATGGAGTCATCTACGCGAAGGGACGGTGTACCTTGCTACGCAAGCTTTTCACCGTCAGGATTACGAAAACACCAAAAAGTTGCTTGCTGAGATTGATAATCCGGATCGCTTGCGCAAAGGTCGTCGTAATTTCTACGAATTTATGATGGGAAATATTGCGCTAAAGGAAGAGCGATTTGAAGAAGCAGAGTATCATTTTCAATTGGCTTCGCGGTTGCCATGGCGAAAAGATTATGAAAAAGGGATGGTATTGGTCAATCTAGCGAATATCAATTTGCGCAAAAAAGACTACGAACGCGTAGTGGGTTATTTGGACGTCGCTGAGAAATTGAAACTAACGGCGCGCCAGCAAAGTATTGTCGAAAAAATAAGAACAGAAGTTAATAAACATATATAGTGAAAGATACCTTACAAAACGATTTGCTACTCCGTGCTGCTTGGTCGCAGCAAACAGAACGTCCGCCTGTGTGGATGATGCGCCAAGCTGGGCGATTTATGAAAGAATATTGGGAAATCAAGAATAAGTATTCCTTTTTAGAAATGTGCAAAACACCAGAGATCGCCGCTGATGTTACCATGTTGCCAGTAGATTTGTTGGGTATTGATGGCGCTATTCTATTTTCTGATATCTTGGTCACAGCAGAAGCGATGGGAGGTGATCTTTCATTTGAGCAAGGTGTTGGTCCTCGTTTTGCTAATCCAGTGCGTACGGTAGCGGATATGGAACGTTTGTCGGTAGATTGTATCGATCGTTTGCAATATGTAGCCGATGCGATCAAGGTGATTCAACAGCGTTTGGATAAAAGTATTCCGTTAATTGGTTTTGCAGGTGCTCCATTCACTATCTTGAGCTACTTGGTCGAAGGCGCTTCTTCCAAAGATTTCAAAAGAACGAAGCTCATGCTAAACAATGAGCCTGAGCTGGCACATGCTATTTTGCAAAAGGTAGCCGATGTCACGGTGGAATATTTGAATATGCAGATCGCTGCTGGCGTAAACGCGATTCAACTTTTTGATAGCTGGGCTTTGGCACTATCGTGGAATGATTATCATGAGTTCTCGCACCACTACAACAAATACATTATCTCCAAATTGAACAGACAGGATATCCCGGTGATTTCTTTCTGCAAGGGAAGTTCGGTATTTGCGCCAGTAATGGCTGAGGCCAAACCAGATGTAATTTCAGTCGATTGGAATGCGGATCTGCTAAACATCAAGCAAGCTTTACCAGCGAATATCGCGGTACAAGGTAACTTGGATCCATTCGTATTGTATGCGGATAAAAAAGTAATTCGCGAGAAGATCTTGCAATTGTTTGAGCGCATGCGCGGTGTCGATGGCTTTATCTTCAATTTGGGTCATGGTATTATGCCGGATATTCCATTTGATAATGTGAAATACGCGATCGAAGTCGTAAAAGAATTCAGATATTAAGCAAAGCGTACAAACGACTTTTAAAAATTATTGTTATACCAACGTGGGGTGCTTGTGTGATTGGTCGATTACTATACACGAGCACCCCACGTTGCACTTTGAAATACGGTCATGATATATCTTTACGCTAAGTCGATACATATCATCTTCGTGGTTTGCTGGATGGCGGGCTTATTCTATATGCCTCGTCTTTTTATCTATCATACAGAGGCAAAAGCCAAATCGCCAGAAGTTTATCGTGTATTGCATCAGCAATTTCAAATCATGGAACGCCGATTGTGGTGGGTAATCACAACGCCGGCGATGTATCTGGTGTTTGCATCTGCATTGACGATGCTGTGGGTAAATCCCGGATTATTAGCGATGGGTTGGATGCAAATGAAGCTAGGTTTTGTTGCTGGCTTGGCCATATATCATTTCATATGTCAGCGCATGATGTTTGCCTTGGCGAATGAGAAGCTAACGTGGACATCCGCACAATTGCGCTTATGGAATGAAGTATCGACGATATTTCTTTTTGCCATCGTATTCATTGTGGTTCTCAAATCTGCATTTCAGTGGATGTATGGAGTTGGTGGATTGGTTGGGTTAGCTATTCTGCTCATGATCGGTATAAAAACGTACAAAAGATATTTGGCGCGCAAGGCGCAAGATCAAAACTAAATAACATGAAAAAACTACTACTATTACTGGTTGCTATTGTCGGATTGTCTACTGTGCAGGCACAGGAACACGATTGGGCTTTTGGATTTTATGGTGATATGAATTTGCAAGCACCAGAATTTGGAGAGCGGGGCAGAGGGACGTTTGGTATTCAAGGTAAATATGATTTTGAACTGCATCATGGTGTACAAGTGTTGGTGCATGGCCAGAAAGATTTTGCCGCCTTTGGAGCAGACTATATCTATACGTTTTTGGATCGTACCACCAACAATTGGAATGTATTTGCCGGTGGTGGAGCGGCCAGTGAATACGATCGTATTCTTAGTTTTGACGACAATAATATTCGAAATGAAGATTATCATCAACGTACTACGCTCAATGCGCAGGTAGGTGTTAGTTACTATGTGCCAGATGTAGCGCTATCATTATATGCGGGCTATAAGCTAAAATCTGAAGTGCGTTTTAGGGATGATCGGCCGCACTTTGTGATGGTCGGTTTGCGCTACCATATTTGGTAAAGAATAAAAGCACCTCTAAAGGTGCTTTTTTCTTTTACTGGCCGTAGCTAATGTATTTTATTTCTAGGTATTCATCCAATCCGTGATGTGAGCCTTCTCTACCAACGCCGGATTGCTTCACACCGCCAAACGGAGCCGAGGCGTCAGAAATTATACCGGTATTTACCCCAACCATTCCAGACTCCAATCGTTCGCTAACGCGATGACAGCGCCGTACATTTTCGCTGTAGAAATACGCGGCTAACCCGAATGGTGTATTATTTGCAGCCAGTATTGCTTCTTCTTCTGTGTGGAAGCGAAATAGGGCACATACAGGACCAAACGTTTCTTCGCTCGCTACTAGACTATCCGCAGCCACATCTGTAAGCACCGTCGGGGCAAAGAAGTTGCCTTTCAAATGCTTTCCACCAGTTTTCGCTTTTGCGCCATGATCTAGCGCATCTTGCACATGCTTTTGTACTTTCTCAACTGCTTTCTCATTGATCAGTGGACCAACTTTTACACCTTCGTCTAGACCATTTCCTACTTTCAGCTTGCTTACTTCGCGAGTTAATGCATCAGCAAACTCATTATAAACAGCATCGTGCACATAAAAGCGATTCACCGAAACGCAGGTTTGTCCAGCATTTCTAAATTTGGCGGCTATTGCGCCTTCTACGGCGGCAGAAATATCGGCATCGTCAAACACAATAAAAGGCGCATTACCACCCAATTCCATAGAAGTTCGTTTGATCGTGCTGGCGGCTTGTTCCATCAACGTTCTCCCAACTTCGGTAGATCCGGTAAATGAAATTTTACGAATCAGGTCGTGAGAAGCTAATAATTTGCCTACTGCTTTACTATTGGTCGACGTGACAACTTGAAATACACCTGCTGGAATGCCTGCATCTTGCGCTAACTTGGCAAAAGCCAACGCCGTGAACGGCGTTTGTGATGCCGGCTTTAAAATCACGGTACAGCCTGCTGCTAATGCTGGAGCGACTTTGCGTGTGAGCATTGCTAATGGAAAATTCCATGGTGTAATAGCTGCTACGACTCCTACGCTTTGTTTAATAGTGTGTAATCTATTGCGAGTACTGACCGATGGAATCGTATCGCCATAAGCACGTTTGCCTTCTTCTGCAAACCATACGATAAACGAAGCAGCATAATCGACTTCAACTAAGGATTCTTGTAAGGGTTTGCCGCTTTCTAAGGTCATCACTTCGGCCAGTTGCTCACGATGTTTTAATGTGAGCTGATATAATTGATGCAACAATTGGCTGCGTTCTCCGATCGGCGTGGTTTTCCAACTTTGCCATGCTTTGTCGGAATAGGCGATTGCTGCTTCCACTTGGTCCAAAGGTAGATCGGGCACTTGCCCAATACTGGTATTGGATGCAGGATTGATTACGTCAAATTTATTTTTTGTATCTACGAATTCACCAAGTAGATACGCTTTTTCAATTAACCTAGTATTTTTCATCATGATCCTTACTCTTATAAGTTGTTACGGTATCAAGCGGATAGAGGAACATCCGCATCAGAAACTGTTGCAAAGCAAAACTATTGTAAAATAAAAAAGGACGCTTTCGTCCTTTTTGTTTGATTAAATATTCTTTAAGCTATGACCCATTCGATCTCGTTTTGTTCTGAGATAAAATTCATTGTGCGCATTCGGTGCAATTTCTATTGCCACATTTTCTACCACTTCTAATCCATATCCGGTAAGACCAGCACGTTTGGTCGGGTTGTTAGATAGTAGGCGCATTTTAGTAATGCCTAATGCGCGTAATATTTGAGCACCGACGCCGTAATCGCGAAGATCTGGTTTGAAGCCAAGCTGAATATTGGCATCTACGGTATCAATTCCTTGTTCTTGCAATTTGTAAGCCTGCAATTTGTTGATCAAGCCGATACCGCGTCCTTCTTGGTTCATATACACGATTACACCTTTACCTTCTTGCTCGATGAGCTCCATTGATTTGTGTAATTGTGGGCCACAATCGCATCGGCAAGAACCGAAGATATCACCCGTAATACAAGAGCTATGCACACGTACCATTATAGGTTCGTCAGGTTCCCAAGTACCTTTTATTAAAGCCAAATGTTCTTCATTAGTGTTTTTTTGGCGATAAGCTTTTAATTGGAAGTCGCCCCAGTTGGTGGGCATATGGACTTGTACAACTTCTTCTATTAGCGAATCGTACTTCAAACGGTATTGAATCAGGTCTTCGATACTGATGATCTTGAGATCAAAACGTTTGGCTACCTCTAATAAATCGGGAAGGCGAGCCATTTCGCCATCATCTTTTAATACCTCAACTAACACACCAGCAGGTTCAAAACCTGCAAGCCGCGCTAAGTCCACGGCAGCTTCAGTATGTCCGGTACGCCGTAGCACGCCGCCATCCTTAGCAATCAAAGGAAAAATATGTCCTGGACGACCGAGCTCTTCATTTTTAATGTCAGGATTGATCAATGCTAAGATCGTTTTAGAACGATCTGATGATGATATTCCGGTGGTACAACCATAACCTTGCAAATCTACCGATACGGTAAAGTTGGTTTCATACACGGCGGTATTGTTATTAACCATGAGGTTTAAGTCCAGCTCTTTGCATCGCTTTTCGGTGAGTGGAGCGCAGATCAGTCCGCGGCCATGCGTAGCCATAAAATTTATTATTTCCGGAGTTGCGTTGCGTGCAGCTGTTACAAAATCACCTTCATTTTCACGGTCTTCATCGTCGACAACAATGATCACTTTTCCAGCCTGTATATCTGCTATGGCTTCCTCTATGGTGTTTAATTGTACTTTCATGTTGTTGCTTAAAAAAAATGGTAACTAGTGCGCATACACGCGATGCTAGCTTACTCATTACAAAGTTAGTGGTAATTCGAAGATATTCTATAAGGATGCTGTCATAATCTTTATCCGGCTATATCAGAGCCAGTTTTAGATTTATTACGATCTCGAAATCTTTCAACCTTCTCTTTCAATATGTTAAAAGTTTTCTGCGCCTTAATCTTGTACTGATCAATATCAAACAACGCAGAGTCAGTCGTAGATTTGTACGTAAGGAAGATCGCCAGTGGAGTTAAGACAATAATAGCCATCCACATCCCGATTATGGGATCTAAACTGCCATCTTTGGCCGCTTTTTCCGAGATAGTGAAGATTACATGATATATTAGAAAAAAGACGATAGCCATCACCACAGGTAAGCCCAATCCGCCTTTGCGAATGATCGCACCTAAGGGTGCGCCAATTCCAAACAATAGTAAGCAGGATGCCGCTAACGTAAATTTTCGATGCCATTCGATATCATAGCGAATATCTTTTTCAACATACAGCTTGTATTCCTGACCTCTGTTTTGAGCAATGTCTTTCACGTAGTTTACTTGGCTATTGGCATTGTTCAAAATATTCCGCTTATCACCACTTATCGACTGCAAATCAAGATCAGGATAGCTATAGTTCCCTGTTGAGACCAAAGTCTTTTTCAAAGAATCACGTTTCTCGTTATAATAGTTAGTAAAATAGTTAATATTTCTTTTGGAATCTTCTGCTATAATATGACCTACACTATCTAGCTGTATATGATTAGAATCCGAGTAGTGTTTCAGCTGTTTGAGATTTAACATCTGGTGATGCGACTTAAACAAACTTGCATCTGTCTTCTGTGCGCCAAAAGACTCCATACTGAATTTTTGAGTAGACTCTTTAAAACGAAATCTTGTAAATTGTTGTCTTTCGTCATATCTCGTCGCATTGCGGGCTCTTGCGTCTTCATATTGTACGCCATCTCGTAGTTGCAAGATCATGAATTGATTGTCTACAGAGTTATGCATGTAGCCTTCTTTGGCGATTAGGATATTGGTAGCTTTACTGCTGGTTGTATGGTTATAAATCAGTAAATCGTGCAGTATGGTGCCATCTTGACTTTTACTCCTTGCGCGGATCGAATATCCCGGGATACTATTGTTAAATACTCCAGGTTTAATAAGGAAATCTGCTTTTTGATTTCTTATATCTAATAGCATCGTGCCCATTTTAAGGTTGACAACAGGCAGCGTATAATCGGAAAAAATAAATGCACCTCCAGCAAAAATACCTACTAAGATGAATAACGGTGCCATGGCATTGCGAAGCGATACGCCGGCCGCTTTAATGGCTACGAGCTCATAGCTTTCACCCAGATTACCAAACGTCATGATCGATGATAATAGCATGGATAATGGCAAAGCATAGTGAGCTGTACAATACATTGATAGCCCAACAGCTCTAATATGGTGTACCATTCTAAGCCTTTGCCGATGAGATCATCAATGTACTTAAACAAAAAGAGCATCAATAAGACAAACATCACAATGGTAAATGTGACTAAAAACGGTCTTATAAATGCATGTAATATGAGTAAGTGTATCTTCTTCATCCCTACCAGACGCCTAACGTTCTTTATAGACTATACAAATAGCAAAAAGTAAAGACAAAGGTACAGAAATTTAGGCGCCGATCACACTTTGTAAATAGCTAATTGAATTGTTCCAAATCAACTTTCTATCCTCTATGTTATCTTCTTTGACGTAATCGGTAATGCTCAATGCAACGTCATTGGTCAATTCGTCCAAAACTATTTCAATTTCGAAATAATAAGGATCGTCATCTAGCCATTTGTATTTTACACATTTATTCTCCTTCGAATGCACAAGCTTTGCTTTGAAAGATTCATCGTCCCATACAAACTCGTAAATCCCTTCAGCATAATTTACATCATCGGCAAACCACTGAGCCAATTCATTGGGTTCAGACAGATACGGGAATAATATTCTAGGGGAAGAATTAACTACATATTCTAAGGTCAATTTTGCTTTCTCTGCCATACACTAGGATGAATTATTAATTACGTTATAATGGACGGTTACCGATCATCGGTGCTGATCGACGGGATGGTTTAGTCCGCCCGTAATAATACACAAATATTCTGTTAAATAAAGTATATTATGTGCGAAATTAATGATACATTATGTCCGCTCTGATAAAAATGAAACTGCTTTATCTTGCAACTAATTCAGAACTAAATTTGTTATTTTTCCTTTGATAGTAATTCCTAATTACTATATTTGCAACACGAAAAACGGCGGGGTAGCTCAGATGGTTAGAGCGCAGGATTCATAACCCTGAGGTCGGCAGTTCGATCCTGCTCCCCGCTACACAGGCTACATATTGCCGAATATTTTAAGATATTTAGACGTATCTAAAAAACACGAAAAACCTCTTGCCAATAGCAAGAGGTTTTATTTTGCTCTATCGCGCTAAGTTTATTAGTATTTATATGTATCTTTATACATCTAATAAAGTGTGAGCAGTTTTGTCGAAGCCTAAGATTTATCTTACTTCCTTGTGCTGCGATGTTGATCGTGTGGTACATGCTTACTTTGCTATATTGATAGACGCAATGCAGCTGTATTACCTTAGGCACACGCAAATGCTTGATTGATAGCAAACTTGCAATTGGTCACCTACTTGTCGAACTAAGGCTACTGGTTGTGGCACATTCACTCTTCTTTTTGCAATCTTAAATACTGTGTGGTGAATAACAAGTTACTTTTAAACGTATTAAGCTTTTCAAATAAGATAAATTTAAAAATATAAAAGGATAAAGCATGACGATGCTATCTAACGTATGTTAGAACTCTTATAGTTTAAAATGCTGCCGCTTTCAAGATTACTCTCTTAAGCCACATCGGCCGAAGATAAAAGGGAGCATAATGTCGTTAGCGCAATGCTGCAACCTGTACGCGGCGCTGAAATTGCCCCGGATTGATACCTGCAAAGCGCTTAAAGAATCTGCTGAAGTGCGAGCTATTGTCAAAGTTCAGCTTAAAAGCAATCTCCTTCACGCTAAGCGTCGTTTGAGAAAGCCAGTATTCGGCCTCTTTAGAAAGCCGGTCGTGTATGATTTGCAACGCAGTTACACCCAACACTTCCTTCACGCTTTCGCTAAGATATTTGGCCGACACAAATAGCATAGAAGCGTACTGGTTTACGCGCCGTACAGTCATAAAGTGCTTGTCTACACGTTGTTGAAAATCCTTCACCAACAATTCTTTACGTGACGTGGTGTGTTCCACTTCCACTTCCGCTGGCGTAAGCTGGGTGGCTCGAACTACTTTTAGCACCAGTTCTACCAACAACACTTTTAGCATACTCGTGCGCAAAAATTTACCGCTATAGAACTCCTCATAGATATCGGCAAAAAGCCTAATAATAGGTTTTTGGACATTCTCTGCAACAAAAAAAACAAAAGGTTGATCAAACTTGGAATCAATCGTATCTTGTATCGAAGGAACAAATGCCAACACTTCCTCCAAAAAATCTTTTTTAATATGGATGACAAAACAGGAAAAATCATCCGTCCACTCTTTTAAGTACAATCCTCCCGAAGAGCAAAGCAGGCTTCCGCTGCTGATATCAAGCCACAGATCAGCCCCATCGATCAGAGCGCTGCCTTGCACGACCATGCACAGTACATACTTCTCTGGATCTTCCGTAATGGAGGATTTACCATCCTGAAGATACTCCACCGTAAAGGAATCGTTCGTCAGAATGCTCGACGTAGCGGGAAGTAAACTCGTCTGCTGATTAGAAACTAAATCTGTAATGTCTTTAATCTCGGAGGTTGGTATTCTATAAACTCTATTATTCTGCATGGCTTGATGCCGATTTAAAACCTAAAAATTGACTTTCGAACAAATTTAGTCAATTGTTAAAAGAGTACAGTCACAGAAATATAATATGATTAGTGAAAAAAGAAGGGATCGCTCTTCTTCTTGATGTAGCAATAGATGTATAGACGAACGGCTCACCCCATTGTGGGAAGAGCCGTTTAAATTAACATGAATAAAATTGAGGTTTTTACAAACCGAAACTATATGCTACGCGCAATCCCAACACATTATTGGATTTACCGTTGTCGGTAAATTTGGTATTACCTTCAAAACGCACACCAGCGTCGATATAATTTTTACCACCAACTGGGATTAGGTATCCGACCTGTGGCGCATAGACGAACGCCGCAGATTTTGTTGCACCTACATCGTCTTTATTGGCTACGAATGATGCTCCCGCCTCACCGTGTACATAGAAATTCTTCGCCACAAAATATTTCAAACCTGCTTTTACAGGGATCAACTGGAGATCATTAAAAGAAACACCTGCGAAATCTTTAGCGAAGTAGTTGTTGTATCCGGCATTCAAGGTTACATAAAGATCATTTTTATATATGGCGTAGTCTGCTTGAATAGAACCACCAATACTCCAATCAAACGCATCTGAAAAACTACCTACTGGAAGAGACACTTCTGGCCCAACGCTTAAACGTACCTTTTCACGTTCTTGAGCTGACAAGGAATTAGTAAGAAACAAACCTAACAACGCAGCGAAACCAATTTTTAATACATTTTTTTTCATAACATTTTACTTTATAGTGTAATTTATTCAATAATTGCTGCAGCGACTCTCGTATATTCCGCTACATCATGATACAAAAGTAAGGGGAGGGCTAGCGCCGATCAATACCCAAAATACGGCATTGACAACCAAAACTACGGTTTCTGCTAAAACGTGGTTTAACACACAAAACAAACTATTCATATCGCGTAAAAAAGAGATGCCTCGTACAAGGCTCAGCCTGTGAAAAATGCTAGGTTTTACCGTACTTTTCATTGTACACCCATAGTCATCAATAGCAGAACAGTTAGTCATTCTTTTTACAATGAGGTGTCAGGACTCCGGCCTGGTGCGTTCATTGATTAGTCTAGCGGCTCCCAGTAGCATGGAGACGTGTTCGTGAGAAATCATCAACGAGGTTGTACTTTCAGAAACTGCTCTCTAAAAAAGAAAAAGCTTTAAGGAAACTTGAAGCTTTTTCTTTTTTAGAGAGTTTTTGTTTGCTAAGAAATGCTATTTTTTGCTATTGCTCATCAGCATTATCAGATTATTGTGTTTCGCCAGAGTCGACCAAAGCTGATACCGCGCCTACTGTACCTACCACAGCGATCGTACCGAGTAGTACACCCGATTTGTTCCCAACAGAGAAACCAGTAATATCTGCCCTTGTGTCTAGCATCTTTCTTATACGTTTTGATCCAATACCACGTATTCTCATGAGGTTTGTTGCATAGAAACTTTGTTTGCTTATTCTATAATTAGACGGCTTATTTTCTACATTTAGCAGCGCATAGCTAACATGGCTTCGTATCTGGAGAGGTGAGTGGGCTTTGTCATATTCGGCTGTAAGTGCATGAACATAGTCATAATCAAGCAGTACCTGACCACGTGTACCAACGAAGTTCTGTTTAAATAGTTGTAAAATATCTTCATGTAGTCCTGAATAGGAACCAACTGTGTAAGATTTAGCAGGAATGAAGAGGATGTCTTCATCTTTGTATATTGATCCATTATAGCCACCACGGATCGTCGTTTCTTGAAAAGTACCATCGTTAGACCAATCTAAGGTAGTGGCTTGGCCTCCAATTCGACCATGTACAAATGATTTACCATCGATAAAGCCGTGCGATTTGCCATTAATTACGATAGCGGATTTAGTTAAATCGACGATCATCGACTGCCCACCATGGTTTTCAAAACGAACTCGGACTGAACCATCTGCGTTATTAAATGCGTACGATATGCCTAATGTGTCTGTTCCACTATAAAATGTGCTATCTGTATTTTTCTTTTCCATATCTACACCTTGCATCGTCGCCAGATAATGTGTGGTACAGCTAAAGAATAATGGGAAAAACAATAGAATAGTCCAGCGGAGATTGATTACATTTTTAAGCATAATAAGGAAAATGGTGTAGTTTCTAATATAGCGAAAATAATGGTAGCGTTCGCGAAGGCGAAGATATTTCGACATCAATAGGGCTTTATTGATGGCATTTGAATATGGTAGGAAGTTGAGTGCGGATGGAGTTAGAACGAGTATACGTGTCAAGATGACACCTATAAAATTTGCCGAGCGAGTTCGTAATGACTTTTTACAAAAAAAAATGGGAATAGATTCTCGGGCGAGATGAATCAAAACCCTATGTAAAGTCTGGCGTTACTTTTAAGAAAAGCGCTACTAATTCACGAGTGTTTTTTGCCGATTCCGAATGTACATAGCATGCAGTCCCATCTCTTTGTTAGTAGATACAGCTACCGAAAACGATTGGTCTGGTGACTCGAATATATACATATCACCAATCTTACCTGACAACTTGTACCGCTCTGCATAAAACCGAGCAACATCTGCAGCAATATTTGCTTCCTGCATATTAAACATTAGTATACATGAGTTCAGTTCACCGTCTTGAAAAGCATACAATAGCTCTTTTTCTTTTCGGCTTTGCCCTGAGTACAGTATACCGCCCGCGCTCTCGCGCAATAGTCCTCTAGTTTCGAAAGATTTAATGTGGTACTTTTGGAGGCCAAAGTTTACGAGCGGTTCCAGAATACCATGGAAGTTTTGCTTAATCGCTGTTTTTCCCATAATGTGTAAATATAAATTTTTGTGTTTTTTGCGCTGATTTCGTGTTATTACTTTCGTGCTGTCGTTAATCGATCACGTAGTGGTTGTATCGTGATTTTTACCAATCAACCTAGACAAACTCGACTGTGGGAATGACCCTCTCCATTTTCACACATAATGATGACCTACTTCTATACATGTCTTGTGAAAATAAATAATAGTAAATTAGTGTGGCACTCAGTTCGTAGGTGCTAATGAATACATTATTACTGAATAATAGTTACTTATTTCTGCATAAATTTGATGCCAGCAACCGAGGCATGGCTATCTATATTTTTTTAATGTGATCCATTTCTCACCATCTGTTTCAAAGAGAAAAATCTCTAAAGGTTCTAAAAGTCAATTACATCTCCCAGCGTACACTGTGCTAGCTATGTTTGTTTCTCTTACAAGAACGCTACTACTTTAAACGATTATTTTGCCAAAACGTTACATCGACTTATTGAATTGCAGTTAGTGGTTTAGGACTAGTGCTGAAACTGGCATTTGCTCGCATTACGCGGTTTGTGAGCGTGTGTACTGTTTGGGGGTAGATACATAAATAAAATCATTTCCCTTATTACATTATCCTGTAAAGATAATGTTACGACCGCGAAATAGCGTTAAAGTCTATTTATCTAATTATTAATTAGAGTTACACACATCAAGCACCTATACCTACGTTTCGGGTAGCCAAGTGGCAGCTTTAGTAACTCTTTGTTGGTAATCCTACCTATTCTTAACGATTATTGTGCCAGAATTTAAATGACAAACATATGAACTGGTTAGCTTTAGTCTTTGCAGGAATCTTCGAAATTGGGTGGCCCATTGGTCTTAAGATGGCACAAAACCCCGGAACTAGTAAGTTGCCTTGGATTATAATGGCGGTGTTTTCGATGGCAGTAAGCGGAGTGCTGCTTTTTATGGCACAGAAAACCATTCCGATTGGTACAGCTTACGCTGTTTGGACAGGTATTGGTGCAGTAGGAACTTTGATGGTCGGTATATTGTTCTTTGGCGATTCGGCCAGTTTGCCTCGCATGTTGTCGGCGACTTTCATTATTGCTGGGATCGTGGGTCTAAAGATTTTTTAAACGACATATGGAGTACCATATATTACGACAAAGACTCTTAGCCTTAACTAAGAGTCTTTCTTGAAATTATCACCGTGTATTTGCATCCGCGTAAATTAATAGACGATGATGTGCAAGCACTTATTGTGCTAGGTGAGCTACCTTATTTTTATTACCTGCGAATAAATAGATTGATCTTTACCCGCTGCTCGTAGTCCAACTCTAGCATAAAGTGCTCTACCATTTTTGAAATCAGCATTTTCGGTCAAGTCCAATAATTCGGTCGTAAGTACACCCGTGTCTATATCTCTCAGATCACGCCGAGCGGTGTACGAAACATCATCCACAAATAATGTTCTTCCAACTACAATAGTTGCATAATCGATATCCCATCCTTGGGTAACTTGATCAACCTGGAAACTTGCAGACAAACTTCCTCCACTTAGTGAGAGCGCCACATTAGATAGCGTAAATAACGGCGTAACCTCAATATCGACATTGGCCATGCCTTGAAGACGGACGACAGTCGTATCTCGATCGTTTACCCAAGGACCATTGTTATTCCTTGTCACTAATTTGTATTCTCCGTCAAAAATTTTGATTTCAAAACTTCCGTCTTGTGTAACGTACACAGGGACGGGATTTCGTAATTCATATCCGTCTTGAAATAGTTGCAATTGTACAGCTTCACCTGTACCTCGTACACCAACCGGTTCGCCGTCATAAACAACTCGTCCGCGAATGGTTGATTCAGGTTCGTCGCGATTATCCAATCCACAACCGGTCATCGTTAGTACACTACAGAGGGATAGGGTATATAATATTTTTTTCATCATAATCTAAATTAACATGCTACTGAAAAGGGTTTAGTACAATCTTTGGGTTTGCATTTTGCCAACCCAAATCAATAAAGTTATAGTAGTTGCGCAATTCGAAAAATCTTGGGTGTAACGAGTTACTGAATGTTAGGCGATCAAACACATATTTCCCGTCATTTGGCGTGCCAGGAGCCACCACAAGGTAAGGAAACAAAGCCCAGTGCTGAGCGGTAGTGCTGTTTACCACGCCATTCCAGATAATATGTGCGCGGCGAAAACGCTTCAAATCCCAATAGCGATGGTTTTCAAAGGCAAATTCTACACGGCGTTCTTGAATGATATCGTCAATGGAAATAGCGGTCAAATGTTGAATTCCGGCACGATCGCGAACCTGGTTGATATAGCCAAGTGCGATACTTTGTTGTCCTAATTCCATAGCAGCTTCTGCAGCGATTAATACTGCTTCGGCAAAGCGGAATCTTGGATACCACATATCACTGTTGCGCCCTCGAGTGGAAGCGCCTGGCGTCTCATCCAAAAACTTGCGGAAGAAAAATCCGCTTTTATTGATGAACTGTTCGTTAGAACGATTTGGTCCGTTGGCAGATGTTATTATTCTGCCGGCATTGTCCCTTTCTCCGGGCGTACTTGTCACAGTTTGCCAAGTGCCATTGTTCCACACTTTGTGTCCTGCTTGAATTTCGACGGCAGTACCCCGAAATAATGCATTCGGTAAGATGACCGAGCCACCTAAACGCGCATCCTTATTGGCAAAAGCGTCCAATGGATCATCGTAAAAAACAAAATTACCTTGCTCATCTCTAATTTTGATATCTCCATTCCGATTATCTACATATTCAAAATCTTCTACTAGATTTAAGATCGGACCAGCAGCAGCACGATCAATATCTTCGGCATGTGATCCGGGAATGTTCATTGTTGTAAAATTCACCTGTTGCCCTTCGCCTGGATATCCGTGATCTCGCGCCCAGATCACTTCGGTATTATTAGTTTTGACGCTAAGCGCCTCATAGAAATTGCGTTCTAAATCATCTGGCTTAGTCATTTGCAAGCTATAAGGACTCGTATTGATCACTTCTTGTGCTGCTTTCAATGCCTTTTCGTAATAGGTACTTGCTAAATTTGCTGGAATCCCTACTTCACCGCCTGATGTGCGGATTGGGCTTGTCATTTTATTGTTGTAGTTCGCCAGCGAGCCAGCGTATATTGCTGATCTGGCTTGCAACATCACCGCTACCCACCGATTGGCACGTGCAGCATTAGTATTAGTACTTGCAGGTAACATAAGCGCAGCTGCTTCGCATTCAGCGATAATATAATCATACATTTCGGCTTCGGTAGCGCGTGGGTATTGTAAGGTGCCCACATCCATGCCACTCATGTATTCAAATACTTCATCTCCGACAATAGGCATACCTCCCAGTCCGCGACACATATTAAAATAAGTCCATGCACGAAGAAACCTAACCTCACCTTCATACTCTTGCTTTTCGCTCTCGCTCAGCACGGTTGATGCGCGCAGGCCTTTTAGGAACTGGTTGAAGTTACGTATCAATTCATAATTGGATACACGCCAGTGCGAGTTGCCGAAGTTTTGCATATTGTCAGGTCCTTGATCGGATTTTCCTGCCTCGTCTAGAACAGTAAACGAGTACCAATCACCGATATGTTGTCCCCAGGTTACTCGCCCATAAAAATTGGCCAATACGGATCGTATCATCACTTTGTCGCCAAAAATCTGGTCGTCGGTAAGGATTTGATCGGGCTGCCTTTCTAGGAAGTCTGAGCAACTTTGAAGATGGGCCATGCTACAAACGAGCAATATTATTCTGAAAATTGATTTATAAGTAGTTTTCATATTCGTTTCTTTTTACACTAATACAGATTATACCAACACATTAAAACCTAATATTTACGCCTAAATTCATGATGCGAAATGTTGGGTAACCTAAGCCATTAGTGGCATCCATTTCTGGATCAATTCCGATTAGGTTTGTCCAGGTAAATAAGTTCTGTCCAGAAAAATATACACGAAGACCAGACATAGAAAGTGGTTCTAAAAGGCGCTGCGGAAGTGAATAGCCAAAATCTAAATTTCTCAACTTAATATATCGAACAGTTTGTTTCCAAAAGTCACTGTTCCAGTAATTGCTGTGTGCACTATTTCCAATGAGTGGCATAGGATAATCCCCAGGAATCAATTCGCTATTTGCATCCCATATATCGGCAAGTTTCCAGGTGTTGTCAAAGTAGTACTGTGGATTATTGCCACCATCATGAAAAGGATTACGCATTTCCCATTCTTTGTAGAACGTGTTTAAGCCGCCTCCTGAAAAATCCAATGACAAATCAAAACCTTTATAGCCAAATGAAAAATTAAGACCGAAATTGAGAATTGGTGTAGAATCTTGACGATATCCGATAGGGCGTTCGTCTAAATGATTGATCACACCATCGCCATTCTGATCAACATATTTAATATCACCCGGTCGTAGCGTACGATTTCCCTGCCTGTCGTTGTCTACTTGCCAACCAGCGATTTCATCCCAACTTTGAAATTGGCCAGCTGATTCTAAACCCCAATTAAGGTAACCATATCGCTGTACGAGCGAACTGCGGTACTCATCCCACGAATTGCTAAAACGTGGGCGATAGCGATTCCAATCGTAAAAACGCGAATAAGTAACGTTACCACCCAGTGAATACGTAAAATCATTAATTCGATCTGTCCAGCGCACCACGCCTTCAAAACCTCGACGTTTGTCAGAATTAAGGTTTTCGTTGGGTAAGCCAAATCCAATTTCCATAGGTAATAATACATCATATCGAGCAGCTGGTAAGCCAGTAAGATGTCTTTGAAAGACTTCGAAAGATGTGGTTAAACGATTTTGTAACATGCCAGCATCAAAAGCGATATTTACTATTTCGGCACGTAACCAAGAAAGGGTAGTCACTGGTAATCCGCGTGGTTGCGTACCTAGTACATATTCTCCATCAATGATTGCCCCGCCTTGGCGGTAATTATATCCTGCCAAATAATCAAATGGAGCATAACCTGGCGTATCATCTTGTCCCACGATTCCGTAAGAGCCTCTTAATTTAAAGTGATTGACGAACTTTCCTACACGGCTATTTTTCCAAAAATTTTCCTCCGAAGGAACCCAACCCGCCGTTACACCTGGGAAAAATCCCCAGCGGTCATTGGTCGGAAATTTCCAAGAGCCATCGAGTCGGCCAATCAGTTCCAGCAAGTATTTTCCTTGATAATCATAATTGATCTTACTGATATAACCCAATCGCGCTTGCGGATTGTCTCCGACATCCGAATATTGGTCCATGTTGTGGAAATAAATCAAATTCAACGCATTGGCATCTGGAATGGTGTGTAGCCAACTGGTAGGTTCTGTCCGGAGAATACTTTCCATACCTGTGAGAATAGAAAGATTGTGTCCATTTATTTTCTTATCGTATTGTAATTGTATATTGGAGATCATCTCTTCCTCGTGTCCCATTCTGCGCTCGCGCCATGGATTATTGTTTTGAAAAATTACGGGGTAGGTATCTGTTTCTTCATCATAACCATACAATTGATACGTAAATTCGTGGTTTTCCAGTCGCTGATTGTTATAAGAATACCCGACTAATCCTCTTGCTTTCAGCCCATCGAATATTTCATAAGAAGCGTCAAAGTTCAATTGGATAACGCGTCTGGTATCTTTAAATTTTCCAGCGAGATCATAAGTTAGCCAGCCGAAGTTGGTGCCCGGATCGTTTGACGTTAATGTTGGATAAGCAGGATTGCCATTGGCAAAAGGGCCAATAGTAGGTAAGTTTCTAAAAGTGGCGAAACGCGGTAGCCACAAGTCATCTTCACCAGGTACACCAGGATTTACTTTGGTCTGATGTCTGGCATTCATGGTGGCACGTACCTGAAATTTATCCGAAATATTGGAGGTGATGTTCATCTGTACGTTAGTACGATTGAAACCACCATAATTCTTAATTACGTCCTTTTGGTTAAGATTACCTACACTAAAAAAATAGCTGATCTTGTCCGATCCACCAGAAACATTGGCATTGATATAGTTTTGTGGAGCAGTTTTCCAAATGAAGTCGTACCAATCGAATGGCTCATATCCCTTTTCTGTACCTGTACGCCATTTTGCTAAGTCATCGGCGGAGTATCTGTAATTATTTATTCCTTGTACCGTTTCTGATTGGATGTAGTTTTCTATATAGGTTACGGCGTCTGCTGGTCTTGGAAATGTGGATAGGTTTTGCAATCCAAAATTGGAAGTTAAACTAACCGTATTTTTGGTGTTGAGGCTTCCGCGTTTTGTAGTAACTACGATAACACCATTGGCTGCGCGAACACCGTAAATAGCTGCTGAGGCATCTTTTAGTACTGAAATAGATTCAATATCGTTGAAATCTAGATTGTTAAATTGTGCTGCATCTTTCTGCACACCATCGATAACGAATAATGGACTACCCATATTTCGGATTTGGATATTGGTAGTTGCGCCAGGTCGTCCATCGGTTTGCCGAAAATTAAGTCCGGGAATTTTTCCGACAAGCGCTCCTGATACATTAGGCGATAAAGATCTACTAATATCTTTGGATCCGATGACGGAGATCGATCCTGTTAGTGACTCTTTCTTTTGGGTCATTCCGAAACCTGTCACTACGACTTCCTCAAGTGCAGTTTCGTCTTCTTCCAGTGCCACATTTAGTGTATTGTTGTTTGCAGGTACATTACGTTCTACTGGATGATGTCCAATATATTGGAAGACTAATACAGCATTTTGCGTATTTCTAATCACGATGCTGTATGCTCCATCTTGATCTGTAGTCACACTATTGCTAGTTCCTTTTTCTGTTACGGTTACACCGGTTAGCGTCGTGTTTTGAGTATTTGTAACTACACCGGTAAGTGATCGTTGTACGGTGGCAAATTCTAATGCTGCGTGTTCCTTATCCCACGCATGTGCTGTTTGGGTAAGTAATAAAAAGTACAGACAGAAAATGGGTAATAGTTTGCGTTTAATGCTGCCTCCCATACAACGCATTTTATAGCATACCCATTGATTTAGGTTAAAGTCATTTACATTCATAATCTATTAGGTTAATTATTAGCAATCACATCCTGTTCATGTTTGCATGAACAAGTTTGTTTAAAGATTTTACTGACTATCGAATACAATTTGAGAGGAAAGGTTGATTAGTTTTGTGAAGGTATATTTATCCCGAGCGAGATTGGTACGCTGTATCCATATTATTCAAAAACACTGTAACAGCAGGCACATTAGTCAGAGAATAAAAGGTTTTTGCTCTCATAAGATGGTTATTTTTGTACTTAGTTTATCTTTGGCGTTTGATGGTAATCAACTCGACAACAATTAGTCAATGTCAGACGTTTATTACCACATTTTTTGATACTCTTTTGGGAAACTGATTTTCTCAAAAAAAATACTTGGTTTACTGGGTTAGCAGTTAGGAAAACAGGGGCAAGTAGCAGCGATCTTCCATTGATAAATGTCAAAAAGTGCTGGTGAAAAAAATAGCACATGTGTCTCAATTACTTGCCATTACGTCTCATTCGAAAAAGTAGATTTAGGAGTATAATTTCGCTTGATGAGCGAAAGATGGTTCAATCTGGTAGTTTGGATCTAAAAGATCGGCACCTCAACTGGTTGGCAATTGGTAATACGTGCAGGGCTGCAGTACACAAAAAAAATCCTGTATCGGATTTTCGATACAGGATTTCTAACAAAATTTATCTTTAGGATTATGCGCCTAATTGTACGCGTTTGAAAGCTGTAACTGTCAAACCTTTGTTTACGCTATCTAGAAACTGAGCGATTGATTTCGAAGAATCTTTTACAAACTCTTGGTTCAACAACGTGTTTTCTTTGTAGAATTTGTTCAATTTACCTGATGCGATTTTTTCAACCATTTCTTCTGGTTTACCTTCAGCACGGATTTGCTCTTTAGCAATTTCCAACTCACGTTCGATAGTTTTAGAATCTACACCGTCTTTGTCGATAGCTACAGGATTCATCGCAGCGATTTGCATAGCTACATCTCTACCTGCTTCTTCTACTCCAGCAGCATCAGAAGAAAGACCTACTAAAACACCCAAACGGTAATTGCCGTGGATATAAGCAACAACTTTATCAGCAGATACTAATTCGTATTTTGAAACGTCGATTTTCTCGCCAATTACACCAGTTTGCTCAATCAGGTATTCAGCAACTTTGCGACCTTCTAACTCCAAACCTTTAAGGTCTTCGATGGTAGCTGGTTGGCTAGCCAACGCTAAGTCAGCGATCTTCTCTGCGAAAGCTACGAAGTCTGCATTTTTGGCTACGAAATCTGTCTCACAGTTTACTTCAACAACGATTCCAGATTTACCATCTGCAGTTGCTTTTGCGATGATTACACCTTCATTAGATTCGCGATCTTGACGGCTTGCAGCAACTTTAGCACCTTTCTTACGAAGGTAATCTACAGCAGCTTCGAAGTCACCATTTGCCTCTACTAATGCTTTTTTACAATCCATCATACCTGCGCCGGTTTGTTGACGCAATTTGTTTACATCTGATGCAGAAATTTGTACTGACATGATATGTTTATTTTTTGAGTTTAGATCTGTGTTTTGGCCAACAAAATCGGTTATCGATATGAACTGATTGTTAGCCTAATAATAAATAAGTAAAAACCGGAGAGGCAAGCTAGTTTGCAGAAGCAGAAGCTTCCAGAAACGAGCACTTGTCTGTCCGGCTTTTGTCGGTAGAATGATTATTCTACGTCTTTTGCTTTACGAGTGCGTTTTCCGGCAGTCGCTTCTTCAGCAACTTCTGCGCCGTTATCGATAGCTGCTTTAGAAGCTGCTGCTTCTTTTTCAGCTTCATCTTCTTTATCGCGCTTACGCTCATCAAGTCCTTCTTGAATTGCTTTACCAATTACTTCTGCAATAAGATTGATCGACTTAGTAGCGTCATCATTCGCAGGAATTGGGAAGTCAATGTTAGTAGGATCTGAGTTAGTATCTACCATCGCAAATGTAGGGATGTTCAACTTCATTGCTTCAGCTACCGCAATGTGCTCTTTCTTAACGTCTACGATGAACAATGCAGCAGGAAGACGGTTTAGGTCAGCAATACCTCCAAGAAGGTTTTCTAACTTGATACGCTCACGCTGAATCATTAATTTTTCTTTTTTAGATAATACGTCGTAAGTACCATCTTTTTGCATCTTGTCGATGTTAGACATCTTCTTGATAGACTTACGTACTGTAGCGAAGTTGGTAAGCATACCGCCTAACCAACGCTCAGTAACGAAAGGCATGCTCACATCTTTCGCTTGTTGTGCGATGATCTCTTTTGCTTGCTTTTTAGTCGCTACAAATAATACTTTACGACCTGATTTTACGATTTGTTTGATAGCTGAAGCAGCTTCTTCCAATTTCGTAAGTGTTTTGTTCAAGTCAATGATGTGGATGCCATTACGCTCCATGAAAATGTACTTAGACATTTTCGGATCCCATTTACGGGTAAGGTGACCAAAGTGCACACCTGCATCCAATAAATCTTGATATGTTGTTCTTGCCATTTTGTGATCCTCCTTTGATTAACGTTTACTGAATTGGAATCTTCTACGAGCTTTGCGACGTCCTGGTTTCTTACGCTCAACCATACGGTCATCGCGTGTCATCAAACCTTTAGCACGTAAAGCTGGTTTCACTTCCGGGTCTAACTCTACCAATGCTTTAGCGATTGCCAGACGAACAGCTTCTGCTTGTCCTTTAATGCCTCCACCTTGTACGTTTACCTTAACATCAAAGTTGGCCAATGACTCCGCTACGTTCAACGATTGAGTAGCGATGTATTGCAATGGCAATGTTGGAAAATATACTGTGTAGTCTTTACCGTTTACGGTAATGTTACCGCTACCTGCAGCTAAGTAGATGCGGGCAACAGCGGTTTTTCTTCTACCTGAAGTATTTGTTGTTGACATAATGAATCTCCTTAAAATTTAACAGTTTTTGGATTTTGTGCCTCATGTTTGTGCTCAGAACCAGCATAAACAAAAAGGTTTCTAAATAGCTCACGGCCCAAACGGTTTTTAGGCAACATACCACGTACCGCTTTCTCGATGATGCGCTCTGGGTGCTTTGCCATTAATTCTTTTGGAGAAACAAAACGTTGACCACCTGGGTAGCCAGTATAGCGAACATATACTTTGTCGCCCAATTTGTTTCCTGTCAACTTAACTTTGTCTGCGTTGATAACGATTACATTATCTCCACAGTCTACGTGTGGGGTGAATGTAGGCTTGTGTTTGCCGCGGATCACTTTCGCAATCTCGCTTGCCAAGCGCCCCAAAATCTCTCCTTCAGCGTCAACAACGATCCATTCCTTGTTTACGGTGTTTTTGTTAGCAGAGACAGTTTTGTAACTTAACGTATTCACTTGCTTTTGTTTTAATAAATTAATTAATAAATGCTCTCCTTCCTGTACTCACTACAATAAGGTCTGCAAAGGTAAGTAATATTTATTACATCCTATAATATAAATCACATATCTATTTTGCAATGGTGAGGTTGGTCTACGTATCGGTTCGTATATGATGATATCCCAACTAATTTCTTCATAAAATATTTTATAAATTTAAATAATTAATTAAAAAGATTTATATATTCGTTTTGTGTTAAGTGTATGTTGATGATCTCAATACAACATACCAGTTCACGATCAACCGATTTTAGAACCTATTCTGATAATACATGAAAATTGTACTCGCTACTCTCTGTATATTCTGGTGCTGCCAGACAAGCTTTGGACAAGGATCGTCGGAATACGATTCGGGCATCAAACTCAATCTTGATGAAGAAGGATCTAAATATATTCGTTTTGTCGTTTGGAACCAGATATGGGCACGATCTATACAAAACAATCCGGGATCTATGATCAATGACGAATCCGCTGATCATAGTTTTGATATTGCAAACAGGCGCTTACGCTTGTTGATGTATGCCCAGTTTACTCCTCGTTATTTAGTATTTACTCATGTCGGAATCAATAATCAGTCATTTGTAAATGGTGGTGTGCCTGGTCCAGGTGCTCAGGGCACAGGCCCTAATGGCGCCGGTAAAAAACCAGGGATTTTCTTTCACGACGCTTGGAACGAGTACGCCATCGTATTGCCGTCGCAGATCAGCCATTTAGTTTATCCCTCGGTGGTGGTTTACATTATTACATGGGGCTTTCTAGAGCTACGATGTCCTCGACACTAAATATTATGACGGTTGATGCGCCCATATTCAACTGGCCGCTCATCGAGAATTCCGATCAATTCGCTCGGCAGATGGGCTTTTTTGCCAAGGGCAAATATGCTGCTTTGGAATATCGTTTTAGCGTCAACAAACCATTTGCAACAAATCTCACGCCTACAGATGCTGTTAGCAAGCAGCAAGCTATAGCGGTGGACAATAATGGTAATACAAGGCTATCGACCGCTGGGTATGTGGAGTACCAGTTTTTTGAAAGGGAATCAAACTTACTCCCTTTTAAGGTTGGCTCTTACCTTGGTACTAGAAAAGTGTTTAACCTAGGAGCTGGTTTTTATCGCGCGCCCAAAGCAACTCGCAGTATGGTTAATGGTGAAGTCGACAGACATGATATTCGACTCTTCTCAGCCGATGCATTTCTAGATTTGCCGATCGGTATGCCCGAAAAGAAAGCTGCTTTGACCATGTATTCAGTCTTTTATAACTACGATATGGGGCCAAACTATTTGCGTAATTTGGGTATTATGAATCTCGCGCTAGAAGATCAGCAATTCACCGGTACCCGTGCGCTAGCTGGCCCCGGCAATCTACAGCCAATGATTGGTACTGGAAAAATATGGTATACACAGGCAGGCTATCTGATTCCAACCACGAAAGAAAAACCAAAAGCTCGTTTGCAACCTTTTGGTGCATACTCGTACAAAAACTTTGAACAATTGCAATCTGCAAGTTCACAGTTTGATATCGGGGCAAATTTGTTACTTGATGGTCATCACGCAAAAATCACTGGACAATACTCTACTCGGCCAGTATATCGCGCCATTGGTGAGCGAGATGGCTCTCGTGGTGAATTCATTCTGCAATTGCATATTTATCTGTAAGTTGAGAAATAATTTGATCAGATTTAATAACTTTAAACAACCAATAAAAACCAAATTGTATGAACAACACCATCCCACGTAAGCCAAGTAGTATTTGGAGCGTTATTACAGCTTCGTCTATGGGTACATTGATCGAATGGTATGACTTTTATATATTCGGAAGTCTTGCGGTGGTGCTTTCTACTAAGTTTTTTCCTGCTGACAATCCAACTGCTGCGTTTCTGTCGACCTTAGCCACCTTTGCGGCAGGTTTTGTCGTTCGTCCTTTTGGAGCGTTGTTCTTCGGTCGTTTAGGAGATATCATCGGCCGAAAGTATACTTTCATGGTCACCTTGTTATTGATGGGTGGAGCCACTTTCATAATCGGTTGCGTGCCGAGTTTTGAGACGATTGGCTATGCCGCACCATTTATTGTTTTGTTTATGCGTTTGCTACAAGGCTTGGCCTTGGGCGGCGAATACGGCGGAGCAGCTACGTACGTAGCTGAACACGCGCCTAAGGGGCAAAAGGGATTTTGGACGTCTTGGATTCAAACGACGGCGACTGTAGGATTGTTTATCTCGCTGCTAGTCATCTTGTTTACCCGAACTATGCTCACGCCAGAGCAATTTGATTTGTGGGGCTGGCGCATACCTTTTTGGGTGTCTATCTTGATGGTTTACGTGTCTTACCTGATCCGTAAGAATATGAGCGAATCACCAGCCTTTGCGAAAGCTAAATCGGAAGGTAAAACATCTACTAACCCACTTAAAGAAAGTTTTGGAAACAGATACAATCTCAAATTTGTGTTGCTTGCTTTATTTGGGGCAGCCATGGGGCAAGGAGTGATTTGGTATACCGGTCAGTTTTATGCGATGAGCTTTCTAGAACGCGTGATGTCCGTAAATCCTGAACAGGTAATTACTATTTTAGTGTTGGCCTTGCTAGGAGGTACACCTTTCTTCATTTTCTTTGGTTGGCTGAGCGATAAGATTGGTCGAAAGGCGGTGATGATGTCGGGGATGCTAATTGCTATCTTGTCCTACCGTGCGATTTATGAAAAAATGTACCAAACGACCAATCTGGAAAACAAAACTGAAATGGTGGAACGACGAACGGAAGACCAGGCGCTAAAGCAGTTAGGAGATATTCAAGATTCGGTGTTTACCACGATACGGTATTTTGAAGACGGTACTGTCGTAACAGAAACTCGAACATGGCATCTAGAGAAAGGTGTTTCAAAAATAGTTAGTGGAAAGACACAAATAGCACAAGCCAAATCTATCGAGGTGAACAGCGCGGATAAATGGATTCTGACCTTTCTGGTTTGGATACAAGTACTGTTTGTGACGATGGTTTATGGTCCTATTGCTGCTTTTTTGGTCGAGCTATTTCCGGTACGTATACGATATACTTCGATGTCTTTGCCTTATCATATTGGCAACGGAATTTTTGGAGGTTTGTTGCCTGCGATCTCTACCTACTTCGTTTCTAATGCGCAAAATGAGGGTAAAGCCGATTTTTATCTAGAAGGACTTTGGTATCCGATTATTATAGGTGCTATTTGTTTCATAATCGGTGTGATCTATATCACCAAAAAGATGACCACGCGCTATACAGATTAACGAATTTATTTTTTCAATTGTTGATGTAAATGAAATGAGTATGAATGCGATAAAAAGATTTTTAGGTATAGTTTGGATTATCTTGGCTCTGGGCATGGGTTATTTTCTCGTTACCTTTGGCTGGCCGAAATTCGTTTCTGGTACGCAAGATGGCCTCGTTTTTGGAATCATCATCTTGTTTGTGCTACTGCCATTAATTGTGCTCGGGCTTATGGTATTTGGCTATTATGCCTTGATTGGAGAATACACACAAGATGAGTAAAGAAAAATGCCGTTTTCCAATTTAAGTAGGGCCTAAAAAAATAATTTTCTTACACCTGACCGTCAGTTCAGTGAAGTCGCAGGTGATATGATAAGGGTTTTTGCGATAATTTGTTAATTTTTTGCTAAACTCAAAATCATATTAACGTACCGAACTTTATTATTTTACTTTTGTTTAAACTATCTTAGGATAATTTAATTAAAGAAATTCCAGTAATATTAGTTCGATCATTATATGCTTACAAGTTCTTTTCAGAGAATACTGTCATTGTCAATCTTGTTAATCTTCGCCATCTTCACGAGATCGGAAGCGCAACAAACACACCCTGATACGGCGTATCAGCAGAAATTAATTGAGTTCCAACAATTGCTTCAAAGCGGGCAGATAGACGCAGGTGTCGAGTTATTGGATAACCTTATTCAAGAATATCCCGATTACTCTGAAGCATACTACGCAAAATCATTATTATACGCACAAATGGGTGATGTAGAAACTAGTTTGCCATTTGCGCAACAAGCTATTCGGCTAAAACCTAAAGATTTGACCTATAATAACCATTTGCTCGGGCTCTACAAATCGATGGGAGATGGTGAAGCGATTGTCCGTACATTGAATGAGCTTTTGCAATATTATCCTAATAATCCGGCTATTTTGCGTGAGAAGATGTTGATGTTACATGCCTCAGATAAATCCGATGAAGCACTGGCCGTATACGATGAAGCCACAAAAGTAATCGGAAATTCTGACACACTGGATGTCGTGAAGGCTGAGGTACTCATTGATATGGGTAAACTTAAAGAAGCACGTACAATATTAGAAAAATGGTATCAGCAACGCTCTCCATTGCGCGAAGTATATGGTACATTGGCATTCGTGGAGGAAAAGCTTGGTAATGGGAAGTTGGCTGTTAAAGTGCTAGAAGATGGTTTATCGATTACAAAAAATGATAATTTGTATTTTGATCTAGCTGACTTTCATTATAAGCAGAACAAAAAGCAAAACACTTACTCCGTATTGCAAAGCGCATTTCGCTCGGATAGCATTCCATATCCCGAAAAATATCGAGTAATGTCGCAGATTGCATCCAGTCCCGATATGCTCACCTTGCCACAAAAGCAAGATTTGGCCAATATGCTGGTATTGAAGTATCCACGCATTGCCGAAAATTATAACTTTAAAGCAGATATCCTTTGGCAAAGCCAAAATTTGGCAGAGGCCAAATCCTTATATTTAACATCCTTAGGTATAAACCCACGCCAAGCAGATACTTGGAGAAAACTTATGAATGTGGAGATGGCGGCCAATCAATTAAGTGAAAGTATTATGCACGGACAAGAAGCACTGATTCATTTTCCAAATAATGCCGTACTATTTTACTTCACAGGAGTTGCCTATTTCATCAATCAAGACACCACAGCCGCTCGAGAATATCTTGAGGCAGCACTAGATAATAGCAGTAATGAAAATGACTATGTAAAATCGATGATATACGGCTCTTTAGGAGATTTGTATCATGCCCTAAATATGGTTAAAGTTTCTGATGCAGCCTATCAGGAAGCCATTGCTCTTGATAGTACAAATGCAAGTGCTTTGAATAACCTAGCGTACTATTGGTCTGTACGCAAAGAGAACCTAGAAAAGGCAGCAGAATATGCACAAAGAGCGACCGAATTAGAGCCAGCATCGCACACTTTTATGGATACGTATGCTTGGGTGTTGTTTCAACAAGGAAAGTTTAAAGAGGCTCTAACGTGGATTGAGAGAGCTATGAAAGGCGAAAAGCCGTCTGCAGTACTATTGGAGCATCATGGAGATATTCTTGCCGAATTAGGTAAGACAAAAAGTGCTGTAACGCAATGGCAGAAAGCATTAAACCTAGCACATGAGGATAAGTCTGTAGATGTAGATAAATTAAAGGAAAAGATTCGTGAGAAAAAGTATATTGACTAAATGCTTTTGTGCATTTATGACTACCAGCATTGTTTTGTCCTCGTGCTCATCGCGCCGCCAAACAGTAAAAGCCACTGAAGTACCCACTGCTGATGTGATCGCAGATAACTCGATAAAAACATTCGAGATGAGTAATCTGGATTACTTCACCTTTTCAGGACGGGCCAAAGCAAAAGTAACTATGGACAAAAATAGCCATGATGCTACCGCTCATATTCGGATCGATCGAGATAAGGCTATTTGGATATCCATCACTGCATTACTAAATATTGAGGTGGCGCGCGTGATGATTACACCAGATAGTATTAAGATACAAACCAAATACCCTAAAAAGGAATTGATCACCCGTCCATTTTCCTATGTATACCATTACATCAATCCCGGTATTACCTTTAAATCACTGCAAGATGTTTTGGTGGGCAACTTGTCTACAGATTTATTGCGTTCGTCACAAGTACAAGTAGCGAGTAGCGAGGATGATGTCGTTATTGCAGGAGTCAAAGATAATGTGACCTTTCAATATGGGATGAATGCGAAGAATCGCCCTTATGCAACGAAAATCGAAGATAAACAACTCGGCCAAGTGCTTGACGCGTCTTACGATCAATATGGGTCTTTCGATGGGCATGTTTTTCCACAGCGCCTAATCCTAAATATAGAAGGAGAAGGGTTGCAAGTCAAAGCAGATCTGCAGTACAATAGAGTGATCTTCAACCAGAAATTGGAGATGCCCTTTTAACAAAAAGAAGGTGATGATCTGTTAAATATCGTAAAATATCAAAAAAAGACCAGAATACGTGTCATCATAACTGATTAATATCCTTAATTTTGCCTCTTTACAAATGATTGGATAGCTAGTTCCGGTAACTCTTATGATCAAAAAAATAATCTTTAGTATCGCTTTTGCCTGTTTAGCAGTGGTTTTGTGTTTCGGACAAAGTAGTGCTGAGCTGAAGAAGCAAAGAGAAAGAATAGATGCCGAAATTGCTACGCTCCAGAAAGGCCTACGTGCTAAATTGCAGGAAAAGTTACTTTCCCAAAATGAAGTTGCATCATTGAGTAAGCAATTGAATCTGCGGGAAGATAAGATTAGTACGATTAATAAAGAGTTGCAGATTATTAGCAATCAAATCACTAAAAATACACGCGAGGTAGCTGCTCTCGAAGCCGAGTTGGAGAAGATGCGAAGAGATTATGAGAAAATGATACTTTTTGCATTTCGTAATAAGAACGCATATAACAAGATGATGTTCATCTTCGCTTCTCGCGATTTTAACCAAGGTTTTAAGCGGGTCAAATATCTACAGCAATTTAATGACGCTAGGAAAGTAAAGGCCGCAGAGATCGAAGCGACCCAAAAAGAAATTCAATTGAAGCTTGCACAGCTAGAGGTTGATAAGCAAACACAAGCCAAATTATTGGCTGAGCAGCGGGCAGAGCGCGACGTGATATCGAAAGACCGGTCGAACCACCAGCAAGAACTAAGCAAACTAGTGCGCGAAGAGCGAGGTTTCCAGAGTCAATTGACAAGCAAGCAACAAGAGAAAAAAACGACTTGATGCAGCAATACGTACTGCCATTGCACGTGAAGTTGCTGCCGCAAAACGGTTAGAAGAAGAGCGTCGCCGTAAACTAGCTGAAGCAGAAGCGAAGCGCTCTGGTACAACGGTAGTAGAAGCAGAGAAAAAAATTGAGGAAAAAACAGGTTCTAACGTATTAAATAGTACACCTGAAGCTACGCGCCTTTCGGCAGATTTTAAATCGAATCGTGGACGTCTACCTTGGCCAGTAGCACAAGGAAATATTATTAGCGCATTTGGACGTAAAACTGTAGAACGAGGTGTTACAGTCGATGATCTCGATGTCGGAATTCGCACCGGCTCAAATGCATCTGTAAGGGCTGTCTTCGATGGCGAGGTAGCGCAAGCATTACCTGGTTTGGTAGTGGTAAGACATGGTGAATTCTTCACTACGTATTCTAACTTAAAATCACATTCTGTGCGGCGAGGTGAGAAAATATCGAGAGGACAGACCATCGGTACTGTGGATGATGACCCAGATCGTGGCTACCCAGTACTTAACTTTGGAGTATATCAAGGTCAAAATCCGCAAGATCCATCCGGTTGGTTGGCGAGATAAAGTAAACTACATTGGTAACAAAATAATTGAAAAATTAGTATTATTCCCTGATAGTGACTACATTTGGGATAAGTGTTATGAGGTAATTAGGAAAAGATATTATGAATACAGCACATTTAGCGTTTATAGGAACGCAAGAAATTATCATTATTGTCGTCATCATTCTTCTCCTTTTCGGAGGGAAGAAAATTCCTGAATTGATGCGTGGATTAGGTAGAGGAGTGAAGGAATTTAAAGAGGGGCAACGCGAGGAGCCTACTGCGGAAGATACTGACGCTACTCATACTAGAAGAAATGACTCGATCAACGATCCAAGATAACAGGATCTTAGATAGATAACGGCCAAAAAGTTCTGCTAATTTTTCTTTAGCAGAACTTTTTGGCTTTTTATGTTTCTAATGCTGGTCAGTGTGCATCCTGGCGGGTGCCCATTTAAAACAAATCAATCTTGCGGATTTATAATGGACAATAAAATAAAATTATTACTATTGATTTCTGTAGTGGTTTTCCAACAAACGACTATTGCTCAAAAAAGGACAAGAAACGTACTCCGAAAACCATTGTTGCACTCCATCCAAAAACAATTCGAGCAGGAGAGGGAGTCCGTCTCACTGCAGCTCGATTCCATTAAAGAAGCGCATGGCGCACAGATCAATTTTTCGCATGATGATGTGGTAGTAGGACAGCGCATTCAGCGTATGCAAAAAACCATTCCGCTAGAATATAATCATCTGGTCAAATCATATCTTGATAAGTACATCTCGCCCAATTATAAGCCTTACATGGAAAAGCTATTAGGGCTTAGTGAATACTATTTCCCGATATATGAGCAGATTTTTGCAGAAACAAACATACCTGAAGAGGTCAAATACTTGTCCGTTGTTGAATCGTCGCTGAATCCACACACTTTATCTTCCTCTGGTGCTTTAGGCCCTTGGCAGTTTATTTATGGTACAGCCAAAGGGTATAATCTTGCAATAGATAGCTACGTAGACGAGCGTAAGGATGTGTATTTGAGTACATATGCAGTATCCCAATATTTGACGGGCGCTTACGATGAGTTCAACGATTGGCTGCTAGCATTGGCTTCCTACAATTGTGGCCGTGGCTGCGTTCGACGTGCAATTCAGCGATCAGGACTACATGCACCTACATTTTGGGAACTTTCCCCGTATCTACCGCAGGAAACGCGCAATTATATTCCGAAATTTATTGCCATGTCGTATGTGTTGAAGCATGCTGATTCGCATCAGCTTGTCGCTCAAAGGACCGATTTACAATTTCCTTACCGAGTCATGATGATAGATAGGTACGTGGATCTGAAACAGGTGGCTCAAGCAGTCGATTGTTCATTAGAAGTAATGCAAGCATATAATCCTGCATTTAAACGTGGAAAAGTAAATGGCACAGTGGCTCAGCCAAAAAGGTTAATCGTGCCGATTCGTGAGAACTTAGATGATGCTTCGCTATACATCGCTATACACCAAGCGGACGTACAAGGCGAGGATAAGGATATTCAAGGCGTTCATTATACAGTTAAAGCAGGTGAAACACTGGCGACAATAGCTAATAAGTATAACGTTACGGTAGCAGAATTGCTAACATGGAACGATCTTTCGTCCAAGAGTGTAGCCGTGGGAAATACACTTTGGATTGAAAAAACCGAAGATCCACGTGTCGATACAAGACTGGTGTCGAACCTGAACAAAGCTAAACCTACGGTCGAGCCAGTCAAGCAAGTAGCTTATGTAGTACACACCGTGAAAAAAGGAGACACGTTAACCGGAATTGCTTCTCGGTACAAGGGAGCAACGATCGCACAATTGAAAGCAGACAATAATATTAAGAGTAGTCATCTATCGATAGGTCAGAAAATCAAAGTTGCTCGTGGCAAAGGTCGAATCTAAATTACGATAAGTAAGCGGCGTCTGCTTCTACACCATCATACTCTTCAAATTCTACCTCTACATGCTCTTTTAAGATAGTAGAAAGTTTGAGTCCAAAGTAATCGCTAAAAATAGGAAAAGAATGGTGGCTACGGTCTATCAGTACAGCCGTGCGCATCTTTTTCAGAGGCGTATTTAAAAATAATCCTAAGCCATAAGCCAATGTGCGACCACTATTCAGCACATCGTCTACCAATACAATTACTTTATCTTGCGCAAGGCTCAGATCTTGATCAGCACTGGCGTCTAGCTGCCGTTTGAGTTTGTCGATCTGCACGCGCATCAGTTCGATGTTCATCTTTGGGGCAATTTCCTGCAACAGTTTCTGTAGCCGTTGTGCAAATACATAACCTCTATCAGCAATCCCTACCAGTACGATGTCTGTCTCATCAAAATTATCTTCTATAATCTGATATGCAATACGTTTAGATTTTTGATGGATCTGCTCTTTATTTAAAACTAGTGTTTTTGTCACTGACATAATTGTAATGGGATTGAATGCTATAAAAATAGGAAATCTTTCAAATAAAAAAGTCTGAATGTGACACACATTCAGACTTAAAGTATTTTAAAACTCTGTAAAAAGAGCTGTTTAGTTCAGGTTGCTATCTTCTTCGCTACCGATATTTGCCATCATAACGCGATCTTGATCTACCTTAGGGCGTCCGCCACTAAAGTAATAGCGACGCCAATACGCTTCGTCCAGATTACTCACCATCACTCCTTTGCTCGAAGATGCATGGGCAAATTGGTTGTCTCCCAAATAAACACCGACATGGGTGATGCTTCTACTCCGTATTTTAAAAAATACTAAATCACCTGGCTGCAGGTCATTTTTTTGTACAGTAGTTACATTGGCATACTGATTGCGACTATTGTAACCGATGGTTGTATTGAACACATTTTCGTATACGGCCAACGAAAACTTAGAACAATCGATACCACGCTTGGAGTCGCCACCTAACCGATAAGGTGTGCCGATCCACTCATATACAAATTGATAAAGCTTGGTGTTGGTAGTAGCGTTTACAGCGACGCCCATAATTTGTGAAAAGTACTCTTTGGCCAGATTATCCGGATCAGAGGATTTTGTTTGATTAGTTTGTGCCTGCGACACTAGACATAAGCCTATGAAAAGCATTGCTGCTACTAGTTTCTTTGTTTTCATTAAATCGCGTTTTCGCTGATGAATAAATGGATCATTAGGTGTAAATCCCCCAACTCTCTATGTATTTACCACAAATGTAATGTATAGATACGCGAGTTGCAAGAGAAATTATTTCAATTCTATGATAATTGTCGCAATCACGTACTTATCCCATACATGTGCTAAAAAGAATTAGCTAAATAACTTAAATTAAATATTTGTTTAATTTTCTGCTAATTATTTGGATTATTTAAAATAATACCCTTTATTTGTTGAAAGAATTTTATTTGCCATGCGCTCATCAATCACTATTATTACAATTATTACCACCGGGATTAGTTTGCCGGGGGAAGTTTTTGTATGGTAGCGATTCAACGTACTTAAGTTATACAAAAGCCTTCCTCCGAAAAGAGGGAGGCTTTTTTTATGGTGTTTATTTATCGTGATTATTAAATATATGAAAGTTTTAAAATTTGGAGGCACATCTGTTGGATCGGTAGCGAGTATTCGCTCTGTACTAAAAATCATTAAGAAATCATACGAAGCAGGCGAGAAGCCGATTATCGTTTTGTCGGCCATGTCGGGTATTACCAATACCCTACAGTCTATGGCAGAAGATGCTGCCTCTGGAAATCCTTTTGAGGAAGGGCTTTCGAAGATGGAGTCACTACATTTTGAGGTGGTGAAGGAATTGCTTCCAGTTAAGTTGCAGAATCCGGTATTCACACGTCTTAAACTTTTATTTAATGAAATCGATGCGCTGCTGCAAGGCGTAGCCGTATTGCAGGAGTTAAGTTTACAAAGTAAGGATTTGTTGATCTCTTACGGAGAGCGTTGCTCAACCTACTTGGTATCGAAGATCATGGAACAAGAAATTCCCGATGTCGCTTTTATAGATGCCTCATCTTACATCAAGACTGATTCTAATTTTGGACAGGCGAATGTAGATCAAGATCGTACTATACCACTAATTCAGGCGCTGAGCTATACACATGCCGATAAATTACTTTTTGTGACTGGATTCATCGGATCGAACGAAGCTGGGCGAGTTACTACGCTAGGCCGAGGTGGTTCTGATTATACAGCAGCAATTTTTGGAGCAGCACTAGATGCCGAGCGCATCGAAATTTGGACAGATGTAGATGGTATGCTTACGGCAGATCCACGCATAGTATCTAAAGCTTTTCCGTTGGCCACACTATCGTACACAGAAGCTATGGAGCTGTCTTACTTCGGTGCGAAGGTGATCTATCCGCCAACGATGCTACCGGCATTTACCAAAAAGATACCGATTGTAATTCGTAATACGTTTAAACCAGATTTTGACGGTACGGTTATACAGTTCGAAAGTGAGAAATCTCCGTATCCGATCAAAGGTATCTCGTCTATCGGCGATATCTCGGTCATTAATATGATTGGTAGCGGGATGATTGGCCGTACGGGATTTAGTGGTCGGTTATTTAGTTTACTGGCGCGCGAGCAAATAAATGTAATCCTGATTACACAATCTTCTTCTGAGCATAGCATTACTTTTGCGGTAAGCCCGCAAGACTCGCACAAAGCACAGCAATTAATTTATCAAGAGTTTGAGTTGGAGATCGCTGCGGGTAAGTTGATCTTGCCGCAGCCCGAATCAGGACTTTCCGTATTGGCGATCGTGGGCGAAAATATGAAACGCACACCCGGCATGTCGGGCAAACTATTTCAAGCACTAGCGCGCAATGGAATCAATGTGCGTGCGATAGCGCAAGGATCCTCTGAGTTAAATATCTCCGTCATCATCGATAAAGAAAACTTAGGGAAAGCACTTAATGCAGTACATGATGCGTTTTTCGCTCGGTTAAATAAAACATTACATGTCTTTAGCTTGGGTACTGGTAATATCGGCGCTACGCTGTATAAGCAATTGCGGGAGCAACATGATTTTCTTGTAGAACACAATGATATTGATATCAAAGTGGTAGGTATTGCCAACTCCCGAAATATGCATTTTGATGTCACGGGCATTGATCTTTCTGCCTGGGAATCCACTTTAGAGCAGCAAGGTGAAGTGTCGGATCTGGCCATCTTTGTAGAGCGTATGAAGCTGTTCAATCTACCAAACTGCGTGTTTATCGATAATACAGCAAGTGCGTTGCCATCTACTTACTATGAGGAGATTTTTAAAGCAAGTATCTCCATCGTTACGTGCAACAAGATCGCGAATTCAGGGTCCTTTACCAATTATAAACTGTTGCGTGATACTGCGCGTCGCTATGGCGTTGATTTCCATTACGAGACCAACGTGGGAGCCGGACTGCCGATCGTTAGAGTGCTCAAGGATCTGATGATGAGTGGCGATCGCTTACTCAAAATCGAAGCAATCCTATCAGGAACGATTTCTTATATCTTCAATAATTTCGTAGATGGCGTATCATTCTATGACGTGGTCAAGCAAGCTCAAGAGCTAGGTTACACAGAGCCGGATCCGAGAGACGATCTAGGCGGGGTAGATTTTATGCGTAAGATGTTGATTCTGGCTCGCGATGCCGGGCACGAAATCGAACCAGAAGATGTGGTTTTAGGGAATATTCTACCAGAATCATGTTTGGCAGCGACTTCGGTGCCCGATTTCTACGCAGAGCTACAGAAATCAGATGCGTATTTTAACGATCTGCGCGATCGCGCAGCGGCAGAGGATAAAGTGTTGCGTTATATTGGCAAGTTGGCTAATGGAAAAGTATTCATCGAGTTAGAAATGGTGGGGGCTGATCATCCTTTCTACTCCTTATCTGGTAGCGACAATATCATCTCTTTCACAACTGACAGATACAAGGTGCGTCCATTGGTGGTAAAAGGACCTGGTGCTGGTGCTGAGGTCACCGCCGCAGGCGTATTTGCCGATTTGGTAAACATCGGTGCATAAATAATAAGATCAAAGTACCTAACTAAAAAGATAAAATATGAATGAAGTTAAAAGTGCGGAGCTCATGGTAGATCAGCGAATAAATAAGGATAATATTTTGAATCAAGTGCGCGTATTCGCTCCGGCTACTGTTGCAAATATGATCTGCGGGTTTGATGTTTTGGGCTTCGCAGTGGAGGCTCCTGGCGACGAGGTGACGATGACGAAAGTCAAGCAGCTGGGCGTACGAATTACGTCGATTAAGGGCGACGATGGTCGACTTCCTCTCGATCCGGAGCAAAATACGGTTAGCGCGTGCGCTATGAAAGTGTTGGAGGATTTGGGATTGGCAGAAGAATTTGGTGTCGAAATCGAATTGGTAAAGCACATGCCGATCGGAAGCGGATTAGGATCTAGTTCGGCGAGTACCGTAGCCGGCGTATTTGCGGTCAATGCCTTATTAGGAAATCCATTAACCAAAGAAGAACTATTGCCGTACTGCATAGAAGGCGAAAAGTTGGCCTGCGGACATGGGCATGCCGATAATGTCGCTCCGGCTTTGATGGGTGGAATAACCCTTATTCGCTCCTACGAACCTTTAGATATTGTGCCATTGCCTGTTCCGGCAGGAATGTATGCAGGAATAGTATTTCCACATGTAGATGTGCCAACGAGAGACGCCCGACAGCTCATCAAGGAGCGTGTGCCACTAAAGGATGCTGTAGTGCAATGGGGCAATGTGGCAGGATTGGTTGCAGGTCTGTACCAAAATGATTTTGCGTTGATCGGCCGTAGCATGCAAGATGTGATCATCGAGCCAGTACGTGCTATTCTGATTCCGCAATTTGCGGAGATGAAGGCCATTGCGATGTCATATGGTGCTTTGAGTTTTGGTATTTCAGGATCTGGACCATCTGTAGTGGCGATTACGCAAAGCGAAGCCGTGGCGAAAACTATCACTATTGCAATAAAGAACCACCTTGATAAGCAGGAGATAGATTGTAATACCTACGTTTCAGCCGTAAATACAGAAGGTCCAAGATTATTAGATTAAATAAGTTTACAGAAGATGAAATTTTACAGTACCAATAATAAAGCGTTACGCACTGATTTTAAAAATGCGGTATTCCACTCACTTCCCGCAGATAAGGGATTATATATGCCCGAAGAGATTCCCAAATTAGATCCCTTGTTTATCAAAAATATCACGCAATATTCCCTGCAAGATATTGCGCTAGAAATTGCAAAACTTTATGTAGGTGAAGATATCCCCGAAGCAGCGTTGAAAGATATCGTGGCAGATGCTATTAATTTTGACGCACCTATCCACTTTTTGGATAGCGAGACCGGTGTACTCGAATTATTCCATGGCCCATCCTTTGCTTTCAAAGATTTCGGAGCACGTTTCATGAGTCGGATTATGGGCTATTTCTCCAAAGCAGACGATCAACTGTTGGACGTATTGGTGGCTACCTCTGGCGATACAGGCGGTGCCGTGGCGCTAGGTTTTCTAGATGTACCTGGCACACGCGTCACGATTCTCTATCCGAAAGGCAAAGTTTCTAAAGTGCAGGAACAACAGTTGACTACCAACGGAAAAAATATACGTGCTATAGAAATAGATGGTACATTTGATGATTGCCAGGCTTTGGTAAAGCAAGCATTCAATGATTCGGAAGTGAACCAACAATTGCGACTAACTTCCGCCAATTCTATTAATATATCTCGACTAATTCCGCAAACCTTTTACTATTTCTGGGCATATGCACAACTACGCTTGCAAGGTATTAAGGAGGTCGTGTTTACGGTGCCAAGTGGTAATTATGGAAATATTGGAGCCGGATTGCTTGCCTATAAAATGGGTTTGCCAGTAAAAAACTTTGTTGCTGCTACCAATGCCAATGATACGGTACCTCGTTTTTTAAATTCAGGCAAGTACGAACCAAAACCATCGGTACAAACCTTGGCCAATGCGATGGATGTAGGAAATCCAAGCAATTGGGTGCGTATTCAAGATCTCTTTGATCATGATTTATCGGCTTTACAACATTTGATTCGGACCTACACGTACAATGATGAAGAAACGCTAAAAGGCGTACAAGAGATATATGATAAGTATGCTTATGTGGCCTGCCCGCATACAGCAATAGCGTATCTAGCAGCTAAAGCACATCGCGGAGAATATCCAGGAACATATGCATCTGTGCTACTTTCGACGGCACATCCTTGCAAATTTCCAGATGCGATCCCTGCAGATGTATTTCAGCACGTGCAGCTACCTGTAGGCGCCGAACATTTCGATAGCAAAGAAAAGCAAGCTATATCGATGTCCGCCAATTATGATACTTTCAAGCAATATTTAATGAGCAATAAATAAAATTAAAATCGCGCCTTAGGGAGATACCATTTGCATCAATAAGGCCGTCAGCCAAGCGGCATACGTACCAATCGCGTAACTAAATACGCATAAAATTACAGCCGCGGAGATCAACGAAGGGTGGAAAGCTGAAGCTGTCAATGAGGCCGAAGCTACGCCTCCTACGTTGGCCATGCTGCCCAATGCGAAGTAAAAGAAAGGTATCTTAAAGTACCAGCCCACAATAAATAACAACACTGCGTGAAACAACAACCATATAAAACCTACAAAAAATAATCCCAGATTATCGCTGATGGCCATAATATCCATCTGCATACCGATGGTGACGATGAGTAGGTATAGCAAAACAGTTGCTAACTTGGAGGCACCAGCGTATTCCAGTTTACGTGCGGAAGTAAAAGAAAGTCCAATACCGATGAGCGTGGCAAATAATATAATCCAAAAGAAGGTATTAGTTAAAGATAGATTGGCTAGCGAGGGATGATGTGTTTGGACGTATATCGCGATTGGCTCCGCTAGAAAAGTGGCTAAACCTGTACCGCCTAGTGCAAAGCTGAGCATTAGAATCAAATCTTTGACCTCGGGACTACGCTTATTTTGCTGTTCTCGCTGCTGCATTTTTGCAGTGAGCAAAACCACATCGGCACTATCTGCCCTAAACCAGCGATCTATTCGCTCAAACCGCGAAGCACCGTACAGCAAGACAGCCATCCACAGATATGCCACAAATACATCGACCGCGATGATCGCCGAGAAAAGCTTTGTAGATGGTTGCACAATCTCTCGAACCGCCAATTGATTGGCACTACCACCAATCCACGAACCTGCTAACGTACCCAAACCACGCCAAACCGCATCAGCGCCGACACCACCAACCGTGTCTGGAGAAAAAAGAGCTGTTACCCATACAGCAAACGGGCCACCGATTATAATGCCTACAGTCCCAGTAATAAACATGATGCCAGCGCGCTTACGTAAAGACCATAATTCTTTAAAATCCAGATTCAATAAGAATAGAATGAGGCATGATGGTAATAGGTATCGACTGCCAATCTGCGGTAGGGGAGATTGAGCACCATCAAAAACACCAGCCGAATTGAAGATTCCTGGTAAGAAATAGCATAGCAATAGCGGTGGAATAACTCGGTAAAACCCGACGACATATTTATTTTGTAGCGAAGAACTATAAAATACGAATCCTAAAATCGATAATAATATTCCGAGAATGACTGCCTGATCAGTAATAACAGCAGTTACGTATAGTATTGGAATTTGCATGGATAGTTTTAATTTGCTTATTTATTTTGAATGTAGTGATTTTATATCAGCAAATAGTTTTTTAAAAATTGTGCACCTTTTCGATAGTCATAGTTTGGTGAAAATACAACCTTAACCTTACGTATACATGGGCATGCAGTAACGACAACGTATTGAGCACCAATTCAGTCGTACGCAGAATTGTTAAAATCATAGTGCTAATAATTTTTAAATAATAGTTCTAAAATAAGTTTAAAAGAAATATATTTACTTAATTATTAACATCAGATGTGATTCGTATTTTAATCTTCATATTTTCGATTATTAACGCTTCGGGGCAGTCATTTCAAGCGCCTGCGCTATTAGGAATGGGCAATATATCTGCCGCATACTATGGCTTGCATAGCACAGTAGCCAATCCTGCGGGGATAGCGCGGCAGCAAGACTATGGTATCAGCATAGCTTACCAGCGGCACTATTCTTTGTCGGATTTTAATACTTTCGGTGCCTATGGAGCGATTCCTATTTTAAAGAATGGTTCACTAGCTGCACAAATTAATCAATCTCAAAGCTCAAACTTCTTAAAGGAAACTACTTGGGGATTAAATTATTCACTGCTTTTTGGTGGTAGGTGGAGTGCGGCATTAGGCTTTCAGCAGCGTCGAGCAGCTTGGCAAGATATAGCAGTAGTAGCCACTCACCAGATAACCGCCGGAGTTCAGTATGAGCATAATAATTTGCTAATTGGCGGATATCTTAAAGAAATACCCATAGCAAAGTCGTCAGAAGCTATGGCTCCTTCAAGGCCGCTTGAAGTACTTCTTGGTGTGAGCTATTTGTTTTCTGAGCAAGTTTATTGGGCCACAGATATTTGGTGGCAACAAGAGGAGAGTCCGGAGCTTCGTACCGGTTTAGAATATCGTTTTCATCGATTTTATCGTTTGCGAGGTGGAATATCAGCCCAACCAGTACAATATTACTTAGGAGCAGGACTGGGCCGTCGACATTTGTACTTAGACCTGGCCGCGTCGATTCACCGAGAATTAGGCGCTTCGCCGCAATTAGGATTGTCATATGTGTTCTAACCGTACTGGGCTTTGGGTATTCTTGCTGTCGTTACTAATGATAAAGGCGCAGGCACAAAATCTTGAAGATGCCTTTATGGAGGAGCAAATATTGGAGCAGCTGGTGGAAGAGTTGGCACCCGATATGGATGTAAGCGATATTTTAGAGCGTCTTCGCCAATACCTCGTCCGGCCGCTCGATCTCAATCGAGCTACAGTGCAAGATTTTGCTGCGATGGTCTTTTTGAGTCCGCTTCAGATAAACAACTTGATGCTTCACCGTCAATATAGTGGGCAATTCATCTCGGTAATGGAATTGCAAGCAATAGATGGGTTTGATATCAAAACGGTACGCCTATTACAGCGATTTGTTCGCGTCGGTTCGAATAGCGAGTGGCGGAAATTGTCTTTGCGTAATATTTTGCTAAAGAGTAATTACGAAATAATGGTGCGGTATGGTCGTGTTTTAGAAACCCAACGGGGCTATCAGATTTCTGATGAAAATCGTGCGCGCTATTTGGGCTCGCCAGATCGCATAGCTACGCGAATTAGGATGAATTATGATAATCGTCTAGAAGTAGCAATAAATATGAACAAGCATGCGGGCGAACCGTTTTTTCGGTATGAACAGCGGTACGGTTTTGATTTTTATTCGGGAAGTATATTGCTCAAGGATATGGGCCCTTTCAAACGTATTGTTATTGGCGATTATGCTTTGCAATTGGGGCAGGGATTGATTTTGTGGAATGGTTTACACTTTGGTAAAGGGGCATGGATGGCTAGCATAGCGCGGCAGGGTGCTGGATTATTACAATACAAGTCGCTCAATCAAAGTAACTTCATGCGAGGTGCATCCGCAGTAATTGCATTTCAAAATTGGTCGGTCACTCCTTTTGTAGCCTTGAATAAGTTGAACGGTAATGTGATAGAAATGGATGATCGACGCGAGATTCGTACTATCAACTATTCGGGATACAGCCGCACGCCGACTGAGCAAAGTTACCGTCGTGCGATCAATCAATATGTATACGGTGCGAATATGGCGTATCAACGGGAAAGATTAAAATTTGGACTTACTTGGTTATCCACCGTATTCGATGGGTACATCCAGCCTAATAATGACTTGCGAAATCGGTTTTCTTTTGAAGGAGATCAGCTTACTAATGTTGGTGTCTACTATAACTACACCTTTGGAAATACCTATTTGTACGGTGAAGCTGCGCACAGCGTAGGTAGTGGGTATGCTACGAATAATGGACTGATGGCAAGTATTCATCCAAAATTGACCGTCGTCGCAAATCATCGCTATTATGAAGCGAATTATCATCATTTTTTTGCTCAATCAATAGGAGAATTGTCTACGCTAGGGAATGAACATGGCTTTTATTCCGGACTGATGTATCATCCGTCGCGGCAGATAGAGTGGATTAATTACCTTGATGCGTTTCGTTTTCCTTGGTTACGTTTTCGAGCAGATGCACCTTCGTCAGGGGTTGATTTTCTGTCTCAGTTTTCATACATCTGGTACAAAAAGGGTAGGCTCACCTTTAGATTGAGGCATCGGCTTCGCCAAGAAAATGTAACCGATCCTTCGAGGCCAGAGAATTTACAGGCCGACATGATTCGTAATCAAGGACGCGTAGATTTTCAATATAAGCTCAATAGTACTTGGGCGGTACGATCTCGTGCCGAATTATCCTACTATTTTAAAGAGCTGACTTCACGGGAGTTCGGAGTATTGGTGTTTCAGGATATTTTGTGGAGCAGTCCAAATAATAAAATCTCGGGCAACGCCCGCTTGGCATATTTCACAACAGAATCTTTTGATTCTCGTATCTATGCGTATGAGCAAGATGTGCTGTATGCAGCGTCTTTTCCGATGTACTATGGTAAAGGTTGGCGAACGTACGCCAACATGCGTTGGCGAATATCTAGGCGTACTGATCTGTGGGCGCGATACGCCATTACAAAATTACCTGGTGTAGAAACCATTGGTTCGCAATTGGATACCATCGAAGGAGATCAGCGTAGTGAAATCCGTCTACAAATGAGGTACAGGTGGTGAGTAGGCCGGTTATTCGATTGGAAGCGGATGATATGCCGTTTTTGAAAGTATTGATCACCTACTTACTAGGAGTTATTTTGGCACAATGCTTTTCCTGGACGCATGATTTAGTGCTTTGGATGATGGGTGTATCTTTTAGCCTGCTGTTGTTGCTGCTCATATCTTTTTTTCAAGCAATGCCAGCAAAGGTTATTACATTATTTTTATACAGTAGCTGGATCACTTTAGGAATGCTGCAATATGGTCGGTCGCTGCCCGAAAATAAAATCGATTTCGTAGCAGATCGAGACTTTATGCAACTTGTTGGTCAGGTAGCGGATGAGCCATTGGAAAAGAAAAGTACAATGCGAATGCGCGTATCTTTGTTGGCAGGAATTGATTCTTCGGGTACTATCCATGCAGTTTCTGGGCAAGTGCTCCTCACCGTTTACAAAGATAGTGCACTCTATCAGCAGCCAAAGTATGGAGATCAATTACAGTTTGCTGCCAATTTACAGCGCATAGCGCCGCCATACAATCCGAAGGAATTTGATTACAAAAATTATTTGGCTAATCGTGGAATTCACCATCAACAACGATTATCTTCTACTCAACTTGTAATCTTGAAGTCGCACACTACTTGGTACAATTATGTGCTGTATTTGAAAGAATATGTCGTTGCACAGTTTCGGGCAAACATCGGCGATCAAACTGCCTTTTCTATAGCTTCAGCGCTCGTATTTGGGTATCGTGCCGAGATGGATGCTGAAATTTATTCAACCTTTACTAGTACAGGAACAATTCACATCCTCAGCGTTTCGGGAATGCACGTGGGTATGGTTTTTATTTTGCTAACCTTTCTGTTGCGACCATTGGATCGCTGGAAAGTTGGCCGGTCGCTCCGTTTCATATTGGTGCTGTCTTTTATATGGCTATATGTTGTACTTACGGGCATGGCACCGCCCATATTGCGCGCAGGCATTATGATAAGTTTCCTTGTCATGGGCCAATGGTATGGTCGAAGACAACAGAGCTTAAATGCATTGTTTGCATCTGGCTTTTTTATTTTATGGTATGATCCCAAGATGCTTTTCGAAGTTGGCTTTCAATTGTCGTATCTCGCGATGCTGGGTATATTTTTGATTTTTCCACTGCTGCGGTCATGGTACCTTCCACGCAATCGTTGGCTACGCGTTGGGGTAGAGTATAGTTATATATCTATAGCAGCACAACTCGTGACCACTCCGTTAACGTTGTATTACTTTGCACAATTTCCAAATTATTTTCTACTGGCTAATCTCCTCATCACAATTCCGGCTACCGTGATCATGTACATTGGTGTTGGTCTGATGTTGCTGCCGATTCCCGTTGTTGCGCAGCTACTGGGTACGTTGGAAGGTTTTGCTATTCAAATCATGGTTACTACTTTACAGTGGATCGGAGATTTGCCCGGTGCGATCTGGCAGGGCTTCTCCTACACCACTTCACAGGTAATAATACTATTTGGAGCACTAACGTCCTTTTTCATTGCGGCAAATTACCGTATGAAGATCGCGTTGTATGCGCTTTGCGCTATCATTTTATTTCTAATGATCACCTCTTTGTGGCAATGGAACGATAAGATCAATTATCAGGGAGTATATATTTATCAAATGCGGCAGCATGTAGCAATTGCATGGTACGAGCGCGAAAAAGTAATATTGTTTAGCACGTTGGATTCTTTAGAACATCCCAGTATCCAATATGCAGTCATGCCGCACTTGCGATCCTATCGGCCAACTGATCAGATTCACTTGGTAAAGATCCCGGGCAAGGAAAATTGCTTACTGACGTTGGGTGAAGCAACGTTATATGTGTGGAATATTGGCGCTTACAATCCGCCAGCAGATGTTGCGCTGATTCTAGTTCGAAACAATAACAGATTAACACCTGATCTAACATGCAATAAGGCTCTGCATATACTCGACGGTAGCAGCAGAAATTTTTATATCTCCAAAAATAGTACAGAACTAAATGATCAAAGCGTAGACTACTACACCTTAAAGGATAATTTTGCTTATGTTTGGAAGACAGATTAAATGAATCCGACCAGCCTTTCCATATTAAAGCAGTATTGGGGATATGACCAATTCAGGCCGCTTCAAGAGGAGATTATCCACGCAGTGCTGATGCAGGAAGATACGTTGGCATTAATGCGACGGGTGGCGGCAAATCGATTTGTTTTCAAGTGCCTGCCATGCTTCAAGAAGGGATATGTATCGTAATCTCTCCCTTGATAGCGCTTATGAAAGATCAAGTCGAGCGCTTGCGGAAGCAAGATATTCAGGCAGTAGCCATTTATTCGGGTATGACTAAGCGTGAGGTCGATATTACGCTAGACAATTGTATCTTCGGAAACATTAAATTTCTATATCTGGCACCCGAAAGATTGTACTCAGACATTGTCTGGGAACGGATTCGCCACATGAAGGTGAATCTTTTTGCGATCGACGAAGCGCATTGTATCTCCGAGTGGGGGTACGATTTCAGGCCTTCCTACCTTCAGCTGCATCGGTTGCGAGAATTGCATCCCAACATTCCTTTTTTGGCATTAACGGCGACTGCTACCGAACGCGTAATAGTCGATATTCAGGAGAAATTGTTGTTTCCCAAGTCGAATGTACTTACCAAGAGTTTCAACCGAGAAAATCTGGGATATATGGTGCTACCTGAAGAGGATAAGATGGGCAGGATGATGCGTGTGATTCAAAAAATTGGAGGCAGCGGGATTGTGTATGTCCGGAACAGGCGCGAGACACAAGAGGTTTCACGTTTTCTAATGAATCAAGGTATCTCGGCTGATTTTTATCACGCAGGTCTGGATATGCCAACACGCTCCGAAAAACAACAGCGATGGGCGAGTAATGCTACTCGTGTAATCGTCGCGACGAATGCCTTTGGTATGGGGATTGACAAAGCTGATGTACGGTTTGTTATTCATCTCGATATACCAGATACGCTTGAAGCATATTATCAGGAAGCGGGTAGGGCAGGACGTGACGGCAAAAAAGCGTTTCCCGTACTTTTGTACAATCAGGAAGATAGAGATCGACTGTGGTCCAATTTGGAATCGTCCTTTCCAGAGGTAGCATTTATTCAGCAGGTTTATCATCAGTTAGCAAACTATTTTCAGATCGCGTACGGTGCCGGCTTAGGGACGGTACTATCTTTTGATGTAGTGGACTTTGCTAAAAAGTACAAATTCGATTTACTACCTACGCTGAGCGCTCTGAAATTTTTAGAACGTGATGGCTGGCTAAGTTTATCTGAGGCGGTCTTTATCCCTTCACGATTAAAGTTTGAAGTAGATTATCAGGAATTATACAAGTTTCAGGTGCAGTCTGCCAAGTTCGACCCATTGATAAAACGTATCTTACGAAGTTACGGTGGTGCTTTTGACTTGTTCGTACCTATTAATGAATATGAATTTGCCAAGGCGCTAAGTGTGCCTTACCAAGAGATCGTACATATGCTGCAAACGATGCAACAGATGGAACTCATAACTTATATGCCAAAAACGGACGCTCCACAATTACAATTTTTACATCCTAGAATTGATCGTAAAAACTTGCATGTTGATACGGCTTTTATCCGAGAAAGAAGGCGAATAAAAGAAGAGCAGACTAAAGCCGTATACCAATATCTGGATACAACACACTGTCGAAGTACAGCGTTGTTAACTTATTTTGGCGAGCATAGCACTACACCATGCGGTGTGTGCGACCTTTGTTTGGTAAATGCGCATCGCGGAAAAATTTCGTCCCAAATTAGGGAGCAGATTAAAAACTTACTTCTAGAAAAACCTTTGTACTTGCAAGAGCTGATTGATCAAATTAGTATCGGTTCCGAAAAAGCAAAACTGGACGTGTTTAGAAGCTTATTGGATGAAGAGCAAATCATTCTCAAAGAAGATCTGTACTATTGGAGTGTGGGGTTTTGATACCCCCACTGTTCTTTAAATTCCGATTACTTGTTTCAATCGCGCATAACCCGATTTGCTGATATTGACTTTGTCTCCCGAATGCAAAATCGCAATGTAGCTATCCTTTTCCATCGGTTCGATCTTCGCGAGCTGATCTACTTTGATCATAAACGAGCGGTGTATCCTGACGAATTGTTTGGCATCAAGCTGCTTCTCAAAAGAGCTCATTGTTTTATTTTTTAAAAACATGCCCTCTGTGGTGTGGATTTTTACATAATCGTCGTAGGCTTCCAAAAAGTTGATTTGCTGCACCGGAATGATTTTGATCTGCGAACCATTTTTTACGACGATCCGTTCCAGACCTTGTTCTTCCATAGATTCTTGCAATTGATCGCTACTTTTCTTGGCTTTTGGGTCAGTCGTACTATTAAAGTTGTTTTTGAACTTGTCCAAGCTTTTCTCGAAGCGATCCGGGCTAATTGGCTTCAATAAATAATCCACGGCATTTTTTTCAAAGGCCTTGATGGCAAACTCATCAAATGCGGTAGTGAATATAATATGCGGTTGATCGTCCAATAATTCCAACATTTCAAAACCCGTTAATTTGGGCATCTGTATATCCAGAAATACCAAATCAGGTTTGTGCTGTTGTATGGCTTTCACTCCTTCGAATCCGTCGTTGCACTCGGCCACAACATCAAATTCGGGATGCGATTGCAAGTATTCTAATAATATGCTTCTGGCTAATGGTTCGTCGTCAATCAGGATGGTCTTAATCATATTGAGGTATTCTTAAAGTGGATATGAACGTGTTATTATCGGTATTGGTAATTAAGAGATCGGTGCGGCCAAAGAGTAAGTAAAGCCGTCGTTGTATGCTAGATAAACCAAATCCGGTGCCGCTCTTGTTTTCAAACTGATCTATATCAAAAGGATTGGTAATCACGATAAACAGCATATTTTCCTCCTTATATGCATCAATAGTAATGAGCACATCACCCGTTACATTATACAGTCCAAATTTAATGGCATTTTCCAGTATCGGTTGAATAATCATGACCGGTACTTTCGATACTAAAATAGATTCGTCATAATCAAAGATCGTTTTTAAGCGATGTCCAAAACGTACCTTTTCGATGTCTAAATACAAACGTAAGTGCTTCAATTCATCTTCTAACAAAATAAATTGCTTTTCGTCTTTTCGCAAAGTGCCCCGCAAGAAGTCCGATAATTGAAAAGTCATGCTTCGAGCTTCCTGCGGCTTGCTCCCAATGAGCGCGATGATCGAATTGAGGCTATTGAATAAGAAATGCGGTTGTAGTTGTTGGCGGAGATTATACAACTCGGCATCACGTACCATCCGTTCGGACTGTGCTTTGCGCTCTTTATTTTCCTCGTATTCTTCTTGGATGTTCCAAAAAATGTTGATAATCATGATACAAGTGATCACCAAAAAATTGATCACGAAACGAAAAGGCATGCTGAACGTCAGGTAAACCACCTGTTCGGGCGAAAATACCTGCAAAAGACAAAAACGCGTACAGAAAACACTGATCGCACTGAAGATGATAGCAAAGCTAAATAGCTTCCAGAATTGCTTGTTTTTAGGTAAATAGAATTGCAATGAAGTATAAATCAAATACGATGTGCCCGTTATCACCAGTGCACTGATGGCGCCATCGTATAGAATCGTTTCAAAGGGAACTTTGACCCACCACAATAGCCCATAAACGACCAAGAAGTACAAAACACAAATAATCCACGATGAAGTGTGGATCAGCCATTTTTTCGATTTGGGATACTGCGTCTGCGTCATAAATAAGATACTTATCAGTTGTTCTTAATCGTCAATCCGCCAAAAATGGATGTTCCGGTGATATAAATCTTTTTGTTCTTATCGGTCGTAATGTCCAACATTGGCCGCCGATCATCCAGCTCACCAAAGATAGAGGCAACGTTGCTTGATACTTGCCAGTGCGGAGGAATAATAATTTTAGTACTTCCAAAAAGTTGAAACGTGTCCAACACCACAGCTTGCCTGATATCTGCCTGCAAAAAATTGATTTTCGTACTGCCAAATACACTGGTGATGGTGCCGCCAAGGAAATTGGTAGTTAATAGTGATTTTTTGGTATCGCTAAAAAAGGTATCTACTTTTAAATAGCTATCATGCTGCGCGCTGTAATTTGCATAAGCGGCAGAGCCTGTAGACGAATGGCTGTCTACAGGCTGGCTCGATGCGGTATAATTACCAGTCGGAGGAAAAATTTCGCCGCTGGCATAATCGGGATCTACTCGTTTGTCCCAATCATATTCGTCATCCGGTCGATTAGGATGCTCTGGTGGCAATGGTGGCACTACACGATTTCGCTTTATAAGATAAATACCAATGGCAATTACCATTGCCGGGATAAAAAACTTTCCAAAAGACATTCCGACCAAGTCTTTTAGCAAGAAAATAGAGCCAATAGCGATCAGTATTACCGAAGATTTCTTCTGAAATTTAGAATTGACTCCAATCACCAAACCAATGACAATCAGGATCATTTCCCAGCCAAATATCCAGCGAGGAAAGATGTCGAGTCGCATATTCTTAAGAAGGAGTGCGAGTCCGAATAAGATAATAAACGCACCTGCGAAATTTGTCGTATTATTAGACTTTGGTGGGCGGTTATCGTTATTTGTGTTTTGTGTACTCATGACGTTGTGTTTATTGTTCCTATGATGATTCGAAAGTAGATCGAAAAATTCAGCTAAACGAGCTGAAATAGGCATCCTAGGTGTTTTTTTCGGTAAACGTGCACTATTAATCGGTGAAATATTTTAGACGCATCGCTAACCAAAGTCAATTCAATTACGCGAATATGTAAAAATTAATTAACTTTTTTTATGCCATAATTTGGCCTGATGATTTTATTTATTATATATTTATGCAAGAAAATAAAGCATAAACTTAATTTATCTGACTAATCTAATGGGAGATTTTGAAAACAAAGAACGCGAAGAGGTATTTTCAAAAAAGGTGAGAGCGGGGAAACGTACTTATTTTTTTGATGTTAAAGCAACTCGGTCAAACGACTATTATGTGACCATCACAGAAAGTAAAAAACGTTTCGAAGATGGCCAATTTATCAAACACAAAATCTTTCTTTATAAAGAAGATTTTGAGAAATTCGCGGAAGGTTTGCAAGATGTCGTTAGTTATATCAAAAATAACCAAGAGGTAGTCGAGAAAAGATATGAAGGTGCTCCAGAAGATGGTGTATTCGAAAGAACAGGTACCTATGGTGACGCCAAAGAAAATTTCTCCTTTTAAAGTATGATTCTTAGATATAGATAAGCCACACCTAGTACGTGTGGCTTTTTTTGTATAACTATATTTTGGTATTGCTCAGTGCAGTGCTATATTTTTTCTATTTTCGTAGCAAAACGTAAAATCTTATTATGTATAAGTTTTCTAGTGTCGCAGCGTTGATGCTGTGCTTTCTCGCTATTAGTCATTCAGTGGCGCAAACGAAACGGTTAAATTATGCTCAATCTTGGGGACAAGAAGCTTCTCTAACCAAGCCGCTACGTCAATACAGAGGTTGGGCAGATGCCAATCACTATATCGTAGGTGATAATAGCACGCTTTACAAAGTACATGTAAAAACGGGAGTAGAGACATCGTATACGTATCCAGCCGATAAGTCGACCAAAGTAGCTGTGGACAAAAATGATGTGGTGATTACATTTGCGAATGGACAAACAAAGCAACTAACTAATTCTCCTGAGATTGAGGAGAAAAATCCCACCTTATCTCCGGATGGAAAGTACGTAGCATTCACCAGGGAGAATGATTTGTACACAGTAGAGGTATCTTCCGGCAACGAGATTCGCTATACAACAGATGGGTCTGATGTAGTATACAACGGTTGGTCATCTTGGGTTTATTATGAAGAAATACTAGGAAGGTCTACACAATACAAAGCATTTTGGTGGTCGCCCGATAGCAAGCGTCTGGCTTTTATGCGATTTGATGATTCGGAAGTGCCCATGTTCCCGATTTATGCTTCACCCGGCCAACATGGTTATGTAGAAAAGACGCGATATCCAAAAGCCGGAGACAAAAATCCAACCGTGCGTGTAGGTTTTGTAGAAGTGGTCGGATCTCCTGTGGTATGGGCTGATTTTAATGAAGAAGACGATCAATACTTTGGTCAACCATACTGGAGTTTCAATAGCCAGTCCATCATGGTGCAGTGGATGAACCGCGATCAAACCAATTTAAAATTTTATCAGGTAAATCCAGTAGATGGTACCAAAGTCGCTACTTACGACGAAACGCAGCCAACCTGGATCAATTTGGATCACGATGAGCGTATCACATACCTAGCTGACAACAAGCATTACATCTTAAAATCGGATAAAACGGGATGGGCACATTACTACCTATACAACTTAGATGGTAAAATGATCAATGCACTTACCACTGGCGATTGGCAAGTGAGTAGCATTGCACATATTGACGAGAAGAACAAGATATTTTACTTCAATGCCAGAAAGGAAAACTCTGCAACGTCTGATCTTTACCGGGTAGATTTTAATGGAAAAAACCTTAAACGTCTAACCTTTGGCGATTATACACATCGGGTAAAGGTATCGCCAGATGGCAAATACTTCATAACCGAGTACTCCAACGTAGAGACACCGACGAAAGTGGCATTGGTTGATATGAATGGTAAAATAGTACGAGAACTAGAGGATAGTAAATCGGCAGATTTTGAGCAATATAAGGTGGGCAAAACAGTTTATTTTACTATTCCATCTGCAGACGGGCAGTATGATTTGCCTGTAATCGTCACCTATCCAACGGATTTTGACGAGACAAAGCAATACCCTGTCATTATGAGTATTTATGGCGGGCCCGACGCCGGTAGCGTGCGCAATACTTGGAAAGGTACAGCGAAGCAGTACTGGGCTAACGAAGGAATTATCCAAATCGAATGTGATCACCGCGCTTCAGGTCATTTTGGAAAACAAGGCGTAGCGTTGATGCACCGTAAATTAGGACATTGGGAACTGATCGACTACGGAACCGTGGCACAATGGTTAAAGGCCAAACCTTGGGTAGCCAAAAACAAATTACTGATTACAGGACACAGTTATGGCGGATATATCGTTTGCATGGCTCTCACCAAAGGATCTTCTGATTTTGATTTTGGCATCGCTGGCGCTCCGGTCACGAGCTGGGAGCTGTATGATTCGCACTATACAGAGCGTTGGATGGATACACCACAAGATAATCCTGACGGATATAAGCAAGGATCAGTGCTTACACACGTAAATGGGTATAAAGGCGGTCTTCGTTTGATGCACGGTGATTTGGATGACAATGTACATCTGCAAAACTCGATCCAGCTGGTAGATGCTTTGACCGATCGTGATGTGCCCTTTGAATTTATGATCTATCCGGGCAGCAGGCATGGTTTTGAGCGTCGGAAATCAGCGTACGACTTCAAAGAGCGCGTTCGTTTTTATTATGAATATTTGTTAGAAAAACCAGTTCCAAAAGAACTGAAATAGCAACTTATTATTAGACGCCTATTATGTCTATGTTACAATTTTTAAAGGAAAGTACTTTTCGCGCAAATGACGTCATCACGCGCAGTATAAGTATATTGAGCCGGCACTATATCTCGATCGCAGGATTGTGCCTACTGTTGTTTTTGGTTTCCAATCTGTCGACTCTGTTATCCATCTATTTCGATGGCTATGCCAACCTGGTCAAGGTAGGTATGTTATTGTTATTTGTATTTTTATACTTTAGCTTGCAACTCGTGTTGTTGAAGCGCGCTGTGCATTTGGTGAAAGAAGAACCTTCTATCGGCCTATGGAAATATTTGCCTTCATTTTGGCAGTTTTCACAATACATTGGCGGTTTGATCGTGTACTCCATATTAGCAGGATTTGTCTATTTGCTCATGTACGTTTTATGCTTTCCATTGTTATATCTGGATATTGATATGGATACCATTCGCAATGAAATCCACCCTTTATTGACCGGTTTTGTCATGCTTATAGTCGTGTTGCGTACTATATTTTATCCTTTCTTTATTATAGAACAGCAAGCAGGTACATTTAAAGCTTACAAATTTAGCCTAGCCCTTACGCGCGGCAATGTTTTTCGTTTAGCAATAATCGTCTTTGCCGTAGCTTTTACACATTTGCTGATGGTGAGTGCTGAGTATTTTAATTACGTTTTGGTAGCCAAGATTTTTAGTGTTATTAACTCATTTGTGATGATTCCAATGGTAAGCATCGTAATGTCGGTTGTGTATGTTGATATGATGAAGAGCTATGCGGGCAGCGATGACCCTTCGTTGATAGATAATTTAATTTAGTGTCGGACGATTTGATGAAAAAAAACATAGCCATTTTGGGCTCTACAGGAAGTATTGGTACACAAGCCTTGGAAGTGGTAGATGCGTTCCCCGATAGATTTACAGTTAGCGTACTGACCGGCGGTAGAAATATTGAGCTACTGATTGCACAAGCGATAAAATACAAACCTAAGTATGTCGTGGTGGCGCACGATGAGGCAATACATCAGCTAAAGGCAGGTCTTGTAGGTTTGGATATTATTATTCTTTCGGGAAATCAGGGCTTGGTAGAAGTTGTGCAAGACCCGGCTATTGATCTGGTTTTAAACGCTATTGTTGGCTCTGCTGGTCTGGAGCCGACGTGCAAAGCTATATGTAGCGGCAAAGATATTGCATTAGCTAATAAAGAGACGCTTGTGGTGGCGGGCGAGCTGGTGATGGGGTTGGTTAAAAAACACGGCGTACAAATGTTGCCGGTAGATTCCGAACATTCCGCTATATTTCAATGTTTGGTGGGCGAGCATTTGAATCCGATAGAGAAAATATTCTTAACAGCATCTGGAGGACCATTTCGCGGCCAAGATCGTGCATTTTTAGCCGGAGTAACTAAGGAGCAAGCCCTAAAGCATCCAAATTGGAGCATGGGCGCAAAGATTACGATCGATTCTGCTTCGCTGATGAATAAAGGTTTGGAAGTGATCGAAGCGAAATGGCTATTTGATCTGAAGGCCGAGCAAATTGATGTTGTAGTGCATCCGCAATCTATTGTGCATTCGATGGTACAATTTCAAGATGGTTCTATCAAAGCGCAGCTTGGCTTGCCTGACATGAAATTACCTATTCAGTACGCCATGGCCTACCCAACTAGAGTTTGTAACGATTTCGAGCGATTTGACTTTGCTAAATACGGTTGTTTAGATTTTCATAAGCCGGATATGGAAACGTTTCGTAACTTGCAATTGGCTTTTATCGCCATGGAAAATGGCGGTAACCAACCCTGTGTCTTAAATGCGGCAAACGAGGTAGTAGTCGAAGCGTTTTTACAGGATCAGATCTCTTTTCTGGGAATGAGTGATGTGATTGAGAAGACAATGGCCAAGATCGGTAACCAGGTGGTAAAATCTTTGGAAGATTACCTCTGGAACGATCAAGAAGCTAGGCGGATAGCACATACCTTTTTAGAATAAATGACGTTATAGATATTGATTTGGTCGGAAAGGCCTCTAATAATATGATTTTAAATTTTCAATGGGAGTATTAGTAATGATCGGGCAAGTCCTCTTGGGCCTGTCTTTGTTAATCGTGTTGCACGAGTTAGGACATTTTCTCGCAGCGCGAGCATTTGGTATCAAAGTAGAGAAGTTCTATTTGTTTTTCGATGCTTGGGGTGTCAAGCTATTTAAATTTAATTATAAAGGCTGCGAGTACGGTATTGGTTGGCTTCCGCTGGGCGGATACGTGAAGATTGCCGGCATGGTCGATGAATCGATGGATACAGAGCAGTTGAAGCAAGACCCGCAACCTTGGGAATTTCGTTCTAAACCAGCTTGGCAACGGCTGATCGTGATGTTAGGCGGTATCATCGTGAATGTCATTGTAGGTGTGTTCGTCTTTTGGATGCTTACCTTTCATTATGGTGTCACTGATATTGATAACACCAAGTTGACAGACGGCGTGGTACCTGGAATCGTGGGTAAGGCCGTCGGTATAGAACCTGGCGACCGTATTTTAAAAGTTAATGGGCAAGTACCACAGCATTTTGCACAAGATCTTTTAAATACAGACGTGCTTTTTGGCGGTGCTACATTGACAGTAGAGCGAAATGGTGAATCTATCGATCTATTAATGCCAGCAGATATGGGTAATATGGTCGCCGAGCATAAAGCCAATGAATTTATCCAACCACGAAGAAGAATCGCTCCGATAGATGAAGTGGTTGCCGATTATCCTGCTGCAAAGATGGGCATCTTAGCTGGCGATAGTATCGTAAGTTTGAATAGCCAATCGGTACTTTTTCAAGATCAGGTAAGTAATGTGCTAACAGCACATGCTGGTAAACCGATTCAGGTTGAGGTAATTCGAGAAGGACAGCAAGTAGCATTATCAGGAACGGTATCTGCCGAAGGAACTCTCGGTGTGCTGTACAGCGCAGCGGCAAGTTCATTGCCGATCGTAAGGTATAATTATGGTTTTTGGGAGTCATTGCCACTTGGTTCTCAAAAAGCATTTGGAGTTATTACTGATAATATCAAAGGATTTGGTAAAATTTTTCGGGGTGACTTAAAAGCAGATAAAGCATTATCTGGACCCGTAGGTATTGCTACGATGTTTGGTACCGAAGTAGATTGGGCACGTTTTTGGAGTCTTGTCGGACTGATCTCGATGGCGCTAGCATTTATGAATTTATTGCCAATACCTGCTTTAGATGGTGGGCATGTGGTATTCCTATTAGTAGAAATGATCCAAGGTAAGCCTTTGAGTGATGCATTTCTAGAAAAAGCGCAGATGGTGGGCTTCTTTATTCTCGTTGCCTTAATGATCTTCGTATTTGGTAATGATATTTTTAAACTGACGCAATAAATCATAGTATCAGCCTTGCTTTTGAAGGTTAATTATCATAAGACAAAAAGCCTGCTTCATGAAGAAGTAGGCTTTTTGTCTTTTATTGTAATAAATATGCCTTTAATCTTCTAAAAGATCGGGTCTACGTTCGGTAGTTCGCTGCAGTTGCTGCTCATGTCGCCATGCCGTGATCTTCGCTTCGTTGCCACTCAATAGGATGTCGGGCACGCGATGTCCACGCCATTCTGCTGGACGAGTATAGATCGGTGCATCCAATAAACCATCCTGAAAAGAATCAGAAAGTGCTGAGGTTTCGTCCGATAATACACCAGGAAGTAGACGAACAACGGCATCCACTACAATTGCAGCTGGAAGTTCTCCGCCCGATAATACATAATCACCAACAGAAAGCTCTTGAGTGACATAAATGTCGCGAATACGTTGATCAATACCTTTATAGTGACCGCACAATATCATCACATTTTTCTTTGCAGAGTAAGAGTTAGCGATATCCTGATTCAATGTCTGACCATCAGGGGTCATATAGATAATTTCATCGTAATGCCGTTCAGCTTGTAGTTTTTCGATGCAATTGGCAAATGGTTCAATCTGCATCACCATACCTGAACCGCCACCGTACGGATAATCATCTACCGATTTTTGTTTATTGGTGGAGTACTCACGCAAATTGTGGACATGGATCTCCGCCAAACCTTTTTTCTGTGCACGTTGCAATATAGAGTGCGCAAAAGGGCTATCCAGCAGATTGGGCAATACGGTAATGATGTCGAATCTCATGTAGCAAAGGTAGAGCAAAAACTTGATTTAAGATAGCAGTGTAAATAGCTATTTGTTACAGAATTAATCAAATACTTTGAAAAGAGTGGATTAAGATAGTAGTGTCAATGCGGCTTTACGATAATGAAAAATTATATGTTTGCCTGAATACTCGATTAGCTAGGACTTTTCAAATTGCTAGCCTATTCCAAAATAAAAGTGCTTTAGGAAGATAGGTTAAAATAATTGACCATATATATTGTACGTCAATAATCTGCTAAGTAAACAACATACTATTAATTCATTAAAAAATTATTTAATTAACCTTTGTTTTAAAAAATGTAATTTACGTATATTGTGATCTTCTAACTATTAATTATTTATACTTACTAAACAGGTAATGAAGCAAAAACTACTTAGCTTTCTTGTGCTGTGTTCGATTACAATAGGGTCGGCACTAGCGCAGAACAGAACAGTGTCTGGTAAAGTGACCTCTGTATCTGGCGGGAATCCGCTGGCAGCGGTTACGGTGACCGTCGTAGGGTCAACAAATTCGACACAGA
>NZ_LQXS01000004.1 GCF_001586775.1 Sphingobacterium populi | reverse complement strand
TGGATAGTTATACTTGCTTCAGCAATTAATACTAAAGCTAGTAAAAATAAAAAGCATCAATTTCTTGATGCTTTTTGATGTGGAGGATACTGGGTTCGAACCAGTGACCCCCTGCTTGTAAGGCAGGTGCTCTGAACCAGCTGAGCTAATCCTCCTTTTTGTTTTTTTGGTGGAGAATACTGGGTTCGAACCAGTGACCCCCTGCTTGTAAGGCAGGTGCTCTGAACCAGCTGAGCTAATTCTCCTTTTGTTTGCGTGTGCAAATATATGCGTAAAATCTGATTTTCAAAACTAATTAGCTAAATTAATCGAATTAAATTTCGATCACACGGATTATCAATGAGATAGATTTCTACAGATCTTGATAAATCTTTTGCAGCTCGGTATGTAATTTATCGATGTACGCTATACGGGGCAGCAAGGCTGTAGCATCTTGCTCGAACCCTACCTCTGCAGCAGCTACAGATAATCCTATCATTAGCGAATTTAGACGGTAAGCTAATGAATGGAATGTGTATATGGCTCTCCAATTACGCCGCCTAGCCCCTGGCTCATGACGCAGTTGATCCATCGCCGAAGAAAATGCTGCCAAAGCTACATGTGCAGTTTTGCGTGCCAAGCGCAGATCATTATCATCCACTTCATGCCAGCCAATTTTTTTCAAGATCACGCTGCGATATTCCTCCCCTTTCTCCACTACATTTGCCGCCAGATTTGTCAAACCCTTATCTTGCCGCACTGGGATGAAAAACCAACCCAACCACGCTAGCAAACTACCAACTAAAGTAAATACTATTCTACTACCCAGTATATCGACCAAATTCCCTTCGTACACATGCAGTGCCATGATAATTGCTGGCGTAAGACATAGCACACTAAACATATAATTGATGCGATTGAAAAAGAAGAATCCAAATAAACCGCAAACCGATAAGGATAGCAATACCGCTGGCAAAGGAATTAGTAATAACAGCACAAAACCTAATAAAACACCGGCAAGCGTTCCGATAATCCGTTGAGCATTTCGTGTATTGGTTGTGGCAAATCCAGGCCTTGCCACAACGACTAACGTAATTAAAATCCAATATGTATAATGGTACTCTGGCAAAAAGAGACCAATGCTACCTCCAACACCAAACAATAACGCCAAACGCAACGCAAATGGAAAAACGGGCGTACGAAAAGAAAATTGATGACGCAATGCACGTACACCTTTCGGTGCTCGCGCAATATATCGTGAATAGCTATATCGCCCATCCGTGATTTGATCACGATCATCGCGATCCAGTACCAATCGTATTCGCTGAATACAGCTTACAATATACCTCGCATTACGAACGGTTGCTCCTAATACCTGCGATTCTTCTCCCGATATGGTGTCGCGTTTTAAAGACAGGTCTTTCAAAATTGCCTCGATCTCGACAAGCTTGGAATAGCGCTTGTCGATTCTCGAATTGTGCGCACACTTCCAAGCTAGCAAATCTACTTCCTCGGCTAATAACATTATTAAAGCACGAATTGATTCTAAGACCTGCACAGGCGCTAAAAGCTTGCGAATTGCATCATAATCATGATCCAAAGCCACTAACAACTCATAAAGATCGGTAACTCCGACGGCCTGCTTGATCCAATAATCGCTAGAATCGGACGACTTATCTGTTAACCGTTTTTCACGTAAAAGCAAATTGCGCACACTTTCTTGCTGCTCGCTAACTCGTAGATGCAAAACACCTAACTGCTTGTATGCCTGTTCTAGCGGCACTTGTTCGTCATAAAATTTCGCTTTATTTTTCAACATCACAGCCATACGATAAAAGCTTTCCGCTATGGCATACTTGAGAGAACGATACGGGAAATAGTGCACTTGAAGCACACTAAAAAAGAAATAAAGACATACACCTACTCCGATATGCACTGCATAGCTGATCGGATCTGCAGGCAAAAGACCAACGGTGAACGTGATCAGGACTAAAGCCATCAATCCCATTGCAGCGAATCGCGCACCATAGATCGAAATTATCGTGAAACCGAAAGCGGAGATCACCAGCCAGAGTATTAAAAGCTGTGGAAGTGCTGTGGCGCTTGCCGTAATGTACGCAACAGCGCTAAACACTGGAATGGTCCACAATGCTGAACGCCATTTGTCCTCCCGATTCCCTGGCAGATCTGTTAGCGTAGCAAATAAAGCGCCTAAACCAATCGTGATCGCTTGGTCCAAATGCCCAATATAGAATAGCACCAAAGCCGGGACGATTGTCGCGAAAGTATTGCGCAAAGCATCTTCACCATGCTCGCCATAAATAAATAGGCTAGCATAACTTAACGCAATTTTATCTTTTGATTTTCTCAAATTAAACAAAACAAAATTCTGTTTTTTCTTTATTGGTTACAAAAGTACGGATAATAATTTCTAACCCAAGTAGTACTCAGTGCAACACAAGCAAAACAGTAATAAAGCGTAATTTGATTGGATTAAAAAAGGATAATTAATCGTAAAATTTCCAAGACAGACCAAAGCGCAGATTGGCATCCTGCATAGGATATCGCCTAACCGTGTAAAATCCGTTAGGAGCAATGTGCTGATTCACAAAGTTATAGCTTAGAAAAAGATTAACTCGTTTGATGTTGGCGGTGGCCCAAACATCGAAAATGGGATAAGTAGAAAATTGAATTGCTGCATTATCATTATAAAATTGCCCCGCATTAATCGCATAAGATGGATTTCTAAAAGGAGTATTGAATCGCGCATCTAAACCTAAGCGAAAGTCGAGCACTTCACTAAGTACATCCGCATAATAGAAGCTATGCCACGTATAAAGCTCTGGAATAGCCAGTACGTCCATAGCATCTGATTTTTGATACACGACCCTATTGTCCAGATGAAACTTTCGAAAGCTGAAGTTTTGGGTCATCGTCAACTTCAACAAATTCAATGCTCCATATTGCGCCGGCTCTATTGTACGCAGCAAAGCGGGTTCATCTGTCGGATTATCCACTTCTTTAAAATAAAGAAAGCCATCCATTAGAAAGTATTCTGCTTTCCCCGAAAAACGCAATTTAGGGTTCACGTACGAGAAGGAAAGGTTTTGAGTCGTCGTATTATTAAAATTGGTCTCCCCTGGTCGCCACTGATGATACGACAGGTTGGCGCGCTGGAAGATCATTTCCGGCGATTTGTTTTGCGTATAAGCGCCCAACTGTATATGTCCAAGGTTGTCGCCTCCCGAAATATTAGCTTGCGCTTCGTACAAAAAATCACCAAAATTCTCCCCTAACACAATTTGGTTTACACCCAAGCTCACATCTACACGATCAGAGAATTGATAACCCGCTCTTCCTTTGATCATACTATTTTGAAAAGTAGTACGATAAATCGTGTCTTGTAAGTAAGCTGGATCACGCAAAGCCGGCAAATCATTGGCGCCACGTTGCCGACCTTCGCCGTACCAAATCAAATCATTTTGAAAACCTAGATCCAACTTTATTTCGTTAGCCAAGGAAGGGCTACGAAGAAAAAAACTATAGGTAAAGTCGTTGGTCAACGTAGTAATCCGCGTAGTATCTCCCACCTGTGTCAAGTTGTTGAGCGGAAATACACCATTTGCATCAGCTTCATTTTTAAAGAACATAAAGCTTCTGTTTTGTAGGAAGACGCTATGCGCAACAACGTTAGTAGGCCGGATTTGCATCTCCGGAAGATTCTTATTGATCGTATCGATACGTCCCAAATACAAAGATTGTCGCAAGAATAGGCCGACGTCTTTCCATTTCGTTCGTGGCCGATCAGCATTCATACCTCGCAAGTTGGGGAGCTCACTGAGTGATCCTCTGCTTTCTGTATTATCAGAAAAAACATCATCATTAACAATCGCACCATTTTCCGTTGCATCTAAGGTATTGAAGGTAAAGTTCGTTAGCAGGTTGTACCTAAGGTTAGGCGACTCATACCACGAAAATACGCTACCCTTTCGATCGCTATACTGTTGATTCTGATAAAATCCGTCGGTGTTGGCCGCATTATATTCTGCTCCGATATTTAGGCGAGAGTGAATGTTTTGTGCCAATTTTGCTCTAAAAATCTGATCATCAAAGAAGAATCCAACAGCATACAACTCCGAATACCGAGCACGAGCGCGATAGTACTGCACAGAGTCGGCTTTGATAAGGTAGCGATCAAGCCCATAATAGCCGGGCTGGAAACCTATACTTTTATTGGGGTTGAATAACAAATCGCGAGTGGCCAAACCGTACGAACCCAAATGTATGCTGGGATTCCATGGTAGCTGCTGTTTGTTATAATATTGAAAATTGTGATGAGTAGTATCGATCTGGAAAGTTTGCGTACGCTGCTTGAGCGCTGCCAGAGTGGTATATCTGACATAGCGCGCCGAGAATACCACCGAATCTTGTTTATTATCTTCCGCCACACGTGCAGAATCTAGCGCCGAACTAAATTCTTGCTCCTGTGCCTTCGCCACAAAAGACAGACAACATAAAACGACACACAATAGAAACGCCCTCAACAAGATCATCTTTTAATAAATTCGCGGCAAATTGAGACAAAAATACATCATCTGAGCCAATTTATTGCAACACAATAAGTTCTTTTAACAGTCGTGTTAATTTTGGTTCAGCATCAGAAGCCACTCCTACAATCTGCTTCAAAGACACCGGCTCTAAGTTCGCGTGAAATCCTTCGTCCGTCACTACCGAAATAGCGCAAACCGGGACACCCATATGCTGCGCTACGATCACTTCAGGTACAGTGCTCATTCCTACAATATCGCCACCGATAATCCGCATATAACGATATTCAGCCCGAGTTTCTAAATTTGGCCCAGGAGCTGCTACATACACTGCCTTATGTGCTTTGTATCCTAATTCATGTGCTATCGATAAGCTTTGCTCGATCATCGCACGATCATAAGGCTGGCTCATATCTGGAAAACGTGGACCAAAATCGTCATTATTAGCGCCACGAAGCGGGTTCTCCGGCAATAGGTTAATATGATCATCGATTATAGCCAAATCACCACTCTTAATATCTGGATTTAAAGAACCCGAAGCATTGGATAAGAATAATTTCTGGATACCCAATAACTTCATGATACGTATCGGAAACGTAATTTCCTGCATTTCATATCCTTCGTAATAATGCAATCGTCCTTGCATGGCCACCACATTACGACCATTAAGTTGCCCAAAAATCAATTTACCAGAGTGAAACTCTACCGTTGAGATCGGGAAGTGAGGAATATTAGAATACATTAATTGATGTGTCACCTCAATCTCATTAACTAACTTCCCCAAACCTGTCCCAAGGACTACGCCAAATTCTGGCACAAAATCGCCTATTTTTCGGCGGATATATGTAATGGTTTCATTGTAACTGTCGTACATGCTGAAAATATAGATCTATTACCAAACTTAAACCATTTTTACTAGTTGCGCAAAAATGCGACCGTTAGTTAAGCTCTTTTAACAGTATTCCTAACGCTGTGGCACTTCATTAGATACGCTACTTTCCAAAGCGCGTTTGCCAGGCGCAGTGAGCAGGAGCAATAAAAAGGTAAGTAGCCCATTGTAAATAATCAGCTCAAACCCTACTTGGTAGCTGCCCAGTGAAAATAGATAATCTGTATTGATGACCAGAAAAATAATCGTCGGCGAAATCACACTGATGAAAGGAACCAGCTGGTCGCGAACGCGTAATTGTGTTAAAATCCCAAAAGCAAACAAACCCAACAAAGGCCCATACGTATAGCCGGCAGCCGTGAAAATCGCATTCACCACTGAATCATCATTCACGATCCGAAAGACCATAATCACCAGAAGCATGATGACCGAAAACCCTGCGTGAACGTAGTTTCGCTGGCGAATCAAATGCGGTGCATTTGGGTCTGTTTTCTTATTAAATCCTAGAAAATCCACACAGAAGGAAGTCGTCAAAGCCGTCAATGCAGAATCTGTGGTGGCAAACGTCGCCGCCGTAAGTCCCAACATAAAAATAATCCCAGGTAGCACCGTCAGATAATTGAGCGCAATCTCTGGATACAGATAATCTGGCGTGCGCATTGCCGTAAGATCGATTTGATTCTTCGCGGCATAGATATATAACAGCGCACCGACACAAAGAAAAAACAGGTTGATCACGATAAAGATACCGGTAAACGTTAGCATGTTTTTCTGCGCTTCGCCAATGGTGCGCATGCTCAAATTCTTTTGCATTAGATCTTGATCCAGCCCTGTCATCGCAATTGTGACAAATGCGCCGCCAATCACATGTTTCCAAAAATGATTGCGCGAACCTAGAAAATCTTCCCACACAAAAATCTTCGAATAACTACTTTCCTTGACTGCTTCGAAAGCCTCCACCATAGACAAGCCCAATCCATCTGCCATAAAATAGATAGACAGCACGACCGCCAACAGTAGGAAAAAAGTTTGCAGCATATCGGTGATGATAATTGTCTTTAGGCCACCTTTATTGGTGTACAGCCAGATCAGCAGAAGACACATAGCAATGGTAACGATAAATGGTACATTCCACGCGTCGAAGATAAATTTTTGCAGAATGATCGCCACCAGATACAGGCGAAAGGCCGAACCAATTGTTCGCGAAATCAAAAAGATCATCGCGCCAGTTTTATAGCTTCGATGACCAAGCCGTTCTTCTAAATACGTGTAAATCGAAGTAAGATTCAATCGATAATACAGCGGTAGCAGGACATATGCGATGAGCACAAAGCCCAGTGCGTTACCAATAACAAATTGAAAATAACTGAAATTATTAGCACCGACCGCTCCGGGCACCGAGATAAAGGTCACGCCAGAAAGCGCCGTGCCGATCATGCCGAAGGCCACCATATACCATTTCGCATTGCGGTTTGCTACGAAAAAAGTGGCATTGTCAGAGGATTTTCTGGACGTGAAATGCGCGATGGAAAGCAGCACGCCAAAATAGACAATCAGGAAACATAATAAGATAATCGGCGACATCATTAGGGCGTTAGGCGTTTTTTAAATCTGCTTCGTATTGCGTAGCCGCAGCGCGCACGCTGCCGTATTTGTCCAAATATGCTTTTGCGCTCGCTTCATCCGCACCTGTTTCGTCCATCACCATCTGTACCGCACGGCCGACCAATTTATGATTCGATAGCTGCATATCCACCATTTTATTTCCTTTGACCCGGCCAAGCTTAATCATCACAGCCGTGCTCAACATATTCAACACCAATTTCTGTGCTGTTCCCGCTTTCATGCGTGTGGAGCCAGTCACAAATTCCGGTCCGACCACCACTTCTACCGGATATTGCGCTTCAGCAGCAATAGGCGATCCAGCATTGCACACAATACATCCCGTCGCCAAACCTGCCGCGTTAGCACGCTGCAATCCGCCGATCACATAAGGCGTCGTGCCAGAAGCAGCGATGCCGACCACAGTATCTTTCGAATTAATGTCGTAAGCTTCCAAATCTTTCCAAGCTTGCTCCGCGTCATCTTCCGCGTTTTCGACCGCTTTGCGAATGGCCGTATCGCCACCGGCGATCAATCCCATTACCCAATCGTCGGGCACACCAAATGTCGGCGGACATTCAGAAGCATCGACCACACCTAAGCGACCACTCGTACCCGCGCCGATGTAAAAAAGTCTTCCTCCAGCTTTCATCCGATCCGCGGTGATATCCACTAATTTTTCAATCGCTGGAATAGCCAATGCCACCGCATTAGGCACGGTTTGATCTTCTTGGTTGATATTGGTCAACAATTCGGTGGTCGACATTTTATCCAATCCTTGGTGATTCGATTCTTTTTCGGTCGTTCTAATGATCATAATATGGTCAATAATATATCGTAATGCCGCAATTCGGCCTCTTATTCAAAATCTGGATACAGCAAATATTTCTTGCGCATCGTTTTATAGGCGGTCAATTCTTCCCTCCACGATGCTCGGATTTCCGCTTCGCTCTTACCAGCGATGATTTGCTTGCGCAATTGATCGGTACCAGCAAGCTTATCGAAGAAATCCGGACGGGTAAAGAATCGCTTCTTATCCGGCATTTCGTGATAAAAATCCAATAAGTATTTCAACGTAAACTGTTGTTGATCGGGATCGACACCACGCAGATCCAATCCATAGTTGACTTGCCCCTTGCCTTCCACATGTTTGGCCATGCCCGATTTTTCGCCAGGCGTAAATTTAAAATCGCCAAAGACCGGATCTGGATAACCGACAACCTGAAAAGGCCAATCCGTACCTCGTCCGACAGAAAAATCAGTCGCCTCAAATAAACACAACGAAGAATATAGCCTGATTGAAACGTCATTCGGTAAACTTGGTGATGGCACTACGGGCAACACATATCTGGTCGAATGCGTGTAATGTGCCACCGGAATGATATGCAATTTACATTGGCGGCCTTCTTCGAGCCAACCTTCACCATTGATCATTTGCGCCAGCTCCCCAATCGTAAGGCCATGAATCATGGCAATCTTGTGGAAAGAAATATTGGCTTTAAAACGATCATCCGATCGGACCGGACCATCGACTTGATCACCACATGGATTCGGACGATCTAATACGATGAGCGGTTTGTTGTGTTTGGCACACAACTCCATCACGCGATGCAAGGAAGTAATGTAGGTATAGAATCGCGCACCGACGTCTTGTAGGTCAAAGATCATCACGTCGATAGATTGCACGATCTCATCCTGCTTATCATTACCGCCATATAAGGTCGGCAGCGGAATACCTGTTTTGCTGTCTACTTCATTGTCGACTTTTTCACCACGCTCTACTTGTCCACGAAATCCATGTTCCGGTGCAAATACAAATTTCACATCAACTTTATGAGCTAATAAAAAATCGACAAGATGCGTACTCGTATCGCCTACAATGGAGGTTTGGTTGGCCATGAGTCCAACTTTCTTACCTTGAAGCAATGGCAAATAGTCTTCCGTCTGATCGGCTCCGGTGAGTAATTGCTGCACTTCGGATTGCACAGAATCTCTCGATTCCAACGAAGAGGCCGATTGTTTGCTAGCGCCAGAAGAACAGCTTACTTGATAGAGACCACCTAATAGGAAGATGATAAGAAGTCGAGCGTAGATCATATCAACTTTTGTTTTTTATAAATCTATTCAAAAAAATCAACTTCTTAAAGGACAGTCCAAATCGCTATTTAACGTCGTAAGCGAGATAATCACTCGCATTACCCAATCGATCAATCGCTTGTACCGCAACGCCGCGCAACTTAGCTCCTTGTTTGTTCGGCGAGAACTCGCTCGACGTAATATCCCGATCGTAGATCGTGTATTCCCAATTATCGCCGTACTTAGCATATACCACCCAGTGATTGACATCTTCTGGTGTGCGGTGTTGCCATTTGGCAAAAACAGATCCGGATTTCTCCTTCGTTAGCAATAACGTTGGCGTGATCAACGGCGTTGTTTGCAACCAAGGTGAAGCAGGAACTAAGGCTTTCTCTTTGTATGGTCCATTGACCAATGCTTGTACCATGGCCGGACTTTTGGTTAAGCCCGCAATACTCCAGTGAATAACACCTTGACTATTCGGCACGATCTGGCGCGTTAATTCCACTTGGCGCACGATTTCTGTCGGGCGATCTGCCGTACGCACTTCCACTGTATTTAAACCTGGCCAAAGGTGGCGATTGTGTTTGTTTTCGGACTGCCACCAACGCAATAAAGCGGGAAAGCTCTGACGTGGCGGATCAATCGCCCAATACAATTGCGGCGCAAAATAATCTACCCAACCTTCGTTTAACCACAATTTGGCATCGGCATACAATTCATCGTATTGCGATGATCCCGTGATTCCAGATGGATATCCTGGTTTCCAGATGCCAAACGGACTCAATCCAAATTTAACATGTTTCTTTTCGGCTTTGATTTCTCCGTAAACGCGCTTGATAAAGCGGTTCACTTGATCCCGACGCCAGTCGGGACGCGAAAGATTACCGCCGCGTTGGCGATAAGCATTCCAAGAAGTATTATCTGGAAAATCGGCACCGCCATTATACGATGCATACGGGTAAAAATAATCATCGAAATGCACGCCATCAATATCATAGCGTTTTACTATATCGCGCACCACCATCGAAGCATGATCTTGTGTGGTTTGATCTGCTGGATCAAACCAATACATACCATTCTTCAATCGCACCACATTTTTCGGAAATTTCTTTACCAAAGACGCGCTGCCGACACCGCCACCGGAACTGTGGTGCGCACGATAAGGATTGAGCCAAACGTGTAATTCCAAACCACGCTTATGCGCTTCTTCTACCCAAAATTCCAACGGATCGTAATACGGATATGGTTTACGACCTGTTTCGCCCGTCAAGAAATAAGACCAAGGCTCTAAGGAAGAATTATATAACGCATCGGCCGATGGTCTTACTTGAAAGATCACCGCATTAAAATTATTCTCTTGTAACAAATTCAAAAGCGTGATCGCTTCCTGCTTTTGCTGCTCAGTCGATAGGTTGTTTTTCGATGGCCAATTGATATTGGCTACCGTAGCGATCCAAGCCGCGCGAAATTCGCGACGAACTTCTGGCAATTGCGTGCGTATCGGCTGCGGCACCTCTTTCTCGGCTACTTTCGTTGCTTTTACAACTTCGGCCGCGCGCGATGTTTGCGCTACCTCCGCTTCTTTCGGCCCTTCCAGCTCCGGTTTACCCTGCGCTAGGCCCGTTACCTCGGTATTTGGTTTTACCAATACTTTATTGCGTCTATTCTTGCTCCCGCAAGAAAACAACACCAACATCATCACCAATCCTACCCATAAAAAACCAATTCGTTGCCTCATATTCCAAAAGTTCATAACAAGCAAAACTACAATTTTATCCTTCAAAAAAAAGAATTGTCCCACAAGGTCTTCTACAATTAAATTTCAGATTTTTGTCGCGGTGTCGTACATTAGCTGTAAGCATACAAAACCACGAAATATTTATATCACTACACCTTATATCCCATGTCTGAAAAGAAGATATTTAATACCGACTCAGCACCAAAAGCCATCGGCCCTTACAACCAAGCAGTGCAAGCTGGCGAAACCTTGTACGTTTCTGGGCAGATTGCCTTCTTACCCAAAACCATGCAATTGGTCGCTACCGGAATTGCCGATGAAACACATCAGGTCTTGAAAAATGTATCGGCCATTTTGGAGCACGCTGGATACAGCTTCAACGACGTGGTCAAAACGTCGATCTTCATTAGTAATATGGATGATTTTGCGACGATCAACGACGTATATGCGCAATATTTTGTGGAGAACCAGCCTGCGCGCGAAACCGTAGCCGTGAAAACCTTGCCGAAGAATGTAAACGTAGAAATCTCCGTCATCGCCTGGAAAAAAGGCGCATAAAAATCTAGTTTCTTGCGATGGCTGTATTAACAGCGATAACTCCCATAGAATACCTCAAAGGCGTTGGCCCGCAAAAGGCCGATGTCTTGAAAAAAGAGTTGCAGATATTCACCATCGGCGACCTGCTACAGCTATATCCTTTCCGGTATGTTGATCGTACGCAGTTCTTCAAAATCCGCCAACTGGACGCTTCACTATTAGGCGCACAAGTTTTGGGCCGACTGATTCGCCTGCAAGAAGTGGGCGAAAAGCGCGCGAAGCGCTTAGTCGGATTGCTCAAAGACGAAACCGGAACGGTCGAATTGGTTTGGTTTCAACAAATCGCTTGGCTCAAAAAAACACTGCAGGTCAATGCCGTGTATGTCATGTACGGCAAGCCGACCTCATTCAATGGCGCGATTTCTATCACGCATCCCGAAATGGAATTGTACCAACCTTCCGAGAAAAAAATCGGCAACCAAACCTTGCAACCGGTCTATACTTCTACCGAAAAACTGAAGAAATTCAATCTGGACACCAAAGGTTTGCAGAAGTTGGTGGCTCAAGCCTTAGAAACAGTATTGCCTAATTGGGAAGATGATCTACCAGCAGATTTGCGACAGAAACATCATCTGATTCCAGCTCGTGAAGCTGTGCTGGGCATTCATTTCCCGACCGATCAGAAAGCGTATGAAACCGCTTCTCGTCGGCTCAAATTCGATGAATTATTTTGGTTGCAGTTGCGCTTGCTGCGCAATAAGCAACTCAACACCAAGAAATATCGCGGACATCGATTCACGCAAGTAGGCGATCATTTCAACACATTTTCAATACGAGATTACCTTTTCCACTTACGGGCGCGCAGAAGCGCGTGATGAAAGAGATCCGCATTGATACGAATACTGGCGCACAGATGAATCGCTTGGTGCAAGGCGATGTCGGCTCGGGCAAGACCGTGGTCGCGCTTATGGCGATGCTATTGGCCATCGACAATGGATTTCAGGCCTGCATGATGGCGCCGACAGAAATTTTGGCGACGCAACATTATCACGGCGTGAAAGAATTACTGGGTGAAGATTTGTGTCAGGTCGCATTATTGACAGGATCTACGTCGACCAAAGAGCGTCGTCGCATTCACGAACAACTAGAAGACGGCAGTTTGCATATTTTGATCGGCACACATGCTTTGATCGAAGACAAAGTAAAGTTCAAAAACATTGGCTTCGTCGTGATCGACGAGCAACACCGCTTTGGTGTGGAGCAGCGCGCCAAACTTTGGCGTAAAAACACCATTCCGCCGCACATGCTGGTGATGACGGCGACGCCGATTCCGCGCACCTTGGCCATGACGATGTACGGCGATCTGGATATTTCGGCGATTGATGAATTGCCGGCAGGCAGAAAACCGATCAAAACGGTGCATTTTTTCGAAAATCAACGCTTGCGCGCCTTTGGTTTTATGCGCGAAGAAATCCAGAAAGGCCGACAAATCTACATTGTCTATCCACTCATTAAGGAAAGCGAAAAACTAGATTTATTACATCTGGAAGCAGGATTGGAATCGCTAATGCGCGAATTCCCATTGCCCAACTACCGCATCAGCGTGGTACACGGCAAAATGCCGGTGAAGGACAAGAATTTTGAAATGCAGCGCTTTGTAAAAGGCGAAACACAAATCATGGTGGCCACCACCGTGATTGAGGTCGGTGTCAATGTGCCCAATGCCTCGGTGATGATTATCGAAAATTCCGAACGCTTTGGTCTTTCGCAACTACACCAGTTGCGCGGCCGTGTTGGTCGTGGTGCGGAGCAATCGTTCTGTATTCTGATGTCGAGCAATAAGCTGAGCAAAGACGGCAGAAAACGTTTGGAAACGATGGTGGAAACAAATGACGGTTTTAAGATTGCTGAAGTGGACTTGCAATTGCGCGGGCCTGGCGATATTTCCGGCACACAACAATCGGGTATTCTGGAAATGAAAATTGCCAACCTCAGCACCGACCAAGCGCTGCTAACCGAAGTACGGGAAACGGTGATCGACATTTTCTTGCAAGACCCCGAACTTCAACTTCCCGAACACCAATCATTACTCCAAAAACTCACCCACAAAGGCCCAGCCATCGCCTGGGATAAAATCTCTTAAAAACACGTATCTTTGTACTTTACAATCATAAAGAGAGAGATTTTTAATGGGAAAAGAACCAAAAATATACGATACCGCTGCGAAACAAGAAACGGCTATTTTAGTCAGTGTCATTTCGCAGGGCGTCTCGGACGAAACTGCCAAAGAATACTTGGGTGAGTTGGATTTTCTGGTGCAAACGGCGGGTGGTATTGTAAAAGGCGTTTTCACGCAAAAACTAACCAAGCCAGATCGGGCAACTTTTGTTGGATCGGGAAAGCTGGATGAGATCAAAGCGTTCATCAAAGCAGAGGAAATTGACATCGTCGTATTCGATGATGAGCTTTCGCCATCGCAACTGCGCAATATAGAGAAGGAATTTGAGATCAAGGTATTGGACAGATCCAACCTGATCTTAGATATTTTTGCCAATCATGCGAAGACCGCTCAGGCGAAAACGCAAGTAGAATTAGCGCAGCTACAGTATTTATTGCCAAGACTAACCCGTATGTGGACTCACTTGGAGCGCCAACGTGGTGGTATCGGTATGCGTGGTCCTGGTGAGAGCCAGATCGAGAGTGACCGTCGGATGATTTTGAACAAGATTTCCTTATTCAAAGAGCGCTTACAACATATCGACAAGCAGAATGAAACGCAGCGTAAAAATCGTGGCGAACTGGTTCGCGTCGCATTAGTGGGTTATACCAACGTGGGCAAATCGACGATCATGAACTTATTGTCCAAGTCGGATGTATTGATCGAAAACAAGCTATTTGCGACGTTAGATACTACCGTGCGCAAGGTGGTCATCGAAAACTTGCCTTTCTTGCTATCGGATACCGTTGGATTTATTCGAAAATTACCGCATCACTTGGTAGAATGTTTCAAATCGACTTTGGACGAGGTGCGCGAAGCGGATATTTTGATTCATGTGGTGGATATTTCGCACCATAGTTTCGAAGATCATATTCACGCGGTGAATGAAACTTTGAAAGATTTGAATGCCTTGGATAAACCAATCTTGACGGTATTCAATAAAATTGATGCTTACAAACCGGCGGTAGAACAAGATGAGGATGGCGAAGAAGTCAAAGTGACGTTGGAGGATTTTAAGAACTCGTGGATGGGTCGCCATGCTGCGCCAGCCATCTTTGTTTCGGCTACGGACAAAGTCAATGTCGAAGAGTTTCGCGCGAAGCTATACGAGATGGTTTCCGATCTCCACACGGCACGCTACCCGCACAACAATTTGTTGTACTAAACGGTCGAAAAACGAAAGGTCATGCAAAACAAACAGACGCAATTTATCGATTGGGGTTTGGTGGACTACCAAGAAGCGTGGGATCGGCAAGAAACGATTTTCAATGAGATTTTGGAAGCCAAATTGCAAAATCGCACGCAAAATACAGAAAACCCAACGCCCAATTACCTGATCTTCACGGAGCATCCGCACGTGTACACGCTCGGGAAAAGCGGTCACTTGGAGTATTTGTTATTGGACGAAGAAGGTTTGCAAAAACACCAAGCGACATTTTATAAGATTAACCGCGGTGGCGATATTACCTACCACGGACCGGGACAGATTGTTGGATATCCAATTCTGGATCTGGATAATTTCTTCACCGATATTCATCGCTATTTGCGCGTATTGGAGGAAGCGGTGATTTTGACGCTGGCCGATTACGGCATTGTAGCTGGTAGATATTCCGGATTTACGGGTGTTTGGATTGATGCCGACAACGATCGCGCGCGCAAGATCTGTGCGATGGGCGTACGCGCTTCACGTTGGGTCACGATGCACGGTTTCGCGTTTAATGTAAATGCGGATCTGAATTATTTCGGACACATTGTACCTTGCGGCATTGATGATAAAGATGTGACTTCCATGCAGCGTGAGCTGGGCTATGCGCTGGATATGGAAGCGGTGAAAGCGAAGCTAAAAGGTCATATCGCTTCGCTTTTTGAGATGGAATTAACCGCTGCTACAGCGCCAATTCGACCACAGTCGGACAATGATCTGAATGTACCGCCTCTGCCATAATACTTGAACTGACGATCTGGTTTTCCAAGGCTTTGGATACCATATTGTAATCAATGCGCCAGCCTAAGTTTTTGCCGCGCGATCCTGCGCGGTAACTCCACCATGTATAGTTGTGTGGCTCCGGATTGAGATGACGGAACGAATCAATAAAGCCCGATGCTAAATATTGCTCCATCCATTCACGCTCTTGTGGCAAAAAGCCGGAAGTATTGGCATTGGACTTGGGATTGTGAATGTCGATCGCACGGTGACAGATATTAAAATCTCCACAAACCACGAGCTTGGGCTGTTCTTCGATCAGTTTGTTGCTATACGCCTGAAAATCGTCCAAAAAACGGTATTTAAACGTTTGGCGAATATCGCCAGTCGTTCCCGAAGGGAAGTATACGCTCATCACCGAAAGCTCGTCAAAATCTACTCGAATTGTGCGGCCTTCGAAATCGTAATCTTCGTGCCCACAACCGTACACGACTTGTTTTGGGGTTTTACGCGTGAAAATCGCGGTGCCGCTATAGCCTTTTTTCTGTGCCGGATACCAATAATGTTCGTAACCCATTTGTTCGAGATATACCAATTCGGGCACCTGATCTGGTGTGGCTTTGATTTCCTGAATGCAGATCACATCCGGCGCAGCCGTCTTCAACCATTCGAGCCAGCCTTTTTTGAGTGCAGCACGTATTCCGTTGACGTTATAGGTGATGATTTTCATAGATTATTTCTTGCTCGGTGTTAGGGTGTATTCTTGCGCTGGTGCTTTAGAAAATATACTCGCGAAAAAGCCACGCTTCGGCACTGCTCCTAATTCGATTTTCAAAGCTTCATCGCGTGTTAGCGTCCGCATAGACATCCGTTCGTTCGCTACGGGGCGATCGCGCCCGTCTGTTTCCACTTTGGCGATACTATCTACCGCGTCCAATCCCTCAATAATTTCACCGTATACCGTGTATTCTCCATCCAAATGTGGCACGCCACCCACGGTGGTATAGGTTTCCCGTTGTTTTGGTGTCAGTTTTTTCTTCAAACGCATTGTTTCTAAAGAATCCAATCCCGCTTCGGAGTACTTCTTCCCTTGCACCAAATAGAATTGTGAACCCGAAGATTTCTTCTCTGGATTATTATCGCGCGCAGCGCCAATAACACCTTTTTTGTGAATCAATTGCTCTTGAATTTCTGCGGGCACGTCATAGCCTGGTCCGCCTTCGCCCAAACTTTGCTTATCTACGGCAAACTTGGATCCCGGATCACCACCTTGTATCATAAACTGATTGATCACGCGGTGAAACAATAGGGAATCATAGAAATTTGCACGAACCAATCGCACCATATTATCGCGGTGCAAAGGCGTCTCGTTATATAATTTCAATATGGCATTGCCTTTTCCCGTCTTGATCTCTACATAATAGTGAGTAGGTGATTGCGCATACGTCGCATTGCTGCTCAATAACAATGCAAAAACTAGTAAAATCGTGGCCTTAAATAACCTGTGCATCTTCAAAATAATCTATGATTAACGATTTGATAATTAATTCTTGCTCCATCAACGTGTAGTTGGGGATCGGCTTCACCAATTCCCAGTGCGGCCAGCCTTCTTCGTCCAAGCCTCTTAACTCATAAAAACCCATGGAGCTGAACAAACGACAGTTGGCGATATGCATCAACTCTTCTTTCTGTCTTTTAGAAAATTCCTGCGGACCTTTACCAAGCTCTTGCACCCCTATGAGGAACAACATTACTTTGAGGTCGGGCATATCCATATCAAACTGCTCGGCCAATACCTGCTGCAGGTTTGCATATTTCTTATTTACTTCTCCAGCGTTCATCCGTTATTATCTTGTTGTTCTGAAAGCCACGTTTGCAGCAAAATCTTAGCTTGTGTCTGAATCATATCATACACCGGCTCGAACATCGCATCATCAAAGTAGGGATCTGGCACTTCGCCTTCTGGCAAGAATAGCGTTACTTTCTCGCGTTGTTTATCTGTCTTTGCCTGTGCGATAACATCGCGATAATTTTGCCGATCCATCACCAAAATCTTATCAAAGCGATCGAACATATCTGGTTGAAACCATTGCGCTTGCTGCGTAGAAATATCTAACCCGTAGCTTTTTGCGGTCGCAATGGAGCGCCTGTCTGGCGCTTGGCCTACGTGCCAATCGCCCGTGCCGGCAGAATCTACCTGCCAATCTAAATTTTCTTTATCTATCAATGCTTGCATAATGCCATGCGCTAACGGCGAACGGCAAATATTACCCAAGCATACCATTAATATCTTCATGTATTGCTAGTCCATTTTGTTGGTGATCGAAATTACTACATTATGCGGAGATATTATAATCCTGCTGCTGCAATGACCGAATTTCTCTAAAACAAGAAAGCCTCCCCACTCTGGGGAGGCTCTTCCATTGGGATGGAAACTATCTACTTTTTATCGTTGCAAGGGTACATTCATTTCACGAATGCTTCCTCGACGTGGCACGGCCACGATATTAATCATATTCCTACGGGTATTGGCCAATGCACTTTCTACCTCGTCTACATTATTCACTGCTTTACCATTGATTTCGGTAATTACCAAACCAGGTTCATAGCCAAAGTATTCGAATAAACCACCGCGATGTACTTGAGCAATGGTTACTCCAGAATTGACACCTAATTCTTTCTTCTTGGCATCAGTAGCTGGCACGAAACTGGCTCCCAATTTATTGAAAATCTCTGCACCGCTAGCTGAGCCGCCTTTTTCTTCGGCTGCAGTCTTGGTTTCTTCACCTTTAAGAGTGACTGTTACATCTTTCTCTTTGTTATCACGTTTGTAGGTTAATTTTACCTTGTCGCCAGGACGCAACCTAGCTACACGCTCTTGCAAATCAGAAGTTGATTCGATAGTACGGCCTTCGATCTTTGTAAGTACGTCTCCGGCTTTGATTCCAGCGCCTTCTGCAGCACCACCTTTCACTACGTCTCTTACGTAAAGCCCAGTCACATCATCAATACCAAATTGCTCGCGAGTGGCTGCATTGATTTCTGTAAAAGTAACGCCTACATAACCACGCTTAACACTACCAAATTCTTTGAAATCATCTAACACTTTTTTAGCTAGGTTGATAGGAATTGCAAAACCATAACCCGCGTACACTCCCGTCGGCGATGCAATTGCAGAATTGATTGCTACCAATTCGCCTCGTGCATTTACCAGAGCACCACCACTATTTCCACGGTTTATTACCGCATCCGTTTGGATGAATGATTCGATGGCGGTGTTGATCATCTGTTCTTGTTGTTCTTGTGGATTGCCAAAACTACGTGGGCGTTGTTGTTGTGACTCTCCTAGGATACCGATCTGGCGTCCTTTGGCACTCACAATTCCAGCGGTGACAGTAGATTCTAGACCCAAAGGATATCCGACAGCCAACACCCATTCACCCACCTGCACATTGTCCGAATCGCCTAATTTTACGATTGGAAGATTCGAGCCATTCACTTTTATCAATGCCAAGTCCGTATTGGCATCACGACCAATTACTTTCGCTTCGAAAGTTCGTTTATCAGTGAGTTTAACTTCAATCTTATCCGCATCTTCTACCACGTGATTATTTGTAACGATGTAGCCATCTGGGGAAATAATCACGCCAGATCCTGACCCGGTAGATTGCCGTGGCTGTTGCTGTCTACGTTGTTGCGGCATACCAAAGAATTCTTCGAAAAGATCAAACGGAGCGCCACCGCCTCGTTGCGAACCTCTCGCGGTGGACGTGACAGTAATATGCACAACACCTGGAGTCACGGCTGCAGCTGCTTGCGTAAAGTCGGGGTTTCCTGTAGAAGACAGGATTTCTGCACCTGGATTGTTCGCATAAAATACTTTCTGCTGCTCTTCAAAGGTCATCCGATCCAGCTGGCGATTCTCAAAGAGCTTATAGCCCCCCAATGCAATAGCTCCACCTATCGCCGCTACCAATAATGTTGCTCCTATTTTTTTCATAATGATTTTAATTGTTGAAACATAAATAAACACCGCTCAATTCGCGATGGTGTTTTGATTAAGTCAAATGTAATACCATGCGCACCGCTGGTACAAGTTTTGTCAGTTAAATAATGTTAATCAAAATCGCTTTACACGCGCTTTTAACAAGATTTAACCATATTGGTCTCATTTGTAACAAGATTATTAAATTTGTAGCATATTTTAAAGTACATGAGCAGAAAAATTGCATTTTCCAAATATCAAGGTGCGGGCAATGATTTTATCTTAATTGATAATCGCAACAATGATTTTGACCCTAATAACCACGATTTAGTTGCCAAAATGTGCGATCGTCGATTTGGTATCGGTGCCGATGGACTGATGCTGTTAGCGCATACAAAAAATTCTGCAATTGCATCTGATTTTGAGATGATTTACTACAATGCTGATGGGCAAAAAGGCTCGATGTGTGGTAATGGTGGCCGGTGTATCGTGGCGTTTGCACGAGATCTTGGCGTGATCAACGACGAAACTGTCTTTATGGCAGTCGACGGGTTGCATCATGCCAACATTCACGAAGAACAAGTACAACTTGGCATGATTGACGTAACTCATTATGATAGAGATGGAGAGGCTTATGTATTACAAACTGGATCGCCTCACTATGTACAGTTTGTAGCAGGACTTGCTGAACTAGATGTTTATACAGTAGGCGGTACGATCCGAAATAATGATGTTTACAAAACCGACGGGATCAACGTGAACTTTGTAGAGAAAGAAGACGAAGGCGTTTATTTTTGCCGCACATTCGAACGCGGCGTAGAAGACGAAACATTTGCCTGCGGTACCGGCGCAACGGCTGTAGCTATGGCAATTGCGTTGCAGGAAAAACGCGAGGGCCATCAGGAAATTCCTATTCGCGTACTGGGCGGTCAATTACGCATTTCCTTTGATAAGCAAGGAGATTCATTTACTCAGGTTTTCTTACATGGTCCGGCGAAATGGGTATTTCAGGGCGAATTTTAAACTCTAGCAAGAGAATGGTATATTAGTGGTCTTTTTTTGAGATAGCACTACAATCATTTCATGCAGCAAGTTGATTCCGCACTTCCTTTTCGTTTAATATACTCGCTCGGAGAACATCCGTACTTAGGCTATCTCATTGAGCCGCACGTAGTGCAGCTCAATGGTAACGGCTCGCTGTCGCTAACCTACAAAAGGGTATTTAGTAATACAGCAGATGAGTTTGCGGCTGGAATATCAGAAGTTGATTGGGAAATCATCCGTTTGCTGGACGAGGTAGAGCAAACACATATTATTAAGCGATATCATAAAAAGCCCATCCGTCCTGCAGACTACTTTACGAAGATATTTGATCAAAAAACCTATCAATTTGTTCGACCAAAAATCGAGCAACGACTGCTAAAAGTACTCGATCAGTTACAAGACCGACCGCTCTATCTGATGAGCAAAAAAGATGGTTACCCGGCCGAAACACGATTGGATATCGCGGAGCAACCAGCCTCCGTACTTTTTCATTTTAGACGGAGTGAGGATGAAACCCGCTATTTCCCGACCATCAAGTACCAAGGCCATCGAATGGAGTTTATGTACAAGAATGCGAATGTCATTATACAGGAGCAGGCTTGGTTGCTACTAGAGGGAACATTGTATCATTTCGACCAGCCGCTTGATGGCAAAAAGCTGAGCCCTTTTCTACAAAAGCGATACATTGCTGTGCCGCGCAATACGGAAAAAAAGTATTTTGAAACATTTGTCTCAAATCTCATTGAGCGCCATAACGTGTATGCTGAAGGTTTTGACATCAAAACCTTGAAAGAAGATGCCGTACCTATTCTAACCGTTCGTTATGCGGACGGACAAGCTCCGCAAGTCGAGCTGAGCTTTCGTTATGGCAATTATACATTTCCACCCAGTATCGAACGGCCGGTCACGGTACGGCTACAATACGATGAAGCACGAGACACATACACTTTTACTAGAATAAAGCGCTCCGTCAAATGGGAACAAAAGCAAGAGGCCGCGCTTATCGAATTGGGGTTGCAATCCAAAGATCGACTCTTTGGTTCGTTTGGCGTAGCAGCGACTGTGGGCGAACATGGTTTTTCTATTTTCGAGTGGTTGAACAAGCATGTCGATCAGTTAGAAGAGTTGGGCTTTGTGGTCGAGCAACAGACCGGTGCCAAACGTTTCTTCTTAGGTTTGGCCAGTGTGGATATGACAGTGGAGGAAAACAATGATTGGTTTGACCTTAAAGCTTTCGTTTCGTTTGGTCCTTACAAGATTCCGTTCGTGCAACTGCGCGACCATATCCTGAATCGAATTCACGAGTTTGTATTGCCCAACGGCGAGATTGCCGTGATTCCCGAAGCTTGGTTTGCTCAGTACGAGCACTTATTTCATTTTTCCAGCGCTACAGATGGATTAAAACTGAATAGAATGCATGTGGGCATTCTGCAAGACATCAGCGAGCATACGATGGTATCTTTCCAGCGTAAGCTGGAGAAATTGAACTCGTTTGAAGAAATTGAACAGATGCCACCGCCTACGCACTTTAAAGGACAATTACGTGCTTATCAGCAAGCAGGCTACAATTGGTTTCACTTCTTGCAGCAGTACCGCTTCGGCGGTATTCTGGCGGATGATATGGGATTGGGAAAGACGGTACAGACGATTGCGCTACTCCAAAGGCAGAAAGAAAACCGCGCCGAAGGCGAACATGCCATCACTTCGTTACTTATTTTGCCGACTTCTTTACTGTACAATTGGCAGAAAGAAGCCGCACGTTTTGCACCGAAACTTCGCGTACTCTTACATACGGGCTATGCACGCACCAAAGATGCTTTCGCATTTACGCATTATGACTTGGTGATCACCACGTACGGCGTGGTGCGCAGTGATGAGGACTTGTTTAGCGCTTTTTTCTTCGATTACATTATTCTTGACGAAAGTCAGCATATCAAAAATCCACGTTCAAAGTCTTTCAAAGCGATCAAGAATTTGCGCAGTAAGCATCAGCTAGCACTGACCGGTACGCCGATTGAAAATTCGGTAGCCGATCTGTGGACGCAGATGCACTTTTCTAATCCTGGGCTGTTAGGCAATTACCATTATTTCCAGCAGGAATTTGTGATCCCGATAGAGAAAAAGAAAGATGAAGAGCGTGCACAGCGCCTGCAAGCCATGATAAAGCCTTTCATCCTTCGGCGCACGAAGAATCAAGTCGCAACAGAATTACCCTCGAAGACCGAACAGATTGTTTATTGTGCGATGAATGAAAAGCAGGCCAAGTTGTACGATAGTACAAAGTCGGCCTACAGGAATGTTTTATTGGACGGCCCTGCTGTCGGCGAAAACAACCAAATGACTTTATTGCAAGGATTAATGAAATTGCGACAGTTGGCCAACCATCCACATATGGTAGATCACGAATATGCTGATGGTTCTGGAAAATTTGACACCGTATTGGAGATGCTTGAATCGGTGCCTACTAAAGACAGCAAGATTCTAATTTTTTCTCAATTCGTGAAGCATCTGGACATTTTTCGAAACCACTTTGATCGCAAGAAAACGAAATATGCCTACCTCGATGGCGGCACTAAGGACAGGGAAGCTGCTGTAAATAGGTTTAAAAACGACTCGGAAACACGCATCTTCCTGATCTCTATAAAAGCAGGCGGCGTTGGCCTCAATCTGACAGAAGCCGATTATGTATTTATCTTAGATCCTTGGTGGAATCCAGCGGTAGAGCAGCAAGCTATTGATCGAAGTCATCGGATTGGCCAAGAGCGCAATGTGTTTATTTACCGCTTTATCAGTAAAGATAGTGTCGAAGAGAAGATTGTATCCTTACAAAACCGCAAAAAGAAGCTCTCTTCAGCGTTGATCACGACCGAAGAGAGCTTCGTTAAATCCTTATCCAGAGAAGACCTCAGTGTACTACTGGAGTAATGGAAAAGTTATTTGTATAGGATTCTAAATTTTATGGTATTATCGATCTGCTTGAGTTGTTTTAGCATTTCCTTATCATATTGCGCATCTACGTCGGTGATGGCATAGCCGATGGTATCTTTCGTCATCAGAAACTGAGAGAAGATATTGACTTCATTTTCGGCATATACGTTATTGATCTGCGCCATGATGCCCGGCACATTCTTATGAATATGTATTAAACGATGCGCATGTTTCAACTTTGGCAAGGTCATAGCCGGAAAGTTGCGGCTCAAATATGTGTCGCCGTGATTAATGAAATCGGCCATCCGACGTGGAATAAATTCAGCGTTGCGTTTTTTGTGACGTTTATCGTCAAAAATAACAATCCCTTTCTCACAACAGACTGTTCGCGACACACGCCCCTTTACATCACCTAGGTATCCTAATACTTTGAGCTTATTCGCGCGGCGAAGCTGATCAGAATCGACGGTGATGTTGTCGCCCAAAAGTAGCATCCCCACATCTTTCACATATTTCTCTTCGAAACTATCTTTGATACGCACGGAGAAACCATCATTCTTCAATATCTCTGCTGCAACATTGGGCACATCGCCAATAATCAAACATAAAATCCGATTTTTAGGGTACGAGATTGCACGTGGCAAATTATTGACATATAGAAATTCGTCAAAACTTGGGGTAACGTGATCCGCCTTTTCGGTAACCGACTGTCGGGCGATATTTTCGGTAAAGGCGTAAAAACGCTCTATCAAACCAGATTCTTTCAGCTGAAAATCAGAATAACCATCACCAATACCAAACAAACGACCTTGCACATTGAGTTCTTTAAGCAGCTTTACTTTGCCCCCTTCGTCCGACAATGGATTGGTATCATCGTATCCTGTTATATTTCCTTCTTCATCAAACAAGAAGGTGTTTGCATAAATGTTTTCGGTCTTAATGCCATAGGGCGCTACTACCGGTGTAATAAATTCTTTGAATCCCCCAGATACAATCCATGCAGCATCTGCATTCGCTTTAAAGAAGGCACGATTACGATCAAAAGATTTCGAAACCTTCTTTTTCAAATGTTTAATCAATTGATCCAAATGTGTTCTATTCGCTTTGAGTAAGCTGATGCGACCGGTGAGGCTTTCGCGAAAGGAGATCTTCCCTTCCATCGCCAAATTGGTGTACCGCTCGATTTCGCGGTATACTTTTTCTTGTTCTGGACTTCCTTCTAGGGATATTCTGGCTAATTCGTCCAACGCTTCTACTTGGGTAAAAGTACTGTCGAAATCAATAATATAATAATTCTTCACGCTCTGTATGGATTATTGGGCATAATATGCCTGGTATACATTCTTAAGGGTTTCGGATACAGGTTTGAACGCGTGTGCGGTAAGGCCTGTAATCTTGGAATTGTCGTAGCTCAATTTTTCTGAGGCTGCTCTGGCAGCATATTTTGTAAGAGCGGCAGGCTGGCCAAACAGCGTCGCTTTTACTTTTGCCAAACGCCACGCTATAGACAATAACGTTTTGCTGGCCTGAATAGTTGGTGCAGGGCGACCCATTAGCACACTGATATCGGTTAGCAGATCGCGCGACGATACATTTTCACTGTTTAAAATGAAACGCTCGCCCGAGATATCGGAATTCATCAGCCAGATCATCAGGCTAGCGACATCTTCGACATCGACGATACCAACGGAGCCGAGTGGATAGATTTTAAGTCCTTTTTTCACTTGGTCGAATAAGGCGTTGGCAGCAACTTTACCTTTCCCCAATCCGACGCCCATGATGATTGACGGATTGACAATCACGGCGTCTAGTCCTTCTACAATACCGCGCCACACTTCCATCTCTGCATCGTGCTTTGCGCGTGAATACAAGGAAGTTTTTCGCGTCATCTCCCATTTGGCCTCTTCATTAAGCGGTTGCCCATTTTTGTTGGGCCCCAAAGCGGCAATCGAACTCACGTGTACCAAACGCGCTTGATGCTCTAGACATAGGTTGACGATATGTGCGGTGCCTTCGACATTGACTTGAGCGATCTGCATGGCGTCACCGGATTGATTCGAAATCAGTGCTGCACAGTGATACACCGATTTGATGTCCAGAAATATTTCTTTCAATGCGAAATAATCGGTAATATCGGCATCCACCCATTGGATCAATGAGGAGGCCTTTAGTGCATCGGGTATAATGGAATGCGCGCGCTTCACGGCGATTACACTATGACCTGCATCGATCAAGTTTTTGATCAGTACGGATCCCAAAAAACCGGTTCCTCCAGTTACTAAAATCATCTTCTAATTAGGTGTTTGACATTGCGATTTTCAAAAGTATAGTAATTATACATAGTATGCAAATGCTTATAAGGCGCACTAAAAGCGAAGGAATAAATGCATCTTTGTGGTAAACAAAAGCTATTTATTCACGTAAGGCACTTTTAGCGATATTACATTCATGACTCTAGCAGATTTTTTTCAACCGATAATCTTGACTGAAATTACGTCTAAACCAGATTTTCTTAATTCACAATTGGGCAAAACCATGCTCCGCTACGAAGATCGTTTCCCAGATTTGGATGATGCTGAAACTAGACCGCATCTCGCGATTCTTGGTGTTGAAGAAGATCGGGCTTCGGTAAATAATCGCGGAGCAGCCAAAGCACCTAATGAAGTGCGCAAGCATTTGTACGAGCTGTATGAAGGAGATTATGCATTACGCGTTGCCGACTTAGGAAATATCAAGGCAGGTGCGCGCATCGAAGATACTTATGTTGCGCTGCGCCAAGTGGTGGAAGAGTTGGTGAAATTGGAAATCGTACCAGTCATTATCGGTGGCGGACAAGATCTTACTTACGCGCAATATACTGGCTATGAAAACCTGGAGCAAAAGGTAGAAGTAGCCGTCATCGATGCTCGATTTGATCTGGATCAGGAAAGTGATGAAAACACGACGTTAAACTCGACGACTTTTCTGAATCACATCATCTTGCATCAGCCAGATTATCTGTTTAGCTTGAGCAATATCGCGTATCAGACATATTTGGTAAGCAAAGAGTCGATCAACATGTACAATAAGCTGTTTTTCAATACGATGCGCCTAGGAGCTATCACTGGAAAACTAGATCAGTCCGAACCACTGATCCGCGCAGCGGATATGGTGAGTTTTGATATGGGCGCGATTCGCGCTTCCGAAGCGGGCGGCAATGCCAATGCTACGCCAAATGGATTGTATGGCGACGAAGCTTGTCAGTTAGCGCGTTATGCGGGCATGTCCGACAAATGTTCATCCGTAGGATTCTACGAATTCAACCCGACGTTTGATCCGATGGGACACAGTGCGATGCTGGTAGCACAAATGATCTGGTGCTTTATTGACGGCTTCTACTCGCGCAAAGGCGATGCGCCGATGTATCCTAAATCCAATTACATCATCTACCGTACGACTTTGGAAAGCGATGACTACGAATTGGTGTTTGTGAAGAGTAAAAAATCGGATCGCTGGTGGATGCAAGTGCCATATTTCGGCACCAAATCGGTGAACGAACGATTTTTCTTAGTTCCGTGCCGTTATGAGGATTATCAATTGGCCGTAGATGGCGAAATGCCGGATTTGTGGTGGCGTACGCATCAGAAGTTGCAGTAGGTGTTTTTATTCAAACTTTTTCTTGATAAAAAGTTTGGCAAAAATCAAGACTGCGTCCCTTACTGCGATCCATCCTCAGAAATCCTGAACAAAAAATAAACTCGCTGCGCTCAAACAGATTTTTGTTCTTCACGGATTTACTTTCGGACAGCTTCACGCAGTCGGAACGCTAGGTCGGTTTAATCTAACTGCTCAAATATAACTACTAATTAATACCCTCTCGCTACATCATCACCGCGTGGATCTGCACCGGTTTGCAATTTGCCGTTCGGCAATACAACAATATTCTCGACACGGCCGATGTTTCCACGTGCGTGGAAATGGTAACCGGCTTTTTCCAAACTTTGACGCGTTGCTGCATCAATAGCAGCATCTTCTACATCAATCTGATCGGGTAGCCATTGATGATGAAACCGCGATGCGGAAACCGATTCTTGCGCATCCATACCATAATCGATCACGTTGGTAATCGTCTGGAATACCGATGTAATAATAGTAGAGCCTCCCGGCGTACCGACGACCATATATAATTTACCGTCTTTCTCAACAATGGTTGGCGTCATCGAACTCAGCATCCGTTTGTTTGGCGCAATGGAATTGGCTTTACCACCAACTAAACCATATAAATTAGGCACGCCCGGCTTCACCGAGAAATCATCCATCTCATTGTTTAATAAGAAACCGGCACCTTTCACCCACACGCCCGCACCGTAAGCGCCATTCAACGTCGTGGTCAACGAAACCGCATTACCATCTTTATCCACGATGCAATAATGTGTGGTTTCTTCTGATTCATAACCGGCGAATTTGGAAGCCAATACTTCACTGCTTGGTGTCGCTTTGGCGAAATCAATTGCTTTCATGCGCGCTTTATTGCGGTCGTTGTCCATCAATTCTTTGAGAGGCACACGGTGAAAGTCGGGATCGCCCATATGCGTAGCGCGGTCGGCATAAATACGACGTTCGGCTTCAACAATCACGCGTACTGCAGAATCACTTTGAAATCCCCAATCGGTCAATGGGTACAACTCCACCGATTGCAATAAAGCGATGAGCGCAGCACCTCCGCTCGATGGTGGCGGCATAGAGATCACACGATGACCGCGATACATTCCTTCTACTGGTTTGCGCCACACGGCTTCATAATTCTCCAGATCACCTTTGCTCATAATACCGTTGCCGCGCTGCATTTCTTTCACAATATGATCGGCTGTTTCGCCTTTGTAAAAACCATTACGGCCTTCATTCGCTATGCGCTCCAAGGTGCTAGCGAGTTCTGGTTGTTGAAATATATCACCCTCTTTCCATGCTTCGCTGCGGATAATCGCGGCACCTTGCGCATTAAGTTTCGAAAAAAGCTCCTGATGCTCGTTGAATTCCTTTGCCTGCATGCTCGTGATCTGGAAACCCTCTTTGGCGAGTTTGATAGCTGGCGCCACGAGCGCTTTCCAATCCACCGAGCCATATTTCTCATGTGCGGCAACCATGCCAGCCACGGTGCCCGGCACTCCTGCTGCCAACTGCCCATAAAGACTTAAGTCGGTAATCGCATTGCCTTCGGCATCCAAATACATATCCTTATCAGATTTTAGCGGTGCTTTTTCGCGAAAATCCAAGGCATCTACGTTGCCGTCGTGACTTCTATACAGCATAAAACCGCCGCCACCAATATTTCCGGCATTTGGATACACAACGGCCAAAGCAAATTGTACTGCAATGGCTGCATCGACAGCATTTCCTCCATCTTTCAGTATTTGCACGCCCACATCGGACGCCAAGGGATGAGCGGCAACAACAGCTCCATGCTCGAATTCGTTGCTTTTTGTGGTGTGTTGATCGTTGCTCGAGTTCTGACATGAACTGAACAGCAAAAACACAATTATTAAGTGTGATAGTATTTTCATATACGTTGACTTCGTGCTAGTGTTTCGTTATTTAAGCTTCTCATTATTGGCATGCCGATCGGCATCCCGTATGGTTTTCTTTTCCAAGTTCTTTTGTAGCGCTTCTGTGAGATTAATGCCTGTTTGATTGGCCAAGCAGATTAAGACAAAAAGCACATCGGCCATCTCGTCGGCCAAGTTCACGTCTTTGTCCGAGGCTTTAAAAGATTGTTCTCCGTACTGCCGTGCCATAATACGTGCTACTTCGCCCACCTCTTCCATCAACATAGCGGTGTTCGTTAACTCATTGAAATAACGAATGCCTGTGGTATTGATCCACTCATCTACCTTTATTTGTGCCTGCTCGATCGTCATAGTTCTTGTGTTCTTATTTTTAAAAGTTCTCTTTGTCTTTGGTATTCATCATAATCGTTACCGGTCCATCATTCTCCAGACTGACTTTCATGTCAGCACCAAAAATTCCGGTCTGTATGGGCTGTCCTAGTAGGTCGCTAAACCGTTGAATCATATTTTCGTACATAGGCTTCGCCTTATCCGGCTTGGCCGCTCGAATAAAAGATGGCCGATTACCTTTCTTCGTCTGCGCATACAAAGTGAATTGTGATATAAGTAATAAGCCACCACCCACATCTTGTAGGGAGCGATTCATCAACCCTTGCTCGTCGGAAAAAATACGCATGCTGCAAATTTTGGCAGCCAGCCAGGCGGCATCTTCTTCATCATCTGCATCTTCCACCCCGAGCAATACCAATAACCCTTGTTCAATCGCTCCCGTTTGCTCACCATCTACATGGCATGCCGCGTGATTGACCCGTTGAATAACTGCTCTCATGAGTTAAAATTAGACAAATTTGCTCAAATGACACAGTGGTATGTCCTGACAGCTTGACACGCAACTTTTGCAGAAATCTGCCAGTACCGTAAGCTGCTTATGCAAAAATGTCTCCTAAATATGTAAATCATGCTTTGGCATAATTGGTGATACGACAAAAGTATAAACGTAAATAAAACATAAATAAATAGAATAATTATGGCATTAAGTATCAAACCTATCGGCGACAGAGTCGTAGTTGAGGCGGCTCCAGCAGAAGAGAAAACAGCATCAGGAATTTATATTCCAGATACAGCGAAAGAAAAACCTTCTCAAGGAACAGTGGTAGCAGTAGGAACTGGTAAACCAGATGAACCATTGACTGTACAAGTAGGCGATAAAGTGTTGTATGGTAAATATGCAGGTACAGAGATCACGTACGAAGGAAAAGAGTATTTGATCATGCGTGAATCAGACATTTACGCGGTACTGTAAGTTAAGTTTAAATCGATTATTAGTTTTAAAGTAATAGTAAGCAAGCAATGGCAAAACAAGTAAAATATAATGTAGAAGCGCGTGAAGCTCTGAAAAAAGGAGTAGATACGTTAGCAAATGCAGTAAAAGTAACTTTAGGACCTAAAGGTCGTAACGTAATTATCGAGAAAAAATTTGGATCACCAGCTATCACCAAAGATGGTGTAACGGTAGCCAAAGAAATTGAATTGAAAGACGCCCTAGAAAACATGGGTGCACAAATGGTCAAAGAAGTAGCGTCTAAAACTGCTGACCAAGCAGGTGACGGAACAACTACTGCAACCGTATTAGCTCAGGCAATCGTAGCGCCAGGTATCAAGTCGGTAGCTGCTGGTGCAAATCCTATGGATTTAAAACGCGGTATCGACAAAGCGGTAGCTGCAGTAGTGGGCAACTTGAAATCTCAATCTCAAGTCGTTGGCCAAGACAACAATAAAATCAAACAAGTAGCGTCTATCTCTGCTAACAATGACGATGTGATCGGTTCCTTGATCGCTGAAGCAATGCAAAAAGTAGGTAATGACGGTGTGATCACGGTAGAAGAAGCAAAAGGTACTGAAACTGAAGTAAAAACGGTAGAAGGTATGCAATTTGACCGTGGGTATTTGTCTCCATATTTCGTGACTAACTCCGAAAAAATGGAAGCCGACTTAGAAAATCCATACATCTTGATCTACGACAAGAAAATCAGCAACATGAAAGAATTGTTGCCAATCTTGGAGAAACAAGTACAAACAGGTAAACCATTGTTGATCATCGCAGAAGACCTAGATGGCGAAGCGTTAGCAACATTGGTAGTAAATAAAATCCGTGGCTCATTGAAAGTGGCTGCTGTAAAAGCACCAGGTTTCGGTGACCGCCGTAAAGCGATGTTAGAAGATATCGCAATCTTGACTGGCGGTACCGTGATTTCTGAAGAAAGAGGTTACAAATTAGAGAATGCTGAACTAGATATGCTAGGTCAAGCAGAGAAAGTGGTAATCGACAAAGATAACACGACTGTCATCAACGGATCTGGAAACGGTGAAGAAATCAAAGCACGTGTTGGACAAATTCGTTCACAAATCGAAACAACTACTTCTGACTACGATCGCGAGAAATTGCAAGAGCGCTTAGCGAAACTTTCTGGTGGTGTAGCTGTACTTTACGTAGGTGCTACTACCGAGGTTGAGATGAAAGAGAAGAAAGATCGTGTAGACGATGCATTGCACGCAACTCGCGCCGCGGTAGAAGAAGGTATCGTAGCTGGTGGTGGTGTTGCTTTCATTCGTGCAACAGAAGCTTTGGCTAACTTAAAAGGTGACAACGAAGATGAAAATATCGGTATCGATATCATCCGTCGTGCGATCGAAGAGCCACTTCGTCAGATCTGCTTCAATGCAGGTATTGAAGGTGCGGTAATCGTACAAAAAGTAAAAGAAGGATCTGGTGACTTCGGTTACAATGCGCGTACAGATGTATTCGAGAACCTAATTGGTGCTGGTGTTATCGATCCAACTAAAGTATCTCGTGTAGCGTTAGAAAACGCAGCTTCTGTAGCTTCTATGTTATTGACTACAGAGTGTGTATTGGCAGACGAGCCTGAAGAAGCTGGTGCTGCTGGTGGCGGCGCTCCTGCGGGCATGCCAGGCGGCATGGGCGGCATGATGTAAGCCAACAATTTAGGTTAATTATAATAGTGCAAAAGCCGGATATCTATATAGATATCCGGCTTTTTGCTTATGGTAGCATTCGTAAGGATTGCTTATTCCAACTTCATGGGATAATCATCCAAAGTATCTTTACCCTGATTATTAAAAACAGCTTTCATCATTGGAAAACCTAAAGACCAGTCACCAGCGATTTGGTAGATACCAAAGTTTATTGGCAGCTCCTGACCAGGTAATTTGATTTTAGAGAATTCGTCTGCTATTGATGCCGCTCTTGCATAGTTCCCATATTCGGTAAATCCATTTCTGACATAATCTCTACTTTCATCATATCCATTTATGGCACGTTGTCCATTGAGTGTGAAGTACATCTGCGAAGGTTGGAAGTAGTCTTTATTTAGCTCATAAGCTTGTAAGATCATTGCCTGATTCCAATTATACGCTTGAAAGAAAATATAATCAAAATACTCATGAGCGGCCGGAATGATCTCCATTGGACGCCGACCTCTGTCTACGATTAAAAGCTTATCCGTGCCCGATTTAGGACCAAAATATTTGGACAATGCCTTAAACACCGCAAGACTATTAGATATATTACCACGGTCATATCTTATGGATCTTCTATCCTCAGATATTGTCGCATTGTATACTCCAAAAGCACCTATTTCCTCTTCAAGATCAAAATCAATCCCATCTAAACCCCATTCGTCAATTACTCTTCTTTTTACCGTAGCGGCAAATATCTCTGGTTCCGTTATTGCACCTAAAGCAAATGCTTCATTAATCACTTTGCCCGGAAAACCATATTGAACTGGCAGCGAATTCGGATCACTTCTATCGAGATAAGGTGTTGAATCCATAATCGTCGCCACAACTTTAATACCTCTCGCTTGCAATCGTTTTGCTCCAGCTAAGATATCAGCCCACGTAAAATCTTGCATCGTAATGTGTGAAGTATCAAGCGCCACTTCTGGCCTCGGATCCAACTCTAGCAAAAATAAGTTCACAATATTAACACCATCAGGCACCGAATCTAAAGGCATATGGATGGTATTAAATCCTCCCCACCATGCCATGTACTGTGGCAAGCTTCTGTCGAGATTAATGTTGCTACTATCGTCAGGATTTGGTTGCGAATCAATCGTATTCTTATTGCACGATTGAGCAAATAACATCATCATACTTCCTGCTAAAAGCAGAAGTCGGCTTTTGAATTGTCTTTCCATGGTTCATTGAATTAGGTTTAAATAATGTTAATTTAAATAAATTATTTTAAGAATAATTTATTTCTATTTGTTAAATATTATTATTCATAGAGAAACAATTCAAACATTTCACTCTTCTGAACGTGCCATTCTGCAACAAGGATCATCACTTGGTAATAGATCATTTTTAGGCCAATGATCTAGAATAAAGTTAGGTGCGAGAAAGCTACTATTGGTATCATCGCAAGCTTTATACATAGTAATCCTTCGTCCAGAAGCATTGGCTTTTGGTAAGCAGGCTTCCAAACGAAGGATTATTCATTTTGAATCGTATCAGAATCGTATCACACTAATACAATTATTTAATCTAGTAATCAGGATTTTGAACCAATACTCCCATGCTACGATCGATCTGACTTTGTGGTATAGGCCACAAGTAGAATCGGTCTTGAAAATTGTACCGGATGATCCCGTCTTCTACCGCATTCAATACTTCGCCAGCAATTCGCCATCTCTTTAGATCAAAGTACCGCGTGCCTTCGAAGGCAAGTTCTAAACGACGCTCCAGGCGAAGCCATGTTCTGAATTCATCTTTTGAAGACGTCGATTCTAGATTGGCTAATCCAGCTCTCGTTCTTATCGCATTTATTGCAGCATAGCATTCTGGTGTAGGGCCACTAATTTCATTTTCCGCTTCTGCGAAGCTGAGTAAAATATCTGCATAACGAAACATCACCCAATCCTGAGCACTTCTGGTCGAATAATCGTACGGAATATTCTCGGGTGTTAAGAACTTCTTGACGCCATAGCCTGTCGGCATATTGTTCGATGGTAAATGCGTCCTACCTGTTCCAAAATCTACTACATTTTGAAAAATAGAAGCTTCTTTACGCTCATCTCCTTCTTCAAATAAAGCCACAAAACTAGGTAATGGACTTACTGCAACCCAATCTCCATACCACTGATCCATTGCAGTAGCGTTATTAGGAGCTAAAAACTTTACAGAAAAGATGATTTCCGGATTTCCCTCCTGCCGATTATCACGAAATACATCGTGAAATACGGGCGATAATTGATATCCGGCAGACATTATTTCTCTTGCCAAATCACGCGCTTGCGTCAAGACAGCGACTTTTGGTGAGCCATCACTATTATAAGCGGTGTACATCAACACCCGCAGCTTCAGTGCCTGAGCAGAAGACTTTACCACCCGACCATTTCCCTCGGCATAGGTAACTCCTGGCAGTAACTCTATAGCGCGATCCAAATCTTGGTAAATGAAGTTTAAAATCTCTTCTGCACTTGCTTTTGGTTGCACAAAATTGTTGAGGTCTAGCGCTTGCTCTACCAATGGTACATCGCCATAGCATGCATACAGCATATAGTAATAATATGCACGCATGAATTTGGCTTCTGCCTCGTATGAGATAATCAGATCTGCTGGTAGGAAATCACCATCATATTCATTCAACTTGCCCAAGAAAATGTTTACTCGCGCAATTCCAGCATACGCGTTAGAATACACGTCTGATATAAAACCTCCTAATGATGGTGCTATCTCGCCAGCAGCGATATCCCGAGCTCGGTTAGAATTGTGCTGACCATATGCGTTATCGGTGATCAGATCCCAATCAGGCGATCCGTAAGAGAATACCGGTGTTTGTAATCTGCCATAAATAGCCGTCATAGCCATATCAAAATCATTTCGGGTATTCCAAAACTGACTAGCCGAATATTTATCCAATGGCTCGCGATCAATGCTACAACTCGCAAGGAGTAGTCCAATAACTACGAATACTATATATTTAAATTGATACATGGTTTGCTTTTTTAGAATTGTACATTAACACCAAATGAATAGATTTTATTTTGTGGATACGTCAAAAATGTGCCGCTGCCACCGCGCTCTGGATCCAATCCCGGATAGTTGGTCCAAGTAATTAGATTATCTCCTGACACAAAGATCCTCAAGTTTTTAAGACCGATAGTAGCAAGTGACTCTTTCTTAAATGTATAACCCAAACTCAAATTCTTCAAACGTAGATAACTAGCGTTGCGCAAGAAATAGGACGATGGGCGAGAGAACTTTTGCGGCGAATCCCACCCAAAATATATCCGAGGCATCGTGGTCGATGGATTATCCTCTGTCCAACGGTCTCTAATATCAGTTGTCGGTGCAGATCCTTGTACAAAAGGCATGATGCCCCAATTGTTTATAAAAATATTGCGCCCTTGCACTCCCTGAAAAAGCACATTCAAATCAAAGTTTTTCCACGAAACACTACCATTTAATGCGTACTGGAACCGTGGGAATGCGCCGTCCATATGCACCCGGTCATTGTCATCAATTTTGCCGTCTCCGTTTTGATCACGGTAAATTAAGTCGCCCGGCAGCGTATTGTCATTATACTGCTTTGGTGCGGCAGCGATTTCGTCTGCATTTTGAAATATGCCTACAACCTCCAACATATAGAATGTGTCCCATGGTCTGCCGTTTTCCTTAATCGTCCAATTTCCAATCTCTGGAGCGCCAAAATTCATTACAGTATTTTTGAAGTGATCGATGTTTCCTCCAAACGAATAGCGCATTCCATTGAATAGACCAGACCTAACTTCGTCTGATAGTTAACCGCAACTTCAAATCCCCTGTTACGAACGGTACCTGAATTGACAAATGGAGCACCAAGACCCACAAGATCAGTGAATTGAATATTTCTTAAAATATCTCGCGTATCTTTCTGATACCAATCAAAAGTGACATCCAGACGATTAAAGAGTCGCAGATCTACACCAACGTCATAAATGGCGGTTTTTTCCCATGAGATTGCTCGATTAGGTAGGTTGCCTTGAGCCACTCCCGGTGACAGTTCTGCATTGTTAAAGGAATAATCTCCTGTAAAGTCATAAAGATCCTGATACGGATAAGGGTAATCGCCATTTATGTTGATGTTCTGATTCCCGAGCAATCCATAAGAACCGCGTATTTTCAGTTCATTTAGCCAATTAAAACTGGCATTGTCACGTATAAAGGATTCTTGCGAAACTCGCCACGCACCCGAGAAAGATGGAAAAATACCCCATCGTTGATCAGAACTAAATCTTGAGGATCCATCGTACCTAAAATTTGCCTCAAATAAGTATTTGTCGTCGAAACTATAATTGAGTCGGCCAAACAAAGATTGTAAAGCCCATTCGTAGGTAGAACCATCATTTCTTAAGACCGAAATTCCTCCGGCATTGAGTTCCCTCAAAGCACCACCATAAAAGTTTTGTCTATAACCACCGAGAAATTGATTTTGGTTGGCTTCGTAACTATAACCTACCTGTGCTGCGAGTGTGTGCACATCATTGAATCGGTCTTCATATCTCAGGTATGAGAATAAATTGGTATATCTATTTTCACGCCGTCTTTTCTGCAATCCGAGCTCTCCTACATCTAAGTTGGTGGCGAATTCTCCTGACTGGAAGTTGTACAATGGCACAGTTGGTCGCCAATCCGACTCATTATCAAAATCGCCTACAATCGCCGCCTTTCCATACCAATTTATGTTTTTAGCAATCTTGGCATCGAACCATCCTTGAATGTTTACTGAATAATCTCGGTTCTTGTAAAAGACTTCATTATCTATGATCGCTAACATGTTTTTATTGTTCACCTCAAAGTCATAAGCTTTATGCACGTATCTGCCATCTGGCAGTTGTGGTGCGTATGTAGGTGCTTGCGACATCGCACCTACGAATGCATCCTCACCTCCTTGTCTTGGCCTTTCCGTATTACCTTGCTTAGCACTAATATTACTTCCTATCTTTAGCCAATCATTTACTGATGATGTCAAATTTAGGCGCATATTATATCTTTCATAGTTAAAACCCATAAAGACTCCTGGCTGATTGACGTATCCCATTGATAGATTGTATTGTGTTTTCTCTCCGCCGCCATTGACACTCAAGTTGTGCTGCTGCACAAATGCGGGGTTAAAAAATATATCCAACCAATCTGTATTTGGATATTTATTAAAGTCAGTTGCGTTTCGGTATAGGTCGATATCCTCCTGAGAGTACAAGCCCCTAGTGATGCCGGTGTTGAGTTTGGCCTCATTGAAAAGTTCCATGTATTCGGCAGAATTAGTAATCAAGTCGAACAGCTTTGTTGGCGTATGCACAGCTAGATTATTGCTGTATTCTACAAATGTGCGGCCAGCAACACCACTCTTTGTAGTGACCAAGATGACTCCATTAGCGGCACGAGAGCCGTATATAGAAGCTGAAGCAGCGTCCTTTAATACCGATACGTTATCGATATCGTTCGGGTTTAGGTCTGTCAGGCTACCTTCTACGCCATCAATTAGCACCAATGGATTGTTCCCCGCTCCACTAAAAGTTCCTTGGCCACGCATGCGAATGGTTAGATTTTCGTTGCCTGGCTCTCCGCCACCTTGTACAATGCTTAGTCCTGGAACCTGGCCTTGTAGCATGGCACCAGCATTGGTAACAGGACGACGAACCATGTCTTCGCCATTGACTGTTGCTACTGATCCTGTCAAATTGGCTTTCTTCTGTGTACCAAAACCGACCACAACAACCTGATCTAATGTTTCGGAAGATGCTTCCAGTACGATAGTAAGGAAGGATTCTTCGGATATGGTGATCTGCCTATCTTGATATCCTACTGATTTAAAAGTCAGCACATCACCTATGCTAGCATTAATCGAGAACGAACCTTCTCCGTCGGTAGCAGTAGCGACTGTGTTACTTGAGGACGTCACAGATACACCTTGAATGCCTACACCATCCGCGTTGGTCACTCTACCGCGAATGTTTTGTTGTACTACATCTTCATAGATAGCATCTGACGATGCGTGCTTAAGGTGAGACAAATCATACCCAAATACCACACTATACGGTGTGCTGATGGATAAGAAAGCCACGGCAATACCGCGTAGGATTGCCTGCCCCCTTTTCAGGGAGTATTTTGTACTCGTCATAATATTAATTGTTTAGGTTTATTTCGTTTGTTTTCTTATAAGGTTCAATCGATCATTAGTTCGTGCTTTTTAATTTGGTTTTAGAGATGTGGTAGACTTTATTGGTTTTTGTTGGGAATTCGTAGACAAAGTACTCGTCCTCTTGGCGCATTACAGGGCGCGCTCCTTTGATCCTGATTGGTGTTTTGGTACGCAGTATGCAAGTTTCTCCAGCCAGAGATTTCACTTTACCACTTACGAGCTGAGCATCTGCCCATATGATATCTAACTCAAAATTTCCTCGTGCTTTGATGCCACTTATTTGCCCAGCATTCCAAGCTGTAGGTAAGGCTGGCAGGAGATGTATTTCCCCCAAATGGCTTTGGACCAACATTTCCATCATTCCGGCGGAAGCACCAAAATTCCCATCAATTTGAAACGGCGGATGGGCGTCAAAGAAGTTGGGATACGTGCCGCCAGTTCCACGATCATTCGGGTCGCAGTAACGCAGAATCTCGCGCACCATTTTGTATGCGTGATCTCCTTCGTGCAATCGGGCCGCGAAGTTGATTTTCCACGCTTTGCTCCATCCAGTTCCTTCATCGCCACGAATGGCAAATGACTTGGAAGCAGCAGCAGCCAATGCTGGAGTTTTCAATGGAGAAATATCGATCCCTGGATGCACACCATACAGGTGCGACAAATGACGATGATGCGGATCTTCTTCAACATACTCCTCGCTCCATTCTAATAACTGGCCTTGGCTACCAATTTTGTATGGAGATAGTAGACTCATTTTTTTTGATAGCGTATCTCTAAATTGCTCATCTACGTCTAGAATTTCGGCAGCCGTTATTACATGGTGGAATAAATCTCGTATGATAGCCATATCCATCGTGGTGCCCTCAGACACGGCCACGCGCTTCCCTTCGTAGATGAATAGATTTTCTGGCGTGGTGGAGGGCGATGTGACCAACAAACCGTCTCTCTCGATCAGCCAGTCTACACAAAAAAGTGCCGCTTCTTTCATAACAGGATATGCTCGATCTTTCAGATAGCTCTTATCCATGGAAAAGGCATATCGCTCCCAAAGATGCCGAGATAGCCAAGCGCCACCCATATACCAATTGGCCCACAATGGATCTCCACCACCGATATCTCCAACGGCATTACTCAAAGCCCATATATCAGAATTGTGATGTGCTACCCAACCTCTTGTCCGGTAATATTCTTCGGCAGTTGACTTACCCGTAACGGATAGATTTTCTATAAACTGTAGCAGAGGCGTATGCAATTCCGATAAATTGCCCATCTCGGCTGGCCAATAGTTCATCTGCGTGTTAATATTAATGGTATAATTAGAACTCCATGGCGCTCTTAGCTCCTTATTCCATATTCCTTGTAGATTGGCCGGAGCTCCGCCAGCTCTCGAAGAAGAGATCAATAAATAACGACCATATTGCAGAAAAAAGCGCTCTAATTCCAGATCCTTATTTCCTTGACTATATCGCTTAAGCCTATCGTTTGAAGCGATCAATGACAGGTCCTTTTCACTCTTGTCTGATACAAGATCAAAAGTCAGACGGTCAAATAAACTGCGATAATCCTTTACATGTGCCTCTTTTAATTTCTTATACCGCAGCTTTTGTGCGCTACTTAGGTACTTTGATGTTAATTCTTTCTCATTCTTCCCATCCCGATCTGGGCACTTATCAAATCCGTTGAAACTCGTTGCTGCCGTAAAATATAGCACGACCTCAGATGCTTCTTTTACCTCTATGCCTTCGCTCGTTGCGGTTACTTTGCCATCTGTAGAAGCGATGCTGAGCCGACTATTGAAGCGCATGCCATTACATCCGGTGGTATCGTCCCAAAGGATAGGATTTCTTCCTTCTTGGTTATAATAGGATGGATCCACTCTTGCTGGAGCTTTTCCCGAAAAAGATAGGTTATGGCTATCATCAGCAGCTGTTTGGCCTCTCAGCTGACTGGATAATGCGAAGTGTAAGTTCAGCATTCTTGCTTTGTCGGATTTGATACGTACCGCCATGACGTTGGCTGGGTTGGAAACAAAAATCTCTCGTTCGTACTGCACTCCATCTTTTCGGTATTTTACCGTAGATAAGGCGCTGCCGATATCCAATTTTCGAGAATAATCCTCCACCTCACCGTCTCCTACAAAATGTTGCTTGATGTGCAGATCTCCTAATGGCAAAAAAGACTCAGAGTAATGTCCTTGCATTTTGCGCGTCAGATCATTTGCCAAAGAATAATTCTTGGCCGCTAGTGCCTCGCGGATGGGGTGCAAATATTGATAGGCACCTGGATTCACTCCACTTTTTCTTGGACCACCCGACCAAAGTGTACTTTCGTTGAGCTGTATGAGTTCATCTTGTACCTTTCCAAACACCATAGCGCCTATTTTGCCATTTCCTACTGGCAGCGCTTCTACCCAATGTTCGGCAGGCGCATCATACCATAGCGTATTAGAGGTTTGGGAAATGCCCGATAAGCTATTCATCATAAATGCTATCGTACACACGATGCATTTGATCATATTGGCTGTTGAATGGTAGGTATATCTCATATTTCAGATGTGGATAGTTTCCGTAGATCTTGCAGAACGCCGGACAAGGTTTTTAATGATTAGTGGAATCGGTTGGTAGATGGATAATTATTGCAGATACGCTTTTTGGTATTGCACAGGTGTTTTGCCTTTTATGTTTTTGAAAAATAAATGAAAACTCACAAAATTGTTGAAGCCAACCTCATAACAGATCTCTTTAACGCTTAAATGCCCTTCAATAAGTAGTCGACAGGCGTTACCAATACGTATTTCATTGATAAATCTAGAATAGGTCTTACCAGTCTTTGCTTTAAAAAACTTACAGAAAGCACCTCGACTCATTTTAGCGACCTCAGAAATATCATCTAAGTTTACCCGACTGTGATAATGGTTTAAGGTAAAATTAAAAATGGCTTGCATGCGATCCATTTCAGATTTTACCAATTGATTATTGAATCCCTCAGAGGCAAGGATCTGTTGATCGCTACTTTCGGAAATTAGCAGCAGCGCGTCCATCAAATTGAAAATCTTACGACTATCGGATCCTTGCGCAATAGCTTCTATAACGCTAGTAATGCGCTCGTCGCTGGCCGTTTCAATTTGTATTCCTCGTTTTGCTTTATCAATGATCTGTTGCAGCGCTCTGTTTTCGGGCAATGCCAAAAAATCCTCCCCCCAGATATTATTAAAATGTACTACGTAAACTTCTAATGGTTGGTTATCAATATCCTTAAAATACTGCTCAGCATACTGCCAATAATGGGGTAGATTACTTCCTACCAAAATGACGTTACCAGCTTTGAATGGTCGCACATCGTCGCCAATGAATTGCGTTCCACTGCCCTTTTTTACGTAAATTAATTCTAATTCCGCGTGGTAATGCCATATGTTATTTACATCTGGTGTCTTATCGATCCTAACACTAAAGGAACGCTCAGGAGTAGACGCTAATTTTAAAAGAAATGGCTTCATTAGGTTTATAGCATTTTACCAAAAATAATTTATTCGCCCATAATAAGAATAGACATAGGCATAAATGATAATATCATTTAATAATAGGACAATTTCGTGAAATTTTATCGCTAAGGATTGCCATTATTTTGTGTCAGCTATCTTACCTATGTATAGCAATAACTAATCAGTGTGCTCAATTTTTTAATCATGAAATACCTAATCTGCGAAAAACCTTATAAACTGTCGATATCTGAGCAAACTATACCTCCACTTGAAAAGGGCGAATCCTTGCTAAAAATAAAACTAGCGGGCATCTGCGGTACCGATATTCATGCGTATGAAGGCACGCAGCCTTTTTTTGACTATCCTCGAATTTTAGGGCATGAGCTATCCGCAGAATATGTACGCGGATCAAAAGCCAATGTAGTCGCTGGCGATCATGTCACTGTGATTCCATACTTTCATTGTGGTGAATGCATCGCGTGCTTGCATGGTCGTACGAATTGTTGTGCGAACATTCGTGTATTTGGCGTACATATCGATGGCGGATATTGTGAATACATTGCGATAAAAGACGAATATATCGTCGAAGGCAAAGGCCTTCCTTTGGACAAATTGGTATTGGTTGAACCTTTGGCTATTGCTGCTCATGCCATTAAGCGAGCCCATGTCACGAATCAAGATACGGTACTAATTATTGGCGTTGGACCGATCGGTGCAGGATTACTTAATTTCGCCCAAATTGCCGGCGCACAAAAGGTAATTGCAATGGATACCAATACCAAAAGACTTAAATACGCCAAAGATAACCTACAAGTCGATGCCATTATCAACCCGAAGGAGGAAGATGTGATGGCGGCACTTAAGAACATCACCAATGGAAATATGCCAACAGTAGTCATCGATGCGACAGGGAACCACAGCGTACTGCAAGATGCATTCGCATATATCGCACATGGAGGTCGATATGTAATGGTTGGTATTCAGAAAAATAATTTGACTTTCAGCCATCCTGAATTCCATAAGCGCGAGGCTACATTGATGAGCAGTCGCAATGCCACATTGCAGGATTTCAATTATGTAATAACCTGTCTAAAAGAGGATAAAGTTAATGTGCAGAATTATATCACCCATTACCTACCATTTGAAACCGTAACTTCCGATTTTGAGTCTCTTCTGCGTGCCGACACCGATGTACTCAAGGCTGTGATAGAATTTGATCGTAATAATTAAAGAAAAAAAAACATGCAAGACCTCTCTCGCCAAGTCGTAAATAAGGCCAAGTTGCCTATCAAAGTTGTACAGTTTGGTTCAGGCAATTTTCTGCGTGGATTTGCAGATTATATCATCGATGCATTGAACGACGACGGATACCAAGCGGGGATCGCCGTCGTGAAGAATCGCCCTGGCTTGAGCATGCTAGATTTGCAGCAGCAAGATGGTATTTTTACCTTATTCACAGAAGGAATCAAAGATGGGGAAGTTTTTAGCGATCAGCGCGTAATAAGCGCTATCAGCACGGTGGTAAACCCGTATGATGATTATACTGAATACCTCAATCTTGCGACCGAACCTGCCTTAAAGTTAATTGTTTCGAATACCACAGAAGCAGGTATTTATTTTGACCCAGCAGACAGCGCTTTGGACAATACTCCGCATCAATGTTTTGCCGCAAAGCTGACCGCTTTGTTGCATAAAAGATATATCTGGTGTAATGGTGCCACTGACAAAGGCTTGTATATTCTTCCGTGCGAATTAATAGAAAACAACGGGACGGTGTTGCGTGACCTTGTACTGCAATATGCCACACTATGGCACTTAGGTGAAGATTTCCATAGTTGGGTGGCACAACATTCAAAGTTCTACAATACGTTGGTAGATCGCATTGTATCGGGCTATCCCAAAGAAAATGAAATGCAATATCGCGCAAAACTGGACTATAGCGATAAGCTGATCACGATCTGTGAGCCGTACCTTTTCTGGGGTATTGAAGGCGATGCATCACTTGCCACTCATTTTCCGTTTCGCCAGTTCGGAGATCAGATTGCTTTAGTAGATGACCTCTCTCCCTATCGCATTCGCAAAGTACGTATCCTCAATGGGGCACATACATTGATGGCACAGATAGGACGATTGCGAGATCTCGAAACAGTTGGGCAGTGTATGGAAGATTCTTTTACGCGGCATTTTATCACGCACGCCATTGAAAGAGAGATTCTACCTACAATAGCGCTTCCAAAAGAGGCTCTTCAGCAATATACCGATGAAGTGATTGACCGTTTTAAAAATCCTTTCCTTCGGCATTATCTTGCAGATATCGCGCAAAATACGATCTTGAAATTCAAGACCCGATTATTGCCTACGATCATCGACTACATAGAGATACATACCGCGTATCCCAAGCATCTTCTTTTTGCTTTAGCCGCATTAATACATCTGAGTACACAGAATGAGAATAGCGTAGCAGACTCTGGTTCTACAAATTCGGAAAAGAATTATGAGGATATTGTTTCCTGTTTTATTTTGGAGCATGATTTCTCCGGGCGCCGCCTCGAGCAAAATAATTTTTTAACGCCATTGGCTCATGCACTGATGCTGATCGGCACGGTTGGCCTGCAAGATGGCTATCAGCGCTTTTGCCGATAGATCATTATTTATCTGGATAAAATGGTCTATAAATCAGAACAATCGGTGACGTTTGAATCGTATCTTGGCTGTGATTTAATAAAGAGAGCTGAAAAGTAATTTCTTTGCCCGCCGGAAGAGTCAAGATGCGATCAATATCTTCTTCCAAAATAATGTCGCGAAAATAACCTCTTGAATTCCAATTGGTAGGTCGGGAGATGTTTTCTTCTGTTTGCACAATAGCAGATAGTGGGCTGTATTGCGCAGACCCATATAGCAATGCTGTTTTTTCACAGACACCGAGTGGCATAGCGTTATCTAACTTATACTTTATTTCCGTACCGCTCGCGTTGTACATTTCGCGCTTGCTGTTCAGCACCAAGGTGTCAAAAAGAAGTTTATAGATATCGTCATCATTTGCACATTGGTTATAAACAATTGGAAATGGCTCGGGCGGTTCTGGTATAATCTCTGGGTTATTTGTACTACAAGATGCTATTAGGCATAGCAATACACTACAAACATTCAAAGTCAGCTTTAAGGCTGATATATTGTATTTCATGGCTTTCATAATCAGTAAGACTGAAGTTATCATATAAAATGATTCTTCGAAAATAGCTTAAAATGTGTTTAAACTAGCAAACTAAGCACATTAGTTACACAAATCTAGCTGCACGTAGCTCTTATACGTACCTATTCACCCAAAGATTCACTACAGTGGCGAGTCCAATAAAGAGAAGTAATCAGTTTGGAAAAATTTGTAGCCCCGAGCAGAATTCACTTTGCTATAATGGTTTTTTGCTAGCAGTAGAGTATTAGGAAATGCAAAAATTTTATTAAAGCATAAAATTTTAAGATTTCCAATTGAACACCCGTCAGCACTCGGTGATAAAAGAAAAGTTTGTATGAGATTTTGTATGTAAATTTAAACATCTAAAACTCTAACCAATTATGATGGATTTCATTAATCGCTTATTAAAAAATCTGAAATCAGGAAAACAAGAAGATAAAATTATTGAAGAAGACAAGCTGTTTCCCTTATCCGCTATTGATAATGCCGAAAATATCGATTTCTATCAGAAATTTCTTGACCAAGCAATAGTATCTAAACAGAAAAATAAAATTAAAAATATCGCACTTTCCGGTATTTACGGAGCAGGAAAATCCACTATAATCGACACATATTTAAAAAACAGACCAAATTTAATTCCACTACGAATTTCAATCTCAAATTTTAATGGTACACCTGAGATTAACCAGATTGAACAGGAAATATTAAATCAAATATTCTATCAAAATAGTTTTGAAACGCTTGCGCAAGATTTTAAGAATTTTAAACCTATTAATAAATGGTATATACTTTTCATTTCCACCCTGTTTTTAATATATCTAATTAGCATTTTCATTATCACTGAGGTCAAAAAAACTTTTGTTATTGAAAGTATTTCAAACACGATCCAAGAAAAATTTATACCTTATATATATTTTACATCAATAACTATAGCAACATTAGGATCCATAATCATAATATATCATTTAATCATTTTCTTGAAGAAAAGATCTATTAGCAAAATTGGTTTTCAGGGACATCAGTTAGAGATTAAGGACACAAACAACTCCATATTAAATCGCAACCTAAATGAAATAACTTACTTCTTCAATAACAACAATTATGATCTAGTAATATTCGAGGATTTAGATAGGCTTAATCAAACTGAAATTTTTGACATTTTAAGAAATCTTAATTTTATTATTAATAGCACACCAGATAGGAAAAATAATTTTGTAATATTTCTATATGCCATAAGAGAAGATATCTTCAAGCCAGAGGAGAGAGTCAAATTCTTTGAATTGATTATACCTGTAAAACCATATTCCAACATAAACAATTCTAGACAAAGGCTAGTTGAGTGGAATGAAAATTTAAAACTTAACCTTAGTAAAAAAACTATCAATAGTATTTCTCCATTTCTTACAGACACACGATTAATTAAAAATATAATTAACGAATTTCTAATTCTAAAGAATGGAATTTCTAATTCTGTGTCTGATAAGGAAAATAAAATTTTCGCACTAGCTTTTTATAAAAATTTAAATCCTGGTGATTTCAACCTATTAGCCAAAAGAACTGGTCTACTCAACTTCATATTATCATTAAAAAGCACAATAATTGATTCGTTAGTTGAAAACTATGAAGAAAGTCTTAATAAGAAACAAAAAGACATAGAAGATTTTAAACTTAAAGGTTTCTATTCTTTAAAAGAATATAGACAATCTATTCTCTTCGAACACTTTCTTGAAAATGGCATTGCTTTACAACAAAATTTTGTAAACAGAAAAAATAAGCAGCCAATAAAAACAGACGAAATTATTTCAGAAACTTTTCTATATCTACTTTCAGAAGGCAATATTCTTGGCAATTCCTTTCCTGTGGTTAAAATTAGTAACGAAATAATTCAGGACTACGAATTAGCTAAGAAAATATTGAATGAAAACTCTCAAAAAGTAATTTCTGATTTAACATTAGAGATGAACGAATTGAACGCGGAAATTAACAAAATTCGTACACGGACATTTTCCGAACTTTTAAAAACACAACAACTGGACTGTACACATCTAATACACATAAAAATAGACGAAACAACAAAAGATAATGAGCCTAAGTACACAAGTGACGAAATTAACCTGTGTATATATTTATTGAGAGAAGGGTTGATTAATGAATTTTATAGAGAATATTTAACCAATTATAATGTTAACAATGATAATGAATTTAGGATTAGTCTATTAACACATTCCGATACAAATCAGTTTTTGTCACTAAATGATCCCAAGGATTTAATAGCAGAAATAGATTTAGAACATTTTGGTTCAATATATATATTGAATGCTAGCATTATTAATTACTTGCTTTCTAATGAAAAATTATACTCAAGGCAATTAAATCTAATGGCAAGTGTATTCGACGACAAGCAATGGAAAAAAACATCACCTTTTGTTTATAACTATCTTGAAAATCAAGAAAATGAAGTTGGATTATTTCTGAACTACTTACTCTACAATAACACAAATTTGTATGAAGAAATTATTCGAAATAAAAATTTGAAATCAATTAAGCAAACTGTTTTAAACTCATGTAGAAGAGAAACATTCGAAAAATTGACCTCTTCCGACGTCTTTAATAATGAATTCAATAGCGACACAATATTTAAAGAAAGTGCTATAAATAAAAGTCAATTAGAAATTTTACATGAGGTAGTTGAATTTAAATTAAAAAATGTTGATGAATCTTTTTCACCAACATTTTTAGAGACTATAAAAACCATATCTGCATATGAAATAAATATAAATAATATTAGAGGTTTTTTAGGTCATAGAATCGATGAATATGAATTTCATAACTCAAATTATGAATTTATAAAGCAGAATGATCAACAAATCTTCAATCATATAACCAAATATATTGACACATATATATGTGAGGTTTTCACAAAATTAGATAGTAAACAGATGTTCAATAATGAGCACAATTTTATTGAACTTATTAATAGTACTGAAAATAATATTGATGAAATACTAGCGCAGTCAGAAATAAGGATTTCGGATATAAACCTCATTAGCTCAATTAGTAAAGCTGAAAAAATAATTTTGGCAAACAAAGTAATTCCAACATTAAAACAATTATACTACCTATACTTTAATAGCGAATCTTTTGAAGATTTATCATGTGAGTTTATTAATCAAAACATGGAGAGCATCAAAGATTTAACTATAGAATTAATTAAATCAAAAGATGAAAATAAAAATGAAATTTTGAACATAATATTAAATTCAAATGAGTTGAATATAGCATCATATCAAAAATTTTTAACGAACCGCACTATAAAGTCATTACAATTGAGTCAAATAATAGATCACTCAAAAATTGAAGATGTCGATAAATTAAAGTTATTAATCCGCAAAAACCTCATACCTTATAGTATAGAAAATATTGAAAATCTATTAAGGAAAAAAGACGAGTTATTAATTTTCTATCTAGAAAAAAATCATAAAAAAATAATCATTCAAGGTAAGTTAGATTCACTTTTTGAGAAAATCAATGATGAAAATTTGGTGTTTAAAATTTTAGAATCAACTATACCAAATAATTTTAAACAAACATTCTTTATTGACTACTTCGAGACGTACAATATCCAAGGCTCTAAATTAATGAATAAAATTATAACTATGCTTATAAATGCAGAAACCAATGAGCATAGGGTAGATCAAGTTTTTGAAATTATTAAGTATAAGGTCGGATTTATATATCTAAGAATAGAATTGATAATGAAATATTGGAATCACCTATCAAAACAAAATATAGTTGATGGCTTCAACTCATTTAATGATGATTATGCGCGCATAGTAGATAATTTAGTTAAGAAGGGAAGCGTTGATAACAACATTCATAACAGTAAGTTGATTAATTTTTTGGACTCAAAGAATTTTTTAAAAATACGATCTACAATTAATAGAATCACTTGGACAAAAAATAAGAATACTATAAAATTTTAATATTGGACAGTATTCAATATTAGAATTAGATCAACCTCATTACTTAAAAACAAATTATTAAAATTGATTCAATAGGTAAGTCTACAATTAGAAATCCTGAAGCTTAACCAACACCATCATGCTATGCATGAGTATCGAAATAGAGAGCAACTACTTCTCAATCCTTCATCTCATTATTTACCAAATGAAGGATGTCTATGAAATTCCTTTTAGAAAAAACAAAATAGTATCTAGCAAATATTTCATTTCACCTTATCACAATAGAGCCCCTCTCCTTTCTCAATAGCATTGAATCATTCGATTACAATAATTCCTTTTTCACCTCTATCTCTCATTTACTTCTTTTATAATGGTGTAAACACCAATGAAGCTTTGAAATTAACTTATTAAATAAATACAATTTTATATAAATAACGACTATTTATAAAGAACAATTTTCACGACTAATTTTGAGATCTCATACAAGGTTATTATCATTGTAACGTATTGAAAAACAAATAAATATATAATTATTTATTATAAAATGTATTACAAATTAATAACTAAAAAATGGCTAAAGTAACACCAAAACTAGAGCAAAGGAAAGATCCTAAAACAGGGCAATTGCGGAGAAACGATGTTCTCATAATCTTAGATGTTGTATTTAACGCAAAAAGGCTATGGGTACAGACAGGCGTTAAAACAGATAGGGTTAATTGGGACTGTAAGAATAACAGAATCAAGTCTTCCGTTATCGATAGCGTAGAATCAAATGCTATCATTCAAAATAAAGCCAGGGAAGTTGAAAAGATAATTCTAGACGCTCAACTTAACAATACTGAATTATCAGTCGCATACATTCGGAATAGTCTTAACAAAATCAAAATAAGTATTAACAAGTCCTTCCATGAATTTTATGAAGAGTATCTAAGAAACCTTGAGATGAAGTGTGCGAAGAACACCTTAAAAAAGCACAGGACTTCGAGAGATCTACTCAACCAATTTTCCAAGTACTCTAAAATCCGCATACAATTTGAAGTTATTGATACGGAGTTCTATCAAAAATATGTTGATTTCCTTCTCAATCAAATGAAACACTCCAACGTCACTATTGCGAAATATACGCAGACCTTTAAGCAGTTTTTAAACTACTGCAGTGTTCGCGGATACAACAAGAACATGGTTTATAAGACTTTTACCTTCTCAGCTCGAGAACCAGAGATAATAGCCTTAAAAAAGGAAGAAATTATCGCAATCAAGAACTTAAACCTTGAATATAATAAAGCCTTAGATCAAGTTCGCGACTGTATGCTGTTTCTTTGCTTAACTGGTTTGAGATACTCTGATGCTTATAATTTGAAACGGAGCAACGTAGCGGACGGATTTCTCAAATACGTTTCTATAAAGACGAAAACTCCATCTAGCATCCCCTTGAATCCATCTGCTTTAAAGATAATCGCAAAATACAGCAACACCTTGTCTGATAAACTGTTGCCATTCATATCAAATCAAAAGATGAATGGACATCTAAAAGAGATCGGGATGCTTGCGGAATTGGATAGAGAAGTCATAAAAGTAAAATACTACGGATCTGAACGTAGAGAATTTCCTCGAAAACTATACGAAGTCCTGACGACACATATTGGAAGAAAGTCCTTTATCTCTTACCTCTTCAATCAAGGTATGGATTCAGAGCTTATTCGCTCCTTAAGTAATCATAAAAGTATATCATCATTTGCAAGATACAATAAGATCGAACCCAGCTTCCAAATGTCTCAATTAGTGGAGAAACTAGACCTCTAAAAAAATTTGATCATGTTGTTAACTATTAATTATATAAATAAATATTATAGAAATTTTAACTAAATTATTATGAACCAAAATATATCAGTTATTGAGGACTTCAAGGAAGTAACCCTAACAATCAAGTTTCCGATAGATGAAATGCTAAACACCTTATGTCGGATGTTTTACCATAAACTCAATGAATCCAATAAAGAAATTATGGAGGTCGTTAATGAGGCGGACGAAACGCTTTGTCGGCTTGCTGTATGCGAACTTTTAAATATATCGGAAACGACGATGACTAAGCGATTGAAGGACGGAAGCATTCCTTATTCTAGAGTTGGACGCAAGCTAGTATTTTCTAAAAAAGAGGTGTTGTCAGCTATTAAAAAGGAAATATAACTATGGATTACACGAACATGTTCCTTAAGAACTATACGAATTTAGAATTTGTGAGCCTGACCGACCGATTGAATCTAAAAATTGGTATAGATCAAGAAATTATAACGTTCTTTTATCAAAATCTGAAGTTCCAATATTTCCCAAACAGCAATTTATTAAGGATGAAAAATTCACTTCATAAGTTTTTTAACTCAATTGATGGTGATGGAAGTAAAAATAACTTAAATGATTTTACACTTTCGAATGCTAGATGCGTAGCGGAAATATTATCTGTGGTATATATAAATAGAGATATCGACGACTTCAACATTTCAGCGACATTTGAGTTCGGACTTAATGTTCAAGCTCCTACTACACCATTCTCCATAATTGAGAGGTATATGGCTTATCAAGTTCACAATTCGATAAATGACTTCACAACTTGCGAACCACGTAAGGGAAAGCCAATAATGCGTAAGTCACATTTATCTGATTATGACCTCAAGTTTTACGATAAGGGAAAAGCGAGCGATTTAGGAGGCTTGGATATATTACGCTATGAGGTTGTATTCAAGCAAATACGCAAGTTGAGATCGGTATTAGATGAACAGGATATAACCTTAACTACCATCTTGGAAGATCACAACTGGAAGAAACTTTGCGATTATATGATTGATGTATATAGAAACATAAAAAAGTCTCCTTTATTACTTGATGGCAGTTTAAACCTCATTGAGGTCATGAACCTACACATGTTTGGAAATAAAACTTTGAAGCAGGACCTAGCAAGACATTTATCCAAATCTCAATTTAACGCATTAATGAAAGCCTCTAAAGGGAATTATAATGAAGTCAGCGATTTAGAAGGCAATCTCCACAACGTTGTTGAGCGAAGAATTATTGAAAAATTAAACTATATATCAAGGTAAAAATACCGATTTCACCGTTCATCCGGATGGGTGAAACGAGAATTAATAACTTAAAAATAATTAAATATGAATATTGAATATAACAATGAATATATCGAAGAATGTGTAAATGATGTCCTAATTAAGAACAGAGTATATCTAAATAAAGAATTAAAAAGTAGTCGATCTAATTTTAATAAAATAATAGAGAAAGTAATTAAAATAATATTGCAAGAAAAAAAAGATGATGAGAGAATTTGTGAACCCGTACATCATTTAATGAAACAGAATGAATTATTAATAGCTGAATTTATAAAAAATGCGAAGGAGTAGAATTACATACGACCATATTAGCGACACGCCTTAATGTGCGGCACGTACGGCAGAATTCTTAAAAGATCGATAAAGATAGCGTCCGAAAAGAATTCTGCCGTATATAGTCTTTGTGACACATGAATTAGGCAGTTAGGCATCATTAAAAGAAAAAAGATCTTTTATGCTGATGTTGAAAGCTTGTGCAAAAAGATGGAGAGTAGTGACTGTTGGATTTCCTTCTCCTCTCTCTATCCTACCGACTTGAGATATCGGTATATCAATCAAATTGGCAAGTTCCTCCTGTGATAATTTTCGATCAGCGCGTAACTTGCTAAGATGCTTACCTAGGGCTTTATTAATTTCAACATTCTTACTTTTTACCACAATTGCAATGTGGCTTATTTTAAAATTTTGAATAAACGCATATATGCGCTATTTTTATAAATTATTCTTAACCTTTGATGAAAAAAATTCAAATACTTATATTATTCTCATTCTCTTTTGTGAGCTTTTCGTTTGCTAACCATTACAGAGTTACAAGTGAGAGAATTTCAATATATCATAAACCTAGTATCAGTGGGGAACTCGGATACCTTACAAAAGGATATGTTATAAAGCACTTGGAAAAATATGATGATAATTGGTCTTACGTTAGTGAAGATATAGTTCAGGGGTATATCAGTAATAACGGAATAGAAGAGATTCAACCTACTGAAGGTCAGCAACCCCAATATAGTAGCTTTATCCTCATTGCTTTATCTATTGCTTGCGCAGTATGGATATTAAGGCTACTATATGCAAGTGATCAGGGAAAAGAAATACAAAATCACAATGATTATATTGTGGAAAATAATACAAGATTCATATATAAATCAAAGAGTATAACAATTGCAATTATATTAACAACGCTATTCGGGCCTTTTGGAATGCTTTACTCGACATTAAGGGGAGCGATAACAATGATCTTATTACCGATCATATTAATAATCGCTACGGTTTTTGCCTTTGGTTTTGATAATGCATTTTTAAAAATAGTTCTAGCATCTAGTTCCATAATATTTTTTATTCTGTACTGGTTTATTTGTGTCATTTGGGGTGCTGTTGCGGCTTCAAATTCAATTAAGATTAAAAGAATGTAACATGAAGTGTATATCTTTTATTTTACTGATCCTTTTATTGAGCTGTTGCCAACAAATTGATAAATACAAAGAGGATAAAGCGATTCAGTTTGTTCAAGAAGCAAAATTTGGACAGCATAATCTTGCGAAATTTGGTCTTATTGGACTTTTTATTAATCCCAATTATACAAATTTAGACATGGCAAATTTGATCGCCGATCAAGACTCTGGCAATGATTATAAGTGGATTGCAAAAAAATCTAATGACAACAACAGCTATGACGTTTGCTTTTGTGAAATCGTAACTTCTAAGGGGCTAACTTGGAATGTAAATTTAGAAAGTAGAATAACCAAATTTACTTCAATATTAAAAAAGTAAATTTTGTCTTCGCGAAAGCCCTTCATACGTTCGCAAAATTAGGATAAAACTTTTATGTATGCATTGCGATTTCGATAAGGTAAACAATATAATTCTAGCATATCCAAGATCATTCAAAAACGACTTCAACAAGGTCTCTACAGTCATTGAAGAACTTATTTGTAAAATACCAAAAGAGATAAATATTCAATTGATCTTATCTTCAGATAAGGATTTGGATTTTATACATCAAAGAATAGACACTGACAGAAAGATTGAAACAATTATTATTAAAGATTGGGATGAAATTTGGCTAAGGGATTGCTTAGGCTTTATCAATGGTAATAAATTGGTAAAGCCTATTTACTTTCCAATGTATTGCGATTATCGGTATAGATGGAACTACTTCAAGAAAATAAATGTGCTGTCAAAGGAAGTTATAACCACATTGATGGGTAATGCTATAATTGATATTCCATTGATATGGGATGGTGGAAATTTAGTTAGCAATGGGGAGTATGGGCTATTAACATCCAAGGTTATTGAAGATAATCCAACATTTAATCGCTACTACATTGAAAGAATTATTGAAGATTATCTCGAAGTGAAACCTATGATTATACCACGCCAAAAAGATGATGTAATTGGGCATGTAGATGGGTATGCGTCATTTATTAACAAGAAAACATTAGCAATAAGTAAATATCCCAATATGCGGTTTATTCAAGAAGACAATGTCTATTTGGAAGAGTTCGTCTCTCAAGCTCAAAATCGTGGACTAAAAACAATACGGGTTTTTGACAGACCAGTAGATCAAAGCATTAGATGTAACTGTAAAAAGAAAAAAAGAAGCGGTTGCTATTCAGTATCGAAAGGGATATACATTAATAATTTAATACTGAATGATACTGTTATACTTCCCCAATATAGTTTGCCCACTAAAAGAGAAACAATTTTCTATAACCAAGCTAACAAGGAAATCTACGAGCAGGCAGGATATAAGGTTGAATCTGTCAATTGTGATCTGCTATCTCAATTTGGCGGTTCATTGCATTGCTTAAGCTTTGTATATTAGCTATTATGAAAATTAAACATACATGAACAAGTTTCTACTCGAATTCGAAAGGTTCACTAATGGTATACATAAACGCCTGGAAAAAAGGGAATACGACCAAAAAGCAGAATTTGATTTAGAAGATGAGCTTAAAAGAAGTTCTAAAAAGCATCATTATATTCCACGCTACTTTATAAATGGATTTACTGATAATGAAAATCTACTGTATATCTATGACAAACAAAGAGATGCAATTAAAAAAAATAAAATAGGTAGCGGAGGGATTTTTTACGAAGAGTATAGAAATAGCTTAGATTTAGGTAATAATAAATATATATCGATCTTCGAAGACATGTATTGCTTTTTTGACAATGAACTACCATCTGTTATAAAATTATTGAGATCAAATGTTGACTCATTTGATTATAAAACTGGAAGTGAAATAATAGCTTACATGAACATATTTATTCTTGATTTATTTTTAAGAAATAAAAATAATGATGCATTTTTCGACCAAGTCTTTGAAACAAGTACATTTGAATTCAGAAATAATGATTTAAATCAATACCACAAGGAGTTTAAGGAGATGTCTGGTATCAAAAAGTTGTTTCGATTAAAATTATTCACTACTTATTTAAACGAGATATTCAAGTATGATCCTAGACAAATTACAAACACTAAAGTCTTATCATTCGAAAGGGATCAAATCTGTATTGGCGATCAACCAATGCTATTTTTGAGTAATTCAGGAACACCGCATGACTTGTTTCATTCGCCACTAATTCTCCCAATTTCAAAATCCAAAATTTATTTAAGGAATGTATCAAGAAACATAAAATATGGTTATGAACAAACATCTGCTATAAATGGATTGATAATTGACCAATCATCTAATATCATAGCATGCTCTAATAGAGTGACCTTAGAAGACGGAATTAAGGCCTATAAATTCATGAAAAATAACTCAGAAGTTAGTGATTTGGTAAAATTGGGATTATTTAGTGATTTTAAAACTAGTTAGAGAAGAATTTCAACAATCTAAAATCACGAGAAAAAGCTTTAAATTCTCTATCTCCTATAACCTATTACGAATTATAACCACAAGATGTATGAGAATTTGTATGAGATCTTTTCGAGATCGCGCTCAAACCGAAGTAAATCGCGATTCTTCGAAAAATTTGTAGCCCCGAGCAGAATCGAACTGCTATCTAATGTTTAGGAAACACCTATTCTATCCGTTGAACTACGGGGCCAGTAGGCATTACAAAGATTTGAAAAATTAAGCCTATAAGCAAGTCAAACCGTCAATAAGTTATTTTAACTCACGATATCACTGCATTCAATGCTATTGTTTGCTAATTATAGATTATGTTGATATGTTATTGATAATTTCGATGGTGAAAGACTCCGATTTATGCCTACTTTTGTACATCGAAATTAAAACGAAAAAATTAATATTTTAACTATGAGCTTTACAGGCAAAAACTTCCCTAACATTACCGTAGACGCAATCGATTACATGGGAGATTATATCTCTTTGAATATTTTTGAAAAAGCACAGCAAGAGAACAAAAAAATTCTTTTATTCTGGTATCCAAAAGATTTCACTTTCGTATGCCCTACTGAATTGCATGCTTTTCAAGCGGAGGTTGCCGAGTTAGAAAAACGTAATACCATCGTGATTGGCGCATCTTGCGACTCCAACGAGGTGCACTTCGCTTGGTTGAATACTGCAAAAGACAATGGCGGCATCGAAGGTGTGGAGTATCCAATCATTGCAGATACTAACCGCAACTTATCAAGCGTATTAGGCATCTTAGAGATGAAAGAAGTGGAGCACCCAGAATACGGCACCTTAGTTGAAGGATCTGCTGTAACCTACCGTGCAACTTATCTGATCGACGAGACTGGTAAAGTATTCCACGAGTCAGTAAATGATATGCCTTTAGGTCGTAACGTGAAAGAATACATCCGCCTAATTGATGCATACACACACGTACAAAAACACGGTGAAGTATGCCCGGCAAACTGGGAAGAAGGAAAAGAAGCCATGAGCGCGACTCGCGATGGCGTTGCTTCTTACCTAGCAAGTAACTAAATAACAAAGCCCGCATTCGGCCTTTGAGTAGATTTTTCGGGCTGACTAGAAAGCGTTTCTGCAACAGTGACATTTTTAGTTGGCCCTTATTGTACACCATTAAGTGATAAAAGTATGTTACAAGAATTAGATACAGATAACCTGCAGGAGATCGTAAACAACCATGATACCGTCTTGGTTCAATTCTCTGCCTCTTGGTGTGGCAATTGCCGCATCATGAAACCAAAGTTCAAAAAACTATCTGGTGAGAATGAAAATGTGGCATTTGTGATCGTTGATGCAGAAAAGTTTCCGGAGTCAAGAAAACTGGCTAATGTAGACAACCTGCCGACTTTTGCTGCTTTTAGCGATGGTAAGTTGGTAAATCAAGTACAAACAAACAAGATTGATGGCCTAGTAGATTTATTACATGAAGTTACCAGTAATTAAGCACCTGACCAATTTCATCGCCGAGAATGATGTAGATTTCGTCTTGGAGACCATCGAAACGTTGGAATCACTGACAGAGGTATCTACGCTGAAAGACGAAGAATTAGATGTTATTGGTGAGTTGATCTCCAATATGTATGGCGCAGTAGAAGTAAATAAATTGATCAAAGAAGGTCAAGCTCCTAAAGACGCGATCAATTCATTCATGCAGCGTGTGATGGGTTCAATAGATCGTTAGTCCAGTTTTCCACAAATAACTGTGCATAACTAATTTTTTGTGGAAAAGTTTTTTCGCAGTATTTGCGTATAAATAACACATAATATCCTACTTTTATAGAAATGAAATTAATGCCTGATCCCGCTTTCATTCTATTATGCAAGAAGTATCAGGTTTAGTATCAAGGGTTTTAAAAGGATTTTTAATTGTTGGTAAAAGGAATCAAATAGCTATTTGATTCCTTTTATTGTTAATACACTTATTCATGCTGCGCACGTTTCTTGCCTTTCTACTGTTCATAATATGTGGCACTATTTTCAGCCAGACTATTACACCAAAAAATACGGCTCAGATCAAATCAGGATTAGAGAAACTAAATGTGTTAGGCTCGGTGCTCTATTTTGCGGCACATCCCGACGATGAAAACACCAAACTAATCGCTTGGCTAGCCAACGAAAAGAAATACCAAACGGCTTATCTATCCTTAACCAGAGGAGATGGCGGCCAAAACTTGATCGGGACAGAAATGGGTATCGAGCTCGGTCTGATTCGTACACAGGAGCTGTTGGCCGCTCGCCGTATTGATGGCGGGAACCAATATTTTAGCTCTGCTTATGATTTTGGATTTTCTAAAACGCACGAGGAAACATTTGATTTTTGGAATAAAGAGGAAACGCTGCGCGAAAGTGTATGGCTGATTCGCAAGCTTCGCCCAGATGTCATCATCATGCGTTTTCCGCCAGATCCTCGAGGCGGTCACGGTCACCATCAAGCATCTGCCATTCTTGCTCATGAAGCGTTCATTGCGGCAGCAGATCCTACTCGTTTTCCAGAACAGCTTGAAGCGTTGGAAGTGTGGCAAGCCAAACGCCTACTGTGGAATACAGCTAACTTTGGCGGACAAAACAACACTTCTGAAGATCAATTAAAAGTTCAAACCGGCGAATTCAATCCGTTACTGGGCGCTTCGTACGGCGAGATCTCTGCCCGCAGCCGCTCGCAGCACAAAAGCCAAGGCTTTGGCTCGGCATCCACGCGCGGCCAGAGCGTGGAGTATTTCGAACATGTAGCTGGAGCCCAAGCAAAGGAAACATTAATGGAAGGCGTAACCACAGATTGGTCGCGTGTGGCGAATGCTGGGTCGATCGGGCAGCAGATTGCCGATTTAAACAAGCACTTTGATATCAACGCACCACAGGCATCGCTGCCTGCATTGATTGCCGTGCACAAAAGCGTGCAAAAAATAGCAGACAAGCACTGGCGCACCACAAAAACGCAAGAAATTGAAGAACTAATCTTGGCATGTGCTGGCTTTCATTTCGATAATTATACCGTAAAACCAGTCGGTATCGTAGGCGAATTTGTAGACGTATTTCAAGAAATTATTGTGCGAAACCCAAATGTCACTGCCAGCATAGAGCGTATTGGCACGCAATCCATTCGCCAAGCGCTAAAAAATAACGTTGCCTTTCGCCATCAGTATCAAATTACACCGTCGGCTATTACGCAACCTTACTGGCTACGTAAACCTTACACGCTAGGCAAATTTGATGTGGAAGAGGCCGATTTCGGTGCAGCCGAAAGTAGCGATCGCCCACAAACGGAGATCGTGATTACGATTGACGGACTGCCTATCACGATCCAGCAGCCGATCAGACATCGTTTTGTTGATCCTGTTCGTGGCGAAATCCACAATCCGCTGCATATCCTTCCCAAGATAACGGCATCGGCAGCGCAGAGCGCGATACTATTGACCGATACAGCGCAACCGCAGAAAATACAAGTCACCTTTACAAGAAATGGTGGTGACGATCATACGAAGATCACGGCCAACGCACCTCCGGGCTTTCAAATATCGCCATCTACAACTGTATTAGAATTTGGCAAGGCCAGATCGGTCACGCAATCCTTTGATGTAATAGCTGCTAGCGGAAGATCCGCAAGTCCTTCCGATGCGAGGGCAAAAGAAATTAGCTTTGCGGTAGGAAAAGATACGATACGCCAGTATCGACTGATCGAATACAATCATATTCCTTCGCAAGCTTGGTTTCCTAAACTAACAATCAAAGCCGAAAAAGTAGATTTGAATGTCCCGGTGAAACGCGTAGCGTATGTAACTGGCGCTGGCGATCGTGTTCCCGAATCCCTGAGAGCAGTAGGCATAGTTGTCGATGTCATTCGCCCGGCAGAAATTTCTACGGTAAGTGCCGCGCAATACGATGCATTGATTGTGGGAATACGTGCTTATAATGTGCATGGAGATCTCACACAATACACACCGGCACTATTGCGCTATGCAGAGGCAGGCGGAACGGTGTTGATACAATATCAAGTTAGTGGCGGCGTAGTCGGAGCGGATATCGGCCCATTTCCTATCGCAGTTACACGCACACGCGTCACGGAAGAAGATGCCACGGTGAAATTCCTCTTACCCGACGACCCTTCCTTGCAAAAACCCAACAAAATTAGTGACATGGATTTTGCGAATTGGGTGCAAGAGCGTGGCTTGTATTTCGTAGAAGGTAGTGAAGATATGTATCGCAAACCGCTATCTATGCACGACAAAAACGAAGCGGCACACGATGGCTCATTACTGATCGCTCGACATGGAAAAGGTAAATTTGTATACACATCTCTGGCATTTTATGCAATTGCCTGCCGGAGTTCCGGGAGCTTACAGATTATTTGTAAATTTACTGGCGAAAGAAGAAGAATAACTCGCTATACAACGTACAATATCAACATGGAAAATACGAAAAACGAAAAAACAACCTTGCACAATTCTCTTTACTTAATCGGTGCCGTTATGGGCGCTATTATTGCTTTTGCATCGTCTGGAGCTCCTTTGAGCCTGGTTACAGGTGCGATCGGTGGATTGATCTTTGCGAGCATCTTTGTCAAATTTGTCATCCCGCACAAACCTAGTGATCGATAAGGGCCTACCTTCCTTTATTGGTAGTTGGCGTCGATTTTATTGGCTCGTGTGTATCTGGCTCATGATCAATATCGCATTGATGTACTGGTTTACCATCTATTTTGAATGAGTGCTCTCGATTGGATAGTGCTCATTCTTACGTTGCTGGGTATTGTAGCGTACGGAATCTACAAAAGTAGAAATGTTCAGAACATTGACGGCTACATGCTGGGCGATCGCGAATTGCGTGGTACAATGTAGGTTTCTCGGTAATGGCCACTCAGGCCAGCGCGATTACATTTCTGTCGGCTCCTGGCTTGGCGTATAGCTCGGGCATGAGCTTTGTACAATTTTATTTTGGCTTACCACTGGCCATGATCGTGCTGTGTGTCACGTTTGTTCCGATATTTCACCGGCTCAAGGTTTATACCGCATACGAATTTCTCGAGAAGCGCTTTGATGTGAATACACGTGTGCTTACCGCGTTGTTATTTCTTGTCCAGCGCGGCATTTCTACGGGCATTACAATCTTTGCTCCTGCAGTAATCTTATCAACCATTTTTGAGATTGATCTTACGCTAACCACATTGGGTATCGGTATTATGGTGATCTCGTACACCGTATACGGCGGCACTAAAGCTGTATCGTACACGCAGCTACTGCAAATGTCCATTATTTTTGGTGGTTTGCTACTTGCAGGAGTTTTGGTGGTGCATTTCTTGCCAGAAGAAATTGGCTTTGCCGAGGCACTGCATATTGCCGGCAAATCTGGCAAAACGAATGCGATCGACTTCAGCTTTGATCTCGACAACCAATACACCGTATGGACCGGATTGATTGGGGGATTCTTCTTGCAACTCTCTTATTTTGGTACAGATCAAAGTCAGGTCGGCCGTTATCTGACTGGATCTTCGATCCGCGAAAGCCGCATGGGGCTGCTAATGAATGGCGTTTTGAAAATACCGATGCAATTCTGTATTCTGTTGATTGGCGTTTTGGTATTTGCCTATTATCAGTATAACACGCCGCCTTTATTCTTCAACCAGGCTGAAGCCAAGAAACTGGAGAACAGTAGCTATTCTGCGGAATACCAATCCTTGATCACACAACACGAGCAAACAAAAGCCGCTAAGGCTGCTGATGTAGAAGGACTAGTAAAAGCGATGAAAGCGGGTGATATGAGGGCGGAAGAAGACTTTACTGCAGCGCTGGCTATACACAATCAATCGACCGATTCGCTTCGCGCACAAATGATCGATTTGCTACAGCAAAATGATGCCGCAGCAGACACCAATGACAATAACTACGTATTCTTATCTTTCGTCAGCGACGTATTTCCAAAAGGCCTTGTTGGATTGCTGATTGCCATTATCTTTTTAGCTTCGATGGGCGCTACGGCAAGTGCCATTAACTCTCTGTCCTCAACTACGGTAATCGATATCATCAAGCGATTTGTCCGCAAAACAGGCGATGATAAAACCTATCTGCGTATATCTAGATTCACGACGCTATTTTGGGGAATTTTCACGGTGATTATTGCCCTATACGCCAATCGAGTGGGTAATCTCCTCGAAGCGGTAAACATCCTCGGCTCGCTATTCTACGGCACGATTTTAGGCATCTTTCTAGTGGCCTTTTACCTCAAAAATATTGGCGGAAAAGCGGTCTTCATCGCGGCTCTACTTACAGAAGTACTAGTGATTGTTATTTGGAGACAAGATATCATCGCATTTCTATGGCTCAATTTAATTGGCTGTATCGGTGTGATTTTATTTGGCTACATCACCCAACTCTTCTTACCGGCACACAAAAATGTCGCGCAGTAGCTGATATACCCTTCTTTAAATATCATCTTTTTCTAACCATTTTGGTACGTTAGGTGCTTCGTAGTGTTGCATTTTGTGCAGCAGATCAGCAATATTATCCGACACGAGCAACATTTCTCGATTCTCTGGCTTTAGCAATCCTGCTATAACCATTTGCTCGATAAATGTGATCAGATGATCGTAAAAGCCATTTACATTCAGTATAGCGACCGGCTTACTGTGCAAACCAAGCTGTGCCCAAGTAATCATTTCGAAAAGCTCTTCTAAGGTGCCAAATCCGCCCGGCAAAGCGATGACGCCATCACACAGTGTGCTCATCTTCATCTTACGCTCATACATGGTCTCGACCACGATAAGCTCTGTAACACCGTGATGGCTAATCTCTTTGGCGTCGAGAAACTCGGGAATTACGCCAATCACTTTACCCTTCGCAGCCAATGCAGCATCGGCAACGGCACCCATAAGCCCAACTTTACCACCACCGTATACTAGAGTTATATTTTCTTTCGCCAAATACGCGCCAACCTGACGCGCACTCTCCGCCCACACCGCATCAAAACCAGGACTAGATGCACAAAAAACCGCAACACTTGTTATCTTCATAACTCAAATATAGATCTTTTTGGAAAGCCTCAAAAACAAAGAAGTCCTCCTTTATGAAGAGGGAGGATTTCTATTGTTTATAAGATACATTATGCCTATTGTGCGCGATCTCTTTCGTCGTTTCCTCCATCCGATTTGCGGATATTCTGTTTCAGATTTCCGAAGCGGAATGTGTACGTTAAACGTACCGTCTGCGTATCATTATATTGGCGGATATCGGCAAGGAAGGCGCCAAAGTTAGTGCTAATATTATTTCTGCTGGTACGAAAAATATCTGTGGCAGCCAGCTTAAGCGTGCTGCGAGGATCTTTGAAGGTATAGTTGACGCCTACATCCAAATTCCAACGACTATGAATTTTGTAGATATTGTACACAAATGGAGATGTATAGGCCAATGATGTTTCTGCCGATAACGACTTATTGATCTTAAAATTGTTCATATTATTTAGCTGAAACATAAAACCACCTTGATCTACAAATGATCCGGCAATAGGCCCTTTGAAATACATGTGTACCAACGTCATATTGTTATTGATGCTCCAAAAATTGCCCACCTTATATGGCGTATTGATATTCAAGTAGCTATTTACCTGGCGGCCAAGATTCTCTCGGATTACCCAAGATTGTTTCGTTTCTTCATCCTGCCCCATACTTTCGGTAATGGCATCGTTGGTAATATCACTACCCAAGGTGAAATTAAACATTTTCATCCACGTATAGTTCAAGGAGAAGCCATGCGTATATTGCGGCTGCAAGTAAGGGTTACCTCGCATGAAGGTGAAACGATCTATAAAGTATTCGAACGGATTAAGGAATCGGTAGTTTGGTCTAGAGATCTTCTTCGCATAGCTTAGAGAGATAATATTATTCTCGTTTAGCGTGCGTGTAACACTGGCAGATGGAAAAAGGTCAAAATAACGACGCTTCACATTGCTTTCCATGGTGCGAGATTCACCATTAGACATGGTCAATTCACCTCTAAGACCAGCTTTGATCGACCATTTGTTGATCTCTCTGCTATAATCTGCGTAGGCTGCAGCAACTTGTTCGGTATAAATAAAGTGATTCGGACGGCCGGCGTATTCCTGCCATACGCCATCTACACGATGTTCAAACTGCATATTGTTGTCCGAGCGCACATTACTATATTTTAATCCGGTTTCAAACTTATCTTGATTCTTAAACGGCTTGCTATAATCCACTCGCCCTACATAAATGTCAATATCTACTGGCATGGCGCTACGCTCAAACTCTGGATCATATAATAATGATCCTTGCGCATCGCTCATCAAATATTCATAGTTGATGGTATTGGTATTTCTAAAACGAGTCAAATCAGCATCCACGACCAGCTTTCCGCCAGAAGTATCTGTCAAAAAGGTATTGTTTAGGTTTAAGGAATAGCGATTAAATCCGGCACGCCCATAGGTATTAGAATTTAGCATAGAATCGATCGGTCCACTAGGGCGGCTCATCTCCGTGAAGCTGACGTTGTCCTCTGTTTCTCGCGAATTATTTGCAGAAAACTGCGCAAGTAAAGTGTTGCGTTCGGAGGTTTTTTGTTCAATACCAAATCGATAGGTATGTGCCTTGTCCGTCTGATATAAATCGGATGTTTGGTCGAATGCCGTTGGCTCTTCTAGCCCTACAATTCGGTAAATATCTAAATCAAATCGACGCTTATTGTGTAGGTAGGAATATGTACCGAATAAGGTAGTATTGTTTTTCTTGTAGTTCAAACTAGCTGAAGTATTTCCTCGGGCATAATTACCTTGCGCCAAACTTCCGATCAACGTACCATTGAAACCTTCGATCTTATTCTTTTTCAGCACAATGTTGATACTACCGGAAGAACCTTCGGCGTCATCCTTAGCACTACGGGTAGTCGCTACTTCGATATTTTTAATTTGCCCGCCATCCACTGATTTTAGAAATGAAGCCAACTGATCGCCAGTCATAAAAGTTTGTCGCCCGTCGATTGTCACGTTGATCCCCTCACGGCCCATCAAAAGAATATTTTCGTCTTTGTCGATGGTCACGCCAGGTGCACGTTGCAATACTTCTAGCGCGTTGTTTCCTGCTGCCAAAGTTGAATTCTCCACATCCATTATCAGTTTTCCATTACTACTTCTGATTAATGGCTGTTGGCCTGTCACAGCGACCGCTTCGATCGTTTGGCTTTCAGTCGTTAAGATAAAGGATGGCATTTCTACTGGCTTTCCCGCAAATTCAAAAGGTGCAGATTGTGCAGAAGCGTAGCCGATAGATCCTACTTCCAAATAATAGTTGCCATTCGGTACGTGGCTAATCTTAAAATGACCCTGAGCGTCTGTCAGCGCACTTTTTAGCAAAACTTTGGAATTGGTGGTCATCAGATAAACTGTTGCTCCCTCCAGCGCTTCCTCCGCCTCATTGAGCACCGCTCCTTGTATATGTATAGTTGTTTGTTGGGCAAATGCTTGATTCAATAGCGCAATAAGCGTACATGCCACTATAAATAGTATTCTAATCATTGGTGTTAGTATGTATAAATTGTATATTTCTATGCGTTAGACGCCAGCTAGGACTCGGATGTTACACCTTCTTCCTCATTTTTTTCATCTTTTTGCTCTTCGGGATTTGCGGTAGCACATTTCAAACCATTTTTAGTCATGATCCATTCGGTAGATTTGTGATTAATTCCCGGATAACAATCGTGTATCCACACGCTATTGCGCACTTTATAGTCCATATTATTCATAATGGTAACAGATGTGCCCACCGGCAAAAATACCTTCACGTCAATACGCTGATCGCGATAAACTTTTTTGTCGGTACTGAATAGAAAATGGCTGTCAAAAATCAAATTTCGGCCATCTTGCTTTACTTTGTACGCAATGTCGGAGGCATTATCCGAAGCCTGCTTGAAGGTGCGCCCTTTCGCTGTATAATTATATTGAATGAATGGCTTTTCTAAGGAATCAATGCTTTCGATCGTGATTGCTAGATCGTCACGCAAGCTGTAGCCTTCATCTATAGCTTTTATACGCCCTTTGCTGCGGTCTTCGTCCGAAGCATCAATCACACGTACATCACGCTCGGACAGTACAAAGCTTGTTGCTGGCTGGAGTGGTTTTTCGACTTTGATGGTACTTGTCTCTCTAAAATCGTGAGACGTGGATATGCTAAAGTAAATGACTGCAATAATAGACAGACACCACATGGTGAGTAGCGTGAGCGAGGCATAGTTATTCATCTTCGGCGCATTGAATAGCACGCGCAACAGAAGGTAGAATAAAGACATAAAAGGAATTGAAATCGCCAAAAAACCGGCCATTAGTGCAAAATATGCCTCTCTTGTCTCCATATTCAACAGCGGTGGAAACATGATGTCAGTATGAAAACCTGATAGATTTAACCAGCTAAATACGAATACGATAAAGAAACCGATCAGCGATATGCTAATAATAGACAATGCAAAAACACCTAAAATACGACCTATGACTCGAAGAATACGGCCGATCACACTTTCGACAGTGTGCTTGGCGCGCCCACCTGTATCGCGAGAATTAAGTGCTGGAAACTCATCTATCTCCTTCTCAAAGGATTTCTTAAAATTCTCTAAATTAGGCGCTTCTCCGCGCATCGCCATGCGATCTGCCCGACTACTGGCTAATGGCATTACCATCCAAAGTACGACATATAGCATAGCACCCGAACCAGCAAATAAGAAGAAAGCGAGGAAGATCACACGAACCCATTTCGACTCTATCCCGAAATAGTGACCCAATCCGCTAGCGACTCCGCCCAGCATTTTGTCGTCGGGATCACGCATCAATTTTTTAGCAAAATAAGAGGCATTCGCAGCAGAGATTTTTGGTTCAGCAGCTTGATCGACATGTTCGCTCGACGCTTTTTCTGCGGAATAATCGATCGGATCCTTCGTCGTCGTTGATTCATCTTCCAAAATACCTGCTTCAAAATCGCTCACGCGACCCATTTGTGCAATGACCTGATTGACATCGACAATACCAATCACTTCTTTCTTGCCAGAATGAATGCGTTCAGAAAACATTTCCGCAATGCGATTCTCAATATCTTCTAATATTTCTTTGCTATCTTCCGATCGGCCAAAGTGCCTTTTGATATCGATCATGTAAGAGCGAAGTATTTCATAGGCATCCTCCTCGATGTGGAAAACGATGCTGTTTATGTTAATGATTATAGTCTTATTCATGGTTTTAGGGTTTTTAAATCTTTATGTCACTTAAATTGTGCGGTGTTCTAACGAGGTTTCGACTGCAAAGAGCAGTTCCTTCCAGGTTACGTCTAGCTTCTTGAGTACGTCCTGACCTTCTTCTGTAATCTCATAATATTTTCTCGGCGGGCCAGAAGTTGATTCTTTCCAATTGTAGCTCAATAGTCCATTGTTCTTGAGCCTGGTGAGCAAAGGATATAAGGTTCCTTCTACGATCAAGAGCTCCGCTTTCTTCAACTCCGCTATTATATCTGATGCGTATATTTCTTTGCGAGATATAATCGAAAGAATACAGTATTCCAGTATTCCTTTTCGCATCTGTACTTGTGTGTTTTCAGCTACCATAACAATACAAAGATATATCTTTAAAACAGTACTTTGCAATACATAGTACTGTATAGATTGAAAAATAATTTATAAAACACTGAAGATCAGTTAAATAATTTTTTAAACAAATTTCTAGGCGAGGGTAGAATGTAGTTCTAAACCGATAAAAATCGTTAAAGAGCTTTTATCTTTACCAGATAAAGCCGACTTTTACAGCTATGCGTTTTATTCTAAGTTATTCTTGGGCATTCCTATGGAGCATCTGCATGCTTTACCTTATGTTAAAATCGCCAGGAGATTCGCTTCCAATACCTCTGTATGAGGGTTTTGACAAAATCGCGCATTGCGGTAGTTTTTTTCTTTTGGCTGCGCTGTTCCTATATGGTGCAGTAGCGCACACCAAGGGCATGGCTAGAAAATATGTCACGGCGTTTTGGGTGTTTTTGGGAACTGGTACTTTTGCTTTTTTTACCGAGTTTGCTCAATACTATTTTACCACCTATCGGCAGGCCGACTGGTGGGATATTTTTGCGGATGCCGTCGGAATTGGTATGGCATTATTTGCCTATTTATTATTTTATCGTAAGCGATTTTAGAAGATTCGCACCTGCCTTACAACAGTAATAACCATCTCGTAATACTAATCCGTTGTGATTAGATATCTTAAGCTCGTGCAATTGTTAGTACGGATACGGTGCAATGTAAACCATCAATAAGCACCTGAGCCGCAAAAGAGATAGTGGCACCCGTAGTGATTACATCATCAACTAATAAGATGTGTTTCCCGGTGTGTAGGCCGCTCCTGCCGGGCGGAATAGCAAACACATGCTCTACATTATTGTATCGATCTATCCGCGAATTGCGCGTCTGTGAGGCAGAGTTCACTGTACGAATTAATAAAGATGCATCGTATGGTATGCCTAACGATTCGCTCAAACCCTGTGCAAAGCTTTCGGACTGGTTGTATCCTCTTTTTCTCTTTTTGACTGGATGAATAGGAATCGGTACAATAAGGTCGATGTCTTTTAAAAATAGGCTATCCTTCAGTACAGCTCCATACATTTTGCCAAGATAAATGCCAATTTCTGGCTGATGCCCATATTTCAGATTGTGAATGATATGCTGTACGCGAGATGATTTGGAAAGTGTGAGCATGGAAGCAGCGTATTGGAATGTCACTTTCCCCCATAATTGTTTAGCTGTTTCATTGACCCGATCTACATGATGATTGGTCCTCGGCAGGTGGTAAAGACAGCTGCTACACAAAATATGCTCTTGATGGTATAATGCCGCATCGCAGCCAGCACATCGTTGTGGAAAGAATATGTGGAGCAAGCCATTCCAATATTTATCCAAATTGTGCATAAGAAATAAACAAATATGGCCTCGAAATACGATCTATTCTACTTCCTCGGCAGTTTTATCTTTAATAGCCAACTGACCGCAGGCTGCGTCGATATCTTTTCCGCGACTCCGTCTTACATTGGTGACAACCCCCTGGCTACGTAAGTAATCGGCAAATAAATCAATCTTATCAGCCTCGGCATTTACAAAGTCGGCCAACGCTATTGGATTATACTCGATGATATTGACCTTACATGGAATGTGTTTACAAAATTTTGCCAGATCCTTAGCGTCTTCTAACTCATCGTTGAAATTATGAAACACGATGTATTCGAATGTGACTGCGTTCTTGGTTTTGGCGTAATAATATTTGAGTGCTTCGGCCAATGCTTTCAGCGTATTCTGCTCGTTGATCGGCATAATTTCATTTCGCTTCTCGTCATTAGCCGCGTGCAGTGAAAGTGCTAGATTAAATCGCACCTCGTCGTCACCCAGTTTCTTAATCATCTTAGCGATCCCCGCAGTACTAACCGTTATCCGCTTGGCTGCCATATTCAGACCCGTCGGTGAAGTAATTCGCTCGATGGACTTCATCATGTTGGCATAATTAAGCAAAGGCTCGCCCATGCCCATATATACAATATTGGATAAGGGTTGCTGATAGTGATCTTCGGCTTGTTTGGCGATTAGCACCACTTGATCGTAGATTTCGTCTGCGTTCAGGTTGCGCTTGCGATCCATATAGCCAGTTGCGCAAAATTTACACGTCAAACTGCAGCCTACCTGTGAACTCACACAGGCTGTCATGCGCGAATCTGCCGGAATTAGCACGCCCTCAATCACGTTGCCATCATATAGCGTAAAGGTGCTTTTAATGGTCTTATCATTACTGATCTGTGATTGGCGTACCTGCGCTGCATTGATCGTAAAATGGTTTTTGAGATTCTCGCGTAGCGCCTTACTCAGGTTGCTCATCTCGTCAAAAGAGGTACACGATTTTTGCCATAGCCATTCATATATCTGCTTTGCACGAAACGCCTGCTCTCCCATCTCCGTGAGCTTAACCTTCAGTTGATCTACACTCAAACTTCTGATATCCACCAATTTTACATTATCCTTCACAAGGACAAAGATACAGAAAGCCTGCTAAACCTTTGACATTCTTCGCTAATTTTGATAAATTAGGACATTCACAAAACACACTACCATGAAAAATACATTGGCTTTACTCGCTCTTTCTGCACTGACCTATTCGGCTCAGGCTCAGCACAAACTAGAAAAATTGTGGGAATCCACCGAACAATTACCTGTCCCAGAGTCGGTGTTGCCGAATGCGCAACAATCCACTCTTTTGGTTTCGCTGATCGATGGAGGCGGCAGTGAAAAAGACGGCAAAGGCGGCGTAGCTGTATTGCATGCCAATGGCAAGATGAAAGATGCAACTTGGGTATCTGGCCTTCACGCGCCAAAAGGAATGGCCATGCACGGCAATCGCTTGTATATCGCTGATATTACAGATGTGGTCGTGGTGGATATGGACAGCGGAAACGTGCTTAAGAAAATCCCGGTTGCAGGCGCCACATTTTTAAATGATGTAACCGCTGATGCAGAAGGTCGTGTCTTTGTATCCGACACGCGCGAGCATAAAGTTTATCTGATCGAAAATGATCAAGCAAGTGTATACCTAGAAAATGCAAACAACGCAAACGGCGTACGAGTTATTGGAGATGCATTGTATGTATTAGCCGGAAAAGAATTGTGGAAAGTGGATAATGCAAAAAGTAAGACTATAATAACCGAAGACTTAGAGGAAAACGGAGATGGGCTAGAGCCAGTGGGCAATGGCGATTTCTTGGTGACGTGCTGGCCCGGCCTTATCTATTACGTGAAAGCGGATGGCACTTTAGAGCAACTGCTTGATGTACGCGGCAAGATGAACACCGCCGATTTAGGATATGATGCAAGCAGCAAAACCCTCTATATTCCGACATTCAATAATAATAGCGTAGTTGCGTACAAGTTGATTAAAAAATAAAGCCCAAGCCAGTTTCCACGATGTTGGATACTGGCCTTGGATCTAAAGGCGATTTGTTTCGGCGGTACTGGTAGTTGGCTTTCAACACGATATTCTCTTTCGTGTTGAAGTTAACGCCCAACGTAGTAATACTCAAATTGCTCTCGGCCCGAGGTAATCCTTGAAGAAATGGATTTACTTGTTGGTGCGTATTTAATCGCTCGTACCGGCCAAATAAGCTGAGCTTGATCTCATGAGAATCAAATAGAAAAGAAGAGCGGTGTGGCCGTTGTCTTGCCGGTCTGCGTCGCAAAAATGGCAATATATCGCTGCCTAACTCAAAAAGATAACCATACGTGTTGCTCCCCAGTACTTGACCATCCATACCAGAGTGCTCAGCTGTCTGTTGATATATTTTTTCCGTATCGCTTAGCGTACCATACGTGCCTAATGCGACAAAGCGGAAAGTGCGCCAATGATACGTCCCATAAGCAGTGGTTAAGTTAATTCTTCCATTAACATCTTCTTCCCGATAATTAATTCGGACAGATTGACCCTGACCCGAATTACCATAATATCCAGAAACAGAAAGCGTAGCACCTGGCAATCCGTGGTAATTAATCTGTGGGTTGATCGCAATAGAACGTGGCACTCCTAAACGAATTTCGCGTCCTTGCCTAATCCAGCTTGCTCCAATAAACTCTTCACTATTCAAACCCTGAGAAAAACCAAGCGCATAGCTCCAATCTTTGGAGATATTACCATAAAACATTGCCCCAAACTCAATCCATGTGGAAGGCGTAATGAGCCTCTCTACATCCGATCGATTTACAGAGTAAAACATCACGGGCTCATCATTATTGTTCACATATCCGATCGTTAGTGGATAAAATCCCAAACGAGCTTTTAAATAATCAGCATGTAAATAGTCTACAAAGGCCTCTATCAGAAATTCTTGGCTCGTATTGCCATCGCGATCGTGTAAGAATTCTACTTGAAGTTCAGAGTTCCAGATTAACTTGTCGGTAAGGCGATATCCAAAAAACATTGCATAGCGATACAAACCGGAGTAATACAGCTCCAAATCTCCGAGATCCGTGTTTACATTTTGTTGAAGAGGCACATAATTAAACTCACCAAAACCACCAATAGACCAGCGCTTCTCGGAGAAAAATATTTTCGACGCTGCCAATGCCAACCCTGGTTGTTGCTGGAAGCGAGGTTTTTCCAGCTCTAACGTATCAGCCTGTATTTCTAGCGTATCTGTTTGTACTTGGGCCAAAACTTTTGTACAGAAAAAAACTGCAGCTGTAATTGTGATAATACTGTATCGCATAAAAATTACCTCCTTACTTCAGATAAGTGAATTCGCGTGCAAAGTTAGCTTTTAATTACAAAAAATATCATGATTTGCGCAAAACAATCAAGATTAAAGCATTAAATTTCTTACAAATAAAAATACATACAAGCGATAAGGATTTTGAACAAAACAGTTGCGTAAAAAAATTCGCCACGATAACAGTCGAATGCACCATCACATAATTGGTTTTTTGGAAAAGCATATTGCTCCTTCGCACGGCAGGTTTGGCGATATATCTGTACAGTTGGTCCCAGCTAGGAATATACGAACCGTAAATCAATTTAACTGCTAAATGGATGCTATTCCATCTTCAGGGCGTCACCAAGATATATCCCGCACCATATACGCTATCTATCTTGATGCGAGATTCTTCTTTGAGCAGTTTTCGCAATCTGGATATAAATACTTCTAGACTTTTGCCGTTAAAGTAATCGCTATCTCCCCAAAATTTTAGCAAAATGTCTTTCTTGAGAACTAAGCTATTCTGCCGCTCTATCAGGAACGCTAATATCTCAGCCTCCCGTACCGTCATATTTTTCTGAACTCCATTTGCGTCTAACAATGCTAATCGATTCTTGTAAAACACCATATTACCTAGCACTACCATCTCATCATCTGGCGATTGCGACGATGCTTGGGAAGTAAAATGTAAAATATTTTGAATTTTTAGCATCAGTTCATCCATCTCAAATGGCTTTTCAATGTAATCAAACGCACCAAGCGCTAGTCCTCGTTTCCTATTTTCCTTGCCGGCCAGCGCCGTTAAAAATAAAAAAGGCTGTTTCGCGTACATTTCCTTTATTCGCGCGGCCATGCGGAAGCCATCTTCTTTTGGAAGCTGTACATCTATTATCATTAGGCGAAAAAGGAAAGAAAGGGTTTTGTCAAAGGCCTCTTCTGCGGATTTGCTCCAGATCACGGTAAACCCCTGATTGCACAAGTAGCGTGACAAAACTATCCCTAGTGCCGGCTCGTCTTCCACTAATAAGATATCCACTTGCTCTTTCATATTAGTTGTCTTTTTCGCGGTATAATGATTTCTATACGAGTACCTTTGTCCTGATCTGCTCCTGTCCCGTTGATTTCCCAATTCATCTTAGCTGCACATAAATGACTGTAATATAATCCCAAGCCTAGTCCCGATTTGCGGTGTGTACTACTCGCTCGATAGAACCGCTGGAAAATATAGGAGATTTCTTCCGGATTGATGCCTTCGCCGTTATCTTGTATACACAATCGCAACCTATCCGCTTCATCATCTTGCCAAAAGATCTGCACCTTCTTGTCCCGCTCATGGTTAAATTTATAAGCGTTGTCGATGACATTGTCTAGGATGCATAAATATAGCAAAGAGTCGACTAACGCATAGATGGGTTTGTCTGATTTTTGGTACGTGATATGAAGCTTATTCTCCATACGCAGGGTAATGTCGCGAAGCAAAACAGCTGTCAATTCATTGATGTCAGACATGTGTAGCTCGGGCTCCTGATCTTCTATCGTGATGGACATTAAGATCTGTTTTACATACGAGCGAAGTCGCAATCCCTGTCGCTCGATGATCGTACTTGTTTCTCTCAATTCTGCTTCATTCGCTTCTGCGAGCGGTAGTTCGTAAAGTCCTCGAGCTGCCACAACGATCGTCGTGATTGGCGTATTGAACTCGTGTCGGATATGTTGAATAAAGTCTTCTTTTAACTGATTTTCTTTACGTTGCCTCACCCAATTTCGGAACGTACGATAATTAATCATTATAGTTAGTACAATGCAAGCAGCAGACAGTAGCAACACGAAAGACATGTCGAATATCACATTGAGCACGCGATTGGGTCTATCAACATACAAGCTATAAGTAAATCGATAGTTGTGCGTATGCTCGCTATTGTTCACAGACAGTTGTAAAGCTCTATTTGCCGGCGATACGCTACTCAATGTGCCCGCAATTTTGGCTCTTGGATCGTCGGCTTTGGCTTGATAGATAGTTTCCCAGCCTTGTTCTGCGTTTTTTATTATTTCTAATTGATCAAAAGTAAGTCTATAAACAAAATCTTGATCCAATCGCTGATCTTTTAGAATGCGGTGATACAAGGAGTCAAAATTTTGATGCTGCCGTAACTGTTCTATGAGCACACGCACCACCCGATCCTTGGTATGCGCATAGAGTGCTGGATCTTGGGTAGATAGCAAATGTGGTAGTTGCGTTTCAAAATAGTGAGCAAAGATATTGTTGCCACCCGGGAATAGTTTCTCATTTTTTATGTATTGCCCATAAGCCGAAACCATGCTTTCTTTTTGGAGAGCATATAAGCTTTCGTCCTTTAGCTTATAGGTATTGTACACCAAAAAAAGTATCATAGCAGATAAAGCCGTAGAACTAAGCACCAATATCCATTTATAGATCTTCGGGTTATCAATCGCTTTCATATCTTAAAACTAGAATAATTTCTGTAGTTAGCGCGAGTATTAAGCTTTTATTAGGCTTTATTTAGGCTTTTATTAAGTTACAGTACTATGTTATTCGCCTAATTTTGATGTACTAAAATCAAATCGATTATGATCAAATCTTATACTATTACACGCCTAGCATTCCTCTTCACACTATTGATATCAACGCAATTGTACGGGCAAACGTCGACTCTAGAAACTCAATTGCGCAAAACCAATTGGATTTTGTCAACCTTGGGTTCGGGATGTTCATCCACTACGGTATGCCCACTTTTATGGATCAGGATTGGTCAGATCCCCATGCTGCTTTATCCTTGTTCGATTCGCCAAAGCTTAATGCAGAAATGTGGGCTAAAGCCGCTAAATCTGCAAACATGACATATGGATGCCTAACGACAAAGCATCATAGCGGATTTCCGATCTGGAATACTAAAACTACGGATTATAACGTGATGAAAACTCTACTAGGCAAAGATGTTGTCCAAGAGTTTGTAGATGCCTTTAGGGAGCAGAATCTAAGCGTGATGCTGTATTATTCTATTTTGGATATGCATCAGGGCATTCGCCCGAATCAAGTTACAGGGGAACATATCGAGTTAATCAAAGCACAAATCACCGAGCTCCTTACGCAATATGGTAAGATAGATGCATTAGTTATTGATGGATGGGATGCCCCATGGTCACGAATCTCGTACGACGAAATCCCATTTGATGATATCTATTATTTAGTAAAGGCAATACAACCTGATTGCCTAGTGATGGATCTTAACTCGGCGAAGTATCCGGGCGATTTACTTTTTTATACCGATATCAAATCTTATGAACAGGGCGCTGGCCAATTTATCTCCAAAGAGCATAACAAATTGCCTGCAATGGCCTGTTTGCCACTGCAACAAAACTGGTTTTGGAAACAAAATTTCCCTACTACCCCGGTAAAAGATGCAAAGAAACTAGTGCAGGAATTCATAATTCCTTATAATCAAGCATATTGTAATTTTATGCTAAATGTAGCGCCAAATGCCGAGGGAACAATCGACCAAAACGCCCTCGACGCTTTAGCAGAAATTGGCAAGCACTATTCGAACAAGACCAATTACAACGAGTTGCCTGCCTACGAATATCCTATTACCGGACGCAATATTGCCAAAAAAGCGGTCAGCAATAGCAGTTGGAGCGACGACATGAACATCATGGATTTTGCGAATGATGACAGCTTTAACAGCGCTTGGGTTTCCAATGCCGCCGATTCGGGCAAACCATGGTTCGAACTCACTTTTGATCGCTCTCAATCATTTAACACACTAGTCATTACAGAGCGTAAAGATTACCCTGCCAGTTATGAAATAGAATACCTTAAAGATGGCAAATGGCTAGCGATACAAGCCACTCCCTCCGTACAAGGCCGAATCAAAGTGTTTAGATTTGCTGATCTTATCGGAAACAAAATACGTTTGACCATCGAAAAAAACAGAACGCAAGCCGCCCTTGCAGAAGTGGGTGTCTACCACGAAAGAAGATAAACCCGAATATACAATAAACAAATAAAGCAATCCGTGTGTTGGATTGCTTTATTTGTTGTATCTGCATCTACTAAATATTACAATTTTTGACGTCGGCAAATCACTTGTTTACTTCGTTGCTTACATCATCAAGATTAAGCGGTCTGGTATACATTTCCAGTGAGCCGTCTGCTCTTGTTGGCCAAAGTTCTTTGGGTTTATCCCAATACAATTCCACACCGTTACCATCAGGATCGTTCAAATATATGGCTTCGGAAACTCCGTGATCACTAGCACCAGTTAATAGGTAGTTTGCATCTTTCAACCGATTCAAAATCATCGCAAGATCCTTTCGCGTAGGATACAAAATCGCCGTATGGTACAAACCAACTCCGTTGGGAGATGCCGGTGGATAACCTTTGCTATGCCACGTATTCAACCCGATATGATGGTGATAGCCGCCGGCAGAAATGAACGCAACTTGATCACCATACGTCATGGTGATTTCGAAACCTAATAAATCATGATAAAAATCGAGTGCGCGCTTTAGGTCTGAAACCTTTAAGTGAACGTGGCCAATGCGTGTCTGAGCAGGTATTTTGTATTTTTCCATACTTCCTTCTTTTATAGTTATTCCCTAAGGTGGGATGCCGGGTTAATAAAAATACTAGTTTAATCTTTAGCCAACAATCGCGTGATGTCTACTTTATTTGATTATATAGTTAAATCTTTACAGAGCAATATGCAAAAATACCACACCTTAGCCTGGCAAAGGTGTGGTATTTATTGTTGCCTGTAGCCTTTATAGTTTTTCTAATAGTGTACAAATTAAGGCGGCCATCTGGTACACAAATTTCAAGATCAATCCATACATAGCGCCCTAATTGTTTATCTCGAGTCGCACATCTTGACCGATATTGTCTTGGCGAAAATAATCCTTGTCGCCAGAAATGCGAAGTAATCCTACTTTATTCACTTCATTAGCCTGTGTGGAAGAAACGGCGCTCTTACCTGCAAGTTTTACATTTATCGTGTCAACGTGTAGGTTATGCGAATAGCGAAGTAATCCTTCCTGCAAATTAGCACGTATCTGGCCAATATGATAGTTGGCTAGAAACGCTCTAGACTTTCCTGATACGGATATTTGGACTTTGGGAACAACTCTGAGGGCAGTATCACCCTCTAAACGGTTAATAGGCATTAGCGAAAAATCACTCCCTTCTACAACACGTATGTGCATATCATTCATCAGATCTTCTGCAAACGAGGCGTGGATATTTACATCCTTGAATAACACTTGCTGCAGGGGTTGCGTTACTTCTAGTGAAATATATTTATAGTTTTTCCTGTTCAGAGACTTTACATAAAGTGTGTCATTCTTGACCTCAAATTTTAGGTTTTTCTGCGACGGCACCCACACCTTCGCAACTCCCGTCTTACTCTTAATGACGTCCATTGTAACACTTTCTGCTTTTCCTTCCAATTGGATATGATGGAAGTTTGCTAGATCATGACTGCCTCTATCTTTGCTAAAGTGTTCGGCCCAGAATTCCGACATAAAATCCATGGGCTTATCATTTTTATCCAACTTAATTAGCCCAAGTAGTTGTGGCATTCCCACGACTAGCAATAGCAGTGCAAGTGTACTTGCAAATACGATGTATGATGTTTTCATTTTAAGTTTCTTTAACGGTGGTTATAATAATCGATGACTTCGTCAATACTGATATCCAGCAAATCCATCGTACGAAATACAATGGCGAGCTCTTCATTCAGAAAATGATGTTTTCGCGTTTTCAAAATGTGTGCTTTGGCCTTATCACTGGCAAAAAATCCGATCCCACGCTTATTGTAGATAATCTCTTGCTGCTGCAAATGATCGTAAGCCCGCATCACGGTATTGGGATTCACTTCGAGATCTGCCGCCAACTCGCGTACCGATGGGATTTTTTCCGCTGAACGCCATTCCTCTAGCAGGATCCGATCCATCGCGTACTCCCCTATTTGGAGATAAATCGCCTTTTCATTAGTAAATTGCATATCAATAAATCTCCCTCTCTCTTAGTCTGAAGTACGTTGTTATGACGACGCCAAGCGCCACAAGTGCAAATAATATCATCATCGCACTCGGCGTAATTTCCGATTGATCAAATCGATAGTTGACATCTTTGAACAAGCCTTTTAATAGCATAAACATGACATAAAAAAAGCCCATTAGCATCAATGCAAACAGTGGGATGCTATATTTTCGAAAAAATATAGTGGCTAGTTGATACACACAAGTAAAGCCGAGGGATAATACAGTGGCGACAGCATAGATATCTCGCTGAGAAGTGGCAAAGTAGGTGCGATCTCCAAATTTAAAAAATAGATCTCCAACACTGTCTTTATATTCCGTGACCTCGGCAAGATAAAGGGATTTCATGATAGACGTGAAAGCCCAATCCGTCAAAAAATACAGCGTTAGAATGCTGAAAATAATGACAATATTTCCCGCCCACAAAGTCAGCATACGCTCACCACGACTTATAGGCGTCATTGTACCAAACACTGTTTTGGTCAGTAGCTTGAAATATGAAACAGTACACAATATCAAGTACAATGGAATGATGAATAGTATAATCTCTTTATTTTGCCCTCCTTGATAGTCTGCCAGTCTTTCAGCAAAGCCAATGCTGTCACTATATGCTCCGAAAAAAACGCGATCAAAGAGCGGTGTACCATACCAAAACATGCTGAGAATGAATAAAACCACGACCACAACGGGGATGCTCATGAGTTTGCCCTTATTGAGCAACCAATATTCGATAAAGCTCGTCTTCAATCGTTTATAATCTATGTTTTTCATATTAGGCAGTGGTTTTAGATGGTTTAATGCGGTTTACTAAATTAGGATCTGCAGACAAGGCGTTAAAGAAGAATTCAATGTCAAATTGACTCTGTTCATTCTGAAGATTCTCCATCAAGCTCAACGTACCATGCATACTTTGCTCAGTATAAAGTGCGCTAGATACATCGGTAGGATTATTAGACATATAGAAATGTTCCTGTAGTGCATAAATGCTTTCATCCAAAATCAGTTTACTATGGTTCAGCACCAGCAAATGATCGATCAAATGATGAATATCTCGGATTTGATGCGTTGATATAATCAGGATTCGCTCTTCTGTCACATATTTTGCTAAAATTTTGCGAAACTGTGTCTTTGAAGGAATATCCAGCCCATTCGTTGGCTCGTCCATGAGGATTAAATTGGCATTCGTCGCTAAGGCGAAAGCAATATTGACTTTCTTTACCTGACCAAAGGAAAGGCTCTTAATATTTTTCTCTGCATCGATCTGAAACGTTTGTAGCAACGTGTCGAAGTAGTTCGAATCAAACTTTGGATACAATGCGCCATAAACTTGCTCTATTTGACGAACTTTCCAAGCAGGCAATTCCGCATTGTCTGTCACAAAATAAGTGTCGGACAGAAAGCTTATCGCTCTTTGGCTAGGATGTGAATTGTCTACTTCAATGACTCCGCTTCTTGGAAATAGCAAGCCACCGATGTTTTTCAATAAAGTCGTTTTCCCAACACCGTTTAATCCTAGCAATCCGTAGATATGCCCTGGCCTCAGTTGAGTACTGATATTTTCCAGTATTGGAGCACCTTTACGATAATGATAGGAAACATTTTTAAGGTTAATCATAAGATCAGTTTTAGTGTATTAGTATAATAGTACACTGCAAATGTGATGATCTTATTTTTGATTTCCAAATAAATTTTTATTTGTCCTGAAAAATTTATTTGGAAATCAAAACACTATCCTTCAAATCATTACTCATTTGCGAGACGATTACGCATTGAGACGATTTTGCCGATAGCATAAATGAGCAAAACATTTAGACCAAAAAGGGGAAATAAAACGCCCAATCCGATGATAATTAGGACCAATCCTCTACTGGGAGCGAATGATTGAAATGAGCTGGCGAAGCTCAGTTTAGCGGGTTGCTTTCGGTATGTATATGCTATGATCGCAGATAAACTCAAAATCAATAATCCAGTCGCTACGAAAATCATCAGGTACCAATTCCACAAACCAAATTCGCCTTGATGAAAGGCCATCACCCAAAGTCTTCCTTTCATCATTATACCGATATCTTCCCAAGAGTGACTTATCAATATTTCTCCAGAATAAGAATCAAGATGTACACGCCGAATTTCGGCTAACTGATTAGTTTCGTTATAAATGCTGAATACATTTGTGGGTTTTTGGGGCAAATCGATAAACGTTCTCCCAACCAGATTTAATGCTTGCGCTTTCAAAACAACTTCGTCTAAAGTAATCGTACTCGCACGCGGAGTACTTGCCAAGCTCTTTCCACTCCATGTTGTTGGATAACCTGTGTTTGTCTTCTGTTGCAACCATTTAAAGTTGGCACCAAAAACATCTGTCCAGGGAAGTGCTCCTGCTAGCACAAGTAATAACAACAAGGAGAACCAAAAGCCAAGCAAGCTATGCAGATCGCGAAAAAAAAATACGTTTGCTCTGCCTGATACGCAGCATAAAAATCGCTCTCCAACCTCTTGCTCGGGGCCAGAATAGAAAAAGACCGGTAATGATGAGTACGACCATCCAGCATGCAACCAGTTCGACTAGCTTAGTACCAAATCCGCCCAACAAAAGTTCACCATGCAACTTGCGCACTCGATTCATATCCGATTCGGAGATATTAATTGTCCCATTTATTCTTTTGGAATACGGATCTAGGAATATTAATGATTTATCGGAAAATATTCCGGACGAAAATTCTGTTGCCTTATCAGTTCCTTGAGGAATAGCCATTGCGGTGGTGTTTCTGCTCCATTTTTCCTGAACAAATTCCCACTGCTGTTGATAACTCATCTTCGGCCGCCAAGTCTGATCGACCTGCATCAGTTGTCGTCTTTCTGGCGCTTCATATCCCTCTTTAAACAAGTAGATCAATCCACTTATTGCCAAGATAACGACTATCGGCGCAGACACAATACCTCCTATCACATGCCATTTAAAGATCCAAGGATATATATGTTGATTTCTTTTTCTCACGCTACTAATTAGATTTATTTTTCCCGACGAAGTTGTATTGCACGCCCATCACTACGATACGCGGCGCCCCCGGATTGTAAGTCGTACGATCTGCAGGATTGTTTCCTCTGGTTGCCGAGTGAGCGTACAGCTTATTTGTGAGATTCATGACGTTGGTATACACTTCTATCGCTTTCCAGCTATAGCCCGCCCTGAAGTTCAATAAATGATAACCCGCATAAGTAACGGTGTTAACTTGGTTTTGATAATAACTAGAAACATATTGCCATTCAAGCGCACTACGAAAACGTGAAAGCCATTTTGGATAGTAAGTGAATTCAGAATTCCATAACCATCTTGGTGCTCTAGGCATTTCGAAGCCTGCTAGGTTTTGGAGAGGATCACTGGGGTTATCACTGATCTGAAAATCTTCAAAACGGTGTAAGGCCGCGGTACCGCCAAAGCGAAACCAGTACTCATTGCTCGGCCGTGCATTCAGCCCAAACTCCACACCTCGGTGCAGCGTTTTTCCGGCAGATCGATAGTCATTTGTATTATCTTCCAATCGGATGTTTAGTATTTCATTTCTACCATTCATCTGATATAGGGACAGGTCTACGGAAACTTTTTGCTGGATAATGGCTGCCCAACCGCCTACTTCATAACTGTGAAAGTAAGCAGGCTCCAAATTAGTATAAAAGCTTACGGGATCCGTATTTGGTCTTGGACGAAAAATGGCTGTTAGGCCGGGAGGTGAAAAGCCCTGCGCATAATTGCTGTACAATCCGCGATTATTTCCTAGGTCGTATGTTACACCTATTTTGGGTGTAAATCGGCGATAAGTAATCTCCCCAGCACTCGCATCAATATTGTTAGAATAATCTAAACTCATTACATCATATCGCCCGCCTACGGAGAAACGAAGCTTATCAAACGGTTCGAAATCGTACTGCACATAGCTCGCATAATTGATAATATCAGCTTCATAATTGCCAATTTGAATATCTGGCCGTTTTTGCGCTATGGTAAACTGCTCGACAAACTGCCCTGTGGGGTCCAAGACAGCATCCAAGTCAATTCCATAAGCCCAGTAATCATTTTTCGTAAAATCCACCACCCCGCCCGCGATCAGTTTAGACTGCATAAAGTTGAAAGATTGGCTATGCTGTGCAACAACGCCATAGCTTTCAAAATCATTAGAATTAATCTCGCCTGTTGCGACTGTAGGGTTATTGATATTCCAGCGAATACGATAGAATGGGTTTTGCTCCAACTTATTATTTCGCTGAAAAAGCGTGATAAAGGACTTCGAATTTTCTGCCCAGTCATGCTCTAAAGTTAACCGCGAGCGGCTTGCTTCAGATTTTCTGTAGGAGAAGTCATTATTACTCACATATTGACGGCTGTAGAATTGCAGACTGTCAACATATCCTGCTGCTTGTGAGTAATAATCTCCATACATAAATGTACCAACTAATCGGGTTTTGTCCGTAAAATCGTACTCGGCTCTTGCGTTAATTACAACTTTGTCATAATCCGTTTGCTCCATCCAAGAATCGCGTTGTTTACTAGCCAATCCGCCAACGTATAAGCCAAATTTGTTCACGCGCCCGCCCGCGCCAAAATGGATGCGCCGATGCCCTAAGTGATCGGCTTGTATACCTATCGTAGCTGTAGGAATCGCTGTTGGTCTTTGCGTCATAAAATTAATAGCTCCACCAACTGCTTCGGGTCCATAAATAGACGATACTGGTCCTTTTACCACCTCAATACTTTGAATAGCAAATTGGTTTACTTCAATTAATGCATTGTGATTAAAGATTCCCAGCGGTCGTATCGGTATACCGTCTTCCATGTACAAGTAATACGCACTCTCGCCCATTGGCTGGCGAATAGACATGCCGTGCTCTTCATTGGTGTAGGGCGGCATAATTACACCAGGTGTCTTATTAATAAGCTCATACACATGAGTTGCTTTGGTTTCGTCAATTAATTTCGGGGAAAGCTTTGATATTGCTATTGGGCTTTGGGATCGTAGCGCTGCCTCACGAGTAGCAGTCACGACCATAGCCTGTAATTGTTGTTGATCGGCGGGCAAAGCCACTATAATATTTTTTGCCACTGGCAGCCGCAAAGTAAGATAACCGATGAAATCTACTATCACCGTGTCGGATATGGAAACATCTTCGAATGAAAATGCACCACCGAAGTTGGATAGAGTGGCTCGTGCTTGTCCGGTTGATAGTGTAATACGAGCTCCTGCGATAGGCTCATGAGTATCTCTGTCAAATACTTTACCGGTTACTGAAATTTTTTGGGCAAATAAAGGAATAGATAGTAGGCACATAATGGCCACCATTATATTTCGAAGAATCATGTGGATTAAAAAATAGTGATAATATGGAATACGCGAACCGTTTACTTCTTCATAATTAGTGAATATTAGCAAGATGGTTGGCGAGAAAGTACAGCTATTGTGGTTTAAGCAAGTACCTGTAGTGGTGGACGAAATATATTATCAAGAAATCCAGACTGATGACGATTTTTTAATTCTTCAATTGATCGCTTATAAACTACAAATGATGATCGAAATGGGTAATCTAGCTCATCATTTTGGGGATTGGAAAAGACTTGTTCTAATTTTTCAAATTTGGTCGATTCCGTCTTTTTATTTTCCGGTTCTGCTGTTTTTTCCAGTTGCTTAGCTAGAAAACATTGGCCATCACATCGGAGTTTCGGCTTTGCTTTGTTTATGCACTGCGTTGTAACGATAAAATCTTTATTCAGCTCAAACTCCACAAGTAAAACTACTCGCAAAATAGTTGGTAGCATAAGGCATACCAGAGTTAGTATTGATAAGATTTTCCTCAAAACTTGCTAATATCAGTTGCAGAGTATGATTGTTTACTTTAAAACAAATAATATTTTCTTGCAAAGATAGTTTTATGCGCCATATATAACAAGTCGACCGTGATATTATTTAAAAATAAAACTTCCTCTATTCTATCTAACTTGAACAGATATCGCGGCATAACGTCTGGCTACGCGGAGTTATTGAATACCGATACTGCGCTATACAAAGCCGACCCTTCCTCTTGATTACAATAGATCGCATCGGTGCAAAATATGCTTATACATATTTCTAGATCAGCTACTATACCACTACGTGTGTTTGACTGTAAACGAAAAAAGCTTGCAAATGATTTTGCAAGCTTTGGTATGATTTTAACCTTTCGGTTGGTAGCCCGTAGGGGAATCGAACCCCTGTTTCCAGAATGAAAATCTGGCGTCCTAACCCCTAGACGAACGGGCCATTCCTTTTTGGTGTTGCAAATATAAGGCTTTATTGAATTTGCCAAAATAAAAACCAACCCAAAAAAGTAACTCGCTAATAGTGAGAATATTTTATTTAAATAATATCAAATCCGATATCGGTACGGAAATATTTTCCTTCATAAAAGATTCGGCCTGCATCTGCTGTTGCTTGTTGCAAGGCTGTAAATAAATCGTCCTGCAAAGTAGTTACAGCAATTACCCTTCCGCCAGCTGTCACGACTTGGCCTGCCTCATCAACCGTCGTTCCGGCATGAAAGACGATTGATTCTTTAACATTTTCGATATTAGTGATCACCTTTCCGGATTCATAGTTGCCTGGATATCCGCCAGAAACCATCATTACGGTAACGGCTGTCTTAGGACTAACAGAAAACGAACGCTCTGCCAGATTGCCTTCGGCCACCCCAGAAAAAAGATCTAGCAAATCCGATTCGATGCGTGGCAATACAGATTCCGTTTCAGGATCTCCCAACCGCACGTTGTACTCAATCACATAAGGATCGCCAGCCGTATTCATTAATCCTATGAAAATAAAACCCTTATACGGAATTCCATCTTTTTTCAAGCCGTCGATTGTCGGTTTGATCACACGCTCTTCTACTTTACTAAGGAACGCTTCGTCTGCAAAAGGAACTGGAGAAATAGATCCCATTCCACCGGTATTCAATCCAGTATCGCCCTCGCCGATCCTTTTGTAATCTTTAGCGGATGGCAGTACTTTGTAAGTTTCTCCATCGGTCAATACGAAGACGGACAACTCTATCCCGGTTAAAAACTCTTCGATCACGACGGTGCTACTAGCTTCACCAAATTTAGCATCCGCTAGCATGGCCGTTAATTCGGCCTTGGCATCTTCCAATGTCTCACAAATCAACACGCCTTTACCAGCCGCCAAACCATCCGCTTTCAACACAATCGGAAGAGATTGATATTCCAAATACGTTAGTCCGTCGGCCAAGGTACTGCGATCGAAGGAGCGAGATGCTGCCGTAGGTATATGATGACGCGCCATAAATTGCTTAGAAAAGTCCTTTGATCCTTCTAATTGAGCGCCATGCTGTTGCGGACCAATAACTGGAATATTTTTTAGATCTTCTCTGGCTAGAAAATAATCATGAATACCTTTTACCAATGGCTCTTCTGGTCCTACGATAATCATATCAACCCCATGCTCTAAAGCAAATGCTGCGATGCCATCAAAATCAGTGACTTTTAAAGGCACATTATGACCATACTGCGTCGTGCCGGCATTTCCGGGAGCGATAAACAATTGACTTAACTTCGGGCTTTGGGAGATCTTATAGGCAAGGGCAGATTCTCTTCCGCCAGATCCAATGATTAAAATATTCATCTAGCAAATATACTTATCTAGCAGATAGTATCTAAATCCTTTCAGATAATAGTTCTCAATCAGCTTCGCTTGTTTGAGAAACATAAAATTGTATAGCCAACGACAATTGTGTAATTTGCTATCTCGAGAACCCAATTATTATGCTCAAAAAATTGTGTTTATGCATTTCTATCTTGTGGATCGGTTCGCTTCAAGCGCAAACCATAGAAGATCGTATTAGTGCTTCGAAAGAATACTATGCCAGCAATCAGCAAGAGAAAATATACATCCATACCGATCGCCAACAGTATACCGCCGGAGAAATCGTTTGGTATAAAACCTATAATACAATTGGCATCTCTAATATGCTTTCGATACTAAGCGGAGTTAATTATGTTGAACTAATCGATCCTAAAAATCGTATTGTCGCAGATCAGCGGGTTCAATTAGGACTTGGATTGGGAGCTGGCAGTCTAACTTTGGCCGATACATTGATCGAGGGAACGTATCGCCTACGAGCTTACACCAATTGGATGCGAAACTTTTCGCCAGATTTTTTTCGAAAAACGTTACAAATTACCAACGGTAGAACGGATAATACCGTGACTCGCACTTCGTTACGATCCGACGGCAAAGATTCTTTTGTCGGCGTACAATTAAACACACTGAGCGGTGATCCGCTTCCGAAAACCACCGTGCGCTACGAAGTGCTTGATGGTGACAAAACATTGCAAAAAGGCAGCGAGCGTACCGACGAACAGGGGCTCGTTTTAATCAAGGTCACCGATAAAAACAAAGACAAAGATATACAGCTATCCTATACTAACTTGGATGAACGCCCCGTCGTTAAAGTGATCCATACAGCCTCAATAAAACCGCAAAGCAATATACAACTGCTTCCCGAAGGTGGTCGGATTCTAGCTGGAATCATAAATAATATTGGCATAAAAGCTATCCGTTCGGATGGCCTAGGTGTGCAGGCGAAGGTCGAAATTTTGGATACAAAACAAGAGATTGTTGGCGTAGGCGAAACAAACCTCTTGGGAATGGGAACTATGGCTTTTCTTCCTTTAGAAGATGAAAATTATACGTTTCGCGCACATATAGATGGGGAAGAACCGCAGCAGATACCGACTCCAGTCATTTCATCCAGCGGTATGTCTTTTATGGTAAATAACCAACATCCGACTAAGCTTTTTGCTCAGATAAGCATTTCTGAAGATTTGCTGTCCGAAGAACCTGCCTACCTTGTTTTGCATCACTTCGGTAATACTTATTATGCTTCCCGCCAGAAAATGAATCGCAAAAACCTTGTTTTTAGTGCGGATAAAGAAATGCTGCCTTCTGGAGTACTCACGGTTTCGGTCTTAGACGCCAGTTTTAAACCATTGTTCGAACGGCCGATCTTCATAATGCAGCCAGATGATTGTATGACTATAGCAGTAAGTGTACCAAATAGCAAGATTGGGCTGCGCGAAAATGTTACTATAAATGCACTAATTGGCGCACAGACAGACACCACACGACTGGCTTCTCTTTCTGCATCGGTCGTCAACCTTTCGCGCCTAAAAGACACTGCAGATCTACAAACCAATATTTACAGTTCATTATTGCTTGAGGCTGATTTAAAGGGATATATAGAATCCCCCGGCTATTATTTTTCTCCGGAAAACCAAGCTGAAAAACTGGCTGACCTAGACAAATTATTGCTTACTCAGGGTTGGCGAAAGTTCGACTGGTCCGTAGAACCACAATCCCTAGATACGACCAAAACCTTTGAAGCCGAAGAAGGTTTATCCATTAGTGGCTTTACCAAAAAGCTAGGACGAAAAGCACCTGCGCCCTTATCGGAGGTACAATTAATATCTACCGACAATTACACTGATTTTATCGATACGTTGAGTTCTGAAGAAGGTTTTTTTCGTTTTAGCGATTTACTCTTCCCAGATAGCGCCAAGTTCCTGATATCTGCAAAAGATCAAAAAGGAAAGAATAATATTGATATCACTTTGAACGTACCTGAAACACCAGAAATACAAACTACCGCCGGTGCACAAAATGATTTAAACACCCTGTATTTAGAAGAATTGTTGGCGTCCAAACAATTTTTTCGCGAGCTAGAATCAAAAGGATTAATGCCCAACACCATTGATATTGCCGAAGTAGTCGTTTCTCGCAAAGTCGAAAAAGTTCCGGAGCATTCTCGGAATTTAAATGGCCCCGGCAATGCTGATCAGATCATTACTTGGGAAGAACTGCAGAATTACGCCACCATTGATATCGCACTAAATGGTCGATTGCTTGGCGTTTATTTTCAAGGAGGCATTCCTTACAACACCCGCAGCAGAAGCCCAATGCAGATCGTTCTTGATGGGATGTACGTAGAACCTGACATGCTGTCAACTATTCCAGTGATGGATATTGCCAGTATAGAAGTTCTACGCAATATAAATTATACCAGCATTTATGGTTCGTTTGGTGGCAACGGACTCATCGTAATCACCACAAAAATTGGCTCAGAAGGTCGAATGAATTATGTGCCCAAAGGAATTTTATCTTTCACTGCGAAGGGCATTTCATCTGCCAAGGAGTTTTATCGCCCACGGTACGAAGTCGAATCAGATCGAACTTTTACAAACGACTTAAGAACTACGATACATTGGGAGCCCTTTTTAACGCCAGATGAGAATGGAAAAGCTAGCTTTGAGTTTTACACTAGTGATGAGCCGGGTATCTACCGCATCATTATGGAAGGGGTTGGCTTGAATGGCAAAATTGGCCGTAAAGTATTGGATATGCACGTTGGCAAATAAAACCAAATACTTGCAATCAATCGATCCTCTAACTTGTTAATTAACAATAACCACCAATAGATTATAAACATGAGTGAATTTTTGAAGACCCATATAGACGATCACATCCTACATATTATCCTACATCGTGGCAAGAGTAATGCGATGCATCTCGAAATGATTCAGGAGATCCATCAAGCTTTCCAAGATGCCGAAAAAGATCCTGCAATAGAGGGAGTAGTAATTACAGGGCATGAAGGTTTTTTCACTTCTGGGCTCGACCTAATCACCTTGTACGAATACGATGCACAGCAAATGGAATCTTTCTGGCACGCGTTTATAGACCTTTTGTACCAGCTTACGGCATTTCCTAAACCAATGGTGGCCGCTATTTCTGGCCATAGTCCTGCCGGCGGTTGTGTACTTGCTATCGCAGCAGATGCGCGCGTGATGGCAGAAGGCGAATACATTATTGGTTTAAATGAAGTTCCTGTTGGTATCATTGTGCCACACGGGATATTTGATCTTTACAGCTTCTGGATTGGCGAAGCACAAGCCTACAGATTCTTGCTAGAAGGCAAACTCCTTTCTCCACAAGAAGCGCTTAGAGTCGGATTAGTAGACGAAGTCGTCGCACTCGATAAGATTCAACGCAGTGCCGTTCGTCATATCAAAAAGTACACCCAGCTGGAAAAAAATGCGTGGCAACGTACTAAGCTTAACCTGCGCACGCGCGTACTGCAAAGCATGCAGGAGAATAAGGAACAAACCGTAGTAGAGATGTTGGCGCAATGGTGGAAGCCTCTACGCGAGCCGTGTTAAAAACAATCATTGATAATCTTAAAAAAAGATAATATGAATATACAAGGTGCACTACGTGACGACGCTCTGCAAGGCAAAACCATTGTCGTGACAGGTGGCGGAAGTGGATTGGGAAAAGCCATGGCTACTTACTTCTCCGAACTGGGGGCGAATATCGTTATTTCAAGCCGAAAGCTTCCCGTGCTCGAAGAAGCAGCTCAAGAAATCTCCAACAAAACCGGTGGAAAGGTACTACCTATCGCCTGTGATATACGCCAAATCGAAGAAGTCGAAAACTTGTGGCAACGTGCCGAAGACGAGTTTGGACGTGTTGATGTATTGCTAAATAACGCAGCTGGCAACTTTATTTCTCCGACGGAGCGCCTTTCGGCGAATGCCTTTTCGACCATTATCGACATTGTATTGAAAGGCACCAGCAATTGTACACTTACATTTGGCAAAAAATGGATCGAAAAGAAACAAACTGCTAACATCTTAAACATCGTCACAACGTACGCATTTACGGGATCGGGCTATGTGGTGCCATCCGCTGTTGCCAAAGGTGGTGTGCTGGCTTTGACAAGATCACTAGCAGTAGAATGGGGCAAATATGGCATTCGCAATAATGCCATTGCGCCAGGACCATTCCCAACAAAAGGTGCATGGGAACGATTACTTCCCGGCAATCTAGCCGAAGATTTCAGCTTTGAAAAAAGAGTACCTCTAAAACGTGTCGGCGATCATCAGGAATTGGCAAATTTGGCCGCGTTTTTGATATCAGATTTCGCGGGTTACATCAATGGTGAAGTCGTCACAATCGATGGCGGTGAATGGCTACAAGGTGCAGGACAATTCAACGGATTGGAAGCCATTACCTCAGATATGTGGGATGCCATTGAGCAGTCCATCCGGAAAAACAATAAGTAACTATGCGAAATAAATTTTTTCTTTTCCTGCTCATTTCCTGTTGCCTTGGTGCATCGTGCACAAATACTAAAACGCAAGAAAACTCAGAATCCATACAGGATTCGAATGTTTTTGTTGACCAGAGCAACCCAAGCGCCAATCTAAACGACGATCGACGTTTTGTCTCAGACATCGTTACCGCATTTATTAAAGCATATAATGAGCGAGATAACGAGAAAATAAATAGTTACATTCACCCCGAGGCAGGCATAATGTTTATCCATCGCCCAGGAGCCATGGATTGGTTTGAAAAAGTCTCAAAGATTGATTTTGAACGTCCTGTGCCATCTTACTACCCTTATGCAAATGCAGATCATACTTATCAAATTGAGTATGAGGTCGCTCCCAAGTACGATTGTGCATCAGAAAAATGGAACAAAATGGGCTTGTTTGTGGATCTGACGACGGCAACAAACTTATTAAATCCGATCGCCGCAAATTTGAACGAATTCGATGACGTACAGCTTGATACAGATTATCGTAAACAAATTCAATTGGCCGAAAAAGACAGCTATCGCGTCGTATTGACCACGCCTACGCCCCTTATTTTTCATGTAAAACAGTTTGGTGACAGGTGGTATGTCACGATTCTTGATCGTGGATATGCTGACTGTGGCGCTTAAGTGCTGCAGCAAGTAGTTAATCTGCCTTGAAAATTTTATATTTAGCCTTTTTATAATTGATAACAAAACTTATATATGTCTACAATCGATCTTGCTACCCAAGCCCGGGTAGATCGCTGGTTAACCGAAGAATACGATTCTGAAACTGTAGCTGCTGTACAACAGTTGATCGACACCAATCAGGATACCGAATTGGTAGATTCCTTTTACAAAGCGTTAGAATTTGGTACCGGAGGTCTTCGCGGCATCATGGGCGTCGGCTCCAACCGAGTCAATAAATATACGCTCGGCCAAGCGACGCAAGGTCTGGCGAATTATCTTAAAAAGCAATTTCCAGATCAAGCACTAAAGGTGGCGGTATCTTATGACAGTCGTAATAATTCCCAGAAATTAGGACACCTAGTAGCCGATGTGTTTTCGGCCAATGATATCGAAGTATTTCTCTTCGAAGAACTACGCCCTACCCCAATGCTGTCATTTGCTGTTCGGCATTTTGGTTGCCAATCCGGCGTGATGCTGACGGCTTCGCACAACCCAAAAGAATACAATGGCTACAAAGCTTATTGGAGCGACGGCGGACAACTGGTAGCTCCGCACGATAAGAATGTGATCGAGGAAGTCAATGCGATTCAGTCTGTTCGCGATATTAAATTTGATCGTAAGCCAGAAAATATTCACCTCGTGAAAGAAGACTTTGACGAGATTTATATTCAGGCTAACAAAGCGTTGAGTATTAATCCAGACATCGTAGCTGCACAGAAAGATTTAAAAATCGTATTCTCGCCTATACACGGCACAGGCATTACGCTAGTGCCCAAAATTTTAACAGCTTGGGGTTTCGAAAATGTACACATCGTGGCAGAGCAGGCAGAGCCAAACGGTGATTTTCCAACCGTCGTGTATCCCAACCCCGAAGAAGAAGAAGCGATGTCAATAGCCATGAAGCAAGGGAAAGCGCTGGATGCAGACATAGTGATGGCAACAGATCCAGATGCGGATCGCGTTGGGCTGGCAGTCAAGAATCATGCAGGCGAAATTCAATTGCTAAACGGAAATCAAATTGGAAGCTTACTAACGTACTATGTGTTATCTGCTCGTAAAGAGAAAGGCGAACTACACGGCAATGATTACGTAGTAAAAACGATTGTTACTACCAACTTAATCTCGGATATAGCATCTAGCTTCTCGGTAAAAACCGAAGAAACCTTGACCGGATTCAAATTTATTGGTGAAGTGATGACAAAGCTGGACGGTCAAGAAAGATATCTTGTCGGCGGTGAAGAAAGCTATGGCTTCTTAGTCGGCGACCTAGTACGAGATAAGGATGCCATCAACTCATGCGCATTCATAGCCGAAATGGCGGCTTACTTCAAAAGCCGAGGCAAATCCTTGTTTGACGTTTTAACGGAACTTTATACAACATACGGCTGTTACCAAGAAAAATTGATTTCCTTAACGAAAAAAGGAAAAGCCGGCGCAGAAGAGATTAAGCAAATGATGGCGGATCTACGTGCCAACCTGCCAACGAGCTTGGGCGGCATCGAGGTAAAAGAAGTTCGCGATTACCAAGCTTCGGTAGCTACATCTCCAGCAGATGGCAGCACGGCTGCCATCGATCTTCCTAAATCGGATGTATTGCAGTTTATCACGGCTGATGGCGATGTCATCTCAGCGCGCCCATCGGGTACGGAGCCCAAAATCAAATTCTACTGTTCGGTGAAAACACCGTTGGAAGACACCAAAGCATACGATCAAATAGCGGTGAAACTGGAAGAAAAGGTGACCCGCATCATGGCAGATATTGTCAAAAATTAATATCAGCTTTAAACAAAAAAAATTCATGACGGAACCTTGGAAAATCCTACAATCCGAATACATCATAAAGCGCCCTTGGGCAACATTGCGGGTCGACCAGGTGCAACTGCCCAATGGTGTCATTAAAGACGAATATTATATTTTAGAATATCCCAAATGGGTTAATATGGTTGGCTTCACTGAAGCCAACCAAATCATCTTTGCGCGGCAATATCGCCACGGTGCACAAAAAGTTCTTTTAGAACTTCCTGCCGGCGTGGTTGAGGATGGCGAAGAACCCGAATTCGCGGCGCGGCGCGAAATGATGGAAGAAACGGGATATGCTTTCGATGAAGTTACCGAAGTTTGTCAACTTTACGCCAACCCAGCAACCAGCGGAAATCTCACGTATACGTACGTGATGAAAGGCGGGCGCAAAGTGGCTGAGCAACAACTGGATGATTCGGAAGATATCGAAGTCGTAATCCTATCCATTGAAGAAGCCAAAAAACTCTTATTGGAGAATGGCATTGGACAAGCGCTACATACCTCCGCCTTATTCTACGTTTTGCACCACGAAGGGCTGTTTTAGGTAGTGGATTAGATACAAAATTAAGTCTATTAAGCGCGTAAGAATTTATAACTTTGCCGCCATGGGTAGAGAAATATACGAAACGAGGCGAAAAGCACTTAAAATAAACCTAACACCCGAGTTTTACGGCACATTTGCCGAAATCGGCGCCGGACAAGAGGTTGCCCGGAATTTCTTTGAAGCAGGCGCTGCTTCGGGCACCATCGCAAAAACCATGTCTGCGTACGACATGACGTTTTCCGACGCCATTTATGGAGCAGAAGAGTCTGGTAGATACGTGAGCCGCACTCGTCTTACTAAGATGATTAGTCGCGAATTTGCGCTGCTGGAAGAGCGCTTACATGGCGATAAATACGACAAACGTCTATTCTTTGCTTTTGCCAATACCGTTACTACCCTCAACTTCAGCAAAACCAATGACCCGCACGGATGGATTGGTATTCGCTTTCAACACGAGGTGGACAGCCCACCAAATGATGTAATTATCCATATTCGTCTGTTAGACAGCGACAATACTTTGCAGCAAAAAGTGCTGGGTATTATTGGCGTAAACTTAGTTTTTGCCGCGTATTACTATCGCGAAGATATTCAGACCTTAATCGAATCCTTAGTAGACAACCTGCCCACCGGATCGGTAGAGATCGACTTGGTAAAAGTTGCTGGACCTGTATTTGAGAAAGTTAATGAGCGCTTGATCAACCTCTATCTGATTGCCAAAGGGTTCTCGAAAGCAGCAATCTTTCGCGTGGACGGAAAGGCTGCTCAAGTCAAAGATTTTCTGTACAAAAAAGATATCATGATCCTACGTACAAAATATCGCCAAAAATCACTTCCTAACTTTGATCTATTCAATAGTGCTGTCGAGCAATTTAAGAAAAACACGAACGCCACAGATGAAACTCTGGTCGTGATCATTGAGGTATTGATGAGTAACGTATTGGATGAAGAAGTAAACTTATCTGATGAAGACTTAGAATACTTCGCAAAACGTGCCGAAGCGCTGTGTGCTACCGGAAATACCATCCTGCTATCAAACTTTACACGGAGCAATTACTTGGCAGAGTTCTTACACCAATTCAAACCGAAGAATATTGGTATAGCGACCAACATCTCCAACTTAAAAAATATATTTAATACCGATAATTATCAAAAAGAGAATTACACTAACGAACTGTTAGCGTACATATCGGGATTATTCAGTAAAAATGTAAAATTGTATGCTTATCCTTATCTGCAAGGTAAGGATCACGCTATTATCACGACCCAAAACATGCCAGTATCGCCCGAAGCGAAGCCTTTATTTGACTTTTTGACTACGAATCAATACATCATTGATGTGGAAGGATTTGACACCAAAGACGTGAAGACCTTAAAGTCGTAAAATTATAAAAATCAAATCATTACAGTTTTCGTGATCACCGCTAACAGCATGCTAAGGAACGTGACCAATACAATGCCCTTACCAAGCTGCTGGCAGTCGTTGCGATAGCAATACCACACGGCTATCATATTTCCCGTTAAGGCCAACACATACAAACCTATTGGCTTGCGCGGCATGATCTGTGCAATGATGTCTGTATAGCTGGTGAACACATATGCCATTATTGGCAATATTAAGCCCAAAACGATTCCCAGCAGCATACTATCTTTTCGCTGCATAATTATGATTTTGGAATATCAAAACTCCACGAATTCAGTTCCGGAATTACATGATGTGCTGTCATATCAAACTGCGTAGGAACGACGGAGACATAACCATTCTTCAATGCAAATACGTCCGTATCTTCACCACGGTCTTCCAATTGAAACTTGCCCGTAAGCCAAAAATATTCGCGTTGATGCGGATCTACTCTTTCCTCGAACTCTTCTACCCAACGGCCACCTGCCTGTCTGCAAATTTTGATTCCTTGAAGCTTTTGTACATTCGGGAAGTTGACGTTTAGCAGTGAATGCTTCGGCAATCCATTTCTCAATACTTGAGCGGCAATACCGCGCACATATGGGCGGCAGTGTTCAAAATCGGCGTCATACGAAAAGTCGTCCAACGAGAAACCGATTGATGGTATGCCTTCAATAGCGCCTTCTACCGCTGCCGACATCGTGCCGGAATACAATACATTGATCGAATTATTTAGCCCATGATTGATCCCAGAAACACAAAGATCGGGCTTACGGCCTTTAAATACTTTGTTGACCGCGAGTTTCACACAGTCCACCGGCGTGCCGGAGCACTTATACATTTCGGCTTTAGGATAAATATCCACCGCATCTAATCGTAATGGTTTTCCAATCGTGATGGCATGCCCCATACCAGACTGTGGTCCATCTGGCGCTACCACGACGACTTCACCTAGGTGTTGCATTTCTTCCATTAACACTTTTATGCCTGGTGCCGTGATACCATCATCATTCACCACTAGTATAAGGGGTTTTTGTTTTGCCATGTAGCGAATTTAGCAAGAAAAACCGTCGCTTTGCCAGAGGATCGGTAAGATTTTTGCAGTAGCTCTTTCGATCAAAACTCCGATGTGATGAAGAATTTAGGTTTGATGATACTAAGCGCCGCTCTGCTACTAAGCGGATGTAGAGGCGGTAAATATGCAGCTGCCGAAAAAGCATATGAACAAAAAGCTGCCGTATTTGCTAAAACGATAGCGGCACAACCATCAGAGAACCAATGGGATAAAGTGGCAGTCATTGACAAGAAGTGGGTCGCATCGGTTAATTTCGGAATTCGTAAACCGAATTATGTAATGATTCATCATACTGCGCAAAAATCGGTCAACGAAACCATCCGAACCTTTCAACTAGAACGCACGCAGGTAAGTGCTCATTACATCGTCGGAAGAAATGGTGAGGTAGTACAAATGGTTAACGATTATTTGAGGGCACATCACGCTGGCGCTGGTTTGTGGGGTAATGATACCGATCTTAATTCCTCTTCCATCGGCATTGAGTTGGACAATAATGGTACAACAGATCCTTGGCCTGATGTACAAATCGCTGCGCTAATACAGTTGTTGACAAGATTGAAGGAAAACTATAACATACCGCAAGCGAACTTCATTGGACATATGGATTTTGCACCTACGCGCAAGCCAGATCCTGCGAATTTCCCGTGGCAAAGGCTCGCAGAAGCTGGGTTTGGCTTTTGGTACGATAATGTGCTACAGCCCGCTCCCGAGAATCTAGACGTGCGGGCTGCGTTACGAATAATCGGATATGATATCAAGAATTTGGATGCGGCAATCACAGGTTTCAAACGACATTACATACCACAAAATGCTACTATAGCTACGCTTAACGATTACGAGCTATCAATTTTGTATAATATCTATTTGAAATATTTATATCTATAAAAAGCCCAAATAGTATATTGATCCCATCTCGGATAGAGACAACCACTAACTACACTTTGCCTATAACGGTATTAGCGGCTGTATAAGCCCTTTTTATCGATAAAGTCGGCCACCATGTCCGGAATCATAAATTGAATGCTCTTACCCTCTGAAATAGCTTTGCGGATGGCGGTGGAGGATAATTCCATCTGCGGCGTTTCGGTACGCGTAACCGATGGGTGATTTAGCAATTCACCGGCATCATATGCTGGTCGAGGGTACACTAAAATACTGTAATCGCGCAAAATAATATCGGCATTCTTCCATTTCTGGAAACTGGCCAAATTATCTTCACCCATGATTAAGGAAAAGTCGTAATCTGGATAACGCTCCTTCAGGTGAGTCAAGGTATCGATCGTGTAGGATGGTTGTGGTAGGCCGAATTCGATATCGGATGCGCGCAGCCGATCGCTATGTTGGATGGCCAGGTTGACCATCTCCAACCGATCATACATATTGGCTAAACTCTTTTTTTCTTTGAAGGGGTTCTGCGGCGATACCACAAACCATACTTCATCTAAAGTGGTGTAGTACGCCATGTGGTTTGCTATAATCAAATGACCTACATGAATAGGGTTAAATGATCCAAAAAACAAACCTATATGCTTACTCATCTCTTGTTACGACTTGATAAAAGGAATCACCAAACTCTCTGCTTGCTGGCAGGCTTCCTCCAGCTCAAAGTTATTCAGAATTACATCAAACTTATCCGCGAAACTCAATTCATGCTCCGCTTTAGCAAAGCGCTCTGTCAATTTTTCCTCGCTGTCTGTTCCTCTTCCCGAAAGGCGCTCTTTCAGAACCTCTAAAGATGGTGGATTGACAAATATAGCTAATGCCTGATCTGGAAATTTGGATTTCAGACGCAACCCACCTATCACATCGATATCAAATATCACGTGCTTACCTTCGGCCCAGATACGCTCTACTTCAGAGCGCAATGTGCCGTAAAATGTGCCGGAATATACTTCCTCAAATTCAATAAAGTTTTGATCCGCGATCTTATGCAGAAAATCGTCTTTGGAGATGAAGTAATAATCTTTCCCATCTACTTCCTCACCGCGTGGAGCACGCGTACTTGCCGAGATAGAAAAAGCCAAGTCATTAGGATATTTATTTAATAGATGCCTTACTATAGTCGTTTTTCCTGCTCCGGATGGCGCAGAAAAGATAATCAATTTGCCACTCATGCTATGCTTATAGTACGTTTAATAACTGTTCTTTGATTTTTTCCAGCTCTTCCTTCATCCGTACAACGATCTGCTGGATATGGGCATTATTGGCCTTAGAACCTAAGGTGTTAATCTCACGACCCATTTCCTGAGAGATAAAACCAAGTTTTTTGCCACTCGGATTAGGTGCTTTCAATGCGTCTAAGAAATATGCGCAATGTGTGTTCAATCGCACCTTTTCTTCGGTGATATCCAGTTTATCGATATAATAAATCAATTCCTGTTCGAAACGATTCATATCTACATTTTCTTTACCCACGGCGGTATCCATATACTGCGCAATTCGCTCGCGAATCAAAGGAATGCGATCACCATCTACCGCTTCTACCTCGCGTTGGAATGCCATAATGTCCTCCACGCGCTTCTGCAAATCCTCGCGAAGCACATTTCCCTCATCCAGACGAAATTGATTGAATTTTTCTATCGCTCGGTGAAATGCTTCAAACAAAACTTTGGCTTCCTCTTCATCCGTCTCGGCCTCGTTCGATCCTACAACGTCGGGCATTTGTAATGCTATCTGGAGCAACGGAGATTGCTCATCACCGACCGCATCGGCCAGATGCTTTAGCTGTGTATAATATTTTTTGAAAAGCGTCTCGTTGATCGTTGATGATGTAGCAGCTTGATCTGCATACTCAGCCGTTACTGTGATATTGACCTTTCCTCGTTCGATGAGCTTTCCACTTTCGGCGCGCAACGTCAATTCTTTATCAGAGATCTGCTTTGGCAAGCGCAAGCTCAGCTCTAAAAACTTCGAATTAAGGGATTTAATTTCTACAGTATACTTAACCGTTTGGTTTTCTGCCAAACCTGTACCGTAGCCGGTCATGGATTTTATCATACGCAAAGGTACGAAAACCTATATGAAAATTGATTGATAATCTCTCGAGCAAAAGAAGATATCGTGTATTAGCAGTAAAGATATCTATCAGTAATCATTACATACCCTCAGTTCGAGCCTTGCGAGATGCCATGCGCTCCTTGAAGAAACCATAAATGATCGGCAATACAGATACTAGGATGATCCCTAAAACAACTTTTTCGAAGTTATCTGCCACCACCGGAATGTTGCCTAAGAAATAACCGACTAAGATGATACCAAATACCCATACAAAACCGCCGATAACATTGTATGTAAAAAAGCGGCCATAATTCATATGTCCAATACCTGCCACAAATGGTGCAAAAGTTCTTACAATAGGTACAAATCGGGCGATAATGATCGTCTGAGGGCCATGTTTCTCGTAAAATTGATTGGTTTTCTCGATGTATTCGTCTTTAACGAGTTGTTTGTTGAACAACCGTAGGCGTACAAATCGATCACCGGCATATTTACCGATGAGGTAGTTGCATGCATCGCCCAATATTGCAGCGATAAACATCAGAATTAAACAGAAGTAAATGTTCAGTTGTCCCTGAGCAGCAAACATTCCTACAGCAAACAAAAGCGAATCTCCTGGTAAGAAGGGCATCACCACCAATCCTGTCTCCACAAAAATGATCAAAAACAAGATCGCGTAAATCCAATACTTATAATCAGCTATCAGCTGTATCAGATGATCGTCTATGTGTAAGATGAAATCAATGATTCCATATAAAAAATCCGTCATCGTAGCGGTGCTGACTAATTATTGTTTAACATGACCGGCATGACCAACATCAGTACATCTTCGCTCTCTTCTTTGAGGGCTGGGAACAATAATCCGGCACGATTTGGTGTACTCATCTCTAATGTCACTTCGTCCGAGCCAAGATTGTTCAGCATTTCTACTAAAAAGCGAGCATTGAATCCGATCTCCATATCATCTCCTTCGTACTGGCAGCTCAAACGCTCGTGTGCCTCGTTGGAGAAGTCCAAATCTTCGGCAGAAATATGCAATTCGCTTCCCGAAATTTTCAATCGTACTTGATGCGTGGTTTTGTTAGCGAAGATTACAACGCGACGCAAGGAGTTCAAGAAACTCGCTCGTTCTACGGTCAACTTATTAGGGTTTACCTGAGGAATCACCGCTTCGTAATCTGGGTAACGCTCGTCGATCAATCGGCAGATCAACGATACATGACCGAATTGAAAAAATGCGTTGGTATTATTGTATTCGATAGATACATTGATATCTTCCGAAGGCAATGAAGACTTCAACAGATTCAAGGCTTTTTTAGGCAAAATTAACGATGTCGGTTTTTCCGCACCAATATCTGTACGGCGGTAGCGCACCAATTTGTGCGCATCTGTAGATACAAAAGTAATCGACTGCTCCGCCAATTGCACATATACACCCGACATCGCCGGTCTTAGCTCATCGCTACTTACTGCAAAAATAGTTTTGCTGATGGCTTCTGCTAATATCGGAGCCGCGATATTCACCGTAGAGATATTGTCTACTACAGGTATTTTCGGAAAATCATCCGCATTCTCGCCACTCAATTTGTATTTACCATCTCCCGCGCTGATTTCAATAGCCATCGTGGCGGTATCCACGGAGAAAGCAACCGGTTGATCTGGGAGCGTTTTCAACGTCTCGATCAGGATCTTGGATGGCATGGCAACACGACCTTCTTCTTTGGCTTCAATTTGCAACGAAGTCACCATACTGGTCTGCAAATCAGTCGCCGAGATCGTTAGTTCGTTGTCTTTAATTTCGAACAAAAAGTTCTCCAAAATAGGCAAAACCGTGCTGCTACTAGATGCTCCGCTAATGGCCTGCAATTGCTTTAATAAAGTGGATGTGGATACGATAAACCTCATTTGTCGTTGGCTATTTTATACTGCAATAATACAAAAAGATTCCAACTTTCTTCCAAGCTTTTTTCGTTACTTTTGTACGAATCTGCTATGCGTTTTGAAAAAATTATAGGTCACGACAGCGTTAAACAACATCTCGTACGTACAGTGCAAGATAACCGGGTAAGTCATGCCCAATTATTTCTCGGGCCAGAGGGCTCGGGCTCCTTATCGCTGGCGATCGCCTACGCTCAATTTGTTAATTGTGAAGATAAACAGCCAAACGATAGCTGTGGCCTCTGTGCTTCTTGCCGCAAATACGAAAAACTGATTCATCCGGATCTGCACTTTTCCTATCCATTCTTTGCTAAATCATCTGGCGAAGTAGCCGTCAACTATATCGAAGCGTGGCGCCAAGCGCTGTCAGAAAATCCTTATCTGGGGATGAATACTTGGCGAGCGCAGTTTGACGCTCAAAACAAACAGGCGAATATCAATATTGCGGAGGTACACGATATCATCAAGAAACTCAGCTTTAAAGCATTCGAAGCTGAATATAAGGTGCTGATTATGTGGCTCCCAGAATATCTAGATACGCAGGGCAATGCTTTGTTGAAGCTAATTGAAGAGCCGCCTGAGAAAACTTTATTTCTACTGGTTGCAGAAAATCAGGATCGCATCTTGAATACCATCATTTCGCGAACGCAGTTGGTGAAAATAAACAAGCTGACGCATACTGATGTCAATCAATATCTTATAGAAAACAAGGGTATAGATCCGCTCAAAGCTGGCGAGATTTCTTTCCTGGCAGACGGTAATTTGCAATCTGCGATGGAATTGCTACAGAGCGATAGCAATGCCTATTTTGATCTGATGATCCAATGGTTGCGTTATGTGGTAACTGATACAGGCCTGAAGCTGATTCAACTAGCAGAAATTGATTTTCCAAAATTGGGTCGCGAAAATCAGAAAAACTTCCTGATGTATACCATCGGCATGATGCGACAAATCGTCTTGAAATCGCAAGGGTTGGAAAGTTTGATCTTCCTGCAAGACAAAGAATTAGATTTTATTACTAAATTTAGTGAAATATTTACTCTGGAACAATTAAGCGCAGGGATAGATCTACTGGAGAAAACGCATTACGCCGTCGAGCGTAATGCCAATGCTAAAATATTATTTTTAGACCTATCTTTGCAGTTGGTTTTATTGTTCAAATACAAAACGTTCCGCCAACAGGCGGACTCAATATATATATAGACATATGGGATGTGGAAGTTGCGCATCCGGCGGAGGTTGCGGAAGCAAATCTCTGGGTACAGTACCAGCAGGTTGTAATAACAACGGCACGTGCATGACCAGCGGATGCAATAAATTGGATGTTTACGATTGGCTGACCGACATGGATCTGCCTTCTAATTATAAACCGTTTGATATAGTAGAAGTGCGCTTCAAAGGCTCCAGAAAGGAGTTTTTTGTGAATAGCGAAAACCTTTATCTTGAAATGGGCGAAATGGTGGCCGTAGAACCTTCTACGGGTGGCTATGATATTGGCCACGTATCACTTACCGGTGAGTTGGTTCGTTTACAACTTAAGAAAAACCGCGTCAAACCAGAAGACGTGGCCAAAAAAGTATATCGCAAGGCTACGGAGAAAGACATCGAAAAGTTTAATGCCGCCAAAGAGTTGGAGTGGGAAACCATGCACCGCGCTCGGACTTTAGCATTGAATCTAGGTTTGTCCATGAAAATCTCTGATGTCGATTATCAAGGCGACAAGACCAAAGCGACATTTTATTACACGGCTGATGGCCGCGTCGATTTTCGCGAATTGATCAAGCGTATGGCCGAATCTTTCCGCATTCGGATAGAAATGCGACAAATCGGTATGCGACAAGAAGCGAGCCGCTTAGGAGGTATTGGTTCTTGCGGACGAGAATTGTGCTGTTCAACTTGGTTGACGGATTTTAAAACCGTTTCGACCTCAGCTGCGCGCTATCAAAATCTTTCGTTAAACACCTTGAAACTGGCCGGACAATGTGGCAAGTTGAAGTGTTGCTTGAACTACGAGTTGGATAGCTATATGGATGCCCTGAAGGATATTCCGACCGATATCGATCGCATAGATACAGAGATCGGCATGGCATACTTGCAGAAAACCGATATTTTCAAAAAAACCATGTGGTTTTCGTACCCGAAAGCAGAAAACTGGATTCCTCTGACCGTAGATAAAGTTCGTGAGTTTGTGCAAATGAACAAAGGCGGACAAAAGCCAGCTGAATTGCTGTATGTGGAGCCAGAAGAAACAAAGGTTAAACCGGTAAATTATGACTATGAAAATGTCGTTGGACAAGATAGTTTGACACGGTTGGATGACCGCAACAAGAAAAAAACGTCGTAAGAAAAAGCCAGCTAACAAGAATGGAACTGGTGAAGCCCCGCAAAAAGCTGCAGAAAACAGAACTTCGCGACCGCCTAGACAGCCACAAGCTAAAGCAGACAAAGTGAATTCTGCAGAACAACCGAAACCAAAAATAGCTGCTGCTGACAAAGCAGAGGGAGCCGCAAAACCGCGCCCAAAAAGACGCAACAACAATAACAGAAACCGCGATAGAAAAAATAATAATAACGATAGCAAGACCGAATAACATGCTAAATGCACAGAGCCTGATATATTTGAGCTTATGCTATTTATTGCTGTTGGCATCCTGCGATCCACACATCGCATACGAGAAAAATACCAGAATCGACGATTATAGCTGGAACAGAGATTCTGTAGCGCTTTTCACCACGCGCATTACCGATACTGCACAAGCATACGAGATCGCGGTAAATGTGCGGCATAGTAACTTTTATCCGTACACCAATCTGGTCTTTACTGTGCAACAACAGCTTGCTTCACATACAGATACGACCTATTCAGTAGAATTGTCGTTGGCAAAGGAAGATGGCCGTTGGATTGGAAAATCTGCTGGCAACTTGTATCATATTAAACACTCAGTTTTAAAAATGCACCATTTTTCAGATACGGGCGTTTATCACTTTTCGGTGCAGCATCATATGCAAGATCATCACTTAAAGGGCATTACCGATGTCGGTTTAGTAATCGCGAAACAGCCATGATCCGGGTGTTGCGCTGGCTTTTACTGCCGATCTCCCTATTATACGGCTTTGCTATCTGGCTACGTAATGTCTTGTACGATCTGGCCGTATTGAAAAGCAAAAGTTATCCTGTACGTAGTATTGTCATTGGTAATCTCGCTGTCGGAGGCAGCGGCAAAACGCCGATGACAGAATGCTTAATCCGTTGGTTTGATAAGGAATATTCTATAGCAACATTGAGTCGTGGTTATGGCCGCAAGACAAAGGGTTTTAGATATGTGCAAATAGATGATCACGCAACACAGTCGGGCGACGAACCGTTGCAATTCAAGCGGAAATTTCCGCACCTCACGGTAGCCGTTTGCGAAGACCGACGTACAGGCATCGAAACTTTAATAGACGATCACAATTTAATCCTGTTGGACGATGCCTATCAGCATCGGCGTGTAGCTGCCAGTTGCAATATTTTGCTGTTTGAGTTCAATTCCTTACTTGGCCCGGTTATTCCACTACCCACTGGTAATTTCAGAGATTTATTACCTCAGGCAAAAAGAGCGCATATTATTGTAATCACTAAAGTGCCACAAGGTGTGACTGAGCAGCAAAAATGCGCTATCACACGTCGGTTGCGCAAACATAGTGAAGCGCCTATCTACTTCGCTTCGATTGCTTATGGCGCACCTAAAGCGCTTTCTCGACCGAATAATTTACACTATCCAGAGGTAGTTGATTTACAAAAACAACACGTACTGTTGGTAACTGGCATTGCAAACCCGTCGCCGCTATCACATTATTTGCGGCAGCAAACTAATGTAGTTGAAAGTATTGCCTTGCCAGATCATCACCTGTTTACTTCTACAGATTACGCACGTATTCGATCTGCTTACGATGCTTTGAAAATGCGAGGAGATACGATTCTCATAACAACCGAAAAGGATGCGCAGCGTTTATCTCTCGATAAATTGGCCGAAATTCCTAGCTTTTACATACCCATCACCTTTGTTTTCGATGCCGAGGAACGCATCCGTCAGGATGTAATTAACATACTGGAGCGATATAGTGTAAATTAACCTTAAAGGAAGTTAAAAACTGTTGGTTTTTATATTATCTAATTTGTATTCTCCACTTTTGTTAAAAGAAAAAAGGAGAAATATTATGAAAAATTTAATGATGGCATTAGCGTTATTAGTAGGACTAAACGCAGCACAAGCACAAACTAGCAATGACACAAACAAAGATGGTCAGAAGCGTAATCGCGCGAAGATGGAACGTAATGGTTTTAGCAAGGATCCAGAAGCGCGAGCAAAGGCCAAATTGGAACATCTTAATAAGGAGCTAAACTTGACTTCATCGCAAAAAGAATCTATCCACAAACTGTTATTAGACCAATCTAAAAATGCGCAAGCTCTTTACAATACTTCGGATGGTAAGAGAGACGCTGAGCGCAACAATATGAAAGAACTGAGAGCGCAAACCGATCGTAAGATAGAGGCTTTGCTGGATAATAATCAGAAACAGAAATATGCCGAACTACTTAAGAAGCAAGCTGAACGAAGATCAACCGATGGTAAACGCAGTGGAGCAAAATGGGAAGGCCGTAAGCGTTCTTAATTAAAATCCATTATATAACAAAAGCCCAGAATTAACAATTCTGGGCTTTTGTTATATAATGGTATCGTACTTATTTTATTTTGCCATATAATGGCAGCTTCACGGTTGTGCTGATCTGTACTTTGTCTTCTAAGCGGATATCGTTAGAAGACGCACCTACCATTATATGAAAGCTACCCGCTTCCATGACGCGTTCCATCTTAGGATTGATAACAGAGAGATCTTCTGGCTGTAACACAAAAATCACTTGCTTCGATTTTCCTGCTGCCAAGTGTATACGATCAAATTTTTTCAACTGTTTGATAGGTTGTACGGTAGAAGCAAATTCGTCGCGCACATATAGTTGCACAACTTCGTCACCAGAAAGCGATCCTGTGTTTTTAACTTCAAAACTAATCTCAAGGCTGCCATCTGCCTGATCCTTTATTTTTAGATCGCTATAACCAAACTCAGTAAAGCTCTTTCCATATCCAAATGTGTACAATGGCGAAGCTAATGTTTCTACATAATCATGCCCTTTAGGCACTTTTTTATTATAATAAACTGGCAATTGACCTACCGAACGTGGCACCGAGATCGGCAATCTTCCTGCTGGATTATAATCTCCAAAGATGACATCGGCAATGGCATTTCCACCTTCTTGACCAGGATACCAAGCATTCAATAAGGCATCAGCATGTTCATGTGCCCAATTCATATTGAGTGGTCTGCCTTGGATGTAAACGACAATCATCGGTTTACCAGTTTCTTTGATCGCTTCCAGTAATTTTATTTGGTCACCCAACAAATCCAATGTAGATCGATCAAAACCTTCACCACTTTCCATATCGCTCAGTGATTTGGCATCGGCTACAGCCGCTCCAGTTTCGATGTATTTGGTTTCAAAATCGCGTGCACTTGATCCTCCGACGACGACAATTGCGACATCAGATTGCCGTGCTGCCTGCACTGCTGCCGCAATATCAGACTGCGTCGTATCACGAATGGCTGTTCCCTTCGCATAGATTACCTCTGCTGAAGGAACTTTCGCTTTCACACCATCTAACACCGTACGGATTGCAGTACGCTCTTGTGGTGCTGTATAATCGCCCAACTGATTGTAAGGAGTATTGGCATTTGGACCAATAACCGCAATTTTCTTGATCTTCTTTGCGTATAGTGGCAATACATTGCTTTTATTCTCAAGCAAGACGATAGATTCCTGAGCTGCTTTGCGTGATACAGCTACGTGTGCTTTGCTTCGTACTTCGCGTCCGGCGGCTTTGGGATCGCGGTAGGGGTTTTCAAACAAACCCATATCAAACTTCAAACGAAGTACGCGTGCCGCGGCACTGTCAATCTTGGCCATAGCGATTTTTCCGGACTCAATCGCATCAATCAGCTCTACAAAAGGACGTGCACCTAAATCGACATCCACTCCGGCATCTAATGCCATTGTTCCGGCTTCTTGCAAAGATGATGCTACGCGGTGACTAGAATATATACCATCTATACTTCCTAGATCAGAAACGACAAAACCATCGAAACCCCAATCTTTGCGTAGCACATCAGTCAATAAATAACCATCTGCCGTACATGGAATACCATCAATGGAGTTGTAAGCCGTCATCACCGATAATGCACCTGCTTCTACAGTTTTGAAAAACGGTGGCAAAAAGCTTTCGTGCAATTCTCGCTGCCCGATGATGGCACTATTGCCATTATGGCCGCCTTCAGGTATTCCGTAAGCGATGAAATGTTTGATTGTGGAAATTACGGAAAATGGATTTTTTAGATCGCCTGCACCAGCTCCTTTTGCCGCCGCAGCGCCCATTGCACCACTCAATACGGGATCTTCGCCGTAGGCTTCTTCTACACGCGACCAACGTGGATCACGCGAAAGATCTAAAACTGGGCCGTAACCAATGTGCCCGCCTTGAAGACGAACTTCTTTGGCCGAAACCGCCGAAACTTGCTCTTGTAATGCAGGATTCCACGTAGAGGCCATACCAATTCCTGTCGGGAAAACCGTAGTGCCAATAGCCATATGACCATGTGGTGCTTCTTCTGCGATGAAAATTGGAATTCCCAGACGAGTTTCTTCCACGGCATAGCGCTGCATGGCGTTGGCTGCTTCAGCAGCTAACGCAGGTGTTAGTCCATTTTCAAGCGTTTTCTGTGTCCAAGGATCTGCACGAAAAACTGCCCAAAACATACCTACGTGCTGCTTATCCAACAGATTTTTGTATTTATCAGAGTACGTTACTGTATTTCCTTCTTTGGTATACATTTCCCATCCGAGTGGGCATAATAGTTGACCTACTTTTTCCTCTAGCGTCATATGACTCAATAGATCGGCCGTACGCTCGTTGGTACTAAGGCGAGCATCTTTATAAAGAAATTTTTCTTGTGCTATACTGGAGGTAACATTAAGGCACAAACCTAAACCGGCAATAAGCAGTATGTTTCGAGTTTTCATAAACATAATAAAAGGTATTAGCAAACGATATGCAACCGTTTGCATTGAAATTTTGTCGCAAAATAAGCATTATCAACTTAAAATAAAAAGGCGCCAAGTTGTTACTTTGGCGCCTATCTAAAATTCGTAGCTTGGGATTATGAAGCTTTTAGCTTTTTCTGTATGTCCTGCACGTATGTTTTGAATTTTTTGTCTGTTTCAATAAGATCTTCTACCGTCTGGCATGCATATATCACAGTAGAGTGATCTCGCCCACCAAAGAAGTTACCAATAGATTTTAGTGAAGATTTAGTATGGTTTTTGGCCAGATACATTGATATCTGACGCGCTTGTACGATTTCACGTTTTCTTACTTTGGATTTCACCATTTCAACTGGTACTTCGAAGTACTCACATACTAACTTCTGGATATAATCCATCGAGATCTCCTTGCTGGTATTCTTCACGAAGTTCTTTAGCATGGACTTCGCAAGGTTTAGATCGATTTCTTTTTTATTGAGGGTGGATTGTGCCAATAAAGAAACCATTGCACCTTCTAGCTCACGCACACTATTATCGATCTGATTAGCCACAAATTCGACAACATTCTCCGGCAATTCAATCCCATCCGAATACATTTTCTTCTTCAGAATCGCCATTCTGGTTTCTAAATCCGGAATTTGTATATCCGCAGAAAGTCCCCATTTGAAACGGCTCAATAAACGCTCTTCTAAGCCAGACAAATCCTTTGGCGGTTTATCTGACGTCAGGATAATCTGCTTGCCAGACTGGTGCAAATGATTAAAGATGTGAAAGAAAATATCCTGTGTTTTTTCTTTCCCGGCAAAGTTGTGCACGTCATCCATTACGATCACGTCCATCGCCTGATAGAAATTTACGAAATCATTGATGGTATTGTTTTTCAATGAATCCACAAATTGCTGACAAAACTTCTCACAAGACACATAGATTACGAGCTTATCTGGAAGATTCTTCTTGATCTCGTTTCCAATAGCTTGCACGAGGTGTGTTTTTCCTAGACCCACATCGCCATACACCATTAATGGATTGAAGGAAGTGCCGCCCGGCTTATTTGCTACTGCAAAGCCTGCTGATCTTGCAAGACGGTTACATTCTCCTTCTATAAAATTATCGAAGGTGTAATTCTGATTCAGTTGCGGATCTACTTGTAGTTTTTTCAATCCTGGAATCACAAAAGGATTCTTGATATTTTTATTCAGCGCTACAGGCACAGGGATCGACTGATTTTTTCCTTCTGCACCATTACCGTTAGATGGTATATTCGTCGTAAAGGGAATACTGGTAGATGATTTTTCAACTACGATATTGTATTCCAACCGACCTTGTTCTCCTAAGAACTTCTTGACTGTTTTGCGTAGGATACCTACATAGTGCTCTTCTAACCATTCGTAAAAAAACAAACTAGGCACCTGAATAGTCAAAACGTTTTCTTCAAGACGTATGGCCTTCACAGGCTCAAACCATGTTTTGAAACTCTGCGCAGGAATGTTGTCTTTTATGACTTGTAGACAGCTATTCCATACGCTTGTACACGTTCTTTCCATTCGTAAATTGTTAATAACTTGAAAACCAATGATTGACAAAAAAGCTGTTAAAAACTTTCTCTTACAACGAAGATGACGATTTTTTCTGAGCTATAAAACTAAAAAGATAAAAAAATAATAACTTATTATAAATCAGTAACTTAATGTATAAAAATAGCTTTTGTTCTACAAAAAATCATGTCAATATTTTTTTATTAACATCGTTTTTGTATGGTCATTTATTTGAAAAAAAATACGCTTTTCAGCACGGTCAAAGGAGCTCTTGTGGAAAACTTTAGGCGTTAGTAAAATACGTTAATAACCAGAGGCAGAATGCACCTCTGGAAAATCTTTTTCAGTAAATTAGAAGCAATTATCCGACCAAAGTTTGGGTTTTGTGGCCGGTCATAAGTTTATTTATTTCTTCTGCTATAGCAGCAGCATCATATCGGCATATTTGCCAAAGTTCTTCTTGATCACCATGTTCTACTATATCATCAGGGATGCCTAACCGCACCACTTGTGCCTGATAATTATGCTCGGCCATGAATTCCAATATAGCAGATCCAAATCCTCCCATCAAACAACCATCTTCGACAGTTATAATTTTCTGAAATTTGGAGAATATCTGATGCAATAGTTCTTCATCTATTGGCTTGACGAAACGCATATCGTAGTGAGCCGGATGTATAGCGTCTTCGCTTACCCGTTTGAATGCCTTGATGACTTCATTACCAATATGACCAAAACTTAGTACAGCGACTTCTTCGCCATCGCAGATCTTATGCCCTTTACCTATTGGGAGCTCTTGAAAAGGTTTTCTCCAGTCTGGCATAACGCCAGATCCACGCGGATAGCGAATGCTAAATGGTCCTTTATCTGGCAATTGTGCGGTAAACATCATATTCCGTAGTTCTTCTTCATTCATTGGCGAAGCAACTATCATATTTGGAATACAGCGCATATATGCAATATCATAAGCACCATGATGTGTGGGGCCATCTGCTCCTACCAAGCCAGCTCTGTCAAGACAGAATACAACGTTTAGGTTTTGCAACGCTACGTCGTGTATTACTTGATCAAAAGCGCGCTGCATGAAAGAAGAATAAATATTACAAAACGGTACTAATCCTTGCGTCGCCAATCCTGCACTGAAGGTGACAGCATGCTGCTCGGCAATACCCACATCAAAAGCACGATCAGGCATGGCTTTCATCATAATATTCATCGATGAACCACTTGGCATAGCGGGTGTGATTCCCATGATCGCATTATTGGATTCAGCCAATTCTACTAATGTATGTCCAAATACGTCCTGATATTTTGGTGCCTGAGGTTTTTCAAATACGGTTTTCTTGATTTCTCCCGTTATTTTATCGAACAAACCTGGAGCGTGCCATTTGGTTTGGTCTTTCTCAGCTAGTGCATAGCCCTTGCCTTTCACGGTGATTGCATGCAGGAGCTTTGGACCAGGAATGTGTTTAAGATCTTCGATGGTTTTGGTCAATTGATGAATATCGTGCCCGTCTACCGGACCAAAATATCTGAAATTAAGGGATTCAAATAAATTGGCATTTTCCCATAAAGTTCCCTTAATCGTTTGTTGAAGCTTTTTGACCCAGCCATAAGCATTTGGTCCATTTTTAGAGATTTTAGCCAAAACACTAACCAAATCGTCTCTAAATTTATTATAACTCTTAGAAGTGGTAATATTGGTAAGGTATTCTTTTAATGCGCCTACATTCGGGTCGATAGACATACAATTGTCATTCAAAATGACTAATATATTTGACTTCTCGATTCCTGCATGATTAAGGGCTTCAAAAGCCATACCGCCTGTAAGTGCACCATCTCCAATAATAGCCACATGTTGTCGCTCATGCTCTCCTTTGTAAGCAGAAGCAACGGCCATTCCTAAAGCAGCTGAGATGGAAGTAGACGAATGGCCGACGCCAAAAGCATCGTATTCACTTTCAGATCTTTTCGGAAAACCAGATAATCCACCTAGAAGACGATTGGTATGAAAATTTTCTCTTCTTCCAGTCAGAATTTTATGTCCGTAGGCTTGATGCCCCACATCGAATACGATTTGATCGTAAGGTGTATTGAGCACATAATGCAGCGCCACTGTTAATTCTACAACGCCCAAACTAGCGGCAAAATGTCCACCATTTTCGGACACTATATCAATAATATATTGCCTCAAATCAGCGCAAAGCTCCTTTAAGTCAGCCTCTTCTAATTTTCGTAAATCGGATGGAAATATGATATTCTTTAGTTTAGACCCAATCTCTATGCTCATAAGGGAATATTGTTGACAATAGATTACAAAGTAACAAACTTATTAACAATATACATAGATAAAAGTTTCAGTAGATCGTCTGGTGGCTATGCATACAAGTAACCATTAAAGATCAAGTATAAATATCATTTTAGCTGATCTAGAACTTCTTTCAAGTAGCTATAATGTTTCTTGGATGGTATATCGCTCAATTGCCGTACGGAATTAAATCCTGCTTTTAAAACAGACGCTTTTGCATGAGCAAATTTATTGATTAGATTATCAAGATTATCATCTTCTAGATAGCCATCCACAATCCCCAAAGACAACGCTTCCTTAGTAGAGAAATAATCGGTGTTTAAACACAATTGCAAAACCTTCTTTTCGGGTACTACTTTGAGCAAACTGGCCATTACTTGAAAAGGAAACAAACCTAAATCTAATTCGGGTAATTTGAAACGTACCTCTGGCCTGGCTAACACATATGTACAACCCAATATATATAGAAATCCACCAGCGATTACATCTCCTTCTACCATCGCGATCGAAGGTTTATAAAGATTAGCTAAAACTTCACCTAATGAAATATCGATATGTGGGATTGATTCATTTTTTACATCTAGATTTTCATCCCGAAATGTTTTGAGATCCATACCAGCACAAAAGACAGGTCCCTCCGCCGAAAATAATACCACCGTAATCTCCTCATCTTGATTGATTAGTTCGACAACATGTGCTAGTTCGCTAATAGTAGCGGGTGTAAAAGCATTTCGCTTAGCAGGACGAGCTAGGATCACATGAAAAACATGCCCTTCTTTTCTGGTTTTTATGTACTGATATGAAACTTCCATAGCAAGATTTATGTGCTAATACGGTGTTACTAATTTTTGGAATGCTGTGATGATTGGTTGCAGTTCATCAATAGAGCTTTTTTCGAAACGACGTAACAGCAATTCGGTTGGTATATTTCCTACTAGATTATCTTGTGCAAAAGGGCAGCCACCATATCCAAGAATAGCTCCCTCAAACTTTCTACATCCTGCATCATACGCAGCATCTATCTTTCCTAATGCTTTCTCTGGTCTACTATGCAGATGTATACTAGGCTGGAGATCCGGGAAATGTTGATTAACCAGAGTCAACACATCCGTGATGCAATTTGTTGAGGCTTCTGCGGTAGTATCTGCTAAAGAAAAATTTGTAATGCCGATATTCTGTAATTGTTGTATCCACTGTACTACTAGCTCCGGATGCCATGGATCATCATAAGGGTTTCCAAATGCCATAGAAATATAAATAAGCATTTCCCTATTTTTTGATGTAGCAAGTTCCTGCATGAGTTTTACTCGATCAAACGATTTTGAGATACTACTATTTGTATTACGCTGTTGAAATGTTTCAGAGATCGAGAACGGGTAACCCAGATAATCGATGATATCAAAATTCAAAGCTTCAAGAGCGCCACGCTCATTCGCTACAATAACTGATAATTTGGTCTCATTTGTTTTGTACAGACCTGCAATTACAGTAGCAGTATCTGCCATTTGCGGTACCGCTTTGGGAGATACAAAACTTCCTACATCAAGGCATTCAAAAATGTTACTAGATAGCAGAAGGTTGATATAATCAATCTTCTGCTGTACAGGAATGTGTATGTCCAATCCCTGAATGGCATCACGTACACAATCAATTATTTGAATATCCTTATACGACATCTTTCTTTATTTCTCGCGCGATGACCATTTTCTGAATGGCACTTGTGCCTTCGCCGATGGTACACAACTTTGCATCTCTAAAATACTTCTCGGCAGCAAAATCCTTGGTAAAGCCGTAACCTCCGTGAATTTGCACACTTTCATTAGATACTTTGACCGCCGTTTCTGAGGCGTACAATTTGGCCATTGCGCCCGCCTTAGTTACCTTCTCACCCTGATCTTTCAACTGGGCGGCGTGCTGTACTAATAGCTCGGATGCTTGAATCTCTGTGGCCATATCTGCTAATTTAAACGATACATCTTGAAATTCGAAAATCGGCTTATTGAACTGCTCTCGCTCTTGTGCATATTTCAAAGCACATTCATATGCGCCTCGTGCTATTCCTAATGACAGTGCTGCAATAGAAATTCGCCCGCCATCCAACAATTTTAATGCTTGTACGAATCCTGTACCGATGTCGCCTATCATCTGGCTTTTGTGTACGCGGCAATTGTCGAAAAATAAACTCGCTGTTTCGGATGCGCGCATACCTAATTTGTCCATCTTCTGACCAGCTGTAAATCCAGGCGTCCCTTTTTCTATAATGAATGCCGAAACGCCATGTTTGTCACCTTTCTCTCCCGTTCGTACCATCACGACAGCTACATCTCCGGATATGGCATGTGTGATAAAGGTTTTATTGCCATTAATCACATAATGATCGCCATCTAATACTCCAACGGTAGAAAGTCCGCCAGCATCCGAACCAGATCCCGTTTCCGTCAATCCCCAAGCGCCAATCCATTCGCCTGTGGCAAGCTTAGGAAGGTATTTTTTCTTTTGTTCTTCGTTGGCAAAAGAAAGAATATGATTAGTACATAATGAATTGTGCGCTGCGACAGACAGACCGATAGATCCGCAAACCTTAGATATTTCGTCGAGTACGACGATATATTCCTGATAGCTTAATCCTGCCCCTCCATATTCTTCGGGTACAAGAATACCCATGAAACCGTATTCACCTAATTTCTTAAATAGCTCGATAGGAAATTTCTGGGGTTCGTCCCAAGCCATGATATACGGTTTGATATGCGCCAGCGCAAAATCCCTTGCACTTTGCTGTATCATTAGTAATTGTTCTGTGTCAACTGAATTTTTCATCATAAAATTTTGCTTAGGCTCACAAAGGCTGTGATAAATACTTTACAAATATTATAAAAAACAAATTAAATTTTATGATATTTATACAAATTTAACAATACAACCAGTTGTAAATTAGTATTTCATTAGATAACACATAGTATGGAAAACTTATTGTCTGAATTCCGAAAAAAGTTAGAAATAGTGCATTTGGGTGGTGGGATCAAGAAGATAGAAAAACACCAATCTAAAGGAAAAATGACTGCTTGGGAGCGCGTGCATTATATATTGGATGCCGATAGTGAGTACGTAGAAATCGGAAGTTTTGCAGGCGAGGATTTGTATCCGGAGCATGGCGGTTGCCCAAATGGTGGCGTAGTCATCGTTTTAGGATATATACAGCAGCGATTGTGTATCGTGGTTTCTAATGATGCGACGGTAAAAGCGGGTGCTTGGTTTCCCATTAGTGCCAAGAAAAATTTGCGCGCGCAAGAAATTGCCATGGAAAATCATTTGCCAATTATCTACTTGGTAGATTCGGCTGGTGTATACCTGCCGATGCAGGACGAAATATTTCCAGACAAAGAACATTTTGGACGGATTTTTAGAAATAATGCCAAGATTTCGTCCATGGGTATTCCGCAAATATCGGCCATCATGGGTTCCTGCGTAGCAGGTGGCGCATATTTGCCGATCATGTCAGATTATGCTTTGATCGTGGAAGGTACGGGATCGGTATTTTTAGCTGGTTCGTATTTAGTGAAATCTTCGATCGGTGAAGTGATTGATAACGAGGCATTGGGCGGCGCGACAACGCACTGCGAAATCTCAGGCGTGACGGACAATAAATATCCGGATGACAAAAGCTGTCTGGATGCGATTCGTGGTATTGTGGATAAGTTTGGTCATCAAGATAAGGCACATTTCTCGCGCATTGCGGCAGCAGAACCGGCGCAGGACGCGAACTACTTGTACAAATACTTTCCGCAGGACAGATTAAAGCCTTATGATATGCATGAGGTGTTGAAATGTATTGTGGATAAAGATAGTCTGGAAGAATATAAAAGGGATTACGGAAAAACCATTATCTGTGCGCTAGCGCGTGTAGATGGTTGGGCGGTAGGTATCGTAGCCAATCAGCGGCAGGTGGTAAAAGCTAAAAAGCCTGGAAATGCGACCGAAATGCAGATGGGCGGTGTGATTTATTCGGATTCTGCGGATAAAGCGGCCCGATTTATCATGAATTGTAATCAGCAAAAGATTCCTTTGGTATTCTTACAAGATGTGACCGGTTTTATGGTAGGATCGCGTTCGGAACAAGGTGGAATTATTAAAGACGGCGCAAAAATGGTGAATGCCATGGCTAATTCTGTCGTACCTAAGTTCACCTTTGTGCTCGGAAATAGTTATGGCGCAGGAAACTATGCTATGTGTGGAAAAGCGTATGATCCACGATTGATCTATGCTTGGCCAACGGCACAAATGGCCGTGATGAGTGGCGCTTCGGCCGGAAAAACCTTATTACAAATTCAAGAAGCTACGCTGAAAGCACAGAACAAAGCGCTGACGGAGCAAGAAAAAGAAGCATTATTAGAGAAAATCAATACTACCTATCAAAAGCAATTGAGCCCGTATTACGCAGCAGCACGCTTATGGGTGGATGGAGTGATCGATCCAAAAGACACGCGTAAAATCATTTCGATGGGGATTGAAGCAGCCAATCAAAATCCGACAATAGAACGCTACAATGTTGGCGTTATTCAAACTTAGAATTTAAGAAAGTTAGTATCAAAAAAGATAAGGCTGTATTTTCAAAAATACAGCCTTATCTTTTTTTATCTTATCTGTTAGCACGATGCATTATCTACTTAAAAGCATTCCAGCCTTGCGCTTGCAAAGGATGTACTTTACCCGATTTAGAGATCATCTGGCAGCCCGCTGATGCTTCCGTCATGTGGCCGATTACGGTGATATCCAATTGATTTTTGACCTTGTCATAATCTGCTTGTGGAATAGTAAACAATAACTCATAATCTTCCCCCCCACTCAATGCACATATAGTTGGATCTAAACCAAATTCTCTGGCCGTCTCATACGTCATCGGATCCAACGGAATTTTATCCTCATAAATCGTACAACCTACATTTGATTCTTTGGCAATATGAAGAATCTCCGATGCCAAACCATCCGATACATCGATCATGGCGTTGGGTTTAATGTCCAGCTGCCGCAATAACTCGACGACGTCGCCGCGAGCATCCGGTTTTAGCTGACGTTCAATAATATAGTCCTTTCCTTCCAGATCAGGCTGAATATTAGGATTTTCCAAGAAAATCTGTTTTTCACGTTCCAGCAATTGCAAACCGACGTACGCACCACCCAAATCGCCAGAAACACACAACAAATCGCCTTCTTTAGCGCCAGAACGGTACGTGATATCTGCTTCATCGGCATAGCCAATACTGGTTACCGAAAGTACCAATCCTTGGTGACTCGCCGAGGTATCGCCGCCAATCAAATCAACATTGTACTTGTTGCAAGCCAATAATACACCTTCATAAATCTCTTCAACAGCTTCCAACGGAAATTTGGAAGACATTCCGATCGAGAACGTGATCTGCGAAGCGGTACCATTCATGGCATATATATCACTCAAATTGACTTGTACTGCTTTGTATCCCAAATGTTTCAGAGGCACATAGCGCAGATCAAAATGAATATTCTCTAATAATAAATCTGTAGAAATTAAAGTTTTTTTGCCTTCGAAATTAAGTACAGCAGCATCGTCGCCGATTCCTTTAACAGAAGACGCTTGCGTCAATTGTACAGATTGCGTTAAATGTGCAATCAATCCAAATTCTCCTAATTCTTTGATATCTGTCTTTTCGCTATTGTCAAACATAGTATTCGTGTAAAAGGTGAACTTATAATCCCAGACGCTCAGAGATTTCAAGCATGCGCTCAATAGGTTGCTGTGCACGCTGTATTACATCATGCGGCAGCACGATTTCTGGCAATTCGTAGTGCAAACAATTGTACAGTTTCTCCAATGTATTCAGTTTCATATGCGGACAATCGTTGCAAGCGCACAGATTATTCGGCGGAGCCGGAATAAATATTTTGCTCGGACTGGCCTTTTGCATCTGATGCAGAATGCCTGATTCGGTAGCTACGATAAATGTATCTGCCGAATTTTCAATCGTATATTTAAGCATTCCTGACGTAGATCCGATGTAATCGGCCTGCGCTAGGATATGATCTTCACATTCGGGATGCGCGATAAATTTAGCCGTTGGATATTCGGATCGCAAACCATTGATTCTATCCTGAGAGAAAATTTCATGTACCATACAGGCTCCATTCCACAGTACAAGATCTCTGCCCGTCTTCTTTTTGACGTAGGCTCCAAGATTACGATCTGGTCCAAAGATGATCTTCTGCTCTTTGGGCAAGCTTTCCACAATTTGGACAGCATTGCTGGAGGTACATACGATGTCGGATAATGCTTTGAGCTCAGCAGTACAATTCACATAAGTAATTACCAGATGATCAGGATATTGCTCCTTGAATTTGGCAAATAAGTGAGGTGGGCAACTATCTGATAATGAACATCCTGCTTTCAAATCAGGTAATAATACTTTCTTCTTCGGGGACAATATCTTGGCCGTTTCGGCCATGAAATGTACACCCGCAAAGAGGATTACATCGGCTTCGGTTTTCGCTGCTTGCTGCGATAAACCTAAGCTATCGCCGATATAGTCCGCGATGTCTTGTATTTCACTATCTTGGTAATAATGAGCCAAGATTACGGCATTCTTTTCTTTCTTCAGACGCTGAATTTCGTCGATCAGATCAATCGATGGATCGATAGGTTGATCGATGTATCCTTTGGCTTCCAAAACAGTATCAAAAGTATTATCCATTTTCTCTTCTATGCAGGGTTGATGATGTGTCGTATGACGTAGCAACAAGACAAAAGTAAAGAAACAATTTCAAACGAAATCCACATTCCCTTTTTTCAATAATTAATAAAGAGTTTTATATAAAATGATCTTATTGTTTATTAGTCTGTGGAAAATGGGGATAAGTGATTTAATATTTTTAGGGGAGATATGGTTATTTTACTTTATCCACAGCTTATCCACAATTTGAACTATAGATTTAAGCTGATTATCAGATATCTAATTTTTGGTCTTTTATTTTTTCCATGTTACGATGTGAAATCTTTGTTGTTTACATTTTGTTAATATTGGAGTGATGATCTGGTAATATGTTTTCACAAAAAGTGTAGTTTACCGTCATAATGTGGAATAAAATAAAGTTTTACTTTTCCCTCCACGGTTTTTCGACATGTTTTCCACATTATTTGTTAATTTGTTGCTCTATTTTACTTCTTGCATTGATGTCTGAAAAGTTTACTGATTTCTTAGTTGTAGGTTCTGGAATTGCTGGTTTGAGTTTTGCATTGAAGGCAGCTACGTTGGGTAAGGTTTTGATCGTTACGAAATCTAATGAAGATGAATCGAATACAAAATATGCGCAAGGTGGTGTAGCAGTGGTTATTGACGCGTCAGATAGCTTTGCTGATCATATTGCAGATACACTAATAGCAGGAGATGGTTTATGTGATCCTAACGTGGTGGAGCACGTAATTAAGGAAGGCCCCGATCGTATTGCAGAACTGATCGCTTATGGAACTAGTTTCGATAAGGAAGAATCTGGTAGTTATGATTTAGCCAAAGAAGGCGGACATTCGGCTCACCGAATCTTGCATTATAAAGATATTACAGGTTATGAGATCGAGCGTGCACTGCTGGAGCGTGTTCACGCGCATCCTAATATTGAGATTCTCACGCACTATTTCGCTGTAGATTTGATTACTCAACATCATGTTGGTATACATGTGGATAAACGCTCTGATGATATTGCATGTTATGGTATTTATGCATTGAATACGGCTTCGGGCCGTGTGGAAAAAATTCTTTCTAAAGTAACTTTGATGGCGAGTGGCGGTGCCGGCCATGTGTATTCGAGTACGACGAACCCAACCATTGCTACAGGAGATGGTATTGCAATGGTCTATCGTGCCAAAGGCAAAGTGCGAAATATGGAATTCATTCAGTTTCATCCGACTGCGCTTTTTAATCCTTCAGAATATCCAGCTTTTCTTATTTCTGAAGCAGTGCGTGGTTTTGGTGGTATTTTGCGACGTGCTGATGGCGTATCCTTTATGGAAGAATATGATGAACGTGGTTCACTTGCACCTCGAGATATCGTAGCGCGAGCGATTGATTTGGAGATGAAAAAATCCGGTTTGGATTATGTATATCTGGATATTACACATCGTAGCAAAGAGGATATCCTTGCACATTTTCCCAATATTTATGCACAATGTTTGCGGATTGGTGTCGATATGTGCACAGATTTTATTCCGGTGTCGCCAGCAGCACATTATTTATGTGGGGGAATTATGGTAGATGGCCATGGTGCTACCAGTATTCAACATTTGTACGCTTGCGGTGAATGTGCCTCGACTGGTTTGCATGGCGCTAATCGTTTGGCATCCAACTCTTTATTAGAAGCTGCAGTTTATGCACATCGTATTTTCAAACATGTGGAAAACACGTATGAAGAGCTAAATTATAGGCATGATATCCCCGAATGGGACGATACGGATACTAGTTTGTCCAACGAAGATATTTTGGTAACTCACAATCTTAGAGAAACCCAAAAATTAATGAGTGATTATGTTGGTATTGTTCGATCTGATTTTCGCTTGGAGCGCGCTATGCGAAGATTGTGGTTATTATATGACGAAACTGAATCTTTCTACAAGAATACACGTTTATCTGTAAAACTATGTGAACTGCGCAATGTTATTCAGGTAGCTTATTTGGTTGTAAAGTCCGCAATGGCACGTAAGGAAAGTCGTGGTTTGCATTATACGACAGATTATCCTGACCACGCGGCTGAATTACGAGATACTATTTACTAATTTTTATATTATTATTATGTCAGCTATTATATTGCCTGTAGGAGATAAAGTGCCAGATATTCCTCTTGATGCTTTTTTGGCGCCAAATTGTACTGTTGTTGGCGATGTTTCTATTGGCTCGCATTGTTCAATTTGGTTCAATGCGGTGGTACGTGGCGATGTGAATTATATAAAAATTGGTCATTATACCAATATTCAGGATAACGTCACTATTCACGGTACGTACGAGCGGAATGGTACTGATATTGGATCATACGTTAATATCGGGCACAATGCCATAATACATGGTTGCGTGATCCATTCGCACGTATTGGTTGGAATGGGCGCTATTGTGATGGATCGCGCAGTTTTGCAAAGCCACGTAATCATTGCTGCTGGAGCAGTTGTTTTAGAGAATACTGTTTGTGAGTCTGGTTATCTCTACGCTGGTGTGCCTGCAAAGAAAGTAAAGCCACTCACGGATGAGCAATTGGCTTTACTAGACAAATTACCGCATAATTACGTACTGTATAGCTCTTGGTTTAAAGATACAGATGAGTCCGACTAACGGACAGTAAAATTAACGTCAATAGTTTCGTTTTGTTCCCAATTAGCTCGAATAGTAAATGTTCTATCAAGATACCAAATTGGTTCTTGTTTAGTTAGCGTCCATACATCGGCAGGATCCCACTTCCCGTTCCTATTTCTGTCCCAAATGACGCGTATACTATATTTTCCGGTTGGGTATTTCGTGTAGTTATGTTGATGATTTGAAGACAGTATATCAGTCTCAAATTTCTTTTCTTTATTTTCTGATATTAATTCTATTACGTACTGTTGTGTGGAATCTAGACCGTTAAACGTTAAATAAATATCACCGTAGCTATCAGCCTCGTTCATCGTAAATTGAATTTTTTCCTCTTTATTGGTTTCACCAAAGTAACCCTGCATTGCCCCTTCTTCTAGCGTAATTTCGTAGTTTCTTTTCGGACGCCAGTTGTACCTGATATGATATAATTCTTCACGAATACTGTCTGCTTGTAACTGAAAATTACGTCTGGGTATAGAATCTTCAATAAGAATAACTTTTGATTTATCTACTTGTTGTAGTGGCGTCGATGCTGATAATTGGATGTGTTTTACACGATCTACTTTATTTGTAATACTAAATTTTGGTGTGATGTTTCTTTCTAGTTTTAGATTTCTAGGCCTACGAATCACTGTGGTATCTTTAATACCAGTTTTATCAGATACTTCGAATTTTAGCGAATCAAATTCAAGATTTGGAAGATATATTCTAACCGAATCATTCGTTGGAGTAAATCGAGGTATGGATTGATCATTCAATACGACAGGATCCAAAAATCTGATCATCGGTTCTTCCAGAACTTTATTAAACACCAGGAGTGCCATACCACTACTTTCGAGTTTTCTTTCGAGTATCTTAAAATCAAGTGGATTGCCTTTACTAAGCTCTAGGTGTATACCCGATGTATCTTTTCGCAATACAATACTATCCCGTAGGAATCCAATCCATTCGTCTGGTGAATTATAAGTACGATCGTTATTCTGTTCTTTAATGGCGTAAATTCTGTATGTATCTTCTTTTAAATTACGCAGTGTGAATGTTCCTGAAGTATCCACGGTAGTAAAGATGGAAGCTTTTTTCTTTCCAAAAATTGAATCTCTACTGGTGGGAATCAGAATGACATTAATGTCTTTGTCCTTCTCTGGATCAAAATCTTGTGTGTAGCCATTGCTCACTGATCCAGATATTGACAAAGAATCTAGTTCTGGCCCTGTCGAAAACACATAAGTATAATTGAGTATAGGATTACCTTCATTAAAATCCACTAAGCCTTTACCGAGATTTATGGTATAAGTAGTATTTTCTTCCAAACTATCGGGAAGTTCTATGTGCAAATTTCTTTTGCGAATTTTATAAATGGCAGGTATATCCAAATCTGGTGATATACTGAATTCCTTTTGTTGGTTTGTAGTTTTTACAAATTCATCAAATGTGATTTGAATTTTTCGTTCGGTAAAATTGGTTGAAAAATTAGCAGGCAGTTCAGCTACGACACTTGGTGGTATGGAATCTTTTGGTCCACCAGTAGGCCGCGACATGTTGGCACAGTGCTGAAAAGAAAGCAAGATGGTGATAGAAAGCATTAGTAAACTAATGTTGTTGCTTAATACGCTTTTTATGCGTTTTAAGCGATTTTCACGGCTTTTGGATAGCGTACTCATATTTTTTAAAATAATGCGTTAAATCAGCTTATATTGCTTCCTAAAATATTTTATATAAAACTTTGATTATCAATACTTTATTAAATATGAACCATTAAAATGCTAATATCTGCCGGTGATACCCCCGAAATGCGCGATGCTTGACCTAAAGTACGCGGTTTTACATTGGCTAACTTTTGGCGAGCTTCCGTAGATAGAGAATTTATTTTTGAATAATCAAAATCCTGGTGAATTTCTTTATCCTCCATTTTTTTCATCTTATTCACGATCTCCATTTCTTTTTCGAAGTAACTATCATATTTCACTTTTATCTCAGCTTGCTCAATTGTTTCGGTGTCGAAGTTTTTCAAGAAAGTGTTGAGATTACTGTCAACGGCTGCGAGACTTTGTATATCGACTTGTGGCCGACTTAGTAGATTGAATAGTCTAGTTTTTTGATTAATCTCTGTTGAACCCCATTCCAAAAGAGCGGTATTTACTTCATCAGGTTCCGAACTTGTATTGCGCAAAAATTGTACAATACGGTCCGATTCCGATATCTTTTGTTTTACCCTTTCCAATCGCTCATCGCTTATTAGACCCAATTTATGGCCTATCGGTGTAAGCCTAATATCGGCATTGTCTTGTCGAAGCAATAGGCGATGTTCTGCTCGAGAGGTAAACATTCTATAAGGTTCATCCGTACCCTTTGTGACAAGATCGTCGATTAAAACACCAATGTAAGATTCTGATCTCTTTAATATCAATTCCTGTAGATCATTGATGCGTTGGTGGGCATTGATACCAGCTACGAATCCTTGCGCTGCCGCTTCTTCATACCCCGTTGTACCATTTATTTGGCCTGCGAAAAATAGGTGTTTAATACGCTGAGTTTCCAACGTTAGGTCAAGCTGCATCGGAGGAAAATAATCGTATTCGATGGCATAACCTGGCCTATACATTTTAGCTTTTTCGAAACCAGGAATGCAGCGAAGTGCTTTGAGCTGCACTTCCTCTGGTAAGGATGTGGAGAAACCGTTAACATATATTTCTACCGTTCTAAAACCTTCCGGTTCGACAAAGATTTGATGCCGATCCCGCTCAGAGAATCTGTTTATTTTGTCTTCTATGGACGGGCAGTATCTTGGTCCTAAGCCTTTAATACGGCCTGTGAACATAGGCGATTGTTCAAACCCTGTTTTCAGTATTTCGTGAACATCTGCATTAGTATAAGTGATCCAGCAGCAGCGTTTTTGCAAAGGGCGCTGCACTTCTGTATAGGAAAATCTACCGGGATTGTCATCTCCCCATTGTTCCTCCATTTTTGTGTAATCAAGACTTCTGCCATCTATACGTGGAGGAGTTCCGGTTTTCATTCGGCCAGACTCGAAACCTAAGGTTACGAGTTGTTCAGTGAGTCCAGTTGCAGCTTTTTCTCCCGTTCTACCACCACCGAATTTTTTTTCGCCGATATGTATTGTACCGTTTAGAAACGTACCGTTAGTTAAGATAACAGCATCAGAAGAAATACTAATTCCCAAAGATGTGATCACACCTTTCACAGTATCGCCTTCTACTATTAGTTCTTTAACGGTATCTTGCCATATATCTAAATTTGGAATGTCTTCTAGTTGCCAACGCCATTCTTCGGCAAATCTCATTCGATCATTCTGTGCTCTTGGACTCCACATTGCTGGACCTTTCGAGCGATTAAGCATTCTAAACTGTATAGTAGATTTATCGGCAATAATTCCCGTATAACCTCCCATAGCATCAATTTCACGAACTATTTGCCCTTTTGCTACGCCTCCAATTGCGGGGTTACAGCTCATTTGAGCAATAACACCCATATTCATTGTTATTAAAAGTGTTTTTGAACCTAGGTTAGCTGCCGCCGCTGCTGCTTCGCAACCCGCGTGCCCCGCACCTACCACTATGACATTATATTTATCAAACATGATTCTTTTACTGTGTTCCACGTGAAACATTACTGATATGTTCCACGTGAAACGTTATATTAGTTCGGCTAATTCGATCCAACGCGCCGATTTATTATCTAATTCGTTTTTTAAGCGATCAATATCTTGCGCTATTTTGCTTAATTCGATATGATCCTCCACTTCCATTAGTTTTCCCGAAAGTGCTGTAATTTCATCTTCAATTCGCTGTATATCCGTCTCAAGCGAATTGAATTCAATCATTTCTTTGTATGATATTTTGCTTTTGGTTTGTGTAGTTTGAGCTGGCTTTTGCTGATTTGCATCCTTTGATTTAATATTTTTCTCCTCCTTTAGCCGCTCGTCCTGTTCAAATTTAAAGTCAGCATAATTTCCATTATACAACTGTACATGTCCGCTGCCATCAAATATGAATAATTGATCCGTAAGTTTATCCAATAAATACCTGTCATGTGTGACCAATAATAAAACGCCTGGAAAACGCTCTAGGAAATCTTCAAGAATATTTAAAGTATCCATATCAAGATCGTTCGAGGGCTCATCCAATATCAAAAAGTTTGGATTTAGCATCAAAACACGCATTAATTGCAATCGCTTACGCTCTCCACCACTTAGCTTAGAAACCATTCCAAATTGTTTCTCTGGCGGAAACAAAAATTGTGTTAAAAGTTGGGAGGCGGTGATAATTCCATCCTTGCCCATGTCTATATGCTCCGCAACATCCTTTACAACATCAATAACGCGCTGATTTTCTCTGAAATCTAAACCGCCTTGTTTGTAATATCCAATAACAGTAGTTTCTCCAGTAGATATGTGGCCATTATCTGGTTCGAGTGATTTCGTAATTAAATTTAAAAACGTAGACTTTCCACTTCCATTCCTACCAGCCAATCCTACACGATCACCTTTTTTGAAAGTATATGTAAAATCAGTTATAATAGAAGAAGATTTAAATGATTTGCTCACCGCGTCGATCTCCATAATTTTAGATCCCTGACGAGAAGCCTGCATCTTTAGTTGCACTTTATCATGTTCCGTAGGGCCTTTACTTTTATCTTGCAAATCGTAAAATGCCTCTATTCTAGATTTTGATTTTGTACCACGTGCTTTAGGTTGGCGACGCATCCATTCCAACTCTTTTTTCCATAAATTGCGTGCTTTGTCTGCGCTAGCCACTTGAGATAAATGTCTTTCGGCCTTTTTCTCAACGAAGTTTGCATAATCGCCTTTATAGTGAAAAACTTCTCCCCTTTCCAATTCTCGAATTTCTTGGCAAACGTGATCCAAGAAATAGCGATCATGAGATACGATCAATACGGTCTTATTGCCAGAAGTTAAAAGTTTCTCCAACCATTCTATTGTTTCAATGTCCAGGTGGTTAGTAGGTTCATCCAATATATAAACATCGGGTTCGTCGATCAACAATTTAGCTAGCGCAAGTCGCTTTTGCTGCCCACCAGACATGGCTGATATCTTTTTATCAAAATCCGATATTTGTAAGCGATTTAAGATCGTTTTAATCTGATGCTCATATTCCCACGCATTTAGCGTGGTAAGTTCATCAGAGATGCGCCCAAGCTCATTAGCATCGCATTGATCTAGCTCTATCAATCGCTCATATTCTTTTATAAGCTGCTGTTGCTTGTTGTCCGCACTGTATATAAAGTCTTCAATCGTATTAAGATGTGCAAAATCTGGCTCTTGTGGCAAATATCCAATTCGAATACCGCGTTCGGCGACTATCGTGCCTTGATCTGGTGACAATACGCCAGCTAATATCTTAAGTAGGGTGGATTTGCCAGTGCCATTTATACCTACCAATGCAACTCGATCGCCGGACTGCAGGCCGAAGTGTAAATCACGAAATAACCAGCGATCATGAAATGAATGACTTAACTTTTCTGTACTTAATATGCTCACGCTAGTTCTTTTATTTGTGCGGTATTGTAGGTATATACTCCCTGTTGGTTGACTTTCGCTGTGTTAACCAAAGCTTGGGCAATAGTTTTACCCGGTATACTTCTGAATTTTTTAAGGCCCCCGATGAGTAATGGATTGAGAACTTTGAACAACCAAGTAGCAAATAGTTCGGTCGGTCTACTATCCGGACGTTCGCCAGTGATCAGCGCTGGACGCATAATATGTGTCTCGTCAAAATTAAGCTTAATGATACTTTCTTCCAGCTTCCCTTTCATGCCAACATAAAAATTGCCTGAATTTGCGTTGGCGCCAATGGCAGAAACCAAGGTGAATTTGGTTGCACCGTTTTTTAAGGCTAAGCGAGCAACTTTCATCGGATATTCGTAATCGATTTTAAAATAATTTTCCTTATCCGGAGTCTTCTTTGCTGTAGAGCCTAAACAGCTGAAAATGTGATAAATAGGTATATCTTTAAGCTTAGATTCGATGGTGTCATAATCGGCATGAATTTGAATTAATCTTTCATGCTCAAATGGAATTCCACGTCGGCTTACCGCATAGATTATATCATACGTATTTTGCTGTAAAAGCATTTTTGTGGTGTGCAGACCTACCAGTCCGCTCGCACCCAAAACTAGGGCATGTGACTTTTTTGTTGACATAATATCTAAAATGTCAAAAGTACACAATAATTTTGCAAGAGATAGTTAAATCTCCTTAAGAGTATTCATATGATGCTTAATATGACATTTTTTTAATCAATCAGTTGAGCACAAAGTCAGCAATCAGTATAAATCGTGGAATAGCTATAGCAAATAATTCGCCGTCAGAAAGACGTTGCATCTCATAGAAACCCTCCATATATCCCATAGCGCTTCTAAGATTGCATCCAGACGCATACTGATGAACTTGGTTTGGTTCTAAAATTGGTTGTTGACCAACAACTCCTTCACCATCCACTTGCTTATGCTCTCCTATCGCATCAAATATTTCCCAGTGTCTTCTGAGCAATTGCAGTGTCTCAGCGCTCTGATTTTCTATAGTTATACGATATGCATACATATAATGTAAATTATCTGGATTAGAGTATTCAGGCTGATATATAGACTCTACTGATATTTTGACATCTGATGTAATTTGGCTAACCATAAATTGAAGAATTAATATGTTTTACTGATTATTTCTTTGCTCCATATCCATAACCATACCCGTAACCATATCCGTAACCATATCCGTACCCGTAACCATATCCGGCACGACCTTTCCGAATACCATTTAATACTATACCCATATTGTTTAATGTACCTTGCTGATAGATATTTTCAATTTCCGGTAATTGTCTTTTATCCATCTTACCAGCACGAATAACAAATATGGTCAGTTCTGATATTCTATTTATGATTGAAGAGTCAGCTACAACACCTACAGGAACGTTATCTACTACTATGTAATCATATTCTTCTTTTAGCGTTGCTACTAAACTGTCTAAGCGATCACTCAGTAGGAGTTCTACAGGATTTGGAGCGATTACTCCAATTGGAATTATATCGACAATACCCGAGATTTCATTCTTATAAAGAATATCTTGCAGTGATACTGTTCTGTCGGCAAGATAATGACTAACTCCCTTGTTTTTGGGTATATTAATTTTGGCACTTAAAGTTCCTTTACGAAGATCTAAATCCAGCAGCACGACCTTTTTCTTTAAAAAAGCTAAACTCGTGGCTAGATTTATCGCACAAAAAGTTTTACCTACGCCTTCTGTAAGTGATGTCAAGGTAATTACTTGTTTGCTCTTACCATTTGACATAAAGTCGATATTTGTGCGCAGAATACGAAAGGTTTCTGTGACAGGATCTGTGGCTTGTTCGCGCACGACGACATGCACATTTTTCTTATTATTCTTGGAAAAAGGTATTTCTCCTAAGAAAGGTGCAGTTAATGATTTTTCCAAATCTTTGCGATCGCGCACCGAGGTATTCAAAAATAAAATTAACAGTAGTATTGCGGTAGGAATAGCTAATCCGATTCCGACACCAATTGCTATTTTTCTAATTTTCTTAGGAGAAACAGGACTATCACTTCCCGATGCGGGATCAATGACACGAATATTATCATCAGCAGTCGCCTGATTAAGGGCATTCTCTTCTCGCTTATTTAAGAGTAGAATATATAATTCTTCTTTGACTTTCTGATTTCTTTCGATACCCAATACTTGCCGTTGTTTAGCTGGCATGGAGATGGCGTCTCTTTGTGCCATTTCCATGTCTCTTTGAGCATTTTGCACCCTTATGCGCAATCCGTTAATAGCATTGTCAACAGCACGCTCAATATTTTGTCTATTATAGCTTAAAGACTGCTCGATATCCTGTACTACAGGATTATTGGAGTTGTTGCCTTCTAGTAATCGATTTCTTCGTAAAAGGGCACTATTATAGTCATTGATGTGGCGTTCTACGTTTAAGTCTGCTAATCCCATATTTGTTGGTATGAGTCGATCAGATCTGCTAGCATCGTAAATATAATCTCGCATCATTTCGGCGAGGCTCAATTGTGTTTCGAGTTCGCGACTACTATTCAAATAGCTTCTACTTTCAGTGATATACATGCTAGCGGCGTCTTTAACATCCATGCCACTATTATCAATTTTTATACGCTCTAGATCCGATTCTACTGTACCAAGATCTTGTTCAATTATAGCGATGCGTTCTCGAATGAAATCGGCTGTGCTAACGGCAATTCTGTTCTTTTCTTCTATGGTTTGCTCGTTGTATACCTCTACTAAAGTTTTAATAAGGTCTACAGCCCTTTTTGGAGAGTGATCCTCTAATGTAAGTTGCAACAGACCGGCATCTTCTTCGATCTGTGAGATATTCATTCTGGAAAGAAAATACGAAACCATACTCTCTCTTGGTACTTTTGTTACCGAGATTTCTTCACCAAAAAAAGAAGGTTTATAAAATTTGCTAGGAGATATTGTTAAAAGTCCTAGAGGTGTTTTCGTTTCAACATTTAATTTAACTTTTTGACTATGAATGATATCATCTTTGTCAAGCAGAAGAAAATCTACAGTATTTGAATCTCTCGGTACAATGGTCATTGATGCCCGGGCTTCCGTATCAATATTCGAAAAGCTGACTCGAATTGGTGAATCTTTATACAGCTCGATATTGCGTAATCCTTCGGTTTTCGAATAGGATATATCTCCCTGAATTTCAGCAATCGTATGACGCATCAACTCTTTTGATTTTAACTGCAGCACTTCGCTAGCAACACTGATAGTATTAATCATCGAGCTACGTGTAAAACGAGCTGTCACGTTGGTATTCTCAGGAGTTTTAACCATTAAGATGGCCGACTTACTGTATACAAACGGAGTCTTACTATATTGATAGTAATAATAGCCTCCAAAGAATAATACGGAAAGAAGAAACCACTTCCAATGAAAAAAAAGATACTTCAGTAAGTCAAGTACATTGATCGACTTATCTTCTGATTCTGTAGTATTTTGATCTTTTAGCATAAAAAAGACTATCGATTTATTAATATTAAAATAGTGATTACTAATCCAGCAGAGCTAGTAAGTAAACCCATGTATCGTAAAGTATTATTTTCTCTAGCGGATGGAACTGGTCCTTTAGGATGTACGTAGACAATATCATTTTGCTGAAGAAAGAATGTCGGAGAATTAAAAATATTGCTTGATTCTATATCATTCATATACATTTTGCGTACGCCGTTTTCTTCACGAATGACACTCACCTTATCTGGAACCGCATTCGCAGTCAGTCCTCCCGAACGAGCCAATGCATCGAGCAAAGTGATGCGTGTATCCGGAATATCTAAAATACCTACGGATTGTACTTCTCCCATCATCGTGATTTTAACGTTAATTAATTCAACTTTAACGATGGGTTCCGCAATAAGCTTTTTATTTACCAAATTTTCCCAAATTAAATCTCTCACACCGTCGATAGTAAGACCTTCAATACTGAGTGGTCCAATGATGGGATAATTAATTTGGCCATCAGTATCTACTAAAAACGTATTATTTGATTGACCAGAGCGGATATTGGCCTGCCCATCAGAGTCAATACCATAACTGCCAATATCTAGATTAAACGGAGCAGCTAATTCTGGATTTTTGGAACTTACTGTTATACTTAGACGATCATTTTTTTGAATCCGTATAGGTGCGGCAGCGACAGTGGGATATGCCACACCCTCCTGCATATCCTTAACATAGACTACTTTCTTGGCTATGATACAAGAATGCAATGAAAAAAGAGAAATTAAGGCCGTAAAGATTAGGTATTTTTTCATGTACTTTTATGATTTAAGCTTTTTCAATTTCAGATGCACACAACTGAGCGGCCTCTTCTGTAGGCAGACATTCCAGCTCCCCTATAGGTACATTCGTTACGATATGTTCTACCAAATCTGCCATGCTGCTAAATAGATCTTGATTCCAACGTAATGCCGAGCAGCTAGGCAATAATGCGATAAAGGCAAATTGTCCTGTGTGCCAACTCATTTTGTTGAACGGGGCTTGTTTAAGTCTCACAATTGCTCGCAAATCTACACCCACATTTCTGTAGCAAGGTGTTTTGCCACTCCATGGTGTGCCATAGATACGAACCTTGCCATCGTTCTCAATTTTGACAGCGGGGTTATCATCATTCAGGAGCTTTGATCCAGAGATATATTTTTTCCACAGATTACTATGTGTGCTCTTGCCAGTTCCGCTTTTACCTAGAAAAGCGAAGCCTTCTGACCCTTTTTCGATGACTGAAGCGTGGATTAAGATCGTTTTGTACAATAACGCAGATTGAGCAAAAGTTACCATTAATAGCCAACTTATGATTTCGATGGGCGCCACTGAATCGTAGACCCAATGTACAATTGATTGAGAAAAATCCTTCTTACTTGTCATGAACCAAGTACCTGGCGAATGTGCGCTCATGATGGTGGTAACGTATTCATCCGGCATTTCAAAAAATTTGAAACGGTTGCCCCATACAATGGATATATCACTTAAAAGTTTGGCTCCAGTTGGCGGCTTATCAAAACGTTCTTTGGTGATGAGTACTCTACTTATCGGCTTGCCAGCCAAAGCTGCATCTGTTCGAAAATCTTCGAAACTCGGCAGAAAACTATCAATATCAAGGCCCGTATCAGATTGCACTTCGAGCGTTAAGTTTGCGATAGTGTAGTAGAAAGATTGGAGTACAGAAGGCTTTTGGTTAGTTTCGTTCTTCATTTTTAGTTAGTGCAAATAAACCGATGTATCACAACGTTCCGCTAATTTCAAATCATGCGTTACAAATATCAAAATTTTATTTCGTCCTTCAGAAAATAAATGTCGTATTAATTGGCTTGATGTTTCATCATCTAAAGCGGATGTCGGTTCGTCAAAAAGCCATACAGGTACCTTTTGTATCACAGCCCTAGCAATAGCAATTCGTTGCGCTTGTCCTTCCGATAAGCCATATCCTGATTCACCTATAAAGGTATGTATTCCTTGCGGCAAATCATGGACAAAATTTGCACATGCTACGTTCAGCGCTTGATTAATTTCTTCCATTGAAATCGATTGGACACCCATTATATTTTCCCTTATGGTGCCTGTGAATAAGGAATTTCCTTGAGGAACATAAGCAAAGTTTGAACGATAATTTTCCTGTAATACATGTGCTTTATCCTGTCCATCTTCGAGCAAAATTTTTCCACTGTCGGGCGAGCATAAAGCCAGCAAAAGGCGCATCAATGTAGTTTTGCCCCGTCCACTGCTCCCTAATATTGCTAATGGTTTGCCCCTACTAACTTGAAAAGATAAATCATTTATGACATTAGCTTCTTCATATTTAAAAGAAACTTTATCAAAAGTTATTTTTTGAAGTGTTTCTAATTTTATCGGAGAAGGTAATGTTATTTTTTTTCATTGAAAAGTTCAAGAATACGATCTAAAGAAACTCTAAAACGAACAAAACTAGGAAAAAAGGCCGCAGCTGAAAGTATAGGATTCTGAATGCGACCTACTAATTGCAGAAAAGCAGTCATTGTTCCAAATGAAATCTCTTGATGGTGTAGGCGATAAACTCCCCAAATAAAAGCAATCAGATATCCAGCACTCATAGTAACGCGTACAATCGTATTACTGATCAAACTGAAGTTGATTTGCCGCATTTTTAATTGAAGAAGCCGACTTTGTTCCTGCTGAAGCTTGCTTGCTCGGTAGCCAAAAAGACCAAGTGCTTGGATAATCATCCTGAATCGCAAATTTTCTTGTACGATGTTTGCTACAGCACTGTCTGCCGCTTTTGCCTCTTGATTCAGAATTCTCATCTTCTTAAAATAGATCTTGGAGAATAAGAATAGCGGCGTGATGAAAAGTATCATAGCGGCTAAAACTGGATCCATACTCCAAAGAAAAAATAGAGAAGCCAAGAGCTTTATTATAGTAATTGCAAATGATATTGCGGAAGAACCGATCATTTGTATCACTTCTTTACTATCTTCTTGAAGCCTAAGCATTAGATCACCAGTATGCCTTTTTTTTATCGAAGCCCAACTAGATGACATCTGCTCTTTGGTCAATGTGTTTTGAAGCTCAACACTCATTCGCAACCGTGTATTCTCATCAATCCAACTAGATGCAGCACGAAGTACTACACCTCCCACTGCAGCAAGCACAATCAACAGCAATATGGGAGCGATCTCCTTTTCAAAATCGGCAGTTGCACGATCAATAGCTACTTTGGACCAGTAAACGAAAAGAAGGGACAGGGCTATTCCAATAAGTTCTAACACAAAATATAACGACAACCTTACTCGATACCCTTTTACAAAGGTTCTAATCCAGTTCGTATGCTGTCGAAACGTATAAGTCATGGACGACGGTTAGTTACTAAAACGTGAATAAAAGTGTACAAACGGAAAAGATGAAGCTTCCATACGTGCAAATGGAAGATATTTGACCATATTTTTCCAGATCCGCAGATCTACTACTTTGCGACTACCGTCTGAAGTGCCTGTTGCATCTGCCGAAAAGCCAAAATTACCTGCCTCCCATACATCCTGCATCATAGTTTCTGCAAAAGAATGCTTACTGTAAGGAATAGGTACTCGATCTTCTGGTAAACCTAGGTATTCTACAAGAAGACCGTGCAAGACATTGACAAATTTAAGCATTCCAAACTGCCGATATACAAAGCTCAATTTTGAAGAATCTAGTTCTTCTTTGAGCGAATAACATACACGTGCGGCATCGCAAAGCTGTCTCAAACCTATTCCATAGGCCAATAGATGCTTTAAGATGTGAACAGTAACCGAAACATGCATGAGTAAAGCAGAAGGTAAGTTCCAACAAACACCATGATGCCTAACGGATTGCGAGATCGAAGCTTCGGATTTATAAAGACTCTTCGTATACTTTAATTTGAAGGGGTTGTGAATATCGATCATCCTACGATGCAACTCAACCTCGGTATTATTCCAAATGGCGTACGTACTAAAACCAGGTACGGATTTTATAGACACGCCCTGATCAGATAACAGTTTTCTAGCTAGATTGTAATCCTGTTTGTTATTAAAAAACCAATCAATATCTCCTGGAAGTCTAACTCTTGGCTTGTCGTAATAACGTGCTACACCTTGGCCTTTCAAAAGAAAGGGATGCAATCCATGATTAGCAAAGAAATGTGTTTGGGTACTCACTTGCTCATCCATCCAATCATTGCGCTGTTCAATTTGTTCTACACGCACTGTCCAGGATAAAGCCAAAGATCGAGGAGGTAATAAATGATCAGGCAAAGTAATTAAGCCTTGATAGACAAGTCCTTCAACGGTATGACTTAGTGCGATGTGAAACAGATCGTGCCATTGTTTAGAAGACAACGGAAAATCTTCAAAATCAGCCACGGGGCTATTCCAAAGACCTGATCGCAATAAAGTAAGAAATACACGCCGTGCTTTCACTATTTGTTAATAATTTTCGTCAAGTAATTTTTGAGCTACAAAAATGTCGAGCAATTTCTGAATATCTTTATTGGCTTGCTCTTCCGTAACGTCGTATTCCTCCACCAGTTTTTTTACCATATCCTCTTTAGAAAATTCTTGAGGATGCAGCTCTTCCCACAACCAAGCGGCTGTTTCATTTAAGGTATATACTTTTGAGAGATCGACTTTATCTTGACCAGGTTCTACAATAATATAGTCTTTTCCTATTTTTCTTAATTTTAATTCTTTTCTTAACTTCATGGGTTTATTTTACGAATAAACAATTTGATCCAGACTCTTCTAATAGGTCGTATATAATACCACAATTTTGCATAGCACAACATGCGTGATGTGTAAAGCGGAATGTCTTTTTTGTCTCGAGTAGCTTCACTAAGAAAGCCAACAACAGCATTACGATCTACTTTTTCTATTTGTACTAAATTGGCATCACCCGCCAGGAAAAGAAACTCTTTATCTATCCGAATGACACGGTGAAGAATATACCCTTTTTTATAACGTGCCAATACGATATGGCCGGCTTTCAAATCTTTGTCTTTCAGTGGTTTTATCGTGATAAGGTCACGTTCTTTTAAAAAAGGACTCATACTGGAGCCTCGTACCGAAAAAACGACATCCTTACCATCATCAATATACTCTTGTACATGTTGGAAAAAAAGATGGTTTTCGATGGTTTTCGATAAAGTTTTTGCCATAGAAAGAACCAGATTATCTTAATAACAAATCTACCTTTTTGTGCCGAGATGAGAAACAGCTTGTATTAGGCAACCTAAAATATCTATGCGCTTGTCGACGAATCGCTACAATATTGAGAATCCATTAGCAAGCAGTACTATTTTCATAAATAGCAATAGTTTTGTCTATCATGCGTTGATCGGTGAAAAACGTCTCATAGCGATCTAGAGAACCCCCGCTAATTTTTTGATATAAAGTTTCATCTTCGGCCAAAGTACGTATTGCACTGGCTAGAGCTTCAATATTTTCTTTCGCTACCACAAGTCCAGAAACTTTATCGGCATTTACCCAACTTACGCCAGAGCCTTCTATATGAGTAGAAACGATTGGCTTACCAAGAGACATGGCTTCGATTTGTACAATGGCAAAAGCTTCAGTCTTTTGAGTAGAGCTTAAGCAGAAAATATCGCAAATATCGTAGTAGCTGGGCACCTCATGATCTGGAATGTAGTCGATGAGCTCGACACGATGCTTAAGACCTAATGATGCAATCAGGTTTTGTAACTCTTCTTTTAAAGGCCCTTTGCCGCCAATTATTAGCTGAAAACTATCATCTAAAAGTTTCATGGCCTCGATCATATACTGATAGCCTTTGTACTCGACTAAACGACCCAGTGCAAAAATAATTTTCTTGCCAGCATATTTTTTTCGGATACTACTTGATATGCTTTTATCTGGTTGTAACGGCTCAACGCCTATCGGGATATAGGTAACCTTATGCTGCACATTTTGTAAAAAAGGAGATTCCTGCACATAGGTCGGCGAGGTTCCCACGATAATATCAGCACGTTTAATTATCCAATCTTGTAAAGGCTTGTACAACGCGAGAAGTTTCTTTTGTTTCACAATGTCGCTATGCCAATGCAACACAATTTTACCTTTATAGCCAGATAAAAATAAAGAAAGACAAGCCATTGGATCCGGATGATGAATGTGGATCACACTATAATGATGACAGATTTTGCGAAGCTGCGAAATCATAGACGGCGCAAGCATAGTCGATGCTAATTTTATTTGTGTAGGTACCACAAATACACGCGCATACTCGTTGATTTTTATTTCACCTGCCTCAAAATTTTCTGTACTGGCACACAGCATGTCACAGTATATATTTCTTTTGGATAGGCCGATCATCAAGTCGTACATTACTTTTTCGACTCCACCTCTAATAGGATAGAATTTTCCTACTTGCAAAACTCTGTATTGTTGATCGTTGATCTTAGTCATGTAATAACGTGTTAAATAGTGCGCCCCAACTGTGCGCTACCGGTTTTTCGATCGGGCTATTGGTCACTGTCTTAAGAAATGCTGTATCACCCTTTATAAGCTGTTCCATTTGAGAAGCTAAACTTCGTGCATTCTGCGGATCAAAGAAAGCAACCGACTGGCTCCCTGCGGCTGTCTCATGCGTGTATGGGAGATCTGCTAATAGCATGGGCTTATTAAATAAAGCAAATTCCGAAATCGGTAAACCCCAACTTTCAACTTTAGATGGAAAAATCATACAATTACTTATCGCGTAAATGTCAAATAGCGATTTTCTATCTACAAATCCACCAAAGTTAATCGTTTTGAGATGCCCCCATCTTTTGTACAACCATTTTGCATAAGCGTTTTCATTGCCTTTTACAGTAATGCGGATTTCAAAATTATCCACTCCTACCTTTTCCAGTATTTCAGCGGCGGCACATAGCACCTCGAAGTTTTTGTGACTATTGGGCGAAGCGGCGTATACAAATCGATATAAATCATCCGAAGACTGCTCAAAATTACCAATAGGAATTTGTTTCTCCTGCTCTGGCGGAGCGACGATAATTCGTTGTTTGTCAAAACCAAACATCTCTGACATGCCTTCTCTAAACCAAACTTGCTGTACAACCAGAAAATTATTTTGATGAATATTTGTACGATAAATGTATTTGGTAAAAACTGAAAATGCGGCAATTTTTGGTGAAAATAGCCAGTCATGCATTTTGCGTTTATAGAATGCATATGTGTTATGACAATATACTGCACGACGCTTCGCTATGACCGACGGACTGGTATCGTGCAGTGAAAACCATAAATCAATAGTACCAATTTGCTTAGAAATCGCTTTTAGACTTACGTATTCATACCACAAGCGGTTAATCCAACGTTTCTTCGGCCATTGCGTCTCCAAGTATTCGATATTGGGAAAATAAGCTAACTTTTTATCGAACACAATGGCAATAACACGATATGTGGGGTCATCAGTAGCCAACGAAGAAAGGTAAGACAAACAGTCTTTTAAAATAGTCAAAGTGCCCGCCTCTACTAAGTTTACCGCAGAAATAACTATGGTTTTTCTCTTTTTATCAGAGCTTTCTTTCATATTATTTGAAGTCAGGATGTCTGTTAACCAAAGATTCGAATAAAGATACCCATTGTTGCATAATTTTATCCTCTTCATAAAGATTTGACTGTTGGGCGGCATTCGCTCCAAGTCGAGCACGCAAATCACGATTACGAATAAGATCGATGAGTTTTGCTGCCATGGCGGCTTTATCTCCTGGATCAATAAGATATCCGTTAAGATCGTCCTTTATGATATCTCTAGGCCCACATTTGCAAGCATATGATACTAAAGGAAGTCCGCAAGCTTGTGCTTCTAGTAAGGCCATCGGCAAGCCTTCATATTTAGAAGTCATAGCAAGGATAGCACTATCGACATAGGCTTTCTCAATCTCACTTACTGGAGGATGCAACGTTACTGAACTGCTAAGATCAAGCTGATTTATAAGTCGTTGCAGTTGTTGCTTTTGTGGCCCTTGTCCATAAATTGTTAATTTCCAGTCCGTACAATCGTTTACAACCAGACACCAAATTTGTATTAAATCTTCAAAGTTTTTCTGTGCATCATAACGGCCGACGGCGATCACATTCTTACTTGTGACATCCGAGATTTTGTTGGGAACAAAACTGTTGGCATTTGGAATAACTTGGATATTTGGGAGTGCTCCCCAGTAACCTTTATCTTCTTCTGTGAGCACAACGAATCTACTGAACTGTTTAACCAAAACAAGATCCTTATGACTCCGGTATTTGTCGATCCACCTCCAAAGACCATTTCTGTTATATTGGAGCCGCTTATATCGAGAAAAGTGAATCTCCAAAACCTTTTTGCTACCGTCGGATAGCTTTGGAAGTATTGTAGCATCGTGATCAAATAGTGAAACGACAAGGTCTTGCTTCCGCTGATTTAGAAATGTGCAAAGTTTAGTTTTATGTCGAGCCTGTTTTAGCACATAAGAAATCAGTCTTGAAGGCAAACACTTTGTCAGATCATCAGTATAATTGATTTTTAAATCGATACAAGTTATGCGGTCGTCTAAGGAATAGTATGGCTTTCTGTTTTGCTGATCGGTAGTGATAATAGTCACCTCATGACCGATCTTGGTCAAATAATTGGCTTTATTAGCCAATACGCGCTCCATTCCTCCAGAATTAAACGTACCGAGGACGCAATACGCGATTTTCATATTTTTGGAATTGATGAGGTGTACGATCCTGTGTAAATTTATCTAAACAAAAGAACAAGGCATAAAATTGAAAGATATCCGTTGCCACTTTTACCCAAATCATAAAACTAAGCGCCATTAGTAGTAAAAACATGAAAGTATATTGTGGGTTGGCTCGCGCAAAGTAAGATGGTAGATAGACAAAAAAAGCAGCAAAAACACTAAAACCTATCAAACCACAGTACAAGATAAACCGACAATAACCAATATCTGTACTGTACACAAAATTGTTAAAAAGACCACTCCCGATCAGCCAGGTCTTTAAATCATTGGGCCAAACCCACATTTCTCGGTTAAGCTTGTCCGTCGAGTCCGTTCGCCATTCTCCTCGTTCAATCCAATTAAAGAACCCCTCAAAAGCAAATCGCAGGTATTTGTGAAAAGCTTCATTAGTTTGATAGAGGTAGGTACTTATAATAATAGCCAACGTGAAAAAAATGACGAATAAAGTAGCTAATTTGATGGCCTCTTGCGATATAATCTGTCGAAAGATCCCAGATGAAATTATAAAATAAACCACTGCACAGGCCAAACCCAATATAGTGGTACGAGAGATGATGTTTCCAACAATTGCAATGATAAAGAAAGAAATCAAAAGAAAAAGGATATAGGTTCTGTTCGCGCGAACCACTTTATCATGATTCAAAACTGCAGAGATAAAAATAAGCACGGCGGAGAATCGTACTCCAGCTGGATCCAAAGCTGCTCCTATGCCATAAAGACGATTTATTCTATCAAAAAAATCTTTGTTTTGCACCACAAACGAATCGATAAATAATTGTACACTCGGCATATTATCTATCATGATAGCAACAATACATTGGCAAGCACAAACGGCAGCAAGATAGAATGTGACGATTCTAAAGTTTACCTCTTGGTGAAAAACACGATATGCAGAACATAAACCGTATGCCCCCAAAAGCCAAGCGGCTAAACTAATAATATACGTAGCATACGCGTAATCGGAAGTGTTGTTGATGTCGGTAGAAATATAACAAATCAAAGAAAACAAGAACGAGTAAGCAATGGATCCCAGTATACCGGTAGTCATGCTAATCTTTTCTTTGCGTACACTATTAAATATTAAAGCAAATATTCCTAGACCTCCCATAAGAATCTTCGTATTGAGGGATTGAGGAATGAAGGTGAAACTAATCGGGAACAGAAAAAAACTTGTAAGAATACCCAGAACGATATAAGCCAGAATACGAATCATACTAGTTTATTTGTAGATAATACCATAAACCACACGGATAACAAAATAATAATACAACTTAATAATCCAAAAATGTTGAGAAACCGCAGCACGTTCTATCAAGCGCACGCGCCAAGAGACAGCAGTATTTTTTCCAGCGAAAACATTGGCTTCTGCAAACCAAGTCAACCAGCGCTTGTATTGGCTTGTTTTACTAGAGATCAGCAGTGGGAGCTTTATATTTAACATTAAGAAGGCCGTATGTTTCTCCAAATCAAAATGCCATGATTTGGTTGCCAAAAAGTCGGTAGCAACGTGCAAATTTTCGGCTACTTGCGACATGTGGGACTCTGAATAGGTTTTGGTCAACGACTCGCTATTCGATTGCCGATAAAGGTAATAGTGCTGGTCAAGAAAGCTGACATTTTTTGCCACCGCAAACAATTTAATCATGACCATCATATCTTCGCCCATATTTACTCCGGGCAGAAAACGGATTTGATGATCTTCATAAAGTGACCGTTTTACCAGAAATAACCAAAGGTTCCAACGCATGGTGCCATTCATCAATTTTTGGAGCGCATCTTCAGCAGAAATGAAGGAAGGTTGGTTCATTGGTCGTTTGTTTTTTTCAAAAGCCAAGTACCAACTAAAGCCCACAATGTCGCTTTCGCTGTGCTCGGCTGTGTTTACAGCCGCACGAATAGTATCGGTTTCGAGCTCATCATCAGCGTCTACATAATAAACGTATTTACCCGATGCATGATCTAAACCTGAATTTCGAGCTGCCGCAACACCTTGATTTTTTTGATGCTGTATTAGTATTGATAGTTTATCGTTTTCCCTAGTACTCAAGAACTCGTTTACTATCTCTATTCCGTTATCTGAACTGCAATCATCTATAAATACAAATTGGAGATTCTTGTACGTTAAGCGTGCTAAACTTTTTAGGCATGACGACAACGTCTTCTCTGCGTTGAAAATAGGCGTAATTATGGTGACAAGCGGTTGATTAATCATTTCGGTGATTTTAATTACTTACCTTTTGAAGAATTTTTTGTACAATATCAAGGTTTTTGCTGTTAAACTTTCGGGCAAATAGTAATGGTGAATGGATTAACTTTTCGTAGTCTTTATTGCTAAAATCATTTATGTGTCCATTTTCCCAACCGATCAAACGTAAACTGCCTCGACCTTCGTCATCTATATCATAAATATGTTTACGAAAAGCGGAGTGCCAACAAAGTGTTTGTTTATATATCTCATCTGCACAAAATGTGTGCTTGTAAATCTTTAGCACATGGTGCTCTTGTGTCAGTAGATAGCCAACGAAGTTGTGTGTTACGCTAACCCAGTTCGTACCCTTTTTTAATTCAATGTTTTTAGATCTGTATAGATTCAATGCAATTTGCAATTGCATGAAAGAGGCTCTCAGAACGCGTTTAACAAACTGAATAAATCCTTTTTTCTTACCAAAATGTTTCGAAAAAAAATGGTATCGCTTAACTTTTCGTTCTAATTCTTTTGAAATATCTCCAGAAGTAAAACCGATGAACTCTGTACCAAGATGAGACTCGAAAAATTCATGGATGTAGTCTTGAGATTTCAATGGCATATCTACTCCAGACATCAAATGATAGTAAGCGTATTCATCATGATTGAACGCGGTATTGAAAAGTGATAATTCTACCTTGATCTGGCTTACATCTCCCCACCTGACATCTATTCGATTCTTCAATAGGATTAATTTTGCATAGCGACAAACAAGATTTGGAATAGTAGAAGCTTTTTTGTCAAAATGAATAAAAATAGTGTTTCTTTCGTCATCTAAGGCTTCAATAAGAAGTGCTAGTACATCAAATTCTTGATGAGCAATAATAAGGTAAGCATGTTTTTTCATGTATTTTGATTCATTCAACGACGTACGAATTTACGAAGACCGTCCAATAAATTTTTACCCAACGAATTTTCGTAGATTGTGGCTAGTAGTCTAACTTTAGAACTGTAATTACCAAATTTCTTAATAGAATTTGGTAAGTTGTTATAGTATTGCCACCAAATATCAAAAGCCACGGTAAACGTATTCCATGGTTTTGGACCTGTATAGTGAATATTACCTGTTCGTTGGACGTTTATCCAATCATCCGCACTGTAAAACTGTAAAAAATTGGCCTTGTAGGCAGGTATAAAAAATGTGCGAATACTATTCCAATATGGTGGTAAGCCTATTATCTTGCCTACACACAATTGATTGATGACATCTTGATCTGGAAATTCTAGACCCGGAAATCGTAATGCTTCTAAAAACTTAGTACTCATATTATCTTGGCGAAGTTCACGCAAATTCATCAGTAGCAACCCAGAATTTATGTATTTTCCAGGATCGCAACCAATAGCCAACATATGCTCTTTTTGAAAATCTAATGTTGCTTCGAAAACTCCTGCCATATAGTGGCCTGTTAGATCTACCGAATGAAAAAGTTCTGCGAGATCATTACGAACAATTATGTCACAGTCTATGTATATGATGGTGTCAAATTCAGGGAGAAGATCGGGTAGTAACAAACGGTAGTTTGCCGCAACAGTGTATTTCTCGTCAACGTAGATATCATCAGCGATTTTACCAGCTAAGTTTAGGAAAGACAGGGTGTTGGTGGGCCCGATCAACTCTGCTAAAGAGTTTCTCATTTCATCGTTTAGTTCTTCAGTAAGTAAACAAATTACATGAAAAGAACCCTTGAATTCGGAAGATTCAAGAATAGAAACCAAGCAAGTACATGCGGGCACATAGTAGTTAGGCGTGAAAGCTAAGACAAGAGGTATACTATTTTTGTGCATTACGATATCGTTTTGTAAATATAGCTTTAATTTTTGTTGTCAATAATTTAGAAATTTTCTCCAAAAAAAGGTTTCATCAAGCAACTATTGTTCGTATTTCTTTAGCGCCTAAATACTTTGTTATAGAAAAATCGGCCCAGTGTAATGCACTTATCTCGTATGGAAAGTAATTCACATTGGCCTATTTTCCAAAATTTGTACCAAGGCAAATATTTGATAACCTGATTGTAGTAATCGTAAAGGCACTTTTTCTGAATGTATTTCGAGTTGTTTTCGTAAAAAAAGAACTGATCTCTTTCTTCAACAGGTTTCTCGTAATTCAAGGCAAGTAGCCAACGATAAAACTTCGTCGTTGCTAGAAGCTTGTTATCTAGCTGGCTTCTGTCACTTGATAAATGAATATCAGATATTCTAAATGAAAACAGTGCTTTATCTGTATTTGCTATACCATTTTCGGCCATCATAATTGCTGTAGCAGCATCTGAGCAGAATGCAGATGGAAAATTTATAAAGCCCTTGCTATTTAATACAGTAGTTTTAAACATGTAATTGCCAATACACGTAAAAATCGTAGCGCGTAACCAATGGTATAGAAACTCATGTTTACTACAGTATTCGGATATCGTTTCATCAGTTATTGACACTTCATTGTGTTCATTGATGATGGATGTTTTGGCTCTTACAATGTCTACTGCGGGATATTTTACGGAAAGGTCCACCATAGTTTGCAGAAAGTTTGGATGATAGATATCATCATCTGCCGCTAGGACTATATATTCTCCTTGCGCAAAAGTAATGGAGTGATTCCATTGTTTTACAAGATCAGTACCACCGATGTTCTTCGTGTTGCGATAATATTTTATGCGAGAATCTTCAAAAGAATCAACAATGACCTTTAAGTTTTCGGGCGAAGTATCATCTACGACAATAAGCTCCCAATTTTCGTAAGATTGATGTAGAATACTTGAAATTGCTTGCTCAAGATACGTTGCTTTATATGCCGGAAGAACAAAAGAGATTAGTTTCATGGTGTTGTTATAAATTGAAAAACAACTATTTTGAAAGTTTACGACCTATTTTTACCATCGCAACATATAAAGGATAGCATTTTTTCTTTATCAACAATATTAATCGTGTTGAAAACCCCAAAGTATCGTTTGTATAAATGTCACGTAAGCTATATTGTGACCAAATGTGGTTTGTGTTTTTGATAGTTGGCAAAACAAATCGTTTCAATAAGGCGGAATCTAATGCTGAAGCGTCGTCATTGCGGCCTAGGTCGATAAAGAAATTTCTACGGTTATAGATGGCTTCTGTTTTATCTACAAAGCCAGCTGCGTTTGTTTCATCAGCAGTAATGCTTCCTGCGCGACGGCGGTAATAATACAAAGGAATATCCATATAACAGGAGACATCTACTTGATGTAGGATTTCGTGTATTAGAAATTCATCTTCGTGTACTCTGCCTGAAGGATATCGAATTTGATCAAATAAACTTTTTGCATACAGCTTGTTCCAAGGAACGACAAAAAGTATGTCGAAAATATCCACCAATTTTTTTAATGGATCTGATAGGTGTTTTATCTCGTTTTGACTTATGTTAATCGGGTTAGTAGGATTAACTTCAAAGTCTTGATCGAATAGTTCATAACCACAAGTTATCAACTTGTTAGACCCAATATAATAATGTAGCAACTCTATAAACTGGTTGTGTACGCGATCGTCACTATCAATAAATGAGATGTACATGCCATTTGCATGATCTAACCCCGTGTTTCTAGCTGCTGAAACGCCAGCATTCTCTTGATGAATAACCTTAATGCGCGCATCTTTCTTTGCAAAATCGTCGCAAATTGATGCGCTCGAATCTCTTGATCCATCATTTACTAAAATGACCTCTAGGTTTGTATAGGTTTGCGCCAAAATGTCGTCCAAACAGCTCGGCAAATAGTTTTCTACATTGTAGATAGGTACAATGACAGAAACTAATGGATGTTGTGTATTGATCATCTTTTCCATAACTCACCTGCAATAGCACGACATTGTCTAATAATCCTTTCTTTTAAAGGAACTTTTTCTGCGTACATGGAATGGATTTCTTGGTAAGCCTGTTTAGGAATCATGTGTCTCACACTATAAAAGTTGCTGAAATGGTAGGCAAAGAATCCTTCTTTATGTACGAACCCCTGTAGAAGCTCATTCAGGTACGTGATAGCTTGCAGTTCTTCCTTAAATCGAAGCCCTGAAGCTGTTGTTTTAGTAGTAACGTCTGCTGCATGTTTTCTGAAATAACTGAGAAACTTACCACTAATAAAAAACGTCGCCGAGTAAACTAATTTCACTCCAAAAAATCCAGTCGCCACAGAGTTTATAATTCAAGTATTCTGAAGAAATCTTATAAAATGCGGCTTTTCTGAATATGGCTTGGCTAGCATTCCAAATACTTAAATGAGGCAACATCTGATTTTGAACAAAGCTTAAGCCGTCTGTCGTATGGTGTAAGTTTTTGCCCTCGAATCGAGCGCTAATGTATTGGGATTTCTCTTGTACCAAATATAGCTGAGTGAACGCCAAATTTGTGTTTGGTGATCCATTGGTTTGGCATATCAACTCTTCTAAAAAATTAGGTTCTGCCCAATCGTCACTTTCTGCTATCCAAATCCACTCTCCATTTGCAAGCGCAATACCTTTCTCCCATTGCTTGAAAGTACTTCCAGAGTTCTTCTCGTTATAAACAATATGTGACACCTTCGGGTGGTTAGCATATTGATCTATGACATCTCTGCTCTCGTCCGATGAGCAGTCGTCCATTATAATGAGCTCAAAACCTTGATAAGTCTGATTGAGTATAGAGTTCAATCGCTGTTCGAGGAAAGGAGCGTGATTATAATTGGGTACGATGACAGATACAGAGATTTCGTGCATATTCAATTTTATTTACTTTTTAATTGAGGTTGCTCCTTTAATAAACTTGGTAAACGAAAAATAATTTTCAATATCATTAAATAAGGTAAGCGACTCATCGGAAAATGTTTGAAAGTTTCAAAAGCATAATACAAGCAAAGATCAAGCTTAGAATAGTAGAAGCACTCATTGAAAAACCAGAGGTATTTGGCCTTTTCAAACTTAGATTCCTCCTCTATTTTTTCTGTGTAGACGGGTAAAAAATTCTTGTACATTTTGTAATAATGATGACTAGAGATAACCCAGTCTTTGTTAAAATTACCAGAAGAAAAGTGTTTTACACGGATTTGGTAACTGACGATATTTTTCAAACTTTTTTGAATTGATTTGATTGAGATAGCTAAATCGTAATTATGAAATCCAGATAAATTTTCATCAAATCTTAACCCAAGAGATTTTTTGGTAGCTAGGAATACACCATCTAAAGTTGCAACTTCATCAAAGTCGCGACCTAGGTTATCTTGGACAAATTCGCCAACTATTCGTCCATTGCTATATTCTGTAATGAACATTTTTTGAAATTTATGATCTATCCACCACCCAGATGGCGCTTTAGTTTTTAATGTGCTGCCCGCTAAACCTACTAAGCCCACATCTGGAACATTTTCTAGAATGTTTAAAAGAATCTTTCCCCAACCTGGGGTCTCGAATAGTACATCTTCGTGAACAAAAAGCAAATGTTCATAATTACTTTTGTCGATACCCCGATTATACGCGGAATTTATACTCATAATCCCTGGGTTCTCCATACGGATAAGTTCATATTCAATACCGCAGGTTGTAGCGATGTTGGTCGCTAAAGCACTATAAAGATTGTCTTTGTAAGATGACACTATTATTGACAGCATTCTTTAACCTTTGGTATAAATTTTTAAGATTATAACTCCGTTTTTTTTGATGAAAAGCTTAAAAAGCATTTTTAAGTCATTAGGTTGGTTTTGAAATCAAACCCACGACATTTTTTATAAAATTCTTGATGAAAGACGGTGTGAAGTAAGAAATTTTTCTACTGATCGGCGTTTTACTAGTCTTCTTTTTTATCACTGGCGATTGGAAAAAAACCATCTTTATTTTACTTGAAAAAGATAGCTTGTCCGTGAGGTAGAGGTGGTCTATCGTCGTGTTGGATAACTTAACTAAAGCAATCTCATTATCACCATTATACTCATTCTGTACAAAGCTTTTACAAATAGGCGTGAGTGATAGAAAATCTTTATAGAAAAGTTGCAACTTAGTCCTCCAAGCATTCATGGAATAATTATGTATGACGAAGCCATATTGTATTTCGGCCAAGTAATCTCTATAATCTTTGTCTAGGATTACACGATCAACAGCTAACCTCCATTCATTTAGGTTCGAAGGATATTGAAAGCCGATATCCGAATCCATAAATTGTTGAAAAATAGGTGTTGGGTTGTAATGTAGTATGGCGGGCTTTTTAAAAAAAACAGTTTCTAACGTTGCAGTAAAAGATGGCATCGGAAACCCTTCTAAATAAATATCGCAGCTACTTCTGTATTTTTCCAAATCTTCATAATCCAAAAGCCCGAGGTAATCAATCCTTTCATGCTGATGTTTTATCGCGTATTTCCCTTCCTTGCTTACCCCAATAAGTTTAATTCTTACATTTTTATGCTTCTCTACGATTCTAATACACTCCTCGTAAAAATTATATTTTTCATTCGGTTCAAATTTAACTTCGCTGCCAATACAGAGTATGACAACTTCATCTGCTTGGGTCGTTGAAAAACTGTCTTGTTCGGTTGGAGCAGTTAAAGGTGCCTCTACTATCGGAAGAGGTATGTAAAATGACTTTTCAATCTGCCGTCTTTCCACGTCCAGTATTAGAAAAGGCTTACGTAATTGGACTAATATAGTAGAGATAGTGCTACCGAGCCAAAAAACATGATCTGCATGATTGACGAAAGCTATTTGTATGGTAATTTTTGGGTCTGAAAACACCAAATTACACAAAGAATCATCCGGATGAATGTGCAAAACTACCAAATCATAGTTTTCGTATAATTGGTCTTTCAAAGCTTGGGCGCGTCGGAGATGATCTTCTTGAGGTAAGCAGACATGCTTTGCGATTTCTTGTCCTAAATAACGTTTGGATACAGCGTTTATAGCACTCATGTCCATTCTAGTTGAAAGTATGGTATGTTGGCTTGTTACATCATTTTGCACCCAGTTATATAATAATTTCGTGTGACCTCCCGTAGTGTAAACTTCGGAACAAATGTGTAAGATCTTTCTTTCTTTTTTACATGAATTTGGTTTGATCAATTCCGGATTAAAACTTGTAAGTTTTTTCCCTATTTCGGCAAGTAAGGTTTCCATTTCCAGCGAATAGTATACACTTGGAAAGTTCCACCAGCAAAATTGAGCGATCTTCTCGATGTAGCTTACACAGTCATTGTAACAACCCCTATCATAGAGCTCGCGCATTATTGGAATAGATTGCCGATAATAGGCCCTATTATCCGAAAGCTTTAATTTATCAATTTCTCGCAAGCTTTGCGCGGCGTTTAATTCATTCATGGCTGTTATTACAAAGAATCATAAATATAAGCGTGTACTAAAAGTTACGAGTAAAAATCTTTTAAACAACGGATTATCTTATCGATTTCTTCCATTTTCAATTCGTAGAATAGCGGTAGCCGAATAAGAATATCTGAATATTGATCTGCCATAGTGAGCTCATTTCTTTCGTGTTTATTTTCGAAAAAGGGACTTTTATGCAGACTCAAATAATGAAAAACAGAATGAATACCGTTTGTTTTTAGATGCTCAATTAACTCTCCTCTTTCAGACAAAGATTGACACAATATGTAAAACATGTGAGCATTGTTTGTTGCATAGTTTGGTAGTTTTGGAAGCAAAAAACAGCCCTCGCGCTCTAGGTCTTTTAATCCGGAGTAGTAACGCTCCCAAATTTCTTTCCGTTTACGTTGGATTTTCTCAATATTTTCAAGTTGAGCCAGTAAAAAGGCAGAAATGAGTTCTGAAGGAAGAAAAGACGAACCAATGTCAACCCACCCATATTTGTCGATCTCATTTCTGAAAAAAGCACTTCTATTAGTGCCCTTTTCACGGATGATTTCTGCACGTTCAATGAAACTAGGGTTATTTATCGTCAAGATCCCACCTTCTCCCGCAATAATGTTTTTTGTTTCATGAAAAGAAAAGGCTCCGAAATGACCGATAGAGCCTAATGCTTTTTTTGAGCCATCACTGAATGTGAAATAACTATCAATTGCTTGAGCGGCATCCTCTACGACATAGAGATTGTGTTTATGAGCCAAACTCATGATGCTCTCCATGTCACAAGCCACGCCAGCATAGTGTACTGGAACAATGACTTTAGTATTTTGAGTGATAGCCGCTTCAATTTTTTGCGGATCTACGTTTGGGTTATCTTCACATGAATCTACAAATACTATTTTAGCTCCCCGTAAGACAAATGCGTTTGCTGTGGAAACGAAGGTGTAACTAGGAATAATTACCTCATCACCAGGTTTTATGTCGCAAAGTATGGCTGCCATTTCAAGTGCATCCGTACAAGAGGTCGTAAGTAGCACTTTTAGAAAACCATACTTTTCTTCTAGCAAAGCTTGGCACCGTTTTGTAAAAATGCCATCTCCGGAGATTTTGCCGCTAACAACGGCGTCTTGGATGTACTGTAATTCGTTGCCGATTATAAAGGGCTTGTTAAACGGTATCTTCATGCTTCCAGTAGTGATTTATATATATTTGTTGATTCTCTAGATATCCTTTTTTTTTATAAAATGCGCAGGCTAAATTGTTGTGCTTTTGTGTGGGTACATCGATAGAGAAAATATTGTTTTGATAAGCAATGGTTTCTAATTCTCTAATAAGTGACGAACCGACACCTTTACCCTGCGACTTTTCATCGATACCTAAAAGCCCAATTTTAGCACGACCTGACGGATTGTCGAACTTCGCTGTTATGAAGCCAATCACTTGCTGATCTACCTCATATACCAATACGTAATCGGCTATCGAACAATCGACAGACTTATCAACCCACGTGTTATAGAGTTCGAAAAAGGAGCTTGATTTAAATTTTTTGTCTAAAAAAAATCTGCTGTGCTGTCCACTTACGTGCGCAAGTTTATATAGGTCTTCTATGTTATGTCGTGTTTCATTGAAACGGACTATATTGGAACACAGCGGTGTGCCGGACGTAATTTTTTTTGAAAAGGTAATTTTTTTCTCTGAATAACATAGATAATAACCATGTATAATAGGGCATGTAGATAAATGAGACTGGTGATAGATTAGTTCATAATCCTTGTTTGCAAAACTAAAGATGCTTTCGTTTGTCGTGTCATTAATTAAGCCCACCTCAAAGCCAAAAAAATCACTATCCCAATCTAGTCTCTGCACCATAACCTCATTATTATCAATTTATCAATTTTAGGATTATACGCCTACAGCTCCTGTAATTGCACCATTTTTTTGAATTTTGGAGACGACTCTTTCAGAGCATCAAAATCACCTTGACTCACAATTTTTCCATCGCTCATCAAGACCACCTTATCCGCATTTCGAATCGTGGCCAAACGGTGTGCAATAATTATAATCGTAAATTGTCCTTTAAGTGCATCTATATTTTCTTGAATAGTTTTTTCTGTTTCGGAATCTAAAGCTGAGGTAGCTTCATCCAAGATCAGGATATCTACTTCTTTGAAAAGCTCTCGAGCAATCGAGATTCGTTGTTTTTGTCCTCCGCTAAGGTTTATGCCGTTATTGCCTAGCACAGTTTCCTTGCCTTCTGCTAAGCCATCAACAAATAGGCTCAGTGAGGCCCTGTCTAAGGCTTTTTGGAAACGAGCTAGATTTTCTGTGTTAGGTTCCGCCCAGAGCGTCACATTATTATAAACACTGGCATTAAAGATGACGGTATCTTGTGAAATATAACCTACTTTGTTTTGAAAAGTATACTTATTTAATGATGCTATAGATTTTCCATCCACAAGGTATGTTCCGCTATTGGCATCAAGCAAACCGGCAAGAAGGTTTACCAGAGTAGACTTACCACTACCAGATTCACCAACTAAAGCAACGGTATTATTTTTAGCAATTTCGAAATTTATTCCCTTGATTATTTGATGGTTCCCGTAAGCGAAATAAATATCTTGGAATGTTAAACCATTCTTTAGTTTTTCGTATTTAATTTGGCCTTCTTGCTCGCGATTTGACCCAATATCGTCAGAGAATTGAGCCACATTTTCCATTGTCCCTACTTTCCCCAAAAAGTAATTGTATTGTGCCTGTAGGTCAGTCAAGTTAGTTAATGCCCGATAAAAGAAAAGCAAACTGACGATAATGGTGCTAAGAGGGCTCTCTCTCATATATACTTGCAACAAGATAACCGCCGCAACGATAAAGATGAGGATCGGCTCTCTTATAGCCCCAGTGATGGAGCCGAGTTTACCTAATCGATAATTTACCGCCTCTATCGATTCAATATTTTGTGTTACGCGTTTTGCGTATTCCTTGATAAAACCAGTTGCTTTCAAATACTTGAAATTGGCAACAAGCTGAATAATGGTGCCTTGATAATCGTTGCTCTCCTTGACGAGTTTTCTTGATGCGACAAGAGTAAACTTGTATATCCATTGAAATACAAAATTGAACAGCAGTCCGCCTACCATGATCAAAATGGCGAATTCTGCATTCATGGCAAAAGCAAATAGCATATAGACGATGACCATAACCCCTTTTTGAACAATGATTAGATAATCTCTAAAGGCATACAAGAGATTGTTGATTTCATTGGTCATTAAATTTTGTACAGCACCCACATCGGCTTTGATAAAGTAGCGAAATGATAAGTGCGCAAATTTTTCTAAGAGGTTTTTGCGCGTGGAAACTAGGAAATACCGAGAGACTTTTGCGTCGTAAATTGACTTGACATAGAAAAACAGCCCTTTGAAGGCAAAAAACACGACCATCAAGATCAACATATTGACTAAGGTAAACTCAATACCCAAGACCGTAAAGAAGTTCATTAGGAAGTTGTCTTCGGTAGGTGAGCTTGCAGTACTCCCTCCTTCTCGATCTGCCGCAATCTGGAATAATGGCAAAAACATGCTTAAGCCAAGGCCGTCCATCAAACCAAACATGAAGGTTAACCCTATCACGATAAAAATGCGGTACTGAAGGTACCGATAGAAGTAAGTGAAGTTTTTAAAATATTTTTTGATGAATTGCTTTAGCATGTGCAGATTGATTCTTCTTTTAAAAGTTATTTTCCAAACTCGGATGCTAAGGTTCTTCTCAACCCTTCCTGCATGGTGTATGGCGGTTGGAATCCAGATTCCATCGCTTTGCTAGAATCGTATTTGGTGATTGCGCAAAATTTCTTAACGCGCACGGAACTAATTGGCAACTTTTTTCTCGTAATAAAAGCCAGTACATCAAAGCCATAGCCGCCTAGCATACCTAACCAGTAAGGGATGCGTAGCGTAGGGATACTTTTGCCTAGAATCGTGCTGGTGTGATGTACTAAATCTTTCGTAGAAAAATCTGGTTTATCGACATAATTGTATACGCGTACACCAGGAGACATGGTGTTTATTAAAAAGGCTAAGAAGGCAACAATGTTTCCAATGTAGGACATTGATTTTTCGTTATTACCTTTTCCTATAAGCATAAACTTTCCAGAGGCGATTTGATTTAAGAGATTAAATACATTTCCACGATTACCTTCGCCAAAAATCACGGTTGGTCTTACAATGCCAATGCTCCAGTCGGGATGGTTTTGTGCCCATTTCTGCAAAACTAATTCAGCTTCCCATTTGCTTTTGCCATAATGGTTAAAAGGGTCGGCGGGAAAGGATTCGTCGGGATTATCTTTATCCAGCCATAAATGGCAACTGAACTGGTGAATACAATTTGTTTTACGCCCTGTTTTTCCATCGCTTCCAAGGTATTCTGCATTCCTTGAACATTAACGTCGTAATATAGAGAAGTTGGCGATACATCATCGCGATGTTCTGCTGCCAAAAGAACTACGGTATTTACACCAATTAATGCGTGGCTCAAAGAATCAGGATCTAGCACATTGCCAATTACAGAAATGGACGCATGTGTCTGGCTAGGTTGTTTGTCAATGTTAATAACGGAAGTTTCGGGAGAGACACTTAATGTGTCAATTAACTTTGTGCCCACAAAACCTGATCCACCTATGATGGCTATTTTCATCCAGAAAGCTTATTACTTAGCGTTGCCGCCGGTTATTTAATTTGATCTGCAATTACCTGACTATGACTTTTGTACTTCTTAGGAGCATTTTTCGTGGCGAAGGACTGCTTGCGTTTAAGGCTTTTGTCTACAACAGTATGAAAAGCACCCCACAATATTAAATCTGCTGCTAGTACAATATTGTTGCTAATTAGCTGAACAGCGATAGCGTTAAAGATACAAAAAAAACCAGCAAGGGAAATGATCGAAATCATGGCCTTTTGGTGTGACATTCCAAGGTCAAGCAGTTTGTGATGTATATGACTGCGGTCGGCCCGAAATACTGGCGTGCCTAATCTTAATCGGACAAGCATAACTCGTGCAACGTCCATTACTGGAACGATCAATACCGTAAATGCCACTACGATCGCTCCTTCAGAAAAAGGCTGAATATGTGGGTTATTCATGGCATAACTTACTGACAGAAAGGACATCGATAAGCCAAGCGTTAGGCTTCCTGAGTCTCCCATAAATATTTTTCGCTTTTTGCGCGAAATACCGAAAACATTGTAATGAAAAAATGGAATTAGCAGTCCTGCGGTAATAAATGCAAATAATGCGTGTAGCCAAGCTTCATTGATCATAAAGAGTGTACCTAAAGCCAGGCAACCAACCAATACCAATCCTGAACAGAGCCCGTCGATACCATCGATAAGGTTAATCGCATTTATTATTAGAACGGTAATAAATATGGTGAGCGGTATACCTATCCAAGCAGGAATATATGTGATGAAGAAGACGCCGTACAGGTCATTGATCCATACTCCGGATATGGGCAAAAAGCAAGCAACTACGATTTGCATATAAAGCTTAGTTTTTGCACTAATGCCGATCAAGTCATCTGTGATCCCGACTATAAACAGCACAACTAGACCACAAACCAAACCCATAACCATGGGATATACCTCAAAAGTTTCAAGATTAAAATCCACCAGATTGTTTCTATAGCACAAGATCAACGTAAGTACTATGAGCACACATTGTATCGGTACGAATGTAACGCCGCCAAGCCGTGATACTAATTGATGGTGTGCCTTCCGAGAATCAACAGGATCGAATAATCTTTTACGATAGCTGATAAGTAGAACGTAAGGCAAAAGGAGTCGTCCGAGTATTAAGGCAACAATAAATGCTGTAAGTACGACTAATATCTTCATCTTCCTGTAATCCTAAATTAAATCGGGTAGTTGTTCCAATATGTTATTCTATAGAGCTTAACACGCAATTCGAAGCCATAATAAACGCTTTTGTAAAGGTACTACAAGAAGAATGTGAAGATGTATACATCGAATGCTTTTATTCTGCTGTGTAGTATTCGAACTACATGGCTGCTTGACGCAATTAAAATTTCGAAGATAAGACTTTTAATTTGTGAACGGGATTTGGGGCGCTATAGTCGATCTCTTGGCGCGATAAAATAGGTTTGCTTTCCAAACATTAATGGTTCTGTAAAGCAATGGTTTAGAGGTGAAAGTGCTAATTGTGATTAATTTTTTTTCTTATAAAGCCGAGTGCCGCGATTTGACATTTTATTTAATTATGGGGGCGACAAATTTATGGTTAATCAATGTTACCGCAGGGACATCGTGTTGCATTATTCGATACCTAGGGGCGGGTTGTAGGCAAAGTGTAAAGTCTATAATAATATAAATTTATAAATTTCCTTGTTGTGATAACTTTATAATTACGAACGAAACAATTGTCATTTTTTAAAATTCTTAAAGTATTTTCTCATTAATGACTGTTATCCATATTATATTTAAAGCACTTTAAGTCAATTAAAACTGCGTATTATTATTTTATTTTATCTTTCGTTTTTTTAAAATTAATCTAAGAAAGATAATTGTATAATACATTCTTAAGGTATATTATGAATACAATTTTCACACAATTATACTTATGAAACAGCAAAAGAAAATCTATTTTAAACCAATTGTAAATGTCGTTTCTTTAATCACGGAGTACGGAGTCGCCGCTTCTTCGGTTCAGGTTTCTGGAGGATCCAATGATACGCCATATCAACCCACTATAGAAAATTGGGAAGTCGGTGGTGAAGGATACGGCTCTACAGACTTATAATAGCTTTTATCGATCCAGACTTTATACCAACATTATTTAATATGATAACGGCACGTTATAATCTAAAAATTATGAAGCATTTAAGTGCGTACCTGCTAATCACAAGCGTTTATTTAATGGGTTGCGATCGAGATACTAGTCGCGAAGATCTCTCGGATCCAAATGCCACTTTAGTAGTTGTGCAAGCAATGGTTGATGACACGGAAGTGGTACCGCTAAATGATGCTCAGAATACCAAGGCAAATCTTGGAGATTCAAGAAGCTCATCTACTCCGTCAGGTCTTGCTGATATTGACAATAAGAGTGCCTTCATTGAAGGTGATGGATTTGATGTTATTACGTCTGTGTCCTCTTCTTGGAAATTAAAAGAGGATGAAAGTACTTTAGAAGCTCCCAGTTTGCAGAGTTATCCTAGGGCGGCATCACCAATGACTCCGGGATTTACCTACAGACTTGTGCTTTATAAGGTCGTTGGTTCTACGCAAACCTTTTGGAGACAAAAGCAATTGAGATCTTCGACATCCACCGCGGTAGATACAGCACAGCAGATTGAAGTAGTAAGAGGTGATACGTATCAGTGGTATGCTTATTCCTATAACAACAGTAGTGATATCCCGCCTTTAACAAACACGGGTACTAATGCCCAAATTAGCATGGGAACAAACTCTGACTTCCTTTATGCGACAGGAAGTTTTACAATTTCTGCGACAGGAACAGCCAACACGCCTTTAAACATCACATTCCGCCATCAGGTAGCCCGGTTAGCGGTAGAAGTCGATGCAAGGGGAATGTTTGCAGATCAAGTTACGCAGCTTGGTGTATCAGTAGGCGGCATTACTGGCGGCCAATCTCCGCTCACTACTGGATCTTTTGGATTGCTCGATGGACAGGTTTATAATCCAACACCTTATACTCCAACGACAACATTTACTATTGCTGATTTTCGAAACGTAGATGTGGGGTTTAATGACCGGAAAGCAATCTATTTCTATTCGGCAACTCCAGCCTCATTCTCCAACTTTACGGTTAATCTCAATAATGTCACTATTACCATGACAGATGGCCCTACAACAAGAGCTTTTACTGGCCTAAATAGGGTCTTTGCTTTCAACACTTCGGCTGCCATGACTAGGGGCCGTACATATAACGCAAAAATCGATTTAATTGAATCAGCGTTGCCGTTTCAAGGGGTTAATTGGGCACGAACGAATTTGTACTTACATTCATCTCAAAGAAACCGGTATCGATTCCATGCAACATATGCACACACAAATATGCGGGAATCGTATTGGCCATTCCGCTCCACGACGCCCTACATGTTCAGTACCGGCGCTGCTGGTGCAAATTCAGACCCCTGTACCCTAGTGCATCCTACAACGCGTCCGAGCGATGGGCTTAGTGTTTGGAGGCAAGCTACGAGGGCGGATTATTCGACATTAGGATTTAATGATCTTCTCTTAGGTGTGCTGCCTTTAGTAACACGAGCTCCAGCAAGAAGTATCATTTATAATCAAACCAATGGCAGGGGTTATTATGAGTATGCAACAACAGGTAGCGCTGCGCAATACCCAAGTTCCAACCTAAGATTTAATATGAATGGCTTCGGAACCGCAGTGAATGTTGCTAGCGGCTTACTAGTAATCGACATTGGTATATCTAACTATGGTACGGAAGGAAGGCACTGGTCATATGATCGATTAATAGATGCAGGAGGTCTGCTGGGGCTTGGAGCTTATAGTTTAAGAACTAGGCGAGTAACAAGTTCTCTTGCAGGAGCCTACAACTTACTTAACCCAGATATCGTAGAGGTGCTCACAATAAGTTTATTAGGAGGTGGGTTATTAGAGTCTTCTTTTCAAAATGTTCGTTGTGTTAGGAGGTAATAAATTATTGTTGTTGAACACAAGGGGTTAGTAGTGAATAATCTACATACGGTGTGTTTATGAATCATTAGGTCGATTGGCGGTCGACGGAACGGAACTATTGTATCAACAAAACGTTATCTTTGTTTGTACAGACATATATACGCGTAACAAAACAATGATAATAGCTGTAGATTTTGACGGAACTATTGTAGAACATCAATACCCCAAAATCGGGAAACCGATTCCATTTGCGATAGAAACATTGATTAAGTTACACGAGGAACGACATACGCTAATCCTATGGACCGTTCGCGAGGGCGATCTTTTGCAAGAGGCGGTTGATTATTGTGCCGCCAGAGGTGTGGCCTTTTACGCACACAATGCTAATTTTCCGGAAGAAATAGCGGCACGGGCATCCCGGAAGCTAACAGCGGATTTGTTTATAGATGATCGTAACCTAGGAGGATTGCCCGATTGGACAGCTATATATCGAGCCATTTCTGCTATGGGAAAAGGCTCTCAGGATATAATCCCTATACTTTATGGGCAACCTAATTTTTTGGCAAAAAGACAAAAGAGAGGCTTTTTTTCAACATTGTTTAATAGATATTAGTGCTTGAAACAACTGTGGCAGAATATGACTACACATTGGGTATATTGCATTGTGCTTCTAATCCTTTTTAGCACATCCTGCAAGCAGCAAAAAGAGAAGTCCGAGCAGCAGCAAGGAGAAGGTCAAAAACCGGCGGTGACGCTGTTTTGGGACAAATACAATTTGGAAGATACTGTAGCCATCGTGAGGCCAGAGATTGGCGAGCAGGCTATAGTAGATTTTATCACGATTGCGCAGCAAAGTGATAGCAAGGAGTCGGTAGCGGCCTTAAAAAAAATGCTGCAACGAGCTTCTCAGACACCCGCAGTACTTGAGTTTTTTGTGGAGAATTTTGGTAAATACTTATACAATCCCAATTCTTCAATGTACAACGAGGAGCTCTACTTGCCAGTACTCGAGTTCATGGCGCAAAACGAGGATATACCCCAGTATGAAAAGCAGAGATTTGAACAGCGGCTAGCCTTAATTAGGCGAAACAACGCCGGCACAAAGGCAACCAATTTTGTTTTTCAAACGCCAGACGGCAAAAGGCATGATATGTACAGTCAAGAAGCACCATATACACTACTGTTCTTCTACGAGCCAGGATGTGGTGGGTGTGCTAGTGCAATTGAAAATCTACAACCCGAATTGACAGTGCAGGAATGGATTCGCCGAGGAGATTTACAGATTCTCGCAATCTACGCCACCGCTGAGTATAGTTTGTGGAAAGATTATCAGCAATATATTCCGCCCTTGTGGATAAACGGCATCAATACCGACCGATCTATTATAGCAGATAATTTGTATGACCTCAAGGCCTCTCCGACATTTTATCTACTTGATAGCAATAAAGTAGTGTTATTAAAAGATCGAAATTTGGCCGAGAATATCCTTTACCTTGGTCAATTTTTGGGGCAATAAATTAATAGTACGAAAAATCAGCTACTATTAACACGATTATCAAGTAATAATCCGTGTGTTAACAGTAGCTGATGATTAATAGATCGGAAGAGCTGTAAGTGTAGCTAGATACTAACTAATTTGCTCTTACGCACCTGATCGATACGGCAGTATTCTGTCCTAGCTCATAGAAATTAAACGTATTAATGTTTGGTCCTATTTGCATGTATTCATATTTGTTTCCATTTTTGAGCATGTACCATCCGGTGCCGTCTAGATCACTTCGAGTAGTATTGCTATTATAAATACCATCGAATGAAATGAAAAGGAATTTATTAAAGTTACTACCAGGATCAGTTTGCGTACCGAAATACATACCTCGTCTATCGCCTCCAGGATATTTTTGTGCGATATAACGAACTGGATGATATATGTCTGGACCAGGATGCCCACTAATGTTTGCCTCAGTAGCATTCTTGATGTTTTCCATTTCTACGCGTTTTGGAAGTCTCCAGGAATTTAATGGCGCGACTAATGCACAAGGGTCACCAGGGCCACCATTTAGTTCCGTACGTGCTTCTTGATTATTCTGCCCCCAAGGGAGCTTATCTAAATCATTACGTCGTGGTTTTACGTAATTTTTAAACCAAAGATCACCCTCACCTTTCGTAGAGAAAAGATAAGTCTTTTTATTGCGGTCGTAAATCAGGTTTCCAGGAGCATAAGTGCGATCGCCCAATTCAATTCCTGGATCAACGTCTTGTGTAAAAGTTTTAATCTTCAACGTTAAGATATATCGCGTTCCAGGGGCTAATTGAACATTTGGAATTGTAACACCTCTTTTGGTGATATTGTTGATCGTTAGCTCATCAAATGTTAATGTGCTTTTAGTAGCTCCGCTATTACAGATTATGGAAGCTTCATTCGCGGCACTTGTAGGAGTGTTTTGAACAAATTCTAATACTTTTCCGTTTTCGGCTTTGTTGTTATATGTTAATACGGTGCCGTTGTTCAAGCCGATCGTTGGCGATAAAAAGTGATCGCCAATTCGTGCTTTAATGGTGGAGATATTCCCTACGTCTGCTGTATTTATATGTGTCGTTATCTGACTGAAGACGTGTCTTAGCGTCACGTTCAATTTGTTTTGGCCTGGGCTGAGTTTGAAGGTTTTGCGAAAGTAAACAAAGTCAGTATTACCATTTATGTTTGTGAATACGGCTTCAGACAATTTACCGTTTGGAGCGGCTGGCACCTCAGATTTACTCATTGTAGAATAAAGTACAAAAGTGTATGTGGTTTCAGGATTCAACTTCAGTGCACTATTGCCGTACTTTCCGACAGTATATACCGTGTCAATTACCTTGCTCTCATTACTATCATAAGCGAGTAGTCGGTATTGAATACCGTCTTCCATTTTCCATGTTATTGGTCCAAGGTTGGTTACTCCAGCTGCGCGCGACACCGTGTTCTCTTCTTTCACAAGATCACTGCGGCCATCTGTATTTGGAAAATCTCGTGCTAACGACACTGTAACACCAAAGTGCTGATCGAATGGGATGTGTGCTAACTCTTGTGATTCGTTTTCAAGGATAGACGCGCTAGTCGCAGCACGACTTTCGGTATCCGAAGGTTCCGAAGTTTCTATTTCTATACCCAATAAGTTCACCTCAACAGAGGTTTCTTCTCGGAAGGTCTCTTTATTACAAGAATACAATACTACTGCCACCGACAATAGTAAAAGATAAAAGTTGCTCTTCATGACTGTTGCTTATAGATTTTTTAGGGGCTACCAATAAAGCTCGCGATCATCGGCGACATTTGACTCCCATAAGTGATCTACATCTTGAGTCGGAGATTGAACAACAACTTGTGCGGAACCTGCTGCGATACTGTTTTCTAATTCGACGATAAAAATATTCAGTGTAGGCGCGACGTAGGCGCGACGTATTTTTGAGTTCATTTTCTTTATATTTTCGTTTCTCATAATATCCTCCATTTGCAGGTAGAGCTGAATAGAGTGATGCAAATCTATAATATAAATTAGTGTTTGAACTCAAATTTTCCCATCCAATTTTCTTTTGTAGTTTGTTGTCTACAAACGAAAAAGCCCCCCAAAAATGTCTTGGAGGGCGGAAATTTTCTCAATGCGTGTTAAACTTCTTCGGAGGCGATTTCTTCATCGACCAGTATTCGGCCGCAGTGCTCGCACACTAAGATCTTTTTACGTTGTCTGATTTCAGATTGCATTTGCGCAGGTATTTTATTGTGGCAACCAGAGCAGCTATCACGTTCGATAGATACGATGGCCAGTCCATTGCGGAAAGAATTTCGCAATTTGTTGGAGACTTTCAATAGGCGCTCATCGATATTAGCTTCAGATGCTTCTGCTGCTTTCAGTAGCGAGTCTTCCTCTTTTTGTGTTTCAGAGGTAATGTTCTCTAGCTCCTGTTTCTTAACTTCCAACTCCCCTTTACTGTAGTTTAGATTACCTTCGGTAGTTTCATACAATTCGGTTTTGTTCGAAATTTCAAATTCAGCTTCGCGAATACGTTTCTCACATACTTGGATCTCTAAGCCCTGCAGCTCGATTTCTTTCGTGATGGCATCGTACTCACGGTTATTTTTTACTTCGTTAAGTTGAGTTTCGTATTTCTTGATTGCCGCTTGCGCGTCTTTAATCATGTTTTTACGAGATACGATGGAATCTTCTAACTCATCAAGCTCACTGCGGATTTTCTCATTACGAGTTTCCAATCCTGCGATCTCGTCTTCTAGATCAGCCACCTCAATAGGCAGTTCTCCCCTTACCTGGCGAATTTTGTCAACTTTGGTATGGATCGATTGCCATGCCCATAAAGCTTTTAGTTTTTGTTCTACAGTTTGTTCCATTAAATAAAGTACTTTATCGGATTTGTCTCTGTTTCAGTCAACAGGACAGCAAAGTTAGCAAATTTTTTCTGAATTAATTCCATCAATAATTCTTGTGTAAACTGTTCACTTTCATAGTGTCCCACGTCGGCTATAACTATTTTATCTTCTGCGTCAAAGAATTCGTGATACTTATAATCTGATGTTATAAAAACATCAGCACCAGAACGTATAGCATCTTGTAGCAAAAACCCGCCAGCTCCTCCGCATACGGCTACTCGGCTTATAGGTTTGCGAGGCAGGTTGGTATGTCGGATTATCGAAAGCTTTAGCGAATCTTTCAAGAATCGCAAGAAATCTTCTGCGAGCAAAGGCTCCTGCAAGTTCCCGATAGCGCCAGATCCTACGTGATGCACTGTGTTTTCTAGATTTAAGATATCGTAAGCGACTTCTTCGTAAGGGTGAGCGGCCAACATCGCAACCAATACTTGGCGCTCTATATGAGCAGGGTAGACAACTTCGATTTTAGTTTCTTCTACACGCTCTTGCTCACCGCGCGAACCGATGTGGGGATTGGCTTTTTCTAATGGACGAAAGGTGCCGTATCCCGCTGTATTAAAACTTGCTTGATCATATTCTCCAATGCGCCCGGCACCACTACTGAAAAGTGCTTCTCGTACTTCCTCAACGTGAGTTCGTGGTACAAAAACGGCTAATTTTTTAAGAATGTGTTTCTTCGGTGAAAGGATAGATATTGCGTCTAACTGTAGTTTATCGGCGATCTTCGAGTTTACACCACCTAAGACGTTGTCCAAATTGGTATGAATAGCGTAAAGGGCGATGCCGTTTTTTATTGCTTTGATGACCGTTCGCTCTACATAATTTTGGCCTGTAAAACGCTTTAATCCCTTGAAAATAATGGGATGATGTGAAATGATAATATCACATCCCTCCGCTATCGCTTCATCAACGACAGACTCTGTACAATCAAGGGATATCAATGCGCGATGTATCTCATCGTTTGGATTACCAACGATTAAGCCTGAATTGTCATAAGACTCTTGATAGCTTAGTGGCGCTAACTGTTCAAGGTAATGCGTTAATTCTTTAATCTTCATTGGGCTGCTGCTTTTGTTTCCAGGCCTCATGATCCTGAATCAATGATTTGAATTGTACAATCTTATACCAGTACGATATAAAATAGGTGATACATAGTATAAATGCCAGAAGGCGGATAAAATCTGGAAAAAAGGGAATATTGTAGATTAAAAAGGACCATGCGTAGCGATTACCGATCTGTAGGGTCGGCATCTCTTCTACTGCAACTTTGCGATCAAAAAACTCATTGTTGAAAGAATAAGCCAAGCGCTTTGAAACCTCAAAATTCCAAAATATATTAAATAATGGTACGGCCAGAAACCAAGCTTGGTTTGGTAAGATAATTTGGTTTTCGGGCTTAATCAGTAATAATGTCTTACGCACGTTGTACGCGAAAAGAATCCACACCAAAAGGATGACAATCATGACGTAGATCGTCAACTGCTGCAATTCGGCAATTAATTCTGGTGATAATTCGGACATGTGTGTTTCGTTAATATATATATGCTGACCTCATAAATAATATCGAAGTGAGATCAATCCAGCTAAAATTACGGATATTATGAAGCAAAAAGGAGGAATATTGCGGGTTTTTTATGCAGGTCAACTTCTGCTATCGTTTTCCACCTTGCGATGGGCTGGGATATGATTTGTTCGTCTTCGCCAGTTAGATTCCAAGCCACGCACAATCTCGTATTCGGATGGCAGGTGCGTAGTAGTTCGTTTAGGAGTTGGCCATTGCGAAATGGCGTTTCAATAAAAATTTGTGTACTATGCTCTTTGCTAGCCGTTGATTCTAAATCTTTTATTTTACGACTTCGGGCCGCCTTATCGATCGGCAAATAGCCATGAAAATTAAATTGCTGTCCATTGAATCCGGATCCCATCAACGCTAGTAAAATTGAGCTGGGGCCTACTAGTGGACAAACCTGTATACCACGCTTATGCGCTTCGGCCACCACTAGTGCGCCTGGATCTGCTACTCCCGGACTGCCGGCGTCAGACATTAAGCCTACATCTTTGCCCGACATTAGTCCGTTAAACAAGGCGTTATAATTCACTTTATCGCGCACATGCTTGCCATAATCATGTATGATTAATTCGCTTTGCGCAATTTTTAGTCCGGCAAGTTTCAAGAACTTGCGTGCCGTTTTTTCATTCTCCACGATGTATTCGTCGATCGATTGAATTACTTCTTGATGTAGCAATGTGTACGAAGCTTTTTCTGCGCCTTCTGCTAGTGGTACTGGTATAAGATAGAGTTTTCCGAACGCCATAATGCAAACTTAGTCATTTCGCTGGTAAACCAATTGCGATTATCTAGCATTGCATGCTAGAATTGGCTGCTTATCTCATACTACATAAATGAAAAAAGGATCTGACCGATAGGTCAGATCCTTTTTTCATTGGCTGAAAGTTGCTTACGCTTCTAGCTCAGCATAGGCTTCTATTGGAGGGCAAGAGCAAATTAAGGTTCGGTCACCTTGTGACTCATTCACCCGCCCAACAGTAGGCCAAAATTTATTGTTACGCAAATAAGCTAATGGATACGCTGCTTGCTGACGACTGTAAGAGCGATCCCATGCATCATCAATCACTACTTGAGCCGTGTGCGGCGCATTTTTTAACACATTATTTTTGGTATCTACTTCTCCAGATTCTACCAAGGCAATCTCTGCGCGAATCGCAATCAAGGCATCGCAGAAACGATCTAATTCGGCTTTCGACTCCGATTCTGTCGGTTCAACCATTAGGGTGCCAGCTACCGGGAATGATACAGTAGGAGCGTGGAAACCATAATCCATCAATCGCTTTGCGATGTCGGCTACTTCGATTCCTACGTTTTTAAAGCTACGACAATCCAAAATCATCTCATGCGCACAACGGCCATTTGCGCCAGCGTACAAGACAGGATAATGGCCTTCTAAACGCGCTTTGATGTAGTTTGCGTTTAAGATCGCTGTTTTGGTGGCAGTCGTAAGACCTTCAGCGCCCATCATAGCAATATATGCGTGTGGAATTACTAAGATAGAAGTCGATCCATAAGGCGCAGCAGATACTGCCGTGATTCCTTCTTGACCAGAAACCGGTACGACGCTGTGATTTGGTAAGAATGGTACCAAATGCTCGGCTACGCCGATTGGTCCCATGCCTGGGCCGCCACCGCCATGTGGAATACAGAATGTTTTGTGCAAGTTTAAGTGACAAACATCCGCACCAATAAAGCCTGGACTGGTCAATCCAACTTGTGCATTCATATTCGCACCATCCATATATACTTGTCCACCATGTTCGTGAATGGTATTACAAATCTCAATGATCGGTTCTTCAAAGACGCCATGCGTAGACGGATAAGTCACCATCAAAGAATGTAGGTTTTCGCTATGTTCTTCTGCTCTGGCTTTTAAATCTGCTACATCAATATTACCGCGTTCATCGCATTTCACTACCACTACTTTCAAGCCTGCCATTGAAGCAGAAGCCGGATTGGTACCGTGTGCCGAAGCCGGAATTAAACAAATATTACGGTGTCCTTGCCCTTTGCTTTCTAAATATGCCTGGATAACCATCAAACCGGCATACTCACCTTGAGCTCCCGAATTTGGTTGGAAAGACATCTTGGCAAAACCGGTAATCTCGGCCAACCATTGGTTTAATTCATCCAACAATTGCATATAACCCGAAGTTTGATCGACTGGTGCAAATGGATGCAAACTGCCAAAACGTGCCCACGTTACTGGAATCATTTCCGAAGTTGCATTCAACTTCATGGTACATGATCCTAACGGAATCATCGAGTGGCACAAAGAAAGATCTTTGGCTTCCAATGATTTGATATAACGAAGCATCTCACTCTCGGAGTGGTAACTATTGAAAACTGGGTGTGTAAGATAGTCGGATTGGCGTACCAGATCAGCCGGGATTGCTTGTTCCAACTGTTCTGCAATCGCTTCAACATCTACATCATTCGCATTTTTGCCTTTTATTCTTGCAAATACTTTAACGATGGTTTTGATGTCTTCGAATGTTGTAGTTTCGTCGATAGAGATCCCCACAAATTGATCTTGGTAGAAGAAGTTGAGGCTATTGTCCAACGCTTCGCCTTTCAACGTGCCAGCTTGCTCACCAACTTCAAAACGCAGCGTATCAAAATAGTTCGTGTTAAGTTGCTTGTAACCTAAAGCTTGAATCGCTTGATCTGCCAAGCGGGTCAAATCGTGAATTCTCGAAGCAATATTTTTGATGCCTTGTGGTCCATGGTACACCGCGTAAAAAGAGGCCATTATCGCCAGCAAAGCTTGCGCTGTACAGATATTGGATGAGGCTTTGTCGCGACGGATGTGTTGCTCACGTGTTTGCAACGCCATACGAAGCGCATAATTACCAGAAGAATCCGAAGTTACGCCGATGATACGGCCAGGGATTGACCGTTTGTACGCATCTTTTGTCGCGAAGTAAGCTGCATGCGGACCGCCAAAACCCATCGGCACACCAAAACGTTGGCTGTTACCAACCACGACATCAGCGCCCCACTCGCCCGGAGGCGTCAATAGTGCCAGCGACATCAGATCTGCTGCTACTGCAGTAGTAATACTTTTTTCACTAGCTGCACTAACAAGCTCACGGTAATCAGATACTGAACCACTTGCTGCAGGATATTGTAAAAATATAGCAAACACATCGTCCGACAAATCATTAGCTGATAGGTCAGCCGTTTTGATTTCGACGCCGAAAGGTAGTGCTCGAGTGCGCAATACATCTAATGTTTGCGGAAAAATATCTGAACTGACTAAGAATGTACGTGCTTGTTTGTTCTTGCGCGCATTGAACAACATGAACATCGCTTCTGCAGCTGCGGTCGCTTCATCTAAAAGCGAAGCATTAACAATTTCTAATCCAGTCAAGTCCGAAACCATAGTCTGGAAGTTGAGCAACGCTTGCAAGCGACCTTGCGCAATCTCGGCTTGGTAAGGCGTATATTGGGTGTACCATCCTGGATTTTCAAACACATTGCGCTGAATAACTCCTGGAAGTACTACGTTATAATATCCTTGGCCAATATAGGATTTGAAAACCTTGTTTTTTTCGGCGATTTGATTCACACGCTCTAAGTAAGCTACCTCACTTAATGAAGAGGGCAATCGCATCTCTTTTCTCCGAATCGGAGCTGGTACGGTTTGCTCGATCAGTTCGTCTAGAGACGACACACCCAGAAAGTTTAACATATCGTCTACCTCGGTGGCCCGAGGACCGTTGTGACGATCTTCAAATTTTTCGCTGTAAAATATATTGCTCATTGTAGCCCTTAACTTTTTCATTTACATCGTTCTAGCTTCCTTTTCACTTCCCTATGACGTGATCCCGACTCATGAACCTTTTGACGGGGCAAAATTACGATTTTTATTGGCGAAAAAATAATGCTGTGTTCCTTTTATTCTCTTGATCAAATTGGGCCGTACACGCCGAGGCAAAAATGCTGTTTAACCATGTATTTTGTAACATAAATTGTGATCTACAAATAACAGAAATAGCTGATGAATGAAAATAAAAGATTAAATTTATATCTTCATGTGTTATAAAAATTAATCATGCTGAAGCTGTCAATAAAAAACGAAACCAATAAATTACGCTCCGTTATTCTGGGAAGAGCAGATTCCAATGGCCCCACACCGATGGAATCCGAGGCATATGATCCTAAATCGTTGGAACATATACGAGCAGGAACTTACCCAAAAGAAGTAGATATGGTGCAGGAGATCGACGCTTTTCAACGTGTGCTTAAGAAATACGATGTTGAAGTTTTGCGGCCTAAACGTGTAGAAAACATGAATCAGATCTTCACCAGAGATATTGGTTTTGTGGTAGACAATATTTTTGTAAAAGCGAATATATTGCCTGACCGGGCAGACGAATGGCAAGCGATTCAAGATATCGTTGCTCGAATTGATCCGAAAAACGTGATTGTCCCGCCAGAAGAAGTGCACATTGAAGGCGGAGATGTTCTAGTGTGGAACGATTATTTGCTGATCGGAACATACACCGGTACAGATTATAGCGACTACAATACGGCGCGGACTAATACGGCGGCAATTACCTTTATGCAAGATCTTTTCCCGAATAAAAAAGTGAAAGCCTTCGATCTGGTGAAATCAATGACCGATGCGCGCGCCAATGCCTTGCACTTAGATTGCTGTTTTCAACCTGTAGGCATAGATAAAGCCATTATTTATGAAGGTGGATTTCGGAATCCCGAAGAATATCAATTTTTGGTTGACTTATTTGGTTTAGAAAACCTTTTCCAGATCACGGCAGATGAGATGTACCAGATGTATTCTAATGTATTTTCTATCTCACCGGAGGTCGTGGTTTCCGAAATGCAATTCACACGGTTAAACCACTGGCTTCGAGCACAAGGATTGCACGTAGAAGAGATTCCATATCATGAAATTGGCAAACAGGAAGGTTTACTTCGTTGTTCAACATTACCACTTTATCGCGATTGAGCTATGAAACAAACTACCGATACGATCTTGATGGTACGACCATCACAGTTTCGCAAAAATGAAGATACCGCCGTCAATAATTATTTTCAAACAGCCGAAAGCACGCGTGATAATACGCAAGAATTAGCTTTGACGGAGTTCAATGCGATGATTCAGCGCTTAGAAAAGGCCGATGTACGTGTCATTATTGTGGAAGACGAAGGTAAATTGGATACACCGGACAGCATCTTCCCTAATAATATCGTCTCTTTTCACGGGAGCAAAGCTGTATTATACCCGATGTTTGCAAAAAATCGTAGGCTCGAACGCCAACTTAATGTACTCGGGGTGTTACAACATGAAGCATTGCCTTATGATCAGATTATCGATTATTCCATTTATGAAGATCAGCAGCAATATCTAGAAAGCACTGGCGTACTGATTTTGGACCGAATTAATCGTGTGGCCTATTGTTCGTTATCGCCTCGAGCACATCCCGCTTTGGTCGAGCGCTTTTGTGACGATCTTCACTATAATGCTGTAGTGTTTGAAGCATACCAACAGGTAGGTGACGAACGATTGCCGATCTATCATACAAACGTGATGATGGCAATAGGTACTGCATTTGCAGTCGTCTGTCTGGATTCGATCCGAGATTCGGCACGCCGTCAAGCAGTGCAGCATGCTTTAGAAGAAAGCGGTCGAGAGATCATTGAAATTAGTGAAGACCAGATGAACCATTTTTGTGGCAACATCTTGGAGTTGCGTACTAAAACAAATGCTGATCCACTTATCGTGATGAGCGAACAAGCATATAAGCATTTTAGCGATGCGCAAAAGGAACGGCTAACTGTGCATGGTGAGATTGTAAAAACACCTGTGTACACCATTGAGAAGTATGGTGGCGGCAGCGCACGTTGCATGATTGCCGAAATATTCCACACATAGAGCGAATCGGTTTTTTGCTTATTTTTGTGAGAAATAGAACCGCTCATGCAAATCGAACAACTCTACCAAATATATCAACAGTTTCCTCAGATCAGTACCGATACGCGGCAGATTAGTCAAGATTCCTTGTTTTTTGCTTTGAAGGGCGGAAACTTCAATGGTAACACATTTGCTAAACAGGCACTGGCAAGTGGCGCAAGATATGTGGTGATTGATGAGGTTGCGTACCAAGAAAACGATACGCAATATATTCTAGTAGAAGATGTGCTCACGACTTTGCAACGTTTAGCCAAACATCATCGTCAGTTACTTAACATCCCAGTGATCGGGATCACAGGTACCAATGGCAAAACTACGACAAAGGAGTTGATCTACTCGGTACTAAGCCAAAAGTATCAAACACTAGCGACAAAGGGCAATTTGAACAACCATATTGGCGTGCCTTTAACATTATTGAGTATAGGAAAGGAAACGGAAGTAGCAATTATCGAGATGGGAGCCAACCATGTGGGCGAAATCGATTTTTTATCCAGTTTGGCGCAACCAACAATGGGCCTAATTACGAATGTAGGAAAGGCGCATCTGGAAGGATTTGGCTCTTTCGAAGGGGTAAAAACCGCCAAAGGAGAGTTGTATACTTATCTGGCAGATCATCAAGGCACCTTATTTATTCAGGCGGACAACGCGCATTTGCTCGGCATGGCCAGTGGAAAGCAATTTGATCAGGTGATTAGATACGGTGCATCAGAAGAGTATGATGTGTCTGGCAAACTTTTAATGGCAGATCCTTATTTGCAGATCGAATGGAAAGTAAACCGGGGTACTTATCATACTGTTTCCACCCAACTAACGGGTTCTTACAATACGGAGAATATCTTAGCAGCGATTGCGATAGGACTTAGTTTAGGGCTTTCATCAGATCAAATTTGTGCAGGCGTAGAACAGTATACGCCACAAAACAACCGTTCGCAAGTCACAAAAACGGCCCGAAATACCGTGATTGCTGATTTCTATAATGCCAATGCGAGCAGTATGGCTGCCGCGCTTACTAATATGGAGATCGTAACTGCCTCGAAGAAGGTAATTATTTTAGGAGATATGTTTGAGATGGGGGCGGAGAGTGAAGCCGAACATCTTACAGTGATTCGCCAGGCAGAAAATATCCCAGTTCATTTAAGGGTGTTTGTGGGCAAAGCATTCTATGCTCAGCAAAATGGTCAGGATCACTTTTTCCCAACAACTGAAGAAGCGGCACAATTTCTACGTGAGCAACAGTTGTGCGAGTGCTTCATTCTATTGAAAGGTTCTAGGGGGATGGCTTTTGAAAAATTGATGGAGGAACTTTAGGTTCGTAGTCGTTGATTGTCGACTATTCTTCGGGTACGTGGAGATCTAATTCTTTCTCCTTGTTGATCAATGCAGCAATGCTGGTATCGTTCAAAATCTGAAGCATTGCATTTCGTACATCAGTAAATGTATCGCGAATACCGCACACCCGCTCTTCCATACACTCATCGCATGCGCGATAAAAGTTGAGACTGACGCAAGGAAGCAATGCAATTGGTCCGTCGATCAGGCGCATTACTTGTGATAAGTAGATGTCTTCCGGCGCCTTGTTCAGGCTATAGCCGCCACCAGCACCTTTTTTGGAGTACAACATGCCCGCATTGCGCATCTCAAGCAAGATTTGCTCTAAGAATTTTTTCGGAATACGTTCTTCCTCCGCAATCTTCACGATCTGCATTGGATCCTTGCCGTAGTTTCTTCCTAAAAGCATGAGTGCCTTAATAGCATATTTGGTTTTCTTCGATAGCATAGCAGCTCAGATAATCTAAAATTCAGAACAAAATTACGAAAAAATATCCGTTTGCATGACTTTCTGCTGTTATGCCTTCGGCAAATGATCTCGCAAGAACTGGCCCGTATATGATGTTTCACATGTTGCCAATTGCTCGGGAGTACCTGCAAAAACTAATTCGCCACCAAGTTGACCGCCTTCCGGGCCGATATCGATTACCCAATCGGCTGATTTTATCATGTCCATATTGTGCTCAATGACCAAGATGCTATTGCCTAAAGCAATCAGCGCATCAAACGATTTGAGCAGTTTGAGAATATCATGAAAGTGTAGACCAGTGGTTGGCTCGTCGAAGATAAATAAGGTTTTCTTGCTATTGTTGCCTTTGATCAGAAAAGATGCGAGCTTGATGCGCTGTGCCTCACCACCTGAAAGCGTACTGGAAGACTGTCCTAGTTTTACATAACCTAGGCCTACATCGTGCAGCGGCTGTAGTTTGGCGATCACTTTAGGTTGATCGGCAAAAAACGTTAATGCTTCATCCACGCTAAGTTCTAGCACCTCCGATACATCTTTCTCTTGATAACGAACATCCAAAACGTGCTGTTTGAAACGTTTACCGCCGCAAGCCTCGCAAGGTAGTACAATATCTGCCATGAACTGCATTTCGATCTTTACTTCGCCATCTCCTTGACACACATCACAACGCCCACCTTCTACGTTGAAGGAAAATGCTGCTGGTTTCAGACCACCAGCTTTGGCTGCTGGAAGACCAGCGTACAAAGCACGTACTTCATCCCAAGCTTTGACATACGTGACCGGATTGGAGCGCGAAGATCGGCCAATGGGATTTTGATCGACCATTTCTACTTGCTCGATGCGCTCGATGTCGCCTTCGATTCCATCGAATAAACCGGTCTGATCGCCAGTATAATTTCCTAAATTCTTTTGCAGAGCAGGATATAAGATGCGTTTCACCAAAGAGGTTTTACCCGATCCTGATACGCCCGTTACTACGGTAAAGACATGCAAAGGAAATTCTACATTAATGCCTTTCAAGTTATTCTCACGCGCGCCTAAAATGCGGATCGCATCATTCCATTTGCGACGTTCTGGAGGTACTGGAATCGCTGCACGGCCGCTAAGGTATTGTCCGGTCAGACTGTTCTTGTCGGCGATTATTTGCGCATAATTGCCGGCAAAAACCATTTCGCCGCCATTGATGCCAGCTTCCGGGCCAATGTCAATAAGGTAATCCGCGGCTTCCATCATCTCCTGCTCGTGCTCTACAACGATCACCGTGTTTCCCACATCGCGGAGTGATTTCAAAACACCGATAAGGCGTTGCGTATCTCGTGGGTGCAGACCGATACTGGGCTCATCAAGCACGTATATCGATCCTACTAGCGAACTGCCCAAAGATGTTGCTAAATTAATACGCTGAGATTCTCCGCCAGATAAGCTATTGCTCAATCGGTTCAATGTAAGATATCTCAAGCCTACATCGCACAAAAATTTGATGCGGTTGCTAATTTCTTCCAACAATCGTTTAGCGATTTTCTGTTCCGGATCAGAGAGTGAAAGCTGCTCGAAGAATACCAACGCTTCATCGATAGGTAGCAATACAATGTCGGTAATCGATTTGTCTGCGATCTTCACGTAGGTGGCATCTTTGCGGAGGCGTGATCCGTGACATTCTGGGCAATCTGTTTTTCCGCGGTAGCGAGAAAGCATGACCCGATATTGGATTTTATATGTTTGTTCTTCGAGTTCCTTAAAAAAATCATTTAATCCTCGAAAATACTTATTGCCAGTCCATAGTACTTCTTGTTGTGCTTTGGTGAGCTCATTGTAGGAGCGATGAATTGGAAAATCAAACTTTAGGGCCGATTTGATCAAGGCATCAAGCCACACGCCCATCTTTTCGCCACGCCAAGGAGCAATGGCACCATCGTATACCGATTTACTCTTATCCGGAACGACTAAGTCCGGATCAATCCCAATCACTTTTCCATAACCCTCACAACGCTTACAAGCACCGTAAGGATTATTAAAGCTAAAGAAGTTGGGCGATGGCTCTTCAAAGGTGATCCCATCTAGCTCGAATTTGTCCGAATACGTCTGGCGTGCGCCATCAATATCTAATGTGCAATTGCCTTTTCCCTCGAAGAAAGCCGTTTGTATCGAATCTGCCATGCGGTTTACCGTATCCTCATCACCATCCCAACGAATCCGATCGATCACGATCTCTACATCTTGCGAGCCAAAAGAAGCGTTGCGGATGCTGTTATCCTCCAATAGCGCTTCGATCTTATGCATCGCATCTTTATAGAAAACACGCACAAAGCCTTTTTGCAGTAATACGGATAATTCCTCCTTTAGCTTGCGGCCATTGAGTGGAATTAAAGGACAGAAAATAGTAAAAGTACTGTCTTCGGGGCGATTGGTAAGGTCGGCTACAATAGATGTTACCGAATCTTTCTTCACTTCGCGGCCAGATATTGGCGAAAATGTGCGGCCGACCCGTGCATACAACAATTTTAGGTAATCGTATATTTCGGTAGAAGTACCCACCGTGGATCTTGGATTGCTGGTAATGACTTTTTGCTCAATGGCGATCGCTGGCGCAATACCTTTGATGTAATCGACTTCAGGCTTGTTCATCCGACCCATAAACTGGCGAGCGTACGATGATAAGCTTTCCACATAACGTCTTTGTCCATCTGCGTACAACGTATCAAAAGCTAAGGAAGATTTACCAGAACCAGACATTCCAGTAATGACGACCAGCTTATTCTTAGGAATGTCGACATCAATATTTTTTAAGTTATTGACCCGAGCACCTTTTATTAATATGTGTGATTTCGCATCGTGCGCAGACTTCTTTTGCATAGATCGCAAAATTACGCAAAAACTAAGTAATATCCACTAGTTCGTCATCAGGGCTTTCGTCCTGATCGTCGGCCAATTTGGCCAGTAGCTGCTGTACTTCGTCCTCGGTACTAGTGAGTTTCGCTTTACATATCGCAATGAGTTGGGATGCACGATTGATATTTGCTGATAAGCTGTCAATATCAATATTTCCAGATTCCATATCTGCTACAATTTGTTGCAGCTCTGCGAAAGCATCTTCGTACGTGTATTCATTTTCCATGCTTGATGTCGTTTAAGGTACTGGTCAAATGTCCGTCCAGTATTTCTGTTTCTATGATGTCGCCAGCCTGTAAATCCGCGCTATTTCGTATGGCCTTGCCATTGACTCGCGTGATGCTAAAACCACGTTTAAGTAATCGCTTTGGATCGGATAGGTGGACGAGTTGAGCAAGGTGCTGTAAGGCCGTATGCTGTAATCGGATCGTGTTTCCGCTCGAGTGTTCCAACCTTTGAGTAAGACTCTTTAATAATTGATGATGTGCCTGCAAAGGCTGCTGACTCTGCCAGCTCAATGCCTGAGAAAGTTGTAGGAGCAACCGCTTTTCTTGCTCAAATTGCCATTTTCCGCTGTCTACAATACGCTGTAAAAGACCATCAAGAGGTATCGCAAATTCGTGAAAGCGCTGCAAAAGGAAGTCAGCGAGCTCGCTGGGTGTAATAGCATTTTTGTAAGAAACTAATTCCGAGACGGTTTCGTTGGTCGAATGACCAATCCCCGTGAGCACAGGTAAAGGAAAAATACAAATCGCTTTGGCTAACTGATAATTGTTGTAGCTCGAAAGCCCAACCTCACCACCACCACCACGGATAATTGCGACAGCATCATATGATGCTGCGTGCTCAGCGATATTGGCCAACTGGGCAATAATCGATGGAATGGATTTGTCGCCCTGCAATAGTGCTGGGAACAAGGTCATTTCCAGCTTATATCCCCACGGATTATGCGAAATAATTTTATTAAAATCGGATAAACCTTTACTCGTTTCTACCGAAATGATGGCTAACCGCTTGGGCAATCTCGCTAATCTCAATTGCTTGTTTAGCTGAAAGACTCCCTCAGCCTGAAGGCGTTGTACACTTTCTTTCTTCTCCCTTTCTAATTCGCCCAGCACAAAGGCAGGATCTATATCTACTATACGCAAACTGAAGCCGTATAACGGGTCGTAAGAGATACCTGCTTGAAATAAAATCGTAATTCCATCACGTAGCGGCTCTTGCAATAATTCCAAAAACTGCTGATTGATCCGAGAATAATCAGATTTCCACAAGATCGAACGCATTTCCGCTACGATTTTCCCCTCTTTTTTCTCAACTAATTCTGGGTAGCAATGTCCGGAATGGGAATAATGGTTGAGCTTATTCATTTCCGCTTTGATCCAATACAAACTTTGATAACGCTCACCAATAGTTTTCTGGATACTGCGAGAAACCTCGAATAGGGAAAAAACAGTTTTATGATCGATTAACTCTGGCATTTAACCAAAAATAAATAAAAGTGATCTCAAATGCAATGGAACAAAATCTGGACATTATTCTTACCTTGTTTATAGTGTTAACAAATATACGCACTATGAAAGGGACCAATAAAACTCTTACACGATATAGGCTTTTATTCATCATAGCATCACCCATAGTATGGATGCTTTTTTACGATGCACATGTGTATGCTGCCGAACCTCCAGTTATTAATCGCACCGAGCTATTAGCGGATAGCAAAAATTTTTTGCCAGTAGGAGATCTTTCCAAGCAATCTTTGGTGATCATTACTCCTTCCACAACAAAATACGAAGCTTTTATTCGACAAGCCGCGCGATATGCGCCGCTAGCCGCCTTTTCGTTTGCAGCTCTCGGATCTGTAGTAACGCAGTCGCAGGTCATTCTAGTCGTTGCAGAGCGCAGTGAATTGCGCAGTGATATCCTTTCGAGATTGCGTACTTATGCGGCCAAAGGGCAAACTATTGTGTTCTGCGAAATAGGAGGGAATAGCTACAGCCTGCCAGCTGGATTATCGGCTGATATTATCCACCTGCGCAACCCCACGAAAACGAAATCGGCTCAGCGCGCACTCGCCATGTCGGTGTTTGGTGGTTTGCCGATCACATCTGGGAAAATCAAACGTAGCCAAACGCGTCTGCAATATGATGATGGTCAATTAAAATCTTGGGGACTCGATGTGGCGAAAATGACCCAAAAGATTGATGCGATTGCCGATGAAGCGATGAAAGAACATGCGACGCCTGGCATGGTGGTGATGATTGTCAAAAACGGTGCAGTGCTGCTCGAAAAAGCCTATGGCTTTCATACGTATGATAATATGCAACGTACCAAGTCAAATGATATTTTTGATCTGGCTTCCGTTTCCAAAATCGCTGCAACTACACCATTAATAATGCACTTGTACGAAACTAAAAAAGTGCAGTTGGATAGTACGTTGGGGTTTTATCTGCCAGCAGCACGCCGGAGCAATAAAGCAAAAACCAGCTTACGAACGGTGCTGTTGCATGAAGGTGGCTTTGAACCTTACATTCCTTTTTATCGCGATCTTAAACCCGGTGATGTGCAACGGCAAAGCTCGGCTACCCATCAGGTGCAATTGGCCGATCATGCTTTTCTTCGCAACGAATATTATGAGCAAATCATGTGGCCAAAAATGTTGGCTTCGCCAATCAAAGATGCAGGGAAATATGTCTATTCAGACATTAGTATGTATGCCATGAAAGAAGTGGCTGAAAAGGTGACGCAGGAAGGCATAGAACCGTACTTGCAAAAATGGCTTTACAGCCGCATAGGTATGCAAACTACGGGATACAATCCGCGTAAGCGTTTTCCGAAAGATCGATTGATTCCAACCGAAAATGACACCATTTTTCGAAATGAACTATTGCAAGGATATGTGCACGATCAAGGTGCCGCAATGGCCAACGGCGTGGCTGGCCATGCTGGTTTGTTTGCTTCGGCCAACGATTTGGCTATTTATGGGCAAATGTTATTAAATCGAGGAACTTATGGCGGAGTGCGCTATTTTCAGTCTGCCACGGTCGACTTATTTACCTCACGGCAATCCTTAACCAGTCGCCGTGGATTAGGATTTGATCGCTATGATATGGATACCAGCAAGGCGTATCCTTCGCGACTGTCGAACGAATCAGTTTATGGGCATACAGGCTTTACGGGCACTTGCGTGTGGATCGATCCGAAGCATCAATTGGTATACATCTTTTTGTCCAACCGTGTATATCCAGATGTATCCAACAAATTGTATGATCTCAACATTCGGAGCCGCATACAAGATGCGATTTACGAGACAATTAATGAAGCTAAATAAAATCGTCTTCGTCGTAGAATTCGATTAAGCTTTGCATATACACATCGTTCCAGCCATCTACAATTTCATCATATGCCTCGTCCGGGATATTGGCGTGTTGTAATTCAAAGGAAGTACCTTTCTTGTGCGGGTGCAATTTGATCGTGACGACCGATTGCTCAGCTTGCTCACCAAAATACCATTCTTGTACGATCTTCTGCGAAGGGATCAATTCTAGAAATCGCCCCGTAATCGCGCCGTCCCACATAGAAAATTCACCGTTTGGTCGTGCATCAATCGAAACGATATCTCCCGTCCACAATCGGATCGTGGTTTCTGTGATGAGCGCGAGATAGACTTCTTCAGGCGTAGCCGCCAAGGTGTAGTATTTCTTGAAATGCTTCATGTATCAAAGATAGGGCAATATTTATGATTTGTGTTTTTTATCCTAACTTTGATGTATGAGTAACTTCCTGCCCAACGAGCTGATAAAGCGCTTAAATGAAGAGCCTGAATTCAATATGCAAGCTTTTCTCCAAGTCCATGAAAATGAGCAGAAAATATCTTCTATTCGGATAAATCCAGAAAAATTGCCAGATCCTACATCGGTCTTGTCGATCTCGGAGCGCGTGCCGTGGTGCGATCGCGGATATTTTCTGGAAAAGAGGCCGGTGTATACCTTAGATCCATTGTACCACGCCGGAGCTTACTATTCGCAGGAAGCGAGCTCTATGTTTTTGGCTTTCGCAATGCAAACCCTTAGCGTAGATACGAAACCGCTTATAGCGCTAGATTTATGTGCAGCACCAGGCGGCAAATCTACTTTATTACAATCGTATCTTTCGTCAGATTCCTTATTGGTTTCTAACGAAATCATCAAAGCACGAGCCAATATTCTGGAAGAAAATAGCATGAAGTGGGGCGGTGTGAATGTCGTAGTTACCAACAATGATCCGGTGTCTTTTGGCCGACTGCCCGGTTTTTTGATTTGTTAGTGGTTGATGCACCTTGCTCGGGCTCGGGAATGTTTCGCAAAGATCATGATGCGATCGATGAATGGTCGGAAGCGAATGTGAAGCTTTGTGCCGATCGCCAACGAAGGATATTAGCCGATACAATTGGCAGTCTAAAAACAGATAGTTATCTATTTTATTCTACCTGCTCTTATTCTCGAGAAGAGAATGAGGAGATAGTTCATTGGTTGATGGAAGAATTTGATCTCAACTCGGTACCGCTTGATCCGCCTGCGGAATGGGGAATAACTACAACAAAAGCAGGTGATGTATCTGGATATCGGTTCTATCCGCACGAAGTAAAGGGCGAAGGCTTTTTCTTTGCCGTTCTGCAAAAGAAAGCGGAGCAGACGACGTTTAGTAGAAAGAAGATCAAATCGGAGAAAAATAATGCTCCTAAAGAAGAGCTTCGCAAGTGGATCGATGATGAAGGACTGTATCCTTTTTTGCATAACGATCAATTACATGCTTTTCCCAAAAAGTATGAAGTAGAGCTAGAATTCATGCAGAAGATTTTGTACTTGAAAAATGCGGGCACGCGATTGGGTAAATGGACAGGTCGTGAACTAATACCAGCTCACGATCTAGCATTGAGCACGCGAGTGCGTGATGATATTGCAGGAATAGACTTAGATTTGGAGACAGCCTCCAGTTTCTTCGCAAAGAAAATCTGGACGCAGGCATTAATGATTCTGGAAAGATAGGCTGGTTATTGGTTCGCTATCAGGGTGTGAATCTTGGTTGGATTAAAGCATTGCCCAACCGAATCAACAATTACTATCCCAAAGAGTTGCGGATTTCTAATCTATAAAGAATTGCGATGCACTAAGATGCGTTCGCAAATATCGGAAGCAACGGCGTCTTTGCTTTTCAACTCATAACGATGTTCCTGCCCATCTCTTTCGATGATGGTAATATGGTTGGTATCTGTCGAAAACCCTGCTCCAGTGTCATTGGTAGAGTTCAAAACAATGAAATCTAAATTTTTGCGGGTTAATTTACCTTTTGCATTAGCTAATTCGTCGTTGGTTTCCAGCGCAAAACCAACCAATGTTTGTTGAGCTGTCTTTTGCTGACCCAGTGTGGCCAAGATATCGGTAGTGCGCTGCAACGAAAGCGCGAACGAATCTTCTTTTTTCTTAATCTTTTGATCAGCGTATTCGGTAGGGGTATAGTCGGCTACTGCCGCGCTCATGACCACAATGTCAGACGATTGGAAGTGCTCCTGACAGGCGGCCAACATTTCGGCTGCCGAATTTACTTTGACAAGATCTACACCTTTTGGTGCGATCTCATGCGATGGGCCTGAAACTAAGGTAACTGTTGCGCCAAGATCGTGCAATCGCTTGGCGATTGCATAGCCCATTTTGCCACTAGAATGATTACCAATAAATCGTACTGGATCAATAGCTTCGTAAGTTGGGCCAGCGGTAACTAAAGCCCTGAGATGAGTGAAGGGCTTGTCGCCTTCATATTGTTCGGAAGATTGACGTTGTAAGAACGCAATAATCTCTTCTGGTTCAGCCAATCGGCCTTCGCCCGAAAGTCCGCTTGCTAATTCTCCATTACCCGGAGGGATAATGTGGTTTCCATACGATTGGAGTAGTGCAATGTTGCGTTTAGTTGCTGGATGTTTCCACATGTCTAGATCCATTGCAGGAGCTATATAAACCGGACATTTGGCAGAAAGATACACAGCCGTAAGCAGATTGTCGCAAAGTCCGTTAGCCATTTTGGCAAGCGTATTTGCTGATGCAGGAGCAATTATGAGAAGATCCGCATCGAGACCAATCTGTACGTGGTTGTTCCATTCTCCCGTTTTAGGATCAAAGTAATCGACAAAAACGGGCTGTTTGGATAAAGTTGCCAGTGTGAGTGGAGTGATAAACTCGGTGGCATCAGGAGTCATAATCACACGGACAGAAGCGCCTTCGTGGATCAATAATCGGACAATGAGGGCGGATTTGTATGCGGCAATACTGCCGCATACGCCCAATACAATATGCTTGCCCTGCAGAGACGACATGAAATTATTCTTGCTCTTTAGCAGGATTTCTGAAGTACACTTTGTCGTGCAAAAAGTCATCTATCGCAACCAGACTTGGTTTGGTAAGCGCTCGTAATGCTTTGAGATTTCGATTTGCTCTCTATTTTCAAATACTTCTTCTAGGTTGTCGCTACTAGTCGCAAATTCGGCTAGCTTACCGCTCAACTCCTCTTTAATATCTACTGCGATTTGATTAGCACGTTTGCTTATCACTACGATGGACTCGTAGATGTTGTCAGTGCCGGTGTCCAAATCACGTAAATCGCGAGTTATGGTTGTATTAGGGACAGTTGATGAATTATGACTCATAGTTTGATCGTATTTTTCTTATTGTAGTTATTTATTGTGCTTCATTAGTGCTAATTGAACCTGGGCCATTTGCAATTCCCAGTTCTTCTTCGTGCTGCTTTCTGGCCTCATTCATCTGGTCAGTTTGTTTTACAGCGAGAACAATTTTTCGTTCAGCACTTTGGCGTAATGTTTCGAGCTCTTTAACGTATTTGCTTTCTGGATAGTTTTGCACAAAACTCTGATAGTAATCAATGGCATCGTTAAAGCGTTCTTCTTGCCGAAAGAATGCGCTATGTTCAGCAAACATATATTGAGACCGTACTATTAAATATTCCGCTTCTTCGGCATATTTGGTGTCGGGATACTGTCTTAGCATACTTTCGAAGGCGATTACTGCCGCTCGGAAGTCCGCAGGTTGCGCCATGTTGTAGTACAGCTTGGCATTGTCAAAGGCTTTTTTCTCTAATTTGTTTCGTAGGTTCTGAATCAAATCAGATGCTTCTTCGCTACGCTCCGAATCTGGATACAAGTTTACAAATAGCTGTAGCTCGTCAATCGCTTTATACGTGTTTTCCTGATCCAAATTTGTGCGTGGAGAATCAATATAAAAGCAGTATGCAGACATAAAACGGCACTCTTCGGCACGCGCACTGTTTGGATAATTTTGTGCAAAAGCTTTGAAGTGATAGCGTGCCGAGATGTAATCTTTCATACGATATGACGTATATGCCGTATAGTACATAAGATCTTCAGCTTCGGCACTTGCGCGATATTTGTTCAATAGATCTGTAAAAAGAACAGAAGCTTTAGAGTATTTGCCTGCTTCGTAATACTTGACCGCCTCGAGATACTTCATCTGGATATTATTGCTGGCACGCAGCCTTTCAAAGCGACTTTTACAAGCGCCAAGACTTACTAGCAACACCGTGCCGAGACAAAAAAACCAGATACGTTTATGTGAAAACATTTTGCAAAGATACTTCAATTCGTAGTAATAATCAATTTATTTTTCGAAACTAAGGTAATTTAATAATGCACACGAAGCATTTAAATATCACGCATTTAACATTCTTTAACTGTGGCAGAACTTTAGTCATTGCAATGTTTTATTCGGCAGGGCAAAGGTGGCATTTTAGATAAAATTATCTATATTTATACCATAAATATAATAGTTAATAGTAAAATGACTTTACACGAACGAGTTGAGCAGGCGTTAGATACCATCAGACCTTATTTGGAGACTGATGGTGGGAATGTGAGTGTGGAAGAGATTACTCCAGAAAATGTTGTGAAGCTAAAGCTGTTGGGTGCATGTGCAAATTGTGCGATGAGCATCATGACTTTTAAGGCGGGTCTTGAGCAGGCTATTAAGAAGGCTGTGCCAGAGATTGTCTCTGTTGAAGCGATAAATTTGACCGATGTGGACGATCCTAATGCAACCACTCCATACTAGACATATTTTCCATTATATACCTGATTAACACATTTTAACAACACCCGCTTTGGTGATTGATTACTTTTGTGAATATGGCAAAGGGATTTCCATTTTTTGTTTTTAGTTTCTATTTCCTCACGCTGTCTTTTGCACAAGCACAGAAGAAAGAAATTGTGCAATTTTCTGGCATCATAACAGCAACTGGTACGACCATAGAGGTGCCTTATGTTACTATTATCAATGCTAGTTTTGGAAATCAATTGTTTATCGCCAATCATGAAGGCTATTTTACATTTGTAGCGCATAAGGGTGATGTTGTCGCTTTTTCATCGATTGGTTATAAGCCGCTAACAGTGACGATTCCTAGCGATATTTCGGGAGATAAATATAGTCTTAATATCGAGATGGAGAGCCTAGTCGAAGAACTACCGATCGTTACGATCGGTCCGCCATTACCTTGGGCTAGTGTTGAAGAATTTACCATGGCATTTTTGAGTTTAAATGGGACGATGGACGAATATGCGAATGCGCGCAAGAACCTATCTCCAGAATCATTGGCAGCGCTTTCTGCCATCCTGCCTCGTAGCGCCGAAGAGATGCAAAGTTTTGACGGGCGGATGAATCATATCCAAATGAATAATACAGGAATGCGACAGAATGCTACGACACCATTTCTGAATCCTTTTGCGTGGGGGCAATTAATTAATCAAATCAAAAGCGGGGACTTTAGTAGAAAGCGACTAAAGTATTAGCTATTCTTCATGTAAGCCGACCGATCCAAATCTTTTAATACTGAGCTTGGAAGCAGCATACGAAATGAGTATGGACGAAAGCATTACTGTAAAAAAGATCAGCGCAAAATCCATATAACGAACATCTACCGGATAAGCGTCAAATAAGGTCTGCCCACCGGTTCGCACAAAACCATATTTAGCTTGCAGTAAACAGAAAGCGATCCCTAAAGCAATCCCTATTACACTGCCAAGAAGAGCGATAAGAACGCCTTCAAAAAAGAATATCCGCTGAATAAGGCTCGCATCTGCTCCGAAGCTTTTTAATATCTGAATGTCTTTCTTTTTATCGATCACCAACATGGTCAATGAGCCGATAATGTTGAAGATCGCTATTACACCTATAATAGTAACGATGAAAAATACAATCCACTTCTCCGAACTCACAGTTTTGTACAGCGTCGGGTTTTGCTGTTGCCGGTCTTTGACGATGAATTTTTCGCCGATTTGTTTTTGTATCGATCTTTGAATATGATTTACTTGCGAAGAATCCTTTAAAAAGATTTCGATGGCTGAAATACCGTTGGGTTCACTTAACAAATCTTTTGCGAAGCTCAAGGAGGTAATAACCAGATCTTCAAATCCTTGCTGGAATTTCATCACGCCTACAGGTTTGATTCTGCGCACATTAATCTCATCCATTGGGTTGAGGTTACTTGCCTGCGGGTTAATGTTTTTCTTCGGAATGTACAGGGCGATTGCATTCTCAAATTCTTTATAAGGAATTTGTAGATTGGTTTGTACTTGCTCACCAATGATTGCAAAATTGGTGCTGTCCTCCTGCACAACAAAATCGCCGAACAATAGCATATCCTCAGCGGCTTGCGTATGTAAACTTTCTTGTTCAACTCCTTTGATGCGGCCTACGAATTGCTGATTGCCATATTGTACTAATACGCGGTCTTCCAGAATTTCGCTGTACGACTTGATGGCATCATTGGTGCGCAGCTTCTTAAAAGCCGGATTCTGCGCATCAAATACTTTCCCTACAGTGGGCTCTATACGTAAGTCTGGCGAAAACACGCTGTATTGTGACAGGATAAATTGCTCCATACCATTATAGAAGGAAAGCACAATGACCAATGCGGCACTACTTACTAATACTCCTACTACACTGATAGAAGAGATAATATTAATTGCATTTACAGACTTTTTGGAAAAGAGGTACCGCTTGGCGAAGAATAATGGCAACTTCATGTATTAGCCCTGAATGAATGGGTTAGAACCTTTCTCGAAACCAATACTGGTACTTGGTCCATGGCCCGGGTAAACCGTTGTATTATCAGGCAGGCTGTAAATTCTTTGTTTAATACTATTTAATAACTGCGCATGATTTCCTCCAGGAAGATCGGTACGCCCGATGCTATTGCGGAATAATACATCACCGCCAATCAAAAGTTGATGTTTAGCTGAATAGAAACAAAGATGTGCCGGAGAATGGCCTGGTGCCAAGATCGCTTCAAAGGTTTCATCTCCAAGTGAAATGACATCCTTATCTGACAAAAAATGCTCAGCAATTGGTGCAGCATCGTAATTAAAGCCCATCTGCGGAGCATAATTCTGAACTTCCAGCAAAACAGGAATCTCACCTTCATGAAATTGTGCCAACAGGCCGAAGTTGTCATACACAAACTTATTGCCTAGCACATGATCAACGTGGCAGTGTGTATTAAGTAGGATAGTCGGCTTGAGCTCATGTTGCTTTAAAAAAGAAAGGAAATGTTGTTCTTCCTGTCTATTATGCATTCCCGGATCTACAATAATACAGTCTTTCTGCTCATTGAACAGAACGTAAGTATTTTCTTGATATGGGTTGTAAGTGAGGGACTCGACTGTGATCATCTTCAAAAATAGGAACTATTTTGCCTGATGCCAAATCTCCCAATTTTTATCAGCTTGTAAGATGAGCATCTCTAAACCATTCTTCGTCACAGCGCCTTGCATGCGTCCTCGTTTCAAAAATAGCGTTTCCTCAGGATTGTATATCAAATCGTATAGATAATGATTTTTTCCAATACTTTCATACGGAATGGGTGGGCAGGCTTCTATGTTTGGGAATGTACCTAGTGGCGTGCAATTAATAATTAACGGCGATTGGCTGACCATATTCTCCGAAAGCTCTTCATAGCTGATAGCCGAATCCGATTTGACGCGGCTCACTAGTTGACTGGAGATGTCCAACTTTTTTAAAACGTATAATACGGCTTTGGCCGCTCCGCCATTGCCAAGTACCAACGCTTTATGATGTTTCTCTGGATCCCAATGCTTTTTTAAGGATTGCTCAAATCCATACGCGTCCGTATTGTAGCCGACCAACTTTGTGGATCCGTCAGGGAGATGCTTTATGGTGATACAATTTACTGCGCCAATTTCTTTCGCCTCGTCCGAGATTTCTTGCAAATAAGGCATCACTGCCTGTTTGTAAGGAATAGTGACGTTGCATCCCACAAAGTCTGTATTTCCTGAGGCGAAGAGCTCTGGAAATTCGCTGATGCTTGGTATCGGATATAAATCGTAATCGACATCAAGAATGTTTTCCTTTTGCATCTTCTCCACATAATATTTTTTGGAGAAAGAGTGTCCTAAAGGATAGCCAATCAGGCCAAGCTTATTCATATATACAAAAATGTTATCCTGTGTACTTTTTTATTAATTCAAGTATGACTTGATTACCTTCCAACTGTGGCAAGTATTCGAAGATCACATAAGCTTTATCAGGGTCTTTGGTCAACGCGATATCTAAGAAATTAAGTGCTTCGTTTAAATTCCCATTTGCAATAAGATAGGCCACTGTTCGATAATACAATAACGCTTCATCGGGATTGCATTTAATACCTTCGGCCATGGATTCGATGGCCGCTTCCAGCTTCCCTTGCTCAAATAACAAAGACGAATAATCTAACCAAGCTTCCGCGTCTGTAGGGTTTAGCTCTACAACACGAGAGTAGGCATATTCTGATTCTTCGATTTGATGTAATTTGTATCGTGCATCGGCTATTGCAAACCAAAAATCTGGGTTTTCCTCATCAATTTCTAAAGCTTTCTTATAGTAGTACAACGATTCAAAATATCGACCTTCGGAGTCAAGTGTTACGCCGATTCCAAACCAGGCATCGGCGTGTAAAGCGTCCAGCTTGACGGATTTCTCATAGAACTCCCGTGCTTTGGTCATTTTATCTAGCTTTTCGTAACATTCTCCTATGGCACAAAATGTCTCAGCACGCGGACTTTCGAATTCAAATGTATGCTTGAAAACCTCAATGGCTTCGCGATACCGCTCCATATTGATTAAAGCATTGCCTTTATCTAAATAAGCTGGAGAAAACTTCTCCTGGATTAGTATGGCGTAGTCATACGCATCAATAGCTTCTTCAAATTTGCCTAAATGATGAAAAGCATTACCCAAGTTATACCACGCGACAAAAGAATAGGGGTCGCTATCAATGTATTTTTGGTAGAATGAAATGCTTTCTTCTAGCCGGTCCATTCGATCGTAACACTCTGCAATCGCATACAGCGCGTCAGAATTTTCGTTGTTTAGACTCAGCGTCATCTTAAAAAACTGAATTGCTTTAGAAAGGTCGTTATTTGACTGATGCATCTGGCCAATCTGAAAGTATACTTCGTCTTTCGCATCGCTAAGTTCTAGTGCACGGTAGAAATTCTCTTCAGCTCGTGCAGAGTCCCCATATGAGGAGTATACAGCGCCTTTAATAAGATAAATCTCAGATTCGGAAGGCTCCAAAAGCTCTGCTTTTTCAAGCGCCTGTAGTGCAAGAGCAAGCTGTTGCATGCTGAGCAGCAATTGTGCTTTACGAATAAAGAAATTCGTCTCGAATGGATGTTGATTTAAAGCAAAATCGGCGACTTGTAAGGCTTTTACTGGATCATTTTTCCCAATATAATATTCTATGATTCCTTCGAAGGCGATGGTGTCAAAGAAATACTGATCCTCATTGCGAAGCATTTCCTCATATCGATCCACTGAGTGCTTCTGTTCTTCGGGTGATCCGAAGTCAAAATTTTCTTCCATAGCTACAGTATCTCCTAATGGTTGACATCGCAGCATAAATCTGCTGCTTTGGAATGAAGATAAACGTTTCTAAGTTGAAATTTACCTGATTGTTTTCCACATTTAAACATTAGACTATAGATGAGTCAGATTGTTTAACGTCAGAAATTTCTAAAAACAGAAAAAGCCGACTCATACGAGTCGGCTTTCTTATGTTGATAATCAACGCTAGGCGTTACTTATTTTTTGATCTCAACACGACGGTTTTGGATACGTCCAGCTTCAGTATCGTTAGACGCTACTGGGTTAGACTCACCTTTACCTTCTGCAGTGATTTTAGAAGCAGCAACACCTGCATTTACTAAATACTGTCTTACCGCGTTAGCGCGATCTTTAGAAAGGTTCATGTTGTAAGCTTCGCTACCTTCAGCTGAAGCATAACCATCTAATTTTACAGATCCATTAGTATCACGTAGTTCTTTCGCTAATCTATCTAGAGTAGAGTAAGATTCAGTTTTCAATACAGAGCTATCAAATTCAAATTGAATTGGAGCTGAGTAAGAACCTGTTGCTACGTTATTGATTACTTGTGGCTCTGGGAATTTGATTGGACATCCTGAACCATCTACTTGAGTTCCAGCAGGAGTGTTAGGACATTTGTCAAATTTATCAGATACACCGTCACCATCAGAGTCTTTGCTCAATTGATCAACAGTACCTTCTAAAGTAGATACACGTTGTTTCAAAGCTTCAACTTCGTTTCTCAAAGTGTTGTCTTTCAACTCATCGTAAAGAGCAGCAACTGGGTTAGCAAAAGTTAAGTTTTCTTTGTCACGTGATCCTAGAGTGAACTCTAAACCACCTGTAACATGAGAGAAACGTCCCTTGATATTCATGTCGCGACTTGGTCCGTAGAAGTAGTTATCATCAGTGAAGTTCATGGTGTAACCTAAGTTCAAGGCAACCACTTCAGATAATTTAAATTTAGCACCAACACCTACTGGAATGAAACCAGATAATTTGTTTTTGCGATCTCCTGTAAAGTTTCTGTCTCCAAAGATTTCAGAACCCCAGTTTCCTTCATTGCTGAAAGAAGCTCCAGAGAAATCGTTGTTTGCGAATTGTACTGGATTCGAAGCCAATACTCCCATACCTACTTTAGCGAAAAAGTTAACCGCATTTTCTCTGCGCATGAAGTCGATAGTACCCAATTGGAATACTGCGTTCAAGCTACCAGACCAGTCAACACTAACCTCTGAAGAAGTAGCTCCACCTGGTAACCACTCACGGCTCTCAATTGCAGGGCCAGAAGCGTCAGCATTGAAAGTTTTGATACGACCACGGTTACCTTCCAACTCTAAACCGAATAGGTGAGAGAATTGTTTACGGATAGTCAAACCATAGTACTCACCAACACTGTTTTGGAAGTAACCAACTTTTTGACCAAAAGCGTTTGATCCGCCAGTCAAAACGTTAGGAGCAGTAATACCACCGTGTACACCGATAGACCAAGTTCTGTATTGAGATCTTCCACCGAATACAGTTGGTTGTTGAGCTTGAGCAACTTCAGCAAAACCGAAAGCGGCTACTAGAGAAGCTGCAACAGCTGTTTTTTTAATTGTAGAATAGTTCATACTCTTGTTTTTAAGGTTATTGAATTTTTAATTGTTTCTTATTAATCCCAATTGATCATCACTCTTACAATAACGATGCCAAAATTAATTTAGGCATATTCAAAATTGAAAAAATTCCATCCTATGGGTATTGTGCCGTAAAAATACGTTAATACATACGATGTTTCCAAATTTTAAAAGAAAAATTTCTTCTAAATGGAGCAAATATTTTTTTGGCTATCTAAATCACGTAATGAATGATCGCAAAAGTAATACCTCCTAGTACAGCGCTCACTGGTATGGTTAGTACCCAAGCCCACAAAAGACTTATCGTAACGCCCCAACGAACCGCTGAAACGCGTTTTACAACGCCGACACCGATTATCGCCCCGGTAATGGTATGCGTTGTGGAAGCAGGAATACCGAAATGCTCTGTAATACCTAATGTTAAGGCTCCAGCGCTTTCTGCACTAACTCCTTCAAGAGGTGTCACCTTAGTAATTTTCGTACCCATGGTTTTTACAATTTTCCATCCGCCACTCATAGTACCTGCGGCGATAGCTGCATAACATGATAGTGGAACCCACTCTGGCATAGCTTCAAAATTTGGAATAACCTGTTGTGCAATCAATGCTGTGGCGATAATACCCATAACTTTTTGCGCATCATTACCACCATGTGCAAAACTCAGAGCGCCAGAAGAAATTAATTGAAAGATCTTGAACCATTTCTCTGCCACGGCAGGGCGAGATTTTCTGGCCAAATTAATAATGATTAGTGTGATAATGATGGAGATCGTCATACCGATTACTGGTGCTAGCACGATAAAAGAAATGATCTTAGCTGTAGCACCTAGGTTAACCGCATCTAGCGGATTAGCTCCTTGTATAAGGGCAAAGGCCATTCCTGAACCTGCAAAGCCACCAATCAAGGTGTGTGAAGAGCTAGAAGGGATACCATAATACCATGTAAATAAATTCCACGAAATCGCGGCTACCAGACCAGCGAAAATCACCTCAAGCGTGATGTATTCTTCTAATACCGTCTTCGCAATGGTATTGGCCACCTTGTGATCTGTAAAATAGAAGTAGGCTGCGAAATTGAATACTGCAGCCCAAAGTACGGCTACGAAAGGCGTAAGTACTTTGGTGGAAACGATGGTTGCGATGGAGTTCGCTGCATCATGAAATCCGTTGATATAATCAAACGCGATAGCAAGTATGACAACAACGACAAGTAATGTAGTAATCATGTACTAAGTGTTTTCTTTGTAAAGTACGCTTTACTTATTAAGCGTTTTTAACTAATATACTTTCCAATACGTTGGACACATCCTCGCATTTGTCTGTGGCAGTCTCCATAGAAGACAGGATCTCTTTGTGTTTGATTAGGATGATGGCGTCTTTCTCGAATTCAAATAATTCAGCGACGGCTTTTTCAAAGATGTAATCTGCCTTGTTCTCCACGCTATTGATGCGTACGCAAGAATCGGTGATGTTGCGCACGTTTTTTATATCCTTCAGTTCGTACACTGCCTTGGCTACGTGCTCTGTCGCTTCGATTAGTAGTTCGGCCAATTCTTTCATAGCCTGAGTAGGCGTTTCTACCTTGTACAGGTCCATCCGGTTAGACGCGCCATGAATGTAATCGGCAACGTCATCCAAAGAACTTGCTAAAGAGTGAATATCTTCGCGATCGAAAGGAGTGATGAAGTTTTTGCCCAACTCCAAGTGGATTTGATGGGTGATATCATCCCCGCGATGCTCTAGATCTTCTATTTTTTTTGTTAAAGTTTTGCGTAGTTGACTGTCTGTGGTATTTACAGATTCGTTGAGAACTTTAGCCATTTCGATCAGGTTAGAGCCTGCTTGCTCGAAAAGAGGAAAGAATTTTTTGTCCTTAGGGACGAAAAAATTGAAGATATTACCTAATGCCATATATTGTGATGTTTAAGCCTACAAAAGTATGTAGCTAATGTTAAGTTAATGTTAAGTTTCTTTGTTTTTATCCGTTGGTTACTTTTGCCTTTTGCAGTGTAAATGAAAAGGTTGTCCCAATTCCTTCAGTACTTCGTACATGTACGCTTTGCTGGTGTGCTTCTATTATGTGTTTTACAATGGATAGTCCTAATCCGGAGCCACCAATATCTCTTGAACGACTTTTATCGGTCCGATAGAAGCGCTCGAAGACACGAGATAAGTTTTTCTCTTCAATACCATGACCGTTGTCGGTCACTTCCACTAATATTTGTTCAAAAAGGGAGCTGGTTCTTATGGTTGTTGTACCGCCTCTGTTTCCATATTTAATAGAGTTTTCCACCAAGTTGATTAATACTTGTTGAATTTTCTTTTTGTCGGCCTTTACAAAAATTTGCTGTGTAGGTTTGTTGGCCATCTTTAATGTTATGTTGTTACTTTTAGATTTATCTTCTAAATATTCGATCGTATCATTTATTAGATCATGGATATCAAAACGTTCAATGTTCAGTACGACCGCTCCAGATTCTAGTTTGGCTATTTCGTCAAGATCATTAATGAGGTAGCTCAATCGATCAATGTTTCTGGAAGCTTTTGCTAAGAAGGTCATAGCCATTTCAGGGTCTTCTTGCATTATGCCATCTTGCAGAGTTTCTATATAACCTTGTACGGCGAAGAGCGGTGTTTTAAATTCATGTAAGGTATTAGAGAGAAATTCTTTTCTGAATTTAGCTTGTTCTTTTAGTCGTCCGATTTCAGAAATTTTTTGATTGGCCCAGGCAGATACTTCCTGCTCGGCCTCGGCGATCGGATTTTCAGGCCTGTACGGTCCCAATGCTTCTTTTAGATCTTTGCCTAATTTGAGATTGGTAATGAGTTTATACAAGTTGTGTATTCGATCGTTGATCGATCTCTCAAGTACCGTACTGATTATAAGATAACTGACTACGAACGTAGCCGCGGAGATACTTGCCGCTCGCTTCCAGTCGGGCACGAAATACAACAGGATGCCCATAATGACACAGGCAAAGGAAAGGGAGACAAAGAATGATATCTGCCTAAAGGTCATATGTGACTTTTTTGAGTTTATTAAACTCAAATATACAAATGCTTTATTAAGGAATCGTTAAAGGCGCGCTAAAGTCGTTTTGCCACCGACAACTTTATCTCCGATTTTGACATCGACCTGTGTGCCGATGGGTAAGAATAGATCTACACGAGAGCCAAATTTGATGAAACCAAATTCGGTACCTTGCTCTACTTGATCACCTTCATTTACATACCAGACAATACGGCGAGCCAAGGCGCCAGCTATTTGGCGGAATAGAACTTCGACACCGTCTTCTTGCTTTACGACAATGGTCGTGCGTTCGTTATCTGAGGAGGATTTTGGATGCCAAGCTACTAAGAATTTGCCCGGATGGTACTTAAAAAATGAAACTATTCCAGAAATAGGACTTCTGTTGATATGTACATTTACTGGTGACATAAAGATGGAAACCTGCAAACGTCTGTCTTTAAAATATTCGTTTTCTTCGGTTTCTTCAATCACCACCACTTTGCCATCTGCTGGACAGAGAATGGTATTCGCAGTTTGCACTATAGTACGTTTTGGGCTGCGAAAGAATTGTAATATTGTAAGAATCAGAAATGCAGATAGTAAATAAAAAAACCATTTAATATATGCGTTGGCGTCGTAATAGTTAGCGACGGCATTCACAATGAAACAGAAGAGAATAACTAAAGCTAAACTGGTGTAGCCTTCTTTATGAAATTTCATATTGATATCTGATTAATACCCGCAAAAGTAATCTTTTTGTCTTATTATTCCTGCTCTAATTTTCGTTCTATACGATTCGTCTGAAACTGTAAGCTATTGTCCGCAGCAGTAGACATGGTGCCATATACGGTAATCGTATCATCGATATATTCTCCACGTTTAAACGAAGGTACATAATATGGTATAGTCTCGACCACCTTCTTAAAGCTGTTATCGAATTGATCGGGTAGTGATTTTATGATCAATGTACCACGTGGCGTGCCATCTTTACGTACCTGTACTTCAAATGCATAATCTGTAGTGATCTGGCTATCTGCCTTTGCCAGTTGAAATGCGTTGCGCAAGTATTCTGCTAAGTAAACAGTAAACCCGGTGAAATCATCATACGTACATTGCTTAAACAATAAACTTTCTGCACGATAGAAGTTTTCGTAAGGGAGTATACCGTAGATAGGTTTGCGGTATTCGATATCTTCAAACACATTGTACCCCCGCAACAACGCACCGTCTCGATAATATTCTTCAGCTGCAAATTCACTTTGCTTCGCCTGAGGATTTTCGAGGTGCACCGTCCATGCGCCATGAGGTAGGCCATCTTTAATACGGCCTTTCATCGCGTAGAATCCATACCCATATTCTGAAAAACCATCAATTGGATTGAGAAATTCATATCTTCCATCACCTTGCTTAACGCTCAATTTTCCGCGACGATCCCATTGCGACACGATCCTCGTTGTCGAGTCAGAAAATGAAACACTTAGATAAGGCTTTCCATCCGGGTAGAAATAGTTCCAAAACCCGTCTGGACGATTGTCTTTAAACGTTACTTCCCACTTTACTTGCCGATTAGGATGATAAGCAACGAAGGATCCATTTTTCACGCCCTGAGTGTATTCTCCAGTCAATAAAAGTGTGCCGTCAGCAGCATAATCTCTGAAGATCCCATTGAACTTGTTTGTCGATCGGTCAAATCCGGCGCGTCTTTCGATAGATTTGAACTCGCAATTTTTATCTACCAGAAAATAATTAGGGTCGTAATAGAAGCGAACTTCATCGGCGTCGATACGTTCAAAAAATATGTTATTGACCGAATCTTGCGCATACGCCATGCTCCAGAAGATAGGCAGGCAGAATATAAATAGGATAAATGTAGTCTTAATTCTCATGGTGCAATATCAAATACTAATGTGCTTCTAACCAATTGCTTCCTTCGCCAATTTCGACTTCTAAAGGCACTTGTAGTTTTAATGCATTCTTCATTCGTTGGCTAATGATCTCTTTGAACGTGTCTACTTCAGACCTCGGAACATCAAATACCAACTCATCGTGTACCTGCATAATCATTTTTCCTTTCAAGCCTTTTGCCAAGATATCCTGATGGATATGGATCATGGCTACTTTGATCATATCGGCGGCCGATCCTTGGATCGGCGCATTAATAGCATTTCGTTCGGCAAAACCACGGACAGTCATATTTGCAGAATTGATGTCACGGAGATAACGTCTACGTTTCATAATTGTTTCTACATAACCTTTTTCCTTTGCGGCTTCAATCGTATTAGACATATAGTCGCGAATACCACTGTATTGTGCAAAATATTGGTCGATAATCTCGGCAGCCTCTTTTCTCGAAATCTTTAAGTTCTGGGAAAGGCCGAAGGCCGATTGTCCGTAGATAATACCAAAGTTCACTGCCTTCGCGTTGCGACGCTGTTCGGACGTCACAGATTCTAAATCTACGCCATACACCCTAGCGGCGGTAGCGCGATGGATATCCTGGTTTTTCTGAAAGGCTTCCATCATATTTTTATCCTGACTTAGCTCCGCCATCAGGCGCAGCTCAATTTGTGAGTAATCGGCAGAAAGGAGAACATGATCCGTATCGCGTGGAATGAAAGCCTTGCGCACTTCGCGACCGCGCTCGGTACGAATAGGAATATTTTGCAAGTTGGGATTGGTCGAACTCAAGCGGCCAGTCGCGGCCACGGCTTGGTTGTATGAAGTGTGGATCAGGCCGGTCTCGGCATTGATCAATGTTGGCAAGGCATCGACGTATGTTGATTTTAGCTTTTGCATCTGCCGAAAGTCCAAGATATCTTGTACAATATCCGATTTATCTGCCAAAGCCAGCAGTACATCTTCACCCGTTTTATATTGCCCGGTCTTCGTTTTTTTGGCTTTTGGATCTAGTTGTAGTTTATCAAACAATACTTCACCCAATTGTTTGGGCGACGCGATGTTGAAGGTAACGCCTGCTTTTTCGTAGATGGATGCTTCTAATTTGGCAACATCTTGCTCCAAGCCTTTGGATATAGTCTTCAACGTATCGACGTCGATCTTAACACCATTTTGTTCGATCGATGCCAATACATATACCAATGGAAACTCCACTTCTTGGGCTAATTTTTCGGTGGCGCTGTCTTGCAATAGCGGTTGAAAAATTTCTTTGAGCTGCAGCGTGATGTCGGCATCCTCGCTAGCGTACTCTTTTATTTTTTCGAGCTCTACATCGCGCATCGATCCTTGCTTTTTACCTTTGGCGCCTATTAATTCGGTGATGGATACCGGCGTATAGCTCAGATAGGTTTCGGCGAGCACATCCATGCCATGGCGCGTATCTGGATCGATGAGATAATGTGCTAACATCGTATCAAATAGTGCTCCGCGTAAATGTATTCCGTATCGCGAAAGCACCAGAATATCATATTTTATATTCTGTCCGATTTTACCAATCGAAGGATCTTCGAGCACCGACTGGAATGTCGTCATTATTTGTATTGCGTCATCTCTATCGGCGGGAGTGGGTACATAATAACCGATGCCTTTTTTGAGCGCGAATGACATCCCAACGATCTCCGCCGATAAGGCGTCAAGGCCTGTCGTTTCGGTATCAAAAGCAAATTCCTTGCTCTTGGCCAACAGCTGTACTAAATCTGCTTGCTTTTCTGGCGTATCTGCCAAATGATAGGTGTGCGCTATGGTATTTATGCTATGCTCTGCCACGGTCGCTTCTGCTGCAGCTGTCGGTATATCTGGAAACCCAGATTTGTCTGCGCTGAACAGATCCATTTGTCCACTAGATTTTTTACTTTCGGCGTCTGTAATCGTGAAATCATCACCAAATACTCGTTTACCTAACGTTCTGAACTCTAGCTCCGCAAAAAGAGGTTCGAGCAATTCCTTATTAGGAGCGGTATATGCCAATGCTGCTTCGTCCAATTCAGTCGGTACATCGAGCAAAATGGTTGCTAGCTTTTTAGAGACCAAACCTTGCTCCGCAAAATTCTCGACATTCTCTTTTTGTTTGCCCTTTAATTTGTCTGTATTGGCAATAAGGCCTTCGATGCTGCCATATTCTTGAATCAACTTTTTAGCGGTTTTTTCGCCAATGCCTGGTATTCCCGGAATGTTGTCCACGGCATCGCCCCATAGTCCCAGAATATCGATTACCTGCAAAGGATCAGTGACTTCCCATTTTTCCAAAATCTCGGGCACACCAAGTATTTCGGCGCCATTGCCCATGCGAGCAGGTTTGTAGATAAAAATATGATCAGACACAAGCTGGCCAAAGTCTTTATCGGGCGTCATGCAGTAAACGGTAAATCCGTTTTGCTCGGCGCGCTTAGCTAGGGTGCCGATGATATCGTCTGCCTCGTAGCCATCTTTGGTAATAATCGGAATATCAAACCCTTCAATAAGCCGAAAGATGTAAGGAATGGCGGTAGCCAAATCCTCTGGCATCTTTTCCCGTTGTGCCTTGTAAGCTTCAAAATCGATATGACGTTGGGTAGGTGCATCGGTGTCAAACACGACTGCGATATGCGAAGGTTGTTGATTTTTCAGCACCTCTAATAAGGTGTTAGTGAACCCCATGATAGCGCCGGTATTAAGTCCGTACGATGTTAGTCGAGGAACTTTATTTAACGCAAAATAGGCGCGATATATTAGCGCCATACCGTCTAGAAGGAATAATTTTTTTTCACTATTGTTTGAGGTGCTCATACCAGATTTTTAAAGATTCGAAGCGTAGCAAATATACTTTTTATTTTATAAGAACCGTGGATCACAAAGTACAAATCCCGCTTCAAAGTAGGCGTAGCAATGCGTTGAGGTGATGTATATTTGGTGATTAAGGAATCTTTCTTGCATCGCTTTTCGTAGCTTTGTATGTGCAGATCGGCGTAGCGATAATTTCGTTACATTGCATGACCGATTTGTTGATGGTATGGATATGCAATACAGCAAATAGCGAACAACGTAGTTTAAAGCGAAATGATAAATCGAGGAGTTTTAAAAGGTCTGGTAACGAAATCTACGGGAAGTTGGTACCAGGTGCTCGGCGAAGATAATCAGCGCTACGAATGTCGTATAAAAGGCAAGTTTCGTATCAAAGGAATTAAAACAACTAACCCTATTGCCGTCGGCGATCGGGTAACGATCGAACCGGAGCAAGAAGAAGGTTATGCTGTTATAACCACTTTAGAGCCTCGAAAGAACTATATTATACGCCGTTCTATTAATCTTTCTAAACAAACTCAGATCATCGGTGCAAATTTAGATCAAGCACTACTAGTGGTGACGCTGGCATCACCGCCTACATCAATGGGTTTCATTGATCGCTTTCTGGTTACTGCCGAGGCATATAGTATTCCAGCTGTATTAGTATTTAATAAATTAGATCTATTTAGTGCGGAAGGTTTAGAAATTCTCCAGGATTACAAATCCGTATACACCAAAATTGGTTATACCTGTCTAGAAGTATCGGCTCTAGAAGGGACGAATCTCACTTCATTACACGAGCTATTACAGGATAAAATCAGTTTGGTATCAGGTCATTCTGGTGTAGGAAAGTCAACTTTGATTAATGCATTGATTCCCGACATTAGTTTAAGAACTGGGCAAATTTCTAGTTGGTCCGACAAAGGAAAGCATACGACCACGTTTGCCGAGATGCTAGAACTTCCCTTTGGCGGTAGCCTGATCGATACGCCCGGAATTCGCGAACTAGGGGTAGTCGATATCGAACCACAGGAGCTATCACATTTTTTTCCCGAAATGCGTGCACTCATGAATCAGTGCCGATTCAACAATTGTAGGCACATCAATGAGCCGGGATGTGCGGTGATAGATGCCGTCGAGCAACAACATATCGATGCATCGCGCTATGAAAGCTACCTGAGCATTTATCACAATGAGGATTCGAGAAATTAACCTACTGTAACATAATTCTATACTTCGAAAACATCGTTTCGTGTTCTTTGTTTAGGATATTACTTAGTGGTATAATTTTGATCAAAACAATTTATGAAACCTATCTGGAAGTGGATCATTGGTATAAGCGGTGCATTACTTGTGATTATATTGGGTGCAGCATGGTACCTCAGCAACAATTATAAGCCTTTGTTAGAAAATAAGCTGAAAGATCTTATCGCCGAATCTTCGGATGGTCTTTATAGTTTGCAGTATGACGAATTAGATCTCAATGTAATACTTGGAAACATTACCTTAAGCAATGCTGTATTGATGTCCGACAGTGTGGTTTACGAACAGTTGGTGGCGGCGCAAAAGGCGCCAGATAATCGATTTCATATTGCATTAGATGAGCTTAAAGTTCGTCGGTTGGGTATAATGGGCCTTTTGCTGAACAAAAAACTAAACATTGGTACCATAGAATTAGCTATGCCAAAGGTGCACATGATCAGTCAACCACATGCATTTAACGATACGATAAAAGACGAAAAAACAAAAACTCTTTATGAACAGATCAAAGATGATTTATCTTCTATATCTGTAGATAAAATTGACTTTACGAATATTAAATTCAGCCATACCAAAATTGCAGACGGCAAGCAATCTACTATGGAACTGGACAGCGTGCAATTGCACATCGGCGATGTGTTGATTGATGAAAACTCAGATCAAGATACCTCAAGGCTATTTTATACGAAGACCGTGGATCTATCTCTACCAGGATTTGAATACGATCTTCCGGATGGTTTCCATCGCGCAAAGTTCGATCAACTGCACCTTAATACACAGCAGCGTAACTTGTTTATCGGCCAAGTATCATTCGCTCCAAAAATGAGCAAAGCAGAGTTTTTTAAGAAGAAAGGTGTAAAAACTACCATGGCGATCTTGCAAGTTGATAGTATCAATCTGGATGGCCTGGATATCGCACGATTGATTGACCAGCAGAAAATCTATGCTCAAAATGCAAGACTAAAAAACGGATCAGTATCGCTATACATGGATTTACGGTATCCCTCAACTCCTAAATCACATATAGGAAACTCACCACATCAGCAGATTATGAAACTGGAGCAGTCTATACATATAGATACGGTACATATAGACAATATCGATGTGTTGTACGGTGAAACTAGCAAAAAATACAATCAGGAAGGTATCATCACATTTAATAAAGCTACCGGTATAATAACTAATGTAACCAACGATACCATTGTCTTGCAGAAGGATAAATTTATGCGGGCAGATCTTCGTGCAAGAATTATGAATTCGGGCAATTTACATGCTATCTTTGGCTTCGATATGTTGAGTAAAAATGGTGCTCATACATACAAAGGTAGTTTGGGTGCAATGAAAGCTACAGCTTTCAACCGAATTATAAAACCATTAGTAAATGTCGAAATTAGCTCTGGGAATATTCGGAAAGTAACGTTCGATATGGCAGGTACTGATTATCGTAATTGGGGAGATTTTCGTTTTGATTATGACGATTTGAAAATCAAGATTTTGGGCAGCAAAGATGAAGAAGGTAAGCGCTCTGGCAAAGGCATTCTTTCTTTCTTAGTAAACCAAATCATCATCAATGACAGTAATCCTGATGCCAATGAAGTATACCACATAGGTAAGGTGGAGTACAAAAGAAATCCGACGCATTCGTTCTGGAAAACTTTGTGGCAGAGCTTGCTAGATGGTATTAAGCAGACGGCAGGCATCAGTCCAGAACGCGAAGCGAAGCTCACCCAGGCAGGACGTGCCACACAAAACGCCTCGACAGGAATAAAGGGGGCTGCGCAGAAAACGGGAGGATTTATCAAAGGCTTGTTTAGCAAGAAGGATAAAGACGATACGGATAAAAAAGATGCGAAAAAGTAATACTAAATATAGTAACTAATGTCTATAACGAACGAACAGGAGCTGAATGGAATGAAGCGAATTAGCGAGGTGGTTGCACACACTTTGAAAGAAATGATCGCTTTTGCTACGCCGGGAATGTCTACCAAAACATTGGATAATTATGGTAGAGATATCCTTGAATCTTATGGTGCCGCATCTGCACCATTTAAAACCTATGGCTTTCCAGGCTGGACCTGCATTAGCGTCGATAAGGAATTTTGCCATGGCATTCCTTCCGATCAGCGCATATTGAGAGAAGGGCAACTAATTAATATAGATGTATCGGCCGAATTGGATGGTTTCTGGTCCGACAATGGTAGCTCATTTGTCTTAGGGAATGCGCCTTCAGAATACGATAATTTGGTAAAAGCATCACAAGAAATATTACACGAAGCTATCGCTCAGATCAGTGGTGGTGTACGTATTGCAGATGTAGGAGAATTGATGGAGAAATCTGCCAAGCGACGAGGATATCGGGTAATAAAAAACTTAACAGGACATGGTGTAGGCCGGAGTTTGCATGAAGCGCCACATGAAATTGCTAACTTTCGTGATCGTTTTAATCGCGAGAGATTTAAGAAAAATACCACTGTAGCAATCGAAACATTTATTTCTACGGATTCGTCTGAAGCTATTACATTGAAAGATGGCTGGACGATGGTAGGCAATAGAGGTGGATACATGGCCCAGCATGAACATACAATTTTAGTAACTGGAGGTAAACCAGTGATTTTGACTTCGAATAATGGCGTATAAATAGTAGCTTTGTTCGGGGATTATCTATGTCTGAGCTACTTCACTATTTTGTTCGATATAAGGCACAGGCTCTAGATAGAATTCAGTTTTATTTAAGCCTATGCTGCACAGTTTTTATCCTATTGCATATCGGTTTTATCCGAGATGTATTTTGGGCAGACATCCTCGGAAGGCTGTCCATTTATTTTTTTTACGCGCTTTTTCTTCTAGAGTTTGGTCGTCTCGCAAGTAGTCTATTACTACTAAAGAGAATAAACGTCACGCACCTCCCCGGTATTTTGTTGAGTGCCTACATGCTCTTCATAATTTATGTAAGGCATTTTGGTTGGTATGGAGAAATCAATTTTGCACAAGATGAATGGTCGTTCCTAGCTGTAGCTATGATTTTTCTGACGCAGCTGTCGAAAAATAGTTTGTTTTTGGACAAATTGTACTTCAACCCGACCATATTATTTGTAATAAGTTTTTTGGGGTTAATAGTACTTGGTACCGTTTTACTAATGCTACCCCGTACATCGATAGATAGGCCGCTCACGTTTATTGATGCATTTTTTATGGCGACCAGTGCAGTTTGTATAACTGGCCTGCAGGTGACAAATATTGCCACTCAATTTTCTTTTTTCGGACAATTTGTTGTCTTATTGCTTATACAGATCGGAGGGCTTGGAATAATGACCTTTACGGGCTTCTTTGGTTACTTCTTTTCGGGTGGATTTTCGTTTAAAAATCAACTTATGTTTGGTGAGGTTCTAGGCGAAAACAAGCTCAACGAAGTCATAAGAACGTTATTGATGATTATATTCATCACCTTTCTGTTAGAGCTATTTGGCGCCATTTTGTTGTTCTTCTCTCTTGATGCTAATCTATTTCCTCATTTGGGATATCGGTTGTTTTTTGCCGTATTTCACGCTGTTTCGGGGTTTTGTAATTCTGGCTTTACTCTGATGGAAGGAGGAATATCTGGCAATGTATTCCGCTATAATTATCCATTTCAATTGGCCTTGTCTTGTCTGTTTATCTGCGGAACATTGGGCTTTGGGGTTATTCACAACTTCTACACCTACGCAAAGAAAATGACGGCCAATTTGGTCAACCACTTTGTCATGCGCAGACAGGTCGTTCATAAAGCACACAACTTCTCGTTCACACACAAGTTTGTCGTTTATTGCAATGTTATCATGATAGTATTGGCTACGGTATCATTCTTAGTTTTAGAATATCATAATAGTTTAGCCGCTGATGAACATTTTGGAGGAAAGATAACGACGGCATTCTTCATGGCAAATTCATTGCGCACCGCTGGATTTGAGACGATCGGAGTAGGATTTTTGTCGATGCCCACTTTGATCATGGCCGTGACATTAATGTGGATAGGCTCCTCACCAGGTTCGACTGGAGGAGGTGTGAAAGTTACCACGATTGCGGTAGCGTTACTCAATGTAATATCATTAGCAAGAGGTAAGGAATCTATCGAAATTTTTGGCCGACGGATATTACCAGAATCAGTCAGCAAAGCTTTTGCTATCGTACTGTTATCTATACTCACTATTTTACTTTGCTTTATTTTTTTGAATGTGACGGATGGCAATTTAGACACGACAGCTTTGTTGTTTGAATCTATTTCTGCGTATACTACCTCTGGCCTAAGTCTGGGTATCACGGCAGAACTGAGCTCTGCGGGTAAGATCGTGTTGGTCACGACTATGTTTATTGGCCGTGTTGGTATGCTCACACTATTAGTTGCTTTTATCAAAGACTCGTCCAAGAAGAACTATATTTATCCATCTGAAAAGCTATTATTTTAATGAAATACATTGTATTAGGACTTGGGCACTTTGGAAGATCATTGGCCATACGGCTCACCGAGATGGGACACGAGGTAATTGGCGTCGATGTGAAACTTACTTTGGTGGAGCAATTTAAAGATCGTATCACACATACAGTATGCTTGGATGCTACCGATCGAGAATCAGTACGATCATTGCCGCTCAAAGATAGCGATGCCGTAATTGTCGGCATTGGCGAAGATGGAGGTGCTTCTATATTGGCTACTGCTTTGCTCAAACAACTTCAGGTAAAACGCATCATTGGCCGCGTTATTTCCGATCTACAGAAAACAGTACTCGAGGCGATGGACATTGCCGAATACGTGATGCCAGAAGAAGAAGCCGCAACTCGATTAGCTATGCGCTTAGATAATATAGATATTGTAGACTCTTTTCAGGTATCCGAAAAATACAGCATCATCGAAACTAAAGTGCCGAACAAATATGTAGGCCTATCTTTGCAAGAAGCGAATTTGACCAATTTATTTAAAGTGATCGTGCTTACTACATTGCGCGAACAGGCCGATAATGTGCACAGCCAAAAGCAGCTAAAACGCGAAGCCACGGGAATAGCCAAGTCTGATACGATTTTGCAGGATGGCGATGTACTCGTGCTATTTGGAGAAATGGCAGATATAATGCGCTTAATCCGTAAGGGGGAATAGCGGGAAATACTTCCTTGTATTTTAAAATATTTATATATTTTTGACCCTTAATCGATAATTAATCCAAAAGCGCGCATGAAAAATTGGTTTAAGGAGAATGCCTCCCACCTCACTATTATAGCGATACTCGTCTTACTTGTTTTCTTTTATTTCACACCGGTATGGCAAGGCAAAACTTTAGCTCAATCGGATGTGGTACAAGCAGCCGGTGGCCAAAAGGAGATGTTTGACTACAAGGCAAAAGATGGTAAAGCACCGTTGTGGACAAACTCCATGTTTGGTGGTATGCCTGTTTACCAAATCTGGTTGGGGCACGAAGCCAACGTTACGACGTATATTTCAAAAGCACTGCGCGCGGTATTCCCACCTCCGGCAGACATTTTATTGCTCTACCTTTTGGGCGGCTATTTCTTATTTAGCGTGCTTCGAATTAAACCGTGGCTGGCTGCGGTCGGTGCTATTGCGTTAGCATTCTCGTCGTACAATATGATTTATATTGAGGCGGGTCATATGAATAAGGCGTATGCAATAGCTTATATGGCACCCATTATCGCATCGATCATTTTGTGTTATCGAGGTTCTTGGCTGTGGGGCGGTTCTTTGCTTGCGCTTTTTATGGCTTTGGAGATTCGTACTAACCATATACAGGTTACCTACTATTTGTTTATTACGCTATTGGTGCTAGTCGGTTTCGAGATTTATTATGCAGTGCGCGACAAAAAGCTCAAGCCATTTCTACAATCCACCGCGGTACAGCTAGGAGCTGTTCTTGTTGCGGTTTTGGTCAATGCCACCGTATTATTCCCAACCTACGAATACAGCCAACTGAGTACTCGTGGCAAGGCCAATTTGACCAACACGGATACGGCTGGAAATACTGAATCCGGACTTACAAAAGAATATGCTTACGGTTGGTCGCAAGGTGTTGGCGAAAACCTTACTTTCCTTATTCCTAATGCGTATGGAGGTCGTACGGGCGGCGTATTGGATAAGAATTCCAATGTTGCAAAGTTCGTCCAAGGCCTCAATGTTCCAGAGGCGCAAGCAGCGCAATTTGCACAATCCATGCCGACTTATTGGGGCGAGAAGATGTTTACTTCTGGGCCTTGGTATTTTGGTGCTGGAGTGATCTTCCTGTTCATTTTAGGAATCGTCATTGTTAAAAACAGGTACAAATGGTGGCTGGTATCTGCCACTGCCCTCACTATATTTTTGGCTTTCGGCAAGCATTTGCCTTTCATCTCCGACCTGTTCTTCGATTATTTCCCGATGTACAATAAGTTCCGAGCGGTAGAATCTATTTTAGTGATTCCGTCGGTGTTGATCCCTATTCTAGCCGTGTTGGCGTTAGACCAGATCATTAGTCGAGCAGGAGAAGTCAAGAACTTAGATAAGAAACTGTTGTATACTGGAGGCAGTATAGCAGCGCTCTGTCTATTAATTGCACTAATGCCCGATTTGTTTCTTAATTTTCGTTCATCTACCCATCAGCAGCTGATTGCTAGCTATCAACAGCAAGTAGGTGACGCAGCTATGGGGAATGAAATAGTGAATGCTTTACTGAAAGATCGCGCGGCAATTGCTAGTGCAGATGCCTGGCGTTCGTTGATCATTGTGTTGATCACATTCGGCGCGGTTTGGTTCTATGTTAAGAAAAAAGCATCTCTTACGATTCTATTAGCCGTGGTGGGTTTAGTGACGTTGGCCGATTTGTGGACGGTAAACAAACGGTATTTAAATAACGACTCGTTTAATAGCCCGGCCGCATTGCAGGATCATATGCCAAAGCGCGAAGTAGACGATCTTATTCTAATGGATAAAGATCCTTCTTACCGAGTGTTTGATTTGACAACCAGTCCATTCCAAGATGCGCGCCAGTCTTATTATCACAAAAGCTTAGGTGGTTACCATGCAGCGAAGCTGATGCGTTTTCAGGAAGTATTGGAGCATCAGTTTGACGGTGCCATTAATGAAGATGTGTTGGATATGTTCAATGTACGCTATGTCATTACGCGCGATCCGAAAAATAATTCAGAGCGTATCCAAAGGCGCAGTTCCGCAGCGGGCAATGCGTGGTTTGTAGATCGTGTCACTATCGTAAAAGATAATAATGAAGAGATGAATGCACTGGATAGCTTCGATCCGCGCAAAGAAGCTTTCGTCAACAAAGAGTTTGAAGACAAGTTGACTGCAAAACAACTCGGCAATAGCAACAACGCACAGATCAACCTGGTTTCCTACCATCCTGATACACTGCGATACGAATACACGGCGCCACGTGACGCATTCGCAGTATTCTCAGAAGTATATTATGATAAAGGATGGAAAGCCTATGTGGACGGAGAAGAAGTGCCAATTATCCGTGCCGATTATATTTTACGTGCGCTGCAGCTTCCAGGCGGAAATCATGAGGTAGAATTCATCTTCGCGCCGCAGTCGATGAAGACCAGTACGTTATTATCATTGATATTCTCCGTTGTCTTGATATTGGGGATCGGTTTTGCCCTTTTCTTGCATTATCGTCGCAAAAAACAGTTGCCGAAAGGCGTCGTGAATCAGCAATAATACAGTTTTGACCTCCTACTTAGAGGCCAAAAATACGATAACATAACCTTTAGAATAATCGAAGCTGCGGATCGGTTACTCTAAAGGTTTTTCTATGATGTGGCGTCAGTCCCAACTGTAAAATAGCGTTGCGATGCTTGATCGTAGGATAACCTTTGTTGCGCAACCAGTCGTATTCCGGATGCTCAGTGGCTAGATTATGCATGTATTCGTCGCGGTACGTTTTGGCCAGTATAGAAGCTGCCGCGATAGATAAGTATTTGCCATCGCCTTTAACAATGCACGTATATGGTACCGTTTGATACGGTACAAATTTATTGCCATCTACAATGATATAATCTGCCGGCACCTTCAATAGGTCCAACGCGCGATGCATCGCCAGATAAGATGCCTGATGTATATTTATCCGATCAATCTCCTCTGCCGAAACAGATGCTACAGCAAAGTCAAGCGCTTCTTCTTCGATCACAGCACGCAGAGCAAGTCGTTTCTTTTCAGAGAGTTTCTTAGAATCGTTGAGTATTGGGTTGTAATAATCCAGTGGAAATACAACTGCAGCCGCAAAGACAGGCCCTGCTAGGCAGCCGCGCCCAGCTTCATCACAGCCAGCCTCTCGCAATTCATTTTGATAATAGGACAGTAGCGGAATAGTATCTTGCATAAGCTGGCAAATTTAATAATAATTGTAACTTCTGTGTGATAAAACCCCGTTTACACTAATTTACACTGCGAATGATTTCTTTTGTCAACGTTTTTGATTTTATCGTTGCGTACTTTAGCGCAGCCAAAAAATAAATTAACTGAATATATGAAGAGAATTGTTGCGTTTCATTTACTACTCGTGCTTGCCCTTACTGCTGTAGGCCAAGCAAAAAATGGGAGCGCAAAATTGATACGTGATCTTGCAGTACAGGTTGATGGGAAGTTGGCAGAGTGGGATGGTCATTGGCATACGGTGGGCGATCAAGACGCACTTTGGTCATATGCTGTTACGTATGATGATCAGCATCTCTTCGTAGCGACCAAGGTGATCGAGCCAGCACTGCAACTAGAGGCCGCAGCACACGGAGTCGCAATCATGATTAATAATCAAGGTAAGAAAAAACACGGCATGCAATTTATCTTTCCAGTGCCTGATGCAGAGACGATCCGATCCATGCTGGAATCTGGAGATTTTTCCGCCACACATGTAAAGACAGCCTTAATCGAAGGATCACGGGGTTACAAAGTGAAAGATTTTCCGAAAATAGTTGATGGTATGCTGTCGTTGCGTAACTCCTATGGTCTGCATGCGATCGCAAAGATTGATGATTCCGATCATCTACTCTACGAATCGGCCATACCGCTGGCGCAGTTAGGATTAGTAGAAGGCGAAAACACGATTGCGATACAGATAGCACTCCAAAATAGATGGGATATCGGAGCAATGAGTAAAGCTAGGCCACAACAAAGAACATTATCTCCTAATAAAGGAACTGCGCGTGTCAAATCGCCTTATAAAGGGAATACATCCGTGTGGATCGTGGATAAAATCCAAGTAAAAAAAGACTAAGTACATTACAATGAAAATTTTTAATTTCTTCTACATCGGTTTTCTGGCATTAATGAGCCAATTCGCTTACGGGCAAACAGGCAAAACCGTACAAGGTATGCTTCGCGATACAGAAGCAAGGCCCATCTCTGGAGCGACCGTGCAGTTGGTATCCGATCAAGATTCAATGGCCATGACGTCAAGTCCGGCCGGCATCTACAACTTCGACCAGGTAAAAGCGGAACGATTTAGAATAACTGTCAGTAGTCTCGGATTTGAAACTTATTCCAAAGATTTTGAATTCCCTGCCGGGGAGCAAAAGATGTTCATCCCTAGCTTTGTATTGGATGTGAATGCTAACCTAATTGAGGAAGTCGTAATATCAGGCGTATTGACCGTGCAGGTAAAAGGAGATACAGTAGAATATTCTGCCCAAGGGCTCAAGCTTCGAGAAGGTGCGGTGGCAGAAGACGCATTGAAGCGCTTACAAGGAGTAGAAGTAGATAAAGATGGTAATGTTACCGCGCAAGGAGAAGCTGTGACGCGCGTTCGGATCAATGGCAAAGATTTCTTTGGAGGTGACGTCAAGACCGCTACCAAAAACTTACCAGCGAATATCATTGATAAAATCCAGATTGTAGACGATTATGGTGACATGGCTAACCTGACGGGCAATCGCACGGGAGATTCAGAAAAAGTACTAAACATACAGATCGATCCAAAATACAATAGCGGTTGGATGACGACATTGCGCGCCGCAGGCGGTACCGAAGAGCGCTTCCAGACAACAGCTATGGTAATGGGGATGACCAACAAGACGCAAGTTTCCGTATTGGGTAATTTAAACAACTTGAATGCCTCACTTTTTGACTTTCAAACCATGGGCGGTGGCGCTCGAAATCGTCAAGGTGGTGGTGGCAGCCTGGCGGCGGCGGGTTTGGGAACAATCAAGAAGGAATTACAGAAACCAGTTCCATCGGATTGAACGTAAGACACGATTTTAGCGACAAATTCAAGATCTACGGTAGTTATTCCTTCGAGCGAAATGATAACAATACACTTTCTAACGTATTTAGAGAATATATTGGATTGAATCAGACAGAAGAAGAGAATGCCGATAATAACAATATCCGAGCAAATCATCGCTTTGAAACCAATATAGAATGGAACATTAGCGACAAAGATTATATCAAACTAACGCCTCAATTTGGCTTTAATGATAACAAAACGAGTAATATGGCAACCTCCATTTTGTTTAGAGATTCCCTGTTAGACAATAGCCAGCTCCTGACAACACTATCCAACTCTACCGCGCCACGCTACAACATTAGTGGTTTGTACAATAGAAGGATGAATGATCGAGGACGCAATTTCTTTATTAACTTCAACATAGATAATTCGGTGACCGAGCGCGATGTCAATGAAGCTTTAGAGCGTCAAGTCTTTGACCCCAATAATCAGCAAACTCCCGCTAGTGAGATCTACCAGCAAGTATTGCAAGATGTGCAAAACAAAAGCTGGAATGGCGGAACGTCAGTGTCCTATACCGAACCGCTTACAGACCACAGTAAAATTGAGGTTACCTACGATTATAACATTAGCGATTACGACAATACCGATAGGCAGCGCGCGGTAGACCGTGACAATAATCCGATCGACGGATTGCCAGGATCTAATTATAGCTATGCCTACGATTACTCGTTTACCACGCATCGGGCCGGCGCGAGCTACATGTTCGAAAACGATAAAATCAAATATTCTGTCGGTGCAGCCTTACAGCCGTCGCTATTACGTGGCGATGCCTTTAGCGCGAATGATGAAGCTGTGATCAACCGGACGAATTTAAATTTCGTGCCGATTGCGCGCTTTGAGTACAAGTTTTCGCGCCAGTCGAACATTTCGATGAGCTATTCTGGAAGGGCTACTGAGCCAACAGTTACGCAAATTCTTCCGTTCGAAGTTACTCGAAATTTAATGACGACAACCGGAAATCCAAATCTAGACCCAGAATTTAGACATCAGGTACAAATGCGTTTTCGTGCGGGAGATGTACAAAAGGGCAAAAACTTCTTTGCCGTATTGCGCGCCGAATTGATCAACGACCGCGTCGTAACGATGAATAAGCGATTTGCAAGGCCAGGACAAGGTATGTTTCAGTTTATAGATTACAAAAACGAAACCGATCCAATTTATAACATCAGCTCATTCTACATGTTTGGAAGATCGCTGAAAGATAAAACATATAACATTACTTATATGGGCGGAGTGACGTATAATAAGAATGTATCTTATCTAGCGACCGACTCTTTGGCGACGCTAGATGATTACCGCAAAAACGTAGCAAATAACGTCATCCTGATGCAAAACTTATTCTTGCGGTACACACCTTCTGAACGAATAGAAATCAATCCAGGAGTACGTTTTACGTACAACATGGTAAATGCTTCTTTGCCAGAATTTGCAGCGCCAAACATTACGACTATAGCACCATCCTTGATTGGCTCTGTTAATTTAGCGAAGAATACAATTTTTGGTGCCGATGTGTCCAAATCCTTTAATCGAGGCTTTGCGAATAATGTGAATCCATTTATCATCAATAGCTATATCGAGCAGCGTTTTATGAAGGGACAGCGTGGAGCACTTCGTCTGCAAGGATTCGACTTGCTAAACCAACAAGTAAATCTTAATCGATCAATCGGTGAGGTTCGTGCAGATACGCAGTCCAATCGACTTGCCCGCTACTTCTTGCTGTCATTCACGTACCGTTTCCAAAAATTTGCATTAGGCAACCCGGGTGGTCCGCAAAGCGATCTGCCGTTCGACAAGCCACGCCCACGTATGTAGACGGTAGCGCTATTTTTATTTATAATCGTACCTTTGCGTGCACTTCTTATTAAAGCAACGTATGGGGTATCATATAATACAATTAGACAATGGAATACGCGTGGTGTTAAACCAACAAGCGTCTAATATCACGCATACCTGTTTGATTGTAAATGTGGGCTCGAGAGATGAAGAAGCAGGGAAGTTTGGTATGGCTCATTTTATTGAACATTTGCTCTTCAAACAGACGGCCCGGCGCAACACCAACCAAATCCTCAACCGACTCGAATCTGTGGGCGGCGATCTCAACGCTTACACCACCAAAGAATACACCTGTATTCATGCGTCTGTATTGCGCCCGTACTTGAGTCGTGCGCTAGATTTATTCGAAGATATCACCTTTCATTCTACCTTCCCTGAAGTCGAAATGACTAAAGAGAAAGGTGTGATTCTGGACGAAATGGCTTCCTATTTAGACAGTCCGGAAGAATCCATCATGGACGATTTTGATGATCTCCTATTTGCCGGTACTGGCTTAGGACATAATATTTTGGGTTTGGAAACTGATCTACAATCCATCACCCAGCAGGATGTGAAGGATTTTATCGCTAGAAATTATACCGCAGAGGACATTGCCATTGGCATCTCGGGCGACTATACGCCCAAGGAGATAGAGCGCCTGGTCAACAAAATATTCACGGCGCCACTGCGCCCATCAAGAGAGAAATCGTTGGCTTCGCCGGCACTATTTGCGCCAAAACATGAAATCGTATACAAGCCGATCAATCAGGTGCATTATGCGTTGGGAGTGCCAGCGTACGGCATTCATGATTCACGCAAAACCACTTTAATGCTGCTCAATAATATGCTGGGTGGCATCGGCATGAGCTCTATTCTAAATCTTTCTGTGCGGGAAAAATATGGTATTGCTTATACCATCGAATCAAGCTATGCGATGTATGAAGACACAGGGATATTTAGCATTTATTTGGGCACCGACGAAGAAAAAATAAAACGTGCTACTCGGCTGGTGCGTAAAGAATTAGATAAATTAATTGTGAAGCCAATTAGTGAAAGCGTATTAAATAAAGCAAAGCATAAGTTTAAGGGGCAGATCGCATTGGCCGAAGAGAACAGAATGAGTGTCATCATCGCTGAAACTAAAAACATCTTAGATTATAATAAAATTATAACGTTGGAGGATGTTTTTCAAAAGATTGATGCCGTCACGGCAGATAAAGTCCATGAAATAGCTGCAGAACTATTCGCGGCAGAACGAATGTCATCATTAGCGTTCGCTCCCGAAGATTAAATAGCCATCAATAGTATTGTAAACGTATAAACAGAAAAAATAGAGATATGAAGACAGCGTATATTTTTCCAGGTCAAGGAGCCCAGTTCGTGGGGATGGGACAGGAGTTGTATCAACTGAATGATACCACTAAAGCATTATTTGAGCAAGCGAATGATTTGTTAGGTTTTCGGATTACCGATATTATGTTTTCGGGAACGGATGAGGATCTCAAGCAGACCAAGGTGACGCAACCTGCCATCTTTTTGCACTCCGTGATCTTAGCAAAAGCGTTGGGAGACAAATTTCAACCTGCTATGGTTGCCGGACATTCATTGGGCGAGTTTTCTGCCTTGGTAGCAGCGGGCGCTTTGTCTTTTGAAGATGGACTTTTACTTGTTTCTAAGCGGGCAAATGCCATGCAAGCTGCCTGCGAAGCACAGCCGTCGACAATGGCAGCTATCTTGGGCTTAGAAGATGAAGTGGTAGAGCGCATCTGTGCGGAGATTGAAGAAGTGGTTGTTCCTGCAAATTACAATTGCCCAGGTCAATTGGTAATTTCTGGTTCTATCGAAGGAGTAGATAAGGCGTGTTTATTATTAACCGAAGCTGGCGCCAAACGCGCATTGAAATTAAATGTTGGTGGCGCATTTCACTCACCATTAATGGAGCCTGCTAAATTGGAATTACAAAAAGCGATTGAAAACACAAATATTCAAGCGCCAATCTGTCCAATCTATCAGAATGTAGATGCCAAAGCATATACCGATCCTGCGGAGATCAAAGCTAATCTAATCGCGCAACTAACCGGAGCGGTACGTTGGACGCAAACGGTGCAACATATGCTAAATGATGGTGCCGATAACTTTGTAGAAGTAGGCCCGGGAAATGTGTTGCAAGGCTTGGTCAAAAAAGTGAACAGACAAGCGGCTACATCTTCTGCGAGCGTAGCAGCGGAATAGTGGAAATAATTTAAATCTGTTTCTTGGAACAGATCGTAAGTAAGAGAGCCGTACATCATATGTACGGCTCTCTTCTCATATTGTCGTAGAATAGGCTTATTACAATCCGAAAGCTGCTTTTACTTTATCTACGTAGTCGAGTTTTTCCCACGTAAAGAGATCCACTTCCACCGTTTTCGTTTCGCCAGTGCTACTTTCAAAGGTTTTTGAAACGGTTATAGGTGTACGCCCCATGTGTCCGTACGCAGCTGTTTCCGAATAAATTGGATTCCGTAAACCCAGCCGTGTTTCGATGCCATAAGGCGTCATGTCAAATAGTTCACCGATCTTCTCCGCAATATCGCCATCGCTCAATCCAACTTTGCTGGTGCCGTACGTATTTACATAAATTCCCATTGGATCTTTAACGCCGATCGCATAGGAAATTTGTACCAAGATTTCATCTGCCACACCAGCGGCCACCAGGTTTTTCGCGATATGACGTGTTGCATAAGCCGCCGAACGATCTACTTTTGAAGGATCTTTTCCAGAGAATGCACCACCACCGTGCGCACCTTTTCCACCGTAGGTGTCTACAATGATTTTACGGCCAGTCAGCCCGGTATCGCCGTGCGGTCCACCAATCACAAATTTTCCGGTCGGATTGATGTGGTATTTGATATGATCGGTAAATAAAGGTTGTAATTCTGCTTTCAATTGCGCTTGTACGCGAGGAATCAAGATATCGATTAGATCTTGCTTGATCCTTTGCTGCATTGCCACCTCGTTGCTATCGAAATCATCGTGCTGGGTAGAAATCACGATAGTATCGATACGCAAAGGTTTGTTATGCTCGTCGTACTCCAAGGTTACCTGCGCTTTAGCATCTGGGCGTAAGTACGTGATTTGCGTATTCTCACGACGTAGTTCGGCCAATTCATATAATAGGCGGTGTGAAAGATCCAATGCCAATGGCATAAAATTTTCAGTTTCGTTGCTTGCGTAACCAAACATGATGCCCTGATCTCCAGCGCCTTGCTCTTGTTTAGTTTGGCGCTCCACACCTTGATTAATCTCGTTAGATTGTTCGTGAATGGCCGATAAGATTCCACACGAGTTGGCCTCAAACATATACTCCGACTTGGTGTACCCAATGCGTTGAATTACCTGACGAGTAATTTTTTGCACATCCAAGTAGATATTAGATTTCACTTCTCCAGCTAATATTACTTGTCCGGTTGTTACCAAGGTTTCGATAGCTACTTTAGAATCCTGATCCCAGGCAAGAAAATTATCGATTAAAGCATCTGAAATCTGATCGGCAATTTTATCGGGGTGACCTTCCGAAACAGATTCGGATGTAAAAAAATATCCCATGAGTCTTACTTAACTTTAAATAATTAACGATTTGTAGAGAAAGCGGGCAAGGTGTTAAAGCATTTATTCGAATGGTTTTAGCACTTTTTTTCTGTGGTTGCAATCTCTTTGTCTACCTCGGACGAGGTAAAAACGCAAATCAATCCACTTTTTGTTGCTGCAAAACTACGACTCTTAATTGTATTTGTGAAATGCAATGTAGTATTCTACCAAATAATAGATTACAATGACAATAATTTTAGCTTATCTTTATGATCCGTAACGTAAATCGATGAATACAAAAAAGAAGATCCTGTTTGTGATTAACCCCATTTCGGGAGGTAAGCGAAAGACGGCATTTAAAAAGCAGATTCTCGACACATTGGATTTGAATAAGTTTGAGCCCACCTTTCAGCAGACGGATCACGCTGGACACGCACACGAATTAGCGAAACAAGCGGTAATCAATAAATACGATGTTGTAGTAGCTGTTGGTGGTGACGGTACGATCAATGAGATCGGCTCTGCATTGGCTGGTACAGATACGCCTCTGGGAATCATACCCGAAGGCTCTGGCAATGGATTAGCGTTGTATTTAGGTATCCCATTGCACGAAGCTGGAGCAATTCGTCGTATCAATCGCTTTGATATGATGACGGTAGATACAGGACGTGTAAATGATAGATTTTTCTTTAACGTAGCCGGCGTCGGCTTCGATGCTTCTGTGAGCGATAAATTTGCGACAGATTCTACACGCGGGCCCATAGGCTATTTGCGTACGGTAATGAACTTGCTAGGCTCGTACCGATCCAAAAAATATCAGCTAACGATTGATGGCAAATCTTACGATCGTGAAGCATTTATGATTAGCGTAGCCAACTCGCCTCAATATGGCAATAATGCGTATATCGCGCCCAATGCTTCTGTGACAGATGGTATGATAGATGTATGCATTGTGCATAAATTTCCATTGTACCTATTGCCTATGATGGTGTTTCATCTATTCAATAAATCTGTTGATCAGTCCGAATATGTGGAGATCATTCCTGGAAGAGTGATCAGCATCGATTCGGAAGATATCGGTCCGGTACATGTGGATGGCGAGCCGCTATTAATTGAAGCCCCGTTGCAATTCTCTGTTCAGGAAAAATCCTTAAAGATCATTTGTTAGTATATAGAAAGATATGGCGAAGCATAAAAAACAACAATATGAGGGAGTCGTGTACTCCACGGCAGAAGATTTTGATTATAGCCCGTTTGGTGAGTTAGCCACTCAGGAGACATTGCCCAACCAGCAGCAACAGTTGCGTGTTGGGCTTGATAGAAAATCACGCAAAGGCAAGGTTGTTACAATTGTGGAAGGTTTTAAAGGGCAAGAAAGTGATTTGGAGGTGTTGGCGAAGCATTTAAAGCAAAAATGTGGGGTCGGTGGGAGTGCCAAAGATGGCGTGATTCTGATTCAGGGAGACTTTAAGAAAAAAATTATTGATATGCTAAGTGCTGATAATTACAAAGTTAAGGGTTTTGGCGGTTGAGAATATTTGTTTAAACACAATAGTTTTGCATGTTGGTCGTTTAAAGTAAGGCATACAATCTACTACAAAAATCGTTGAGTAAACACTTACTTATTTTTGCCAATTAATAATTTGATAATTTGCATATGAGAAAAAAAATACCTTTCATTGCAAAACCAAAATCAAAAGGAGTCTACTTTGGTGATTGAAATAGGGGATATAATGACGAAAGAGAACTGCTGGCGATATTTCATTAGACACATCGGGAAGCGAGTTTATTGAATTATGATAAGGGAATTTTATTTTTAGCATAAAATAGTATATTTGTTTTTGAAGTACATCATTGAATGGCGTATTTCTTATAAAATTTTTGAATTAAACTATAATAATTAACAACAGTAAAATCTAAAAATCAGTAAAATGGCAAACGCACCAAAAACAACAAGTCCTGCTAAACAAGAGGGAGGAAATTCGGGTAATTTATTTGCAAGTTTAGCGATTATCATATGTTTGGTAATTGGTTATTTGGTATATCAATTTGTAATGGGTTCACCGGATAACTTCATTGATGGAGATCCAGCAAATCAACCATTGCCAGGAAACTACTACGGTATGGTATATCATGCAGGAGCTGTAGTGCCTGTTCTTCTTGGATTATTCTTAATGGTATGGGTTTTCGCGATCGAGCGCTTCATCGTAATTGGTAAAGCTTCTGGTGCAGGAAACGTAGGAAACTTCGTACGCAAAGTACAAGGTTTATTGAGAGCACAAAACATTGATGCAGCAATCTCTGAGTGTGACAAACAAAAAGGATCTGTAGCGAACGTAATCAAAGCAGGTTTGTTAAAGTACAAAGATGTACAAGCTAACCCAGGTTTAGATGCAGAAAAATCTGTATTAGCAATTCAAAAAGAAATTGAAGAAGCTACTACATTAGAAATGCCAATGTTAGAGAAAAACTTAACTGTTCTTGCTACATTAGTATCTATTGGTACACTAACTGGTTTGTTAGGTACAGTAACTGGTATGATCAAGGCCTTCTCTGCGTTAGCAACAGGTGGTACACCAGATTCAGCTAAACTAGCGAATGGTATCTCTGAAGCCCTAATCAACACGGCTACAGGTATTGGTACTTCTACTATCGCAATTATTTTCTACAACATTTTGACTTCTAAAATCGATACATTGACTTACTCGATCGACGAGGCTGGTTTTTCTATCGTACAAACTTACGCAGCAAACCACAAGTAAGAGATATGATGAAATTATTTTAGATTTCTTTATGGAATCTGAAATAATTAATCATCATAAAGATGTAGTGAGTTAAGTAAGTAATTTAAAAGAAGACAGAAATGGCAAAAGCAAAAGTAAAAAGAGCAAGTACCGCCATCGATATGACGGCCATGTGTGATGTCGCTTTCTTACTTCTTACCTTCTTCGTGTTGACAGCTACTGCTCGTCAGCCAGAAACATTAGATGTAGACACACCTGCTTCGACTGTGAAGGAAAAGCTAGTGGGAGACAACATCGGTATGATCACAGTAGGTGATGGCGGAAAGATCTTCTTCGGATTAAAAGATCCTGCGGTACGTCGCGAGACGTTGAAGAATATCAGTGCTAAATACAAGGTCAATTTTTCTGAAGAAGAATATGAGAAGTTTGCGGAATCTGAGGATTTCGGAGCACCTATTCGTACGATAAGACAACTCTTATCCTTGCCTAAGGATCAAAGAACGGTAGAGATTCAACCCGGTATACCGGTGGATTCGACAGAAAATGAATCCAATGAACTATACCATTGGGTGCAGCAAGCGCGTTTAGCGACGGTAAAAATAAACCGTGATCGCGAAAACGATCAGCGCGATTTCGTAAACCCAGGTCCGATGCAGGTAGCAATTAAGGCCGATGCGGAAGAGAAGTACGCGGTAATGAATTTGATCATTGAGACGCTGAGAAACCAAAAACAGAACAAATTTAGTTTTGTAACTGGTTTGAGAGCGGAATAAGAAAATAGCAAAATGGCAGAATTAAACCAGGATTCCGGCGGCGGCAAAAAAGGCGGCAAGGTAAGATCAAAGAAAAACGGTGGACGGGTCGATTTGACCGCCATGGTGGATCTAGCGTTCTTATTGATTACGTTCTTCATGCTAACAACATCCCTGAATACACCACAGGCGATGGATGTAGCCATGCCGGATAAGAATAAAGATCAGAACGAGCAAAATCCAGATATTGATATCGCAGATAACCGTTCGGTAACTCTATTATTGGGATCCGATAACAAGTTAGTGTGGTACTATGGTCAGCTAGCAAAGCCGATTACAGCTCCTACAGTAACTGACTATAGCGCAGAAGGTCTTCGCAAAATCTTAATTGAAAAGAAAGCGCAAGTACCAAAAGTAGCGGGCGGTAAGGATCTGATTGTAGTAATCCGTCCGAGCGATCGATCTGTTCAAAGGAATCTCGTCGATGTTTTAGATGAAATGAAAATCGTGGATATTAAGCGTTTTACAATTTCGAAGATTAAGGCAGAAGAAGTATCTGTTTTGGAGTCTAATGGAATCTATAACAATTAATCCCGAATAAATAGAAAGATATGTTTGGATCTAAATTAGATTTGTTCAAGAAGGAATGGCTAGAAGTCGTCTTCGAGGACAGGAACAAAGAATATGGCGCTTACGAACTGCGCAAGAATGCCTACAAAGCAACCAACATTGGTTTGTTAGCGGTAGTCGTTATTGTCACCATCATAAGCTTGCCTAAGGTATTCGGATTTAGTTACTTCCCTGCGGGTGAACCTAAAGAGGAAGTAGAATACACCGAGGTTACACTGGAAGATTTGGATATACCAGAGCCGGAGGAAGAGGAGGAAGAAGAACCGATTGAAATCGAAGAAACTCCACCTCAACGAATCGCCGAGGAGCCACCAGCGCAAGATCTTATCCGTTTCCCTGACGTGAACGTGGCTGATGCCAAAGACGTGAAAGAGGAGATCGTTTCTCAAGAAGAAATCAAGGAGAAGAATGCTACGCCGGCACGTTTAACCTTAAAAGGAACGCCAGGAGCAACTGGTGTACCGACTGGTGAATTCGGTCCGAAAAAAGTAGAAGGTGCCATTACCGGTAGCACCAAAGGCGATCCTGATGGCGACGCAGATCCAAATAAGATCTTTACGTCAGTAGCCGTTGAACCAGAATACCCAGGAGGTATGGCAGCATTCCGTAAATACGTGGAAACGAGCTTTCAGTATCCTTCTGGCGCAATAGATGCTGGAGTTAAGGGAGCTGTTGAATTGACTTTCGTAGTCGAGAAAGATGGTTCTTTAACCGATATCAAAGTGTTGAAAGATTTAGGTTATGGAACCGGTCAAGCAGGTGTAAACTTGTTGAAACGTTCGAAAAAATGGAAGCCAGGTATTCAGAATGGTCGTCCAGTACGTGTTCAATATAGATTACCAATCTCATTGAACTTACAGCAATATTAAGTAATAAACTAATGTCGGAAAATCGACGTATATCAAATTACAGACGGAAATCGCCCACACAGCGATTTCTGTCTATTTTAGGGCTGGCGATGTTTTTGTTTTACTTCGTCTTGGGGCTGGTTGTCATCTTCTGGGAAGAACTTCCGATCCAGATCGACCCTACCTATCGGAAGCTTTTTGGTGGTCTACTGATCGTATACTCGTTTTTGCGGTTTGCAAGACTTTGGCAGAATAATTTTAGAGATTAATATTAATCCTTTTCATTTCATTCTAGTATAATATTAGAGATGGCAAATTATTTGAAAATATCATTGTTTTGTGCGATACTGCTAGGGTTAGTGGCTTGTAATAATGGCACCACTGGCGATAGTAGTGAGCAACGTGCTGAAACACCATTGGCCGATGATCGAAATGATATTCTGACCGGTAGTATGACTGTTATTGTCGACGAATCCGTCGTAGATATCATGCAAGATCAATTGGATGTTTTTCGTTCATCGTACACCAATACCGAAGTAAAGATGGTGGCCGATGCGGAGCGTCCTGCGATCAATCGTTTGTTGAAAGGTGAGGGAAGTATCGCAATACTGAAACGCAAGCTTACCGACGACGAAGCTAAAGGTTTTGCGCAACGTTCTATCAAACCCCGCGTATTTGGTGTAGGGTATGATGCTGTCATTTTTGTGGTAAGCGCACAATCTTTAGATTCTACGATTAATTATACAAAGATCGGCAACCTTTTGGCGGGGAGTGCTACTGGCGAAAATAGCTTAGTGTTCGATAACATAAACTCCAGTTCTTTACGTTTATTAAAGGAAGTAACGAAGCTAGACAAAGTTAGTTCTGGACAAGTATCTGCCGCGGGATCCGCTGCAGACGTTTTAAAGACTGTGCAAAACAAGTCGAATACAATTGGTGTTTTAACCTTAAATCAATACTTGGCACATCGCGATTCATTAGGCAGTCAGGATAAAATTCGTATATTGAGCGTAAGTAAGGAAGATAATGGAACTGCATATCGTCCGTCGCAAAGTACGCTAGGTGATGATACCTATCCGCTGAAGCATGAATTTTTCGTGCTGAATTATCAGCCGAATATGGGGTTGGGCATTGGATTCTCCGCATTCTTAACTGGTGATCGTGGCCAACGTGTGATATTGAAATCGGGCTTGCTGCCTTTTACCATGCCAGGTAGGCAGTTAATTATTCGTGACGAAGCAAATTTTGAATAGAGTAAACAACAAGAATTAGAAATAGATTATGACAAAAAGAGAATTATTTTTAGGACTATTAATGGCCAGTGTAGCGGGCGGTGCCAGTGCACAGAAGTTGAAGGACGCGCAAGAAGCTATGCAAGTCGAGCAATATGACAAAGCTAAAACCATATTGCAAGAATTGATTCAAAAGAAGCCTAAAGATGCGGAAAACTACTTTTATCTAGGTCAGATTCATTTGGTGAATGATAAAGTAGACTCTGCACAGATTGTGTTTCAGCAGGGAGCTGCTAGCAATGCAAAGGATGTATTGAATACAGTAGGATTAGGTGCGGTTGATTTACAAAAAGGAGATGCGTCTGCTGCAGAATCTAAATTTACTCAAGCTACTTCTAATTTAGGTAAGAAAGATTATTTGCCGTTGTATTTTACTGGTCGCGCGTACATCGCCGCTCCTAAACCAGATTATACAAAAGCAATTGAATACCTAACACAAGCAAAAGAGAAAAATGCGAAGGATCCAATGATCCCGACTGCATTGGGTGATGCATATGCTGGGCTGCGCGAAAGTAACCAAGCGTACATCAGCTACCGTGATGCATTGAGTTTGGATGAAAGCTTGATCGCGCCAAAAATCGGACAAGCCGTGATCTCTCGTTGGGCACAAGCATACGATGTAGTTATCGAAGATTTGAATAATCTGATCGCTGAAAACCCAACTTACGCACCTTTGTACCGCGAGTTAGCTGAAACTTATTACTACTCCTCACTAAAAGCTGCGGAAGAAGATTACCGTGAGATCAACCAAAAAGGTCTAGATGCGTATAAAAAATATCTAGAAGTATCAGGTGATCAATCCATTGATGCACAAGTGCGTTACGCTGACTTCTTGGTGTACACAGGTAACTACGAAGAGTTGAAAACAGTAGCGCAACGTTTGAGTAGCATTCCAGGAGTAGATCCGAAAGTATACCGTTATTTAGGATACATCACATTTTTGCAAGAAAAAGATTATGCGAAAGCCAGCGAATACATGGGTAAGCTATTCGAAGAAGTAGATGAAAGCAGATTAATTGGCCGTGACTACTTAATTGCAGGTCTTGCAGCAGTATCCACTGGAGACGAAGCCAAAGGTGCTGAATTGCTTAAAAAAGCAGTTGAAAGACAAGGAGAAGATGAGGACCTAGATTCAGAGATCGCAGAAACAGCATTTGCAAAATACCAAGATGGCGAGCAAGATATCGCAATGAAGATCTTTGCAATTCCTGCTGCTAATCCAGAGTCTGATTACTACTATGATTCTAACTACTACTTGGGTACTACAGCGTACACTGAAGGATCAAAGTTGTACATCGGTCAGGGTGGCGAACCAGAGGATAAAGGCGTAGCCAACCTAGAAGCTGCTAGACCATATTTAGAAAAAGCTATTAAAGCATTTGACGTGGTGATGACCGCTCAAAAGCCAGAAACTATTGAGAAATACAAAGTAAATGCAATGTATTTCAAAGGGCTTTCAGAGCTTGCGCTTGATAATTTGCAATTCAATCCAGAAGAACACCAAGGCCTATTTGTACCGACATTCGAACAATTGGTGGCTTTACTATCGGAGAAAGAAGAATTGCCTGACGCACAACGTGGTTATTTAGTCGATGCCTATAACTATTTAGGTTACCATACTTACTTCAAAGGTGATATGGATAAAGCAAAATCTTACTTTGAAAAATCGTTGGAAATTGATCCAGAAAACGAAACTGCTAACGCATTCGTTAGTCAGATGTAGTAAGCAGAATTTATTTAGTATTGAGGGGCTGATATTTATATCAGCCCTTTTTTTTACCCTTTATTTTTATATATTTGATAGAGAGAAGATAAGAAAATTCTAACACGATTATAACATAACATTGCCAATGGAAAATACACCATTTGACTATGTGCCTATATTAATTCAACTTGCTGTTGCTGCTGGCTTCGGCATTATCACGATTATTGGTACACACCTATTGGGTCCGAAGGTACGAACAACGAACAAGTTGACGGCTTTTGAATCTGGAGTTGAGGTTATTGGTAACGCCAGACAGCCTTTCTCTATTAAGTATTTTTTGGTGGCTATACTGTTCGTTATCTTCGATATAGAGGTTATTTTTATGTATCCCTGGGCGGTAAATTTTAGAGAATTTGGATGGGAAGGTCTTGTGCAGATGTTTGTATTTATGGGTCTGCTATTGCTAGGATTTATTTACATCTTGAAGAAAAAAGCGCTAGACTGGGAATAAATCACCATGTCGATCCTTTTCGTCAAAATCTTGTGAACATAGAAAGGAAATTGAAAAAATGAGTCAAATAACTTTGGCCGATCGTCCGCCTGGTGTGGAAGGATCTGGTTTTTTTGCAACAACACTTGATAAAGCTGTAGGATTGGCAAGAGCCAATTCATTGTGGCCTCTTCCTTTTGCAACATCTTGTTGCGGAATTGAGTTTATGGCGACAATGGGCTCTACTTATGATTTAGCGCGTTTTGGAGCCGAGCGGCCAAGTTTTTCGCCACGGCAAGCTGATATGTTGCTGGTCATGGGAACAATTGCAAAAAAAATGGCGCCGGTACTCAAGCAAGTATACATCCAAATGGCAGAACCTCGTTGGGTGATAGCAGTTGGCGCATGTGCGTCAAGCGGTGGTATCTTTGATACCTATTCTGTGTTGCAGGGAATAGATGAGATTATTCCAGTAGATGTATACGTTCCTGGTTGCCCGCCAAGACCCGAAGCGATTTTAGACGGCGTGATGCGTTTGCAAGATATCGTAAAGAGTGAATCGCTAAATCGACGAAATACGCCAGAATACAAAGCTTTGTTAGAGAAATACGGTATAGCTACAGATAATGGATAAACTCGATAATCAACAGCTTTTAGCGCAATTACAACAGCATTTTGCTGAAGGTATTATTCGGTATGAAGAGCCATATGGCTTATTGACGATACATACCAAAAAGGAGTTGATTCTGGATATACTTCGTTTTTTGAAAGATACAGCCGGATTCATATATCTTACAGATATTACTGCAGTCCATTATCCCGAAAGGGAAAACACATTTGAGATTGTTTACCATGTTCATAATTTGGTAGAAAATGTGCGTATAAGGATTAAGGTATCGATACCAGTAAATGAACCAACGATACCATCTGCTACTGCAGTGTGGGCTGGAGCCAATTGGATGGAACGCGAAACCTATGATTTCTTCGGAGTGGAGTTTGAAGGACATCCTGATTTGCGACGAATCTTAAATATGGACGAATTGGATGTATTTCCAATGCGACGAGAATATCCTTTAGAAGATCCTAACAGAGTAGATAAAAGAGATTTTTATTTTGGACGTTAGTCCGCTATACAAGACGCGATACGTATGAGCAAGCCGATCACCGAGTTAACATCTAATAGACCCGTTTTTGAAGAGCACGACCCAGAAGAAGAGCTCACCACCCTCAATCTTGGGCCGACGCATCCTGCAACGCATGGCGTGTTTCAGAATGTGTTGCAGATTGATGGTGAACGCATAGTTAGTGGGGTATCGACGATTGGATACATACATCGCGCATTTGAAAAAATTGCGGAACATCGCCCTTTCTATCAAATTACGCCGTTAACTGACCGTCTTAATTACTGCTCTGCACCGATCAATAATATGGGCTGGCACATGACGGTCGAAAAGTTATTGGAGATCGAGATTCCCAAGCGCGTACAATACATGAGGGTCATCGTGATGGAGCTAGCCAGAATAGCCGATCACATTATCTGCAATGGCATCTTGGGAGTAGATACAGGTGCCTTTTCTGGCTTCTTATATTTAATGCAAGAGCGAGAGTTCATTTACGAAATTTTTGAGGAAATCTGTGGCGCGCGCCTAACGACCAATATTGGTCGTATTGGCGGATTCGAACGGGATTTCAACGAGGTTGCATTCAGTAAAATTGAAGCGTTTATCAAACGTTTCCCGCCAGTACTAAGTGAATTTCAAGAGTTATTTACGCGCAACCGCATCTTTATTGAGCGAACATCTAATGTCGCGGCCGTAATACCCGAGCAAGCGTTGGATTATAGCTGGAGTGGACCAATCTTACGGGCAACCGGAGTAGATTATGATGTGCGCGTACAATCTCCTTATTGTTCGTACGAAGAATTTGATTTTGATGTGCCAGTAGGTACCAACGGAGATGTGTATGATCGTTTCATGGTGCGCAACGAAGAGATGTGGCAATCCATGCGAATCATTGAACAAGCTTTGCAAAAAATAGAAAAAGAACCGAAAGGTGTATTCCACGCGGATGTTCCCGAATTTTATCTACCGCCTAAAGAGCAGGTATATACGAATATGGAGGCGCTCATATATCATTTCAAGATAGTGATGGGCGAATGGGAAACTCCCAAATCAGAGGTGTATCATGCAGTAGAGGGAGCAAATGGTGAGTTGGGTTTTTACCTTATTCACGATGGAGGTCGCACGCCATATCGGTTGCATTTCCGCCGTCCTTCGTTTATCAATTATCAAATGTTTGCACCCATGAGTAGCGGAATGCTTATTTCTGATGCGATTATTAATATGAGTAGTTTAAATGTAATTGCGGGAGAATTAGATGCTTAGCGTAAAAGAAAATCTAATAGTAGACTTCTCTCCTAGCTTACTAGAGAAGTTTGGTGAGATCGTTGCTCGCTATCCTGAAGGGCGGCAAAAATCCGCGTTATTGCCAATTCTGCACGAGGTGCAAGCCGCATATGGTTGGTTAAGTGTAGATGCGATGGATAAAGTGGCGCACTATCTTACGATACAGCCATTGAAGTGTACGAAGTCGCCACTTTTTATAGCATGTACTTCTTGCAACCACAAGGCAAATATATGTTGGAAGTTTGTCGTACTGGCCCATGTTGCCTTGTTGGCGCTGAGAAGATTATGGAGCATCTTGAGCACGAACTAGGCGTAAAAGAAGGTGAAGTAACCGCTGATGGACTTTTCTCTTGGCGTGGCGTAGAGTGTTTGGCGGCGTGCGGATTTGGTCCAGTATTGCAAATAGGGCCTGAATATACGTTTTATGAAAAACTCACACCGCACAGTGTAGATGAGTTAATCGGAAAGTTGAGAACCGAAGCACAAGCTAAAGATTAGTATCATGGGGCGAAAGTTATTACTCACACATATCAACGTACCCGGCATACAAAGCTATTCCGTGTACAAAGAACAGGGCGGTTATCGATCAGTCGATAAAGCGTTGAAATCCATGAGTCCGGAGGACGTCGTAGAGGAAGTAAAAAAATCCGGATTGCGTGGTCGTGGTGGAGCAGGTTTCCCGACCGGAATGAAATGGAGTTTTCTGGCAAAGCCAGAAGGAGTTCCACGTTATTTGGTATGTAATGCTGATGAGTCAGAGCCAGGCACATTCAAAGACCGGTATCTTATGACACATATACCACATGCCTTAATCGAGGGAATGATTGTATCCAGCTACGCACTGGGCGCACACACCTCTTTTATTTATGTGCGTGGAGAAATGATGCCACAGATCCGAATCCTTGAAAAAGCAATTGCCGAAGCAAAGGCTGCCGGTTATCTGGGTAAGAATATATTAGGTTCGGGATACGATTTGGAATTGTATGTACAACCTGGTGGCGGAGCGTATATCTGTGGAGAAGAAACTGCCTTGCTAGAATCTTTAGAAGGGAAACGTGGCAATCCGCGGATCAAACCACCTTTTCCAGCGATAGCAGGCCTTTACGGCTGCCCGACCGTGGTCAACAACGTAGAATCAATAGCCGCTACCGTGCCCATCATTAATGATGGTGGCGAAGAATATGCTAAAATTGGCATTGAGCGTAGCACTGGTACAAAATTGATCTCCGCAGGAGGTAATCTAGCGAAACCCGGTGTGTACGAAATCGAGCTTGGCCTGCCAGTAGAAGAGTTTATCTACTCCGATGAATATTGTGGCGGAATTGCCAATGGCAAGAAGCTAAAAGCAGTCGTAGCAGGCGGATCGTCGGTGCCGATTCTTCCCGCCAACCTGATCACAAAAACCATTAAAGGCGAAGCGCGCCTTATGACATACGAATCTTTGGCAGATGGCGGCTTTCAATCGGGTACGATGATGGGCTCAGGAGGTTTTATTGCTTTTGATGAAGATCAGTGCATTGTGCGCAACACGTGGAACTTTACCCGATTTTACCGCCACGAAAGCTGCGGACAGTGTTCTCCTTGTCGTGAAGGTACGGGTTGGATGGAGAAAGTGCTCTACAATATTGAGCACGGTCGAGGCACGATGAACGATATCGATCTTCTCTGGGATATACAGCGAAAGATTGAAGGAAATACCATCTGCCCATTGGGCGATGCAGCGGCATGGCCTGTTGCGGCAGCGATACGGCATTTCAGGGATGAATTTGAATGGCATATCAACCATGCGCAAGAAGCACAGAATAGAAATTATGGATTGGCGCATTATGCTGATCCTTTGGAAGTCGTAACGGAATCATAGAGCTAAGAAAACGGTGATGGCGGAAGAAGTACAAAAATTTAAAGTAAGTATAGATGGCATATCGGTAGATGTAGATGCCGGTACAACAATATTAAACGCTGCCCGTCAGATCGGTGGAGATATTGTGCCGCCGGCTATGTGTTATTACTCCAAGTTGGAAGGCAGTGGCGGTAAATGCCGTACCTGTTTGGTAAAAGTCACTAAAGGATCAGAGAAAGACCCTCGGCCAATGCCGAAACTCGTTGCGTCATGCCGCACAACGGTAATGGATGGCATGGAAGTACAAAATATTACCTCGCCAGACGTGATAGACGCACGAAAAAGTGTGGTCGAGATGCTATTAATCAATCACCCACTAGATTGTCCGGTATGCGATCAAGCTGGAGAATGTAAACTGCAAGATTTGGGTTATGAGCATGGTTCTGAGAACACGCGTTATGACTTTCCTCGTCGTACGTTTGAGCGGATTGATATCGGAGACCAGATTCAACTGCATATGAATCGTTGTATTCTGTGTTACCGTTGTGTATATGTTGCCAATCAATTGACGAATACTCGCGAGCATGGCATCTTGTACCGTGGAGATCATGCAGAGATTTCCACATTTATTGAGAATGCGTTAGAAAATGATTTCATCGGAAATGTGATCGATGTGTGTCCAGTAGGCGCGTTGACCGACAAAACATTCCGCTTCAAAAATCGGGTTTGGTTTACTAAACCAGTCAATGCACATCGGGATTGCCCTTCGTGCTCTGGAAAAGTGACCTTGTGGTACAAAGGAGCAGATGTATTGCGCGTGACCGCGCGCAAGGACGAATACGATGAGGTCGAAGACTTTATCTGTAACACCTGTCGTTTTGATAAGAAAGAAACGGCAGATTGGATTCTGGAAGATCCAGCTAAAGTGAGTCAGGAATCCGTCATCGCTTCGAACCACTACACACAGTTCCAGCCACCGGCCGTGATTCCGGAAAATATGCCATTAAAAGAGGCCAATTGGGAACAGTTGGCAAGAACCGAGAAACTGAAATAGGCGACGAGCAGCTATGGAGACAGCATTTCTATTAGAAAAATTGATATTGGTAGTGATCGTATTTACGATCACCTTAGTAATCGCAATGTATTCGACCTTGGCCGAACGCAAAATCGCGGGATTTATGCAGGATCGGCATGGGCCGGATCGCGCCGGAGCATTCGGATTGCTACAGCCGCTTTGTGATGGAGGTAAGTTCTTTTTTAAAGAAGAAATCATTCCGGCAGGGGCACACAAAGGCTTATTTATCATCGGTCCAGTGATTGCCATTATCACGGCATGTATTAGCTCCGCTGTTATTCCGTGGGGGCAAACACTTACTATTGGCGATGTGAGTATCACCTTGCAAGTGGCAGAAGTCAATATCGGAGTATTATACATTTTTGGTGTCATTGCGCTTGGTGTATATGGGATTATGCTGGGAGGATGGGCGTCCAACAACAAGTTTTCTTTGATGGGCGCTATTCGTGCTGCTTCGCAAAGTATTAGTTACGAGATTGGTTTGGGCTTGTCGTTGATCGCCTTGTTAATGGTGACCGGCACACTTTCTATTGGGGAGATCGTAGCGCAGCAATCCGGATTTGTTAATTGGAATATCTGGGCACAACCGCTCGGCTTTATCATCTTCGTCGTCTGTGCATTTGCTGAATGTAATCGCGTACCATTCGATTTACCAGAGTGTGAAACCGAATTAGTGGGTGGATATCATACCGAGTATTCGTCCATGAAGTTGGGCTTATATATGTTTTCAGAATACATCAACATGTTTGTGTCGTCGGCACTGATGGCAGCTTTGTATTTTGGTGGTTACAACTTCCCTTTTATGTACGATTTGGGACTTTCGGACAACTGGATCACGATCATTGGTGTATTGGTGTTTTTTGCCAAAATATTTGCTTTTATCTTCTTCTTTATGTGGATCAGATGGACGTTGCCACGGTTTCGATACGACCAACTGATGCGTTTGGGCTGGAAGAAGCTAATACCTTTGGCTATTGCGAATATTGTGCTCACAGGTGTGATCATATTGATTAAGGATACATTTTTTTAGAGAGGAGCTTCGAATTATATGCAGTCGTTATCGAATAGAAAAAAAGTACTAGAACAAAAACCCATGAACTTTTGGGAGCGCATTTATCTGCCTGCCATAGCAAAGGGATTGTCTATTACGCTTCGGCATTTTTTAAAAAATCCCAACGGTGAAATATCCGGAAGAAGTGCGTCCTTATTCCAAAAATTTTCGGGGGCAGCACTCTTTAAAACGCGACGAGCAAGGTAGAGAGCGGTGCACGGCTTGCGGATTGTGCGCTTTGTCTTGTCCTGCGGAAGCAATTACGATGACTTCTGCCGAACGAACTAAAAGTGAAGAGCACCTTTATCGCGAAGAAAAATATGCAGCCGTGTATGAGATCAATATGCTCCGCTGTATCTTCTGTGGATTATGCGAAGAAGCTTGCCCCAAAGAGGCCATTTATCTGGATGGGCCACATGTAACGGCGGACTACCTCAGGAAAGATTTTATCTATGGGAAAGATAAATTGGTAGAACCCAAATTTGATATCACAAAACTTGCTAAAGATTAATCTATAAGCCGATGTCTTTTTTTTATCTCGTAGCTTTTATTTCGGTGATTTTTTCGCTGATGACCATTTTTACTAAAAACCCGGTACACAGTGTATTGTACTTAGTGATTACGTTTTTCACGTTTACCGTACATTATATCATGCTGAATGCTCAATTTTTGGCTGTGGTGAATTTCATTGTGTATATGGGTGCGATCATGGTATTATTCCTTTTCGTGTTGATGTTGCTGAATTTAAATAAGGATACGGAACCAATGAAATCGCCCTTGGTGAAGGTTATGGGTACGATTGCAGGATTATGTTTGTTAGCCACCTTTTTGGGCGCATTCCGAGCACTAGAGCAAAGCGATGTACTGATCGAACCTCACGGTAATATTGGGTTGGTCGAGAGTCTGGGTAAAGTGCTTTTCGGAGAGTTTTTACTACCTTTCGAATTGTCTTCTATCCTGTTGCTTACGGCGATGGTAGGAGCAGTTTTGTTGGCCAAACATGAGAAAGGAGTGAAAAAGCAACATGGATAATATAGCCACACAGTTACAAGGGGTTCCCTTGCAGCATTACTTGATCTTTTGCAGTACCATTTTCGCTATTGGCGTTATTGGCGTGCTTACAAGAAGAAATATTATTATTATCATGATGTCTATTGAGTTGATGCTCAATGCGGTGAATTTGCTGCTTGCCGCTTTTTCGGCGCATCATGCTGATCCCGCTGGTCAGGTCTTCGTATTCTTCATCATGGCGCTCGCCGCGGCCGAAGTTGCCGTCGGGTTGGCCATCGTAATTATGGTGTATCGCAATACCAAATCGATTGATATTGATTCGCTGACCAAATTGCGTTTGTAGCACGAGCGAAAAAGAATAACAGATTGCTAACCCAGGAAAATAAACTTGCTTAGAATAAATTAACCGCGTATGAACGAATTGATCTGGATAGTGCCCTTACTGCCCTTGTTGGGCTTCGTATTTATCGGGACATTGCGCAATTTCCTTCCGCACTGGCTAGTTAGCCTGATAGGGTGTGGGACTGTACTTGCCGCATTTGCTGCCAGTATAACACTTTTTGGAGAAGTTTACCGTGCTCGGATGGTAGGCGGAACAGGAGTTATGACGCAGGAATTGTTTACCTGGATTTCGGTTTCCGATTTTCAAGTATCATTTCGCTTCTTAGTAGATCCATTAAGTGCCATTATGCTATTGATCGTTACAGGAATCGGCTTTTTGATTCATTTGTACTCCACTTCGTACATGCACAAGGATCCGGGATTTGCTAAGTTTTTCAGCTACTTGAACCTGTTCATCTTTTTCATGTTGCTATTGGTCTTAGGGAGCAATTACCTCGTGATGTTTATCGGTTGGGAAGGTGTGGGGCTTTGTTCGTACTTATTGATCGGGTTTTGGTACAAGAATACGAATTATGCCAAAGCAGCAAAAAAAGCCTTTGTGATGAATCGGATAGGTGACCTAGGTTTCTTAATAGCTTTGTTCTTTATGATTGCCCACTTCGGAACATTAGAATTTGCCGGAGTATTAGGGCAAGCCAAGCTCATGGTATCCGGTGATGTGACGTTGTTGATTATTACCTTATTACTTTTTGTTGCTGCAACAGGAAAATCTGCACAAATACCGTTGTTCACGTGGTTGCCCGATGCGATGGCGGGGCCAACACCAGTTTCTGCGTTAATCCATGCGGCGACCATGGTTACGGCAGGTATTTATATGATCGCTCGCTCAAACATTATGTTTACGCTATCACCGATTACGATGCAAGTGATCGCGATTGTCGGTGTGGCAACGGCCGTCGTGGCAGCATTCATCGCACTTACACAAAATGATATTAAAAAAGTACTGGCTTATTCGACCGTATCACAGTTAGGATATATGTTTCTTGGTTTGGGCGTAGGTGCTTTTACAGGTGCATTTTTTCATGTACTGACACACGCTTTCTTCAAAGCTTTACTGTTTCTTGGAGCAGGCTCCGTAATACACGCGATGAGTGATGAGCAAGATATGCGCAAGATGGGCGGATTGCGCAAAGCCTTACCCATAGCTTTTGCAACGATGCTCATTGGAACCATTGCTATCGCTGGGATTCCGCCCTTTGCGGGATTCTTTTCCAAAGATGAGATTTTGGCTTATGCTTTTGTCGAAAACCCAATCTTTTGGGTGCTAGGCTTGGCGGGTGCTTTGATGACGGCATTTTATATGTTCCGATTATTATTTATGACCTTTTCAGGCGATTTTCGTGGTACGCAGTTGCAGAAAAGTCATTTGCACGAATCGCCTTGGCCTATGACTGTGGCACTGATTATTTTGGCCGTGTTATCCGTGTTAGGTGGTATGCTAAACGTGCCTGAAGCATTGCAGGGACATCATTGGTTAGCTAATTTTTTGAGTCCGGTCTTTGCCGATTCTGCGGCCGTATCCGTTCCATTCCATTTAGATCACACAACGGAGTATCTGCTCATGGGCATATCTACTGTTGCCGCACTAGCAATGGCTTTACTGGCGTACAAGCGCTATGTCAAATCTGAGGCCAGACCGGAGCAGTTAACAACAGATCGTGGCCTATTGTACCGCCTCTCTTATCACAAGTTGTACGTAGATGAAGCGTATGCAATGCTCATCACCAAACCGTTGAATAACTTGGCCGATATTTTTAAGAAAGTCGATGTGAAACTCGTAGATGGATTAGTCAACCGCGTCGGGAAAGGATTTTTATCAGCTGGTAACGGCATCAGGCATTTACAAACTGGGCACGTTAGTTTTTATATATTTATGATGGTACTGGGCGTTGCAGGCATCATGTTGTACGGCCTTATTGCAAATTAATAGAAAGATAATCTAAGAATTCATGGACAACCTTTTTTCGCTGTTGCTGCTCCCTTTATTAAGTGCTATCGCTTTGGTCTTCGTGCGTTCGGATCGTGCAAAGTGGGTGGCTTTATTACTATCATTATTCAATGTAGGGCTTACGTTACCTTTTTTACTACGTTTTGATCCACAAGGTGGGATTCAGTTTGAGCAGTTGTGGGTATGGATGGAACGTCTGAATGTCAATTTTCATATTGGCTTGGATGGCATTAGTTTGCCCTTGGTGTTGTTGACCAACGGATTGATACCCGTTATTATAGCGACTACAGATGGCAAGCGTTTCAAAGGTAATTTTTATGCGCTCGTGCTATTTATGCAATTAGGCTTATTGTTGGTCTTTACCGCACTAGATGCGTTTTCTTTTTATGTAGGCTGGGAGATCGCCTTGATCCCGATCTATTTTATTTGTGCATTATGGGGTAGTGGTGATCGGGTCGCAACCAATCTTAAGTTTTTCATCTACACGTTTGCGGGAAGTATCTTTATGCTCATTGGTATTATTTACCTCTACCAGCAAACACCTGTTAGAAGTTTTGAATGGACAGCATTTACCGCGTTGAATCTTCCTGATACTGCGCAACATTGGATTTTTTGGGCATTCTTTTTGGCGTTTGCGATCAAGATTCCAATCATTCCCTTTCATACTTGGCAACCTAATACGTATGTGCAAGCACCTGCTGCCGGTACCATGTTGCTATCTGGTATCATGCTCAAAATGGGGATTTACGGATTGTTGCGTTGGTTGTTGCCTATAGCGCCATTAGGTGTTTTTGAATACGGTACGCTGGTCATGATCTTATGCGTTGTGGGAATTGTATATGCTTCGCTTATAGCCTTTCGGCAGGATGATGCGAAGCGTGTCATCGCCTATTCGTCAATAGCGCACGTCGGGCTTATTGCTGGCGGAGTATTTTCTTTGACGATCGATGGTATGCAAGGTGCCATGATTCAGATGGTAAACCACGGTATATCGGCCGTAGGCTTGTTTTTTGTAATCGACTTGATTGAGCGGCACACGGGAAGCCGAAGCTTATCTACACTGGGTGGATTGGCATCGCGTGCTCCTAAGCTGGCTATCGCATTTTTGATTCTCGTGATGGGAGCCGTAGGCTTGCCATTGACTCACGGTTTTATCGGAGAGTTTCTTTTACTCAAGGGCTTATTTGGCACAGCCGAATACGGCTGGTGGTACGCCATTTTTGGAGGGCTAACCTTGATTTTAGGCGCGGTGTATATGCTTCGTCTTTTTCAAAAAACGATGCTCGGCGAATTATCAGAGCAATCGAGTACGATTAAGGATGTTAAAAGCATTGATGTAGTCATACTGGCTGTTTTAGTGCTTTTCGTTATTGTTATTGGTGTCTTGCCCAATTATCTGCTACAGTTATCGGAGCCGAGCATACAGAATTTATTACAGCAAATTTCATTTAAAACAGCATAGTTTAATACCAACATAGATTATGGGTGCAATTATCACGCTTTCATTACTAGCAATATTGCTTTTGTACTTAGGACTTTTTAAGGCAAAAAAGGCACTGTTGCCAGTCACCTTAATAGGATTAGTATTAGCAGTCGGTTTCGAATGGTATGGTTGGGACAAAATTGCCGAACCGCAATATAGCGGTATGGTGCTGTTCGATCGTTATGCGATTGCTTTTTCGATCTTGTGCATATTTATCGCTGGCTTGGTATTATCCCTTTCGAAAGCCTATTTCAAGGCAATTAGTGAGAATGTAGCAGAATATTACACCTTGATTCTTTTCTCGTTAGTAGGTGCTTTATTGGTATGCTCCTATCACAATTTCGCGATTCTATTTATCGGGATCGAAGTAATGTCCGTCGCTTTGTACATTCTAGTCGGTATTCGTAAGAAAGATCGTGCATCTAACGAAGCGGCATTGAAGTATTTTTTAATGGGCGCATTCTCCACAGGATTTTTACTATTCGGCATCACGTTGATGTACGGTGCAACAGGATCCTTCGATTTGAGTGAATTGCAACAATACGTTCGGAACACCCCCGATCATCAAATTTCTCCATTGTTCTTCGGCGGAATTTTGCTGATGATAGTAGGTTTATGCTTTAAGGTAGGCGCGGCGCCGTTTCATTTCTGGACACCGGATGTATACGATGGATCGCCGATATTGGTGACGGCGTATATGAGTACTGTGGTAAAAGTTGCTTCATTTGCTGGTTTCCTTCGTTTATTTTCGATGGTCTTGATTCCACTGGATGGGTTTTGGGAACCGCTATTATTGACCATTGCAATTATTACACTATTTGTTGGCAATATTTCAGCGCTGGTTCAATCTAGTTTCAAGCGCATGCTGGCCTATTCTAGTATTGCACACGCAGGGTATATGTTGTTTGCGATTCTTTCTATCGGAAATCTTTCGCCTTCGGCTATCTTAACTTATGGTTTTGCTTATTCTCTGGCATCTGTAGTCGCATTTGCAGCGTTGATCTTGGTAAAAAGACAGATTGGTACGGACCAATTTGAATCGTTCAATGGCTTAGCCAAGAAAAATCCATTCTTAGCTGTAGCCATTACAATAGCAATGCTGTCATTAGCTGGTATCCCATTAACCGCGGGTTTATTGGCAAATTTATGATGTTTGGCCGAGTTATGGAAAGTTACCATACCTTGCTATTAGTACTCGCAGCGATAAACGCCGTAATTGGTGTATGCTACTACTTGCGTGTGGTGGTACATCTGTACTTCAAGCCGGCAGCAGAAGAGGCAAACGCTTCGACCATCAAAATGCCTTTGAACTTCCAAATCATATTTGCTGTTTCAATACTTTTAACACTAGCTGTGGGAATTTATCCGGATTGGCTGATTAATTTACTGTAAAACGGAATCTTCTACTAGTTTAATCAAGCAAGTAAGTTTTTCCGCTATGAGTGATTAACTCTGCGAACAAATTGTATCTTTATCGGAGTGAGCATAAAGGACACATGACTATAGGGGTTTTAGCAATTCGATTCATATACCTGCTTTTTCTGATATCCTGTTTAACACCTGTCGTATTTGCACAGCATAGAATCCAAGGTGTAGTCGTAGATGAAGATTCGGGAAATAAACTAATGGGCGTATCAGTGCGTGTGTTAGGAAGTAATTTGGGCACGGCATCCGACTCAACAGGCCATTTTGTATTGATATTGGATCAATCTGCTGCAGAAGTAGAATTCAGCTCAATAGGCTATGCTACGAAAATAGCGCACGTCAGTGAGCAAGGACCAAACCAAGTTTCTTTAAATGCAGAAGGCACAGTAATTGACGGTATTACGGTGCAAATCAACCGAAAATATTCAAACAAAAATAACCCCGCTGTTGAACTAATTGATTCCGTCATTCATTACAAATCAAAAAATCGCTTATCTGGCAATGCTCGCATCCAATTTGAGCAGTATGATAAAATTAAGATCGGCATAGTAGATCCTCCTAAACTTTTGAAGCGCACGCTATCTCTGGTAAACTTTCCAACGGATTATATGGATAGCCTTAGCCTACCGGGGAAAAAAGTGCTGGGAATTTATCAGGAAGAAAATCTTGCACGCGTATATAGCCAGCGTGATCCATCTCGCTCCAAAAGACGTATCGAACACCAGATCAAAACAGAGTTTGACCAACGTTACATCAATAATCCAAATATTCAATCGTACATCAACTATGTTTTGCAGCCCGTTGATATTTATGATGAAAGCATCTTCATGCTGGACAAACTCATCCTAAGTCCGATAGCGAATAGCGGCAAGACCTTCTACAAATATTTTCTCATCGATACGGTTAAAAATGCGCATGGCCAATTCATGGAGTTGGAATTTGTGCCTCGTAACGATAAAGATCTATTGTTTAGAGGTAAATTGCAGGTGTCATTAGATGGTAGTTATGCAGTAAAACGTGTTGAATTACATCTAGGACCCTCGGCCAATATTAACTGGATTAGTGCGGTAGATCTGGAGTTGAACTATTCACCAAGAGCGGGCGGCGCGATGCTATTAGATAGTACACATGTAGCGGTATCTTTTGGTTCTGAAAATAATCAAGCGATGTATGGCGAGCGAATGAGTATACATCGGGATTATGATTTAGAAAGCCCTATTGATAATTCAGTATTTAGCGGGCCGCCAGTAGAGGTTATACCCAATGTTAGTACATTTATTCCTAATCGGCCAGTACCCCTTTCTGTATTTGAGCGGAATACGTACGAGAATATCGAGCGGCTTAAAAATAATCCTACTTTTAGATCAACGATAGCGTTAGGCTATTTGATAGCACAGGGATATTATAATCTCAATGCATTTGAATTAGGCCCTTTGGAATATACCTATAGCCGGAACAATATTGAAGGCAATCGTATTCGCTTTGGAGGAAGAACAACACCTTTGCTTTCCGAAAAAATGTACATGGAAGGTTATTTGGCGTATGGCACGCGTGATAACGACCTAAAATACTTCTTACGTACCGCAGTATCACTAGATGGGCGCAATATTGCTACTTTTCCGGCACATTATGTAGAAGGTTCGATCCAGCATGATATCTTAGAGCCTGGTCGTCAGCCAAGTTTTTTACGCGGAGATAGTTTTTTTGATTCATTCCGGAGAAATCGCCCCACAAAATGGTTTATGACAGATGCTTATCGCCTGGGGCATGTGGTAGAGTTTGGCAATCACTTCTCTGTAGCCACGGCATTTAGTCATATCAAACGCCGTACGATCGGCGATTTCCGATTGATAAGCTCAGGCGATCCTAATAGGGCTGTTCGAGATATTAATACGAACGATGTGGAAGTTATTTTGCGCTGGGCGCCGTACGAAAGATTTTATTATCGCAACTTGACTCGACGGACCATTATCGAACGACATCCTGTATTTACCGTACAATATAACAAAGGCCTTAAGGGGTTTTTGGATGCGCCCTACGACTATGATATGATCAAGGCATCGGTATCACGTCGACTCTTTTTGGATCAATTTGGATTTGCTGATGTGACCATCACAGGTGGCAAAATATGGGGCGTGCTACCCTACACTCTTTTGCACATGCCCAACGTAAGACAGCGAGAACTTGATGGTCGGCACGAAATTCGCTATGATTTGATGAATAGCATGGAGTTCGCAGCCGATCAATACGTTAAGTTCGGTTTTCAACATGCGTTAAATGGCTTTATCTTTAACAAAATTCCTTTATTGCGAAGGTTAAAATTACGAGAGATTTGGGGCGCCCAAGGGTTTTATGGGCGAATGAGTCCACACAACGATCCCGCGCTTAGTGATCAAGTGCTCGAATTTGACTTGGACGATCAAGGACTTCCGTTAACAAGAAGCCAGAATGGCAAGCCATATTGGGAAGCATCGGCGGGAATAGATAATATTCTTCGTGTACTTCGTGTAGATACGTACGCAGGCTTACACATCGTGAATTTCCAAACATCAGTCAGGATAGATACCGCGTCTCGCTGTCCATTAACTTCTAACACCTAACACCTAACAGTTATGTACAACAACATTACTATCCAATTGCTCGACCAAACCGCGCTGTTGGAAATCACTCGTCCCAAATTTTTAAATGCACTCAACAGAGAAACGCTTGAAGAGATTGATCATGCCTTTAGCCAGGAATTACTTCAAAATAAAGATATCCGTGGCGTCATAATTACAGGAGCCGGCGAAAAGGCTTTCGTAGCAGGAGCAGATATAAAAGAATTCGTGAACTATAGTGCAGAAGAAGGCGCAGCTTTAGCTAAATGGGGGCACGGTGTGATGAATCGTATTTACGAATTTCCGAAGCCTATCATTGCTGCGATCAACGGTTACGCTCTTGGTGGAGGATTAGAGCTCGCATTAGCATGCCACATGCGTGTAGCATCGCAAAATGCGAAAATGGGTCTTCCAGAAGTCACTTTAGGATTGATTCCAGGATATGGCGGTACACAACGTCTTGCTAGTTTAGTGGGACGTGGTAAAGCGCTAGAAATGATAATGAGTGGAGAAATGATTGATGCCGTAGAAGCACATCAGTGGGGTTTAGTAAACCACGTGACCAACCAAGAAGATTTATATAATACGTGCAATCACTTATTGAAGAAAATGTACGAGAAATCGCCCAAAGCTATCGCGGCAGCGATCAAAGTAGTGAATGCTGGATTAGATAAAAGTAAAGATGGCTACGAGGAAGAGGTCAAAGCTTTTGGAGAAAGCTTTGGTACACCAGATTTTCGTGAGGGGACGGATGCGTTTATTGCAAAACGCAAACCAAATTTCTAATTTCGTGTTATAACCACATCATACTGTAAATTTTTTTAACTAAACATGGAAAATCCAGTTTTTTCTCAAAAGGAGCGGAATATCATTATTCTGCTGATTGTCCTCGTATTAGGTGGTGTAATCTTATATGCAACGCAAGGATTGTTCGGTGCATTCTTGGGTACCATGCTCATGTATACATTGTTTCGTGGTCTCAACATCTTTCTAATAGAACGGTGGAAATGGCCTAAGCCTGTTTCTGCAATATTTATCATCATCCTTTCGATCTTGATCATTGTCATGCCTTTTTACGGTATTGGAAAGATGCTATTCTCGAAAGCTATCGAATTGCAACGTGATCCAGAATGGATAAACAATTTGGTCAATGCGATTAAGCAATTCGCGGGCGACAAATTGGGGCAGCCAGATTTTATAGAGAAGCAGTTAGAGGCGAGTTCTTCGTATGTTGGAGGCTTATTGACCAGTACGCTAGGTGGTGCTGCCAATCTATTTCTAGAAATTACGGTGATGTATTTTGTCCTGTATTTTATGTTTGTGGGCTATAAAAGCTTTGAACAATCTTTGCGCTTTTACCTTCCATTTGATGAATCAAGCGCAGGTGTTCTTGCCGAAGAATTTAAAAATGTCACCTACGCCAATGTCATTGGGCAAACATTGATTGCTATCGTACAAGGTGCGTGCTTGAGTATCGGATTCTATATTTTTGGGGCTTCCGATCCATTCTTCTGGGGTGTGATTACCGCTATTTTATCCTTTATTCCGTTGCTCGGGCCACCACTTATTTTTGTGCCCGCTGCCGTCATTATGTTTTCGCAGGGAATGACTTGGCAACCCGTAGGTTTGTTGATATGGGGATTTGGCTTGGTGATTAACATCGATAACGTGTTGCGTTTTATCATTGCAAAGCGAATGGGAGATATTCACCCGATCATTACGGTGGTGGGAGTAATCATTGGTATTCCATTGTTCGGACTTTTGGGGCTAGTTTTTGGTCCACTACTTTTAGTATATTTCTTATCGGCAGTCAAAGTATACAAGACGAATAAGCGTTTGTCCTTAAAAAGGGAAACTTTAGAAGGGACGATAAACCAATAAGCGCGTTGGGGAATTTGAATTGCAACGTCTTATTCAGATAATACAAACAGCTCGCTGGCAATACGATCAGCGAGCTGTTTGCCTTTTGGTGAAAGCGTAAGCGTAGCTCCGTCATAGATAAGTTCTTCGCCAAGAATATAGGGCTCAGCCTGAGATAGTATAAAATGCATGACGTCCACACCAAATTGTTGCTCAACTACGCTCCTGCGAATGCCCCACATCGTTCGCAGGCTAGTCATGATGTATTCGTTGATACGATCTTCTGTACTCAGCATTTCGCTTTCCACAGCAGAAATCCCATTAGTTATATCGCGAATGTACAATGCATTGTTGCTTTTATTCCAGCAACGGGACGTACCATTGAAGGAATGTGCAGATGGGCCAATTCCCAAATAATGCGTACCATTCCAATAATTTGTATTGTGCTGAGCATACTTGCCATCTTTTGCAAAGTTGGAGATTTCGTAATGCTCAAAGCCATTGCTTGTTAATTTCTCAATCAAAATGGCCATTTGGTCAGCACTCTGTCTCTCGTCTATAGCTTTTGTCTTCCCTCTTTTGATTTGATGGTGAAGTGCAGTGCGCTCTTCCACCGTCATGGCGTAGGAGGAAATATGCGGTACGCTATAGCCGATTAACTGCTCTATATTGCTATGCCATTTTGTATCCGTCAGCAGAGGAAAACCATAAATCAGATCACATGTGATATTATCGAACCCGGCATCCTGAACGCGCTTAATCACCGCATCAGCTTCTTGCGCATTATGCGCACGATTCATCCATCGAAGATCTTCTTCGAAAAACGATTGAATACCGATACTAAATCTATTGATCGGTGTAGCACGTAGTGCTTGTATTTTGGCTGCGTTGAGGTCGTCAGGATTTGCTTCTAACGTAATCTCAGCCCGCTCATCTAGCGAAAAATGTTGTGTTATTTTATCCAATACGCGCTGAATGTCCGAAGCATTAAGCAACGAAGGCGTGCCGCCACCAAAATAGACCGAACGAATATGCCGATCTTCCAGATAATCCGAGCGAAGTTCTATCTCTCTTACTAATGCATCAACCATCAGCGCTTTGTCGTCCAAACGTGTGCTGAAGTGAAAATCACAATAATGGCATGCTTGTTTGCAAAAAGGGATGTGGAGATAGATCATAAGAGCTAGCTGCTAGGAAGGGTTAAATTCAATATATCGTTCAAAATGGAGTTCCACCTTATCGCCTTGTGCTAGCGTAGGTTCGCCAATTTTTGCGGCACGTATACTCACATCGTCATTGCCCACAATGTACTCGTAATACATGCCTCTAAATTTGATTGACAGAACATGAAAGGCTGCCGATTCGTTCTTAGTTAGGCGTATGTCTTCCTGATGAATAGCAATATTCGAGCTCGTATCAATACCCAATTTGCTGGCTTGGCTGGCAGAGATGATATTGCTTTTGGCTAAAAGCTGGGCAGTATAAATATTACTCGGGCTGAAATATAAATTTTTGGGTTTTCCGGCGTCTATGATTTTGCCATCCTTCATCACAATTAGCTCGTCGGACATAGCAAGTACTTCAGCTGGATCATGAGATACCAAGATCACGGTGAGCCCGGTGTCTGCCACAATCTGTTTGATATCGTGCTGCAGTGCATCGCGAAATGCCGCATCTACCTGGTTGAAAGGTTCATCCATTAAAAGCACTTCCGGATCGTTGATTAAAGCACGCGAAATGGCTACACGTTGGCGTTCGCCACCACTGAGATCTGCCACACGCTTTTGCGCAAGATGTAATATTTGAAGCTTTTGCAACGTCTCTTCTGTTTTCTTCTGCTTGTAAGCAAGATCAATATTAGATAGTTGAGAAGCGACATTGTCCCATACTTTAGCGTAAAGATTGAGATCGTCAAAATTCTGCGAAACCATTTTCATGGCTTCGTGGCCAGGGATAAGTTTATCTTTCCTCGTTGGTACTAACCATCCGCGATAGCGAATTGCACCCTCAGAAGGATCGAGCAGCCCATAGATCAATTTCAAAAGCGTGCTTTTGCCACTGCCAGATGCACCAATAATCGCCGTGATGGTGTTCTCTTCGATGGCAACACTAACCTTATCTACAGCAATCACGTTTTCCTTGCCTTCAAAAATACAAGAAACTTCATTCACATGGATTAATGGTAAGCCATGTTGCTGTGTGTCCTGTGGTACAAATTGACAAGATGAAGTAGTGCTCATAAAAAATGCCGAATCTTTTTAGGTGATTCGGCACAAAAATACGGTTTTAATATCAGGAATTGTTTAACTAGAAACCTAAGGTCAAACCAAAGGCGAAATTTCTGAATCCTTCCTGATTTGGAGATTGCTCGAACATATCGTTCATGTAATATTTGGTGAAAACACCGAAGGAACCAAATCCTACACGTAAATGTGCGCCATACTGGAAGGATTGTAAGTTGTAGGTATCACGAAAACTCTGTTTGCCCAATTCGCTACTGCGTAAGCGTTGTGAACCTTTTAGTAACACACCGAACATCGGGCCAGCCACAATGCGTACGCGATCGCCGCCGCGACTACGAGCACTGCGCCACTCAAATGCTACAGGAATGCGTAGATAGGTCGAAGTCAAGACATTTCTTGTGTAGTTCACATCGTTAGGATCGACAAAAGTAGGTGTAAGTGGAGCCTGATTTTGATTTAAGATCACATTGCTAGTCAATCGCATATAATTCCATTCGAAGCCTGCTGCGGTATAAACCTTAATATTATCATCTAAACGGACGCCAAACTGCGCCACATCGAAGCCAAAGTTGGACGCTCTGCTATGTGATAAAAACTGATTCTCTTCCGAGAAGGTAAAGCTACCATTGTCCATCGGGCGCGAGAAACCCCAATCAATTCGTGAGAATGTAAGACCGCCAAATACGCGCGGGTATTTAATCTTCTTTTTATTGCTTTTTTCACTATCATCATCACTTTTTCCTAGCGAAAGATTCATGTTCACCTTTTTACTCGAATCGCGCTCTGCGATTAAGGTATCTTGCGTTTGAGCCTGAGCTGTGTTGGTGACTGAAAGTCCAAGTGCGACCCAGACGATCATGTGATATACGTACGATTTCATAGTTGCTTAATGATTATGTTTTGATAGTTATTTACGTTTTTTTGATCTGTTTTTGGCAAAAATGTTACCTAGTTCTAGTCGAAATGAGCCTTCATCGTCCTTTAGCACATAGACATCTTTCGTTACCTGCGTTGGCGTATTGTCGTTCACTACGTTTATGATTTTGTTGATCACGTTCGTTGTTGCTTTGCGTACCGTACCGGCTATCATCATTTCTTCCTCCTCTTCAAATGGTTCAATGAGTGGCTTAATCGGCTCCACATCTGTTACAAAACGTGTGGGAAGCTCTACGGCCGATACCTCAGCTAATTGAATAACGGGCAATGTCGAAACTTCCGATTGCTCGATTAATGCGCTTTGACTTAGTTCTGGCTCTCTAACAGGAGCAACTCGTTTTTGTTCCACCGGTTCGTTAACTACTTTCTTGGTAGATTCTTCCTGATGGGGCGTTGCCGGGCTATAAGCGAGTTGTTTCTCAGTCCGAATTATATCTTTTACTGCTTGAGTATGTGATGGTGCGCTGTCCTGATTCGAAGAATCCACATCTGCTACTACAGCTGGCAAATGTGCTGTAGATGGTTGAGGCGTGAAAACTTCGTTTTGATTGGTGAAATAGGCAAATAATCCTACTCCTACCAAGGTACAGGCTGCCGCATAGGGCATCCAAAGATATTTTCGCTTTTTGGCAACGGGAATGAGTGGTACGATGTCTTTCTTGCTCGCCATTTCTTCATCCAACTGCTGCGCGATTTTGTCCCACAATTGAGGCTTTGGGGTTGCTTCTTCCCCTTCTAGCGCATCACGAAACAGTTTATCGATATCCTGATCTTTCATATCCAGTCCTCTTGTTAACTAATATTATCCATTTTTAGTAATCGCTCTTTCAACCAGCTCCTGGCCCTCGAAAGTTGCGATTTGGAATTCGTTTCTGTAATAGATAGGTTTTCAGCAATCTCTTTATGACTGAAACCTTCTATCGCATACAGGTTGAAGATGGTTTTGTAGTTTATTGGCAATTGATTTACCAACTGCAACAAATCTTTGTATGCCGTCTGATCTGCTGGCAGGGTGCTCACCATTTGTGCTACCTCTCCACCTTCTTCTTGCAAATCAATATACGTGATCTTCCGTTTTCTATAAATCTCAATAGCGGTATTGACCATGATACGTCTGATCCAGCCTTCAAGCGATCCTGCACCATCATAGAGATGGTGTTTGGTATAAACCTTCACAAAGCCAGTCTGCAACATATCTTCTGCTTCCAGATGATCTTTTGCGTACCGCAAACAAACCGCAAACATCTTCGACGAAAAATGATGGTATAAAGCTGCTTGCGCTTTGCGATCCTGCTTTTTGCAGCCGTCCCATACCATGTCAATATTCGTCAGTTTCAATTTTCAGTTGGTTTTATAAGGAAGACGGCGAATCTGAAGGAATGGTTGCAGCAGCTAGAAAAAAAAGTTAAATAAACTTAAATGAGTTTAATAAGACGGCTTTCGGGGCCAGTAACATGTATATGAACCGACTTCGCGTCTGCTGGTAATAAATTGGTGATTTTTTCTGGCCACTCGATTAGGCAATATGCGCCAGAATATAGGTACTCTTCATAGCCCATATCAAATGCTTCTTGTTCATCTCTTAATCTGTAGAAGTCGAAATGGTAGACAGGGCCATTAGAAGATGCATATTCGTTCACAATAGAAAATGTAGGGCTCGACGTATTTTCAACCACGCCAAGTTGTGTACACAATTCTTTGATGAAAGTCGTTTTTCCGGCGCCCATATCTCCATAAAATAAGATTACCCGGGTGTCGGAAAGAGATTGGACCATACTTTTGGCGACCGCGCTGAGGTCCGCCAGATTAGCTACGCGGTATTCCATAAGCAAATTTACTTATTTCGGGGTGTACGTCGCAAATGGAATGATTATTTCTTCCAGCGATATGCCACCATGTTGGAATGTACCGTAGAAATGATTCACAAACTGATTGTAATTGTTAGGATATACGAAATAAGCGTCCTCTTTTGCGAAGGTATACACCGAACTGATATTGAGCTTAGGGAGTTGCGCATCGTGCGGATTTTTGACCACAAATACATCCTTGTCCTGGTAGTTGAGATTTTTGCCTTGCTTGTATCGTAGATTTGTATTGGTGTTACGATCACCCACTATTTTACTAGGTTTCTTCACACGGATAGTGCCATGATCTGTAGTCACGATCACACGCACTTTCTGCTGAGCTAACCATTTCAATACATCGAGCCATGGCGAATGCTCGAACCATGATAAAGTCAGCGAGCGATAAGCGGCATCATCGTTAGCTAGTTCGCGAATCATGGCCATATCCGTACGGGCATGCGATAGCATATCGACAAAATTATAGACCAACACATTTAGGTCGTTATTCATCAAGTTGTTTAGATTTTCTAAAACATCCTTTCCTTGCTCGTGAGTTAATATTTTGGTGTACGAATGCTTAATGTCTTTACGATAAACCCGCTTTATTTGGTCGGCAAGGAATACATCTTCGTGCATGTTTTTGCCGCCTTCATCGTTGTCATTTTGCCAGTGATCTGGAAAGCGTCGCTCCATTTCCAAGGGCGTCAGTCCGCTAAATATGGCATTTCGCGCATACTGAGTAGCTGTTGGTAAGATGCTGTAGTAGCTGTCTTCTTCTTCCAGCCTAAAGTATTCTGTGATTATTTCATTAATAACGCGCCACTGATCGTACCGTAGGTTGTCAATCAAGAAAAAAAACGTTGGACGATCTTCTTCCATACTCGGGAATACCTTCTTTTAAAAGATGGTGTGACAGGTTGGGTCCACTTCCCGGATCATTGATCCAGCTTAGGTAATTGTTTTCAACATACTTGGCGAATAAGGCATTTGCCTCAGATTTCTGCATGGTCAGGATCTCATGCATGCCGCTGTCTTCCAATTTTTCAAGCGACAATTCCCAGTAAAGCAATTTTTTGTAAGCTTCGATCCATTGCTTATAGTCCAATGCATCGTTCATAATCGTACCCAGATTTCTGAAATCCTGTTGGTAAGCCAGTGAAGTTTTCTCGCTGACGAGCCGACGGTTTTCGGTGAGCTTCTTTATAGTCAGTAGTATCTGCTTAGGATTGACTGGCTTGATCAAGTAGTCATCTATTTTGGATCCGATGGCGTCCTCCATCAGGTGTTCTTCCTCATTTTTGGTGACCAATACCGTGGGGATTGATGGATTGACCGACTTAAGAATACTTAATGTTTCCAGTCCAGTGAGCCCAGGCATATTTTCGTCAAGAAAGACTAAGTCATACGGGTCACTTTTAAAAGCATCTACCGCATCATAGCCATTATTTACGGTCTTTACTTTATATCCCTTTTGCTCTAATAATAATATATGTGGCTTTAGAAATTCAATTTCGTCATCCGCCCAGAGTATTCGTGTTTTCTGCATAAATATTGCTAAAGGTAAACTATCTGTTCAACAACTGAAGTTTAAAAATGATTTGAAAGGTGAAGATAACCAGGAGAATGCCATTCAATGCCCAACCATTCAAATCATTGCGTATTTTTAACAAGAATTAACTCATATCTATGTATCTTTGCCGTTATATTCGAGCAGCTTTATCTGTGGAACTACGGCAAAAGACTAGGATAATATAACAATAGATTGTAAAGTATTGAATAAGAAAAAAATAATTAATGATCCGGTGTATGGTTTTGTGACCATTCCATCTGCTTTCATTTATGATCTTATTCAGCATCCATTCTTTCAGCGGTTGCGATATATCAAGCAGGGTAGTATGAGTCATCTGGTGTATCCTGGGGCATTGCATACTCGTTTTCAGCACGCTATTGGAGCAATGCACTTGATGAGCCTAGCAATCAGCACGCTGCGTAATAAGGATGTAGCAATTTCGGAAGCAGAGGAAGAAGCTGCATTGGCAGCTATCCTGTTGCATGATATTGGTCATGGGCCTTTTTCTCATTCATTGGAGCAAACGATCATTGAAGGAGTATCGCACGAGATGATATCTTCTGTCTTAATGCAACGTTTGAATGAAGCTTTTCAAGGTAGGTTAGATCTAGCAATCTGTATTTTCAATGATGAATATGCTAGGCCTTTCTTGCATCAGTTGGTATCGAGTCAATTGGATACGGATCGGATGGATTATCTTAATCGTGATAGTTTTTTTACGGGTGTATCAGAAGGAGTGATATCATTTGATCGCATCATCAAGATGTTGTACGTTGTTGACGATCAATTAGTTATTGAGCAGAAGGGGATCTATTCGGTGGAGAACTTTTTGATTGCAAGACGACTTATGTACTGGCAAGTATATCTGCACAAGACCGTGGTCGCGGCAGAGCAAATGTTGCTGCAAGCCTTGAGGCGCGCTAAAGAATTGGCGCAGGAGGGAGTGGCCATGTTTGCCAGTCCGGCTCTTGTGCATTTTCTACACCAACGCATTACGAAAGACAATTTTATGAGCGATCAGTCTCATCTTTCATGGTTTACTCGTTTAGATGATACAGACATTATGTCGGCAATCAAGGCGTGGAGCACACACGATGACAAGATATTACGCATACTGTGTTCCAAATTAATGAATAGAGAGCTCTTTCGAACTGAAATGCGCAGTGAGCAGATCACATCCGCAGAGTTTGAGAAGCTGCAGCAACTAACTCAAGTAGCATTTGATCTGGAAGACCATGAGGTAGATTATTTTATTTACCAACAGACGATCCAGAATAGTGCTTATGATCCTGCTCAAAATAATATCCATGTTTTATCGAAAGATGGAACATTGCTAGACATTACAGCAGCATCAGATTTATCAAACCTGGGAGCGTTGTCTAAAATTGTAGTTAAGCATGCGGTTATTTATCCTAAAGAAATAATTAATTAAAAGAGTATTAAAAAACGATGAAGTTTTCAGCGCAACAAATTGCTACATTATTGCAAGGTACGATAGAAGGTGATGCTGAGGTGTCGGTATCTCGCCTTTCTAAGATCGAAGAAGGCGATGCGGAAAGTCTGTCCTTTCTTTCAAACCCAAAATATGAGCAATATCTTTATGAAAGTAAAGCGGCTATAGTCATCGTTAATGAATCGCAAACCCTTGATCCGCAGCGCAAGGTGAAACCCACAATGATTCGTGTAAAAGATGCTTATCAGGCCTTTGCAGAGCTATTGAAAATTTATGAGCAAATGCGCTTCGATCGTAGCGGTAGAGAGGAGTATAGCTTTGTACACGATTCAGTTCAGCTAGGCGAAGGTTACTATGTTGGTGCTTTTGCCTATATAGGGTCGCAAGTCGTTTTGGGGAAAAATGTAAAAATTTATCCGCAAGTTTATATTGGCGATAACGTCCAAATCGGAGATAACTGTACTATATATCCAGGAGCTAAAATTTATCATGACTGCGTATTAGGTAATCATGTTACGGTCCATTCAGGCTCAGTAATCGGTAGTGATGGCTTCGGTTTTGCGCCACAAGAAGATGGTTCGTATAAGAAGATTCCACAGATCGGCAATGTCGTGATCGAAGATGGAGTCGAAATCGGAAGTAATACAACTGTAGATCGTGCCACACTTGGGCAAACGGTATTGCGGAATGGAGTCAAATTAGACAATCTTGTGCAAATAGCACATAATGTAGAAGTTGGAGAAAATACGGTAGTAGCTGCGCAAAGTGGAATCTCCGGAAGTACGAAGATCGGAGAGCGAGTAATATTAGGTGGGCAGGTTGGCGTGGTAGGCCATATATCTATTGCAAATGGTACGCAAGTACAAGCGCAATCAGGAATAAACAAATCAATAAACGAAGACAATAAAAAGTGGGCAGGTTCACCCGCTTTTCCTTATCAGGGCGAGTTGCGGTCACAGGTACTCTACGCAAAACTACCTGAGTTAGAGAAAAGAATCGCGGAACTTGAAAAACTCCTCCACGAGAAATAATACCTACATTTAATACATACTTGAGTCAATATAATGCTAGATATGAACGTTAAACAAAGAACTATCAAGTCCGACGTGAAGATTTCGGGTGTAGGATTACACACCGGCCATCACGTTAATATATGTATCAAACCAGCTCCAGAAAACCACTGGTATAAATTCCAGCGGGTAGATTTAGAAGAAAAGCCTTTGATACATGTAGATGCTGACAATGTGACTGACACATCTCGTGGCACAACGATCGCGCAAAATGGTGGATCCGTAAGTACCATCGAGCACCTAATGTCTGCATTAGTAGGCTTGCAGCTTGATAATATATTGATTGAGATCGATGGCCCCGAAGTGCCAATTTTGGATGGTAGCGCGGATATTTTTGTCACTAAGCTTCGCGAAGCCGGTTTTGTAGATCAAGAGGCCGATCGGGAATATTTTGAGGTGAGTAGCAATATTCACTACAACGATTCGGAAAGAAAAGTAGAAATCGTTGCGATGCCATTAGATGGTTATCGCCTAACCTGCATGATCGACTTCAATTCACCTGTCTTAGGCAGCCAACATGCCTCCATCAGTCACATATCCGAATTTGAGAAAGAAATCGCTTCATCAAGAACCTTCTGCTTTTTGCATGAGCTCGAGATGCTCGTCCAACAAAATTTGGTAAAAGGTGGCGATTTGTCTAATGCTATCGTTATTGTAGATAAGGAAATTGAAGAAAGTGAGCTTATTAAGCTAGAACACGTCTTTAATAAAAAGGTGGAAATAGCCAGCGAAGGCATCTTGAACAACGTGCAACTTCGTCACCTGAACGAGCCGGCGCGTCATAAATTATTGGATATGATAGGCGATTTGGCTTTGGTAGGAAGACCGATCAAAGGACATATTATGGCGGCGCGACCAGGTCATGCGGCTAATGTTGCTTTTGCAAAACGGATCAAAGCGCAAATGAAAAAAGAGCGTTCGCGCAAGAACGTGAAAGTATACGATCTGAACATGACTCCGGTATACGATACCGTGCAGATCATGAAGATTTTGCCACACCGTCAGCCGTTCTTGATGATAGACAAAGTACTGGAATTGTCGGAGCAGCATGTGGTTGGCCTGAAAAATGTGACCATGAATGAGGATCTATTTATGGGGCATTTCCCAGGATCACCGTTATTCCCTGGCGTGTTGCAAATCGAAGCAATGGCGCAAACAGGAGGAATATTGGTGCTCAATACGGTGTCAGATCCAGAAAATTGGCTAACGCTATTTTTAAAGATAGAAAATGCCAAATTTAAAAATCCAGTTCGCCCAGGCGATACGGTGATTTTTACGTGTGAGTTATTAGAGCCGATACGTCGCGGCATAGCTCGTATGAAAGGAGTTGGCATGGTCGGCGAGAAGGTAACGAGCGAAGCCGAGCTAATGGCTCAAATCGTTCGCGTAAAAGAATAAACTAAGCATGATGATACAACCATTATCATATATACACCCAGACGCGCAAATAGCGCACAATGTGGTGATTGAACCCTTTTCTACCATTCATAAAGATGTGGTGATTGGCGAAGGGACATGGATAGGATCCAACGTGACAATAATGGACGGTGCTCGAATTGGCAAGAATTGCCGCATCTTTCCAGGTGCTATTATTTCAGGTGAGCCTCAGGATTTGAAATTTGAGGGAGAGATCACAACTGCGGAGATCGGCGATAATACCACGATTCGCGAATGTGTGACCATCAATCGCGGAACCAAAGATCGCTACCGTACTGTAATTGGCAAAAATTGCTTGATCCAAGCATATAGCCACATCGCGCACGATTGTTTTGTAGGAGATAATTGCATCTTCTCCAACTCAAGTACTCTTGCCGGTCATATCACTGTAGGCGACTATGTAGTACTAGCGGGAATGGTAGCAGTACATCAATTTTGTAAAATTGGTTCGCATGCATTCGTAACTGGCGGAACCCTCGTACGTAAAGATGTACCTCCTTATATCAAAGCTGCGCGGGAGCCGATTACTTATGCGGGAATTAATTCCGTGGCTTGCGCCGCCGAGGATACTCCAACGAGCAAATCAATGAAATTCAGAATATCTACCGAGTACTATTCGTAAAGCACAGCAACTTGGGTAAGGCCTTAGATATTGTAGAGACAGAGTTTGAAGCGACAGAACTGAGAGATGAGATTATAGGATTCGTCCGTGCATCTAATCGGGGTGTGGTGAAAGGCTTTGGACAGGGAAGAGCGAATCTTTAGTATCAAAGTAGTAATGGCACGAACTTGAAGATCACGCTGCACGATATTGGAAGAAGGTATAACCGAGAGTGGATATTCAGACACCTTAGTTATACCTTTTCTGCTGGAAAACGCTATGCAATTCTAGGACCGAATGGTTCTGGAAAATCAACCTTTATCAAAGTATTGACAGGTAGCTTATCAGCAAGCGAGGGGATCGTGCAATACGAGCGCACACCACAGGATATTTGCTTGATCGATGATGTGTACAACCATCTGACCATTGCGGCACCGTATATGGAATTGATTGAAGAATTCACCTTGTCTGAGTTGATTGACTTTCATTTTAGGCACAAAAAGTATTTGCTAGGCTACGACAAGGAATCCCTTTTACACCTATCGCAGTTGCAGTCCGCCAGAGATAAGGAAGTCAAACACTTTTCGTCGGGCATGAAACAGCGTCTCAAGTTGGTACTTGCCTGTTGCTCGGATAGTGAACTCGTTTTTCTGGATGAACCAACTAGCAACTTAGATGTACATGGGGAGCGCTGGTATCAAGATCTTGTGAAACAAACAATTGGTACAGAGCGAATCCTTTTTATTGGTTCCAATCAGCCCAAGGAATACGATTTTTGTGATGAACATCTACACATACAAAACTACAAGCTTTTTAAATAACCACGGATTTTTCTATTTTTGAGTCCGAAATAAATGAACTATTATGGCTAAAGCATCAGACGTAAAATCTGGAAATATATTGCGTTTCAACGGAGAGTTGGTAAGCGTAGACGAGTTTTTGCACCGCACACCAGGCAATTTAAGAGCTTTTTACCAGGCAAAAATGCGTAACCTGAAAACAGGTAAATTAGTGGAGTACCGCTTCAGAACCGACGAAGAGGTAGAGATTGCACGAGTAGAAACGAATGACTATCAATATCTATACGATGATGGCGACTTTTTTGTCATTATGGACAATGACTCGTACGAACAATTCAACGTACCTAAATCACTTTTTGGAAGTAGTGCTCGTTTCCTAAAAGAAGGTATGAACGTCATCGTAGCTTTTGAAAGCGAAGAGCCAATCATGGCACAAGCTCCTACTACCGTCGAGTTGGAAATTACTTATACGGAACCGGCTGTAAAAGGTGATACTTCTACCAATGCATTGAAAAATGCGACAGTAGAGACTGGTGTAGAGATTAGAGTACCTTTATTTATTAATCAAGGGGATCGCGTAAAAGTTGATACACGCACAGGAGATTATATTGAACGTGTAAAATAAGCTCGTACGAGCTTGCTATTTCTTAACCACTTTACAAACGCGGCCTGTGGAGTTTTCTCCAAAGGCCGCGTTTTTTGTGATAAGATATGGAATGCTAAGTAAACTGTTGCGCCAGCGATAAAAATACCTTTAGCGATGCAAAATATGACAAAAAATGAGCTAAGAGCAACTTATAGATCAATGCGTTTGGCACTTTCGCCAGCAGAAACGAAGCTCCTTGATACGCACATACTTGCTGGTCTCCAAAGCATTGACTTCAGCACCTTATCTCATATACATATTTATCTACCTATCGCGAAGTGGAACGAGTACGATACCATGCCATTTATTCGTTGGCTACGGCATCATTATCCGGCCATATTCATCGTTGTTTCGGTGTCGCAGTTCGATCGGGGCACGTTGCAACATTTCGTCTGGAATTTGGAATCGGTGGTAGAAAATGCATGGGGAATCCCGGAGCTAGTTGTACAGCCTGATACAGTTGCTGTAGCTCCTGAAGATATTGATTTGGTCGTGATGCCCTTACTTGTTTGCGATCGAAAGGGAAACCGCATCGGCTACGGTAAGGGTTTCTACGATCGTTTTTTACATGAATGTCGGCCTGCCGTGCAAAAGGTTGGCATCTCTTACTTCGCGCCATTACTCGAACAGATACCAGTAGATCCATGGGATGTGCCGTTGGACAGCCTAGTCACGCCGGCTGGCACCATTTCTTTTTGATTTTAGTTGTGGCGCATGGTATTGTGCACAAAAAAAAGCGATCAAGACAGCGAGCGTGCCTTGATCGTTTTTTTTTAGAACTTTCTAGTCTTTGAGTGCTTCTCTAAAGCTAGCCACACTGGTTTTTACATCACCTGCGTTGTTTTCCCAATTGTGTTCGTATTCTGCTGAGATCATTCCTTTGAAGTTCTGACGTTTCAGCTCTTCGATGATCTGTGGCATGCCGATCACACCGGTTCCCCAGTGCACATCGTGCGCCGCTTTATCGTTAGCTACATTAAGATCTTTGAAGTGCATATGGTATACTTTTCCTTCTAGTTTTTTCAAAGATTCTACTGGATTCAATCCTGAGCGCTCCCAGTGACCAACATCAGCCGCTGCGCCCATTTTGTCACTACGGCCTTCAATCGCTTTTAATACAGTTGTAGGGTCCCAATACGTCGAAGGATCTGGATGATTATGAATCGCTACTTTAATGTTGTGCTCATCACACAATTTAGATAAGATGTCCAAATGTTCTGCCTTTGGCTCACACACGATCACGCTGATGCCCATTTCTTTCGCGAATTCAAAGATCTGACGCCATTCCGCTTCGTCTTTTCCATCCACTACGCCGTAAGCATTTAAAGTGATGCCATTTTCAGACAATAATTCTTTAGCTTTTTTGCGGCCTTCGGCAGATAGTTGATGACCAGTTTTATCGGAACTACCTTTGGTCAAATCTTGACCAGGATACATTTCTACATGTCGTAATCCCGCCTCTTTGACCTTTTGTAATGCTTCTTCGAAAGAGAATAGCCGAAACGTGTATGCTTGTGCACCCAATTTCCACCCTAATTCTTCCTCAGGATAACTTGCTGCCACCGTTGTCGTGGTATCCGCTGTTTCTTCTGATGCATTTTGAGACGTGGAACTGTTGTTGCAGGCTGTCGTAGTCCATGCTAACATGGCTACCAAAGATGCTTGCAGCATAGTGGTTTTTAGTTTCATAGTGATGATTTAATTAGTGATTAGTTTTGTATCGTTTTCAATCCATTTTTGATGCGTGTGACTACCTGATCTTTGCCGAGTGTTTCTACAATTACAAAAACATCGGGTCCAAATTTTCCGCCGACCAGCATGATACGTAATGGTAGCATCAATTCGCCCATCTTAAGACCTGATTGCGCAATTTTTTCTTTGAAGATGGTTTCTAAATTACTAGCGGTCCAATCAGATTGGCTTTCAAAAAGCGCAATTGCTTCTTCAAAAAAGACTGTTTTTTCAGGCGTCCACTTTGGTTTTACAGCTGCGGTATCCAAGGATTCTGGCGCTTGAAAGAAGTACGAGGCATGTTCCCAGAAATCTGCACTATAGGTCATTCGGTCTTTTACCAATGCCAATATTGTGTTTACCTTCGCTGGTGTCGCGTCGATTCCTTTCTTCGCCAATACTTCTATGATTTGCGGAACTAATTCTTCATTTGGGCTACGCTGAATCCATTCTCTGTTGAACCATTTTGCTTTCTCAAAATCAAATTTTGCTCCTGCTTTACTGATACGATCGAAAGAGAACTTTGCGATAAGTTGCTCCATCGTGAAGAATTCTTCTTCTGTCCCATCATTCCAGCCCAGCATGGCCAACATATTCACGAATGCTTCTGGCAAGAATCCTTTCTCGCGAAATCCTTCGGTAGTATTCCCAGTAGCTGGGTCTGTCCAGTTCATCGCATACACTGGGAATCCTAAGCGATCGCCATCGCGTTTACTTAGTTTTCCATTGCCATCCGGTTTTAAGATCAATGGCAAATGCGCCCACTGCGGCATTTGCTCTTTCCAGCCGAGATATTGCCAAAGCAAAATGTGTACGGGAGCAGATGGAAGCCATTCTTCGCCTCGGAAAACATGCGTAATTTCCATGGCCTTGTCATCCACAACAACAGCGAGATGGTAGGTAGGCATACCGTCTGCTTTTAGCAGTACCTTGTCATCAATTAATTTTGTTTCGAATGCCACGCGATCTCGAATCATATCATCGAATGATACCGTTCCTTCTGCGGGAATTTTGATTCGGATGGTGTGCGGATGACCTTCACTTAGCAGGCGTGCTACTTCTGCTTCTTCCAGACTGAGTGAATTACGAAGATTCAGCCGATTTTCGTGGCTATAACGGAAGTTTGGTTGCAATTTGCGCTGCTCTTCCAACTCTTCAGCGGTATCAAAAGCGTAATATGCATGTCCATTTTGGACCAGCTGCTCCGCATATTGGCGATAGGAAGGTTTCCGTTCGCTTTGCCGATACGGGCCAAATGCGCCCGGTTTTTCGGGACTTTCATCGGGTGTGATACCACACCATTCCAAACATTCGTTGATATATGCTTCTGCGCCAGCTACAAATCGAGTCTGATCGGTATCTTCTATTCGAAGAATAAAATCTCCGTTGTGATGCTTTGCAAACAGGTAATTGAACAACGCGGTACGTACGCCTCCCAAGTGCAGACCGCCGGTCGGGCTGGGCGCGAAGCGCACCCGGACTTTCTTTTCCAAACTCATAACAACAAAACTACATATTATTTCCCGATCATGGTGGCGTACAGCTGCTCCTGCTAACGATAAAATGCCTATTTTGTAACGCGATTTAGATAATTATGCAACGAAATCCCTACCGTCATCATCGGCAACATTGGAAGTTATTTTTGTTTTTGTTTGCGGCTATGATTGCGGCAGCATCACTTCTGTATACCAATTACCTTACAAAGAGTCTGTCTAAATCCGAACGGACCAAGGCGGAGGTATGGGCAATGAGCACACGTAGTATTGTATCTTTGCCCGATGTGAACGACGAGTTCATCAGCTTTATCTATGCGGTGCGCGATAGTCTTTCGTTGCCTGCAATTATTACGGATGATACGGGCGATATTATATTTTGGCGCGATCTGGATAGTACCCGTACGAATATTTCGACAGATGTGAGTGACACATTGTCTTCTAAGCTTGTGTATGATCCGGCCTATTTTGCCAAAGAGTTAGCAGAAATGCAGCGTCGACACCCACCTATTATTATTGAGCTAGAAACCGCTGGGCAGAAGTGGTTTGTGTATTATAAAGACTCCGATGCATTGCGGCAACTTCGTATCTTTCCTTATATACAATTGTCATTGATTGCTATATTTCTGGTCATTGCCTATACCGTTTTTAATTCTATTAAGCGTTCGGAAGAAAACCTAGTGTGGGTCGGGATGGCCAAAGAGGCGGCGCATCAGCTGGGCACACCGATCTCCTCACTCATGGGGTGGCTGGAATTGGCAAGAGCCACCTTCGAGGCCGAAGATAATACGCTTTTTGACGAGATGGAACGCGATGTATATCGACTTGAAGTGGTGGCAGATCGCTTTTCCAAGATTGGATCTGAGCCACATCTTTCCAATCATAATATCTATCACGTGGTCAAAGAATACATGGATTATTTTCGCGTACGTACTAGCGGTCGCATTTCTTTTGTGCTGGAAGGAGATCAGCATGTGGAAGCCATGCTAAATGTACAACTGTTTGACTGGATCGTGGAAAACCTCTTGAAGAATGCTGTCAATGCCATTGAATCAGAGGGGAAGGTACATATCCAAATTTTTGAAAACATCGCGAAAGAAGAAATATTTATGGATGTTAGCGATACGGGAAGAGGTATTCCACGAGCCAACTGGGAATCGATATTCTTACCCGGATTTACAACCCGAAAGCGTGGCTGGGGATTAGGACTAAGTCTGACCAAAAGAATGGTGAAACTACATCGTGGCCAGATATTTGTGAAAGAATCGGAGGTGGGCAAGGGTACCACGATCAGAATAATTTTAAAAAGTAATTTGAGATATGAACCAACTCAAATCGGATGATTATCCGGCAATTTATAAGGAGTATATTGAGAGTGTGACCGAGCCTATAATGGATGAGTTGGCGCAGCAATTACAGGCATTTCCCGAGTTTGTGCGCAGTATTCCCCAACATTTGGGTAGTTACTCCTATGCCGAAGGCAAATGGACTATAAAAGAAACCCTTTGTCATATCTTAGATGCAGAACGTATCATGGCTTATCGCGCACTTCGCTTTGCCAGAAATGACATGACAGCTTTGGCCTCGTTCGAACAGGATGAATTTGTAGCCTATGCGCGACATAACGAAAGATCTTTTGAGAGTATTATCGAAGAATTTGTGGCGCTGCGCCAAGCTAATATTTTATTGTTCGATACATTCAATGAGGGTGAGCTTAATCGTAAAGGAATGGCATCAGATCGGCTAATCAGTGTGCAAGCTTTCCTTTACATCATTGCGGGGCATATGAATCATCATCTGACGCTATTGCGTAGCCGCTATCTCAAAGATAACGACACGAATAATCAAAAGCATTTGCATGTGGTTTAGAGAATATAGCATTGAAGAGCTAAACGAACTTTTTGCCACGAATATGACTGGATTTCTAGGAATAGAGGTGGTGGAGATTCGTGATGATGCGCTTGTGGCGCGAATGCCCGTTACCGATAAGGTCAAGCAGCCTTATGGCTTATTGCATGGTGGCGCATCTGTCGTGCTGGCGGAGTCGGTAGGGAGCGTGGCCACTAATCTCATTGTAGATCCGGAGAAGTATGTCGGTGTAGGACTGGAAGTAAATGCAAATCATCTACGTCCTGTAGTATCTGGTGAAGTGATAGCCACTTGTACTCCACTACATATTGGCGGGAAAACCCACATTTGGGATATTAAAATAAAAGATAGCAAAGGCAAGCTAACCTGTGTTTCGCGTCTTACGGTAGCCATTGTCCGCAAATAAAAAAGAATTCCACTTGTCGTTTCATGAATAATTAACAAGTGGAATTCTACTACTTGGTTCCTATTATTTTGTATAGCTACTGATACGGCCCTTGCGCCCATCGATATCTGTCGTAAAGACGTCGATCTTTTCTCCAGATTTAAGCGATAATCCGCCAGCTGGGAATGGCTTTGCAGGTGCATTGCGATCTGCCGAAGAACTCACCGTGTACTGAATAGCGAATCCTGGATATTCGACATTAGCAAATAACTTACCGTTGTTTTCTTTTAAGCCAACTGCAGGCAAGCGATATCGGAATCCTCCAGAGAAGCCGTGTAATTTCGGCAATTCCACCTTGCCAACCTTATTAATAAAGGCAGCATAGGTCTTATCAAACGCTTCTTTATCGAAGTTCGCTTCGTTTTCCCATTCGCTCGCGGGTGCCCAGGCACGTTCTGCCAATGCAAAGAATCGAGGAAAGATCATGTAATCCATCGCATCATTATCGAGTACAGTCTCGGCCCAAAGCGCACCTTTTAATCCGATTAAGTGGTTTGCACCTTGTGGGGTTAATCGGGTTTTCTGTTTAAAATAATCTTCGCCTAGCGGCTTACCGCGATCTGTATACTGTATATTGGCAAAATAGCTTTCAGGAAGTAAAGAGTAGGCATGGTATAAATCTGTTTTAGATGCCCAAGTCAGCCCAGGTTCTTCAAAACGATTGTCCCAAGCCATATCGAAATAGAAGTTGCTTGCACTTACAAATACGGTGTTGTGGCCTGAATTGGCTAACTTGTAGGCCAAATCCTCTTGTCCACCACCGATAGTATTATTCCACACGTCGAGTAAAAAACCACGATCAGCAAACTTCTCGTTGACTTCCATGCCTTTACCGCGGTTTACCATGCCCACTTCTTCCCAGCCAGCCATGGTGAGTTGCTTCTCTTTCAAGATCGTATGTACACGATCAATATAATACGTCCATACTTCGTGCACAGAAGCATATCCTTGCTCTTGCATCAGGGCTTGTACTTTTGGTGATCCTTCCCAAGATCCTGTCGGCAATTCATCGCCGCCAATGGAGATCACTTTTAGCGGCAATCCTGCTTCGTCATACATGCCTTTAATCTCATCCATGATATGTGCAATGAAGCGATAGGTACCCGGCAAAGCCGGATTCATGACGTTGTCTTGCCAATATTGAGCAGAATAGTAAGTAGAGGTGTCTTGAAAATCATTCATCAAAAAGCGCTCGGCTTCTTCCTTTTGTCCTGCTTTTACTAATCGGTGATAGCGCGCTTCCATAGCTTTTACTGCTGCACGGGCGTGACCTGGTGTCTCTACTTCGGGTATAATCGTTACGAATCGGTCATTCGCATAGCGCAACAATTCCTTAAACTCTTCCTTCGAGAGGTATTGCTTCTCTTTGGCATTCGCTCCGGAGCCATACGATGGCTGAATGCCAGATCCGTCGGCATAATGAGGCGTTCTGTTAGCGCCAATGGCGGTTAGCTCGGGCAAAGAGGGAATTTCCAATCGCCATCCTTCATCGTCGATGAAGTGCAGGTGCAATTTGTTTAATTTGTAACGAGCCATCACATCGACATACTTCTTCAATGTCTTTAGGTCTTTAAAATTTCTGGAAATGTCCAACATCAAACCGCGATAAGCATATCGTGGTGCATCTTCGACCTGTACAAACGGAAGTGATATAGTTTTGCTGTCTTGAAAATTTGCCGGGAATAGCGATAGCAAAGATTGTATGCCGTAAAATGCTCCTTTGGCATGTGTAGCCTGCAAGCGAACGCCTTTGGCATCTATGGATAGCAGATAAGCATCTTCTGCCAATCCATCGATTTGCTGAATGGCTAAGTGAGCATTATCCACTTGTGTCTTATTTTTTGGTTTCCACTTTGCTAGGTCTTTTGCTATATCATGCAATACTGTAGACAGCTCTTGAGCCAACGCAGGATCAATGTAGTAGGTAAAGCCCGTCTGGAGTTGATACTGAGCAGCTGTCGTGCTTATCGACTTCGGTGTCGGCAGAATAGGTTGTATAGCATCTGATCGGAATAAGTCGTTTTTATCATACAAATCTGCCAGCATTTTCACATTTTTCTCTGTCGATAATACGGGTGCTATGATCTGTGGGTTGGACAAAGAGATAACCGACGTAGGATCTTCCTTAGATTGGAGATAGAAGCCATTTGGCGCAATAGAAGTGTGCGTGATCGGAAAATCCGTCCTGTAGGTCAATAAAATGGAGTCGAGCTTCGCTAAGCGAATAGCTTCCTTAAAGTTGACGCGATATAGGTTGCCATTCTCATCAGATATTTTATAATTAGGCTGCTGCTGTTCCTTAATATGATAGTTGGAATTGAACCACAGATTGTACTTGCTGATATCAAGTGTTTCGCTGTGATTGTTTTTTAGAACAATATCAAACTGCTTGCCGGTAGTATCTTGTGGCGATACCCGCCAGCTCAACGAATAGGGTTGCTGAGCATATCCCAAACTTAGGGCGATGAGATAAGCGGAAATTGATAAGCCTATTTTTTTCATAAGATGGATTTTACTTTGGTCTAAAATAGCTTTTTTAATAGGCTGCTGCAATTTTTTGAAAATAATTTTGACGTATATATATATAATCCTATATTTGCACACCGAAACAGAAAAGCGGCCCGTTCGTCTAGGGGTTAGGACGCCAGATTTTCATTCTGGAAACAGGGGTTCGATTCCCCTACGGGCTACCAACCGAAAGGTTAAAATCATACAAAAGCTTGCAAATTAAATATTTGCAAGCTTTTGTCGTTTTAGCGATTTGTAACTTTCTGTTTTATAAAGAAAGTATCCTCCTACGCGATGTATTGGCTCATGTGTGCATTAGCTTGCGAGACCAAGTTTTATCATTAGATTTGAGAGACTGTTTTGTACAAATACTCAAATCAAAATTATGTCTACAGCGCTAATAGAACATGTTAGAAAGTACATCACTATCGCAGCAGATGAGGAGGCAGAGGTGCTATCCTTCTTTCAACAAAAGCATTTTCAAAAAAAAGAAAACTTATTACTTCAAGGTTTTAGATGCAAGTCTCATTACTTTGTGATAAATGGTTGTTTGCGCATGTTTTTTCTAAACGAAAAAGGCGTTGAACAAACTGTGCAGTTCGCGATTGAGCATTGGTGGATGACCGATTATCTAGCATTTGATAGGCAATGCAACGCGAGCTTTAACATCCAAGCTATCGAATCCTGCGATGTGCTGCAGCTCGACTATCTCGACCAAGAAGCATTGCTCAAAAAGTTTCCCGCTTTCGAACGTTATTTTAGACAGATATACCAACGTGCCTATGCTGCTGCTCAATTGAGAACAAAATATCTTTATGAATTTTCTCGCGAGCAATTTTATCATCATTTTAATGATCATTTCCCGGAGTTTACTTCGAGAATTCCGCAGCATTTATTAGCATCCTACCTCAACATGACTCCCGAATATCTCAGTGAAATCAAGAAAAAACAGGCACTTAAACTGGTTTAAGATTTTCATCATGTGCAACTTATACTTTTGAGTAAATAAAATAAATCATGGAAAATCGTATAGACATTGAACAAGTTGAACCGAGAGCTTTTAAAGCTATGTACGGACTCGAGGATTACCTGCAAAAGTCAGCACTTTCAAAAGTGCATTTGGAACTCATTAAGATTCGAGCTTCCCAGATCAATGGTTGTGCTTTTTGTATTAATATGCATACTTCAGATGCATTACAACAGGGAGAATCGGCACGACGCATCTTCTTATTGAACGCATGGCGCGAGACTGAATTGTTTGATGAGGCAGAGAAAACCATCTTGGCGATGACGGAGGAGATAACACTTATTCAACAAGGTGGACTGAGTGATCAAGTGTACAAAGAGGCCAAAGAAGTGTTCGAAGAAAATTATATCGCTCAAATCATTATGGCGATCGTTACCATCAATGCTTGGAATAGGATTGCGATAAGTACACAAAGAATAGTGAAATAATTCACTAGATGATGGGTGGTCACCTCCTGTGCGCTTAGCGAACAATTTTGTTCGGGCGTTTTCGCGGAATAAGTAGCTTTCAAGCCCGCTAACAGCGGGCTTGAAAGCTTAGAATTAAGTAATACATTTTTTTCTACTCAAAAAAATGTATTATTGTTTAGCCTCAAGCATTTCCTTACTTTTCCAGGTAATGAAATGCTTGTCTAATTAACCACGAAAAATTACTTAATTACATTATCGCTAGAATGGACGCACAAAAAGTCGACATGTTTATCATGACAAATGCAAAATATTTTGAGGGCCATCAATTAACCTTCATAAGGGAACGACTGCTTGAATTGGATGATTCGCACTGGATGTTGTTGTCTACAACCTCTTTTCAAGATCCATCAACAAACCTTATTATTTCTGTTATCGCGGGGTCTTTTGGTGTGGATCGGTTTCTTATTGGCCAAGTTGGTCTTGGTATTGCCAAATTACTTACCTGCGGTGGTTTAGGAATTTGGGCTATCGTTGATTGGTTTTTAATTATGAAATTAACCAAAGAAAAGAATCTGGAGAAAATACAAAAATATATGTATTGATGAGTCAGCAGCATAAGCTATATGTATTCGTGCTATTGGCCTGTTCTGCTGGATATATTTGGCTTTATTATCATATTTCAAAGCATTTTTCGAATAACACGATAGGAGAAGTTTGTCTAATAAAGAGCTTCACCGGTTTTCCTTGCCCATCCTGTGGATCTACTCGTTCCGTCGTTGCCCTTCTGGGCGGGAATTTTTATGAAGCTTTATTAGTAAATCCTATTGGCTATGTGCTATTATCGGGGTTAGTAATTGCCCCAGTTTGGATATTAAAAGATCTATTGACAGCCGACAGTAGCTTTTATAATTTCTTTCGAAGTACCGAGCTTTTCTTACAAAAACCGCAGCATTACGTGCCATTGGCACTACTTGTCCTTGCCAACTGGGTTTGGAACATTGCCAAAGGATTATGATACGCACAGAACAATTTATATATACACCTCGTGAACACGAAGAAGAAGCCGCTTCGAACAGTTATGTGATGTCCATGGTGGCTATAATAGCCGGTCTGCCATTACCTATTTTCAACTTGATTGCTACGTTAATCTTTTATTTAGGTAATAGAAAATCGACCTTTTTTGTACGTTGGCACTGCACGCAAGCTTTACTGTCGCAGTTTACTTTAGTAATACTAAATAGTACCGCTTTTTGGTGGACTATCTCGATCATCTTTTGGGAAAAATCTTGGGATAATTATTTTTTCGCCTATTTATTGACCGTTATCATAGTCAACATAGCAGAGTTCATAGCGACCATTTATACTGCTGTACAAACGCGTAAAGGTATACATGTAGCATGGTGGTTTTACGGTACTTTGACTAATCTTGTTTGCAAACCTCGCATATGAAAAAGCAAGTAATCATCGAAGGAATACTTTTGGCACTCTTGTTCCTAGTTACATGGATCGGATTGGCACAGGTTGATTGGTTGCGTATTTTAAAGGTCGAAACTGTGACCTCTAAAACAGAAAAAAAACTAGGCGATATTTTTTTAGAGACATTCAAAAAATCAGATCAGGAAATTAATAACCTTCAAGTTACCCGCGGTATTGACAGCATTGTTCAGCATATCTGCCACGCCAATGGCATTGATTTTAATCGCATAAAAACGCATGTACTTTTGAACGATCAAGTGAACGCCTTTGCATTGCCAGACGGCCATTTAGTCATATATACTGGATTGATCTCCAAAGTTGCAAATCAAGAAGAACTTACTGGTGTGATCTGTCATGAAATTGCACATATCGAATTACATCATGTGATGAAAAAACTGATCAAAGAAATTGGCCTTTCGGTGCTAATATCACTGGGCAGTGGAAATGCGAGTGGAGAAATCTTAAGAGAATCTACCAAATTACTTTCGTCATCTGCGTATGATAGAAAATTAGAAAAAGAGGCTGATATTAAAGCTGTAGATTATCTGATACAAGCACAGATAAACCCAGATCACTTTGCGAATTTTCTCGACAGGCTCTCAGAAAACGATGATCGAATGTACGCATATTTGGGCTGGATAAATACGCATCCCGACGCAAAGGAAAGAGCAAAATATATCACGTCGTACAGTCATAGCAAGGGAAATCGCTATCTGAAAATCTTATCTGACACTGGATGGCAAGCACTTAGAGACGGCGCTTTGCGATAGCAAATTCATGCCGCTGTAAATCGGCATTAGATGATCTTCTGTGGCTGTGGTTTCAAATTATTGCACCTAGGCTCAAATCTGGTTTTTCGACAAACGTTTTCTTATTGTACTGACAAATTCGGGAGAAATACCTAAATAAGACGCAATATAATATTGAGGCACGCGCAGAGGTACTGATGGATAAATCTTAATAAACTCGAGATAGCGTTCTGTAGCTGTTTTAGAAATTGTATTGATCAGTCTGTTTTGCACTGTAGACAGATTTCTTTGTACAAGCATTCTAAAAACTCGTTCGAATTTTGGCATCTTGCTCAACAATTCTTCCTTAGTTTTGGGAGTCAAGATATACATTTCTGTTTCCTCCATCGTCTCGATGTAAAAATTGGATGGTTTTTGTTCATGAAACGACGCAATATCACTTACCCACCAATCTTCTGCTGCAAAGGAAAGAATCACCTCCACACCCTTCTCATTCATGTAGTAAATTCGGACACAACCTTTTTTGATATATCCCTCAAACTGGCAAACTTCTCCTGCGCGAAGCATCATGGTTTTACCTGCGACGGTTTTGCATTCCAAAAGGTTGGTAAACACTAATTTCTCCTCATCACTTAGTGTGATCCATTTACTTACATTGTCGACAATACTTTGATACATGCTTACCTGTTTTCAGAAAATATCCTTTCGAAGGTCGATATGGCATTAGTGGCACAACTGCTCTTGTTGATGGCCTACACAATACCGATATCGGCTAAAGATAATTAGAAAACCGATAATTCGGAGCGGTTGAATAGCGGCAAACACGTCATTTTCTAGCTTTGCATGCTATTAACTATCTTACCCCAAATTAGAAATTAGCTTATGTGAAAACCAATTTGTTCGCCCATTCGATCTCTTCGTTATTGATCGAATGTCCAAAATTATCGTATACTTTGACCGTTACATCAGCGTTCATCGCTGTCAATATTTTGGCCGATTCGTGCACCCGCTCAACAGGTACGTGCATATCAGGATTGCTTGTTCCGATGAATATTGGTGTTTGCTGAAAATCACCCTGATAATTGGTCTGATCTATTTCTTCTCCAATCAGGCCGCCGATGATCACGGCAGCACCGCCGTATCGTTGTGCGTTTCTGGCTAGAAATTCTAATGTGAGACAGGCACCTTGCGAAAAGCCGAAGAAGTAGATGTTTTCTGTTCTTATGCCGCTATCCACAGCTGTTTGCACTGTTTGTGTAATATTTTCCAGAGCCGAACTTAGCGATGGTTCGTTTTGCTCCACCGGAGATAAGAATGAATATGGATACCAGGTGTGATTGCTTGCCTGCGGTGCTAATAAAGCGAAGTCGCTGACAGCAAGGTGTTGCGATAAGCTTAATATATCGTCTGCAGAACCGCCGCGGCCGTGTAGCATTATTAATACTTTATGTGCTGTAGGCAGCGCTTGGCCTGCTTTTTTAATCACAAGTTGATGTGTCATCTTTTCTATTAGAGTTTTCTAAAGTTATCTTTTGTACCAAACATCTTCAAATTCGTCAGGGCGTCGTTTGAATTGCGCATTAACAAAGGGGCAAATAGGAATAATCTTCAAACTGTTTTCGCGTGCGAAATTTACTAATCTCTCAAGGAGTAGTTTGGCAAACCCTCTACCACTATACTGATCTTTTACTTCGGTGTGAAAAACGCGTAGCAAATCTCTTGAGATCGCGATATCCATTTTGCCAGCCTGTTTATCATCCGAAAACAGTTGTATTTCTCCTCCGTTCTTCTCGTCTAGTACGACTTCTGTTCTTTCCATAATGCTATTTTATATTTTTGGTAAATTATCTTCGATATCATCTCTGATGCCTTCGTACTGTTTTGGTAATTTGAGATCGCGACCTAATTCGGCCAAAGCCTCATCTTTCGTGAATCCGGGATTATCGGTGGCTAGTTCAAAAAGTACACCGCCGGGCTCACGGAAATACAGAGAATAAAAATAATCGCGATCGATCTTTGGCGTGATTTGTAAGCCAGCGGATAAGACTTTTTCACGAAAGTCCATCAAAATGTTATCGTCTTGTACACGAAATGCAATATGATGATTGGTGCCTGCAGCACCACGACCATACGGTATCGTTTCGTCGGCAATGATATCCACGATGTTAGCTGTTTTTATTGCGTCTGTTGATAGGCGGAAGCGATTTCCTTCTTGTATTTCGGTGCGGTATCCTAAGATATCTGTTAGTACTTTAATGGTTGGATTCGCGTCTTTCAGCGTTAGCGTCACATTGTGAAAACCTTTCAAACCATTCGCTACCGATATGTGATCCGTACTCCACGGAGTGCGATTGTCCTGTGTTTTTGGGACGATGAATTGTAATTGCAGGCCATCTGGATCTTGCAACGACAAGGTTTTTTCGCCGAATATTGCTGTTTCTTCAAATAAAATATTGTTAGTGGTTAATCGATCTTTCCAAAAATCGTAAGCTTCTGGGTTGATCGCATAACCTATATGTGTTGCTTGCCCTGCTCCGTTTACACCTTTTCCGATCCCTTCCCAAGGGAAGAAAGTAAGTATGGTTCCTGGAGCTCCCGTTTCATTTCCAAAATAAAAATGATAGGTGCCTGGGTCATCAAAATTTACTGTTTTTTTGACTAAGCGAAGACCTAATACGTCCGTGTAAAAATCTAAATTTCTTTTTGCTTGATTGGCTATAGCCGTAATATGATGTAGCCCTAAAATCCTATTTTCCATGTTTCTGTTTCATTGTTTATACAAAGTTATGTGATTACTGCTGGTTGTTTATTGAACTGGATTAAGAAGTGCTACGACTATTTGAGATTAAATATAAAGAAAAAAATAATCCAATGATTAATAAAATCATCATTTCGGTTGTGTTCTTTGCTTGCTGTTTTTAAATATTCTTTTTGCCGATATACAGAATGGTTGTTTTAGTCGCATGTATTGTAGGTAGTGGTTTTTACAGCTATTTTGCTAGATTAGTGTATCAATTTACCTTGTTTCGGTATTTTAATAAATTCTTTTTATGCGCTCGATATAGCGAGCCATAATCGAATTATTTCAGATTGCGATACATGGAGTGCACAGAATAAATTAACACCTCATTTTCAGCATGGTTGGCTTGATGCTATGAAGAAATTGAAGTGGAAAGAATATTAAAAGAATAAAGACGATGCCTTTAAATTTACAGCCAGTTTTAGAAAATGATTTGGTCTTATTGCGACCATTAAAACAATCGGATTTCGAGGATTTGTATACCACGGCGAGTGATCCAGCAATTTGGGCTGGGCACCCGAACAAGAACCGCTGGCAGAGAGCAATTTTTTTGAATTTCTTTGAAGGAGCGATGAAAAGTGGTAGTGCCTTCCTAATTGTCGAAAAGCAAACAGGTAAGATTATCGGCAGCACGCGCTATTATGATTATGATGTCGAAAACAAAAGTATATTCGTCGGATATACTTTTTATGCGACTGCTTATTGGGGAAAGGGAATAAATCCTATCGTAAAAAGGATGATGCTGGATTATATATTTCCTTTTGTCGATACCGTACGATTCCATGTCGGCGCCGATAATCTCCGATCTCAAATTGCCGTAACGCGGCTAGGCGCTACAAAAGTTGCCGAACTAGAGATGTCTTATTATGGCGAACCTTCACGGTTCAATTATCTGTATGAACTTCGAAAAAGTAAGTATTTAGAGGCTCAATCTAGATAGATTTACTAATCCTTCGGCATCACTTTATACGTTGGATCTTCCAAAATATTGACTTCAACAATGCCCGCAGCATCAGAAAGCAAATGGACGCTATCTGGGCTAAGCGATCGTAGATGAACTTTCTTGCCGACTTTGGCGTAGCGCGCAGTGATTTTGTGCAGCGCGTCTATGGCAGACATATCCGCCACACGGCTTTCCTTGAAGTCGATGACGATACGATCAGGATCTTCGTTAACGTCAAACTTTTCTAAAAAAGCAGTCGTCGAGCCAAAGAATAGCGGCCCATAGATCTCATAATGTTTCACGCCTTCATCATCCACATATTTTCTTGCGCGGCTTCGTTTGGCATTATCCCAAGCAAAAACTAGTGCAGATATGATCACGCCGACAAGCACGGCTAAAGCGAGGTTATGCAGAAGTACCGTAATGATAGCGACCAGTATGCCGACGAAAATGTCGGACTTAGGGAACTTGTTGATGATGCGAAAACTCAGCCATTCGAACGTCGAAATCGCTACCATCATCATGACGCCAACTAATGCCGCCATCGGAATCATTTCAATCACAGGACTGCCAACTAGTATGACGAACAAAATAGTAATCGCAGCAATGAATGACGACACATAGGTTTTAGCTCCAGCATTGAGATTGACCAAAGTTTGTGCGACCATGGCGCAACCGCCCATGCCACCAAAAAATCCATTGACTACATTGGCCGTTCCCTGAGCCATGGATTCGCGATTAGTTTTTCCTTTTGTACCAGTGATCTCATCGACCATATTGAGCGTGAGCAAGGATTCGATTAACCCGACGCCGGCCATCACCAATGCGTAAGGAAAGATAAGTTGTAGCGTGTCCAACGTAAATGGAATCTGTGGGATATGAAAATTAGGTAAAGATCCGCTAACCGAAGCAATATCAATCACCTTTTTGGTATCTATTCCGAAATAAGTGACTATCCCAAACACGACTAAAATCGCCACGAGCGAAGCCGGAACAACTTTCGTCAACTTTGGCAATCCAATCACAATCGAGATGGTCAGCAAGGTCAACCCGATCATCGTATACAGCGGTGTGCCGCTCATCCACGAGCCAGAATCGCCTGACATTTTGAATTGCTCGACTTGTGATAAAAAGATAATAATGGCCAAGCCGTTGAGAAAGCCATACATCACGGGTTGTGGAATCAATCGTACAAATTTGCCTAACTTAAAAAGGCCGACTGCAAATTGTAATACCCCAGCCATTACAACTGCCGCAAAGAGATATTCTACGCCGTGCGTAGAAGCTAGTGCGATTAAGGTGACAACGGTAGCTCCGGCTCCGCCGGAAACCATGGCTGGCCTGCCGCCTAAAACAGCCGTGACCAATCCCATCAAGAATGCCGCATACAAACCTGTCAATGGCGAAAGGCCAGCCAAAATCGCAAAAGAGAGTGATTCGGGAATCATCGTCATCGCGACTGTAAGACCGGCTAAAGTTTCATTTTTAAGATTGATATTCCGAAAGGAAGAGATACGCATCGTAATGGCCATGAAGCTGTGCTAATAAAAAGTGGTGATGTAGGTACTGATGCAATATTACGGCAATGAAAATACAAAATCAGCGTGGGACACCAAGTTTACCGTCTGTGAACTATAGTATGCTACGCTGATTTGTGCGGAGTGTTTATTTCGCTAATGCGGCTTTAACTTTTGGTATAATCTGCGTGCCGTAAATTTCGATAGATTTCATCATCTGTGCATGATCTGGGCTTCCGACATCCATATGTGCGGCAAATCGAGTCAGGTCAAAGGATTCCTGAATTTCTAAGATTTTGTCGACCATTTCATTGGCATCGCCTACCAGAAGGTGGCCATGTTTTGAGCGACCAAAATCATATTGCGAGCGTTGGTACGGTGGCCAGCCACGCGATGCGCCTACGCGATTCATTTGCGCTGCATAAAACGGATAATACCATTCTGCAATCGCCTTGGAGTTGTCGCCGAAGAAAGCATGCATATGTACGCCGACTTGGAAATTGGCCATATCGTGGCCACTGTCGGTATAAGCTTGTTGATATACTTCAAACAATGATTGGAAGCTGGCGTAAGTTCCGCCAATAATGGCAAACATGACAGGCAAACCCAGTTTTCCGGCACGAATCACAGATTCTGTTGTGCCGCCAACAGCCACCCAAATAGGTAATTTTTTAACCGCACGAGGATATATCTCTTGATTGATCAACGAAGCGCGATGCTTGCCCGTCCAATTCACGGTTTCATTATTATTGATCTGCAATAGTAGGTTCAACTTCTCCGTGAACAGTGAGCTGTAATCTTTCAAGTCATACCCGTACAATGGGAAAGATTCGATAAAAGAACCACGTCCAGCCATCAGTTCGGCACGTCCGTTGGACAATAAATCCACCGTCGCAAAATCTTGATATAATTTGACTGGATCACTAGAACTGATGACCGAAACGGCACTACCTAACTTGATCCGTTTGGTGACGGTAGATGCCGCGGCCAAGATAATTTCGGGCGAAGCTACCGCGTAGTCAGGGCGATGATGTTCGCCCATGCCGAAGAAGTCCAATCCGACTTCGTCCATCAATTTGATCTCTTCGATAATTTCGTGTAATCGTTGCTGCGGTGCTTGTATTGCTCCCGTTTTTTGATCGATCTGAAGATCGCCAAACATACCTATGCCTAATTCCATGCGTTGTCGTATTTATATTAATGCGTACTAACCGTGTATTTGCTCTTTTGTGCCGTAGCTCTGAATCAGCTCTCCTTCAAACGTGAGCCATTCTTGCCAGCGTTTGTCCACATCCACACCTTCGGTGTATTTCCGAGCGAAGTTGAGGAAAGTCGTATAATGATTGGCCTCAGAAACCATTAAATCATGGTAAAATTTGGCCAATTTTTCATCTTGCAGATTCTTAGACAACACGCGAAAACGCTCGCAGCTGCGGGCTTCGATCATGGCCGCAAATAGCAAACGATCGATAAAAGCTTGATTTCTGGATCCATCTTTTTTAGAAAACTTCATCAACCGGCCTACGTAATCATCTTTCCGTTCGCGCCCTAATGTGTAGCCCCGTTCTTTGATAATATCGATCACCATCTGAAAATGTTGCATCTCTTCGATCGCGATTGCGGTAAGTTCGTGCACAAGATCTTCGTATTCACAGTTTTGTGTAATGAGTGAGATTGCATTCGAAGCCGCCTTTTGCTCGCACCAAGCATGGTCTGTTAATATTTCTTCAAGATTAGACTCCGCCACGTTCGCCCAGCGTGGATCTGTCAGTAATTTTAATCCTAACATAACAATGTTCGTTTGTACAAATTTACGAAAATTAGAAACACGCCGCTTAAATATCCTAACTTGCACGATGCAGCGTACCAAGCTTTTTGTGATTGGCCAAGTGTGGCCGGAGCCGACTTCTTCTGCCGCCGGCTGGCGGATGTTGCAGCTATTGGGTTTATTTCTAAAACAGTACGATGAAGTGCATTTTGCTTCGGCAGCAGCACGCTCTCCCCACAGTCATCGGTTAGATGAGATGAACATTATTTGTCATTCCATTTTGCTTAATGATAGTTCCTTCGATAAGCTAATCAAAGAATTACAACCGGATGTTGTTTTATTTGATCGGTTTATGGTCGAAGAACAATTTGGCTGGCGCGTGGCAGAGCACTGTCCGCAGGCAATCCGGATATTGGATACCGAAGATCTACATTTTCTGCGTTTGGCGCGCCAAGAGGCTTATCGACAGCAGCAGGCGTGGTCTGAGGAATTGTTGTATTCGCCTACAGCAATGCGCGAGTTAGCCACTATCTATCGCTGTGATCTATCGCTAATTATTTCGCGCAGCGAATACGACCTATTGGTCGATCAATTCCGTGTGTCCGAATCGTTGTTGTATTATCTTCCATTTTTTGCAGAGACTTTCAATGACCCGAACAGCACTCTGATGCCGACTTTTAGCGACCGAAAGAATCTTATTTTTATAGGTAATTTTTTGCACGAACCTAATTGGAAAACAGTAGAGTTGCTCAAAAAGACCTATTGGCCCGAGATTCGTAAAGCTTTGCCGGAGGCAGAATTGCACATCTACGGTGCCTATGCGTCGCAGAAAGTAGAGCAACTACATAATACGAAAGATGGTTTTCTGATTAAGGGTCGAGCGGATGATGCGCGGCAGACGATGCAATCGTATCGTTTGTTGTTGGCACCAATACCGTTTGGCGCTGGGCAAAAGGGAAAGTTCGTCGATGCCATGATCACGGGCACGCCATCTATCACTTCTAGCGTTGGTGCAGAAGGGATGAATCCGGAATATTGGCCTGGAGTAGTTGCAGATTTATTGGAAAATTTTGTTTCCGAAACGGTGAAATTATATACGAATGAGGCCTATTGGTTGGAGAAGCAAGCGCTGATCTCATCTGTTTTAAGCAATCTGATGGCCGACGATCTCGCGCAAATGCTTTTCGTACAACATATTGCGGCCCTGACTGAAAATCTTGCGGCGCATCGCAATCAAAATATGATCGGCCGGATCCTGGCGCAAGAGCAGTATGCAGCCAAGAAATATATGTCGCGTTGGATAGAGGCTAAGAATATTTCTAGCAAGTAATAGTTTATCAAACCAAACGCAATTCCACCTGTTAAATAGTATATTTGTCCGCATAGTAATAAAAATGTTCGCACTATTATGATACAACGTATACAATCCGTTTGGCTTTTGCTTTCTGGTCTAGTTTTGACCACCTTGTTTCTATTCCCTTATGTGAATTATATCGACTTAGTAGGGCTGGGCAAACAAATCTATGTGTCGGGCATTTACACCTCGGTTAATAATGAAGCCGTAAAGCAAGAGAGTTTTATCTTACAAAGTATCGTCGCCGTATTCATTGCTGTGATGCCGCTTGTGCTGATATTTTTATATAAGGATCGTAAGCGTCAGATCAAGTTTATCTATTTACAGCTTGTATTGATCGTGCTGTTTGCAGTATGGATGTATGTCAGCGCCAATAACGTATTGTCGGCCAATAACCAGTATCTAAGTGCTAATAATATCGGGATTGGTTTCTTCCTTTTGCCGGTGTCGATCATTTTTCTATCTATGGCTCTAGGTGCTATTCGTAACGATGAGAAGCTAATCAAGTCAGCAGATCGTCTTCGTTAGTTGTTCTCTTTGACCCTTTCTTTACTTTATCTATGTTTAAGAAAATAGTTCTTTTTCTGTTGTGGAGTTTACCTCTTGCACTTGTAGCGCAAGAAGATACGACGGTATTGCTATTGGATGATTTGCAATTCGATGTGCGATCTGTGAATGTCAGCAAAGATACCGCCATCGTCGATCTCTACGTTATCTCGTCGTTGCGCCAGCAGCGAGAATTTAAGATGAACACCTTTGCCTCCACGGTAGTAGATCAAAACGATAAGGAATTAATGTATACGCAGATACAGATGGGAAGGGTGCGTATTCATATCAATGATCGGCAAAATTACCTGAATCATGTGATGGCGATGGATGTGCCCGTGGCATTACAATTCAAAGTTGCCGGTTGGAAAAAAGAAAACGGCCTTCCAGAGGCCGTTAATATTGTGTTTGAAGATAGCCGAGAATCAGGTCGCTTTAGGCAGATCAAGGTTCGACTTTAGTGTTTGATAGCAGGCTATCTGGAATAGCGGAATTGCTGCTTGTCCATCATCGTCATCTGCGACTTCATCATTTTTATTTGCTCATCGAGCAATTTGTTTTTGTCTGCTCTTTTAGCTTCAGAAAGCAACTTTTCGGCGCCGCGTTTATCGCGCTTCGCCATCGCTATGCCCGCCAAACTTAATTTGGCCAAAGCTACATTGTGATCCATATGCAAGCCCAATGTCAACGCTTTCTTGAAGAATTTCTCTGCTTGTAAAGGTGCTTTTTGAGATTCGATTAACCCTAATAACATGTGGTAATAGCCATGTTGAGCAGGGACGAGTTCTTTCTGAAAATTCTTGATTTTCTTCAGCCAGAGCTCTGCCTTTGTCATGTTTTCTTTGCGCAAATGCCATTGTGCTAGCAACATTTTCTCGTTGAAAAATACGGTTACCCAAGTCAGGATTGTTACGAGAACGGCTAATATACCCCAGCCCCATAGCCCAAACCAAAAGAGTGTAGCGGTTCCGATGATCAACAGGCTGGCTATGATTATGCGTATTAAATTCGACATATAATTTCTTAATTTCTTTTTATGCAAATATCCGATAATTAATAGAGGTATCCAATTGTATGCCACAATTAAACGAAAATTGTACATTTGATTATGTCGAAACGATATCACGAAAGCTGGGAATCTGTATTTAAACCGTTGTTTGAACAGCCCGCGATGCGCACTTTATCGCAATTTGTACAAAAGGAGCGACAAGTAGCACAAGTATTTCCGCCAGAGAACTTAGTTTTTAACGCCTTTCGTTTAACACCTTTGCCCGACGTCAAAGTGGTCATTCTGGGTCAGGATCCCTATCATAATATTGGGCAAGCGCATGGCTTATCATTTTCGGTACCTGTTGGTGTTGCCATCCCACCATCCTTGAAGAATATTTATGCAGAGCTGGTAGAAGATATTCCTGGATTTGTTTATCCAAAAAACGGCGATCTGACAAAATGGGCACAGCAAGGCGTGCTATTACTGAATGCTACACTCACAGTGCGTGCACACGAAGCAGCATCGCATCAAAAGAAAGGTTGGGAGCAATTTACAGATGCCATTATCCAGTCGATCTCAGCACAACGCTCGGGTGTGGTTTTTATTCTTTGGGGGAGCTATGCGAACAAGAAATCGGCGTTGATCGATCACTCAAAGCATTTGGTGTTGACTTCGGTACACCCATCGCCCTTGTCGGTCTACAGAGGGTTTTTTGGTTCGAAGCCATTCTCGCAAACTAATGCTTATCTTTCAGATAAAGGAAAACAGCCTATAGACTGGCAGGTGTAAAGGTTCTAAGCATACAACTCTTTGACGATTTCGAATTTGAAGTCCTCAATCTCCAATTGTTTAACATGGTTGATGCGAATCTTAACATCGTTCTGCTCAATATGTGTGAAAAGTAGATGACTGTCATAAACTACACGCCAGGGCATATCGACTTGAACTGCTGTAACAGATTCTCCTTGCACTACATATTCTAGCTCGCCTTTGGTTGTAAAGCGCTTGATAATAAATTGCCTTTCATCTAAATGTGTGACGGCGTACCAAGCGCCATCGCCCACACCGCCAAGATAAGTTGCATCTTTGGGTATAGTGATCGGTTTAGATCGATAATCAACCGCGCCGATAATTTGGTCATTGGGCAATAGATCTGCTTTCTTTTGGGAGACATTGTCGCCCAATTGCTTGATTAAGAACCAAAAAGATTTCCAACGATTCATATGGAAATACTGCAAGCCTTCGGATGGGCAAAAGGAATAAATCATGCGGTCCTGCACTGCATTTACCACATTGCTGATCGGGCTTGCTTTTATTGTTTCGGGCAGATTTATGCTGTGCCAATAATGATATTTATCGGATGCTTTCATCAGCATACGGGTGATGAATCGGGAGCAGTTATTGTTGTGCCGCGCGACTGCGCCGTACGGATAAGTGCCTTTCTCCACCCAGTAATCGCCGAAGCGCTTAGCGGCACTGAAGTTGATGTTATCCGCCACCGAAAAGTAGAGTTGGCCCTCGCCGTACATCGCGCTTTTCAAAGTTTCGAAGTGTTCGACTATTTTTTCGAGATTGATGATTTTCCCGTCGATTATCTGTGCCTTGAGGTCAATGGTAAGGCGCGGATCAGAATCCTGAGAACGCGCTCTTCCATATCCGCGTGGTGATATGTAGCGCCCAAAATCATAAAAGCGCATAGTGCCGCTAGTTCTTTCTACTAAGACGATGCCCGTATGACCCACCTTGAAATTGAGGTTTTTTACTAATCCAATTTTTTTAAAAAACATCATCCATCGCTCATCTCCACGAATCGTCGCATCGGGCCAAGTAAGTATGATTGCAAAATCGTCAAATGTGTGCATAGTGCGCTATTTCCTCTTAATATTGTAGGGGTACGATTGGTTCTTTTTTACTAGTGGACATGATCACCATAGTCTGAAAAGTTTTCACATAAGGTATCTTCGTGATTTTCTCCATGATGACTCCTTCGTAAGCTTTAATATCGCGGACATATACTTTAAGTATAAAATCACAATTACCTGTTACATGGTGGCATTCTGTGACCTCAGGAATCTCAAGCACCGCATCGACAAACTTAGGGATAGCATCTTGCGTATGGAAATCAAGAGATATTTGAATAAATGATTTAATGCCTAAGCCCAGCTTTTCTTCATCTACAAAAGCATGATAACTTTTGATAAATCCCGAATTTTCTAATTTACGAACACGCTCTAGCGTCGGCGCAGGTGAAAGACCAATACTTGTTGCAAGCTGTAGGTTGGTAATACGACCATTCTCCTGCAACAGTTTTAATATTTTAAGATCCGTCTTGTCTGGCTGGTAAGGCATTGCAATAAAATTTTGTGAAATGTAAATATACAATATTTTATTTGCCGTCGTAATTTTGCAATACGTAATCATAGTGCAATATTTTGGTATGTCGAATATTCGCTAATTTCCGCCATTCAGGTCTTGCAATCTCGAGCTAGATGACCTAAAGACATTTCTTACTAACTATGAGCCAGATGGCAGCGTGTAAAATATACCTTGCTTTTTGGGATTAACTCCATAATTGCTGCTCAGACATAGTGTGTTATTCCTATTAAAGTGCTAAATTTGCAAATTGAAAATAGGGCAACAATACGTTGCTTCATAAGGTGAAAGAGATATGAGTACCAAAGACGACGAATTACTAAAAGAGCTTGAGCACGAGGAATATAAATATGGGTTTACGACCGATATTGATATGGAAATCGCGCCCAAAGGTCTTAACGAAGATACTGTGCGCTTGATTTCTGCAAAGAAAAACGAACCAGAATGGCTATTGGAGTGGCGCTTAAAAGCGTTTCGCCATTTCCAAACGTTGGAAATGCCAACTTGGCAAAATTTTGATAATCCTGATGTGGATTTTCAAGATCTCTCGTACTATGCAGCACCAAAACCAAAAAAGCAATTGAATAGTCTGGATGAAGTTGATCCAGAATTACTATCGACATTTGCCAAGTTGGGTATTCCCTTGGATGAGCAGAAAGTATTGGCAGGGGTAGTTGCAGTAGATGCGGTATTCGATTCGGTGTCGGTCAAAACTACTTTCAGAGAGAAACTAAAAGAAAAAGGTGTTATCTTTTGTTCTTTTGGCGAAGCAGTACAAGAATATCCAGAATTGGTGAAGCAATATTTGGGTACAGTAGTACCACAAACCGATAATATTTATGCAGCCTTGAATTCGGCAGTTTTCTCCGACGGTTCTTTCGTATATATTCCAAAAGGAGTGCGTTGCCCGATGGAGCTTTCGACCTATTTCCGTATCAATGCGCAGAATACAGGTCAGTTTGAGCGTACGTTGATTGTCGCTGATGAAGGTTCTTACGTGTCTTATTTAGAAGGTTGTACTGCGCCAATGCGTGATGAAAATCAATTGCACGCGGCCGTTGTAGAATTGATCGCGATGAAAGATGCAGAAATCAAATACTCAACTGTACAAAACTGGTATCCAGGTGATAAAGATGGTAAAGGTGGTATCTTGAACTTCGTGACCAAACGTGGTATTTGTAAAGGGGATAACTCCAAAATCTCTTGGACACAAGTAGAAACTGGATCAGCGATCACGTGGAAATATCCAGGTGTGATTTTGAAAGGTGACAATAGCGTGGGCGAATTCTATTCGGTAGCGATGACGCGTAATCGCCAAGTGGCAGATACAGGAACCAAAATGATTCACTTAGGTAAAAATACCAAGTCGAAAATTATTTCTAAAGGTATTTCAGCCGGATTGAGCCACAATAGTTACAGAGGTTTGGTGAAGATCGGTCCGAATGCAGATCAAGCGCGTAACTTCACGCAGTGTGATTCTTTGCTTATTGGAGATCGCTGTGGAGCGCATACTTTCCCATACATCGAAAGTAAAAATAAATCGGCCAAATTAGAGCACGAAGCGACTACTTCCAAAATTGGAGAAGATCAGGTGTTTTACTTGAATCAGCGCGGTATTGATCCAGAGAAAGCAGTAGGGCTCATCGTGAACGGATATGCCAAAGAAGTATTAAATCAACTTCCGATGGAGTTTGCGGTAGAAGCACAAAAATTGCTGGCGATATCGCTTGAAGGCTCAGTAGGATAAGCACAAAAAAGTAATACACTATTCCGGCAGTAGCGCTACGCGCGGATGCTGGAAGAACAAATAATAAATAGCATGTTAAAGATTGAGAATTTGCACGCCTCAGTAGAGGATAAAAACATATTAAAGGGATTAAATCTAGAAGTGAAAGCGGGTGAAGTACACGCGATCATGGGGCCAAACGGCGCTGGTAAAAGCACATTAGGAAATGTATTGGCGGGTCGTGAATCATACGACGTGACCGACGGTACGGCTTTGCTAGATGGTGTAGATTTATTGGATCTTTCGCCAGAAGATCGTGCTCGCGAAGGCTTGTTTTTAGCGTTCCAGTATCCTGTGGAGATTCCAGGTGTTTCTAACATTAACTTCTTGAAAACGGCTCTAAACGACATCCGTGAATACAAAGGCTTGCCGCCGTTGGAAGCGAAAGAGTTTTTGCAGTTGGTAAAGGATAAACAGAAATTAGTAGAATTCTCGGCCAAGCTGACCAATAGATCCTTGAACGAAGGCTTCTCCGGTGGCGAGAAGAAACGCAATGAGATCTTTCAATTGGCGATGTTAAATCCTAAATTATCTATTTTGGACGAAACGGATTCAGGTCTAGATATCGATGCATTGCGTATCGTAGCAAATGGCGTGAATCAATTGCGTTCTAAAGACAATGCATTCGTCGTGATTACACACTACCAACGTTTGTTGGATTACATCGTGCCAGATTTTGTTCACGTATTGTACAATGGACGCATTGTAAAAACAGGGCCGAAAGAATTGGCTTTGGAATTGGAAGAAAAAGGATACGATTGGTTAAAAGAATTGGATACGCAGACCGCCTAATAAGGAAAAGAGAGGGAAGGTTATGAGTGTATTGACAACAAAAAATATGAGTACAATAACAGCAGAATCTCTGTTTCAGCAATTGAAAACGACTTTCCATGATCTGGAGAAGATCGATGAACCGGCTACATTAGCAGCGATTCGTCAGGAGGCGTTTGCAAAGTTTGAGCAGGCAGGGTTTCCTACGGTCAAAAATGAAGATTGGAAGTATACCAATATTCACAGTTTGGTTCAAGCACCTTATGTGCTAAACAGCGATGTGGATGTGGCCGATCTTGATTTGAGCCAAGCAGATATTCCAGCATTGGATGCACACCGTTTGGTATTGGTCAATGGCCAATATACAGTCGCTTTTTCGAGTTTAGAAGAGGAAGATGGCTTGGTAGTAAAACCAATTGAAGACGCAGCGAACGATCCGCAATTTGTCCGTCATTTTGCACAACATGCTGACAAAACGGATAATGCTTTAGTATATCTGAATACTGCCTTGTACACCGCAGGTGTATTTATCGAAGTGAAACGCAATGCCGTAGTGAATAAACCCATTCATTTGGTGCATGTAGCAACAGGGACAGAAGCATTTTTTGCGCAAACGAGAAACTTAATTGTAGCAGGTGCAAACTCTGAAGTAGAAATAATCGAATCGTTCATTACGTTGGCAGGTACTGCAAAGAACCTACACAACAAGGTGACGGAAATCGTGCTAGAAGAGAATGCGAAAATGCAACACTACTATTTGCAGATCGCTGATGCATCGAGCAACTACATCAACCATACAGAAGTATACCAGAATAAGCACAGCTTGTACAATAACTACAACTGTAATTTCCCTGGAGCTACTTTCGTACGTAACAATATCAATGTACGCCTGGATGATGAGCAAGTGGAGTCACATTTGTACGGAATCAATCTGTTGGCCGACAAGCAATTGGTAGATAATCATACGGTCGTGGATCACATGAAGCCACATTGCGAATCGTACGAATGGTACAAAAACATTCCTCAAGATGATTCTACAGCAGTTTTTAATGGAAAGATCTTTGTGCGTGAAGATGCCCAGAAAACTAACGCTTTCCAGCAAAACAACAATATGTTGATCGGGGATAAATCTACGGTGTATACCAAGCCGCAGTTGGAAATTTTTGCTGATGATGTGAAGTGTTCGCACGGTTGTACGATGGGTCAGTTTGACGATCAAGCCTTATTCTATCTGCGTGCAAGAGGAATTGGTGAAGAATCAGCTCGTACTTTATTGGTACATGCATTCGCATTCGATGTAACTTCGCGTTTCTCTAACGAATCCGTTCGTGAATACGTAGAAGCGTTAGTGGCCAAAGGTTTGGAGCCACGCCAAAACTAGTACAAGATTAATAATTAATATAAAGCCAAAAGCGTCTGATGTTCCATCAGGCGCTTTTTTTATACCACTTCGCGCATAATCGGGGCTGACATCTCTGCCACGATGGCTGTTGTTGCCGATTGCAAATCTGCCAAATCGAAGATAGCCGAAGATTCGTATCTAGTTGCAATAGATAAGGTGATATCTGTGCAATGTGGCGCAAATGTTTCCAATACTTTTTCCACCGTATTATTTTGCCCAGAAAGGTGGCCTAAAATCAAATGTTTCAGGCGATCAGTACGTTTTTCCAAAAATAAATCCAACGCCATCGTATTCGAAATATGTCCTAATCCGCCGCGAATCCTGTTTTTCAGATAATAGCTATAACGCCCTTTTTGCAACATTTCTTCGTCGTAGTTGCTTTCTAGCAGCAATACGTCAACGTGTTGCACCACGTGCTTCACATTATCGCAGGCATGGCCGAGGTCGGTCAATATTCCGATGTTGTTTGTGCCATCAGACACGACAAAACTACAGGGCTCTTTAGCGTCGTGATATTTGGGAATCCCAATGATCTCTAAACCACCGATACGCACGCGCTCATTGGTTTTAATAATGCGAACTAGATGCGCTGGTAAGCGCAGTTTGCTGCCGTCTAACGTACCTTGGGTAATATAAATTGGTAAGTCATATTTTTTGGCAAATACCGACAATCCGCAAATATGATCGGTATGCTCATGCGTGATGAAAATGGCTTTGACCTGTGTCGGCAAAATACCCAATTGGCCCATGCGTAGGTGCATATGTTTGTTATTGATCCCGACATCGATGAGTACCGCAGTATCATCTTTAGCGACATAATAACAGTTTCCATTACTTCCAGAAGCGATCGAGCAATATTTCATCGACAGCAAAAATAGAGAAAAATAAAAGGCCAATCAATGTGGTAAACACCGTTTGGATGATTATTTGGTAGCCGTTTTGCCAAGCGCATACGCGATACCGCCAGCGATATGTTGAAGAAAGTCAGCGTCATTATAGGCTTCTTTCGTGTGGCCCAAAGCCGTGTAGAAAGCACGGCCGCCATCGTAGCTATGATGCCAAGATACAGGGTGGTAATCTCCCATTTTGCCACCTTGGTAACTTTCTTCATCGATTGTCATCAGCAGATCGACGTCTGGATTTAAATCCTTGAAATCATACCACTCGTCTTTATGCTTCCAGATTTCTGGCAAATGCTGTGTAGCTAGATGGCTGTGATCATGCACATGAATATCCGCAGTTTGTACTTCTGGATGACTGGCGAAATAGCCGCCGACCATCTTGCCGTACCACGGCCAATCGTATTCCGTGTCGCTAGCGGCATGAATACCTACAAAACCATTTCCAGCTTGTATAAACCTTTCGAAGGCAGCTTGTTGATCTGGGTCTAAAATATCGCCTGTGGTGCTTAGAAATACAATGGTTTTATATTTCTGGAGCTGATCGTCGGTGAAAATGGCTGCATCTTCTGTATGATACACGCCAAATCCATGCTCACGTCCGAGTTTCTGAATAGCTTCTGCGCCTTTCTCAATACTGTCATGTCGAAATCCCTTAGTTTTAGAAAAAACTAATATTTGCGGAATATCTTGTGCTATACCGTGTAGCGTAGTACAAACAAACAGTAGGGCTATTAAGGATACGTTTCTCATCAAGTCAAAAGGTTATATTCTAAAGGTATTGATAATTTCTCGGAATGGTAAAATTCTCTACGTGAAAAGCAGTTAGTCATCTGAGTTTTAGACTATATTAAGCCAATTAAAAAAAACCGTAAAAAAACAGTGATAAGCTGTTACTTATCACTACGAATAATTAAATTTGCCCGATTAGTGTCAAAATGTCTGTTTAGGAACTTTGGATTTATTATTGTGCACTAGCTGAGTACAGATTAAAAAGATTATGTTAAAATTCTTAAGTAAATTATTTGGTAGCAAGTCTGAGCGGGATATCAAAGGAATACAACCTATAGTAGATAAGATCAAAGAAGAGTACGAAAAGCTTGCCAGCTTATCAAATGATGATTTGAGAGCCAAAACAGCCAGCTTTAAGAGCCGCATCGCAGCATACTTGAAAGAAATTGACGATGAGATCGCTAGCTTGAAGGAACAGGCTGAAGCTACCGAAGATATGGAGTCCAAAACCTCCTTTTATGAGAAAGTAGATAAGTTAACGAAAGATCGAGATAAGAAATTAGAAGAAGTGCTTTTGGAGATCTTGCCAGAAGCATTTGCTGTCGTGAAAGATACCGCCAGACGTTTCACGGAAAACAAAGAAATCTCCGTAACGGCAAGCCAATTTGACCGTGACATTGCGGCATTGAAGCCGAATGTGACCATTCAAGGTGATCAAGCCGTTTGGAAAAATAGCTGGTCTGCAGCTGGTACGGATGTGACTTGGAATATGGTGCACTACGATGTACAGCTGATCGGTGGTATTGTATTACATCAAGGTAAAATCTCCGAAATGTCTACCGGTGAAGGAAAGACTTTGGTAGGTACCTTGCCAACTTACCTAAATGCATTATCTGGTCAAGGAATTCACATCATTACGGTGAATGATTACTTAGCCCGTCGTGACTCGGAGTGGAACGGTCCATTGTTCGAGTTTCACGGTTTGAGCGTAGATTGTATCGATAAGCATCAGCCCAACTCACCACAACGTCGCAAAGCATATGCTGCCGATATCGTGTATGGTACCAATAACGAATTTGGTTTTGACTACCTGCGTGACAACATGACGCAAAACCCAGAAGCTATGGTACAGCGCAAACTGCACTTTGCCATGATTGATGAGGTGGATTCGGTATTGATTGACGATGCGCGTACACCATTGATAATTTCTGGTCCAATTCCAAAAGGTGATCAACATGAATTTTATCAGTTAAAACCACGTATCGAGCGTTTGGTGAATGCACAAAAAGCCTATGTCAACAGTGCATTGAATCAGGCAAAGAAAGCCGTCGCAGCAGGCGATGTAGATCCTGAAGCTGGCGGTTTGGCTTTGTTCCGAGCGTACCGCGGTTTGCCAAAAAATAAAGCTTTAATCAAGTTCTTAAGTGAAAGCAATCACCGCCAAGTTCTTCAAAAAGTAGAGAACTTCTACATGGCAGAGCAAAATCGTCATATGCCAAAAGCAGATGAGGAATTGTTCTTCGTGATCGATGAAAAGAACAATCAAGTAGAGCTTACCGAAAAAGGTATTGAGTTGATTACCACTTCTGGTGAAGATCCAAACTTCTTCATTCTCCCGGATGTGGGTACCGAGATCGCTGCAATCGAGAATTCTAATGATCCATTAGAAGAAAAAGCGCGTCAAAAAGAAGAGTTATTACGTGATTATTCGATCAAAGCAGAGCGTATTCACTCGATCAACCAATTGTTGAAAGCCTATACGTTGTTTGAGATTGATGATCAATATATCGTAGACGAAGGCAAAGTGAAAATCGTGGATGAGCAAACCGGCCGTATCATGGATGGTCGTCGTTACTCAGATGGTTTGCACCAAGCGATCGAGGCAAAGGAAAATGTAAAAGTAGAAGATGCAACGCAGACCTATGCGACCATTACTTTGCAAAACTACTTCCGTATGTACCACAAGTTAGCAGGAATGACAGGTACAGCTTCTACCGAAGCAGGCGAGTTGTGGGAAATCTACAAACTAGATGTGGTCGAGATTCCAACCAACCGTGCGATACAGCGTGACGACCGACAAGATTACATCTACCGTACAGCAAGAGAGAAGTACAATGCCGTAGCGCAGGAAATTCAGACATTGACCGATGCACAAAGACCAGTATTGGTTGGTACGACTTCGGTAGAGATTTCGGAATTGTTGAGCCGTATGTTGAAAATGCGCGGTATCAAGCACAATGTCTTGAACGCGAAATTGCATCAAAAAGAAGCGGATATTGTAGCGGAAGCGGGTAAACCAGGTCAAGTAACGATCGCTACAAATATGGCTGGTCGTGGTACAGATATTAAGTTAGCTAGCGAAGTCATTGATGCAGGTGGTTTGGCAATTATCGGTACCGAGCGTCACGAATCACGTCGTGTGGATCGTCAGTTACGTGGTCGTGCAGGTCGTCAAGGAGATCCGGGTTCTTCTCAGTTCTTCGTTTCGTTGGAAGATCCATTAATGCGTTTATTCGCTTCGGAGCGTATCTCTAATTTAATGGTGCGCATGGGTGTAGAAGATGGAGAAGTGATGCAGCACGGTATGTTGACCAAATCTATCGAACGTGCACAACGAAAAGTGGAGGAAAACAACTTCGGTATTCGTAAGCGTCTATTGGAGTACGATGATGTGATGAACTCACAACGTACTGTAATCTACACGAAACGTAAAAATGCGCTATTCGGACAACGTCTGGATGTCGATTTGAACAACACGATCTTCGATGTTGTTGAAGATGTAGTGCTTTCTTCCAAAGAGGGAGGCTCATTCGAAGAATTCCAAATCGAAGTGATCCGTCTTTTCGCGGTAGATCCATCCATCACAGAAGAAGAATTCAAATCGAACAACACAGAAACCTTAATAGACAAATTGTTCGGTCAGGTTATCACACATTACCAAGAAAAGGCAGCCCACGTAGCAGCGCAAACCTTGCCGGTAATGACCAACGTGATGGCAGAACGTGGCGATATGATCGAGAATGTAGTAGTGCCATTCTCTGACGGCACACGCGGCATACAGGTGTCTACCAACTTGAAGAAAGCAGTAGAATCACAAGGCAAGGAAGTATTTAGATCTTTTGAAAAAGGTATAGTTCTTGCTCTGATAGATGAAGCTTGGAAAGAGCACTTGCGTGAAATGGATGACTTGAAGCAGTCGGTACAAAATGCCGTTTATGAGCAGAAAGATCCGATCGTAATCTATAAAATGGAAGCATACAACCTGTTTAAGGAAATGTTGGCTTCTATGAATAAAGAAATTGTCAGCTTCTTGTTCAAAGGTGAAATCCCTGGACAGCAAGGTCAACAAGAGGAACAAGTAAAAGAAGCGCGCCCAGTACCAGCGCAGCCGACACAGGTTACTGCTTCTAAGCAAGAACTATCTTCGCCGACAGGTGTTAGTGAAGAAGATGCAGACACAAGAGTAGCGCAGGTAACAGCACCGATTCGCAAGGAGCAAACCGTAGGTCGCAATGATGAATGTCCTTGTGGTTCGGGCAAAAAATACAAAAACTGCCACGGCAGCAAATAAGATATAATAATGATGGTTAGAAAAGGATTGATTTTATGTGGATTACTCGGCGGGTTAACTGCTGGAGTACATGCTCAAGAACAGCCAGTAGATGTTGTTGTAGATCCATTGATCGCAGCATTGCAAGCTTTCCGAGCGGAGCATGAAATCAATCCTGCTGCCCGTCCGACCGTCAGCTTGGCCGACAAAAAGGTGGTCGACAAGCGTAATATGCGTCGTGTGCGTACCAAAGGTTTTCGAGTACAAATCTTTTCTGGAGCTAATCGCAGCGATGCAGTATCGGTACAAAATGGATTTTTGCGTCAATACAGCGATATAGCCGCGTACATTAACTACGAAGAACCTAATTTCCGGGTGAAAGTAGGTGATTTCCGAACGCGCAGCGAAGCCAATACTTTTATGCGTAAGATCCGAGGGCAATACAGCAATGTATTTGTCTTTGTCGAAGACATTTGGGTCTGGCAATAAATCACTTTTAACTCCATGACGATGATAGAGCAGATTAAAAGCCTAGCCTCCTCCTTCGCGGAAGAAACGGTAGGCATAAGAAGGCATTTGCACCAAAATCCAGAACTTTCTTTTCAAGAGTACAATACATCCGCCTTTGTCAAAGAGCGATTGGATGAACTGCTTATTCCGTATACAGCGATGGCAGATACAGGTATAGTTGCATTAATTCAAGGTGAATTGCCATCCGATAAAGTCATTGCGCTGCGCGCAGATATGGACGCTTTGCCTATTATGGAAGTCGAAGGGCGGAGTTATGGATCGCAAAATCCCGGCGTTATGCACGCTTGCGGGCACGATGTGCATACCTCGTCTTTGTTGGGCGTAGCCAAAATCTTGCAACATCTGAAGTCACAATTTGGCGGTACAGTGAAGTTGATCTTCCAACCTGGTGAAGAACGCCTTCCAGGCGGTGCTTCGCTTATGATCAAAGAAGGCGTATTGCAAAATCCAGCACCAGATGCAATCATTGGTCAACATGTGATGCCGCTTATCGAAAGTGGCCAAGTGGGCTTCCGTGCGGGGAAATACATGGCATCCTGCGATGAGTTGTTTCTCACTGTTCGCGGAAAAGGCGGGCACGGCGCGCAGCCACATCAAAATATAGATCCGATTGCGATCACCGCACAAGTTATCACGGCGATGCAGCAAATCGTGAGCCGCTATGCAGATCCACGTATCCCGAGCGTGCTTTCTTGGGGAAAGATCATTGGCAATGGAGCTACTAACGTAATTCCCGATGAAGTCAAGTTAGATGGCACTTTCCGTACGTTCGACGAAGCTTGGCGCGCAGAAGCACATGAAAAGATGACTAAGATGGTAGGTGGTATCGTGGAAGGAATGGGCGCGACTTGCGATTTCAAAATCGATAAAGGTTATCCTTTTTTAGTCAATGAACCACATACCACCAATGCAGCTCGGACTCATGCAGAAGCTTATCTCGGCAAAGAGAATGTATTGGAGCTGGATCTGTGGCCTGCGGCCGAAGATTTTGCTTATTACTCGCAAGAAACCAATGCGTGTTTCTATCGCTTAGGCACGGGCAATAAAGCACAAGGAATCATCTCGGCAGTACATACGCCTACGTTTGATATCGACGAAACTGCGATCGAAACGAGCATTGGCTTGATGTCTTATATTGCTTTAAAATCGTTAGAAGGATAGCATCACATGTCGTCCCATCACATCATCCGGGAGAATCAGGAACCTGCGCTGCTCATCATCGATTCTGATGCGTTATCAGAGGAATCTCTCGGCCAATTGCTCGAATGGAGCCCCATTGTATTGACGACGGATGCTAATGTCGATTATCTTCTTTCCCGAGGAATTAAAATAGATGTGGTATTTACGGCTAATGCGGATTTTGAGATTGATCAAGACGCAATCTCCATTTTACCATTGCAGCATATTTTGTGGGATGCTTTGCATTATTTGAAAAGTAAAAATCAGTTTGCGTTGCATATCCTTTGGAACGATTTTTCGGCGGATGCTTTAATCCAGCATAGTCAACAATTTACGTTTGCGGTATATAGCCAGCAGTTCAAATACATTCTTCGATCGTCTTTTCACAAATGGATGCCTCAGGGCAGCGTGCTGAAAGTCATGAGCGGCGGTGCAGCATATCGTGTTGACAATCTGCAAGCGGCGGCTAATGAAACTTACCATTCGCTTCAGGATGGTTTCGTGAGTATTCATTCGGAGAGCGAAAATAGTTTGATCATAGGCGAGGCATTATGAATCCAACTATCAAAATAGCCACTACAGCAGATTTTGCGTTCATCTCACAACTCGCTCAGGAGATTTGGTATCCGACGTACAGTCCGATCCTTTCCGAGGCTCAGATCGCCTTTATGCTTGATCAGCTATATTCTATCGAAGGAATATCGGACACAGTGGAGCAAGGCAAAGTATTTTATATGCTATACGAAGGAGATGTCGCGGTCGGCTTTATTGCTGTGCGACCCCTATTAGAAAAGCACGTATTTCGAATTGAGAGTTTGTATTTGCTTCCTTCCACGCAAGGTAAGGGGTACGGGCAATTGTTGATTAACTTCGCCGCAGAATTAGCCAAAGCGCAATCCTTTCCGACATTAGAACTCAATGTTAATCGCCAGAACAAGGCGTACCACTTTTACCTTAAAGTCGGCTTTGTGGTCGCCTACGAGATCGATATCCCATATCACGATTATGTGCTCGACGATTACGTGATGCAGAAATCCATCTAAGTCTTAAATCCCGTTTATTCCCTCAACTTTTCTACACGTGTAGGCGTTTGTTCGCCACTGACAATACCGACAACACCATGTGCAATTGCTTCGATGCTTGAACGGATGTTTTCAATATCCAGAGTCGAAACTTCGTCCTTCACCGTGTGATAATATTCATCCTTATCAATTTGAGAAGTAGAAAACGTATGTGCTGGCACACCTAATGCGGCAAGTGTAGCATTGTCACTACGATAAAATAGATTTTGTTGCGGATAGGGGTCAGGATGGAAAGTGAATGCAGATCCCTTAACCTGCTCCTGCACAAGCAATCCTAAATTAGAAGCTTCAAATCCAGTAATGTATAACGTGTTTGGGCCAAACTTCGAATCTTTGCCAATCATTTCGATATTGATCATCGCGACCACTTTGTCAGAATCGATGTTATTGCCAAAATGTTTTGAACCATACATGCCGATTTCCTCGCCTGTGAATGCGACAAAAAGCAAGGTGCGCTCGTTGTTGTCTAACGCTTTGAAATGCTTCGCAAGTGCAATCACGGCGGTAGTGCCAGATGCATCATCATCAGCGCCGTTGGCAATAGAATCTTGGCCGTCGGCCTCAATGATGCCAATATGGTCGTAGTGAGCCGATAGGATTACGTATTCCTCTGGCCTTGATTTTCCTGGCAACATACCAACAACATTGAAAAGCGGTATTTCCTGTTGTGTACTCTTTGCTGTAAACTGAAAGTTTTGCGGAGCAGTATCTTGTACCACAAAAAACTTGGTCGGAGTGCTCTGGCCACCCACCGGCACTAAGCTTTCTTCACCAATCATTCTCCTGAAGCGGTTCAGTAAATCCTGATGAGCTGGATGCACCCATATAATCTCATCTTCCTTTCCTTGTAAAGCAGATGCTCTAAAGGCTTGGGAAAAATCTTCGTCTTGTCCGATAGCACTAGTCTTAATTTCCGTCTTTTGATTCCAATCAAGTGCCACTGGCCTGCCAAAAACGAGATACCGCGCAGGATCTACTGCTGTACCATCAATTACGACGCTTTGTCCTGCGGCCGAAATCCGGTTAAGATGAAAAGTTTGTCTAAAGTTGGGCTCCGCGTAAGGCTGTAGTCCAATATCTTCAAATTCTTGTGCTATGAAATCGGCGGCACGCTCAATATCTGGCGTCAGTGCATGGCGGCCACGCATTTCGTCAGAAGCCAATGTATTTAGAAGGTGTTGAATATAGGTAGTATCTGCCACCTGCGCCGATACGGTAAGGCTGAAAAGTGTAAAGCCAATGAAAAGGCTCCAATGTTTTGATGATAATACATGCTGGGTCATGTCGTAAAAATACAGAAAAAGTAATGGAGTTTGATGTGCTATTAACCTATGTGCTCACTAATATAGTTGGATCTTTCTAATCGATACATTCTAACTGCAACATTACTCTTTTCTCTTTTCGAATACAAACGGTATATTTGATTAGCTACATGGTATGATAATTGTCGGCCAACAACATAGCGCATTGATAATAATCTGTGATCGTAAAATATAATATGTATGAAAGAAGTAACTGTAAAAGAACTAAAGCAAAAGATTGACAATAAAGATGAGTTTCAATTAATAGATGTGAGAGAGCCTTTTGAATATGAGGTTTCAAATCTAGGAGGACTCAATATCCCACTTTCAGGAGTAGTTATTGAGGCGGATAAAATTTCCAAGGATATTCCAGTAATCGTGCAATGTCGCTCCGGAAAAAGAAGCGCTCAGGCGATAATGCTTTTGGAAAATGAAGGTTACACGAACCTTTCTAATTTGCAAGGCGGCATATTAGCTTGGAAAGAAGAAATAGATCCAGAACTGGACGTCTATTAGATTCAATATACTTTTTCGAAGAACGGCCATCTTTATTGATGGCTTTTTTTTGCTATTAAGTTTGGTACGGGCGGCATGATTTATGTGAGTTATAAAACGATAAAAAACATAAGTTAAATATCATTTCATCTGATATAATATTAACTTTATCGAAAATAAACCAACATAAACACAGCTGTAAATTAAATTTATTTTATGGGAAATTCAATACCAAGCAATTTCGGCTTTTTCAAAGGAGTGGAAAAAAACTTTGACAAAGCAGCTAAGTACACCCGGTTCTCCAAGGGAATACTGGAACAAATAAAAGCCTGCAATTCCGTATTACAAGTTAAGTTCCCAGTAAAAATAGGGGAGAATGTTGAGGTTATCGAAGCGTACCGCATTCAGCACTCACATCACCGTACGCCTTGTAAAGGTGGTATTCGCTACAGCATGGCAGTAAATCAAGATGAAGTGATGGCTTTGGCTGCATTGATGACGTACAAATGCGCCATTGTAAATGTACCTTTCGGCGGAGCCAAAGGCGGCATACGAATCGATCCGACTAAATACTCGGAATATGAGCTGGAGAAAATTACTCGTCGGTATACCAGTGAGTTAGTGAAAAAAAACTTTATCGGACCGGGAGTAGATGTGCCGGCTCCAGATTATGGAACTGGTGCGCGAGAAATGGCTTGGATCGTCGATACTTATCGCTCTTTGCATCCTAATGAGGTATATTCTAATGCGTGCGTTACCGGAAAGCCAGTAACACAAGGAGGAGTTCGAGGTCGCGTAGAAGCGACTGGTCTAGGCGTGTTTTATGGTGTTCGAGAAGCCTGTAAAGTCGAAGAAGATATGCAGCGGCTAGGCATGTCTGTCGGTATAGAAGGAAAACGTATCATTGTGCAGGGTTTAGGTAATGTAGGTTACCATGCCGCCAAATTTTTTCAAGAAGCAGGTGCTATTCTAGTAGGTTTAATCGAATATGAAGGCGCTATTTATGACGAGAATGGGCTAGATCTTGAGGCCGTAGTAGCACATCGGGCTTCTACAGGATCCATATTGAATTTTGAGAATGCAAAAAGTATTAAGACATCGAATGAAGTGCTCGAATACCCCTGCGATATTCTCATTCCTGCAGCTTTAGAGGCAGTCATCAATGAAAGCAATGCAGACAAGATCCAGGCAAAGATTATTGGAGAAGCTGCCAACGGCCCACTAACGCCCGAAGCCGATGAGATCCTCAATAAAAAAGGCGTGTTAGTGATTCCAGATATCTACCTTAATGCAGGTGGTGTTACCGTATCCTATTTTGAGTGGTTGAAGAACTTGAGTAATGTGCGTTATGGACGTTTGGAGAAGCGTTTTGACGAAAATATGTACGCAGAAATTCTCAATATTATCGAGTCGATGACCGATAAGAAAGTTTCTAAAATCGAAAAGAAAATCCTGTTACGTGGCCCAGACGAGATCGATTTGGTGCACTCTGGCCTAGAAGATACCATGATCGGTGCCTACCGTGAAGTATGGGATATATGGAAAGGGCAGGAGGGCGTTGAAGACCTGCGAACGGCAGCTTTTGTGTGCGCAATCAACAAAGTCGGAGTGGCGTACGAAGAATTGGGCATTTTCCCATAGCTTCATACGTTACAAAAAGATTTATATTTGCAATATGCAAAAAATGTATAGCCAGACTAAACAAGCCTTTTTGTTTAGTCTGGTTTTTTATAGTCTTTCAATGGTGTTTGTGCTGTTTCAAAGTCCCATAGCGCCAGTTATGATTAGCGTCTCCTTGCTTTTATCCATGATTTGGGTGGTGCTAGTTATGCTGGAAATTATCCGTTCGCCGCGTATCGACAATCTCGAGCGGACCGGGCTTACAGTATTTATTATCGTGTTAAATATATTTGCAGGTATTATCTATTTTGCCCTAATTCGCCGCAAGGTGACGGGTATCTCTTAATTCGCGATTGCAATGACTAAGAAAATGATTTTTAACGTAATACTGAACTTAGCAATCATTCTGATGATTATGAGTACAGTAGCGGCCTATCGTGTGGGGCACGTGCTTTTCTTCGGATTATCTATTGCGCTGATCGTCGTATTTATCTATTTGAAGGTTGTCCTACTCAAATATGTGAGTCGAACAGTGCGCGCCCAATCGCAAGAGCGACAGGTTGTATCGCAGCCGCAACGTAAAGCAAAAAAGAAAAAGAGGAATTCGTAATGAATTCCTCTTTTGTTGTATTACTATTCGTACAATTCTATTTCACGAAAGGTGGTTTTTTCACCACTGCTTTTACCGACTGATTACGAATCTGAATATAAATTTCCGTACCCTCTTTAGCGTAAGCAGCGTCAACATAACCTAAACCAACAGATTTTTTTAGGCTTGGCGATTGTGTTCCAGAAGTTACACGACCGATGGTTTCACCTTCTGCATTCACGATCGGATAGTCATGACGCGGAATACCGCGGTCAATCATCTCAAAACCGACAAGCTTTTGTTTTACACCAGCTTCTTTTTCTGCTTTCAGGTTTGCACTATTGACGAAGTCTTTGGTGAATTTCGTAACCCAACCTAAGCCTGCGGCTAATGGAGAAGTATTGTCGTCTATATCATTTCCATAAAGGCAGAAACCCATTTCCAAACGCAAAGTATCACGCGCGCCTAGTCCAATCGGCTTGATGCCATATTCTGCACCTGCTTCCATGATCGCGTCCCACACCTGTTGTGCATGTTCATTCGCCACATAGATTTCAAAACCGCCAGCACCGGTATATCCCGTAGCAGAAACCAATACATTATCTACACCAGCAAAAGTGCCTTTTGCAAACGTGTAATATTCCATCGGAGCTAGGTCAATATCAGTCAATGATTGCAACGCATCAGTCGCTTTTGGACCTTGTACAGCAAACAAAGAAGTCTCATCCGAGATGTTTTTCATATCAACACCATAAGTGTTATAGCGCGAGATCCAATCCCAGTCTTTGTCGATGTTCGAAGCATTTACCACTAACAAATACGTTTTCTCATCAATACGATAAGTCAAGAAATCATCAACTACGCCACCTGTTTCGTTAGGAATATAACCGTATTGTACTTTGCCATCGTATAATTTGGAAGCATCATTCGACGATATTTTTTGGATTAATTCCAAAGCACCATCGCCTTTTAAGATGAATTCGCCCATGTGGCTCACATCAAACATACCTACTTTGGTTCGTACCGTTTCGTGCTCGTCGTTGATGCCAGAATATTGTACCGGCATATCGAAGCCAGCAAAAGGTACCATCTTGGCACCTAAAGAAATATGATGATTGGTTAATGCCGTGTTTTTTGTCATAAAAGTTCTTCGTTCAAAATCGCCCAAAAATACATAAAATACGTGTAAGCCGAGAAAGATTGGAGTAGTAAAATGCTATAGATTATGGGGCAATTCTACAACAGCTGTTGGTAGTATTGTATTCGGAATTGCCAAAATATCCAATACACGAGCAAACTCTGGTTGGATAGGCGCTTCAATCAAGATCCTTTTATTCAGTAGTGGATGTGTAAACGCTAGGGCAGAGGCATGTAACATCATGGTATCCATCTGAAAAGTTTCTTTCCACAACTTATTTTGCTTGTTGCACCCATGCGGTCGGTCGCCAATGATGGGATGTAATATATGAGCAAAATGTCGACGAAGCTGATGCATTCTTCCTGTTTCGGGCTGCGCTTCTACTAAGCTATAGCGAGAAGTAGGATGTTTGCCGAATGGTAGATCTATTTCTGCATGCTCCAACGTCTTATAGTGAGTGATAGCATCCTGCATCATGCCGTTTTCTTTTTTCAATGCATAATCGATCGTGCCTTCGGCTGGTGCGTGCCCACGGAGTATCGCTAAGTACTTTTTCTCCATTTGCCTATTAGCAAACATCGGCTGGATGATGCCGTCCATCTCCCTATTCAGACTAAAAAGTAATACACCGCTGGTTTTGCGATCGAGTCGGTGAGCGGGATGTACCATCTTCCCGATCTGCTCGCGTAAGATTTGTAATGCAAATTCGCTGGCATCGCTAGCGATAGGCGAGCGATGAACTAGTAAGCCATGGGGCTTATTTACTGCAATCAGGTATTCGTCCTCGTAAAGAATATCTAAATGCATCACAAATCTTTTATCATCCGTATAATCTTGTCGGCTTCGGCATCAATCTTTGGACTCAGCCAAACAAAGCCCAGCGCCCCACCACCAACTACCTGTGATTCCGCTTGCCGTTTGATCTCTGTTAGCGAAAACAAGTAGTAATTCTTGATACGGACGTTGTTGGCTAAGAACTCGTTGATGATTCGATCGCCAAAGAGCATCATACCAAGCTGCACGGCATCTTCCTGCTTATAGTCCAATTGTGAGGTGAGCAGTTCTTTCGCTTTGGCGCGTAATACTTCTTCGTGCCTTTCTTTACTAGGATTGGTCAGAAAAGCTGCGACAAGCACAACTATTCCGACCAATGCAAAGATGCGTGTTTTACTCATCTTAATTTATTCGCTATATAAATAAAAAACAGCATCTACGTTTGCGATCAATTTGATCGGGCGAATGCTAATATTGATGTTGCTCGCTTCATCAGCGCTTTCCATCATGTCAGCAGATTTTGCACTCATCGCATACATACGGCCGACTGGCATGATATCGTTCCAGCTAAATGAGCTATTATCATTGATTAATATAGCTTTGCCAATCGATTGGCCATCTGCACTCGCTAATACCTCAGCATTCATGCGCGCGTCTTTTACGGCTTCGGTCTTCAGATCACGCTCGATTTGGCGTTTTTGCGAATGATCATACTCACTAATAGAAGTGCTCTGCATGCCACGGCTATCTACCTCGTCAAATAGACTGTTCAATTTAGAAAGATCCGTCACCTTGATGCGGTACTGGCGTGCTTGTAGCAATTCAGGATTTTTGTTCTTTTTTGTCTCGTTGTTGTAGCTATAGATGTTCTGAATCGTGAGATCTTCTTGTTTTACTCCATTTTTTAGCGCGGCATCAAAGAGTTGTTTTTCCAACGTTTCGATTGTTACTTTTTTTCGAGCATTTCCGTCTACCAGATATTCGCGAAGCGATACCGCTAGATAGATAATATCAGGGGTAATTTCTTTTTCTGCATAGCCTTTCGTAGAAACTCTGCGCGTATTATCTCCGGTCATAGTTTGTGCATTACTTGTCGATACGAGGCCAATTATGGCCAAAAGGTAGATGAATTTTTTCATATGTTTTTCGTTTAAAGAATGTACGTAAAAAACTGTTCAGTTGTTACAAAAAGACCAAAGTTTTTTCTTTTGGTTTAAGAGCATTTAAAAATTATTCCAAATTATTGATTATATTCAATATCTTTATGGAACAATAATTTTAATACAAAATGCAAGAAGGAACAGTAAAATTTTTCAATGAAACTAAAGGCTTCGGTTTCATTATTCCAAATTCTGGGGAGAGCGAAATTTTCGTACACGTATCAGGTTTGGTAGACAAAGTTCGTGAGAACGACCACGTATCTTACGAAGTAGAGCAGGGACGTAAAGGTCTTAACGCGGTAAATGTAAAACTTATTTAAGAATACAATTAGATATTGAATATATTTATTGTGTAAGAAAGCCCTTGACCGATCGTCAAGGGCTTTTTTTGTACTAAAGGAATGAGGGCTACGAAGAAAAGATTTCTTCCAACACAAATAATGATCGCACTTCGCCAAAATTTTCGGTGTGTAGCCGATATAAATCCAATGTCTTTTCTAAGAGATACTTTCGCTCATCTTTGGACATATTAGCTTGTTGCATGGAGTCGTAAGTGCTGTTCATTAGCACTCGAAAAATGGATGTATAGGGTTCGGCAATAAAATGTGCGTGTGCCGGTAGGCTGTTGGTAAAAATGCCCTCAGCCAGATCGAGGTATTCCTTTGATGCATTGCTCGGATAAAATCCCAAATGCTTGCTCAGGCCAATCAAAAACAAAAGATGAAAATTGCCCAACTTCGCTGACGATCGATCCAACCACTGAATCGAATCAGCAATGTATTGGAAGACATTCGGGTCGGGATTTTGATGGCGAAGCACTTTGTAAAGCACTTCGTTTAAGAAAAGTGCTATAGAACTTTTTACGATGTTGAGCGGAATATCTCGTAATACAGGGTACTGTCGTGCTTCTTTAACTCGCTGAAGTTGGTTGGTATCTTTGTGATACACCAACATGTCTAGCAAATGAAAAGGTTGCAAGATAGCTAGCGAAATCTTCGCTTTCGGCTTTTTAGCTCCTTGTACAAGGTAAGATTGCAACCCATGATCTCGCGTGAAAATCTGAGCTACTAGGCTATTTTCTGAGTAATCTGTCAGTTTAAGCGCAATGCCCTGGGTGCGAAGAATCATGCATGACTTTATTTTATATTTTGTTGATCGCGGCGATAGCGTTGCAATGTGCTGCGGTCTATCTTGCGGAATAAGCTATACATGGATAGAATAACCCCGATGCCAAAGCACAATACGCCAATCGGCATAATAAACTTGTAGATATTACTTTCAGCTTGCATCAAATTCAAGCTGTAGATTGTAATGATAGAGCCTATCACCAACAGGGTAAATCCGCGTAGTAAATATTTGTTCATGTTGTGAATTGTTGAAAACTATTTAAAGTCCCACTCCATACAATCTGCCTGCAAAATACGTTCTTTTGTGTGAAAACTATGTAGCACGCTCTTCTTTCCCTGATAGAAAGTGCCACAATGGGACATTTGTTATAACACATATTGTGTGCCAAAACCTATATTAGCTTGGGTGAATTAGATATTTTCGAAAAAAATATTGCTTAGCTGTATTGCATATACCAAAAGAAATTTAGATATTTGCAAACTCTTTGAAAAGAGAGTATTGAACAAAATACAACATTAAAAATCAGATATCATGTCAAGAATTTGTGATTTAACAGGCAAAGCAGCATTGAAAGGGAATAACGTTTCTCACTCAAACGTTAAGACCAAAAGAAAATTCTACCCTAACTTACAAACGAAACGCTTCTACATTCCAGAAGAAGATCGTTGGATTACATTGAAAGTATCTACTGCTGCAATCAAAACGATCAACAAAAACGGTATAACTGCGGTTATCGATAAATTTATCAAAAAAGGATACGTTTAGTAGTTACTACTATACAGCCTGTTGTATCAGAAGTCAATATTTATTAGAAATTACAAGCCCGTGAGGGTCTAAATAAAGCATAAGAAAATGGCTAAAAAGGGAAATAGAGTACAAGTTATTCTAGAGTGTACAGAGCACAAAGAAACTGGTCTTCCAGGAATGTCTCGTTATATCACCACAAAGAACAAGAAAAACACTACTGAGCGTTTAGAGTTGAAAAAATTCAACCCAGTATTGAGAAAAGTAACCGTTCATAAAGAAATTAAGTAAGCATTTGTGACGTACTTCGAAGAGCGCAGGCTTTCGAAGGGAATCGCATAAACTATAACATACCATGGCAAAGAAGGCAGTTGCATCATTACAAAAAGGTGGTGGTAAAGAATTTACAAAAGTAATCCTTACCGCTAAGTCTGCAAAAACAGGCGCATATACTTTCAAAGAAAGTATGGTACACAATGACAAAGTGAAAGAGGTTATCTCTGCATCTTCTAAGTAAGCATTGTATCTTTCTTTTTAAGATCATCTTTTAAAAAGATTCATAGCCGTTTTGGTCATTGCCAAAAGGGCTTTTTTAGTATATTTGGCTTTCTTTCGCGGAGCGGAAGGCCAACAATGATAGTAATATTTCACCCTTAGCAAACATAATCAGCATGGGATTATTCGATTTTTTAAGAAAAAGCAAGAGACACCGGAAGCCCATGAGGCGCTTGATAAAGGACTGGAAAAAACCAAAGACGGTTTCCTTTCCAAAATCACCAAAGCTGTTGTTGGAAAATCGACCATCGATGATGATGTGTTGGACAATCTAGAAGAAGTGCTTGTCACGTCGGATGTGGGAGTTACGACCACGCTAAAGATCGTTGATCGTATTCAGAAACGCGTAGCCAAAGACAAATACGTAAGTACGGACGATCTTCACGGTTTGCTTCATGATGAGATTCAATCTTTACTTGCCGAAAACAATAGCGACGATTTCGAGCGATTGGAATACGGCGATCATAAACCTTACGTGATTATGGTAGTCGGCGTGAATGGTGTAGGTAAAACTACAACTATCGGAAAATTGGCTCATCAGCTAAAAGAAGCTGGCAACAAAGTCGTGCTCGGTGCCGCAGATACTTTTCGTGCGGCAGCAGTGGACCAGATTAAATTGTGGGGAGAACGTGTTGGCGTACGTGTCGTATCGCAGCCGATGGGTTCTGATCCTGCGTCTGTCGCTTTTGATACCGTAAAGTCTGCCGTAGCAAATGGTGATGATGTTGCGATTATCGATACCGCCGGACGCTTGCACAATAAAGTGGGCTTGATGAACGAACTCACCAAAATTAAGAACGTAATGCAGAAGGTCGTGCCCGATGCACCGCATGAAATCTTGTTGGTGTTGGACGCCTCTACCGGGCAGAATGCGATTGAACAATGTAAGCAATTTACCGAAGCAACAGATGTAAATGCATTAGCATTAACGAAGTTAGATGGTACTGCCAAAGGTGGTGTCGTTATAGGGATATCCGATCAATTCAAAATTCCGGTAAAATACATCGGTGTAGGCGAAAAAATCGGTGACCTACAATTATTTCAGAAAAAAGATTTTGTAGACTCTTTATTTAAATAGCAAAGAGTTTACCCAACATAAGCATATGCCGGCGCGCGATCTACCAAAAGATCATTGACCGAGCATCGGAAAGAGATAGTATGAGAACGAAAGAGAAAAAGGTAGCCGCAACAGTGCGTAAACCACGTGTAAACGTCGTAACGCTGGGTTGTTCGAAAAACATCCACGACAGTGAAGTATTGATGGGGCAGCTGAAAGGCAATCGCATCGATGTGGTGCACGAATCTTCCAACATTCAAGCGGATGATATCGTAGTGATCAATACCTGTGGATTTATTGACAATGCCAAGCAAGAATCGATCGATACCATCCTTCAGTTCTCCGAGCTAAAAGACCAAGGCAAAGTAAATAAGGTCATCGTGACCGGATGTCTTTCGGAGCGCTATAAGCCAGAGTTACAGTCCGAAATCAGCAATGTCGATGCATACTTTGGCACCAATGATCTGCCTGATTTGTTATCGAGCATTGGCGCCGATTATCGCCATGAATTGGTTGGCGAACGCTTGCTTACCACACCTTCGCATTTTTCGTATTTCAAGATTGCCGAAGGTTGTAATCGTCCATGTTCTTTTTGTGCGATTCCACTAATGCGTGGTAAGCACGTTTCCAAATCCATTGAAGATTTAGTGAAAGAAGCCAAATTCTTAGCTTCCAACGGTACTAAAGAATTAATCTTGATCGCGCAAGATCTGACGTATTATGGCCTAGATATCTATGGCAAGCGCAATTTGTCTGATTTGATGCGTCATCTTTCTGATGTAGAAGGCATCGATTGGATTCGCATGCAATATGCGTATCCATCTGGTTTTCCAATGGACATCCTCGACGTGATGAATGAGCGTAGCAATATCTGTAATTATTTAGATATGCCGTTGCAACATATTACGGATAATATGTTGAAATCCATGCGTCGTGGTATTGATAAACAAAAAACGATCGACCTTGTGAACAAGATTCGGGACAAAGTGCCTGATATCGCTTTGCGGACTACGCTCATTTGTGGTTATCCGGGCGAGACCGAAGCGGATTTCGAAGAAATGTCACGATGGGTAGAAGATACTCAATTCGATCGTTTGGGATGTTTTACTTATTCGCACGAAGAGAAAACGCATGCGCATACTCTGGTAGATGATGTACCAGAAGAAGTAAAGGAATATCGTGTGGAGCAGATAATGGAGATCCAGCAAGGTATTTCATTCGACAAAAATCAAGAAAAAGTAGGCAAAGAATACCGTGTCTTGATCGATAAGAAAGATGGTGATTACTTTGTAGGCCGTACTGAATACGATTCGCCAGAGGTAGATAACGAGGTGCTAGTAAACGCTACGACAGATTATGCTCGTGTGGGCGACTTTGTGCAAGTGAAGATCGATCGTGCCGAAGATTTCGACTTGTACGGAACTATTGTAAAGAGAATGTAATGAAAGGTTGGTGTTTCACTGTTTTTTACTTTTTTGTGCTATGTTGTTTCGCTCAGCGTAGCGTACAGGTTGCGTACGATGTAGACTATCATGTAGCCGCTAATCAGGAAACCAAAAAGATAGAACTGACTTGTTTGATACCCCAAACTCTTACAGGTATTCAGCAATTAGAAGACATTACCTTTTCCATTCCTCCGGATTCAGTCTTTACTGATCAAGGTAATAAGTATGCTTATTTTCTATTTTCGGATGCCAAGGCACCATTTGTGCTTTCCATTCATGCCGATTTGTCTATTACCTCAAACGATCTGGCTGGAGCAGTTCATGATACCGATGATCACGCGATTGCGCAATATTTGGTAGCCGAACAATATATTGAATCGGAAGCTGAAAATATTGCCGAATTGGCCACTCAACTGAAGAAGAAAGATGACTTGGCAACAGTTAAGAACATCTTTGCATTTATCCGAAATAAGATGCACTACTCGGGTTATAATCCCAATGAGGTGGGAGCATCGAAAGCTTTGGCAGCAAGTCATGGAGATTGTACCGAATTTGCAGATTTGTTTGTGGCCTTGTGTAGAGCAAATCACATCCCGGCTCGAGTGCTGGAGGGATTTACAACAGAGTCTCAAAATGTTTCTGTACACAATTGGGCGGAAGTATTTTTGAAAGATATTGGATGGGTTCGATTCGATCCGACAGCCCCAGTTTTGAAAGGTCTAAAAAATAGGTATGTTCAGCTATCATCCATCAGGAATGATCAGAAACTCCAGAACAAACATTTCTACTGTTACAGATACTGGGGAACATCCGTCGCGGTAAAAATGGTCGACAATGTAAAGGTGAAGCAAAATTAGTGCAATCAAATTATGCTAATATTGTATTATTCTTTTCAGAATACCTTGGAAAACAGGTAAATTAGATTATGTATTTTTCGCGGTGCTCATTTATTTGTCAAATCTTGTCTGGCCATGCCGATTAGGGGCTAAAAGCACTACTTTTGTGCAGATTAATTTTTTGGGAAGCTCATGAAAGCCACATATATCGATTATAAAGATACCAACAGTTTTTCTGAAACATTATTGGCTTACCTCGACGGGAATCCTACACTGGAACCATTCTACGGTTACCGGCCCACTATAGAAAACTTTGGTAAGCAGATCAATGAAAAAGCGGCTTCATTTCCCGATAAGACGCGCCAGATTTTGGCTGAGCAGTTGGAGTTGCAATATGCAGGTTTGTTAGGCAATGCACCACTGGTTGCCGATCAGATCAACGCCCTGCGAGATGCCAAAACTTTTACCATCGTCACAGGCCATCAACTCAATATCTTTACCGGTCCACTCTATTTTATATTCAAGATTGTATCTGCCATTAAGTTGGCGAGAGAACTCAAAGCCGCTTATCCCGATAAGCAATTCGTGCCAGTTTACTGGATGGCAACAGAAGACCACGACTTTGCGGAGATCAATCATACACGTGTGCACGGCAAGAAAGTAAGCTGGGACACGCCAGCGGTTTCGGCCACAGGCCGCATGTCTACAGCAGATATCGGAAAGACAGTGCGTGAGTATGTCGGTATGTTAGGTTTGTCAGGACATTCACAAGCATTAGCGAACCTGGTAGAACAGGCCTATTTGCAAAATCTTTCGTTAGCAGATGCGACACGCAAACTCGTACATGAGTTATTTAAGGACTATGGTTTGCTAATCGTTGACGCAGACCGACCTTCATTAAAGCAATTGTTTGCTCCGATAATCGAACAGGATATCTTGCTGGAGAATAGTTTTAAAGCGATCGAAGCAACTTCTGCTCAACTCAATAACGAAGGCTTTGCTACGCAGGTGAATGCGCGCGAGATCAATTTCTTTTATCTAACGGATGAATATCGAGAGCGTATCGTGCGTACTTCGGATGGTCGGTTTGAAGTGCTTCATCAACAGCGTTATTTCACGGAGCAAGAGTTGCGTCAAGAGATTGCAGCCCATCCGGAGCGATTCAGTCCAAATGTCGTAATGCGGCCTCTATATCAGGAATTGATATTGCCTAATTTAGCTTATATCGGGGGTGGTGCAGAGATCGTATATTGGTTGCAGCTAAAATCCAATTTTGATCAATATCAGATACCGTTTCCCGTCTTGGTGCCACGGAATTCGGCGATCATTACGGACGATACCGTCGTTAGTAAAATATTTAGATTAGATCTGACGCTTAAAAGTATTTTCAAGCCTTCGGATGTATTGAAGAATGATTATGTGCGACGCTACACCAAACACCGGCTCACACTAAGAGATGAGTGGATGGAATTGAATGCTATCTTCGGAAAGATGAAGTTGCGTACACACAAGATTGACCCTAGCTTAGGCCCAAGTACCGAGGCGGTAAAAGCTCGACTAAAGAAAGCTATTAATAGCCTGGAGCGAAAACTGTTGAAAGCAGACAAGCGAAATCATCAGGATGGACTACTTCAGATTGAACGCGTCAAGGATCGTCTATTTCCAAGCGGTGGATTACAAGAACGCTCTGAGAATTTTGCCACATTGTATGTCAAATATGGTGACGAACTTATCGAAGAACTTGTTACGTACTTTCATCCTTTGGATTTTAAGTTTACAATTTTGTATTGAATCGAACATTCTGTACGAATGATTTAGGCCTTTTTTGAAGGGAAATTAAACAGGTCGATAAGTGAAACAACTGTTTGATTTACAGATATAAAATTTTATCTTTGCGATTCCTTTTTCAAGGACTTGATGTTTAGGTATGAATATCACAATGATGGGATTATATCCTCTAATTGGCTAAAAAACGATATTTATTTTTAAACATCAATATAAAGCGATACCTTTGCGTCCCCAAAGTGCTGTGCGCCTAGGGGTTGTAATGAAAATTCAGTATATAAGCACAATATGACTAAAGCAGAAATCATCGCAGAAATCTCAAACAAGACAGGTTTAGAGAAAGTAGATGTTCAGGAAACAGTAGAAGCATTCTTTAAGGTAGTTAAAGGCGCCATGGTAGGTGGTGAGAACGTGTACGTAAGAGGCTTTGGCAGTTTCGTAGTGAAGAAAAGAGCTGAGAAAACCGCGCGTAACATTTCTAAAAACACGGCAATCATTATTCCCGAGCATTTTGTTCCAAGCTTCAAGCCTGCCAAAGTATTTGTAGAGAAAGTAAAAAGCGGCAACAAGAAATAAGTAAACTTGAAAAATACTAAACAAATACAGATAGTGGTTGTGTTGGCAGTAGTTCTGATTATGGGACTGCTATTGGCACAACCTATCAAAGGTTTAGTGACAGAGCCTCAGGCTACAGAGAGTACGAGTAGCGCTATGCCGATGTTTACCATGGAAGATGTATCTGCCATGTCTAAGCAAGGTATGAATCCGACTTTGGCGGATGAGATCACCAAATTAGAAGGGCAGTTGGCTGGTAGCCAAGGCGAAGATCGCATTGCAATTTTAGAGCAGATTGCTCAAAAATGGGATGATCTAGCTAAATACGCACCACAAGGATTCGTTTATGAAGAGATGGCCAAAACCAGTCCGAAATTCGAATACTGGTTGCAGGCAGGTGATGCTTATCGCAAAGCGTACACTAACTTGCAAGATACCGTCTTAGCGAGAGAGCTGAACCGCCTTGCTATGGATTCGTACCAGCAAGCAGTAGATCTGGATGGTAGCAGTTTGGCTGCGAAGACTGGATTAGGAGCTACGATAGTGACAGGAACTAACAATCCTATGGCCGGAATTGCTATATTGCGTGAAGTTGTTGCGAGCGATCCAAAAAACCTAGAGGCCAACAAGACATTAGGCTTATTTTCTATGCAGTCAAGACAATTTGACCGTGCTATAGAACGCTTTCTTACCGTCATCGAGATCAAACCCGATGCAGAATCGTATTTTTATCTAGCAACAAGCTATGAAAATATTGGGTTGAAAAACGAAGCCATTGCTGCTTTTCAGAAAAGTAAAGAAATGGCGGCCGATCCAACCCTCTCCCAATTCATCGAGCGTAGAATCGAAGAGTTGAGCAAGTAATTAACATATTATTTTATAATCATTTAAAAACATTAAAGCTATGCCAAGCGGAAAGAAAAGAAAAAGACACAAAATGGCTACTCACAAGCGCAAAAAACGTTTAAGAAAAAATAGACATAAGAAGAAATAAGTGAAACCCTCTGTACAAGAGAGGGAGACATTTATGGTCATCATCGAACAATTCTCTTACTACAATATGTGGCGAGAGAATTGTCCGTTTTTAATTAAACAATTTTGTTTTATTGGACACCAAAAGGATACAGAGCGAGTCTGTATCTGTCCATAATTGAAATAGCTGTTGGTAAAGGAATTAATCATCGATTCAACTCCCGAAAAGGGGGTGACTATTGCTTTACTACAAGACAAGCAGTTGGTAGAACTGAATACCGAAAAAGTGGATAACCATTATGCGGTAGGGGATATTTATCTCGGTCGTATCAAAAAGATTATGCCAGGCCTTAACGCGGCATTCGTAGACGTTGGATACGAGAAAGACGCGTTCCTGCATTATTTAGACCTAGGCCCTCAAGTACAGTCACTACTTAAGCTTTCCCGAATAGTAAAGAACGGCAGTTATCAAGAGAAACTGCTCAGTAGTTTAAAACTCGAGAAAGATATCGATAAGGCAGGAAAGATCTCGGACGTATTGTCCAAGAATACACTCATTCCTGTGCAGATAGCCAAAGAACCTATTTCGACTAAAGGCCCTCGCCTAAGTTCGGATTTATCTATCGCCGGCCGTTTTGCCGTCCTTGTCCCTTTCTCCAGTTCTGTTTCCATCTCCAAGCGAATCAAAGGTAACGCCGAGCGCAACCGCCTAAAGAAGATTGTCGAAAGCATTAAACCGCCAAATTTTGGTGTTATCGTCCGTACCGTTTCCGAAGGGAAAGGTGTGGAAGAGCTACAGAAAGATCTACAGGATTTGATTTCTAAATGGGAACGGTTTACCAAGCGCCTGAAAGATGTAGAGCCTGCACAGAAAGTGTTGGGCGAAATGGATCGCGCCTCCACCATTCTCCGGGATATATTGACCGATGAGTTCAGTCACATTTACGTCAGTGATTCTGGAATTTATGACGAGGTGAAATCCTACGTACAGGAGATCTCTCCAGATCTAGAGCGGATCGTAAAGTTCTATAAACATAAAGAACCGATCTTTGAGCACTATGGTGTAGAGAAGCAGATCAAAGCATCTTTTGGTAGAACGGTAAACCTACACGGTGGCGCTTATCTCGTGATTGAGCATACTGAAGCGTTGCACGTGATTGATGTAAACAGTGGAAACCGCATTGCCAGCAAAGAGAACCAAGAAGATAATGCACTCCTCGTAAACAAGGAAGCAGCCAAAGAGATTGCTCGGCAGCTGCGCTTGCGTGATATGGGCGGTATTGTGGTGATCGATTTTATCGATATGCACAAGGCGACTAATCGCAAGGATCTTTACGGATTCCTAAAGGAATGTATGGCCGGCGATCGTGCTAGACATACCATCCTGCCTCCGAGCAAATTTGGTTTGGTACAAATCACCCGACAGCGGGTGCGTCCAGAAATGAGCGTAGTAACCAATGAGAAATGCCCGGCTTGCGATGGTACCGGAGAAATCCGTTCCAGTATTGTGCTGCTCGATGATATTGAAAGTAATTTGAGTTTCATCCTGCAAGAACAAAACGAGAAAAGCATTACGCTTTTTGTGCACCCATACATTGATGCATACATCAAAAAAGGTTGGATCTCTAGGCGTGTAAAATGGTTGTTGAAGTACGGTAAATGGATTAAAGTTAAACCCGTAGCTTCCTATTATTTGACTGAATTTCATTTCTTCAACTCAAAAGAAGAGGAAATCAAATTGTAGTCATCAAGACATTACAGAAAGGTCGCTATCCGAATAGGATAGCGACCTTTTTTGTTGTTTACATCTCTATGGCGAACTCTGCCAGAGGCTGTCTTACCTTTTTCATCGGTGCTAGCCAGTCGCGCTCTTTATCTGCGTAGCCAATATACATTAGGCTCACACTTTTCAAGCCGAGCTCCTGCAACCCCAACACGCGATCTACAGCGGCATTGTCAAAACCTTCTGCAGGTGTGCTATCGATCTTTAATTCTGCTGCTTGTGCCAACGCTAAACCCAGAGCAATGTAGGTTTGTCGTGCGATATGTGCAAAGTTAGCATCTGCCGCCTCGTCCAAATACATCTCTTTCAGTTTGTCGGTATAATTTACAAATCGACCGCGAGGAAGATCGCGCATATCCGTGGTAAGATCGTACATGGTGTCAATTCGTTCTGCAGTGTATCTGTCCCATGCTGCAAATACCAATATGTGCGAGCACTCACGTACGCAATCGGCATTCAAAGCGGTAGGCGCGATCTGATCGCGAAGTTCCGAATCTTTTAGTACGATGACTTTGAAAGGCTGTAAGCCAGATGATGTAGGAGCCAACCTAGCGGCTTCTAAGATTTTATCTAAATCTTCTTGACTTACTTTTTTGGTAGGGTCGTATGCTTTGCAGGCATGTCGCCAGTTTAAATCTTCTATTAATGACATTTTTATTAATTTATCAGGGTATTACTATACAGGTACTTTATGTACACGGTTTATTAAGTTAAAACAGAAAGTGGGAGGCAAGTACCGAAGCCAATGCCAAAATTGCTGGTAGGCCTTGCTTTATAAGTATACTTTTGGATGCTGTGGCTGCTCCATATAGAGCAGCGATAATGACACAGGCAAGAAAGAACAATCTTACATTGAACGACCATGCCGGGTCGGATATCAAAAAGCTCCACGCTAAACCAGCAGCCAAAAAACCATTGTACAAACCTTGATTCGCTGCTAGGCCTTTGGTGGGTTTGAATAGCTCTGCTCGTAGCGATTTTCCAAATGTTTTTTTACCTACGGTCTCCCAAGCAAACATCTCCATCCACATGATGTAAATATGCTCGATTGCTACTATAGCCGTCAATATACTCGCGATGGTTTGCATAGCTGTATGCGATCTAGTTATTGGTAACGGTGAGCTTCACTTCGATATTATCACGCGTCGCATTAGAGTAAGGGCATATCTGGTGTGCTTTTTCTACGAGCGATTGTGCCTCTTCTTGCGATACGCCGGGAACATTTACTTGTAATTCTGCCGATAGCGCAAAACCACCACCATCTATTTGTCCGATACCCACTATAGCCTTTACGGAAGTTTCGCCAGCAGATGACTTCTCTTTTTTGATCACCAGCGTCAAGGCGCTATCAAAGCAAGCGGCATAACCCGCTGCAAACAACATTTCGGGATTGGCATACTCATCATTCTTTCCACCTAATCCCTTGGGCATTCTCACATCAATATCTAAGACGCCATTTTCACTTTTTACGTGCCCGTCTCTACCTCCAGTAGCGGTTGCACCTATGCGATACAGTTCTTTCATCGTTTTACGTTTTATGAATGTTTTTACGAATTTTACAAATTATACGTTGTAGTGTTTCCAACTCTTCTGCCGTTACCGGCATTGACTTTAATAAGGTGGCTGGAATGTTGGCGGCTTTACTTTGTAACGAAGTGCCAGCTTCCGTAAGTGAAACCAGTACGATTCGTTCGTCGCGCCCGCTGCGCCGTCTATTTACCAGCCCTTTTTGTTCCAATCTCTTCAACAATGGCGTTAGCGTGCCACTATCAAGATCGAGGTGCTCACCCAACTGCGAAACACTTTGTTCTTGTTTTTCCCACAACACTAACAGTGCCAAATATTGTGGGTAGGTTAAGTCAATTGCCTCTAACAGTGGTCGATAAGCGGCGATAATATCGCGCGCCAAAGCATAGATGGGAAAACATAGCTGATTGTCAAGTTTCAAATTTTTATTTTTATCCACGTTCATCACAACACGAAGGTATGGGTATTTATATTGTGCACAATATAATTGTGTAAAATTGACATTGCTATTATTTTTCCTTTCTTTGAAGAATGGATGATTTATAATCAAGAAACCCAATAAATGTTAATGCCGTCTTTCTGCATTTTCCGGAAATACGTCATCTGGCGTTTGGCATAACGCTGTATTTCGGTCGTCAATTTCTCTACCAAAGCTTCGTACGACAGGATTTCTCGCAGGTGCATACTCACATATCGATATTCCAGGCCGTAGTAATCCAAGTCTTGATGGCTAAGTCCGGCCTGCAATAAGTTTTTCACTTCCGCGATCAACCCTTCCTCAAAACGTTGTACCAATCGCCGATGTATAGCTTCGCGCCTTTGTACAAGCGGCGGATTCAATCCGATTGCATAATAGTGGTGAATAACCCGCTGAGGTGGTAGAATAGGATTGTGCTGTTGTAAATATAAGATGATCTCGAGTGCCCGCACCAAACGTTTGTGGTTATGAAAGTCGATCTTATAATCTTCGGGGATGCCTTGCTGTTGGATGTCTGCGATCAATTGTTCTTTACTGCGCAGAGCGAGTTTGGCTTGTAACACAGCATTTTTGGGAATTTGCGCGTAGCGCGACTGCTGCAAGATCGATTGGATGTATGATCCTGTGCCACCGCATAAAATAGGTTGTTTGCCACGGGAGATAATATCGTCATAGGCTGCAAAGAAATCTTGCCTAAAACGATCTACCTGATACCTTTCCCCAGGTTCGGCGATATCGATCAAATGATAAGGTACGGTGCCGTAGCTATTTAAATCTTTTCCAGTCCCGATATCCATTTGCCGGTACACCTGCCTAGAATCTGCTGAAATAATTTCGCCATTCAGCGCTGCTGCCAAAGTTACGGCCAAGGATGTCTTGCCAGACGCAGTCGGTCCTAGAACGATGCATAATGAATCAGGCGAAAGATTTTCTTTCGCCTGATCTATCAACACTTTTATGTCCGGATTGCCGATCATATATTATTGTTCAAATTTAGTCCATTTTTCTTGGCTCTCGTGGCTACGCACCACGGTATCGATAAATGCCATGCCGCGAACGCCATCTGCCACTGTTGGAAAATCTAAACTTTCTGCTGAAGGTGTTTGCCCTTCTCTTTTGGCAGATACTGTTTCCGCAAAATTGCGATAGATATTAGCGAAGGCTTCTAACAAACCTTCTGGGTGGCCAGAAGGGATACGCGTATTGTGAGTTGCGAACGAACTTAATGTATATGGAGCAGTATAGGCATTGCCAGTACGGTAGAGCTGTCGCGGTTGGTCGAGCATTTTTACGATGAGATTGTTTGGATCTTCGTTGGCCCATTCTAACCCACCTTTTTCGCCATATATACGAATGCGTACGGCGTTCTCTTCGCCAGCAGAAATCTGTGACGCCATTAATACGCCTTTTGCACCTTCGGTGAAGCGCAGTAATACTGAACCGTCATCGTCCATGTTGCGCCCATCCACAAAGGAAGTGAGGTCGGCACATAAATCGGTAATTTTTAACCCCGAAATGTATTCTGCTAAGTGAGCAGCATGTGTGCCGATATCGCCCATAACCAAGGATTTTCCTGATTTGGCTGGATCTGAGCGCCACTCTGCTCCGCCGTTTTTTTCTTTATCCGTTAATCTAGTTAACCATCCTTGCGGATATTCGACCACGATCTTACGGATTTTTCCGAAATGACCTTCTTTGACCATGGCTTTTGCTTGCTTTACCATCGGATAACCGGAGTAAGTGTGTGTCAAAGCTAAAGTTCGCCCTGTGCGTGCTACGATTTCTTCCAATTCTTTGGCTTCGGCTACAGATACGGTCATTGGCTTATCAACCACCACATCAAATCCGTTTTCCATTGCCAATTTAGCAGGGCCAAAATGTACTGAATTGGGCGTCACAATGCTAATAAAGTCCATGCGCACATCCTCTGGAAGTTTTGCTTCCTGTTCGATCATGGTTTTGTAATCTGGGTAGACACGGTCTTGTGGTAAGAAAAGTGCTTTTCCCGATTCGGCAGCCCGTTGCGGATCCGAACTAAAAGCTCCACAAACCAAATCAATCTTGCCGTCCATAAAGGCTGCTATGCGATGTACCGCGCCGATAAAGGCATTTTGGCCACCGCCAACCATTCCCATGCGTAGTTTACGAGTCATGTTTTTCTGTTTTTTTGAGGTCTAAATATAATGAAAACTAAACCGAACTGGCGAATCGTAGTAGCAACTTTGTGCTTCCGCTGTTCTTCTTACGGATTGTCGAAAGAGCGTGCTCTTCCAGAGTCGAGCTCATGCTGGTGGACTGTACGGGGATCTCGACAAATTGTGGTTCTAATACGCCTTCTTCTCTGAAGCCAATTTGTTGTAAGGAAGAATCCAGCGACCAGTCCCGATCTACATAGGTCATCAGGTCTCCTGGTTTAAAGTCTTTTCTAAAAGCAGCGATCAATTTAGACAAACCACCAACAGCGATAAAATCGCGTTTGTGGCAGAAACGAATTAGCTCAAATGAACGATAATCCTCTGCCTGTTCCTGCATTCGTCGCCCACCGCTAAATACGGCAATACTAATCAATTCACCTTGAAAAAAAAGGCCATAACGGTATTTGCCAGGTATCGGTGCTTGCAAGTGATGCTCGGTAAGAAAAGCCGTGGTAATGCGCTTGTCTACTCTGGCTACCACAGTTTGCCGTGCATATATTCGGCGGCCAAAACCTGCAATGGTGCGAATTCGGGCCAGCACCTTAGCCATATCATGCGCTATTATGTGTGCATCAAGATGGATGGTTTTGATCGCATCGTTGTGCGTTATCCTATGGTGGACATGATCGGGGTAAATCCACAAGCGCATTGGCATGTTAGTAGATGACAACTCAACTACAGCTTGATCCAACATGGCGACACGGATATCTTCCATCATGATCTCGCCAAGTGCTGTGGTAAATCTGTCTAAAATTGCGCTCATGTGGCAAAAATACGAATTTTCTGCGCAGGCCATTTGAAGCAAACTCCATCATGCACTGTAAAGAATATGTTTGGCATCACAGCCTCATTTTTGTACTGACCTTGGACTTGTTGCGCCTATAGATATGCACACTGCCGAATAATTGGTAACTTTGCGGTGCAAAAAAGAAATAGCATGAAATTACCTATAGTAGCTTACGGAGATCCGGTATTACGTACAAAGGCAGAAGAGATAGAAGAGGATTATCCTAATCTGAAGGGGTTGATTGAGGATATGTTTGAAACCATGTATGCTGCTAGTGGCGTAGGTTTAGCGGCTCCGCAAGTAGGTTTGCCGATTCGTCTGTTTGTTATAGACGCTTCTCCATTTGGTGAAGACGATGAAGATGGCGAAGGTGACCCGACGGCCAAAGATTTTAAACATGTGTTTATCAACCCGATTATGGTCGAGCAAAGCGGCAAAGAATGGGGTTTTAACGAAGGATGCTTGAGTATCCCGAATATTAATGAAGAAGTGATGCGCAAAGAAAACATCATCATAAATTACCTAGATGAGAATTTCGAGGAATATGAGATGGAACTTACTGGCTTAGCAGCGCGAGTAGTGCAGCATGAATACGACCATATCGAAGGCAAATTGTTTCTAGATAAATTGAAGCCATTAAAAAAAGCGATGTTAAAATCGAAGTTGGACGCTATATCTAAGGGTGAAGTGCGTACTTCATACAAAATGCGCTTTCCGCTGCAGAAGAAAAGACGTTAGGTAACGGACGCTTATGGTTAGGTTTTTTTTGGATAAATCTGCTTCACGGCGGGTAACGACCAGTTGTAGCGGACTGAGATAATCCGAATAGTAAAGACCAAACTAGCGCTGGCAAAAGCATTCATGGCTGGGGTGATAGCAAAACTGTCAAGAATAACAAAGAGTGTCGCCCCAGCGATGCAAGCAGTTGCATAAATTTCCTTACGTAAAATTAGTGGCGTACGATTTAATAACACATCCCTGATTACCCCGCCCATTGAGGCCGAAAACATGCCTAGCAGTATTGCCGCAAAAGCATTGCTTTCGTACATGAGCGATTTCTCTACGCCGACAACCGTAAAAAAACCTATACCAATAGCATCAAACAGAGTGAGCGTGCGAGCCAACGCATATAATTGTTTGTTGAATGTGAGCGAAATTAATACACCCAGGGAGATTACCATGATATAATTTCCATCTTCAACCCACACCGGACGGATATTTAAAAAGATGTCGCGGAGAGATCCGCCGCCAATAGCAGTCACAAATCCCATGAATCCGGCGCCGAATACATCTACATTATTGCGGTTGGCTGCCATTGCCCCCGATATGGCAAACATCATCGTGCCTAACAAATCTAGTCCGTATATAATATTCATTTAAATGCCTTTGAAGCCAACTTTATCCAAATATATGTAAATTATAGGATGGCTTATATAATTTCTGAGAGGATTGGTCGTTATTATAAAACCCTTCATTGATAGAAATTTTTCAAAAGATATAGTTGGAGGCTTGAAAAAAATCGTTCTCGTTTTTAGCGAGTTAGCTATGCTAAAACAGGAAAGAT
>NZ_LQXS01000003.1 GCF_001586775.1 Sphingobacterium populi | reverse complement strand
ACGAGCTTAACTTTATCTTTTTTGTTTTTCCCTTCCTCTCGGTTGGGATTGCAAAGGTAGGAATCTTTTTTGTTTCTGCAAATTATTTGTGAAAATAATTTAGAAGATCTAACCCCGCTCGAATCCGCTCGTTTTAGCAGCTAATACCTCCTAAACTCGCTTTTTCTATCCTTTCAATATCTTTCCTCCCTTGCGGAGTGGTGCAAAGGTAGAATAAACTTTCGCACTCCCAAAACCTTTTTTAATCTTTCCTGTTTTAGCATAGCTAACTCGCTAAAAACGAGAACGATTTTTTTCAATATTTTTTTAGTGGTTAGCTCCTTTTCGAAAAACCCAGAACTTTTGTAAGGTGAAGTTGAAACCTAGGGAAACCACTAGCTCGACCATTAGTCGAGTTATGCGGTAATCTATAGCTGTAATTTTAGTCAAGAAAGGTGTTCCTTGCGATTTCAAAAGAATACTACCAACAACTACAATAATAAACTTCCATAACTGATCGCCTACAGCGGTATTATCATCTTTGAAGGCCCAATATCGATTGATCGAAAAATTGACTACCGCTCCCAAAGAACCCGATATGACTATAGCAGTACTAACAGGTGATGAAAACATCTCTACAGCGCAAATCATGATAGCGTAATCAACCATTCCGCCAATAAATGCAGAAGCTTGTGCTTTTAAAAATTGTTTGACGCCTTGAGCCATACCTGCAGTATTTACATTACTTTCTTTTCTTGCGCATCGCGCTCATCGCCCAATGCCATGAGCTTTTTGGTATCTACCAAGTTAATGAAAAATAAAGCGGTACAAATTAGGAAAACACAGTACAATATGCTTCCAGGCACAAAAACCTCTAAAGCTATAACCAGGCAAAGTACTACCCGTACTTCTGTGGGGCCTAGTAGGCCAGCATCAATCGTATATTTATCTGTAATCTTATAACGCAATTGACTAATGATCATCGCCCAGCCATAAAGCGCCACTAACAGAAAGCCCATAATCTCGTACTCGGACTCGACATAAAGATGAAAACCTAAGCCAATAAACACGGTGCTGATCCAGTCCATTACAATGTCCAACGCAAATCCATACCATTTACGGGATTTGTTACGATAATAAGCAATGCGACCATCCAGAGAATCGCCAAACCATTGTATAAAAAAGCCTATAAGTGCCATCCAAAGAAAATGGATTGTAAAATAATTGGCTAAAACAAAGCTGGCAAATATCACTAGAGAACCAAATAAACCAATTGCGGTAAGACCATCGGATGTTATCCACTGAGGTATTTTCGGCACTAAATAGCTGATGAACTTCTGCTCTGGCACGCTCAATATATTAGTCCGTTTTCTGTCTGCAAAAAGTTTGGTATTTGTCTTCATAATAATTGTATTAAAGCCAGTGGTGTTTTTTATACCATAATAGGCTTTCTGTAAGGCCGGTTTCTAAATCGTAGCGCGGCTCAAATTGTAATTCATTTTTTGCTTTCGCGATTGTGCACGCCCAACTACCTGCTGTGATTTCTTTCAGGCGCTCTGCATAAAGCACTGGTGTTTTGGAGGAAGATTTATACATCCATTCCGAAAGACGCGCTATTTGTTTCACTACTACAAATGGCACATGCACACGCAACAGGCGTTTTAGGGTGATTTTCCGAAATAAATTGGCTAATTCGTACCGATCATAAACCGCTCCATCAGATAAGTTATAGCATTGTAATTTCGTGGCAGGTATTTCAAAAGATTGAATAAGTAAGCGCGCCAGATCTTTCACATAAATGAAGGTCAGCGCTTGCGGTTTGCGTCCAATATAAGCATCAATACCTTTATTCAGCGTTTGCAAGAGTAAGAATATATCCTTGTCTTTAGGTCCATACACGGCTGTAGGACGAAATATTCGTATAGGTTTATCGGGGAATTGCTCATGCACTAATTGTTCCATACGCATTTTACTACGCCCGTACACGGTGACTGGTTTGTAGGGAGAATCTTCCCTGATTAAGCCATTATCATAAGCCAGCGGTCCTAAGGCAGCCATACTGCTTATAATATGGACCGCAGCTGGCGGATTAGAAATGCTAAAAGCGGCTTTTAATAGATTTAGTGTATAATCCACATTTACCATTATCATGTCAGCCTCTTGTTTGGCTTTGGTGAGCGCTGCTCCATGAATAATATAGGTGTAAGACGCTTGTTCTAACCATTGCGTCAGGTTGACCAAATTAGTAAAATCAGCTTCTACAAAGCTATCGACTAAATGGGCAATATCATCAACATTACTGGATTTACGGATGGCGGCATGAATGGTATAACCGGCCATTTTTGCTGCATGTACCAGGTGATATCCTACAAAACCACTGGCGCCGGTTATTAACAGCTTGGCTTGCCTCATACCGATTTCTCAAACAAGCGATATCGCTTGTACAATTCACCGTTTATCTGTTCGATAGCGTTATTCATTAAATAATTGCTATCTAACATCCAAGAGCATTCTGCTCCTTTTAAGTTACTTTTCTTACCGTTGCGGATCAACTTACCGTAAAGACATGCTTCTATTCCTAGCTTGCGATAAGGCTCCAAAACGCCTAACATCAATACTCTTACTTGATCAATCTTTTTGCGACCAAATAATAGTTTGAAAATACCGGTAGGAAGTAAACGGCCACGTTTGATCTTAATCTGAATTTGATTGATATCTGGCACGCCCAACACAAATGCGATGATTTTATCATCTTTTTCTGCAATAATAGCATATTGCGGATCCACGATCATCTTAAGATCCTTCGCCGTATGGCTAAACTCTTCGTCGGTCATAGGAACAAAACCTAAATTTTTGTCCCATGCTTTGTTATAAACTGCTTTAATCTTCTCGGCTTCGTTCTTAAAATCTTTAAGATTGATCTGCCGTAGCGTGATGCCTGAACGGTTGAGCCGCGCTTCTAAACGATCCATTAGATCTAGCGCGCGCCCACTAACTCGCTCTGTGCTTACATAATATGCGCGAAGATCTTCTTTCTTGGCAAATCCATAGTTAGTGATCAGATCTTCATAATAAGGAAAATTATACGTCATCATTGCCATAGGCGGACGATCAAAACCTTCCACTAAAAGCCCACATGTATCATTCGTGGTCAAGTTTATCGGCCCCACTGCACGATTGCCACCTTTGTCCTTAATCCAAGTAATAACTTGATCAAACAATGCATTAGCTACGTTTTGATCATTAATGCAGTCGAAGAATCCAAAGTGACCTTCGCTAGCATGGACAAAAGCATTATGGTTGGTATTCCAAATGGCCACTATCCTACCAGAAAGTATGCCATCTTTATAAGCCAAAAAAGGCTGCGCACTGGAGTGTTTGTAAAACGGATGCTTATCGGACGACAATAAATCTCTTTGTCCCAAAAAAAGTTCAGGCACATAATTCTTATCGCCCTGATAAAGATCATGCGGAAAGTCGATAAAATGTGCAAGCTGTTTGCTGCTTTTGACGGGTACAATTTCAATCATAAGTCCTTCGCAGCTTTTAGCTTAATAACTCAACATCGGCAGCTTTAAAAATTTTAGCCATTTTTTCAACTGCTTCGTCGATTTGATCAAAAGTATGTGTTGCCATCAAAGAAAAGCGAATCAATGATTCTTCGGCAGGTACTGCGGGTGATACCACAGGATTGACGAAAACGCCATCTTCCTGTAATGCTTTGGTCACCCAAAAAGTCTTTTCGTTGTCTCTAATAAATATCGGAAGAATAGGGCTTTGTGTGTCCCCTAGATCAAAACCATTATCAAGCAATAACTGCTTCGCATAATAGGTGTTTTTCCACAATTTTTCGATATGCTCTGGTTCGGTTTGTATAATCTCTAGCGCTTTCAGCGTACAAGCAACTGAAGCAGGTGTCATACTCGCACTAAACATGAGTGAACGCGCCTTATGCTTCAAATATTCGATCACATCGGCATCAGCAGCAATAAAACCACCTAAAGAAGCTAATGATTTACTAAACGTGCCCATAATAAGATCCACTTGATCAGTAAGGCCAAAGTGATCTGCTGTACCAGCACCCAAATGCCCGATCACACCCAAGCTATGAGCATCATCGACCATCACTGCAGCATCATAGTCTTCTGCGATCTTTACCATTTCAGGCAGATTAACAATATCTCCCTCCATACTAAAGATTCCATCTGTAGCAATCATCTTAAGACTATCTTCGGGTAGGCGTGAAAGTTTAGCACGCAAGTCTGCCATGTCGTTATGGGCATACTTGATTACTTTAGAAAATGATAAACGGCTTCCATCAATGATCGATGCATGATTTCGATCATCCAACAACAGATAGTCATTACGGCCTGTAAGGCAGGAAAGTGGACCTAAGTTAGATTGAAAACCCGTACTGAAAAGAATCGCAGCTTCCTTGCCAACATAGCTTGCTAGGCGCTCTTCCAATTCAATATGGATATCTAACGTACCGTTCAAGAAACGTGAGCCTGCACAACCACTGCCATATTTCTCCAACGCTAATTGACCTGCCTCTACGATACGTTGATCGGTAGTTAACCCTAAATAGGAGTTGGATCCAAACATCAATACACGTTTGCCATCAATGATGACCTCGGTATCTTGCCGAGATTGTATAGGACGAAAAAAGGCATAAAGGCCCTTCGCTTTTAAATAATTAACTTCCGTAAATTGCGATATTCTACCGCTCAACTTTCCTTTGCTCATTCTAATAAGATGTGCTATATATTATTCCGCACAGATTTTTATACTTTTTGACCATCCGGATGCAAATGTCAGAAATTAACTGCAAATCTGGCGCAAATTACTAAAATTTGACCGTTTGAAGATGATTCCGAAAAATCCATAGGATATTAGGCTGGCAAATGTACGGAACTCGACCAAATAATATTACATACAATGCCACATAAATATCAAAAAATTAATTCAATATTAACATAAAAAAACATTTATTTCTGACTCCTTTAGTTGTCTGGCTGTAATTTGTACTTTTGTTGACTAAGGTTTTGTACATATGGCGATCTCATCGAGAATAAATATAAAGAATAAACGAGCAACATTCGAATACCACATTTTAGATAGTTATGTAGCTGGGCTAGGATTGTTAGGAACTGAGATTAAATCGATCCGAGAAGGTAAAGCGAATATTAATGATAGTTTCTGTGCTTTCTTTGAGGATGGACTTTACATTCGCAATATGCATATTGCGGAGTATTCCTTTGGCTCGTTTTATAATCACGAGGCAAAGCGCGATAGAAAGCTTTTATTGACCAAACGCGAGCTCAAAAAACTAAAAGATAAGGGCGAAGAGAAGGGATTTACGATTGTACCATTACGTATCTTTATCAGCGAGCGTGGTTTTGCGAAAGTAGAAATCGCATTAGCACAAGGTAAGAAGGATTTTGATAAGCGAGATACGATAAAAGAGCGAGAATCAAAACGTGAACTCGACCGAGCGATGAAACGCTAGCGCGACGGCGGGCGCGATATATTCATTGTACTAGCGTAGGCACCGGGAGTCAATCCTTCCCGCTGGCCAAATAAACGTACAAAATAATTTATATCATTAAATCCTACTGCATAGCCTACTTCTTTCACACTGAATCCCTGCTCTAATAATCTTTTTGCAGATGCCAAACGCTGCCGGATTACGTATTCTTTCGGGCTAATTCCAATCTGTGATTTGAATTCTTTAAATAAAGCGGAGCGACTCATATTGGCCTTTTTGCATAACTGTTCTATTGTCAAATCGCTTGAAATGTGCTCCTTAATAAATTCCGTAAGATGATGCAGCAAAGATGGTTTTTTTTCTTCTCCGGCTACCAAATGTAACAGGTTTTGTATCTGTAGTGTCCGAATAAGCAGCTCTTGAATCGTTAAATCTGCTAAAACTTCATGAAAGCGATCACTTCCACTCATCAGTCTAAATAATTTGTTGGTGAGGTACATCGTTTCTGCATCATGCTTGAAATGAAACTTTTCCCATCTAAAATGCCATTCTGAAGCATCCGCCGATGGCACGCGTTCATTCATAAATTGAACGACCTGCTCTATCTTGCAACGATCAATAGTTAAGGCGGCACATTGCGTAGGAGAGAGAATTTTGGCATCAGGAAAATCAATTCGCATTGATTTATTCTCCGGTAATACCAACGTCTCGCCGGGCAAATAATCAAAAGAAGGAACATCTTCGAGATGCATTATTTTTTTCCCACGCAACATATTGACCATGACGAAATCTCCAAAGCAGAGCGGAACGTCGTGCGTAGGCTCATACGTTTCATAGACATTAAATTCGAAGCTGCCAAACGTCATTACACGTCGATTTTCCACCAACGTATACAATTGCTTCTCTGATGAGAGCGGAAGAGCATCCAAGGTAAAGTTATAGGGCATATCACTTTAATTACAAACGTGAATAATTTAGTTAATATACGAGAAAGCAATAAAATAAAAAAGAGCTTACCACACAACACAGGGCGACGATTGTGCTATACTATTATACAATTATGCTAATAGTAAATTTTTTTAATCCGTATGTTTGAGTATTCGCGATGCACATCATCGTATTATAAAGCTAAATTTTACAACTATGAGTTTATTCGAAAAACCTTCGTTCAAAGAACGATACGACAATTACATTGGCGGTAAATACATGGCCCCAGTTAACGGGAAATACTTTGACAACATCTCGCCTATAGATGGCAAAGCATATACCAAGGTAGCCCATTCAAGTAAAGAAGATCTAGACCTTGCCGTCAACGCAGCTAGTGATGCGTTTCAGTCTTGGGGCAAAACTTCGGCTACCGAACGAAGTATCCTGCTTAATAAAATTGCTGATCGTATGGAAGAAAACCTAGAATACCTAGCGATCGTAGAAACCATCGATAATGGTAAAGCAGTACGCGAAACACTTAATGCCGACATCCCTTTAGCGATCGATCATTTTCGTTACTTTGCTAGCGTTATTAGAGCCGAAGAAGGCAGTGCAACAGAGCTAGATACCGATACATTATCTCTTATAATTCACGAACCACTTGGCGTAGTCGCACAAATAATTCCATGGAACTTTCCTATCCTCATGGCCGTATGGAAACTAGCTCCTGCATTAGCAGCAGGCTGTACTGTGGTACTAAAGCCAGCAGAAAGTACGCCCACATCCATACTTATCTTGATGGAAATCATTGAGGATCTTATTCCAAAAGGCGTTATCAACATTGTCAATGGCTTCGGCGCTGATCTAGGGCGCGCATTAGTGACCAACCCGAAAGTTGCTAAAGCGGCATTCACCGGATCTACCGCCACCGGTCGATTGGTAATGCAGTATGCCACAGAAAATATTATCCCTGTAACATTGGAACTCGGTGGCAAGTCGCCCAATGTCTTTTTCAATTCAGTAATGGACCACGACGATGCGTATCTTGACAAGGCGATTGAAGGCGCTGTTTTGTTCGCATTGAATCAAGGGGAAATCTGTACCTGTCCTTCCAGAATACTCGTACAGGAAGATATCGCCGATCGATTTATCGAAAGAATTATCGAGCGCGTCAATCAGATCAAAGTCGGAAATCCGTTAGACTCCGACGTGATGATGGGAGCACAAGCCTCTAAAGTGCAAAAAGACAAGATCATGTCTTACATCAAACTGGGACAAGAAGAAGGCGCAGAATTACTCACCGGTGGCGAAGCCAATAAAGTCGGCGATGGCTTAAATGATGGCTACTACATCCAGCCCACCGTCTTTAAGGGGCATAACAAGATGCGAATATTTCAAGAAGAAATTTTCGGTCCTGTGGTGTCCGTTACCACATTTAAAGATGAAGAGGAAGCAATCGAAATCGCCAATGACACGATCTACGGATTAGGAGCTGGCGTATGGACCAGAGATGCTCACCAACTATACACCGTGCCACGAGCCATACAAGCCGGAAGAGTTTGGGTCAATCAGTATCATGCCTACCCAGCTGGAGCTCCTTTTGGAGGATATAAACAATCAGGCGTCGGTCGTGAAAACCACAAAATGATGTTGGGCCATTATCGTCAGACAAAGAACATGCTGATCTCCTATAGCAAAGAAAAGCTTGGTTTCTTCTAGATAGCATATCCTAATCAAATCCTACAGCATTTTATGCTTTAAGGCATTTTTAAACCTAAAAATTCAAATTATGATTCCAAAAAAAATGAAAGCCGCAGTCGCACCAGGCTATGGCAAAAAACTAGAAATTAGAGAGGTGCCTGTACGCGAACCAGGTAGATACGAGGTCTTAGTCAAGATCATTGCCTCCGGTGTTTGCCATACCGATCTACACGCAATTGAGGGCGATTGGCCAGTCAAATCCAAAATGCCATTAATCCCAGGACATGAAGGTGTCGGCTACGTAGTAGCTTGCGGGCCAGATGCCGTTGTAAAAGAAGGCGATGCCGTTGGAGTACCTTGGTTATATAGCGCCTGTAGCTCTTGCGAATATTGTATTACAGGTTGGGAAACTCTCTGCGAATCTCAAAAAAATGGTGGATATGGCGTCGATGGTACGTTTGCAGAGTATGTTATTGCCGATTCCAGATATGTTGGCCATCTCAAATCCAACGTCAACTTTTTAGAAATCGCCCCAATTCTATGCGCTGGCGTAACAGTATACAAAGGTCTTAAAGAAACCGAAACTAAGCCCGGAGAATGGGTCGCCATTTCGGGTATTGGAGGATTAGGTCACGTAGCAGTCCAGTACGCCAAAGCCATGGGAATGCACGTCGCTGCGATCGACGTGGCTGATGACAAATTAAAACTGGCATCAAGATTAGGAGCCGACATTGTTGTGAACGCCAAAAATACTGATCCGGGCGAATTTCTTCATAAGGAAATCGGCGGCACACACGGCGCACTCATTACGGCTGTTTCGCCAATTGCGTTCAAACAAGGCATCAATGTACTACGACGCAAAGGAACATTGGCGCTGAATGGACTGCCCCCTGGCGCATTCGATTTGCCAATTTTCGAAACTGTATTAAAACGCATAACAGTCCGTGGATCTATTGTAGGCACACGAAAAGACCTACAAGAAGCGTTAGAGTTTGCTAATGAAGGATTGGTGAAAGCTACTGTCACACCTGCCAAACTTGAAGAGATCAATGATGTTTTCGACAAGATGAAAAATAATAAGATTGACGGCAGAATTGTCCTAGATATCGCTAGCGCAAATTAATATAATATCCTATCTATTGCCTTTCTTGTATAAAGAGGCAATAGATATTTAACATTTTTTTATGATAGCACGGTTATCTGTTACAGAATCAGCCACTGAACTTATACGCGAGTTAGCAAATAAGCATGGCGATTTGATGTTTTACCAAGCTGGCGGATGCTGCGAAGGCACGCAGCCACAATGTTTCGAAAAAGGTGGATATTATCCGCGCATGCACGATGCAATGATCGGTCTGGCTGAGGGCTTTGAATTTTGGATCGACCGAGATTTATTCGATTACTGGCAATATTCACATTTCACATTAGATGTGTTGGAAGGTTTTGGGCCAGGAGGTTTTTCTCTTGAATCGCCCTTAGGCAAAACTTTCAAAGTACACTATCGTTTGTTTACTGAAGAAGAATTAGCGAATTTGGCGCCTGTAAAGCGAAGTATTTAACAGATCAGCAAGCTGCTGCAAACGTTACGAAGTAATGTCTAAACCTTGCAATACGGGCATTGGTTTCTTATTGTCGTCCAGCGCCACGAATGTAAATGTGCCTTGAATAGCCAACTCCCGTCCGTCATCGTACATGCTTTCTAAAAAAATCTGAACCTGTACTTTTACACTGGTATTTCCTACCTTTTGTACTCGACCAACGGCCTCTACGATGCTGCCGGCCGGAATAGCTTTCGTGAAATCAATTTTATCGGTTGAAACCGTCACCAATCGCTTACGACAAAAACGGGTAGCCGTCATAAAACTAACCTCATCCATAATCGCCAGCGCTTTTCCGCCAAAGAGCGTATCGTGATGATTAGTAATTGAAGGAAAAACGGTAATGCATACACGTGTTTCTGATCGCTCTATTCGCTCTGCTATAGTCACTGCTATATTTTGTTCTGTTAATTCTACTGTCTGCAAACCCTACTTCGTCTTATATCGGTCGCAAATATACGCAAATCTACCTTGCTGCTTAATCATATCCATTCCTTAGTGGGATTCCGAAGTTTCGTCTACCAATACGCCAATTCCCTTCAGCAGCATGGACGCATTGAAAATTTTGCATTCTCCCGATTTTAGACGATAATCAAACAGCATCTCCCCTTCCTTAATCTGTATATCAAAATGGAAATTGGTCAACTCCTGTGGATATTCATCGGCTAATCGAGATAGTTGCAAGTCGTGCGTAGCCACCATGCCTTTGCCCTGCATGTGCAGTAGCTGCTTGATGATCGCTTTCGATCCTAAGTACTTATCGACTGAGTTGGTACCGCGCAGCATCTCATCGATCAAAAAGAAACTGTCTTTAGCCGATGCTACCCGCTCCAAAATAAATTTCATCCTGTCTAGCTCAGCTTTAAAAGTTGATGTACTTTCGTTAAGATCGTCTTTGATCCTCATGTACGATACAATCTTATAAATCGGTAGCTTCAATCGTGCGGCACATACCACCGATCCGGCATAGGCTAGAACGGCATTTATCCCTATGGTGCGCAAAAAAGTACTTTTCCCAGCCATATTTGAACCAGTAACCAAAGCTACGCGATGGTCCTGCGCCGAATAATCGTTGGCGACAGATTTATCGACGGAAATCAATGGATGCGCCAAAGCTTTCGCCTCAATGCGATCTTGTTCATAATCTGCACTAATTTCTGGAAAATGCCAGTTTGATTGATTGAAAGACAAAATTCCTAAAGAAATCAATGCCTCGTACTCTGCCATCACCTCAAAAGCCTGCAAAGTATTGTCTGCATACTGCTTCTTCCACTGCATAATAGCGAGTACCTGCCGAAAGTCCCATAGCATAAACATATTGAGCAAAGCGCCGACAAGCATATTATTCCGAGCATCTAATTTATCGATCAATTTTCCCAATTTATGCAAAGCTACAGAAAGCAGCACTTCGCCATTGGCGCGTAGCCGTTGTTGCAATTTCTGGTTGAGCGGAGCTGCAAAAGATCGATTTTCGATGGCTTCGATTGCACTGCTGTACGCTATCATAATGGCACCAATTTTATCTATCTTATTGGAGAAAGCCGATACGCGACCAGCCATCGCCAAAGTCCACAACAAATGCGTGATGGCCAATAGCAGGACATAAGACATTACCGAATAGCCCAAAAAAGACGCGACGATTCCTGCTACGATCAAGATCGGTGCGATAAAGGAATAGATCCTAATAAAGGCATTCCCAAAGGTCATCGTTTTATCTTCGAAATAGGCCGACAGATAGACGCGCAAATTTGTGTTAGATTTTACATTGAAGAGTAGCTTTGTTTGCAGCTGCTGATTGAAAACGGCATCTGCGGCAAACTCTTTCACCGCAGCTTGTCGATCTAAAATTGTTTGCCGATCTGGCGCACTACTAAGCCATTCGGCCAATGTATCTTGCCCGTCCTGTGTAGCACAGCGATTTACTTTTGCAAATAAAGAATGTGGCCCAAATATATCAAGGTCGGAAGTATAAGGATGCTTACCATCTGCGTAGTGAGTGCCATCGGCGTACAAGTTTGCGTCACCGTCTATCAAACGAAGCTCATTTTCATTGACACGTAGAAAAGCGCGTTTTTCATCTCGCCACCTTTCCAATTTGGCCTGCCGAAAGACCAAGTATAGAAATAATACGATGACCAAAATGGTGCATAGTAACACATAAGTCACGTTATTGGATTGGAATAGCACAAAAAGTGCTGCCCCACCACCTAGAATAATAGCCAAGCGTAGCAGGTTGACGGTATTTACCTGCTTATCGAGCGAAACAATCTCGGCTTTTGTTTGTGAAATATTTTGTTGATAGAAATTTATTGACACGCCGTTTATCGGATTTTGAATCATGAAAACTAGACCATCAATAGCCGATATTCAATTCAGATTACCAGGCCTGATCGCCTACCAAAGGTACAAAACGAAATGTATCGAGTTCTATCCGTTCGAAGTCATTTTCGCCTACTCGCAGTATCGTTACCATTTTTTGCTCTTTTTCGTCACCTACCGGAATGACTAATAATCCGCCAAATTTGAGTTGTTTGAGCATAATTTCGGGCACCAAAGGTGCTCCCGCCGTTACAATAATTTTATCGTAAGGCGCGCTTGACGCAATTCCTTTTGAACCATCACCATAGTAGAAATTTGGATGATATCCCATATAGGGCAGCACCATCTTCGTTCGGTTGTACAGATTTTCTTGCCGTTCGATCGTGAATACTTCCGCTCCTAACTCCAGCAACACGCAGGTTTGATAGCCGGAGCCAGTACCGATTTCTAATATTTTATCTCCTTTGCGCACATGTAGCAATTCGGATTGGTATGCCACCGTGTATGGCTGCGAAATCGTTTGTCCGTCGCCTATCGGGAAGGCAATATCGCGATAGGCCTGATTCCAGAAAGTTTCATCGAAAAAGTAATGTCGGGGAATTTTACCGATGGCCGCGAGCACCCGTTGATCTTGAATACCGCGCTTTTCCAACAGTTTTACTAGTTGCTTGCGCGCACCCTTTTCTCTATAATTATCGATGAATTTGTAGGCCATTTGGTTCAAAAATAACATTGTTATGCCACATTTTGCTACTTTAGTTACAATTCGTTGGCCATGAGTAATTTCACATTTCAATACCATAGAAAGTCCGAAATGACTCAAAATTTCAATAGATTTACCAAACAATCTTATTGGTCATGCACTACCTTCGGTCTATTTTCTTCGTAATAGCACTAGCAACTTACACAGGCTTGGCACAGGCGCAACCTAGCCAATCCGATCGATATGCTGCGCAATTTCAGGATATTCTTGACCAGCATCAAATGAAGGGAACGATCTTAGTGTTTGATGTGCAGCAGGATCGCTATTTTTCCAATGATTTTGAATGGGCCAGTCAAGGCTTTTTGCCTGCCTCCACATTTAAAATACCAAACACATTAATTGCCTTAGAGACAGGTGTCGTTGTTAATGATGCTAATACAGTATTGCCTTGGGACGGAAAAAAACGTTATAGTAAAGCTTGGGAAAAGGATTTATCGTTGAAAGATGCCTTTCGTCTATCGTGTGTACCCTGCTATCAAGAGATTGCAGGCAAAATAGGTCTGCTCCGGATGCGACAATTCCTCCAGCAGTTTTCGTACACGAATATGGATGTACGAGACGAAACCTTACAGCATTTCTGGTTAGTAGGCGCGTCGAAGATTTCAGCCTTTCAACAGGTAGCTTTTTTGCGCAATTTCTACAGCCGCCATATTAAATTATCGGACCACACCTACGACACCATGCGGCAGATACTAGAAATTGAATCCACGGCAAATTATTCGTTGAGCGGAAAAACAGGTTGGAGTACCGATCATGGCGATAATGGTTGGTTTGTGGGCTATTTGCGACGAGGCGAAGCGATGTACTATTTTGCCGCGAATATAGAACCAAAAGATGCACAAAAAGCGGACGAGTTTCTTGCAGGGAGGGAAAAGGCAGTACGCCAAGCCCTACAGGTCTTAGGTGCGTTTGAAGAAAGAAAATAAACATAATAATAATGATGAAAAGATACGCGATTTACATTCTACTACTCCTATTCTCGTTACAGGTTGGTATTGCACAAGCACAAGACAATGTTAGTAAACAAGTCGTCAAAGTGCTAGCCATTGGCAACAGTTTTTCAGAGGATGCTCTTGAAAATTATCTGCACGATCTGGCAGCCGCTGCCGATCGAGAAATCATTATCGGCAACCTTTACATCGGTGGAGCGCCGCTAGATCTGCATGTGCGTAATGTATCAGCAGACAAGGCAGTCTATAGTTATAGAAAAGTATGGAAAGATGGGCGCAAAACTACTCAAGAAAGCACGTCGATCTCCACCGCACTGGCCGACGAAGACTGGGATTTTGTGAGCTTGCAGCAAGCCAGCCCATTGTCGGGTCAGTATACTGTAATTATGGAAAGTTTGCCGGAATTGATGGATTATGTTAAAGGGAAAGTGCCGGCGCACACTCAATTGGTCTATCATCAAACTTGGGCTTACCAAACTGACAGCCAACATGATGGTTTTATTAATTATGAAAAAAGTCAGTCTCAGATGTATGCAGCGATTGCATCAGCCACAAAGCAAATCAGTAATCAGGGAGGTTTCGCTTTCGTGGTACCCTGCGGCACCGCCATTCAGAATGCACGTAGTAGCAGTATTGGCGATCATTTCACGCGTGATGGCTATCACTTAGAATTGAACTATGGCCGCTTTACTGCGGCCTGTACCTGGTATGAGAAACTATTCAAACTGGACGTTAGGAAGAATACTTATCGGCCAGAAGGGGTGACCGAAATGCAGGAGCAGATTGCCAAATCGGCAGCACATGCTGCCGTCAAAAAGCCATTCAAAACAAGTAAGATTAAGAAGTAATTGGCTCACGGCAACAGTTTTATTTTTTCGTTTTCTACGGATTATTTTCTTTATATTTAAAATATCCACAAACGAAACGGGCCAATGACAGATATTTCGCAGTTTTCAAGAACCACTCAGATTAATCGATTATCGGAAACCGCAGAGTGGGATTTTATAATAATCGGAGGTGGAGCAACTGGCTTAGGAGTGGCTGTTGATGCAGCAAGTCGCGGATTTAAGACGCTACTTTTGGAGAAAACTGATTTTGCAAAAGGCACATCTAGCCGCAGTACCAAACTGGTGCATGGCGGTGTGCGCTATCTAGCGCAAGGAGATATTAAACTAGTATATGGTGCACTGAAAGAGCGTTGGCGTATTTTTAAAAATGCACCACACGTTTCGCGCACGCAGTCTTTCATCATCCCTTGTTATAGCTTTTTTGAGAAATGGAAATACCTTATCGGTCTCAAACTCTATGACTGGCTAGCCGGGAAGTACAGCATCGGGCGCTCTATATTTTTGTCTAAAAACGAAACTTCCAAGCATTTAACAAATCTCAAAAAGCAGAAATTATATGGTGGCGTACGCTATTTTGATGGTCAGTTTGATGATGCACGATTGGCCGTGAATTTAGCACAAACTGCGATCGAACAGCAGGCGTGCTTGCTGAATTACGCTTCGGTCACAGCAGTACTTACCAATGCACATGGTCAAGTTGATGGCGTCGCCTTTGTCGATCTCGAGACAGATCGGGTATATCAAATTAGCGGTCGAGTTATTGTCAATGCGACCGGCATATTTGTAGACGACATTCTTTCAATGACCAGCTCAAAGCATTCACCGTTGGCACGCCCAAGTCAGGGCACCCACGTGGTGGTTGATCGCTCCTTTCTGCCGGAAGCACAAGATGCCTTAATGATTCCGAAAACTAGCGATGGCCGGGTGCTTTTTGGTGTACCATGGCACAATTATCTGGTATTAGGCACTACCGACACTGCTATCAACGAAAAGTTGGAAGAACCAATTCCGCTCGAGCAAGAGATCGATTTTATTTTATCTACGGCAGCAGATTATTTGGAGAATGCACCTACAAAAGCAGATGTTCTTAGCACATTTTCCGGCCTGCGACCTTTAGCGGCAAATAGTGGCACCAGCCAAAAAACCAAAGAAATATCGCGAGATCATAAACTGATTATACACGAATCCAAGTTGGTCACGATCACAGGCGGAAAATGGACTACTTACCGCAAAATGGCGGAAGATACTGTTAATAGCAGCATTCAAGCATTGAATTTGCCTTGGGCAGATTGTAAAACGATGACTTTATCGATTCACGGATCTGAAACCACATCTTCCTCCAATCCCGAGCGACTTGCTAACTACGGTGGTGACGCGGCACATATCATCGCATTGGAGCAAAGTAATCCTAATTTTGCGAAGCGAATTATCCCACAATTGCCCCATTCTGTTGCTCAGGTGATATGGGCTGTACGTGCAGAAATGGCGCGTACCGTAGAAGATATACTTGCTCGACGATTGCGTTTACTTTTTTTGAATGCAACGTTAGCACTCGCAGCGGCGCCTGCCGTAGCGCGTATTTTGGCAAATGAGTTGCAACGCGATGCGGATTGGGAAACAGAACAGGTGCGTGCTTTCGAAGCGTTGGCACAAGGTTACCTGATCGGCGACGTTAAAAATCAAGCTACAACCTTTTAGATCTTCCCTAACTCTAAATTACGCATATTATGAAACCATATATCCTTTCTATCGATCAAGGCACTACCAGTTCGCGTGCGATTCTTGTCGATCACAATGGAAAAATTATAGACATTGCACAACAGGAATTTGAACAGCATTTTCCACGATCTGGTTGGGTAGAACATGATCCAATGGAGATATGGTCTTCACAATTGGCTGTGATCACATCGGTTATAGCAAAAAGTAAAATTCGCTCAGCAGACATACATGCCATCGGAATCACTAACCAAAGGGAAACTACCATCGTATGGGATAGACAAACGGGTAAACCGATCTACCCAGCAATTGTGTGGCAAGACCGCCGTACCGCAGATTATTGCGACGAATTAAAGGAAAAAGGGCTTGAGGAAATGGTTCGCGATAAAACAGGATTGCCGATTGACTCTTATTTTTCTGCTACGAAAATAAAATGGATACTAGACGAAGTAGATGGCGCGCTAGATCGAGCCAAAGCCGGCGAATTGGCATTCGGAACAGTAGATTCATGGTTGGTTTGGAATCTCACTAACGGTGAACTGCACCTCACCGACTTTACAAATGCCTCGCGTACCATGCTTTTCAACATCCATAGCTGCGAATGGGATAACGAGCTCTTGGAGTTGTTTGGTATTCCAGAGGCCATATTACCCGAAGTAAAATCTTCGTCGGAGGTATATGGAGAAACTTCTGTCGACGTGTTGAAAACGGCCATTCCGATTGCCGGAATTGCTGGCGATCAGCAATCTGCCTTATTTGGACAACTATGTATTGAAAAAGGCATGGTCAAAAATACATATGGAACAGGTTGTTTTATGTTGATGAATACGGGCACCGAAGCGATTAAATCAGAACACAAATTGGTTACTACCATTGCATGGAAAATCGGCGATGAAGTAACCTACGCCCTAGAAGGCAGTGTATTTATAGCGGGAGCCGTAGTACAATGGTTGCGCGACGGCTTGGGCTTAATCAAAAAATCTAAAGACGTGACTGCACTCGCAAAAAAAGTGAAGAATACGGATGGTGTTTATATTGTACCGGCCTTTGCAGGTTTAGGTGCACCACATTGGGATGCACGAGCCCGAGGAAGTGTGTATGGAATTACGCGTGGCACCACCGATGCGCACTTGGCGCGCGCCTGTCTAGAATCCATCGCATTTCAAACTTATGATGTGCTACAAGCTATGCAACAAGATGCTGGCCACGCTATTGAAGAATTGCGAGTGGATGGCGGAGCTACATCGAACAGCGTGCTACTCCAATTTCAAGCAACGTTGCTCGGTGCTACCGTAGTAAGACCAGAAAACACCGAAACCACTGCCATGGGCGCTGCCTACCTCGCTGGACTGGCTACCGGTTTCTGGAAAGACATCGCTGAAGTGCAACAAAAATGGTCGGTGGATAAAAGAATCGAAGCAGAGAATAATATCGATAGCACCGCCGTGTTGAGCGATTGGCATGCTGCTGTAGAGGCTACAAAAGTATGGGCGTCACTTAAAAACAAGAGATCATGAATCCAATTGTAGCTGAATTGTTCGGTACATTTTTAATGATTCTAATAGGCTGCGGTGTGGTAGCGAATGTAGTGTTGAATGACACGAAAGGACACGCCGGCGGCTGGATTGTCATTACGACGGCCTGGGCTTTGGCTGTGTTTATCGGTGTGTCAGTAGCAGGTCCGTATAGTGGCGCACATATTAATCCCGCTGTCACGCTCTCGGTTTGGATGATTGATGAAATAGATATTTTAACTGCACTATCTTACGTTGCTGCTCAATTTGTAGGAGCAATGTTAGCCTCTGTCGTGGTATGGCTTTGTTATCGTCCACATTTTGATCGCACTCAAGACGGTACGGCTACGCAAGCAGTATTTTGTACTTCGCCAGCGATTCGCGATCGTAAATCGAACTTTACAACAGAGTTGGTAGCTACATTTGTACTCATCTCGACCATTTTATTTTTCCAAGAACCTTCTATGCAACTCGACGAGAGCGCTGCTGTGATCGGGTTAGGCTCAATTGGTGCTTTGCCTGTAGCGTTATTGGTTTGGGGAATAGGATTAGCACTTGGTGGTACGACGGGTTATGCCATTAATCCGGTTCGCGATCTTGCACCACGACTCGTTTATAGTATGTTGCCCATCAAATCCAAAGCAGGTTTTGACGCTTCTTATGCTTGGCTTCCGGTAGTGGCACCATTAGCTGGATCAGTAATTGCGACGTTACTATATCTCGTACTCACCTCTTCATCCTAAATAGATTTTGAAATTCGCTCGTTGCACATTGCCACTGAAATCAACTTTATCACTTTCATTTACGTTGTTGCTTTGCGCTGCATGTACCGAAATAGTGGTTGAAGACCATTACGATTATTATCAAGCTGTCGACGGTCGCGATAGTACATTTTTACGACTGCAGATTCGTGAAGGCCGCTTTTTCGGAGATTATATTTTTACCAAAGGAGGTAGCTATCAGGTGAAAGGAGATTTTAAAGGGGATGTTCTCGGCGATACCTTATCTGGAATGTTGGTTTACACACCTCACGGCCATAAAATGCTAAAAAGGTCGCTTTCGCACTTTTAAAAACTAGAGACAAGATTTTGGAAGGAAAAGGCATTCAAACGATCTATTTGGGAATTCCCTTCTAATCCGTTGGAATCATTGAAATTTGACGCCTATCGCACCTTTAATCCTTGCGATAGGCCGCGTATTTTTAGCGAAAAAAAATCTTAAAAATTGAAGATTCACCATGTTACTTTCCTACGATGATGACCTGAATCCCCATCTTCTCCAATTCCATCGCGCTTTTTTCTGGTATACCAGGATCGGTAATTACCACATCTACTTCTTCAGCGGGGCATATCCTGCCAAAACCACGCTTTCCAAATTTGGAGGAATCTGCCAACACGATTGTTTTCTGCGCCACATTCATCATCTTTCGGTTCAAATGCGCCTCTTGTGCGTTGGTGGTTGTAAGGCCATATTCTACGTCAATACCATCTACTCCCATAAATAATTTACTGCAGTAAAAGTCGGACAATATAGATTCAGCATACAGACCGGCAACTGAGGTAGAGCTTTTACGAAGCAGTCCACCAAGTTGTAGGATTTCGACGTTTTGATGCTTAATGAGCTGAAGCGAAACATTTAAAGCAGCTGTAACTACTGTCAATGCTCCTATAGGAACAATCTCGCGAGCCATTGCTTGCACGGTAGTGCCCGATGCAATGATAATAGAGTCATTTTCATCCACCATAGAAGCTGCCGTGCGAGCGATCAGACTTTTCTCCTCTGCAAAAAGTTTTTCTTTCTCAAATACAGTTCGATCCATAGTATAAGGATTAATGGCAGTAGCGCCACCATGTGTACGATACAGCAAGCCCTTTTCTTCTAGCGTCTTCAAATCCTTTCGAATAGTTACTGACGAAACATTTAAAAGCTTACATAAATCCAAAACATGGACTTTTCCATGTCCTTCAATCTGCTCTAATATATGCTGATGTCGTTCAATATTTGTCATACTACACAAATATATCATATTTTTTGACATCATATCATCAATCTTTTAAAGCATTATAATCACAAAACGAAACTTTTATATATTTCATTTGGTTTCGATTTTAATAATTACTAATTTCGTTTTGTAATAAAAACGTTTACCCACAAGTACCAAAGCTACCAATTGTTGCACAACCATGATAAATACACCCAAATTCTTCGAGCGAGAATCACATATTGAACAAATACGAAACACATCGAAATGGGACTTCATCATTATCGGCGGTGGGGCCACGGGCTTAGGAACTGCGGTAGATGCAGCTAGTAGAGGTTTCAAAACGCTGCTGATCGAAAGAGATGATTTTGCAAAAGGTACCTCAAGTAGAAGCACTAAGTTGGTACATGGTGGTGTACGTTATTTGGCTAATGGCGACATCAAACTGGTATATGGCGCCTTACGAGAGCGATGGTATATTTTCAAAAACGCACCACACGTATCGCGTACGCAATCATTCATTATACCTTGTTACTCATTTTTAGACAAATGGAAATACCTGATTGGATTGAAGCTATACGACTGGCTCGCTGGTCGCTTTAGCATTGGCCGGTCGACATTTCTGTCAGCAAAAAAAGTGGGTGAACAGCTGGGAAATATTAAAAGTAATCAATTGAAAGGTGGAATTCGCTATTATGACGGCCAATTTGACGACGCTCGTTTAGCAATCAATCTGGCACAGACTGCAGCAGAGTACGGGGCGACTGTGGTTAATTATATGCCCGTAACAGGCTTACTCAAACAAGATGATGGCTCGGTAAATGGTGTTGTTTGCGTGGACAAAGAAACACAAACAACCTTTCGTATAGAAGGTAAAGTGGTGATTAATGCGACTGGAATTTTTGTAGATGATATTTTGGATATGGCTAGTGATAGCCACAAGCAAATGGTTCGTCCCAGTCAGGGCACACATATCGTAGTCGATCGGTCATTTCTACCAGAATCTTCTGATGCGCTGATGATCCCAAAAACAACGGATGGACGCGTACTGTTTGGCGTACCTTGGCATGACCACCTTGTGTTGGGTACAACAGATACTCCTTTAGACGAAAAAAAGACAGAGCCGGTTGCATTAGCCTCGGAGGTAGATTTTATTCTAAATACGGCTAAAGATTACTTGCAGAAAGCACCTACACCGTCGGATGTATTAAGTATTTTCTCGGGTTTACGCCCACTTGCAGCAGAATTTGGAAAAGGACAACAAACGAAAGAAATATCCAGAGATCATAAACTGGTGGTACACAGCTCGAAGCTCATTACTATTACAGGTGGCAAATGGACCACTTACCGTAAAATGGCGGAAGACACCATCAATACAGCAATCCGTACCGTAGGGCTTGCGCAAGCAACTTGTATCACACAAACCTTGGCTATACATGGAGCAACAGATAAGCAGCATCCGATAGCTCGCCTAGCAATCTATGGAAAGGATGCTAATGGCATTGAGTCCTTAGAAAATACAGATTTCGAATTAGCACAGCCCATTCACCCTAGGCTGCATCACACAAAGGCAGAAGTGATATGGTTTGCACGTCATGAAATGGCGAGAACAGTCGAAGATGTGCTAGCAAGACGATTTCGCATTTTGTTTCTTGATGCTAAAATTGCACTGGAAACAGCACCATTGATCGCGCAATTGTTAGCAGGCGAGCTCAAGCATGACCAGGATTGGATATCTATGCAGATCGACAATTTTAACCAAATGGCCTCAAAATACGTTTTAAATAACGATAAGCCTTCATTAGAAATATCATAATGCGGATAAACCGCTAACCGACTAGCAGTATTACCTAACCAAGATCCTGCTAGCTACTATAAATAAATCTATTATGAATCCATATATCCTATCCATAGATCAGGGTACAACCAGTTCGCGCGCGTTATTAGTTGATCAAGAAGGTCAGATCAGAGCTATAGCGCAAAAGGAGTTTACGCAATATTACCCAAAAGCGGGTTGGGTAGAACACGACCCAATGGAGATTTGGTTCTCGCAACGCGAGGTTATTACTGCTGTACTTAAAAAAGCCGGGATCAAATCTACAGCTATACATGCTATTGGTATTACCAATCAGCGTGAAACCACTATCATCTGGGATCGTTCTACTGGAACTCCTATTTATCCAGCTATTGTATGGCAAGATCGTCGTTCTTCCGACTTGTGTGATGCTTTGAAAGCGCAGGGACACGAAGAGATGGTAAGACAAAAAACAGGTTTATTGATAGATGCGTATTTTTCCGCCACAAAAATTAAGTGGATACTGGATAACGTAAAGGACGCTCGCAGCAAAGCGAAATCTGGCCAATTGGCTTTTGGCACCGTGGATTCTTGGCTAGTGTGGAACCTCACCAGCGGCAAAGAACATTTGACGGATGCTACCAACGCCTCTCGAACCATGCTCTATAATATTCATACCCACGCTTGGGATCTAGAGTTGTTAGATCTTTTTGACATACCTCTAGAATTGTTACCGAGCGTGAAATCTTCTTCAGAAATATATGCAGAGACTTCGATAAAGGCAATCAACAATTCTATACCAATCGCTGGTATCGCCGGCGATCAACAATCTGCCTTGTTTGGTCAATTATGTATCCAACCTGGCATGGTAAAAAACACTTATGGCACAGGATGTTTCATGCTGTTGAATACGGGGCGAGAAGCCATCTTATCCAATCACAAATTAGTCACCACCATTGCCTGGCAAATTGGAAAGGAAGTCACCTATGCATTGGAAGGCAGTGTATTTATTGGCGGTGCTGTGGTGCAATGGTTGCGCGACGGTCTAGGGCTTATTGAGCAGTCTGAAGACATTTGTCCGTTAGCAGAACAGGTAGATACGACAGATGGTGTATACATCGTGCCGGCATTTGCTGGATTGGGAGCCCCACACTGGCATTCACATGCTCGCGGAGCCATATTCGGAATTACGAGAGGTACCACCGACGCACACATCGCGCGTGCTTGTCTTGAATCGATTGCCTTTCAAACATACGACGTGCTCGAAGCTATGCAGCAAGATGCGAAAACGAAAATCACCGAACTTCGTGTAGACGGCGGTGCAACAGCCAATGATTTGCTACTATCATTTCAGGCCAACTTGCTACAGGTAGATGTCGTGCGGCCTACCAATACCGAAACCACCGCTATGGGAGCTGCATACCTAGCAGGATTAGCCTCTGGATTTTGGAGAGACGTATCCGAACTGCAAGCCTTACATGCCGCAGATCGCACCTTTCGGCCCGAAGACAACTCTTCGTCTACCGCAGCCCAATTGAGCGATTGGCATATCGCTGTGGAAGCTTCTAAAATATGGTCTTCTCTAAAAACTAAATTAAAATGACTCCCTTCATTGCAGAATTATTTGGCACATTTCTTATGCTGTTACTTGGTGGCGGTGTAGTAGCAAACGTGGTATTAGAAGGCACTAAAGGACAAAATGGCGGCTGGATCGTTATTACAACTGGATGGGCTTTGGCCGTTTTTGTGGGTGTATCTGTAGCAAGTGCATATAGCGGCGCACATCTGAATCCTGCGGTAACTCTGTCTGTTTGGATGCTGGGCGACATCACCACTACGAACGCTCTACAATACATCGCTGCACAGTTTATTGGCGCTACATTCGGTGCTTTTGCTGTTTCTATCCTTTATCGCCAACATCTATTAAAAACTCACGATTCTTCACGTACGCAAGCGGTTTTTTGTACTGCACCTGCCTTAAGAAGTACGCCATCCAATTTACTATCAGAAGCTTTAGGCACATTTGTCCTTATTACGGCTATTCTATTCTTTCAAGAACCTTCTTTGCAAGTCAATGAAACGGCTGGTGTAATCGGTCTAGGATCTATTGGAGCTTTTCCAGTTGCCTTTCTTGTGTGGGTAATCGGTTTGAGTCTTGGCGGAACTACTGGTTACGCTATCAACCCCGCAAGAGATCTTGCTCCACGTATGGTATACTGGATTATTCCATTACCAACAAAGCAACCTTTTGATCCTTCCTACACGTGGATACCGCTGGTCGGCCCAATGATTGGCTCTGCAATAGCTACTTTACTTCACCAAATCCTTATCAGCCCCTAATGTATTACAACTTCATAACCAATCTATAAAATACATCTCACCCCCTAACCTATGAACATGTTATGTAATTCCCCCAACAAAACCGGACTATCTTCCACCAGAAGATATTTCCTGTTATGCGCGTGGATCTTCTGCTTTTTAGGCATTATCCAGCCGATAAGTGCTAACCTTTTAATAGATTCGACAAGTCAAAAACTTGAAACATCCATGCAGGTGCGCGTGGAAGGCAAGGTGTTAGATGCTTCGGACAATAGCCCTATCTCGGGTGCTACTATTCGAAGTGATAATCGATCACTTGGATCTACCAATGCTAATGGTGAATTTACCATCGTAATTGCTCCCGGAACTGAGATCCAAATCACTAGCCTAGGATATGCGATTCATCGCCAGCGTATAGAAACAAGTACCAATAAGATCACCATTCTACTTTCTAGCAATACCAGCGAGGTAGAAGAAGTAGTGGTAACGGCATTGGGAATCGAGCGAAACAAAAAGTCGCTTGGTTATGCCGCCACAGAGATGAAAGGCGAAAAGTTAACCGAAGCTTTGGCCAATAACTGGACAGAGGCGCTATCCGGAAAGATCGCGGGCGTGAATTTAGTTCGCTCTGGCGCTGGGCCGGCAGGTTCCAATAAAATTATACTACGCGGTGAAAATAATCTTACCGGAGACAATCAGGCATTGATCGTTATAGACGGCGTGGTCATTAGCAATAGTAGCGGCAACATGGTTGGCAATGGCCACGGCGCTTATCTTGGCGGCGATTCGCCTTCCGATTTCGGAACTGGGATTAATGACATTAACCCCGAAGACATCGAATCGTTGACGGTATTGAAAGGTGCCAATGCAACCGCATTGTACGGACAGCGTGGCGCTGGTGGTGCCATCGTGATTACGACCAAATCAGGCCGCGCCAGCAAAGGTATTGGTGTTACGCTAACTTCTAACACAACGATTGAGCAGATATCGCGCTGGCCTGACTATCAATATGAATACGGACAGGGAACGGAAGGTGTTCGATATTATTCGTTTTTGGCTTCAGAAGATGGCGGAAGTACACGTAGTACCAGCTCCGCCTGGGGACCAAAGTTTGACGGTCAATATTACTTTCAATACGACCCTACGACTCAGACACGTGGTAACGAACGTACCTTGTGGCAGCCGTATCCAAATGCTCGTAAAGATTTTTTTGACACCGGAGTTACGTTTACCAATTCTGTAGGTATTGATGGCGCAACGGAAAAAACCCAAATGCGATTCTCATTTACAGATCTGCGGAATAGCTGGATAATACCTAATACTGGCTATGCCAGAAATAATGTATCATTAACCGCTAACCACGATGTAACGAGCAAGCTAAAACTACGTACACGTCTCAATTTTCGTCAAAACCGTAGCGATAATCTACCATCGAGCGGATATAATAACCAATCTTTAATGTACTGGAACATGTTTTGGGTACCCAATGCACCGCTGGATTGGTTAGAAGAATATTGGGCAATAGGACAAGAAAATCGTGTCCAAAGTTATCCCTTCAGCAGTTTGGTAGACAACCCCTATCTTATCACCAATGAGATGCTTAACAAAAATAAGCGGAATGGCCTGACGGGTAATATTGAAGCGGCTTACAAGTTTAATGAAGAATGGGACGTAATGGTTCGTACAACGTTGGATCTAAATGCCGAGCAAAGAAGCCAACAACGACCGTGGGATACCGAAAAATTTCGAAAAGGTATGTACCGCACTCAGGCACTCAACAATACCGAGATGACTTCTGAAGTAATGGTCAATTATAATAAACAAATCAATGACGATATAAAAATCCGTGTAACTACTGGTGCTAGCACACTGCGAAACGAAGCCAATCAAGAGCGAAATGCAGCCGATTCACTATCATTTCCAGGGATTTTCAATTTAGGAAACCGTGCTGGCATTCTTATCAGCAATCCTTACCGAAGCGAACTAGTGCTAAACAGTTTATATGCCTTAGCTACCGTTTCATTCAAAGATTATTTATTTGCCGATTTCTCCGCTCGTAATGACTGGAATAGTGCTTTGGCCACTCCGCTCAACAAAGGAAATTCTTCCTTTTTTTATCCTTCGATGAATCTTAGTTTCGTGCTTTCTGATGTGGTAAAGCTTCCTACTGCTTTTTCGTTGGTCAAATTCCGAGGTTCTATTGCCGAAGTAGGAAGCGGATCCATGATCCCATACCGCACATCATACACCTATGCAGTGCAAGATGGCTATCCTGCCGGTTTAGCAAACCCGACGCTATTTCCAAATCAAGCACTTCAGCCTTTAAAAACACTAAGTTACGAAGCAGGCACCGATCTCAACCTATTTAACAATCGCTGGTCACTCAATATGACGTACTATCGATCCAACACAACCAATCAACACCTCACATCTGTGGTAGATCGGGCATCGGGGGTTAGCACCGTATTGGTCAATGCTGGTGAAATTCAGAATAGTGGCTTCGAAGTCGAATCGCGAATTACACCGATCCGTAAGCAAGGGATTTTCGAATGGAATATCAATGCCATGTTTAGCGCGAATAAAAATAAAGTCATAGAACTCGTAAACGGAGATCGAGAAATGACGCTCCAGAATGGACCCGGTAGCCGAGGATCGATCATTGCTCGACTAGGCGGCAGGCTTGATGATTTATATGGCCGCGGTTACCAACGTGCACCAGATGGACAAATCATTTATCAAAATGGATTGCCACAACTAACCGATTCTATGCAATACATCGGACATACAAATCCTAAATGGCGTGCTGGTATTACCAATGAGTTCCGATACAAGCAGTTTAGGTTAAGCGTCCTTTTTGACGCACAATTCGGTGCCGTCGGATATTCACTCACCTCGGCCGTACTTGCAGAGCAAGGCAAAACCATGAACACTGTTCCCGGCCGTTATAATGGTATCATCGGCAATGGTGTAATCGCCAATGGCGACGGTACGTATCGTCCAAACGATGTGATCTCCGAAAACGTATGGGACTATTACAACGCCCATCTAGGTAGAGATAACGTAGAAGGCACATCGTATTCTACCGATTTTCTTAAGCTGCGAGAAATGCGCTTTGACTATAGTCTAAGTAAGAATTTATTAGCAAGAACAGGACTACAACGTGCTACTGTCGGTGTCTTCGGACGCGATCTGTTTATCTGGTCTAGTTGGCCAGCATTCGATCCAGAATTCGGCACACTAGGTAATGGCGACATTACCCGTGGATTCGAGCTTGGCCAGTTCCCAGCAACACGTACGTTTGGACTTAACATAGTAGTCGGTTTTTAAAAGTAATTACAATGATGAAATTAAACAAAATAAGCAGTCAGATTATAGCGTATTGTACCGTTATAGTATTGCTGACTTCCTGCAATAAGAACTTTGAAGAGATTAATACCAACCCCAATGCTAGTCCAGTAGCGCTGCCACAAAACTTGCTGGCTCCGGCTCTGACCAAAGTTGTAGGGTATAATATGAACCGCAGCCAACGAGTAACGAATGAACTAATGCAGGTAACCGTGAACATGGGAGACGGTGAAGGACGTATTTTTCGTTACGAAATTCGTACGGCAGAAGCTGATTACTTGTGGAACAATTGGTACCTACAATTAAAAAACTTCAAAGATATCCATGATTTTGCAGCAGAACTCGACCAACCAGCCTATCAAGGCGTGGCGTTAGTTTGTCAGGCCTGGGTATTTTCATTACTTACCGACACATACGGCGATGTTCCTTATACAGCGGCATCTACTGGACCTGAAACAAATTCATTCAGGCCGGCTTTTGATCGACAAGAAGATATTTATCCAGATTTGCTACGTAAGTTAGAAGAGGCTAATCGGATTTTTTCTACGCTACCCAATACAGCTCGAATATTAGAGTCGTCAGACCCGATTTACCAAGGTAGTGTAGACAAATGGCGGCGTTTTGGCAATTCACTTTACCTACGTTTGGCATTGCGTATTGCACACAAGGCTCCATCTGTCATTGATACTGTATTCCAAAAGATGGTGGACAATTCCCCTAACACTTATCCGCTAATGCGTGATAATGATGATTCAGCAATATTGCGTTGGACTGGACAAGCTCCCTACATTTCTCCTTTTGCAACTTGGCGCTTGGCAGATTGGTATACACCAAAATCCGCAAGTTTCTTTGTCGATAATTTAAACGAACGCAGCGATCCTAGAATACAAAAATGGGTGGCGCTTTTTGAGGGTGACTATGCTGGCGTGCCGAGCGGTTATCCGATCGGACAACCGCCTGTAGCACGTTCTACCCCGCATACAGATCTGATCTCCGAACCATTACTTGGCAATATGATGAATTATGGGGAACTACAACTTATTCTTGCCGAAGCAGCTGTGAAGGGGTGGATTACTGCAGAATCTGCACAAACTTATTATGAGCGCGGCACAGTTGCTGGAATAGAACTATGGGACTTTGAGCTACCCTCTTATTATTTGGGCAGCGATTTAGTAAAGTGGGAAGATGGCTACGATGAGTTTAAGAAAATGGAACTCATTCATATGCAGAAATACTTTTCTTTATTTTTTACCGACTTACAAAGTTGGTTTGAATACAGACGCACCGGGCACCCAGTATTACCTATACGGTCAGGCCATCTTAATAATCAGCAGATGCCTGCACGACTCATGTATCCTGTTTATATCCAATCTTCCAACCGCGACAATTATCTTAATGCTGTACGCGTACAGGGAGCAGATAATATCAACACCTTAGTGTGGTGGCAAAAACCATAGATATCCACGTCATAAAAACCGAAAAAGCTATGAATTACAGATCACTATATAGCCTCCTGTCCATATGCATATTACTAACCGCGTATGCTTGCGAAAAACGCAACATTATTGACGGAACGCCTAGTCCTTACATCGCCATACAAGATTTACGGACGATTCATAAAGATACGGACGTATCATTAGACCCAGACCGACTTTCGCAGGCCGAAAAAATCACTGGTGTGGTTATATCAGATTACCGAAATGGAAACGTACCCGATGGTATGCTCATCATTCAGCAACATCGCCGCAATCAGCTCCATGGTATCGCACTACAACTGGGTGACGACGTAGTCAATTATTTACCTGGCGATTCTTTAATAGTTCACGTTGCTAACAAAGAATTGAAACGAGAAGGTTTCTTGTACATCAGCCATGTAACTCCAGCCGATATCGAAAAAGTAAGCACAGCACCGTACCTCACGTTTCGGACGATAACGGCTTATAACGCTTATCTCCGACCGAATGATTATGAAGGTACTTTAGTAAAGATTGTAGGCGCAGAGCTCAGCCCGAGACCGACCGACGGAGAAACTTTAGAAGGAGTAAAGCACATGTTAAATGGCGCAGATACGCTGTCGATACACACGCAATCTAGTGCTGACTTTGCCGCTACACCATTACCACGCAATGTGAACGCTACAGGTATTTTACTTCGCGAGTCAAATACGTACAGACGTTTCGCTATTTGGCCGAGATACCATAGCGATATCGAAGATGTATCCGACCCAGAGATTCCGGGCGACCTTGGAGATATGCCTCTGATTATTACGGGATTTTGCAATGACCCTGCTGGCGGAGATGGCAATTATGAATACGTACAACTGATGGCGAATACCGACATCGATTTTTCGGAAATTCCTTTCTCCATCGTGACCAGTAATAATGCTGGCTCGGTAATGCATACGGCTGGCTGGGCAACCGGTGGAGCTAGAACGTATAAATTTAACCTCACTGAAGGATCCGTAAAGAAAGGAGAATTCTTTTATGTGGGCGGAAGTCAAAAACGCATTAACGGAGCCAACTCCACTTCTATCGCGAATGCTAACTGGATTCGAACCATTACCTATGCAAGTACGCTGGGAGATGGGTTAGGAAATAATAACAGTAATTTGCTCGCCAACAGTGGCAACGCCAGCGGAATTGCACTTTTCGTAGGCACGAACATTTCTGAAAGTACGATACCAATCGATGTGGTATTTTATGGTGGTACAGGTACCGCTTCGATCATCGATTTAGATCTTGGATTGGGATACCGTATAGCTAACAACGATCATTACACGACTTATTCCAGAGAAAGCGGCGAACTCACGCCATTCTTTTCTATGGGCGAAGGCATCAATGACTTCAGGCATCCGCACCACGGATCGCCAACTAATACAGACATTGGATATTATTTCATGCTTGGTGGCGAATTCAATACGCAAACCCGTGAGTGGACCACTCCTCGTACGCATACGTTGATTCATTTGGATAAACCATCTACACTAGCCGAGATTGAAACCGGCCCAGGAATAACCAAACAGGTCGAGTAAATTATACTGCATACAAATGGCTTCGACCAGTGCCGGTCGCAAGCCATTTGTATGCATTTTTATGTTAAACAGCAAAAAATAAGACAGCATAATTATGAATAGAAGAATATTTTTAAAATCTGCTGGGCTCTTGGTTGGTGGATATTGTCTTTCTGAAAGTGCTTTTGCGCACCTACAAGCAGACGATCACAGTTCAATAATCAGAGGGCGCGTCGTTGCAGTGTCAAAAGGTGTACAAGGAGTGGCGGTGTCAGATGGCTATGCGATCGCCGTAACAGACAAAAATGGCGACTATCAGATCACAACAAATCCAGAGAGTGCGTTCTTGTTTATCTGCAACCCTAGTGGTTATGAGATCGAGCAGGATGCGGGTTTTGCCGCCATCTATCGATCTTTAGACCAGCAACATTATACTTTCCATCTACGAAAAAGCGAATTGGATGATCTGCATCATGGATTTATTGGGTTAGGCGATCCACAAGTACGTGTTCAAGATGATGTTCGTCAATTCCAACAAGAATCGATTCCTGATATGCAACAATTCATACAACTACAGACACACCGCTCCTTTCATGGCATATCTGTAGGAGATTCGATATGGGATAAGCCCGATATGTGGCAACCTTATCAAGAGGCCGTAGCTCAATTGGGCATTCCATTTTTCCAAACGGTAGGCAATCATGATAAGCATGAGAGCACTCAACACCAGCCAGATACTGCCGCGCTATTCAAGATGCATTGTGGCCCTACTTACTATTCTTTTAATCGAGGAATGGCGCATTACGTCGTGCTGGACAACGTGAATTATACAAGCATTAAAGATTATAACGGTGAAATATCCGCAGAACAATTGGCGTGGCTAGCCAAAGACCTAGCCTTGGTACCGCACGATCATCTATTGATTTTAAGCGTGCACATCCCTGTATACAATGCCGTCAAAAACAAACAGGATTTGTATGCACTGCTAGCGCCATTTTCCAATGTTCATATTTTATCAGGACACACACACCAAAACACCAATCATATACATCAGCACATCTTTGAGCATACTATCGCATCGGTATGTGGCGCTTGGTGGACTGGCTCAGTCTGTACCGACGGTACGCCTCGTGGGTATGCTGTATTTGAAGTGCAAGGATCTACACTAAGCTGGTGCTACAAATCGATCGGAAAAGACACCGACTACCAATTCCGGACATCCGTACAGCGACTTAACAAAGGCCATCGTATTACAGTAAACGTCTGGAACTACGATCCTGAATGGAAAGTACAATGGTATGCCGACGGAAAATTGATGGGACATATGGATCAGACAAAAACGCTAGATCCGCTCGCGCGCTCACTGTATGAAGGACCCCAACTACCTGCCGACAGACGAGGTTGGGTAGAACCACGACGTACCGCACACATCTTTTACACTCAGACACGTGCGAAGCAAGTACAAATCGTTGTTACAGATCGTTTCGGCAGGGAATTTAAAGAAGATGTAAACTTGAAAGAAACCTACGCAATATCATAGTTCCTTTCCTATAAAACCGCACAATAAGATATGCTGAGCAGACATTTAATATTATCCCTCATTGCCAGTGCATGCATGATCTATGCTTGTACAAGTCGAAAAGCTTTATTAGCAGAGCGACCTGATACGTTTCCAACTTTTTCTTACGAAGGGCATCGCGGCGCACGTGGTCTATATCCCGAAAATACTATTCATGCGATGTATACAGCTTTGGACTACGGAGTAACCACGCTAGAAATGGATGCACAGATTACGCAAGATAGCCAAGTAGTGATTGCGCACGATGCGTATCTTAATCCGAAATTTGCTAGACAGCCTGATGGTCAGGATATCGTGGACAAAAGCTTGCTCATCTATCAAACAAACTACGAGCAACTTAGTCAGTACGACGTTGGATCGAAGGATCATCCTGACTTTCCTAGTCAACAATCCATTCGAGAATACATTCCTCGGTTAGCAGATTTGATCGATTCAGTGGAAGAGTACAGTCACCAGAAAGGCCTTAAACCTCATTTTTATAATATCGAAACGAAACTAAGTGCGAAAGGCGATGGCAAAAATCATCCAGACCCTGAAACCTTTGTGCGAATGTTATTGACTGTTATTCAGGATAAAAACATTACAGATCGAACAGTAATACAGTCTTTTGACCCACGTACATTGAAAATATTACATCGAGATCATCCTCACATCAAGATATCACTGCTCACAAGCGATACTACGCGAAGCGTGAAACAGCATATTCAATCTTTGGGCTTTATCCCTTTCATCTTTAGTCCAAACTACAAAATGGTGAATGCCGAACTCATTGAGGCATGTCATCGCCTTCATATGCGAGTAATACCTTGGACAGCCAATTCGGCCGAAGATATCGCAAACCTAAAATCGATGAACGTGGATGGAATCATATCAGATTATCCAAACCTGTTCAATTTAAAAGCTAAAAAGTAATTATCATGTGGAAAAATTGGATGCAGCCCGCGCCACATAAGGAATTAGTACCCTTAGACAAAACAGATACGACGTACAAGCAACTACGCTGGAAAGTATTCTTAGGAATATTTATCGGCTATGCCGGATACTATTTGGTACGGAAAAATTTCTCTTTGGCTATGCCAGATCTCATTGCACAAGGTTATTCAAAGTCGGATCTTGGTTGGGCTATTTCAGGCGTATCCATCGCCTATGGACTCAGCAAATTCTTGATGGGCAATGTTTCTGATCGTAGTAATGCCCGTAACTTTCTAACGATTGGCTTGGTATTGTCCGCTTTGACCATGATTGCAATGGGCTTTTTCCAATGGATGACCTCTTCCCTGCTGATCATGTTTGCTATGTTGTTCATTAATGGTTGGTTTCAGGGAATGGGTTGGCCGCCCTGCGGCCGCGTGATGACACATTGGTTTTCGGTACGCGAACGCGGAACCAAGATGGCTATATGGAATGTGGCTCATAACGTAGGCGGTGGCCTGATTGGTCCGTTGGCGATCGTAGGTATCGTCATCTTCGGCGATTGGCAAAGTAAATTTTACTTCCCCGGTATTGTAGCATTGTTGATCGCATGTATCGCATATTGGCTGGTGCGCGATACTCCTCAATCCTGTGGTCTGCCTCCGATCGAAAAGTACAAAAACGATTACCCAAAGGATTACTCCGAGAAAGAAGAAAAAGAACTCAGCGCCAAACAAATTTTTGTAGATTATATCCTAAAAAATAAGATGCTCTGGTATATCGCCATTGCAAATGCTTTTGTATACTTTGTACGATATGGAATTCTAGACTGGGCTCCTACCTACTTGGAAGAGGCCAAAGGATTTTCAGTGAATGAATCTGGTTGGGCGTACTTTGCATACGAATACGCAGGTATACCTGGCACGCTGCTCTGCGGGTGGATTAGTGACAAAGTCTTTCATGGGCGGCGAGCTCCCGCTACTATTATTTACATGACGTTGGTAGCGATTGCCGTAGTTATCTATTGGCAAAACCCTCCAGGAAATATATTAATTGACAATATTGCGCTTATGTCCATCGGATTTTTGATATACGGTCCTGTTATGTTGATCGGTGTACAAGCGCTAGATCTCGCTCCCAAAAAGGCAGCTGGAACCGCAGCAGGACTCACCGGTTTGTTCGGATACCTAGGTGGTGCACTATTCGCCAACATCGCTATGGGCTACATTGTAGATCACTTCCAATGGGATGGCGGTTTTATTGTCATCATCGGCTCTTGTATACTAGCGATACTGTTTACCGCATTCACCTGGAAAAGAGAGATGGCCGTACTGGGAAATACATAATTAATAAGGATCGACGTCTGCGATAACGCGCACGCCCGAATTCTTTTTATCTAACTCGAAATGCAGTAATGCTTGGCGAATCAACTCTTTTACTTTGACAATACTGATACCTGCACGTTCGATCTTTAGGGTAATTGTCTGTATATAATTATTCCGGATACGAGCTACCAACGGTTGTTCTGGGCCGAGAACACGCTGCTCCAAAGAAGTACGTAGCAGGTTGGCTAATTTCTGCGCAGAATCTAGGCATTTGTCCTGATCCGTATGCTTAACATCCAAACGGATCAAACGATAAAAAGGTGGATAATGGTACGCTTTTCGTTCCGTGATTTCGTTAGTAAACATCGCTAAATAATCATGCTGTACCACTTGCTCCAGCACGCGATGGTTAGGCGAATAGGTTTGGATAATTACCCGACCTTGCGTTTGCCGACGTCCGGATCGGCCTGCTACCTGCGAAAACAAGGAATAAGCGCGCTCGTACGACCGAAAATCTGGAAAATTGATCATCGCATCAGCGTTAATGATGCCTATAAGGTTCACACGACCGAAGTCCAAACCTTTGGCCACCATCTGCGTGCCGATCAACACATCAAATTCATGATCATCGAATGCCGTAATCACTTTATCAAATCCGTGCTTACCGCGTGTAGAATCCAAATCCAGACGACCGATGCGCAAGTCTGGCATGAGCAATTCGAGCTCCTCTTCGATTCGTTCGGTGCCGTAGCCTTTATTTTCCAAATGCGTAGAACCACAAGCTGGGCACACCTGTATTGTATCTTCTGAAAAACCACAGTAATGGCAGTGTAGCAGGTTACTGGATTTATGGTACGTCAAGCTCACATCGCACTGCACACATTTGGCGACATAGCCACAGGTCTTACACTGTAAGAAAGGCGTGTGCCCACGGCGATTTTGAAAGAGAATGACTTGTTCTTTCAGAGCCACCGCATCTTCAATGCCTTTAAGCAAAGTTTTGCTGAAATAATTCACCATTTGATCTTTCCGACTTTCTTCTGTCACATGAATGATCTCGATGGCAGGCAACTGTACCTCACCAAATCGCTCAGAAAGCGTTACCAAACCATATTTACCTGCTTTGGCATTGTAAAAACTTTCGACTGATGGTGTGGCAGATCCCAATAACACTTTAGCATCATACGAATTTGCGAGATAAATAGCTGCATCTCGCGCATGATATCGCGGTGCCGGTTCGAATTGTTTGTACGAGCTTTCGTGCTCCTCATCCACCACAATTAGGCCTAGATTTTGAAACGGCAATAGCACGGCTGACCGCGCACCTACAATAATCTTAAGTTCTCCGTTCAGTACTTTGTACCATACCTCTGCTCGCTCGTTATCGTTAAATTTGGAATGATATACACCCAACTGATCACCAAAATACAATTTTAATCGTTCGGTAATCTGCGCTGTCAGCGCAATTTCAGGTAGTAGAAACAGCACTTGCCGACCTTGTTCTAACACCTTTTCGATCAGGCGTACATACAATTGGGTTTTGCCCGACGCCGTGACCCCGTGCAACAAGACGACGTCTTTCTCTTCAAAAAATTCATTTATTTGATCGTACGCTTGTTGTTGCGGTGTACTAAACGTAAAATCTTTTTGCAAGACAATATCAGTACCTTGAAAACGGCTCACTACCTTTTCTTTCACATCAAACACGCCTTTATCGATCAAAGCGGTGATGGCCGATGAACCGCAGCCAGACGCTTCCATAATATCTTGACGAGTGATTTCGCCACCTTGCTTTTGCAGCTGCATAAAAGCTAACACAGCGTCTTGCTGCGTTGGTGCACGGTTCAGTGCATCTAGCAACTCGCGTTTTGCCTCACCATCAGCATATAACGACGATAACGTTAGGAAAGTTTTGACCTTAGGCTTATACTTTTGCTTGATCTCTTCGGATATCAGGATAAAACCTTTATCAAACAAACTTTTCAGTAGAGGAAACACTGTTTTCTGACCTAGTATTTTAACAACATCGCTAATGCGGAGTTCGCCAGCAACATCCAGTGCGTCCATTACGAGAAATGCTTTATCGTTCAATCCGCTACGATCCCGATCTTCTTGATCCGCAGAGCGAATCTTTGTCTCGGAAGCCATTTTCAAAGCCGCTGGCAAAGCCGCTTGCATCACATCGCCAAGGTAGCACATATAATAATCGGCAATCCAGTGCCAGAAATCAAGCTGTTTTACGCCCACTATGCCTTGTTCATCTACTACGTCCAAAATGTATTTTGCTTCGTAGCGTAGCGGGGCTTCTTCCGTTACACGCTCCACTATAGCTGCATAGATTCGATTTTTGCCGAATTGCACAATCACGCGCACACCCAGCTTTACCTTGTCGTTGAGCGCTTCTGGCACACGATACGTATACGACTTGGCTATCGACAAGGGCAATACAACCTCTACAAAAAGCGTCTGACGCGCAGCGGCGGATTCGAAAAGCTGGGGTGATGACATATACAAATGTAAAAAAATACCCTCGATTAGCAGGCACTAACCGAGGGCATCACTAAGTTCTAACATGTAATATTATGCTCGATGGCGCAATGCTGCCGAGAATAAACCGATCCAGCCGATGATAAAAAACAATCCGCCGACAGGTGTAATCGGACCCAAGATATTGATCTGCGTAATCCCAATCAGTTCTCGTGTGCTCAATAAATACAGCGAGCCTGAGAATAAAAATATACCAACTGTAAAAGCGATAAAAGACAATCTTATGGATTGACTTTTTGCCCGCGAAAAAGTGGACAAAAACAAAAGAGCCAACGTATGGTAAAAATGATAACGGTTAGCGGTTTCCCATGTTTCCAACTGAGAATTACTCACCTTTCCTTCTAAGCCATGTGCGCCAAATGCTCCTAATATCACTGCAACCATTCCAAAAAATGCTGCGGTAAGAATAATTTGTTTGTTCATAATAGTATATCAAGCTATACAGCCGATTTCATGTGGATAAATGTATACAATTTGATGCATACTCAGAGCGATTTTTATCAATTTTTAAATATTCTAATTGAAATTTGCAGGCAGATTTTTTTAGGTTTGTAATAGATGAAGGGTACCATTATAGTTTCTATCATATTGTTTGTAGCCGTAGTAGCTGCCTCCGTTTTCTATTTTACGGGGTTAGGGAGTGCGCAAAAGGATATGACCAAGCCGCTCACCTTTCTTCCAGAAGAAACATTACTCATCGCTGCATTCAAAAACGAGGAAACTACGGATAACATTTTCAAAGATTACGAAGTATTTGATGCTTTATTAGGTTTCGAGCAAAAACAAAATATGAACGACCTAAAGCAACAACTCCTACGTAGTCCTACGCTCACTCCGTATCTAGCTGGCACCGACGTGTATGTTTCTTTTCATGACGTAGACAAATCGGTAGAGATGTTGTTTACCATACCCACCATAGAACCAATAAAAGAAAGTTCGGTCAACAACTTTTTAGCACAGCTTTCAGATCGGTATCAATTCACCGCCTTAGATACCCTAGGCCAACGCATCTTTGCGCTGCAACGCGATAGCAGCGAAGTGACGTGGTATGCCGCCTATCATGCCGATATATTCTTTGTTTCTCCAGCGCTCTCAGTTTTAGAAAAAGTGCTCGATAAGAGACACCCTAAGCTGAGTCGTCAGCAGATTGCATTTTTCTTGGAGAATACCAACAGAAATGTGCCTTTGAGTTTCTACTTTGCGCACGAGCAGATCGATAGCTTGTCCAAAAAATTTCTGCGCAATAGGCCAGGACATTTTATACAACAATTTTTGGGATTAGATGGGCAATCCACTTGGAACATTAACTATAAGCAGGATGCGCTGATGCTTACTGGAGAAAGTGAACTGGATAAAAAAGAACAAAATTATTTATCGCTATTCGCTTTCCAACAGAAGACCACCCAACGCTTGTATCACTATTTCCCTGCCAATACTGCCCTGTATTTGGAATACTCCGTTAGCGATTTGCGGAAGTACCGCCAAGATCTGGAAAAATATCTAACACGCAAACCTAATCAAAAGCGGATTTTGGATCAGTTAGAGAATACCCGCAGTAGCCGGCCCAATATTACTAGCGGCTTTGAGGCGGCGGGTGGTAGCGGATTCGCTGTCGCAGAATTGAACAATGGTGACAACTTGGGTTTTCTATCTTTACGCGACTCAACCGCTCTGGATGGAATGCTGTCTGATTTAGCCGAGGATGTGGGCAATGGCCTGTATCGCCTTAAATATGAGAATCTGCTCTATGCCTATTATGGCGATGCTTTTCAAATCTTTCCTCGTCCATATTTCACGATTATAGATGACGTTGTTGTATTCGCAAATCAATCCGCAACAGTTAGCAACTACCTAAGTCAATGGCAAAATAGCGATCTACTGGTAGGCACCTTGGGCTTCAAAAACTACGAACGCATGCAAGGCGACGAAGCCAACGTGACTTTCTTTCTGCATACCAAAAATGCGAGCCGCATGCTCAGCAACAACTTAATTCGACCTCTGGCGCAGAACTTACGAGACAGCAAAGCATATGGATACCAAGATTTTTATGCGTGGTCCGCACAGCTCATGGGCAATGGTGGCAACTTTATCAGTAGTATTTATGGTATCTACAAAAGCTCGACGGCATTAGGCTCATCTCCTGATTGGACATATGCGTTCAACAATCGACTAATAACGCGACCATACGTCTTCGAGCATTCGGATACCAGTCAATTCATCTTGGTACAAGAACAAGATCATACGCTTCATGCCATTCACCCTAGTGGTACCAAAATTTGGTCAACTGTATTTTCTGGTCGAGTGATCGGTGATATGATTCAATTGGCAGATCGCTCTATTCTGTTAGTGACTGACCGAAATCGTCTGTATCGTTTTGACCCCAAAGGCAATGGGTTGCCTGGCTTTTCTATAAGCTTACCCGAAGAGCCTACTGGATCGCCGGTAGTGCTAACTATCGATCGTCGTGATATTATTTTCGTTCCGTTGAGAGATCGTTTACTTGCGTATGACATGGAAGGAAATGCAGTATCTAATTGGGCTTCGACAGCTGTTTCTGGTCGCTTACTCAGCGGCATTTATCTAGCGAATAATGAAATCGTCGTCGGTAGTACATCGGGCAAAGTATATTATTTCAATTCGGAAGGCCAGATTGTACACGAAATAGCGGCCCCGACCGAAGCCGAAGCAACATTCCGGAATCCACTAGGACATATAATCAGCGCAAGTTCAGGTGCCGAGGATGTATTTATCACCACAGATAGTGCTGGCAAGCTTTATCGTTATGCTAAATCCAATGGTGTAAGCAGCACATCCAATGCTGAGCTTTCCGGCAATCATCGCGCATTCTTTGCGCCGCTATCTGTTGCTTCCATACCAGATATGGTCGTTCTTGACGATAATAAGCTCAGTGTCTATCAAACCGCGGACAGCACATCGCTACGCTACAGTCAAGGATTCACCAAAGAAATATATAGTTCTCCTCTGTTTTTCCCCATCTCCCGAACGATAGTACAGTTGGGAGTCAGTGTACCGTCAAACAATTTAATCTACGTATTTACGGAGAATGGCAACGTGATAGACGGATTTCCGGTAGAGGCGCTTCCATTGTTTTATTATGGCCCGATCAACTACAATAGTGGCAATTATTTACTATCCACCAAGCGCGACCATAAACTCTATGCGTACAAACACTAATAATTTATCCCACACCATTTTAGGATGACGAAAAAAATTTTATCAGAATATTTTTTTTGGTAGGTTTGCATTCATAAAACAGATATGTTAGAAGGAAAAGAGAATATCACTTTATTAGACTCCCCGAGGAAAATTGTAATCACCACACATCACAAGCCAGATGGCGATGCGTTGGGTTCTTCATTAGGGCTTTCACAATGGTTACGTGCGGCAGGTCATACAGTATCGGTAGTCGTATCTTCGGATTTCCCGACGTTTCTAGATTGGATGCCTGGCCGCGACGAAGTGATCATTTTCCCCGATCAGCCCGATTTGGTCTACAACCTTTTTGCTGAAGCGGAGATCATCTTTTGCCTTGATTATAGCGCGCTATCGCGCACTAATATTCTGGAGCCCGTGATCCGTGGCGCCAATGGACAAAAATGGATGATCGATCATCATCTTGATCCCGAAGATTTTGCCGACCTCAGCTATTGGGATTCGCAAGCAGCGGCAACTGCACAATTGGTATACCGATTTATTGTCGAAGAATTGGACGGCAAGGATAAATTGAACGCTGATATGGCGACGTGCCTATATACCGGAATCATGACCGATACCGGGTCCTTTCGATTCAAAGCTGCCAATGCAGCCGTGCATCGTATTATTGCCGACTTGATCGAGATCGGGGTACGCAACTGGGAGATTCATCAACAAGTATATAACAGCTCTACAGAGAATCGTCTTAAATTTTTAGGCTATTGCTTGCTAAACTGTCTTGAGGTGATACCTGAATATAATACTGCCATTTTTGCATTAAGCAAAGATGATCTAAAACAGTTTGCTATCACGACCGGTGATACCGAAGGCTTGGTCAACTATGCACTATCCATAAAAGGTGTGCGCCTAGCCGGATTATTTGTTGACAGAACCGAATTAATTAAGCTATCTTTGCGATCAATTGGAGAAATTCCCTGCAACGAGATTTGCAAAACCCATTTTAATGGGGGTGGCCACTTAAATGCATCAGGTGGAAGTTCTACCGAAGATTTGCTAACCGTAGTAGAAAGATTTAAATCCATACTTCCGCAGTATGCTGAAGTATTAACGAATTAACATAAAAATTATACATCAAAATACAAATGAAGAAGTCAATTCTATTTTTAACGGCGGTAGCCGCTCTTGCGATGAGCTCATGTCAAAGCTTCAAAAAAGGTGAAGGTGGGTTAGAGTACAAATTTATTAAAGAAGGCAGCGGTGAGAAAGCGACCACAGGTGATGTGTTAGCATTTAATCTGATCGTGGAAACGGATCGTGACTCAGTGTTGGCAAACACCTACGATATGGGATTGCCACAAGCACAGCCTATCATGCCAGATTCTACTTTGCAAGGATCCTATCCAGGAGATCCGAATAGCATCTTGCGCATGCTGGGTGAAGGCGATAGCGCGGTATTCCGTATTAACTTGGATACTATGGCTGCACGCACAGGTCAACCAAAACCAGAGTTTGCAGACAAATACCTTCAATTTACTTTCAAAGTAGAAAAAGTATTTAAGAAAGGCGATTTGGCTGATTCTGTATTGTTCGAGCAAGTCAACCAATATTTTGAAGGCGAAATAGAGAAAATCAAAAACGCTGAAGAAGGAAAAATCAATTCCTACATCCAAAAAAATAAATTGGAGCCAAAGAAAACAGCTTCCGGACTTCAGTACATTATTAAAGAAGAAGGTGCTGGCAAATTGGCTGCTCTTGGCGATACTGTTGTATTGAACTACACGGGTTCTCTTGCAGCTAACTCCAAAATCTTTGACACTAATGATACTGAATTAGCAAAGAAAAATAAGATTCATAACCCGATGCGTACGTACGAACCAATCCGTATCCGTGTAGGTAAAGATCCAGTGATCCAGGGATGGACAGAAGGTTTACAATTATTGAAAAAAGGTAGCAAAGCGACCTTCATTATTCCTTCTAACTTAGGCTATGGTCAGCAAGGTTCTATGGGAGCTATTCCGCAATATGCACCATTAGTATTCGAAGTAGAGGTACTAGACATTATTGCTGGACCAAAAGAAGAAGAAGCCGATGCGCCTGAGATGCCAGCTATGACGCCTCCGACCACTCGATAATAAAATTGATAAATTTTCAATATAAACGCGATTCTATAACAGAATCGCGTTTTTTGTTGGCAAACAGCATTACTTATCAATAAAATGTTAATTTTGGACATGAGTCGGATTGATCTTGTCCTCACAGACACCCATACCCATATCTACTATCATGCCGGTAGCCCGCTTTTGGCCGAACAGATGAATCGTTGTTTCGAGCAAGATGTGCGTCGGCTATTTTTACCAAATGTGGATGTGGATTCGATAACCTCGGTAATGCAAACCGTAGATGCATATCCGCAACATTGCTTTGCGATGTTGGGTTTACATCCTTGCAGTGTCAAGGAAAATTACATAGCTGATCTTGCCGCAATTGAAAAAGCGATACAATCCCATAAAATCTTCGCTATTGGCGAGATTGGCATCGATCTGTATTGGGACCAATCTACATTGGCCATACAGCAAGACGCCTTTAGAACACAGATTGGATGGGCAAAGGCATTGGGATTACCGATTGACATACACTGTAGAGAAGCATTCGACGAAGTATTCGCGGTTCTCGAAGAACTGAAGGACGATCGCTTGTTTGGCATATTTCACTGTTTCACTGGCACTTTGGAGCAAGCGCAGCGCGCCATTAATCTCGGGTTTAAATTAGGAATCGGTGGCGTTGTAACCTTCAAAAAAGCCGGATTAGATCATGTAGTGAGCCAGATACCATTAGAGCATATTGTACTCGAAACGGATGCACCTTACCTCGCTCCTAGTCCTTTTCGCGGCAAGGAAAATGAAAGCAGCTATCTTCGCTATGTAGCACAAAAGGTGGCCGACTTACATCAGATTTCGATTGAGAAATTAGCAGAGATCACCACACGTAATTCAATAGACGTTTTCGGAATATAGCATATGCACAACATTTTCATCATATACACCGGTGGCACCATCGGGATGGTCAAAGATCCCAAAACAGGTTCGTTCGTACCATTCGATTTTGAATTGATCGCTAATAACCTTCCCGACCTGAGTCGGCTTAACTATAAGATTACCGTGCATTCGTTTGATCCGATTATTGATTCTTCGGATATGAAGGAGCATATCTGGGTCGAGATGGCAAAGATCGTACAGAAGAATTATGAATTGTATGATGGCTTTGTCATCTTACATGGATCGGACACTATGTCCTTTTCGGCTTCTATTCTTAGCTTCATGCTGGAGGGCTTGCAAAAGCCAGTCATTCTATCGGGATCTCAACTTCCGATCGGCGAAATACGAACCGATGCGCGCGAGAACTTGATGACGGCTTTGGAGATTGCTTCGGCGAAACGAGAAGGTCGCTCGATCGTACAGGAAGTCTGTATTTTATTTGACAATAAGCTATTTCGTGGCAATCGTTCCTTTAAGTATAATTCCGCAAAATTTGAGGCCTTCCGTTCGCCCAATTATCCGGTGCTAGCTGAGGCTGGTATACATATTCAGTATAACGAGGATGCCTTGCTGGATAACAGCGGACAGAACTTTATTATGCACACTAGCTTGGATAATCGTGTAGCTGTGCTGAAGCTTTTCCCCGGCATTAATCGCACCACGGTACGGCAGATCTTGCATTGCGGTGCGCGCGGTATTATCATGGAAACGTTCGGCGCAGGGAATACGATGACTGATCAGTGGTTTATCGATGAACTAAGTGAGGCTATCCAGTCCGGTATCAATGTGATTGATATATCGCAATGTAAAGTGGGATCGGTAGAAATGGGTAGGTACGGCACTAGTGCCAAGCTGAAAGGCATTGGCGTATTGAACGGTTATGATATGACCTTTGAAGCTGCGATTACCAAGTTGATGTATTTACAAGGCCATTTTGACGATCAGGCAGAAGTGGCCAAATATGTGGAGCAACCTATTCGTGGTGAGCTAACGCCCAACGATTAAAGAAAGAATGCGCCGATGGCGCATTCTTTCTTTAATCGTATATTCCCTTTCTTAAGAAGACTTAAGCCACTCTCGTACCTGCTTCACCAGTATTGGTAAGGCTGGATATACCATTCCATGATCGTAGCCATCAAGTTCTAATAGTTGGATATTGGTATTTCCCACGATCTTGAGCATCCTTGCCAGATACGCGTTTTCCTCGTAGCGTCCCACCATTTCCAGATCCCGATCGCCTGTTATTAATGTGACTGGCGGCACTTCATTGCGCACCCAGAATAGCGGGGCATGTTGATCTATTGTTGGCTGATTGATCTCGATACCCTGCTCTTGCCTTGCCGTAAAATGTGTAATCGCTTGGCAACTGAATGGCACCACACCGAGCAAATGATCCGCATCGATGGCATGCTGTTGCAAATAATTTTTATTGAGCGCCAGCATTATAGCCAAATAGCCACCCGCGCTATGTCCAGAAAGTACGATCTTCGATTTCGAGCCACCCATATTTTCAATTTCATCAAAAACCCATCTTACAGATTGTGCCGCATCCTGAATAATCTCTTCGACCTTCACTTGCGGCGAAAATCGGTAGCCTACGCCAACCACAGCCATTCCCTTGCCTTTCAGATACTCTGGAATTTCCTTTTGACCTCCGGTCAATCCGCCACCATGAAACCACACAATAGTCGCAAAATCAGATTCCCCTTCAGGGATATAAACATCGAGCAAAGACTGCTGGTTGGTATATGCATCTTGCGATGTGCCATAATAGGCTACATTTTGCTTAGCGAGCTCAGCAGATTGCGCCAATACGCCAACAGTAGATAGCCAAAAAATCGTCGCAAATAGAGTAGTTACTTGTTTTATCATGGATTAAAACTACAAATATTTAGATAAGATCCCAACCAATACTGCTCCCAAAAAATAAAATGAATTTCGTATTTTTACACAAGCTGACAGGCTGACGCTACTTACCCGGTTGACTATATTTTACCCTTAAGCAAATGAGTGACGAGATTAATAACACGAACGCGGAAAACCACGACGAACTTCCTGATGCCCAAAATGGCGAGTTGGCGAGTAATACCATTCCGCTTTCAGGTCTGTATGAAAACTGGTTCTTGGATTATGCTTCGTACGTCATACTAGATCGTGCGGTACCACATATCAACGATGGTTTCAAACCGGTACAACGTCGTATTTTGCACTCGCTTAGGGAAATGGACGATGGCCGGTACAATAAAGCAGCCAACGTAATTGGCAACACGATGAAATATCATCCGCATGGTGATGCATCGATTGGTGATGCCATGGTACAGATCGGCCAGAAAGATTTACTTATTGACTGTCAGGGAAACTGGGGCGACCCGATCACGGGCGATTCGGCTGCTGCACCCCGTTATATCGAAGCGCGCTTATCCAAATTTGCTAACGACGTAGTATTTAATCCGGACACGACTGAATGGCAACTTAGCTACGATGGTAGAAATAACGAACCCATTACTTTACCCGTAAAATTTCCGCTATTGCTGGCGCAAGGTGCCGAAGGTATCGCCGTGGGACTGGCGACGAAGATTATGCCGCACAATTTCGTGGAATTGATCGATGGCTGTATTCAAGCATTACAAGGTGAGAGACCGGATATTTACCCGGATTTCCCCACTGGTGGGATGGCCGATGTATCATTGTACAATGAAGGAACTCGTGGTGGAAAGATTCGCGTACGCGCAAAAATCGAAGAACGCGATAAGAAAACGCTTGCCATCACCGAAATTCCGTTTGGAACGACTACCGGTAGCTTGATTGATAGTGTAGTTGCAGCCAATGATAAAGGCAAAATAAAAATTAAGAAAATCGAAGATAATACCGCAGAGCACGTCGAGATTATCGTGCATCTGGCTCCGGGCATCTCTCCCGACATGACCATCGATGCGCTGTATGCTTTTACATCCTGCGAGAATGCAATCTCTCCGAATACCTGCGTCATCAAAGACAGCAGACCACATTTTATGTCGGTCAATGATATTCTGATCGAAAATGCAAAGCAAACAAAAGCCCTACTTAAGAAGGAATTAGAAATTCGCTTGCACGAATTACAAGAAAAGATTTTCTTTAGTTCGCTCCTAAAAATCTTTATCGGCGAAGGCATGTACAAGCATAGCCAGTACGAGCAAGCAGGCGATTTCAAGACAGTAGTTGCCGTGCTTGACCAATTATTCAGCCCTTTTTTCGATCAGTTTTATCGTGCGATTACCAGCGACGATTACAAACGATTAATCGACAAACCGATGAGTAGCATCACTCGTTTTGATGTGGCCAAGGCCGATGAACAGATGAAGAGTCTGGAAAACGACATAAAAGAGGTAAAACGCCATCTTCGGCAGCTTACCGAATATGCTATCCGTTGGTTTGAATATCTTCGGGAGAAGTATGGCAAAGGACGCGAGCGTAAAACAGAAATTCGTGTGTTCGACAAGGTAGAGGCTGCACAGGTTGCGTTGGCCAATGCCAAGCTATATGTCAATCGAGAAGAGGGATTCATCGGCACAAACATGAAAAAAGATGAATTTGTATCGGAGTGCTCAGACATTGACGATATCATCACATTTCGCGCCGATGGCAAATATTCCATTAACAAGATTCAAGACAAAATATTTGTTGGGAAAGATATTATTCACGTCGCCGTATTCAAAAAAGGTGACGATCGTACAACCTACAATGCGATCTATAAAGACGGTGCCTCTGGCATTAGCTACGTCAAACGTTTCGCCGTCACGGGTGTGACGCGCGATAAACCTTACGACATCACCAAAGGAGCCAAAGGATCCAAAGTATTGTATTTTACGGCGAATGCCAATGGTGAAGCTGAAACGGTCAACATCCAACTAAGACCACATTCTCAACTAAGGAAATTAAGTTTTGATATTGACTTCGCAGAACTTGCTATAAAAGGTCGGGGCTCACAAGGAAATATTGTGAGCAAATACCCCATCAAAAAAATCACATTCAAACATGCTGGCGTATCTACTTTGGCTGGTCGCAAGATCTGGTACGACCCGACTTTGCATCGACTCAATGCCGATGAACGAGGCACTTATCTGGGTGAATTCGACGGTGCAGACAAAATTTTAGTTGTCTTGCCTGATGGCTCGTACGAACTATCTACCTTTGATCTGAATAATCATTTCGACGACAAGATGATCAGGTTGGAGCGCTTCGTACCAGAGCAAATCTATACAGCTATTCAGCAAGATGGCAAAACTGGAACTTACTATGTCAAACGCTTCAAATTTGATGATATACTGGTGGGCAAGCGTGTGAAATTCATCAATGAAGATGCTGGTTCGAAGTTGATATTGCTAACTAATGGTACAGCACCGGTGGTACGGTTGAACATTCTAAAAGGTAAATCGCAAACTCCGGAACAATTTGAGCAACCCTTGCAAGATATTATCGATGTGAAAGGACTAAAAGCCCAAGGTAATCGATTATCATTTCACACGGTCGAAAAGATTAAGCTGCTGACATCCGAAGTGGATTTGTCCGTAATGGCGACCTCAAAGGAAATGGATTCTGATGTAACGGAAAGTGCGGCGTCCACAGCAAATCACAAGGAAAGCAACGCATCGATGGAGGTTGCGAAAGAAGCAGAGAAAGGTGATGGCCCGACTATGGAAATTACCAATCCGGATGATATACATCTGGATGAAGACGGACAGGTTTCTTTGTTCTAAAAACACCTGATTGGGCGTGATCAGATAAAATTAGGCAGGTGCGCTATTCTTTTGTCTGAATGGAGGTCAAAACTTCAGCAACTACAAAAGTACTCCCTCCCACAAAGATCAAATCTCCTGGCTGCCAAGCGGCCAATGCTGCTTTATACGCATCTACTACTGTTTGATAATGGGTTCCTTGTAAATCGTATTGCCCAGCCAGATTTTGCAGCTCTTGAGCGAGCATGGCACGCGGCATATCTGGCGCACAAAAATGGTATAAAGCATCCTGAGGTAGTAAAGGCAAGATATGACTGAGATCTTTATCCTTCATTGCGCCAAGTACGAAGTGTAATTGACGGTATGAAGTACGTGCTAGATTTCGTACGACTTGCCTTACGCCATCTTCATTGTGCCCTGTATCGCAGATCACATAGGGTTCGGTTGAGATAGTTTGCCATCTGCCCATTAATCCGGTACGCTTTTGCACCTGTCGCAAACCAGAATAAATGTGTTCATCAGCAATACGAAATCCTTGCGTACGTAACGTGTGGACGACCTGCAATACACCCTTCAAGTTATTTGTTTGATAGGATCCCAATAAATCCAATTGTATCTGCATAGGATCCGCAGCTTTGCAAAGATTGGTCACGTCCAAAACCTGATAACCTACAACATCTATCGGCGCAGATTCCACTTCCCAGATCTCCGACGCGAAAATGATTGGCGCCTGCTTAGCTTCTGCTTGCTCACGAAATACAGCCGCAGTTTCATGATGCCACTCCGATATAACTACAGGGACGCTCTTCTTTATAATCCCCGCTTTCTCGGCAGCAATAAGGGATAAAGTATCGCCCAGCATATCCATATGATCCAGACCGATATTAGTGATTAATGAAACGATCGGATGAATAACATTGGTGCTGTCTAATCTTCCTCCTAGGCCTACTTCTATAATGGCAACATCTACATTCTGTTGGGCAAAGTAGTCAAAAGCCATGGCTACGGTAACTTCGAAAAAAGAGGGTTTGATCTGCTCAATGAATGCTTGATGCTTTTGTACAAATTGTAATACGTATGTTGGGCTGACGGGCGCACCATGTACGCGTATACGCTCTCTAAAATCCACCAAATGCGGTGAGGTATACAATCCGGTCTTTAGTCCAGCAGCCTCCAAGATGGAAGTGATCATGTGTGACGATGATCCCTTTCCGTTGGTACCTGCTACGTGAATAGTTTTGAACTTTCGCTGCGGATTGCCAAGGTATTCGCAAAATTGAATAGTTCGGTCTAAACCCTTATTGATAGCAGCAGCGCCATCTCTGGTAAACATAGGCAATCGAGCATATAGATAATCAAGTGCCTGTGTGTAATTATTCATAAGAATGTATGATGATAATACCTATCGAACCTTGAAACGGAAGGTCACTTTGCCAACTTGACTGTCGGGCGCGTTGGCTAATGAATTCAGTTTAGCATTTTCTACGGCTCGGATACATTTCTGCACCAATCGGTAATCGGCAATAGTCGTTCTAGAACCTTGGCGCGCACGAATGATGCGTCCGCTTTTGTCAACGGTAAACTCGACTTCGACAATACCTACAGACTGCCCGTCATCTTGTATACTTGGCGGCACATCCCAACGTCTGTTTGCCAGCGAAAGCATCATATTACCAAATCCAGAACCGCCCTCACCATAATTACTGGCCAAAGGATCACCTAACTCTGAGCCTTGGTTGCCTGGCGTAGAACCAGTACCATCGCCGCCACCTTGTCCACTATTTTTTTTGCCTTTAAAAAGAGCATTTTGATTGACGGCCTGCGTTGCATTCTTTTTCTCTACCGTGCTTTGCTCCGCATTATTTTGCTTTGGTTTTTCGGTTTTAGTTATCGCTGGCGCATCATCTACATCTTGTGTTGCAATGGTTTTTTCAGCCACTTGCTGTGTCGGCGTCGGAATTGGTGTGGTATTAGGATCGATTTTATCGGGTCGCACCTCATTTGCATTTTCATCAACCGAAGGTTCGTCAACGCTCATATAATCGTCGCCCATGCCTTCTGGTGATGTCCCATAATTTACTACAATACCACCCATTCCATATTCTGGAATTTGTTGACCAAACACAATAAAAAATCCAATCGCCACTAATCCGGCCATCACCAAACTGGATATGCCCAATGCCTTTGGCATATTGTTCTCTTCCATATTTTGTTGGTGGTACTGCATATTATGATTTATCTTACTGGTCTATAGACCAATCCTGCTACTAATTGTTTAAAGTTTCAACCGAAAATATTTAATTGTTTTTCGGTTCGGTTGCTAAGACGAGTTTTACCCGAAGGCGATTCGCCACATCCATCACAGATATTACGTTTTGTATCGGCACGGTGCTATCTGCGTATAGCATGATGGTCAACTCCTCCCCTGTTGCTAGATTGTTTTGGATGTATCCTTCCAAACTTTCCAATGGGACAGCTTGCTTATCTACGTGATAAACCAAATCACTGGTGATAGAGATTGTCATCGTTTTTTTCGCTACCGATTGTTCACCCGCACTAGAGCGAGGCAGCAGTAATTTTACGACTTGCGGATTGGCCACTGCTGATGCTAGTAAGAAAAACAGCATCAGAAAGAACATGATATCGTTCAGTGCTGCCGTGTGCACTTCTGCCGTAGGCTTATTTCTTTTGTTTCTTAAATTCATTTGAGATAAAGCGTTTTGAGCAGCAGTTATGATCCTGGCTCGTCCAACAGATCGATAAACTCAATAGCATCCGTTTCCATACGCAGGATCACTCGCTCTACCATCATATTTAAAATGTGGTAACCGATGTACGCTAAGATACCAATAGTTAATCCTGATGCGGATGCAATCATTTTAACATATAAACCTCCCGAAACTGAACCGATGTCGATACCACCGGCAATCTCTACTTCGCGAAATATCTGGATAACTCCAAAGATCGTACCTACGAAACCAAGCATCGGCGCAATACCTGCTACGATACCAAGGATATTGATGTTCTTTTCTAACCGTGCAACTTCCAGTTTACCTTGGTTCTCAATCGCGCCTTCAATATCTTTAATTGGGCGTCCGACACGGGTAAGGCCTTTTTGCAGCATACGGGACAAGGCCGAATTACTAGAGCGACAAACTGCAATAGCGGAATCCAATTTGCCAGATAATACATTTGACTTTACTTGTGGTAATAATCCAGCTTCCCGTCTTGATGCTTTGCGTATCGTTAGGTATCGCTCTACAAAGATGACCAATCCAATGAAAAATAATAAAATGATAGGCACCATAATCCATCCACCTCTCATCAACAACTGCAGAAGGTTGGTATCTTCTTGTACTGGAGCTAGATTCACTGTTTGTTGCATTTGGCTTATAGAATCAACCGGATATGCTTGTAAAAGTAATGACATCATGTAATTTAAGATATACTAGTTTAATGTGTATTCAATTTATTTCCTAACCGCCTTGTGCCATGCATCGGCTACAAAGTTTTTGCGCACGTGCCTTAAGGCAGAATCCGCTTTTTCTTTGGTTACGTAAGAATCCCAAATGACGGTAGCAGGACTATCCGTACCCTTTCCAGGAATCAGACGAACTCGTGTTTGACCTTTTTTGTTATATTCTTGTACCATCTGCTTTGCATCGTCCAACGGCAAGCGCGAGCCAATAACAATATACCAATGATGATTTGCAGGAATAATTGGTTGATCCATAGCAAGTGGTGAAGCTGCCGCTGCTGTACTCGACGTAACATTTGCCGTATCGGGTCTGTCACGAAGCACTGCGGATGTATCGATCACGTCTGCGGACGCCGGCGGCACTTGGTACTCTTCATCTATAGCGTATGGATTTCTTTGCTCATCTTCCATGTCAGATTGGCTAATATCCGAGTACAGTGAAACTGGACGCGTCACATACCAAAGGGCACCAATCACTGATAAGGCGACCACCGCCGCAAGAATGTACCAAATCTTTTGCGAGCGATTAGTATCTTCTACATATTCGCTTGCGTAGGTATAACCGTCGTTATCGCTGGATGGAAGTATTTCTGGTGCCGGCGTACTTTTTCCAACGTTGCTTGATAAACTTCCTTGATATTTATTCTGAACCAACGGTGGCGCTTCTGGCACTGGTACAGCACTATGCAAATCTTGTGATACAGATTCCTCCACTAAATTTTGTTCGCTTTCCTTGCTACGTTCGTCGGTATGCTGCGCAACACCAAACTCTTCTTCTTCCAAGGTGGGCACTTTGGAATCAGGTAGTGCGCTAGTACTTTCTGTTTCTGCTTTAGCACTTTCGGCTTCAGCTTCTTCAGTGACGTCGTTTGTATCTGTTTCTATCTGATCGCTTGGCGTATCAGCTATCCCCACAGATTCTTCTTCAATCTGCTGCTCCTCCGAATCAGCTTTATCTAAATCTGAAGAAATCGCTAACACTTCAGATGCTGCGGCTGCTTCACTTTCCAGATCACGCTCAGTAGATTCTTGTTTTTCCGAGATTGATGTATCTTCCGGCTCATCGACTGACGTTATGTTATCTTGTTCAGGCTGATCAGTGACCTGTATCGGTTGCGCGATATTAGAGATTGGCTCGAAAGCGAAACTTGATAAATCTATCGCACGAAAAACGTATCCTGCTCCGTGCGCCAATAGATCACCCAATTGTGGAATATGCGCCTTTCCATGTTCCGTGATATTAGAAGCGATAGCTTCTACTTCGCGCGCTACTAAGTCCTGAGCATCAGTTTTCGAAATTTCATTTTCTTGACGAAGATATTCTGCTAGATCTAGACCATCATCAGCGCGATCGTCGAATTCGATATAATCGACGGGAGGCAAGAATACATTATGCTGCTCATCGAAAGATGACGGTTGATGTACTTTTATAAATGAACCAAGTCCACGCACGTACACGCTTGGATAATGTTTGAGTACTTGTTGTATTTTCTTACCTAAGTCCATAGTGATGATGGGATTAAAACACAAATTTAGTTCAAAGAATCAATTAAAACGAAAAATTGAGCCCACCAATCACGTTAAATCCTAATCTTGGGTAATACAAGTATCGTTGATACTCGTTATTTAACATATTATTTGCTTTCACAAAGATGCCTAATTGCTTAGTAGCTTTATATTCGGCTCCGGCACTAAGGTCCAAGAATGAAGGAATGCTCTGGACTCTAGGGGCCGTTGGATCTATCGCAACACCATCTGAATTGTACGAAAAAGTGCGTGCTGATGTCTGCCCATGAAACAATGCTTCGGCATCGATATATAATTTTTCCGAAATATTGAATCGCGCATTTGCTGTCAAACGAACATTTGGTGTATGCCAAGCTTCGGCTTGGTAAGCCATGGTGTAGTTATCGATGTTCAATCGACCACCTAAGTTAACCGCTTCCGATACTCGGATATTAATTTCGCCTTCAATACCGACGTGTTTTACTGATTCTTCTCCATCTCCATCGTATACTAGATCAAATTGGAAAGGATTAGTTACATTGTTCACAAACAAAGCCATTCCTTCTAGCTGACGGTAGAATGCTTTGGCTTTCCAACCAAATGTAGCACCCGCATTTCCCTTAATACCTCCATAGGCATGCATACGCTCGATCGTATTTTGGATGGTAATGCCCGAAGCCAAAAATGGGTTTAGCCGCGCAAATTCACGATACGGCCCTCGCTCTACTCCACCGGTAACTCCACCGAAAATATAGAAGTATTCGGGCACAAGTGAGAAATCAATTTCTGCCTTTGGAAATATATTAAAAGATGACACATCGCCAAATTCAGAAACTAAGTTGGCACCTAACTGTATGGTGTAATTAGCCCCTTTGAAACTGATGTATGGATTGGCTGACGCCACGGAGTTACTCACTCCTGATCCGCCAAGCATATTCATCGCACCTTCTACATTATTGATATCTACGGCAGCATTAACTCCGACATTAAAGGTGCGCACACGTTTATTTAAAAATCCTCCTAAGGCAAATGAATTTTCGCGTGTATCGTACCGATCCGAGAATGTGTAAGCGTCGGCTTTCAGCGAAAAACTCAAAGCATCTTCATTTTCTGGATCAAAGTTGCTCATCATTTCGCCCGTAAAATAGAGGTCATTAAAGACCTGCCCTTCGCGGGAAGGGTTTAGAGAATTGCCTTCCTGATTAACTGGAATACCATAAAAATTTGTTCCCAAACGATTGTAACCTAGTTGACCATCAATTGTCAGTGTCGGGAAAACTCGTCTACCGAAAGCTCCTACTTCTTGGCGACTGAAACGTTGATCGTCCAAACTACCTTTTTGATTCAAGTGCTTTACAAAACCACCAAAACGGATGTCTTCATAATCTTCTACTGCAAAATACGCTTCGCCTAAGATCGTCCCTAAGTTTCCAACACCAGCTTTCACATAGTTGCTGTACGTATCGCGTGAGCGGATAAACGGAGTTTCCATGATCTTCAACTCGCTCAATCCTGTATTGATATCCAATTTTTTGTCGGGAACATTGCCATATGTTAAGCGTGGCATGTATTCTCTTTTATTGGTCATATCCGGACTACGGCGAATCTTCACCGCGTCTGCTAATAATGGCCGATAGTCACGTACGATCACAAACGAATCAATGGCGACTGGTTTTTCTGTTTCTTCGCGTTGTTGAGCAGCAGCTTCAAAACTGACACCGGTAAGCATCGCTAAAAACGCTGTTTGCGTTAGTATCTTCTGAAATTTCATCTTCACTACCCTAATCTTATTTAATTTTCTGCAATAACTCCTTCGCTTCTTTGACAACGCCATCTTCATCGTTATCGTAGTTGTCGATCACGCTTTCCAAAGTTGCTTTGGCCTGGAAGTTGTCTCCTTTTCCTCTATATGCTTCTGCCATAGTGACAAAACCTTTGGCTACCCAATACTCGAATGACGAGAATTGATCTCCTATTTCCATCGCCGTTTGAATAGCTTTATCCCACTGCTTACTTTGCACTTGCTGTTTGGCAATGAGGTATCGGGCTTCTGCACCAGTCTCTGTTTTAGATTTGGCGGCAGCGGCACTCAGCTCTTTTGTCGCATCAGCAGCTTTGTTAGTTGCTTGATAGGCTTTCGCTGCGTACAAGTGTGCTTTGGCAATCTCTTCTTCTGATGATTTTTCGTAACCTTTGACAATGTTGGCATACGTTAAGGTTTCTACGTAATCATTGATGTTGAAATAACTCACCATTAGGTTGTTAATCGCCCAACCGTAATTCTCTTTGTATTCCGACGTTAGTTCTAATTTTTTGAGTACCTGAACGGCTTCATTGTACGCTTTACTTCGCAAATGCAACCGCGCCACGCTGAGCAAGGTACGCTCCGTATAAGCACTCGTCCAATCATTCATAATGATATTGAAATCGTGCAATGCTTCGGTGTCCTTACGTAATTGCGCATAACTTTCGCCGCGAATAAAACGCGCATGTTTCTCATTGATTGGTTTTGGAAACTTATCGAAGTACGCATTGACTGCTTCGACAGCTCCTTGCCAGTTACCACGGTCAAATAATGTACGTGCTACAGCGAAAGTATGCCCATCTTGCTCTGCTGTACTCAAATCTCCAATATTGGTGCTGGTCGCATAGCGAATATATCCCGAAGCATCATTCTTATCAAGATAAATATTTTCAATAGATGCTAACGATTGCTTAGCTTCGTCTGTAGTAGGATATTGACTTACCACCCGTTGGAAAGTAGCTAATGCAGCATCACGATTATCCTGATTATATTGTACCAACCCAATAGTCACCAATGCACGAGGCACATAGCTACTGCGTGGGTATTGCTCTACCATCTTTTGCAGACCAGCAATTGCTTGATCGTACTGCTCGAGCAAGAAGTATGTGTATGGAATTTCGAAAGCTACGTCGTCCGCATAATTGGAATTCGGAAACTTTTGTACCACCGAATTTAGCGTGGCAATTTTTGCTTGACTGTTGCCCTGCAAACCTTGGATAATACCGCGTTGGAATAACGCATAATCCTGACTTTGTGCACCAGAGCTAATAAGGCGATCGTAATACGACATAGCACGACCGTAGTTTTTAGTGCCAAAGTACGAATCGGCTGCGCGCGCAATCGCGTCGTTACGTGTATTGGCATCGACTCCATCGCGTGCTGCACCAGAAAGAAAACGTTCGAAGTAATTGGCTGCTGTGCTGTAATTATCGTTGCGGAAAGCCGCATAGGCTAATGCATAGTTGGCGTAATGATATACATCTGTTTTGCGTGCCGCTGGCAATTGCAAAAACTTATTGAAATTGGCCGTTGCTTCTTTGTACTTGCGCACTTCGTACATGGCTTCGGCTTTCCAATAGGTAGATAGTGCGTAGATTTCTTCGTCAAAACGATTCTCTTCCGAACGCATAAACATGGATATACCATTTTCGAAAGCACGCTCATTGTAATATTCCAAACCGCGGTAATACGTTACTTTTTGATAAGCTGCTTTTGCTTCACGGCTGCTTCGGTTGATGCCTTCTAGTACGTCTACCGCTGCGCGGTAATTTTTAGTTCCTAAAAGTACTTCGGCCAATAGCGTTTTTGCTTCTTCGCTACGTGCAGAAGATGGATAAGTGGTTAAATATTCTTGAACTGCATCTAACGCTACTTGGTGAAACTCTAATTCGTACGATAGTTTGGCATAGTTAAATAAACCTTCTTCTTTTAATTGTGGATCAAAATCTAACTTAGAAGCACGGAAAAATGCGTTACGTGCACTCTGCTTATTATTGGTTTTGATAAAAGAATCACCCAACGTAATCATGGCACTATGGTAGTAGGCATCTGGCTCGTCAAGCTTTTCTAGCTCCGCTATGGCACGCTCGTAATTCCCTAATTTGTAATTAATGTAGCCGATCTGGTAGCTATCTTGATTGTTTTGTGTGCGCCCTTGATCTGCCGCCTGAAAACGATCGTAATACTGCTTGGATTTATCCAAATCTCCTTTGATAAAATAGGTCGCCGCTACAATACGAAACATATCGGTTTCGCTTTCTTGCTTCGTGTTTTGTAAGATCGGAAGCGCGTAGGCCAGTACATCATCATAGCGCTTATCTAAGAAATAAAGCGCAGTGATATAATATGGATAACTATTTTCATAGGTTTTCGAACCTTTTAATCGCTCAAATTCATTCAGCGCAGTTTTATATTCTGCGTCGAGATAACTGAGGTAAGCATTATAATAAATAGCTGCTTCCTGATATGCGGAGTTACGATCTTTTAGATCTGCAAATACTGGTTTTGCTGCTTCATAATCTTTGGTCATGAAACGAGCGTAGGCCAACTTAAACCGGTATTCCGTATTCTCGGCTCCTGCCAAGCTTTTACTATCTATACGGGTAAACCACTCAATCGCTTTTTCAAACTCCTGCCGAGTATAATAGAATTTACCAATTTGGAAATTGGCTGCTTTGGAATTAGCGCTCGAAGGAAAATCACGAATATATTTTAAGAATAAGCTTTCTGCATTGCTTTCTTCTAATTCTAAAGCACACACCGCTTGATAATAGCGAATATTCTCCTTTAGCAAGGTTAATTCTTGTGTCTCATCTAGCTGCAACGTCGATTTTGTACGTACGCTTTCAGCACGATCAAACTGCTTTGCGGCGGAGCTAAACTTGCCACGCTCAAATAGTTCTAAGCCCGATTTGTAGGCGTTATTCACATCCTGCCAAGCCGTTTGCTGAGCCACTGCAGCTGTGCCCATTAGGCATAATGCCACACCAACTTGATATATCTTATTGTACATATAAACGAATTCTTTCTATTTATTGGATAACGTCCTTTCGTACGGTCACTTTTTCGATCAACATCTACCTGAGCATGACGTCGGTCGACAGATTCCTACAGCATACGAAAATAGAAGTTACCCTTTATGTTTTCCTCAAAAGTTATTAACATTAGTGCATAAGTATGCGTTTTAACGATACTTTAACAGATATAAGCGCAATTGCCCCGTCAAACTTGCTTATCGCAACAGGCACAATTTAGCCACGTTTGCCGGCAAGTAGGTAGAGTACGGCCATCCGTACAGCGACTCCATTTTCGACCTGATCTAAGATGATGGAATGCGAACTATCAGCTACATCCGATGTAATCTCCACCCCACGATTGATAGGACCGGGATGCATGATTACAATCTCTTTATCCAGGTTATCTAAAATTTGCTTGTTCAAACCGTACAGCATAGAATATTCGCGGAGCGAAGGAAAGTAGGCAATATCTTGCCGCTCTAATTGGATGCGCAACATATTGGCGACATCGCACCAATTTAGTGCTTTCATGAGATCATGTTCTACTTTTACACCTAGCGCGCCAATGTATTTAGGAATTAGGGTAGTTGGCCCGCACACCATTACTTCTGCACCTTGTTTTTGCAAGCAAAGAATGTTGGAAAGCGCGACTCGAGAATGCAAAACATCGCCAATAATAGCCACTTTCTTGCCCGCCAAATCTCCTAACCGCTCGCGAATGGAAAAAGAATCTAGTAGCGCTTGTGTAGGATGCTCATGCGCTCCATCACCTGCATTTACAATCTGCGCATTGATATGTCTACTCAAGAATACTCCAGCACCGGCATAAGGATGGCGCATCACGATCATATCTACTTTCATCGCCAAAATGTTGTTGACGGTATCGATCAAGGTTTCGCCTTTGCTTACTGACGAAGAGGACGCCGCAAAATTGATGGTATCAGCAGAGAGACGCTTTTCGGCCAACTCGAAAGACAACCGCGTACGGGTAGAGTTTTCGAAGAATACGTTGGCAATCGTGATATCCCGAAGTGATGGAACTTTCTTAATCGGCCGATTCAACACATCCTTGAAGTTGGACGCCGTATCCAGTATCAATTGTATATCTTGTTCGTTAAGATCTTTTATACCTAATAGGTGACGTGTACTGAGTTGTTCTGTGCTTGACATGTGCTATATGGATCTGTATTCTCTTTATTTTTCTTCTGTGATCAAAACGACGCTATCTTCCTGATCTGTCTCTTGCCAGCTCACGATGACTTTCTGCGCATCAATGGAATCGACTTGCATGCCAATGTAATCTGGCTCGATCGGTAGTTGGCGGGAGAATCTCCGATCGACGAGTACCATCAGTTCGATCTTCTTTGGCCGACCAAAAGACTGTATAGCGTCCATCGCTGACCGGATTGTACGTCCGGTCCACAAGACATCATCTACAAAAACTACGACTTTGTCATCTACCAAAAAGTCGATATCTGTACGGCTTGCTTGCAAAGGACTGGATCCTTTCATACGAAAATCATCACGATGAAAGGTGATATCTAATGCGCCTGTATGCACATGAGCACCAGAAATCGTTTTTATCTCCTGCTGAAGCCGGTTAGCCATATATGGTCCGCGAGGTTGTACTCCGATGATAACGGTATCGCTAAAATCACCGTGATTCTCAATAAGCTGTTGACACAGACGTTTGAGTGTAATCTCAAACCTAGGTCCATTTAAAAGCAAAGATTGTTTCATATGTATATGCTCGTCTTGCACCTTGCAATAAACTCTTGATTTTATTGCAAGGTGCGATAGGTTCAAGAGCTATTTGTATGCGAATTTGTTCAGGCAAAATTAGCCATTTTTTTAAAAAGACCACATGGTCTTTGGATATACAAAAACAGCTTCGGTAAGGAAGCTGTTTATTCTATTTTAAAAATGATTACTAATCGACGTTGTCGTGTAGAAATGAATTGTTCGGTCTGATTTCAGTTTCACCACTATCGAATGATAAAGTAAAACGAGATACTTGCGATTGCGAAGAGTGTGGTACGTCGTCCAACGATTTTTGCTTTCTCTTATATGCAGGTTCATTTTCCATTTCTTGAAGACCGTTTGTAGAACGCAGTTTCATGCTCAATTCTTTTAAGCGAAGGATACGCTCTTTGGTTTTCATCAATTGATCTTCGAAATTAGCTTCTTCGGCTTTAGCATCTTCTAATGCTGATGGCACAGGAGCTGCTGCACTACTCGGTGCTGCGAAGTTATTGGCAGGTTGCTGGTATGCAGCTTGCGAATGTTCTTGAGATCCTAATGCTTGTGGTTGCTGGTATGAATCAAAAACCGTAGGCACTTTGAACTCAAACATCGAAGGCGATGTTTTTAGTTCAAAACCGTGTGTATCTTGCGGCTCTTGCTCTTGTTCTTCCTGCTCATTCAGATCCAAGGTATGACGCACTACGTGCGCTTCATGATCTGCACTGCGTGAAGAAGGTTGCGTTTGTGGCTGTTGTACCGCTGAAGGTTGGGTTAGCGGCGCAGAAGAAAATGATCTATTGATCGAGTTAGCCGTAAATAAATCTGTCTGTTGGATAGGCTGCTCGAATGCTGCGTTTGTAACACCTACTGGTTTTACCACTGGCTCAGCATGACTTGGCCTGTCCGAAAACTGATTTTGAGAAACGGGTTTCACGAAAGCTGATTTAGACTCTTCTGGTGTTAAGCGGTGTGCAATTTTTTCTTTTTCCTTATCCTTGACCCGTTCTTCCGTAGTTTGGAATCCCGTTGCGATGATAGTAACCGACAAATCGTCACCCATATTATCATCAATACAGTTACCCCAGATTAGGTCGGCTGATAAGCCCGCTTTTTCTTGAATATAATCGGTAATGATCGATACTTCATCCATCGTTACTTCTTTAGATCCAGAAGTGATATTTAATAAGATATAGCGTGCTCCTTCAATTTCATTATCTTTCAACAATGGTGATGCCAAGGCTCCTGTAACGGCTTGCAATGCGCGGTCATCGCCGTTAGCAACTGCATTACCCATGATAGCAACACCACTATCATTCATCACCGTGCGCACATCTTTAAAATCCACGTTGACATAACCTGGGATAGTAATGATCTCAGCTATACCTTTGGCTGCAGTGGTTAAAATGTCATCCGCTTTTGCGAATGCAGCAGTCATGGTTAGGTTGCCAAATATTTCACGTAATCTATCGTTGGAAATAACCAAATAAGAATCGACGTATTTGCGCAACTCACCCAAACCTTCTTCGGCTTGAGATTTACGACGCTTGCCTTCAAAAGTGAATGGTGTAGTAATGATGGCAACGGTTAATATGCCCATCTCTTTAGCCGCTTTGGCTAAAACAGGACTTGCACCAGTACCAGTTCCTCCACCCATACCTGCTGTAATAAACAACATCTTGGTATTCGTACCCAACATGCGTTTGATATCTTCGATACTTTCTATCGCGGAGTTTTCGCCTACATCAGGATCTGCTCCTGCACCCATTCCTTCGGTTAAGCTTGCGCCTAACTGGACTTTATTGGGTATTGGACTCAACTCCAATGCTTGTGCATCCGTATTACATATAATAAAATCAACTCCACTAATTCCAGCTTTATACATGTGGTTTACGGCATTACCACCACCGCCACCTACACCAACTACTTTGATGATAGACGACTGCTCTTTTAACATTTCAAATTGTATCGACATATCTAATACCTATTATACTTTAAATCAACCTGTTGCAACGATGAATTTAACCCTCTAATTCTAACGTAATATTAACAAATTATCCACAAGAGTTTTCCACATTTGTCAATTTGTGGAAAAAAGAGACGGTTGTTAATAAATTACTTTTTCCCAATAAAACTATCATCGTCAATATCTTCCCCATCGGTAATCCAATTGCCTAAAATACGCGTGAGCCAACCTTCTTTTCTGCCTTGGTCGCTCGCGATATCGCTTACTTTAATACTGGATTTTGCGCGGGAACTAGCCCCTACTTTTGCTTCTTTTTCGAGTTCTCTTTTCTCACCTTCTTCAATTTCTTGAATTCCTTTGATCAAAAGGCCAATACCGGTCGCATAAAGCGGACTTTTCAATTCGTCAAATGCTTGCTTGTTTAGCATATCTGTCTTTGCTAAGTACTCATTTGGATAGCCAATACGACAGTCAATGCCGGTGACATATTCTACCAACTGCACTAAGTGCTTTAGCTGTGCACCACCTCCAGTAATAACGATACCAGCAATTAATCGATCTTCGTAACCTGAAGCTTTGATCTCATAATGCACGTGCTCAATGATTTCTTCCATACGAGCCTGGATGATGTATGCCAGATTTTTGACAGAGATTTCTTTGGCTTCGCGACCACGGATACCAGGTACACAGATCACCTCGTTCTCCTTATTCTCATCGGCCAATGCGGAGCCATAGCGTACTTTCAGTTGCTCTGCTTGATTGCGCAATACCGAACATCCTTGACGGATATCTTCGGTCACGATATTACCACCTAGTGGAATAACCGCCGTATGACGAATAATTCCTTCGTGGAAGATGGCCACATCTGTGGTACCACCACCAATATCGACCAATACTACGCCAGCCGTTTTTTCCTCTTCATCTAACACAGCTTCAGATGATGCCAATGGCTCAAGGATCAATTCAGATACTTCCAAATCGGAGTTATCGACACAACGTTTGATATTTTTAATATCAGTGACGCGGCCTGAGATAATGTGGAAGTTGGCTTCTACACGACGACCCGCCATCCCGATCGGTTCTTTGATACCGGGCTCGTTATCGATCGTAAATTCTTGCGGAAGCACATGGATAATTTCTTCGCCCGGAGGCAACACTAATTTGTACATATCGGAGATAAGACGTTGCACATCTTCGCGTCCGATTTCGTCATCGTCGTTACGCGTCACAATACCGCGATGTTGTATACTTTTAATATGTTGACCGGCGATCCCTACGCTTACGACCTTGATATCGACATTCGACTGCCCTTCGGCGATCGAGACGGCTTCACGAATGCTGTCTACCGTTTTTTGAATATTAGCCACCACGCCGCGACTAACTCCGGCAGACTCGGCTTTGCCGACGCCCAGTAATTCGACCTTGGTATTGCCACTGCGACGCCCCACTGTGACACAAATTTTGGTCGTACCGATATCCAACCCAACGACGATTGGATTTTCTTTTTCGAGTTCTGTAAATTTTGGTTTCATATGCTGTGTATTTGCTGTGTTATTCTTCGGTATTAATTATTCATTTTCATTTGCAGGCTATCGATAAACCAGTCGCCATGTCTTTCGCAGATAATCTGATCGGCATATTTGACGTTGACTTTGCTGTATGCTTCGGTGCCTACTCTTGGTAAGATTGTCTGATAAAATACTTCTAGCCTACGCAATTTGTCGTCTAGATCGGAAGCATTGCCTAAGATCAAATCTTGCTCTCCCACGCGAGGTACTAACTCAATATCGCCGCTTTCATTAACGTAAAGCTGTACTACTTGATTGCTCCATAATTCACTCGTACTGATATGTCGTACAATCTCTACCAAATCTTCTACTACTTGCGACTCGACTACTTCGAGCGGCTTGCCAAACGATTCTCGGATATTGCCATTCGCCACGATGGTATGTGGTACATATTTAAGCGTAGTTGGGATCTTCTTTCCTTCGGTATCTACATAAAATTCTTGACCTACACGATTAATTACGCGAAGTAGTATGGCGCGCTGTTGCACCGACACCTTCATCACCCCATTGATATCCACATGGATATCTGCACCGGATACGTATGGCAATGCTTTCAACGATGCTTCAATTTTCTGTAGCGGAATATCCAAAAGTTGTCGGCCTACGACAGTACCGTATTGCTGCTCAATTATCGCTGTGATATCGGCCTGATCGATAAAAGTTTCTTTGCCTTCAACCATAATCTGTAAAGCGGTGCACGATTGCGCCGCGTCCTTTTTGGCTACCAAACCCATCAACATAATGACGCCCACGAAAGCTGCCGATCCGAGTGTTATCGAACCGATTAAGCGCCATGGAATGTTTTTGAGCCAATTAAGCATGAGTCAATACTTGTTTTAATGGTTTTACTAAACGATCAATATCACCTGCTCCTACCGTCACGATCAGTTCTGGACGATTCGTTTCGACCGTATCCAATATGTCTTGCGCCGTCATGATGTGTTTATCATCCAATGCAATCTTTTCCAGCAACCATTGCGAATTCACACCCTCGATTGGTTGCTCGCGCGCCGGATAAATTTCCATTAGATACAGCGTATCGGCCAACCCAAGCACTTCTGCGAATCCGTCGATAAAATCACGCGTCCGCGTGAACAAGTGCGGCTGAAATATGACCGTCAGCTTTTTTGTAGGATATAGCTTGCGCATCGATGTTAAAAAAGCACGCAACTCCTCAGGATGGTGCGCATAATCATCGATATATACAGCATCATCCTGTCTTAAGATATATTCAAAACGTCTTTTTGCTCCCTGAAATGATCCTAAAGCGGCGATGATCTTTTCGCCGCTAATGCCTAGCAAATTTGCGACCGTAATTGCCGAAACTGCATTTTCTATGTTATGTAATCCAGGAATTCCTAACCGAATATCTTTGAGCGTTAAATTTTCTGAGTAATAGTCAAAATAAAACTCGCCATTTTTGATCTGAATATGATCGGCATACGCGTCTGCTAAACCTGCATTGGCATATGAGATATCGCCCGCAAATGGCAATCCTTTTTTGATGATCTTCGTACCGCCAGCCACCACGCGATCTAAAAACAGTTGAAACGATTCCACTAGTTGCGATGCATCACCGTAAATATCAAGATGGTCAGCATCTGCCGAGGTGACAATCGCAATATTAGGATGCAGGGTCAAGAAAGAGCGATCGAATTCATCCGCTTCTACGACAACCGTATTATTATCACCGTATAATACGTTGCTCTGATAATTGGTACTAATACCTCCTAAAAATGCGGAGCAATCGTATCCAGAATCTTTGAGCACGTGGGCAATCATGGTCGACGTAGTCGTTTTGCCATGTGTACCTGCTACCGCAATGGTGAATCGACTGGCGCTAATAAAACCTAGTACCTGCGAACGCTTAAACAAGGTAAATCCACGTTCGATCAATGTATTTTTCAAGGTCAAATCTGCTGGTACGGCTGGCGTAAAAATGATCAATGTTTCTTCATTTGGCGTAGCCAAATGATCGGGCAATTCGCGAACATCATCGCGATAAGACACCGCGATACCTTCTTCGACCAAAGCCTTGGTCAAATCGGTTTCTGTCTTGTCGTAACCGGATACAACACAGCCTAAATGTTGGAAATAGCGCGCTAGACCACTCATGCCGATGCCGCCAATACCCAATAAATAAACTGTTCTTATTTGATCGATGTTCATACCCGTTACTTTATCATTTTTAAAACCTCTTGTGCGATTACTACATCGGCTTCCAACAAGGCCATCTTTTTTATATTTTCGCCCAACTCATAGGCTGTCGCTTCATCCTCGATTAATTGGATCAATTCATTGATCAAATGCATTCGTGCGGTCAGGTCATTGACCATAATAGCCGCTTTGTGTTCTGCAAGCGCCAACGCATTTTTGGTCTGATGATCGTCTGACACGTTTGGCGATGGCACTAAGATCACAGGCTTGCCGACCACGGCCAATTCCGATATCGTACCAGCTCCTGCACGGGCAATAATAAAATCTGCCGCAGCGTATGCATAATCCATGCGCTCCAAAAATGGCATGAGCTTCACGCTGTCCGTTAGCTTATCTTTTAATTCTTCCGACAATTTATCGTAGTAATAACTACCACACTGCCAGACAATTTGTATGTTGCTATCTAAGAGTCGATCCAAGCCCTCAGCTACGCAGTCGTTTAGCGTTTTTGCACCAAGGCTTCCGCCTGTAATGAGTACCGTTTTCTTCGTAGCATCAAGCGCGAAGGCGTTTAATGCTTCTTCGCGTTTACCGTCGATTTGTACCGACGAACGGCGAATTGGATTTCCAGTGATCATGATTTTTTCGGCCGGAAAAAATCGCTCCATATTATCGTAAGCCACGCAAACACGTTTGGCTTTTTTACCCAATCTTTTATTGGTCAAGCCGGCATAAGAATTCTGCTCTTGAATCAAGGTAGGAATGCCCATCATATTGGCCACAAGTAATAATGGGCCAGAAGCATATCCGCCAACACCAACGGCAGCCTGCGCGCCGAACTGGCGAATGATTTTCCGTGCCTTCCACATGCTAGCAATCAGTCGAAACGGTAATACCAAATTCTTTAGCATGGATTGGCGATTGAAACCTTGAATATCCAACCCCACGATCTCGTAACCTGCGGCAGGTACGCGATCCATTTCCATTTTACCATTGGCACCCACAAATAGAATCTCCACGTCGGGCTGCAACTGCCGAAGAGCATTTGCAATAGCAATTGCCGGAAAGATATGACCTCCCGTGCCTCCACCGCTTATGATTACTTTGTTTGCCATTTGATCAACCTAATTCAATTATATGGTGCCGACCACCACACGACGTGGTTTTACGACGTCATTTAATTCTTCTTTTCCTTTCAACTCTTCTACATTGCGACTCACACTGAGTATAATTCCCAGTGCAACGCTCGTAAATAGAATAGATGTTCCTCCCATACTTACCAATGGCAATGGAACTCCCGTTACTGGACCTAAACCGACGGCAACTGCCATATTCGCCAATGCCTGAATCGTTAAACTAAAACCTAAACCTGCCGCTAAGAACGCACCAAAAGCACGTGGACTTAGGGTCACGATTCGGATAATTCGATACATTAATGCCAAGTATAGACTGAGCAATACAAAACCACCTACCGTACCGTATTCTTCTATAATGATGGCAAAGATAAAATCGGAATATGGATGTGGAAGTACATTGCGCTGCACACTATTTCCCCAACCTTTGCCAAAAAATCCGCCTGTCGCGATCGCAATTTTTGAATTATTCGCTTGGAAATTTTTATCTTCTTGAAATGGCACCGCTCCAGATCCATCGATCGTTTCTTCGGTATGAAAAAATCCTTCGATCCGACTCATGTATGTGGCACGACGTGGGCCGAGAAATGCAACAAGCATTAATAGTATACCACATCCGATGCATACAATAGAGATCTGCTTAAAGGATATACGGCCGATCAGCAATAACAAAACGCTCACACTAAATAACATCACTGCGGTCGACATATTTGCTACTGCGATGAGTACAAATACGGCACATACGGCACCCATAATTGGTACAAAAGATTTTTTAACGTCTTTGATATCTTCTTGCTTGCGCGACAACATGCGCGCCAGGAAAGTAATCAGCGCCAACTTGGCTAAATCCGACGTTTGGAAAGATTGATTGATCACTGGAATGGTCAACCAACGATTGGCCTGATTGATGGAATCTCCAAATATCAGTGTAGCCAGCAGCAGCGGTATTGTAATAATCATCAACATCTTGGATATACCCGCATAATACCGATAATCCAGTTTGTGCGACAGATACATCAATACCAGTCCGACAGCAATGATCGCAAAATGCTTGAACAGATATAATTCAGTGCCTTTACCCTCTTTGTAGGCTAAAGTGCCGACCGAGCTGTATACCGCCAACAGAGACCAACCAGACAGGATAAGTACGATTATCCAGATCCATTTGTCTCCTTTGAGTTTTGAAAAAATCTGTTCTATAGTCATAATCTATAATGCTATTATTCCCTAAAGTGCCATCACGGCTTCTTTGAACTGATCTCCACGATCTTCGTAGTTCTTAAACCAATCGAAACTGGCGCACGCTGGCGACAACAATACTGTATCACCTTTCTTCGCGATATGTGATGCGATTTCCACTGCATCACCCATCGAAGCACTGTTCACAATGACATCCGTATCGGACTCAAATGCTTCGTGAATACGACCATTGTGTTTACCAATACAGATGATGGCTTTGACCTTGCTTTTTACCAGATCGCGCAACATATCGTAATCATTCCCTTTATCAACACCACCCATAATCAACACGATATCTGGCGAGAAACTTTCTAAAGCATACCAGACGGAATTGACATTGGTCGCTTTGGAATCGTTGATGTAGGTAACGCCACCAATACACGCCACGTGCTCCAAACGATGCGCAATATTGACATAGGATTGCATGCTTTCCTTCATCACACTATTGCGCAATTGCTGCGCTTTAGCGGCTAATCCAGCAGCAGAATTGTTGTATACATTGTGCTTTCCCTGGAGTGATAGTTCTTCAATATTCATCGTAAATGGTTCCCGTTTAGGTATGTTAATAATCAAGTTTCTTTGTTCGTCTATAAATGCGCCTTGTAGCAGCGCAGTATCCACTTGCGTGAATGGCAAGGACATCGCAGGCGACTGATGCCGCGCCAATCCTTTGGTAATTTCTTCGTCGTCGGCGCAGTAGATAAAATAATCTTCCTCCTGCTGATTTTGAATGATGCGGAATTTTGAATCCACATAGGCATTCATATCATAGTTGTACCTATCCAGATGATCCGGAGTGATATTAAGCAGGATCGCAATGTGAGCACGAAAATGATACATATCATCGAGCATAAAACTCGACAGCTCCAATACATACACATCCCGTTGTTCGCGCGCAACTTGCAGCGCAAAGCTTTGGCCGATATTGCCTGCTACACCAACATTCAATCCCGCATGGCGAAAGATTTCGTAGGTCAGCATCGTGGTGGTCGATTTGCCGTTAGACCCTGTAATGCAGCAAAGCGTTGCATCGGTATATTGAGCCGCAAATTCAATTTCCGAAATCACCGGAATGGCAGTTTTACGCAATTGCTGCATCAGCGGCGCCGTCTCTGGAATGCCCGGACTTTTGATAATCAGATTGGCATTCAAGATCGCTGATTCGGTATGCTTCCCTTCTTCGAAGGCGATCGCTTCTTGTATTAGCGTCGTTTTGAAATGATCAGCCAACAAAGCCATATCTGATACAAACACATCAAAGCCTTTATCCTTCGCCAGGATAGCAGCACCCACACCGCTCTCACCGCCACCTAAGATGACGACACGACCGCTTTGCGGATAATGGTTATGTTCGATATTTGGCATCTAACGTATTTTTAAAGTTACGATGGTCAAAATGGCCAACATGATGGATACAATCACAAAACGCGTCACGATCTTCGATTCGTGATAGCCTTTCTTCTGATAATGGTGATGCAATGGCGACATCAAAAAGATGCGTCGACCTTCACCAAATTTCTTTTTCGTGTATTTGAAATACGACACCTGCATGATGACCGAAAGGTTCTCAATTAGGAAAACGCCGCATAAGATCGGAATCAACAATTCTTTGCGGATCAAAATGGCAAATGCGGCAATGATACCACCAATCGTCAAACTTCCGGTATCACCCATAAATACTTGCGCTGGATACGCATTGTACCACAAAAATCCGGTACAAGCTCCTATAAAAGCTCCTGCAAAAATCACGAGCTCACCACTATTCGGGATATACATGATATTGAGGTAATCCGAGAAAATTACGTTACCAGAAACGTAGGCAAGTATCGCTAATGTAATTCCCATAATGGCCGACGTGCCAGTGGCCAATCCATCAATCCCGTCCGTGATATTCGCTCCATTGGAAACTGCCGTGACGATGAACACAATCACCAGCAAGGTCATTCCAAACGTAATCCATGTACCTGAAATCCCTAAAAAGCTCAGCGATTTGGCATAATCGAACTCATTGTTTTTATAAAAAGGAATATTGGTTTTGCTGGACTTCACATCTTCCACATACGTTTTCTCGCCTGTGGATGGATTGATCACAACCGAAACGGGTACCGAATAAGAAGGATTAGTCACTTGCTCACGTACCACAATACTCGGATGAAAATACATGGTAACAGCAATGAAAACTCCCAAACCAATCTGGCCAATCACTTTAAACCGACCAGCTAGTCCTTCTTTATTTTTGCGAAATACTTTAATATAATCGTCTAAGAAGCCAATAGCTCCCATCCACAATGTGGTAATGATCAGCACGATCACATAAATATTATCTAGCTTAGCAAATAGTAACGTTGGGATTAAGATGCCCGCAATGATAATCAGACCGCCCATAGTCGGTGTCCCCTGCTTTTGCTTCTCGCCTTCCAGACCTAGATCACGCACTGTCTCGCCCACTTGCTTACGGTGCAGCAAACGGATTAGTCTACTACCAAATACGGTGGTAATGATCAACGAGACGATTACCGCCATGGCCGTACGGAAGGAGATATACTGGAACAATCCTGCGCCAGGAATGTGCATATGCTCGTTTAACCAGGTAAATAAATAATATAACATCCCTCTTTTATTGCTCGTTAAATGCGTTTGCTAATTGTTCCTTATCATCAAAATGATGCTTCACACCATTAATGTCTTGATATTTCTCGTGCCCTTTGCCCGCCACCACAATGATATCGCCTGGCTGCGCCAAATGACAAGCCGCACGAATCGCTTCTTTGCGATCCGAAATACTGAAAACGCCTTTGCGCTTATCCGCCGGGATACCAACTTCCATTTCTCGAATAATCTGCAAGGGATCTTCGCTTCGCGGATTATCGGAAGTAAGGATTACGGTATCGCTTTTTAGCACCGCAACCTTAGCCATCGTAGGTCTTTTTGTTTTATCACGATCACCGCCACACCCGATAACGGTAATGATTTGTTGCCCCGCTTGGCGAAGAGTAGCTACGGTTTCTAACACATTTTCGACCGCATCCGGCGTATGCGCGTAATCGACAATACCAATTTTACCTTCCGGTGAATGAATAGCTTCGAATCTTCCTTCGGCTCCTACGATATTGCTGATGGCGGTCAATACTTTCATAGTTTCTTGCTCTAGCAGTATGGCAGCCCCGTACACAGCAAGTAAGTTATAAGCATTGAAATGACCCACCAACTTCACCCATACATCCTGTCCATCCAAATGCAATAGCATGCCGTCGAAATGACTTTCTATGATACGCATTTTGAAATCTGCCAAACCTTTTAAAGCATAGGTCTTTTGATAAGCTACTGTATTCTGTAGCATAACGCTACCATTGCGATCATCGGCATTGCTCAAGGCAAAAGCATCGCGATCTAGGTCATCAAAGAATTTCTTTTTGGCCTTAATGTAGTTATCGAAGGTTTCGTGGAAATCTAAGTGATCGTGCGTAATGTTAGTGAATATGCCTCCTGCAAAACGCAATCCTGCAATGCGTTGTTGCACCACAGCATGCGAGCTCACTTCCATGAAGCAATAGTCACATCCTTCGTTGACCATATCCCGCAATAGTTTATTAAGCGAAATCGGATCCAATGTCGTATGTGTTGTAGGGATAACACGACCAGAAATACGATTTTCAACCGTAGATAATAAGCCAACTTGGTAGCTCATTCCAATGAATAGATTGTATAATAATGTGGCAACAGTAGTTTTACCATTCGTACCCGTCACCCCTACCAGCTTCAGTTGATGTGAAGGATTATCATAAAAATTAGCCGCTACTAAACCCAAAGCGTATGAAGAATCGTCTACTAGAATATAAGTGATGCCTTCATGTACGTTTTCAGGCCAATCTTCAACTAATAGTGCAATCGCACCCAGCTCAATCGCCTTTTGCAAATACAAGTGCCCATCGGTATGGCTTCCCCGAATTGCGATAAACAGATTGCCATCTACGATTGCGCGAGAATCAAAGCACAGGCCAGTCACCTCGATATCGAGTGGTCCTTTATATTCCTTTACCGGAACAGCATGAAGTAGATTTTTCAATATCATACAATCCTGTGTTTAATTCAATTCTAACAACACCTTGGAACCGGCTGCGAGCTTTTGCCCTGCCAATAACGACTGAGACACCACTCGCCCTTTACCTTTTACAGCGGTTTTGAAGCCGGCATTTTCCATCGCATAGATAGCGTCCATCAATCCCATTCCTAGGACGCTGGGCACAACACCCTCTTTGAAGTCTGCTTCCGTGAAAACATTCACATTGCGCTGCATACTATCCTTCACTGGTCGCGTTAATGCAGACCAATTATTCACTTGTAATCCCATCCATGCGTATACCTTGGCCGATGCATCTTTCGAACCGACTAACGTACGAGGTGTTTTAGCACCTTTACTATTTACTTTTCTCTTTCCAAAGTTCGTATGTAGACTCAAGTCATTGGCATAAACCATATCGGCTAGTTCTTTAAAGACAGGACCCGCAACGGATCCACCGTAATAGCCATTTCGTGGATTACGAATCACGACGATCATGCTGTATTTTGGATTTTCAGCTGGAAAATATCCTGCAAACGAGGATTGATAGCGACGCGCACCATAACCTCTGGATCCATCGGCCATCTGAGCCGTACCTGTTTTGCCAGCAGCGTTGTACAATGGACTACGAAGACGCTTACCCGTGCCGTTAGTCATCACACTGCGCAACATCCCTTGCATTTTATCTATTGCCTCTTCAGAAGCAATCTGCTTATTGATCACACGTGCTTCGAAGGTTTCGACGGTATTACCTAAATTGCGAATTTCCTTTACAAAAAGAGGGGCAATCATTTTACCGTCATTGGCAACTGCGTTGTACAACGTCAGTGTTTGCAACGGCGTTAGCTTCATCTCGTAACCATATGCCATTTGAATCAAAGACAATTTGCTCCATGATCTGCTTTCTGGTGTTTTGACCCAAGGATCTCCTTCACCAGGAATTTGCAATCCGAGCGGTTTGTCGAGCCCCCAACTGTGCAATTTCTGAATGAATTTACTTGGGTTATTACCATAGTGCGTATGGATCATTTTGGTGACTGCCACATTAGAGGATTCTTCAAATGCCTCTTGTACACTTACTCGCGACTTCTTCGGTGCGTGCGAATCGCGAATTGTATGCGATGGCACTTTATACGTACCATTACCGATATCAATCACTGTAGTGGTATCCACATAACGATCATCTAGCGCCGCTAAATAGGATGCTAACTTGAAAGTAGAACCTGGATCAGCGCCCTGTGCAATAGCATAATTGAATTTTTCGCGATATACACCATCTTTATCTTTAGTAAAATTGGCAATAGCTCGAATCTCTCCAGTAGCTACCTCCATTAAGATTACACATCCGTTATCGGCATTGCTTTGAATCAATTGTTTTTCCAAAGCACGCTGTGCCATATCCTGCATATTCACATCTATGGTAGCGATAATATCTGAACCATCTACTGGTGCGATTTCTACCTCGCGACTCACTGGCACCCACACACCACCTGCAATGCGCTGCATCATTTGCATACCACTTTTACCTTCAATATAATCACCGAAAGCACCTTCTAAGCCCACTCGGTATTCCTCAGTGCGGTACCCAATAGTACGCGCCGCTAAGTTGGTAAATGGTAAAATTCGTTTGTTTTCCTGCACTGCGATCAAACCGCTGGAAAAGCGAGAACGACCTTCCTTGAAACTTTTGAGTAAGGGAAATGTCTTGAGTTCTTTTAAATCTTGGTGCGATACATTTCTTTTCAATAACATATATCGCTGCCCTTTGGCACGCGCCTCTTTAAGCTGTGTCAGGTACTGTCTAGCCGATTTATCTCCAAAAAATTGAGCTAACCGCGCTGCTAAAGAATCTACTCGAGACTGAAAGACTTCACTGTTTTCTTCTGGGATAGCCATCGCATCAAAGCGTATGGTATACTCGGGCACCGAGGTGGCCAGCAGACTTCCATCGTTTGAATAGATATTGCCTCTGGCAGCTTCTACCACACGCTCTTTGATAGTCAACGAATCCGCGATAGCTTGCCAGCGATCGCCATCCACATATTGCACATGCAGGAGCTTGCCAAACACCAATAGGGCGCCAAACACCATTAGCCCGAAGGCCAGGTACACACGAATCAAGATGGACTTTCTGATATTCATGGTAAATGCGTTTTTTTTGCGCTCCCTATTTATCTTTTTTTACTAACTCTATTTTAATCGGTGGTTCGGTACGTTCGGTTAATCCTAATGTATCGGCACGTTTTGCAATTTCTGTCTGCGTTGTCAACTTCATCAACTCGGCATGCAACGACTTGTAGTCCCAACCTAGCTCTTTCACATCCTTACCGAGGCGATCAATCCTACGCACCGTATTCTCCGCCAAATGCCGGTTAGAGATATAAAACAAACCGAGCAATGCGATAAAAGCGATGAACGGCAAGTTTTTGGTCACCAAGTAGGTTGATAGCGGATTAGTAGAGAATACGGAACGGAGAAAATTCTGGGTTTCCTCGACCTTTTCCTCCAGTTCATCAGACATCTCCTCCTGAACCTCTTCACTTAGCTCGCCATTTTTTATTCTATTTCTGGCCATCTGCTTCATCTTTTACGACTCGCTGTGCGACACGCAATTTGGCGCTCCGAGCCCGATTATTTTGTTGTATTTCCTCATCAGTCGCCACGATTGCCTTGCGGCTGATGACTTGAAAAGGCTTGATCTCGTTGCCAAAAAAATCCTTCTCAACATCTCCTTTAAACTTGCCCTTGGCTACAAAATTCTTCACCAAACGGTCCTCTAAAGAATGGTACGACATGACAACCAATCGGCCTTCATTTTTAAGCACTGCCACCGTTTGTTCTAAAAAGTCAGTTAGTGCTTCTAATTCTTTATTTACTTCAATGCGCAAAGCCTGAAAGACCTGCGCATGGTATTTATGTTCTTTTCCGCGAGGCACGAGCGACTTAATCAATTCTTTCAACTGCGTTACCGAAGTAACTGGTTTGGAAAGACGTGCCGTTGCAATCGTTTTGGCTAGCGATTTGGCATTTTGAATCTCGCCATACATACCAAATATGCGATGCAATTCTTCTTCCGCATAGGTATTAAGAATCTTCGCCGCATCCAGATCAGCCACCTGATCCATACGCATATCCAAATTTGCCTCAAAGCGAATGGAAAAACCACGCTCCGCATCATCAAACTGATGGGAAGAAACCCCCAAATCTGCAAGAATACCGTCTACGTGACGCACTCCCTCCAAGCGCAAACTATTTTTCAAAAACTTGAAATTTTGATGCACCAAGCGAAATCTAGGATCATCGATTGCATTTTGTAGCGCATCAGGATCCTGATCAAAGGCATACAAACGCCCATCTGGTCCGAGATGCTTTAGTATTTCTCTGGAATGCCCGCCTCCACCAAAAGTGACATCCACGTACACACCATTCGGTTTTATATTTAAGGCTGCAATACATTCTTGCAGCATCACAGGGACATGATATACCGGATTACTCATCTTCTAGGTCTCCTATATCTAACCCACCCATTACTTTTTCACCTAAAGTGGCAAAATCATCTTCACTCATCTCTCCCAACGTCTCTAGGTAAACAGATTTGGACCATACTTCTATGCGATCAAACTGACAAGCCAACATCAGCTCACCACTGATTTCCGCATATTCCATTAAACTTTTCGGAAGCAGCACCCGATTAGCCGAATCCAGCGTCAATTCGGTAGCACCGCTCATAAATTTCCGAATGAAATTCCGGTTCTCCGCTTTAAACTTATTCAAACGGGATAATTGCTTCATCATCTTAGACCATTCCGACCGAGGATAAATCACTAAGTTTTTCTCGAAACCACGGTTCACGATAAGCCCCTCTTGCTCAATATTGGGTATTTGTTTTTTGAGCAACGCAGGAACTACCATTCTACCTTTGGCATCCAACTTACATATATATTCTCCTGTCAGTTCGGTCATACAGCTAATTAGCCTATTCGAAATCAAATGTAAAATTATACACTTTCTCCCACTTTATAACACTTTGCCCCACAAAAAAGTTTTCCACAACGGCAATATCCTACCAAAAACAATCCAAATAAGCTTACCAGCTCATTATCTTGTGTTTACAAGTACAATTTTCTTACTACACATCAGGTAAAACACTGACTGATATGGCACTAAATAAAAGAGTATCTTACTGCTTCGATCCCTAAAATGGCGTAAAAGTGGGAGAAGCGCCGGCATGGTGGGAAATCGTGTCACTCGATTCTTCCGACAGGGACACACTCGGCAAATTAAGTTTCGTTTTTGTGTCCAAAAACCGATATTTTTGTCACAGATTTTAAAATCTTATAAATACATAATAAGAAATGCACAGAACACATACTTGCGGCGAACTGCGGTTGTCCGATCTGGGAAAGACCGTCACCTTGAGTGGGTGGGTCCAGAAATCACGTGACTTAGGAGGAATGACATTTATTGATGTACGCGATCGCTATGGCGTAACACAATTGGCTTTTAATGTCGACGATGATCAGACCTTGCGCTCAAAAGCATTGGATCTTGGTCGCGAATACGTGATCAAAGTAACGGGCACTGTCATCGAACGTTCTAGCAAAAATAACAAGATTGCAACCGGAGAGATTGAAATCAAGGTAACTGATCTAGATATATTAAATGCATCGGCTTTGCCTCCATTCACGATCGAAGATGAAACAGATGGTGGCGACGATATTCGGATGAAGTTCCGCTATCTGGACTTACGCCGTAATCCGGTACGCGAGAACTTGATTTTGCGTCACAAAATGTCGCAAGAGATTCGTCGCTATTTAGATGGCGAAAACTTTTTGGAGGTAGAAACTCCGGTATTGATTAAATCAACGCCAGAAGGTGCACGCGATTTCGTAGTTCCTTCGCGCATGAATCCGGGCGAATTTTATGCCTTGCCGCAATCCCCACAAACCTTTAAGCAGTTGCTCATGGTTTCGGGCTTCGATCGTTATTTCCAAATTGTGAAATGTTTCCGTGATGAGGATTTGCGTGCCGACAGACAGCCAGAGTTTACACAGATCGACTGCGAGATGGCTTTTGTAGAGCAGGAAGATATCTTGAACATGTTTGAGGGATTGACTAAGCATCTTTTCAAAACAGTAAAAGGTGTTGACTTGGGCGAAGTACCACGCATGACTTACGATGATGCTATGCGCTTGTACGGCTCCGACAAACCGGATACGCGCTTTGGTATGCAGTTCGTGGAGCTGAATGATGTGGCAAAAGGGCACGATTTCCCAGTATTCGAGCAAGCAGAATTAGTTGTTGGTATTAATGCGAAGAATTGTGCTAGTTATACGAGAAAACAACTCGATGCTTTGACTGACTTTGTGAAAAGACCACAAATAGGCGCGACTGGAATCGTTTATGCACGTCATAATGAAGATGGCAGCATTAAATCGTCGGTCGATAAATTCTACGATGCTACTGCATTGGACGCTTGGTCTAAAGCATTCGACAGCGAGCCAGGCGATCTTTTATTGATCATGGCTGGCCCGAAAGATAAGGTACGCAAGCAATTGAACGAGCTACGATTAGAAGTAGCTGGACAATTGGGCCTGCGCGACAAAAACACATTCTCACCACTATGGGTGATCGATTTCCCATTATTAGAATGGGATGAAGATTCGGCGCGCTATCATGCGATGCATCATCCATTCACCTCACCAAAACCAGAAGATATTCATTTATTGGAATCCAATCCGGGCGATGTACGTGCCAATGCCTACGATTTGGTGATCAACGGTGTAGAAGTCGGCGGCGGATCGATTCGTATCCACGATCGCGATTTGCAATCCAACATGTTTAAGCACTTAGGTTTCTCTCCAGAAGAAGCGCAGAAACAATTTGGTTTCTTGATGGAAGCATTCACCTACGGTGCGCCACCACACGGCGGATTGGCATTTGGTTTAGATCGATTGGTATCTATCTTCGCAGGTTTGGATAGCATTCGTGATGTAATCGCGTTCCCTAAAAACAATAGCGGTCGTGATGTGATGATTGATGCACCTTCAGCGATTGCAACAGCACAATTGGATGAGCTGACCTTGCAAGTCAAGGCATAATTTTACGTTGCGGAGAAGCGTTACCTTAACAGATAGCGCACTCCGTAATCTTATTAGGTAAAAGTTGGCAAGATGATTGTCAACTTTTATTATAAATAATACCCCATCATATTATATATGCCGAACACGAAGGAAGAACAATTTAGAAAAGCTTGTGAGGATACGTCTCTAGATCCGCAGCGTAATGCTGTGCTGCGTACACATCTTGAAAATTATCATCAGGCTTTTCAAAATATAGCTCCTCGATTTCAAAATCTCACGAATGCGAAAAAGAAGGCACATTTAATCAAATGGAAAGCGATCGAAAATCTAGATCGCTACTTATTAGATTTTGAAACGAATTTTAGCAGAGCGGGTGGCAAGATAATATGGGCAAACACCGCAACGGAGGCCTTGCAAGAATTAGACAAGCTGCTAACTACTTACCAACCCAATCATATCGCAACTAATCATGCGATGATTCATGAAGAAATCGGTCTTCCAAAGTACCTTTCAGAATCCAAATACCGGGCGGACGAATCTGACCTAGGTCGATATTTAGCACAGCTAAATGGCACAAAGCCAAGCCATGTTATCCAACCAGCAATCGAGCTGAGTGAAGAGCAAGCAATGGCGCTTTGGGACACAAAGCATCCTGAAAATAGTGCTGCACCAAGCACGGAAATAGAAGAATCTGAAGAAAAACAGGAAAATGACGAAGCAGTATCAATAGAAAAACCTGCGACCAAAATCTTGAAAAGTTTTCGTAAAATACAACGAGAGCGCGCAGAATACACGGATGTGATGCTATCGGGAGCAGCATATTTGTTGGCCGATACAGGCAGCGTAGTCATTAGCGAAAATGAGGGCAACAATCGGCTGCACAATGCTAATGCTTCGTATCATATTGTATTTGCTGGCATAGACAAGATCCTGCCATCTATCCATGATTTGGACTTATTCCTACCTTTGGGCGCTTTGCACGATCAAGGGCAAAAATTGCAACGCCACCACTCGCTAATGACCGGACCGCGCCGAGGCCAAGAAAATGATGGCCCAAGCGAAATGGTGTTAATTTTGGTGGACAATGGACGATCCGATGTTTTAGCACTTACTGAACAACGCCAAGCATTGTACTGGATGGATTGCGGGGCAAGTACAAACGCCTGCAAAATATACGAATCAATCGGTGGAGCAGCGTATCAAACCGTCTATCCTGGCCCTATGGGAGCCGTATTCACGCCACATATAGACACGGAAGAATCGTACCATTACTTGCAATATGCTGCTAGCTTCAACAGTACACAACGCCCCAATCCGTTAAATATAGATATTGATCGTTTGCTTTTAAAAAATCGACATGACCGTGTCAGCAATGCCGCAAAACCGTTGCCTGAATCTCGGACCTGGAGTTGGTATACCAAGCTCGCAAAAAATAGAAAATATATCGACTTCTTTGGAAAAGGAATAAAAAATATCCTTATCAAATTATTGTTCAAAAAATCTTGGGGCGATCAACGCGCACTTCCGCGCGTACCGGACAAATCCTTCTCAACGCAATGGCGATCGAAGACCAAGGATACTGATTAAAAATTCCTTACCTTTGCCATCTTAATCAAAATCGCATGTCACGACAAGTTCCAGAAGACGGCACTCAACTTCCATTAATGGAGGAGTTTTACACCATTCAAGGCGAAGGCTACCACACCGGTAAAGCTGCTTATTTCATTCGACTGGGAGGATGTGATGTGGGTTGCCATTGGTGCGATGTCAAGGAAAGTTGGGACGCCAGCATCCATCCGCTCACAGCAGTGGATACCATCGTGCAAAACGCCGACCTACATCCAGCAAAAACGGTCGTAGTGACTGGTGGCGAACCACTTATCTACAATCTGGATCCGCTTACTCAAAGCCTACAAAAACGTGGCATTCGTACTTTTATGGAGACTTCTGGCGCTTATCCACTAAGTGGCAAATGGGATTGGATTTGCTTATCTCCTAAAAAATTCAAAGCTCCTCGAAAAGATGTTATGGATGCTGCTGGAGAATTGAAAGTAATCATCTTCAATAAAAGTGATTTCCAATGGGCAGAAGAACATGCCGCACAAGTCAATCCTTCGTGCAAATTGTATCTGCAACCTGAATGGTCTAAAGCCGCGGAGATGACGCCGCTCATCATCGATTATGTGATGAACAATCCAAAATGGGAAATCTCGTTACAAACGCACAAATACCTGAACATTCCGTAACGCCTAGCTGCGTATAGATCACGTTTATGTTACAAAGCTGATCCAATTATTTTACTTATAATTGGAGTTGATTTCTTTTGTTATGAATTTGCTAAAACGTTTTTTGCCATGTATACTTTGTATCACGGCCGCTCATGCTCAATCGACCATCGATGAAGTAGAACAATTACAGTTTACGCCTTTGGTGTATCAAGTTCAGAAGGTGGATGGCGCGATCACAATTGATGGCCGGGCTGACGAAGCACAGTGGACTACTATTCCTTGGTCGAGCAAATTCATTGATATTGAAGGAGCAGACAAAACGAAGCCAGCGTACGAAACCCGCTTCAAAATGATGTATGATGATACGAATCTCTACATTTATGCCAAGTTAAAAGAACCACATGTGTGGGGAGATATCACCAAGTTCGACGATATCATTTTTCATAACAACGATTTTGAAGTATTTATAAAACCTGATGTACATGAGGATCACTACTATGAATTAGAAGTAAATCCATTGAATACCGTGTTCGATCTCGCATTAGTAAAACCCTATCGTTACGGTGGCAAAGCGCTAATCCATTGGGATATGAAAGGATTGAAAAGTGCAGTACACGTGGAAGGAACTTTGAATGATCCTAGCGATGAAGACCAATTTTGGAGCGTCGAAATTGCCATCCCTTTTACTGCACTACAAAGCTTTGGATCCAGCGATACACCTACATCCGCATCTTATTGGTTATTCAACTTTTCGCGTGTACAATGGCAACATACCGTAAAGAACAATACGTACCAGCGAAAAACAGCTAATGGAACCTTACTTCCAGAAGACAATTGGGTATGGTCTCCAATCGGAATGGTGAATATGCACTACCCCGAAAGATGGGGCTACATCCAATTCGTTGACACGGTAAGCGAACCGAAATTGCCGAGCTTTTATGAAATAAAAAAACTGGGCTGGAATATTCACTATCTACAGCAAGTGTACAAGCGCCAAAGTGGAAAGTATGCAGCACGCCTTGATCAGCTGCCAGAGTATGACCAATACATAGCGCCTGCTTTGCAACAATATTCGATTAGCTACGATCTAGACTCCGATGCGAAGGGATATGCTGTACGCGTTAGCGAGTTAAAAAATAACACTATCTTTCGCATAGATCATCTAGGTAACAACACGTATTATGAATAAACGCGATTTCATTAAAACTTCTTTGCTGGGCTTAGCTGGCTCACAGCTTCCCTCTATCTCTTTTGCCAGTGCAGCTTCTGCTCCGCTTTCTTTTGACTATTGGATGTGGATACGCCCCGACAAAAATGATACCGAAGCGACCGTAAAAAAACGCTACACCTCGTACCGCGAAGCAGGCGTGCGTGGCTTGCTGTTTGAAGATTATAGCGCTCGCCATTTTCAAATCGCCAAAAGCTTGGGGTTGGAAACACATCGTTGGATGTGGACGATGAATCGTGGTGAGCAAGATTTGTTGAGTAAGCATCCGGAGTACTACGCCGTAAGCCGATCTGGCAAATCATGTGCTGATCAACCTCCTTATGTAAATTACTATCGTTTTTTGTGCCCTTCACATCCCGACGTGCCCAAATACTTGGAAGACAAAGCGCGTGAACAGTTGGAAAAAGAAGATATTGACGGTCTTCACCTAGATTACATTCGTTATCCCGATGTGGTATTGCCGGTAAACCTATGGCAGAATTACAACATTGATCAATCGACGGAGTTGGCGGATTACGATTTTTGCTACAGCCCGTTTACTAAAGCAGCCTATCTTAAAGAAACAGGAATCGATATTGATCAGGTCGCTCGTCCAGAACAAAGTCCGTCGTGGCGTGCTTTTCGCTATGAGCAGATCAATCGGGTGGTCAATCGAATTGCCAAAGTAGCCAAAGAATATCAGAAACCGTTGACCGCAGCGGTATTCCCTACGCCAGATTTGGCACGCCGGATCGTGCGACAGGATTGGGCCAATTGGGATTTGGACGCTGTATTCCCGATGATTTATCACGGATTTTACCAAGAGCCAGTAGAATGGGTCGGCCAAGCCGTGAAAGAAGGTGTACAAACGTTGAATAAAAAATTTCCATTATACGCGGGACTATATCTACCTGACTTTAAAGATAGCGAAGAACTAAAGCAAGGAATCGAGTTAGCCAAGAAGAATGGCGCGGCCGGTGTTTCTCTCTTTGGTGAACAAGAATTCGACGCAAAAACTATCAATTTGCTACGATCTTTGAGATAACGATCTGAATCCCACCCGACGGGTGGGATTATTCCTTTTTACAGCTAAAGAATAAAAAAAATACTATCTTTGTATCCCGTACAAAAGACAGATTTTCCATTGCTTTTTAACGCTGGATTATCGCTCAAAAACCCATCAATTACTATGAGTAAATACATCTTTGTTACGGGCGGCGTAACTTCGTCATTAGGAAAAGGCATCATTGCGGCTTCCTTGGCAAAACTTCTCCAGGCACGCGGTCTCAAAGTTACCATCCAAAAATTCGACCCTTATATCAATATTGACCCCGGAACATTGAATCCGTACGAACATGGCGAGTGCTATGTGACAGAAGACGGTGCTGAGACAGATCTGGACTTAGGCCACTACGAACGATTTTTGAATGTACCGACCTCGCAAGCTAACAACGTAACGACAGGCCGTATTTACCAACACGTAATCCAGAAAGAACGTGAAGGCGCATATTTAGGAAAAACAGTACAAGTCGTACCTCACATCACAGATGAAATCAAACGCCGGATGCAACTATTGGGCGAATCGGGTGAGTACGACATCATCATCACAGAATTGGGTGGTACAGTTGGCGATATTGAGTCGCTACCATTCATCGAAGCGGTAAGACAGTTGCGTTGGGAATTAGGAAGCAACAATTCCTTAGTAATTCACTTAACATTGGTGCCATACCTTGCGGCAGCGGGCGAGCTCAAAACTAAACCTACACAGCATTCGGTAAAAACGTTATTGGAATACGGTATACAACCCGACATTTTGGTATGCCGCACAGAGCATAAGCTAACGCAGGATATCCGCAAAAAATTAGCCTTGTTTTGCAATGTGAATATCAATGCCGTAGTAGAATCTATTGATGCATCTACCATTTATGATGTGCCGTTGCTAATGCTGAAAGAACAATTGGATAAAACGGTATTGACCAAATTGAAGCTATCAACCAAAGTAGAGCCGGATTTAGAAAATTGGAAAACGTTCTTAGGTAAACTGAAAAACCCAACCAATGAAGTCAATATTGGATTGGTCGGTAAATACATCGAGTTGCCAGATGCATACAAATCCATCAATGAAGCGTTTATTCATGCTGGATCAGCAAACGAGACTAAAGTAAAAGTAAAATCCATTGCTGCCGAAAGCATTAATGAGGAAAATGTGGCTGATAAATTGAAAGGCTTAGACGGTATACTCGTAGCGCCAGGATTTGGAGCCCGTGGATTGGAAGGTAAACTTGTGGCGATCAAACATATCCGTGAGCAACGCATTCCGTTTTTCGGTATCTGCCTAGGTATGCAATGTTCTGTAATCGAATTTGCTCGCAATGTACTATCGCTGAAAGATGCGAATAGCTTTGAAATGGATGAGCAAACGAAACATCCAGTCATCAACCTAATGGAAGAGCAAAAATCGATCAAAAATATGGGCGGCACGATGCGCTTAGGTGCATATGATTGCGAACTGCGCAAAGGCACGAAGGCACATACTATCTATGGCAAATCGAAGATCACCGAGCGCCACCGACACCGTTACGAATTCAACAACGAATACTTAGCGCAATTCGAAGCGGCCGGTATGATCGCTTCTGGAAAAAATCCAAAGACAGGATTAGTAGAAATCGTAGAATTAAAAGATCACCCGTTTTATGTAGCCGGACAATTTCATCCGGAATTAAAATCAACAGTAGCAAATCCTCACCCACTTTTTGTTAGTTTTGTAGCCGCTGCACTGTCGCACAAGAAAACAGCGAGCAAATAACCTTTAAAAAGAGAGAGAAAATAAATAAAAATGGATAGAAATAATATTATCGGCCTAATCCTGATATTTGCCATCTTCGCAGGCTCGTTTTACCTTATGAAGCCTTCGGAGCAAGAGATAAAAGCAGAGCAAGCTCGGCAAGACTCTACCGAGCGAGCAAAGCAAGGGTTAGCGCCAGTTAAAGATTCGTTACAGACTATTGTAGCTTCTAACGAAGTTGATTCCGCAAAATTGAACGAGCCATTCGGCGCCAGTAGCGTTGGTAGTGAGGAGCTCATTAAACTGGAAAACGAAAAAATTATTGCCCTTGTTTCTACTAAAGGTGGTCGTATCAAATCTGTCGAACTCAAAGGACAGCAAAATTTTGATGGAAATCCGCTGATCTTATTCAGTGGTGAGCACAATAGTTTCGGTCTTGAATTCAATGTACCCGGCAAGGCAGTAAATACCAATGATTTGTACTTCAAATCACAAGGTGCCAACGAGGGTTCATTGACGATGCGTCTCAACTATTCTGACTCGCAATACATTGATTATATCTATAGTTTAGAAAGCGATAGCTACAATGTCGGGTTAGCCATCGAAACAAAAGGCATCCACAATACGATCGATGTGAAGTCGAAAAGTATTTTCTTAAACTGGGAAACAATTCTCACGCAAAAAGAAAAGAACATCTCTTCAGAACGAGATAAATCATCGATTTATTATCGAGATGTAGAGGGTAATATTGATCATCTGTCTGAGAGCAAAGATGATGACGAAACTGTAGAAGAAAAGGTAAACTGGATCGCGTTTAAGCAGCATTACTTTTCCAATATCCTTTCCAGTAAAGAAGGTTTTGACAAGGTGGAATTGACTGTACGTGGAGGCACGAGCGACAGTATTGTGAAGTTTTACAAAGCCAAAACCGAATTGGCAAATACGGGTAAAGACGAACGCTATAATTTAAACTTCTTCTTTGGCCCGAATCAATACAATACGTTGAAAGCCGAAGGTCATGATTACAATAAAATCATCAATATGGGTTGGGGCCCGATCAGCTGGATCAATCGCTTCATCACGGTACCAATTTTTGATTTCTTAGACGGATTTGCTTTATCGTACGGTGCAGTGATCTTGATCTTGACCATCTTATTGAAAGGCGCGATGTTCCCGCTGACTTACAAATCGTACCTGTCGATGGCGAAAATGCGCGTCTTGAAACCTCAATTAGATGAGATCAAAGCAAAAGTAGGTGAAGACAATCCTATGTTGCTACAGCAGGAGCAAATGAAGCTGTACAAACAAGCGGGTGTAAATCCTTTGGGTGGCTGTCTTCCGTTGGTATTGCAGATGCCGTTTACCCTAGCGTTCTTCTTTTTCTTTCCTAATTTGTTTGAGTTACGTGGAGAATCATTCATGTGGGTAAAAGATTTGTCGACCTATGATTCGCCAATCTCATTTGCACCGATCATCTTTGGTATCGATCACATTTCTTTGATGTGTGTATTGATGACGATCACAACATTATTAACAACTTGGTACAACAATACCACATCGGGTGCTGGTGCCGTTGGGCAAATGAAATACATCGGCTACATCATGCCGTTAATGTTTTTCTTCTTACTGAATAACTTCCCTGCTGGATTGAACTATTATTACTTCCTAGCAGCAGTATTTACGTTCTTGACTCAGGTGATCATTCGCCAGTTTATTGACGATGAAAAGATCTTAGCGAAGATCGAAGCTTTCAAAAAGAAGCCACAAGCTGAAAAGAAAACTTCTTCTTTCCAAAAACGTATGGAAGATATGATGCGCCAACAGCAGGCTGCACAAAACCAAAAAAAGAATAAGTAATACGTGCTTGTTTATATAAAGAAAGGCTGAACACATCGGATGTGTTCAGCCTTTCTTTATATCATACACGGCATAAAAGAACTTCTACACGAAAGCGCTAAATCCCGTAATACTTCTACCTACGATTAAAGAATTAATTTCCTTAGTACCTTCGTACGAATAGATCGCTTCGGCATCTGCCAGAAAACGGGCGACGTTGTATTCTAACAAAATACCATTTCCTCCCATCACCTCGCGAGCGCGTGATACGATATCTCGCGTACGCAACGTACAAAACACCTTCGCTAATGAAGCATGTTCATCTTTCAACAAACCTTCGTCTTGCATCTCCGATAGGCGAAACACCAATGTTTGCATTGCGGTAAGATTAGATAACATTTCGACCAAATGATTCTGAATTAATTGGAATGATGCGATTGGTTTACCAAATTGCTCACGCTTCAAGGTGTATTCTAATGCATTTTCGTAAGCACCACGTGCGCATCCAACGGCCATCCAGGCGACACCTGCACGCGTCATCTGCAATACCTTTGCTGTATCACGGAAACTGTTGGCGTTTTGCAAACGATCCGATTCTGGCACCCTACAGTCGGTCATCGTAATCAATCCATTTTGTACGATCCGCAAAGCCATTTTCCCTTTGATCTTTTCGACAGAAAATCCCGGATTCTCTTTACGAACAATAAAACCTTTCACCTGATTATCGTCGACATCACGCGCCCATATTATTGTTATATCCGAGAATGTAGCATTTCCAATCCACTTCTTTTGGCCATTGAGCACCCAGCCGTCCGCAGTCCTTTTACAAGTGGTGGTCAATCCACCAGCAGTTCCAGAACCGACCTCTGGCTCAGTCAGTCCAAATGCGCCAATCTTTTTCAATTGCTGCATTTGCGGCAGCCACTCTTGCTTTTGCTCTTCCGATCCGCACAAATAGATAGAGCCCATCGCTAGGCCACTTTGTACGCCTAGAAAAGTTGCGATTGATGGATCGATACGACCAAATTCGCTAGCGATTATTCCATCCATCAAAGATGATCCTCCTGCACAACCATAGCCTTCATATACGTACCCACACACATTTAGCTCAGCAAGTTTTGGAATAATTTCGAATGGAAAATCGTCGTGCAACCAGTAATTATTGACGATCGGTTTTATTTCTGCTTCGAGGAAGGCGCGCACTTTCATCTTCAAAGCATGATCTTCTGCTGATATCTTCTGCTCGACGCCATAAAAGTCGGCATTTATTGGGGGCGATTCTTTCTTTTTCTTTGATCCCGTAAGCATTTTCATAGCCATATGCAGTTGCTTCTCATCCATTTTGGAGACTGCGGAAATCACTTCGTTAAGATCAACTTTATTAGATAGTTTTTCGAGTGCGTTGAAATCAACGGACTTCGCGAACTTTAGCATATTTTTTATCTTACCAATCATAGGGGATACATTTGTACGAGATAATAACAATTATATAAAAAGATGGTTTTTAATATTTGATAATGTGTAGCGCGACAAACAACAGTATCCAAGTAATCACCGTATACACCTCTATTTAAGCGCCTTTCAAAAAAATAAAAATAAAATATATTTAGTGGGTTACCTAAACATATGGTGCGGTATTAAAGGTTAAATAAACAAATTTGTTTTAATTAAATAGAAAACTAGTAAAATGAAAAACTTATTCAAATTCGGATTTTTAGGTCTAGCGTTAACAGTAGGATTCGCAGCTTGTAACAACTCTGCTGAAAAAACTGAAGAAACAGCTGACACTACTTTGTTGATCGAAGAAAACGTTGAGTTGGATACTACTGCTGTAGTTACTGACACTACTGTTACTACTGACACTATCGAGAACGTTCAGTAATCCGAATTAAAAACGGAAATACTTCAAAGGCCCATTTATGGGCCTTTGTTGTTTTACATACCTAAATAATGCTTGTCGAACTAGGGGCAATTTTGTATTTTTGAGTCCCAAATATAGTTTATCATGACATTATCACCTTTAACTGCCGTTACTCCTATTGATGGCAGATATTACCATACTACAAACGAGCTTTCTGCCTACTTTTCGGAATTTGCGTTGATCAAATATCGCGTACTTGTAGAGGTAGAATACTTTATTGCATTAAGTACCTCTGGCATTCCGCAAATGGCTCACTTGGATGGCAGTCTGAATGACAAACTACGCGAGATATACCAAAACTTTAGCTTGGATGACGCACAATGGATTAAAGACACCGAGAAGGTAACGAACCACGATGTAAAAGCGGTAGAATATTTCTTGAAGCACAAATTCGAATTATTGGGCCTACATGATTCGCTAGAATTCATCCACTTTGGGTTGACTTCGCAAGACATCAACAATACGGCGATCCCCTACTCATGGAAAGCAGCTTTGGACGAAGTTTATATGCCTACGATTCAGGAATTAGTTGGCGAATTGAAAACCCTGGCCTCCGAATGGCAAACTATCCCGATGTTGGCACGCACACACGGGCAGCCTGCGTCTCCAACTACTTTAGGTAAAGAAGTGTATGTTTTTGTTGAGCGCTTGGAAAAACAGCTTGAGTTATTGCAGCAAGTACCACATTCGGCTAAATTTGGTGGTGCTACCGGCAATTTCAATGCGCATACCGTAGCTTACCCGACGCACGACTGGGTGGCATTTGGCAATCAATTTGTGCAAGAAAACTTAGGTTTAACGCGTTCGCAAACGACAACGCAGATCGAGCATTATGATAATTTTGCGGCAAGCTGCGATGCGTTGAAACGTATCAATAATATCCTTATCGACCTCTGCCGAGATGTATGGTCTTACATCTCTATCGATTATTTCAAACAAAAAATAACGGCTGGACAAATTGGTTCGTCGGCGATGCCGCATAAGGTAAACCCTATTGATTTTGAGAATGCAGAAGGCAACCTAGGTATTGCCAATGCGATTTTCGAGCACTTATCGGCCAAGTTGCCGATTTCGCGCTTGCAGCGCGATCTCACCGATTCTACCGTACTTCGCAATGTCGGTGTACCATTTGGGCACACGCTGATTGCATTTAAATCAACACTACGTGGCTTGCGCAAATTGATCCTGAATGAGGAAGCGTTGGCCAAAGATCTGGAAAACAATTGGGCAGTAGTAGCCGAAGCTATCCAAACTATCCTTCGTCGCGAAGGCTATCCAAAGCCTTACGAAGCACTAAAGGATTTGACGCGTACTAATACACATATTACGAAAGCCACCATTGCCGAATTTGTACAGAATCTAAATGTTTCTGAAGACGTAAAACAAGAACTAATTGCGATCTCACCGAGCAACTACATCGGCGTGAAAGCGGTAGGTTTTACGGATTAATGACGTGCGCCAAATTTGCATCCCGTATATTTGTAAAAGTTATATTCATTTGAAATTACCATGGCTACGATAAACGTATATACAGAAACCACCCCCAATCCGGCTACGATGAAATTCTTGGTCAATAAATTATTGATCAATGGTAGTGTAGATTATCCGGACCAGGAAAAAGCACAAGCATCTCCTTTCGCAAGAGAATTATTTAAGTTCAACTTTGTGAATGGTGTTTTTTTCGCGAGCAATTTTGTGACGGTAACGAAGACAGAAGATGCGGAATGGAGCGATATTGAGGCTTTGCTGAAGGAATTTGTGAAAGGTGCTGTAGAATCAGAATTGAAAGTGCAAGAAGTGGTAGCCGATGAGAATGTTTCGTTTGAAGGAACGGAGACCGAAATCAAAATCCAACAGGTATTGCACGATTATGTCCGCCCTGCTGTAGAACAAGATGGAGGAGCGATTGCTTACAAATCTTTTGACAATGGTATAGTAACGGTGGAGCTTCGCGGTTCATGTAGCGGCTGTCCATCATCTACCATTACCCTGAAAGCCGGTATCGAAGGATTGTTGAAAAGAATGGTTCCTGATGTGGAAGAAGTCGTGGCAGAAGCTATGTAATCCTTTTTGAGCAAATCATCAAGATATGAAAGGGCATTGTGCAAGAGCACAATGCCCTTTTCTCATTATAGCGCAATGCAGGGCTACACATCAAGTAAATAAACCATTTGTTTTTCGCAATTCATCCAAATACTCTTTAGGAAATTAAGTATATTAGGAAAATTTTGATAAAAACTGATACATAATGAGTGCAGATATCACTAAGTTAGAACAAATTGCATCCCAAGTAAGGCGCGACATCGTGCGTATGGTTCATTCCTGTCAATCCGGCCACCCGGGTGGATCATTGGGCTGTACCGATTATTTCGTTGCTTTGTATTTTCATGCCATGAAGCATGACCCTTCATTTAATTTTAACGCAGCTGGCGAAGATTTATTTTTCCTTTCCAATGGGCATATATCTCCGGTTTTTTACAGCACGCTAGCGCGCGCAGGTTATTTCCCAGCTTCAGAACTGGCTACTTTCAGACAGATTGATTCACGTTTGCAAGGCCATCCGACAACACATGAGCATTTGCCCGGAATTCGTATTGCATCAGGTTCATTAGGACAAGGCCTTTCGGTGGCCATCGGTGCAGCACAAGCCAAAAAATTAGATAAAGATCCCCAAACCGTATTTGTATTAATGGGCGATGGCGAATTGCAAGAAGGCCAAATCTGGGAAGCAGCAATGTACGCTGCGCATAATAAAATGGATAATATCATCGCTGCAGTAGATTACAATGGGGCACAGATTGACGGTGCTACTAAGGATGTATTGAGCTTAGGCGATCTTCGTGCGAAATGGGAAGCGTTTGGCTGGGATGTGTTGGATATCGAAAAAGGTAACGACATGGCTGCAATTATCGCAGGCGTGGATGAGGCAAAATCACGTTCGGGCAAAGGTAAACCAGTTATGATATTATTGCATACAGGAATGGGATATGGTGTAGATTTCATGATGGGATCGCACAAATGGCATGGCGTAGCTCCAAATGATGAGCAGCTAGCTTCGGCATTGGCGCAGAATCCAGAAACCTTAGGCGATTATTAGTTGCTACAATGCGACGAGCAATCGGATCACTAAAAAAATCACAACAGTTTAAAAAAAATGAAAAAATACACATATACAGAATCTAAAGATACACGTTCGGGCTTTGGTGCAGGCCTTCTAGAGGCGGGCAGAAAAAACGAAAACGTCGTGGCATTATGTGCCGATTTGATTGGTTCGCTCAAAATGAATGATTTCATCAAAGAATTTCCAGAGCGTTTCTTTCAAATCGGTATTGCAGAAGCAAATATGATGGGTATCGCTGCTGGATTGACTATCAGCGATAAGATTCCTTTCACAGGTACTTTTGCCAACTTTTCTACGGGTAGGGTTTACGATCAGATCCGCCAATCCATTGCCTATTCGGGCAAAAATGTGAAAATCTGTGCTTCGCACGCTGGATTGACGCTGGGTGAAGACGGAGCTACGCACCAGATTCTAGAAGATATTGGTTTGATGAAGATGTTGCCTGGTATGACCGTGATCAACACGTGCGATTTTAATCAAACAAAAGCAGCTACATTGGCGTTGGTAGATCATGTGGGACCTACCTATTTGCGTTTTGGCCGACCAGTAGTGCCCAACTTTACACCTGCGGATCAGGAATTTGTGATCGGCAAAGCCGTGATGCTTAACGAAGGTACAGATGTAACTATTGTAGCAACTGGGCATTTGGTGTGGGAAGCGATACAGGCTGGTGAAGAATTGGAAAAATTGGGTATTTCGGCAGAAATCATCAATATACACACAATCAAACCGCTGGACGAAGAGGCTATCTTGACCTCCGTTGCTAAAACAAAATGTGTCGTGACGGCGGAAGAGCATAATAGATTAGGCGGATTAGGCGATAGCGTGGCGCAAGTATTGGCGCGGCACTTGCCAAGCCCACAAGAATATGTTGCAGTTGATGATAGCTTTGGCGAATCGGGCAAGCCTGATGAATTGATGGATAAATATGGCCTCAATGCTGCTGCTATCGTTGCCGCTGCGCGCAAAGTGATAACTCGGAAGTAATATATGGAAGACGCTCTGATAATAGCCAAATTCGCCAACGAGAATACGAGAGAAGAAGCCTTCAATCTATTACTCAACAAATATCAGCAAAAAATCTATTGGCACGTACGGCGCATGGTGATCGATCATGATGATGCGGACGATGTGGTACAAGATGTTTTTGTGAAGGTGTGGCGCAATTTGGAAAAATTTAGAGAGGATTCTCAGCTATATACTTGGCTGTATCGCATAGCGACCAATGAATGTATCACCTTTTTAAATAAGAAGAAGCAGAAACAGCACGTCTCGCTGGACGAGGAAGATTCCTCCTATTTGTCGAGTACGCTGACTGCTTCCTCTTACTTTAATGGTGATGCTGCACAGATGAAATTGCAGCAAGCACTGCTCAAATTACCTGAGAAACAACGCTTGGTTTTTAACATGAAATACTTCGAAGATTTGAAGTATGAAGAAATATCAGAAATCGTTGGAACTAGTGTAGGCGCGCTTAAAGCATCTTATCACCTAGCAGTAAAAAAAATAGAACTGTTTTTTCGGTCAAACGATTAAACCTTTTGCAGGTGGCCCACTCTATAGACATATTATGAAGGAATTGAACACATACGACGACAATCTAGAAGGAGGCCAACTTCCTGATTTACTTGGCGTAAATCCCTTCACTGTGCCTTCCAATTATTTCGAGGAAACAGCCGCACACCTCCGGCGTCTTTGTAAGCTTCCAGCTAACGAAAACGATGCGCAACTGACAGACGCAGCGAATGCTCCGACATATTTTCAGGATTTAGCCGATCAGATTAAGCTTCGCATTTCTTTAGAAGAAGTGCTTTCAACTGATAAAGATGCTGGATTTGAAGTCCCTGCTCATTATTTTGAAGAAGCATCGCAAGAGATTTTGTCGGCGGTGAAGTTGGAAACTTTGTTTGAATCTGCTGATTCTGACGGTCTAATAGTTGATAAGGACTATTTTAAGACCCTGAATTACAATATCATGCAGCGTGTAGCTGCCGAATCTAATAGGTTAGAAAACACGAGTGCCAAGGCCACAAAGATATTTCCAATCCGCAGATGGATGAAGTATACCGCAGCGGCTTGTCTATTATTTGTGCTCTCGATAGCTGCTTTTATGACGCTCAATAAGGAGGAAAACGTATCTCCAGTCGCACAAAAAGCTTTAGCCGAACCGTCATTTGAAGCAATCTCGGATGATGAATTGATTGGCTATCTCGCATTGAATAATGATCATGACCACCTAGATTACTTCGTGGAATATATTTACGACAATGACGAAAACGCCGAAGAGAAAGCCTGCTCGAAGTATAACGATCAGGAATTGGAAGCGTACATAAACCAGATGTTATAATGACCCGATTGAATCATATTTTGTGTACAATAGGGGCTTTGTGTTGCATGTTGACATGGGCCAATGCTCAAAGCGATGAAGCCTACGATAAGATTGAGAACCAGAAGGTTGCTTATGTAACCAAGCATCTTAACCTTACCCCTTCAGAAGCGCAACGTTTTTTCCCATTGTACAATCAATACAATAAGAGCATGCGCTCGGTAAAATCTGCAAAAAGTAATATGCTATCCAACCAAAGTGATCGCAGAAACAATGATATGATAGAATTTGACGCGAAAGAGGTGGACTTAAAGAAACTTTATCGCTCCAAGTTTGCTGAGGTAATTGGATCTGCTCGAGCCTCCGAATTTTTTATGGTGGAGCAGGAATTTAAAGATATGCTATACCGCGAATTGCAGAGTAGAAAAAACCGATAGAAAAGAAGCTTTAAAGCTTCTTTCTTTGTTTTAGCGCATGTACCTTTGTACTTATGATCAGTAATCGAGAACTCTTTCTTCGTAATACCGCGCAGACATCTAATTCGCCACGCCTGATAGAGGTTGAGAGAGCGGAAGGAATCTATCTTTACGGACCAGATGATAAGCGATATATGGATTTAGTATCTGGATTCAACGTTAGTAATATTGGTCATCGACATCCGGCTGTCATCGAAGCGATTCAGCAACAGTTAGAAAAATACCTGCATGTAACTGTTTACGGCGAATTTGTACAGACACCACAGGTGCATTTTGCTACTGAGCTGTTAGCTTGCTTACCCAACTCATTCGAATCTGTGTATCTGACCAATTCGGGAGCAGAATCGGTAGAAGGAGCGATGAAATTAGCCAAAAAATTTACGGGGCGAAGGCAGATTATCGCGGCACACAAGGCCTATCACGGTAGTACACAAGGCGCATTGAGCTTGATTGGCAATGAAGATTATCATCGGGCGTATGCCCCACTCTTACCAGATATATCTTTTATAAACTTTGGTGCCATGCCTGATTTGGAAATGATTACGACGCAGACAGCTGCCGTCATCATCGAACCAATACAAGGCGAAGCGGGTGTACGTGTTCCTTCGGCCAGCTATCTACAAGCTTTGCGCGCTAAATGTACGCTTACAGGCACATTATTAATATTTGATGAAATCCAGACGGGATTCGGACGTACCGGGAGGATGTTTGCATTTGAGCATTTCGATATCGTCCCAGATATATTGCTGCTTGCCAAAGGCATTGGCGGTGGTATGCCATTGGGCGCGTTCGTCGCGCCAAAGCACATGATGGACGTGTTTAAAGACAATCCCATGTTGGGCCATATAACCACCTTCGGCGGACATCCGGTTAGTTGTGCTGCGGCACGTGCTTCGCTGCAAGTGATTCAGAAAGAAAACCTGGTTGATCAGGTAGCGCACAAGGCTGCACGATTTCGACAAGCACTCGCTGTTCCACAAATCAAGGAAATACGTGGATTAGGATTAATGATGTGTTTGCAGTTAGATAATTTTGATCAGGTGTATGCCGTAAGCAACTATTGTGCGACGCATGGCGTAATGATCGACTGGTACTTGCATTGTGAAACTGCACTCCGCTTAGCACCTCCGCTCACCATCACAGAAGACGAAATTGATCATGCCTGTGCTATAATATTAGCAGGTATACGCGAGGTTATTGTTTTGAAGGCATGCTAGTATCGGAAATATATTCCCAATCCAATCTTAAAGATACAGCAAGGTGATCGCTCAAATGCTGTCCACTATCGGTGGAGAATAAATCATCTTCGATCGCATAGCTTTTTGGAATTAATTTTAGGTTTTTACCATTCCGATATAAGATCTTATCAATTGATTCTATATCGGTTGTCAATTCCAATTTATGTGGAATCATAAAGTCAGCATACGGTTCTGGCACCTTTCCTTCTAGGAAAAAATCTACCCAAGGATCTACTGTTCCGGTGCTATGTTTAAAATCATGCAAGTTATCTCCCACAAAAGCATAGTGCGCATTAAAATCTCCCATAACAATCAACGCATTTCCTTCTGAATGTGTGTTGATATATGCTGCCAATTGTTCCATATTATGTCTACGCGCTTGTACGGCAGCATTACTTACGTGCGCGGTAGCGTGTATATTATACAAATCTACAGATGCATCTTTGGCAAGCTGTACACGCATATAAGCAAATCCTTTTGGCGTAAGACAATCTGTACCGCTACATTGCTGCCAAGCAATGCGGCGCAGCTCCATGATTGGATATTTGGAAAGCGTATTAAGGCCGTCTCCAAATGGCACTTTGCCCTTCGTATCCGTGCGAAAGGGATGTTGGTTGTATTGATAAAGATCCACGTTATAGTGGAAATCTTCCTGTACATTGACAAGATCAAATTGATCAATTTTGTGTCCAATCGCTCGTATACTTTCAGCTCGCGGAGTTTTGGCGCTGGAAATGACTTGAGGCAGGCCAGCGATATTATAAGTCAGTAAATTTAAAGTTCCGGTATTCGCTTCGGATAGCTCGTGCTGTACCGGATAAACATAGGTATTTCGGGCGATCGCACGCTTGTAATTGACCAGATACCAAATCACAATACCAAAGATAAGTACTATGCCTAAAAGGAGCCGCCAACGCTCGTAAGGAATAAAAACACTTGTCCAGGTCATTATTTTTAAGTGCTGTTCTACAATCAAATTGACAAAACTCATGTGAAGTTTACACTAATTTACTGTTACGATTTTTCCAAACTTTATACCTTCTAATATACTAACAATAAACTACTACGAAACGCCTATTAATTAAAGTTTAACTTTGAACGAATCGCAAGTTTACACTAGAACGGTAGTTTTATAATTATACAACTACGGCCTATGATAAAAGTTGCACTTTTTGCAGAGATCCTAATCCAAGATTTTGATGGTGCTGCGCGAACGTTGTTTCAATTAGTGGATCGAATTGATCCGGAGAAGTTCTGTTATTTATTTGTGTATGGAAGCGGGCCAGAACAGTTAAGAAATTTCCAATCGATAAAAACCGCTCGCCTCCGACTACCAGTAAATGATGACTATTCTATGGCCTTACCCAGGCTGACCAAACAGCGCTTATACAATCAGTTAGATGAATTTGCACCCGACGTAATTCATATTACAACACCGTCTGCACTAGGATTCTTCGCATTACGCTATGCACAAAAAAGAAATATACCGGTGATTAGCATCTATCATACTCATTTCTTAGCCTACATTCCCTATTATCTCAAAAATCTGCCCATCTTGGAGAAGCCGGTGATGAAATGGATGATGGCAACAATGCTACGTTTCTACAATAGCTGTGACAAGATTTATGTACCTACGCCCAGCATGCTCAGCAGATTGGAGCAGATTGGTATCCACGCGGCACGTATGACGCTTTGGCAACGCGGCATAAATTTACAGCTATTCAACCCAGCACGTCGCAATCCCAAGCGGATGCATCAGATTACGGGTAATCAGAACATCACTATTTTATTCGCCAGTCGGTTGGTATGGGAGAAAAACATACAAACATTGATTGAAATGGCGAAATTGATCGACAAGCAGGAGTTACCATATAATCTCATTGTTGTTGGAGAGGGCGCAGCAATGAAAGAAATGCAACGACAAATGCCTACGGCATATTTTTTAGGGAAACAAACTCACGAATCTTTGGCGGTCCTATATGCATCTGCTGATGTTTTTGTATTTCCCTCTATATCCGAAACGTATGGTAATGTAGTGACAGAAGCGATGGCATCTGGCTTACCTTGCGTGATCGCCAATGGTGGAGGCAGCGCCGATTTGGTTTCGGATGGCATCACCGGCTACAAATGTAATGCGACGAATGCCGAAGAATACTTGCATTATATCATGCAACTTTTAGAAGATGCAGAATTGTATGCCCGGATTCGTGACGGTGCTTTGGCAAGTGTACAACAATTTGACTGGGAGACGCTCGCTAAGCGCTATTTTGACGACGTAGCGAAGCTAGCTGGTAAGAAAGAAGCCAAATGGATCGGAAAAGCAAGCTAATCCTAATCTTTAAGTATATCATCCTTATTACGGTCTGTATTTGCATGATACAATTCCTGCGTAAGATTGATCTTAAGGCTGTTTTTGTCATGTTGCGAGAGGTGGGATATGGTATTCTGCTTATACTGCCACTCACTGGCTTTGCCTACTACTTGGGCACACTATCTTGGCAAGTGCTATTGGGCAATGACTCCAAAAAGGTAAACTCCTTCCAGCTTTTCTTCATTCGACAAATTGGAGAAATGGTAGGAATACTAAACCCCACCAGCATCATTGGTGGCGATCTTACTAAAATATATTATCTACGGCGACACGAAATAAATGAACGATCGGCAACCAATTCGGTGGTATCATCACGCATGACAATGATTTTATCACAGATTTTATTATCAACATTGGTACTCATCTGGTTACTTTATTACGCAGGTAGCACGGTGTTGTTAGACGGATTTAGATCTTTAATATACATTGCATTAGTCATATTGTGCTCCGTGCAAATCGGATTATTTTACTGGATCTATCGTACGCGCTATTGCGCATCATTGTCCCTATCAAACGCCGCAGCTACTACAACCATCGGTCGTATGCGAAGCCGTATAATACAAGCTTTAAAGGATTTAAAAAAGACAGCACGCTCAGATAGCAGCGCGTTTATAATATCTTTTACTCTCGCTTTACTGCATTGGATAGTTGGTAGTCTAGAATTCTATGTCGTGTTAGCCTTTTTGGGCATAGATATCGCCATGATGCAGGCAATCTTAATGGATATGGGTGTTATTCTTATCAAAAATATAGGAGCATTTATACCAGGTCAGATCGGTATAGAAGAATTTGGCAACAAAATAGTTTTGGCCGCAATAGGTGTACAAAGTGCTACGATTTGGTTTAGTATTTCATTGATTCGTAGATTTCGACAGCTAGTCTGGATTATGATAGGATGTATAGCTTATTTTTTCTTAAACCTACAGATAAAGCCCCCGTATACCGTCAATGAATAATTGCTCCATACTATTTGTTAGTCACAAATATCCCCCCGGCACCGGCGGTATGGAAAAGCAGAGTTATGAACTGATAATAGGCATGCAGCGGTACACTCAGGTACACCAAATCGTCTATGACGGTTCTGAATCTATCTTGCATTTCTTTTGGAAACTCAACCGACGCATATTGAAGATCGTAGCCGAGCATCCGGAAATCCGTCTTATTCACTTTAACGACGGACTTATCGCTAGCTTTGCTTTGTACCATAGCGGATACGATCATTTGAAGAAGACAGTCACTGTACACGGCTTAGATGTGGTATTTCCCCTTCGGTATTACCAACGCAAAGTGCTTCCAAGGTTTAATCGCTTCGATCTGATCATTGCCGTTAGCGAAGCGACAGCGCGTGAGATTATTGTTCGAGGAGTAAATCGTGATCGAGTAAAGGTAATTGCTAATGGAATCGATCACGACTGGTCGACGCATCCAAGTATTAGCACGCTAGATTTATTGCTACAAAAGCATCACATACCATGCGGTAAGAAGTATTTGGTACTGCTAGGCAGACCAGTGAAGCGAAAGGGATTTTCTTGGTTTATCAAAGAGGTGCTTCCGCAATTAGATCCTAAATATCATGTGCTGATGATCGGACCTTTTGCTTTCAAAGCGACTTTTGGCGAACGTCTATTAACGATCTTACCATCGAAATGGTGTAATCTGATCATGCTATTTCTTGGTTACCCTTCTGATCAACGGGCGCTACGGTCTATTTTGCAAAATCCCTTGTACGCGATGAAAGTGAGTCACATGGGTAAAATTCCGACAGCAGAGCTACAAGTAGTTTTGAGAGAAGCAGCAGCATTCATCATGCCCAACATCTCCGTAAAGGGAGATATGGAAGGTTTTGGCTTAGTATGTTTGGAAGCGAGTAGTCACGGGGCGATTGTGTTTGCTTCCGCATTGGAAGGCATAACGGATGCCATACAGGATGGAAAAAATGGTTTTCTGGTTGAGTCGGAAGATTCCTCAGCCTGGATATACAGCTTGGCTAGGCTGGATCAAGAAAGCGATGGTCTTTTACAGTGGCGTAGTCAGTTTCGACATTATACCCTATCACAATTTGGCTGGGACAAAATGACGAGAAGCTACTATTGCGCGTTTCGCACATTGCTACAACAAAATGCACAAAAAAACTCCTGATGTTATAAGACCATCAGGAGTTTGAATATCTGAAAATACTATAATAGCTTATTATTTATTCTTGCCGAAGCCCAAAATTTCGAATACAATCTTGAAAGCGATCAGAGAGGCGATAATAATCGCAATATTGGCAATCCATGAAAACAAAGATTCGAATTGATCAAGCGCCACGATAACATCGGGTACAAAACGAATAAATACACCGATCAAACCAATGATGATGGCGAAAGTAAGGGTTACATAGTATTCTGTACGATTCGCATTATTGTCGGTCGTCTTTGCCGGCCTTTCAAACACTGTATTTTCCATAAAATTGTTGATCTCTTTTAAATACGGTACAAATGTACGAAAGTCTGCATCCGATTGAAAATAAATTTCAAAATATCGTTGTAATAATTTGCAATTAATTGCTAAAAATCTACTGGTGATGCATACTTGAATGTATACTGAAGTTCGCGCGCTATCCTATCGCCACGAACCACCTTATCATAGGATGCTTCGTCTTTAAAAGCCGATGGCAAAGCGTATCCATATTTTGCTGCCGAAGCGCGGATTACAGCCTCCTTCTGAGGATGCTGTGGACACACCAAATTATAAACTGACTGAGAGAGTGGCTGCATAAAACCAAGCCATAGCAATGCCAATACGTCCTCGATGTGGATAAAATTGGCCGATTGAGCGCCAGTTTTACAAATCTTGCCCTGAAAGTACTTGGCAAAGATGCGTTGCTGCCCGAACAAGCCCCCGAGTCGATACACAACTGTGTGGGGCACAGCGTGCATTTTCTTTTCTGCAAGTAACAAGTGCTCACTCATCTCCTTTTCTACCGCAAAGTACTCATCAAACTCGCGGGACTGCTCCGGATAGATGCCGATAGAGCTGAGATAAATATGCTTTTTATACGCTACGCACTGCAATGCATCAGCCACCTGTGCAAAGCGCAGACTCAACGTAGTGATATCATTTTTCTTCGAAGCAGGTATGCTATTCAATATATAATCAAAGTGCAGACCATCCAAAGGCAGTCTGGCACTTTGATCAAAATTGTGAACCATCGCATTTATCCCTTCATCTTGCAATCGCTTTGCTTTCTCTGCGGAGGTAACCGTTACTGCCACTTCATGCCCGCGGCTTACCACTAGTTTGGCAAAAGCTTCACCAACCCACCCGCAACCTAGAATCAAGAAATGCGCCATGCTATTATATGCTTTTCGTACTGTAAATTAGTATGCTTTGGCAAAAAGAACTCGGTGACGCGAAGGTTTACCGGTGAAAATACAAACACCATCTTCGTCTTGTACATCCAAAGGAATACAGCGAATAGTAGCCTTTGTTTCTTCTTTCACGCGCTTCTCTGTTTCTACAGTGCCATCCCAATGACAGGACACAAATCCACCCTTATCGTCCAAAACCGCCTTAAATTCGTCATAACTATCTACCGGAGTAATGTGCTCGTCGCGGAAAGTAAGCGCTTTATGGTAAATAGCTTCTTGAATCTCATCCAATAATGCCACAACATGATCCGTCAGGCCATCCTGAGATACTGTTTCTTTGGTTTGATTATCTCTACGCGCTAATTCTACCGTGCCATTAGCCATATCGCGCGCACCTAAAGCGATCCGCAATGGCACGCCTTTAAGTTCCCACTCTGCAAATTTAAATCCTGGTCGCTGTGTATCTCGGTCGTCGTACTTAACAGAAATATCACGAGCTTTCAGCTCAGATGTCAACGTATCAACATAATTGTCAATAGCTTGTTTCTCCTCTTCCGTACGGAAAATAGGCACGATAACGATCTGTATTGGCGCCAATTTTGGTGGTAATACCAAACCTTGATCGTCTGAATGTGCCATAATCAAGGCTCCCATCAATCGCGTAGACACGCCCCAAGAAGTGGCCCACACATGTTCGAGCTTACCTTCTTTTGAAGTAAACTTCACATCAAACGCTTTAGCAAAATTCTGACCCAAGAAGTGAGATGTACCTGCTTGCAATGCTTTTCCATCCTGCATCAGAGCCTCTATACAATAGGTATCCAATGCTCCGGCAAAACGCTCATTTTCTGTTTTACGACCACGAATCACCGGAACGGCCAAAGTGCCTTCTACAAATTCCGCGTACACATCCAACATACGTTCTGCTTCTTCGATCGCTTCCGCTTCTGTTGCATGAGCAGTGTGCCCCTCTTGCCACAAAAACTCCGCAGTACGCAAAAACAAGCGAGTCCTCATTTCCCAACGTACCACATTGGCCCACTGATTAACCAAGATAGGTAGGTCTCTGTAAGATTCGACCCATCCTTTATATGTATTCCAAATGATGGTTTCTGAAGTAGGTCGTACAATTAGTTCTTCTTCTAACTTAGCCTCTTCATCAACAATGATATTACCAGTACCGTCGTTCTTTAACCGGTAATGGGTTACTACCGCACACTCCGTCGCAAAACCTTCCACGTGCGAAGCCTCTTTAGAAAAAAAAGATTTAGGAATAAAAAGAGGAAAATAAGCATTGGAGTGGCCTGTTTCTTTAAATCTTTTATCAAGAACTGCCTGCATACGTTCCCAAATGGCATATCCATAGGGTTTGATCACCATACATCCTCGAACAGCAGAGTGTTCAGCCAAGTCGGCCTTTACTACCAAATCATTATACCATTGCGAATAATCTTCGCCTCTGCTTGTTATGCCTTTGCCCATAAAATCTTTGAATCGAAAAATATATATATTTTAGCTAGACGGATTAAACCACCTATCTAATTGGGGGTCTAAGTTAACAATTAGGACTGAAATTATCGAAAGATTAACGGCATGAGAAACATGAAACACAATCAAATATACTACAGCATTGCGGCATTATTGCTTGTACTATTTAGCAGCGCCTGCTCTAGCAAACGCTATAGCGGAAGTGTAGCATCGCGGGACAGAGGAGTTTATCAGAGTCCAGATTATTATTACACTGGAGTTGCAGGTAGCGCTTCAACAGCACAGGCCGAATATTATGCAGATGATTACTACGGTGATGAAGATGTGATGGACGAAGCTTATGCCGATAATGGCACTTATGCTGGAGGTTACTACGATGACGAGTTTAGTGATCTTGAATACGCTAATCGCATCAATCGCTTCTACTACACGAGCCCTGGCATGATGTATTACGACCCATGGTTTGATCCATGGATGGGATACGGTGGTTTAGGCTTTGGCTGGGGCGGTGGTTTTGGTTGGGGCGGCGGCTTTGGCTGGGGCGGCGGCTTCGGTTGGGGTTCACCTTGGAGAATGGGTTTCGGCTGGGGGCATGGCTTTGGTTTTGGCTGGGGACCTGGCTTTGGTTGGGGACCATGGGGGTACAATTATTGGGGACACCCTTTCTACGGACACTTCGGTGGGCGCGGAGGCTTTTACCGCAACGATTTCTATGGAAATCGTAACCCTAGAGTAGCAAGTGGCCGTGCGTCTGGCGGTAACGTAAGAGCATCAAGCGGTAGAGCCGCTGGAAGAGGTGTAGCTAGAGATGCTAACGGTAGAATATTAAATGGTACATCTGCTGGTCGGTCACGTAATGCCACTGTAGCGAGTGGTCGCGCAAGTTCGTCTGGTAGAGCAAACGTCGGCACACCGGGAAGAGCAGGAACAGTAGGACGCGGTGCTACAGGAAGTTCGTCGGGTCGTGCTGGAACGGTAGGTCGTGGTGCTACAGGTGTTACCCGTCAGCCAGTTGGAAGAGCTCAAGGAGGTAATATAAATCGCGGAACGAGTAGTGGTCGTGCGTCGGGAGCGGCTGTCGGCCGGAGTGCTACACCAAGGTCAGCGACACCTCCTGCTAGATCAACGATAAATCGTGGTAGTACACAGCCTACGAGATCTTCTGGTGGTGGAGGTATGAGTAGAGGTAGTTCTGGTGGTGGCGGAGGTGCTAGTCGCGGCGGCTCATCCGGAAGAAGCCGATAATATTACTGAGGAGTTCTGACCTAAAACAAACATATTGCCATCACCTAGGTGATGGCAGATAACAACGAAGCCCAACAGACTTTTCTGTTGGGCTTCGTTGTTACTTGCACTTACGCATTTAATAGCTTGGCATTATCTTTTGAAGCTCCTAAACTATAAGGCTTGTTCCTGATACTTACGCACAAATAAGGTGTAGTTTTCGTGCTTAATCACAAGAACCTTCTCCCCCATATCTATAAAGCCGTCCATCGCGACAGCCTCATACCAATTGCTCTCTAACTCGATTTTTCCGGAAGGGCGTAAAACCGTCTTTGCGACGCCAACCTTATTAATCAGATTTATTTTTGGCACTGAAGAGGTATATCCTCCTTCTGATAACTGTTCATCAGCAAGTACCAATTTGCGAAATGCCGTAGTACGAAGCACATTTTTACCAAAAAGAATAATAAGGACAATGGATAATACCATAGCTCCTACAACTACTAAAAATGCATTCATTAATAATCCTGGTTTTGAAAGTTGAAAATCTAAAAAATCATTAGCTACCATGGAGAAAGCCAATCCACAAAGCATAAGTATAATACCCGCAATACCGGCTACTCCAAACCCGGGAATCACGAAGACCTCCAGCGCCATCAAGATGACACCCAATACAAATATTAGTATCTCCCAATGATCTGCCAATCCTTGTAAATACAAAGGTGCAAAAAACAGCACGCCACAAATAACAGATAAGACACCTGCAAAGCCAAGTCCAGGGGTTTGCAATTCGAAATAAATACCGCCGATAATACCCATTATTAAAAATCCGCTTATCAACGGATTGATAAGAAAACCGATGATACGATCAACGGTGGTAACCTGATGAACAATGACATCTGGTTGTTTGATTCCCAAACGTTCATAGATCTGCTCGGTAGATTTTATTTCGGCATCTGCTAATCCAGCTTTGACCGATTCGGAGGCTGTCAAAGTTAGTAATTTGCCATCTTCTTTGAGGTGTGGCACAGAAATACTAGGATCGACAAATGCTTCTGCCATTCTGGCATTACGACCTTTGGCTTCTGCGGTCGCTCGCATCAATCCACGCATATACGATTGGTATTTCTCCGGCAGCACTTCACCCGAGCCATCCACCACTGTAGCTGCGCCCAAGCTCGCGCCAGAATGCATAAATATATGATCTGTAGCCAACGAGATCAAAGCGCCTGCAGAAGCAGCATTGTTATTGATGTAAACGATCGTTTGCATATCAGCGTTTAAAAGCAAAGTGCGTATGCTGTCAGCAAAATTTACCGCTCCACCAAATGTATTCAGCTCCATCAAAAGATAATCAGCATCTGAGCTCAACGCTTTCGCATAGGCATTTTTCGTAACATACCACGCGCCCGGACCAATTTCATCTTTTAAGCTGAACTCATAAATTTTTTGTCCGAAGGACTGCAAGCTGATGACGGTAAAGAAAATTACCATCAACCATGTCAATTTCATAAATTTGCTCATACGATTATTCGTTCTTAATGTGCATCGGAGGACATACACATGTTTAAAAATACAATTAAAAAAGCGTTTCAGAAAGACTTAATTGAGAATATCTGGAAGATAGAGGTAAATGGATATGGTGATGAAATCGCCGTGGAAACGCGAGATTCGAAAACCACTAATCCTACGCATCAAATCCTTCGCTTTGCAGACGGTGCAGAACTGATGCGCTATGCAACCGGCGAGAAAGACTGGACGATGGAGGGTATTCAAAAGGATTTTCTAATCCTAAAAAAGGTAGGCGAACAGACTCCCGTAAAAGAAGGAATTCAGGTTATCCAGATTTCAACGCAAAAGCCCGTGTGGATCAGTTATGAATACGTACTGATTGATGTTTTGGAAGATTATCTTCATATCAGACCTCGCAACCTTACGACTGGCGGAGAGCAGTTTGTGGATATAAGCACGGGTGAAGTGTGTCCGGTAAACCAAACTATTTTGCAAAATATCCAAAAAATCGTGTTTCCTTCCCTTTACCCTATGACAATCCACCAGATTTTTTCCCTACTGATCATATACCACGAGATCTTTGGATCAGCAAACTACCAGAAGCTTATTTATGGTGTTATCACACGCAACAGGTTAACGGATATGATCTTCATATAGCAGTAAGTGATCTAGAAGCAATCCACGACGAAGCTATCGTACAACGCGCTATTCCCAAAATGTTTCCCCAGCCGTATTTCCAAGTTGGTAGTCAAATATTCTTTATGGCAGATAATAAACATGAAATTGTTTCGTATTTAGTATAATTGCAAAATATGATGGTATCGATAATGAAGAGGAGATTTAATGGCTTTATACTACTATGTGTAAGCCTGCTAGTTAGTTCTACCACGTTAATAGCACAGACCAACACTGAGCAGAAGACCGAAATAGTAAATGGTAAAACTTACATTATACACCAGGTTAAAGCAAAAGAAACCTATTACGCACTTAGCCGTACCTATAGCATACCAGTTAATGATATTATGGCAGCCAACAATAAAAAAAATCTGCGCGTTGGCGATATTGTGCGCATTCCGAGTACTGTCACTGAAGAGCGCCAATCACTCACAAGTACCCCATCTTCACCCTCAACTAGTGTATCTCCAGAAGATATATTAACCGATTACAAGGTAGGCTCTAAAGAAACATTGTATGCAATTGCCAAACGATTCCAAACAAACGTAGAGGATATTAAAAGACTAAACAACCTGAAGTCGGACAATCTCAAAGAAGGACAAATCTTACGCATACCCGATGGCAACCTGCCCCCTGAACCAGTGGCCGCTATTGAACCTGCAGCGCCAGTTGAAAAGATTGATGATGTGCCCGTACGTAATATCCAAGCCGGACGATATGGTGTACGCGAAACTTCAGAGAAAGGAATAGCCGTGTGGATGGAAAATCTAGAAACCAAGAACAATAGTAATCTGGCTCTGCATAAGACAGCACCAGTAGGTACGATACTAAAAATCACCAATCCTATCTCTAATAGCGTAACCTACGCCAAAGTTGTGGGCAAGTTTGCAGAAAATACAGAAACCCAAGATGCCATTGTAGTCGTTTCAAAATCGGCAGCAGCCTATATAGGAGCTGTAGACAAACGCTTCCGCATTGAAATCACTTACGGAATTCCTACAGAATAATCCCATGCAAAAACCTTATGTAATTGGCATAGCCGGAAGTAGCGGATCTGGCAAAACATTTTTCCTTAATAGTTTTCTCAATCATTTTGAGCAGAAAAGCGTAACACTGATTTCGCAAGACGACTATTATATTCCCGCAAACACCAAAACTCAGGAAGAAAATCGCCTGTACAACTTTGATTTGCCTACGGCCATCGATCGGCAAGCATTCTTCCACGATATCAACGCCCTTTTTGAGGGAAAGAGCATACAAAAAGAAGAATACACATTTAACAACCCCAACCTAAAGCCAAAATTACTCAAGATCGAGCCCGCTCCCATTCTAGTAGTCGAAGGGCTATTTATCTTCCATTATCAAGAGGTAAACAATCTGCTGGACTATCGTATTTTTATCGATGCCAATGAGCAAATCGCCTTAAAACGTAGACTGAAGAGGGATCTCGAAGAAAGAGGCTATGATCACGATGATGTAATGTACAAATGGATAAATCACGTGATGCCATCGTTTAATACGTATTTAGCGCCACACAAAGAAGAGTGCAATCTAGTCATTCACAATAATTCAGATAATCCGCAGATCATCGACAATTATACCAGAGATATTGTAAACGAACTGAAGGTAAAACTAGAAGGTCTATAACTAATTGCCAGTAAAATAGTAACTTTGCGCTATGCATTGCGAGGATAATCAAATCTTATTACCAATACTGGACGCGCCAGATTTGCACGATCTAAATTCGAAAGGAATAAATGTATATGGTGCTGAAAATCTGTGCATTTTCAAAAAATGCTGTAAAAAATACAAAAAAGGCAAACGCTGTAAAAAATGTCCTGATCGATAAATAGTTTTCCTCATTCTAGAAGAGAAAGGTTATTTTTGCATTATGAGGGTCACACCAAAAAGGCTAAAATGGGTACTCCGCTTATATCCACCATTTTTTTTTCAGAGGATATGGGTGAAAAATATTCGAGAGGGCTATACTGGCGCTGATGTAATCATCCGCAAAAGCCTTCTAAATATGAACGGTAATAAATCCATTTTTGGAGGCACCATCTTTTCGTCTATCGACCCGATCTATCCGCTACTGATCGATTCATATGTACGTAGCAACGGATTACGTAAAACGGTAAGCTGGTTAAAATCTGCTCAAATTGAGTACAAGAAACCAGGATATCGTAGCCTACATTTTTCCGTAAACCTCGATCCAGACCAAATGAATGATGCCTTAAACACTTTATTGAAAGATGGCAAAGTCGTTCAAACTTTTAGTACCGAAATTTTCGATACAAATGGGTTACACTGCGCGACTGTACACAACGAAATTTATATTCGTAATCTCCAATTTGATTTCAACACTGTTAATACACAAACATAAAGAAAACGTCATGAACAGAACTATTTTAGCGACTACATCACTTGGCATCGCAGCTATAATGCTCATCTCCTGTCAGAATAATAATAATAATAATCACTCAAACGATAATGAAATTAGTCACAAAACCCTGTCAGAACAAGCTATAGAAGTTCATGACGAAATTATGCCGCAGATCAGCAAATTTGATAAAACAGCGGTAAAAATCGATTCTATATTAAATGGTCTTTCAGCGTCCAAATCTGAAGAAACAGAATTAGATACGACCACAATACGTACCGAACTGACCGCGCTAAAACAAGATATTGAATCTGCTACGGGAAGTATGATGGATTGGATGCGCAACTACAAATTAGATAGCACCGATGTATCCTATCAGCAGAGCGAGGTAGAGCGTATCAAACTTATGCGTACTGAATTTGATCAAGTAAATCAACAGATAGACGCTAAAATGAAATCGTATGTTAAATAATATGATAAAACATACCAACCTATGGTGCAGTTTGCTTGTCATAGTAAGCCTTAATATGGTTTCTTGCGACCAAAAGACCACCAAGCTGCCGATTTACGGGCACCGCGAGCCTGTAGAACGTACAGTCAACGGCAAAACTGTGATCGACACCATTTATCAGACAATACCCGATTTCAGCTTCCTCAATCAAGACAGTGCGATCGTGACACAGTCATTCTTCGATGATAAGGTTTACATCGCCAATTTTTTCTTTACCCACTGCCCAAGCATTTGCCCCACAATGCAAAGAAATATGCTTAAGGTGTACGAGGATTACAAAGGAGATGACAGAATTGCTTTTATATCTCATAGTATCGATTTTAAATACGATCAACCGCATGTCTTGAAAGCATATGCAAACAAATTAGGCGTAACTAATGATCAATGGCAATTTGTAAATGGCACGAAGGCAGACATTTATGGCATGTCTGAAAAATACCTCGTATATACCGCTGAAGATGCAAATGCACCGGGAGGTTACGATCATCAAGGTTATCTCGTCTTGATCGACAAAGAACGCCGAATTCGTGGAGCGTACGATGGTACAGATGACGAGCAGGTCAATAAATTGCAATCAGACCTTAAAATTTTATTAGAAGAACAAAATTCAAGTTCTTAAATGCGAAATACAGTCTTTGTCTTCACTTGTATATTCATAATAGTGGTACTTATGCAGCTGGCAAATAGTTGCAATAATACGTACGACATCAAGACGACGCAATACATGACCAACGGCGAAAAAGTATATCGCGCTCACTGCCAAAACTGCCACGGTAAAGATGGCGAAGGATTGGGCAAACTTTACCCTCCTTTAACAGATCCCAATTATCTTAAGGATAATCGGGATCTACTACCACGCATAATTCGCTATGGATTAAAGGATACTATTCAAGTGGCTAACGAAATCTTTGCAGGCGTGATGCCCGCAAATCCACAATTGACTGATGTCGATATAGCGTACGTACTTACCTATATCACGTTGAGATTTGGCGATTCGGAGGTAAAGTTCGATATTGAAGAGGTTAAAAAGGCACTCTCGACAAAACCAAACTAGCAGTAAAATTTCTTTTAAGCAGCGGTAATGAATTTACCGAAAAGACAATCTCTTTTTGCAGAAAGTATAACGAGAATTTGACAATCAATTTGTAGTTAAAAACACTACATTTGAATCCATCAAATGAACGTTCAATCTACAAACAAAAAAGAGGTTATATTCCAGAGTACGTTGGTCTTACTACAAGACAACGGTTTCCACGGAACGCCCATGAGCCAAATCGCTCAACATGCAAAATTATCCGTAGGCACCATCTATCATTATTTTGAATCCAAAGAAGAGCTGATATTAGAATTGTTTGCTTACTGCAAAGCTCAATTGATGGACTTCATTTTCGATGGTACTACACTTACGGAAGAGCAGTACGAGAATGATTTTAAGAAAGTTTGGCGGAGGTTTGTACAATTTTACACCGATTATCCGACATACTTTTGCTTTATGAATCAGTTTTATTCTTCTCCATTTCATGAGACAGAGCGATTGCGAAAACTACAGCAGCCTAATGAAGATCGAGCGAATATCCAAAATTTCCTCGCTCGTGGAATAGAACTCAATCAATTAAGAGACACCAGCATTCATATCTTAAACTCAGCGTTTACAGGTGTTGCTGTTTCTTATATCAAATCAGTCATTTTTGGAAAAGTTACCATGCAAAAAGAAGAACTTGATGAAATGGTTGATCTAGTTTGGAAATCAATTAAAAAAGAATACGTATGAGCTGCGCAATTAAATATATTTTCTTAACAACCTGCCTCAGCATCACCACCTTTCTGCTTTACGGGCAAGAAAGCAAAAGCTCCCTTTCGGCTACGCCGACCTTACAAGAGCTACTGGACTACGCATTAGAGAACAGAATCACTATAAAAAGAGCCCATTTGGGTGTCGAAATTGGTGAGAAAGAAATTAAATCTGCCTTGTCAGGCTATTTTCCGCAAGTAGAAGCTACTGGTGTATTGAATCATTATCTGCAAATACCGACTACGATTATTGGTGGCAACCTTATTCAAATGGGGCAGCGCAATACGAGCAATGTTGGTGCGCAAGCGACACAGGCACTACTAAATCCAGAGCTTCTGCTAGCATCTAAATCAGCTAGTGTAATCCGCGAACGTTATAAGCAAACGCTTGAGGAGCAAAAGATCAGTGCAGTGGTCGATGTTAGCAAGGCATATTTTGATATTCTTACAACAGAAGAGCAGATTAAAATTATTCAGGAAGATATTGCAAGAATCAAACGTCAATTTACCGATGCGCGCATGCAGTATGAGGTAGGATTAGTCGATAAAACTGATTTCAAAAGAGCTCAGATTTCGCTAAACAATTCGCAAGCCGAATTAAAGAGAACGCACGAGTTTCGTAAATTTAAGTACGATTACTTAAAGCAACTGCTCGCATTGCCTCTATCCTACCCGATGGATCTGTCTTATCATCAGGAAAACCTTGAAGCCAAGGTCATGCTAGACACCACTGAAGTTTTGCAAGAAGAGCGTCGTATAGAGTACCGACAGTTGACCAACATGAAACGCGAGCAAGAACTTAATACAAAGTTTCAAAAATGGCAATTCTTACCCACCATAAGTGCTGCGGCTAATTACCAAATAAATTACTTCAATCCCGAATTCCGCGAATTGTACAACCGCGGTTTTCCAACATCTGCTGTAGGTCTAAGTCTTTCCATACCTGTATTTCAAGGATTCAGAAGACAGCACGAGATTCGAAGATCGCAATTGCAGGAGAAACAATTGGAATGGGATCTACTCGACATGAAAAATATAATCAGTGCCGAATATTCTGAAGCAATTACCAACTACAGAGCTTACATGAACGAGTGGAAAGTAAGTCAGGAGAATGTCGCGCTATCCAAAGAGGTCTACGATATTATAAAATTGCAGTATGACGAAGGCATAAAAACGTATTTGGATTTGATGACATCAGAAACAGACTTACGCACCAGCCAGCTCAATTACCTCAACGCATTGTATATTCTACTTTCCAGTAAAATTGACGTAGAACGCGCATTAGGCAATATTCAAATACAATAAACTAACTCACACCATGACTAAAAATACGATATACTTCTTATTACTATTAGCGTCAACAGCTACCTGGCAGTCGTGCAATAACGACAAAAAAGAAAGCGCAGCCAAAGGCGGACAAGTTGAAAAAAACGTTAGCGTAACTACCGTCGAAGAACAAATTGTGACGGGTTATCGAGAATACCCAGCGTATGTAGTACCATTACAAGAAACCGAACTTCTAGCAGAAGTTTCAGGATATATCACCAATATTTTGGTAAGCGACGGCGCGTTCGTATCAAAAGGACAAAAATTGTATGAGATTGATCGGACAAGATACTTAGCAGAAGTACAGCAAGCTAAAGCTAATGTAGCTATTGCTGAATCAGACTATGATCGTGTGCAGAAAGATCTGGAACGTTATGAAAAGTTAGCAAAAAGTGATGCGATTGCCAAACAAACGCTCGACTATGCTGCAACCGACGTCAACAATCAGCGTGCGCAAGTACAGGCCGCTAAAGCCGCATTAGAAACGGCAAATACTAACCTGCTCCGATCTACCATTTATGCTCCATTCTCAGGCACAGTAGGCATATCTCAAGTGCGTAACGGCGCATTGGTAACAGCCGGGAATACGCTTTTAAATATCATCTCCACTACAAATCCAATTGCAGTAGAATTTCAAGTAAACGAGGTAAACATTGAACATATTCTCAACATGCAAAAAAATGGCACCAACAGCGGAATCGAAGTACGTATGCCTGACGGCACTATATATCCTGAATCAGGAAAAATATCGGTAGTAGACCGTGCTGTGGATAGAACTACCGGCACGTTACGTGTACGCGCTAGCTTTGCCAATGCAGATCATCGCTTACGCGCTGGCATGAACCTCACAATGCGTTTAGCAAATACATCGCAAGAAAAACAAGTAGTTATTCCATTAAAAGCAGTATTAGAGCAGCTAGGTTCGTCCAATGTTTATACAGTAAGTGATAGTAACACCGCCGTATTCAATCAGATCACTTTAGGTACCAAACTTCAAGATAAGGTAGTGGTACAAAGTGGGCTAAAGGCCAACGACCGCATCATCGTAGATGGAGCAAACACGGTAGCAGAAGGTGATAAATTAAGTATCCAAAATAAATAAATCAGTCGTCACTATATAAGGAAGTAAGATGATTTCAGAAGTTTTTATACGTAGGCCTGTCACGGCCATGGTCATATCCATACTCATTTGTATTATTGGTGTGATCTCCATCGTGACTTTGCCAATCAGTCAGTACCCTAATATTGCCCCTCCAACAGTTACCGTTCAGGCAACTTATACAGGTGCCGACGCACAGACTGTCGAACAAACGGTAACCACTCCAATTGAAAGTCAGATCAACGGTACTCCAGGCATGATTTATATGCAATCAAACAGTACCTCAGACGGGACGGCTCGCATCACAGTTACTTTTGAAGTAGGTACAGACATCGACATTGCCACACTGGATGTACAAAATCGCGTAGGTATTGCCGAACCTGTATTGCCAGAAAGTGTGCGCCGGCTCGGTGTGATTACGCGTAAAGCCAACCCAGATATTTTGATGATGATATCGCTCATCTCACCCAATGGCACACGCGACCAAAATTTTTTAGCAAACTATGCAAATCTTTACGTACGTGATGCCATATTACGCGTGAAGGGCGTTGGTGATGTGATGGCTTTTGGACAACCATTCTCGATGCGCGTATGGCTGGATGCTAACAAGCTTTCCAATATTGGATTGACACCTGCGGACGTAAGTTCAGCAATTCAAGAACAAAATTCACGTATACCAGGTGGCAGTGTGGGCGGAAGACCACAGTCCTCGTCACAAGTTTTCGAATACTCGATTGTAACAGATAGTGATCTGAGCACGGTACAGGATTTTGAAGATATCGTCGTCAAAACTAATATAGACGGTTCTATCGTATCATTGAGAGATGTAGCACGTGTTGAACTAGGCCAGTTCATGTACACCACCTCGACAATGGTAAACGGCGTAACTTCAACCGGTATGATGGTCAACCAGATGCCAGGCGGAAACGCTGTAGAGACGGCGGATGGAATATATGCGACCTTGGAGCAGATGAAAAAATCATTCCCAAATGATGTCGATTATGTGGTAAGTTATGAAACCGTATCCGTAGTGCATGCATCTATCGACTCGGTATTAGATACACTTATCGAAGCCCTAATCTTGGTAACAGTTGTTGTATTCTTTTTCCTACAGAGTTGGCGAGCTACACTCATTCCGGTATTAGCAATTCCAGTATCTATTATCGGAACATTCATTTTCTTCAATATTTTAGGCTTCTCTATCAATAACTTGACGATGCTTGCTTTTGTCTTAGCCATCGGTATTGTAGTAGATGATGCCATCGTGGTAGTCGAGGCAGTACAGCATTATATTGACCATGAGAAACTGGATGCCAAAGAAGCGACTCGTAGAGCGATGAAAGATATTACGGGACCTGTAATCGCGATCGGACTAATCTTAGCAGCTGTATTCATTCCGGTAGGTTTTATACCAGGTATGGTAGGTCAGCTCTATCAGCAATTTGCCATCACCATTGCTGTTTCAGTCCTCCTTTCGGCCTTCATCGCCTTAACGCTCACACCAGCATTGTGTTCTATCTTGCTTAGACCGTCGCCGATCAATAAAGATGCAAAGGGTTTGAATCGATGGTTTTATAAATTTAACGTTTGGTTCGAAAAGCTAACAAATAGATATTCGAAGGGTGTCCAAAAAGCGATAAAGGCAACACCATTAGTGCTTATCATTCTACTTTGCATCATCGTTGGTACCGGTGTTATGTTTGCAAAGAAACCCACAGGCTTTATTCCGAAGGAAGATAACGGCTCGTTCTTTATGGGTATAACATTGCCTGAAGGATCATCCAATAGCCGAACAAATGCTGTACTTGAAGAAATATACCAACAGGTAATCGATTCTGTCCCTGAGATACAATTCATGACTCAAATATCAGGAATGAATATTCTTAACAGATCGGCAAAGCCTAATAATGGTTCATTCTTTGTCTTTCTGAAGCCTTGGAAAGAGCGTACGCTCACTAACAATGAAGTTCTCGAAAATGTGGTAGCTAAGTTTGCCAATTACAACAAAGCTACTGTGATGGCTGCTACGCCACCCGCTATACCCGGCTTGGGTTCTGCCGGCGGCTTCTCTATCCTCATTCAAGACGAACGAAGCGTTGATATTAAAGAATTTGAAGCGATTACAAACAAATTCATTTCAGCGGCTAACCAGCGTCCTGAGATCGCACGAGCCTATACCCTCTTCAATACAAATACACCAAATTACAAACTGGAGGTTAAAAGAGAACAAGCTAAAGCGATGGGCGTACCTATTTCAAACATTTATACGACACTATCTGCTTATATGGGCAGTAGCTATATAAATGATTTTACCTTGTACGGACGTAACTTCAGGGTAGTTTCTCAGGCCGATACCACGTTCAGAATGCAAATCGAAGACATTAATAAGCTGTACGTAAGTAACGCCGCAGGAATCCCAGTGCCAATGTCAGCACTGGTGTCTTACGAATTGACTGAAGCTCCAGCTATGATTAGTCACTTTAATTTATTTCGCGCTATCGAAATAATGGGTGATGCAGGTGCAGGATACAGTTCGGGAGATGCATTAGCAGCGCTCGAAGAAGTTGCTCAGGAAGTCCTTCCTGAAGGATTTTCTTATGATTTCTCAGGTACTTCTTTGCAGGAAAAAGAGTCCGGCTCACAGACCGTAGTTGTATTTGCGCTCTGTATTATCTTCGTATTTCTTTTGTTGGCTTCGCTTTATGAGAGCTGGTCCGTACCATTCTCTATTCTATTGTCGGTACCTTTGGGAGTATTTGGGTCCATCCTAGCGCTCACATTGTTGCCGAGAATTGATAACAATATTTTTGCTCAGATCGGTTTGATAACGATTATCGGTTTGGCAGCCAAAAACGCTATTTTGATTGTCGAATTTGCCAAAGAGCGTGTAGATATCGGCATGAACCTGATTGAGGCCACACTTGATGCTGTCAAGCTAAGATTGCGGCCAATCATCATGACATCCATGGCGTTCATTCTCGGGATTATTCCACTAATGATTTCTACAGGTGCGGGAGCTGTCTCTCGACAAACGATCGGCTGGACGGTTTTCGGTGGTATGGCAGCAGCTACATTCTTGGCGATCTTCATCGTTCCAGTATTATTTGTAGTTATCACGCGCTTGGCTTATGGCAAAAAGAAATTAGCTGAATTAGAAGCCAGTTTTGATGAAGAAAAGAAAAACAAGCTTAGTGCACATTAAATCTAGATAGGTACAAGATTCATTGTGGCGACAGCGTAATGATTATTGGATAACAACACGAAGCGGCAAATCAGATGATTTGTCGCTTCGTGTTGTTAGTGTTCCTTATCTCAATGAGGGAATGATATCTTCTGACTAGTAATCTGTCAGCATGATATATACTAAAATGCAGGTGTGATTACTTCAACATTAACCCAATCGAGATACTGAGATGCTGATGTTGAAATTTACGTTGCAGATCGCTCGCTTGGCGGTTCAGTTCCTGATAACCATAGGAAGCAGAAACGGTGTAATCCGCTCTCCCAGACGTCTCATAAACGTATAGCAAACCTCCACGCAACAAAAATCCCCGATCGTACACCGGCCCTATCCGTGGCGCGTAACCTGCGTTCCCAAGAATGCCTATCCAAGACTCATTGCTGAGATAATGTACTGGTACACGTACGTCCGCGAATAGAGGCATTAAGTACGTGTCGTAATCTCGTCGTATTGGTTTTCGATCTGATGGATCTGTACGTTGATACGAACCTCGAAATGTCTCATTACCAACTCCTATACCCACAAATGCACGGTCGTTCAAATTTAATCCAAAGATGAAATGTGCCGCATAACCGTTAAACTGCCCATCATAACCAGGATTGCGTATGCCAAATTGCCCTCCCAACTGAAACTGAGAATAATACGATGTTTGGGCCAAGGCGCCCAGCGATACTAGACTTAAAAATAAAAGCCATACAATTTTCCTAGTCATCATTTGCGTGTTGTAAGTATTGCGTTGCTTAGTGTAAAATTTTATACACGAGCTCACGCATTAGTTCACCTGCTGTAGTATTGGGGCCTACTTGCATTCCTTTTGACTTAAGGTCATACTCTTTTAAGTAATTGATAATATCAAACGTCTTGCGCCGTGAATAGTGGCGAGCTGCCAATTCATAATCTTTGGTAAAGAAAGGATGTACGCCCAACTCTTTAGCCGCCGCCTGCGAAGATTTGTCGGGTAGGTAATGATATTTCAGTACTTTGGTAAAATAGCTACCCAATGAACCAATTACGACAGGAATCGGGTTAGATTTTGGATTAGCAGCAAAGTAATCGACAATCTGAAAGGCTTTAAAAACATTCTTTTTTGTCAGTGCCGTATTTAGCTCAAATACATTGAAATCTTTACTGATTCCGATATTCCGCTCAATATCTTCTGCAGTTACTTCCTTTTCTAAAGGAACATTCAATAGGAGCTTCTCAATCTCGTTGGCAACTTTGGACAAATCAGTACCGAGATAGTCAGCCATCAAAGCAGCGGCTTGAGGATGTATTTGGCGGCCGACCGATCGAAACTGCTCAGCAATCCATGGGGCTACTTTATCATCATACAATTTTTTGGACTCCAGCACCACCCCAGCTTTATCTAGTAGTTTGTAAGTTTTCTTACGCTTATCGACCAAGCCATATTTATGTGCTAGTACCAATATGGTACTTGGCGTAGGAGATTCCAGATATTTTTGCAGCAGATCGTCGTCTTTCCACTTCAGATTTTGCGCTTCTTTCACCAGTACTAACTGATAGTCGCTCATCATCGGATAGCGTTTAGCTACATTGACGATGGTCATGAAATCTGTCTCCTTACCATACAAGATGGTTTGGTCAAATCCTTTCTGCGCATCATTCAAGACCGTATCTTCCAAGGCGTCGGACACGACATCTATGAAATGCGATTCATCGCCATGTAGCAAATACACGGGACTGAACTGTTTTCGCGTTATATCTCCTAATATTGCTTTAACATCCACCGTACGAAAATACAATTTTTTTCCTTTGGCCTACCGGCCAACAGCCCATTGGTTGTAGATTTCTCCGTTTATGCGTATTTTTGCACATGTTTGTACCGATCCCGCTAAACCTTCCTCCTTGTACTTTAAAGCTTACCAAGGGAGACAATTGTACGTATGTGTACGATGAGCTTCGGAAGAAAAAATTGGTGCTTACGCCTGAAGAGTGGGTGCGACAACATTGGATTCACTATTTGCACACACACAAGAAATACCCCAAAAGCCTGATGCAGACTGAAGGCGGATTGGTACTCAACACCCTCAAAAAACGGAGCGATTTATTAATTTATGATACCACAGGTTCCAAGATTTTGCTGGCAGAGTTTAAAGCACCGACTGTCAAAATTTCCGAAAAAACATTTTCTCAAATAGCAAATTATAACAAAGTTCACAAAATTCCATTACTTTTAGTCAGTAATGGAATTGAGCATTATTATTGTACTATAGACTTTGATCGTGAAGACTTTACTTTCATAGAGGAGATTCCCACTTTTCGAAGCAATAATCCGAGGGTTTAGGGAAATAGTAGAAAAAACGTAATTTACAAAACACAAATATTCCGATAAAGGTTAAGAATATGAATATTGATAAAAACGAATTCAGAAAATACGCTATCAAACATCACCGTATAGGCAGCCAGCATGTAGATAGTTTTATAGGTCGCGTAGAAAGTAATATCCCGACCAATCTAACGCCTTACATTATCGAAGAGCGCCAGATGAACGTTGCGCAAATGGATGTATTTTCACGTCTAATGATGGATCGTATCATTTTTATGGGTGATGCCATCAATGATCAGGTAGCGAACATTGTGCAAGCACAGTTGTTGTTCTTACAATCGACCGATGCGCAGCGCGATATCCAAATCTACATTAATTCACCAGGTGGTAGTGTGTATGCTGGATTAGGAATATACGACACCATGCAATACATCACACCCGATGTAGCAACAATATGTACTGGAATGGCAGCATCTATGGGCGCAGTGCTTCTAGTTGCAGGTGCAAAAGGCAAACGTGCAGCGTTGCGCCACTCTCGTGTAATGATCCATCAACCATCTGGCGGTGCGCAAGGCGTCGCTTCAGATATGGAGATCAACTTGAGAGAGATGTTGAAGTTGAAAGAAGAGCTATACACTATCATCGCAGAGCACTCCGGCCAATCGTATGATTGGGTAGAGAAATCTTCTGATCGTGATTATTGGATGCGAGCTGCTGAAGCAAAAGAATACGGCATGATAGATGAGGTTTTGATGCCAAAAAAGGAAATTAAATAAAAAGATGAGTAAGTCGAACCAAAAAGATATACATTGTTCATTCTGCGGTATTAGCAAAAGCGAGGCACAAATGCTGATCGCCGGAGATGGCGCACATATCTGCGATCGATGTGTACAACAAGCTAGTGAAATACTCGCAGAAGAACTAAAACAGCGTAAAAGCAAAAACCTACAGACCGTCTTGAAATTAATCAAACCGGCGGAGATCAAAGAACACCTGGATCAATACGTCATCGGACAAGATGATGCTAAGAAGGTTATCTCTGTAGCGGTTTATAATCATTACAAAAGGCTAAACCAACGGGTAGATCCAGATGAAATCGAGATTGAAAAATCTAATTTAATCGTGGTAGGTGAAACTGGAACAGGAAAAACATTATTGGCAAAAACAGTGGCCAAAATCCTGAATGTGCCATTTTGCATTGTAGATGCTACAGTGCTTACCGAAGCTGGTTATGTCGGAGAAGATGTAGAAAGCATCTTGACGCGATTGTTACAAGCAGCAGATTATGATGTAGCAGCTGCAGAGCGAGGCATCATTTATATTGATGAGATTGATAAAATTGCACGCAAAGGCGACAATCCTTCGATAACGCGCGATGTGTCGGGCGAAGGTGTGCAACAAGCCTTATTAAAAATATTAGAAGGTACCAACGTGAATGTGCCGCCACAAGGAGGTCGCAAGCACCCAGATCAAAAAATGATCTCGGTGAACACTAGCAACATTCTATTTATATGCGGTGGCGCTTTTGACGGAATTCAAAAGAAAATTGCCGATCGTTTGCGCACGCAAACCGTGGGTTACAAGATGAAGGATGACGAGCAAGATATTGATCTGAAGAACCTGTATAAATACATTACACCGCAGGATCTCAAAAACTTCGGATTGATCCCCGAATTAATTGGTCGTTTGCCGGTATTGACCTACCTCGACCCATTGGACAAAGCGACGCTATTGAGCATTCTTACGAAACCAAAAAATGCATTGACGAAGCAATACACCAAACTGTTCGAATACGAAGGAATCGAATTACAATTTGACCAAGAGGTGTTTGATTATATCGTCGAAAAAGCATGGGAATTCAAACTTGGCGCTCGCGGATTGCGAAGCATTTGTGAAGCGATAATGCTAGATGCAATGTTTGAAATACCAAGTAGCAAAGAATATGAAAGCGAGAAAACATTACATGTCACGCTCGACTACGCAAAGAAGAAGATAGCCAAGTCGGATATCAAAAAAATGCAAGTCGCTTAAGACACTTCACCCTCGCCTTTGTGCGGGGGTTTTTATTCATATCACAATTTTTTAAGATGAAAGGACACTATGAGCAAAAACAAAAAATCAAATCTCGAAAACTCACCGATTATTCCAGGACTTAAAAGTAAAGAAGATATCGTGATCAACTGGCTGCCTCGCTATACTGGCCGGCCTTTAGAAGAGTTTGGAGAGTATATTTTACTTACTAACTTTTCCAACTATCTTAAGATATTTTCGGAAATGAACGACAATGCTCCTATTATGGGGTTAGATAAGCCTATGCAAACTTGTACCGCAGGAGGAATCACCATCATTAACTTTGGAATGGGAAGCCCAATGGCCGCCACCATCATGGATCTCTTATCTGCGATAAAACCCAAAGCAGTTTTGTTTTTGGGCAAAGCTGGCGGTTTAAAAAAGAATAATAATATTGGCGATTTGGTACTACCAATAGCCGCTATTCGCGGAGAAGGTACTTCTAATGATTACTTTCCGCCGGAAGTGCCCGCTTTACCTGCCTTTGCTTTACAGAAAGCGATATCCACGACGATCCGCGATCACTCATCCGATTATTGGACCGGTACCGTGTATACGACGAACCGACGCGTCTGGGAACATGATAAAGCTTTCAAAAAATACCTAAAATCCATCCGTGCTATGTGTGTAGATATGGAGACGGCTACTATTTTCAGTGTGGGCTTTGCTAACAAAATTCCGACAGGCGCACTATTATTAGTATCTGATCAGCCGATGATTCCAGAAGGTGTGAAGACAGCTCAATCAGATGTTTCTGTTACTGCAAAATATGTCGAAAAACATATCACGATCGGCATAGACGCACTCAAACAGTTGATAAACAACGGATTGACTGTAAAACACTTGCAATTCTAGATACGCAAGGAGCAACACCATCTACCGATCGGATGTATCAATGTACTTGCTAATTGCGAGTCGTTGATCACATTCCGTTTTTACATTTCCAACCTAACCTACTAACACTTAATTGTATATCTCACCTAATTCTTGTATATTAGGTTTCGAAATTCGCGTATGCAACGCAGGAGATTTCGACCTAATTACAATGAAAAATTCCCTACTACTTGCATGCTTCATGCTTCTTATTTTTACCTCTTGTGTAAAAGAAGAAATAATGGAACATTATCCAGTAGATCAAGACTTGGTTTTGCGCAATGTGCAATATGGCGCACATAAATTGCAAAGTATAGATATCTATTTGCCGGCAAACCGCAGCATAGACCGGACAAAGATGATCGTATACGTGCATGGTGGCAACTGGAGTGCAGGAGATAAGGATGACATCGGTCTGGATGAAAACTCAGTCAAACTATTGCAAGAATACTTTCCCGATTTCGCATTTTTCAATCTAAATCATCGTTTGGCTGGTGATTCTAGCGAAATCGCCATTCATGCAAAAGATGCTGAGATGGATATAGCGAAAGCCATGCGTTTTATCTATCAACAAGCCAATATCTATCAGATTTCAACAGATACATACATGGCTGGCCTAGAATCCGGAGCACAATTAGCCAGTATGTATGCACTACAGAATACGGCGGCGTCCTCGAGCGTGAAAGGCACCCTGATTTTCTCAGGTGCGCTAGATCTGCTGACCATACATCACGCCGCAGATGAAGCTACGCGACAGGCTCTGCAAACCTATATTGGAGATTCAGCAGAAGAACATATTTCCAGTTACAAAATAGCATCACCTATAGAACATATTTCAGCAAGTAGCCCGCCCTTTTTAATCATACATGACACAAACAATATGAATTTTCCTGTTTCGCAGGCTGAAGCATTTGCCAAAAAACTCAACACGTACAATATAGATTATGAATTTATCCAGTATAGTAGCATAAAAGACTCAATTCCAGCGCATGACATGGAAAATACATTTAATAAAATTAAAATATTTTTATTACGATAGATTTTTCCCAATATTAATGTCAAATTTTCTGCATTTTATTAAGATGTAGCGATCAAATAATAGATTTCTAATCTTATTTTTATTTTTGCATCATGCAGAACTGCTTTATTAAGCAAAGTCCAGATCTGTTGCATTTCTGTTTTATCATTCCGATAAACCTTAGGCAGCAGATAGGTCGGATTATCAAAATTAAATATATTATAAATTATGGCTAGCAAACCTGGCGCCCCTACACCGATGCAAAGGCTGTTTAGGCTACTGCATCCAGAGCGAAAAACCATTAATTACATATTTCTATATGCTATCGTTATTGGCGTATTTAGCTTGAGCATACCCTTGGGTATATCTGCCGTTTTCAATTTCCTGACGAATGGAGCAATGTATAGCTCTACATATCTTCTGATCGCTTTTGTACTTACAGGAGTGGTCGTCGCAGGACTATTACTAATCGGGCAGCTTAGTCTTGTAGAATACTTAGAGCAGAAAATATTCTTACGTTCTTCGTTAGAATTTGCCTATCGCTTGCCACGTATTCAGCCAACGGAATTTGAAGGTAAAAATCCGGTCGAGCTAGTCAATCGTTTTTTTGATGTCATTGTAATTCAAAAGGGCATCATTAAGTTGTTGATTGATTTGATTGCTGCTTCGGTCACGATCTTTTCCAGTTTGGTGCTACTATCCTTTTATCATCCCCTTTTTATTGTACTGAGCGTAGTTGTTATCGCTTTAATTGCTATTGTAATCGCAATCTACTATCGGAGCGGCCTTACCGCGAGTATACAAGAGTCGGAGCATAAATACGAAACAGTAGCCTATTTGGAAAATGTTGCAGCTAATATTGATGCTTATCGTGGCGATAAAGAAAAAATGAAAGAAATCATTGCAGATACTGATATGATTACGGGGAAGTATCTTAGCGCGAGAAACTCACATTTTAGAGTTTTAAAACGATTCTTTGGCGCTTCGCTCGTACTAAGAACCCTATTATTCGGGTCCATGCTGTTACTAGGTTCTTATTTTGTAGTTGAGCGTCAAATGACTTTTGGACAGTTTGTGGCAGCCGAAGTACTAATCGTACAAGTAGGATATGCCATTGAAAAACTCTTCACGAACTTAAATACGATATTCGACATGCTAACAGGTAGTGTGAAACTGGGTGCAGTAACTGATCTGGCGTTGGAGGAGGACGCTATACCTTATGGATATTAAGCTAAGGCCTGTAGATCCTAAAGTTGTCAACTGGAAAGATCTTACTAAAGATGGGGAGAAACAACTTATTCCTAATCGAGGGCCGATCTTTATTGGGCGAGTACTAATGGTAGCAGGTCTTATTTTCCTGGGCTTGTTATTCTTGCCTTGGCGCCAGACTATCCCTGGTCGCGGCAGCATTTCTGCACTACGACCAGAAGATCGTCCGCAAACGATACAAAATCAAATCGGTGGTCGAATAGAACATTGGGCCGTAAAAGATGGTGATGAAGTTCGAAAAGGCGACACCCTACTGGTTATTTCTGAAATAATGCAAAATTATTTCGATCCCGAATTGCCTTTACGATTGGACGAACAGCTTGAGGCAAAAAGGAGCAGCGCAAATGCTGCTGAACAAAAAATGGTAGCTACTGAAGCACAGATTGCAGCACTTAGAAATGGACTTCAGTATCAGCTAGAATCAGCAACCAATTCGGTTGAACAGGCACGTAATGTGGTAAAAATCGATAGTGCTGATCTAATCGCTACAAGAAGCTTTCTGGAAACCAGTATAGCACGATTAGAACGCTACGAACAAGGCTACCAAGATGGTTTGTTTTCTTTGACAGATATTGAAACCAGGCGATTAAATTTACAAAATGATCGTGCTAAAGTAATCAGTGCCGAAAATAAATTATCCAATTCCAGACAAGCTTATATCAACGCAAAAATAGAATTGAATAACATCAGGCGCGATATAATGAATCTCTAGCCAAAGCGCAATCGGATTTGGGCTCTGCCCTATCCTCGAAAGCTTCTGCACAAGGAGACATCTCAAGATTACGCAACGAGATTGCAAATATAGATGTGCGTAGAGGACTGTATGTAGTACGCGCACCACAAGATGGTTTCATTGTGAAAACACTGAAAGCCGGGATTGGTGAGACGATAAAAGAAGGTGAGTCGGTAGCGACTTTACAATCTAAGAAACCATTGCTTGCTGCAGAAATTTATGTGAATGCAATGGATGTACCCTTAATAGGCTTAGAAAACGACACGCGTTTGCAATTTGATGGTTGGCCATCTATTCAATTTTCTGGTTGGCCATCGGTCGCTGTAGGCACATTTGCTGGAAGCGTAACAGTCATTGATAAAGTAAGTAGCCAGAACGGCAAATACAGAGTGCTTATTCGCCCGGCAAACCCGGTTCCAGAAGGCGACGATGATTGGCCGATACAACTACGAGTTGGTTCTGGAGTGTATGCACGCATTATTCTAGGCCCTGTACCAGTTTGGTACGAGATCTGGCGTCAATTAAATGGCTTTCCGCCTAGCTTGGAGCAAGAGCAAGGTGGCCACGCTTTAGATTAATTACAATAATCATGTTTAGAATAGTACTAATCATCCTTATTGGACTTTTTACCACTGTAAGCTACAGGACTTATGCGCAGCCGGATACCACATCGTCAATAACCGAGGAGTTTTCCTTACAGGATTTAGAAGATTTCTTATTTACGAATCATCCGGTTTTAAAACAAATCAATCTTTTAAGTGAATCAGCACGTGCATCGGTAACCCAAGCGTTAGGCAAATTTGACCCAGCATTGTACGCCGATTTTCAGAACAAATATTTTGGAGAAACAGCTTATTACAATGATTGGAGCAGCGAACTTAAAGTGCCACTTTGGTTAGCGGGCGCCGATTTGAAAGTTGGCTATGATCGCAATGTTGGAGGATTCACCAATCCGCAAAGCCGCACTCCTAATACCGGCCTTACCGGCATTGGTCTTAGTATTCCACTTGGGCAAGGATTATTAATTGACAGCAGAAGAAATACCTTGAAGCAGGCGCGAGCAATGGTTGAGTATGCTGAAGCAGAGCAAGTTCAGCAGATCAACAGTTTATGGTATCAAGCAATTTCAGATTATTGGGATTGGTACTACTCATATCGTCAATTCAGGCTGCTAGAAGATGGTGTTCGCCTAGCAGATACACGATTTAGAGCGATCAGTGCACAGACGGTGTTGGGCGATAGACCGCCAATTGATTCGGTCGAAGCTGCCATCACCTTGCAAGAGCGAGAGATGCAGTTAGCACAGTATTCTGTCGAATTTCGAAATCGTAAGCTCATACTTTCCAACCACCTTTGGAACGAAAACGAGCAACCCTTAGAATTACCCGAGCACGCTCGGCCAACTACTGTCAACGTAAAAGATTTGCAAGCAGATGATCAGCTTCTTTCTCAATTATTAGAATTGGCGGAGCGGCAGCATCCCGAAATGATGATGTTGGAAAGTAAAGATATGCAACTGAGCATAGAAGAGCGTTATCGACGCGAAATGCTAAAACCACGACTGGATATATCTGGCACGCTGATTTCCTCGCGTCGAAATTTTAGTGAATCTTTACCTCCCATCTACGACTTTAATTTCGGAAACTATAAATTAGGAATGTCTTTCGCCTTTCCTATTTTCTTACGCGGCGAACGTGGTAAACTACGTGAGGTACGGATACAACAAGAACAACTTCGCTATGATCAGGTAATACTAGGACGGAATATCCGAAATGAGATTAACACGACTTATAATGACCTTAGTGCGTATGTACAACAGTTGCGACTGCAAATCAAAAGTATCGCAAATCAAGAGGTATTATTAGCTGGAGAGCTACAAAAATTTGATCTCGGAGAGAGCACCTTGTTTATCATTAATAATCGAGAAACAACATTAATTGATATGCAGCGGCAACGTGAAAATCTCATAGCAGCGTATCAAAAGGCTTTGGCTGCTCTTTATTACAAAGCAGGTACACGTACTACGGAATCGCTTCAACAACAGATTTTGGAGTAAGGTATAGTAGAACGATCTTTAGTAGTTAGATTGTTGTCTGCGGTAAGCACCCCACTAAAAACCAACTTATACTATCATCACGCAAAATTGGAGCAGAAACTTTGTAGCTAAAAAATTACAAGACGACTCGCACGATGGCGGGTATCTGTATCCCATTTTTTTTAGCCGGTATAATCATTAAAACTTGCCAAATAGGCTTGTATCAGCCATTAAACCGCATAAAGTTCAACTATAGCCAATATGTTGGATTGGAGATAATACTAGTTTATTTAAATTGCTGAGTAAATTTGTAGTATTTTGTCTACAAATTGAAATTATACGATATCGAAACTACAAACAACTGTCTTAAACGTAGTAATATTACATAAGAAAAACAAGCTAACATCATACCTATGAGACGTTATATTCAATCCATAACGCCCGATGTGAAAATGTGTAAAAAATTGATGTATTGCAGATTAAGTCGTGCAACTCCTATGTGCAGAGAGCCAGGCTCAATTATTCTTCACTACAGGAATAAGTTTTAAAAAAAAGTTATTCCAACATTATGAAATTATTAACAAGAGTTAAATTCTAAGGGCTAAAACGATGAATTATTACAATCAAAAGCCAAGTACACTTGGTCAAGTTCTTAATCATGAGATTCAGATTCATTTTCCCGAAACCTGACAGACCTTTGATAGCTTTCGACTATTTGTCGTACTACTTAGCTTAAGTTTAGGTATCAATGCAGACTGGCTTAATTATCATTTTCAAGAAACAACATAGATTGCTGAAGCTTAGACAAAATAATCATTCATCAAATAAGTTTAACTAACCTACAATTACAAAATGTGTTTTAAGATGAATTCTATAGTTCGAATCCCTTTCTACTTGCACAAATGTTACTAGAAAATTGATAGAAGCTGAAGAAAATACATCAAGAAAACTTAACCAACATCACTATGAACATTCTATTTGCAGATAGCCAAGGAGTCGTTCGGTTTGGAACCATTAACCTTGCAAAAAGTATCGTCCCGGAGATTCATGCTTTTGAAGCCAATAGTCATCATTACGTTTGTCATATACTTCGAACTGAAGATATCGACATGTTGATTTTAAACACCGATATGTGTGGAGATCATTCGATAGCAGCTATTTCGAAATTTAAAAGTATCAAACCCACGGTTAGAATATTATTAATTTCTACGTACACCGAAAGGGTATTTGCTAGCCGCTTGATAGAGGCTGGAGCTGATGACTTTATTAATATTCGGTCATCTCTTGACCATTTTAAGACAGTAATATTGAGATTTACACAAGGCGTCTCTCATTCTTCTGCTCCTGTTGGCAAATCCAATAGTAAGTCTGTTAATTATCCAGATCAGGCAACAGGCAAGTGGCTCATTGAAAAATTTTCTGAACGAGAGCGTTCTGTGCTAGCATTCTTGCGCAATGGTGTCCCTTTGATCGAAATTGCAAGACTATTAGCGATCAAACCATCGACCGTCTCTACGTACAAAAATAGAATCTACAATAAATTAGGTGTAGTTAATCAACGCGAGCTCACAGATTTGATGAGTATGGCTTGCTAGTACTTCAAAAAACTAGTGAGCTCTTCCCTATTCATTATGCCAAAAAAATGATCTAAAATGAAAATGACACGTGTGTCATGACGCGGTTCCCCGCCAGTATACGACCATCAGCCAACTCTTGACTGAATGGTCGTTGGAAGTTTCCACCGACAGATATTTTTCCTGCATTTATTTCGACACCGACGATTCCTATGGTAGAATGACCGCCCGAGGTAGCTACATCGAATCTATTATCGAGTACATCCTTGGATTGGCTTTCATACAAGACTCCGAGGTTGGGCGATAGTCGTAATTTGTCTTTTACATTAAGTTTGTAGTACAATAATCCGTTGATCGCAATTTTATTAGCATATCGGTATCCATGCTTATTTTCAGTATTTATTTTATACGTGGTATTGATATTCACACCGGCATCCATTAATCGCAGATCGTAAGCGGCATTGATCATAAAATCTGTACTAGCTGTACCAAGCTGAAAAGTATTTGCCGCCCCGGCGCCCACTTTAGATTGTTCGCTGGGATCATATGTTCCGCTCGGCACTTTCACACCGCCACCAATCCATAAAGATTGCATCAACAAGGTGTTGTTACTTGTAGTGTGCATATCGTCAAACAGCTTATAATGGCCCATGGCGACGATATCGCCTAGACCATCTTTAGTGCCGCTTTCTGCCCATTGTGCTCCCGTACCAATTGTGCGGCGATTGAAGCTATATGGAACTATGGCCATTACGCGCCAGCGTTCACCAAAATTCCAAGCTCCCCAGAGTTCCATGGTTTGGTATTGCTCATCAGCCGTGTTTACCGTACGATTTCCCGTCGGACCCAAATGCGTTTGGATACGGTTTTGCTGATAACGCAATCCAACAAAGCGCTTATTAAAATTTGGCAAAATGCCCAAATAATAGCTTCCAACTCCGCTCCCACACACATCACAGGCGTTGGCCTGTGGTACCATCGTGGCAAACAACAAGAAACCAGTAAGTGCGCCTAATTTTTTAAAAATATTCATGGTAGATTTTATGTTATATTTAATTGACAATAAATTCGGAACCGAACGGCTCGGACAATAATGAATTGCTTAGAAAGGTCGGATCTTCCAATGTTTTTAAGAAAGCCAAGAGATCTGATTTTTCGGCGTCGGTCATCGGGATACCAAACGTGCCATCTGCCCGCTTAAATATCGGATCGAGCGTCGGTAGGTCAGATACATCGAATCGATAATGATCTAGCATCCGACTGACGCTCAAATAGCGACCATCGTGCGTGTAAGGTGCCGTATATGACAGATTACGTAAACTCGGCACCTTGAATTTGTACATATCTTTATCATTAGCCGTTACTGTAGCACGACCGTGATCGTCACTACGATTAGGCCGGATACCATTATTGCGATAACTCAAATCGGTAAACAGTGGCTCACTATGGCAGCTCGCACACTGCTTTTGAAATAATAGATAACCATTCTTCTCTGCTGTGGTGAATGTGGCACCATCTTCTGCTCGCATCACTTTATCATATTTCGAGTTGGCACTCGTTGCCAGCAACATAAATTGCGAAAGCGCTTTCAAAAAATACTCATCGGTAATTTCATCCGTGCCAAATGCTTTCTTGAATAGGGCTCGGTATTCTGGCCTTGCGCGCAACTTGATTAATACATTGGGCAATGTTTCGTCCATTTCTACCTCACTATGAATGGCATTGATAGGCGCCAGATCCAAATGATAGGCTCCGCCATCCCAAAAAAACTCTTTGTGCCAAGCCATATTCATGATGGGCATCGGATTACGTGTACCGAGCCGATCGTCGATGCCATGACTCACGTCATGGCCATGATGTGTAAAAGCGGCAGATTGGATGTGACAGCTACCACAAGCTATGCTATTGTTGCGCGATAGCCGCGGCTCGTAAAACAGTTTTCGCCCGAGCTCAAATCCTTCTTTGGTAATCGGATTACGTGTAAAATCATATGCTGGTTCAGGGAAATTGCTCGGTTGCACGAAGCCAACAAAAACCTCGTTGTCTTCTATAAGGTCTGTGCCTTTCTTGCATGCCCAGATGGCTGCACACAGTATCAGCATCACTCCTATTTTTTTCATGCTAATGCGCCTTTTTGTTATTACAATTCTGATTCGCTACGTACAAAATTCTCCGTATGATCATGAGTAAACATGGTCGCATAATTATCGGCAATTTTGCCACTTTCTTCTTTATTGAACATTACGTTAGCACTCTCACTGAGCTTGATTGCATTTGGCCCGTTAAATACTTTCATGATATCTACCGTAAGGTGTACGTTACTACGTAGACCATCGCGCACATACGCTATGTGGTCGCCAGATGCTTGCGTAAGATCAACTGTCACTGTCTTGATATTGTCCATTGCTTCTGGATCGTCGAAAGGATATCCGAAGCCACCGATATGATACTTGAACTGCTGGTTTCCGGTAGGATCTTGCTGAATCGATACCACCGGACTGTTGCCTTCGAGTTTAAAGAAAATATATCCTTGACTCCACGTCCAGAACATACCCGAATGCCCTTCATTTGGATTGAATGATAATACGCCAGTTCGGTGTTCGGGCGTCATCATATTGCGCTCGCGATCTACACCGATCATGAATTGTACACGATTGTAATCTCCTTCGGGCACGCGTACTTTTGTAAATCGGGTATTGCGATCCTCGCCATTAATAAGGAAGTAGCTTTCTTCGGCTGGTACAGCATACTCTGACCCATTGGTACGAAAGAGCTTGATATTACTGATATAATATTTTAGCTCGCGAATAGTAAACTGCTCGCCACTATTATTGCGATACACATAATTGGGATCAATGAAAAATCGATCTTCGCCAACGATATGATCAAATTCTATTGAAAAATCGGCCATCTTGCTTTCATCTATGATGTCAGGATCTTTGCCACAAGACAGGAAAAATAGTAAGCCAAACAGGCCTACCATGAAGTATATTTTAGGGTTTATCATTATGATTGTTATTTATTAGTAGGATTTGAATATGATGCATTATGTAAAAAAGATTCATCCGTCAGGCTATGTAAAAATGTCATCATATCGCGCACTTCTTCATCGCTAATCGGTATTCCTATTCGGCCATCGGGCTGATAGAGTCTACGATCAGTAGTTGCGCCTGCCTGTACTCCGTAGCGATAGTGATTGAATACGTCGCCGATCTCGGCAAGACGCCCATCGTGCATATACGGTGCACTTACCATCACGTTGCGCAATGAAGGCGTTTTGAAAGCGCCCATATCTGCCGGATTTCGTGTGATGCGGAACCGGCCGTAATAAAGCTCTTCGTGCGCATCATTCGTAAAACTAGCGTCCAAGCCATTGTTATGAAATTCATTATCCGTAAACAGCTCGCCTGCGTGGCAGCTGCCGCATTTCTGTCGTACTAAAGCCAATCCACGCAAAGCACTCTCTCCAAGGGCCGTACGATCTTCACCACGTCGATACCGATCATAAGGCGAATTTGCCGAAACGATCGAACGCTGAAATTGGGCAATCGCTTTGGCCACGCCCGTGTAGGTGGGCACTTCGTGAAATGCCCGCTCAAACAAGCGCACGTATTCTGGAATAGCCGCCAAACGATCCACCATCTCTGGAAAATAAATATTCATCTCGTCGGGATGCGTTAGCGGCGCAAGAACCTGCGATTCCAGATTCTTGGCGCCGCCATCCCAAAAGAAGCCAGAATCGTTACCTGTCCAGGCCAAATTAAATAGTACTGGCGAATGGCGCTCCAACGACTTTCCTGACATGCCCGTATTCGATAATACCAAACCATCGGCAAAGGCTTTATCCTGATGATGACAGGTTGCACAGGATACCTTCTTGTTGCCAGAGAGCAGCGGTTCGTAAAATAATTGACGGCCCAAAGCTACACCGGCCTCGGTAAGTGGATTGCTCGGCATTACAGTCGGTTCTGGAAAATATGCTGGTACTTTGAATTCAAATGGCCTATTGCCATATTCTTCCACATCGCGTAAATAGGCATCATCCTTTGCGCAAGAAACCTGCGCAAAGAACAATACGACACCGATTAGTATCCTCATTATTTCTCGGAGTTTATCGACTGCAGTTGTCATCCGTTTAGTTCGTGCTGCTATTCGTAACATCGCCCAGCACGATTGCTTTTTGCAGCAAGGCATCTCTAAACTGAACCATCATATCCGGTCTGGATTGTGATATGACATTGTCTACCCAAGGATTGGTAGTAGTAGTAGATAGTAATTGCTGTATATCGACTTTAAAATCAACTTTAACGCCCTTAGAATGATCAAGTGTGATCGCATTCGCAAAGTTTACGGTTTTCTCCGCGCCGTCGTATAGCGCATTTGACCCGGAATCCCAACGGAGGCTTTTCGTCTCTGTACCTACATACATCTGCGCGTCTAACTTCTGGAAGATGTAACTAGTAAACCACATCCAACCATCTGAAAAACCCATTCCTTTTAACAGACCTAGTTCGCCAGCAGTTAACGTGATGTTGTCGTTATATTCCGGATCGACACCAATTGAGAATTTCAATCCTGTATAGGTTCCAGATGGAATGTTTTTTATCGTGATTTCGTCTCTTTTCGTCGCAGGATAAATATTGCTCGTGACCAAATGCTGAACCACTACTTCCCCAGTTTCTTCGATCAAATAATAAGCTTCAGGAACCGCGAATTCTTCTCCCGTGCTACTGATAAGCTTCACATTGCTCACCCAATAACGCAAACGATCAAAGGCAATCTCGAAATCGGCTTCAACACTTTGATTTGAAGCTTGATAAGCATATCTCTTTTTGAGTTCGAAATCCTGATTGCCATACTGATTATCAAAGCGCACTTGCAACGTATTTCCTTGGTCCGCACCTACTTCTTGGATTTCAGTTTTGGTGCATCCGACTAGAAGCGTAATCAAAAGAGTTGCAAAAATGGTATATTTTTTCATGATTAATTATTGTGTTTTAAAAACTAGCTTTAAACGCTAGATGTTGTGTATAGAATTGGATGAGGCAATAGAATGGTCATCACGCCTTTGCGACAGCATAATTATCATGGCATAAAACTATCTGATCTCCCCTACAATAAGTGGACTACAAATAGAGTTTGCCTTGCAAGCTGCTACTGGATAACGACATTCAAGAAATGCCTTTCTAAAAAATGTAAATGAAAGATTGATTGGCGTTAGCCAAAACATGAACTAAGCAATGACGAGAGGCGTCATGCAATTGGCGGGCGAAACACTGGATCACTTTCCTGAGATAGTAGCCCTGGGGTGATAGGAATAGGAAAGTAACCATGACAAAAACTTACCGCTACACAGGACGACAAAAGTAATTTCTCTTTGTGCAAATACAGAGAACTGTATTCGTACTTGTACATATTTTGCTGGGCTTCTTTCTCTTCCCGATCTCTAATCTGCTTCATCAATTCACACTGCCCGTTACAGTGCAGTTGTGGTTTATCAATGTTGATACATTTGGCCAGATAATCGGGTATGTGCACCTGATAATCCAATACCATCAGCACGCGATACAGAGATTGCATCGTGAGTGCTAAAAGAATGATAATAACCAAAGACTTTTTCAAAGCGGTGTTTTTCCTTTTGGGTAGAGATAGCCACAGAAATAACTGAAACTAATCTAATGCAATTTTACCTACAATTAATGGTATTCGCATTTTACATTTTAGGACTTTTATTTATGTTTTCGTAACTATTCCTCGTTTTTTGTGCTGGCGCCTGTAGCAATAAACATTTAAGTAATTGCCTACGTATGTTACTGCATTAGGTTGCAGTTATTTCGACATGTTGTTTCTTGGCAGAACGTAATTGAGCTTTCGCGTCTTGTCATTTATAAACGTATAATCGAAATTCGCAGGGTCGGTTATTTTGTTAAAGCGGGCAGAATATTTTTTAGTAAGATGTTAAAAGGCAATTTACCACGCCAATTACCATAATTACTTCCTGTAAACACGATGGTAAGATCATATTCTGGAAGCCACATCATATACTGCTCATCATTACCAGAAAAAATATTTCAAAAAATTGGGTAAGGTAGCGATTAATAATTAAATTGTTGCTTGATAAGAAATGATGTTCCCAATATTTACACAACAGTGGAAGCATGACCGTTGCTAAAATCCACACTTCATTTATTAATCTGTATGAATAAGCTCAAGATTGCTCGATTTACTGCCAAAGTTTTACGTCTTATTAATATAAAATGGTATTACAATTATTTGCTAACCATATTTTCAACGCCACCCAAAGTAAAGCACAGACCTTCTGACTTGGCGACTTTGTTTGATGTATCTACAGAGCAGCTAAAAGGTTACAGTCACAAGGTAAATTTTACACTATACAAAAAGTTGACATCTGGTACCGTCATTCTTTTCGCGCATGGTTGGGGTGGTAGTATCCAAAACTTCAAATACCTAATCCGACCCGCATTGGAGCGAAATATCAGTCTCATTGGTTTTGATGCTCCTGCACATGGTGCTTCCACCGGAAAACAGACGCATATAATCGAGTTTAAGGAGGTAATAAAATACTGTTTGGATCAGCTAAATGATTATGAAAAGGTAATCGTTATCGGACATTCCTTAGGAGCAGCCGCTGCTATTTTGGCGGTCATGGAATCTCCCAAAGTCAAAGTTGATCACTTATTTGCGGTAGCAGCACCAGCAGATTTAAAAAGAATCTTTGACGATTATGTAACTACGATGAACATCTCCGTACAAGATGCAACAAATATAGCTACATATGTAAAAGAGAAGATCAACTTGGATTTTGATAGCGAAAACTGGCGCAACAAACCATTGCCTAAACACCTGAAACAGATTACATTTATACATGGCAAAGAAGATGATGTTATCCCTATTGAAGACATTGTGGATCTAGCCGAAAATTGGAAATTGGATGCAATGAATACTGTTCGCATATTGGAAGCACCTGGACACTATAATATATTGAAAAGTCCAGAAGCTATTAAGATTATGCTGTCACACTTGAATTAGGCAAATCAAGTGAATTGTTGCTGCTCCCGAAAACCTGTGGGAGTTAACCGTGTCTGATTTTTGAAAAAATTGGAAAAGTACGCATGATCTACAAATCCGAGCTCAAAAGCAATTTCCTTAATCGAGAGATCCGTCGCTTGTAGTAGTCGCTTGGCCTCAAGCAAGATGCGCTGCTGAATTAATTGCGTAGCAGAAACATTTAAACTTTTTTTGCAAAGGATATTCAGATAATTAGGCGATATGTTGAGGATATCCGCATAATAAGACACCTGTTTTTGCTGTTTAAACTCCCGATCAATTAAAGTTGTAAACTTCGCTAGGCGAGGATTCGATTGAAATACCTTCGCATCAGTAAATACCAACTCTGCAGCCTTACTAACAATAGCGGCAATCACGGCAGCACGCGCGCTGATCACTTCAGAAAGAGATGAGGTTGCCTCCAATTCGTGCTTAATGGCTGTAAACTCGTAATGTAGCAACTCAAAACTTTTGTCTGACAGTGGAATAATCGGATGATTAATGTAATTGCTTGACGAAAAGCGCAGAAAAGTAGAAAACCTATCAAAATAGGGCTGATCAATCATCAACTGATAGCCAGTCGTGGCAGGCTCCATCTGCCAAGTATGTACTTGATCCGGAAATAGAAGATGTATTTCTCGATTGGAAATGGGATACTCTTGAAAATCAATAGTATGAACTCCCTTCCCTTGATCAAATAGAATGATAATAAAAAAATCATGCTTATGTGGTCTCGAAATATGCCTTTCTCCGTGCAGTTCATTATAAAGCAATTCTTTGCGACCAGCAGTTTGCCCGCTTCTGAACTCATGAATACCAAGCACAGGAAAATACATATTTTGATTATTTACAAGCACGATATTGTTTTTTCATTCTAATAATACGTGAATAATAGAAATAGTGACTTAACCAGAATAAAATTCTCAGTTAAGTCACTACCTCCATCATTATTCTCTTCTAAATATAGTAAGACTATTTGTTAGAAAAAAAAATCGTTATCTAGGCTCCTCCTGATCTGTTGGTGTGTGGATAATATCGTAAAAAACTGTAGGATTTGCTTCATCTGGAACAATTCTGTACGTGAACTCTTGTCTAGTCAGTGTCAAAATATCCACAACTCTCGTAAATAATACAGTGCCCGCATCGTCTCTGGCTACCACTGTACGTGTACTACCATCAGCAGGTACTGTCCAGTCACCCTGCAACTTTGGAGTTAGATCAGGGAAATACAAATCGAATGTCCCATTTAATCTAAAATAGGCAAAACCTGTATACTCATCTACACGTGGATCAGTTAACGGAACAACTCTGCCTTGATTATCTCGAGCACCTGTCGTTTCCCAAGGTGTACTAGCAAGAATCTGACTTGGAGTCAATATATTTTCCAGATTGACGTCATCGCTACTGCAACTACTTACTAATGCGCCGCATACTAGCAGAAAAATTAAAACAGCCGAATTACTTAAATATTTCATAATTAATGATATTTGTTTAACCAAAAGTATATAACATTAAATAAAAAGACTTGATGATTTTATCACAATTATTGAATAATTTATCAAAAATAGAATTCTGGATTACTTGAGCGACCTTTTTTGATGCAATAGCTTTTCTGAAAATCGCAGATAATTCCTTAAAATATTGGCACCCATTTTTAAAGATTCGCGGTAAAATGTGTAATGACTTATGGGTTGTATTAAAACACGACAGTACCTTTGTGTATCAACGATTTCACTGATGAGATTCGAGAGACAGCCTCTGCAGAGCACGTAGCCGCTACAAATACCACACTTGCATCATCACCTACCTTAGGCCATTGCTGATCACCGTTATCATCTAATGGTAATACGTTATAGGTAGCAAAAGCCAACACCCTTGAAAGTTGCCACTCTGTTGAATATCCATACAATTCTGCGATCAATTTTGCTTTTTGAAGCATACTACCCGACCCGAAGGTGTTCCAATGATCTTGTATATTATCATTTCCGATCAACACTTGCACACCATGTTTCCGAAGTGTAGGAATAGGCATGATAATATCTCCAAATGGTACCGACGACACGATTCCAACTTCAGCTTCGGCAAGACGCTCTGCCACTAGTGTAATTTCACGCTCATCTAATCGACTCAACGCAAATGCATGACTTACAAAAGAGCGACCTTTCAACTGAGGATTTTCTAATGTTCGTGCGATCAGAAAATCGATCGTCTGCATGCCACTATCGCCCATTTCATGCAGATGTATATCGATACCTTTATCATTATCCACGGCCAGTTGAGTTATTACATCCATGCCTTTTTCGACCGAACCATCTAATGTATACGGATCTACACCGCCAATAAAGTCGATGTCCATCTGCGCAACTTCTTTCAGGAGCGGCAAGGTATCTGTATAAAATATACCATGCTGCGGAAAAGCTACTAACTCAGAACCAAAAGTTTGCTGTTTATTAGATAAAGCTAGCTCAAGATTTTTTAACGATTCAAATCCTGAGGTAGGATCAACATTGAAATGTGAGCGAGCAAAGTCCGTTCCGTAGCTTTGTAGAAAATCTATCATCATTTCTGTCCGTTCAACAGAAGTTTGCAACCACGTCGGTATCATTTTCTGCTCATAGGCGATCATATCTTTTACGGACTTGCGCGTAGCAGATACTGCTTGCCACGGCAATCCAAAAAGCATTTTGTCCAGATGAGCATGCATATCTTTAAAAGCAGGCAACATTAAGTTCCCTTGCGCATCAACCGCATCAGCAGTTGGTTGATTAGGCATAATATTAGTAATTTTTCCGTGTTCTATCTCTACGCAGAATAGATCGGTTTTGGTCTTCACCACATCATCATTAGCATACTCAAACCCCACTTCGAGTAGTACGTTTTTTAAGAGATACTTTCCCTCCATTTTACTTACTTAGTATTTCCACAATTTCTGTATAACCTCTTTTGGCCGCATGTTCTAGAGCTGTGACTCCTCCATTATCCGGGATTTGCAAATCTGCTCCGGCGTTTTTCAATAGTCCAACAATCTCTTGAAAAGGTTGCGTACCATCGCCCAGCACCACAGCTTCCATAAGAGCCGTCCATCCTAAACGATTCACGTGATCTATCGGATAGTTTTCGGTATTAACCAAAAGTCTGACTGTTTCGACATGACCGCGTTCGCATGCAGGAATAAGTGCCGTACCATTATATCGGTTAAATACATCAAATCGAGCACCATTCGCTAGAAATAAACGTACTAGTTCGGTCTGTCCACTAGCGCCCGCATACAAAAATGGGCTATCTTGGTTATTAGCTTGCATATTAACATCTGCACCATTGTCCACAAGCAAAGCTACCATCTCTTCCTGCTTATTAATTGTAGCTAACAATACAAGATTTCTCCTATTCGCGTCTTGCGTGTTCACATCAGTCCCTCGCTCCAAAGCACCTTTAACACCTGCTATGTCATTATTATTTACAAGATTAATAATATTGTCTTGCCTCATATCATTCTCATCTGAATTGGGATGATCTTTTGCACCGCAAGAAAACATCCACATCGCCACCAAAAAAAAATGCTATTTTCATATATCTATTATTTTTATAAAAAGTGAACAACACAAAGTTCCGACAAGTTTATGATCCAACTGTTGAAAAATCTATATGAAGTCTTGCAGAATTTATCACAACAACTTGACGCTCAAAAACATCCAAATTAATAATAACTACAAGGGATGGAATGAATTTTACACAAGCCACCCAGCTAAAAGAAATAACTTTGTAAAGTTAGAGCCAAGAAACATGAAATACGCTGAAATATCACGTTTGGATTTTTTAAAAAAATCAGGATTAGGAATTATGGGTATAGCGATGACATCTAGCCTGGTAGATGCTACTGCGAACGCTATGAATTTTGCTACCGAGAACAGATTGAACCCAGATAAAAGCGGCAGTTATACATTAAAAAATGTATTATTAGAAACGGCTTTTGAGTACGATGACAAAGAGGTTGTACATACTAAAACAGCATTATTCTGCGTAACGATTAGCGACGGAAAAATCACTAAAATTGCGGCAAATAACCCCGATGATTCGGATGCGATTGACGGAAAAGGCCTTCTAATGCTTCCGGCTTTCAAAGACATGCACATACATCTGGATAAAACTTTTTACGGAGGTCCTTGGCAAGCAGTTCGTAAAAGAACAGGCGGTGTAAAAGGGATGATCGCTCTAGAGCAACAGATTTTACCGGAGTTATTAGAAACATCAACACATCGAGCCGAAAAATTAATTGAATTGCTTCAGTCAAAAGGTACGTCTTTTGCCAGAAGCCACGTGAACATTGAACCAACGTCCAAGCTACAGTCACTCACAAACCTTCAAAAGGCGTTAGAGACTAAGAAAAATGGCTTTGGAGCAGAATTGGTTGCCTTTCCACAGCACGGCGTTTTTTATACCGACTCTGCACCGTACATGAAGGAAGCCGCACAAATGGACATCGATTTTATTGGTGGTGTAGATCCTTATACGCTGGATGGATCCATCGAAAAAACCATGGACTTTACCATACAATTGGCACTGGATAATAATAAGGGTATCGACATACATTTGCATGAATCTGGAGAATCCGGATTAAAAACTGTGGAGTACCTCATCCAAAAAGTAATGGAAAACCCAAGCTTGAGCCGCAAAACGTACTTAAGCCACTGTTTTGTATTAGGCAAGCTTGAACCAGCAAAGCAGGAAGCTATTGCCGAACAACTTGGAGCTGCAGGCATCGGCATAGTTTCAACTATTCCATTTGGTAAGCTCGTAATGCCCATTCCAACACTGTACAAGCACCAAGTTGAAGTACTAGCAGGAAATGATAGTATTATTGATCATTGGAGCACTTTCGGAAGCGGTAGTGTGCTGCAAAAGGCCAACGTTATGGCTCAACTCTATAACTATTCGACCGAATTCTTACTTTCAAGAAGTTTGAAACTAGCCACAGGAAACGTATTGCCATTAGATGACAGCGGTAAACAACAATGGCCTAAGGTAGGTGATGAAGCGAATATCGTCTTAGTAGATGCAAGTTGCTCTGCTGAAGCAGTGTCACGTATTTCTCCGGTCAAATCGTTAATACATCAAGGCACTATTGTGTATTAATCGCAAATTCGGATATCGTAAATATCAAACAATATCGTGTAGCCAAGTAGCTTTTTGTATTTCATCCTCGTTCTGTAAAGGAAACCAAGTGAGAATCGAACTATGAAAAATAATGTGCTTAACCTCTTATTGCTACTTTTCTTATTATTTCAAAGTGCTTGCACAAAAAGCGAGTTTGAATTTGAAAACGATTTTAATCGGAGCTATGATGCATGGCACGTATTTAAACAGCAGAGCAATAACTCCTATACCTATAGTGTAAGTAATAGTACATGGACGGGATCTTCTTGGAACACGACCATCACCGTATTGCAGGGACGTATCATTCAGAGAGATTTTCATTATAGTAAATTTAATGATTTCCAAAGGCCTGACGGCGGTTGGACGATTCAAACAGTTGCAGAGATCATAAACTCATACAATGATCTTGAGGGGACTTATAATTCATTTACTCCAGAAGAATTACTGCAAATATTGGAGTGGCAAGAAGACGAACATAATCTAGGCTCACAGAAATCCAGTGTGGCTTCTAACCTCATAACATTAGATGAGGTTTACGAGTTGGCAAAAAATCAGTGGTTGGCACACCATCAAGATGTCCACACATCTTTCGAAGCAAAACATGATGGTATGATCTCCATTGCTGGCTTCAGTCGTAAAGATTGCATGGATGATTGCTTCGTAGGGATAACCATCACAGCGATAAAACCCTTCAAAAGATAATATCGCAACAGATTAAGCAAATAGCAGGCAAAACAGTTTAGTCGGCTTATTCTCTGTCGAACGAAATACCTTCAATAATTCAACTTAATAAAAATTTATCTTTTCTGGGCATTAATTTCTGCTTGCAGTTGCTTATTGACATCGATCTTCGCCTCAATAAAGCAAAGAATCGCGGTTCCAAACTCTCTTGCGTGCCGATTGGTGATAGATCCTACATACATTGCTTGCCGAAAATATGGGGCAGTCTTTGCCATCTCTTGATCGCTTTCTCTCCCACTCCCTACTCGAATGAGATTGTAGTAGGGTACGGAAAAATCAAACCAATGAAGGTAATCAGCATTGAAAGATACAGCGCGTATTCCTTTTCTTGAGTAGTAATTAATCGCTCCAGCCTGTCCATAATTATCACAAAGCACAAGTGTATTTCTAGAATTCGGAATGTTGGCATACACACTATCCACCATGCGGGCCAGTTCTTTCCAGCCCAGCATATCAGCAAAATCCTGAGGAAGTGAATGCTCCTTTCCGTCTTCCCAAGTGAGCAATCCAAACGCCCTGTATGGTGCAGGATGTTGCGTGATGTAATCTGGACTCTTATTAGGAAAAGCTAGCTGATACATAGGAATAAAACCAATGATAGGAAGAGCGATCAATATCGCACGAATTGCTGTACTCGCTCTTCGCGGGAGTAGAGAAGAAATATAGACCGAACCGAAAGCAAAATAAATAGGATAAAGCCCTATGGCATAATAGTCTTTGGCTTTAAAGAACAGAAAAATAAAGATGGTCAGTAAAAATGACCATAAGTATAATTGATATTTCTGAAAGTCAGGATAGCGCATTAAAGCATATAAACCAATTATAATGATTGGAAAGGTAATTGGGAAAAATAAAAGCTGTGAACGGGCAAAACTCCATCTACTTACATGCACGAGATGCGTATCGGCAAGCTCTTTGAGATGATGAAACACAGGAAAATCATGATTGTACTGCCAGATCAGGTTGGGTAAAATCAACACAAACGCAAGTGCGACACCGATATATAAGCTACGGTCGGTCCATATCTTTCGCTCTCCACTGATAATGGCAGCGGGCACGATACCTAAAATCAAAAAAGCAATATTGTATTTATTTAGGAAACCTATAGCAAATGTAATTGCAAGTAGATACATCCACTTTGCCTGCCGCCGATGGAGATATTTTATCAGAAAAAAATAAAAGGTCGTCCAACATAGTACATCCAACGAGTTGGGCTGGTAAAGCGTGTTCAGGCGCAACAAAACCGAAAATGTAATACAGCTTGCTCCTAAAATCAGCGCAAAAAAATCTCCCTTCAAAACTTCAATTGTCTTCCATACCACCACCATCGTAAGTGCTCCAAAAAGAGCAGGAAAAAACTTAACCCAAAAAACAGTATTTCCGAGCAACTTGATAAAGTAAGATATCCACGAGGTTACAGGTGGTACTGAAGTATAGCCCCACGCTAAATGATTTGCCTGATCAAGATGCAAAAATTCATCACGTTGTAAGTCATATTCAGGCCCGATCAACGTATACTGAAGTACCACCTTGAAGACAATGAAGCAAATCAGGATCGTATAATTTCTCATAATTTAGCTTTAGTCATCAGCAATACGGTCTTAGATATATATTCTATAAGTTGCTCTATAAACCTTGCCTTGGTGCGCTAAAAATACACATAAAGTTTCAAGACTTGGCACACGCAGTTGCGCAATGGCTAATTAAAACAAGTCACATGCTAATCACCATCTCTACAAATTGGTAGCTTAGTATATTTTGTGCTATCTCAATTACCTCTATAAGTGGAATATCCGAATGGCGACAAGGTAATAGGCACATGATAATGCTCTTGATCCAAGAGCTCAAACACAACTTCTATAAAAGGATAGAATGATCGTTGGTTGAGTGCTTTGAAGTATGGTTGAGTGTGGAAGGTCAATTTGTATACACCGTTCGTATCTTTGCCGTCTTTCGGCAGGAAATCATCTATTCGGCCTTTGCTGTTCGTGATTTTTTCATCAATGATATTCCAATTGTCAGCTTGATCCTTCTTGGACAAAGTAATTTTAATATCTTGTGCCGGTCGCCCAGCGTTAATATCTAGCACATGGCTAGATAATTGACACGAGGTTTCTTGCGCGTACAGACCCTGCGATATAGCGGCAAAAGCGAGCAGCAAAGCGATTATTTTTTCCATGAATCAATTTCCTTAAGTTTATCCAGATCTCGTAGCATGCTAGATGCATCTAAAAATACTAAAAAGTCCCAAATCACTGATATTTATTTGAAAAAATATTTCTTAACAGATAAACCAACGTTGTAGTGAGGATATTCTACTCAATGCTTGCATTTGCCGGGCTAATCTTTAAGCAGGGCTTTTTCGAAATATGTAAAAGCGAATTGAAAACCGTACTGACAGAACATTTATCATTGACAGCGGACATGGAATTTCTATTACCGTTTAGTCCTCATATGATGATCGTCGCAACAAAATAAGTATAAACTGTTTAGAGTGATATTGCCAAGCAATATTACTCTAAACTTACCAAAACATCTGTTGGGAAGCAACCTTTGGGAATCACTTGCGCTTTCTGTTTTTTTCTTTTTCGACTTGTATCGTGATTAATTGTGGCAAATAGCTAGGCGTACAGTTCTTAGCGACCATTTCATCTTTATACAAGCCGGTGCGTTCTCCGAGTTCAATACAACGTTGGCGATATTTCTCTTCGAAAATCCCGATCTGCCCAGCGGTAAAATTCATCATCCACTGCACTTCGGGGACTTCTTCTTGAATTTCTTTTTCAATTGTTGAAAGCAAAGCTTCGCTATTTGGCGGTGGCACCTGGCCAACCCAGCGCAAACGCGTTTGATAATAGTAATACGTGCGCCTCTTTAAAGAAGACGGACTATTTTGCCAATTTTCTATCATCGTGATGGTCTTTTTTTCTTTGGCAAGCTGATTTGCAAACAACCAATCGATCAGATGAAGCCTTTCGCTAGCAGTATTTTCATCCATATCCTGAATTAGTCGGTCAACAACACCTTCGCTCAGCTGCTTTTTATCCATAATCAAAATAGCAAGATGTCGCGCGTGCACATGCATTGCTGCCCACAGCTCCATCGCCAATTTATGATCCTTTTTTACTTCTTTCGCAATAGCGCGCAAATCTCCCAGTTTGGTGTTATTCTTAGCGATTTGAGAAAGAATTTTTTCTGCTTGAGATGACTGCTTCATAATAATGTCAGGGAGTAGGAGTTCAAAAAAATATTCAAAACTAATATACAAAAGTTTTGCGCAGACTTTATAACCAACTAATTAAGCTATCCTATTGTAGAATTAACCTACTACCAATCGTGCTTTTCAAAACTACATCCGATCCCATTCTTTTGCATGTTTCCTAGCTATCGCAAGATTTTATTTGAGCACAAAGAAATAAGTCCAAGCGATCAGCAAAAGTTGAAAAGGTATGCGAAACCAGAGGTAGGCTACTCCATTTCCATCGAAGCTCGCAGTTTCATAATTCAAATGCCTAATCGAAGCATATATATTGGATGGAAGTATCAGTACAAAAAATATAATAAGTAATACGCCTGTTACCGATCTAGTGAAGGGAATAAAGATGCCTACCGCAGCCAAAATTTCCACTAATCCAGTTGCGTAAATGATTTCTGCCTTATAAGGAATAAAATTGGGTAGCATTAAAATCATTCCTTTGGTGAAGATAAAATGTCCTAAAGATGTAAACACGAGCATGGCAGCTAGCGCTATCTTCCCAGAAAGCTTGACATTTACATGCGAACTAAAAAGTTTGTTGATAATCAAACTAACGATGAATGCAATACATAAAACGAATAATGGTTTCATCTTTTATTTGCAAAAATAGCTGGCTCAGCACGGCAGATCAATGAACAATTGTTAAAAAATTGTCCTCCTAATGCGGCTCAATGATTGTGGACGAATCCCAATGTAGGAAGCTAGGTATTTCAGCGGAATATTTCGTACCAACTCGGGTTGTTCTCTTAGCAGATCCAAATATCGCGTACTGGCGGTATCCTCTAAAAGAGAAATCTCTCGTTTCATCTTTTTTAAATATATTGTTTCTGCCACTTTTCTTCCGATACGGTCGCCAATTTGTGTTTTCTGATAGATCGCCTCCAAATCTTGATAGGAAATCCTCCATAAGATTGTCTCGTTAATGCTTTCTATATTGTAGGTTGCAGGAAGTTGTGTCAAAAAAGAATCGTAAGCACTGACAAAAGAATTCTCAAAAGCAAATCCGAAGGTCAAATCATGATCAATCTTTGGAATATTGAATCTAACCGTTCCTTTTTCGATGAATGACAGGTAATTTTCAACTTCTCCCTTTTGCAGTATGATAGATTTTTTTGCGAAATGCGATGGAATAAGTTTGGAATAAAAAAGTTCAAATTCTTCATCCGTAATTGCTACAAAATTCTGGAAATATTTTCTTAGTGCGTCCATCCATTTTATATCTAATAGCACAGTCTTACGCTAAAGCCACCAACACCTCTTCAGCCACGAGTGGGCTATGCTGTAATGTCCTTATATTCTATAATTCACGTTCCATTTCATATTGATTGGTATAGTTTTTCATTCCTCTGCTTTCGAGAAAATGGCTAAACCCATCCGATCTTGCGTCAATATTTCCAAAAGTAATCTCGTCCTTTTCCATCTTAAAAACTGCATGTAGTAAGAGGCTTCCCATACCGATATTCCGATAATTTTTATCGATCGCCAACTGGTGTATCCTTTTCATGAGCGGGTTATAAACAATATAACCTAGTATTTTGCCATCTTTTAGTATCCCATAGGTTTTAATTTGTTCGTGTAAGCGACTCACGGTAGCTATCGAGTTTTGCCAAGTTGGCGCGTAATCCCAGAAATTTTGCAGCAAAGGCCAATCCAAATCATGAAGTTCGCTTATTTTGTACCCATCTTTATTATTATTTGCGTGTGCAAATTTAAGTTTTCCCTTAAAGCATAGGAGTTCTCTGGTGATACGGAAACCGTGCTTTTCATATATTTTTATGGCGGGTACATTTACTGTTAATACCTCCAAAACCATTTTTTCAATTTTATTTTCTTTTAATCTCGGTAATATGTGGTCATACATTTTCGAAGTCAGACGGTTACCTCTGGAGCTTGGTACCACGCCTGTCCCGCCGTTATAGCTTACTATTTTTATGTCCGAGCAATCAACAAAATGTAAGATAAATGCAATCAGCTTGTCGTTATCAAATACACCAACCGACAAATCTAATCTCCCACCTTCACTCAGAAATCTACTTTCAAGCTGCTCCTTAGTCAGTTTTATTGGAAAAAAATAATCCGAAAACGCAGTATTAAACGCTTCTGCTATTACTTCGGTTGTTGTATTTTCAAGTGTTGCTATTCTTTGCATTACGCTCTTTAAAATGATCTACCTATTTCGGTCGGTCTGGTTTCTAGCAATTCTGAATCCTAGGTCGTCTATTTTAAACTTTAAAGGATGACTTCTTCTTCGATTGGTCGCCATAACGCCGCGTTCTTCATCAGCCCAACCGCCACCTCTAAAAATTCGATATGAGCCGTAAACTGTTTCGTCATAAATATCAGAGCACCATTCCCACACGTTGCCTAGCATATCATAAAGCCCCCAGGCATTTGGTTCTTTCTGTCCCACGATATGGGTTGTTTTTGATGAATTGTCTTTAAACCACGCAATGCTATTGATATCTCCATATCTAATCCCTGTTGTCGCGGCCTTGCACGCATATTCCCATTCGGCTTCAGTAGGCAAGCGAAATCCATTTGCTGTTTTATCAAATGTAATATCGTCATTTTGCGCTGCTATTGCATAGCAAGGTTCCAGTCGCGATTGGATTGATAGCTTATTACAAAATAGTATAGCATCCTTCCAAGTAACCGTTTCAACGGGATGTCTGTCACCTTTGATCGTGCTTGGATTTTCATTAATAACTTCTAAATACACATCTTGGGTTACAGGAAATTTTGCGAGCAAAAAGGGTTCAATACAGACATTCCATTTTTGCTTTGTTCTGTCGTCACGCAACTCAATTATTCCACTTGGTATCGCTACCATTTGGTGACTGATCTTTGAAACGTCAGATAGGCCAATAATTTTTTGTGTCACTTACAATAGTTTTATCATAAATCTAGGAAAAATAGAGCAAAACACCTCAATATCATATAAGTATAAGTAAGAGAACACACAATTCTCAAAAATTACAAAGTTTTAGAGATATATATCTACAGATATTAAATTGAGCCTATATCACTGGAAATAAATAATTAATGACCTTAAACAAACTTTGATAGAAGCCCAAAGCTTGGTTTACCACTGAATCCGCCAATATGCCAAACCGCTGTTACTTGCCGTATTTCTTTTCAAGGTCATTGGTCAAGTTACTAAACACATAGTCATGTTCTTGTTGTATGCCAAGTTCTTCTAGTGGTTTCCAATAAAATCTTGGTGTCAAAACAGACGTGTAAGTTGTAATTCTCGTCATTTTACATTGGTTGTCACCAACCTGGTCAAAATAGTAAATGGCCTCTTTGAAGCCAAGCCAATTTCGTCCCACAAGTTTGTAGTCAATTACGTCCATTTTTAAAACTTTACCCCGTTCAAGCTCAGTAATTTTCTCAACGATTGTCCCGCTACCAAAATCGTGCGTGCTTGACTTTCCTGCTTTGAAATAACAAGTCCTAAGTCCACCAACTTCTTCTTTCTCCAAATCACACTTTATTGGAACAGGAAGGTCAAAATACATTAAATATGGTTTCTCAGCATCTAAGGTGTCAACCGATTTAATGGCGTCGTACACTTGTTCGGGCGTGTAGTCAAAGATTTGCTCTGTTCTTACTTCATTTATTACTTCTTTGTCTGCTTTTAGATAAGTTTCTGCCGGTGCTGCAATAAGAAATGGTATTAGAGGTAAAAGCAAAACTGAAAGTCTATTTGTGTCTTTAATTTGCCTATATCGTCTCATTAAATGTGTAATGACATAACCTAAGAAAATCAAAGGAACAACAATTGGAAGCGTCATTACGATACACAACATTCCCGAAAGGCCAGGAAACACCAAGCAGATAAGAACGATCGCGGTTGTAATCAATGCTCCCCAAAGAATGTATTTTTTGTTGGGCATTGCTCCTAAAGCAACTCCCAAAACAATTGGTAAAAGAATAAAAATTACCCAACTGTAGCCTGCAAGTCCAAAAAGCAAAAATGCGATTCCAGTCCCAAGAAAAATGAGTGTCAGGATAATTGATAGTTGGAAACTTCGGTCTTTCAATATTTCTTTCATTGTCTGCTATGATGTTCGTTAAAATGGTAGGTAACGGTTTCGGGCTTTGCGTTCGGTGGGTTTTGGCGCACAAAAGATCAATTGAATAACTTAAGCCCGGATTTTGGAAAACCCTTTCTATTAATTGTTATATTTGGTCTAGCCATTTTGGTGTTTTTTTTTGGTTAATTTTTTGCGTTTCATTGAATACAGTGACGCCCGTTCTTTTTCACGAAACTAATATACCAAAATATCCACAAATCCATTTCTATAGACGAATTACGCATTACAAACAACCTATACTATCTAATACACTATTATATAATACCTTAATAAATGGAAAGATTATGAATAGCGAAACAGATCCTGTTATTTAATAGTTCTGTAAATATGGAAGGCGACAACCACAAAAACAAAAAAAGCCCTAACTTTCGTTAGAGCTTTTTTGTCGGGGTGGCAGGATTCGAACCTACGACCTCCACATCCCAAATGTGGCGCGATACCGGGCTACGCTACACCCCGAAAACGAATGTTTCTTCGTTTGTGTGGCACAAATATACGGCGATTTTTATTCTTGTCAATACCTCAAGCAAAAGATTCTACTAATTCATTGATTTAATGGATATTATTTTTTCACTTTACAAAAACAGTCCTATTAATTCTATATGCAGCAGTATGTCGTTGCAGAATAAGAGATGTGTCTAGACATTTTTAAAATATATTTCAAAATGTGAGAAATTGTCCGTAATATTGCATTCCGATTTTCACAGGACAAAATCGTAATATAATTACTCGAAATCATGGATTTAGTAAAATTTGTAGAAGAACAAGCGGTAGCGAAAAATGAAATCCCCGCTTTCAAAGCCGGAGATACCATTAGCGTTCATTATAAAATCCGCGAAGGAAATAAAGAGCGTGTGCAGGTATACCAAGGCGTAGTTATTCAATTGAACAGCGAAGGTGCTAACGCAACATTCACAGTACGTAAGATATCTAATAGTATTGGTGTAGAGCGTATTTTCCCTGTAAACTCGCCTAACATTGATAAAATTGTAGTGAACAGCTACGGTAAAGTGCGTAGAGCAAAATTGTTCTACCTACGTGGACTTACTGGTAAAGCGGCTCGTATTAAATCAAGACGTGTATAATTAGATTGTACCTTTTGCCTACCCTGCGGTAGGTTGGCTACACTATGCGAATATATTCAAAAGGCTGATTTCTACCGGAATCAGCCTTTTTCGTATCGTGTTAGTCATCTCCTTTTGACAGGCGAACAATCTCTCCGGTTTTTACCGATTCATCACATGCCATTGCAATACGTAAGCTATTAAAGGCGTCTTGCATTTCTCTTGTCAAATCCAAGTTCTCTTGTATGGCACGCAAAAAGTATTGCTGTTCGCGGTTACATAACTCTTGGTGATCTGGCTCATCTTGTAGATCAATGTATTCGTCTTCGCGTAAAAATTGATTATCCGCGTTGATCGCTGCGTGGTGCACACGTATCGATTCTGTTTTGGTATGTGCATCGACGGAATGTGATTTGCCGGAAGAAGAAGCTTCTTTGGCTACGATCGATACGCTGCCTTTAGGACCAAACACGTCCTTTACAAAAAAAGCGGTTTCGCTAATCATTGGTCCCCAACCTGCTTCGTACCATCCGACGCTACCATCATCAAATCGAATCTGCAATTGTCCGTAATTATAATTATCCGTTGACACATCATCTGTCAAGCGTGCGCCAATAGCTGATACTTGCACTGGTTTGGCATCCGTCATTTGGCACATCACGTCGATGTAATGCACACCACAATCTACGATCGGACTGATTGTTTTCATTAAATTACGATGTACATCCCACATATAACCTTGGCTTTGCTGATTTAGATTCATCCGCATCACTAATGGCGTACCCATGCCGCGTGCTTGCGCAATGAATTGAATCCACGAAGGATGATAGCGCAGGATATAACCAATTACGAGCTTCTTGTCGGCCTTTATTGCAGCATCCATTACGCGTTGCGCACCCGAAATGGTATCTGCCATCGGTTTTTCTAAAAATACATGTGCACCGGCTTCAAAGGCCGCTATGGCAAAAGGTTCGTGAGTATCTGGATAAGTAGAAATACAAACTGCGTCGGGCTTCGTTTCAGACAGTGCCCAATAGTAATCACCAAATAAGGGATAATCTGCTCCCAGGTTTACATTCAACGTTTCTTTACTCTGACCTTTGGATACTAACCCGACAATCTCAAAGTCGTCCATATGGTGATAGGCTTGCGCATGGGATGCTCCCATATTTCCACAGCCCACTACTAAAACTCTTAATTTAGATTTCATAGTATATATTCATTCAAAAATTTGACCAACCTGGCATAAAAAAAAGCTACTTTGCTAGTTTTGGCCTTTTTAGACCGCCTAACAAAGTAGCTCCGATAATCTTTTATAGTAGTAAGATTCCTTAGATATCTATCCGCGCATAGCGCGCATTTTTCTCAATAAATTCACGTCTAGGTGCTACTTCATCGCCCATGAGCATAGAGAAAACACGATCACATTCTGCGGCATTCTCGATTGTAACCTGGCGCAATGTTCGTAACTCTGGATTCATCGTTGTTTCCCAAAGCTGCTCCGCATTCATCTCTCCAAGACCTTTGTACCGTTGTACGTGTACGCTGTCTTCACGGCCAGCTCCTTTTAGACGTTGGATCGCTGCAATGCGTTGTTCTTCCGTCCATGCGTATTCACCTTCTTTTCCTTTTTTCACCAAGTACAGTGGTGGCGTTGCGATGTAAATATAACCTTGCTCAACTAGCTCACGCATGTAACGGAAATAGAACGTCAGGATCAAGGTAGCAATGTGGCTACCATCGACGTCCGCATCGGTCATGATGATAATCTTGTGGTACCGTAGTTTGGCGGTATTAAGTGCTTTTGGATCATCTTCTGTACCGATGCTGACTCCCAAAGCAGTAAACATATTTTTGATCTCTTCGTTTTCGTAGATCTTATGTTCCATCGCTTTCTCTACGTTCAAGATCTTACCACGCAATGGCATGATGGCTTGAAACTTCCGGTCGCGACCTTGCTTCGCGGTTCCACCTGCCGAGTCTCCCTCGACAAAGAAGATCTCACATAACGATGGATCGTTGCTCGAACAGTCGGCTAGTTTACCTGGCAATCCAGAGCCGCTCATCACCGTTTTGCGCTGTACAAGTTCACGCGCCTTACGCGCTGCGGCACGTGCTTGTGCTGCAATTACGACTTTTTGAACAATTGTTCTAGCTTCTTTAGGATTTTCCTCTAGGTAGGTATTCAAGATTTCGCCAACGGCCATATCTACCGCACCCATTACTTCGGAGTTTCCTAATTTGGTTTTGGTCTGCCCCTCGAACTGAGGTTCAGCTACTTTTACCGATATCACAGCAGATAAACCTTCGCGGAAGTCATCTCCAGTAATTTCAACCTTCAAGTTCTTCAACAAACCAGATTCGTCGGCATATTTTTTCAGCGTCCGCGTGAGGCCACGACGGAATCCCGCCACGTGCGAACCACCTTCTACCGTATTGATATTGTTGACGTAAGAATGTACATTCTCTGAGAAAGTATCGTTGTATTGCAACGCTAGCTCCACCGGGATTCCTTGCTTGATACCTTCTACGTGAATTGGCTCTGGAATCAACGGTTGGCGCGTACCATCCAAATATTTCACAAACTCGCTCAAGCCACCTTCCGAAAGAAATACATCCTCACGGAATGCTCCACCTTCTATACTTTCGCGTTCGTCTACTAGAGTGAGTGTGATACCTTTATTCAAAAAGGACAATTCGCGCAAACGATTGGCCAATGTGTCATAATTGTACACCGTAGTCATTGTAAAAATTTCTGGATCTGGCTGGAAAGTCACGGTAGTACCGGTACGATCGCTTTCGCCAATCTCTTTTACATCAAACTGCGGCTTCCCTTGCTTATATTCTTGTACAAAGACTTTGCCTTCGCGGTGTACTTCCGCACGCAAATCGGTAGATAGGGCATTCACACAGGAAACACCTACCCCGTGCAAACCACCGGAAACTTTGTAAGTATCTTTATCAAATTTACCTCCGGCGTGCAATACGGTCATGACCAACTCTAAAGCTGATCGGTTTTCTTTTTTGTTGATACCGGTTGGGATACCCCGACCATTATCACGCACCGAAATGGAATTGTTTTCATGAATGGTCACCAGAATATCTGTACAATATCCGGCTACTGCCTCATCGATAGAGTTATCTACGACCTCATAAACCAAGTGGTGCAACCCTTTGACTCCCGTATCACCAATATACATGGATGGCCGTTTACGTACCGCCTCCAGTCCTTCCAGTACCTGGATATTGTCCGCGGAATACGTAGACACATTTTTATTTTCTTCGCTCATGAAATATACTTAAAGACTTCTTGATTTTATCTATCAAAAATACGAAAAATCGCGCACATTGACAAGGTAAAAAATCGTCTCAAAACAAGGTTTTCGCCGCCAAAGTACCAGAAGGATTAGTGTTTTATCATTTTTTATGTTAGGTTTGCTTGTTGATTTGAAAATTGAACTTAGCATGAACACATGGACAAAATTGGCTACGACCCTAATCGCTGCCGCATTTCTTGCCTCTTGTAACCAAAACGGGGATAATAAGGCTAACACTACTAATAATGACTCTACCGCGGTAGCAACTTCTACCACGGCTAGCGCGGAGAAAATTGTATACGTTAACTCCGACACATTAGCTGAGAAATACGAATACTACAAAGAGATCAGAACGAAGCTGGAAGCAAAGGTAAAGAAAGCACAAACTGACTTGCAGTCTAAAGGCCAAGCATTTCAACGTGAAGTAGCAGATTACCAGCAAAAAATGAATACAATGAGTGCATCGGAGCGTCAGGCTACCGAAGAGCGCTTGGCACGTAAGCAGGATGAGCTTGGAAGACTAGACCAGAACGCTTCTTCTTCTTTGGCGCAGGATGAGGCGACTGAATTTGGAAATGTTTATACAGCCATCACAGAATATTTGAAAAAACACGCTAGCGAGCACGGCTACACTTTGGTGTTGACGTATTCGCAGAAAAACCCTAGCGTACTTTATGCGGACACAAAGTTAGACATCACAAAACAAGTGGTAGATGGTCTAAATGCAGATTACAAGAAGAAAAACGCAGATAAAAAGTAAGCGAATAAATCGTTCGTCATAAAAAAGCCGGTTAGAGAGTGGTCTCTAACCGGCTTTTTTGTTGTTGTATACCTGCAAAGAACTGTGTACCTTCCATAAAAACATTTGCCCGATGATACAACATGTTTTATCTAGTGAAGTGGATGGGTTTGATTGGTACGACATCACGCATCCGAGCGAAGGCGATTTCAACGAATTGTCTGCGCGTTATAACTTGCACGAATCTACGATCAGGAATTGCTTGGAGGTCGGCCATCTACCCAAGATCGAGGTGTACCCCGATTATCAATTTCTGATCCTCCGCTCGATCGCAGCAAAATATCCGGAACACTCCGATGTGCTCATAGAACTAACCGAAAGAATCTCGATTTTCTATGGCGACAAATTTATCATCACGGTGCATCGCGCACAGATCGAGTGGCTCGATAGGGTAAAACAAACGCCGGCAGACAACAAGAAACTTAAGGGCACAAAACACGTGGTCAACTTGTTGGTATCGCAAGCGTTGAAGACATTTGAACATGAGGTGATCCATACTTTTTCTGAAAAAATCGATCAATACGAGGAGTTTGTGTTCTTGCATAGTCGGCGCAAACCTTTCATGAAAAAACTGTATTACCTCAAACGGCAGATCGATCTAATCAGGATCATACTTACATTGTATCAGGATTTGGTGGAATATTTTCATATTCCTGAGCGCGTAAGCACCTACCATCGCAATCTACACGATTTGTACAAAAGAACGGACACTCTGTACCGCAATATAGCCGAGAACACTTCGCAATTGCTGGCTATGTATTTCAACATCGAATCGAATCATACCAACGAGATCATGCGCACGCTGACGATTATCTCGGTGTTCTTTATGCCGCTCACGTTCGTAGTCGGCGTGTATGGAATGAATTTCGTTGATATGCCGGAATTGGAATGGAAATATGGCTATCCGGCCGTTTTGCTATTTATGCTCTTGCTATCTTTAGCAATCTACTTCTGGTTTAAAAAGAAACGCTGGCTATAGCCAGCTCCAAGATCTAGCCCAAAGTTAAAACATCTTTTTGGGCGTAGTTGCCACAAAATCTTTTAGGTAAAGTGGTTCAAAATAGGCTACATCTTCGAAGGCTTGGTCTTTAAACTTTTGCCATGCCAGTGGAATGATGTGTGCTGCAGAATTTTGAAATCCTAGCACTACTTCTACCCCATCATGTTTTTCAAACAATTGCGCCAATTTGTCGGCACCAGTACCAAAAAGCACGACTTGCTGCCCATTGGCCGTCCATGAATCGAAAGATGCTGTATCAACAATCAATGCTTTAGTTTCTTCCAGTTCTTTCAAATGCGTGTCGAACATAGCTACGTATACTTCCATACGTCTTGCGTCGATCATAGGGCAAAGAATTTGACCTTTCGGCTGCTCTACTTGATCAGCTATATATCCTTGCGCCATCGCGCGCAGCGAGTTGACGGATATCAGCGGAATATTTAAAGCATAACACAACCCCTTAGCTACAGAAACTCCAATTCTCAAACCGGTATATGATCCCGGCCCTTTGCTTACTGCTATCGCGGAGAGCGCATCGAAAGTGATACCATAGTCGGCCATTAATTCCTGAATAAACACCGTCAGCGCTGAAGCATGCATATTTGGTTCTTGCGCTTCTCGTAATCCCAACAACTTATGACCATCGCTGAGCGCTACAGAACAGGTTGATGTTGCAGTTTCTATACAGAGAATATAATATTTATCGGACATGCTAGAAGTAATTTAAGGAAAAAACTAAGGTACCGGATCTGGCCCGTGACCGCCCCAAGGATGACAACGACCGATTCTTTTGATTGCTAGCCAACCACCTTTGAAAGGTCCGTACTTCAATATGGCTTCCTTGCCATATTGCGAACAGGTTGGCGTGTACCGACAGTTTGCGCCTAGGAATGGGGAGATAAAAATTTGATAAAAGCGAATGATGCCGATGAAGATATATTGCAACGGAATCTTAATCAGATAGGTGCTGATCCATGCGATCGCTCTCATGTTGGATTTTTTTAAATACTGTAATCATCTTTTCGCGTAGCATAGGTACAACAGCCTCCTCTTGCTTACCGATATATTGGATCGCAAACGCTAGATATTGCTTACGATCATGTAAGAAGGGTAGCAGCTTCCCCGCTTTTTCTAATCTATAAGCTTCGCGTAAGCGGCGCTTGATACTATTTCTAGTAACCGCCAGTTTGAATCTCCGCTTAGATACCGAAATAAGAACTTGAGCTCTACCCACCTCATGATCTTCAATGTGGTAAACCACACGAAAGGGATATACAACAAAAGAAGAACCACTGTGAAACAGACTTTGAATAAGTCTGACGCTACACAATCGTTCTTCTTTCTTAAAAGTATTCATTTGCATCCGAACAATCTATCCGTTAGATCACCGAGCACGGACACAAACCGGCCGCAGAAGCGCCCTTATCCTTTGTGACGGTACTCGTCAGATACAGTAAGGCGTTTTCTTCCCTTAGCTCTACGAGATGCCAATACTCTTTTACCATTGGCTGTACTCATACGCTCTTTGAAACCATGTTTGTTTCTTCTTTTCCGCTGCGATGGCTGAAATGTTCTTTTCATGACGCTTTATATATGCTTAATTATTTCGATTTAAAAACCCTATGTTTCTCTAAAACAGGAATGCAAAAGTAAAGTTTAAATCGAAATAATACAAATTAATCCTATACTTTTTTATATCCCCGCCGGGGAATCGTACTGCAAGACAGGTTCTCTACTTATTTTTAAGAATATCTCTAATCTCCGTAAGTAAGGTTTCCTCCTTGGTAGGTACTGGCAATGTATTTTCTTCTTTGATCTCTTCTTTCTTTTTCAACGAATTCAGTCCTTTAATCACTATAAAAATACAGAAAGCAATAATAAGAAACTGAATAACTACATTCACAAAGTTACCATAGGTAATGGCTACTTGCGTCAGTCCCTCTGCTTCATTAGCTTCTCGAATGATGTATTTCAATTGCGAAAAATCAACACCGCCAGTAAGAAAACCAATTGGCGGCATAATAATATCATCAACAAGTGAAGTAACAATTTTGCCGAAGGCGCCACCGATGACCACACCCACTGCTAAATCGATCACATTGCCACGCAAGGCAAATTCTCTAAACTCTTTTAAAATCCCCATGTGTAGAATAATTTAGACATAAATAATATTTACAAATACAAAGTTGTACATATTTTCGACATTACAAAGGCCTTTAAGCAAAAACATCATATCATAACAATTTTCACCAACTTTAAGAGTATTTTACAATTAGCCACATCAACTTGTAAAGATTTGATTAAATTGCAGTAGTTTAACAGGTTGCTTGTAGTATACATTGGATGAAAAATATATTAATTGCAGATGATCATAGTATTGTGAGGCTAGGTGCTTCCGTTATTATTTCGGGATTGATAAAAAATGTCGTCATTGTGCAGGCGGAAACATATGATGAAGTCTATCACAAACTAACGGAGCAAAGTTTTGATTTGCTTTTGCTCGACATAAATATGCCCGGAGGAAATAATATAAGGGTAATTAAGGAAATATTGCAAATACAGCCTGATCTCAAGATACTGGTGTTTTCTTCTTATGACGAGCACCTATATGCGCTAAGATATATCCAGGAAGGCGCCTGCGGATATCTTAACAAAAACACGGCTATGGAGGAGCTTAAAATTGCGATCCAAACTGTACAAGAACTTGGAAAATATATGTCTGACACGGTTCGCGATCTATACATCCAAAAACTTATATCTAATAAAAACGAAGTTCAGAAGATCAATCCTTTACTTAAACTTTCTAATCGCGAGATGGACGTGGCCAAACATCTGATTGATGGCCTCGGTATACTCGAAGTTTCGAATGTATTACAGCTTAGTTCTTCGACAGTTTCTACTTATAAAAGTAGAGTTTTCGAAAAACTAAATGTAAGCAATATCCCTGAATTGATTGAACTGTTTAAACTTAATGAGAATTAAATTATAATAAGTTTTTCATTTCCACTATTGGAACTTTCGATGTGGCTATGTGCTTTAAAGGCTGATGAGCAGGGCGAACGTAACCGATGTCGCGAAGTGGCCACAATAATGGCGAGAGGTAATTCACACAGGATTTGATACCTTGATCGATAGCTGCTGGCACTCCGGTATCTTTCGAATTTTTAGCTTCGTTCTCAATCTCAAAAACACCACCGTACCCACACTCATGCAGAGTTTTGACAAATGCATTCCAATCCATATGATCGCTACCTCCAAACCCAGGCAACATCGCTTCATAATGATGTCTATCCCAATCATTTTGCGGAATCGACACTCCAGCTTTTTCTGCTAAAGTAACATCAACGTGGTGCATAGGATACATTCCGCCCCATTGAATTCGTGCAGGATTGCTGAGATTTCTCGTTGTTTTAACATGAATGCGTTTTAGACGTGTGACATCAGTCTGCTGAATAACGGCCACCGGATCGGTATTCTGCCAAATATCGTGAGAAGGATCATAAATCTCCCCATGTGCTTTGCTTTCGACCATCGCATACATTAATCGGCGAGCAGCGAGTACACCTGGGAGGTTATTGTATGTTGACGTATATCGTGCGGAGCGCCAACCTTCCATCGGACAATTTTCATATGCGATTGTCACACCTAGATCTTCTGCATAGCGTACGATTGGCCCAAAGATACGTTTATACTCGTCCAAATTTCGTTGAAAACCGTTCTCTTGGTTCCCCAGCTCGTGATTATAACCGACAAAAGTGCCGACGAGGATATCATTAGCATCACCACCTAATAAATGCGCAATGCGGATCAATCGTAGCAGATGATTTTGATTTTTCTGCCGTTCAGCTTCATCGCCTCCAATCATATTATCGAATGCGCCCAGCGACAATCTTAGTTCATTTTTATTAAACAACTCTATCAATCTGTCCGCATCATCAGATTCAAAGGATTCGTACGCCAAATGGGTCGCGGTATGGTCGGCACGATCGCTGTCTTTGCGAAATACGCAAAGATCAATACCTTGCACGCCTAAGGTCACGGCCTTTTCTACCAATTGCTGCTGATTTAATTGATCGTACGCTGAACTCATCAGCCAAATTGCATTTTGTTGTTTCATAGATCGATTACTTTACCATTCAAAATCCTTATTTATTCACGTTTACTTCCTATGTAGGCCGATCATTTGCCGCGAATAAATTATTGTTTATATAGATACCATTTTTTGGTTATAAAAGCAAGAGGGCCTGCTGAAATTTGTTCAGCAGGCCCTCAATGTTTTTATACAAAAAGGCTTACTCTCCGTACAAATATTTATACGTTTCAAATAATTTATCAGCTTCAGCCTGTAACTCCTTTTGATCGGTCATATTCAGGAGATTTTGGTAACGTTGGATGGAAGCCAATCCAAATCGCATGTTGCGGTACTCGAGATTTGGTTTGGTTTCGGCTACGGCCATATAATACCGTAAATTCTCACGTATATATTGCAAATTGCGCTTGACAATTTCATTTGCTTTGGTAGACTCTCCTACACTATACATCACACTCACCAACGGCACATAGCTAAGTACTTCACCCATACTATAAACTTTTCTTGGCAGGTTAGCGTACGCATTATTCACCACGTCTTTAGCTTTTTGCTGCTCGCCCATCACTAATAGATCCTGTGCTGTCTCTCCAAATATACTTCCAGCATACATACTGATGTAGCGATAGGAATCTGGATCAAGGTATGACGATCCTGCAATGTTGCCCCATACATACTTGTTCATTATATTATCATAAACTTGAAGCGTATTGGCCGTAGGACCTCCATTTTCTTCTGATTCGGACAGCGCGACCGGCATCAGCCGCAAGGCAAAACCTTCGGAAACTAAAAAACGATCAAGACCAATGTAATTATCTGATGGTGTAGTTGTTGTAAAATAAATAGGACGTTCCCAATTGTTATTTTCTAGAATAGAAAGTAATGATAGTTCTGCACGACTCACGTATTCCATGCTGTAATCCCACTGCATCGTATCGACAATAGCATCCTGCCATTGTTTAGGCACGACATTATTGGCCAAGACGGCTTTCCGATCTACTTGCAACTGCATTTTTTTAGTTGGTAATAAATTGACGTATTCGCCGCTTTGCAATTGCACCATATTCTGCTGATTATCAGACAGCATGATCGCTAAGATGTCTTGAATATCGATATAACCAGGAATTTGATGATCCTGATAATAGATCACATCGCGCAGACCGTCTTTAACTTTATCCGGGTTTATATTTATCGGCAATGCTGCGGCATCGTTGACCGGCTGCATCATCTGCCTCATGTACCAATCTGAACTCAACAAACTCAAATTCACGACGCGAACATCGGTACGAAAACCTTCAACCTCCTGCATATACCAAATCGGATAGGTATCATTATCACCGTAGGTAAACAGAATCGCATTTGGCGCACAAGATTCTAGGTAATTTTTGGCCATATCACGTGCCAAGAATTTTTCCGAACGATCGTGATCGTCCCAGTTTTGACTGGCTAAGATTACTGGCGCTCCTAATAGCGATACACCGACAGCGATGTATCCAGCGGTTTTTGGATTGACCTTTTTGGAGAGAAATTCGGCAATACCAATTACTCCAAAACCAATCCATATACAGAACGCATAAAATGAACCTGCATACGCATAATCACGCTCACGCGGCTGTAAAGGAGTTTGATTCAAATACAGTACAATCGCCAATCCAGTAAAGAAGAAAAGTAAACCTACTACGCCGGCATCGCGTTGCTTATATTTAAAATGCCAAATCGCACCGATCAAGCCTAGTATTAGCGGTAGAAAGAAATACGTATTACGGGCAGAATTCTCCAGTTCAGAGGTCGGCAATTCATACTGCCCACCCAAGCGCATATTATCGATCGCTTTGATTCCCGAAATCCAGTTACCTTCCGTATAAGAGGTATGACCTTGTATATCATTCTGACGGCCGACAAAATTCCACATGAAATAACGGCTATACATATGGCCGATCTGATAGCCGAAGAAAAATTTCAAGTTGTCTACCATTGTAGGCTGCTCATCTGGGCCCAAACCTAAAAAATCTCTATAAACTTGCACATGAGGAGCACGCTCCGAATAGATCCGTGGGAATAAGGTTTCTCGATCGTAGCTATATTTCATTTTGGTACGCGCTACGACATAGCGATCGCCATCCTTACGATAGACTTTACCGGCTTCGAATACATCCGTTGGTTTCGCGTCAAAGTATTTACCTTTTAATAATGGCTCATCCCCGTATTGCTCCCGGTTTAGGTAGCTTAAGAAAGTAAATGCATTATCTGGATCGCTATTATTGAGTGATGGATTGGCTTTGGCGCGAATCACAATCATCGCAAATGAACTGTACCCAAAAATTATGAAACCTAACGACACTAAGGCAATATTCAATATCGGTTTCGCAGCTTTGATCGAGTAATATATACCATAGATCAACGCTGCAACTACCACTACCGCAAAAAACGCAGCACCTGTACCAAAGCCCAGCCCTAAGCTATTTACAAAAAACAGATCAAAGTATGCCGCAAATTTGATGGAGAATTGAATAACACCCCACAAAACAAAAGCTAAAACAAGTACACCGATGGCTAAGGCCTTGACCACGCCTTTGGTTGTGACTTGATTTGTCCTTCTGAAATAGATAACTAAAGCGATTGCTGGGATGACCAACAAATTAAGTAAATGGACTGCGATTGATAGCCCCATAATGTACGCTATTAGGATCAGCCACCGATCTGCGCCCGGTTCATCTGCTACAGCTTCCCATTTCAAAATAGCCCAGAAAACAACTGCAGTACACAAAGACGACATAGCATACACCTCTGATTCTACGGCTGAAAACCAAAACGTATCGGTAAACGTGTAGGCTAGTGCTCCGACGACACCGGCTCCCATTATACGAACCAACGCTATAGTAGAAATGTCTTGGTCTTGGTACGAGCGTGTATAAATTTTTCGCGCTAATGCAGTGATACTCCAAAAAAGAAAAAGGATCGTCAATCCGCTACATACGGCCGAACCAATATTCATCCAGAATGCAATACGTGCCGTATCGCCCATAGCAAGATTGGAGAAGAGGTTTTGGATCATCAAAAACAATGGTGCTCCGGGTTGATGTACAATCTGCATTTTGTAAGCAGATGCGATAAACTCACCCGTATCCCACCAACTCGTCGTCCGCTCAGCAGTCAACACATAGGTAAGCGTCGCTATGGCAGCACATAACCAACCAAACCAATTATTAATTTTACTATAGTTCATATCTAATGATAAGATTATTTTGCTTTTTCGCTTCGAAAATAAGGATTAGTCCTCTATAAAAGAATTTATATAGCATTTTTTAACGGTTTGACTGCTGGCAGGCTATCATCGGCATTGTACCGGAGGTGGTATGAAAATTTATTCATTTGAAAATCAAGGGAGATACAAAAAATTAGCAAGAATAATTTTGGACAAATCAAAAAACGCTCTATATTTGCATCATCAAAACAAAGGAACACATCCTTAACCTTGATAAGCTTGCCCGATAGTATAAGGGTAGTACGACAGTTTTTGGTACTGTTTGTCTTGGTTCGAATCCAGGTCGGGCAACAAAAAGTTGAGTTTTAACGAACTCAACTTTTTGTTTTTTATAGCCATAGCCTCCCTCCATTTCATTTGAGTTTTAGTATAACTATTAAAAAACATTTATCTAACTTTGACCCCCGATAACTTTCAAGTGCAAGACAGCTAAAACATACTATATCATGCCTTTGCAATTCAATACCGTAAAATTATTCGCTGGTTCACGATCTCGTGAGTTGGCCGACAAAATTTCTAAAAGCTACGGTAAACCTCTCGGAGATGTAACTGTATCCGAATTCTCTGACGGCGAAATTCAGCCATTTTACAATGAATCTGTACGTGGAAGCGACGTTTTTATCGTCCAGTCCACCAACCAGCCAAACGACAATCTGGTGGAACTACTATTAATGATCGATGCCGCTAAGCGTGCTTCCGCTCATTACATTACCGCTGTAGTCCCTTATTTTGGCTATGCCAGACAAGATCGTAAAGACAAGCCGCGTGTAGCAATCGGCGCCAAATTGATGGCTAACCTCGTAACTGCCGCAGGTGCGCACCGCATTATGACTATGGATTTGCACGCTGCTCAGATTCAAGGTTTTTTTGACATCCCGGTAGATCATTTGGATGGTGCTATTATTTTCGTGCCGTACATCAAATCGCTAAACTTGCCAAATCTAACCATCGCATCACCAGATATGGGAGGCTCTTACCGCGCACGTACTTTTGCAAAATACTTCAATGCAGAGGTTATTATCTGTGACAAACGCCGTAAACGTGCAAATGAAATCGAGTCTATGTCGATTATTGGTGAAGTTACCGGTCAAGATGTAGTATTGATTGATGATATTTGTGATACAGCGGGCACACTTTCTAAAGCGGCTGCGCTGATAATGGAAAACGGCGCACGTTCGGTACGCGCCGTGTGTACACATGCCGTATTATCGGGCAAGGCTTACGAAACAATTCAAAACTCGGTATTGACGGAGATGATTGTAAGCGACACGATCCAACTACATCCAGATAAAAAGCACTTATGCGACAAGATTAAGGTACTTTCTACCGATAAACTGTTCGCTAATGCTATTCGAAATGTGAACGAACACGGATCTATTTCGGATTTGTTTGAAATTTAAGATAAATAAAATTATCTTTGCACCTCAAATTTTAATAAATTAAACATGAAATCAATTGCTATTAGCGGTTCTGTTAGACAGAACGTAGGGAAAAGAGATGCAAAGGAATTGCGTTACGAGGGAAATATCCCTGCAGTTCTTTACGGAGGTAAAGAGCAAACTCACCTTTCTGTATCCGCAGCTGATTTGAAACCTGCTCTTTATACTGCAGATGTGGTATTCATCGAATTGGATATCAACGGTAAAAAGACAAGAGCGGTCGTTCAAGAAGCACAATTCCACCCGTTGACCGATCAGGTTACTCACGTAGACTTCTTAGAATTGTTCGACGACAAAGAAGTAACAGTAAACATCCCTGTAACATTAACTGGTACTTCTCCAGGTGTGAAAATGGGTGGTAAATTAGTACAAAAATTACGCAACCTTCGCGTGAAAGCATTGCCTAACAACCTTCCACAAACTATCGAAGTTCCTATGGATGGTTTAGAAGTAGGTAAATCTTACCGCGTAAGACAAGTAGAATTGACAGACGCCAAAGTGTTGAACAATTCTGATGATACCATTGTATCTGTTATCATGTCGCGTGCATTGCGTCAAGCAGAGCAAGAAGCAGCTAAAGCAGCTAAAGGCGGAAAAAAATAAGTTTAACACACGTTGAACGTCAGAAGGCATCGATTTTCGATGCCTTTTGTCTTTTGTAAGATCTTGGTACAATCTGAGTTTATATTTACTTTTACAGCATGAATTACCTTATCGTTGGTCTGGGAAATATCGGACGCGAATATGCGGATACAAGACATAATATTGGATTTATGGTGGCTGATGAGTTAGCTAATCAAGCTGGCACCACTTGGTCTACGCTGAAATATGCATATTACACCGAATTCAGGCAGCGCGGGCATAATGTGCACGTGATTAAACCAACCACCTTTATGAATCTCAGTGGCAAAGCCGTGAATTACTGGATGCACGCACTGAAAGTGCCAAAGCAAAATATTCTAGTGATCGTCGATGATCTGGCTATCCCATTTGGATCACTCCGTATCAAACCAAAAGGCAGTGCTGCCGGACACAATGGACTGAAATCTATTGAGCAGCTTTGTGGTGGTCAAGATTATCCCCGGTTGAAGTTTGGCATCAGTGATAATTATCCCAAAGGCCGTCAAGTAGATTATGTGCTGGGGCCTTTTGACTCAGATGAAATGAAGACTTTGCCAGCACTGATAGAACACAGTGTGAAGATGGTACATAGCTTCGTCAATATCGGCATTGAGCTCACCATGACGAACCTCAACACCAAATAATAAAAAAATCCGCTGGAGCAGCGGATTTTTTTTATGTCTGTTTATTTCTTATTCTTAACGTATTTCTCTAACCATTGATCCATCTCCCACAGGGTGTGCATAATGGATTCTTTGGCACGGTATCCGTGAAATTCTTTCGGTAGAAATACCAAACGTGCTGTACCTCCGTGTCCTTTGATCGCATTATAGAAGCGTTCGGACTGAATAGGAAATGTGCCTGAATTTTCGTCATCCATACCATGAATGAACAAAATCGGCGTTTTGATCTTGTCCGCATAACTAAATGGCGACATAGTCTTGTAAACCTCTGGCGCTTGCCAATAGGTTCGCTCCTCGGCCTGAAATCCAAATGGCGTAAACGTACGATTGTACGCACCACTACGTGCCAAACCTGCAGCAAACAAGTCGGTATGAGCTAGAAGGTTGGCCGTCATAAATGCGCCGTAAGAGTGTCCGCCAACACCAACACGTTGGCGATCTACATAACCAGCTTCAGAAAGATAGTTGATAGCTGCTTCGGCATTGGCTTGCAATTGCGGCACAAATGTATCATTCGGCTCCGCCGTCCCCTCTCCTACGATGGGCATATCAGCGTTATCCAAAATCGCGTAACCTCGGTTGACCCAATAAATCGGCGATCCCCAAGAAATACGCGTGAAACGATACGGTGAACCTTTAACTTGGCTGGCCGCGTCAGCAGTTTTGAATTCGCGAGGATAAGCCCACATCAACAAAGGCAATGGGCCATCCGATTTCTGATAACCTTTTGGCAAATACAAGGTTCCCGTAAGGCTCAACCCATCTTTGCGAGGATATGAAAGTTGCTGTTTCTGCACGCCTTCAAAAGAAGGATAAGGGTTGGTAAAACGCGTAATTGGCGTCATCTTGCGCGACTTCAAAGCTACACGCTGATAGTTGGGTACTTCTGTTTGCGATTCACGAGAGATAATCAATGTGCCATCGTTCTTGAAGTAAACTGGACTTTCGTACCATTCGCCGCGCGAGCGGAACAAGGTATCCTTTTGTCCGTTCATCAAGTTCCATTTTAATAAAAATGGACGATCGCCTTCGGGAGATGCCCCATCGGAGGTCGTAAAAACAGTCGGGCTTTTTCCTTTATCGGTAAGGATAACTGCACGGTGATAATCATTGTCCGCGAGGACGAAACGTCCTGGATCTGCATAGGCATCTTCAGACGAGCGCTCTTCAATGACTTTGATTTCCTGACCATCTTTACTTGAAATCAAACTATTCTTTACGCGTCTATTCGCGCGCCAACGTTCGGAGAGTACAGCATAATCCTTATCAAACCATGTGATCCCTGCATAACGCAATGTCGTCTTTGCAAATTGCGTTGACACACCGGTGAACGGTGCAGCTAATTGCAACACTTCGTCGCGGAATGGTACTTCGGTACGGCTATTGCCTTCATCCAGCGCATTGGCCCAATACACCGTGGCAGGCTGATCTGCTCTCCAAGCAAAATTACGATAACCTGGTACAGTAGAATCAAATCCTAATGGAACGCTCTCTGCCAATGGCGCAGTATACAATGCTTTGACCACAGCACCAGATTGATCCAATATATCGATTTGATACGGAAAAGAAGCGACCGATACGAGGTAAGAATAGGGCTTTTTGATTGTAGTTGCCATCAGGTATTTCCCATCTGGAGATTTAGACACATTTCTATAAATGGCCGGTGCAGCGATATCTTTCACTTGGCCATCCAGCTGCACTTCAGCAAGTTGTGCATTGAGATAATAATCGAAAAGGCGGACATCAGACTCATTACGCAACAGGTTTTGATAGGTGCGTGACGGTGCTGCTTTGCCTAAATTTTCTTGTACGACCGGACCTGTAGGGGTCAAGCTAGCCGAAGGAGCCGCACCACGATCCGGAATACGAAGTACATAAAGTGACGTATTGTCTTTCCAAAATGCACTGGCACCCATGATATCGTTCACGAAAAAATCGCCAACACGCTGCGCTTGGTATTTAGCCAAATCGATAACCCAAAGGCTAACGCCATCTGTCGTGGCATTTAAAAAGGCTAATTTCGTTTCATCGGCGTTAAATTGTAGATTGCTGATGCGCGGATTGATAGGAAGACCGCCAATTTCATGCACTTCGTTGGATTTTAAATCTTGCACTTGTATACCAGCATAGCTCACTCCTCCGATAGAGGTAGAATTGCTCGGGTTGACACGCAATCCAGCCAGTCCGATGATCGGCTGCGCGGCATCCTCAATCGTGATAAAATCTGGACGCTCCAACAACAGCATTTTATCACCTTGCGATTAAATTGTACGGCCGGAGTATTTTTTGCTTCCAGCAATTCAAGGATTTCGGTTGGAGGTTTTTGATAGGTAAGATTTTCTTGTCCTTGGCTTTGGAAAACGACCGAAGCTAAAAGTAGTAAAGATAATAAAGAAGATTTGTTCATAGTCACTCTGATCGTGTTAGTCTTAGTGACGGCAATTTATAAAAAATCGAAGAACCAATTCCTTTCCATGCTAATTATTCATGGGAATTGTTACGGACTAAAACGATCTTTTGGAACGTACAATCATGTGTTTTGCGTAGTCAACCACAACGGACAAAAGCTTATACAGCGCTCAACAACTCTACTTTCTTGACGGTGTAACTGGGAGCACTTGCTGTTCGAGTGTTGCCTTATCTGATTTAGCATACTTATAATCGGCTAATCTTCCTCCTAAAATAAAAGTAGTAAAACGTGGTAAAAATTTTTGCAATAATCTGAACAGCAGTGTACAAATTGCAATACAGATAATGGGGATAATAAAATAACTAGCAATCTTTACCCAGCCATTTTCATAAATAGCGAGATTATAGAAAAAACCTTTAAGCCAATTAATAATATATACCTCATGCGCAACATAAATGAAGAAAGAAAGAGAACTCAACCCCAAAAAGCTTTGCGGTAACCTGTCTTTTGATTCTAAATAATCAAACAGATTTATAATAGATATCACTCCCCCAATAATAAATACTCTGGTGTAATACTCTTGGTCTGTCGCTCCATTCTTATAGAGTGAAACAACCAAAAACACCAAAGCGATGGCCGCCACGGAATATTTAAAGCTACTCGCAAAGGTTAAGATATCTTTCTTTTGAAGGGAAAAATACGCTCCAAGGCTAAAAAAGAATATCGCTGTGGTACTGAAACCCGGCACACCAGATTCTATCATGGATACGTATAATAGCCCTAACGCTACAATTCCATAATGTTTGGACCATTTAATAAAAAATAGTATTACAGGAAATACCAACATCATGCAAAGTAAATCTCTAATATACCATAATGGGAAATTGATGGGCTCTGACCACAAATGTCGCCAAAGCGACATTTCCGTTAGATAATAATATTCCTCTCCCAGCCCTCGACCCAGTTTTAAGAATACTAGATTTTTGAACAAAATGGCTAATATCATAATGATATTCCAGGCAAAAAAGGGGATTATCAATAGTCTGAAACGACTTTTTATTTGCTTAATTCCAAAATCCACGAGCTGGCCTTGAAATTTCTTAAAGAAAAAATAACCTGAAACTAAAAAATAACATCTCACTGGAATTTTTGCCAGATGATGGGAGAACATTTCAGAAAGCAACACATAAAATTCATTGCTATTGTTAGGCAGCAAATTAACGTTCACAAGCGTAAAGGGAACCAAGTGGGCAACAACAACTAGATAAACTAACGGCAAACGCATGCCATCAATTACGCGAGATAATCGTAAATCATTCATAATAGATTATATTCAAAAGGCAAGCTGGAGCGATTTTTCTCAAAAAGTGCCCTTAACGCTCTAAGTTACATATTTGCTCTGAATATAATCGCCCTGCTAGGTAATTTATTGATTTAAAAGCAATTCATTTGGTTTGAATGAAAATCTGCAAAAAGATCGCTATGCCAGATCTATACCGTATCTTTCTGAATTAAGCAAACAGCGTAAGCTACCACTCCCTCTTCACGACCAATGAAGCCCAAAGTTTCATTGGTTGTGGCTTTTATTGAAATATCTTCAACTGGTAACCCACTATATTGAGAAATTGCTTGCTTCATTTGCGGAATATAGGGTTTAATCTTTGGCGCTTCGAGACACAGCATAGCGTCGATATTTTCCATTTTCCATCCCTTTTCGGCAATCAATTCAACTGTTTTTTCCAATAGAACTAAACTGGAAATTCCTTTCCACTTTTCATCTGTATTAGGAAAATGATAGCCAATATCTTCCAGATTAGCAGCTCCTAATAAGGCATCACAGATTGCGTGAATCAGAACATCAGCATCCGAATGACCATATGCTCCGGCATAGTGTTCTAATTGCACTCCACCTACCCAAAACGGGTGATCAGCCTTCATTTGATGCACATCAAATCCAAATCCTACTCGTATCTTTGCCATAGTATCTTATCTTTCAAACATCATCTCCAGAATGACTTTCCATTGATAATCATTCTTGAGTTGCCAAATGCGTACGTAATTAAATTTGACAACTTTGTCCTTCAATCCAACGGTAGCTGTCCCAGAGGTATAAGCAAATTCACCACTATATGCTCGCCCGACATCTTCCGCTTCGGTATCGATCTCGATTCGCTCTTTGGTAAACATATCAATTACGTTCTTTCGACCAACGATTTCAGGTTGCCAAGGAAAATAATAGCGTACATCATCTGCCAAAAACTCGTCGTATCCTGTACGCGTATCAGCCTTCAAGATATGTGAAAATAATTTATCTGTTTGCAAAACGACTTCTTCCCGTTGGTTCAAGCGAACCATCGAACGGTGCTTCAGATAATCCTTATCGTCTGGCTCGAAATATTCTAGGTCAGCCGCTTTCTGTTTACCATAGTTTTCAACTTCGGCACGAACATGCACACGCCACTTACCTTTTTTATCTCTACGCCATACCGTCACATATTGACCATATCGCTTAATCGCGCCTGTGCGCTGATATTGCTGAGCACCCGATGTGACTCCCCAGTCCATACTACGCGATACTAAGGCAAAATTTGGCGCCCAGCTCAATACATCTGGAAGATTTGGTCGGTTATTCAAATAATTGAGCGCATTAACACGAGATGGCACAAAGAAAGAAGATTCCTTATCTACAATGGAGGTCAATCCTGCATGCGGATTTTCTCTGCTCGATAGGTTTGATGCATTACGATCTACTGTGATCAAACTTCCGACTTTATTCGGCAGTTGACCAAATGCAGCACTTGTAACCCATAAATTAAAGATGAACGCTATTGCGCTTAAAAATCTCATATCGTATTTTTATTAACAGCTGCCTAATATCAAATCTTATTCCAAAGTGTACCGTCTTTACTGTCTTTCAATTGAATACCCAGTGCATGAAGTTCATCGCGGATACGATCTGAGGTAGCAAAATCTTTGTTCTGTTTAGCTTCGTTTCGGATTTGAATGATTAATTGCATCAAACCTTCAGCGCTGCCATCTTCTGTACCTGTCTGGTCATCTTTCAATCCCAAAACATCGAAAACGAATGCTTGAATGTATGATTTGAGCTTTTCCCGGTCTGACTCCGAAATGGTGAGTTTACCATCGTACACCGAATTGATAATACGAACTACTTCAAACAGTTCAGCTATGAGTACAGGGCTGTTGAAATCGTCATCTAACGCAGCATAACTTCGTGCTTGGATATCATCCAAACTCGGAATTGTCGATTTTTTGCTCGGTACAATTTTATCTAGCAGATTAATCGAAGTCAAAAGTCTTTTGAAACCTTTATCAGCAGCATCCAATGCTTCGTTGGAAAAATCTAATGTACTACGATAATGCGCTTGTAGCATGAAAAAACGTACTGACATCGGCGAATAACCGCGGTCTAATAAGGGATGATTCCCCGTGAATAACTCTCCAGGAAGAAAACCATTGCCCGCAGATTTTGACATGCGCGCACCATTTACGGTGAGCATATTTGTATGCATCCAGTATTTGGATGGCGTAGTATGATTACACGCTTGCGATTGTGCAATCTCGTTGGTATGATGCGTAGCCGCTAGATCCATTCCACCGCCGTGGATATCAAATTGATCGCCCAGATATTTGCGGCTCATCGCCGAACATTCGATATGCCAGCCCGGAAAACCTACGCTCCACGGCGCTGGCCAGCGCATGATATGCTCTGGCTTGGCCTTGATCCACAGTGCAAAATCTAAACGATTGCGTTTTTCATCCTGCCCACCCAATTCTCGCGTATTGTTCAACAAATCGTCGAGATTACGGTTGGTCAGGATCGTATAATTATGCTCTTTGGTATAGCGATCTACGTCAAAATAGACAGTTCCATTTACTTCGTAGGCGTAGCCATTTTTTATAATCTGCTGTACCATTTCGATCTGCTCAGAGATATGACCAGTAGCTGTAGGCTCTATGCTTGGCGGAATAGTATTAAACAGGCGAAGTACATCATGAAAGCCGATCGTATACTTTTGTACAATCTCCATCGGCTCTAGTTGTTCTAGCTTCGCTTTTTTCGCAAATTTGTCATCACCCTCATCATTATCGCCTTCCAAATGACCCGCATCGGTAATATTACGCACATAACGTACTTTGTAACCCAAATGGGTTAAATACCTAAAAATCAGATCAAAAGATACGAACGTACGACAATTACCCAAATGCACATCGCTGTACACGGTAGGCCCGCATACATACATCCCAACCGACGTTGGATGAATGGGCTCAAACTTTTCTTTCTTGCGAGTAAGCGTATTATAGAGCGATAGATTATGCTGTAACATAAAGTGGGGAATGTCTTCGTTATTTTTGTCTAAAGAAAATCTGAATGGGTACACCAGCGAAATCAAAATTCTCGCGCAGTTTATTTTCAATAAAGCGCTTGTACGGATCTTTGATATACTGTGGCAAGTTACAGAAGAAGGCAAACATAGGTGATCTACCTGGCAACTGCGTAATGTATTTGATCTTGATATGCTTCCCTTTGGTTGCCGGAGGCGGATAATGGGCGATTATCTCCAACATCACTTCATTCAACTTCGAAGTAGGAATTCTTCTGATCTTATTTTGATACACTTCCATGGCGGTTTCTACCGTCTTGAAGATACGTTGCTTCTCAGTTACAGAGGTAAACAATACCGGCACATCATTGAATGGGGCCAATTTGTCTAAGATACGTTGCTTGAATTCTACGGCTGTCTTATGATCTTTCTCAATGGTGTCCCATTTGTTTACTAAGATCAGTACTCCTTTTTTATTCTTTTCAGCGAGGTGAAATATATTGATATCCTGAGCTTCGATACCATCATTGGCATCCAACATCAAGATCACTACATCCGAATCTTCCAATGCTTTGATCGTACGCATGACCGAGTAAAACTCAATGTCTTCGTTCACCTTAGATTTACGGCGTAATCCGGCGGTATCAATCATCAAAAACTCGTGACCAAATTGGTTGTAATGTATACGAATCGAATCGCGCGTAGTACCCGCAATCGGCGTCACAATATTACGATCAACACCTAATAAGGCATTCGTCAACGAAGATTTACCAACGTTTGGACGACCTACGATGGTGAATTTTGGTAATTCATCTTCTTCGACTTCTTCTTCTTCAGGGAAATGGGATACGACCGCATCCAGCAATTCACCCGTTCCAGAACCAGTAGCCGCAGAAACGTTATATATTTCGCCTAATCCAAATGCATAAAACTCCGCTGAATCGTGATGCAATTTCGCATGATCGACTTTATTAGCTACAACGTAGACTGGTTTCGAACTTCTTCTCAACAAGTCTGCAATCTCATCATCCAAATCGGTTATTCCCGTGGTCACGTCGACCATGAAGATAATCACCGTAGCTTCTTCGATGGCGATATGCACTTGATCGCGAATGGCTTCTTCGAAGATATCATCAGAACCATGTACAAAACCGCCGGTATCAATAGCGGTAAATTTTTTACCGATCCATTCGGCGACTTCGTAGTGACGATCTCTCGTAACACCACTAAAATCATCCACAATCGCTTTCCGACTTTCCGTCAGACGATTAAAAAGAGTAGATTTACCGACATTCGGTCTTCCAACGATTGCAACAATATTTGCCATACTATTTTATTTTGTTAGTGGGGTTGCTCCTCACAATACCCACTAAAGATATACATATTTTTAAGGTGGGCAAAGTTACGGATAATTAACAGATTATCGGGTATACTAAACTATCTCACTAGCAACCGCCTCCCGATCCACCGGTTTTTGAAGTAGGGATACATAAATACCGCCATCAAGACTAAAACTGCACCGGCATAAAAACCGGTACTCATTGCCTCTTTTTGACCAAAAAGCAACAAAGCGAGCATTATTCCATAAACGGGCTCTAGATTCGTAGCCAGCGCCACAGTAAAAGCAGACACTTCGCGCATGACAGAAACGGCCAAAACATACGCCACCGCAGTACACAGCACGCCCAGTACTAATAAGTAAACAATGTCGGTCTGATGAAGCAACATTTGGGCATCAAAACCACCAGAGATACCTAGCAAAATACTAACACCAAGCACCGCGCCAATCATTTCGTAAAAGCTGATGATCGTGGGATCTGCTGTCTTGACCATGCGTGCATTGTATATGCCAAATATGCTAGCGCATAAAGCCGCGATCAAGCCCAAAACTATACCCCAGAAATACTGGAATTCAAACTTAAAAATGAGATAAATTCCCAAGATAATTAGTAAGCCGATCAACACATCCGACATCTCGATTCGCTTGCGATTGATGAGTGGCTCAAGTACGGCCGTAAACAGCGTTACTGAAGACAAACTGACTAACGTAACCGACACGGTCGATATCTTTATTGAGTGAAAGAAAAGCACCCAATGCAGCCCTACTACTAAGCCCACACCTAAAAATTGAAGTACCTGTTTTAAAGGCACAATTAAGCTTTTCTTGGACCACACTAAATATACAAACAGGGCTATTGCAGCAATCAGCACGCGGTACCACACCAAATGCAACGCCGAGACGGAGATTAGCTCTCCCAAAACACCTGTAAATCCCCAGATCAACACCGTAAAGTGTAGAATCAGCACATTGCGACTAGCGCCAGATTTAGCCATTATTAATTAAGAAAATTGAGAAAAAAATTACTTGGGAGCCTTGATCATTAAATAAATACTCAAGACGAGAAACAGCACATTAGGAATGAGGACGGAGATCAGGGGATCTAGTCCTCCTTTTACGGAAAACATCGTGGAAAATCGTTCTAACACCACATAAATACAGCTCAAGCCAATCCCCACACCCAAGCTTACGCCTATACCACCGCGCACTTTCTTGGAGGATAAAGACACGCCAATCAACGTCAGGATGAATGCGGAAAATGGGTTGATAAAACGCTTGTATTTTTCGAGTAACAGTTCGTTCATCATCCCCGTACCTCGTGTTTCTTCCTTTAGAATACGCTCATTGAGATCAGCTTGACTCATTGTGGTAAAGACATTCTCATAGACTTCAAAATCCTTGGGCCGCATATCCAACGTGGTATCTCGTTGTTCACCGGCTTCCATTCTTTCGTGAAGTCCATCAATATATCGTGTCGTATAATTGTGAATGGACCATTTATTGGCCACTGAATCCCAGGTAATGCGATCTGCCATCAGCTTCTCGGTCAAGATGTCTCCATCAAATTTTTCGATGGCGAAGTTATATCCTACGCTAGTTTTGGTTTCGAAAGTACCCATGTATACATAGGTATTCGAGTCCAATTGCATATGTGTAGAAGAGGATGTGGTACTTACTTTATGCGGCTTTACGTACACGTTTTCGAAATCTACTTTGACCTTGTTTGTATACGGGATTACATATAAGTTGGACAATAAAATCATCCCACAAATAAGCCCAGCACAGAACATATATGGGCGAAGCATGCGGTAAAAGCTCATACCTCCATTCAATATCGGAACGATCTCGGTCTGATCGGCCATTTTGGAGGTAAAGAAAATAACTGCAATAAAGTTCAGCAGTGGGGTCAGCATATTGATGAAGAATGGCAAACTACCAACTGCATAGTACAACGTAAAAACCTGCGTCATGGTAGCACGATTTTTATTGAAATCGTCTACTTTTTCTGAAAAATCGAAAATAACAATCACCAAACAGAAGATACATACCGTAAACACAAACGTGGTTAGGTATTTTCCGATGATATAGCGATCAATAATTTTCATCTCGAACTTACAAACGTTGATCTAACACTTTCACCATTTTTTCTTTCCAAGCATAGAAAGTGCCGTCGATAATTTTTTCGCGAGCTTCTTTCACTAACCAAAGGTAGAAATGCAGATTGTGTAAGGAAGCGATTTGCGCTCCCAATATCTCCTGCGAACGAATCAAATGGCGCAAATAGGCTTTGCTATGAATCTGATCGACCAATAAATCACTATTGGCTTCGATCGGACTAAAATCGTCCGCCCATTTCTTATTCTTAATATTGATAATACCTTCTTTAGTGAAAAGCATACCGTTGCGCGCATTACGCGTTGGCATGACACAATCAAACATATCAATACCCAAAGCAATATTTTCTAGAATATTAACCGGTGTACCCACGCCCATTAAATAACGCGGTTTGTGTTCTGGCAAGATCTTCGTAACGACTTCGGTCATCGCGTACATCTCATGCGCCGGTTCGCCGACAGACAACCCACCGATTGCATTCCCTTCTCTTTCGAAAGATGCGATTACCTCTGCCGATTTTTCGCGCAAATCTTTATAAACGGATCCCTGCACTATCGGAAACAACGTTTGGTCGTAGCCATAATGCGGTGTGGTAGAATCAAATCGGTCACAGCAACGTTTGAGCCAACGATGCGTCATATCTAATGAGCGGCGGGCGTAGTTGTAATCACAAGGATACGGTGTACACTCATCGAAGGCCATGATAATATCCGCACCGATGATGCGCTGCGTATCCATCACATTCTCTGGTGTAAACAAATGCTTAGAACCATCGATGTGAGAACGAAAGGTAACGCCCTCTTCTTTAATTTTGCGCACCTCTGTCAGCGAATACACTTGGTAACCACCAGAATCGGTCAATATAGGACCTTTCCAGTTATTGAATTTGTGCAATCCACCCGCTTTTTGCAATACGTCCAGTCCTGGCCGCAAATACAAATGGTAAGTATTGCCTAAAATGATCTGAGCTTGAATGTCGTTCACCAATTCGTGCATATGCACGGCTTTCACCGTAGCTGCAGTGCCAACAGGCATAAAAATAGGTGTCTGTATCGTACCGTGTGCGGTCTCCATTTCTCCGGCGCGAGCTTCGAAAGTTTGTCTTGTGCTTGAAGCGTAAATTTCATCTATTCCCTCTAAACGAGTGCAAAAGTACGATTATTTTCGGCAGAAAACTGAGTTGCTACAGCAATCTTAAGAATTATTAACAGCGGGGAACTAAGCGATCTCCGCTGCGCATATTGCCTTATCGCTTGCTGAGGCTTTTTAACAAATCATTGTCTATTGTGATATAACCAGGATAGAAGATATTGCTCCCTGCCAGCGAAATTGAAGGCTTAATTTTTAGTACGACCGCACCTTGACCTTCACGGGTAAGTAGGTCGGATAATAATCCTTCGATACCACGATTTTCGTCGACTACGCCAAATAGGTTCGCATTGAAGGTGAGCGGTACTACCGCACTTTCACCCTGATTTAGTCGTACAACACGATCTACTGTACCTTCGAAGAATGGCTTACCTTTAATTTCGATGAGATATTTAAAAGCGTTAATACCGGTCACATTAGTAGTTGGATTGCTCACTTTCATATTCACCACCGCAGCTAAGGGCAGATCTTTGCGCAGAATCCCAAGCGCTAGTCCAGGAAGGGCATTCATATTTAAGGAGGTACCATTTCCTTCTAACAATCCTTGCGCCGAGCGGCCAGCAATCGTAAGACCAGTTACTGACTCAACATCGTAATTATAGCTCTTTAACATATCTACCTGCTTTGCCGGATTTAGGGATCCACAGGCGGAAATGAGTACCGTAATCATTAATAATACCAATAGCCGATTCGTGCGTTTGTTTGTCATGAGTTGTGTGTTTTTTAAGCCTTCTAATATAGCACTTTTTATATTTAGACAAGTTGGCGGTAACTTGGTTTACATGGGGTCAGATAATTACGACCAAACTTTTCTTGAAGATAGCTGTCATCAGGTAGTAAATAGCATTATCTTTGCAGCTTATGTTTTTTCCAATCGAAGCGACCGTCTCTTATTGGCCATATGCCGCATACCTATCTTTGGGGATATTTTTTTGTATTCAGTTATATTATATCCTTTTTGTATACAGCAAACTGGCTGCGCACCGTATCACGGAATCCGCAAATGAGCAAACTTTGCCTCCTGTATCTGTGATCATCAGTGCATATAATGAATACGATAATCTTAAAAAATTCTTACCGCTTATTCTTCAGCAAAGTTATCCCACTTTTGAGGTCGTGGTGGTAAATGATTGCTCTGACGATGAAACACAATGGCTTCTTCGGGAAATGGCCTCAACATACGCCCATCTTAAAATAGTAGACATCGGCGAACACATACGCCTTAAACACACCAAAAAATTCACGCTTACGATCGGGATTAAAGCAGCTAAATACGAGCATTTGGTATTTACTGACGCCGACTGCGAGCCTGCTACTACACAGTGGTTACACCTGATGGTTGCTCCGTTTGCCGAAGACAAAGAAATCATATTGGGCTATTCTCCTTACTTCAAACATCGTGGTTTGTTGAACAAATTGATCCGTTTTGAAACCACGCACACAGCCATGAATTATTTGTCTTACGCACTGAAAGGCGATGCCTATATGGGAGTTGGGCGAAACTTAGCCTATACCAAATCTTTATTCTATAAAGGCAAAGGATTCAACGCACATATGCATATCAAATCTGGTGATGACGATCTTTTTGTGAATCAGAATAGTAATGCAACCAACACGACCATTGCGATTTCGCCACAGGCGCATATGTATTCTATTCCCAAGCTCACTTGGAAAAGTTATTACAAACAAAAAGCTCGACATGCCGGTGCCTCGGTGATGTACAAATCACGTCACAAATGGATGCTCGCGACGCAACTGGTATCTGCACTATTTTTTTACGCCTCGTTGGGCGTCTCAGCCGCACTTCTGCCACACATGTGGTACGTGCCTTTAGCGGTATATCTGTTACGCTTGCTGGCTCAATATACGGTCTATGGCTATGTGTTCCGTAAGTTAGCTGTTCGAGATTTGCTACTATGGTTGCCCGTGCTCGATCTACTCTTTTACTTTTTCATATGCCTTAATGGCCTATTTAACAGAAACAGAAAACAAACTTCTTGGAAATAATATGAATCCATCCGTAGACATTATCTTCACCTATTTCCCGCACCTGAGCGAGATACAAAAAAAACAATTTACTCAATTGGCGGAGCTCTATCCATTTTGGAATGATCAGATCAACGTCGTTTCCAGAAAAGATATGGATTCGCTCTACCTCAAGCATGTGCTACATTCGTTAGGTATTGCTGCTTATGTACGTGAGTTAGCTGCGGGTACACGCATATTAGATGTTGGCACGGGCGGAGGTTTCCCTGGCATTCCTTTGGCGATCTTATTTCCCCAAGTCCAATTTCATCTCGTGGATTCGATTGGCAAAAAAATAAAGGTGGTGCGCGAAATCGCCGAATCACTTGGCTTAACTAATGTGGAAGCCGATCATATCCGCGCAGAGCAATTGGATTATAAATACGATTTCGTCGTTTCCAGAGCGGTTACACGCCTTAAAGATTTCCTTCCTTGGGTTAGAAATAAGTTACTCTCTAAAGACAAGAATGGTATCCCTAATGGAATATTGTACCTGAAAGGTGGCGATCTTCGCGAAGAAATAAAAGAAGCCAAAGTTACTTCAGACCTGATACCACTAACAGATTATTTCAAGGAAGAGTTTTTCGATACGAAATACGTATTGTACATTCCGATGTAAATAACCCTTTGGCTTTGTTAAAAACAGCAGCACCAAAGCTAATTACTTTACCAACACCCTCATTATCTATCCGATAATGAGGGTGTTTTTTTCATGGGTAGAGCCAGGTACGTACGTATATGAACTACTGAGTCCTGAAAATCTTTCAATCGCTTGAACACGTAATCCATGCGATCGTACCCTTCGGCGCTTTCCCACCAATCGAATTCGGGTTGATAATATCGCCTAAAATCGTCGAGCTGTTGACCGTCTAGTTTGGTGAGTTGCTGCGTGATTGGGTACCAACTTTCTTTTACTTTACCATGCTTAAACGTATTCTCTAATATGTTTTGCAAGCTTCGCGCGCGTTTCCACTAACGGAAAAATGATTATACAATTTATTAACATTGATAACGATGACTGGCGGAAAAATACCGAAACCTTCGATAATATTTCTATTATCGCCATTCAGGTAAATGATTCTATAATCGTTCTTATTACGTTCATACTGCTCTTCAGCGCTCAACACATCGCGCTCGATCAACACCTCTTCGATGCCAATCGTGTCACGAGGGAGTACTACTGTATCTTGCCACAAGATATTTTCTTTAACAATGGATCTTGTAGTTTGATTCGCTGGCAGGCTCAAAACAACAGGCAATACAAAAAATAGCATCGAACGTACCATAGCATCGCACTTACTGAATAGCCAACTTACTATTGCTGCTCTTGAGCATTTATCTCTTTTCCAATAAGTAGCACTTCTTCATCCATACCAAACAATGGTAAACCTGTTTCGGGATGAAGTTTGAGCCAAGCGGTTTCGGTATCACGAATAATTTGAACGTATTCCTTACCGTCTTTAAATATGGTGTACGTGTCCTTCTCGTCCGGAAAAACCGAGTAATCGACTCCGTTAATCTCTATGTCAAAGGGTTCCGGTGCATTCGTTTCCATGATAATTATAAATTTTGATTAAGACTATCTACTGTTAAATTGACCATCAAAGATAAGACATTAGATTGGCTAAATATATTCCATCAATAAGCTCTTATTTTCTTTAAATAACATATATTTATCTTATAAATTAATTTAAATGGATTATTTGTACAAAATAGCATTAGGAATGATTCCTGGAGTTGGTCCGCGCCTAGCTAAAAATCTTTTGCAATACTTGGGCAGTGCGGAAGATATATTTCGCGCATCTGCACAAGATTTAAAGGGAGTGATGGGCATTGGGCCCACGCTCGCAAAGACGATCCTCGCGCGCGATTTTCTACGACAAGCTGAAGAAGAATGTAATTTTATTGAACGGCACGCAATACAACCGATCTGGATTGCAGAAGACACTTATCCACATCGCTTACATAGCTGCGATGATGCTCCTCCGCTTTTGTATTACAAAGGTAATGCTGATCTTAACAACCGTTATATCATCAGCATCGTGGGCACACGCAATGCAACGGCGTACGGCATGCGTCTTTGTGAAGATTTGATTCAGGAATTAACGGATCTTGAACCGCTCATCGTGAGCGGACTCGCATACGGTGTTGATGTGATAGCACATCGTAAGGCGCTATCTTGTAGCGTACCAACTATTGGATTGCTAGGGCATGGACTAGATCGGATCTATCCAGCACCACACCGCGATACGGCCACAAAAATGATTGAGCATGGCGGTCTTTTAACAGAGTTTCCATCGGGCACTAAACCAGAAAGATCGCATTTTCCAATGCGAAATCGCCTTATAGCAGGATTAGCAGATGTGACGATCGTGATCGAAGCTGGTATAAAAGGTGGTGCTTTGATCACGGCTGAAATGGCAAACAGCTACAATAGAGATGTGTGTGCCTTCCCCGGCGCCATTCACCAAACCTATTCCGAAGGTTGCAACTATCTGATTAAAACACACCGAGCTCACCTGATCCGACATGCTGCAGATTTGCGCTATCTGATGAACTGGGAAAACGAACATCCGCGGCGCGATTCAAAACAACTATCCATCCTTCCCCCTTCACTGACCAAAGACGAACAAAAGGTATTCAATTATCTGCAACATATGGAGCAAGCGACTGTCGACGAAATAGCATCGCATATGGATTGGCCACAGAGCAAACTAGCTATTATTTTGCTAGAGCTGGAAATGAACAATATCATCCTTTCGCTCCCCGGCAAGGTATTTCGTATTTGCTCGCCTTGATCACAGATCACCACCCTCATAATTTTGTGTCTGGAAATCAAGCCGCTAGCATTAAACAATAATTTAAATTTTATACGTACCATTTTTTTTCTACTTTTGCCGTGGGTAAGTCCTTTACGACCAGCTCCTGTTGACTCCCCCAGGTTGGGAACAAAGCAAGGGTAAATGGTTGAGCGGTGCGATAAAGGTAGCTTACCCATTTTTTATTTCTTTTTTTTGCAAGCTACACTCCAGGTTTTGCTCCTATCATAAACTATCTTCTTACCTTTTTTCAAATCACACTTTTTACCGCACCCCACTCCTTGAAAAGCAATATTTTTCGTTTCTTTGTAGTTCGTTTAAAAAATTGCTATGAGTTGGTTTAAAAGAAATACGGCTGGAATCGTTACGGCTACCGAAAATAAAAAAGAAGCGCCAGATGGCATGTGGAATAAATGTCCCAATTGCAAAAAAGCGCTCTTAAATGTCGAGCAAGTAGAGAATAGCTACGTTTGTCAATACTGTGATTATCATATCCGAATTGGTTCGGCAGCATATTTTTCTATTCTATTTGACAACAACGATTTTCAAGAGTTATTTGCCAATTTACAAGCTGGTGACCCGCTTAATTTCGTCGATAGCAAACCGTACAAAGATCGATTGTTGGATAGCCAAGCCAAAACTGGTCTGAAAGACGCCATCCGCTGCGGACACGGAAAAATTGAAGGACAAGACATTGTGGTGGCATGTATGGATTTCAACTTTATCGGAGGATCTATGGGATCTGTAGTAGGCGAAAAAATTGCTCGATCAATCGATTATTGTTTAGAGCACAAGCTGCCTTTTATGTTGATTTCTAAATCTGGCGGTGCGCGTATGATGGAAGCAGCCTTCTCGCTTATGCAAATGGCCAAAACATCGGCTAAACTTGCTTTGTTGAGCAATGCCAAATTACCTTATATCTGTCTATTGACCGATCCGACTACAGGAGGTGTAACAGCTTCATATGCTATGTTGGGCGACATCAATATCGCAGAACCTGGAGCATTGATTGGTTTTGCTGGCCCGCGTGTCATCAAAGAAACTATTAAAAAAGATTTGCCGAAAGGCTTTCAAACTTCCGAATTTGTATTGGAACACGGTTTCTTGGATTTCATTGTCGATCGTAGACAGTTGAAAAGTAAAGTAGCCACGTTCTTACGACACGTGAACTAAGTACAAATAGATACTACACAGCAAAGGGCACCACAAAAAAGTGCTTGTGTAGTATCTATTCTTTGAAAATATAGACAACTTTCAGTAAGTTTGTTATTGTTAGAAAACTCGGGCAATGCCATATAAAGAACGCGAAATAAACAAATTGTATTATACCATGGGCGAAGTGACCAGCATGTTTGAGGTCAATGCTTCCCAAATTCGTTTTTATGAGCGGGAGTTTGATATCATTCAGCCCAAAAAGAATAAAAAAGGCAATCGACTTTTTACACAAGAGGATATCGCTAACTTGAAGATTATCTTTAACTTGGTTAAAGATAAGGGCTATACTTTACAGGGTGCGCGGGAATTTCTCCGTCAAAACAAGAACGAAGCTCAAGAAAACCAACGCGTTGTGGAGTCGCTCCAAAAGCTCAAGAATTTCTTAATCGAAGTGCGCGACAGCTTATAATTGTTCCAATCTCAACGACCGACTAGCTCAATCACTTCCATATTTTCTACCCGATCTCCGATAATATCGAAACGCATAAGCGTACGCACCTTATGCCATCCCTGCTTGCCTGCTGCGCCAGGATTAAGATGCAATAATTGAAGACGTGGATCATACTGTACTTTCAGAATATGAGAATGCCCAGATATGAATAACTTCGGCGGATTGCTTTGAATTTCGGTCTTCACAGCTGGTGCATATTTCCCAGGATATCCGCCAATATGTGTCATCCAGACATCCATTTCTTCGCAGGTAAAACGCGAATTTTCGGGATAACTTTGCCTGATATCTGTTCCATCAATATTTCCATACACCCCACGAAATGGTTTGAAGGCAGCAAGCTTATCGGCTACTTCCCGATTCCCAAAATCGCCCGCGTGCCACACTTCATCACAACCATCAAAATGATAAAACACGGCATCATCTAAAAAACTGTGCGTATCCGAAAGCAAACCAATTTTCATCGCCCTAAAGTTAGGCTGCTAATAGCAAGAAACCAAATTGGATAATCTTTCTGAAAATTAAAACGCGAGAAAAAAATCTCTTAGTAATCTCGTGTAGGCCTGACTGTATACACCTCGCGACTCGTAGATCACAAAGCTCACATGCTTTACAAGTGATTCATCTTGCTGCGCACCCAGACGGATAATGTGGCGAATACAAGGCGAATCAACAAAGGAAGATACGGCTACAATTCGTTGCAATGCGAATCCGATTGCAGTAGCCGAACTAATGACGACATCAGCCAACTCGGGAGGCAGAATCAATTCAATCGCACCATGTTGCGAAAGATGCCTATGCGCATACCCTAGCAAATCATCAAAAAAAGTCATATCCGTATGCCGAGCTTGCTTTTTGCGTGCATCTGGATTGTGCAAAGTATTGATATAAAAAGGAGGATTGCTGACGATCAAATCAACACGGCCTTGAGGCGCAAAATCCTGAAAAGCACCATGCCATATCTGCACTCGATTTGAGAACGGGGATTGCAGCGCATTATTCATAGCAGCGGCAGCAGAAGCGCCATCAATCTCCACACCGACGATCTTCGCTTGGACAAATCGCTGCGCCAACATCAGGGCAATCACTCCGGTACCAGTACCAATATCTAGCACGCTCGCAGCATCTTCTGCCCGAGCGAAAGCAGCAAGTAATACCCCATCCGTATTCATGCGCATGGCACAGCCTGTTTGATCGATCGAAAAGCGCTTAAAACGAAAAATACTCATCGCTGCAAAAATACATTTTTACTAGCAGTGCAGACATTTGTATATTTGTTTAAACTTTTCATAAGTTTAGTGGTCTAAAAAATCAGTTTCCAATAAACAATTAAAACTTCTATGCACCGACTATATACGCTATATAGTGTTTTCTGTCTTTCTCTTCTAACACTAACTGTACCTACCGTGGCACAGCAGCGCCCTACGCAAGATTCTAATTGTGAAGGCATCACTCAGGCAGCCCTTCCAAAAATTGTAGAATTGCTTAACAGCAATGACTTTGTAGGAATGGAGCAGGTATTACAAACTATTGAAAGTAACTGCGGCCCTAATGAAATAACACAAAGAATTAGAATTATAGGCCAACTAATTAACAAGCAACCAGCGACCGCAGCTATTCAGGATTATATCCAACAGGGCAAGGACAATGAATTGATGATCCGCTGGGACAACGCCGCACAAAACAACTTTCAGACAATCTATAATACGGATAAAGCAACATATCACTTTGTGCCACTACGACATGCCGTAGATTCCTTAGTTCAAGTTAAAGCTGCTGCGATGATTGGCTCAGATATGTATTCTCTCAAACATATGGAGGAAGCGATTGCTTATCTTTTCTCCGATCACATCAATACTTATCTTATCCGTATGCAGAAAGAGAAGCCAGTAACAAAAATGGAACGTCTGCAGGAGGTCGAAATGTACAAAAGTGGTTGGGGATTCGCAGCAAGTGTTGGACTCTATCGCCCGCTAAACGCGGTAAATCCGGTATTCAACAATTTGCCAATTTATGGTTTCTCATTTATCAGTCCACTAGCTAATGACTGGGTTTTCGATGCATCATTTAAATATCGTCCAGCAAGAAATTCGCGTACTTTTGAGTATCAAACAGACAACAGCGATTTGCCTGATGAATTGGAACCTCTTACTACTTATATGTTCGGTGGATCTGCCGGATATAAGTTTTTAGATGCAGGCAAATTTTTAATGATCGGAAAAGCAGGATTGGCCTACGAAATGTCGTACAATAGATCATTGAATTTGCGCTATGGCGATGGATATCCAGTTTACGTAACTCGTCCGCAAACATTCAATTTATCCACAGGTATCTCAGCGATGCAGCACGTTGGGCGCACCAGTTTTATCGGCGCACAGGTGCAGTACCATTATTCGCCATACAGTATTGATAGCCGATTGATCACGCCAATTGCTTCGGACTATGTGAGTTTTGAAGTTTTCTTCAAATTTTAAGGAAAAAAGTTGATAAACGTAATAAGCAAAAAAGCAGGCTAACTTTGTTAGCCTGCTTTTTTGCTTATTAAACGGAGATATATCTACGCTAGTTTTTCAACACCCGTTGAATCTCATCAAGCTTCATCAATGCTTCGACCGGAGTCAAGGTATTCACATCCAAATTATTCAACATATCGCGTATCTTTTCTAGAATAGGGTCATCAATGGCAAACATCTGCAATTGATACGCTTGCTTTTGAATTTTGCGCATGCTGTCTTTGATATCTTCACCCCCGGTTCGTTCTTGTTCCAACCGACGCAAAATATCATTAGCACGCGTCAAAAGTTTGCTAGGCATTCCCGCCAACTTCGCCACATGGATACCAAAGCTATGTTCTGATCCGCCTGGCACCAGCTTCCGCAGAAAAATAATCTTATTATTCAACTCCTTTACCGACACATTAAAGTTTTTGATGCGCGGCATCGATGTGCTCAATTCGTTGAGCTCGTGATAATGCGTAGCAAAAAGTGTTTTTGCTCTGGCAGTGGGGTGATGATGCAAATATTCGGCGATAGCCCAAGCAATCGAAATTCCATCGTACGTACTCGTTCCTCTACCGATCTCGTCTAATAGGATTAAACTACGATCCGACAGGTTATTCATAATACTGGCCGTTTCATTCATCTCCACCATAAACGTCGATTCGCCAGAAGAAAGATTATCCGAAGCGCCCACGCGCGTAAAAATCTTGTCGACCAAACCAATGTGTGCTTCCTTTGCAGGCACGAAACTGCCGATTTGCGCCATCAACACGATCAATCCCGTCTGGCGCAACAGCGCCGATTTACCGGCCATGTTGGGTCCAGTGATGATGATGATTTGCTGCGACTCCTGATCCAGAAATGTATCGTTGGTAATATAGTCTTCTCCGACGGGAAGATTTTTCTCAATCACTGGATGGCGACCACCTTTGATATCTAAAGATTTCCCCTCATTCACCTGTGGTTTCACATAAAAATTCTTCTCTGCTACAATGGCAAAATTGAGCAAAACATCCAGTTTCGCGATCAATTGTGCATTAAGCTGTATCGGCTTAATGTATTCCGCAATATCTGCCAACAGCGTTTGGTAAATTCGGTTTTCGATGGCCTGAATTTTTTCTTCTGCTCCTAAGATTTGCTCCTCATAGGTTTTGAGTTCTTCGGTGATGTAGCGCTCGGCATTGACCAGCGTCTGCTTGCGAATCCAAGCTTCCGGAACCTTATCTTTATGTGTATTGGTTACTTCCAGATAGTAGCCAAATACATTATTAAATGCGATTTTTAAGGAAGGAATCCCAGTGATTTCCGCTTCTCGACGCTGTATTTCCAACAAGTAATCCTTCCCACCAAATGCGATTTTACGCAGTCTGTCTAATTCTTCGTCGACCCCGTCGGCAATTACATTACCCTTTTGTATCAGCACGGGCGGCTCCTGTTGTACTGCATTTTCAATTTTATCGCGAATGATTAAGCAGTTATTGAGCTGTTCGGAGATTATACGCAGCGAATCAGAAGCATGTAGATCTGTCTTTTCCTTCAGCTTTTCTACCGCGTACAGCGCTCTTTTGAGCTGGATTACTTCACGTGGATTGGCTTTTTGCAATCCGATTTTGGAAATCAACCTTTCCAAATCGCCTACTTGCTTGATTTCTTTGATTAGCTCATCGCGCAACGCGCGGTTTTGGTCAAAATGATCGACCACATCCAGCCGCTCCTGAATAGATTTGCGATCTTTGAGCGGCATAATAATCCACCGCTTGAGCAACCGAGCACCCATCGGCGATGCCGTATGATCCAACACATCAGACAGCGTGATGGCATTATCATTGGCCGAGCCAATCAACTCCAAATTACGAATGGTAAAACGATCCAACCACATATAGCGATCTTCTTCAATGCGCGCAATGTGCGAAATATGCTGTAGGTTGCGATGTTCCGTTTCGTTAAGGTAATGCAAAGCCACACCAGCGGCTACGATTCCCGTAGAAAGGCGCTCAATACCAAATCCTTTCAAAGAATTGACTTCAAAATGTTTAAGAAGTGCTTCCGAAGCATAATCGCCCGTATAAGGCCATTCATCCAGCGTGTAGGTGTAGTAGCTATTCCCAAAATGACTGATAAAATCATTCAACTGCTTCTTCGGCAAAATGACTTCTGTTGGCTTGAAACTTTGCAAAAGCTTATCAATATAAGACACTTGTCCTTGTGCTACAGAAAACTCGCCCGTTGAAATATCCAAAAAAGCAATACCAAACGTATTTTTATCCGCAAAGACAGAGGCCAGATAATTGTTGGCTTTCTGCTGTACAATATTATCACTGTACGACACGCCTGGCGTCACCAATTCGGTAACACCACGTTTTACGATGGTTTTAGTTTGCTTCGGATCTTCCAGCTGATCGCAAATCGCTACGCGCTGACCGGCACGCACCAATTTTGGCAAATAGGTTTCGAGCGAGTGATGCGGAAAGCCGGCTAATGCCGTCTCGGACTCCGTGCCGTTTCCACGCTTGGTCAGTACAATACCTAATATTCCTGCGGCCTTAATCGCATCCTCTCCAAATGTCTCATAAAAATCTCCCACACGAAACAACAGCATGGCGCCAGGGTACTTAACCTTGATCGTGTTATACTGCTGCATTAAGGGAGTCTGCTTCTTTTCTTTCTTTGCCAATGGTAATCAGTTTTCGGTTTTAAGCAGGGTAAAAGTAATAAGGATAATATTAATTATCTTTGTTCATGCTGAAAAAAGATCGATATAAAGCCTTCGTTGACTATTTCTCCACGCATAACCCCGATGCAGAAACGGAGTTGCATTACTCCAACCCGTACGAACTGTTGGTAGCGGTCATCTTGTCTGCGCAGTGTACCGACAAGCGAATCAATCAGGTCACGCCAGCTTTGTTTGCGCGTTATCCAGAGCCTGAATCGCTTGCAGCAAGCTCCGTAGAAGAAGTGTTTTCTTACATCCGCTCGGTGAGTTACCCAAATAACAAAGCCAAACATTTGGTCGGCATGGCGCAAAAGCTACTAGCTGAGTTTGACGGAATCGTGCCCGAAAAAGTGGAAGATTTGGTGAAGCTGCCGGGCGTTGGTCGCAAAACGGCCAATGTCATTTCTTCTGTGGTGTACGACAACCCAGCGATGGCAGTCGATACGCATGTATTTCGCGTAGCGAATAGATTAGGGCTGACACAAAGAGCGACTACACCTTTGGCGGTAGAAAAACAACTGGTAAAACATTTGCCAGAAGAAACGATCAAAGTTGCCCACCACTGGCTGATCTTGCATGGCCGCTATATCTGCTTAGCCCGCAAGCCTAAATGTGAAATCTGCCCCATCACCTATTTTTGTCAGTATTTCAGCAAAAACTTTAGTACGCAAACGGCAGGTAACGTTTAAAAAATAAAACTAATTATTTTAGCATTTTTGTTTGCACACATCAGTTTTGTGTGTATATTTGAACTATTAAAACTACGTAAATGAGTAATTCAGATAAATTAAAAGCACTACAGCTTACCTTAGATAAACTAGAGAAATCCTACGGTAAAGGAACCATCATGAAATTAGGCGATTCTGCGGTAGAGCCGATTGAATCCATTTCTACAGGATCTCTAGGTCTTGATATTGCTTTAGGCATTGGCGGTGTGCCAAAAGGTCGTGTGATCGAGATCTATGGCCCAGAATCTTCTGGTAAAACTACCTTAGCCACTCATATCGTAGCAGAAGCACAGAAAAAAGGCGGTATTGCCGCTTTCATTGATGCGGAGCACGCATTTGATAAATATTATGCTCAAAAGCTTGGCGTAGATATCGAAAATCTATTGATCTCGCAGCCAGATAATGGAGAGCAAGCTTTGGAAATCGCCGATAACTTGATTCGCTCCGGCGCGATTGATGTAATCGTTATTGACTCGGTAGCGGCATTAGTACCAAAAGGCGAGATCGAAGGCGAAATGGGTGATTCTAAAATGGGATTGCAAGCACGATTGATGTCACAAGCATTGCGTAAATTAACAGGTACGATTGCAAAAACCAACTGTTGTTGTATCTTCATCAACCAGTTGCGTGAGAAGATTGGTGTGATGTTCGGAAATCCAGAAACCACGACAGGTGGTAACGCCTTGAAGTTTTATGCTTCCGTACGTTTGGATATTCGTCGTACTTCGCAAATCAAAGATGGCGATGAGGTAGCGGGTAACCACGTAAAAGTGAAGATCGTAAAGAACAAAGTAGCACCTCCATTCCGTATTGCCGAATTCGACATCATGTTTGGTGAAGGTATTTCCAAATCTGGTGAAATCATCGACCTTGGTGTAGAATATGGTATCGTCAAGAAATCTGGCTCTTGGTTTAGCTATGGCGACACCAAATTGGGGCAAGGACGCGATGCTGTCAGAAATCTTTTAATAGATAATCCGGATCTAATGGATGAATTGGAAGCTAAGATTCGCGCCGAAGTGACTGGTGTTGATTTAGATCAAAGCGCATTGAAAGAAGGAGACGCAGAATAATCTGTCGATCACAAGATCATTATTATTATAAACAACAGCCTGTAACACCTAAGAAGTTACAGGCTGTTTGTCTTTCGGGCAATTTAGAGCGATAATTTTTGAATGTGCATGGAAGTAGGTAACTTTGGAACTATGGAAAATAAACCGTTCGTTCGGGAAAAAATCAACCTACCAAATGAAGGCAAGAAGCTTCTACTCCACTCCTGCTGCGCTCCGTGCTCAGGCGAAGTGATGGAAGCGCTTATCTCATCGGACATTGATTTTACCATATACTTTTATAATCCCAACATTCATCCACGGAGTGAATATGATTTGCGTAAAGAGGAAAACATTCGCTTTGCAGAAAAGCACAACATTCCCTTTATTGATGCGGATTACGATGTAGATCATTGGTTTGAATTGGCCAAAGGCATGGAACACGAGCCTGAAAAAGGCATTCGATGCACGATGTGCTTTGACATGCGTTTCGAAAAAACGGCTGAATACGCAGCAGCAAATGGCTTCGATGTGATCTCGAGTTCGTTGGGCATATCACGATGGAAGAATATGGATCAGATCAACGATTGTGGTATCCGAGCAGCATCACGGCACGAGAATATGGATTACTGGACCTTCAATTGGCGAAAGAAAGGGGGTGGTGTACGTATGCTTGAAATCAGTAAGCGCGAACGATTTTATATGCAAGAATACTGTGGCTGCGCTTATTCGCTCCGCGACACCAACAAGTGGCGCATGGAAACGGGTCGCGAAAAGATCAAATTGGGCGAAAAATATTACGGGGACGAAGAATAATAAAGGTTTAAAAAGAGTTGCAATCTATAGTTTTAACTATTATCTTTGCAGGCTCAAATACTGGATTGTGAAGTATTTAAAAAAATATAAAATACCATTTTCAGGCCTTTCGGCTGGTAAGCACAATTTCGAGTTTGATGTTGATGACGCGTTCTTTGCATGTTTTGACCACTCCTTAGTTAAAAAAGGAAAACTCCTTGCCAATGTACAATTGCAGAAGCGAGAGAATATGTTGGTCACTAATTTCGAGATTACCGGGCACATTACACTCACCTGTGATGTATGTTTGCGAGAATTCCAATCTCCTTTAGACATAAAGGAAAAGGTAATCGTAAAATTCACACACGATGAGTGGGATCAGGGATCAGATGAAATCATCGTGTTATCGCATCATGATTACGAGTTTGACATCTCTAATCTGCTGTACGAATACATAAATGTACGGGTACCACACTATCCGAAATGTAGTGAACAGGGCGAAAATCTGGATTGCGATCCAGAGATGCTTCGGCAGTTAGCCAGTGAAGATGCAATAAAGAATGAATTAAAGGAGGATCAGGTAGATCCACGCTGGGAAGCTTTAAGAAATATTAAAAATAACTAAAAATACACATACGAGATGGCACATCCAAAACGTAAAATGTCTAAGTCAAGAAGAGACAAAAGAAGAACGCATTATAAAGCGGATAAACCAAGTTTGACAGTATGTCAAGAAACTGGTGCAGTGCATTTGCCACACCGCGCATACACCGTTGATGGCAACTTGTTCTACAACGGTAAATTGATTATCGAGAATACAGCGGCAATCTAAGGAACTTCCGAAACATCCCATTGACAGTGATTAATTCGATTTATTCCCTGTACATTGGGATGTTTTTTCGTATTATTGACTCATTAAATAATAACGAATGAAGATTGGTTTAGACGTACTAGGAGGAGATTACGCCCCTAACTCTACGATACAAGGAGCTATTGAAGCTCAACAAAACCTCCAAAATGACCAACGTTTGGTACTATTTGGAAATGAAGAAAAAACCCGAGAACTAATCTCCAACGCCGGGGGTGATATTTCGGCTTTTGATTATGTGCATGCACCTGATGAAATCGGCATGCATGAACACCCTACGAAAGCGATCACCCAAAAACCTAACTCTTCGATATCCAAAGGATTTGAGTTTCTAAAAGACGGAAAGATTGACTCTTTTGCTTCTGCTGGAAATACAGGTGCCATGCTGGTTGGTTCTATGTTTAGTGTCAAAACTATTCCTGGAATACTTCGCCCAGCGATTGCTACCAATGTACCTCAGCTAAAGGGTGGAACAGCCGTGCTTCTAGATGTAGGTGCCAACGCAGATTGCAAACCCGAGATGCTCAATCAATTTGCTATCTTAGGTAGCTTTTATGCGGAACATGTTTTGCGCATCGAAACACCACGAGTCAGTTTGGTTAACATTGGTGAAGAAGCAGAGAAAGGAAATCTACTTACCACTAGCACCTATCCCCTACTAAAAGCAAACGAAAAAGTTAATTTCATTGGCAATGCAGAAGGGCGAGATTTATTTTCAGATCATGCAGATGTATTCGTCTGTGATGGCTATACGGGTAACGTGATTTTGAAGCTAGCAGAATCATTTTATGTGGTGACGCTAAAAAAGGGATTCAAGGATGAGTTTTTCGATCGCTTTAATTACGAACAGTTTGGTGGTAGCCCTGTATTGGGTGTCAACGCACCAGTGTTATCGGGCATGGAATTTCCACACCTACGGCGATTAAAAATATGGTTTTACAATCACGAGATATGATATCCTCGAAATTCATCGAGCGAATCAAGTCTGCCATTAAATAATAAAACATGTCAAAAATCCGTGCTGCAATTACAGCTGTAAATGGATACGTTCCCGATTATGTGTTGACGAACCGGGAATTGGAGACCATCGTAGACACTAATGATGAATGGATTGTAAGCCGTACCGGTATTAAGGAAAGACGCATCCTTAAAGGGGAAGGAAAAGCAACTTCTGACTTGGCAGTGCCCGCAATTGAGGGCTTACTAAAAAAACGCGGTATCACCGCGAAGGATATCGAACTAATTATTGTCTGTACCAGCACACCTGATATGATGTTTCCGGCTACAGCAAATCTTGTCGCTCACAAAATCGGAGCTACCAATGCATGGGGCTATGATTTGCAAGCGGCGTGTTCTGGTTTCTTATTCGGACTAACAACTGCCTCCCAATTTATCGAATCTGGAAAGCATACAAAAGTGCTCGTAGTAGGTGCCGACAAAATGTCGTCTATCGTGAACTACGAAGATCGCAACACCTGCATTCTTTTTGGTGATGGCTGTGGCTGCGTTTTATTAGAACCGGATACCGAAGGATATGGTCTGCAAGATTCTATTCTAAAAACAGATGGCGCCGGAGCCGAATTTTTAAATCTTAAAGGTGGTGGCTCATTGAACCCTGCTTCGCATGAAACAGTAGATGCTAAAATGCACTTTGCCCACCAAGAAGGACGTAGCGTATTTAAGTTTGCTGTCACTAATATGGCAGACGTGGTCGCCGAAATCATGGAGAAAAACCAACTACAATCTGAAGATATCAGTTGGTTAGCACCACATCAGGCCAATAAGCGCATCATCGACGCTACAGCCGAACGCGCTGGATTACCGGAAGAAAAAGTGATGATAAACATCCAAAAATACGGCAATACCACTAGCGCAACGATTCCACTATGCCTTTGGGAGTGGGAAAGCAAATTAAAAAAAGGGGATAATATTATTATGGCAGCTTTCGGCGGAGGATTTACCTGGGGAGCTACCTATTTGAAATGGGCATACGATCCAAAGTAATATCGTATTTAACTACAAACAAGACTATAAAATAGAAGAGACTATGAGCATGGATATCAAACAAGTACAAGATTTGATAAAGTTCGTTTCCAAGTCTGGAGTAAACGAAGTATCTATTGAAGAGAAGGATTTCAAGATCACAATCAAAACCAATCAAGAACCTACTTATGTAACTGCTACTGTACCTCAGGCTGCAGTACCAGCTGCTACACCAAGCGTTGCACCAGTTGCTGAACCAGCGAATGTGGCTTCACAAGCTCCTACCAAACCGGCAGCAGACGATAACTCGAATTATATCACGGTAAAATCTCCAATGATCGGTACATTCTATCGTTCTGCGGGCCCTGGCAAGCCATCGTTTGTGAATGTTGGCGATGAGATTACCTCAGGTAAAGTGCTTTGTATCGTAGAAGCCATGAAATTATTCAACGAAATTGAATCCGAAGTATCGGGTAAAATCGTAAAGATTTTGGTTAACGATGCGCAACCAGTAGAATACGATCAACCATTATTCTTGGTAGATCCTAGCTAATTTGTTTCTTCGACCAGAAGAAAAATTAGCTGTTCCATTGTTTTTACTTTATCAAGAATTTATGTTTAAAAAAATACTGATTGCCAACCGGGGAGAGATAGCACTTCGCATTATCCGTACCTGTCGTGAGATGGGCATTCAAAGTGTGGCAGTATATTCTACTGCTGATAGAGATAGTTTACATGTACGATTTGCAGACGAAGCTGTATGTATCGGCCCGCCGGCCAGTAAAGATTCCTATTTAAATATTCCAAACATTATCTCGGCAGCAGAATTGACCAATGCTGATGCCATCCATCCGGGCTATGGTTTTCTATCGGAGAACGCAAAATTTTCGGCTATCTGCGCGGAATATGGCATCAAATTTATCGGTGCTACCGCAGATCAGATTGAGAAAATGGGTGACAAAGCATCAGCAAAAGCGACTATGCAAGCTGCTGGTGTACCGACCGTACCAGGTTCTGTTGGTTTAGTACCTGATGTAAAAACAGGTATTCAATTGGCGAACGAAATCGGCTATCCGGTTATCATCAAAGCAACCGCTGGCGGTGGTGGGCGCGGAATGCGCATCATCTGGAAAGACGAAGATTTTGAACCAAGCTGGGATTCTGCTCGTCAAGAATCAGCCGCAGCCTTTGGTAACGATGGTATTTACCTAGAAAAATACGTAGAAGAGCCAAGGCATATTGAGATCCAAGTGATCGGAGATCAATACGGCAAAGTATGTCATCTTTCGGAGCGTGACTGTTCTATACAACGTAGACATCAGAAATTAGTAGAAGAAGCGCCTTCTCCTTTTATCACGCCAGATTTGCGTGCCAAAATGGGCGAAGCAGCAATCAAAGGGGCAATGGCCGTGAAATATGAGGGCGCGGGTACTATCGAATTTTTGGTAGACAAGCACCGCAACTTCTACTTCATGGAAATGAATACCCGAATTCAGGTCGAACACCCTGTTACCGAAGAAGTAATTAGCTTTGATTTGATCAAAGAGCAAATCAAAGTGGCCGCTGGTATTCCGATCTCTGGCAAAAGTTACGAGCCTACGATGCATGCGATCGAATGTCGAATCAATGCAGAAGATCCGTTCAACAACTTTCGCCCGTCACCGGGTAAAATCACGAACTTTCATTCACCAGGCGGACATGGTGTGCGCGTAGATACACACGTATATGCAGGCTATACCATTCCACCAAACTATGATTCAATGATCGCAAAGCTGATCTGTGTGGCACAAACTCGTGAAGAGGCATTGAACACGATGGAGCGTGCGTTGAGCGAATTTGTGATCGAAGGGATCAAAACGACTATTCCTTTGCATCTTCGCCTGATGCGTGATCCAAACTTCCGCGCAGGAAACTTTACTACTAAGTTTATGGAAACATTTGATCTGACAGAATACCCAGACGAATCACAATCTTAAAGACTACGTTACAATCAAAAAAAAATACCATTCTTCGGTCGAAGAATGGTATTTTTGTTTATACGCGTATTGAATAACATAACTACATGTCAAATAAAAACTTAAAACTTCTACAGGCATTAAAAAACAAAGGAAAGAGCATAGAGGCAGAAATGTCTTTTTTTGAACATATAGAAGTCCTGAGATGGCATCTGATACGTTCAGTACTCGCTATTGCGGTATTTGCTATCCTGGCGTTTACCTTCTACGATTTCGTATTTAATGACATCATTATGGGCCCCAAGAACCTCGATTTTTGGACTTACCGAATGATGTGTAAGCTAGGCGACTTGCTGAGCCTTGAAGGTTTTTGTGTAGAGCGCATTCCCTTCAACATAATCAATACAGAGTTGGCTGGGCAATTTATGTTGCAGATCAACTCTTGTTTATTAATGGCCGTAGCGCTAGGCTTTCCATATCTGCTATTTGAGGTTTGGTTATTTGTAAAACCTGCGTTGACCGACGTAGAACGCAAAGGTGCTCGAGGTTTTGTTTTTTATGCGACAATTCTATTCATTGTTGGTGCTTTATTTGGCTATTACATTGTGGTACCGTTATCCGTCAATTTCTTAGCTAATGTATCCCTAAGTGAAGAGATTACCAATCAGATCACGATAGACTCTTATCTATCTACCATTGCAACGTTGACATTGGGCTGTGGAGTCATCTTTCTATTACCGATCCTGATTTTCATCTTGTCCAAGTTGGGAATCATGACACCAGAATTTATGCGTGCTAGTAGACGTTATGCTATTGTCATTATTCTAATCATCGCAGCAATCATAACACCTACTGCAGATGTTATTACACTGCTTACGGTAAGTGCTCCTATGTTTATATTATATGAACTAAGTATATCTGTGTCGGCAAGTGTAAAACGCAGTAAATTGCAGAGGGAAAAAGAATTTTACAAACGAAAATAACATCTTATTATGTCTAGAAGAATAGCTATAGGTAGTGATCATGCAGGATTCGAGTACAAACAACAGTTAATAGCAGTGTTGAAGGAATCGGGTTATGATGTCGCTGATTTCGGCCCTTCCAATTCAGATTCAGTCGATTATCCGGACTTTGCACATCCAGTATCCAGCAGCGTAGAACAGAAGGAGAATAAATTAGGTATATTGATCTGCGGATCCGCAAATGGTGTCGCGATCACGGCTAATAAACATCAAGGTATCCGAGCAGCAATTGCTTGGCTCGAAGAGATTGCCGTACTGGCTCGTCAACATAACGATGCTAACGTATTATGCATTCCTGCCCGATTTATTGACATCACGTTGGCTAAGAAGATTGTACAAGCTTTCCTTTCGACGGAATTCGAAGGTGGAAGACACGCCAATCGCGTCAATAAAATCGCCTGTATATAAATGCAGCAACCATAATGTATACTGAGTAACTAACTACAAGAACTAAAGGACATACATGAAAAAGTATCTTTCTCTACTATTTATTGTTCCAGCCATTTGGAGCTGCACATTTGCGCAAGAAGCTGTACAAAAAAAATATGCTGGTAAAATCACGGAAGAATTAGCAAAGAAACACTTAACAATACTGGCCTCTCCCGAATTTGAAGGCCGTGGGACTGGGCAAGCTGGTGGTCGCAAAGCAGCAGAATATGTCGCCCAGCAATTTGAAGAATTTGGCTTAACAAAGCCAGTCAATGGCTCCTATTTTCAACCCGTAAGTCTTGTCAAATCGGTATACGCCGTGAAAGATTTTAGTATTGGAGGAAAGTCATACAACTACGGCAAAGACTTTTATGTACAAGGTGAAAATACACTGCAAAACTACAGTGCCGACGAGCTGATCTTTATTGGCTATGGTATCCAAGATGAGCATTACAATGATCTCAGCGGTCTTGATGTTACGGGCAAAGTCGTCGTTTTCATCAATGAAGGAGAGCCCAAAGATGCTGCTGGCAACTCGTTGATTTCGGGTACAGCGAAAGAATCTGACTGGACACGTAGCCGCTTGAAGCGCCTACAGGAATTGATGAAAAAAGAGCCTAAACTCATTATTGCCACCTCAGCTCAGGTAGCTCAAAATATCACACGTGTCAGTGGCAGATTAAATTCTGGCCGCGTGGGTCTGAAGAAATCCGACAATCCAACGATGAACAATGGTGTACCGATGGTGATCGCTACTGAAGATATGGTAAATGGTATTTTAGAAGCTAAAAACACCAATTTAGCGCACGTCAAAAAGACCATTTCGGAAACAAAAAAGCCAAACTCCTTTGCCATAAATACGACATTAAGGGCAGAAATGGGTAACAATCAAGAAGATCTGGACGATCCTAACGTATTGGGCTTGTTAGAAGGATCTGATCTGAAAGATGAAATTGTGGTTATTGGCGGTCACTGGGATCATGATGGTATCTTGCCTGACGGCACAATATTCCCAGGTGCAGATGATAACGGAACGGGTACTGTAGCGGTAATCGATCTTGCACGCGCTTTTGCGGCAGCTAAAAAAGATGGCAAAGGTCCACGTCGTAGCATTTTATTTATCGCATATGCGGCAGAAGAGAAAGGCTTGCTCGGATCTAACTACTATGTAGAAAATCCAATCTTTCCGCTAGACAATACTGTTGCCTGTATTAATATTGACATGATCGGACGCATCGATGACAAACATTTGGAAGGCAATCACAACTATGTGCACGTGATCGGCACAAATAAGTTGAGCTCGGAATTAAATCCATTGGTAGAGAAAGCTAATGAAGAATATACTGGTATGGAACTAGATGGCATGTATAATGATCCGAATGATCCTATGCGCCTGTACTATCGCTCAGATCACTACAACTTTGCGAAAAAAGGTATTCCTGCTTTGTTCTTCTTTTCGGGTTTACATCCACATTATCACACACCTGAGGATACCGTCGATAAAATTGATTTCCCAATGATGGTAAAGCGCGAACACTTAATCTTTCACACTACTTGGGATATTGTGAACCGCGACAATCGATTAGTAGTTGATATTCCAGAAGATGGCGGCACGCGCTAATACAGGATAAGCCATTCAGAAAAAGCAAAAGCCCTTGACGATCAAGGGCTTTTGCTTTTTCTTATAGCATTCAATAGCTTATCGTTGGTAGAACCAATCGTCTGGAATTGGCACCACCTCGCCCCCATCTACGCTGTATTGCAGTTCTAAGGTAAAACCACCACCTGCTTCAATAAAATCTATTGCAAAGTCGTGCAAACCCTTTTTTAAAGCAATCTGCCCACTCTTCATGATCGGAGAATGATTACCGTCGTTATCAACGACCATTTGGTCCGCAATGCGCAACACACCGCCGTCATCGCACGTAAAATAGAAGCTGTAGATTCCATCTTTCGGAACGCGAATGTAGGCCCGGAGCTGCGCCGCGAATGCCGGCATATTTACCGTATCTGCAATATGCACATTCTCTAAAACCTCCTCGCGCACTACGTTGCCGTCGATCGTGGCGACTTTAGGAAATTTGCCTTCGAAAAACTTTGTAAACAAGCCGTTTTCGCGACCTCTCAGGGATGCTTTCACAGGTTTCTTCCAAGAGTCATTCACAAAATCAATTTGATACAATTCGCTCTTTGCGCCGCTTTCGGTGATGGATGCAAATCGAATCTGAGTTGGTTCATGTACCACCAGCTCCTCCTTCAATACCTTACTGTTAGCCGTAGGCAAACTGCCATCGGTCGTATAATATACTTTAGCCCAAGCCAGCGGATTATTCACCCGAAATGCTGCTTTTCCATCTACGATGACTTGCTGATCGGCGAAACCATGCAAATCTGGCATTCGAAAACTGTATCCCAGTTGCTGCCAAGCATGATAATGATCTACGACACGATTTTGATATGAAGTAAACAGCTCCTGATTCGTCCATACACGTTCGGCCAATGCGGTTAATCGTGGCAGAATCATAAACTCCAATCGCGCGACCGATGGGATCATTTCAGTCCAAGTATTGGCCTGAGCGCCCATAATGCGCGCATGATCTTGCGGTGGCAGATCCGTTGGAATTGGACGGAAATGATAAACGCTATTCAGCGAGCTGCTGTTTGGCAGAAAATCAAAATACAATGGATTTGTTGGCGTCATGATGACATCATGCCCTCGAGAAGCCGCTTTGTGTGGCGCATCCTTCTCCCATCCGCGCCAGTACATCACGGTCATAGCACTATCTACGCCGCCATCCAATACCTCATCCCAACCAATGGCTCGCTTACCGTTTTTGGTGATAAAAGTATTCACTCGATTCACAAAATAGCTTTGCAATGCATCCAAATCAGCAATATTATGCTCTTTCATGAGTGACTGGCACAAGGCCGACTTTTCCCAGCTATCTTCTTCTACCTCATCAGCACCAATATGTATGTAGTTGCTCGGGAACAATTCTATTACTTCCGTGAGCACATTCTCCACAAAAGTATAGGCTTCTTCTTTACATGGGCAGATTGGTGTGGAGAAGGTTTTGCCCCAGCTCGCTTCGCCAGCATCTAAAAGTAAGTCCGGATATGCCTTTGTGGCCATGTACATATGTCCAGGCATATCAATTTCTGGAATAACTTCTATGTGTTTATCTTTTGCGTACTGCAAAATCTCTTTGATATCTTCTTGTGTATAATAACCGCCATATTCGATCACTCCGTTACGCTCGCGTAGATGCTCCTTGGGCAGATCAAAATCAGGGTTAGTTTTAGCTTTTTGTAATAGCGCAGTATCGTGGTTATTGTATGTCCTCCAACCGCCCAACTCCGCGAGCTTTGGATACTTTTTAATTTCCAATCGCCAACCCTGATCGTCAGTGAGGTGAAAGTGAAATTTATTGAACTTGTACATTGCTAGCAAATCAATGAAGCGCAGAATGTATTCTTTGGAGAAGAAATGTCGCGCAACATCCAAATGTGCACCACGCCAGCCAAAACTTGGACCATCCTCGACCTGAACAAAGGGCAAAGTAATTACGTGGTTCGTTTTGCTGGTGAGTAGCAGTTGATTCAGAGATTGCAAACCGTAAAACATCCCGGACGATGTACCAGCACGTAGATGTATTCCCTTCGCATCTATTTTTAAGTGATAGTGCTCCGCTTCGATCTGATCATCTTTCAGCAGCAAGATATTAGCAGAACCTGCATTTCGAGCGAGCTGTAGCGTCTTACCTGCAAACACTTGCTGTGTAAGCACGGTGATTTCTTGCTCAAAGAAAGAAATATCATCGCTATAGTATTGCAACAACTCGGATTGGGGCGACCAAATACCGTCGTGCATGATGACCGATTGTGGATAAGGGATTAATGGTAGATTGTGTGAATCCTTGGCTGACTGGGCATATCCAAAATATAGCACAGCTAAAAGGAAATAGCTTAAAAATAACGATGTTTTAATCATGTTAGATACGTGGAATTTATCTGAACCGGAAAGATAAAGAATTTTGTTTACTTGGGCTTCTCAAAATCTACGTAGCTAGCTATTACTGACTAATCTGCATTTCGTTTATTCCAAATTTTTTCTGCCCAACGTCCTACTAACCAAAACGAAACTGCTAAGAACAGAAAGAAAAGAGTACGATTGATATTGTCCCACAAATATTCGACATAACGCGTGTAAATATTAATAACAAAGAACACAAAACCAATTTCTCGCGTCGTATTATCCTTGTAACGCAAACCATACAATACCAAACCAAGCGCGATACCTGTGGAGATCAGCCCCCAATAAAACATCTCATATTGGCGGATAGATGCCCAGCGATCCCAATCACTGTAATTACCAAATATGGACAGTGCCCATAGTGAGATCATTAGATACAATAGGCCAATCACATAACTCATTTTGCGAAATTCCAGTAAGGCCTTAATCCGTGGTACTACGAAGATAGCGATCAGCGTCACCACCAAACCAAATAACGTGAAACGAAGCGGATAGTTCATCCCCCAGAACTTAAATCCCCAATTACTATGATGTGCAGTCTCTGTACCAAACCATATGCCCATACTAATGAGCATGAAGATCCAGATAAGCTGTGACTTAAATCTCACGGCTAAAAAGCCATATATGAGTACTGATAATAGAAAAAACAACGAATAATGGCTGGTGTCTTTTCCCAATATTTTGCCTAAAAAACCGATGGATGCTGCAGTTGCAAACACACCTACTAACATCATGGTTTCGGTAGATAAAGTCTTGGTAGGATTACGTAGTTTGTATCGAAAGCCGAGCGCGTAAAATATGACCGCCAAGGCAGCAAAGAATCCGAAGTAGATGACATCAGGCGCGTCGGATAGGCTTTGTACAAATTGTACAAAGGCCTCATCAATAAATAGCGACAAAACGGCGAAGACCAAACAGCCTAAAGCTACCCAAAATGCATAGCGAGCCAAACGCCCCCAATCAAAACTTTTCACATCAAGCGATTCGCGCAATTCTGCACTTTTCTGCGTATCCAGATATCCTCGCTCTTCCCAGAAATCGATTGCCTCACTCAGTGTATCGTGATCTTGGCGTGTTACATCTAATTTTTTCATAGCTATAGGCTAGATCCTTCCAAAACACGTACCGAAAATACTACGGGCGCGAGTGGCACATCCGACGAGTCGGTCTCGACATGATTGATCTGCTCAACTATCTCCATACCACGAACCACGCTGCCAAAGATGGTATAGTCACCATCCAGCCGTGGTATACCACCTATACTGGAATAGATTTCACGTTGCTTAGCTGGAATTTTAACTCCTTTTGATTTTTCTAATGCCGCTAGCTCAACGCTCGTTATTACTTTGCCGATAACAAAATAAATTTGCGTGAGGTATGATGCTTTTTCGGCATTGTCATCTCGGCCGGCACCGAGTGCCCCTTTGTGGTGAAAGTGTTGTGGCAGGATTTCGGCAGTTAAACGCTGGCGCTTGCGCACTCCCGCTGCTTCCTCCTCTAATATAGGTTCATCCAGTTCGCCGCCTTGATTTACAAAACCAGTAATTACCCGGTTGAACAAAGCGCGATGGTATACGCTATCTTTGACAGCTTGTAAAAACATGTCTCGATGCTGCGGCGTATCATCAAACAATTCGACTTCTACCTCGCCAAAAGATGTCTCAAATAGAACATGTGTGGTTTGTGCGCTTGTGCCAAGTGCCATACAGCAACTGATAATGAAGGTAGAAATGATTTTTTGCATGCAACCAATCTACTAAAAAAATAGTGTGATTGAGCTAAAAAGAAAAGCCTCAGAATTAAATTCTGAGGCTTCTGATCATTTTTGCTTGCGTAAAGATTTAGAGTAACCTAAAATCGCTTCGATAGTCTTTTCATTTGGACTTTTACTGAGTTTTTTGATGCCGGCTTGCAGGCTCAATTCAAATTGACCATCCGTCAGCTTTTGAGGCTGCCGATCTACGGGATAAGCTAATGATTCATCTTTTGTAAAAACTTTAACCATAAGCGTTTAAATTAAAATATACTATCTAAACGTAAGATAAACATTAATAGTATCCGCTCTGATTATTTTTAAAAATTATTACTTAACAGCCATTTCTTCGGCTAATCTTACCGCTTCATAGGCATTGACTATCCCTCCAGATACACTGATCTCATCTAAATATGCCTTTCTAGAACGGCCTTCTCCTGGTACTTTTACTTTTTGATCTACTTTGGTAACCGATTTTAGGATAATATCTTTTACTTGAGTTGCCGTCAAGTCTGGGTAATAAGAACGTAATATAGCTGCTAATCCTGATACCACTGGCGCAGCCATACTTGTACCTTGTTGCTCTTTGTAGGTAGATTCTGGCATCGTTGAATTGATTTTAACGCCTGGTGCAAAAACGTCGACACTGCGGTATCCATAATTGGAGAAAGTAGCCACTAAATCAGCGTCTTGCTTCCAGCCTGTAGCACCTACAGTAATCCAGTTCGCGGCTTCACCCTGCACCGATCCTAAACTATCTGTATAGTATTTTGTAGGATAATTTTTAGAGACATCAAGATCATTACCATCGTTCCCAGCTGCATGCACTAATAGGACATCTTTAGATTCCGCGTATTTTACCGCATCATCTACGGTTTGCTTATTATACACGTACGCTTTTCCAAAGCTCATATTAATAATCTTCGCGCCATTATCTACCGCATAACGAATGGCATTCGCCACGTCCTTATCGTGTTCGTCACCGTTGGGCACCGTACGCACCGACATAATTTGCACGTGCTCAGCCACGCCGTCGATGCCAATATTGTTTCCTCGTTTCGCGCCAATAATTCCGGCTACGTGCGTGCCATGGCCTGCGTCTGGGCCTTTCACATCTGGATTGCCATAATAGCGTTCACTCGCATCGTCATAATTATCACCAATGATAGTTCTTGGATTAAAGTCTTTATTTAAGTGAAAGTTCACTTGCTCCTGATAGTACTTCACACCTTCTGTAAGGCTATCGTAGAATTTATCAAATGGATCTTTGTCGAGCTCCTTTTTAATAATACGAATGGCCATTTTTTGGCGATCATTGCTTGGTGTTATCTTATCGAGGTCTGCTTTGGTGATATCTTTTGGTTCCTTACCTGTGCTTGCCACGATACCATCAATATCTTCTTTTAGACGCGTGTAATTGGTTGCGCCGAATTGCGCTTCATCCATTTTCGACGTGTAATCTCCGATCATGCGTTGGTAGGCGACGAATTCGCGGCGCTCCGCCTCCGAAAGGCGTGTGCTTGGCAATACAGAAATGTATTTGGGCTCATATAGACGGATTAAGCGTGTAACTTCCAGATTGTCCTGATCAACATTTTCGCCATTGGCATTGCCTAAGAAATTCCATCCGTATACATCGCCTGCGTAGCCATTGCCGTCATTATCTTTAGTGCTCCCTACGGTTTCTTTAGGATTCATCCACAGCACTTCTTTAAGATCCTCATGCGTAATATCAACTCCGCCATCTAGTACGGCAACGACAACTGGTTTTGCGGTCTTATTCTTTAGGAAATCATATGCTTTCTCGGTACTTATTCCCATAATACCATCTTTCTGAAAGTCCAGATTGTACCAATTGGGTGGCGGTGTATCTTTATCTTGCGCAGATCCTGCAAATGGGAATATTCCCAGCACTAGATAGAGTAATGCTTTGTTTACTTTGTTCATGTGTGTGTATTAGTGTTTATTACGTATGTAAACAAATATAATGCAATATTGTAGCGACCGCTGTTAAATAGTTTAAAAATCAAATATTTCTATTACTTTTAAGTAATCAGACAGCCCTTGGATAAGTTATTTATATAACGCTGTTTTGGTGCTGTTTACGTAAAAACAATCGTCGACAAAGCCACACTTCATTCACTTAACATGAAATTTAAAATATCATATAGTTTGATTGCACTTACCATTATCGCAGGATCCTGCGAGTCCGAAGAAAAAAAGAGAAATGCGCCACAATGGGCGATTGATGCAAAAGCTCCTGTAGCGGAGCTCACCCCTTATACGCGAATCATTCATGGCGACACGGTAATTGATAATTATTATTGGTTAAATGATTATTTCAAAGAAGGCCCCGACTCGAGCAAAGTGATCACCTATCTGAATGCAGAGAATACGTACACAAAAGCCATGATGCAAGATACCGAAGGCTTTCAAGAATCCTTGTTTAAAGAATTGAAAGGGCGAATCAAAGAAGCAGACGAAAGTGTACCATACCTCAAAGATGGTTACTATTATTATCGACGTACTGATGAGGGTAAGCAGTATTATAAACTTTGTCGTAAAAAAGGATCACTTAATGCCGCAGAAGAGATCTTACTAGATGTCGACAAAATGGCCGAAGGCTATGCCTATTATGCCGTTGGTGGTACATCAATCAGTCCAGATAATAATTTATTGGCCTTTGCTGTTGACACCGTTTCTAGAAGAGAGTACACCCTACACATCAAAAATCTCAAAACAGGCGAGATTTACTCAGATCGTATTAGTCGCACCTCTGGCAATGTGGTATGGGCAGCCGACAATAAGACGATTTTTTATACGTCGCAAAATCCAAAAACTTTACTATCGGAAAAAATCAAAAAACATACGCTTGGCACCTCCGAATCAGCCGATATCGTCGTGTACGAGGAAAAAGACAACTCTAATTATATCGGTGTATCGAAATCCAAGAATGGCCGTTACATCATGATTTACTCCGGTGGCACACTGAGTTCCGAGACACGATATCTCGATGCAAACATGCCCGATAAAGAGTTTAAAATCTTTCAGCCAAGGCAAAAGAATGTATTATATACTATCACAGCGCTGGAAGACCGATTCATTGTGGTCACCAACGAAGATGCTCAGAATTTTAAGGTGATGGAGACGCCCTTGGATCGCACGGAAAGATCGAACTGGAAAGTGCTGATTCCTCATCGCCAAGATGTACTTGTGGAGGGCGTGGAAGAGTTCAAAGATTTTATGGTCGTTTCGGAGCGAAAAAATGGATTGTCTCAGCTAGCGGTACACGATTTGAAGGCAGCCACACAGCATTATCTTGATTTTGGAGAAGAGGCGTATACAGTCTATTCGGGAGTAAATGCAGAATACAATAGTCCAATCTTACGCTATGGATATACGTCAATGGTAACGCCCAATTCGACCTACGATTATGACATGCGGACCAAGAAGAAAGAGCTGAAGAAACAACAAGAAGTACTTGGAGGATATGATACGGATCAATACGAAAGCAAGCGCATATTTGCCACTGCTACCGATGGAACTAAGGTACCGATCTCCTTGGTTTACAAAAAAGGATTTAAGCAAAATGGACAGGCTCCTTTGCTATTGTATGCATATGGTTCTTATGGCATGTCGATGGATCCTACATTTAGCTCCTCGCGATTAAGTTTGTTGAATCGTGGTTTTGTATTTGCTATTGCACATATTCGTGGTGGCGAAGAAATGGGCCGCCAATGGTATGAAGACGGAAAAATGATGCATAAGATAAATACGTTTACCGATTTTATTGATTGTGGAAAATATCTGATCAATCAAAAATTCACCTCATCCGAACACCTGTATGCGCAGGGAGGTAGCGCTGGCGGATTGCTAATGGGCGCTGTCATCAACATGGCTCCTTCGCTGTGGAATGGCGTCATCGCCGCCGTTCCATTTGTAGATGTTGTGACTACTATGCTGGACGAAAGTATTCCGCTAACCACCAACGAATACGATGAGTGGGGAAATCCAAATGAAGAAGCAGCGTATCGGTACATGAAATCATACTCTCCGTACGAAAATATTGAAGCCAAAGAATATCCGAACTTGTTAGTAACTACAGGACTACATGATAGCCAAGTTCAATATTTCGAACCCGCAAAGTGGGTAGCGAAGCTCCGAGCGACGAAAAGGGGATCCAACGTCGTGCTGCTAAAACCGACATGGCGTATGGGCATGGTGGAGCATCGGGCCGATTCGACTACCTTAAAGATTTGGCATTAGAATATGCTTTTTTATTCAAGTTAGAAGGCATTCAAGATTAACCATCCAATAAAGGAGGTTTTTATAATTGTAAAAGGTTCATCTGTCGGATGAACCTTTTTTTTGCTGTATAAGAAGATGAGGAAATGCCAATCAGCAGCTAAAAAACGTTGGATGTTGCCATTTTTCCTTGATCCAAGGATCGCATAAATTGATCTAGGATACTGCCTAATCTGCCGGAAATCTCGCCGAGAATACTTTCCCAATCTTTCACCGTACCATCACAGTTGTCAGATACAATTTTGATACTATGAAACCGTAGATTTTTTTGATAACAGAAACTTGCTAGTGCATAGCCTTCCATATCGAACGCTAATGGATTAAGATGCTTGATATCTTGGTAAAATGCCGTCGTGACATTAATAAAACGATCTGAAGTTAGTAGCGCTTCTTCGTACGAAAATTCGTCCAGTGGAATTGAATACAGCACTCCCTTTCCACGAATAAATTGCGTGTTTTCTAAGAAAAAACCATCAGTATAAGCATCACCTTGAGCATAGAACTCAGGATAAAGCACATGTCCTACCGGATGTCTAGTACTGCCCACCGTACCTACGTTCAACAGCATTGGTGATATGCCTAAAGTCTTTATTTCTTCGTACAATGTGGACAAGGATACTATTGCGTTGACTTTGCCCACACCAATTTCGTATACCAAAGTTGTTTTGTCTGGTGCTTTGAAAGATAGCTCCTGCTTATTAGCAACTAAGATAATCGTTTCGATATCCTGATGAAGGATCATTTAGTTTTCGTCAATATATGGATACTCAAATTCTAATTCTCCGGCCTTGATCAAACGTAGAAAATTCGCAGAGGCTTTTTTCGATGCTTCCCAATCCATAAAGGTATAGTTGCCGCAACTTATTGGGTTTTGGAAAGGCACTTCATATCCTTCCGTCAGCACGATTTCTAAAACTTCTTCCATCAATTTGGCCACATTTTCGGGCGTACGGTCAGTCCCGGCTAAGACGACATAGAAACCTGTACAACATCCCATCGGACCGACGTAAATCACCTCATCACCAAGAATAGTTCTGATCTCAGTCGCAAAACAATGCTCTAAGGTGTGCATTACTTCGGGCGACAACATGCGTTCAGGTGAATTAGGCCGAATCATACGAATGTCGTAGGTCGTATAACTATCCATCTTACTGCTATTCGTTGCAGAAGCTTTCGCGTAGATTCCTTGCTTCAACTTCGTGTGATCTACGGTGAAACTATTTACCGTTGCCTTTTCTTTTGTATACATAGTATGCCGTTTAGTGCTATTTAGCGGTTAGGCGCATAGCGGTTACAGTCTTGTAAAATATCTACAAAAATACTAGATTATAGTAAGAAAGAAGAAAAAACTACTATTTTAACACTTCGTAATGCTCGACTGTAGGGAAGGGATCATAATAATGATGCAGTAATTTTTCCCATTCTTTGAATAGTGAGGATTCCTTAAAACCAATGGTATGATCTTCCAATGTTTCCCATTCTACCAGCAAAATGTATTGATTACTTTTTTCGATGCACTTGCGCAGCGAATGCGTGATGTAACCTCTGCTCGCGCTGATATATTGACAAGCCGTTTTGTAATCTCTTTCAAAATTGGCTTGTTGTCCGTCGATAATTTCTAATACAGCTACTTCTAAAATCATAATTCGTATTTAATATGGTGAATCAAAGATATTAAACTTACTACATTGTTGCGGATGATTTGGCGATAATTTATGAGGTAGTATTTATTGATAGCCCATTTTCTCCATTAACAATCTATCTTGCTCGATGATATCATCGGTATGCACCTGCGACGACCAAATTTCTTGGTGTTGCAGATCACTGTAAACCACACGATATGTAGCTCCTTGGCACACCGAAAAGGCGGTGTAGTAAAATTCACCTGGATTGCGTAACGTATATAATATCAATTCCTCATCCTGCTCTCCTACTCGATATATTTTCAGCAAGGTATGTTCGTCGCGGACCAGTTCGGCTGGAATATCGATTCCCCAACCGATCTGCTTTTCAGGCACACAATCTACGGCAGTAATATCTGGGAAAAGCTTATGGCTAAATCGAACATCCTTGTTTAAAAATTGATTAATAGCTGCTTCGTTTAACACATTTGTACTACTAAAAACAAAGCCCACCTGTGGGCCAGTTGGCGACTGATATACTGCATGAACCAAATGCTGCCCTTTGGCTCTCTTTTTCTTGTACAAATACCGATTAGATTTTGCTGTCTGCGTCAAATAATTGGAAAAAGATCGGGTACTGTCTTCGGATTGCCAAACAATCACTTCGACGAGGCTATCCAAATCCGCCACAAACAGTACTTCAACCTCCTTTGGCTTCACACCAAAAGATCGTAAGGCTTGGCCATGTTTCTTATTCAACACCGATATCTCTGTTTTTTCTGGCAGAGTTGCTACACTTAGATGACTACGAACATTGTGATAATGTGGATCATTCTCCACCATGAACCCTTGTTTGGAAAACTCATAACTTCTGCAAGAAGTAAAAACAAATATTGGCAGCAAAGCCAAGAGTAGAATGGAGGATGAACGCATTTAAATAAAGTTTAGGTTAGTTCACAGATAGCTATATCATAAAACTATAACGTCCTATTAATAAGAATATTTTAAAAGTCGTAGCGCTTACGTTGTTGTTTTTTCTCCGATTGCTTTTTCTTGCGATCTAACCGTTGGAGTATTTTGGATTTAGGAATACGCGTGGGGAGGCGTTTTTTTGATGGGTTTCAGGACGTCTGCTAGCAGCTGAAAAAAACGCGCAATCACGGTCTCTTTATTATCTAGCTGACTTCTACTTTGGGAAGATTCCAATAAAAGTATACCTTCGCTCGAGATACGATTGGATAAATGGGAACGGATAGTATTTTTTTGAAATTCGTCGAAAGCAACGGAGTTATTCACATCCCAAAAGAGCATCACCTTACTTTCCACCTTATTGACGTTTTGGCCACCAGCCCCACCCGAGCGGGCGGTCTTGAACCAAATTTCTCTTGTCAATTGCTCTTTATTCATTGATGTAAATATAACATTCCGCAATAGAATTATTGCAAAACAATTATAAAACCCTCCTTATCTTTGCTACATCAGGCAAGTACCCGTACGCCAGCTATGAGGAGAACGATCAGATGAACGCATCTACCTGATGAAGTTTAATTTTAGGAAGACAAAAAAGACAAATGAAAATAGGAATAGTTTGTTACCCTACCTTCGGAGGTAGCGGTGTAGTGGCTACCGAACTGGGTAAAGCTTTGGCTTCCAGCGGGCACGAGATCCACTTTATTACGTATAGCCAGCCCGCAAGATTAGATTTCTTCTCGGAGAATCTCTTTTATCACGAAGTGGCCATGTCGCAATATCCACTTTTTGATTATGCGCCCTACGAAACCGCGTTGGCTAGCAAGCTGGTAGACGTAGTTCGCTATGAAAAACTTGATTTGCTGCACGTGCATTATGCTATACCACATGCTTCCGTAGCCTTTATGGCCAAGCAGATTTTGGCGACCTACGGAATTAAGATTCCTGTTGTCACTACGTTGCATGGTACAGACATTACCTTGGTAGGTAAAGATAAAAGTTTCAGTCCGGTCGTTACCTTTTCGATTAACCAGTCGGATGGTGTAACCACCGTTTCTGAAAATCTGAAGCAACAAACATTAGACTACTTTGATATAACAAACCACATCGAAGTGATTCCAAACTTCATCGATCTCAATAGATTTCACAGTAAGAATCACGAACATTTCAAAAAAGCGATCGCACCCAACGATGAGCGCATTGTGGTGCACACTTCCAACTTCCGTAAGGTAAAGCATACGGGCGATGTGATTCGTATCTTCGAGCAGATCAATCAAAAGATTCCGAGCAAATTACTTATGGTCGGAGACGGACCAGATCGACGCAATTCGGAAGAATTGGCGCGCCAGCTTAATGTATGGGAACACGTACGCTTCTTAGGAAAACAGGATGCTATTGAAGAGATACTTTCGATCGCAGACTTATTCCTGATGCCATCTGGTTCGGAGAGCTTTGGTTTGGCAGCACTGGAAGCCATGGCTTGTAAAGTACCCGTGATCTCTTCTAATACGGGTGGTCTTCCAGAATTGAATGTAGATGGATTTAGCGGCTACTTGAGTGATGTTGGTGATGTGGAAAACATGGCCAAGCAAGGCGTATATATCTTGGAAGATGACGCCAGATTGGCTGAATTCAAGGAAAATGCTTTGTTAAGAGCGGAAGATTTCAAGATCTGCAAAATCGTTCCACACTATGAGCGTTTTTACGATGAGGTCATAGCACGTGTGAAAAAAGCAGAATAAACCTAGCTGACCGACAAAATTGTCTTATATTTGGCTTTTGGAAACACTCCAAAAAACACATATGAAATACAAACGGATCCTACTAAAACTAAGTGGAGAAGCTTTGATGGGAGAGCAAAGCTACGGTATTGATATCAATCGTGTCCAACAATACGCCAAAGACATTCAGGAAATTCACAGCATGGGATTGGAAGTCGCTATCGTGATCGGTGGTGGCAACATTCACCGCGGACTTAGCGCTGAAAAAGCTGGAATGGATCGTGTACAGGCCGATTATATGGGCATGCTTGCTACAGTAATCAACAGTATGGCTTTGCAAGATGCATTAGAGAAAAATGGTATGAAAACCCGTTTGCTAACTGCCATCAAAATGGAGCAAATCTGCGAACCATTTATTCGTAGACGAGCCGTGCGCCATTTGGAAAAAGGCCGCGTGGTGATCTTTGGAGCAGGAACCGGAAACCCATATTTTACAACTGATACAGCTGCTTCCCTACGCGCCATCGAGATTAATGCCGATGCCGTACTCAAAGGAACACGCGTAGATGGTATCTATACTGCCGACCCTGAAAAAGATCCGACAGCACAGAAATTCGAACAAATATCCTTTACCGAGGTTTATGAAAAAGGATTGAACGTAATGGATATGACAGCATTCACGCTGTGCCAAGAGAACAACCTCCCTATCGTTGTTTTTGACATGAACAAAGCAGGAAACCTTAAAAAATTGGCTGAAGGCGAAGACATCGGCACCATAGTTAGTTAATAAAGATTATCAAGATATGAATGAGTTAATTTCTCTCGAATTAGACGATTGCAAAGACAGCATGAATAAATCGGTAGCACATACCGAAAATGAGTTGACAAAAATCCGGGCAGGCAAAGCCTCTCCAGGTATGTTAGATGGTGTTTTCGTAGACTATTATGGCTCAGCTACACCATTGGCGCAAGTAAGTAATGTCAACACGCCTGATGCGCGTACAATCGTCGTTCAGCCATGGGAAAAGTCTTTAATTGGCGCTATTGAGAAAGCCATTATTGATGCCAATCTAGGATTGAACCCGCAAAATGATGGTATCGTGATTCGATTAGCTGTACCAGCACTTACTGAAGAACGAAGAAGAGATTTAGTCAAAAAAGTAAAAGAAGAAGCAGAGCGCGGTCGCGTATCGATTCGTAACATTCGTAAAGATGCCAACGAGTCAATCAAAAAATTGAAAAATGACGGTGTTTCTGAAGACGAGATTAAAACAGGTGAAGCCGAAGTACAGAAGCTAACCGACAGCTATATCGTTAAAGTAGATCAACTCGCTGATCTGAAAGAAAAAGATGTGATGACGGTATAAAAACTGCTCTATCAAAAAAATAAGAAAGGATTTCTAGTTTATAGAAATCCTTTCTTATTTTTGGTATAACCACAACAATAAACCCAACACAAACACATACCATGAAATCGATCAATCGCAGAAACTTTTTACGTCATTCTGGTCTTGGATTGGCAGCAGCTGCACTAGCACCGCATTGGCTCTCTTGTAGTTCTTCTGAAGACATTACCAGTTCGCCTTTCAAAAATATCGGGATTCAATTATTTACCTTGCGTGATCTCTTGGACAAAGATGCCAAAGACACATTGGAAAATGTAGGCAAAATAGGCTACAAACATGTTGAAACATTTGGTGTCAATACGGGAAATAGCACCTTTTGGGGAATTCCAGTAGCAGATCTTGTAAACATCCTGAAAGATAATAATCTTAAAACCCACAGCGGGCATTATGACCTGAGCAATTATTTGACAAAAGGAAGCACACAACCTGAAGACATAAATAAATACATCGAGATTGCGCACACGCTAGGTCAAGAGTACATTGTTGCTCCTGTTCCTCCGATGACGGATCTTAATAAATTAACTGCATCTGATTATCAGTTTTTTGCCGAACAGCTTAATGCCGCTGGCGAATTGTCGAAGAAAGCAGGCATCAAAATGGCTTATCATAATCATTTCTGGGAATTTAGACCTTTTGGCAATGGCACCAAAGGATTGGATATCTTGATTGCTTTCACCGATCCTGAATTAGTGGATTTCGAACTAGATCTTTACTGGGCTGTAAAAGCGGGTGAAAAACCGCAAACCTATTTTGAAAAATACCCAAACCGATTCCCGATGTGGCACATAAAAGATATGGATCGTAGCTTTAGCGAACCTTTGGCAACGCCTGAGGTAAATCCACGCACGGGAAAACGCGAGCCAATGGATCTAGGAGAAATATTCAAACAAATTAAATACGCCGAAGTAGGGTCTGGCAGTATTGACTTTGCTAACATCATCCGCTTCGATGAGCAATCGGGTTTGAAATATGCCTTTGTAGAACAAGATGAGATCTACATGCCAAACAAGTTTGAAAGCATCAAGAAAAGTTATGATTACGTGCAACGCAATTTAGCTAAATCGTAATTCTACTGCCATAATTGCAGTGCTCATCACAATAAACAAGACATAAATACTATATTTAGATTATTCGGAGCATTGGAATATTTTTTGAGTAAGTTTCAGTAGACATTAAGACGAAAGAATATGTATTGGATTATTTTTATAGGAATTGCCGTAATTAGCTGGATCGTACAATATCGATTCAAGAGTAAATTTAAGAAATACTCGGAAATGCCCCTTACATCGGGTTTATCAGGTGCCGAAGTAGCAGAAAAAATGCTGCGCGAAAACGGACTGACGGATGTTGAAATCATTTCGGTAGAAGGACAATTGACAGATCATTACAACCCAGCCAACAAAACAGTAAACTTGAGTCCAGAAGTATATCACGGTCGTAGCGTAGCTGCTGCTGCGGTAGCTTCACACGAATGCGGGCACGCTGTACAACATGCTACTGCGTACTCGTGGTTACAATTGAGATCATCACTAGTACCGATGGTAAGCATCGCCTCACGCATGACGACTTGGGTACTATTGGGTGGTATTATTCTTATGGCGGTAAGACCAGAACAGATATGGCTACTCGCGATTGGTGTTGGTGCTTTAGCGCTTACCACTTTATTTAGCTTTGTAACGCTTCCAGTAGAATTTGATGCCTCCAACCGTGCATTAGCTTGGTTAGATGGTGCAAATATCACACACAGCACAGAAGAGCATGATGGCGCAAAAGACGCTTTGAAATGGGCCGCTATGACTTACGTTGTTGCAGCGTTGGCTTCGTTAGCAACTCTTTTGTACTATGCATACATCCTTTTCGGACGTAGAGACTAAATATATTAAAGCTTATAAAATTTATAAAGCCGGGGCATTGCTCCGGCTTTTTTCGTAGCTTTGCACTACGTATCATATTGCGGATAATACAGGATTATGTTTTCAAACTTACAAGACAAACTAGACAGAGCGTTTAAAGTCCTTAAAGGACAGGGTAACATTACGGAGATCAACGTGGCAGAAACCATGAAAGAGATTCGGAAGGCATTGTTGGATGCCGATGTGAACTACAAAACCGCTAAATCTTTTACCGACGAAGTAAGAACCAAAGCATTAGGTCAAAATGTATTAACCAGCATCTCCCCTGGTCAGTTGCTCACCAAGATTATGAGCGACGAATTGACCAACTTGATGGGTGGTTCGGTGACAGAGTTAGAGATCACTAAAAACCCGACGGTTATCTTAATCGCTGGATTGAACGGTGCGGGTAAAACCACTTTCTCCGGAAAACTAGCGAACTTTCTACGCGAACAAAAAGGTAAAAAACCATTATTGGTAGCAGGTGACGTATACCGCCCAGCAGCGATTGATCAATTAGAAGTGTTAGGACAGCAAGTCGGCGTTCCTGTGTATGTAGATCGTGCATCCGAAGATCCGATTGCCATTGCAGTAGCCGGTGTAGCAGAAGCAAAACGCAATGGTAATAATGTCGTGATTATCGATACGGCTGGTCGTTTGGCGATTGACGAAGCCTTAATGGTGGAGATCACGGCCGTTAAAGAAGCTACACAACCACATGAAATCTTGTTTGTAGTAGATTCTATGACCGGACAAGATGCCGTAAATACCGCAAAAGCATTTAACGATCGTTTGGACTTCACCGGTGTCGTTTTAACCAAATTGGATGGGGATACGCGTGGTGGTGCAGCTTTATCAATTAAATCTGTCGTCAACAAGCCGATCAAATTTATCGGTACAGGCGAGAAGATGGAAGCGCTGGATGTATTCCATCCAGATCGTATGGCTTCCCGTATCTTGGGTATGGGTGACGTGGTTTCCTTGGTAGAACGTGCACAACAGCAATTTGACGAGAAAGAAGCGGCCGAACTTCAGAAGAAAATCCGCAAGAATAAATTCGATTTCAACGATTTCAAATCCCAGATCCAGCAGATCAAAAAAATGGGTAACATGAAAGACCTGATGGGCATGATTCCCGGCGTTGGAAAAGCAATAAAGGATATTGAAATCGAGGACGACGCTTTCAAACCTATTGAAGCGATCATCGATTCAATGACACCATACGAACGTCAAAACCCAGATGTGATTGACCAGAAAAGACGCGTGCGCATTGCCAAAGGTTCGGGCACGAATATCGATGAGGTCAATAAGCTAATGAAGCAATTTGGTGATATGCGTAAGGTAATGAAACAAATGTCGAATCCAGGTATGATGTCCAAGATGATGCGCAACATGCCAAAATCACCCGGCAAACCTTTTTAAGAAAGCACATACATCTCTTTTATTTCTCGGACAAGGACATTTTCCTTAACTTTGTGATATGGATGACCCCGCACAGTTATCAGAATATGGAAAAATACTATCCCTTGCGATAGTAGGCCTTATTTTGGTGTGTGGTACCATCTTCATGGCTAAGCTGATATCCCCTAAGAAACCTAATCCCATCAAACAAAGCACATACGAATGTGGTGAAGAAGCACGTGGAACATCGTGGGTTCAGTTTAACCCTCGATTTTATGTTGTTGCGCTAGTTTTCTTACTCTTCGATGTAGAATTGATCTTTATTTTTCCTTGGGCAACTGTTTTTGGTAATGCAGAATTTATCGCCTGGGACGGGAGATGGGGATGGTTTACGATGATTGAGATGGCGATCTTTATCGGCATTTTGATCGTCGGATTGGTGTACGTTTGGAAAAATGGAGATCTTAATTGGATCAAACCGAAGACAGAGATTCCACGCGTAGATGTACCTATTCCAGCATCTGCGTACGATTCTATCAACCAGAAGACATACAGCATACGGAGCTATCAGCAAATTACTTCGGAACAAACCGAACCGGTGAAGGCAGAAAAACCCGCGCTTGCAAAGCCTGGTTTTACACCTCGTTTCAAAAAAGCTAAAGATTAATGAACATGGAGCAAGCAGGACAACAAGGCGGTGTTATGATCGCCAAGATGGACGACCTATTGAACTGGGCTCGGCTTTCTTCCCTTTGGCCGCTTAGTTTCGGGATCGCTTGTTGTGCTATTGAAATGATGGGCGCCATGGCAGCCAACTACGATTTAGATCGACTTGGCGTTTTCCCTCGGCCTTCGCCCCGCCAGTCGGATGTGATGATAATCGCCGGGACAGTAACCTTCAAAATGGCAGATCGGATCAAGAAATTGTACGAGCAAATGCCCGAGCCGAGGTATGTAATCTCGATGGGTTCCTGCTCCAATTGCGGCGGACCTTACTGGCAGCATGGCTATCATGTAGTAAAAGGCGTAGACAAAATTATTCCAGTAGATGTGTACGTGCAAGGCTGCCCACCGAGGCCAGAAGCATTGATTGGCGCATTTTTAGAATTACAAAAAATAATAGAAAAACAAAACCTGCTCAAGGATAATATCTTCCCGCAAGCAGTATCAAACACATAATATGGGAAAAGATTTTTATGGGGACTTACGTTTGGGTATTCTGGGCGGTGGCCAATTAGGCCGCATGCTTATCCAAGACGCGATTAATTACAACGTGAATATTCACGTGTTGGATCCCGACCAGAATGCCCCTTGCAAACGACTCTGTAACCACTTCGAAGTCGGTTCACTATCCGACTTTGACACCGTGTACAATTTCGGTAAAGGTCTAGATATGATCACGATCGAAATCGAGAAAGTAAATGTAGACGCCCTGGAAAAACTAGAAGATGAAGGCGTACTAGTGTATCCACAATCACGCGTTATCCGCTTGATTCAGGATAAAGGATTGCAAAAACAATTCTTTAAACAAAATGATATTCCAACCGCAGCATTCCAATTTGTGTCGGCCAATGAAGGTCTAAAGCAAATAGATTGGGCGTTCCCCTATATACAGAAACTACGTAAAGATGGTTATGATGGCAAAGGTGTGAAGAAAATCAATAGCGCCATAGATCATCAAACCGCTTTTCCAGAACCTTCCATTATCGAAAAAATGGTTGACTTTGAAAAGGAAATTGCCATCATCGTAGCTCGTAACGACCACGGCGATGTGAGCACTTTTCCAATGGTAGAGATGGAATTCAATCCACAAGCTAACTTAGTAGAATTTCTGATCTCTCCTTCTACGTACTCTAAAGAAATACAAGCCGAAGCCGAAGAAATTGCTAAAAAAATTGCGAACGATTTGCAGATAGTTGGCGTATTGGCGGTAGAAATGTTCTTGACGAAAACAGGTGAAATCCTTGTGAACGAACTGGCTCCAAGACCACACAACAGCGGTCATCAAACAATTGAAGGCAACGTTACTTCTCAATTCAATCAGCATTTACGTGCGATTTTCAATTTGCCACTAGGCAATACAGACAATCTTCAGCATGCCGTAATGATCAACGTGTTGGGCGAAGATGGTTACGAAGGTTTGGCTAAGTACGAGGGAGTAGAAGAGATTCTTAGCATCGATGGTGTTTACTTGCACCTTTATGGAAAAAAAATCACTAAACCGTTTCGCAAAATGGGACATGTCTGTATCGTCAACGAGGATCGTGAAAAAGCTATTACGAACGCACGTAAAGTACAATCCATTTTAAAAGTTAAAGCATAATGAGCACAAATAAACCGTTAATTGGCATCATCATGGGCAGTAAATCTGATCTTCCAGTGATGCAAGATGCTATCGACGTACTAAAACATCTAGAGGTATCTTTTGAAGTATCAGTCGTATCCGCGCATCGTACTCCGCAGCGTATGTTTGATTATGCCAATGCAGCTGCCGAACGTGGTTTAAAAGTAATTATTGCTGGTGCTGGCGGCGCGGCTCACTTGCCTGGAATGGTCGCATCGATTACGCACTTGCCCGTTATTGGTGTTCCTGTAAAATCCTCTAATTCAATAGATGGTTGGGATTCTATATTATCTATTTTACAAATGCCTAACGGTATACCTGTTGCTACAGTAGCGCTCAATGCTGCAAAGAATGCCGGTATTCTGGCTGCGCAAATGGTGGCTATTGCCGATCATAAAATTGCGGAAAGATTGATTGCTTTTAAGGCTGATCTAAAAGAAAAAGTAGAGCAATCTGCTACGGAAGTAGAGAATACTGACTTCTAAACAGCCGTTAACTGCTGACCAAATTAAACGGGATAGTAAAGCCTATTAAGGCCATTACTATCCCGTTTGCAATATCATTTGATGATCTTCGATCATTTTTCGCAGATTGCTCAAGGCATACCGCATACGGCCTAAAGCCGTATTAATACTTACTTCCGTCACATCAGCAATATCTTTGAAGCTCATATCGCAAAAGTGGCGCATAATGAGTACTTCTTTCTGATCGTCGGGCAGAAGCTGGATTAATTTTTTAAGATCTACATCGCGCTGGTCTTTTACCAACTTGGATTCAGCATTGTCGTCCGAAAACTGCAGCACCTCAAAAATATCAAATCCATCATTATTCACTACCGATGGTGCTCGCTTCTCCTTACGGAAATGATCAATAACCATATTATGTGCAATACGCATTACCCAAGGCAAAAACTTACCTTCGTCATTATAACGCCCCGCCTGTAAGGTATTAATTACTTTGATAAAAGTTTCTTGGAAAATGTCTTCAGCTAAAAAATCATCTTTCACCTGTAGGTAGATCGATGTATAAATCTTCGATTTATGCCGTTCTAAAAGAACCTGAAGGGCTCTTTCATCCCCTGAAACATACGCTTGGATCAACTCTTGATCGCTCAATTTGTTAAATATTTTCATAATGGTCTCCTAATGCTAAGAGTTTTATGTCCTTTTTGCGTAGTGTTGTTTCGATAGGCGAAGTCTATATGTTTAGTGTCACCAAATTGAATCAAAAAAATTGACTATTCAAATATAGTGCGATTATTTTAACGTTTATTCACACTGTATCATAACAAAAATAGCTCCACTTTTTGAGAATGGAGCTATTTACATCAGGTATTTTACAATACTATTTATAAAGAGGGAATTGTCCCATCAATTCGACCACCTTACCGTGGATAGCCGCTAATTGCGCATCATTTCCAGCATTTACTAATGCTTCATCAATCAATTCACCAATTTGAACAATTTCCTGCTCTTTGATACCACGAGTCGTGATCGCTGCTGTACCAAAACGCACGCCTGACGTAACGAATGGAGAGCGCGTATCAAAAGGAACCATATTCTTATTGGTCGTGATACCCGCTTTGTCTAATACCGCTTCGGCTTCTTTACCAGAGATATCTTTGTTGCGAAGATCGACCAACATCAGGTGATTGTCTGTACCTCCTGAAATGATGTGATAATCTTTCTCTACAAAGAATTTGGCCAAAGCAGCAGCATTTTTCTTCACCTGTACGATGTAATCCATGTATGAATCGCTCAATGCTTCGCCATAAGCAATTGCTTTAGCAGCGATCGTATGCTCCAATGGACCACCTTGTGTACCTGGGAAGACCGCAAGATCTAATAATTGTGTAATCGTACGAACATCGCCTTTAGGTCCTTTGATTCCCCAAGGATTTTCGAAATCTTGTCCAACCATGATCATACCGCCACGTGGCCCGCGCAATGTTTTGTGCGTTGTCGTGGTTACGATGTGACAGTGTGGAAGTGGATCGGTCAATAAACCGCGTGCGATCAATCCAGCTGGATGCGAGATATCGGCTACCACTAAAGCGCCCACTTCATCCGCTACTTTGCGAATACGTGCATAATCCCAATCGCGTGAGTACGAAGAAGCCCCACAGATAATTACTTTAGGTTTCTCGCGGCGTGCCGTTTCCTCCAATTGATCGTAATCGATCAATCCTGTTTCTTTTACAACACCATAGAAATGTGGCTCATACAATTTACCCGAAAAGTTTACTGGAGATCCATGTGTCAAGTGACCGCCATGCGATAGGTCAAAACCCAGAATCTTATCGCCCGGCTTAAGGATGGCTAAAAATACCGCAGCATTTGCCTGCGCTCCTGAGTGTGGTTGTACATTCACCCATTGCGCACCGAAAAGTTGCTTAGCACGATCAATAGCGATATCTTCAATCTGGTCAACGACTTCACAGCCACCATAATAGCGTTTGCCCGGCAAGCCTTCTGCATATTTGTTCGTTAAAACAGAACCAGCAGCTTCCATCACTTGCTTGCTCACAAAGTTTTCTGAGGCAATTAACTCAATACCCTCTTCTTGACGTTTTAGCTCCTCAGCTATCAGATTAAATATAGCCTGATCTCTTTCCATGTTGTATGTAAATTTTAGTAGATTTTACTCTTTTAATAATTGTGAGCAAATATACTTCTTATTTAAGAACTTATCTAAAATCTCGTGCTATTTTAATGATCTAATCAATGCAGGTACGATATCATTGAAATGTAGCACTATTGTCAAAAACATAGCGCCCAAAATATTGTATTAAAAAATGTGTATTTTTGTTAAGGATTAAAGATTAAAAGGTAAGGATTATGAGTACAGAAAGTATAGTAGCTCCGGCACCTCTTACGTTGACGGAAGGAGCTATAAAAGAATTACGAAAACTGATAGATCAGCAAGAGATTAGTCCTGATTTTGGTTTGCGTGTAGGTGTAGAAGGCGGTGGATGCTCTGGCATGAGCTACCTTTTGGGCTTCGACCAAAAAAAGGAAGGCGATAGCGAATACAATATTGAAGGCATCCGTATTTTTATGAATAAAGGACATGGGCTGTACCTTGCCGGTATGGAAGTAGACTTTAAGAACGGATTGGATGCCAGAGGATTTACTTTCAATAACCCCAATGCTTCTAGCACCTGTGGTTGCGGAAGTTCATTCTCGGCTTAGTGCTTTATTAGCGCATCCTATTTGATATACCACTCATTGGAGTGATTTAGCGATTAAAGGCGTTTATTCTACCTGCATTAGGTGCGAATAAATGCCTTTTTCGATCACAGCATTTATGCAAAGCGCTTCTTAGCATCGTCTGTATTACACATCGCCTACACAAACGATGAGCGCCGCTTCATAAATCCTTTTTCTCTTTCAACAATCAACGTTCGCATCCACTTAAAAACGATATTTCAACGATCTGGAATGCAGGTTCATCCTTTCGTCGAAAATATGTAAATTAGCGACCTTTAAAAACTGATAATACACGTCATGTACAAAGAATATAAACAACTGAATCTACCGGAAATAGGAAAGGAAGTATTGAAGCGATGGGAGTCGGATAATATCTTTGAAAAAAGTATTTCGAACCGCCCTGCCAGCAAGCCTTATACTTTCTACGAAGGTCCGCCATCAGCGAATGGTATGCCTGGCATCCATCACGTCATGGCTCGGGCGATTAAGGATATATTCTGCCGTTACAAGACTTTGAAAGGCTTTCAAGTAAAACGTAAAGGAGGCTGGGACACGCATGGTCTTCCGATCGAACTCGCTGTCGAAAAGACATTAGGCATCACCAAAGAAGATATCGGTAAAAAAATCACCGTAGAAGCTTACAACGAAGCTTGTCGCAATGAAGTAATGCGTTACACTGATGTGTGGAACGATCTGACGATGAAAATGGGTTACTGGGTTGATTTGGAAAACCCGTATATCACCTACAAAAATAGCTACATTGAGACCTTGTGGTTTCTATTGCAGAAACTGTACAAAAAAGGATATTTATACAAAGGATATACGATCCAACCTTATTCGCCTGCAGCGGGTACAGGTTTAAGCTCCCACGAGCTTAACCAACCGGGCACGTATCAAGATGTGAAAGACACGACTATTGTCGCTCAATTCAGAGTGGACAAAGGACAAGTGCATCCGTTGATCGGCACTTTAGTAGAAACTCCCGAAGAAGATGTCGCTTTCATCGCTTGGACGACTACGCCATGGACTTTACCTTCCAACACAGCTTTGGTCGTTGGTAAAAATATTGACTACGTCAAAGTGCGCACTTTCAATCAATATACTGGCGAGCCCGTATCTGTTGTGCTAGCGCAAAACTTGATCAACAAGCATTTCAAAGCCGAAGGGAAAGATGCGTCGTTTCAAGATTATAAATTAGGCGACAAAATCATCCCTTGGGAAATAGTAGCCAATTTCAAAGGCGAGGAACTGGTAGGATTACGCTATCATCAATTGATGCCGTACATCACTTCTGATGAGTTGATCGAAAAAGCATTCCGCGTTATTCCGGGAGATTTCGTCACGACAGAAGATGGTACCGGTATTGTACACGCCTCACCTACTTACGGTGCAGACGATTTTCGTGTAGCCAAAGAGCACGGCGTACCGGGCATCTTGGTAAAGGATGAAAACGGCAAAGACGTACCAACGGTAGATCGTACGGGTCGCTTTGTCAAAGAAATCAGCGACTTCGGTGGTCGCTTCGTGAAAGAAGAATACTACAGTGCCGAAGAGCGCGCAGATAAAGATTTTCGCCCTACGGATGTGCTTATTGCAATCAAGCTGAAGGAAGAAAACAAAGCCTTCGATGTGAAGAAATATGAGCACACCTACCCACACTGTTGGCGTACCGACAAGCCGATCTTGTACTATCCGCTGGATAGTTGGTTCATACGCACTACGGCCGTAAAAGATCGTTTGGTAGAACTAAATAAAACCATCAACTGGAAACCAGAATCGACCGGAACGGGTCGTTTTGGCAATTGGTTGGAAAATTTGGTGGATTGGAATCTATCGCGCTCACGCTATTGGGGAACACCGCTTCCGATCTGGCGTAGTGAAGATGAGAATGAAGAAATCTGTATCGGTTCGATCGCAGAGCTAAAATCTCGTTTGGAAGATGCTGTACAATCGGCTGCACTTTCTGACGAGGAGAAAGCGGTGAACCAATCTTATTTGGATAAATTCGGCACAGAAGAGCTGGATCTGCACCGCCCATACGTGGACGATATCGTGTTGGTATCTGATGGCGGACAGAAATTGTTTCGCGAGCCAGATCTAATCGATGTATGGTTCGATTCTGGCGCAATGCCATACGCGCAATGGGGATTGGATCAGGAGAAATTGGCAGCTGGCGAGGACATGCCGTTCCACCCAGACTTCTTGAATGCTTTCCCGGCAGATTTTATCGCCGAAGGCGTAGATCAAACACGTGGCTGGTTTTTCACTTTGCATGCAATCTCTACGATGGTCAAAGATTCGGTCGCGTTCAAAAACGTCATCTCTAATGGCCTGGTTTTGGATAAAAATGGCAACAAGATGTCCAAACGATTGGGCAACGCGGTCGATCCATTCAGCACTTTAGAAAAATACAGTGCCGACGCCACACGTTGGTACATGATCAGCAATGCATCGCCTTGGGAAAATTTGAAATTCAATGAGGAAGGGTTAGATGAGGTACGTCGTAAATTCTTTGGAACGATTTACAACACGTATGCATTCTTCGCGTTGTACGCGAATATCGATAAATTCTCTTACAGCGAAGCCGATATCGCATTGGCCGAACGCCCAGAGATCGATCGTTGGGTGTTATCGTTACTAAATAGTTTAACGCAAGAAGTCGATACGTACTACAACGAATACGAACCGACCAAAGCAGCACGGGCGATTCAAACGTTTGTGGATGAAAATCTAAGCAACTGGTACGTGCGTCTGTGCCGTCGTCGTTTCTGGAAAGGAGATTACAGTGCCGACAAAATATCGGCCTACCAAACCTTGTATACTTGTCTGGATACGCTTTCTAAATTAATCGCGCCAATCGCACCTTTCTTCGCGGATAACTTATATCTTGATCTGAATAATGCGACGAAAAAAGAATCATTTGAATCCGTGCACTTGGCAGATTTTCCAACATTCAGCACTGATGTGATTGACACCGACTTAGAAGAGCGCATGCGCTTGGCGCAAGACATTTCTTCCTTGACATTGTCACTGCGCAAGAAGACGAGCATCAATGTGCGTCAGCCTTTAGAAAAGATTTTGTTACCGGTGTTGGACAATGCTTTCCAAGCAAAGGTGGAAAAAGTACAAGAATTGATTTTATCGGAAACGAATATCAAGAAAATAAATTTCATCACAGACACCACCGGCATCATAAAGAAAAAAATTAAACCAAACTTTAAAGCCCTTGGCGCTAAGGTAGGCAAGGATATGAAGACAGTAGCTTCGGCTATTAAAGCTTTCAGCGCAGCCGATATTCAGGCGTTGGAAACCAACAATCAGTTGGCTTTGAACAACCTACCGTACACCATTACGTTGGAAGATGTCGAAATTATTGCGGAGGATGTGGAAGGCTGGCAAGTAGCCAATCTAGGCAGATTGACCGTCGCACTGGACGTACATATCTCGCCAGAATTGCGAAAAGAAGGTCTTGCGCGAGAATTAATCAACAGAATTCAAAATATTCGCAAGGATAAGGGATTTGCAGTAACCGACCGTATTCAAGTGACTATCAGCGACAACACAGAAATCCGCGAAGCGGTTACCGATAATTTGTCGTATATTTGCACCGAGATTTTAGCGGACGCCCTCAACTTTGGCAGTATTTCTGTAGGAGACAGCGTTGAGATAGACGAAAAGAATTTATTGCTATTGGTTGAAAAAAATTAAATTATGGAAAAATTTGAAAAAACACGTTACGGCGACGCGGAACTTCAAGAGTTTAAAACAATCATTCTTGAAAAACTCCGTGTAGCTAAAGAGGAGCTTTCCTCATTGACCAAATCGTTAAGCAATAGCAATGCGAATGGTACAGATGATACCGCTGGCACCTACAAGACTTTAGAAGATGGATCTGCAACTTTAGAGAAGGAGCAAATCAATCAGTTAGCAGCACGTCAGAAGAAATTCATTGACAATCTGGAAGCAGCACTAGTACGTATCGAAAACAAAACTTATGGCGTGTGCCGTGAGACTGGCAAGTTGATCCAAAAGGAACGTTTGAAAGCTGTGCCACACACTACTTTAAGTATCGAAGCGAAAAACAAGCAATACTAGACACTAATTTTACTATTTAAGACTGTCCAAATGGCCGGAGCTTACTTTTTATCAAAGTAGACTCCTATATTTGGACAGTTTTACTGTTTTGTACATATACATGAAAGCCTACTCGCGTCCGTTATTATTGATATTTGGGGTATTATTAATCGACCAACTTTCCAAATTCTGGGTAAAGTTAAACATGACCATCGGACAGGATATTCCGGTACTTGGTGATAAATTTCTGATCCATTTTATTGAAAATAATGGAATGGCTTGGGGACTGGAATTTGGTGGCGATTATGGTAAGCTCCTGCTTACACTATTTCGTATTGTCGCCATTTGCGGTATCGGCTACGGACTGCACCATATGATTAAGAATAATTACCACAAGGGCTTTATCTTAAGCGTGGCATTAATCATGGCAGGTGCTATTGGTAATATTATTGATAGTGTATTTTATGGTCGCATCTTTAGCGAGAGCACATTTTATCAGCAGGCCGAATTATTTCCTGCCGGTGGAGGTTATGCTTCTTGGTTTCATGGCAAAGTGGTCGACATGCTTTATTTCCCTATGTTTGAAGGCACTTTTCCGACTTGGTTCCCTGTTTGGGGTGGAGAAGATTATTTATTCTTCAGTCCTGTATTCAATATAGCAGATTCGGCAATATCGATCGGTGTATTTTTAATACTCATCTTTCAGAAACGCTATTTCAAAGAAGAAGATGAGCAAAAGACCGAAAATAGAACAGCCGTCATTGACAATTAAAAAACCACTATACAATACATACTTTATGGTTTTCTCTCGTACTTCGCTCTCCACATTAGTAATGCTACTACTGGTCAGTACGACCACTGTATTTGCCCAATCTAGCAAAGCTATCTTAAAACAACATGTTTATTTTCTGGCATCTGACGAAATGAAAGGCCGGGAAACAGGCAGCGCAGAAGTAGAACAAGCAGCACAATATATCGAAGCGGAATTTAGCAAATATGGCCTCCAACCAAAAGGCAACAACGGTTATCGACAAGATTTTACCGCAAAAATTACGCGTGTACCAGTGGCAGATTCATTGCGACGAGCGGCTAATATTATTGGATTTTTGGATAATAGTGCAGCGAAGACGATCGTGATCGGAGCACATTATGACCATTTGGGCCACGGCACCATCGGTGGCTCGCGCGATACCTTGCATATTGGCGAAATCCATAATGGTGCAGACGATAATGCATCCGGCGTAGCCGGATTGCTAGAGCTCGCCCGTCACTATAGCCAGAACGAAGTGAAAGAATCCTTCAATCTGCTTTTCATTGCCTTTGGCGCCGAAGAACTGGGCCTGTTAGGTTCTAAGCATTTTACACAAAACCCGACCATTCCCTTGAATCAGATTCGTTGGATGCTCAATATGGATATGATAGGACGTTATCAACCTGAAAATGGATTGGCCATTATTGGACATGGTACTAGCCCAGCATTCGTCGAAATCTTTGACGGCGTTACCAGCGACATCAAATTTTACACGAGCAAAGATGGCAATGGCGGATCAGATCAAACTTCGTTTTACAAAAAAGATATTCCTGTATTGTTCTTCCATACAGGCGGCCATCCTGACTATCATATGGCTAGCGATGATGCCGATAAAATAGATTATAAGGCATTGCAATCCATTGTCGATCTGGAAATAAAAATCATCGATCGATCCATGCAGGTAGCAGATATGCCTTTCCAATGGACGAACTAAAACCATCACTATGCGTATTCTAATTACAGGTTCGAATGGATTTCTTGGACAAAAGTTAGTGAAGCGACTGGCAGCGGAATCAGGCAACAGCCTAATCTGTACCTCCGGCTCAGCAGATCGTATTAGTTCAGATATTCCACATAAATTCTTACAGGTAGATTTTAGCGATCCTAAGCCTTTATTAGAGGCTATAGTCAATTTTCGGCCGACTCATATTATCCATACGGCCGCCATCAGTAGTGTGGATGTCTGCGAAAAAGATCCTGTTCAATGTCAAACCGTGAATGTAGATATTGTTAGTGAGCTGGCCACCGTGTCAAAAAAGCTAGATATTCACCTTACTTTTCTCTCAACTGATTTCGTCTTCGACGGACAGAACGGACCTTACACGGAAACAGACGCTACGTCTGCCTGTAATGCGTATGGCCAAAGCAAAATTCATGCGGAAAAGATCTTACGCGATTCAGGTTGCCGTCACGCGATTCTTCGAACCATCTTGGTATACGGTTCCCCAAATAAAGGAAGTAGTGCACGCAACCTTGTCATCTGGGCAAAAGAAGCTTTATTTAAGCAAGAAAACATTCGCGTTGTATCTGATCAATGGCGCATGCCCACTTGGGTAGAAGATTTGGTAGAAGCTTGCTATCTTGCGGCAAAGAAACAGGCAAATGGCATTTATCATATTAGTGGTGATAAGATGATGTCGGTCGAAGAAATCGTGCATGAAGTAGCCGATTACTGGAATTTGGATCATTCGCTGATTACGCCCATCACGGCGCAAGAAATTGGTCAAAACAAAAATCGGCCACGTAAAACAGGCTTTGTACTTGATAAAGCTAAACGCGAACTCGGCTTTACACCCACCCCATTTCTCAAATCCTTGGAAAAGATCAACGAAGAATTAAACAGCATTTAAACAAAAGACGATCATGCAATCAAAACCAGCCCATCACTCTTATACCGAGATGAACGAATTGGTGCTCCCGAATGATACCAACACCTTTGGCAACCTGATGGGCGGAAAACTGCTGTACTGGATGGACATCTGTTCGGCGATGGCCGCACAGAAACATTGCAACAATGTGGTCGTTACGGCATCGGTTGATAATGTTTCTTTCAGAAGGTCGGTCAAACTAGGTGAAGTTGTCACGATTAAAGCACAAGTTACCCGCGCATTTAATAGCTCCTTGGAAGTCCGTATGGAAGTTTTTGCGCAAAATCTGCCTAAAGGTACAATGGAAAAATCCAATGAAGCGTATTATACATTCGTAGCATTGGATGAGGCCGGTAAACCAAAAGCAGTGCCAATGCTTATTCCGGAAACGGATAATGAGAAAGCTTTGTACACCTCGGCATTGCAAAGAAGGGAACTTCGCTTGATATTATCAGGAAAACTAAAACCAGAGAACGCAGAAGTATTGCAAGATCTGATCAAGTTATTTCAGAAAGGAGAATAGCTAACGCTTAGCTATTCCCCATTTCTACAATACGGTCAAATTCGGCCTGCTTTAGTGGCATTACCGACAAGCGGCCTTGCTTTACCAAAGCTACATCTTCTAGCATTTTATCTGCTTTGATCGCTTCTAGCGTGACTGGCCTTTCAAAAGATTGTACGGGTGCCAAATCTACGACCACCCATTTCTCATCATCCGTAGTAGGATCTTGATAGAATTCTTTCACGACCTTTGCCATACCGACTACTTCCTTGCCTTCATTGCTATGATAGAAGAGTACGAGATCGCCTTTCTTCATCGCTTTCATGTTATTGCGCGCTTGATAATTGCGCACACCATCCCAAAAAGTTTGACCATCTTTATTAAACTGCTCCCAACTGTATTTGAAGGGCTCGGACTTCACTAAAAAGTAATTCATATGCAAAGGAATGATTTGATAGTTTAAAGAGTTGATCGCTTAGCTTTGCTGTTCTAGTACTTCCATCTTATCCGCAAAATGAGCGCAGTAGTCACGCAAATCAGCGATTACTTTTTCTGCCATCGGATCACCACCAGAAGCACGTAAAAAGGAATCGCCCAGTGTTTGCACCGTTTCATAAAAGAAACGTTTCATCTCATCGTACGGCATATCTTTGGTCCACAAGTCAATACGTAATGAATTCTTGTATTGCGCATCCCAAAGCGCTAAGAACATCGCTTTAGAAACCATCTCGTCCGATGTTTCGCCATCAGATGAAGACCAACGGATTACTTCCGGAACATTTTTATCGTCTAACTCGACATTGAGTTTTATCTCTGCTTTCTTCATATCTCTTCTTACTAAAATTATAAACGTGTTTTTATATCCGCCATTAAAAGGTCAAAAAAATATCCATTATAGAATTTTGATGAGCACGGCACATACCGCCGTAAATAGAATAAACGTAATCTGCATCCACCAAAGCTTTTGCGTGTCGCGCGCCCACAGTCTACACAAAATATCAACGACCAGCACGACAACGACTAATAAGATGAGCCAACCCCAAGAGAACAGCGCTTTGCCCTCCTCTCCTAATTCGGAGATAGCCCATACTAAGATGCATGCTAGTACGATATTTAGCGGAGACAATCTCATCGACGTTTTGCGGTTTTTTTCGGGCTTCGTTTGTTGCCGCTGCCAGATTTAGACTTCTTTGGTTTTGGAGTGAATTTTTTCTCATGAAACGCGCCTTTAAAGTCTGGATTTTCTTTACGCATCTGCATATCAATCTCACGCGCGATGGCTTGCCTTTCGTCAAAACCGGTAGGTTCTACAATCACGCCTTCTGGCAGTTCCATCACAGGAATGCTTTGTCTGATGAGCTTCTCAATTTTCTTGACGTAATATTCCTCTGCCGGATTGCAAAATGTAATGGCATCACCATTATTGAATGCGCGGCCGGTACGGCCAATGCGGTGTACATAATCTTCGATCACAATAGGCACATCAAAGTTGATGACGTGACTCACATTGGAAACATCCAAACCGCGCGCCGCCACATCCGTGGCAACGAGAATACGTACAGCGCCTTCTTTAAAGGCATTAATGGAGTTAATACGTGTATTTTGCCCTTTATTGGCATGAATTACACGCACTTCGTCCGAACTATATTTACGATCGAGGTACACAAATATATTATCCGCTACGGTCTTAGTTTTGCAGAAAACAATCACTCGGTGAAAAGCTTCGTCGTCTTTAAATAAAACCTGCAGTAAGTTAAGCTTCGTTCTGAGGTTAGGAGCTTTATATAGCACCTGCGTTACCGTAGATGCAGGCGTAGCTTGTTCCGTCACTTCAATTACAGTCGGGAAAGCCAAGAAATCGCCGGCTATTTTGCGTACCAGCTCACTCATGGTTGCCGAGAAGAGCATATTTTGTCGTTTTCGTGGCAACACCTCCAAAATGCGGTGAATTTTGCCAATAAATCCCATGTCCATCATCTTATCGGCTTCGTCCATCACCAAAAATTTAATCATTTTGGTTTGGATATGTTGGGAAAGATAAAGATCAAGGAAACGACCTGGTGTCGCGACAATAATGTCACAACCTTTTTCTAATTGTTCCTTTTGTGTTTTCGGCCCTAAGCCGCCATATAATAATACCGTCCGCAGATCGAGGTAAGTAGAAAAAAGACGAATTTGCTCTTCAATCTGCATCGCCAGTTCTCTGGTTGGCGATAAGATCAGTGCGCGCGGATGATCGCCTTTTGCGTATTTTAGTGCCATTAACAAAGGCAATACAAATGCTGCCGTTTTGCCGGTGCCCGTTTGGGCAATCCCCATAACATCTTGTCCTGACAGCAAAGGCGTAATCGCCTTTTGCTGAATCTCGGTAGGCACAGTATATCCTGCCTCCGCAATTGCGTTCAACAGTTGTCTGTTGAGTTTAAAATCTTCAAAAGATGCCATTGTACAAAGATAGTAAAACCTATGACAACCCGTAGAATAGGATGCTCACGGCATGGTCATATCAATAGGTTTTGTTTTAAGGATTATTTGCGCGAATTTTGTCGACACGATATAAACACAACACACATGAAAAGAATAACGTTTATCTTACTGCTATCTGTAGTAAGCTTTGCTGCTTGGGCAGATGAAGGAATGTGGTTTTTGATGCACCTCAAAAGGCTCAATGAAGCCGACATGCAGAAAAAAGGGCTACAGCTAACAGCAGAAGAAATTTACAGCATCAACAATTCGAGCATCAAAGATGCCATTGTACAGTTTAATGGCGGCTGTACCGCAGAGATTGTGTCTAAGACGGGTTTGGTATTTACGAATCACCACTGTGGTTATGGCGCGATCGCCGAATTATCTACGCCAGAGAAAGATTACCTAACGAATGGCTTTTGGGCACAAAACTATCAGGAAGAATTAAAGCCGAAATCGCTTTACGTCCGTTTCTTTGTCCGTATGGATGATGTATCAAAACGCATCTTAGGTTTGGTGAACAATAGCATGAGCGAGAAAGAGCGCGAACAAATCATCAACAAAGAGATCGCGAAGATCGAACAAGAGAACAGCGAAGGTGGAAAATATGTAGTTTCTGTACGTCCGTTTTACAATGGCAATGAATATTACTATTTCGTTTATCAAGATTATACCGATGTACGATTGGTAGGAACGCCGCCGAATAGCATCGGCAAATTCGGCGGAGATACAGACAACTGGGAATGGCCACGCCACACCGGAGATTTTTCGGTTTTTCGTGTATATGGCGACAAAGATGGTAATCCAGCCGCCTATTCTACTGAAAACGTACCGCTAAAACCTAAATATTCTTTACCAATTAGCATCAAAGGATTCCAAGAAGGCGATTTCTCCATGATTTTAGGCTATCCGGGAAGAACCAATAGATGGATGAATGCGGCCGGAATTGATCAGAATGTAAAATTTGCGTATCCAGCTTGGGTAGATGCCTCAAAAGTAGGTATGGATGCCATGAAAAAACACATGGATCAGCATCAAGATGTCAAATTAAACTATGCATCTACGTATTCTGGTGTAGCCAATTACTGGAAAAATCGTCAAGGAATGATTGATGCCCTAACTCAACATGGCACTGCGGCGACCAAACGTAAGCAAGAAAAACGTTTTCAAAAATGGGCAAATCGTCCAGAAAACAAAGAATTGTATGGCCAAGTGATTCCGACAATCAATGCATACTACGCAGCTACGAATGCAAAAGCACGCCATGATAATTACTTGACGGGTTTGTTACGCTCATCTTCTTTAGCGGCCATTCCTTATTCTTTAGGCAACGGATTGATCCAGTACAGTAATGAGAATGAAGCCAAACGCCAAGAAATGCGCCCTCGGTTGGAAGCTTACATCACCAACAATTACGAAAAGATGTATTTGCCGTTAGAGAAAGCCGTGTTGGCAGACGAGTTGAACTTATACACAGCAAAAGCGGGTGACATCGCACCCTATTTTGCAACGATGGCTAGCCAAAATCAAGGGAATTTTTCTGCAGATATTGACGCTGCCGTGGAAAAAAGTCTTTTCAAATCGATGGAAAGTCTTCATGCATTCCTAGATAATCCTGATGCTGCGACAGTGGAAAATGATCCCTTGTTTCAACTATCATCTGCCTTAATGCAAAAGTATCGCGAGAGCTCGCCAGAGCTCGAAACAGAGAAAGACGCTTTCCAAACAGCACAACGCTTATATGTAAAAGGCGTATTAGAGATGGATCCGCAAGGAAAATATTATCCTGATGCAAACTCAACTTTGCGCTTAACTTACGGTAGCATTCGTGCTCTTCCTAACGATAAACGTAATGATGCGAAAGTGAATAACTACACCACTTTAACAGGAACAATCGCGAAGTATGTTCCTGAAGATGAAGAGTTTGACTTACCAGCTAAACTCATGGAATTGGAGAAAAACAAAGACTATGGCCGCTATGCCGATAAAGCTGGATATATGCCAGTAAACTTATTGAGCGATCAGGATATCACCGGAGGAAACTCAGGATCTCCAGTTTTAAATGGAAAAGGCGAATTAATTGGCATTGCATTTGACGGTAATATTGAAGCAATGGCAGGAGATGTGATCTTCGACCCCAAATTACAAAGAACAATATCGGTCGATATCCGCTACGTGTTGTTTATTATTGACAAGTTTGCAGGTGCAAAAAACATTATTGACGAACTAACCATTGTAGATTAAAAGGCATTGAACGCATATTGAGATAAAAAACGAAAATATTCCTTTTTAATAGAACCTTTTGTATATTTATCCTATCTTAGGATTACATCTAGATAAAAACGACTTTATATTAATTATTTATTATTGTATTCAAACATGAAAAATTTCAATCAACTAAAAGACCTTCTTGCTTCTATCGAAGGTGACGCTGACAAGTTCTTCAACAATGGCAATGCTGCTGCTGGAACACGTGTACGTAAAGGATTACAAGAAATCAAAACCTTAGCTCAAGAGATTCGTAACGAAATCACTGCTGCTAAAAATGATGCAAAAAAATAAGGTTCAACCCTTATTTTCTAAATAAATAAGCTCAGTACCCATTAGGTGCTGAGCTTGTTTGTTTTATAGAGTACTTACTTGAGAGTTATGTCGCGGGCAGCTTATGCTGCACACAAAAAAAGCAAAAACATATATGTCTTTGCTTTTTTTGTGATTTAGCTAAGGTATTTGTGCAACCTAAAACGTTAGGCAACCACTTCCTCACCTACAAACTCATCATACAATGTAGCGAACGACTCATAATCTTCATCGCCCTGCGTCGTATGCAATCGAATGCCTTGCTCTTGTACATGCTGCAAAATTTCGTGATCTTCTGCTAGACCAGCATTGATCACGACATCAGTGAAGGCAAGAGCACCTTTGTATAAATTGGTATGAGATCCATCACCAAAGCGTGCTGCATCCTCTGCTGTCAGATCAGATTGACCTGCCATTTCACCTAGTTTCGTTGATAAAGAATCTCCAGCTTGAAAATCTTCTTGATACAACGAATAGATAATTTTGGTGTCTTTAAATGCAGGATCCTGATTATATACATTTTTAATGTAAGCAGGTATCATGGCAGAAAACCAACCGTGACAGTGGATTACATCTGGCGACCAACCTAACTTTTTAACAGTTTCAATGGCTCCTTTTCCAAAAAATAGCGCACGTTCGTTGTTATCGCTAAAGAATTTGCCTTGATCATCGCGGAAAATCTTTTTTCTCTGGAAATAATCCTCATTGTCCAAGAAATACACCTGCATGCGCGCAGCTGGCAAAGATGCCACTTTAATAATCAAGGGATTATCATTCCCATCCACTACGATGTTCATACCTGATAGACGTATTACCTCGTGAAGCCGATTTCTGCGCTCATTGATACAACCGAAGCGTGGCATAAGAATACGGATCTCGAACCCGCGTTCTTGCATTGCTTGGGGTAATTGGCGTGTGATTTCAGAAATTTTGCTTATTTCGAGGAAAGGCGACATCTCATGGGTTACAAACAATATTTTCGTTTTTGCCATCTCCACTTACTTTTTTTGTTTTGATAAATAAAATCGGTTTACAAAGATACGAAATTTTATCATTTCTACCAATCTATTGCTAATCATGACTTTAGAATTCCAAAAATAATCCGCACCTTAGCTGGCTATTTTATCCAATACACACGTGGAAATTTTCGTTACTCCTAGCGCTCTTCAGCATCATTTGGCAACGTTACACCAACAAGGCAAGAAGATTGGCTTTGTACCTACTATGGGTGCGTTGCATGAAGGGCATATTTCTTTGATAAACAGCGCAAAAATCACGACTAACATCGTCGTTTGTAGCATTTTTGTAAACCCCACACAATTTAATGATCCCAAAGATTTAGAGAAATACCCCCGCCCTATCGAGCACGACAAAGCTTTGTTAACGGCTGCAAATTGCGATATTTTATTCTTGCCCGAAGTAGCGGTGATGTACCCGAATAACGATCCGCATTGGGCGATCGACTTAGGAAATCTGGATAAGATTTGGGAAGGAAAACACCGCCCAGGGCATTTTCAGGGTGTAACGCAGATTGTATATAAGCTGTTTCAATTGGTGAATCCGGACATTGCTTTTTTCGGCCAGAAAGATTTTCAGCAGATTATGGTGATCCAGCGTATGATTAAGGAGAAGGCATTAAAAGTCAAGCTAAACATCGTGCCAACGCTCCGTAGCGTTGACGGACTCGCATTGAGCTCGCGCAATGCTCGACTTTCTGCCACTGGATTACATAAAGCACTTACCTTATCTAAAGCGTTGCGACATATACAGCAGCACGTGCAGACAAAAGATATTCCTACACTACTTACGGAAGCGAGAGCAATAATTTACAGTGAAGAAGGATTAGAACTCGAATACTTAACGATCTGCGAAACTACGACATTGGAATCCACGACAAAAATCCACACCGAAAAGGATTATGTAGTATTGATCGCCGCATGGCTCGAAGGCGTTCGCCTAATAGACAATATGTTGCTTCAGTAACTTGATTTTTTCTTCGTCAATTTCATGTAAATACACTAATTCACAAGCTCATCGGTATTTCCACTGTAATAAAAAAAGCCGTACCTTTGCGCCATGATGATCGAAGTGATGAAATCCAAGATCCACCGGGCAAAGGTGACGCAAGCTGAATTGAACTATGTCGGTAGCATTACTATTGACGAAGATCTTATGGATGCGGCTAATATTATAGCCAATGAGAAGGTGCAGATTGTAAATAACAATAACGGTGCTCGTTTTGAGACTTACGTAATAAAGGGCGCTCGTGGCTCGGGCACGGTATGCCTCAATGGCGCAGCAGCGAGATTAGTTCAAGTCGGCGATGTCGTAATTATCATTTCTTATGCCTGGATGAATCAGGAAGAAGCAAAGCAACATGAGCCAGCTTTGGTTTTTCCAGATGATCACAATCAATTGATTTCATAAAGGGATAATATCTCCCATACTACATACTAAAAATGAAATGGTATTCTGTAGCAGAATACCATTTTGTACGTTTAGTAAACAGTATCATTAAATGAAAAAACTTATAATATGAAACTTCGTAATCTAGCTATTCCGGTTCTACTCTTGTGTACGACCTTATTTTCGTGCTCGACTGATAATAATATTGATCCATTCGACCCGAAGGCTCAACTGGAATTGGAAAAAGAAACGATCAGAACTTTTGCTGCAAAAGAATATCCTAACGCAATCGAAGACACAACAGGAATATGGTATGAACTGCTAGACACTGCCGAAACAGCGACATTTGATTACAAATTCAATCAAAATGGCACTCGAATCTATCCAACAGCCACCGTTAATTACAAACTATTTTTGTTGAACGGCACGGAAGTAGATTCGAACCAGTCGGCAGCGGGACTTTCTTTTATGATTAGCCCTCAGAGTATTATTCCTGCTTGGCAGATTGCATTTTTTCCGCGCGCAGTAGGAAACCAGAATCATTTGGGGTTGCTTGCACGCGGACTTCAGCCTGGCGATTCTATTCGCATAATAACTCCATCATTCTATGCGTACAGAAATGAAAGCAGACCAGGTTTGCCTCCAAATTCACCACTGATCTTCGAAATCAAAGTTCTAGGCATGGCTGACTAAATATAAATTTGTAAAGATGTCTTATTTAGACATCTTTACAAATTTGGCTAGTGTGACCGATTCGGAATTTTTCAAATGTAAATTTCCATTCTCCATCTCATAGCTTTTTATTAAAGAAAATATTTTTCCCAATCCATCTTCTACTTCCATAGCACCCTCGCAATACATCTTGGTAGACATTCCCATCGAGAATGTAAGCTGATTTCCTTTTGCGATCTCGTACTGGCCACCAATACCATTACATCCCGTAACCGCCGAATAGCGTTTATCAGCCGTTGTCAAAGTCAATGAAGGGGTTTTTCCATTAATCTCGGCAGGCACTGCCTTTCCTTCTAATTCAGTTAATCTCCATGTAACGTTTTCTAATGTGCCAGAAGATTTCTCTGATTCGTTTTTCTTAAATACGCTGCAAGATGTGATCAACACACTGAAGGCCACTAGCATAATCCAATAATAATATTTCATAATTATTTAAATTTATTTCACGGAAAGATACGAACAAAATCATCACAATGCTACATTAAAACGACAATATCTATGAGCAATTACACAAATTAATCGAAGCGTTTTCATTAAGTTTGCATCTAGTAATACGCATCTAGTCAAGAATTGTTCTAAAAACCATTGCACGAACTTCTATCTCATATCATCCCGCCATTCGCAATATTTATTTTTATTGCTGGTTTCACGTTGTTTGCGGTGTATGCCGAGCGTAAAATAGCAGGCTTTGTGCAAGATAGACTCGGACCGAACGAAACCGGCAAATATGGTTCATTGCAAACTATTGCCGATATATTAAAGTTGCTTCAGAAAGAATTTATCACACCAACTGTAGCCGATAAGGTCTTATTTGCCCTTGCTCCTATTGTCATTTTCATTGCCGTATATATTGGCTTCAGCGTGATTCCGTGGGCACCAGGATTTTCGCCTGCGAATACGCATACGGGACTTTTCTTTATTATGGCAGTCATTTCAATTGATGCACTAGGCATCTTAATGGCCGGATGGGGCTCGAATAATAAGTATTCCTTGTTAGGTTCGATACGCGCCATTGCGCAGATGCTGTCGTACGAAATTCCGATTGGTTTATCGCTGATTGCTGTGGTGATGTTATCGCAAACCTTGAATCTAAACGATATCGCCTTCAATCAAGGTATTTTGGCGACGGAGGACATAAAATTTATAGGAATATGGCGGGTGAATGAAATCGGTGGTCTTCTAGCTTGGAATATTTTTCAAGCACCACATTTGCTATTTGTATATGTCATTTTTTTCATTGCTACCTTAGCCGAATGTAATCGTGCACCTTTTGATATTCCCGAAGCGGAAAGTGAGCTCATTGGTGGTTTCCATACCGAGTATGGAGGTATACGCTTTGCATTTGTTTTCTTGGCCGAATATGCAATGATGTTTTTGGTATCGATGTTGGGTGCAGTGCTTTTCTTGGGCGCATGGAATACCCCATTACCTAATATTGGCGCATTGCAATTGGCGACATGGACTACAGGACTATATTGGGGCATTTTTTGGACACTTTTTAAATCAGTTATAATTGTTGGTGTTCAAATGTGGATTAGATGGACGTTGCCACGTTTCCGCGCCGACCAGTTGATGAATTTGTGCTGGAAAATTTTGATTCCGACCGCTTTTGTTGGTATGGCTATTTCGGGATTGTGGCGTATATTGGTCATGGTATAATTTTAAATGTGTCTGTAAGGTGATTCTAAAAACTACACTATATGGATTAAAGACCGCTGTCAAAGGATTACTTTTGACGGTAAGACACTTCTTTGCCGCTGGCAAAAAAAGAGAAAACCTAGATATCCGATCCGACAATTATTTTGATCAGCAGCAAGGTACGGTCACAATCCAGTTTCCGAAGCAAAAAATGCCGCTTCCAGAAGTTGCACGTTATCAATTGGACGTAGAAATAGCAGACTGCATTGTGTGCGATCTTTGTGCGAAAGCGTGCCCGGTTGATTGTATTGCCATTGAATCTATTAAATCTCCAGATGTTATTGGTAAAACTTCTGATGGCAGTGTAAAACGACTCTATGCCGAGAAGTTTGAAATCGACATGGCCAAATGTATGTATTGCGGATTATGCACTGTTGTTTGCCCAACAGAATGCATCACGATGACCGATCAATATGACCGCACAACTACCAAATTGACTGATTTAATATACGGATTCGGAGAGATGAGCGATAAAGAGATTGCTCAACGCAAGGAGGAATGGACACGTTTTCAGGCTGAGAAGGAGGCGGCAAAAACTAAAAAATAAATGGATTTGATTCTTTTTTATGCTTTTGCATTTCTGGCTATCATCAGCGCTTCATTGGTGGTAAGTCTCAAAAATACGGCACGTGCCCTTTTCCTTTTTTTCATTGTATTGTTTGCTATGGCAGGTTTGTATCTATTTGCCTTAGCCGATTTTGTGGCTATTACGCAGGTGCTTGTATATGTCGGCGGCGTGCTGATTTTGATGATCTTTGCCTTTATGCTGAGCAACAAAGAACTACTGAGCGATCTGCAAGATCTTTCTGGATCTTTTATACAATTACCTAACTGGCAATCGGTCGCGCTTTCGCTAAGCTTTCTAGGGCTGATGGCTTATGGAATCTGGCAATGGGATCAAGCCTATTCGCCGGCATGGATGGAACAAAACATGCGAACTGGACAGATTATTCTTTCCAGAGATAATAATATCAATCAGCTCGGCATGCTATTTATGTCGCGCTACATTCTGCCATTCGAGATGATTTCCATCTTTCTGATGATGACATTGATTGGCGCGGCTCATATTGCTCGAAAAGGAGGAGAAGAATGATTCCAATTACCCATTTCTTAGCCGTGAGTGCTTGTATTTTCTGCATCGGTTTGTATGCTGTAGTCTCCAAAAGGAATGCTATTATGATTTTGGTGGGCATTGAGCTCATGATAAATGCCGCTATTCTAAATTTGGTAGCTTTCGGCCGTTATGATAGAGCCGAATATGGCGGCCAAGTCTTTGCTCTGTTTGCGATCGTGCTCGCTGCGGCGGCAGTAGCCGTGGGGCTTTCTATTATACTGATGGCGTACCGAAAATATAAAACCATTAATCCAGACCAAATTACTGATCTACGCGACTAATGACGAATTTGCTACACATATCGCCCATACATGCCAGCTTAGCGGTACTACTATTTCCATTAGCGGCATTTCTATATCAAGCTTTACGCGGAAAGCAAGATCAATCGGGCGTTGTCGGTTTGCTCGCTATACTATTAAGTACTGCAGCAAGTGCTTTTTTTGTCTTTTTGCCAACTTGGAAGCAGGCGCCTTTGGAGGCAGCTATTACGTGGTTTACTGTTGGCGGAAGCACATTTTCAGCAGGAATTTTATTGAATAACCTGACTGTATTGATGCAGTTATTGGTTTGTATCATTGCCTTGCCGGTGCATATTTATTCGCGCGTATACATGAAAGGCGATCCGGGCATTCACCGTTATTGGATGTACCTCAGTCTTTTTTGCTTTGCGATGCTAGCACTATGCGTAGCCAATAATTTATTATTGATGTACGTATTTTGGGAATTGGTAGGGTTTGCATCTTACTTGCTTATTGGATTTTGGTTTACCAAAAATGCCGCTGTACAAGCCAACAAAAAAGCATTTATTGTGAACCGAATTGGTGATATCGGCTTCTTAATTGGTATTGCCTTGGTGTATGCTCACATGGGAACGCTAAACTTATCGGAACTATTTGGCAAGCAAAGCCCGCTTTTTGAACAGATTCCATTATGGCACACGGAGCGGTGGATGACTTATGCCGGATTGGCCTTTTTTGTGGGCGCGATGGCCAAATCCGCACAATTCCCTTTGCACGTTTGGCTGCCCGATGCGATGGAAGGACCAACTTCGGTATCTTCACTTATTCACGCGCGACAATGGTCGCGGCCGGGGTATTTTTATTGGCTACGGTATTTCCATTGTTCAATGAAAGTATACTTTTAGTCATCGCTATTATTGGCACGATTACCGCGCTTACCGCATCTTACTTTGCGCTAGCGCAACAGGATATTAAAAAAGTATTGGCCTTTTCAACCATATCACAGCTTGGGTTCATGGTGGTCGCGGTGGGTATTGGCGCTTGGAATGCCGCAATCTTCCATTTAGTCACGCATGCTTTCTTCAAATGTCTGCTTTTCCTCTGTGCCGGAGCAATTATACATGAAATGGCACATGCTATTCCTGCTGCAGCAAAAGTGGATCCGCAAGATATGCGCAACATGGGCGGACTACGCCGCTTTATGCCTTACACATTTATTTTAATGGTAATTGCCTCCTTGGCATTAGCCGGATTCCCACTTACTTCTGGATTTTTGTCTAAAGATTCGATCGTCATTGCGGCTTTCGAATGGGCGGTCGAGCGTGGTGGTGCTTACCTTATTATTCCGGTTGTATTGGTATTGGTGAGTTTCCTAACGGCATTTTACATCGGTCGGATGATTTTCAAAGTGTTTTTTGGGAAACCCAAATTATGGAGCGATGAAAAGGTTACGGTATTTCATGAAGCGCCGAAAGGGATGCTGTTCCCAATGGCTTTTCTTGGTGTGTGTTCGTTTTTCTTTGTATTTTCGTTCAATCCAATTTCCCACCAAAATGCTGCGCTGATGCAGGGATTAACCTTACTGACGGGATTTCAACCAATCGATTCGCTACATATGTTTATTCCTATCGTGCTCATCACGGGCTCTGCCATTGGTTGGTGGCTCGGCTATCGCTGGTACGTACAAGGAAAATATCCATTTCCGGAAAATAATGCTTTGGTGCAGCACGCACAAAAGCAAGGTTATATCAACGAGTTTTTTCAGCTCATCGTTGTACGGAGTACGCTATATCTTTCGCGTGGTTTGTACTGGTTCGATCATTATATCGTAGACGGATTAACAGCTGGCGCGGCCAGCGTGACCCGCGCGATGAGTCGTATTGCTGCCTGGATTGATCACTTTATGATTGATGGATTGGTAAATGCTGTAGCGCAGGCCAGTTACTATCTCGGTCATTTGTTGCGTTGGGTACAAAATGGACGCTTACAGAACTATATGGGCTTTGCGTTTACAATGGTTTTATTTGGCATACTTTATTTGGTTTTAAGATAACATGGGATTTCTATCTGTACTCATATTCCTACCCCTGCTTGCGGCATTAGTCATGCTACTGCTGCCAAAATCCGCGGCAGCGAGCGCTAAGTATTTGGCTTTGGCTGCGACGATCGCACAATTATTGCTATCTGGATATTTGTATATACATTTTGACACGGTGCAAGCGGGAGTTAACAACATTGATAGTTTTCAATATGTGGAGCAATTGTCGTGGATTCGTTTACAGATTGGTTCAGACAAGCTTTTAGAGATTGATTATTTGTTAGGATTAGATGGTTTATCGCTGCCGCTGATTGTGTTGAGTGCAGTAGTGATGCTGATGGCCGTTGGCTCATCGTGGAATATTACGAAGAGTGTAAAAGGTTATTTTGCGCTGCTGATGTTGTTGAATACCGCCGTAATGGGCGTTTTTTGCGCGCTGGATTTCTTCCTATTTTACGTATTTTATGAGGTGATGCTACTCCCTCTTTATTTCCTAATCGGAATTTGGGGTGGCGTCAGACGAGAATATGCCGCCGTTAAGTTTTTTATCTACACGCTATTAGGATCGGTGTTTATGCTATTGGTGATCGTCGGTTTGTATTTTTCAGTGACTAATCCAGCTACTGGTGCAAATACGTTCAATATGTTGCATATGATGAATCCGGCTAATTATGGAGAAGAATCTTTCTTTGGCTGGGTACGCAATTTTCACGAAATATTTGGCATTCCAGCTCGATTGCTCGGTTTTGCTATTCTATTTATCGCCTTTGCGATAAAAGTTCCTATTGTACCATTGCACACGTGGCTTCCAGATGCACACGTAGAAGCTCCTACACCGATTTCGATTATATTAGCTGGTATTTTGCTAAAAGTTGGTGGTTATGGTATTCTGCGCATCTGTATTGGCATTTTCCCAGATATGGCAGCACTCAGCAACTGGTGGTTAGGATTAATTGGCGTGATATCCATTTTGTATGGCGGATTTAATGCGTTGGCACAAAAAGATTTAAAACGTTTGATCGCCTATTCTTCGGTTTCGCATATGGGTTTTGTGTTGTTGGGTATCGCAACGCTCACGACCGAAGGTATTTCTGGTGCGATGTTCCAAATGATCAGTCACGGTTTTCTATCCGCCGCCTTGTTCTTTTTGGTGGGCGTGATTTACGACCGTGTGCATGATCGAGATATTTATAATTTCCGAGGCCTGGCGAGTCATATGCCGCGTTACACCGTGTTTGTGGCCATTGCCTTTTTTGCTTCGCTGGGTCTTCCTGGTTTTTCTGCTTTCATTGGCGAAGCCTTCGTGATTATCGGCGCATTTAATAGTGAATCGGTGGGAACTGGACTGCCGCGCTGGATGGCCGTTGGAGGTTCAATCGGTATCTTGCTGAGTGCGGTTTATTTCTTGTGGACTTTGCAGCGCATGTTTTTTGGGCAAACTCGATTTAAAGGTGGTGAAGCGTGGGCGACGGCATTAACTGACTTAACGTTGCGCGAACAAATCATCTTGTATCCAGCTTTAGCACTGGCTATTATTCTGGGGATAATGCCTTCCTTGGTATTTACGCCGCTTAATGAAAGCGTAATGCGTATTGTTTCTGTGGTTTCATCATTTCTATAGGCTGTCGTTACTATGTATGAATTCGCTCCACAGATTACGCCTATCATCGACCATATTATCGATTCGGTTCGTTCTTTCCGACCCGAACTAGCCATAAGCATTGCTTTTATAGGTACTATTTTTTGCAGTCTGTTTATCGATAAGTATTGGAAACAATCCTCTTTTAGCTCATTCCTAATAGGAATAGTAGCGGCGGGATATTTGACCTACACGCAAAATGTGGAAAATCTACCCGTATTTTTCGACATGCTTCGTGTGGATTCTTTTTCTCAATATGCTCGAATCATCATCTTGTTTGGCGTAGCCATTATTGGCTTGTACATTCAACAATATGGCAGCTATCAGTTACCTAAAAAACGCTTAGGGGATATTTATGCCATTTTGTTGGCCACCACGTTGGGCTTGCATTTGTTGACTTTGACCACGCACTGGATTATGGCTTTTATTGCGGTCGAGATGGTATCTATCGGTTCGTACGTGCTGGTGGCCTACTTCGCACAAAACAAAAAAGAATCTGAAGCGGCGATGAAATACGTTTTGTTTGGATCTACTTGTGCTGCCTTTATGTTGTACGGCCTTTCGCTACTGTATGGATTTACAGGCTCGTTGGATTTTACCAGCATTGCGCAGATGAAAGGTATGATTGCTGCGCCCACGATACTGAGTACCTTGGCATTGCTTTTTGTATTTGTTGGTATTGGTTTTAAATTGGGCTTCGTTCCTTTTCACGTTTGGACACCCGATGTTTATGAAGGCGCACCAACGCCTATTACTGCTTTTTTGGCGACTGTGCCGAAGGTTGGCGCTATTGTATTATTTAGCCGATTAATATTAGCTTGGACGGCAAGTCCATTTTATTTTGGAGAAGTTACCTTACATTTCTTATGTTTTGTTGCCATTGTTACCATGCTGATTGGTAATCTCGTGGCTTTGCGGCAACAAAACATCAAACGATTGATGGCCTATTCTTCGGTCGGGCATACCGGATTCTTATTGTTGGCAGTCTTAAGTTATGTACACCATGAGCCCGAAGTGCTGTTTTTTTACTTGTCCACCTATATCTTGATGAATCTCGCGGTTTTTGGGTTTATCATGATTTTGGAAAAGCAAACGGGTTCAGCCAACCTGCCTGATTACTCTGGCCAAGGCAAGCGATTCCCGATCTTATTTACAGCACTTACATTCGCAGGTATTTCGCTTGTCGGCCTACCGCCAACATCTGGTTTTGTTGCTAAGCTTTTAGTATTCACTTCCATTTTTGATCTATATCAGACGGTAGATCAGTCATTATATTTGTATTTACTGATCGTCGGCGTTTTGACATCGGTGATCTCCTTATTTTATTACCTGAAGATTCCGATGTACGGTTTTCTTCGGCAAACAACTCCTAGTAAACCCGCCGATGGTGTTGCAACAAACTCACATATTGTTTACGGATTTGCGTTATTTTTTACATTGCTCTTACTGCTTTTCGGCCTTTTCCCTGATTTGCTATTAGACTTCTTTCGCCAGCCATAATACCATAAAATGATTATTCCTCTACCGACTTCTTATCTGTAAATTAGGAGGCAAAATTATCGGTTATAATAGTAAATTTGTGCACAGAAAAAACACATAGTTATCCTAGTTATGATCAAGAAACCACTCTACCCGTACAACCCTAAATATCCATCTATAGCAGATTTAAAAAGACGAGCAAAATGGCGCATTCCAAAATTCGCCTTTGACTATCTGCAAGGTGGCTGCAATGAGGAACTTAATTTGCTACGGAATGAGTCGGATTTTGACAATATTTACTTGAAGCCGCATTATTTAAAAACCGCTGGAGATATTGATATGTCAGTCGAGTTATTTGGCCGTACATATAGCGCCCCTATCGGGATTTCGCCTATTGGTTTGCAAGGATTAATGTGGCCGAATGCACCTGAAATATTAGCTAAAGCTGCTGCAAAACATGATATTCCGTACACGCTAAGCACCGTATCTACTGCGAGTATCGAGCGCATCGCAGAAGTATCTGATGGAAAAGCTTGGTTTCAATTGTATCACCCTACCGAAGATCGTTTGCGCGACGACATCCTTAACCGCTTAAAAGCGGTTTCATGTCCGGTGCTGGTCGTGCTGATCGATGTACCATCTTTTGGCCTGCGTTATCGTGAAATAAAGAGCGGCTTGTCCATGCCGCCAAAAATGAATATCGAAAATATATTTCAAGCGATGATCTGTCCAGAATGGGGGATAAAAACATTGCAGCATGGCATACCATCTTTTGGAACGTTAAAACCCTATATGGAGAAAGGGTTGGACCTCAGTCAGCTTGGGCAGTTTATGAACAAAACATTTACCGGCAAGGTGAATATGGAAAAAGTAAAAGCTATTCGTGACCTTTGGCCTGGCCCATTAGTATTGAAGGGCGTAGCTAGTGAGGAAGATATGGAAGGAGCGATTAGCTTGGGTGTTGATGGTGTCATTATTTCGAATCATGGCGGTCGTCAGATAGATGCTGGTGAATCTTCATTAATTTCGCTTATCAAACTGGCAAATAATCCAAAATATACTGGCAAGATAAAAATCATGATGGACGGCGGTATTCGATCTGGTGTGGATCTGGGAAGAGCGCATGCAGTAGGTTCGGAATTCAACTTTATGGGTCGGCCATTTATGTATGGCGTTGCAGCTTTAGGTGACGAAGGAGCTGATCACACCATCAATCTCTTTAAAGCTCAACTATATCAAGTGATGCAACAACTGACGATAGATAAAGTAAGTGATTTCCCAACAAGACTTATCCGGTAGGAAGCTAGCAGCACACTGTATATATTTCTGTCCTTAAAAATTCTGTATCTTTGCGGCATGATTACAGCAGAGCGATATCACGATATATCATGTGGCCACCGCGTGGTAGGCCACGAAGGCAAGTGCAGATTTTTACATGGGCACAATTACCGGATTCACTTTGTAGTAGCAGGAGAAAAGCTAGATGAAATTGGTCGCGTTTTGGATTTCTCGGTAATCAAGGAAAAACTCTGCATGTGGTTGGAAGAGCAGTACGACCACAAGTTTCTAATCTGGGAGCAAGATGAATTGCTACCACAACTGCAAGTGCTTAGCGGTGAAAGTTTAGTCGTCGTACCCTTTAATCCTACTGCTGAAAATATTGCACAGCATCTTGTGGAAGTGGTAGGGCCAGCACAATTGGCTGGCACGAATACCAGATTAATCACTTGCAAAGTAGAAGAAACCGCCAAATGTGCAGCAACCTATCAACTCACCTTTTAGTGGCCTTGTAGTTAACCTTTTTATTGAAAACGCTCTTTATACGCATTTTCTAAACTAAACATCTCGTCACGTAGCTTTGCCGCTTCCAAGAAGTCCATATTTTTAGCAGCCTTCTCCATGCGCTTGCGCACCGTTTCTATGGCTTTGCTCAAATCTTTTTCTCCCATGTATTCGATCAATGGATCGGCCGCGGCCATGGTGCCCGCATCCGGTTCTACATAAGCTTTGGCTTCGCCCCCTTTGATATCCACCACGGAAGTTTGTTCCATAATTTCTTCCCGGCTTTTGCCTACCGTTCGCGGTGTGATGCCATGTTTTAGGTTATAGGCGATTTGCTTATCACGTCGGCGATTCGTTTCTTCGATTGTGACATTCATACTTTGCGTCATCTGGTCGGCGTACATAATCACACGCCCTTTATCGTTCCGCGCTGCCCTACCGATGGTTTGTATTAGAGAGCGTTCGGAACGTAAGAAACCTTCTTTATCTGCGTCCAAGATAGCTACAAGCGTAACTTCTGGAAGATCCAGCCCTTCACGTAACAGGTTGACCCCAACCAATACATCAAATTCTCCTAACCGCAATCCTCGCAAAATCTCTACCCTTTCCAGCGTTTTCACTTCTGAATGAATGTACCGCACTTTAATATTCAGCCGATTCATATACTTAGTGAGTTCTTCGGCCATACGTTTAGTAAGTGTGGTAGCCAGTACTCTCCCACCTTCTTTGATGGTTTTATCTACTTCTTCTAATAAATCATCAACTTGGTTGACAGCTGGTCGAACCTCGATCACGGGATCCAACAAACCTGTTGGTCGGATCACTTGCTCAACCACTACGCCTTCCGTCTGTTGCAACTCATAATCGCCCGGCGTAGCCGACACATACAGCGTTTGATTAGTCAGAGATTCAAATTCAGGGAAATTCAATGGTCGATTGTCCAGCGCGGCCGGCAATCGAAAACCGTGTTCCACGAGCGATATCTTACGAGAGCGGTCGCCTCCATACATAGCACGTACTTGTGGCAGCGTTACATGGCTTTCATCGATAACTAATAAATAATCTTTGGGAAAATAATCAAGTAAGCAGAACGGTCGCATACCCGGAGTTCGTCCATCAAAAAAACGAGAATAATTTTCAATACCAGAGCAATACCCTAATTCTCGCATCATCTCCAGATCGTAGTTGACGCGTTCTTCCAATCGCTTTGCTTCAAGTAATTGACCATCGCCCTCTAGTTGGGCTTTTCGTTGCATTAGCTCTTCTTGAATTTGCCATATCGACTCGGTAAACTTTTCCTTTGGCGTGACAAACAAATTGGCGGGATACAAAGCTAGATCTTCATGTTTTTCCAACGTTGCGCCTGATACTGGATCAATGGTGCTCAACTCTTCGATTTCATCACCAAAGAAAGACACACGGTATGCTGTATCCAAATAAGCCGGATATACATCGACCGTATCGCCTTTTACACGAAACGTACCGCGCTTGAAATCGCTCGTAGTACGCGCATAAAGAATCTCTACCAAACGATGTAAAAACGCATTGCGTGACACCGTCATGCCAACACCAAAACGAAAAATCGAACGTGAAAAATCTTCCGGATTACCCATACCATAAATACAGGATACCGACGATACCACAATGACATCGCGACGGCCAGACATCAAGGCGGACGTTGTGGCTAGGCGAAGCTTTTCAATCTCCTCGTTGATCTGCAAATCCTTCTCTATATAAGTACTCGTAGAAGCGATAAAAGCTTCCGGCTGGTAATAATCATAGTAACTCACAAAATACTGCACCGAATTATTGGGGAAGAATTGCTTAAATTCTCCATACAACTGCGCCGCCAATGTTTTATTGTGACTCAAGATCAAGGTCGGCTTCTGTGTTTGCTGAATGACATTGGCCACGGTAAAGGTTTTACCCGAACCCGTTACACCGAGCAGTGTTTGGTATGTTTCTCCTGCATTGACACCAGCGACTAATTCCTTGATCGCTTGCGGCTGATCGCCCGTAGGTTGGTATTCTGATGTTAATTCGAATTTCATGTGATAGCAATGTAGCGATAATTATTAAAATAACAAGCTGCTATAAAAAGGGTTTTACTAAACTATTATAGTCTGTAATTGTTTAGCAACATAACCAACAAGAGAAACATGATCACGATCCTGACAGAACAAAATAGCTTAGTGAACCAGTACTTGGTAGAATTAAGAAATACAGATATCCAGAAGGATCGGATGCGCTTTCGTCGAAATCTGGAACGTATTGGGGAGATGATGGCGTATGAAATCAGTAAAGTACTCCCCTACCAACCTGCTGAAGTAGATACGCCGCTCGGATTAGCAGAAACTAATGTACTGTCGCAACAACCAGTTTTACTGACGATCATCCGCGCTGGGTTGCCATTTTATCAAGGCTTTTTAAATGCCTTTGACGAAGCGGATAGCGGATTTATTGGTGCCTACCGCCACACAAAGAAAAGTGGAGAATTTGAGATTCATAAAAAATACCAAAATACGCCCAGTCTGGATGACAAAATCGTCATCGTGGCCGATACCATGTTGGCCACAGGCCAAAGTTTGGTACTCTGCTGTAAGGAACTGCTCGCCGAATACAATATTAGAGAGTTGCATATTGCGACGGTGATTGCATCTGAAGAAGGAGTACAGCATGTACGAGCCTTTTTGCCAGAAGCAAAGATCTGGATCGGTGATCTCGATAAAGAGTTAACCAGTAAATCGTACATCGTACCGGGTCTGGGCGATGCTGGTGATTTATCTTATGGAACGCGCGACACCAATTAAATAGGCGAAGGTTAAATCTTAAAAAATTAATAAATACTTAATAATAAATAAGATACAAGTTCGTAGATTTAGAGATACGTAATCTCTTAATTATGAATTGGCAAAAATTCAATGGAGAAATACTCCACGTACCCATCCTCCAAGCGGTCGAAGACACCATTATTCGAGAGCACAAATTAGGAAACAAACTGAAGATCTACATCGGCACCGACTCTCAAGTGAAGCGACAAAGTGTTGAATTTGCGACGGTGATCGTATTTCTCCGAGAAAATCGCGGAGGATTCATGTTTATTCACAAAGACCGAAAGAATCACAACATGTCGATCAAAGAGCGCATGCTGATCGAAGTACAACATTCGATTGACATTGCTTACCAAGTTTGTCCGCTATTGGATCAATACCATGTAGATTTGGAAGTGCATGCGGACATCAATACCAATCCAAATTTTCAATCCAATGCTGCCCTTAAAGAGGCCATGGGATACATTATGGGAATGGGCTTTATGTTCAAAGCCAAGCCCGAGTCGTTCGCCAGTACAAACTGTGCAAATAAGCTCGTACAATAAACCTCATCAGGGATATTGCGTGCATTTGTAGGGATATTGCTTATCTTTATTTTTACTTACTCAGCCACGTTTATGCCTGACTTTATTTTTGATTTTTTGCATCAGCTCAAGAGTACTTCAGGGCTGGAGTGGATAGGAACCGTCACCGGCGTAGCTTGCGTGTATCTGGCGGCCAAGCAGCATATTTGGAATTGGCCGATCAGCATTGTGAGTGTTTGTTGCTATCTCCTTATATTTTACCAGCATCGCTTGTATGGCGATAGCATTTTGCAGATCTACTTTTTATTTACCGCCATCTACGGTTGGTATTATTGGCACAAACGTGACCTTTCCGACGAAAAACCGGTCAGTTCCCTTTCCTTAGTATACATAACACTCACCATCGCAGCGATTCTTCTATTAGGATTGGGATTAGGATTTGCCTTGAAATATTGGACCGATACCGACGTTCCTTTTGCGGATGGTATGTGTACGGCCATGAGCTTTGTCGCACAATTCCTCATGACTCGCAAAATACTACAAAGTTGGGTCATCTGGATCGCAGTGAACATGTGCTATATCCCGTTGTATCTGCACAAAGAATTAGCCATGACCGCCGTATTATATGTTATATTTGCAGCCATCGCCTGGAACGGATACCGGGATTGGAAAAGCACGTATTTAGCCAACACATCAGAAAATGCACGAATCTCCACTTCTTAAAATTGCGGTTGTCGGCCCAGAATCTACTGGTAAGTCTACTATGGCAAAGATATTGGCAGAGCACTTCCAAACGGTATGCGTGCCCGAATACGCACGTTATTATTGTCAAAATCTTAATAATCAGTATACGCTACAAGACGAGGTGAATATGTACTATGGACAGATTGCTTTAGAAGAATCGTTGATTCCTTTGGCGAATAATAATCTCATCATTGCCGATACAACGATCATGACCATAAAGATTTGGAGCGATCATCTTTTTGGGCACACACCCGAAGAAGTAGTAAACGAGATAATGCAGCGCCAATACGATTTTTATCTACTCATGGATATCGACCTGCCGTGGGAAGATGATCCCTTGCGGGATTTTCCAGAAAAACGACCGCATTTTCTAGACATTTGGGAGCGAGAATTAAATTCGCTGAATGCCAATTACACGCTGATCTCTGGGCAAGGTAAGCAAAGAGCCACCAACGGCGTTGCTGCCATCCAATCGTTTTTAGCCAGCCACTTGCACTAATTCTTCTTCTGTATCCACTTCTACGCGCAAGTTATTCACGATATGCTTTTGCCTATCGGGCGTATTCTTGCCCATGTAGTACTCCAATAGGTGCGTAAGTTTGTTCTCTTTAGAAAGAATCACCGGATCCAAGCGCATATCTTTACCAATGAACAGACCAAATTCTGAAGGAGAAATTTCACCTAACCCTTTGAATCGCGTAATCTCAGGTTTGGCGCCCAGCTTCTTGATCGCTTGTTGCTTCTCCTCTTCAGAATAACAATAGATCGTTTCCTTTTTATTGCGAACGCGGAATAACGGTGTTTGCAAGATCGAAACGTGTCCCGCCTTGACCAAATCAGGAAAGAACTGCAAGAAAAATGTAAGTAACAATAGGCGGATGTGCATACCATCCACATCGGCATCAGTCGCTACGACAATATTGTTATAGCGCAACCCATCCAAGCCATCTTCGATATTTAGCGCATGTTGTAGTAAGTTGAACTCTTCATTTTCATACACAATCTTTTTGGACATGCCGTACGAGTTGAGGGGCTTACCTTTCAAACTGAATACTGCTTGTGTCATTACATCGCGGGATTTAGTAATCGAACCACTGGCCGAATCTCCCTCGGTGATGAATAAGGTCGTCTCGAGATTGCGTTCATGCTTGTCGGAGAAATGCAGCTTGCAATCCCTCAATTTTCGATTGTGCACAGATGCTTTCTTCGCGCGCTCGTTGGCTAATTTTTTGATGCCAGCAATATCCTTTCGTTCGCGTTCCGATTGCAAAATTCTTTTTTGCAAAGCATCGGCCGTATCCGGATTGCGGTGCAAGTAATCGTCCAGCGCTTTTTTCAGAAAATCATTGATAAACGTCCGTACACTTGGCCCATCGGGACCGACGTTTTGCGAACCCAACTTCGTCTTGGTTTGCGACTCAAAGACCGGCTCCTGCACTTTGACCGCAATCGCACCGATAATGGAAGCCCGAATATCCGAAGCATCGTAATCTTTCTTATAAAACTCCCGAATGGTTTTGACCACCGCTTCGCGGAATGCTGCTTGGTGTGTACCTCCTTGCGTGGTATGCTGACCATTGACAAAAGAATAATATTCCTCGCCGTATTGTTGTCCATGCGTCAATGCAATCTCAATATCCTCTCCTCGCAGGTGGATAATTGGATAGCGCATCGATTCGGTTTCTATATTGCGCTCCAGCAAATCTTTCAACCCATTCTCCGAAACAAACTTTTGTCCGTTGAAATTGATCGTCAAGCCCGAATTCAAGAAAACATAATTCCAGATCATGTTTTCTACAAACTCCATCCGGTATTTGTAGTTTCTAAAAATGCTATTGTCTGGATAAAACGTAACCGCAGTACCGTTTCGCTGTGTGGTTTCTTTCTTCTCGTCTGATACCAATTCGCCTTGCGCAAACTGCGCAATCCGCGTTACGTTCTGACGGTAAGATTGTACCGTGAATTGTGTAGAAAGCGCGTTGACCGCTTTAGTACCTACACCATTTAGTCCGACGGATTTTTGGAAAGCTTTGCTATCGTATTTACCACCGGTGTTGATTTTGGATACCACATCTACCACAGAACCAATCGGAATACCTCGACCATAATCGCGAATAGAAACCTTATTTTCATTGACTGTAATATCGATTGAACGGCCTGCTCCCATCACGAACTCATCGATAGAATTGTCCATCACTTCTTTCAGCAACACGTAAATACCATCATCATATGCTGAGCCATCACCCAGCTTACCAATGTACATCCCCGGACGGAGCCTGATATGCTCTTTCCAATCTAATGATCGTATACTATCTTCGTTATATGTGCTCATGTGTATCTATCCGTTGAAATATGGCGGTATGCTGTGGTCGTGGAATACAAAAATAATAAAATTAGGATAAAGCATTAGTCTGACTTTTTAACAATGCCAATACCTGGCCGATCAGGAAGGATGCACAAGCCATCTTTCACCCGCATGCCATCAAACAAGTCATTATCAATAAGCAAGGCGCCATCTAAATCTGCCCAATCTGCTAATGGCGCAAGCTGAGCTGCCGCAGATATTGCGCACGATGTTTCGGTCATGCAGCCCAACATCACTTTCATATTCAAGGCACGCGCTAATTCAGCCATTTGCTTTGCCTCGCGCATGCCTGTGCATTTCATCAGTTTGATATTGATGCCACTGTAAATGTCTTTCAACGCAGCAACATCACTTAAACGTTGACAGGCTTCATCTGCAATAGTAGGAATGGGCGATCTTTCGGTCAGCCAAGCATTGGCTTCTGGCCGATCTTTCGGCATCGGTTGCTCGAGAAACACGACATTTCGCTCGGCTAGCCAACTCGCCATATCTAGCGCAAGATACTTATCTTTCCAGCCTTGATTTACATCGGCACACAGCGGAACATCCGTAACGGATCGGATAGTTTCGATGATCATCTTATCGGTTTCCAATCCGAGCTTTACTTTTAGCATGCGAAAAGCACTCGCTTCCGATACTTTTTGGCGGATCATCTCTTGCGTATCTATACCAATCGTAAAAGAGGTCGGCGGAATTTTCTTAGGATCCAGCCCCCATATCTTATAAAAAGGCTGCTGCATCAGCTTACCAAGTAGATCATGTAAGGCGATATCCAGAGCGGCTTTTGCCGCCGTATTGTTTGCGGCTATCGTATCTACATAATGTAATATGTCGGCCGTTTCAAATGGAGAGGAAAACCTAGATAAGTCCACTTTTTGCAAAAAGGAAAAAACGGTTTCCTGTGATTCGCCCAAATACGGCGGCATCGATGATTCACCATAACCTGTAAAACCCTCAAATTCCAATTCAACTAATACTACTGGCGTGGTCGTTCTGCTGAATGAAGCTACCGTGAATACATGGTGCATCTGTAAGGTGTACGGTTTATATCGCATTATAAATTTACCTTGGTGATGCGTTGTCCAATTTTTTGAAGCCGTAGCGTTGTGCATGAGCGTGAGGAATATTTTCTTTTTTTGATGTCAAATATTTACTTTTAGGCCCCGCTATATTCAACCGCTAACAGACCTGCTACAGGCTGTGTACGGAGGACGCAAATCAGTTCTTGACGTAAGCTAAAATACGAATAAATCGGCACAGAAAAAGGATAACACTATGAATAAAAAGATAGATTCTCGGCGCGATTTCATAAAAAAAGCGATGATTGGCGCTGTGTCGGTTAGCGCACTTCCCAATTCTTTGGTAATGGCCAATACTACCATCAACACGAACAGTCAACCAATTGTTATTTCGACTTGGGATTTTGGAGTGGCGGCCAATCAAGCGGCATGGAAAATCTTGCAAACGGGCGGATCAGCATTGGACGCGGTAGAAGCTGGTGTAAAAGTCGCGGAATCGGATCTTTCAAATCCTACGGTGGGGAAAGGTGGCTATCCGGATCGCGATGGCCATGTGACACTGGATGCCTGCATTATGGATGCGGAAGGAAATTGTGGCTCGGTCGCAGCACTAGAACATATTGCGCATCCGATTTCTGTGGCACGCAAGGTGATGGAAGATACGCCACATGTCATGCTGGTAGGCGAAGGTGCCTTGCAATTCGCTTTAGAAAAAGGATTTGAAAAAGAAGATTTATTGATCCCTTCGTCGAAAGAAGCTTGGCAAGAGTGGTTGAAGGAACGTCAGTACAAGCCCATCATGAATATTGAGAACAAATCCTTCAATACAGAACGTTTGCCCGGAAATCAGTATAATCACGACACGATTGGCATGCTCGCATTGGATGCATCCGGAAATCTTTCTGGCGCGTGCACGACCAGCGGCATGGCTTTTAAAATGCGTGGCCGTGTGGGCGATAGCCCAATCATTGGCGCTGGTTTGTATGTAGATAATGAAATTGGTGCGGCTACTTCAACCGGTGTGGGTGAAGAGGTGATTCGCACTGTTGGTAGCTTTCTCGTGGTAGAGTTGATGCGACAAGGTTATTCGCCAGAGGCGGCCTGTAAAGAAGCCGTGGAGCGAATCGTCAAAAAGAAACCCGAAATCGCCAAAGAAATTCAAGTTGGATTTCTAGCGCTCAATAAAAAAGGCGAATATGGATCGTATGCTTTGCAATCGGGTTTTTCGTTTGCCGTATGTCATAATGAGCAGCAGGATATCCTCGAAAAGGGCAAACATATTTTTTAGTACGTATCTTTGTACAGTGATTTGACCTATGCAAATCACGCATTTTTTATTTAAAATCATACGATTATGTTAGCGACATTCGGAGGAGGTTGTTTCTGGTGTACAGAGGTTATATTTCAACAACTTGATGGTATTGTATCCATATTGCCTGGTTATATGGGCGGACAACGTGAAAATCCAACTTATGAGCAAGTTTGCAGTGGAGCAACGGGCCATGTGGAGGTGATTCAGATCGAGTTCGACGAAACAAAACTTTCTTTTATCGATCTATTAGGCATATTTTTCAAAACGCACAATCCCACTACTTTAAATCGGCAAGGCGCAGATGTGGGTACACAGTATCGTTCGGTGGTATTTTATCATAGCGAGGAGCAGTATTTGCAGGCCGTACAATTTATAGAAGGGTTGACTTCAGAAGGCGTATTTGCAGATCCTATCGTAACTGCGGTAGAGCCTGCGGTGACTTTTTGGAAAGCCGAAGATTATCACGTAAATTATTTTAATCGCAATCCGGAAAACCAATATTGCCAAGCAGTAGTGGCGCCGAAGCTGAAGAAATTTTTAGAAAGTTACGGAAACGCTTAAGGCGATTCCGTAACTTTTAGCTTATTTAAACTTTCTGAATTTGCCGAATACACCTAGTGGTAATTTGGTACCTGCGGTGGCTTGCAGATATAATTCGCCTACTTCCAGATTCTGCACGGCAGGAAAAGAAGTACGAATAAGATTCTCCACAATAACAGATGAGAAACCCAGTGAATACGTATTAAGTATCAAAAAATGCTCTTCTGGATCGAGCAACTGAACCACGTCACGCATCATCGCGCGAATATTGTCTTCCAGCTTCCATTTCTCTCCTTTTGGCCCATGACCATAAGCTGGCGGATCTAATATTATGCCGTGATAGGTATTACCTCGCTTCAACTCACGCTGCACGAATTTCAGGGCATCTTCTACCATCCAACGTATATCCTGCAAGCCCGATAATTCTTGATTTTCATTTGCCCAAGTCACTACTTGCTTGATCGAGTCGACATGCGTGACCTCTGCCCCAGCCGCGCGTGCAATGAGTGATGCACCGCCCGTGTAGGCAAATAAATTTAAAAATTTTGGTTTGGGATTTTTTATCGCTTTTACTGATTCGGCAATATAATCCCAGTTTACGGCTTGCTCCGGGAAGATACCTACGTGCTTGAACGAGGTAAGCCCCAGTCGAAAACGAATCTCCACCAAATCATTGCGGTACGCAATATGCCAGCGGTCGGCCAATTTAGGATTTTTCTTCAACCATTCGCCGCTGGTAGCCGATCTCCCTTTGAATTTGATATGATACCTTTTTTCCCATTCGGCATTGGATAAACTTTTTGGCCATACGGCTTGCGGCTCGGGGCGTATCAAAATCATATCACCAAAACGCTCGAGTTTTTCAAAATCTCCGCAATCGATGAGTTCGTAATCTTTCCAGTGGCTCGGCGTAAGCAACTGTATATCTGTGGTAGTCGTCAAAATTATTGTCTCTTTTAGAAAGCAAAGATAACAATTTACGTATCATGCCCAGTGTATCTCGTTGACTATTCTATAATCAAGTGAATACCTGCAAGCTCCGCTTTGTACCGTATCTTTTCAATCAGCCCATGATAGCCCCAGTTGCGCAAAAGAAAAACATCTTGACGGGCCATAGCGTTTTTAGGCGTTTGATTGACCAAGATCAGTGTTCCAGCCTGATGTCGGATACAAAAGTCAATAAGCTGACGACTATATACATGCAACTTGTTTTGCACATAACTCTTCTCTTTTTGTTTAAAGTTGTACAAACGTTTTAGCTTCTTTTTCTTGCCGTGCCCGCCGGTGTTATAAGCGCAAGACGATTCTATCCGATGTCGAGCCGCTTGTAGCGCTAATCGTCGGTACAGAAATTCTTCTTTGTTGCCAATACGATAGAGTTCTTGCCCAACTTGCACGACGATAGGGTGCTCTAAAGATAAGGATGCTTCAGCTACTACGCTCTGATTCAGAATCAGCGAATCGATGGGTTTTTCAAAAGACAGAAATAAGAACAAACCGGTCTTTTCGTAGCGGATCGCACATTGCGTAATTTTAATTTGCTTCTCTTTAATCTGTCGGATTAGTTTCTTATTGCCCCCGCTATCTCGCCCAAGAAAAGTACGAAATGGCATTTTAAATAAAACAAATCGATAATCGCGTTCGCCAATCATATCTTGCCATTTGAGCAGATGCCCGGAAAATGGGACTGGCATGTTTTTTTGATAATTTCTAAGGGATTGTTCACCTTTTGCATAGGCCTTTCGATCGGCCCGATATGCCTTGAAGATGGCCGTATTTAAGTTCGTAATGATGTTCGATCGAACTTTGCCTTTCAGGTGTTTGGACAACAACTGATAGGTGGTATTTTGTTGCGATGTAGTGAAGATACCGTCTGCATATCGTTCTTGGTCGACCAACTTAATTCGAGCTTCATCCTTTAGATAAATCAAATCTTTAAGGTGCTCTTGCAAAAATTGATGCGATATAGCAATATTAGAAGCTTTGTAAACTATTGATTGCCACTCGTGTAATTGATTACGATACGCTCTTCTCTTTTCTATGTTAGGTTCGTCCAACAAAATTTGGATTTTCCGTGTCAAAATCACTGTCTCATTCGCCATTCTAACACATGCTTAATACACTATTCTTCGCCTCAGCCGATTTTGATTTTCGGTAAGCCTGCACGAATAAATTGTTGGCCTTCTGGATATCTACATCTAATGCCTCAGCTATTTGGTCAAAGGTTTGATGCTGCTCAAATCGTAGATGCAATACTAGCGCTTCTTCTGGGTTCAAATTAACTCCATTTTTGTCTTTGCTGGCATATTCAAATTGTTGAAGCTTTTCTGTATTTTCAAAAACAGATCGCATGTGAGCAATCGCCTGTCCAACGCGAAAACGCACTTCTTGAGCCGACCTTCCTCCGAGGTGATCTGCGATACGATCATAATTGAATCCGTACTCCAAACAGAGCCGAATTAAAACCTGCTGATCCTGTCTAATATTTGGCATCAGTGCATTTATTTTTCGGATATAAATTCGGTCTTGCAAACTTTGTCGATCCTCGCTTTCGTCACTATCAACGTCTTGCATTTGGCATCTATTGCAATGCAGGTGATAAGACTGTAGTTGAATGAAATTGCGGTGGAACTGCTCCGACGGATTAACGTAAAACTCACGCACAGCTCTTTTTATTTCGTAATGTAGAAATTCTTCCACATCTTCCACATTCAACACGTGAGATCTAAACAACCATAATCGGAAGAACGCCTCCTGCACCAATGTTCTACTCACATCATCATCGCCCGTACCCACTAATGCCTTCTTGTACAACTCATTATAATAGCACGAGTAGAAATAATCTAATGCTCGCTCGTTGCTAGAGTTCAACAACCTAACGTAGTTTTGCGATGTAGAGATTGCTTGCTGTATGCTCATGCGTAAACCATTAACTTATTTGAAGCCTGCTGATCGAGATTTTGACGACAAAATTTCAAAATAATAACTATCGTAATACTAAAGTCCAATATAAAATCTGCGGACGCTATTGTGTACAATATCCGATGGGTTGCGAGAGCAAACCAACTACAGAACACTGCTTGGTGAGCGACAATAATCCTCACCCTACGGCGTCACAGCCCGCCTCTACTATTTAAGTGTAATTATTTAATTAAATCCCCCCGATTGCAAACTTTCATGTGATATTCTTAGGAAATTTAGCTGCTTAAAAACCAATGCCACAGCTTTAATATTCAAACAATTAAAAAGATATTATTTTCTTTGTAATTAATTTATATTCCTAATTCAACATCAAATTTAAACAAAATATTTGTCTAAGCAAATAATTATAGATTTTGTTTATTCCCATTTTGCGAGAATATTTATTCATTTTGCATCGTGATTGATTCAAACAAATTAATTTTAAAGAAATTAGGAAATCTTTTGCGATCTCGACGCGAGCATTTATCATATTCGCAACGCGATGTAGCTAGTATGACAGGCCTTACTATGACCACTATCGCCGCAATGGAGAGGGGTTCAGGTTCTACAATGCACAATTTTTTGCTAGTATGTCGTGCGCTTAATCTTCAACCTCGTATGTTTTTTTGTGAAGATATCGATCTGACCCCATTGTACAATATCTCTCCCCAAGCTAAAAGTCGGATTGATCTTCGTACTAAATTGGAGAAACTAGTTTCTGACTCTGAATTCTTTGACACGCCCAGACGTGTCTCAGAAGTATTGGAAGAATTGGACTATGACAAGAGTGTGAGTAACAAATTTTCTGTCTACCTAACAGCTTACTGCCGTGAAGGTGAATTAGAATATATTAAGACAGGAAATGTAAAACGATATACTAAGAAAAAAAGTCTTACAAATCCTAAATCTGGTACACCAAAAAACTAGTTACAAGCTCTCTTTAGCAGCGCGCATCAAAGGGCTTGCAAACACGAAATCATTTAATTCCTGAATATCTGCTTGCAACATGTCTTGGCTGGAACCCTCCCAAAACTTTTGTCCTTTATGCAGAAATAAAATGTACTGACCAATACCCATCACCGAATTCATGTCATGTGTAACCACTACTGTGGTACAGTTATATTCTTCGGTAAGTTCCTGTATAAGTTCATCGATTAAGATCGAAGTTGCTGGATCTAATCCTGAATTAGGCTCATCACAAAACAGGTATTTGGGATTCATACTAATGGCACGCGCAATTCCGACCCGCTTTTTCATTCCACCAGAAAGCTCTGCTGGGTACAATTTGTTGCGCCCGGCCAAATTTACTCGTTCCAAGCAGAAGTTTGCCCGATCAATTTTCTCCGCTTGGCTCATGTTGGTAAACATATCTAAGCTAAAGACAATATTTTGTTCGACTGTCATCGAATCAAACAAAGCAGAGTTTTGAAACAACATTCCGATTTCCTTTCGGATTGGCACACGATCCTCAAAACTTAGCTTGGTAAACTCTTTTTGATTAAAAAATACTTTTCCCGTTTCTGGTGTGTGCAAACCGACAATACATTTTAATAATGTACTTTTCCCAGAGCCTGATCCACCAATAATTAAGCTCACCTTGCCGGGCTCAAAAATAGCGTCTATTCCTTTTAAAACGTGATTATCGTCGAAAGATTTATTGATATTTTGAATCTCGATCATATTATTTACAACATTAGTGCTGTGATCATATAGTCACATGCTAGAATAGTGATACATCCGATAACAACGGCTCGTGTGCCCGCCTGGCCAACTTCTAGCGCACCACCACGCACATGAAAGCCTTTGTGAGCCGGTATTGAAGTAATTATAAAGCCGAATACGAATGCTTTAACCATTGCCACCGAAACGGTGAATCCGTTGAATGAATCCCGAATACCAATGATATAATCATTAGGAGAAACAGCGCCAGAAAGTGCACCTCCGATCAAACCGCCTACTAACGCGCAAACAATCGCTATCGTAACCAGTACAGGCACCATAACAACTCCAGCAACGATTTTCGGCAGAATCAAATAACCTGCCGCATTGATCCCCATGATTTCTAGCGCATCGATCTGTTCGGTCACGCGCATAGAGCCAATCTGAGATGATATCGCAGAACCTACTTTTCCCATCAGTACTAAGGCTGAAATTGTGGGTCCAAGTTCTAAAATATTCGAATCACGATTAATTTGCCCAATCACAGATGTTGGAATCAAGTCGGAAGCCAACTGAAATGCTATTTGCATGGTCATAACTGCCCCGATAAAACTTGATATGATAACGATAAGACCTAGCGACCCCACTCCTATCTCGTTCATTTCGTGCACGATCTCCTTCCGGTAGATTTTCCATTTCTCCGGTCTACGAAACACTTGTTGCAATAATAGTAGATATTCCCCGAAATAATAGAAAAACATATTCAGCTCTTTAGATGACGTGTTTGGACAATATATTCTTAAAATAGCTAACTCGATTTGAAGAAAAATGTTTCAGCTAAACTATGAATATACAAATTTGTTTAATATTTCTTTACCGACAAAACTCAGCTCTTTGCCGAAAATTTATAATATGTAGCCTAATATAGCGCTTTATACATTATTTTAGCTCGTAAGTTTGTCCTACATAATTAGAACTTAACAACACTTCGATGAATAACAAAATTGCTACTGGAATCTGGCTCGTATTTATTGGCGCAATCATATTGTTGCACAATATGGATATTATACACTTCAACTTTTATGCTATTATTAAGTATTGGCCATTAGCCATTGTATCTGTAGGCATTTCATTGCTGCTACAAAATCGGCCGCACGGTGTACTAATCAGCACCGTGTGTAATATCTTAATTTGTTCTTTTTTAGTATATCAAGGGGCTGTCGGTGATGACCGGGCCTACACTAACAACGAAGCGGGCATCGATGCTAAAGCACAAAATCAACGCGTAGCGGTCGATTTTCTGCCCGAGGTAGAGCAGGTAAAATTACATCTTAATGGTGGCGCAGCTAATTTCAAATTGGTAGCTCCCGAAGACTCGACCAAATTAATCGCAGCTTGGACGGATAGCCCGAGTGTTGGCCTGCGTCTCGACGAATCTGGCAATACCGAGAAAGAAGTAGTTTTTGAAGCCAAACACCGTGATAGCCGATCTAAGAAAAATACAGTAGAATTTTATCTCAACCCGACACCACTTTGGGATTTAGAGTTCAATGTAGGGGCCGTAAATTTTAAAGCAGATTTTTCCATATATCGTTTTCAATCTTTAGCGATAAACGCTGGCGCCAGCAATATAGGGTTTACGTTCGGAGCACCCACTTTAGAAAACACGAAGATCGAGATCAACACGGGTGCTTCTAATTTGAGCTTACGCATACCAAAAGGCACAGCTTACCGCGTTGTCGGCAAAAATGTAATGTCATCAACACGGTACGAGGATGCCGAGAAAGTAGGCAAGGGGGTTTACGAAACCAAGAATTACCATACTGCAACTACGAAGTACGACATCGAAGTGAATGGCGCCGCAAATTCCTCTTCTATTAACACCTATTAGTTTTAAAAATAGCTAACTTTGGTGCCAGATGAAAGCACCAAACTCGACCCAATTGACTGGAGAATACTGTAATACTAAACTGGCGTACAACCGGTTTCGGACGCGTGAGGTTTTTGTAGGTAACATACCTATGGGCGCGGATAATCCGATTCGTATACAAAGTATGACGACAATCGACACCATGGATACTATTGGATCGGTCGAGCAAACCATTAAAATGGTTGATGCAGGCTGTGAGTATGTACGCATTACCGCTCCAAGCATAAAAGAAGCAGAAAATCTGCAAAACATTAAGAAAGAGCTACGCGCTAGAGGCTATGAAGTACCTTTAGTGGCTGATATTCATTTTACGCCAAATGCTGCCGAAGTCGCTGCACGTATTGTGGAAAAAGTACGCGTGAATCCAGGCAACTACGCTGACAAAAAGAAGTTTGACCAGATTGATTATACGGATGCAGCTTATCAAGCCGAGTTAGATCGAATTTACAAGAAATTTGCCCCGCTAGTTGGTATTTGCAAAGAGTATGGCACAGCGATGCGAATAGGCACGAATCATGGTTCCCTCTCGGACCGCATCATGAGCCGTTATGGAGATACACCAGACGGTATGGTCGAGTCGGCTATGGAGTTCATTCGCATCTGCGAAGATCTTGATTATTATAATCTGGTGATCTCCATGAAATCCTCCAATCCACAAGTGATGGTGCAGGCATATCGTTTACTTGTGGAGAGAATGGTTGCCGAAAACATGAATTATCCGCTGCACCTTGGCGTTACCGAAGCGGGCGACGGTGAAGATGGCCGTGTGAAATCGGCAGTCGGTATCGGCACCTTGCTAGAAGACGGCTTAGGAGATACCGTTCGCGTATCCTTAACCGAAGAACCGGAAAAGGAGGCGCCAGTGGCGCGCGCGCTCGTCAATAGGTACAGCAAACGAGAAGCTCAAATAGCAAGCGAACCGTCTCGCGAGATACTGCATTTAAAGGAAGAATCTCGTACAAAGCCGTACGAAGCTGCCGAAGTAAACACCTTTGTGGGCGGCTCATTAGTACCTCGCGTAATCGTTGATCTTTCTCAACAAAACCTGAAAGATCCTTTCATCTTAACCCAAGTCGGCTATCGCTACGATGCGCTATTGGACAAGTTTCATATGGGTGATCAATCGGTAGATTTTGTGTTTCTAGGAGATGCTTTGCCATCGTTCGCCATGCCTGGCAATCTGAAACAATTATACAACTATCAAACATGGCTTGGCATACAAGAGCGGGCAAATATTCATCCCCTATTTACATTAGCAGAATTTAACCATAGTACAGATAAAGACCCGGTACTAAATATGGTGTACATCAGCAATCAGGATCTGGCAACAGATAGCTTCGCTGAAATGGCGCTGGATGAAACGGTGGTTTTTATTTTGGAAACAGACTATACCCATGGTATGGCAGATCAACGTCAGTTCTTTGCTAACATGCAGGAGCTGGCCTTATCCAACCCTGTCATCCTGAAACGCAGTTATGCGGTCGAAGACTTCAGTGGTCCGGTGGGAGATATTATGAATCCCGAAGAGCCGATTTCAAAAATCCAGCTTTATGCTGCCACAGATTTTGGCGCATTGCTTATTGACGGATTAGGATCGGGCATCTGGATCGATTCGCCGGCTACGCCGGTCGATAAATTAGCGTCGCTCTCATTCGGAATTTTGCAGGCTACGCGCTCTAGGATTTCAAAAACGGAATATATCTCTTGCCCAAGCTGCGGACGCACGTTATTTGACTTGCAAGATACCACACAGATGATTCGCCAGCGAACCAATCATCTCAAAGGTCTCAAAATTGCCATTATGGGATGTATTGTCAACGGCCCTGGCGAAATGGCGGACGCAGACTACGGATATGTGGGCGCAGGACCAGATAAAATCACGTTGTACCGAGGCAAAGAAGTCATCAAAAGAAATGTATCTTCGGCCAACGCATTAGACGAACTAATTAATATCATTAAAGGAGATGGCCTCTGGATTGAGGAAAACGAAGTTGCGTTATAAGTAGTAGCTCCTTTTTATCGTATAATATTATTCCATGAAAAATACTTTATTACAAGACCTGAAAGACGGAAAGCTCGTATTTACCGATGTGATTGCTTATATAGAATCGGCGTACCAGCATACTCCTACCGCGTTTTGGAATGGCGAAATACATAACGAAGCGACGCAAAATCAGGGTAGTGCCAAGGTATTTCAATTTGCCTTGCTCAAATCTTTGAGCGAAGAAGATACATTGCAGCTATTTGCAGAGCACTATCGCGCCGTATTAGAAGATCCGAATGGCAACGACCATCAAAATATCCGGGCATTTATGCTACATGGCTGGGAAGGTGTGCGATTTGAAGGCACGGCTTTGACGCTCAAATAAACCGAAACTAATTTTCCGATTAGTTGTTGTCTTTGTGACTGCTCTCTACAGAGCAGATTACTACATGAAAAACACAGTGATTTGCACATGAGACAGCATACTAAGCTTGAGCGAGCTGTTCTAGTCCTTGCCCTATTTGGCCTGAGCATTGCGCTCTTATATTTCGGAAAACCTTTTCTAGTTCCCTTTGCTTTAGGTGGTCTATTGGCAATGCTATTGACCAAAGTGTGTGAACGGCTAGAGCGCTACAACATTCCTCGAGGTGTAGCGGCGCTCCTTGCGCTATTGGGTTTTGTTCTTGTTTTCGCTGGTGTACTGACTTTGCTAGGTTGGCAATTGGCAGGCTTTTCTGAAAACATGGATGAATTGCAACAAAGAATAACCCAAATGGCAGCTCAATTTCGCTCATGGCTACAGCAAAGCCTCGGAATAGATCAGCAGCAACAGCAAAAAATAGTAGAAAATCCTTCCACCTCTGCAGGAAGCACTGGCGGTGTATTGATGGATTTTGCCTCTGGGACGATGAGTATTGCGGTCGATACGATACTCGTGATCGTCTACACTTTCCTTTTTATCACTTTTCGCAGACAGCTAAAGAACTTTGTTCTACTACTTGTACCTGTCGAGCAGCGCGACAAAACGACCACTGTTTTACATGAGTCAGCCAGCGTAGCACAGCATTATCTGGGTGGCTTATCAAAGATGATTGTGGCGCTTTGGTTCATGTATGGTATAGGATTTTCCGTATTAGGCGTAGAGAATGCTATCTTCTTTGCTGTTTTTTGCGGATTGATGGAGATTATCCCCTTCGTTGGCAACTTACTTGGCACTTCGTTCACCGTACTAGCAGTGGCGGTACAAGGTGGAGATAGCAAAATGATACTTGGCGTCATTGGCGTATATCTTTTCGTACAATTTATTCAGACGTATTTATTAGAACCTTTGGTGGTGGGTAATGAAGTGCGGATCAATCCTTTATTTACTATTGTAGGGCTCGTACTTGGAGAATTAATCTGGGGTGTAGGCGGCATGGTATTAGCTATTCCGATTTTAGGAATTTTACTAATCGTCTTTGATCATGTCCCTGGGCTACATCCGTACGCTTACCTGATTGGTTCGTACAAAGACAATAAAAAGAAGAAGAGAAAATAAAGCGGATAGCGGCTACGATGTTTTAGCCGCTATTCCTCCTTTTTTACTGTTCACTATCACGGTGTATTTACCATTCCCTTTTACCAGCCAACGTACCGTTACGATGCCATTACCGGGTATATTTGGAATCTGGATATTGGCAGCATCTCTTTTTTGCTCCGTTGTGATTCCAAAATCTCGATCGTTCACAATCATACCTGCCACTACTGTTCCGCCACTCAAGGTAGCTACATCTGGCACTTCAATTTTATGAGCCACATCCAATGCAGAATGCGTTGGAATAATGCGGTGATTCCTGATCACGGCCGTAACTTCGGATAAACCAGCGCCCAAGTCCTTAACTGCAATTTCAGCCACTTCGAGCTTTGGCGTATGGTATGCATGATAAATCACGAAAGAGGCATTGCGATGGGCATCACTTTCCATGAGAAAGCCGGGATGCAGACGACCGTAGTTCTTTTTAAATCCACCGATCTCAATGGCGCCATACTGTGGGTGTTCGTACGGTGTCCACTCCACAAAACCGTCGCCAAACAGCAGAAATTGATCAAATACATATTGTTCGTTCTGTACACTCGTGTAGTCATTGGGATGTTGTCCTGTTCTTTGGAAGTAATAATTGGCCATCCAAAGCTCATTGCTCATGGCAAAAATTCCTCTTGCACTGTGCATCCAATCGAATTCGCCGCCATATACGGAATAGAGATCTTTATACGTCACGATGTATCGATATCCCGGAATCAAAAGCTCTGCTTTTTTGCCTAGAGCATCATAAACTGCTATATCTGCCGGTCTAAAATTCTCTTCATCATCTTGCGCACCAGGGCCACGCAAGATCATACCGCCATAATTGTGAAAACTTTGGCCTGCAGCAATATTAGGATGAGCCATAATAAAATCTGCTACTGCGCGGTTCTCTGGCAAAGAAAATGGATACTTATAGGCACCACTTTGCACGTAATTTGGCTGCCAATTCCAACCCCAATCGCGGTTCGGATCATATCCGCCCACGCCATCTTCATTTACCAAACCATCACCATCGTTATCCAAACCTTCATACCCTAGCAACTCGTACATGCCTTGCTGTCCTTCTGGTGCAGGTATCAATCGCCTCGGATCTGCGGGATCGCTAATGAAGCGACCATAATCGCTTTTTCGTCGCATCTGTGTGATATGACCATCGCCGTTCAAGTCATCAAAATCATCTTCGTCGACCAATCCATCTCTGTCATTATCCAAAGGCTTGCGCCCTGTACGAGAAGAATGCTGCGTATTAGGACCATGAATAAAAAAATCACGCGAATCCGGATTGATACTCGGAACGATATAAAAAGTTTTATCAGCGAGCAGTTGCTGAAAAAAGGGATTACCCGCGGCATGCATCTCAGTGACATACCAGGCGATGTATAAAGCAAACTCGACTGTTTGGACTTCATTGGCATGAATACCACCATCGATATACGTAGCTGGTTTGCTTGTCGATTCTCCATTTTTTTTTATCAGAGATCGTCAACAACCAGAGATCACGACCTTCGACAGATTTGCCAATCGATTCGAGATTCACTAAATCAGGATGTGCCGAAGCCATCTTACGGTAGATCTCAAGTAAGGCCGTATTATCATGGTAACGATTCCAACTGATGGGCACTTTGGGATTTGCAGGTGAACCTGCAGCGGCCAAAATATTCTCTGCTTTCTGAGCAAATGCTTGTGCGAAGCTAAGTATAGCCAAGCATAATATGATCGTATTTTTATATAAATTCATGATTACTGTCGCAAATTAGAGTGATAAATTGATCGTTTTCTTACCGCTAGATGGGCTGCCTGCTTCGATAGACAATTTGCCACTACCTTGGATCAACCAGGACAACTCGGTAAATCCATGTCCGCCTAATGCAGCGATTGTTTGCCGCGATTTGCCACTCAAGAGTTTCTGTGTGCTACCGATTGTTAGTTCTACTGCCAACTGCTTTAGAAAATAACTACGTTCACCAACTTGTGTAAGGGTCGGAAATGCTCCTTTATTGATCACTTTGACCGAAACTCGAGTTAGTCCACCCTCCAATTTATCGGTCGTGACATCGACAATATCAATAATCGGTGCCATATCTGTAAGTTTGATCACAAAGTCGGTGTGCTTGGCGATCAAGCTATCGACCATATTAAAAGGTGGATTGTACAATACAAATGGGTGAATACCGCCAACTTCTACGGTTTTGTTGGGAAAATCAGGATGTTGGATCGCTGTCCACGGTGTATAACCCGTAGTTATTCCCTTGGCATCAGCCCACTTTAAATAAGAAGCTACCGGATCTTTTTCAGTAGATGACACCCACCATCCAGGTGTAGAAAAACTGAATCTTCCATAATGATAGTACGCCCAATCCGCAAAATTTCCATCTTCGGCATTGTGCGTCGGTGCGTCACCCAGCTGCACTCTGTCCTTGTAAATTTCAGACACCGCAGCGTTGACCTGTGCATCGCGTGTTGACCAGCTGGTAATTTTACGACCTCCCGGACGGCGACTGCCCGAAGATGCATCTGATTCGCTTCCTCGCCCAGCTTGATTTGGCGCTGCAAGGTTGTTCTCCGGACCAAAAGAAACAACTGCGTATACATTGAATGCATCGTAAAGGAAGTCGTATAAAGCTCTATTTTCTAATTCGGATACGGCATGCTCTCCCGCAGCCGGTTGGAAATTCTTGTAGTTATAAGTGTTATTTTTATTGAAAGCTACGCCTTCTTCACCATCTTCATTAAACAGCCCATCTTTATCGTTGTCTACTCCCTCGGTGTACACCTGATATTGTCCACGCTGATTTTTGGCTGGATCGGCCAGCACCATGGATCGTGGATCATTGGGATTGGCTATATAACCACCGCTCGGATCAGCCACACGCATCCAAGTGATTTTACCATCTCCATCTAGATCATCGTATCCATCTTCTCCTTTATGACCATCACGGTCGTAATCTAGCGGACGTGCATTGCCGATACGCTCATATTGTAGTTGGGCAAAGTATTGCTCTGTTGCGTCCGGACTCATATTGGGGAATACATAAAACGTTTGCCGTTCTAATAAGGCTCGAATGCTATCCTGTTCAGCATTTGCCAGTAATTTTTCTGCAAATCCAACGGCTAGTTCTACCCCCAAAAGATGCTTCCCAGATACGCCGCCAACAATAGCAACTGCTGGCTTTTGCTCCGCCGCTCCGCTACCAATGGTAAGCATCCAAATGTCGGACCCGCCTAGTGTTTTGGTCATGGATGTAGCTTTTACCCATTTCGGATACCGAGATGCTAAGTATTGTACGCGTTGCGCAAGCTGCTGCTTATTGCTGTAATCCGATTGTGTCTGTGCGTACGCTTGGCTACAGCACAAGGACAGGATGCCCAGATAAAGGAAAATGATACGATTCATTAATAATGGTTTTCATGTATATAGCCAAATATTGCTTGTACATCGAGCACTCGGCGAATGCCCCTTTATACATGGAATAAACCATATAAGATAGCGATTCAGTTGGCTATCCCAAGTTATAAAATAAATCGTTTACCGCGTGCTCAGAGCACGCGATTTTTGAAGGTTTCTTTTAACGGTTGATTCAAGTCGATTAGATATCCATTCAGCACTGCAAAACACAGTTTCCCAGATTCGTCCGCTAGATAAAAATTCGCTGTCCCGCCTAAATCGATCCGGGACGTGGTGAAAAAGTTAGGTTGCGAAAAAATTTGTATTGGCAGATTGTGAAATTGTTCGGCATTTCCCATCAATCCAGGTTTGATATGTATCGCCATAAAACCCTGCTTAAGCAGATCAAATGCCTGTTGTCGTGACAAATCTTTTACGGAAGTGATGGTCCTGTCAGATACTTTACCTTGCACAAAATGGAGTTTGGAAGCATCCACTTGGTCGTACCCGAATGATTCTTGCAAATCCCCCAAATCTTCTACCCAGCCGCGCACAAAATAATCACGACCAACGGTATTCTCTGCTCGACGAATAGCGATATCTGTGCGCAGTGGAATAGAATCTGAACCGATCTCGAGATCATGGATGTAAACATCGTGTAATAACGAAGAGCCGTTAAAAGGAATGCGTTCGTACTCCGAGATATCATATTGCTCATAGCTACCTTCTGCGATCTGCATCAAAGCATTGAGGATGATTATAAAATTGAGCTTGCGAATTTGCTGCTTTTCTACATCTCCTTTAAGGCCGCCCGACTCAATTAGTACGGTAGCTGCTCCCCATTTCTGAAAATTATCGCCGAAGCCACGTGGCGAATGCGTATCGTCATATTTAGCTACGGCATCGGGCACGTAGCGATGTACCATTTGTTGTATTCCTGCAATCAGCTTCATAGCATTGCCGCGTGTATCGTTGATATCACGATCGCGGTTATATGCTGGTGCTAATAAGGAGATGGTAACCGGATTTTGCGTTTCGGGCACGTGATAATAAATCGATTGATCATGCAGATTAAAACCAAATTCTGGTTTTACTGCATCGGCTCGAGCGGCGAGCAGCTTGCCTTCCACTGTCTGCTGCGCACGCGCGTCGCGGTTCAGATCTACGCTTTGCGCGTTGCGCCGATTGTATATTTCAGCGCCATCGGGATTTAGCATAGGGATAAAGTGAATCTGCAACTTGCTTTTCAACAGATTCCGCAAAGAATCGCCATGATCACTTGAGCCTTCTAAAAAATTAAAAATATCCAATAGTGCCATGGTAGCGGTGGGCTCGTCGCCATGCATCTGCGACCATAGCATTACTTTAATCGCGCCGTCGCCATACGTCAACTCAGAAATGGATCGCCCCATGACTGATGCACCGATGTGCTCTACCTGCAAAACACCTTTTTGAGCGTGCTGCTGTACGAGCGAGTCGACTTCGTGGTGCTTAAAACGACGGTGTTGAATTGCAGGTTCCTGATATGTTGCAAACAAGGAATCCCATTGCGTGGTAGTTAGCGTCATAGCTGATGAATAATCTTTTTTAAACGCAGTAACCGTTTTATCGACTTGCTGGCAGCTGACGGCCAAAATTCCGAGCAGGACTACAGACAAAATACTTTTACTCATGGCATTTTCAATTACTTTATGCATCACTGTCCACCAACCCGTAGGCTTTAGGATATTATGTTCTTATTAACGATCAAAAAGCATCCGATGACCAGATCCGACTTCCTGTATTTTGCCGCTTGAAAAGGCCACATTTCCCGACACGATCGTGTGTTCGATAGTCGCGCTAAATGTATGTCCTTCGAATGGCGACCATTTACATTTCGACAAAATATTTTCCTTCGTAACGGTGTATGACTTATTCAAATCCACCAATACCATATCTGCCCAATATCCTTCGCGGATAAAACCACGTTGTTCGATTTGAAAACAGCGCGCTGTGTTGTGTGCTGTCTTTTGAACTAGCTGTTCTAGCGTCAATCGGCCTTGCTTTACCTGATCTAACAAGGCTTGTAAAGCATGCTGCACCAATGGACCGCCTGATGGCGCTTGCAAATACGGTTGTGTTTTTTCTTCTAAAGTGTGCGGAGCATGATCCGTCGCGATCACATCAATACGACCATCCAGCACGGCGCGCCAGATTTCTTCACGATCGGCTGCTGTCTTCACGGCTGGGTTCCATTTTATTAAGTTGCCCTTGCTGGCATAATCTGCATCTGAAAACCACAGGTGATGCACACATGCTTCTGCAGTGATACGCTTTTTTTCTAAAGGAATATCATTGCTAAACAAATGCGTTTCTTTGCCCGTTGAAATATGCAATATATGTAAGCGCGTATCGTACCTTAGCGCCAATTCGATCGCTTTCGAAGAAGATAAATAACAGGCTTCTTCTGAGCGAATAGCGGGATGCATATTTATCGTAATATCTTCTCCGTACCTTTCCTTATACTCAGCCAGATTAGTGCGAATTGTGGTCTCGTCTTCACAGTGTGTGGCTACCAGCGTTGGCGCATTCTGAAAAATATTAGCCAGTGCGGTTTCATTATCTACCAACATATTGCCGGTAGATGAACCCATAAAAACTTTAATCCCACAAACATCACGCGGATTGGTTTTCAACACTTCTTCTAGATTATCATTGCCTGCTCCCATGAAGAAGGAATAGTTTGCTAAAGAACTATCCTGACCAATATCATATTTATCTTGCAATAATTTTTGTGTCAAAGTATTGGGTACTGTATTCGGCATTTCCATGAAGGAGGTCGTACCTCCTGCTACCGCCGCACGGCTTTCTGTAAATATGTCCGCTTTATATGTAAGACCTGGCTCGCGAAAATGAACCTGATCGTCGATCAATCCCGGCAGTAAGTGCAACCCATCTGCATCGATTTCCTGTGTAGCAATCTTATCAATGCTTGGTGCAATTTGCTCGATGCGACCATCCTTAATGAATATATCCTGTACTTTGATTTCGCCTTCATTGACGACTTGTGCATTCTTTATTAATATCGTTGACATGATGTAAAATTAACATTTAATCCCAAAATTGTAGCGAACAGTGTGCTTATCCACAACAAAACGACTGCATGTAAAACAGCTCACGCATTAATTTGTTGTAAAAGGAATCCACTCAATGGATTATATCATCTACAGTCCAAAATTATACGGCAATGAAGAAAAACATTTATGTATTAATAGTGATGTATGGGCTCTACTTTTCTGCTAGAGGCCAAGTGCAGGATACCACTCTATCTGAAAACAATACCGCTGGCATACGTAACGAAGACGCGCAGACTATTGCACTGCTCACTAAGCAAGTGGAAAGCCTGACGCGCGAACTCAAGAACAATACTGAAAACATCAATACGCTGATGGCAAGCAAGGATCTGGATGCGCAAAACAAATACTCAATTGTACGCCAAAACCTAGAAAATGCCACCAATGCCTATCGCCTGCTGCATACTAAAATTCAAAGCATGAAAAATTATCAATCAAGCCGTTTGTTCGAGCCGTTGGTAAAGGAATTGGGAAATCCAGAAAGCGATAAGTTAGGCTTTCGCTTTGATCAAAAAGTGGTATCACTTGTCGAAGATAATGTGAAACCCAAAAAGCGAAACATGGCTTCCAAAATATACGATGGCGTGACATCCATTGCCAAAAATCCTATTGTAAGCGCTATTCCTGTCGTATCTCCTGCAGCACAGCTGACTAGTAGTGTCATGGGATTTTTGCGAAGCACGAGTATTATGACTGATGATGTGGATCAGGCCACCATTGCCAAAATGGAAAATGAATTGAATGGCTATATCCGCTTTTACAACTTATTGGCAGAAGCCAATACAGAATTTGATTACAACCTCAATATTCAGCGTCAAGAATTAGCGCTACTGCAACGAAATTTGTACGATCAAGTGCGGTATTTTGCTGAAAAGGTGGGGTTAGAACTTGAGCCGAGAGGCGACAAACAAAGTATTGACGAATACCTCAACGCCTTATTTCTACGCTTAGATCAGAATTATATAGTGAATCAATTCAGCCAATTCGAGCAAGATAACCGATCCGGAAATAAAGTAAATTATGACCAGATGCTCGTTACTGATAAAGGCAACGACTTAAAAGATGCTAATAACCGTCTGGAAGAATTTGTGGGCATAATAAACCAACTTGAATTCCAATACAGTAAACATAATCGTTACACCGAGCAATACACTGAAAAGATCAAAGCGGCATTGGACGAAGCAGCTGTCATTGGCATTACAGAAGATAATTTACGTAACCAGATAAAAGAAGACCTTGATAATATTCAAACTGCAACAGATAATGATTTTCGAAATGCTATAAATATGGATGAACTGACAAAAGCGCGCAAATCTATCCGTTATAGCGCACGAATCATTTAATGATAATTAGTGCAATTTCATATTCTTTACCGATTAGATCACGGCTTGAATCATTCTCTTAACTACATTTAGCGCTAATAAGATCTGTTCGCCTAACTCTGTCTCTATATTACCCCAACAATCTCTTGATCCACTTTAATTTGGTCGGTGTTTGCGGATAATATTTCATGCCAAATTCCAACCAAGTCGGTTTATCAAGTATACTTTTGTAATGCGTAAAGCTTTTGAAACCAGCTTCACCATGGTATGCGCCCATTCCGCTATTTCCCACGCCACCAAATGGTAACTTCGGATTACTTATATGCATCATGGCATCGTTAACCGCTCCACCGCCAAAAGATAACTCACGAAGAACACGCTCCTTGATTTGATCGTCATGGGTAAACACATAACACGAAAGTGGACGGGGAAGATCTTTTACCTGTTGGATAGCATCCGACAAATCGTGATAAACGATCACAGGAAGTATCGGACCAAAAACTTCTTCCTGCATTACCGGATCATCAAAACTTACGCCCTTTAAAACAGTTGGTTCCACAAAGCGGTTAGTGCGATCCACTTGGCCACCGTAGTGTATTTTCGCTGGATCGATTAATTTTGCAAGGCGTTCTACATTTTTATCATTAATGATTTGAACCATCGTACCTGCCTCCAAACTATAATCAGTCTTTTCTATTTCTACTTTAAGTGCCTCCAAAAAAGATTTTTCTACAGAATGATGTACCATGATGTAATCTGGCGCAACACAGGTTTGTCCAGAATTAAGGAGTTTTGCCCACACTAAACGCTTTACAGACATCTTCATGGAACAATTTTCTGTAATAAAGGCCGGACTTTTGCCTCCCAGCTCCAATGTGACAGGTGTCAAGTGTTTTGCTGCCGCTTGATATACGACACGGCCAACTGTGGTACTGCCAGTAAAGAAAATCTTATCAAAGCGCTGCTCCAGCAATTCGGTTGTCGTATCGACATCGCCTTCGACTACCGCCAAAAAATTGTGGTCAAAATTATTGGCAATCATATTTGCCATAATTCGACTGGTATTGCTAGGGATTTCACTTGGCTTCAAAATAACTGTACAACCAGCCGCTATCGCTGGAATAATCGGCGCCAAAGAAAGCTGATAAGGATAATTCCAAGCACCAATAACGAGTGCTACACCCAATGGCTCTGGTATGATGTAGCTACGAGCTGGAAAATTGAGAAGGTTAGTACCTACGCGCTGCACTTTGCTCCATCTTTTTATTTTTTTGATCGCCTCATCCAAATCGTGGTATAATATCGATAGCTCATTAGTATAGGTATCGAACTCCGATTTTTTGAAATCCAATGCAATTCCTTCGACCATCTCTTCTTCGTAGGTCTTAATAACACTTCTCAACTTTTTAAGTTGCTGTACTCTAAAATCAATTGATCGCGTTGCGCCACTGCGGAAGAAGTTCCGCTGATCATTAACAATATTTTCGATACTGTACTCCATTATTATTCTTATTTAATGTCCTTTAAAATCATTCATCGTCTTATATATACCTAATACACCACCCACAAACCAATCAAAGAATCGGATGGGAAATATGCCCTGAAAAAAACGCACGAATTGCATGCTCCATGGCATACTAAGTATTGGCCTCCCTAATTTTATGTTCTTCACTATCTTCTTCGCCACTTTTTCTGGATTTAGGATCGGTACTAAAGATCGCACTCCATCAAACATTCCGGTATTCATATAATAAGGCGTGACCGTTGTCACGGAAATATTCTTTTTCTGCAATTGCATCTCCAAACGCAAACTTTCTGACCAACCAAACATTGCCCATTTGCTGGCAACATATACCGACATTTTGGGATTCGATACATAAGAAGCCGAAGAAGCAATATTGCATATCGATCCACTATTTTGTGCTAACATATCTGGCAAGAATAATTGAGTGACATACATTGGTGCCATTGCATTAATACTCATCGAGTTATTAATATCTGCCGCACTATGCTCATGAAAATATTTGCCAACAACGATTCCAGTATTATTGATTAAGACATCGACTATACCATGTTTTGCTTTTACCTGCGCAAAAGATTGATGCACGTGCGCTACATTCGCGATATCCACCGTATATCCAGAAACAAGGCCGTAGGCGGAAAGCTCTTCAATACTTTCTTGTAATAAAGTTGTATTGATATCCCAGATAATGACTTGCGCACCTTCAATTAAAAGTAACCGACTCATAATTTTACCGATACCAGAAGCTCCTCCAGTAATTAATACATTCTTGTTTAGTATACTTTTCATAACCCAGCATTACTTGCTAATAACATTGCAACAAAAAATAAACCAAAAGTTAATAAAAAAATAAAATTAAGGAAATTTAAGAGATATAGGTAAAGGATGGGAAAATTAAAGTGTGGTAGGAATTTTATCAGAGAATGGTCCAGAAAAAATAAAGCCGTTCATCTCTGAACGGCTTCTTTGTAGCGGGGACACGACTCGAACGTGCGACCTTCGGGTTATGAGCCCGACGAGCTACCAACTGCTCCACCCCGCAATATATTTTTAAAAATTCTGCGTTTATTTGGTGTTATTCGCAGATATTGCTTTCCTGAATTGTTTCACAAAGATATAACTTGTACTTTTGAAATGCAAATAAAAAATGAAAAATGTCTCATAAAGCTGGATTCGTAAGTATAATAGGAAAACCTAACGCGGGAAAATCGACGTTAATGAATGCTCTAGTGGGCGAAAAGATGTCTATCATCACGCCCAAAGCGCAAACTACTCGGCATAGAATAATTGGTATTGTGAATGAGGAGGATTACCAAATTGTGTTTTCAGACACGCCCGGCGTGATCAAACCCAACTATTCCTTACAAGAATCTATGATGAATTTTGTGCAAGGATCGATTATCGATGCCGATGTGATTCTTTTTGTGACCGACATCCACGAGCGTTATGACGAAAATGATGTGATCGAAAAGCTGCGCAAAACGGAATCTCCCGTTGCCGTACTGATCAATAAAGTAGACAAATCATCGGAGGAAGAAGTAAAGGCAAAGGTAGCATTCTGGAAAGAAAAGGTAAATCCTGATGTGATTTTTGCCCTTTCGGCACTGCATGGATACAATGTAGACGGAATCATGGCTTATATCAAGGAAAAGCTACCGATACATCCGCCATTTTATGAGAAAGATGAGCTTACCGACAAATCCGTTCGCTTCTTTGTGTCTGAGATGATTCGTGAAAAGATTTTTAAACTGTATGACAAAGAGATCCCGTACAGCACCGAGGTGGTCGTCACGTCTTACAAGGAAGAAGGCCACCTAACACGTATCGCAGCCGAGATCATTGTAGAAAGAGATTCGCAAAAGAACATTATCATCGGTACTGCTGGCGCGATGATAAAGAAGGTAGGTACATACGCCCGCCAAGATATTGAAGCATTTATTGACGGTAAGGTGTTTTTGGAGTTATTCGTCAAAGTATTGCCCGACTGGCGAAGCAAGAAAAATTACCTAAAACGATTCGGATACGAAGATTAATAAGCAGTACAATAGTATTTGCTCTGCACGCGCAATCATAGCATGCTATATGCTTTATGATTGCGCGTTTCTATTTAGTTCAGAAAGCGCTTCCAGGTCACTTAGCTTCTTCCGAACAGGTTTAACTTCTTTTGATGAACCGCTCAGCGCATTCCAGATATTTTTTGATTCCTTCGTAAGCAAAGGCGAGATAATGGACAACAGTAAGACGTAAACTACGACGAATGATTGCACGACGGGCAATAAACCTCCCGCTTTGCCAATGTTGGCCATGATAATGGAAAACTCGCCTCTAGCCGATAAAGTAAAACCAATATCTACGGCATTCCGCGGTTTCAACCCGGAAAATTTAGTGGCAAAATATCCAGAGGCCACATTAACCATCACGGTGATAAAGGCCGCTAACGCGCCCCAGCCTACGGCACCTCCTAGGGAGTACATATCAATAGATAATCCGAAACTGAAGAAGAACATCGCCCCAAAAAAATCCTTATATGGAAGCACCATTCCTTCAATTTTTTTGATGTACTTCGAATCGGCCAATACCAAACCGGCCATCAATGCGCCGATAGCTTCGGCCACATGAATCGTCTCCGAAAAACCAGCGATCACAAACAGCAAGCTAAAAATAATCAGTACGAATAGTTCTGAAGTTTTGTCCTGCAAAACCCTATCTATTGCAGGCACCAACTTGCGCCCTAGCACCAAGAAAGTCAGGATAAATGTCAGTGCCAATGCCGATGTACCTGCCACAGCCAGAAAAGAAGTAGACCCCGTAAGGATTAATCCCGATAAGAAAGAAATATGCATCGCGATGAATAAATCATCGAACATAATCATGCCCATAATAACTTCCGTTTCCGGATTGGCCGTACGCTTAAGATCAGTCAGTACTTTGGCCACGATCGCTGTTGACGAACTGGTCATTATCCCACAAAGCACCATCATCTCTTTGAAAGGCAACTCCATCATCCAACCGATAAAAAGGCCAGAAAAGAAATTGAGCAACACATAAAACAAACCACCAGAAACGATGGATTTACCCGACTTCATGAGTCGCCCTACGGAAAACTCAAGCCCAAGATAAAACAGCAGAAACAACACCCCCAAACGACCCATAAAGTCAATGAATGGCTTACTTTCCGCAAAAGTGAGATCTACCGCTCCAAATGTTGGTGCATGCTGCCCTAGCACCATACCGATTAATATAAAAAATGGAATAACCGAAAATCGAAGCTTATTAGCCAGCAAACCAACTAACGCCACCAATAAAACAGCAATCCCGATTTCTAATATTAAAGTATGACTCAGCATGAAAACAAGTTAGGTTACAGCAAAATTTCTTTTAGCAATTTGATATTATTTCTTTTCCCAGCAATCACCAAAGTCGTACCGCTAGTGATGATATAATCTGGGCCCGGATTGATGATCGTCTCGTCATCTTTGATGGCCGCGATGATCGATGCACCCGTTTTTTGGCGAACGCCCAATTCGCCAATACTTTTATTCTCCACGCCATCGTTGGACTCTCCTACCTTGTGCCATTCGATACGCAAATCGTCTAAGGCCACTTCAATAGTTTCCAAAGCTTTGGGTTTGTACGAAAGTCCGCCCAAAATACCCGCTACATGACGAGATTCCTCATCGGAAAGTGTCATCACACAATGTGTTTCATGATCTGAACGCTCATGACGGTACAGTTCTCTACGACCATCATCGTGAATAACCACTACCATCTGGTCTCCGGCATCCGTATCTATTTCGTACTTCTTCCCGATTCCTATCAAATCGCTTTCTCTAACTGTCGACATGATTTACTTCCTTTTAATGATATAATATTTTTGACAAATGTACTGTTATTCTGCAACTTCAATCAATTTGAAAGTGCCATCTTCTTTTTGTTCTGGGCGACCAATTTGTATCGTTTTGGAATGGTAAAACAAAAATAGCCAACCGGCTGGCGCTCCCTCTTCCCAATAACCGGCACGCAAATCCCGTGATTTCTTGCCGTCAAAATCATATTTGGCCACAAAGTTACGAAAGATCTCACCTGGCTCGGAAAGCACATCACCCCCAAAGAAATAATGTTCGCCCCCTGTTTTAATATGAAAAACCTGATGGAATTCGGAGTGTCCGCCGGTCAATTCATAAGAAATCTCGTCATTGAGTTCGCCATCTCCATCTACCAACATCAAGTTGCCGCTACGCTGCAACGCATTGAATAGATCTTTGCGATACGAGGCAGATTCGGTACTGAAGGCCGACTCCCATTCTTTTTCCTGTACTACATATTCAGCATTTGGAAAGGTGATGCGTGTAGATCCATCTTTCACATCGACGACACCGCCCATATGATCTTTGTGCAAATGAGACATCAATACATATTTAACATCTGCCGGATCGAAACCCAATTGCTTGATATTACGATGAATCAATAGTTCATCATCTGTCGTGCGCTCGCCCAAACCGGCGTCGATCACAACCAAACCATGGCTTGTACTAACCAGAAAAGGGCGGACATGCACAAATAAAGAAGCTGGTCTGTCTTTGGGATCATCTTTTTCTGGATCGAAAGGAACAAAAACCTTACTGGCATCTACCGAAAAAGATCCCTCGTATAGGGAATGTGCTTGTATCATTCTATATAGTTGTTACTATGTACTTTACACCACATCGTAAAGGTATAGGATGTAGAAATTAGGCTATTACGTGTTTAAAACCGTACATTTACCATAATTTCACAAAGCAAAGGTATGCAAAAAAGGTGGTTACTAAAACCTAAAAATAATGCGGCAACGACCCGCCATTTACGCGATGAACTCGGAGTAAGTGACGTAGTTGCCAACCTTTTAGCACACCGCAATATCGAAACATTCGCTGCGGCACGGGAGTTTTTCAGGCCTTCGCTTTCCTATCTTCATGATCCTTTTCTCATGAAAGACATGGACGTAGCAATTGCACGCATCACGCAAGCGATTACCAACAAAGAAAAAATTTTGGTCTACGGGGATTATGACGTAGATGGCACCACGGCTGTATCAATTGTCTATACTTTTTTACATCAATTTCACACTGGACTGGAATATTATATTCCTGATCGTTATGCGGAAGGTTATGGTATTTCTTACCAAGGAATAGATTATGCGCAAGAGCATGGCTATACGCTAATCATCGCTTTGGATTGTGGCATTAAAGAAATCGACAAAGTAGCTTATGCCAAAGCGAAAGGTATTGATTTCATTATCGGTGATCACCATTTGCCGGGTGATACCATTCCAGAAGCATTAGCAGTACTCGACCCTAAGCGAGTAGATTGCCATTATCCATACAAAGAGCTTTCGGGATGTGGCATTGGATTTAAAATTATACAAGCCTTTATCCTGTCGAATGATATGGATATGGAACAGGCTTATCAATACCTAGATTTGGTCGCCGTAAGCATTGCATCAGACATTGTACCAATCACCGGCGAAAATCGCTTGCTCTGCCACTTTGGCTTGCAGAAATTGAACAGCAATCCCTCCTTTGGGCTTCGGGCGTTGATTGAATTATCCAATAATCGCAAGGATTTTTTCACGGTCAATGATATCGTGTTCCAGATTGGGCCTCGCATCAATGCAGCTGGCCGTATCGAGCATGCCAAAGATGCCGTAAAGCTACTCACTTCCAAATCGGTCGCAGACGCGTTGGTATTTTCTGAAAAGGTAAATCTTCAAAATAATGAACGTAAGGACGTAGACCTTCGCATTACAGAAGAAGCTATGGCACTTATTGAGCAAGATGAAACTTTGCAAAAGCGCAATTCAACGGTGTTATACAAAGCCGACTGGCACAAAGGTGTGATTGGTATCGTAGCATCACGCCTTACCGAGAAGTATTACCGACCTACCATCATCTTAACACATACGAATGGCCATGTAGCCGGTTCTGCGCGTTCGGTTTTGGGATTCGATTTGTATCAGGCGCTGGAATCCTGTAGCGATTTGTTAGAACAGTTTGGTGGTCATAAATATGCTGCTGGCATGACGATGCCCGTCGAAAACGTACCACTTTTTCAAAAGCGCTTTGAAGAAGTGGTCACACAGCGAATCACGCCCGAGATGCTAACGCAAGAAATCTCCATCGACATGCCCATTCATCTTCGTGAGATCGATGCAAAGCTTTTTCGCTTACTCAAACAGTTTGAGCCATTCGGACCCCAGAATGAGCAACCAACGTTTATCTCCAAAGGCGTAACTGTACAAGGCCAAGCGCATATTGTAGGAGCCAATCACATTAAGATGACTATTGTACAAGAGGATAGCGCTCCATTCGCCTGTATTGCCTTTGGCTTATCAGATCATATAGATTTTATTAATGCTGGGAAGCGGTTTGATATTTGCTACACCATTGAAGAAAACACCTGGAAATCGCGGAAGAATTTGCAGCTGAACATTAAAGCAATTCGATATTAACCGATATATTTGTAGGTGAAGAACTTGGATACATGATACTAAAAGCAGAACACCTTGTAAAAAAATATCGGCAGCGAACAGTCGTTAATGACGTGTCATTTCAAGTAGAGCAGGGCGAAATTGTGGGTCTACTAGGACCTAATGGAGCCGGCAAAACAACCTCTTTTTACATGATCGTCGGATTGATAAAACCCAATGATGGCCATGTCTATCTTGATGACGTAGATATTACCAAAGATGCGATGTACCAACGTGCGCAACGCGGAATCGGATATTTGGCTCAAGAAGCCTCGGTATTCCGCAAAATCACGGTAGAAAACAATATCCTCGCCGTTTTAGAAATCCACTATCCCAACAAACAGGAACGCAAAGAGAAACTTGAAGAGTTGCTTACGGAATTCAGCTTACATCGCGTCCGCAAAAACCGCGGCGACCTACTTTCTGGAGGGGAGCGCAGACGTACGGAGATTGCGCGCGCTTTAGCGGCTAATCCTAGCTTCATTTTGCTTGACGAACCCTTTGCTGGTGTAGATCCGATTGCTGTAGAAGAGATTCAGACTATTGTAGCCAAACTAAAAACAAAGAACATCGGCATCTTGATCACCGATCACAACGTACAGGAAACACTTTCGATCACAGATCGCGCCTACTTATTGACCGAAGGAAAAATCATGCTGACAGGCACGCCCGAAGAGATCGCCGACAATGAGCTGGCTCGTAAATTTTATCTGGGTCGACATTTTGAACTGAGAAGGAAAAAACTATAAATTAGCAATTGCATAACTAACTATAAACTCTCACATGGCCATTCTCAACTCTTTATTCACGTGGTTTATGAAAAAGCGAATTCATCAAATTGAGCTTTTCATGAAATATCCCCACGACGTGCAAGAGGAATGGTTTCAAAGTCTGATATCTACGGCAGAAGCGACAGAATGGGGCAAACAGTACGACTATAAAAGCATTTTTTCGGTCGAGGATTTTAAAGATCGAGTACCCATACAGTCGTACGATTCGATCAAGGGATATGTAGATCGCATGATAAAAGGCGAGCAAAATATCTTGTGGCCCTCTGATATCAAATGGTTTGCAAAATCATCTGGTACCACAGCCGACCGAAGCAAATTTATTCCAGTTAGTCGTGAGGCTTTAGAAGAATGTCATTATCAAGGCGGCAAAGACATGCTGTCCATCTACTGTCACAATAAGCCTGATAATCAGGTATTCACAGGCAAATCGGTTGTCATTGGTGGATCTTCCCAGTTCAATAATTTCAGCAGCGATTCTTACTCAGGTGATTTGTCGTCCATATTGATTCGCAATTTACCATTCTGGGCAGAGTTTAAGCGTACACCTACTTTGGAGGTGACACTAAACCCTAATTTTGAAGACAAAATCGATCAGATTGCGCGTATCACAATAGCAGAGGACGTGACCAGCCTTGCCGGTGTACCGACCTGGAATCTCGTAATGGCGCAACGTATCTTAGAAATAACAGGAAAGCAAAATCTACTGGAAGTGTGGCCCAACTTGGAATTTTATGGCCATGGCGGCGTGAGCTTTAAGCCATATCGCGAAGAGTTCAAACGGTTGATACCGTCGGCAGAGATGTATTATCTTGAGAATTATAATGCTTCTGAAGGATACTTTGGCATCCAAGACCAGTCTGATTCGGAAGATCTTTTGTTAATGCTAGATTACGGAATTTATTACGAATTTCTGCCAATGGAGAATATAGCGGAGTCCAATCCCAAAACGTATGCTTTGGGCGAAGTAGAACTCGGCAAAAACTATGCTTTAATCATATCTACCAATGCTGGATTGTGGCGCTATATGATTGGTGACACCATTAAATTTACTTCACTATCGCCCTATCGATTTCAGATTTCAGGCCGCACCACAGCGTATATCAATACCTTTGGTGAAGAATTAATTGTAGATAATGCCGATCAAGCGATTCTAGCGGCAAGTGTCGCTACGGGCGCAACTGTTAAAGATTATACAGCCGGGCCTGTATATTTTGATAATGGCAAGGCTGGAGCACACGAATGGATAATTGAATTCGTTCAACAACCCAACTCATTCCAAAAATTTTGTGAAATCTTAGATACCAAACTTCAGGAGATAAATTCGGACTATGATGCTAAACGACATAAAGATATGGCATTAACTTTTCCTATCGTGCATAATGCACCAGAAAACACCTTTTATCGCTGGATGAAATCTAGAGGGAAGCTTGGTGGCCAAAATAAAGTTCCTCGCTTAGCGAATGATAGAACATATTTAGAACCGCTCTTAGCAGAAATTGGAATAATTGATCAATTGGGGCGGACCGCAACTTTGTAAAGATACACGAAATATCCAGCAATAAACTGAATCATATTCACCTCATTTTCCCGTTTAGTATCCTCTTTTTGAAGCATTTGCGTAGTGTCCATCCTGATTTATATGTATGATTCTCACTTATTAAACGCATAATGTTCGAATCTGCTACAAAGATACGCTAATTTTATCCCAATTACAATAAATTTATTGATTAAACATTATACACAACGAAAAAGAAATAGTTCCATATATTTTTTTTGCCTAAATTGCAGCCTTTCAGTAAAAATAATTTAGTTATGAGCACCACAAATATTCGTATAGAGCAAACACAACAATCAAGGTTAAATGCCGTTGATTTTGATAATTTGGTTTTCGGCAAGATTTTATCCGACCATATGCTCGTCGCGGAATATAGCAACGGTACTTGGAATGAGGTGAGTATCGTGCCTTATGGTGATATCTCAATCAGCCCTTCGATGTCGGCACTTCATTACGGCCAATCCATCTTTGAAGGTATAAAAGCATACAAACTGAATGATGGCCGAGTTAGCATTTTCAGACCGGACAAGAATTGGGAACGGTTCAATAAATCGGCCGCACGTTTGCAAATGCCAGAGGTGCCAAAAGAAATCTTTTTGGATGGCTTAAAACAATTATTAGCGGTAGATCAAAATTGGGTGCCAAATAAAGATGGTGCTTCGCTATACATTCGCCCGTTCATGTTTGCTACAGAGGCGGCACTGGGCGTCCATCCATCGGATTCTTACAAATTTATAATCATTACAGGACCTGTTGGCGCTTACTATAGCAAGCCAATTAGTTTGAAAGTAGAAACGCACTATACGCGCGCGGCCGATGGCGGTGTTGGTTTTTCTAAGAATGCAGGAAACTATGCACTGGCATTGTACCCGACAGAATTGGCGCACAAAGAAGGTTATGACCAGGTGATGTGGACAGATGCCCGCGATCATAAATATATCGAAGAAGCAGGCACCGCAAATTTACTTTTCCGTATTGGTGATACCATCATTACGCCGCACGGCGACACCATTCTACATGGTGTTACCCGTCGTACGATCATTGAGCTAGCAGATGCTTGGGGATTGAAGACAGAACAGCGCAAAGTATCGGTAGAAGAATTGATTCAAGGAATTGAATCCGGACAAGTAACCGAAGCATTCGCTGCGGGTACCGCTGCAACCATTACACATATTTCTAAAATCGGGTACGAAGGCAAGAATTATGAATTGCCGGCGGTAGAAACAAGGGAATTTTCTAACAAAGTGTTTCAATACTTGAACGATCTCCGCTATGGAAAGATTGAAGATCCATACGGATGGAATTTCATCGTGTAACTGGCCTGAGTTACGATACAACAAGAACGCTCCTCTTTATGAAAAGAGGAGCGTTCTTGTTGTATATCTGTTATCGTATTTCGCTAAATCTGAATAGCTGCAAGTATCAGATTAATTTGTTTCTCCCCCAACCAATCGCCAAGTGTTTCTCGCAATTTAGCTTCCATCTCGCGCCGGGTCATTGCTGTAGCACGTTTCGGGCCTACGTTAGCCTTTATTACTGGCGACGAGAAATCAACTTTGGTAGCATAAATATTATAGTGTTGCTCTGGAACTACTAGTCCTAATATCATTCCTGGCAAACTATGTACTGCACTCGGACCTGTAGGCAAAGGAATCTGATCGGTATAAAATGCAACAACGTACACCGAATCCAGCACGACACCGTTGGCACGGCGGCAAGAATATCCAGCGATTTCTCGGTATTCGTCTGTGATCTTCCATTTGACGTTTAACAATGAATCTTTGAGAAGAATGCTGGAACCCGCCATATCGAAATAAGACTGCGATTCTTTAGTTTTCAGATTTTGATATCCGACATTCTGATAGTCGAGTATACCCATATTGAGTAGATTGGTGACAATTGGGTCCAAGGTTTCTTTAATAGGTTCCCAATTTGCTTCGCTACCACTAAAAGAGAGTTTTTTCTTCAGCACTACGGTTTCATTCACCTTCGGAATTAACTCCTCAATATAACGACGCTGAAAATCTCCTTCTTTGAGCGAGTTTACATGCCGTCTTAACAAATTCTTGATGTGAATCGTTTTATCGAAAGTGACCACGCCCTCTTGCGGAAAGTAGGCGTACTGCGCTTGCACGAAAACAGGCAAACAGACGATTAAAACGATCAATTGTATTATATTTTTCATGTTATAGTTATATCTAACTTTACTTAATTACTAATTACTAACCCCTCCCATTACACTGAAATCCCAACTTACTTTGAACATAAAATACCTTGAAATAGTATTATAGCGCTGTTGGGAAATCATACCTGCTTGCTGGAAGCGTGTAAATCCAATATTTTGATTGAAAACATCATTCACATAGAGCTCTGCGGTTAAAGATTCATTTTTTAGGAACCTTTTGGAAATACCAGGTGTAAAAATCAAGCGAGTAAAGTTCTCATCGAAAGCTTCTGTTGCAGCTTCGTAGGTGTGTGCTGCGGTACCATAAACTTGGATTTTTAGTGGTAAAAATACTTTGAACCATAAGTTGCTCGACATGGTAAAGCCAGAACTGTTGAATTCGGGTTGTAATGAAGAGGACATCTTTCTCCAACCTGGGTTCAGGCTGAAATTAAAATCAACACTTTTTGTCGTGTTTTTCTCCGCTGCAAAACTAAGTCCATACGTAAGATTTTGGTTTCTATTCAATTCATTATTTTGATAATTATAACCATCCGTTATATTGGCATTGATGCCGTAGCGTCCTTGAATTTTATATTTCTTGATCAAGTTGCTACCAACTCCCCCCCAAATACTTCCAGAATTGTTTACACGTTCGCGCATATTATCAAATCGCATGGTTCGAACGCCGCTTGGTTCTACAAAGATATTCTGCTGTATTGAATTGTATTCTTGATTAAAATTACCACCAAAATACGTATAACGATTCTGGAGCATATCCCACGAGTTGTAGTACAAACTGTAACTATTTCGCTGAGCTGGAGTCAGATCCGGATTACCTTCTACAATATTCAATGGGTTCTCATTTTGGCGCAGAGGCTGTATCTGCATCAATGATGGTAATATATTATTACGATTTACATTTAAGTTTATACGCTTAGATTTTGTGATGTTATAGCGGATAAATGCTCTTGGATTGTATGTTACAAATGCACGATCAAGCTCTTCACTTGCGTAATTATTACGCTGAAACAAGTCGTCATGGCGTACATTGTTATTCAAGTTGAACTCTATTTTTTCTGACTTATAACCGACAGATAGATCACCACTATTGCGCACCGTATTAAAGTCAAAATCGTTACTAAATTCAGCATCTAACTCATTGTAAACTCCATCAGCATTGGCATTAAAAGAGTTATTTATAGAATGCGTTTTGGAATTATTGTAAGCATAGCCGATCGAAGTGCGCCAACGCTCGCTAAGCGGTTCGGTATAGGTAGCAGATGTTTGCAAATTATTCGATTTTCTCGACATCTCTTTAAATTGGTCGATAACCGTACGTATCGTATCTCCTATGTACTGATTAGTGACCGAGTTTAAAAAGCCTTCTCCGTTATCGTCAGAGATATTTCCAGCCAAACGGATGGACAGCGACCGTCCGACTTTATTGAACTTGCGGGTGAATAAACCATCGTAAGTAATATTGGAGTTTTTGGCATCAGTGCTCAGTTCCCTTATGTTGTCGTTAATTGGTTGATTATCCGCATTGGTACTAAACGCCTCGCCGTAGTCATGAGCTTCTCTTCTTCCGCTCGTTCCAGATACTTTTAACATCAACGTACTTAAAGAGTCAATATTCCAATCATAACGTCCGTTGAAACGATGACGTTGATTGGTCACATTACTATTGCTCAATGAGCTTTGATTGAAGGTCCCATTTGGTAAATTTTGTTGACTTAGACCTTCATTAATCTCATTGTTCTCGATTCGCCCAAACTTGTAGTTTAAATTGATCTTATTACCTTTTTTGCCAAGCTTATCCATGAAACTTAGACCCGTATTGAGCGCTTGCGGACGTCCTCGGCCGTTCCAATAACTAAACTCATCGCCCCCGCTACCAAAAAAATACATGTTACCATCATCCGATACCTCCATCTGGTCATCGCTAAGGCCAAATTTTTCTTCATCTTGCCAGCCTAAGCTAACAGTACCATCATTGGCAGCAATACCATATGCAGCTATTTTTTGCGATCCCCGGAATTTGTTTACAGCTGCTTTGCCGAGATAAAAATCATCCGTCCCTACGCCACCTTCCAGCTTTCCGAACATTCCATTCTTTGCATCCTCCTTTAGGGTTACGTTGATGGTTTGAATACGTTCCCCATCGTCTACACCAGTTCTTTCTGCGATGTCTGATTTTTTTTCATAAACCTGCACTTTATCGACCATATCCGAGCGCAAATTTCGAGTCACTAAGGTTGGATCGTCTCCGAAAAATTCTTCTCCGTCTACCAAAACTTTTTCTACCGTTTTGCCTTGCGCTGTGATCTTTCCAGATGCATCCACCGTGATACCAGGAAGAACTTTTAGCAAGTCTTCTACTTTTGCATTTTTCTCTGTAGTGAAGCTACCTGCGTCATATTCAATGGTATCGCCTTTAATGACAACGGGAATTCGTCCTGTAATCATTACTTCTTCGATCAAGTTAGCTACACCAGTAAGACCCACTTCACCGATATCTACATTACCTGCGCCTTTTTCCAATAATTGCGAAAACGAACCATATTTGGGATAGCTGATCATCAAAAGATAGTCCTCCGAATCAGGTTTAGTCATACTAAAACGACCAGCTTCATCAGCGCGGGAAAAGTCTACCAAGATAGAATCCTTTGCTTGAAGGAGCATAACAGTAGCATTGTGAAGTCCGGTTTTATCCGTATCATCGACTACTTTACCACCTATTTTGGATTGTGCGTGCCCTCCCAAGGCACATAGAAATGTTAGAACAATTACTAAAGGAATAGCAAGTTTTTTCATGAATTAAATTAATTATATCAGTTTAGTTAGGCACAAGATGATTTTTTCACAGGCTGTACACTATCTTTTCATAGGAGTTATTTACTCGTCTACTTACTTTGTCGCACGAAAGCGAATAATGTTACAAGATTAAACAAAAAATATTTCAGTAATTTTGTACAAACACAAAAAGTCATGCAAAAAATTAAAGATTATGTATCGGCAAACACCGATCGCTTCTTGGCTGAATTATTTGAGCTACTCCGTTTCCCATCAGTAAGTGCAGATCCTAAATACAAGGAGGATGTCATTAAAACGGCGGCCTTCGTTGCACAAAAACTGCAAGATGCAGGTGCAGATCAGGTCGAAGTTTGCGAAACTGCTGGATACCCGATCGTATACGGAGAGAAATTAATAGATCCTAAGCTGCCGACGGTATTGGTTTATGGACATTATGATGTGCAGCCTGCAGATCCCTTAGAATTATGGGATACGCCTCCATTTGAACCTACTGTGCGCGACGGAAAAATCTATGCCCGTGGTGCAGCCGACGATAAAGGGCAGTTTTATATGCACGTAAAAGCGTTCGAATACATGATGAGCGAGCAAGAACTACCATGTAATATCAAATTTATGATCGAGGGCGAAGAAGAAGTCGGTTCTTCTAACTTAGGCACTTTTGTAAAAGAGAATAAAGAGCGTCTGAGCGCCGATGTTATTGTAATCTCGGACACCGCAATGATTAGCCTGGAGCAGCCTTCGATTGAAACCGGGTTACGCGGACTTTCTTATGTAGAGGTGGAAGTTACTGGTCCAAATCGTGATCTTCATTCTGGTGTATATGGAGGTGCCGTGGCCAATCCAGCGACGATACTGTCCAAAATGATTGCCTCGTTGCACGATGAAAATAATCACATCGCAATTCCCGGCTTCTACGACGATGTAATAGAGCTATCTGATGCAGAACGCAAAGCATTGAACGAAGCGCCATTCGATGTGGAAGAATATAAAGCAGATCTTGGCATCAATGAGATTTGGGGTGAGGCGGGCTACTCTTCGATCGAGCGCGCTGGTACACGACCAACCTTGGAAGTAAATGGCCTATGGGGCGGATATATAGGCGAAGGCGCTAAAACCGTATTGCCATCCAAAGCATTTGCAAAAATCTCTATGCGTTTGGTGCCCAACCAAAATTCGACGCGTATTACCGAGCTTTTCCAATCGCACTTTGAAGGCATCGCGCCCAAATATGTAAAAGTAAAAGTGACACCGCATCATGGGGGCGAGCCAGTCGTAACTCCGACAGATAGTATCGCCTACAAAGCCGCTGAAAAAGCTTTGCACGAAACGTTTGGCAAAATGCCAATCCCAACGCGCGGTGGTGGTTCTATTCCGATCGTAGCCTTATTTGAAAAAGAATTAGGTATCAAGACCGTTCTTTTGGGATTTGGCTTGGATAGCGACAACCTGCATTCTCCGAATGAGAAGTATGGTATTGACAATTACCTGAAAGGTATTGAGACAATCCCGCTGTTTCACAAATACTTTACCGAATTGAGTAAATAACATAGAGGGGTTCGCAACGTACAATAGTTGCGAACCTTTTCTTCTCGGACTTTATGTAGTGAAAGACATCCGCGATCCGTTTTAAAACTGCCTCTACCTCGTATAACACATATGAATTTATTTTTACGGAAAGCACATCGCATTTATTATCTGAGTATGGCGTTCTTATGTTTTTCGCTATGCTTACCGATACTGTTGGTATTAGCGCAAAATCCTGAACGCAATTATGAAAAGCTTGTTTTATTGCGTAAGTGGATTAGCGTTGTTAGTGCTGCCCTAGCCGGCATTCGCTTTAAATTTCATTTTGAAGTACCGATAGATTGGTCTAAGAACTACGTCCTATGCCCAAATCACACCTCCATATTAGATATCTCGGTGCTCACGCACCTATGCCCACAACCTTTTTCATTCTTGGGTAAGATCGAGCTGTTGCGCAATCCGGTTACTGCGATCTTTTTCAAAACTATTGACATACCCGTCGATCGGGCCAATCGGATGTCTTCATTTCGAGCATTCCAAAAAGGAAGTGAATTGCTAAAGCAAGGGCGTTCCCTTGTTGTATTTCCCGAAGGAAAGATTGATGAAGAATATCCTCCACGACTACACGCCTTCAAATCAGGTCCATTTCGGTTAGCCAAGGACAATCAAGTAATGCTATTGCCCATCGTAATTCACAATGCTTGGGAATTATTATGGGATGATGGTAGCCGATTAGGATCGAAGCCGGGTAGTATTAAAGTATCGGTATTGCAGCCCATTGCGACAGACGCTTTGCTTGATACGAATACGAGAGCTATCGAAGAGTTGACCTACCAACGTATGTACAATTACATGTCTAACAACAAAAATTAACAATCTCAAAAATAGACAGTTATGTTTTTTGACATGGGTATTAAGTATCAAAACTTGCATAAAACAACTATTTTGCTACTTTTGCGAAAAGTAACAAGCTTAAATAGAGAAGACTATGTATTGGACACTTGAATTAGCTTCGCATTTAGAAGATGCGCCGTGGCCTGCTACCAAAGACGAGTTAATTGACTACGGAATTCGTTCGGGAGCACCGGTAGAAGTTATTGAAAACCTACAGGCACTAGAAGACGATGGTGAGCCATACGAAAATATCGAAGAGATATGGCCAGACTATCCTACTAAGGATGATTTCTTCTTCAACGAAGATGAATACTAGACCTTAAAAAGCCGCTTGACATCAAATCAGGCGGCTTTTATGTTTTCAAATGTAAAAAGCAATTTGAAGTGATTGCCCAGTATAGTCACGGTGATTACCCGGTTTGGTCACGACTTTTTTAATCCTTTCGACCGCATCACTGTCCAACTAAAAAAGTACCAGCATGAAAAACACTTTACTCGCGATATGTTTATCGGTTTTAAGCCTGCCACTCTTTGCGCAGATGCGCATAAAACGTGAAAAAAAACCGCAAGATAAAGCTATGCAAATCAGTACGGTGACTGATACAATTACTTCGGTAGCAGCAACTCGGTCGAACAGTATTCAGACCGCACAACAATTCATTGCTGATCTCGCCAATCCTAAATTGGCTTTGGATATCGTGCTTAGCAAACATGTATTGGTACAAGATGCTGATGACGAGATGTATGACTATCTTCTGGCGAGTTTAGCAGAGATACGACTAAATCTGCTAAGCAAACGTGTAGAAGATATCAGATATGTATCTTACAACGAGATGCCTCGTAAAGAGGTTGCGGACATTGATACCGAAGGGAAAGATACGGCTGACATGGTTTTTTTATACTCTGGCAAACGGCAGATGACTGCTTTGCTAACGCAAAACACAAAGATTGCCTCCTTTACGTTAGTTTCTAAAGGCGGAAATCGTGCACATTTTGTGACGTATTGATTGTCAAATAATTTGTTTTATCAAAAAGTATTCGCAATATTTGTTTTTATATAAAAATGAGAAATAGCAGTACATTTAAAGCTTGGTGGTGGCATAACGGTTAACGTTGTGGCAACATCCTATGTCTTCAAAATATACTGATAGAAATAGTGGGCTTGCCTTTTTGGCAAGCCTTTTTTTATGACGTGAGATACGTTCGAATTAATTAAGACTAAGCATAATCCCGATCGCGCTCGGCAACACGCAATTTAAAAACCGATGAAAGAGATATTATCCCATCTATTCGAATACAAATCCTTCGACCGCAAGGAAGCGTATGATATTCTGACAAACATTGCCACCGGCAGATACGACAGCCATCAGATAGCGGCGTTTATGACCACGTATGGCATGCGAAGTATCCGAGTTGAAGAATTACAAGGTTTTCGGGATGCGATGTATGACCTTTGCTTACAAGTGGAATTTCCCGGCTATCGCCTTATCGACATGTGTGGCACTGGAGGTGATGGCAAGGATACCTTTAACATTTCTACATTAGCCTCTTTCGTTGTTGCTGGAGCAGGATATCATGTTGCGAAGCATGGCAATGTGGGCGTATCTTCTGGCTGCGGCTCTTCCAATGTGATGGAACTGTTAGGTTATTCCTTTACCAGCGATCGCGATGCTTTACAAAAGCAATTAGATGAAGCTAATATCTGCTTTTTGCACGCACCACTCTTCCACCCTGCGATGAAAACTGTCGCGCCAATCCGTCGCGCATTGGGTGTCAAAACCTTTTTCAATATGTTAGGGCCACTAACCAATCCGGCAAATCCTGAATTTCAATCAGTCGGCGTTTTTAGCCTAGAATTAGCTCGTCTGTATGCGTACCTTTATCAGGGTGGCAAAAAACAATATAGCATTATGCATGCCTTGGACGGATATGATGAGATCTCTCTAACGGGCGATTTCAAAGTGATCGACAACGCTGGGGAACATTACTTTCAAGTTTCCGATCTTGGCTTTGACCCTGTGCTGGCAGAGCAGATCGGCGGCGGTAGCAATCCGGCGGAGTCTGCTGCTGTTTTTCGAAAAATCATTGGTGGTGAAGGAACCGATGCACAGAATCAAGTGGTATTGACCAATGCAGCCTTTGCCATCAAAACATTAGAACCAGAGAAAACTTTTGGAGATTGTTTTTACGAAGCAGAATCATCCTTATTAGGAAAGAAAGCACTCAACAGCTTATTGAAGTTGACCAATGGATAATAAATTAGCAGTAAAGGTGTGTGGAATGAAGGACGCGACCAATATCGCATCCTTACTTCAATTGCCGATAGATTATATCGGCCTAATCTTTTATGAGCGATCGCCAAGATTTGCGGGTCATGTAGATCCACAGATTTTCGATCAATACGACGTACCTAAAGTAGGCGTTTTCGTCGATCAGGCAGTAGAAGAGATAGTAGAAAGACAGCAAGCATTTCAGCTGGATGTGATACAACTGCACGGTCAAGAATCGCCTGCGTTTTGCCAAGAAATAAAGAACAAAGGCTTGACGGTTTGGAAAGCTTTTGGTGTGAATGCAAACTTTGACTTTAGCCTATTAGATTCATATCGTGAGGTCGTTGATCTATTTTTATTTGACACAAAAACACCTGCTCACGGCGGAAGCGGAAATACCTTTGATTGGGATTTATTAAACCAATACAATGGTAATACTCCATATCTGTTAAGCGGCGGAATCGGTGTGGATAACCTCACAACCGCATTAGAAAGAAAAGATAGTAGAATGGTCGGACTGGATCTTAACTCCAAACTGGAAATCAACCCTGGCCTCAAAAACATAGATTTAGTACAAAAAGCACTCAAAATAATTCATCATGAGCCAATATCAAGTAGATGATCGAGGATATTATGGTCCGTTTGGCGGAGCATACGTACCCGAAATGCTTTACCCGAATGTAGAGGAACTACAAAATGAATATTTGAACATCATCCAAGACCCTAGCTTTCGGGAAGATTTTGTCAAATTATTAAAAGATTACGTTGGACGGCCTTCGCCATTGTATTTAGCGAACCGTTTATCTGAAAAATATGGCGCACGCATCTTTTTGAAAAGAGAAGATCTTAATCATACGGGTGCGCATAAAATCAACAATACCATCGGCCAAATTTTGCTAGCCGAGCGCTTGGGCAAGAAGCGCATCATCGCCGAAACTGGCGCTGGACAACATGGCGTGGCAACGGCTACGGTTTGCGCGCTGAAAGGTTTGGAATGCGTAGTATATATGGGCGAAATTGATATTGAACGCCAAGCGCCCAACGTTGCTCGAATGAAAATGATGGGAGCAACCGTCGTCCCCGCCACATCGGGTAGCAAAACATTGAAAGATGCCACAAACGAAGCACTGCGCGACTGGATCAATAATCCAGTAGACACCCATTATATCATCGGTTCGGTCGTAGGACCGCATCCTTATCCAGATATGGTAGCGCGTTTTCAATCGATTATTTCTGAAGAAACGCGTAAGCAATTGGTAGAGCAAACGGGCAGCAGCCATGCCGATCACGTGATTGCCTGCGTTGGTGGCGGATCGAATGCCGCCGGTATGTTTTACCATTTCTTAGACGATGATGCCGTAAATATTATTGCTGTGGAAGCAGCCGGTCACGGCGTCCATTCTGGAGAATCTGCAGCCACTACTGCTTTAGGACGTGAGGGCGTTTTGCACGGCAGTCGCTCAATCTTGATGCAGACGGATGATGGGCAAGTTATTGAGCCGTATTCTATTTCTGCCGGATTGGATTATCCCGGCATTGGACCGCAGCACGCTTGGTTATTCAAAAGCGGTCGTGGCACGTTTGCAAGCGCAACCGATGACGAAGCCATGCAGGCAGGGTTACTATTAACCAAGCTAGAAGGCATTATTCCGGCGATCGAAAGTGCGCATGCCTTGGCTCATCTGGAGAAAATGACCTTCAAAGGAGACGAAACGGTGGTGATTTGTCTTTCGGGTCGTGGCGACAAGGATTTGGACAATTACATGAAATATTTTGGCTTTTAAGAACACATGCGAACACTAGAAAATACCCGAAAAATATTACAAGGCGAACGCCTGTTGTCCATTTATTATACGGCGGGCTATCCAACTCTGGATTCAACCCTCGACATTGCGGCGACTTTAGAAAAAAGCGGAGCAGATTTCTTGGAAATTGGGATTCCCTATTCTGATCCCGTGGCCGATGGCCCCATCATTCAGGAAAGCTCTCAGAAAGCCTTACAAAACGGCATGTCGTTAAAGGTGTTGTTTGAACAGCTGAAACCACTAAGAGAACAAGTACAAATTCCTGTCTTTTTGATGGGCTATTTTAATACGATCTTGCAGTACGGTGTCGAACAATTTTGTGCGGATTGTAAAGCTGTCGGCGTAGATGGGGCAATCATTCCAGATCTTCCACTGTATGAATATGAGGAGATGTATCAGCCGATTTTTGAAAAATACGGCATCAGTAACGTATTCTTGGTGACACCACAAACTTCCGACGAACGTATTCGCAAGATTGACACGCTGAGCACGAGTTTCATCTATTTATTGAGCTCCAACGCGACTACGGGCAAACAATTGCAGGTAGAAGACCGCTCAGAAGCGTATTTTTCGCGCATCAAAAACATGGGATTATCCTCTCCGATCGTGATCGGATTTGGTATTTCCGACCGAGAAACGCATCAAAAAGCAACAAACTACGCGCATGGCGCAATCGTCGGAACGGCTTTTGTGAGGATTCTGGGGAAAGAAAATCTCAGGGATAGGGATATTTCAGAATTTATTGCCACATTCAAATAAAAATGACGTCCTATGAAGAGGTTATATATCATCCGCCACGGAAAAGCTGAGGATCCAAACTTTGCAAAACGGGATTTCGAACGTAATCTTGTCGAGCGAGGGCGTCAAGATGCGATACATATTGCACAGCAGATCGTGGAACAAACCAAGTTTGATGAGCATACCTTGGTAATTTCTTCTGCCGCTAATCGTGCCTTTCAAACCGCTGAAATCATGTGTCCGATATTTCAGTATCCCACCAATCAGATCAAGTTGGCGATAGAAATTTACGAAGCGCATCATCTGGATATCCTGCAAGTAATAAATAAGGTACCCGACCATGTATCTACGCTGATTGTATTTGGGCACAATCCCGGCCTTTCATCGCTAGTGAGCTACCTGACGGATCAATACGCCGAACTAAAAACAGCAAATGCTGCTTATTTGGAATTCCCGGATAACATGACCTTTTCACAGCTTTCTGGAGAAACCGCCACGCTGAAGCACGTTTTCGAATAATCGCACTCAACCATCAACACCATGGCAAATAAACTCGCAAACGAACGCTCGCCCTATCTTCGCCAGCACGCGCATAATCCAGTAGATTGGCATCCGTGGTCTGCTGAAGCATTGGAGAAAGCCAAAAAAGAAAACAAACTATTGATCGTGAGCATAGGCTATTCTGCCTGCCACTGGTGCCATGTCATGGAAAAGCAGAGTTTTGAGAATGAGGCCATCGCACAGACGATGAACAAATTCTTTGTACCTATTAAAGTAGATCGCGAAGAGCGTCCGGATATTGACCAGATCTATATGATCGCAGTGCAGTTGATGACCAATGCAGGCGGCTGGCCGTTGCACGCCGTTTGCTTGCCGGATGGACGGCCCATCTATGGCGGCACCTATTTCAAACCGCAAGATTGGCAAAATACCTTATTGCAGATCGCCAAAATGTGGGAAGAAACGCCCGAGGTAGCCATCGAATATGCGGAGAAATTAACTGCTGGAATACATCAGGCAGAGCAACTGCCGATCAGTGCTATTCCAGAAAAGTACACGCTAGCAGACTTGCAAGATATTGTCCGTCCTTGGAAAGCTACCTTCGATCATAAAGATGGCGGATACGATCGTGCACCAAAATTTCCACTTCCCAATAATTGGCTTTTCTTCCTGCGCTTTGGTGCACTTTCTAAAGATCAGGACTTGTTAGATCACGTACATTTCTCACTAGAGAAGATGGCCAATGGCGGCATTTACGATCATGTAGGTGGCGGATTTGCACGCTATTCAGTAGATGGCCACTGGCATGTCCCTCACTTTGAGAAAATGCTGTATGATAATGCGCAATTGATCAGCTTATACAGCGAAGCGTACCAGCATCGCCCCACCTTGTTGTATAAGAGAACGGTAGAAGAAACCATTGCTTGGTTGGTTCGCGAGATGAAAGCGCCCAACGGTGGTTTTTACAGCGCCTTAGATGCTGACAGCGAAGGCGTAGAAGGGAAATATTACACCTTTAATCACGAAGAATTTGACCTGCTGGGTGAAGATGCAGATCTATTCCGCCACTATTATCAAGTGACGCAAAAGGGCAATTGGGAAGAGGAGTCTACCAACGTACTCTATGTTAGCGAAGATGAAAAGGCATTGATCCAAGAAGCTGGCTTTTCGGAAGAAGAATGGCATGAGTACCTACAAGAAATTAAACACAAACTCTATTCGTATCGCGAAACGCGTGTACGACCAGGTCTGGACGACAAACAAATCATCACTTGGAACGCACTGCTGATGAAAGGATTTGTCGATGCTTATCGCGTTTTTGATGAAGCAGAATATCTGCAGCAAGCGATCGATATTGCGGAGTTTATTCGCCAGCACGGCCTTACAAGCGATGGCTATTTACTACATCAACCCGCTGACACAAACCGGGAAATAAACGGCTTTCTCGATGATTATGCGTTTACAATAGAAGGTTTCACCAGTTTGTACGAAGCGACCTTCGATGAGCAATGGCTGGATTTTGCTAAAACGATCACCGAGCAGGCAATCCAACAATTCTACGATCCAGCGGCACAGACTTTCTATTACACTAGTACTACGAGTGAACAACTAATCGCGCGTAAGAGCGAGATCATGGACAACGTGATCCCGGCTTCTGCTTCGACCATGGTGCGGCAGCTTTTCAAACTGGGCTTATTGTATGATAAGCAAGAGTGGGCGGAGGTGGCAGAACAATTATTTGCTAACGTATTTCCTTATATCAAACGATATGGATCTGCTTATTCCAATTGGGCCATTCAACTAGCAGAATTGGTTTATGGCACGAATGAAATTGCTTTGACTGGCCAGCACGCCATAACATGGCGCAAGGAGTTGGATCAGCATTATATTCCCAACAAATTGACACTCGGGGGAACAAAAAGTATGCTTCCGTTGTTGTCTGATAGACAGGGTTTGGAATCAAAAGCCTACCTTTGTCGTAATAGTACATGTAGTCTTCCACAAAATTCCGTGAAAGCAGTACTAGAATTAATAAATCAGTAACGGGGAGTAAATAAACTCCTCCTAAAATCAAAAAAATGGCAGTAGAAAACAACAACGTGGTTACGTTGAACTACACACTCCATACCGTTGAAGACAACGGTGAGAAAACGTTCGTAGAACAAACTACCTCAGAAAATCCGTTAACATTTTTACATGGCGTAGGCATGATGCTTCCTAAGTTTGAAGAAAACATCACTGGACTAGACGCTGGAGATAAGACTTCATTTGAGCTAAATGCAGTAGATGCATACGGTGAGCGTGATGATAAAGCTATCGCACAATTGCCAGCAGATATGTTTGGTGAAATGGGCTTGCCTCCTGTAGGTGAAGTATTGCCTTTGCAAGACAACGACGGAAACCAATTTCGCGCTGTAGTGGTCGAAGTGACTCCAGAAGCCGTGGTGGCAGATCTGAACCATCCAATGGCGGGTAAGAAATTGAATTTCGATATCGAGATTTTAAGCGTACGCCCTGCAACTGAAGAGGAGCTGTCTCACGGACACGCACATGGTGCTGACGGTACTGAAGCTCACTAAATAACAAAACGAATAAGCCACCTATTGGTGGCTTATTCGTTTTTTATAACTTGGTAGCACGCAACATCTCTCGTTTGCCTGGCGCGCCAGGTGCTTTCTCGATCGAGAAGCCCAATGCTTTCATACTTCTTTTCAAATTTCCGGTAATCGCATAGGTCACAAATACACCGCCTTTTACCAATAGATTAGCAACATGGCTCAATACCTCATCCGTCCACATGTCGGGTTGATGAATAGCCGCAAATGCATCGAAATATACGACTTGAAAACATTGTGAAGGTTCAAAAGCCAGAATCTTTTGATGTGCTATCTCTAATGTGATTTGGGCATATAATGCTGCATTTCCTACCAGTGCTTTTTCATAATTCGTCAAAAATTCTTCCCACAGGTCCGGTTTTACGTACGCGTCGTAACCCGTTTGGCTTATTACTTCTTTGCTCAACGGGTAGGCTTCTACTCCACAGTAATAAAGTTTTAGTTGCTCCGAAGTGACATAATCAGCCGTTAATAAAAAATTCAACCCTGTCCCAAAACCAACTTCCAGAATATTCACCTGCGTTTCCGTAGGATTTTCAGCAAGATAATGCTTCAAACCTTGCTCCAAGAATACATGTTTACTTTCTTGATGTGCACCGTGCTTAGAGTGATAATGTTCACCTACCTCGGACTGATATAAGGTGCGAGAGCCATCGGCTGTCACGACAAAATGCGTCTTATCCATGCGTCAAAAATACGATTATATCCGGCATTCTTCATCCATATAGATCTTGTCCGAAAAAGCGTAACTTAGAAGCATGCGTCGGATTTTACAAAACTATCAATCGATTATATTGCTACTTATCGGGATCGTGGCAGGCAGTCTGATTGGGATGTTTGCGCCAGATCTTGTGACATACCTCAAACCGATCGGCGATATATTTTTGAATTTACTATTCGTCGCAGTCATTCCTTTACTTTTCTTTGCCATTACGGCATCGATAGGAACGATCCAAGACGGTGGTCATTTGGTCAGGATTGTGGGCGCGATGGTGGCTGTATTTGTCGTGACTATCTGTATCGCGTCGGTCGCAACCATTGCTGGCCTTTGGTTGGTACCGGTATCTGCCGTTGCAGATGCCGACACAACGCAATCCTTGCTTCAGAACAGTACTGCCGACGAATCGTGGGGAGATCGTATAGTGCGATTTCTCAGTGTCAGCGAGTTTCAAGAACTTTTGTCGCGGCAAAACATCCTAGCCTTCGTGCTTTTTTCGGTGTTATTGGGTATTGCTATACGCAAATCAGGGAGCGCTGCCAATGCTTTTCTGGCTTTTTTAGCATCTGGCAACGAAGTGATGCAGCAATTGCTTGCCTTGATTATGAAAGCCGGACCGCTGGGCTTGGGAGCTTATTTCGCCTATCAAGTGAAGACATTTGGTCCCGAACTATTCGGATTTTATGCCAAACCGATGGCTTTTTATTACATCTTTAGCTTGATTTATTTCGTCATCTTCTTCAGTTTGTATGCCTATGTAGCGCGAGGATTATCAGGTGTCGGTATCTATTGGCGCAATAATATTACACCGAGCCTCACGGCAATCAGCACTTGCAGTAGCTTGGCTACGATGCCTACTAATATTGCTGCCGCAAAACGTATGGGCATACCGAATGCTATCGCTAATGTGGTTATTCCGCTAGGAAACACCTTGTATAAAAATGGTTCTGCGATATCTTCCATCTTAAAAATATATGTCGCCTTCGCTATTTTAGGTTGGAATTTCTTCGAGCTTGAAACCTTGGTGCTCGCTGTTGGCATCACACTTTTGGTCAGTATGGTCGCTGGCGGTATTCCTAATGGAGGCTTCATTGGCGAGTTGCTGATGATTTCGATTTATGCTATTCCTAATGAAGCCGTTCCGGCCGTACTTATTATCGGAGCATTGGTCGATCCCTTAGCGACCATCCTCAATGCAACAGGAGATACTGTAGCTGCCATGTTGGTAGCACGTTTCGTCAAAACGTAAGCGAATACTATCAAATAGCGTCTCAGGAAGCTGTCTATCTTGGTAAAAGGCCATTGTACTGCAATAGAGTGCGATAGTGTACCAAACAGCGCCAGGTAAGAACATATTAGAACGATTCTAAATAATTAGTGAAATTTGTAAAATTCATTCCTTCGCTGCTTAATTCGTAATTTTGCAATTCGTAAAGAGCATAATATGAAAAAGAGTTCCATTTTATTGATGGTCATCATTGCCGTAGCGATAGCTATGATCTTGGTAATTTATACTGATTCCAGCACGTATTCTACTTTTACAGAGGCCAAGGAAAAGCAGACAGAATTGTATGTAGTTGGTGTTTTGAACAAGGAGAAATCTCTGGATTACGATCCTGTGAAGGATCCGAATCATTTCTCTTTCCACATGTTTGATAATGATAGCACCGAATGCCAAGTGGTTTTTAATGGTGCTAAACCGCAGGATATTGAACGTTCTGAGCAGATCGTTTTGACGGGAAAAATGGATGGCAATGTATTCCACGCCTCCAAGATTCTAATGAAGTGCCCGTCAAAATACAATCAAGACCAGATGGAAGTCATTGAGACATCTTCCGCTTTTAATACCGCTACCGTAAAATAAACTCCTCTACAACATCCCAATCTCAGATATGGATATCAACTTTATAGGCGAAAACTTATTACCCGGGCAGATCGGTCAATTTTTCGTTATTTTATCTTTTGGCGCAGCATTGCTTTCCTGTATTGCGTACTTCTTTGCGGCAAAAGAGCCGCACGATACGACATGGAAAACGATTGCCAGAGGAGCATTCTGGATCAATACGATCTCTGTCATCACGATCGGTTCCATTCTCTTTTATATTATCTACAATCACTTATTCGAATACCATTACTCCTACGCGCACTCCTCCAAATCATTACCTACCCATTACATCATATCCTCTTTCTGGGAAGGTCAAGAAGGCAGTTTTTGGCTGTGGATGTTTTGGCAGAGTGTGTTAAGCATGGTGTTATTGGCGACAGCCAAATCTTGGGAAAGTCCGGTAATGACCTTTGTGATGCTTTGCCAGACCTTCTTAGCATCGATGTTGATCGGCGTAGAAGTATTTGGCACACGTGTAGGTAGCTCGCCTTTTATCCTATTGCGCGATGCGATGAACTGGCCAATCTTGAGCGACCCGAATTACCTTTCGATGATATCGGATGGCCGGGGGCTAAATCCACTCTTACAAAACTATTGGATGGTGATCCATCCTCCTACGCTATTCTTAGGATTTGCTTCGATGATTGTCCCGTTCGCATTTGCGGGAGCAGGATTGTGGCAACGCCGTTACAAAGATTGGATTTCGCCCGGATTACCATGGGCGCTTTTCGCTGTTATGATCTTGGGTGCTGGTATTATTATGGGCTCTTTTTGGGCGTATGAAGCCTTAAATTTTGGAGGTTTTTGGGCTTGGGATCCTGTCGAAAATGTATCTATTATACCTTGGTTTACACTGATCGCGGCAGTGCATGTGATGGTGGCTTTCAAAAATTCGGGACAAGCCTATTTTACAGCTACTTTTCTCGCTTTAATTAGCTTCGTGTTGGTGATCTACGCTTCATATTTGACGCGTAGTGGTATTTTGGGCGAAACCTCGGTACACTCCTTTACTAGTTTAGGGATGTCTGGGCAGTTGATTATTTTCAATGCTATTTTCTTTATCGTTATGGTTGGCCTTTTGGTATGGCGTCGCAAAGAAATCCCGAGCACACAGAAAGAAGAAGATATTTATTCTCGTGAATTCTGGTTATTCATCGGCGCTTTGATTTTGACGGTTGCTTGTATTCAGATTATTGCCACCACTTCTATTCCAGTCTTCAACGCGATATTCGGCACAAAAGTAGCCCCTCCGATTGATCCTATTCCACATTACAACAAATGGCAGGGCGCTTTTGCCGTAGTCGTGATGCTGGTCACTGGTTTTACGCAATTCCTAAAATATAAACGCAGCGATGCGAAGAAATTTTGGTCTTCAATACTAATCGTATTGGTGGTTTCATTGATTCTTTCGGCTGGCGTTGTGTATGCGACTAAGGTATATACCAATATCATGTATATTTTGATCACGTTTGGTGCGGTGTTCTGTATCCTTGCGAATGGCAAAATATTAACAGATGCGTTTAAAGGCAAATGGCGCCTGGCTGGTTCGGCCGTATCACATATTGGTTTTGGGTTACTGTTGATCGGCGCCCTAGTTGCTGCCGCCACCAGCGAGGTGATTTCTCAGAACAGCAGCGGTTATATCGCGGTAGCTGGTTTTGATCAAGTCGAGAAGCCAGGCGAAAACCTTTTCCTTACAGAAGGTGAGCCAGTACAAATGGGTGATTATCGCCTAACCTACATTGGCGATAGCGTGGCGATGCCCAACGTGTTTTATAAGATTAAATACGAAAACATCGACGAGGAAACAGGTAAGGTGAAGGAAGAATTTGTACTAACACCATTTGCGCAAAACAACCCGCAAATGGGTGGATTGATCGGTACGCCTTCTACGAAACATTACGTGACACACGACATCTATACGCTGATTACTGCTGCTGCCTCAGATAGTCACAACAACGATCCAAAAGCTAGTGATAGCCAAAAATCTGGCTTCGAAGACTATGACGAACCTGCAACTTACGAGGTTAATCTGGGTGATACCTTGCGCTACCGTAATGGTTTCTTTATTGTCGAAAATATCAACCGCGATGCGAAAATCGAGAATATTCCGAAAGGTGATGATGATATTGTATTTGGCTTGAAGATCCGTGTGATTGCATCAGATGGCAAAGAATTTCAAGCGGAACCCTTATTCCTAATCAAAGACGGCAACGTATTTGATTTTCATAAAGATGTAGAAGAGCAGGGCTTACGTTTCCGATTCTCTAACATTAAACCGCAGGCCGATAAATTAGAATTGATGGTTTACCAAAAGCCACTACCCGAGAAAAAATGGGTGGTGTTTAAAGCTATCAAATTCCCATACATCAACTTCTTCTGGTGTGGTACCATCGTGATGACAATTGGTTTCTTGATGGCGATCTACAGGCGTTGGAAAGACAACCAGAAGCCACGCGCTGCAGTCTAATGAATATGGTACTTATCGGCAGCGGCAATGTGGCGCACCATCTCGGTGTTGGATGGCAAGCTGGCGGCCACCGTATCGTACAAGTATATAGCCGCAATGCTGATCATGCAAAGCGATTGGCTGATGTATTGCACTGCGACGCCACAGATTCACTTGCAGCAATTAGCCCAAATGCAGACTTGTATTTGCTTGCTATCACAGATCAAACATTACCAGAACTCGTTCAGCAATTGCCCATATCGTGGAAAGGCATCGTCGTACACTGCTCTGGCGCAACAACGTTAGGTATATTAGATAGGTGGAAAAATTACGGTGTGATCTATCCTCCGCAAAGTTTGTCTAAAGATGTTCCGACAGATCTGTCTTGTATTCCGTTTGCTATTGAAGGCAATACCCAAGCAGTTACGGACTATTTAATACAGCAGATGAGTGCGATAGCCCCCTTATCTTTTGAGGCGAATACCACACAGCGCTTGGCACTGCATTTGGGTGCCGTTTTTGCCAATAATTTTTCCAATGCGATGTATCAAATTGCTTTTGACATCCTGGCAGCGCAGCAACTTTCTCCAGATCTTATCCGGCCAATTATACTGGAGACTGCTCGTAAGGTACAACAGCACATCCCCGCCGATGTACAAACCGGTCCGGCACGCAGAAATGATGTGCTTACCATGAAGAAGCATTTGGACTATCTCAAACAAGAGCCAGATTGGCAAACGATTTACCAAATAATATCTCAATTCATTAAGAAAAGCGAGATTTAAAATGTCTTTGTTATCAATTAAGTAAATCTTTTTACAAAGCATATATTTCTTCTATATACTCATTGATCTTCCTAATTTTGCAGTACGAATGATGCCATTGCGCGCCTTCATGGCCGGAGACAGGTTCGTCAGATCTTTTTACTCGATTGGAAGCGAAATTTGGTCTGTTAGTTGTATGACAAAGAGATAGTAAACTTAATATATACGTATCATGCGTGTTAGAAATTTGATCCTTGGAACGATTATCGTCATTAATTTGATTATTATATCGTTTGGTATTATTTTCACCCGGAGCTGGTTCTGGTTATTGATCATACCTATTCCCCTATTGATTATAGCATTGTACCATAGTTTTCAGAGTGGGCACGCCATCTTGAGAAACTATCCATTGGTAGGTTATTTCAGGTATTTTTTTGAATCCATCCGTCCGGAGTTACGTCAGTATTTTTGGGAATCTGACACTGATGGTCGTCCGTTTAACAGACGCCAACGCTCCATCGTATATCAAAGAGCCAAAAATCAACGCGAAACTGTTGCGTTTGGTATGCAAACCGATCCACAAGCCATTGGCAATGAATGGGCTGCGCATTCGGTATTTCCAGTGCACATCGAAAACCATGACTTACGCACTATGGTCGGAAACTTTCAATGTAAGCAGCCGTACAGCCTGAGTGTATTCAATATTTCGGCCATGAGTTATGGAGCCTTGAGCCGTACCGCTATTACCGCGCTCAACAAAGGTGCTGCCTTACAGAATTTTGCGCACAATACAGGTGAAGGTGGTATTAGCCAATACCATATTAATGGCGGCGATTTGATTTGGCAAATTGGTACGGGTTATTTTGGCTGTCGCGATGATCTGGGCAGATTTAGTCCAGAATTATTTCGGGAGAAAGCGACCAAACCTTACGTGAAAATGATTGAAATCAAACTATCGCAAGGTGCCAAACCGGGGCATGGTGGTATATTGCCGGCGGCAAAAAATACACCTGAAGTAGCGGCGATACGACACGTAATACCAGGTACTGATGTGATGTCGCCTCCGGCGCACAACGCTTTTTCTACGGCTGAGGGTCTGATAGAATTTGTGCAGCAATTACGCGATCTATCGGACGGCAAACCAGTAGGATTCAAGCTCTGCGTGGGCGACAAGCAAGAATTTATAGATATCTGCCATGCCATGCAGCAAACACAGATTTTCCCAGACTTCATCGCTATTGACGGCTCAGAAGGCGGTACTGGTGCAGCGCCATTAGAGTTCACCGATAACTTAGGAATGCCATTATACGATGCTTTGGCTTTCATCACCACCACATTGATTCGTTTTGGCCTGAAGAAGCATATCAAACTTATTGTTTCTAGCCGCATCGTGACTGGATTTGATATTCTTAAGGCAGTAGCATTGGGTGCTGATGCTTGTTATAGTGCGCGCGGAATGATGTTTGCCTTGGGTTGTATTCAAGCTTTGAAATGCAATGAAGATGTTTGTCCGGTCGGTGTGGCGACACAGCGCCCACATTTGTACAAAGGACTGGATGTGGAAGACAAATATGTACGTGTGGGGCAATTTCACCGCAATACCTTACGCGCCACAGTCGAAATCATGGAGGCATGTGGTTTCAAAACATTAGAAGATGTGAGTGCCGACAAGTTTTTCCGGAAGGTGGATAATCAAACCACACTGAGCTTCCATGAAATCTACTTTCGTAACACCGGCAAACTAGTCAACAATAGAAGTGGATTTGAGCCAGAAATCTTCGAATAAAATTACAACAAACACAAACAAAGCGGAACCCTTGTCTCAGTCGAGTCAGGGGTTTACTTTTGATTGACCTTTATTATTTTCATTAAAAAAAAGTATCTTTAGAGAGAGTGCGAAATGGCCTTCAGCCGATAGAGCCTTAAGAAAAGATCATATACATGGAAAATATTATACCTGTACTTCTTATCGTTGGGGGATTGATTTACAAAATCTACCAAAACTATCAAGAGGAAATGGAAAAGGCGCGGAAGCGCCAAAGTAGTTTACCGAAGAGTGCAGCCCCTAAAACTGTGGTGGAGCAGCGACGTACCATGACAACGAAACGCCGTGATACAACTGTTGCCGAGCCGCCTGCTACACGAACTACTGAATATGATCGCAAACTGGGCAGGCCAAAACCAGCAAAAATAGCCCGGAAAAAAGTGGAGATGCCGGAAAAAATGGTGTTGGAGCAGGAAGTGCCAGCCGAAGTTACTCGTCTTCGCGCAGAAAAAGCGAAACAAAAAGCAATTCAGAAAATAGAGGTCGTGCCCGTCGCAGAGGCGTTGCCAAAGCTCGAGGAGGAACGCTTTGATCTTCGTCAAGCAGTCATTCACGCAGCGATCTTGCAAAGACCCTACGCAGATTAACTAGCAATATAGGGTGATTATTACAGAATTGTGAATTTATCCTGATCCTTTAAGAATGGTAAGCTTTGTCGCGTTTCTACCAAATCTTTCGGATTGAGCGTAAAAGTATACAGATCTTCATCTTCGGGTTTATAATACACGACATCGCCAGCCGGCGAGATACACATGGAACCTCCCGAATAATACGTCTCGTTGCCATCATGCCCTACTCGGTTGACACCAATGACGTACGATTGATTTTCGATCGCTCTTGCTGGTATAAGTGCACGCCAATGTGCTGAGCGTTTGTCTGGCCAATTGGCCGTGTAAACCAAAATATCATACGCATCACTCTCATTGCGAGACCAAACTGGGAAACGCAGATCGTAGCACACCATCGGGCAGATACGCCAACCTTTTATATTGAGTACTACACGAGATGATCCGGCAGTAAAGTATTCGTCTTCTTTGGCCATGCTAAACAGGTGCCGCTTATCGTAGTGCACAAATGTACCATCTGGTGACATCCACACAAAGCGGTTATAATAGCGTCCGTCTTCCTCAATAATTAAAGAACCTGCAACGACACAGTCAAACTTTTTGGAAAGATCAAACATCCAATGCATGGTCGGTCCAGACATCGTCTCAGCACAAGCAGCTACATTCATGGTAAAACCAGTATTGAACATTTCTGGCAGAATAATTAAATCTGTTTTTTCGCGTAATCCAGATAGACGAAGTGAGAGATTTTGTAGATTTTTCTCCGGATTCTCCCAAAAAATATACGCTTGAAATACTGTTACTTTTATTTGCTCCATAAATACATGTTCGATCGAAACTTATCAGGTCGATTTGATACAAATTAATGAATAATTAGCAGTTATCCTAATCACCTAATAGGTACGCACCATTAGATTCTGTGCTAAATCTCGCAATGCCATCTTTTGCTGATCGCCTACCGGAATGGTTTCTAAAGCATTATAGGCAAGTTCAGCATAGTGATCTTTCAGCTGTTCGGCTATGGAGCGTACACCATATTTAGCATACAATTTTTTCGTCGTCTCTATTTTTGTCTCCGCGTCCAGTTCGTTCACCAAATTATCCAACACGGCTGCATCTTGTACATCCACAAGCTGTTGGAGGTGGATACGCAGAATTGTTTTTTTATCACAAAGAATATCGCCTCCAACCTGTTTGCCAAAATTTTCCGGATTACCATATACATCTAAAATATCATCTTGTAATTGAAATGCAATTCCAAGATTGACGCCAAACTGAAACAATAAATCCTGCTCCTGCTCATTGGCATTCGCTAAAATCGCTCCCATTTGCAGTGCGCCACCTAGTAGAACCGATGTTTTGGCTCGAATCATACTGATGTAGTCGGCTTCTGCTACGCTATCTTCGGTTTCAAAATCCATATCTTTCTGCTGCCCCTCACATACCTCCAGCGCCATGCGATTAAATACTTTCAATAAGGCTGGTATTTTTGCTGGCGCACAGCGCGCAATTTCTTCATATGCTTTCACTAATAAGGCATCACCAGAAAGAATGGCGACATTCACGCTCCATTTTTTATGCACGGTCTGAGCGCCACGACGTAGTGGTGCTTCATCCATAATGTCGTCATGAATAAGCGAAAAATTATGAAAATATTCTACTGCCAATGCTGCAGGAATCGTTGATTCCATGTCATCAAAAGCAAACAAGTCTGCGCCCAGCATCACCAGTAACGGACGTATGCGCTTACCCGATAAACCTAGAATATAGCGGATAGGATCATATAACTTGGGTGGATCGGTCGGGAACTGTGCCTGCTCAATGGCATTTGTAATTTGTGTACTATATGTAGATTGTGTTAGCATGCGAAAGAAAATATGACGAATATACAAAAATAACTACTTTTGACTATCTCATACATGCGCGTACTCTTTGTTCATAACTATTATCAGGATCTTGGTGGGGAAGATGTGGTCTTCCATCAGGAGATGAATGCTATGTCAGAAATAGCCGGCTATGAAGTCTTTTCACTGACATTCCGCAATGAAAAAGGTTGGAAAGGATTGTGGCAATTTGGCTGGTCTCCTTGGAATATTTTTGCAAAAAAAAAGCTCCGCGCTGCTATACGACGCTATAAACCAGACGTGATCCATTTTCATAATACGCAGTATGCCTGTGGACCAATTGTGATCCGTACTGCCAAAAAAGCGGGCATTCCGATAGTCATGTCTTTACACAACTTTCGCTTGCTTTGCCCTTCGGCTACGCTTTTTTATCGAGGAAAGCTGTTTACCGATAGTGTACATGCTGAATTCCCGTGGAAAGCGATCTATCATCGTGTGTTGGACCGTTCATTTGCCAAAACTGCCTTAACGGCCATTAGCTATTGGATCCATCGCCGAATAGGCACTTGGAATATGGTAGATCGTTATCTTGTATTGGCCGAGTTTTCAAAGCAACTCATCTCAAACAGCTCACTAAATGTAGCCCCGCAAAAATTTGTCGTAAAGCCTAATTTTGTAGAGATTCGCGCGGCAGAGATGCTACCCAAACGGCAGAATCATTATCTTTATGTGGGTCGATTATCCGATGAAAAAGGCATTCTGGAGTTACTTGAGGCCTTGAAAGACACCTCATATTCCTTGCGGATTGTTGGCTCTGGTCCGTTGGAAAATCAAGTACAGGAAATCATAAAAAACAAGACACATCTTTCTTATATCGGCGCACTACCGAAAGATGCCGTGTACGAAGAACTCTTGCAATGTAAAGCATTGATTGTGCCTTCCGTTTGTTACGAAGGTGGCACGCCGCTCACGATTATCGAAGGCATGATGATGCACACTCCGATCATAGCTAGCCATATTGGAGCAATTGCCGACGCGTCATAGAAGGAGAAACAGGATATTGCTTTGAGCCGACCTCGCCCGAAGCTATCGTACAGGCTATTCAGCGATTTGAAATGGATAGTACAGCTACGCATTTTGACATTACCACTCGGGCGGCTGCGCAAGCACAACTCGTACACAGCAAGAAGCATATTATGGCTTTATTACAACATGAATATGATCGAGTTTGTACTCGAAATACCTAAATTTGAGTATTCAACTACAGCAGTAGTGATTCAAGTCAAAAAATAATAAATATATGAATCAAATAATAGTAATGGACGCTATCGGTCTTGCTCCACGTATTCGTGAAGTATTGGAAACGGTATACGATCCAGAATTAAAGCCTGCTAATATCGTAGATTTGGGTTTGGTGTACGAAATTATTACAAAAGCTGATGCTTCTGCCAAAATTGTCATGACGCTTACCGCGCCTGGCTGCCCCGTTGCTGGCGATATTATGGACGAGGTGCAACGCAAAGTTGCAGATATTGATGGAATCAGTCAAGCAGTGGTAGAATTGACTTTCGATCCACCTTGGAATAGGGATATGATGTCTGAAGAAGCGAAATTGGAGCTGGGATTTTTGTAAGATCACACGGCGCTAATCCACCTCAGCAAAAAAAGCACGAAAGGCTGCGATTTGCTTTTTATTCAGAATCTCTGCGAGCTGCTCATCGCTAGCTTCGCGAGTTTTTTTGGCGGATTTAAACGTTTTGAGGAGTTTCTCCACCGTAGTTTTTCCGATCCCTGGAATCTGTTCTAGTTCCGACACAAAAGTTTTGCGGCTGCGTTGATTGCGATGAAAAGTAATACCAAAACGGTGCGCTTCATCTCGAAGGTGCTGGATAACACGTAATGTTTCTGATTTTTTGTCCAGATACAGTGGATATTGGTCGCCCGGATAATACAGTTCCTCGAGGCGCTTGGCAATACCAATTATGGTTACTTTCTTCTCTACACCGAGCAAGCGTAAGCTTTTCAATGCGGCTCCTAACTGTCCTTTGCCACCATCAATAATAATTAGTTGCGGCAGTGGCTGATCTTCGTCTAACAAACGACGATAACGACGAAAAACCGCCTCTTCCATCGTTGCAAAATCATCAGGCCCCACTACCGTCTTAACATTAAAGTGCCGATAATCTTTTTTAGAAGGCTTAGCATCTTTGAATACCACGATGGCCGAAACCGGGTAATTACCTTGTATATTGGAGTTGTCAAAACATTCGATATGCTGTGGCAAAACGTTCATGCGCAAATCTTTCTGCATCTGCGACAAGATACGTTCCGTCTTCAACTCGGGATTCAATTTTTCGTATTGATTGAGGCGCTCTTTTTTGAAGTATGCCACGTTCTTCAGCGATAAATCCAACAACTTACGCTTATCTCCCATTTTGGGTACATGAAAATGAAAGTTATCATCTTCTTGGATATCCAGTTCAAACGGCACGATGATCTCTCTGGAAAGGCTCTTAAAACGCGAGCGAATCTCCGGAATGGCTAGTGCCAATAACTCTTCATCGCTTTCGTCCAGCCGCTTTTTCATCTCTAAGGTCTGCGTCTGAATAATGACACCATTAACGATTTTGAGAAAATTAACAAAGGCGTAGCTATCTTCGGAAGCGATGCTGAATACATCCACATTAGTGATTGAGGAGCTTACTACAGTAGATTTACTTTGATAATTACCGAGCTTATCCAGCTTTTGCTTCAAAGTATGCGCTTGTTCGAAATCCATCTGCGCAACAGCATCCTGCATCTGTTCTTTGAGACGATTATTGACGATGCTTATTTTTCCGTTGAGAATATCTTTTATATTGACGAGGTTCTGATTGTAAGATTCTTCCTCTTGATACCCTTCGCAAGGGCCTTTACAATTTCCTATCTGATACTCCAAGCAAACCTTGAATTTGCCTTTTTGAATATTCTCTTCCGATAGATTTAGATTACAGGTACGTAATGGGAATAATTCGCGAATCATATCCAGCACGATGTGCATCATGCCGACCGACGCATACGGGCCATAATACCGTGAACCATCTTTAATATATCTGCGGGTCCAATAAATTCGCGGGAAGCGCTCATTTTTGATGACAATCCATGGGTAGGTTTTATCATCTTTGAGCATCACGTTATAGCGTGGTTGATGTTTTTTGATCAGACTGTTTTCTAGCAGCCATGCATCGATTTCGGTATCTACAATCGTGAATGCGATGCGATTAATCTTCCGTACCAGCACACGTGTTTTGCCATTGAGCTGATGCGGGCTATTGAAGTAGGAACCGACTCTATTGCGCAGATCTTTGGCCTTGCGACATAAATCAGTTGCTCGTCTTTATCAAAATACTGATAAACACCAGGCTTATGCGGTATGCGCGTTAATTCCTGCTTATAATCAAACACTCTAACACTCCTCTTTCTTAAAACCCTAATCGATCATCCTGCAAAGGAGTCTCTTCTGGCACACCAAAAAACTCAGTGTGCCTAGCACAATCTATTTCAAACCGGTGAATACCTCCTGGAGGCAATGGGAAATCCTCTTGCGAATAGTTCAATGCTTTATCGGCATACACTTTTCGCATAAATTTGCCGAATACCGGCATAGCCGATCGTGCACCTTGACCTAAGGCCGTACTGCTGAAGCTGATTCCACGATCTTCGGCACCGGTCCATACGCCTGTAACCAAGTCGGGTGTAATTCCCATAAACCAAGCATCCGCATTGTTATTAGTGGTACCGGTCTTTCCTCCAATCGGATTTTTGAGACCGCCAAAATCTGGATCCCAACGCAATCGGCTGGCTGTACCTCCATCGACCACACCTTTTAGGATATCTACCATTGCATAAGCCGTTTCACTATTAATGGCTTTCACTACTTGCGGTGCTTTCTCATATATCGGTGTACCATTTTTATCTTCTACGCGCAAGATCATCGTTGGTTCGATCCAAGTACCGTGATTTACAAATGCTGCATAGGCGCCCACCATATCAAAGATCGATGCATCGTAGGAACCTAAAGCAATCGAAAGATTATTAGGAATGTCAGAAGTGATACCCATTTTGTGGGTGAAAGATGCGACATTATTTGCACCGATCTCGTTGATGAGGTAAGCAGAAGCTTGATTTTGCGAATATTTGACCGCATTTTTTAAAGTAATTGGATCACCACCTCGTATTTCACCGCGCGGGCTCCATCCGCCAATGTTTTGTTGGTGATTTGGAATTGTGTTGCATGGTGTATAACCATTGTCGATAGCACATGCATACACAAAAGGTTTGGCTGTGGAACCAACTTGCCGGGTTCCTAACTTCACTTGATCGTATTTGAAATGTTCAAAATTAATCCCGCCTACCCATGCTTTGATATGACCTGTCTTGGGCTCCATAGACATCATCGCATTGCGGAGAATCAATTTCGTATAGCGAATAGAATCTAACGGGGTCATCACCGTATCGATATTTCCGTCCCAACTGAATAAGGTCATGGGCACTGGCTTATCAAACTCTTTCTCGATGTTGCTTTCTGACATTCCTTCGTCTTTTAGCATTCGATAGCGGTCAGATCGTTTCATTCCTCTGGCCAATATTTTTGCATTTTCGCCGGAGAAAGCATCTCGGCGACGCCATTCTTTGCTAAACTCGTTTTGCAACTTGCTCATCCATTCTTTCTGTGCATCTTCAGCATGCTGCTGCATTTGATAATTGATCGGCGTATAGACGCGCAATCCATCACGATCCAGATCATACGGCGTACCATCTGGCTTGGTAATGGCAAGTCGCTTGAATTCTTGGCGAATCTGTTCTTTGAGAACAGCACGAAAATATGGACCTATTCCTTCGGAGTAGCTAGAGATGCGAAGCTGTAGATCAAGCCCTTCTTGTTTGAAGGCGTCATAATCATTTTTTGAAAGATAGCCTTGCTCCACCATATTATACATTACCAGATTTCTCCTTTTGAGTGCATTTTCTGGATAGCGTACGGGCGAATAGATGCCAGGACCTTTAAGCATTCCTACTAGTAGTGCAGCTTGCGGTGGCGTAAGCTGATCGGGAGTGGTGTTGAAATACGTGCGCGCCGCAGACTTAATACCGAAGGTGTTGTATGCACCAAAATCTACGGTATTGAAATACATCATGATGATTTCGTCTTTCGTATAGTTTCGTTCCAATCGAACGGCGGTGATCCATTCTTGGAATTTCTGCATTACGCGTTTCAAGAAACTTTTCTCGCGTTTTTCTGAAAAGAGATTTAAAGCTAGCTGCTGAGTAATGGTACTTCCGCCCTGCTTGTTGCCAGCTAACGTGTGGAAGATCACACTGATGGTACGCGAATAATCGATTCCTGAGTGCTTGTAAAAGCGTTTGTCTTCTGTAGAAACTAAGGCATGCACCAGCGCGGGCGATAACTCGCTAAAGCGCACATTGGATCTATTATGTACGTAATAGGTTCCTAACACCCGATTATCGTCCGTAATGATTTCAGAAGCTAAATTGCTGTTGGGATTTTCTAAATCTTCGAAAGATGGCAACTGACCAAAGACTCCTATTCGTACACTGACCATAAACAGTATCGCAAAAAGAACAAGCCCGATGATAACCTTCCAAAAAAGGCTTGTATAGCTCTTTACGTCTTCGGGTGTAAGTTTGCTATTTTTCGATTCTCTCTTCATAAAACAATTTTATCAATACAGGCGGCTTTCGAATACACCTAAAGCATATCGACACTACCTATGTTTTTCATTTACAAAAATATCATAATTTTCGGGACGATTTGACATAATTTGCATAGTTCGCAATACAAATCAGCTCCTGCATAAAGCTACGCAAAATAGGAAAGATATAATGGGATGGATTTTTGCTAAATGGCAGTGCTAGCGGATCGAAATTCTTTTTATTACTGTTTCGCTACCCGTTGTTACGCGCACAAAATAAAAGCCTGCAGGCAGCTTACTGTTTGTATCAAAACTCAAGCTTTGTATACCTCCATCTAATTCTCCATTAAGAAGATTCATCGCTTCATTTCCAAGAGCATCCATCACACGAATGGAGACATGACTCAATTTCGCAAGCTTGAATGATACAGCGATTTGCTCGGCTACTGGATTATAAAAAACTTTTACATTGGTAATTGCCTTATCACTCGTTTCTGGATTAAACGTGTTTTTGCTCACCTCGATCGGCGATAAAGAAACATGATGTGATGAAAACGAAAAGGTATTAGCAGTACTCAATTTAGATAAAACAGACACAGTTGCATGAGACGTATTGGCACTCATCACCAGCACTACAGCGCTGATAATAAACCAATTACAAATATGCCGATGAAGTTTTATCATTAATTTCTATATGTATTAAATCTGGCGCTTAGGCTCAAAAAGTATTGTTAATTGGATGTTTTCCTTTGTACAAATATAACCTTTAATGTCTTATATTGTTTATGGCTAAGGGAATTTTTTTACCTCTTTAACAATTTTTAACCAAGATCATCGTTGCGCCGCATTGCTGCTACTAAAATCGTACATTTTGAGTAGTACATATTACCTTTCATTCTGCGCGCTATCAGCCCCAGCAGTGTCTTTGCTACTATTTAATTTTGAGTGCTTGTATCCATATGTAAAATAGAAAACTAAACCGATCAATAGCCATGCAATAAAAATAATCCAGTTACTTGCTCCTAATTCACTCATCAAGTAAAGGTTTATAAGAATACCAATAACTGGGAGCAGAGAAAAATTGTGTTTGAAGCTTAAGATACTCAGCACCAACCAAACTACCCAGAACACGACCAACAACGAATTGTGGAGCAAGGCTGTGCCCAAAACTTCACTCTTTTCTGTGCCTAAAGGAGCTCCATAAAAGAACACAAGCACAAGACCAATCACAAAACTCAGCCCTACAATATATTTACCATTAATGTACGGCACGCGAAATTTTGCTTTGGCGGTCAAGCCTGCGTAATCCATATATAATACACCGCCACAGACCATAATAAAGGCGAAGAAAGTTCCAACGCTGGTAAGATCTACAAAAAAATCCATCTTAAAGAACAGGGCCGGTACAGCTACTACCACACCTGTAACTATCGTCGCGAAGGAAGGGGTTTTGTATTTGGGATGAATGGTAGCAAACTTCTTCCATAGTAAACCATCTCGACTCATCGTCATCCAAATTCTTGGCTGAGCTAGTTGAAATACTAATAGTGCGCTCGTAATTGCAATAACAGAAGTGACAGATACTATGCCAGCCATATGATCAAAGCCAACATAAGAAAATACATACGCCAAAGGATCTTTTACATTCAAGGCACTGTAATTTACCATCCCTGTCAATACTAGCGTTATACACACATACAATATTGCGCAAATGAGTAAACAGTATATCATCGCGCGAGGTAAATCACGCTGGGGATTTTTGCTTTCTTCGGCAGTGGTAGAAATAGAATCGAACCCAATAAATGCAAAAAAAACGGCAGCTACGCCGCTAAGCACCCCTTCCATACCGTTGGGGGCAAAAGGAGTCCAATTTTCTGGTTTTATAAAAAACATTCCGCCGAAGATCACCGCTAGAATAACGCCGATCTTTACCAACACCATAAAATTACTGGCTCGACGTGATTCTTTGATCCCGATGTAGACGAGCCACGTAACAAACACGGTGATCAAACCAGCAGGCAAATCGAATATAATCGGAAAATCGCCGAAACGTGGTGCAGTTTCATACGCTTGCAAAGCGATACGATCTATGCCTTCCAAATTTTCGACGCCAACTGCCAACATTTTATTGTGCGCATCATAAGCATAAGCCGGAGCCATGGTCAACCATTTGGGCACTAAAATCCCGAAACCTTCTAACATTGACACAAAATACTGCGACCACGATATGGCTACAACCATATTTGAAACAGCGTATTCTAATACTAAAGCCCAGCCTATAATCCAGGCAAATAATTCTCCGAACGACACATAGGCATACGTATACGCGCTTCCTGACACAGGTACCGCACTTGCAAATTGTGCGTAAGACAATGCGGTAAATACACAGGCAAATGCGACAAACAAAAACAATAAAGATATTGCAGGTCCGCCGTTGTAACTGGCCAAGCCGATCGTACTAAAGATTCCCGCTCCTACTATTGCAGCGATTCCTAGGGAAACTAAATCTCGAACACCAAGGACGCGCGATAGACCAGAACTGCCCTTTTGTGAGTCGAGCATAATCTGATCGATACTTTTCTTACGGAAAAGCTTATTAATACTCATATAAAACTGTTATTCAACTTACGATCACTACCAACAATTGGCCTTAATTTGACTACAAATGTCTAAAAATAATCCTGTAATCAGGTATAATTATTTTCTTAAGCATCTTGGGCGAGGGGGATGTACTGAACAAACCTCTTTTAATTTTCAATATTCTCCCAAGACATTGGAAAATCGCGTGAACATCATTCAGGGAGCTAACTAATCGTCAGCTTATCGTTTACAAAGCGAAATATATCGCGAAAATCTGTCAATGAATCGGCCGCATATTCTTCCAGTGCATCGCTAAGCGCCTGGCGATCTAATGCTGACTCCTGAAAACTCCAGACACGTTTGGAAATATTGAATAACGGCTCGGACAAGCTCCGTAGATCGGCATATTCGTGAATATACTTCCACGATATAAATTGATCATAGAAATGGAAAAACTTATCTGTATTGGTTAAACCAATAATCTCCAAAAATTTCTTCAACATCGATCTGTTGACCTGAGTTAAGTGCTCATACAAACGGCTTACATTCGCCATTTCGTGCTGTATCAGCAGATGATCTAGTAACAGTTCTAAAGAAATATGCCCCATGAAGGAGGCGCGAATGGGTAAATGACTGAGTATGGGATCTAGCTTTTTGCGAAGCTGGTGGTTGTGCTCCAAAAAGAATGGACTACTATGAAATATTTTATCTACCTCAACATGCCGATACCAGCCTTGATAAATAGCGATCAATTGCGGATGCGCGAATAATTGCTCTTCAAAACGATTTGGGTGAAAGACATAATCCTTGTCGGCATTTTTTAATAAATCGGGCAATAAACATCCTACCACCCGAGCAGACTCAGAGGCATATCGTTCAAAATAAAAGTGTGACAGAAAGTTCACCGTGAGAATAGATTTATCTAACCGAATATAATAACTGTAAGATACACTTTAAGTTTTATCTTTGCAATCTTAGAATATATGTTAACAAAACGGTAGCTTATTAAACCATGAAGCGTAGCTAAATAAGCAAACGCGCACAGGAAACACATAACTGCCTAACAATCAAATCATTTTAAAGATGAATTTTGTAGAAGAATTGCGTTGGCGTGGCATGTTGCAGGATATTATGCCCGGTACAGAGGAGTTATTGAGTGACGAAAAAGTTGCTGGATATATTGGCTTCGATCCTACTGGAGATTCTCTGCATGTTGGGCATCTTACGCAGATCATGACGTTGATCCACTTTCAATCGGCTGGGCACAAACCGTTTGCATTGGTTGGTGGCGCAACTGGCATGATCGGAGATCCATCATTCAAGTCCGCAGAACGTAATCTACTGGACGAAAACACCTTGCAGCACAATCTCAATGGCTTAAAAGCACAGCTTTCTAAGTTCCTGTCTTTCGGAGATGGTGAGACAGATGCAAAAATGGTCAACAATTATGACTGGTTTAAGGAATTCAGTTTTTTGGATTTCATCCGTGACGTCGGTAAGTTAATTACCGTCAATTACATGATGTCCAAAGATTCTGTCAAAAAGAGATTAGAAGGCGAAAACGGTCTTTCGTTTACCGAATTCACCTACCAACTTATACAAGGTTACGATTTCTACTACTTGTGGAAACACCATAATTGTAAAATACAAATGGGTGGTTCAGATCAGTGGGGCAATATCGTGACTGGTAGCGAGATGATCCGCCGTATAGAACAAGGAAGTGCACATGCGCTGACTACGCAATTGATTAAGAAATCGGACGGACAGAAATTTGGGAAAACAGAATCTGGAGCGATATGGCTTGATCCGAAGAAAACCTCGCCCTACAAATACTACCAATTTTGGTTGAATGCGACTGACGATGATGCTAAAAGCTGGATCAAAATCTTCACTCTAAAAACCAAAGAAGAGATCGAGTCGATCATTGCAGAGCACGATCAGGCGCCGCACTTACGAGTTGTACAAAAAGCTTTGGCACAAGATATCACCATTCGTACACACTCAGTACATGCGTACGAGACGGCCATTAAAACTTCGGATTTCTTATTTAACAATGGTTCTTTGGACTTTTTATCTTCGCTCAGTGAAGAAGAGGTTCGCGAAGTGTTTGAAGGGCTGCCGCAATACGAGCTTAGCCGCACAACTTTGGAACAAGGTGTTCATATCTTAGATTTCCTTGCTGTAAATACGCAAATATTTCCGTCAAAAGGTGAAGCGCGCAAAATGCTTCAAGGTGGTGGTGTGTCGATCAACCGAGAAAAAATTTCCGATGGCGAACTTAGTGTATCACTTAGCCATCTGATCAACGATCAATATATCATTGCCCAGCGAGGCAAGAAAAACTATTACTTAATTATTGTTACTGATTAATTAAGGATGCTTGATCACCGCGTATAGCGTTGGTTGATCCGCCTTATCTTTATTTAGTAAAGAACCTGTCAGCCAAATGGTATAAACACCTTGGTTGGCAGGATTTAAATCAAAAGCATGATTAACAGCAGCACTGTTCTGCCCGGCGAATAGTAAAGAATACTCGTCTATATCTAATGTGGCGAAAGCCGACATCTTACCCGCTGCCAACGGCGGGAAAACATTGCTAGCTGTTGGGTTATTCCCAATCGATACCGCTAAGCCATCCGTATTAGTATTTAAAAACCGTACTTTAAACTGACCATTCCGAGGTAACAGCAAATCATCTTCTACTAAAGCTGTCTGCACCGGATTACCATTAGTCAATAGTAAGGAATAATTTCGACCAGCAGATAGATTAAGACTTTCTGCTGCGGTGGAGAGCGTTCGACTTCCAAAGCGAATATTCATCGAAAGCGTTCTGTTGCCTGGATATACTGTTCGATGACGCATAAACTCTCCATAACGCAACATTTCTAAATTAGTGTTTAGCCGTTCTCCGTTTAACAACACGTCTACTTGATCCGTATTAGATACAGCATTGAAAACCGCCAATACGGCCATTTGGTTTTCAGGCAAATTGACAAATTGGTCCGACAGCAAATCTTTGTTAGAACATGAGGCGAAAAGTAATGCTGTGGCGACTAAAATGGATATGAATTTTCTCATAATATTTTTTTTGAATGCCTACGTTCTGGCACTCATGTTATAACAAACGCAAAAAGAAATATACTCGCTACAATATACAACTTCAGCGCTTGCCAAAACTGTAGTTTTGTCTATTTTTAGTAAGTTTGTAAAAGGCATAAATTGTCATCTACATGGCTAAAGGAAATACATTTAAAAGTGGAAGTGCATCTGGCAGTGGAGTTAGGGGCTCGAAGAGCACTTCCTCGTACACACCTAAGAAGACCACTCGCGCTTTCCGTAAAATAAACTTTACGGAAGGGCAGCAAAAGGTGATGAAGGTATTGGGATTATTCTTACTGATCACCTCCGGACTTTTTGCGGTAGCTTTTTTTTCATACCTGTTTACATGGAAGGCAGATCAGAGCTACATATATATTACTAATGGCGGTTGGAGTACATTATTCAGCACGTCGGAAGAGGTAATGGATGATGCACTAGAAATACCAATTATCGAGAATAAACTTGGAAAGTTTGGTGCATTATTAGCCAATCAGTTTATTTTCGAATGGTTTGGTATTGCCTCATTTCTGTTTATTCTCATTTTGTTTATAGTTGGATACCGGCTACTGTATCTTCGGGCTTTATTGCCCGTCGGCAAGACAATCTTGTATTCGCTTATTGCGATCATTTTCACCTCTCTTACACTTGGTTTCTTGCAGGACTTCATCACAGATACGCCACATATTCTAGAAGGCAAATTTGGCTATTGGACCAATCAAATTCTTGCTTTACAGATCGGAACGGCCGGAGTTGCGGGTATTTTGCTCTTTGTACTATTAGCCGCACTCATCCTGATTTATAACTACGATCTTAAAATTTCTTTTCAAAGCACTCGATCTACCGAAGATGAAGAATATGAAGAAGCAAATGAGGAAGACGAATACGCTACTGGCGACCGGCTAGAGCGACCATCAGCCAGCAATAGCTTTATGGAAGATCGGGCAATGCCCAAGGAGCGAATTGTACAACAGCCCAATCGTGATACCGCTACAAAGAATAACTTAGAACAACACCAACAGGAAAACCCGACATGGGAACCCGACACAAGCGCACCGAAGGAGAAAAATACCTTACGATCTGATGAAGGGCGCACCGCGATTTCTTTTGATGTGGTTGACACGCATACGCCAGAGCCGCACATTCCAGCGGTTAGCGAAGACGAAGCAATTACTCTTTCTGTAGAACCTGATCTGTCGGTAGAAACCGAGGAACCTGCTGAAGAGGAGCTTGCACTTACTGTAGAAGCCGTCAAAGAAGAGAAGGCGGTAGAGGCTAGTGATCTGGTTAAGCAATTTGGCGAGTACGACCCAAAGCTGGATCTATCAGGCTACCAACATCCTCCACTCGATTTGTTGAAAGATTATGGCACCGGAAAGATTACAATTAATCAGCAGGAGCTAGAAGCTAATAAAAACAAAATCGTAGACACTCTTCGCAATTATAGTATTGAGATTGAGCATATTAAGGCAACTATCGGACCGACAGTCACGCTGTACGAAATCATCCCGAAACCCGGAGTTAGAATTTCGCGGATCAAAAATCTGGAAGACGATATCGCGCTAAGCTTGGCGGCTTTAGGAATTCGAATCATTGCTCCAATGCCAGGGAAAGGTACGATTGGTATTGAAGTGCCAAATAGTAATCCAGAAATGGTGTCCATGAGATCCGTGATTGCTACCGAAAAATTCCAAAAAACAGACATGGATCTGCCCATAGCATTGGGAAAAACCATTTCTAATGAGGTGTACATTGCCGATCTGGCAAAAATGCCACACTTACTAGTCGCAGGAGCTACCGGACAAGGTAAATCGGTCGGGATCAATGCAATTTTGACCTCTCTACTATACAAACGTCATCCAGCAGAGCTAAAATTTGTATTGGTGGATCCCAAAAAGGTAGAACTTTCGTTGTTCAAGAAGATTGAACGCCATTTCTTAGCCAAATTACCGGGCGAGGATGATGCCATCATCACCGATACAAAAAAGGTAATCAATACCTTGAACTCCTTGTGTATCGAAATGGATCAACGCTACGACTTGTTGAAAAATGCGCATGTCCGCAATCTAAAAGAATATAATGCAAAGTTTGTAGGACGGCGATTAAACCCTGAAGAGGGTCACCGATTCTTACCATTTATAGTACTCATTGTGGATGAGTTTGCGGATTTGATGATGACAGCCGGCAAAGAGGTAGAAACGCCCATTGCACGATTAGCACAGTTGGCCCGTGCCGTAGGAATACATTTGGTAATCGCTACGCAACGCCCTTCAGTGAATATCATTACAGGTACCATCAAAGCCAACTTTCCGGCGCGTCTGGCATTCCGCGTATTATCTAAGGTGGATTCCAGAACGATTCTGGATTCGGGCGGTGCTGATCAGTTAATCGGGCGTGGAGATATGTTGCTGGCTACAGGGAGTGAGCTGATTCGTATTCAGTGTGCATTTGTAGACACACCTGAGGTAGATCAAGTATCGGATTTTATTGGTGGACAGCGTGGCTATCCTTCGGCGCATTACTTGCCAGAATACGTGGATGAAAATGGTGAAGGAAGTGGGTTAGCCGATTTTGATCTTTCGGATCGCGATGCACTTTTTGAAGATGCAGCACGATTAATTGTTATGCACCAACAAGGTTCAACATCGCTGATCCAGCGCAAGCTGAAGCTGGGCTATAATCGAGCTGGGCGAATCATCGATCAGCTAGAGGCAGCAGGCATCGTCGGTCAATTTGAAGGTAGCAAAGCACGTGAAGTGCTGTACCCGGATGAGTACTCCTTAGAACAGTATTTGGAGACTTTAAGATAAGATAGCGAGTATGAAAATCACATTTATTGCACGAATCATAGTTTTAGCACTGCTGTGCCTACCAATGATCGTTACCAAAGCGCAGACTAAAACGACCGCAGCCAAAACTATTTTGGATCAGGTGTCGAAAAAATACGATAGCTATCGCACTATCATGGCCGACTTCTCCTTTGAAGCGGCACAAGCGGATGGGCAGAAATACAATGATGCAGGATCATTGAAATTGGACAAAGCGGGTAATAAATATCGCATTCAACTCAATGCGCAAGAGATCATTAGTGATGGCAAATCGGTCTGGTCTATCTTGCCGGAAGACAAGGAAGTGCAAGTCAGCGAGGTGGACAACAGTGCGGAAACACTCGGCCCGCAAAACTTGTTTACATTTTACCGTACAGGCTACGATTATACAGCATTGGCCGATGAGCGAGTTGGCAAACAAGCGCTAAAAGCTATTCAGCTTACGCCGACCGACAAATCATCAAGCTATGCTAAAATAAAGCTGCGCATCAACGCTAACAATCATATACATGACATTAAGGTATTTGACAAGGCTGGTTCCAGCTATACCTATACAGTAAACGCATTGTATGTTAATCAGGCCATTCCGACAAATATCTTTACTTTCCAAAAAAATCAATTTAAAGACTTTGAGTTGGTAGATTTACGTTGATCTATAGCTGCAAAATAAGAGTTCTACTAAAGGAAAAACATGGGCAATATCACGTTAAAAGAGTTGGCAAAGATGCTAGGGCTATCCGTCTCATCGGTATCGAAAGCCCTCAATGATAGCCATGAAATCAGTGTAGAAACCAAACGAAAGGTGCAAGAACTGGCAGCTGCGCACCATTACCGTCCTAATATGTTTGGCAAGAGCCTGAAGACGGGCCGCACCAATACGGTAGCGATCATCATCCCGTATTTGGCCAACCCATTTCAGGCTCAGATTTTGGAAGGCGCCCATCAAGCAGCTTATAGCAATAATTATAAGTTGCTATTTATGCAAAGCCGAGAGGATGCTGACAAAGAGATCGAACTATTACAGTCGCTCTTGAGTCAGAATATTGATGGTATACTCATATCGCCTTCTGCCAATACGAGTGTCGAATTTTTGCAGGAAGTACATCAAGAGGTACCTATTGTATTGATTGATCGTATTGATTTTGATCTGGAAACTCACAAGATCGGCATAGACAACGAAAGAGGAGCCTTTGCAGCTACGCAACATCTAATCGACATGGGTCGAAACAAGATATTAGTACTAAATGGAAAAGATTTGGGTGTGACTCAAAAACGTACTGCCGGGCATAGAAGTGCTTTGATGGCTAATCAGATCCCTTTTTCGGACGATAATATCATCGAAGTCGATTATCAATTGCCACGCCCAGTGCTCGTGAGCAGTTTAAGAGATGCGCTACAAACCAAACTGGGATCTACACCACGACCTTTAGGAATATTGGGCAATACCGACATGCTCACACTAAGTACGCTCGGTATTCTATCCGATATGGGTATTCGTGTGCCCGAGGAAGTCGCCGTCATTGGTTTCTCCAATACAGAAGCTGCTGATTCTCTCAATCCGGCTCTTTCTACTGTGGTACAGCCGGCACTGGAAATGGGAAAACTAGGAATAGAGAAATTAGTAGAGATTATCCAGTGTAAAAACCGTTTTCAATTAGCAATGACGACAACCAAACTCGACCCAACGTTGGTTTTTCGGAAATCAACTATAATTCAACCTGCTTCATCCTAGGCACTAAGGTTTTCATGACAACCCATGCCAGTAAATAAGCCACTGCGCAAAACGAAAAGATAATCAGGTAACCGGTATTGATACCATTGCTAACTGCATTACCCGTAGATGCCAATTGACCCAGAAACTCTTCGATACTGATCACGCCATGTTGTTCCAAAAAGATTTTTTCTGTTTCCGTATTCTGAAATTGTGGAAACGCTTCCTGTAGCGAAGTCCCGTTGATGGTACTCCAATGTCTTTCCGAATAATCGAAGAGCATTCCGGAAGCCTTATTGATTAGGAAAGCTCCGATACCACCTGCCAAACCGCCAATACCGGTAACCGTAGCGATTGCGCGCTTAGGAAACATATCGCCGACGACGGAATAAAGATTTGCAGACCAAGATTGATGTGCTGCTGCTCCAATACCAATCAGTACTACAGGATACCAAAACGAAAGTTCGCCTAATGGCTGAGCAAAAAGTACGACCAAAGGAAAGAAAGCAAAGATCAGCATCGCTCGCATACGACCTGCGTAAGGATCCAACCCTAACCTATCTACGAAATACGTAGGTAACCATCCGCCTATGATCGATAACATCGTAATACTGTACAATACAAAAAGTGCTATTTGCCCGATGAAATCGGAAGATTTAATACCGTACACCGAACTAAGATACGCCGGCATCCAGAATAATAAGAACCACCATACACCGTCCGTCATGAATTTGCCTAGCGCATAAGCCCATGTTTGCCGATGTTTAAGACAGTTTGTAATCGTTACCTTTCGCTCTTCTACGATGACTTCTGGTTGCAAAACGCGTGTATCAGGTATTTCGTCTTGTTGAATATATGCCAACTCTTCGGCACTCACGTGGATATTATTCTCAGGTTTGTCATACATAAATATCCAGAAGCCCATCCATATAAATCCTAACGCTCCAATTATAATAAAGGCCATCTCCCAACCCAATATCTTGGCGATGTAAGGAATGGTTAGCGGAGCAGCCAAAGCGCCGATAGTGGTACCCGCATTGAATATACTGGTGGACAATGCCCGATCTTTCTTTGGGAAATATTCGGCCACTGTCTTTATGGCAGCGGGAAAGTTACCGGCTTCTCCGACCGCTAATACAAAGCGTGCAAAAATAAATAGAACAACACTGACGTTGACGACCCGGGAAAAATCGTGCACACGGCCAATAGCTTCCTTCGCGCCTTCGAACCCCACAAACCACTCGCCTGCCGTAATCCCAGCGGTAGCGATGCCACAAAATGCATGTAATATCGCTCCTACCGACCATACACCGATGGCCCAAAGAAATCCTTTTTTTGTACCAACCAGATCGACAAATCTGCCAGCTACCAACATACTTATAGCATAAAAGATGGCGAACAAGGCGGTAATATTGCCATAATCATTATTCGTCCAGTGAAATTCGGGAGCAATGAAATCCTTCCAAGTCAGAGACAGTACTTGCCTATCCAAATAATTGATAGTCGTTGCAAAAAATAATAATCCGCAAATAACCCATCTGTAGTTTCCTTTTACTTTGCTCCCCATTTTTTGTATTTGGTTTATGTATTGGTGTTTTTCTGTAATCTGCCGTAAATCAGGCCTTCTTCGAGCCCGCGTAACTCAGCCAGTCCGCGCAATCGACCGATCGCGGAATAACCAGGATTCGTTACCTTATGTAGATCATCTAACATCTGATGACCATGGTCTGGTCGAAAAGGGATAGGATTTGATCGTAGCTGGTTTTCTTCGATAAAAATAGCTAGAACCTGCGCCATATCGACATCTCCGCCAAGATGATCTGCTTCGTAAAAATTCCCTATTTCATCCTTCTTGACATTGCGGAAGTGTGCAAAATGTACACGATGTTTGATAGCTCTTGCTATCGCGGGCACATCGTTTGTCATTCCTGCGCCAAGCGATCCTGTACAAAAGCACACGCCATTGAATTCTTCATTTACGCCTTCAATAATCTTGACATAATCTTCTAGTCCAGAAGCAATTCGTGGTAATCCTAAGATGGGATACGGTGGATCATCCGGATGGATGGCCATTTTAATCCCCTCTTCTTCGCATACAGACTGTATTTCGCGCAAAAACCAAAGTAGGTTGTGTAATAGACCTTCGCGTCCGATCTCTTTGTACCGTATTAGGCTGTTTTGCAAATCTTCCAGCGTGATATCTTTCTCACTAGGAATACCCATAAGGATTACCCTTTTCAATGCCTCAACATCTTCGCTGCTATAGCTGGCAAACCGTTGCTTTGCTTCTGAGATCACCTCTGCGGGATAATCACGCTCTGCATCTTCGCGTTGGAAGATATGTAAATCGAAAGCTGCCAAATCAGCCCAATCAAAATACAACGCTTTTGCACCATTGGGCAATTCTAGATCTAACTTGGTGCGTGTCCAGTCCAGCACGGGCATAAAATTGTACGTCACCACGCGGATATCACAGGCTGCCAGATGGCGCAGTGTTTGTTTATAATTTTCGATAAAGCGGGCTGCATCATCACGCTTGGTTTTGATCGCTTCATGTACGGGTACACTTTCTACCACAGACCAAACGAGTCCAGAAGCTTCAATAATTCGTTTACGTTCTTGAATATCTGCTAATGGCCATACCTCACCGTGCGCGATATGATGTAAAGCGGTGACAATACCTGTGGCACCAGCTTGTTTCACATCTTGTAAACTTACTGGATCTTGCGGGCCATACCAGCGCCATGTTTGTTCAAATTTTTGCATATTATTCTTCTAATTATACACCAGACCACGCATTGAAACCTCCATCTACATATACAGTTTCACCATTTACAAATGCCGAAGCATCACTTAAAAGATACACCAACGTGCCATTCAGCTCGTCGGGATCTCCAAGTCTAGAAAATGGGGTTCCATTCACAAATTTTTGTGCACGCTCGGTGTAAGATCCATCCGCATTAGTCAGCAATGTTCTATTCTGTTCGGTCAAAAATACGCCGGGTGCAATCGCATTGACACGCAGCTGATCACCATAACGCAGAGCCAATTCAGAAGCCATCCATTTGGTGTAGCCTACTACGCCATTTTTGGCGACAGTATACCCTAAAACTCGACTAATGGCTTGACTGGAAGACAATGAAGCAATGTTGATAATACTTCCTCGACCCTGCGCGGCCATTACTTTTCCAAACACGTGTGTAGGAATGATTGTACCAAAGAGATTTAGCTCCACGGCCTTCAGTGTGTCTTGTATATTTGCTTCGAAGATATCCTGATCAGGGCCAATGGTAGCTCCGGGAATGTTGCCACCTGCAGCATTAACTAATCCATCAATGGTATCCCACTGCTCCAAGATCGCGTCTTTGGCATGCTGCATAGATTTTTCGTCGAGCACGTCTGCTACGATCATCATGCCTTCGGCCCCAAAGCTTTTTACCAGCGCTACGCGCTCTGTAGCACGTGCTTCATTGCGGCCAATAATCACTACTTTGGCTCCGGCCTGAGCCAGTGCCGAAACAAAACTTTTCCCGAGAACTCCGGTCGCACCGGTTACGACAATAACTTTGCCCGCGAGGGAAAACTTATCCAATATGCTCATGTGGTTTATTTAGCGTTTATAACAAATTCAATATTATCAAATTAAGTCGGCTCTCGAAAGGATTAGTTACGCTAACGTTTGCGAGAAAATCCAATAACAATTCTGGCCTTTCTTAAAAAAGAAACTGTACATTAGAAGGATTACTACATAACCAATAAAGTAATTACTATTTCAATGAAGAAAGTGCTATGTTTTGGAGAGATTCTCTTACGCCTGCAAGCCGTAGGCAATAGTTTCTTTGAAAAAGACAATAATCAACTACAGGTATTTCCTGGTGGATCAGAAGCCAATGTAGCAAGCGGTTTATCGCAAATGGGTACACCTACAGCCTATTGTAGCGCATTTCCAGACCATTTACTAAGTCAGGAAATTCAAGAGCAGTTACAAGGATTGGGAATTGACACAAGCAAAAGTCTGCGCTTTGGCGATAGAATCGGCACTTACATCTTACTTTCAGCGAATGGATTGAGTAAAGGTGAGGTCATTTATGATCGACGCTACTCGAGCTTCAGTCAGCTCACCTTAGAAGATATCGATTTCGATCAGTTGTTTGAGGATATTGATTGGTTTCACTGGACGGCCTTGTCCCCAGCGCTAAATGAAAATGTAGCCGAACTTATCGAACCGATCCTTAAAGAAGCTAAAAAACGAAATATCATTATTTCCGTAGATCTTAACTATCGGAACAAACTGTGGCAGTATGGGAAAGATCCGATCGAGATCATGCCTGACTTGGTGGCTCACTGTGATGTGGTCATGGGCAATATCTGGGCAGCCAATAAAATGTTGGGAACGAGTGTAGATGATCAACTGGATAGGCAAACCTCTTCTGCTACATATTTCGAAGCCGCAAAACAATCTGCTTCTGAAATTTTCGCGCTATTCCCTTCAGTAAAGCATGTCGCCAATACTTTCCGCTTTATGGACAATCCGCAGCACAATCTTTTCTATGGTACGTATCACACGCGCACAGAAAATGTAGTATCGACGATCTATGAAACCAATGAGGTAGTAGATCGTATTGGTAGTGGCGATGCATTTATGGCTGGATTCATTCACGGCCTGAAAAGCCAATCCCCTGCTCAGCAAGTAGTGGATATAGCTACGGGAGCTGGTTATCATAAGTTGTTTGTATCTGGTGATCTTGGAAACGGAAAATATTAATTTTTACTACTTTATAAAATGAATAAGTTACTTACTCGTATACAACAGTCTCCTGCTATTCCAGTTTATTATCATGATGATGTACAGACTTGTATAGCGGTTTTGACCGCTTGTTATCAAGGTGGTATTCGCGTATTTGAATTTGTGAATCGTGGTACACAGGCAAAAGCAAACTTTGAAGAGATGCTAGCCTACAAGCAAGCGCATTTCCCAGATATGGCACTGGGTATTGGTACCATTAAGACAGCACAAGAAGCAAAAACTTTTTTGGCATTGGGCGCCGAATTTATTGTAAGTCCTATCGTATCGCCAGAGATCGCGCAAGAAACGATTGCCAAAGGTTATCCATGGATACCTGGTTGTATGACTCCCTCTGAGATTGCGTTAGCAGAGTCTTTGGGTGCTTCGCTCGTTAAACTTTTCCCGGGAGATGTGCTCGGTGCAAAATTCGTAAAAGCAATAAAACCATTATTCCCTAAATTGCATTTCATGCCGACCGGTGGTGTGGATGTGAGCCAAGAGAACATTGAAAATTGGTTTAATGCAGGCGTATTTTCGGTCGGCTTAGGTTCCAAACTATTTCAAAAACCTGATACGGATGAGGTAGGTTATCAATGGCTGACTGACCGCGTTCAAACTTTGATGACCTTTGTAAAAAGGTAGTAAGCTATCCGCCTATGAGCTGGCGAAAGGCTTGTTTAAAAAATAAAGGCCGTGCGAAGATTTCGCACGGCCTTACTAATTTATAATTACAAAATTCTAAAGAAGAAGACTAGTCTTCTTCTTTAGATGCTAATAGCTGATCGTATTCTTCGCGAGAACCGACGATGATATTGCTGTACTGACGTAAACCTGTACCGGAAGGGATTAAGTGACCTACGATAACATTTTCTTTCAATCCTAACAAATCATCGCGTTTACCTGCGATAGCTGCCTCATTCAACACTTTCGTAGTTTCCTGGAAGGAAGCTGCTGAGATGAATGATTTAGTACCCAAGGATGCACGCGTAATACCTTGCAACAATGGACTCGAAGTTGCTGGAATAGCGTCGCGCACTTCTACCAACTTCATATCCTGACGTTTCAATGATGAGTTTTCTTCACGTAGCTTACGCAACGTAACGATCTGCCCCGGACGTAAGCTCTTAGAATCACCAGCCTCAACGACTACCTTTTTATCATATAAGGAGTCATTTTCTTCCATGAAATCCCATTTGCTAACGGCTTCTTTTTCTAAGAAACGAGTATCTCCTGGATCTTCTATATTGACCTTCTGCATCATCTGGTGAACGATTGTCTCAAAGTGCTTATCGTTGATCTTCACCCCTTGCAAGCGGTAAACTTCTTGTATACCATTCACTATGTACTCTTGCACTGCAGATGGACCTTTGATTGACAAGATATCTCCAGGAGAGATCTGTCCATCAGAAAGTGGCATACCTGCTTTGATAAAGTCATTATCCTGTACCAAGATATGTTTAGACAATGGTACTAGATATTTCTTCACTTGACCGTCGCGTGATTCGATAGACACCTCGCGGTTACCACGTTTCACACCGCCCAATGTAACGACACCGTCGATCTCTGTTACAACAGCTGGATTAGATGGATTACGTGCTTCGAAAAGCTCAGTAACACGTGGAAGACCACCTGTAATATCTCGTGTTTTTCCGGTCGAACGAGGTATCTTTACTAAGATTGCTCCATCTTTCACTTTCTGTCCATTAGATACAGAAACGTGTGCGCCTACTGGAATGTTGTACGAACGAATGATTTCGCCTTTGGTATCTAAGATCTTGATCGTCGGGTTTTTCGTTTTATCACGAGTTTCGATGATCACTTTCTCTTTGTGTCCAGTTTGCTCGTCCGACTCTTCACGGAAAGTAACACCTTCTATGATTGCATCAAACTCTACTTTACCAGCAAACTCGGAGATAATAACCGCATTATATGGATCCCAGTCAACTAATTTCTGACCTTTCTCTACCGTGTCTCCTTCTTTTACAAATAAGCTAGATCCGTAAGGGATAACTTGTTGGTATACGACACGTCTTTCGGCATTCAAGATTTTAATCTCTCCTGAACGACCTAGTACGACATCGTATTTACCATCATCACCTTCTTTTTCAACGGTACGTAAGTTTTCAAATTCAACAATACCTTCGTACTTAGCTATGATTGCAGAGTCAGAAGCAATGTTGGAAGCTGTACCACCCACGTGGAATGTACGAAGTGTCAACTGTGTACCCGGCTCACCGATAGACTGCGCAGCAATAACTCCGACAGCTTCACCTTTTTGAACACGTTTACCAGAAGCCAAGTTACGACCATAACAACAAGCACAAACACCACGCTTAGCTTCACAAGTCAATACCGAACGGATTTCGATGCCTTCAATTCCAGCATTTTCAATCTCTTCTGCAATTTCTTCAGTGATATCCTCATTAGCGGCCACAATCACTTGATTCGTTTCAGGATGTATCACATCGTTTAATGGAGTACGACCTAAAATACGATCGAATAATGGCTCGATGATATCATCATTGTCTTTCAATGCTGTGGTATAGATACCGCGTAACGTTCCACAATCCTGATCTACGACGATCATATCTTGTGCTACGTCATGCAGACGACGTGTTAAGTAACCCGCATCGGCCGTTTTAAGGGCCGTATCCGCCAAACCTTTACGCGCACCGTGGGTAGAGATAAAGTATTCGAGTACGGATAGTCCTTCTTTGAAGTTAGACAAAATTGGGTTTTCGATGATTTCTCCTCCTGAAGTACCCGACTTCTGAGGTTTGGCCATCAAACCACGCATACCACATAACTGACGAATTTGCTCTTTGGAACCACGTGCACCAGAATCCAACATCATGTAAACAGAGTTGAAGCCTTGATTATCGTTAGACAAGATGTCCATCACGTGTGCCGTCAAGCGATTGTTGATACGAGTCCAAATATCAATGATTTGGTTATAACGTTCGTTGTTTGTAATGAAACCCATATTATAGTTGTTCATTACTTCTTCAACTTCATTAGTAGCTTGATCGATCAAATCGGTTTTCGCAGCAGGAATATTCAAATCCTGCAAGTTAAACGAAAGACCTCCTTTGAAGGCGGTTTGGAAACCGAGCTCCTTCATATCATCTAAGAATTTCGCAGCGCGAGCCATACCGGTGTTCTTTACGATTTCACCGATGACATTACGCAACGATTTCTTAGTCAACAAATCGTTGATATAACCTACTTCTTCTGGTACGATCTGGTTAAAGATGACACGACCAACTGTAGTTTCAATGACTTGTTGCTCGAAGTTTCCTTCTTTAGTTTTAACTTGTGTTTTCACCTTAATGAAAGAGTGCAAGTCAACCTGCTGCTCGTTCAAGGCAATGATCACCTCTTCAGCAGAATAGAATACGCTTCCCTCCCCTTTCATACGACGAGATTCGTCTGTTTTACGGCCTTTAGTAATGTAGTAAAGACCCAATACCATATCCTGAGATGGAACCGTCACCGGTGAACCATTCGCAGGGTTTAAGATATTGTGTGCTGCCAACATCAAGATTTGGGCTTCCAAAATTGCCGCATTACCTAGTGGTAAATGGACTGCCATCTGGTCACCATCAAAATCGGCGTTGAAAGCCGTACATACTAATGGGTGTAATTGAATCGCTTTACCTTCTACCAACGTTGGTTGGAATGCTTGGATACCCAAACGGTGAAGCGTAGGTGCACGGTTTAATAATACTGGGTGACCTTTCAATACATTCTCCAAGATATCCCAAACGACTGGATCTTTACGATCAACAATTTTCTTCGCAGATTTAACTGTTTTCACGATACCGCGCTCGATCATCTTACGGATGATAAACGGCTTGTATAGCTCCGCAGCCATGTCTTTAGGAAGACCACATTCGTGTAATTTCAAGTGTGGACCTACGACGATAACCGAACGAGCCGAATAATCCACACGCTTACCTAGTAAGTTTTGACGGAAACGACCTTGCTTACCTTTCAAGATATCTGAAAGAGATTTCAAGGCACGGTTACCTTCGGTTTTTACCGCGTTTACTTTACGAGAGTTATCGAACAAGGAATCTACCGCTTCTTGAAGCATACGCTTTTCGTTACGCAAGATCACCTCTGGCGCTTTGATCTCGATCAAGCGTTTCAAACGGTTGTTACGGATGATTACACGACGGTACAAGTCATTCAAATCGGAAGTCGCGAAACGACCTCCATCCAAAGGCACTAATGGGCGCAACTCTGGCGGAATGATAGGTACGATTTTCACGATCATCCATTCTGGACGATTTTCGATGCGTGTGTTTGCACCACGGAAAGCTTCTACTACGTGAAGGCGTTTCAAGGCCTCATTTTTACGTTGTTGAGAAGTTTCGTTAGCAGCTTGGTGACGTAAATCGTATGACAATTGATCAAGGTCAAGACGTTTTAGTAATTCTTCTAAAGCGTCAGCACCCATTTTAGCCACAAATTTTTGTGGATCATTGTCATCTAAATATTGGTTTTCTTTTGGTAAAGTATCTAGGATATCTAGGTACTCTTCTTCTGTTAAGAAATCCATGTAAGACAGACCATCATCTTCTTTGATACCGGCTTGGATCACCACATATCTTTCGTAGTAGATGATCATATCCAATTTCTTGGTTGGAAGACCTAATAGGTAACCGATTTTGTTTGGCAAAGAGCGGAAGTACCAAATGTGTGCCACAGGAACCACCAAGTTGATGTGGCCCATACGCTCACGACGTACTTTTTTCTCCGTTACTTCTACACCACAACGGTCACACACGATACCTTTGTAACGGATACGCTTGTACTTACCACAGTGACATTCGTAATCCTTTACCGGACCGAAGATACGCTCACAGAATAATCCATCGCGTTCCGGCTTGTAGGTACGATAGTTAATCGTTTCCGGCTTAGTTACTTCACCGCTAGAACGCTCCAAGATAGTTTCTGGAGAAGCTAAGCTGATCGTAATCGACGTGAAGTTACTTTTGATTTTATTATCTTTTTTATAAGACATACGTTGTATAACTTAAAAGCTGTATGTAAAGTTTGGGAAGCTCGCACCTCCCAAACTCAAATTACTTGATTAATCTAATGTGATATCCAAACCTAAACCACGTAGCTCATGAACCAATACGTTGAATGATTCTGGCACAGATGGTGTTGGTAAGTTGTTACCTTTTACGATCGCCTCATAGGTTTTCGCACGGCCAATCACATCATCGGATTTCACGGTTAAGATCTCTTGTAGGATATTAGATGCACCAAATGCCTCTAGTGCCCAAACCTCCATCTCACCAAAACGCTGACCACCGAACTGGGCTTTACCACCCAAAGGTTGTTGTGTAATCAACGAGTAAGGTCCGATCGAACGTGCGTGCATCTTATCGTCTACCATGTGACCTAATTTCAACATGTAAATCACACCTACCGTTGTTGGTTGGTCAAAGCGCTCACCTGTAAGACCGTTGTACAAGTACGTACGACCCGATGCAGGAAGATCTGCTTTTTGTACCCACTCTTCTACTTGTCCCATTTCGGCACCATCAAAGATTGGCGTGGCGAACTTCATGCCCAGTTTCTGACCTGCCCATCCAAGAACAGTTTCATAAATCTGACCCAAGTTCATACGAGAAGGTACACCTAATGGATTCAATACGATATCCACTGGAGTTCCGTCTGCCAAGAAAGGCATATCCTCATCACGTACGATACGTGCTACGATACCTTTGTTACCGTGACGACCAGCCATCTTATCACCGACTTTCAACTTACGTTTTTTAGCGACATAAACTTTGGCCATTTGAACGATACCTGATGGTAACTCATCACCAACAGATACGGCAAACTTATCGCGTTTGAACGCACCTAACTCTTCATTGAACTTGATGCCGTAGTTGTGCAATGCAATTTTGATCGCATCGTTTTTATCCTCATCAGTAGTCCAACCAGCTGGATTTACGTTTGCGTAATCCAGGTCGGTCAGGATTTTCTGCGTGAACTTCGCTCCTTTAGCAACTAATAGTTCCTTGTACACGTTGTAGATTCCTTGGCTAGTTTTACCATTCACGATTGTGAACAATTTATCGACCAAACGCTCTTTCAATACGCGAAGGTTTTTCTCGTGCGTCGTTTCCAATTTCTCCAATGCTTTTCTTTCCACGTCTTTCGACATTTTCTTCGCACGGGAGAACAACTTCGTATCAATTACCACACCTTTGATTGATGGTGGCGTTTTCAATGAAGCATCTTTCACGTCGCCAGCTTTATCACCGAAGATTGCACGAAGCAATTTCTCCTCAGGTGAAGGATCAGATTCTCCTTTTGGTGTAATCTTACCGATCAAGATATCGCCTTCTACTACTTCAGCACCGATACGGATGATACCGTTTTCGTCCAAATCTTTAGTAGCTTCTTCGGATACGTTAGGGATGTCTGAAGTTAATTCTTCTTCACCACGCTTGGTATCACGAACTTCTAATTCAAACTCTTCGATATGCAATGAGGTAAAGATATCCTGAGATACTACACGCTCTGAAATTACGATCGCATCCTCAAAGTTGTATCCCTGCCAAGGCATGAATGCTACTTTCAAGTTACGTCCTAATGCCAACTCACCATCTTCTGTTGCATAACCTTCACACAATACCTGTCCTTTTACGACTTTCTCGCCTTTAATAACGATAGGTTTTAAGTTGATACACGTATTTTGGTTGGTTTTCTTGAATTTGATTAATTTATATGTTTTGACATCGTCATCGAATGATACCAAACGATCTGCATCCGTACGTTCGTAACGGATCTGGATCTCTTGTGCATCTACGTATTCTACGACACCATTTCCTTCTGCATTGATCAATGTACGAGAATCAGAAGCCACACGGCCTTCTAGTCCTGTACCTACAATCGGTGCTTGCGGACGCAACAATGGCACCGCTTGGCGTTGCATGTTGGATCCCATTAAGGCACGGTTGGCATCATCATGCTCTAAGAAAGGAATCAAGGAAGCTGCAATCGATGTAATCTGATTTGGCGCAACGTCCATATAATCTAATTTCTCAGGCTCGATAATCGGGAAGTCACCCTCGTATCTTGCTTTTACTTTAGCATCTTCGAAGTTACCTTTATCGTCATAGATGGCATTCGCTTGTGCGATGGTTTTACCATCTTCATCTTCTGCAGATAAATAAACTACTGGTTTGTCAACAACGACTTTACCATCATCTACCTTACGATAAGGTGTTTCGATAAAACCAAGGTTATTGATTTTCGCGTGTACTGCTAAAGATGAAATCAAACCAATGTTTGGTCCCTCTGGAGTTTCGATTGTACACAGACGACCGTAGTGCGTATAGTGAACGTCACGAACCTCGAAACCTGCACGTTCACGAGATAGACCACCTGGACCTAACGCTGATAAACGACGCTTGTGTGTGATCTCTGCTAATGGATTGGTTTGATCCATGAACTGAGATAACTGGTTGGTTCCGAAGAAAGAATTGATTACGGACGATAAAGTACGTGCATTAATCAAATCTGTCGGTGTAAACACCTCGTTATCACGAATGTTCATACGCTCACGAATAGTACGTGCCATACGAGCCAAACCTACTCCAAATTGTGCGTACAATTGCTCACCGACGGTACGAACACGACGGTTAGACAAGTGGTCAATATCATCGACTTCTGCTTTGGAGTTGATCAAGTTGATCAAGTATTTAACGATCGCGATGATATCTTCGCGCGTCAATACTTTGGTATCTGATTCAGTAGATAAGCCTAACTTACGATTAATACGGTAGCGACCTACATCTCCTAAGTCATAACGCTTGTCTGAGAAGAATAAGCGATCGATAATACCACGCGCTGTTTCCTCATCAGGTGGTTCTGCGTTACGCAATTGGCGATAGATGTGCTCCACCGCTTCCTTCTCGGAGTTAGAGGTATCTTTCTGTAATGTGTTATATATAATAGAATAATCCGCATTGTTGGATTCATCGTCTTTCGCTAAGATAATCGACTTAACGCCAGCATCGATGATCATCTCAATGTGATCCTCTTCTAGTACGGTTTCACGTTCAAGGATGATTTCGTTACGATCGATAGATACTACTTCACCAGTATCTTCATCTACGAAATCTTCTATCCATTTCTTCAATACCCTAGCCGCCAAACGACGACCGACGTATTTTTTAAGACCCGACTTACTTACTTTAACTTCATCAGCCAAGTCGAACAATTCAAGGATATCTTTATCCGAATCGAATCCGATGGCCCGTAATAAAGTGGTAACCGGGAATTTTTTCTTCCGATCGATATAAGCATACATGACGTTGTTTACGTCCGTTGCGAATTCGATCCAAGATCCTTTAAAAGGAATTACCCTAGCAGAATAAAGTTTTGTTCCATTTGTGTGTCTACTCTGACCGAAGAATACGCCAGGTGAGCGGTGTAGTTGGGATACAATAACCCGTTCCGCACCATTGATTACGAAAGTACCTTTTGGTGTCATGTACGGAATAGTACCTAAGTACACGTCCTGTACAATTGTCTCGAAATCTTCGTGCTCTTCGTCGTTACAAGATAACTTTAGCTTTGCTTTTAGAGGTACACTGTACGTTAAGCCACGCTCGATACACTCTTGGATATCGTAACGCGGTGGATCTATGAAATAGTCCAAAAACTCTAGCACAAAAATGTTTCTTGAATCAGAAATAGGGAAGTTTTCGGCGAAAACCTGATAAAGCCCTTCCTGATGGCGGTCGTCAGAAGTAGTTTCTAGTTGAAAAAACTCCCTGAAAGATTCTAATTGCACGTCCAAGAAATCAGGATAATCAATTACCTTCTTACTTGTAGCAAAATTCACTCTTTCTTTTTGAATATTGTTGTTTGCCAAGGGAATAAGATTTTAGTTTTAATAAACTGCGCTAACATGCTTGTTGAAAACCTGAAAATCGATGCGTCAACAACACCACATCGAGGGGTAAATAGTATAAACAGGGAAAGACTCTGATAGAAAATCCATCAGAGTCTATACCTTAAAGGTGCTTTACGCAGGAGAGATTACTTAACCTCAACTACTGCTCCAGCTTCTTCTAATTGTTTTTTCAAAGCTTCAGCTTCGTCTTTAGAAACACCAGTTTTCAATTCTTTAGGTGCACCGTCAACTAGATCTTTTGCTTCTTTCAAACCTAGACCAGCTAAGTCTTTTACCAATTTAACTACTGCCAATTTTTGACCACCAGCTTCTTTCAAGATAACATCAAAAGATGTTTTCTCTTCAGCAGCAGCAGCACCACCGTCAGCAGAACCCGCAGCAACAGCAACTGCAGCAGCAGCTGGTTCGATACCGTACTCGTCTTTTAAGATATCAGCTAGTTCTTTAACTTCTTTTACCGTTAAGTTTACTAGTTGTTCAGCAAGTTGTTTTAAATCTGCCATTTTATTTTGATTTTTTGAATGTACTAAATGAATATTGTTAATTTAAATTTTAACGAACGTTTATTAGAGGGTTCGTTAGCCTCTTTCTTCTAAAGCTTTAAGCAATCCTGAAACTGTATTCCCGCCAGATTGTAGTGCAGAAATAACGTTTTTCGCTGGAGATTGAAGTAGAGCAATAACGTCTGCGATCAACTCGTCTTTCGATTTTAGGTTCACCAAAGCATCTAGCTGAGAGTCGCCAATGAAAGCTGTTTCTTGAATGTAAGCCGCTTTCAACAAGGGCTTATCACCTTCTTTACGCAATTGTTTGATCAATTTCGCAGGACCGTTACCAGTCTCTGAGAACATCATAGTAGATGCTCCTTTTAATACGCTAAAGATCTCTTCTGAATCTACTCCTGCTTCTAATAACGCTTTCTTGATCAAAGTATTTTTCACTACTTGAACCTCGATACCGCTTTCGAAACATTTGCGACGGATTTTACTCACTTTTTCTACAGACAAATCAGCTGTGTCAGCAATGTAAAAATTGCCGTAGGATTTAATCTGCTCTGCCAAAGCTTGAACAATTTCTTGTTTTTCTTCTTTTCTCATGATTAAATACCCGCTACTGATTTAGTCTCGATATGAATACCAGGACTCATAGTCGATGAAATGTGAATACTTTTGAAGTATGTACCTTTCGCTGCAGATGGTTTAAGGCGTGAAAGTGTTTGCAACACTTCTAACGCGTTATCATAAATCTTGTCTGCATCGAATGACACTTTTCCAACTGAAGTGTGGATAATACCTGTTTTGTCGACTTTGAAATCAATCTTACCGCCTTTTACGTCAGTTACTGCTTTACCTACTTCTGTAGTAACAGTACCTGTCTTAGGGTTAGGCATCAAGTTTCTCGGACCTAAAATACGGCCCAATTTACCCACTTTTGCCATTACACTAGGCATAGTAATAATGATGTCAACGTCTGTCCATCCACCTTCGATCTTGCTGATGTAATCATCAAGACCTACATAGTCTGCACCTGCTGCTTTAGCTTCTTCTTCCTTATCAGGAGTACACAATACTAAAACGCGAACAGTTTTACCTGTTCCGTGAGGTAACGTTGCAATACCACGAACCATTTGATTCGCTTTACGAGGATCTACGCCCAAACGAACGTCGATATCCACAGAAGCATCAAACTTAGTCGTTGTAATTTCTTTTACCAAAGCCGCAGCTTCTTTCAAAGAATACGCTTTACCAGCTTCAATTTTGGATAGTGCCGCTTTTTGATTTTTTGTTAATCTAGCCACTTTCTTAAACTGATTTCGTTAATTAATTGTTCCAAGGAGCGTCACCTGATACAGTGATACCCATACTGCGCGCCGTACCTGCAACCATTCTCATAGCTGACTCTACAGTAAACGCATTCAAATCTGGCATTTTATCTTCTGCAATCTGCTTTACCTGATCCCAAGTAACCGAAGCTACTTTTTTACGGTTAGGCTCACCAGATCCACTCTTGATTTTGGTAGCGTCTTTCAACTGTACCGCAACCGGAGGAGTTTTGATGATAAAATCAAAAGATTTGTCCGTGTAAACTGTAATGACAACTGGTAGAACTTGACCAGGCTTGTCTTGCGTACGAGCATTGAACTGCTTACAGAAATCCATAATGTTCACCCCTTTAGCACCTAAAGCAGGTCCTACTGGAGGTGATGGATTAGCCGCACCGCCCTTTACTTGTAATTTTACTAACGCACCGACTTCTTTTGCCATTTCGTTATAAATTTAATATTTGTAAATGTTTGTTAGTAAGTGGAAGCTATACTGTAACATTTATTCGTAAGGCACAAAACAAGTCTTGCAACCAAACGAGGTGCAAAGATATATAATATACCAACACAAACAAAATGAATTGTAAAAAATTGATTTGTAACCTATTGATTTAGAACTGCACTTCGACCTGATCGTCCCACTCTTCATTAATATCGATCTGAAAACCGGTATCAAAAGGCAGTGACCCGAGTAACTCTCCTCTAAAAACTATTTGTACATTATTTCTAGCGAGTGCCGCAACATCCAAAGTCCGTAACAATTCACCAGATGCCCCATAAATAAGTAACTGATAATCTAGATTCACAGGATTATCTACCCGACCTATAAATTGATTAAAATGCAACTCTTTGCTTAGACCAAAGTTGGGGTGCAGTTCAATTTCTGATTGATCTAGTACAGGATTCATCATTTGTAGATTAAAAGGCGCATAGAAAAATGGCTCACCTTTGCGAACTACAACTACACGATCTACGATAGATAAATCCTGAGCATCTGTGAATTGAAATTTTATTTGACTGAAATACCGATCAAGCCGCACAGATTCTTGCATATTCTGATTAATGAAAATAGAGCGCTCTGCACCAAAGACCTCGCCTTTGTAAGCAGAAAAACGATTACTCATAAAATAAGTACTGGCCGAAGACACAAGTGGGGGCAATATTAAATTAGAGTGAGTATTATTTCTGACGAATGAAAATTGGTATGTACCATGCGGTAAATCCATAGAAGCAACCAGCATGCCTGCACTATAATCTTGCACAACCGACGACACCAGATTACCATTTTCTTGATCAAAAGCATAAATGCGTAATTGTTCGCCTTCAGATGGTTCCGCATTTCTCAGTACTCCACGAAGTCGAAAATTATCTAATCTTAAAGCACCCGTATTTTCATTGTACGCACTACCCGACCCTCGCTCACCAGCAGCCATCTCTAAACGCAAACGGATATGCTCATGCCCATCCAATACCATGTCACTCAAATCATATGTAAAGGTATTACGAGCTTGACTTGTAAGAAAATTTGAAAATTGATTACCCATTTGCAGCACACGCCAATCCTCATTATCAAAGCTATAGTACAGATCAAAGGCTTTGGGTCCAGTGGCTGACGAGCTGACATCAAACCCCAACATTTCAAAGGAAGCAACTACTTGGACAGGCAATTCAAATACTATATCCTTAGCGCCTACAATTGATAATGCACGGCCACCAATATAATCGCCATACGGCCATCCTGCAGCAAAACCAGATGGAACTAGCCCGTCATTGTACGTGATCTGGGCACTAGGCTGAACGGCAATATCAGCTTGGAGCGTTTCATTGTTAAATGACCAAAAATAGAGATACTGCACATCAGCATTCAATTTTTGAATTTTCGTTGGCAAAACCGCGGCGGCGCCATTGGGTAGCGAGTTAGCCCACGCTGGATCTTGAACATTAAAATTGACCGTGAACACTTCACCGCTATCATCTCCATGCTGGCGCGGATCCTTCTGGCAGCAGGTAAGTAATAAAACCGTAAAAACGAAACTCCAATACCTAATTGAATGCAAAATTGACCTATAGTACATAATGTATAAGATTAATACGTATGCAAAATAGCCATCAATTTTCGTTAAAAGAAAATTGATGGCTATTTAAGTAAACAACGGTCTACAGAAGTAGGATATTATTTTATAAATCCTATTTCGCTAGCTGTAAAACCTTCACCCGCAGCCTCTACTGCTTCAAAGCGAATCTGTTGGTATTGCACATTCTTACTAAATCTAACGACTTGCTCAATTGGGTTTGACTTAATGTTCGAAAACTCTCCTTCATAAAAGATTTCCCAATTTTTATTGTCTTGACTACCAGCAAATCGATAACGCGTGACCATTCCATCCTTTTGGCCATCTTGCCTTGGCAAATAGAAGAAGCCAGCAACGGTTTTATCACCTAGTTCGAAAACCAAATTCTTCTCTTTCACCTGTACCCAAGTTTTTGGATCATTATCGGTTGCAGCCGATAAATCAGCTGTAGATACGATTTTATAATCAGCAGCTTTCAGACGGTCGATTTTCTTTGCCTCATCACTCACCTGATAATCTACATACGCTTCTTTGTACAGACCAAAATCACTGAGCGTAGGCGCTACTGGCGCAAACAGCTCAATACGCAATTTGGTCGCTTTCACGGGTTCGCTCAATTTAATGATACGATTAGCTCCGATGATAGTAGCCGATGCGATCTTTTGCCAATTTTGTCCATCCCAAGTAAAGATGCGTACACTATCCAAACGCTGTCCTAGCTTAATATTTTCACGCAAGCGAATCAAATCAAATTCTTGTTCACCGCTCAAATCTAATTCCAACCAAGGATCTAAAACATCATCATCAGAAGCGAAGTACGAATAGCGATCATCGTCCAAAATCTGCTCTGCCGCATAAGCTTTGTGATCGCCACGTGTATTAGAAGCTTTCAGTTTCGCCTTGCGCGCCAAATTGGTCGCAAAGGTTTTTTCTAATTTCTCTCCAAACCCTTTCAATGAAGCGACATCATTCGCATGTAACAAACCACTAGGCATAGGTGCCAATCCTAGATTCATGTTCGCTCCGCGACCTACAGATTTTAAATAAATATCAAATAAGGCATCCGGGCTTTTCACCTGCCCATCTTGCTCTGGATGGTAAAACCAACCTGACCGATGCGGCACATCACATTCGGCCGGAATCCAAGATTCTCCTCCGCGTGTTCCGGTTGATAAATTGCTGTCATCCATAAATCCAGGCATTGGCTCTTTCCCTTCTTTTCCTTTCAACGTGATCGTTGCCCAACTCGTTTCTGCTGCATGGCCATGTTCGTTACCGACCCAGCGCATATCAAGACCGATATCCGAAAAAATCATCGCCATCGGTTGATGCTTACGTACAATCGGCCAAGTTTTTTCTTTCCAACTATAATACGTGGTGCGATCGATCGTGCGCTTTTCATTTCTACCGCCGTAGTAACCATCACCACCATTTGCACCATCGTGCCAAGAAGTAAACAAATCTCCATATCCTGTCATCAACTCGGTCAATTGCTGACGATAAGCCTCGGGGTACGCGTCCGATCCGTACCGTTCATCATTGCGGTCCCAAGCCGACAGGTACACCCCGAACTTTAGATTATTATTTTTGGCCGCTTCCATAAATTCTTTGACCATATCGCCTTTACCGTCTCTCCAAGGAGAACTTGCTACGCTATATTTGGTCGTAGCAGTTGGCCACAGACAGAAACCGTCATGATGCTTGGCCACCGAAATTAATCCTTTAAATCCACCTGCGGCAGCGGCTTCTGCAATTTGGTTTGCATCGAATTCTGTTGGGTTAAAAATAGCCGGATCGGCATCGCCAAATCCCCATTCTTTATTCTGATAAGTAGTTGGAGTAAAATGGATCAATGCATAGGTTTCCATTTCATGCCAGCGAAGCTGACGTTCGGAAGGTAGTGCGCCATAAGGTTCTGGTGCTGGTGGAGTTTCCGTGTTACAAGCAGTCAACGTAGTTGCTAACATCCCTAACGCTACACCTATTTTTTTGGTAAATATCATCGGTAGTTTGTATTTGAGTGATGAATATACGCTTTTTATCACAAAAACAATCCCTACAGTGTTTAAAACCGGTAATCTGGAAGCCTAGTAGTCAATATTGACTTTCACATGAACGATATCTAACCCGAAATGGATAAATTCGCACATCAAAACAAAATTTTAGATGGCGAAGGTAGAAAAGGATATTTCTAGAGAAAAATCAGGTCAATTATTCGAAGAAGCAAAAGGTTATTTCCCAGGCGGCGTAAACTCACCGGTGCGCGCTTTCAAATCCGTGTATGGCACGCCCCTATTTATTGAACGTGGCGACAAAGCACATTTGTGGGATGCCGATGGCAATGAGTTTATTGATTATTGCTGCTCTTGGGGGCCGCTTATTTTGGGTCACAACAATGATGCTGTCCGTGAAGCTGTCACTGCGCAATTGCACAAAGGATTGAGCTTTGGCGCTCCTACAGCATTAGAGAATAAGTTAGCCAGCCTCATCATCAACAATAACAGATATCTCGATAAAATTCGTTTTGTAAGCTCAGGTACAGAAGCTGTGATGTCAGCGATTCGCTTGGCGAGAGGATATACAAAACGGGATAAAATCGTCAAGTTTGAAGGCTGCTACCATGGCCACTCCGATGCACTTCTGGTAAAAGCAGGATCTGGTTTGGTCACTTTCGGAGAAACATCTTCTGCCGGCGTACCAAAAGCATTTGCTGATGAAACGATTGTGATCGCGCTTAATGATTATGAAGCATTGAAACAGGTTTTCGTAGATTTTAAAGATCAAATCGCCACGGTAATTATAGAAGGTATTCCTGCCAACAATGGTTTGCTGATGCAAGACCGCGAATACATACAATTCTTGCGCGAGATCACGCAGGAGAACGGTGCTCTTTTGATCTTTGATGAAGTAATCACCGGATTCCGTCTGGGATTTGAAGGTGCAGCTCGCTATTACGATGTCAAACCGGATATCATCACTTACGGCAAAATCATTGGCGGCGGCATGCCTGTGGGCGCTTATGGTGCATCCAATGAATTGATGAGTCATATATCGCCAGATGGCGGTGTGTATCAAGCCGGCACATTATCAGGAAATCCGGTGGCCATGTCCGCAGGTATAGCCGCACTAAGCATCTTGGCGCAAGACGGATTTTACGAAAATCTGGAAGGAGTTACGCAAAAATTTGTACAGGAAATTCAGGCGCATATTGCGCAAAAAGAATATCGCGTCAAAATATTTACTATCGGATCGATATTTTGGTTCGCGTTCACCGATCAAGATAAAATTCAGCGTGCAGATGAGATCGTGCACGAATCAATGGAGCAGTACAAGGTAATGCACCGCGAATTGCTAAATCGCGGCATCTACTTCGGCCCTTCAGGTTACGAAGTTGGTTTTATTTCTGCAGCGCATACAAAAGATGATTTAAGCAAAACCATTGTCGCACTCCAAGAATCGCTAGATGTGGTTTTTGCCTCATAAAAGGTTTTAAATAGACATAAAATGGGCTGCGTTATTCGACGCAGCCCATTTTGTGTTTTAAGATCGCTATGCTTGCCCTTGAGCCGGGCGGGCATGATACTTTGATCGCAAAAGTATCCAAAACTCGCCGCTGACCGTATTGGCACAACGTTAGTGCATCCCACTGCTATTGCCAATCCGCTAAGGCGGCATTTGATGAATTAGAAGGATCGTGCTTAAGATGTTAATTAGTATGGAGTAGTTAGTATTAAGATAGTAGTATGTATATAGATATAAGTATTTAGATGACTTTCTGGCTTCTAATTAGCAACACTTGATTAATCCATAAGGTTTACAAGATGGACAAGTGTAGCTTTTGCTTCATCCGACCTAGCGTTCCGACTGCGTCAAGCCGTCCGAAAGTAAATCCGTGAATAACAAAAATCTGTTTGAGCGCAGCGAGTTTATTTTTGTTTAGGATTTCTGAGGTCGGATAGCAGAAAGGAATGCAGTCTTGATTTTTGCCAAGCTTTTTATCAAGAAAAAGTTTGAAGAAACTCTTGATTAAGGTGTTATTTAGTAATTCCCTCGATCGACACGTCTTTGCGAAGCCGAGGCCACGAGGCTGCGGCAATCTAAACTTAATTTGGAACTATGGCTATCAACTTTCTGAACTTTATTAACCTTATCAACTTAAAAAAAAACAGATCGCTTCGTGCCTCGCGATGACGCATAAAAAATGGCAGCAAGCTTCAACTCACTGCCATTTTCATATAATACTTTTATAGATCTAAAAACCAGCCGGTTTTAGATTCAAGCCCGCACGCTCGTCCAAGCCAAACATGAGGTTCATGTTCTGTACCGCTTGCCCAGAAGCTCCTTTTAACAAGTTATCTGTAGCATTCAGAATCAATAATTTATCGCCATGCTTTTCTAAGTGCATAATACTTTTATTGGTATTTACCACTTGCTTCAAATCGATATTTTCGTCACTTACGAAGGTAAATGGATGCGATTGATAATAATCTTCGTACAAAGCATATGCATCAGCCACTGAAATATCCGTATCCACATAGATCGCTGAGAAAATGCCACGTGCAAAATCACCGCGTTGCGGAATGAAATTGATCCGTTGCTGCGCACGAGCTAATAAGGATTCATCGCCCGTTGGCAAATAACCGTTTTGCAATTGATCTAACGATTCGGATATTTCTTGCAAATGCTGGTGCTCGAAAGATTTGTAAGCCGACAGGTTATTGTTGCGCCACGAGAAATGTGTCGTCGCACTAGGTTTTTGTCCTGCGCCAGTAGATCCTGTGGTAGCGTTGACATGAATCTGATTAGGCAATAATCCAGCCTTGGCCAGCGGCAACAGCGCCAATTGAATATTGGTTGCAAAACAGCCTGGATTCGCCACATAATGCGCTTGCTTAATCGCTTCCCTGTTCAGCTCCGGTAATCCATAAACAAATTGACCACTTGCAAACGCTTGATGATCGCGTAAACGGTAATCTTGCGATAGATCGATGATTTTGACTTTAGCATCTACTGGATTTTGATCCAGAAATTTGCGCGCATCGCCATGACCTAAGCAAAGAAAAAGCACATCGATATTAGCATGGAAGTCGGTAGAAAATTCGAGTTCGGTATCGCCCAGCAAGTCATTATGCACCGCATATACCTTTTTGCCGGCATTGGATCCGCTATTTGCAAACACAATCTCCACCTCAGGATGGTAGATCAACACTCTCAACAATTCACCTCCGGTATAGCCGGCTGAGCCTACTATTCCTGCTTTTATCTTCGTCATGTACTTTCTTATTAGTTGGCTGTCGCTGATTACGACTGCCCGTTCACTTTAAACCAGATTCCTACTTGATTACCAAATATTTTAGAAAATCCTTTCACATCGTCGCCGGTGTAGCCTTCATTCATTTCGCCGTAGCTTCCGAATTTGTTGTTCATCAAATCATGATCCGACTCCACGCCGATAATTACAAAACGGTGCGGATGTAGCTCTACAATTACACGACCAGTTACCGTAGCTTGCGCACTACTCAAAAACGCTTCGATATCGCGCATCACGGGATCGTGCATTTGCCCTTCGTGCATATAGTTTCCGTAGAAAGCAGCGATTTGGTCTTTCCAAGACAGTTGCCATTTCGTCAACGTATGTTTTTCCAACATGTGGTGCGCTTTGACCAAAATGATTGGCCCAGCAGCTTCAAAACCAACACGACCTTTGATACCGATGATGGTATCGCCCACATGAATATCACGACCAATGCCATAAGGTTGTGCCAACTCTTGCAATTGTTGGATCACTTTCACCGCTCCAATTTTCTCGCCATTCAAACCAACTGGTTCGCCTTTTTCAAAGTCGATCGTGATCTGACGCGGTTGATCTTGTGTAATTGGCGTTGGCCAAGCCGATTCGGGCAGGTATTGATTCGAAGTTAACGTTTCTGCGCCACCGACGGAAGTTCCCCAAAGGCCTTTGTTGATCGAGTATTTGGCTTTTTCTGCCGAATATTCTACACCGTGCTTGTTCAAGTATTCGATCTCTGCTTCGCGAGATAATTTAAGATCGCGTATTGGAGTAATGATTTCGATTCCTGGAATTAAGGTCTGAAAAATCATGTCAAAACGTACTTGATCATTTCCAGCACCAGTAGAACCGTGAGCTACACAAGTGGCCCCAATTTTCTTCGCATAATTCGCAATCGCAGTCGCCTGCGTTACACGTTCTGCTGATACCGATAATGGATAAGTGGCATTCTTGAGCACATTACCAAAGATCAAGTACTTGATCGTATCGCTATAATAATCTTCGGTTTCGTCGATTGTGGTATGCGATTTTACACCCAATTCGTACGCGCGCTTTTCTACTGTCTGCAATTCTTCGGCTGAGAAACCACCGGTATTGACTATAACCGAGTGTACTTCCAAACCCAAATCCTTGGACAGGTATATACAGCAAAACGAGGTATCCAAACCACCACTGAATGCTAAAACGACTTTCTTCATCTTATTGTTGTGATATATAAATTAAAATCCTTTGGCTGGCTTGACACCAACCGGGAATACAAAAGTGACCATTTTTTTTGTGGATTTCCAGAGTTTCGCTTCGATGCGCTTGAGTAGTGATTGCTTTTTAGCAATACGATTTAGCCTCAATTTGGCTTCTGCTTTGCGTTGGATCTTTTCTTTCAGCTCCCGTTCTTTCTCGACAGGATCCCAAAGCATAGCAGTACACATACAATTTTTTCGTTCTTTGGCCGTCAGAATGTCGAAATTAACGCAAGATTGGCATCCTTTCCAGAATTCTTCATCTTGGGTAAGCTCGCCATAAGTTACGGGTTCGTAACCAAGATCAGAGTTGATCTTCATCACGGCCAAACCGGTAGTCAATCCAAATATTTTGGCCTTGGGATACCGCTCTCTGGACAATTCGAAAACCTCCTTTTTGATGGCTTTTGCTAAGCCTTCTTTACGAAATACCGGATTCACGATCAAGCCTGAGTTGGCCACATAATCGCCGTGGCTCCAGGTTTCGATATAACAAAAACCAGCCCACCGACCATCTTTGTGCAAGGCAATCACGGCTTTACCTTCCTCCATTTTCTTGGCAATGTATTCGGGTTGCGACGGGCAATACCTGTTCCTCGCGCTTTGGCAGACTCAAACATTTCGTCACAAATCTGCTGAGCATAATCTTTATGCGAGGCATTAGCAGGAATAATCAAAAAATCTGAAAGTATCATTCTGAGACTTCGACCTAAAAAACACTCCACTCAACGTGGAATCTAAACATGAATTAACGATTGTAATAGCAGCACACGTCTGAGCGCTAAATAGCGGCTGCCTATCTGGAAATTTCCTGCCCCTTTATCAAGCCCGAGGCAGTATTGGTCGTCGAAATCGCAGAACGGGACAACAAAACGCATAACTATGACTCATAGCACGTACTGCTAGCATGCAATTTGCTCGCAAAACGACTTCCTTATTATAGTTATGACAGTGCATCCTTCTTTCTTCTTAAAATTCTGACAGACAAAAGTATAAAATATTTCCGTGTCAACAATGGTATTCAATTATTTTTACGAATACCTTAATAGTAACTGCAAAAACGTGACCAATTAGCAACATGGGTGCGGCCTATTCACATTAAATCATAGTTAAGAAATAAAACACAAGGACTTTGCTCGAAAAATAACGCCTTTTAACAGAAATCTTAATATTTCTAAATAATATAATATATATCTTAGGAGTAAAGTAAAAACAGCATACTAACCAAATTAATTATTAGAGTATTAGACCAAATTATGCCTTTAAAGATAGTTTCCAGCCCACTACTTCATGGCTTTCGGCTTGCTATGATACTTTTTTACGGAACACTAATAGCAATTCCAACAACTGCACAAACACAAACTAACACACTAAAGGGTACAGTCGTTACTTCAGAAGGCGAAGTTATTTCATTTGCCACAGTAACACTCAAACAAAATGGCAGCGAAGAAACGTTCACCAAATTCACGGACGAATCGGGGTTCTTTGGATTTGAAAGCTTACCCAAGGGTAAATATAATATCTTGATTGAGATCGTCGGCTATCAGACGCTAACGCAAGCGTTATCAATCGCAGAAAACACCAGTCTGGGTCAGCTAAAACTGGATCGAGATCAGAATGTATTGGAAGAAGTTTCGGTAACCGCTCGAAAACCTATGATCTCGCGCAAGCGCGATCGTTTGGTGCTGAATGTAGAGAATATGGTGTCAGCAGCCGGAAGATCATCCATGGAATTGCTAAGCATGGCTCCAGGTGTATTTATCATGCAGGGAAATATATCGATCAATGGCGTGTCAGGCACACGAGTCATGGTTGATGGACGCATGCTTAACATCAGCGGCGACGATTTGAGAGATTATCTCCGCAATCTCAAGGCTGAAGACATCGCTTCGATTGAAGTGATCGCTCGCCCGCCAGCAGAATATGAAGCTGCTGGCTCGGGCGGATTGATCAACATTATCATGAAAAAGCGCAGAGAAAGTGGTTTGCAAGCAAAAGTAGGACATGATTATTCTAAAGGATTGGGTAGATACTCTTCTTTTCGTCCCTTCGCTGGGGTTAATTATAATGCTGGTAAACTTACACTTTCTGCAGACTATTCATACTCAGCAGCTAAAGAATTTGAAGACATTACACAATCGCGCACATTGTCTGATCAAGGCAGATATACCGCAGCCAATAACAGCGTACAGCGTGATCAAAATCATCGTATTCGTCTTTCGGGTTTTTACGACATCTCAACAAATCACACCCTGTCAATAGATTACACCGGAAGGTTTACAAAATCGGTCGATAGTGTTTTTTCACACACAGAGATTAGTTATCTAAATCCTTCCAAAAATACAGTTTCTACAGGCCGCTTTCCTATGAACAGACCCGTTGATTATCACAACATCGGATTAAATTATCATTGGAAAACCGACACACTAGGATCTAATTTTCGGTTAGTAGCGGATTACACGAATAGCGATAAATCATTTAATAGCAGCACATTTAGTAACACATTCGATGTACAAGGTCAATTCCTTCAGGATACCTCTTTTATTTTTCGCTTTCCTAGTATATCGAAGATCACGACAGCCGAAGCAAAATATCAAAAAAAATGGATCAATGGTTGGGACGTACAAGCGGGTGCAAAACTATCTAACACGGATATTACGAATGAAAACGCTTATGATATAATGCGGCAAAATATTTGGTTCAATGATGAGCGAGCATTTGACTACCTCTACAAGGAGCAAATCGCGGCAGGTTTTGTAAGCTTAAGTGGAGAATTGTATGGAGCAGAATTTACCTTGGGGTTGCGAGGTGAAAACAGTCGTATCAGAGGTGAAGTCATCGGTGATGGACAGGACACTTTGATCCGTGCAGATTATTTTAATCTTTTCCCTTCATTACATCTACAAAAAAGCCTGGATCAAGAAGGCAAACACATCATGACACTCACCGCAAACAGACGGATACAAAGACCATCTTATAATGAGCTAAATCCTTATCGTTATTTTCTAGATAATTTTTCAGTGATTGCTGGCAATCCGTTACTCCGCCCACAAATCACAACTGGTAGCGAACTCTCCTATCTATTCCAACAAAAGTATTACTTAGGTTTCAGCTACAACAATACCAAAGACGTCATCTATCAGATCATCGAGACCGATCCGCAGTCAGACATGTTGTTGATATGGCGCAAGAACACGGGAAGAGAGGAAGTATACACGGCTACTATTAGTGCGCCGATACAATTTCGCCCTTGGTGGACTTCTACTAATAATCTATTACTCACATCCACCAGTTCTGTCGCGCCAGAGTTCGATCTGCATTTAACCTCATTTATCCTCCAGTCGGAGCATGAATTTTCCTTCAAAAAAGGGTGGACAGCTAGTCTGAGTGCTTTGTATACTCCACGAGTGCTACAAGGCAATATCATCACGGGTTTTATATCTAATGTAGATTTGGGGCTTCGCAAACGTTTTTTCAACGACCAGCTTACGACAGCTATATCAGTTAGTGATATCTTTTATCACACGAACTTTAATGCAAAAAGTTATTATAATGATGATGTTATTGCTGTGTCTACACGTCAACAAACCCGTGTCTTTACGCTTTCGGCGACATATAATATCAACGTAGGCAAGGCCTTTAAGATGAAATCTCTGTTCAAGAGTAATACGGAAGAGAGTGGGCGCTTGTAAAGCGGAACACGCGAGCTTTTGTTTATTGTAGAACTGTATAAGATTTCAAACTACAGCATTTAAAATCTCGACGATCAATTTTATGACGTTAAAATTTTAAACTATTATCGGCAAAAGCATACTTTTGCAGAATAAAATTTAGCATCATTATGGTTACTCCAAGTATCGTTTTCTATCTGTTTTTTGCGATTCCCTATATTGGAATCATGTATTGGCTTGTAAAGCAAGACAAGAAAAAGCATGCTTGGGGCGTTACAGTAATTACGGCGATCGCTATTGCTGGTTTTTTCGTTTCGCAAAGAGCAAGCAGAATTGCCGTGCAAAACTATAAACAGCACCAGATCGATGCCCGACAACAAGAATTGGAAGCCGACAGCATTTTGCGCACATTAAATCGGGATACTGCAGAATAGTTTTTGATCAATACAGAGACACTGAGATTAAGCGCTTCAGTCGACCTTCACAAGTCATAAAAAAGGAGTTTTCATGTACATGAAAACTCCTTTTTTATGACTGTTATTATGGTAGACAGTTTGGCTGTCTACGTATTTACTAATCTTCTCCTAAAAACGGGTAACGGTAATCCGTATCTGGGTTGAAGGTTTCTTTAATTGTTCTTGGTGATACCCAACGTAGCAAGTTGATCATTGATCCAGCTTTATCATTTGTGCCCGATCCGCGCGCACCGCCAAATGGCTGCTGGCCTACAACTGCACCTGTACATTTATCGTTGATATAAAAGTTACCAGCCGAATGACGCAAAGCATGACTTGCCTCTTCGATCGCGTAGCGATCTTGCGAAATCACAGCACCTGTCAATGCATAGATGGACGTCTGATCTATCGTTTTCAAAGTTTCAGACCATTTCTCATCTTCGTAGACAAAAATCGTCAGCACCGGACCGAACAATTCTTCTTGCATGGTCTCGTAGTCAGCATTTTTTGCAACGATAACGGTCGGACGGATAAAATATCCCGTCGACTTATCATAATGTCCTCCGAAAACTACTTCAGCATCTGCTGATTCTTTTGCACGATCAATGTATTTAGTGATTTTGTCGAATGCTTTTTCATCTATCACCGCATTGATGAAGTTGGTAAAATCTTCTGTACCACCCATTTTCAACGTATCCAAATCTTTACCTATAAGCTCTTTAACCGCTGGCCAAAGTGATTTTGGAATATACGCACGAGATGCTGCGGAACATTTTTGACCTTGGAATTCAAATGCACCACGTACTAGTGCTGTGCTCACGACTTTCGCTTCTGCGGTAGCATGTGCTAAAATGAAATCTTTACCACCAGTCTCCCCCACAATGCGTGGGTAAGTTTTATACACGTGAATATTTTCGCCAATTGTTTTCCAAATCTCTTGGAATACACCTGTAGATCCTGTGAAGTGGATACCGGCAAAATCTGGGTGTTTAAAAATAACATCACCTGCATCTGGGCCATGCACATATACTAAGTTGATCACGCCATCTGGAACGCCTGCTTCGCGGAAGACTTCCATCAGCACGTTGGCCGAATAAATCTGCGTTTCGGACGGTTTCCACACCACAACATTTCCCATCATTGCTACTGAAGTCGGTAAGTTACCCGCAATCGCCGTGAAATTAAATGGTGTCAATGCAAACACAAAGCCTTCTAAAGGACGTTGCTCCACACGATTCCACACGCCTTTTGGTGATACTGGCGGTTGCTGAGAATAAATCTCAGTCATGTATTTCACATTGAAGCGCAAGAAATCAGCAATTTCACATGCCGAGTCGATCTCCGCTTGAAATGCATTTTTTGATTGACCAAGCATGGTCGCAGCATTCAGCTTATAACGATATTTGGTCGAGATTAATTCGGCTGCTTTCAAAAAGATCGCTGCGCGATGCTCCCATGGCAAGTTTTCCCACGCATCTTTTGCAGAAAGCGCTGCATTGATAGCAGCGGTTACATGCTCTTTGGTGCCTTGGTGAAAATGACCTAAGATGTGCTTGTGATCGTGTGGAGGAGTGAGTGGTAATTTATTTCCAGTACGCACTTCTTCTGATCCGATGTACATCGGTATATCTACTTCCTGCGCCCGAGCTGTAGCAATCGCCTCTTGCAGCAGTGTTCTTTCTTTGGTTCCTGGCGCATACGAATTAATTGGTTCGTTTACTGGGTCTGGAACATTAAAAAATCCTTTAAGCATATTTTCCTTTTTATCTAATTCTTATCAGTAAAGATACGGCACTCTGTGCGTAACTCATAAACACTGATTGTCTGAATATAAACATATATTGTCATTATAAGAGTTAACGAAAAAAGGATAGAAATAGTATAATTATTATCATTATCAGTAGTATATAGCGACAATAAGAAAAATAGCAAAAGATATCAGCGGCAGGAATTTCGACAAATTTCGTCTATCTACTATATCCCATACTGTTGTAGATAATGGCGGGGTGATAGGCGCATGATCTGTTTGAAAACCCGATTGAAATGTACCGTGTTTTTGAAGCCAACCTGAAAGGCCGCCTCAGCGATAGATTCTGTACTGCGGTTTACTAACAGCTGACAAGCTTTCTCTATTCGGACTTCATTTAAAAAACCTACATATGTTTTGGTAGTATGTTTCTTAAAAAATTTGCAAAATGAACTGGGCGTCATATGCACCAAACTAGCCACATCTGCAATAGCCACATCATCCTGCAAGTGATCGAAGGTGTATTTATAGACCGCACTTATGCGAGCGCCGTCTTTATCAGAATAGCTGATCTTCCTTGCACCTGAATATAGCGACTCTGCATCGCGAGCATGCTGTGTGAGTGCGTGCAACAAACTGATGAATTCTATAAATTTTGGAATGCCGTTTTTTTCAGAAAGTGCTCGAAAATAAGATTGCAGGCTTTGAGCACGATCAGCTTGTACTTTCTTACTTGCATCTAATCCTATCAAATACGATCCCACTTGATCAAATTCTGGAATAACGAAAAGTTTTTCCATTCGCTCCAAATGCACGAATACGTGAACCAAATGCACAATTTCGCCGGATGACCCGCACTCTTCATATTCGGTGAACATATGAGGTTCATTGGGCCGAAGTACAAAAATGTCGCCCTGTTGGAAAGATTGCGCAATATTACCTACCACTATGGTACCATTGCCTTGCAAGACGCACGTAACTTGCAATTCGGAATGGCGGTGATAGTAATCATACAGCTTACCGGCTCTGTTTTCGAGGGTAGCAAATACACCTTCACCATAAACTGGCACAGTAAACTGAATGGGCTCCATTACTAGAGAACTATTTTAATTTATCTTCGAATACTTTTTTAAACTTCTCTAATTTGGGTTGCACAACGAATTGGCAATAGCTATTACTCGGGTTTTTATTGAAATAATCCTGATGATAATCTTCGGCCGGATAAAATACATCTGACTTTTCGATCGTCGTTACGATCGGTTTGTCATAGACTTTCTCTGCATTAAGTTGCGCGATATAATACGCTGCTTTTTCCTCTTGCTCAGCATTTAAAGGAAATAAGGCAGATCGGTATTGAGTACCGACGTCGTTACCTTGCCGATTAAGTTGCGTAGGATCGTGCAATTGGAAAAATGCCTTCAGCAGTTCATCATATGAAATTATCTTTGGATCATAAGTTATTTTAACCGCTTCAGCATATCCAGTTTGCCCTGTCGTCACTTGTTCATAAGTCGGATTAGCACCTTTGCCGCCAATATAGCCAGAAATCACCGTGTCCACTCCTTCTAGCAATCCTAAAGATGTCTCGATACACCAGAAACATCCTGCCGCCATAATGGCTTCTTGACGATCATCACTCACGGGCAAGGTTGCTAAAGAAACTGGTTTTGAAGTATTAGATGTTGCTTGGCAAGACGCCAAAACTAGCGTACACAAAGCGAATAAATACATTATTTTGTTGTTCATAATTCCTCCTATTATATATTACAAAATACGAAAGAAGCTGCCTTTTGGATTTCACCAAGGCAGCTTCTTAACATATTTAACACTATAGCGTCAGGATTAAAATTATCCTTTTGCTGCTGCGTATCTTTTTGCGACAGCATCCCAGTTTACTACCTCAAAGATAGCTTCTAAGTATGCGGGGCGCTTGTTTTGATATTTTAAATAGTAAGCGTGCTCCCATACATCGATACCAAAGATAGGTGTGCCTTTCACTTCTGCCACATCCATCAAAGGATTATCTTGGTTTGGTGTAGAAGTTACCGCTAATTTACCATCTTGACCAACAATTAACCAAGACCAACCTGAACCAAAGCGCGTAGCGCCTGCTTCTTGCAATTTCTTTTTCAGGTCAGCGAATGAACCAAATGTTTCGTTGATCGCGTCAGCCAACTCACCTGTCGGCTCGCCACCCGCATTCGGCCCTAATACAGACCAGAATAAATCGTGGTTGAAATGCCCACCTCCGTTATTGCGAACAGCTGCAGGATATTTGCTGATATTTTTGATCAACTCTTCTAAAGATGCTCCAGCGGCATCTGTATCTGCGATAGCTTTATTCAAGTTATCCACGTAAGCCTGATGGTGACGATCGTGATGGATTTCCATCGTATCTTTATCAATGTGTGGTTCTAATGCGTCGTTAGCGTATGGTAACGCTGCTAATTCGAATGCCATAATTATATAATTTTAGTATAAATTAATGCTGCTTATGCTGCGTCACGAATATAACAAATGTTTAGTTTTTATGTTTGAAAACATGCCATTCTGTGTGATCTTAATTTCTTTTATTACGAAAAAATGATTGTATCAAGTCACTACAATCAGTTTCTAACACACCTCCTTTAATTTCTGTCTTTGGGTGTATGATTCGATCATGAAAAGCGCTATATCCGCGCTTATCGTCTTTAGCTCCGTACACAATACGATCCACTTGTACCCAGTACGCCGCTCCAGCACACATCACACAAGGTTCTATTGTGACATATAATGTACAACCCTTAAGATATTTGCCTCCCAAATGATTGGCCGCCGCTGTGAATGCTTGCATCTCTGCATGCGCCGTGACGTCGTGAAGGCGTTCGGTTAAGTTATATCCTTTCGCAATGACTTGTCCGTTTGCGACGATCACTGCACCAATTGGTATTTCATCTGCTTCGTAAGCTATTTTGGCCAAGCGCAGTGCCTCCCGCATAAATAGTTCGTCTACAGATTCTGACGTATCACCCTCCGCACTAAAATATTTCATCTATTTTTTTTAATCCTTCCTTACATTAACCGTGTCCCGTTAGGAACTTCTTTATCCACAGCTGTCAGTACGATATCTCCATTTGCATCAGCGAAACCTGTCACCAAACATTCGGAAAAAAAATTTGCAATTTGCTTTCGCGGAAAATTTACCACAGCTACTACTTGCTTCCCGATTAGCTCATCGCGAGTATAATGCACAGTAATCTGCGCACTCGATTTGCGAATACCTATCTTCGCACCAAAATCGATCTGCAACTGGTAAGCTGGTTTTTTCACTTTCGGAAAGTCTTGCGCGTCTGTAATGGTTCCGACGCATAGCACTATCCGCTCAAAATCTGTCCAAGTGATCTCCTCCATCAGGTTATAGCCGGTTACTATTAAGATCCTGCAACTCCTTACCTAAGGTAAATCGTACGTAGTCGGTATTTCGTCTAATTCTCTTCGCTAAGCGCGCTATAAGCTCTTCTTCCTGTCCTTCCACATATGCTAGATCCTCGCTACGTAAAGTATTGTATTTTCTGGTCAACTTGAACCGAACAACTTCCCAGTCTTTCGATGATATTTTTAGGTTGGTCATGATTTATTCTGTTTCGTGGCTTAATTTTTGATATTCTCTCGTATCTTCGAAAAAGTTAAAATTAAAATAATAGTATGAAAAAACGAATACTTACATTAATCGTAGCAATTACCACCATTTTCTCTGCACAAGCACAGCTCTTCCCTTCATTTGATTTGGGTCTGAAAGCAGGTATGAACTTTTCTAGCTTACGTTCTGGCGGAAATTATTTTGATTCTAGTACTAGAGCAGGATTTTTGGCGGGTGCTTGGGGTCGTATCGGCGTCTTAGGCCTTCACCTTCAGCCTGAGGTGTATTATTCCATGAAAAACACCACCCTTACGTCGGAGGAAGGTCAATCTCAGGAACTACGCTTTTCAACCATTGATGTTCCGGTTTTGCTAGGCACTAAAATCGGTCTTGGCCCTGTGGGAGCACGTATTCAGGCCGGCCCCATCTTTTCGTTTATATTTGATAAAGATAATTTTAACAGACCGAATGCGAGTCAAACTACAAACTTTCGCGACAACTTTGCAGCGATCGCATTTGGAGCTGGGGTAGATATTTCTAAGCTTTCATTGGATTTACGTTATGAGCATGGTTTGGGCGATTTAAATCGTGGAGCCGGTGATAGACAACGACTAAATCTTTGGACACTAGCTTTAGGATTTAATTTCTTATAGAAGCTCACAGCTTAACAATCTTCAATTACCGCCTTTTTAAAGGCCAAAAAAATAGGGCTACCAAAAGATGGTAACCCTATTTTTTTTAGAATAATTCTAAATTGTTCTTTTTAGTCCTACCTGAAGGACTTCTTATTGTTTATATGATAAATTTGTGACTAAATTATATTAATTCAGAAGACTAATGAGTAAATCAAAGCCGGTGTTAACTTCTTCGCTTGGGAAGAAACTCGTGATGAGCTTAACAGGCCTATTCCTGTGTACATTTTTAATAGTCCATTTGATCGGTAACCTACAGCTATTTAGCGACGACCTTGGCTATTCATTCAACAACTATGCATACTTCATGACGCACTTTACCCCGATCAAAGTAGTGTCTTATTTGTTATATGCATCCATCATTATCCATGCTGTATATGCGTTGATCTTGACGATCAAAAACAAAGCTGCCCGCCCTATTGAATATAATAAAACGGATGGCAAAGCAAATAGCACTTGGAATTCCAGAAATATGGGTATCCTAGGTACTGTACTTTTAGTATTTATAGCTACCCACATGCAAAATTTTTGGTTTCAGTATAAGTTTGGAACCACGCCTTATGTGGAGTACCGTACTGATATTGCTACTGGTGATCGCCAGACTGACCAATTCGATAATGTTCCAGAAACGTACACGGGTTACCGTAGTTTTGTAGATAATGGTGTGGAGACAGTTCAATCTAAAGATCTTTATACGCAGGTGGCAGTTACTTTCAAAAATCCATTGATTGTACTGTTTTATGTGATAGCCATGGGTGCACTTTCTTTTCACTTGATCCACGGATTCCAGTCGGCCTTTCAAACCCTAGGGTTCAATCACCGTCGCTATATCGGCGTGATTCGTGCGATTGGCGTTTGGGGATTTGGCGTTATTATTCCGGTTCTGTTCGCTTTAATGCCTTTGTATTTTTACTTTTTAAAATAATGTTATTTACAGATGTTGCTCCGCAGCATCTTTTAAATATATAGATCGTTAACTATGTTAGATTCTAAAGTACCTGCTGGCCCATTAGCCGAAAAATGGTCCAAACATAAATTCAATATGAAGCTGGTAAACCCAGCCAACAAACGAAAATTCACTATCATCGTAGTGGGTACGGGTTTGGCGGGCGCTTCGGCAGCTGCTTCTTTAGCAGAACTGGGCTACAATGTGAAAACATTTTGCTACCAGGATTCACCTCGTCGTGCGCACTCTATCGCAGCACAAGGTGGTATCAATGCGGCAAAAAACTATCAGAATGATGGTGACTCGGTTTACCGTTTATTCTATGACACCATCAAAGGTGGAGATTACCGTGCTCGTGAAGCCAACGTACATCGCTTGGCAGAAGTATCGGTCAACATCATCGATCAATGTGTGGCGCAAGGCGTTCCATTTGCACGTGAATATGGTGGTCTTTTAGATAACCGCTCTTTTGGTGGTGCGCAGGTTTCACGTACGTTTTACGCACGTGGTCAAACTGGACAACAATTATTATTAGGTGCGTACTCGGCGCTTAACCGCCAAATCCAAAAAGGAAAAGTAACATCTTACACCCGTCATGAAATGCTTGACTTGGTGAAGATCGACGGACATGCGCGTGGTATCGTTACCCGTGATATGATTTCCGGAAAAATAGAAACACACGAAGGACATGCCGTATTGTTGTGTACTGGAGGTTATGGAAACGTATTCTTCTTGTCTACCAATGCAATGGGCTGTAACGTGACGGCAGCATGGCGTGCGCACAAACGTGGCGCATACTTTGCCAACCCTTGTTATACACAAATCCACCCAACTTGTATTCCAGTAACGGGCGATCACCAATCGAAACTGACTTTGATGTCGGAATCATTGCGTAACGATGGACGTGTATGGGTTCCTAAAACAAAAGAAACTGCTGCAAAATTGCGTAAAGGCGAATTGCACCCTGCCGATATCAAAGAAGAAGACAGAGATTACTTCTTAGAGCGTAAATATCCATCTTTTGGTAACTTGGTACCACGTGACGTAGCTTCTCGTAACGCCAAAGAAGCAGTAGATGATGAGCGCGGTGTTGGTAAATCTGGTGTGGCGGTATTCTTAGATTTCGCAGATGCGATTGCTCGTTTGGGCGAGGATACCGTACGTGCTAAATATGGTAACTTGTTTGACATGTACCATAAAATCACCGACGAAAACCCATACAAGCAACCAATGCGTATCTATCCGGCAGTTCACTACACCATGGGCGGTATTTGGGTAGATTACAACTTGATGACTACCGTACCAGGCTTGTATGCTTTGGGAGAATGTAATTTCTCGGATCACGGTGCTAATCGCCTAGGGGCATCTGCTTTAATGCAAGGTTTGTCAGACGGTTACTTCGTTATTCCTTTTACCGTGGGTGATTATTTGGCCAACTTAGGCTCATTTGCACCAGTAGACAAAAATCATCCTGCTTTCGAACAAACACGTAAAGAAGTGGAAGATAAGGTAACTGCATTACTGGCATTGCGCGGCACAAAAACAGTAGATGACATCCATAAAGAATTGGGTAAAATCATGTGGGAATACTGTGGAATGGCTCGTACGGCAGAGGGATTGACCAAAGCGAAAGGCATGATTCAGGAATTGCGCAAAGACTTCTGGACAAATGCTAATGTATTGGGTAATAATGACGAACTTAATATGTCTTTGGAGAAAGCTGGACGTGTAGCCGACTTCTTAGAACTGGGTGAACTGATGGTGGACGATGCGTTGAATCGCAACGAATCATGTGGTGGTCACTTCCGTTTGGAATCTCAGACAGAAGAAGGCGAAGCGCTACGTAATGACGAAGATTATACGTACGTAGCTGCATGGCAATATACTGCCGACAATCAGCCAGAAGTTCTTCACAAAGAAGACTTAGTGTTCGAGAATGTTAAATTAACCCAAAGAAGTTATAAATAAGATCCATTGAGCTTCGGCTCAATGTGTTACTCTATATAGAAGTTATGAGTGGACAGATGAATTTAACGCTAAAAGTTTGGCGTCAAACAAATATAAATGACAAGGGGCAATTTGTCACTTATCAAGCGAAAGATATCGCAGATGACATGTCTTTCTTAGAGATGTTGGATATCGTAAATGATGACCTTACGCGTAAAGGTGAAGATCCTATATATTTTGATCACGACTGTCGTGAAGGTATTTGTGGAATGTGCTCTTTGGTGATCAATGGTCGACCGCACGGACCAGAATATGGCACGACAACCTGTCAACTACATATGCGTTCGTTTCACGACGGGCAGACGATTGTCATCGAACCTTGGAGAGCTGCTGCTTTCCCTGTTTTGAAAGATTTAGCCGTAGATCGTACTTCATTCGAGCGCATACAACAAGCTGGTGGTTATGTAAACGTAAATACGGGTGGTGTACCTGATGCAAACGCTATCGCAATTCCTAAGCGTATTGCTGATGAAGCATTTGAATCGGCCACATGTATTGGTTGTGGCGCTTGTGTTGCCGCGTGTAAAAATGCATCGGCAATGCTATTCGTATCGGCCAAAATCTCTCAATTTGCCTTGTTGCCACAAGGACAAACAGAGCGCTACGAACGTGCGCAAAGCATGGTAGATCAAATGGATGCAGAAGGCTTTGGTAACTGTACCAATACTGGTGCATGCGAAGCAGAGTGTCCAGTTGGCATCAAGATGACGAACATTGCGCGAATGAACAGAGAATACTTTACCGCAAAATTGTTCCGCGAAGAAGACGTACACAACTAATATTATTCTTTTATATACGGTAAAGAGTCCGCGCTATTTAATTAGCGCGGACTTTTTTGTTTATATTTAAACTTCTTAACAATCTTCCGCATGGGAAATAGAGTGCTCCTTTTGTTGTCAATAATCATGTTCTTACTGTTTGCTACAGCATTGATTATCCACAACACGATTACTGAAGCAGATATGCTATCGATTAATACCGAAACGATCTCTAGTAATATTCATAAAAAGGAGAAAGTGGTAGAAGATTTATTTACGGATTCGTTAGCTTTAAAAACCTTTGCAAACGTCGAGCGCTACCCTACTCAAGCTTTACAACTGACAAAAAATCTGTCAAGCGATGATCAATTAACCTATTTCTACGTTTACAAAAACAATAAACCAATATTTTGGAGTTCTAATCTGCTTGTGCCACCAAGTGACAAAACATTTGTTCAAGAAACCACCTTTGTAGATGGTGAGCCGAGATCCTACATAGTGAAGAAGAAAAAGATAGATAGCGAGATGTCAGTCATCGCTGTAATTTTGATTCGGCGCGCATTTAACCACTCCAATAGCTACTTATCCAACCGATTTTACAAGAACATCATTCCTTCAGATAATCTAGAAATTGCACGTTATAGCGATGATGATATTGTTCGAAATGTTTATAGTAGATCTGGGACCTATCTATTCTCCGTCAAGTTCAAACAGGGTAAGTACCACAATGTGTACCTAACTATGCAACTTCTTGCTTGGGTATTAGGATCCATTATTTTGCTTTCTATTATCAATCGCGGTTGTTTCATGTTGGCAAAAAAAGGATATGCGTGGTCGTCTATCTTGGCAATGATTGCCGTGTTGGCCATCATAAAATGGATTTCTCTACATGCGGATTGGCTTTCTGCAACATCAAGTATGGAATTGTTCAATCCTCGTTATTATGCCTACAATCCACTACTGCCCAATCTTTGGGAATTTATTGTAACAACCGTAAGTGCGACCTGGTTGATCTTTTACATACGCAGTATTCAAATATTTCTGGCTGCTCAAAATCCTTTTAATCGTAACATCCAGGGAATCATTCTGTCAGGAATTGTCTTGTCGAGCATTTATCTGCTTAGTAACCTTTTGCTAGAGCATCTCAGCACCTTAATAACACATACGCCTAGTGTGAACATGGACTTCACGAATATATTAGGTTTTAGCACCTATAGTTGGGTAAATGTCACTCTATTTTGTGTGAATATTGTACTTCTACTATTGTACATAGATTTTGCCATAGGCCAGGTACGAACTATGCTACAGAATATGACGATTGAGATTAACATGCAATTAATCACGCTGATTCTCTTTTTGCTCATTAGCGCACTATTCTTCGAGCAGGCCGTCTACTACAATCTGTTGGTAGGTATAGTTTTGTTAGTTCGATCATATACTCGACATAAAAATACACAGCATTCTTTTTTCAATATTGTTATTGTACTGCTATCCATCTCACTTCTGTCATCTTTTATCTACCATAAAAGCATAAGGGCAGTCAAACAAAAGCAGATGGATCTGACACTCAAATACCTTGAAGCCGAAAACGACATGAATGCCATCTCCATATTTGCTGAGATGGAAAAGAATTTTAATGCTGACTCTGTACTTATCAGAGAAATGCTGACAGATGCCGAGCTGAATAAGCAGCCAAAAATGCTCAACAACTACATAAAAACAAAATATTTAGAAGGATATCTATCTCGGTATGAGCATCAATTTTATTATTACATAGACGACGTAGCTATTGAAAATTATGGTAACGACAAGATGGCTGAATACCGCGAGAAGGTGATAAACCAAGCCGTACGAGTTCCCAATACCGATCACTTTTACCGTGTGCGTAGTGAGCTTGGTACCCACGAATATTTTTTTCAAATAGATGTAGCAATTGATGATACTCGGACTGGGCAGATTTTCGTGAATCTACGAAATTATGCCTATAGCCCGTCCCTGCCATATCCAGAATTTCTGGTTGATAGTAAAGTCGATATCATTCGAGAACACTATGCCAGCGACGCAGCATTTGCACTTTATAAGGATAGAATATTGCTAACTCAGAATGGTAATTATGTATATCCGGCGCAGGATACAGAATTTCCGATGGACTTAAACAAAACAATTGAACTGCCTGATGATAAAGGTTTTTATCATATGTTGTTTCGTCCGGATGTGCATACGACTATCATCGTGAGTAAACCTAAATTTGACATTTGGCAATCTTTGGCCATCGTTTCATTTTTGTTTATATCCTTATTTATTGTGTACCTACTTGCCCTAATGATACAGTACCTCACGACGGTGATATTTCAAAGATCATTTACATGGCGCACGTTACAGTATCAATTTATTTTATTGCAGAACAAATTTCGCTACAGCACAAGAATACAAACGATCGTAATATGTACTGTAATCCTTGCAATTTTCATTTCAGGTACTATCGCATTTTTCACCATCCGAAAGCAATTAGAAACGAGCAACCTGGCCTTACAAGAAAGCTATAGCAAAGAAGTCTCGCACAAACTTGAAAATCTGTTGTCCAATTCGGAAAAAAAAGCATGGAATGATGATGCCTTACAGCGCATCAGGGAGATAAATGAGTTTTCAAATCTAGATGCAAATATATATGACAAGCGCGGCATTTTGATTTACTCTTCTCAGCCTCGCATCTTTGAGACAAGATTAGTATCTCAATACATTAACCCGGACGCATATAATGAACTGAACGTCATTAAGAAAACGAACGTAACGCTGACAGAGCGAATTGGCGATTTTGATTTTAATTCCAGTTATTCGACCATAAAAAATGAGGATAGCAGCTCCGCAGCTTTCGTAAATATTCCGAATTATGCTGCTAAGAAAGAAGAAATAAGAAATAGCAATTTGCTACTCAATTCTTTGTTGAATATCTACACGGTGATCATCCTAATCGCAGGGTTTATTGCAGTATGGGTATCGCGTCTTATAACCAAACCGCTACTGATGATTGGCGAAAAGATGGTAGAAACAACCATCAGTGGCAAAGATAATGAACCACTTTATTGGGAGCGAGACGATGAGATTGGCGCGTTAGTGAAGGCTTATAATCTGATGCTCGTCAAGATGGAGCACAACACCAAACAGTTGATGAATGCAGAGCGTGAATACGCTTGGCGCGAAATGGCGAGACAGGTAGCGCACGAAATCAAAAATCCGCTTACTCCTATGAAGCTAGGTATACAGCAGCTCATGCGTTCATTCAACGAAAATGACCCTAGGTTTGAAGATCGTTTTAAGAAGTTTTCGGACTCGTTTATCGAGCAGATTGATAGTTTATCCAAGATTGCGGTTGAGTTTTCCAATTTTGCCAAATTACCTAACACTGAATTGGTAACTATTGATCTATTAGATAAGATTCGAGAAGTAGTTACATTTTTTAATAGTTCGCTAAATACAAACATTCTCATCGCAAATAAAACTGGCCGAGATAAACTTTTTGTTTTAAGTGATAAAGATCAAATTTTGCGCAGCTTTAATAACTTGATTAAAAATGCCATAGAAGCATCCAGAGGTCGTCGAAAAAATACAATCAAAATTACTATGTCTTTAGTAGAAGAGGGCATGTTGCAAATAGACATTGCCGACAAAGGATTGGGCATAGCTGCGGAAGTTATACCAAAAATTTTCCAACCTAATTTTACCACCAAAAGCTCTGGTACTGGATTGGGATTGGCATTTGTAAAGAAAACTGTGGAATCTATGCAAGGACAGATCACTTTTACCACCGCTGAAAACTTAGGGACTACGTTTACTTTGATACTGCCTATGACTGACGCTCCAGCGAATACGTAGTACTTAGCGATTCAATAATTATATACCATCAGATCGATTGATTACCTGCAGTTCTATGCTTTGCGTCTTCGCACCAGAAATTTTTTTCGAACTTGGTAACGGGTAACTTTGGGAGGCAATATTTATTTTAAAACGACACTTGCACGACCCATTATAGCATTATCCGCATACAAGAGTACGGTATATGCACCCTTCTTGAATCCTGAATCTTCGTCAGACCAGAAAAACTGATACTCTTCTCCGTTATTAGTGAATGAAATTGCTTCTTTAAATGTGTATTGCAACTTCTCGCCGTGTACGTAAAAAAGATCATCCGAATTGGCAATAAGATTTCCGCTGGGATTGATTATCCTTACGAATATATCTTTCTTACCTATTTCGGCAATAGGGTTATCGGCAATTGTGAAAGCGATCTGAAGCTGATCGACTCTTTTTGCCCGGGTGTTGGTCGTGTTAGAACCGTCCCGCTTAGTGCTAATTCCATTAATGGTTACATTGGATACTTTGACAGATGATGCTTTAGACATTTTGGTTGTCATCGCAGATTGTCGCTCTCTCAAAGTTGCAATTTGACGCTCGTTTTCATCCAATTCACTTTGCAGAATACTATTTTCCTGAGCCAGTAATTCAGTCTTGACGCGAAGACCTACGACCTCATCGCGAAATTGCGAAACTCTATCCTTAAGGCCCAGTACCTCATTACGAACATTTTTAAGATCAGATTCTGAAATATTATTATTACTCAAATCTTGACGCAAATTGCTGATCACCATTCGAGCTTCACTCTCCGTAACTTCTAAATCGTCTGTAAATACGATACCTTGATTGCTGGCATTATCTAGTTCAGCTTCTATCCGATCTATATCAGTTTGTAGGTTTTCACGTTGTAACGTGACTGTATATAATTTCTCTCCGGATGATTTAAATTTTATATAAAAATAGACATTAGTTGCTATTAAAGCAGCTATGGCTATGATAAAGAAGTATATATTTTTGCTGACACCAGATTGCGCTGTCTTTTTTTCTTCTTCTTCCCTTTTTAATTCCACTCGATCAACATTCATCGTTTGTATATCCAAAAGCCGATAAAATTAAAACTATGCGATGTTCAAATTTTAACGCTTATTTATTAAGTAAACAAAAACTATTCCAAGGTAGATCTATTCGAAATAGTTCAAAGTATCGAAACCGCCAGCTTTGAGGTATGCATCTTTTCGCATCAATTGCAAATCGGCTCGTACCATCTCATTTATTAGATCGTTCAGCTCGTATTTAGGTTGCCAATTTAGTTGCTGCTTTGCTTTACTCGGATCGCCAACCAGTAAATCTACCTCCGTCGGACGGAAATATGACGCATCTACCTTAACGACTGTTTGCCCCAATTTGACCGTGTTGGGATCGATTCCTAGTTCGTTCATTCGATCTTGATCACGATCGATCACGACTCCCTTTTCGGAAATTCCTTTTCCACTAAATTCGATCTCCATGCCAAGTTCTGCAAAACTCAATCGCACAAATTCGCGAACGCTGGTCGTTACTCCAGTAGCGATCACGTAATCCTCTGCTTTTTCCTGCTGCAAGATAAGCCACATAGCCTCAACATAGTCTTTTGCGTGGCCCCAATCGCGCTGTGCCGATAAGTTTCCTAAAAACAATTTGTCTTGCAATCCCAACGCAATTTTTGCTACTGCACGTGTAATCTTACGTGTTACGAAAGTTTCTCCTCTTACCGGACTTTCATGATTAAATAGAATACCGTTGCAGGCAAACATGTTGTACGCTTCTCGATAATTTACGGTGATCCAATACGCGTACATCTTAGCGACCGCATATGGGCTTCTAGGATAGAATGGTGTCGTTTCGCGCTGTGGCACCTCTTGTACCAAACCATACAGTTCTGAAGTGGAAGCCTGATATATCTTCGTCTTCTCCACTAATCCTAATAAACGCACCGCCTCCATAATACGTAGCACGCCGATGCCATCGGCATTTGCTGTATATTCTGGCGTATCAAAGCTCACCTTTACGTGCGATTGTGCGGCAAGATTATAAATTTCATCAGGTTGTGTTTCCTGTATTATGCGAATAAGGTTGGTCGAATCTGTCAAGTCACCATAATGCAGGATAAGATTGCGATGTGGTGCATGCGGATCTTGATACAGGTGGTCGATGCGATCGGTATTAAATAGTGAGCTTCGTCGCTTTAGTCCATGTACGATATACCCTTTCTTCAGCAAAAATTCAGAAAGGTAAGCGCCGTCTTGGCCCGTTATACCTGTGATTAACGCTACTTTTTGTTGCATTGCGATCTTATAATTTGTCCAAAAATATAAAAAAACCTCCTAAAGTGTGCTACACTTTAGGAGGTTTAAACTTGTTAGCCAAGGCTTATGCCCTTATTTACCTAATCTAAGCGAGTGAAATTGAATACTAAATTTCCCTCACCTTGCTCTAAAGGTATAGGCATACGCATCACTAGAGTTTCGCCGTCGGCATACGAAAGATCTAAGCGATATCCGGTGGTTACGTTTGATGCTTTATCACCGGCGTATAATTTCTTAAATTGAAACTGTGGCTCGCCCATTCCTTTTCCAGGATTGAAGATAGACCATACAATATTGCGAACAGCTCCGTTAGCACATAAAGTACCTTCACTTCGAAACTCAATGCTACCACGATAATTGCCGGTAGGCAAATCCCACACACTGCCCACAAAACATTCGACTGGTGCTTCATCAAAAATATTCTTAACGGTGTATGCCGCAGGAATATCTTCGCGATCTACTGTATTCAACACCCATTTGCCTTTTACACCGGCACGCCACTGCGACGCACTTGGTCCAGATTCTGCTCCTGCAGCAGCAGAACCGGCAGTTTTTCGTGGTGCTCCACAAGAGCCCATCACCAAGACAATCGCTAAAAGCGATAATATCGACATTACCTGTTTACGCATAATACTAAATTTGATATTTTTGATCATTCTAAATTTATTCATTGCTATGAAGAGTTCGTCTTCCAAAAATCATACCACTAGCAAGATCGTCGCAAAGTCAATATTACGATTATTTTTTGTTTTGTTTGCGATGTTGTTGGCATTTTATGTAACACAGGATGCCACTCAACTGAGTCGCATCAATTTATACTTTACCAACAGATGGTTCTTGCTGTTTCCGGTCACTTTATTTGTTATTTTTGTTGGACTTTTGATTTTAGTATTGAAAACTAAGTATGCTCGTGACGAGTATAATTGGTTGATGTCTTTGAGCGGTGGTTTCTTGATTGCTTATACCCTACTCTTATTTGCACGGATTTATCCTTTGGTTTTTGGATAAGCGGCGCCTAAGGAAATGCGTGAGGATTTCTCATTAGTAGCGATCATTAGGGCAAACGGTAAGCACCATTGATCTATTAGAATCATAGTTTTTATCCTATATAAAATAAATAAGCATGGCAAATATCATTATCACGGGAGCAAGTAGTGGAGTCGGTTTTGAAGCAGTGTTGGATCTTACCGCGAAAAAAGAAAATAACGTAATTGCGTTAGCAAGATCAGCAGATAAATTGCGAAAATTACATGAGATCGCGACCTCACTCAATCCCGATGGCGGCACCCTGTATCCCGCGCAATTTGATATAGTCAATGACAACTACACGGACTCGCTCGTCCCCTTTATAGCATCTAAATTTGAACAAGTTGATATCTTGATCAATAATGCCGGTGTATTGGTCAATAAACCATTTATGGAAACTACCACGCAAGATTTTGCACAGGTATTACAAACTAATTTGCTAGGACATAGCATGATGATCCGGCATATCGTACCGATGATGAAGGCAGGTGCTCATATCGTAAATATCGGAAGTATGGGCGGTGTACAGGGTTCTTCTAAGTTTTCTGGATTATCAGCTTACTCGGCAAGCAAAGGAGCCTTGGCTATCTTGACAGAATGTTTGGCAGAGGAATTTAAGCCACTAGGTATTTCGGTAAATTGCTTGGCACTAGGATCTTCGCAAACAGAAATGTTTGAGCAGGCTTTTCCAGGTGTACAAGCGGGCACTCTTGCTTTTGAAATGGGTAGGTATATCGCGGAATTTGCGCAAACAGGACATAAGTATTTTAACGGAAAAGTTTTGCCCGTAGCCAATACAACGCCATAATTTTTTGCTCTCGTCTGTTACAATCCTTTAATCCAATCGGCAATATCCTTCAGTAGAGTTGGATCGATGGTGGTCTCAATTGTATAATATTCTTGTAGGCTGCCAGTTTTGGCCGGCTGAAGCAGATGATTAAGGGGAGCATACGTTTTTATTCTGCTTTGCGGATTGCCGGGCAAATGATCCGCCAGCGATTGCTGATTTTCTTTAGCAGGCACCTGCACATCTTTACCTCCAAACGCGGCAAAAAGCGGAATATTGATCTGTTGGATGAAAGGAACGGGATCTATCCGCATAAAATAACGGTAGGGTTCCAAGAGCATCACTTGCAATTCCTTTTGGAGCGCGCCAGATGCGCCACCAACGGATTTCATATTGTTCAATAATTGGCTCATGGCCTGTGAAGCAGGAAGATCACTTTTTACCGTTGCAAAGTTTTTGCGATTTACGGGACGCACCTTGGCTAATTGCGCTTCGCTCATTCCTTGGCTTTTGCCACGTGATAAAGTTGTAGCACCATAAGCGAATCGATTGGCAACGCTGGCCCTGCCAGTGACACTGCAAATTTGAGATCCGGAGCATGCTGCCCTGCAAGCAATAGGGAGATCAAGCCGCCTTCGCTGTGTCCGATCATACCAACTCGTGCTGAATCGACTTTTGGTTGCGATTTAAGAAACTTCAGTCCAGCTAAGGCATCTCGCTAAAGTCGGCAATGTTGCTTTGCAAAAAATTGCCTGTGGACTGCGCCACGCCTCGGTCATCGTACCGTAGCACGACCACACCTTTGCGAGTTAGATAATCTGCAATAACCTCAAAAGGTTTATGGTCTTCTAACTCCGAATTTCGGTTTTGTGGGCCCGATCCACTAACCAAGATCACTGCAGGATATTTCCCTGGTTCTGTCGGTTGCGTCATGGTACCAGCTAAGGTCACATCGTTGTTATCAAAATACACTTCCTTACTATCGTAGGGAAATGGCGCAATAGGTTGCTGAGGTCTTTTAACCGTTTGTGTACTATCGTATCTGCCTAATCGCAGTGCGGATGTGTAATTACCTTGTTGAAAGTTGCCTTCGATATGTTGGCCATCTGCGGAAAGGCGTCCGCGATACGAAATGCCTAATGCTGCAGATTTCATGCGGATTGAGTCGCCCGCTACTTCAATCTGATCAAGTTTGAAATCTAATCGGGTTTGCGAAGGGCTGCGCATTGTACCCGTCCATCGATCTCCCTTTTGCAAAGAAAACTGAAGGGGCAATGTACCAGTTGGCACAGCCAAATCACCTTTCCATCCTCCTTCGAACGACTGTGAAACTCCACGGCAGGAGTAAAAAAAGGTTATTAATATTATGAATACTATTCTCATTTGAGCTATTTAATATAAGGCGACCAAAGGTGCAATAATGTATCGGTCATCAAGACAACCAGTACGATCCATACTGCGTGAACCCTTTTCTTGGAATTCATGGCTATCTTCATGCCAACAACCAATAAATAGAAAAAATAAACGAGCATAGCTAATCCGATTATTCCCGCGCTGACTGTAACAAACATATCAAAAGGGGCAACTGTCGTTAGACTCATATCGCCTGCTTTGACCGCATCTAGCATCACTTCGCTTTTAGATGTTGAATAGGGATTCATCAGCAAAAATCCTGTTATGTAATTGACGATCTGTGAAAATAAAACGACCTCCAACACATCTTGCCAACGCGTCTTATTGTACAATATTTTGGCTAACAACCAAAGGAACATAGTTGGAAACAGAATATTGATACCGACATTGACAAAGCCTGCGTACCAGGAAATCTTATTAACTAAATGCTGCTGAAAAACACCATCTGGTACATAACGAAATAAAACGACCTGCACCGAAGCCCATAGATATGCTATAGACCCCACGAAAAGCATGGTACGGTCAGATAGATTAGCAAAAGGATTAATGAGAATTTGGCTATATCTGCTCATGCTGAATATGATCTAAAAATTGTTGAATTTCTTCTGGTTTTTGTGTGCCAACCAGTATCTTATCGCCATTTTTAAACTGAATTTGCACGCCATACTTTCCCTGTACTGTATATGCTGTGCCATTGGGTCCGATGCGATACCCCCAACCACCATAATCGAGCAAGCTATATTTTTTTATTTGCACAGCAGCGATTTTGTCCCAAGACCATAACTTATTCCAAAGAAAGGGTTTGAAATCTACCGTTATTCCCGTGCTATCAACAGTGGTGCGCAAGCGAATGAAAATAAAAAATATGATCGTAATAAAAAGAATAGACAAACCAATAATCGGCTCGGCGCCCCATTCCTTTTCTCGAACTGCCCCATAAATACCAACTCCAAGTAGTAGCAGGATGAGAAGAATGAACCATCGTGACCAAAAGCTTTGTACTTCTACGTACTTATTATTTTTCATGGGATACTGCTATTAAAGGTGAATAGATATATTATTTGGCTATTTTTTACTTTTCAACTTCGCTATGAGATCATCCAGCTTATTTCTCACCGTTGGATAGCTTTTGCCCATCTGGCTGGCCATCTCTTTCAAGCTGCCAGAGTTTTCTAAGAACCGGATCACAAATTCCTGTTCTTCCCGATCTAGCAACATCAATGGCGGTAAATCGTAATGGCCGATCACGGCTGTGCCACAAGCAAGGCACTCCAACTTTGCTACACGCAGATCGGCATCGCAACTGGGACAAATAGTGGGCAGTTTCATATAAAAACTAAACTTTATTAAAAATAACATAAATTATATTAAAACACAACTTAACATAATGGATTTTACCATATAATATTCAAATTGCTACATTTTGTATCTTTGTACGTTTTATAAATTATGAGAAAAATTATTGGTTATCTACTATCACCGCTATTCTATGCTGCATTTGGCGTACTGCTTGTGATCTTTCATCCTGTACAATGGCTATGTTTGAAATTGGGTGGTTATTCTGCACATAAGTGGAGTGTAGATATCTTAAACGGCGGCTTAGTAGCGTGCAACTATTTATTATTTAATCATGCCCGTTTCGTAAATACCGCACCATTGCCTACTGATCGGCCGATTATTTTCGTGGCAAATCATCAGAGTATGTTTGATATACCACCGCTTATCTTCTTTTTGCGTCGGTTTCATGGTAAATTTATATCGAAAAAGGAATTGGCCAATGCCGGAATTCCCAGCATCTCGTTTAATCTAAAACATGGTGGAGCTGCCAATATTGATCGTACCGATCCTAAACAATCTATTGCGGAAATTTTGAAGCTAGCCAACAATATGCATCAGCGACAATGGTCTGCATTTATTTTCCCAGAAGGAACACGTACGAAAACCGGAAAAATGAAAGTTTTCTCGGTTGGCGGCATTGCGACGCTTCTGAAAAAAAATCCTGACGCACTAGTGATACCAATCGCGATCAATGGTTCTTATAAAATGGTACAATGGGGCATGTTTCCATTACGCCCTTTCACAGCACTGACTTGGGAAGTATTACCTGCTATCGAAAAAGGGGAGTTACTAGTCGACGAAATCGTATTGGCTGCAGAGAAAGCTATCCGTGCAAAAGTGGAAGCGTAATATCAATTGACGGTTCGCCCTTTCCAATCGTATTTGCCGATATTGCCGGCTACGCCAATATACACCAGATAGAGTGCGTGTGCGAAAGACAAGAAGGGCAGATAGCGCAATAATTCGGTACGACGTACAAATTGCGTAATAGGTAGTAGAAATATGAATTCTACCGCTACTTTGAGCACTACGCAGAGAGCAAACAGCCAATCAAACGCGGGCAACATATAGAAGAATTGTATCGTGCCCCAAATCAAAGCCAAATTGAAGAGCCAGATTACGACACCCAGTAATACAATGCGTTTGTCTTTATATTTCGTACTCTTTGAAGCCCAGCGTTTACGTTGGCTGATGAAGGAAGCAAGTGTTGGTTTGGCCTCGGTATATACGATCGCTTCTGTTGCTCTGCAAAATCCAATGCGCTGCGCCGCGCCCTCAGACACTTTGTGCAATAGTAGTTCATCATCACCTGAGGCCAAGTCATCAATTCCTTTGAAGCCGCCCACTCGATAGAATGTTTCTTTGCGATAGGCCAGGTTGGCTCCATTACACGTTGTTGGTATGCCATTGCCAATGCCAGAAGCACCTAATCCGATGAGATATAGAAACTCTAAAGTTTGCAATCGTTCAAACAGGGATTTTTCTTCGTGGTAGGCCACAGGCGAAGATACCATTTCTAAGCTACCACGTTCCATATAATTGACCACAGTGGACACCCAATTAGGTCCCATCCGGCAATCGGCATCAGTGGTCATGATGATATCGCCGGAAGACAGATCAATTGCTTTGGCAATCGCCAGTTTCTTGTACGAGTTGAGCTTGTCGCCTTCATCCAATTGCAACAAACGCACTCCTCGATCCTGATAAAGATTTACGATTTCGGCAGTACGGTCAGTAGAGTGATCATCAATTACAATAACCTCCAGTAAATGCTTAGGATAAGATTGTGCGACCAAACAATCCAACGTTCGACCAATGTTATCTTCCTCATTACGAGCCGCAATTAATACAGATACTTTCTGCATATTACCTCCATTGGTGCGTGCGATGGACAAACCAGTGCGATACCAGCCAAAACGCATGTATAGTACTAGAGCCACATATACCAACGTGGCGATCAATAAGCAACCATTAAGACTTCCCATTAGCTCCTACATAGTTAACTTGAAAGACAAAGAAAGTACCTATAATCGCAGGCAGTATCAGGTTGACAAACCATACAAAAGATACAATGGCCATTACTGCAATCTCTTGAGTTGTGATGTAAGCATATAGGTTACTAGCAACGAAACTGCGAACGCTAAAATCAAAAAGATCCAGCGAAGGCACTGCTGCCTGTACAAAAAACAAAATAAAGATCATTAAAATCATCGATAACATAGGGAGCTCGGGCAAAAAGAAAAGCATAAGCACCATATACTGCGATGTGAAGATAGTGAAGCGTGCAAAGGAAATCAATAGCACGTGCGATAATTCTCTTGATGTGAAGTTTTCTAAGATCGCAAAAAAAGGTTTTACCTTGGTCAAAAATTTCACTTTCCCAACCAATGCATCGATCCACTGTACATTAAAATACAACACTAAAAATGCACTTGCATAAATACTCGCTATCATCCAGACAGCTAACTTAACAAAGACGGGAGTAGGAAGAAACGTTTGTACAAACCATGCAATGCTCAAAGCGCCGAAGACACTCGTAAGCACGAGTTGCGCAAATAATCCAACGCCCATAGCAACTGCGCCAGAAGCCCGATTCTCTGGATGTAGTAGAAGTACGCGGCCGCCGTATTCGCCAATGCGATTTGGCGTAAAAATTGCCCAAGTCAATCCACAAAAAACCGATCGAATAGCAGTCCACCAGCTTAGTGGTTCTATTTTTTTGCTCAAATGCCGCCACTTGACAACTTCAAGAAACCAGTTGGCTAGCATCATCACGACCACCAAACTTAAAATCAACCAAATGGAAGCTCCGTCAAATTCGCTTATCAACGCATTGAACTGCTTCAGGTTTTGTTGATGACTGATCTTGCTATATACAAACCACGATGTCAATGCTACGATGAGCACTTTGATGAATATATTGAGATATGTCTTCTGCGTTTTATTCAAGTTGATTTTGAAAGCACAATGTTAAGAATTTTTTGACAGATAAAGCGGCATACCGTTCGGTAATTTAACGCTCTTGTTAAGGGTATCTTTCGGCAACGCCAGCTCCTCAAGACTATAAATATAATTTTGTAATATTGCTTCATGCAAAGGGAGAAGGCAAAGGAGCGAATTATATTAGGCATTGACCCTGGTACGGTTGTATTGGGTTATGGCGTCATCAAAGAAGTTGGCAATAAAATCACACTGGTGAGCATGGGCGTCATTAAGATGGGACATTTGGACGATCACGCTTTGAAGCTACAGCGAATCTTCAAAAAAACCACTTCGCTCATTGAGCAATATAAACCTGATTGCATGGCGTTAGAAGCTCCCTTTTACGGCAAAAATGTACAGGTAATGCTTAAGCTCGGTCGGGCTCAAGGTGTAGCCATGGCGGCAGGATTGAATTATGATTTACCTATCGTCGAATATGCTCCGCGCAAAATCAAACAATCGGTCACAGGAAATGGAAATGCGACCAAAGAGCAGGTAGCTGCTATGCTAAAGAGTTTGCTAAAATTTGAGGAAAGTCCACAGTTTTTGGATGCCACGGATGGTTTGGCAGTAGCCGTATGTCATTCATTTCAAAAGGTCGGCTCTTCGGGCAAAAGCACAAGCTACTCTGGCTGGGAGTCTTTTGTTAAAGACAATACATCTCGCGTCAAATAAAAAACCTACAATCGCACTTGGCGAATTATATTCTTCACATTTAACTCTACAATATCCACCATCGTCTTACACCTTTCGTATGCGTTGTTTTTATAAAAGTCAGCGTATCCAGATTTGAGTTGTTGGATATTCTCGGGCGTAGATACTGCCTGCGTACGTGAGGCGTCGCGCAAGTCCTTTATGCGGTGGCGCTCACTTCGAACACGATGTACTATGGATGAATGTTCTTCTTGCTGATACTGCAATACAGTACGCTCGGTAAGGTACTCCATGGAAAGCTTTACATATGGAAAATTTTCTTTGAAGAATTGAGGCATATATACTTTAGGATTTCCTTCATAGAATTGCTGATCGAAATCAATCGCCCTAATCCTAAATTGATAATCATCAAAATCGGGCGTGATCTGCATCACGAAATTATAGGCTCGCATATCGCCTAATAGCGAAATTATACAACGCTCATTAAATTTTACAAATTCTTTGGCAATCCTAGTCTGATTAAACTCTTCGCGATGCATACTCGTTTTAGAAAACACATCGCCAGGAATACCTACAATATGCTCCTCCACTAGCGTATCTCGGTCATAAATATAATTCACCTGATTGGGGGATACAATCTCCTCTAGTTCCAAACCCAATATCCGCGAAGCATCTGCTTGTTTGATATAGAAATAATCGTACACATCGTTCAAGCGATTGATAATCCTAACTCGAAAAGGTTTGGTATTACCAAATGCACAATACTCAATCCGATCCACAATCTTGTGCTCTACAATCTTGGTATTACCCGATGCTTTCAGACTAGCATATACCACTTTGAGCTTAGCATGCAACTGCGCCAGCGTATGTTGCGGATACAACGGCGACTCCCAATAAGTATCTTCTCCATGCTTGTCATACACGGGTACAGATTCATCAAACTCCAGCAAATCGGTATAGCTGACCGGCAATCGTGCATCGCGTTGATAAAACTTGAGATACTTAGACAAGCTAGCATCGACCGGAAAGCGTGGTTTCTTTCTAGAAATAGTTACATCATCTTGCATCTGTATCGATATTAATTTTAGTATTATTGTTTGCCGGCTAGTGAAATATCAAAACTGCACTAAATGCATCATTATTGAAAGAATTACGATTTGCTAATTCATTTGCTCGCCACGCACCTACTTACATTATTATAGTAAAGTTACTGATTGTCTGCGATCAACTCACCTATTCGACTCATGATAATATCATAAAAAATACCCCTGAATATTACAAACAAAACATAATTATACGGTTAAATCTTATTATTTTTGAAAAAGTTTAATCTACTGACATAACTGATTAATATATGGAAAAGAAATATGCGAATTATGATCTAGATAATTTGGATGTTCAAATCTTGTCGATTCTGATGGAGGATGCATCTATCCCCTACACAGAAATTGCAAAAAAGCTGATCGTATCGGGCGGAACGATACACGTACGCATGAAAAAAATGGAAGAGCTAGGCATTATCCGCGGTTCGCATTTAATGATCAACCCTCAAAAAGTGGGCTTCGATATCACTGCTTTTCTTGGTATTTATTTAGAAAAGGGATCTCAGTATTCGGATGCGGTGAGCCAGTTAAAGGAAATTAAGGAGGTCGTGGAATTGCACTATTGTACCGGACAGTATAGTATGTTTGCCAAGATCGTTTGCCGGGATACTGCTCATCTTAGAAAAGTACTCAACGAAGATATACAGGCTTTGAAAGGCATACAACGTACCGAAACGATTATCTCGCTAGAGGAAAGTATTAAAAGACAGATTACGTTATAGTATCTCTTTTAAAAGCTCTATGTAGAATAAGACGGCGTCTTGTACCTCTGCTACATAAATGAATTCGTCTGCGGAATGGGACCGCGCAGAATGGCCTGGTCCTATTTTCAAAGAAGGAATTGGAAGCAAGGCCTGATCACTCATCGTAGGGCTTCCATAGGTCTTCTTGCCCAACTTCACTCCTGCTTTCACGATAGGATGATCCATGGCTATTGTTGACGAATTTAGTCGTGTAGAACGCGGCGTAACTTCTGATTTTACCTCCGATCGAATGATATCTAAAACTTCGACATTGCTGTACACATCCGTTGTGCGCACATCTACCACATAACGACATTCGGCCGGCACGACATTATGTTGCGAACCCGAATTCACCATCGTTACCGACATTTTGACCGGGCCTAAATAGGCTGATTCTTTTGGAAATTGATATGAGCGAAACCAGTTTATATCTTCTATCGCTTGGTAAATGGCATTGATACCTTCTTCTCTTGCGGCATGGCCGGATTCGCCATGTGCTACACAATCTAGTACCATTAGTCCCTTTTCTGCAACTGCCAAATCCAGTTGAGTTGGTTCGCCAACTATTGCAAACTCACACGCGCAAATTTTCGCGTAAGCGGCCTCAATACCGTTTTTACCCGATATTTCTTCTTCCGCTGAGGCGATGAGGCATATATTATAGGCTAAATCAGGTTTTGTATAATAATAACAGAAAGCAGCTATTAAAGAGACCAAGCATCCCCCTGCGTCATTAGATCCCAAGCCATACAATTTGCCGTCGACGATCTCGGCATCAAAAGGATCGCGGGTATATCCTGGATTTGCCTTTACGGTATCGTGATGCGAATTGAGCAAAAGCGTGGGGTTTTCTGAGTCAAAGAAAAAATTATATGCAATTACGTTATTGCCTACGCGTTCGCAACTAATGCCCTTTCGTGTCAGATAATGTTCAATCACGCAAGCAGTCTGCTCTTCTTCTCTACTTATCGATGGTGTACGAATCAGCTCTTGTAAGAGTGTGATGCATTCTTCTTGCAGCTGGTCAACGGTTGGTTGTTTACTCATCGTACAGCCCTCCTGCTTTTTGGGCAGACAGCTTGATGCCTTTGATGAACGCAGAACTAAAACCATGGTGTTCCATCTCATTAAGTCCAGCGATCGTACAACCTTTGGGAGAAGTCACTTTGTCAATCTCGCTCTCCGGATGCGATTGCATCTGCAATAATAGATCGGCTGCACCCTTAGCGGTTTGTACCGCCATTTTGAGGGCGTCGTGAGCATGAAACCCAATTTCTACGCCACCTTGCGATGCGGCGCGAATACTACGCAAGAAAAACGCGATACCACACGCACATAAAGCTGTGGCTGCAGTCATCAATTCTTCTTGTATTACCACCACAGAACCCACCGTATTGAATAGCTTTTCGACAATAGCTACTTCATCTTGGGTTGCACGATCTGTCGTGACGCACGTCATTGATTGCCCAATGGCAATAGCTGTATTAGGCATGGCGCGGACGATAGTGGTTTGCTCGCCCAGCACAGCACGCATATCAACACACGATACGCCAGAGATTACCGAAACGACGATTTGCTCCGGTCTTAGTGCGCTGCGAATTTCTTGCATTACTAGTTTTGCTTGCTGCGGTAAAATGGCGAGTACTACAATCTCTGCTCCCAGCACGGCTGTGACATTATCTGCACTAACTGAAAAACCAGCGGCAGACTCGCGCTCAAGCGATTGAAGTGAGCGCCTAGTTAAGGTAATGTCTGCAGCAGAATAGATGCCCGCTTGCGCGATCCCTTTAGCTAGAGAAAAACCAATATTCCCACTTCCTATGATAGTAATTCTAGCCATAACGTGACGTGTCTGGATTTTTTTGTGTATGCTTTTACGCGGATAAGCGCGTACCGAACTTCTGGTGATGATAGTGATGCAGTTTATCGGCATTTCCGATATATACATCCATTACGCCTTTCGCGATAGCATCAAAAGCGTTTTGTAGTTTTGGTATCATACCTGCGTGTACTATATGACTTGCTTTAAGAGATTCAAATTCGCTACTCTTTATGGCTTCAATGACAGAATTGTCATCATTGACATCTCTCAATACACCGTCTTTCTCAAAACAATACAATAAAGAAACATTGTATGACGTGGCTAAGCCTATCGCTAAGGCAGAGGCAATGGTGTCGGCATTGGTATTTAACAATTGTCCGGTACCGTTGTGCGTAATGGCCGAAAATACTGGCGTAAAACCTGATTCTAGAAACCGTTTGATGGTGTGTTCGTTGACCGAATCTGCTAAAATATCGCCTGCATAGCCATAGTCTATCTTCCCGACTGGTCGTTTTACGGCTTTGATGGCATTACCATCTGCGCCGCTCAAACCAATAGCATCACAAGAATACTTTTGCAGGTGCGCGACAATAGATTTGTTAGTGAGTCCTGCGTATACCATCGTCACTACTTTCAGCATCTCAGCATCGGTGATGCGTCGGCCGTCTACCATCTGGGCTTCCAAACCCAAATCTGCCGCTAAGCGCGTAGCAATCTTTCCGCCGCCATGTACTAGTATCTTTTTGCCTGGTAGTGCGGCAAACTTTTCGAGAAAAGCGTCCAACTTGGCTGGATCATCAATGATATTACCACCGATTTTTATGATGCTTAAATCCGAATGATTCGACATGATGGTACTATTTAAGATTCTCTAACATACGTTTCAACACTAATTGTGCTGCCCACACTCGGTTGCTAGCTTCCTTGATGACCAAAGAGTGCGGGCCGTCCAGTACTTCGGCAGATAATTCTAAATCCCGACGTACCGGCAGACAGTGCATTACTTTGGCCACATTGGTTTGTTCTAACCTTTTGTTGGTAATCAACCAATCTTCTTCGACAGGATAAACCTTGCCATAATCTTGGAATGAAGACCAGTTTTTGACATACACAAAATCAGCTCCTGCTAATGCTTCGTTTAGATCATGAGTAATAGTTACCCCTTCTGTAAACTCTTCTGATAATTCGTAGCCTTTTGGATGTGCAATCACAAAATCGACCAAACCTTGTCTTTGTGCTTTTCCCATCCATTCGCTGAAAGAGTTAGGGACTGCCTGCGGCAATGCTTTCACATGTGGTGCCCAAGCTAACACGACTTTTGGTTTTTCTACTGTTTTATGTTCGGTGATCGTGATGAGATCGGTCAAGCTTTGTAAAGGATGACGTGTAGCACTTTCTAACGAAACTACGGGCACACCACAGAATTTGATAAATTTATTAAACAAATCTTCGGTGTAGTCGGCTTCTTTATCCTTCAGTGAAGGGAAAGATCTTAAACCGAGGATATCACAGTATTCGCCCATTACGGCAGCGGCTTCGCGAATATGCTCTACCGTGGTGCCATTCATTACTACGCCATCTTGCGTTTCTAATGCCCAGCCGTCCTTATCCATATTCATCACCATCACGTCCATCCCAAGATGGGTAGCTGCCTTTTGAGTACTTAGGCGCGTGCGTAAACTGGGGTTCAAGAATACCAGACCTAAAGTTTTGTGCTTACCCAACTCAGCATGTGCTCTTGGGTTAGCTTTTAATGTTAGTGCTTCCTGTACAGCATAAGACAAATTATCGATGTCTTCTGCTGAAAAAAATTTTTGCATGCTTATATCCCGCTAAAATGGTTGTCTCGTCCTTACTCGAACAGATCGTACTTAAATAATATTATGCTGTAACCTGTTGTGCCTGCAACTGCTCAGCAAATGCTTCCAAAAATTGCTTGGCATGTGCCATACTAAGATTCAAGGCTGGTAATAATCGAATCACATTTGGCTTCGCCTCGCCAGTGAAGATTTTATTCTTCATTAATAGGTCTTTTTTCACAGACGACAACTCAGTTGGTAATTCTATACCAATCATCAACCCACGACCACGAACTTCTAATACTTGATCAAAGGTGCGCAGTTGCTCAATGAGATAATTTCCCACCGCACTGGCATTGCTCATGAGATCCTCTTGCTCCATCACGTCCAATACCGCAATTGCGGCGGCACACGCTAGATGATTACCACCGAAGGTGGTACCTAGCATACCGTAAGATGCTTTGAACTTCGGAGATACAGATATAGCTCCGATTGGAAAGCCATTTCCCATTCCTTTGGCCATGGTATAGATATCGGCTTCTACGCCTGCATAATCGTGTGAATAGAATAATCCGGTACGGCCATAGCCACATTGCACAGAATCTGCTATATATATAGCATTATACTGATCACAAAGGCGTCTGATAGCTTTTAGAAAGGTAACAGAAGCTTCACGAATACCACCTACGCCTTGTATGCCTTCAATGATAACAGCAGCAATATCGTTGCCTTGTGAAGCAAATACTTGTTCAAGAGCTTGCTCGTCGTTAAACTCACTAAAAATAACATTATCCGTTTCATTTACCGGAGCGACGATTGCAGGATTGTCGGTGGCTGCTACAGCCAATGAAGTACGACCATGGAATGCTTTAGAAAACGCTACTATTTTCTTTCTTCCGGTGTGAAACGAAGCTAATTTTAACGCATTTTCATTCGCCTCTGCACCTGAGTTACACAGAAATAATTCGAAGTTTTCCTTGCCAGATACGCGACCTAATTTTTCAGCCAACTCTCGCTGTAATGGCATTTCTACCGAGTTAGAATAAAAACCAATACGATCTAGCTGCTGTTTTAGCATACCGACATAATGCGGATGTGTATGACCGATAGAGATCACGGCGTGTCCGCCATATAAATCAAGGTACTCATTGCCTTTATCATCCCATACGGATGAACCCATTGCCTTTGTAATGCTAATCGGATTAATAGGATAAACGTCAAATAGTTTCATTGCATTAATAATTTGCCAGCTATACTAAGTTGTAAACATCTGTACTAGCAAATATAGCTAAGCAGAATTGAAAAATTCGTCTTAACTATAGCTTTTTTGAAACATCACAAAACTTATGATCAAAGTAATAACTAAAAAAACTTACTATTGATTATTGAACATATTTCTATTAACGACCCATATCCCTGTAGGACTAATAGCATACACAAATTTTGCATCTTCTGTGGAGTACAACGATTGAAAAAACGTAGGCCGCTCACCATCGAAGCTCAAAGGATTAACAGAAAACTTACCATTACTAAAATCAAGTATTGACAAAAGACCAAAACTACCAGCTAGATATCGCTGATTGTCAAACTCAAATGGATGACCTTGCACCATGTAGTAAAAACTACCATAATCATCATTGTTAGTGTATGGCTGCCAAGTTTCGCCTGAATCATTGGAAAAAAGCAAAGGATGGTCAAAAATACCTGAACTGTTACAGACAGCAAAAAGTGTCTTTCCAATCTGAAACATATTTCCTGGATAAATATCCTGCCCTTGCCAATCCATCCGCTTATATGATCCATCCCGATCTATGCGGTAAAAATGATTACCGACGGATACATATAACATGTTATCAAAAGACCAAAAATTATTGATATAACCGTGCGCGCGCACAAAAGAAGGTAACGGAATCTGAATTTCATTCTTTGATAAGTCTATCGATCCGAGAGGAGACTGAGGAAAATCTGTTAAATCGAGATACCGAATTTTCCATATTGACGTATCGCCATCACCTGCTGCAAGATCGTGTTGGTAGTATAACCTATCTCCTTGCAAAGAAGTAATCGTATAACCAAGATATGATTCTGTATCTATGTAAACAAAATGTTGTTTTCCCAGTGTACTATTATCGTGCACTATGATTCGATTATCTTTTACATAAACAGTGGCATATTCATTAATAATTGAACTATATGGCCATGCAAAACCACTGTAAAGACCAAGCTGCTTATCAACAATTTTGGTTCTAGTATTAAAATAACTTACCCCTTGGGCAGTGGAGTACATGATAATCGAGTCGGATGAACGATAAGATGACAAAATTATACTATCATGATCTTTATATATACCGTCGAGATGAGTCCACACGGGATACTCTTCTAATACTGGTGGTTCTTCAAAACCTATATCAACACTGTCTTTACAAGAGCTAAATAATACTACAAAAATGGCAATTAGATGTAACGGAAATAGCTTGGTGGCAAAAAAATTCATAAAGATTGTATTTTCAACAGATGTTAGTTCTTAAAAATACATTTTTTTGTGGAATATCATCACTAATTGCCTTATAATACGGGCGAAAATTCATTATATGACGAAAAAAAGCCTGTTGCACATACGCGCAACAGGCTTTTAGTAATCTATGACTAATAAATAGTATTAGTCTTTCTTTTCTTCTGTAGCAGGAGCTTCTTCTACAGCTGGTGTAGTTTCTACTTCTTCTACTGCAGTTGCTTCTTCAGCTACTACTGTTTCTTCAACAGGAGCTGCTTCAGCAGTTGCTTTCTTCTTCGCACCACCACGACGACGAGTAGTTTTCTTCTCAGCTTGTACGGTTTTACCGTATACTTCGTTGTAATCTACTAGTTCTATGAATGCCATTTCAGCATTATCACCTAAACGGTTTTCCATCTTGATGATACGCGTATAACCACCTGGACGATTTGCTACTTTCTCAGAAATCTCGCGGAAAAGCAAACTAACAGCATCTTTATCTTTAAGATAAGCAAATACTGTACGACGAGAGTGAGTCGTATCGTTTTTAGATTTAGTGATTAATGGCTCCACATACTGACGTAATGCTTTCGCTTTCGCCAAAGTAGTAATAATGCGTTTGTGCTTGATCAATGAAGTCGCCATATTCGCTAGCATAGCCTTACGGTGACTGTCAGTGCGGCCTAAGTGATTTACTTTTTTTCCGTGTCTCATTTTAATTTTGATTTTGTGCGCACCGTCCTTTTTGTTTTAACGATCACTCATCTGAGCACCTCGTGTATTTACTAGGGGAATTGCGCAACAGGTCGCTTATTATTATTAATATTTGTTAATCTTCTTCCAATTTGTACTTAGACAAATTCATACCGAAAGAAAGACCTTTCGCTTTTACCAGCTCTTGGATCTCGCTCAATGATTTCTTACCGAAGTTGCGGAATTTCAACATATCTGCTACATCGTAAGTAACCAATTCAGCTAAAGTGCGAATGTCTGCTGCTTTCAAACAGTTAAGAGCACGAACAGAAAGATCTAGATCTACTAATTCCGTTTTCAAGATTTTACGCATGTGCAAGATTTCCTCGTCAACTACTTTAGTTTCTTCTTTAGTTTGTGACTCTAATAACATGTTTTCATCAGAGAACAACATGAAGTGCTGAATCAAGATACGAGCAGCTTCTTTCAATGCATCTTCTGGATGAATAGATCCATCAGTAGAGATGTCCAACAACAATTTCTCGTAATCGGTCTTTTGTTCTACACGATAGTTCTCAATGGTATATTTCACATTTTTGATCGGCGTGTAGATAGAATCAATAGCGATGACACCTACTGGACCATCAGTTACTTTGTTTTCTTCTGCATTGACATAACCACGACCTTTAGAAACAGAAAGTTCTACTTCGATAGTCACAGCTGGATCCATATTGCATACCACAAAATCAGGGTTCAATACCTCGAAGTTGTTAGAAAACTTAGAAATATCACCTGCTTTGAACTGATCTTGACCGTTCAGCACGATAAATATTTTCTCTGAATCACCTTGATCTCCTGTTTTCTTGAAACGTACTTGTTTCAAGTTTAAGATGATATCGGTAACGTCTTCAACAACGCCTTTGATAGTCGAAAATTCGTGCGAAACGCCTGAAAATCTTATTGACGTAATTGCATATCCTTCTAATGAGGACAATAAAATACGGCGCAAAGCATTACCAATAGTTACACCAAAACCTGGTTCAAGTGGACGAAACTCAAAAGTACCATCAAAATCAGTCGATTTCTGCATGATTACCTTATCCGGTCTTTGAAATGCTAAAATTGCCATTTATCTGCTTTTAATTTTGTTACAAATTATATACTTATACAATAGCATTAGGATAGTGAATATCACTATCCTAATGCTATCATTTCTTATTTAGAGTACAACTCTACGATTAAGTTCTCTTTAATATTCTCTGGAATATCAGATCTCTCTGGGTAAGATACGAATGTACCTTGTAAATCGTTTGCGTTCCACTCTAACCAACTAAATTTGTTGATTTTGTGACTAGCTACTGAATCTGTGATTGCTTCAACTGATTTTGAACGCTCACGAACAGCTACTACATCACCTGGACGTAAACTGTATGATGGAATGTTAACGACTTCGCCATTAACAGTAATGTGCTTGTGCGATACGAATTGACGAGCAGAAGAACGAGTCGGCGCGATGCCTAAACGGTATACTACATTGTCTAAACGCGCTTCTAGCAATTTCAAGAAGTTTTCACCTGTAACCCCTTGTTTTGAAGAAGCTTTAACGAAAAGGTTAGAGAACTGACGCTCCAAAATTCCGTATGTGTATTTTGCTTTTTGTTTTTCTAACAACTGAATAGCGTATTCAGATTGTTTTCCTCTTCTTTTAGATGGTCCGTGCTGACCAGGAGGATAATTCTTTTTATCTAACGCTTTATCCGGGCCAAAAATTGGCTCTCTGAATTTACGTGCAATCTTGGACTTAGGTCCTGTATATCTTGCCATTTTCTTATCTGTTTGAAGTATCAATCAGCCTGTAGCTGATGAATCTTATCTTAAACAATTCTATTAATTAAACTCTTCTACGTTTTGGAGGACGACAACCATTGTGTGGAAGTGGAGTAACGTCTTTAATAAGCGTTACATCGATACCAATCGTTTGTAGCGTGCGGATAGCAGACTCGCGACCTGATCCAGGACCTTTCACGAAAACTTCTACTTTACGCAATCCCAAATCGTGTGCGACTTTACCGCAATCTTGAGCTGCTTGTGATGCCGCGTAAGGTGTGTTCTTTTTAGAACCTCTGAAACCCATTTTACCGGCAGACGACCAAGAGATAGTTTGTCCTTGGTTGTTAGTTAAAGTTACGATAATGTTGTTAAAAGTAGCGCTGATATGGGCTTGACCCACTGGCTCCACGACAACAATGCGCTTTTTAGTAACTTTTTTAGTTTTAGCCATTTCTTAATTCTTATTTAGTAGCTTTTTTCTTGTTTGCAACAGTCTTACGTTTACCTTTACGGGTACGAGAGTTGTTTTTAGTACGCTGACCACGAAGTGGTAAGTGTTTACGGTGACGAAGACCACGGTAACAACCGATATCCATCAAACGTTTGATGTTCAACTGTACTTCAGAACGTAATGCACCTTCTACTTTGATCTCCTCGTTGATGATCGTACGAATAGCAGTCAATTGCTCATCATCCCACTCTTGTACTTTCACATCGTGGCTGATACCTGCTTTATCCAAGATATACGCAGATGTCGAACGACCGATCCCGAAAATGTACGTAAGGCCGATAACTCCTCTTTTGTTTTTAGGTAAATCTATACCTGATATCCTTGCCATATAATACTTTAGCGATTATGTTAATACTACCCTTGGCGTTGCTTGAACTTAGGGTTCTTTTTGTTGATTACAAATAGTTTTCCTTTGCGGCGGATAACTTTACAGTCCGCACTGCGCTTTTTAATTGATGCTCTAACTTTCATGTCTAATAATATTTTTAAAAGCTGTAAACCAAATGGAAATTACCCGCTATTTGTAACGGTAGGTAATTCTTCCTTTGGTTAAATCGTATGGGGACATCTCCAACTTCACCTTATCCCCGGGTAAAATTTTGATATAATGCATACGCATCTTACCAGAAATATGAGCGATGATCTCATGCCCATTCTCCAATTCTACACGAAACATCGCGTTGGAAAGTGCTTCCCGAATAATTCCGTCTTGTTCTATTGAGGCTTGCTTAGCCATATATCCCTTGTAATTTACGTGTTAAAAGCCTGCACAAACAGGAGTGCAAAGATAAACAAAATAATTGAAAACCAATTACTTTTTACTCAAAACCTCTTCAATCTCTTGGAAGTCCAAAAGTACATCCGGCCGACCTTTTCGGATCGCTACCATTTGCTCAAAGTGAGCAGATAACTTTCCATCAATCGTACTGACTGTCCATCCATCATCCCAAAATTTGACGCCAGCTTTTCCCGCATTAATCATGGGTTCGATACAAATCACTACGCCTTCCTCCAACTTGGTACCTGACCCACGCTTACCATAGTTCGGCACTTCTGGTTTTTCATGCAACTCAAAGCCTACACCATGCCCAACTAGCTCACGTACGATTCCATATTTATAAGGAATTACATGATCTTGCACGGCCGAAGATATATCACCAACACGCTTACCAGCAACTGCCTGTTCTACTCCTTTTACCAAAGCTGCTTTGGTTACATCAAGTAACTGCTGCGCTTCGGCAGAAATAGTACCGACTGCAAATGTATAAGCCGAATCGCTGATGAAACCATTCAAATTTACGCCACCGTCAACCGATACGATATCACCTTCTTTCAATACGTAGTCGCTCGGAAAACCGTGCACGATCTGATCGTTAACAGAAATACATAAAGAATAAGGGAAACCTTGGTAGTTTAAGAAAGCAGGCGTACCTCCGTGGTCTTTAATAAATTCAAAAGCAAATTGATCTAGCGACAACGTGGTGATACCAGGTTCGACACGTTCGGCAATCTGGGCTAATAAATGCGAGAGTACCTTAGCGGACTCTCGCACTTGTTCGATTTCTTCGTCTGATTTCAGAAAGATTTTCGACATCGATTGAACTTATAATGCCGATTGATCTACGCCTTCTACTGCAGCAGCCGAACGGCCTTTCACACGACCAGTTTTCATCAAACCGTCGTAATGACGCATCAATAGATGACTTTCAATCTGTTGCAACGTATCTAATACTACACCCACCAAGATCAGTAATGACGTACCTCCGAAGAAGTGTGCAAACTGATTGTTGACGCCAAATAGCGCCGCAATGGCTGGCAAGATCGCAATGATTGCGACAAAAACAGCACCTGGGAAAGTGATATGTGAAATGACATTGTCAATAAAAAGATTGGTGTCGTGCCCTGGCTTGATACCTGGGATAAAACCGCCATTCTTCTTCATATCTTCCGACATTTGCTGCGGATTAACCATGATGGCTGTATAAAAGAATGTAAATGCAATGATCAGGATGGCAAACACCATGTTGTACGTGAATGACGTATAGTTACTCAACGACCGAAGGAATTCGGATTGAATATCTGGAAAGAACTGAATCAAGGACATTGGTAGAAACATGATCGCTTGCGCGAAGATGATTGGCATTACACCCGCTGCATTCACTTTCAACGGAATGTATTGTCTTACACCACCCACTTGCTTGTTTCCAACGATTTTCTTTGCATACTGAACCGGGATCTTGCGCACACCTTGTACCACCAAGATGGTAAAGATAACCACGAACAATAATGCGACAAACTCGACCAATAAGGCAATCGGACCACCTTGGCCACCCATACGGGAAACCGTTTCTGCTGAAATACCAGCAGGAAGTTGTGCGATAATACCCGACATAATGATCAAGGAAATACCGTTTCCTATTCCTTTATCTGTAATTCGTTCACCTAACCACATGACAAATAACGTACCCGCTGTCAAAACAATCGCTGCCAGAATAGTAAACATCGGATCAGCAATCAATTTGGCATCAGGAGTAATTTGCGTTCTGACGTAAGCAATCGCCTGTACCACCGTAATCGCTACCGTTAGGTAACGTGTGATTTGGGTCAATTTCTTACGACCGGATTCGCCTTCTTTCTGCATTTTCTGAAAAGAAGGCACTGCTATTCCTAAAAGCTGCACAACAATGGATGCGGAGATATACGGCATTACACCTAAGGCGAAGATAGCCGCACTCGAGAATGCTCCCCCAGCAAACATGTTGATGATATCAAGTATGTCTGTCCCGTCTCTACCACTTCCAATCATCAATTGAGCCGGATTTACTCCAGGCAAAACAACGTGACATCCTACACGGTAGATAAAAAGCAACAGGAACGTATACAAGATACGTTTACGAAGCTCTTCAATCTTCCATATATTGGTTAATGTTGTGATTAGTTTATTCATGAATTAAATTTTAACGATAGAACCTCCAGCTGCTTCAATTGCTTTCTGAGCTGTTGCTGAGAAGGCATGAGCTTGTACATCTACTTTAGCGCTTAATTCGCCACGACCTAGTACTTTTACTAAATCATTTTTAGATGCAAGACCATGAGTTCTTAAAGTTTCGAAATCTACCGTAGTTAAATTGTGTTTAGTAACTAATTCTTGTAATACATCAAGGTTTACACCTACGTATTCTACACGGTTGATGTTTTTGAAACCGACCTTAGGAACGCGACGTTGCAAAGGCATCTGTCCACCTTCGAAACCAATTTTCGTTTTGTGACCAGAACGAGAACCAGCACCTTTGTGACCACGAGTGGAAGTACCACCACGTCCAGAACCTTGACCACGACCAATACGTTTTTTGTTTTTTGTTGATCCTTTAGCTGGTCTTAAATTACTTAAATTCATTGTTGTTAAAGTTGTGTTATGCCTTCGCTCTCACTAAACAGGCCATAACGATAAATACTAGATAATAAACTATAAATGGAAAGAACAGTGAGTCGTTCTTTCCATAGATGTAATTACTTAGACGGTCTCTACTTTTACTAAGTGGTTGACCTTTCTTACCATACCAATAATAGCTGGTGTGGCTTCAACTTCTACTGCGTGATTGATTTTACGCAATCCCAAAGCTTCGATTGTTTTCTTTTGGCGCTCGCTTCTATCGATAACGCTCTTTATCTGGGTGATTTTAATTTTTGCCATGATATTAACCGTTAAATACTTTATTCAAATCGATTCCGCGTTGTTGCGCTACTGTATAGGCATCTCTCATGCTACCCAATGCTTCGATAGTTGCTTTAACTACGTTGTGTGGGTTTGATGAACCTAATGATTTTGCTAATACGTCTGTAATACCAGCGCTCTCCAATACGGCACGCATTGCACCGCCGGCAAGTACTCCAGTACCACTTACTGCAGGCTTGATCAAAACAGATCCACCTGAGTATTTACCTAACTGCTCGTGAGGCACTGTACCATGAATGATAGGAACTTTTACCAAGTTCTTTTTCGCGTCATCGATTCCTTTAGTGATCGCCTCAGTAACTTCTTTAGCTTTTCCTAGGCCAAAACCTACGATACCATTTTCGTCACCTACAACAACGATAGCCGAGAAACTGAAGGTACGACCACCTTTAGTAACTTTCGCTACACGCTGAATGCTTACTAAGCGATCTTTCAATTCCATCTCGCTTGATTTTACTCTTTTAATATTGCTTGTTGACATCTCTTCGTTTGATTAAAAGTCTAAACCGCCTTCGCGAGCACCTTCAGCCAATGACTTGATACGGCCATGGTACAAATACCCATTACGGTCAAACACTACTTTTTCTACACCTGCAGCTTTTGCTTTCTCAGCAACCATAGTACCTACGGCTTTCGATTGATCTACTTTATTGCCTGTTGCAGCAAATTCTTTCGAAATGCTAGAAGCAGACGCTAATGTTTTACCAGTAGTATCGTCAATTACTTGCGCGTAGATTGCTTTATTACTTCTGAATACGGTCAAACGTGGACGTGCAGTTGTTCCGGTCAGGTGTTTTCTAATTCCTTTTTTGATTCTCGCTCTGCGAGATAATTTACTTCCTGCCATCGTTATTATTTTTTAGCTGATTTACCTGCTTTTCTTCTTAACACTTCGCCAGCAAACTTGATACCTTTACCTTTGTATGGTTCTGGTTTGCGTAGGCTACGGATCTTAGCCGCTACTTGACCGATCAATTGCTTGTCAGTAGATTCCAACGTGATCGTTGGGTTCTTACCTTTATCGGCAGTAGTTGTAACGGTGATCTCTTTTGGCAGTACGAAAACGATCTGGTGCGAGAAACCTAAAGTTAACTCTAGTGTATTACCATTGGCAGCGGCACGGTAACCCACACCTACCAATTCTTGCGTAGTTTTGTACCCTTCTGTAACACCAACAACCATGTTGTTGATCAATGCGCGGTAAAGACCGTGCAAAGCTTTGTGTCTTTTTTGTTCAGTAGGACGTGTTACGACGATATTACCATCTTCTTGACTAACGGTAATGTCGCTATCTACCTGCTGTAGTAATTCTCCTTTTGGCCCTTTTACTGTTACCAGATTCTTGTCTGATACAGTCACCGTCACTCCCGCAGGGATGGCGATAGGCGCTTTTCCAATTCTTGACATTTCTTCGTGTTTTTCCTAGATTAATAAACGTAACATAAAACCTCACCACCAACGTTCTGAACGCGGGCTTCTTTATCTGTCATCACTCCTTTAGAAGTGGACAAGATGGCGATACCCAAACCGTTCAACACGCGAGGCATGTTTTCAACACTTGCATACTTTCTTAAACCAGGTTTACTCACACGTGTCAAGGTGCGAATAGCCGAGATTTTGCTAACTGGATGGTACTTCAAAGCTACTTTGATCGCGCCTTGAGGACCTTCCTCTACGAATTTGTAATTAGCAATGTAACCTTTGTCAAAAAGAACTTTAGTAATTTCTTTTTTAAGGTTCGATGCAGGAATTTCAACAACCCTGTGGTTGGCCTTGATGGCATTCCTTACTCGTGTAAGGTAATCCGCTATTGGATCTGTATTCATTATATAAATAAAATTGTGACAACGGTTTCCACTAGCTAACCATAGCTGCAGACCTGCTATCTGTAAATAAAATTGCAAAGCAAATGCCCTGATAAGCTAGTAATAAGCTTATCGGGGCAAAAGTAAAGATTTTTTTTAAATTACCAAGAGGCTTTTCTCACTCCCGGGATTTTGCCATCAAGAGCCATCTCACGGAAAGTTACACGAGAGATACCAAATTGACGCATATATCCTCTAGGACGACCAGTCAATTTACAACGATTGTGCAAACGTACTGGAGAAGCATTCTTAGGCAATTTGTCCAAAGCAGCATAATCACCGGCAGCTTTTAATTCTGCACGTTTGTCTGCATACTTTGCAACTAATTTTTGACGCTTAATTTCGCGTGCTTTTACACCTTCTCTAGCCATTGTTGTTGGTATTTTGATTTTTGAATGGTAAACCGAATTGTTTCAATAACTCCAATGCTTCAATATCATTGTTAGCAGAAGTCACGAAAGTGATATCCATACCTTGGATCTTATTGATCTTATCAATGTTGATCTCAGGGAAGATGATCTGCTCAGTAACACCTAAGTTGTAGTTACCACGACCGTCAAAACCTTTATCATTGATACCGCGGAAATCGCGAATACGTGGCAATGATACTGCGATCAAACGATCAAGGAATTCATACATATTGTTGTCGCGTAATGTTACACGAGCACCAACAGGCATACCTTTACGCAATTTGAAGTTGGAGATATCTTTTTTAGATTTAGTAGCTACCGCTTGCTGACCTGTAATCATTGTCAACTCTGCTACTGCATTGTCGATCAATTTCTTGTCTGCTGTGGCAGCTCCTACACCTTGAGATACAACAATCTTCTGCAGTTTAGGAACTTGCATCACGCTTTTGTACTGAAATTTTTCTTTCAGCGAATTACGAATTTCATCCGCATATTTCGCTTTTAATCTTGGTGCGTAAGTCATTATTTAATTTCCTCCCCTGATTTTTTTGCGTAACGAACAATTTTACCATCTTCATTAACTTTACGTCCTACGCGAGTAGGCTCGCCTGTTTTAGGATCGATCAACGTCAAGTTAGAGATATTGATAGCAGCTTCCTTCTCGATGATACCACCGTTAGGGTTTGCTGCACTTGGTTTAGTGTGTTTTTTTACGATGTTAGCGCCTTCTACCACGGCTCTGTTTGCATCCGTAAGGATTTGCAAAACTTTACCTTGTACACCTTTAGAGTTACCAGCGATAACTTTCACTAAATCTCCTTTTTTCAGTTTGATTTTGTGCGTAGTTGTTTTTTTCTTTTGTGCCATAATTATAAAACCTCCGGTGCTAGTGATACAATCTTCATGAACTGCTTCTCACGTAACTCTCTAGCTACTGGGCCGAAGATACGTGTGCCGCGTGGCTCATCGTTGTTGTTTAACAATACTGCAGCATTGTCATCGAAACGAATGTAAGAACCATCTTTACGACGGATTTCTTTTTTCGTACGAACTACTACAGCTTTAGATACTGAACCCTTCTTCACGTTTCCAGAAGGCATCGCGCTTTTTACGGTAACAACAACTTTATCACCGATAGATGCATAACGCTTGCGCGTACCGCCTAATACACGGATTACTAAAACTTCTTTAGCTCCAGAGTTGTCGGCTACATTTAATCTTGATTCCTGTTGTACCATTATTTAGCTCTTTCTAAAATTTCTACCAATCTCCAGTTCTTTGTTTTACTCAGCGGACGAGTTTCCATGATTAATACCGTGTCGCCGATACCGCAGGTATTTGTTTCGTCATGAGCTTTAAATTTAGTAGTTTTTTTAACGAACTTACCGTAGATAGGGTGTTTCACTTTACGCTCAACCGTTACTACGATAGACTTGTCCATTTTGTTGCTAACTACTAAGCCGATTCTTGTTTTTCTTAAATTTCTTTCCATTTCGACTTTTAATTTATGCCTCAGAGGCTGTTTCTTGTGCTTTCGCTTCGTTTTTGCGCTTAGAGATCTCTGTTGAGAGACGCGCAATGTTTTTGCGAGCTGCTTTGATCACGTTAGGGTTTTCAATAGCAGAAACAGCATGTGCAAATTTCAATTTGTTAAGGGCAGCTTTCTCCTCTTTGAGTTGAGCTGCTAAATCCTCTTTTGATAATTCTACGATTTCTGAATTTTTCATCATGTCTAATTTTACCGGGTTATCGCTGATTTATAGAGTGGCTTGTGGGTAACGGCCACAAGCCTAAATCGTTGACATTACCGATGATTATTATGCTTCAACGTAATCTCTACGTATCACAAACTTGGTTTGAACCGGTAATTTCTGAGCAGCTAGGCGCAATGCTTCTTTGGCAACTTCCAAAGGCACACCTTCTGCTTCGAATAACATCCGGCCTGGGCGTACAACTGCCACCCAATACTCAGGAGCACCCTTACCTTTACCCATACGCACCTCTGCAGGTTTTTTGGTAACAGGTTTGTCAGGAAATATGCGGATCCATACTTGACCCTCACGTTTCATGAAACGAGTAACCGCGATACGCGCTGCCTCGATCTGACGACTGGTGATCCATGCTGGTTCCAATGATTTGATACCGAAAGATCCGAAAGCCAACTCTGCTCCACGAGTAGCGTTGCCTTTCATGCGGCCTTTCTGCATCTTTCTGAACTTCGTTCTTTTTGGCTGTAACATGTTCGTATTCTGTTTAAGTCTGCATCACGCAGACACTTACTTTAATCTAAATCAAATTATTAATTATCCTCTTTTCGCACCTGCGCCACCGCGGTTGTTGTTGCCACCACGTCCGCCATCACGACGTCCGCCACGAGCACCACCACGATTGTCACGACGATCGCCAGCACCTTCGTTGCCGCCACGTGTTTTGGTGTTAGCGCCTTGTCCGATGTTCGGAGAAAGATCGCGTTTACCATACACTTCGCCTTTACAGATCCACACTTTTACACCGATCTTACCGTAAGTAGTCAAGGCTTCAGCTAATGCATAATCAATATCTGCACGAAGCGTGTGTAGAGGAGTTCTTCCTTCTTTGTACTGCTCGGTACGTGCCATCTCAGCACCACCTAAACGACCAGAACACATAATCTTGATACCTTCGGCACCCATACGCATCGTAGCTGCAATAGTTGTCTTCATGGCGCGACGGAAAGAAATCCTTGCTTCCAATTGTTTAGCGACACCTTCTGCTACCAATTTAGCGTCAAGCTCTGGGCGTTTGATCTCAAAAATGTTGATTTGAACATCCTTTTTAGTCAGTTTTTTCAACTCTTCTTTGATCTTATCCACTTCCTGACCACCTTTACCGATAACGATACCTGGACGTGCTGTATGGATCGTAACTGTGATGCGCTTAAGTGTTCTTTCGATAACTACTTTTGCTACGCCACCTTTAGCGATACGTACAGAAAGATATTTTCTGATTTTTTCGTCTTCAACTAATTTATCGGAATAGTTGTTGCCTCCGAACCAATTAGAATCCCATCCTTTGATGATTCCTAATCTGCTACCTATTGGATTTGCTTTTTGTCCCATTCTTGTTTATAAATTAGTTGTTAACGTTTTTTAAACTATCTACTACCAAAGTCACGTGATTCGAACGTTTACGAATTCTATAGCCACGACCTTGTGGAGCTGGGCGCAATCTTTTCAATTGACGACCACCACCTACAGATACTTCTTTTACATACAAAGTGCTATCTTCTACTGAAGCGCCTTCATTGCTGGTTTCCCAGTTTTTGATCGCCGACAATAATAGTTTTTCAACACGAATAGCAGCTTCTTTACCTGTATGTTTCAAGATGTAAAGAGCGTTTTCTACTTTTTCACCACGGATCAGATCCACTACCAAACGCATTTTGCGCGGAGAGGTAGGGCAGTTCAACAATTTGGCAGTAGAAGCTCCTCCTACTTGAGCTTTTTCCTGCTCTTTGCGCTGTCTAATTAAGACAGATTTTTTGAGTTTTTTTGTTGCTTCCATTACCTATTATTTTTTCTTTTCTGCGTGGCCTCTGAATGTACGCGTAGGTGCAAACTCACCAAGCTTGTGACCAACCATATTTTCCGTTACATAAACAGGGATAAATTTATTCCCGTTGTGCACTGCGAAGGTATGGCCCACAAAATCAGGTGAAATCATAGATCTACGAGACCAAGTTTTGATAACTGATTTTTTGTTTGTTTCATTCATAGAAAGAACTTTTCTTTCTAAGTTGTGATCGATATAAGGACCTTTTTTAATTGAACGAGCCATTATTTTTTCCTTCTTTCAATGATGTAACGATTCGATGTTTTCTTCTTGTAGCGAGTTTTGTAACCTTTCGCTAACACACCCGTACGAGAGCGTGGATGACCTCCAGATGAACGGCCTTCACCACCACCCATAGGGTGATCGACAGGGTTCATAGCTACACCACGAACGCGAGGACGACGACCTAACCAACGTTTACGACCTGCCTTACCTAATACTTCGTTAGAACGCTCGGCATTAGAAACCGAACCTACCGTAGCAACACAAGTAGCAAGGATCATACGTGTCTCGCCAGAAGGCAATTTGATAATTGCGTATTTGCCGTCACGTGCAGATAATTGTGCATATGTACCAGCAGAACGAGCGATCGAACCACCTTGACCTGGGTTCAATTCAATGTTGTGAATGATCGAACCCAAAGGAATTTTTGCCAATGGCAATGTATTTCCAATTTCTGGGGCAACTGATTCGCCTGCTACTACAGTCATGCCTACTGTTAAACCAGCTGGAGCAAGGATGTAGCGTTTTTCACCATCTGCGTAGTGCAACAAGGCAATACGTGCTGTACGATTTGGATCGTACTCGATAGTAGCAACATTTGCAGGGATATCTTTTTTATCGCGTTTGAAATCTATTAATCGGTACACTTTTTTGTGTCCCCCACCGATATAACGCATAGTCATTTTACCGGATTTATTACGACCGCCTGATCTTTTGTTAGATCCTACTGTCAACGACTTTTCAGGGACGTTAGTAGTCACATCAGAGTAGTCTGCACCAACTCTGAAACGTGTACCAGGGGTTACCGGTTTGAATCTTTTAACTGCCATTTCTTATTATAGTGTAGTGTAAAAGTCAATAGTATCGCCATCTTTCACAGTGATGACGGCTTTTTTGTACTTAGGAGCTCTACCAGATACGTTTCCAGCTTTCGTGAAACGGCTTTTAGCTTTACCTGCTACGACCATGGTATTCACGCCCACAACAGTTACACCAAACATCGCTTCGATAGCTTCTTTGATCTGGATTTTATTAGCTCTATGATCTACTTTGAAAGCATAACGGTTTTGTTTTTCCGTCAAGATTGAAGCTTTCTCAGTTAAGACTGGTTTTTTGATAATTTCCATAATTACTTAGCGAATGCCTCCTCCAAAGTTTTAACAGAATCTGTCGTCAACAATAATTTAGTTGCGTTCAATACATCGTATGTATTCAACTCAGAAGCAACGATTACTTTTGCTTTCTTCAAGTTTCTGCTAGATAAATAAACATTGTTATTGTATGCTGGCAATACCAATAAGGTTTTGTCATCAGCAATGTTCAACGCGTTTACTAAAGCCAAGTAGTTTTTAGTTTTGATGGTATCGAAGTTAATTTCGTCCAACACTACTACATTATTTTCTTGTGCTTTGTAGCTCAACGCTGATTTACGTGCCAATTGTTTCAATTTTTTATTCAATTTGAAAGAATAGTCACGTGGTTGCGGACCGAATACACGACCACCACCATTGAACAAAGGAGATTTGATAGAGCCCGCACGAGCACCACCTGTACCTTTTTGCTTGTGTAATTTACGCGTAGAACCAGCGATCTCATTACGTTGTTTTGATTTGTGTGTTCCCTGGCGTTGGTTCGCTAAGTACTGTTTCACATCCAAATAGATCGCATGGTCGCTTGGCTTAACACCGAATACCGACTCAGGAAGCTGCACCTTGGCACCTGTTTCTTTTCCTGATAAATTAAATACGTTAATTTCCATCTCTCTCTACTTGTCTACGATTACATAAGAACCTTTGGCTCCAGGAATGGAACCACTAACCACGATTAGGTTTTGCTCAGGGTAAACTTTCAACACCTGAAGGTTTTGAACTTTTACTCTCTCACCACCTGTACGACCCGCCATACGCATCCCTTTGAATACGCGTGAAGGCCAAGATGAAGCACCTAATGAACCAGGTGCACGTAGTCTGTTGTGCTGACCGTGAGTCGCACCACCTACACCACCAAAGCCATGACGCTTCATTACACCTTGAAAACCTTTACCTTTAGAAGTACCGACTACGTCGACAAACTCGCCTTCTTCGAATAAAGTTACATCTACAGTGTCTCCTAGTGCTTTCTCATCTTCGAAAGTTTTGAATTCCACTAGTTTACGCTTAGGAGCCACTCCCGCTTTTGCGAAGTGTCCTTTTAGAGGAGCTGACGTATTCTTTTCCTTAGCATCATCATAGCCAAGTTGAATAGCAGAATAGCCATCTTTCTCTACCGTACGTATCTGCGTTACCACGCACGGCCCAGCCTCGATTACTGTACATGGGATATTCTTTCCCTCTGTACTGAACAGGCTGGTCATTCCTACTTTTTTACCAATAATTCCTGACATGTTATAAAATAAATTAATTAAACGTCCATCGAAGCAGTAGGGCTTCGCTCAAGACACACTTCTCCCATTTAGGGATTGCAAAGGTATACAATTAGTTATAACTATCAAATAGTTAGTGCATTATTTTTTAAAAGTTATTCATAGATCCATGCATCAGAACTCGATGACTATGTAGTAGATCCATCAGCTATTTTGAATTAAATAGAAATTTCAATTATACTACTGACAGACAGCTGTCATCGACCATCGGTATGTTTGCACCATACATTTATCTATAACATATCATTTAAAACAGCATTATGAACACAGCAATTCTTTCAAAACACGATTTACTGAATCATTGGTTAGAACATCGCAATTTGACGCGACGCACTTTAGAAAAATTTCCTGAAGACCATCTGTTTACCTTTAAAGTGGATCAAATGCGTACTTTTGCCGATCTGATCAAGGAGCTACTCAGCCTAGCTGTACCGGGGTTGCATGGCATTGTGCATCACGAAAGCAAACCTTACGACCACGATTTGCCATATACTAACAAGGAAGAATTACTAAAAGCTTGGGACGAAGCTACGCCGCAGATCGAGAAGTTGTTTTTGCAGATTCCTGAAGAAAGATTTGCAGATGACTACAATCTATTTGGTCAGTACAATTTCCCGATTATACATAACATCTTATATTTCATTGATAATGAAATACACCATCGCGGCCAAGGTTTTGTATACCTAAGGCTACTAGGTATCGAACCACCTTTTTTCTGGGATCGTAGCAAATAGGCGATTTTGTTCTTCCGCATAACACCAAAGCAGGAGTCACACTATAGTGTGACTCCTGCTTTGGTGTTATGCGGATTCTTGATCAAGCTTTTTTAAATTATCTTCTAATAACTTCCGAATGCGGAGTTTAAGTTGAGGAGGCTCGATGATACGAGCCTGATCGCCAAACATCATAAACCAACGTGCAAATTGTTCTTCTACATTATCGGTCTGAAAATGCATTTCGACTTCACCATCTAAAACTACTTCGTGCGTAAAACCATAATGTAGCCTATCCCAATTTAAAAAACGAGCTATTGCGTGATCTACACGGATAATCACTGTAATTTTAGGGCTTGGATTTTTCTTCTCTAGGTAGAATGCGAGATTTTGATGCACTTGTGAATGGGAGTCTGTAGTAAGTCGAATATAGTGCATCCGATCCATACGAAACTGCCGATAATCTTGCCGAAGCTGGCAATAAGCCATGACATACCAAAAACGGCCTTCAATAAAGACACCTACCGGTTCTATAATCCGGTCATCGGGCGTAGAGCTATCTGGTTTTTGATATCGGAGATGCACACATCGTTTGGATACAATACTTTCTATTAATACACTTAGACCATCTGGTAATTCTTGGTTAAAAACATGCTCCATACCATGCACCAGCACCTGTGCATTTGCATCTTCAAGATGCTGCTTTTCGGAGTAGCGTAGCAAGGCTTTCATCTTGCTGATTGCCGTTGTAAAATTGTGGGATAGTTGCTTGTCTGTATATTGTCCAACCAGTTTTTCTGCCGCCAGAAAGCTCAATGCTTCTTCGCGGGTGAAAGGAATTGCTGGCAGCCGATATTCAGGCATTATTGAATATCCGGCACCAGCTTCGCCGTAGACAGGAACACCGGCTTGCAACAAGGACTGAACATCGCGATAGATTGTACGAACACTAACCTGAAATTGAGTAGATAGATCGGCCGCAGTGACGACACGCTTTGTCTGTAAATAAATATAAATTGATAATATTCTATCAAATCTTTTCTTGATATCCGACATACTACTCAAAGATACATAATCGCTGTTCATACGCTAGTTGTTAAAACATTGTTAAACCTATTTTCTACATTTCAAATGGCACAGATATTGATGGTTTGATTGTATTCATAATTTAGGTTAATAATTGGTTAGTTAGTGAAACACCTGAGGTTCCCCGCTTCAGGTGTTTCTTTTTTTGAGACTATCATCTACCATTTAGCACTTATTGTACTTTCTTCACAAAGTCTATCACCTTCTGGAGCATATCACAAAACAGAAAAAGGCGACATCTCATAGATACCGCCTTTACAAATGATTATTGGCTTGACTACGTACTAAAATTGGCCTGTATTGAGCATGACAAGCGTACATGCTTCTACCACCTCAATACCCGCTGCTGATGCTTTTTCACGCAACTCTGGATTCTCTGTACCAGGATTCATGATCAAGCGCTTTGGTTTTGTATTTATAATATAGTCATAATATACTGCTTGATTTCTCGGGCCTACATATAATGTGATCGTATCGATATCTGTATGTACTTGCTCTGCAGGCTCGATCTCTACTCCTGCTACGGATCCTTGTTTCAATCCGACGTTGACGATAGTGTGCCCTTTGCGTGTCAGTTTATTCGCTACTAAGTATGAGTATCTCGCTGGGTTTGTGCTCGCGCCCAATATCAATGTCTTTTTCATATCGTATTCAAGTTTATTTAATTTACCAAATCGCCATTTGAGTTGTAAGCGTTCTGTCTCAAAATAGGCATTTTTAAGATTTTATACAAGTCGTCTAGCTGATTTAAACTACCGTTTGCCATATTAGTTAACAAAACTATGGTGATATCGTTTTGAAGATCGCGTACATATAAACTTTTGAATCCATGCCACCAACCTGTATGGTATACGATCGGATTATTGGGCGGAGTAAATGTGCGCCAACCATATCCATAACTGAATAAACTACGACGTGCATCGCTGCGTGCTACATAACTAGAATCTTGGGTTTGTTGCTTCAGCAAACGGCCATCTCGCAACGCTCGATCAAAGAGAAATAGATCTTGCACGGTACTATAAGCTCCTTTATCTCCTACCGGCCCATCCAAATAATTTTGCACAACCGATCTTCGCCAAGTTTTGTCATGCCCGATCACATCCGTAGGAATCTTTTCGTAAACGGCACGTGAAAGTATGGCTGTATTTTTCATCCCGGCAGGCCTAAATACGTTTTCTTTCATATAAACGGCAAAATCTTGTCCTGTTACTTTCTCAACGATCGAAGCCAAGACCATAAAATTGGAATTGTTATAATGAAATCGACCGTCTGGCGCACCATAACGATTAGGCTTATGTTCGGCCAATAAAGCCATGGCATCCATATTACTCATTCCCTTTTTGCGATCTTTCCAATGGTCTTCCGAAAAGTAAACATAATTGGGCAATCCCGAGCGATGTGATAAGAGCTGTTGAATCGTAACACCGGGAAACGGAAAATCGGGAAAAAACTCCGTGACGGTCTGATCCAGTCTCAACTTTCCGGCTTCTACCAATTGCATCACACCTACACCAGTCAACGGCTTGGATACGGATGCTAACTCAAAACGCGAATCAATATGCAAACTATCTTTTAACAAGTAGTTGGCCCAGCCAAATGCATTTTGATAGATTATTTTGCCCTTTTTGGCCACTAGAACGTTGCCATTGAAACCTTTGCGATGCAAGTTGCGCATAAACTGATCAATCTCCGCATCCGCATTAGCCGGATCGTATACGAGCGCAATACTATCGAGGTTTGCTTGCTTCTGCTCGGCCTGCTCTTGCTTCTCTTCTGAAGAGGCACAGGACATAAAAAAACAAGCACTAATTAATAGGGAAAATAGGGTAAAATTCACGTTGTAATTGTAATTAAAAATTCGCTATAATAAAAAAGCCACTTCTAATGAAGTGGCCTTAAATATAAGAAATCGGGTTACGCCAACAAACGAATTGGCGATTCGATCAAACTTTTTACAGTCTGTAAGAATGCAGCACCCGTTGCGCCATCCACGACACGGTGGTCACATCCCAATGTCACTTTCATCACATTGCCTGGTACTACTGCGCCGTTCTTTACGACAGGTACTTGCTGGATTGCTCCAACAGATAAGATAGCTCCGTCTGGCGAGTTGATGATCGACGTAAATTCGTCAATACCAAACATACCTAAGTTGGATACGGTGAAGGTAGAACCTTCCCAATCCGATGGCTGAAGCTTTTTCGCTTTCGCTTTACCGGCGAAATCTTTTACTTCGGCAGAAATGTGTGATAATGATTTGCCATCTGCAAAACGTACTACTGGTACCAGAAGTCCATCTTCTACTGCGATCGCTACACCAATATTGGTATGCTCATTATATCTCACTTTGTCACCTTGCCATGAAGAATTCACGTTTGGATGCTTTTTCAAAGCTACTGCTACCGCTTTGATCACGATATCGTTGAAGGAAACTTTTACTGGAGCTACTTCGTTGATCTGAGCACGAGCAGCCATCGCATTATCCATATCCAGACTGATAGTAAGGTAGAAATGTGGCGCAGTAAAGAGTGATTCTGACAATCGACGCGCAATTGTTTTACGCATTTGATTTACTGGTTTCTCAGTATATCGCTCTTCGCCGATGTATTGTGGAATGCTGATCGTAGTTTTTTCTGAAGATGCCGCTGTAGACGAGGCTTCTTTAGCAGGAGCAGATTCCTTCGCCGAAGGCGTAAAGTCTTCTACATCTTTCTTCACGATACGGCCGCCTTCGGCAGAGCCTTTCACCTGAGTTAGATCAATTCCTTTATCTTTTGCAATCTTGCGAGCTAAAGGAGAAGCTTTTACACGTGCATCATCAGATGATGATGACGTATTTTCTTCTTTCGCAGAAGTATCTTCTTTTTTCTCTGCTGATTTTTCTTCTTTCTTATCTTCTGATGAAGATTTTGATGGCGAAGATTTCTTGTTCAACAATGGTTTGATATCGGTACCTTCTGGCCCTACGATCGCAATGATTTCGTTCACTTGGGCAGCATCACCAGCCTCGACTCCGATGTACAACAATGTACCGTCTGCATATGCAGTTACTTCCATTGTTGCTTTATCGGTCTCCACATCAGCGATTGCATCATCAGATTTGATTTCATCACCGACTTTGAAATTCCATTGTGCAATGACGCCTTCTTTCATGGTATCACTCAACAACGGCATTGTAATTACTGTGACACCAAGATCTTCGGCCGAAACATCATCTCCTGCCGCATCGTCTTCTTCCGCTTCTTCTTTTTTATCGGATGATGCTGTTTTTTGTTCTTCTTTATCTTCCGATTTGCTTTCGCTAGAAGATGAGCCACCGTCTTTCAGTAAGGATTCGTATTCTTCACCTTCTTCACCAAGCACGGCGATGACAGCATCAATTTCTACTGCTTCACCTTCTTTCGGACCTATATAAAGGATGGTACCTTCTTGATAGGACTCAAAGTCCATCGTTGCTTTATCGGTCTCGACCTCTGCGATCAAATCGCCAGAGCTTACTTTGTCGCCAACTTTTTTGTGCCATTTTGCGATAACCCCTTCGGTCATGGTATCGCTCATTTTGGGCATTTTTACTACTTCAGCCATTTGGTAGGATTCTAATCTATTTAGTTAAAGTAATTCTCTTATTATTAATCCATAATGAATGGATAGTCTTCCTGCACGTATACATCCTTATAGATTTCAGATGCATCTGGGTATTCGGACTCTTCAGCAAATTTCACCGATTGCTCGACTTCCTTCTTTACGCCATCTTCGATCTCTTTGAACCATGCTTCATCCGCATACTTGTTTTCCAAGATAGCGTGCTTTACATTGATTAGTGGATCTCTGCCCTTGTACTCTTCTAATTCGTCTTTGGTACGGTATTTAGCGGGGTCAGACATGGAGTGCCCTTTATAACGGTAAGTGCGAATTTCTAAAAATGTCGGTCCTTCACCAGCGCGTGCGCGTTGCACTGCTTCATCCATCGCATTGTGTACCGCTACGACATCCATTCCATCCACAGGTGCGCTTGGCATATCGAAGCCCAATCCCATTTTGTAGATATCTTGCATGTTTGTGGTACGTTTTACAGAAGTTCCCATGGCATAGCCGTTGTTTTCACAAACGAATACTACTGGTAATTTCCATAACATTGCCATGTTCAATGTTTCGTTGAACGCACCTTGGCGAACAGCGCCATCACCCATATAGCAAATATTGACGTTATTGGTTCCTAGATATTTCTCCGCAAATGCGATACCCGCACCTAATGGAATTTGCCCACCAACGATACCATGGCCACCCATGAATTTGTGTTCTTTTGAGAAGAAGTGCATCGATCCGCCTTTACCTTTGGAACAGCCCGTAGCTTTACCAAATAGCTCAGCCATACATGCATCTGCAGATATACCTTTTGCCAACGCATGAGCGTGGTCGCGGTATGCCGTAATCATAGAATCTTCTGGATTGATCACCGACATAGTACCTGCAACTACGGCTTCTTGACCGATGTACAAGTGACAAAAACCACGAATTTTCTGCTGTCCATATAGCTGGCCTGCTTTCTCTTCAAATTTACGCATGAGTAGCATGGACTTGTACCACTCTAGATAAGTTTCTTTCGTTATAGGTGTTGAACTCATTTCTAAGTATTGAATTTCTTATTATTCTGACTACAAATCTAATAATTAATCGCGACATATGTGCCATGGCTTTAGCCGATCGCACGATATTATGCCTGAGAAAGTGACGAACGTATTTTTTCGACTGCTGCTGATTCGTCGAGGGTCACTTGCTCACCTGTTTTCATGTCTTTAACGGCGATGGTATTTGTATTTACTTCTTCTTCTCCTACCAACCAGACAAAAGGTATGCCTTTACCATTCGCGTAGCTCATTTGCTTTTTTAATTTTGAAGGCTCGGGATACATTTCGGCTGCGACACCTTGTTCACGAAGACGATTCACCATCGGCAAGGTATGGCGTTCCAAATTTTTCTCGAAGTTACAGATGAGTACTTGTGTAGTGGCAGAAGACTGTTCAGGAAACAAGCCTAACTCTTCGAGCACATCGTAGATACGATCTGCTCCAAAAGACACTCCTACACCTGTTAGATTTTTGAGACCAAACATTCCTGTCAGATCATCGTAACGGCCGCCACCGCCTATACTTCCCATTTGCACTTCATTGGTCTTCACCTCAAAAATACAGCCAGTGTAATAGTTGAGACCACGTGCCAGTGTAATATCTACTTCTACAGCGTTGGAAAGTACTTCACCGGTGGTATCTAATGCGGCGATATACGCAAAAACTTCTTCTAGTTCTGCTACGCCGGCCAAACCAACGGATGAGGAAGCCAATACTGTTTTTAAGGCTTCTAACTTCTCTGTATTCGTACCGGATAATAGGATAATTGGCTCCAAGACTGTCAAATCCTGATCCGTAAAACCACGCTCTAAAAGTTCTTTATTAACGCCTTCTAAGCCAATTTTATCCAATTTATCGATGGCCACTGTCATATCTACGATCAGCTCGGGCTTGCCAAGAACTTCTGCGATGCCAGATAGGATCTTGCGATTGTTGATCTTAATATCGAAATCCTGTAACCCCAACGCGCGCAGCGCTTCGTGATAAATGAGCACAAACTCCGCTTCGTTGAGCAAAGACGTGGAGCCGACCACATCTACATCACATTGATAAAACTCGCGATAGCGACCACGCTGTGGTCGATCGGCACGCCATACCGGCTGAATTTGAAAACGCTTAAATGGCAGGCTAATATCATTCTGATGCATCACGACATAACGCGCGAATGGCACGGTAAGATCATAGCGAAGTGCTTTTTCTGAAATTTGTGGAACAAGCTTAAGCGAATTCTTATCGGCTAGTAACGATTCGGATGCTTTGGCCAAATAATCGCCAGAATTCAAAATTTTAAAGATCAATCGATCTCCCTCTTCACCATACTTACCGGTCAGTGTTGCTAGGTTTTCGAACGAAGGTGTCTGTATTTCGTTATATCCGTATTTACGGAAGATCACGCGCAGCGTATTGAAGATATGATTACGCTTCTCCATCTCTATCGGAGAAAAATCGCGCGTACCCTTTGCCAGAGTAGGTTTTACTTGTGCCATGTGGCAAAGGTAATAGAAGAAAGTGATATGTAAAAAGGTTTACGCATCGAAGGATGATCGTTTATTCTACATCTATAATTTTGAGGTATTCGCAGGCTTTTTCGGCAGCTAATTTTTCTGCGCTTTTCTTGTTGAAGTCACGACCAATTCCACACTCTTCACCATCTACCATCACTCGTACCGAAAACATTTTTGCCGTCTCGCCTTCTGGATTTGCGATAGGTTCAAAGACGATTTCCTTATTATTATGCTGACACCATTCTATTAAACGACTCTTGAAGTTAGTCTCTGTGATTTCTAAGGTATGAATATCTACGTGTGCCTTTACGATGCGCTCCAATAGCAATTCGCGCGTAAATACATAACCTTTATCCAGATATACAGCACCTATAAGTGCTTCAAAAGCATCGCCAAGTAATGAACCTTGCTTCGCCGAAAAATGAATTAAACGTTTATCGTATTCGATCAATTCATTTAGCCCAAGCTTACGTGATAATTGGTTGAGGTTGGCACGAGAAACAATTTTGGAACGCATCTCCGTCAAAAAACCCTCTCCTTTGTAAGGGTATAGTTTGAATAGAAGCTCTGCAATAACGGAACCTAGAACAGCATCTCCTAAAAACTCTAATCTTTCATTGCTGTTTTTTACCCCTTCTTTAATAGCAACAGCAACGGACTTATGCCGAAAAGCCATTTGGTACAACTTGATATTGCCAGGTACAAATCCCAGTATATTCTTCAGCTTTTTATAATATTTCCGTTTGGGAGAAAGGTATAACTTGTAAACGTTTAGCGCCATGCACGATCCTTAAAAAGAAATAGGTAGCCTCTTCATGAAGACTACCTACCAAATTTTTTATTACTTGTATAATACGATAACCATTACGCTTTATACTTTTTGACAATTACGGTCGCGTTGTGCCCGCCAAAGCCAAATGTATTGCTCAGTGCGGCATTCACCACACGTTTCTGCGCTTTGTTGAAAGTAAAATTCAATTTACTATCGATTTGTGGGTCGTCGGTAAAGTGATTGATCGTCGGTGGGACGATATCATTCTTTACGGCAAGAATAGAGGCAATAGATTCGATCGCGCCTGCTGCTCCCAACAAATGTCCAGTCATCGACTTCGTTGAACTAATATTTAAATTGTATGCATGTTCGCCGAACAGATCTACAATCGCTTTGGTTTCACTGATATCTCCTACTGGAGTAGAAGTGCCGTGTACATTGATGTAATCAATATCAGAAAAATCCATCTCTGCATCTTGAATAGCCATAGTCATGGCCAATTTAGCACCAAGTCCTTCTGGGTGCGAAGCAGTGATATGATAAGCATCAGCACTCATGCCGCCACCTACTACCTCTGCATATATTTTTGCTCCACGAGCTAAAGCGTGCTCTAAACTCTCTAAAACAATCGCGCCAGATCCCTCTCCAGAAACGAAACCATCGCGGTCTTTGTCGAATGGACGGGAAGCCGTTGCTGGATCATCATTACGTGTAGACAAGGCATGCATGGCATTGAATCCGCCGATACCTGCTTCATTTACTGTCGCCTCAGAGCCTCCAGTGATAATGACATCCGCTCTGCCCATTCTGATATACGTAAATGCATCGATTAAAGCATTCGTAGATGAAGCACAAGCAGAAACCGCAGAGAAATTAGGACCACGCAAACCATATCTCATTGAAATATGACCTGGTGCAATATCCACTAGCATCTTAGGAATAAAGAAAGGATTGAATCGCGGTGTACCATCTCCTTTGGAGTAATTGACCACTTCTTCCGTAAAAGTGGTAAGCCCACCAATACCTGATCCCCAGATTACGCCGATTCGATTTCTGTTTAAATTGTCAAAATCAAGATTCGCATCTTTGACAGCTTCATCGGTAGACGCGATGGCATACTGCACAAACGGATCTACCTTGCGTGCCTCTTTCCGATCCATAAACTCGTGCGGATCGAAGCCCTTTACTTCACAAGCAAATTGGGTCTTGAATTTTGATGCATCGAAATGTGTAATAGGAGCAGCGCCACTTACACCATTTATCAAACCATCCCAATATGCTGAGACGGTATTGCCAATAGGTGTAAGTGCGCCTAATCCTGTAACAACTACTCTTTTAAGCTCCATTAAATATGCTTGGCCTAATAAAAATGTTAGTTAACGTTCTTTTCTAAATAAGTGATAGCTTGACCAACTGTACTGATGTTTTCTGCTTGATCGTCTGGAATAGCAACGTTGAATTCTTTTTCAAATTCCATGATCAATTCTACAGTGTCAAGTGAGTCTGCACCTAAATCGTTTGTGAAAGAAGCTTCAGGTGTAACTTCGTTTTCATCAACACCTAATTTTTCAACGATAATAGCTTTTACTCTTGATGCGATATCTGACATGATTCTCTAATTTAATTGTTTAATAAATCTGTGCAAAGAAAAATAAATTTACTCAAAAATCAAACTCTGATTTTGAGAAATACAAATAAAGAACAATTCAGCTGCGCTGTTGTTTTGCAGGATGTGTCTTTCACAGACTATAGACACTCAATAATAGGCATTAATCTACGAATGCACAACTTTAAATTGCCGAAACAATTTAAAAATATAAATATAAACTGGCAACACCAAGTTGTTCACCTCGAAAATACTACCTTTGTGTGTCCACCAAATGGAGACAGCGTGTGAGTAAAATTACGTTTAAACTGGAAACGGACTTTGATCTCGAGTTGGATTTTGTGCTAATCGGGATTAGTTCTTCACTTCGAGATTATCGACTTTGCCATTTTGTAAATAAGCATACAAATCTAGAGCTTACACATGGCAAAGAAGACTACCTTGACCATAAGGGAATACCCAAAGAAAAATCGCGCAATGAGATGGATTACCATATCATTTACGATCAAAGACGCGGAAAAACACCTACGACACAGCATTTCAAAACGTTTAGATACATCAATAACACATACGACCACGAGTATTACCTCATAAGCAATCGAGGTGAAGAAGGTGGATTACTCATCCCGGAGGCTGCTAACTTCGACTACTTTATTCTGATCAAGCATTTTATCGATCAAGACGATTTAAAAAAATTAATCGAGAGCTTAAAGAGTGTCGCAGATATACTTCTGGTAAAAGAAATAGATCCAATAATATTGAAATCCAAAGAAAATCTGATATTTTAGCGATTTATTAAAGTGTAATTGATACACTTATATGGCAAGCGATTGCAAGACTTCTACCTTACAATCACTGCTATAACTACAAGAATTGATTTAAAGAAACATAAATAATAAAGTAAATGGAAAAGCTCAAAAAGCGCACCAAGATCGTCGCCACAATAGGCCCTGCTTCTGCCAATAAGGAAGTTTTGACTCGTTTGATTGCTAAAGGTGTCGATGTATGTCGTCTAAACTTCTCTCACGGTGCGCAAGAGGATCATTTGAAAGTGATCAACACAATCAATGAGATCAATCAGGAAAATCCATTTAATGTTGGTATCCTAGCCGACCTTCAAGGTCCGAAAATCCGGATCGGAAAAATGAAAGAAGGTGGTGCTATTTTGGTGAATGGTAGCCGTGTAGAAATCACGACTCAGGAAAAAATCGGAGACGAAAACAGCATTTATATCACTTACCAGAACTTCCCGAACGATGTTAAGGAAAATGAGGTTATCTTGTTGGATGATGGGAAATTACAACTTCGTGTTATTTCTACTAATCGCAAAGATACCGTTACGTGTACGGTAGTACATGGTGGTATCTTGACTTCTCGTAAAGGTGTGAACCTTCCAAACACGAAAGTATCTATCCCTTCTCTAACAGAAGAGGATTTAGACAATTTGGACTTTGCTTTGGATCATGGTGCAGACTGGATCGCGATGTCATTCGTACGTTCGGCAGATGACATTATTCAATGCAAAGAAATCATCGCTAAAAAAGGATCACAAGCTAAAATAATTGCCAAAATCGAGAAACCAGAGGCCATCGAAAATATTGATGCAATCATCGCAGAAACTGACGCGATCATGGTAGCTCGTGGTGACTTGGGAGTCGAACTTCCGATGGAAGAGGTACCGGGCTTACAGAAAATCATCGTACAAAAATGTCGTGATCTATCTAAACCAGTGATCATCGCGACACAAATGTTGGAAACGATGACAACTACGCCACGTCCTACACGTGCCGAAGTAAATGATGTCGCCAACTCCGTATTGGATGGTGCTGATGCCGTGATGTTAAGTGGTGAAACTTCAGTAGGTGAATTCCCAGAGATCGTGATCGAAACCATGGCAAAAATCATTACGCACGTAGAATCTACTTCTTATCCATATTATAGTGATAAAGAAAACGGCGAATCAGTCAACATCACAAAAGTAGCTGACGCGATTTGCAATAGTTCGATCTTCTTGGCAGAAAAAACAAATGCTTCCGCTATTGTAGCCATGACATCTTCTGGATACACAGCTCTAGAAATCGCTAGTTTCCGCCCGAATGCAGACATCTATGTATTTACTGGTAACAAAAAATTATTAACCATGCTAAGTTTAGTATGGGGCGTACAGACATTTATCTATGATAAATTTGAAAGTACAGACGGTACTATTCAGGATGTCAACGAATTACTTAAAATGCACAAATTGGTAAATCCTGGACAGATCGTCATCAATACGGCTTCTACTCCATTACATGCCAAAGGTAGAACGAATACAATCCGTGTTTCTGAAGTACAGTAATTCACGATATTAGTTTTATAAATATTATATTTAAACAGTCACCAAGGCGAGCCTTGGTGACTGTTTTGCTTTACTACGATTTGCTTCTCACGCCAAATAACTGTACTAAACGCTGTTAAATTGTGTTAAAGTCCCTACAGACCGCATTTGCCTAATTATTTTTGCAACTATGAAGAAGAGAAGTATTACCTTAATTATTTGGTTCATGTCTATTGCGCTACTAGGTGTGATGGCCATGCAATACTACTTCATTCGACAATCCTATATTCAGAAATCTCAGATATTTGACGAAAGCGTGAATGCCTCATTATCGGTGGTAGCCAACAAAATAGAGCGCCATGAAGTGTATGAATTCACCAAAAAACAAGCCAAGCTCAACCAAGCAAAGTTCGCAGAAGATCAAAAAATACAACGTGAAAAAGAGATTATCTTGGCCGAACAAATTGCGCTACAAGACGAAATCAACAAACTACGAGTAAAGAATTTTGATGCCCGGGATCGCTACAGAAACGAAGAAGAAGATCTCAAAAGAAACTTCCCGAATGCAGCGTATGTAAGCAACACCTTCTTCGAAACCTACGTACGAAGGAAAGATTTTCATCACCTCATCACGTTTTCTATTGAGAAGAGTTACGACATTTTGGATCCGACTCTTCCAACGATATCCACCGTAGTAGGTGCTAGCAAACGTATTGCTGAAGTCGCTGCGCGAGATGATAGCACCCGTTTTATCATTCCAATTGTCAATGACGCAACACTACAAGTGCACTCCTTTGCTTGGGCTACTCTCCCGCCCACCGAAGATGCAGCTACGCGTTTGCGATTGCAAGAAGCAGAGCAAGAATTAAAGAAACTAAACTACAGAAAGCTATCCGTTGCGACAGATTTGTACGACACAGTGGCCATTCTTGGCGGTAAAGACAATAAAGTTATCGAAGATATCACAACAAGTATTGCGATGTCCAAGCGCCCATTAAAAGAAAGAATCAAGACAGATTTGGCCATGCACTATTTACAAGAAGAGTTGTACAATCGCGGGATCGTATCGCCATTCTTGATGGAGATCCGATCAAACCCCAAAGCACCACTGATTATACAAGCTGCTTCTCAGGTAGATGATGGTGATTTAATGCGACTGAAAGACGCGGTTGAATACAGCACACAACTTTTTCAAGGTGATCAGGGAAAATCCCCCGGCTTATTGTCTATCTATTTCCCATACAAGGAGAGTCACATCGCCAGCAACATGGCCTTTATGGTCATTGCTGTACTAGCTTTACTTTCCTTATTAGTAGGATGTTTTGCATACACTTTGACGATTATTTTTAGACAGAAAAAGATCTCAGAGATGAAAACGGACTTCATTAATAACATGACTCACGAGTTTAAGACACCCGTAGCCACCATCATGATTGCCAGCGAGTCGCTCCGCGACAAAGAGATCGCTTCCAACGAAAGTCGGGTAGCCAAGCTAGCCAACATCATTTATGATGAAAATGTACGCTTGGGATCACATATTGAACGCGTACTCAATATTGCTAGGCTGGAGAAAGAAAACCTCAATATTGAACGCACAAAGGTGCATATGAATGCGCTCGTTGCCAACGTATTGGAGAGTATGCACCTGCAAATGGATAAAGCGGATGGTACATTACAAGTGGATCTGGCTGCTACACATGACGTCGTCATTGGCGATGAGCTTCACCTTTCGAACGTGATCTTTAATCTCTTGGATAATGCCATCAAATACAGCAAAGATACGCCACAAATCACCGTGAAATCGTACAATACAAAGAATAGCATCACCATTTCGGTAGCGGATAAAGGTGTAGGTATGTCCAAGGAGCATCAAGAGAAAATTTTTGACCAATTCTACCGCATACCTACAGGTAATATTCACAATGTAAAAGGCTTCGGGCTAGGGCTAAGCTACGTCAATAACATTATCAAGATACTAAACGGCAAGATCTCTGTAAAAAGCGAACGGGATAAAGGCACACAATTTGAGGTAACATTACCACTCCAAGCTACCGACAGTACAAGCAGGGCTTGATTATCAATATTTATTAAAACAAACTTATGTCTCAAAAAATACTACTAGCAGAAGACGATCCCAATCTAGGCGATCTCTTAAAAGATTACCTCGAACTCAAGGGAAAGTTTGATGTTGTACTGTGCAAAGACGGTGTAGAAGCATTGGAAGCATTTCGAAAAGACGAATTCGATCTATGCATCTTCGATGTGATGATGCCCAAAAAAGATGGTTTCTCTTTAGGAAAAGACATCCGAAAAGTAGATCAGACGGTGCCCATCATTTATGCCACAGCCAAAGGCATGATGGAAGACAAAACACAAGCCTTTGAACTAGGCGGAGATGATTATATCACCAAACCATTTCGCGTAGAAGAACTATTGCTTCGCATTAACGCCTTATTGAAGCGCTCTTCGCGGGACAAGGAGGACGAAACGCCCGATAAATTCGAAATTGGTGGTTATTTCTTCGACTATACCAATCAGGTGATCTCGTACAAGGGACAACAGCAAAAACTATCGACCAAAGAAGCCGAATTACTACGCTTACTTTGCCTGAAAAAGAATGATGTATTGACACGAGAAGAAGCTTTGGTAAAAATTTGGCACGACGACAATTATTTTACCGGCCGAAGCATGGATGTATTCTTAAGTAAGCTTCGAAAATACCTGAAAGAAGATCCTAATGTAGAAATTGTTAACGTTCACGGCAAAGGATACAAGTTATTGGTGAGTTAGGATAGCAATTTTCTGCTCTTTTTGCTAGAAATTTGGAATTTATACATTTGTTACATAAGTTTGTGATGCTTATAGAGAAAGGCAGAGGGAATAGACCCGTTGAAGCCTTGGCAACCTGTCGCTTGGACAAGGTGCTACATTCTACTCTTACCCTTGTACGGGAGCAATAAGAGAAAGATAAGCTGAAGTCACTGTTTCTGGTGCCATTCTCTAATAGCAAGTAATACATCTGAAAAAAAATTAGAGAAATAAAACTATGTTAACTACAAACAACTTAGGTTACCCAAGAGTAGGACCTTTCCGCGAATTGAAAAAAGCGAACGAGGCATATTGGGCAAAAAAAATTAGCCAAGAAGAACTTCTACATACCGCAAAAAGCATTCGTGAAGCCAACTGGAAATTGCAACAAGATAATGGCTTTACCTTGATCCCTTCGAATGATTTTTCATTCTACGATCAAGTATTGGATTTGTCACTTACCATTGGCGCTATTCCAGCGCGTTACCAATCGCTTTTAAACAAGATCGATGGCGACTACAGCTTGGATTTATATTTTGCCTTAGCAAGAGGTTTCCAAGCGGAAGGCGTAGATGTTACGGCGATGGAGATGACCAAATGGTTTGATACCAACTACCACTACATGGTGCCTGAATTCACGAAGAATCAAGAATTCAAATTGACTTCTGAAAAATTCTTAAAAGAATACAACGAAGCCAAATCATTAGGCATCGAAACTAAGCCTGTATTGATCGGGCCTATTACTTACCTATTGTTGGGTAAAGAGAAAGAGGCTGGATTTGACCGTATCGATTTAATCGATCGCCTGTTGCCAGTGTATGAGGAGATCATCTCCAAATTGGCTGCTGCCGGCGCACAATACATACAGATAGACGAGCCGTACTTGGCATTGGATATCGACGAAAAAGTAAAAGGATTGTACAAAACAGTATTCGAAAAATTGAATGCTGCAGCGGGCAATACCAAATTGATCGCGACTACTTACTTCGAGGCTCTAAAAGACAACGAAGATTTGGCGCTAAACCTTCCAGTTCACGCATTACATATCGACTTGGTACGTGGTGAAGATCAATTAGACACGATCTTAGCAAAAGTTCCTGCTACGTTAACGCTTTCATTAGGCGTGGTAGAAGGACGTAACATTTGGAAAAACGATTACGAAAAATCGTTAACTAAGATCCAACAAGCAGTTGATGCATTAGGCAAAGACCGCGTTTGGATAGCACCTGCTTCTTCCCTATTGCACGTACCATTTGATTTGGACAGCGAGACAAACGAAGAATCACTTCCTGCTGAGGTTAAAAACTGGTTGGCTTTTGCGAAACAAAAATTAGCCGAAGTCAAAGATTTAGCTATCCTGGCTGATGGTGAAGTGGATGCTGAAACACAGAAACGTTTCGAAAGCAACAAAGCAGCAGCAGAAAGCCGTCGTACTTCGCCATTGATCCACAGACCAGAGGTAAAAACACGCACCAGCAACATCACCGATGATGATGCGAAACGTACTTCAGTATTTGCTAACCGTAAAGCTGCCCAACAAGAGAAATTCAATCTTCCAGCTTTTGCAACCACGACAATTGGTTCATTTCCACAAACCAAAGATGTCCGTAAATGGCGTGCTGATTTGAAAAAGGGCGCTATCTCGCAGGAGGAATACGATAAAGCGATTGCAGAAGAAACAGAAAACACGATTCGCTTGCAAGAGCAGTTGGATATCGATGTATTAGTACATGGCGAATTCGAACGCAATGATATGGTAGAATATTTCGGCGAGCAATTGGCGGGATATGCTTTCACACAGTACGGTTGGGTACAATCATACGGTTCTCGTTGTGTAAAACCCCCGATCATTTATGGTGATGTATATCGCCCAGAAGATATGACTGTGCGCTGGTCGGCATATGCACAATCATTGACAGACCGTCCAGTAAAAGGAATGTTGACCGGACCGGTTACGATCTTGCAATGGTCATTCGTTCGTAATGATCAACCACGTTCTACCACGACTTACCAAATCGCGTTAGCGATCTTGGACGAGGTACAAGCGTTGGAAAAGGCAGGTATCAAAATCATCCAAATCGACGAGCCAGCTATCCGTGAAGGATTGCCGTTGCGCAAAGCCGATCAAAAAGATTACCTGAACTGGGCAGTACGTGCTTTCCGCGTGTCTTCTTCGAATGTAGCTGATGATACACAGATCCACACGCACATGTGCTACTCGGAGTTCAATAATGTGATTGAAGATATCGCAGCGATGGATGCAGACGTCATCACGATTGAGACTTCTCGTTCGCAAATGAAATTGTTGAATGCATTTGCTGGAGATTTCAAATATCCGAACGATATCGGCCCAGGTGTATACGATATTCACTCACCACGTGTGCCTAGCACTGAGGAGATGGTCGAGCTATTGCGTAAAGCAAAAGCCGTAGTACCAGCAGCACAGCTGTGGGTAAACCCTGACTGTGGATTGAAAACTCGTGCTTGGCCTGAAACCAAAGCGGCGTTGGAATCGATGGTAGAAGCTGCCAAAATTTTACGTGCAGAGTAATCCTCCGCTCGTTAAAATATAAATTACAAAAATAACCCCCGAGACGGCTCGCCGTCTCGGGGGTTATTTTTGTAATTTAAAACCGTATTTCGCGCAACAACGTCAAACATTATGCTTTGCATCTTGTTCTTAATCGTAAACAAAACTATTATGAAAAGATTTATACCAATGGCGTTGCTATTTACGTTAGTCGCCAATCTAATGACAAGCTGTCAAGCCATCGAAGGAATCTTCAAAGCAGGCATGTGGACCGGGGTGATTGTTGTGGTTGCTATTGTAGCATTGATCATTTGGATTATATCCAAAGTAGCTGGCGGGAAGAAATAATTATCAGCCATCGAGGCATTTTATTAATAAGAGCGGCCTGATCAACATTGTTGATCAGGCCGCTCTTGATTTATGTCGGTGTATTAGGCGGTTTGCTCCTCTTTTTTAGAAAGTACAAATTTGCGCACGATCCATTTCTCGATTTCAACAATCACAAAAACCACAACACCTAAGTATACCGGATATTGCCAAAATGATAAAGCTAAAGGTTTCGTGTCAAACACTTCATTCATGAATGGCAAATAGGTAATAGCCGCCTGCAACACAAATAGAATGACAGCGACAATATAGATGGCCTTATTCGTAAAGAATTTGCTATCGAACGCGGTACCATGAATGCTACGACAGTTGAATAGGTGAAACAACTGCGCAATCACGATCGTCTGCATAGTAATGGTTCGGATCGTGCCATTCTCCACTCCCTGAGCTGATAAATGCTGCACCAAATATAACGTACCACCACCAATCAGCACCGACACAAATAGAATTCTCCAGATGAAATAACCACTCAGTAGCGGCTCTTTTTCTTTTCTGGGCGGTCGTTTCATCGTGCCAATCTCCATGTCTTCAAATGCTAATGCGAGAGAAACAGTTACCGAGGTAACCATATTTACCCAAAGGATTTGTAGCGGAGTCATTGGCATAATATAGCCAAAAAGAATACTCGCCATGATCAACAGACTTTCCGCGCCGTTGGTCGGCAAAATGAAGAGAATAGTTTTCTTCAAGTTATCGTAGATGCGTCTTCCTTCTTCTACCGCGTCGACTATTGTGCGGAAGTTATCGTCGGCCAGTACCATTTGCGAAGCATCTTTGGTCACTTCCGTACCTTTAATGCCCATCGCAATGCCGACGTCCGCTTTCTTTAAAGCAGGCGCATCATTTACGCCGTCGCCGGTCATCGCGCAAATCCGTCCTTCGGCTTGCAACGCTTCCACCAAACGCAGTTTGTGCTCTGGACTGGTGCGCGCAAAGATATCGTATTCTTTCACGGCGTTGCGCATTTCTTCGTCGTTCATCTTTTCCAGATCGGCACCACGACAGGCTTTTTCACCGTCGCCAATGCCCATCTCTTTACCAATTGCTTTTGCGGTATCCACATGATCTCCTGTAATCATCTTAACGCGTATACCGGCATCGCTACAAACTTTGATCGCTTCGATGGCTTCATCACGTGGTGGATCGATGATGCCCGCCAAGCCAATCATCACCAAGCCATCTTCCACCTCATCGTGATCAATTTTAGATCCGCTTGATGGCATTTTTTTATACGCTGCTGCAATGAGGCGCTTGCCTTCTTTGGCTAATGCCGATACTTGTTTTTCCCAATAGCTGGCATCCATGTCGATTTCTTCGCCATCCTTTCCCAGCTGTTTGTTGGCCATTTCGATTAGCCGATCCGGAGCTCCTTTTACGTACACCACGCCTTCGCCATCCTGTTCAATGAGCGTGGCCATGTATTTGTAATCTGAATCAAATGGTATAGTAGATTCCCGTTTTGGTTTCTCTTTTTCCAATCCACTCTTCTCATATACGGTAACTAGTGCTCCTTCGGTTGGGTCACCTTTTATCGACCATTCACCGTTTTTATCTTGATCTAATGATGCTTCGTTGCAAATGTAAATGCAGCGCAATAATTCTTGCAGATTGTCTTCCTCCTCTACTTTCACAGTTTTTTCATTTTGCTGTATTTCGCCTTCTTCAGGTGAATATCCGATGCCTGTGACTTCGTATTGCTCATCGGTCAACACAAGATTTTTCACGGTCATTTCATTCCGCGTTAGCGTACCTGTTTTGTCGGAACAGATCACAGAGACAGATCCTAAAGTTTCGACTGAAGGAAGGTTTCGAACAATCGCATTTCGCTTCGCGAGGTTTTGCACACCAATAGCCAAAATAATGGAAAGGATAGCCGGCAAACCTTCGGGAATGGCAGCTACCGCCAAGCCAATGACCGACATCAGCAATTCTTCGGTGTCATAATCTCGGAGATAATAGCCGTAGGCGAATGTCGCGGCAGCTAATACAAGCGTAGCTAGTGCAATGGTTTTCCCAAACTGAGCTGTTTGCCGTAGTAGCGGTGTCGTTAGCTGTGTCACATCCGACATCATCTGATTGATCTTCCCAATCTCTGTATTTTTGCCAATCGCTGTCACCACTCCTTTTCCGGTTCCGTTAGTCACCGTTGTACTGGTGTAGGCCATATTGTTACGATCGCCCAGATCTATATCTTCTTCCAATGGCTCTGTATTTTTTTCCGACGATTCGGATTCACCTGTGAGAGCAGATTCTTCAATCTTAAGGTTATCCGATTCGAATAATCGTAAATCGGCAGGAACTTTATCACCAGCAGACAATAATACAATATCACCGAGCACGACTTCTGTCGCGTCAATTTCTTCCCTTTTGCCATCGCGCAGCACCGTCGCTTTGAGGGATAAGATGCCTTTAATACTTTCAAGTGCCTTTTCTGCTTTCCCCTCTTGTACAAAACCGATTGCGGCATTGATAATAGCCACTAAGATGATGACGATGGTGTCGGTATAGTGTCCTAGGATAGTGGTGACGACCGCAGCAGCGAGTAGGACATAGATCAATACATCGTGAAAATGTTTGATGAACCGTATAAACGTACTTTCTTTTTTCTTTTGTGGAAGTTCATTTCGACCATGCTTTTCCAGTAATTTATCTACTGTCGCTTTCTTTAATCCTTCTAAGGAATCTGCTCCCAGTTTGGTTAATACAGTATCTACATCCTGCGCATGCCAATACTCCGACTTAGCCTTTCCCTCTTGGGTAGAATTTGCCATTTCAAGTAATTATTGGGTGTATGTATAAATTTGATTACTGACTAAACAAGTAAATCTACCCATCTGTTTTAGTATTTTTCTTTCAGCTTTTGGGAGAGTATGGCTTTATCGAAATGAAAAGTGATTAGGAAATATCTCTGCTTTGGTTGTAGCTTTGCATTTTTATTGGGATCATACCAGCACCATGGCGATTAAGCGGACGACAAAAAATAACAGAAAGAGAAAGGTAAAAAAGAAGCAAAATAAGATCCTTTGGTGGATCGGCCGTATTTTGCTTGGCTTGATTGCATTCAGCTTGCTTTGGGTGATTGCATTGCGATTTATTAATCCACCGATCACGTATTTGATGATCAAGCGCGGATTTGAATGGCAATCGAAGGGCAAAGGTTTTAAGGTTGACAAAACTTGGTTGCCATACGAGGATTTGTCCGACAATCTCAAGAAAGCAGCCTTGGCTGGTGAAGATGCTTTCTTCATGACGCATCACGGTTTTGATACCAAAGCCATCGAGCAAGCTCTAAAACGTAATCAATCGGGCGATGCACTGCGTGGCGGCAGTACAATCAGTCAACAAGTGGCCAAAAATGTGTTTTTATGGCCCGCGCGATCTTGGTTTCGCAAAGGTTTGGAAACCTATTTCACGGTATTGATTGAATTGTTCTGGTCGAAGAAGCGAATTTTGGAGGTGTATCTCAATGTCATTGAGATGGGACAAGGTGTGTATGGTGCAGAGGCCGCATCACATTATTACTATGGCAAATCGGGCAAAAGTTTGAGTCGCAAAGAAGCGGCACTGATCATTGCCATATTACCCAACCCACGTAAATGGGATGCACGCAGACCGTCTGCCTACGTGAACCGACGGGCGAACAGCATTGTCCGCTACCTGAATCACTACAAAATTCCGGAATAAAGAAAAAGCCAGCTGTTGCCTGATTTAAAGATCAGTCAACAGCTGGCTAGCTATCTTAGTTTGTGTTGGCTGAGTTATTTTAGCGTTTTTCTACGATAAGCACGGCAGCTTCATTACCGGCACTCACATCTACCGTCAGCACATACGTACTACCCGCTTCTAATGCCGATCCGGTTGTGATTCCTAAGTTGCCAGAATCCCTACCATTAGTTCCATCACCGATAAAAATCAATTCGCTTTCGGTCGTGATGTGTGCACCAGCAAATTCTCCACCCCAACCTTTCTGGTGGAAAAATTTGAAGTTGATGTTATCAGCCCGCATGGATTCGCCACCCACTACCGTTACGCGATAGCGCTTATTGCCGATTGGCGCCATACATAATGCTTTTTCCGTTGTCCAACCGACTTGATTAGCCAAGTTTGGTTTTCCGATGCCTTCTCCGATAATCCAGATCGCACCCGTTCCATCGGTATTTAGCTTCGCTAATTGGCCAGCTTGCATGGCTTCGATAACAAAGTATTTACGCACAAAATCAGCCGTAATACGATAAGTTCCATTGATCGCATCAAAACGATATTCGCCATTCTCCTGACGGATATAATCCGCATCGATCGACCAATCTGCTAAATCTGCAATGCCATCAATGCGCAATACTTGATCTTTCTGCAATGATAAGTCGGCCGTATACAATTCTTCTCCTGATAACAGCAAATCCACATCGTTGATGCTATAGCTCAAGAATGGTCCTGCTGCATAGTTCATCGTGTTGAAGGTGATCGGATAAACTCCATCAGAAAGGTACGAGAAGGAGATCAGGCTGTTGGTACCTTGTGTGATTTTATCACCGCTGTAGCCAAATTGCAGCACATTACCATGCTCTCCAAAAGCTGGTGCTTCGATGTAGCCTTTCAATTTCATTGGAAATTCTTTCTCCGCCATATACTGATAAAGTCCAGTTCTACTCATCTCATGCCGCGTTCCATCTTCTGCCACTAAAGTAAGGTGCGGATAATCCGGACGCTGCAGTGGCACCGCAATCTGCTCTTCGCTTGTTCCTTTGTTGATGTTTTGCAACACCAACTTGATGGTAGCGGCGCCATTCGGGATTTCGGCATAATATGGCGCAAATAGCTTGCCTTCGTAGCGTCCGTATTCTTTCGTACGGATCGTCGTTTCCGACACGATTTCGTCCCCGTAGTACAAATACGCTTTCAGCGTGGATAAAGGAATGCCACTGCCATCGCTGACGTCTACACTAAACTGTAGACTGTCTGCGAAAAAGGCATTATCATAGGTGGTATGTAGGGTCATTTCTGGACTGCCGTCCATCGCAGATTGCTCTTTCTGGCAGCTTGTGGTCGCCACGAAAGCGATCACGCATCCGATCAAAAAATGATATCTTTTCATACGAATTCTTATTTACCCCACTGATAAGAAACAACTGAATTGGCCGGCACGATGTGTGTAAAATGCTTATCACCATCACTAAATGTGACCGATGTATCTACCGAGTTGCTGTTGGCCAATACAATCGCAAAGCTATTATCCGGATTGCGGAATGCACTATGAATAATTCCATCTGGTGTTTTTCCTTTTGAACCAATGCGAACCGCACCTGATTTCACTACGGCCGATAGATGACCTACAACGAAGTAATGCGAGTTTTTCTTGATAGTACGGTAATCCGAGTCAATATCTACTGCACCATAACAAGTAAGGCAACCGCCTTCACGCGTCGGGCCGCGATCGGCATCCAACATCAAGTTCCACACGATAACACCGCGGCTCCAGTTATTGATCGTTCCTAAGCCAACTTCACGCATATCGGCGATTAATTGCGTACTCAACACATTTCCGTTGTTCCACGTACCGATCGATGTTTCAGAAAAGATCAATTCTTTATCTGGTGCTTTGGCATGAATATCCAACAACTCACTACGATCGCCACCATAGTTATGATACGCTGCTCCCGCAATGTATTGCGACGCTTCAGCATCTTCATAGATGCGGACTGGGTAACTTTGCTGATCGGCCATATTATCATAGTTGTAGTTATGATCGTAAGCATAGATCTTCGTTTGCAAGCCTGCACCGCGCAATTTAGGGCCTAAAGCTTGCTTGATGAAATCGCGCTGCTCTTCCCACTTCATCACCATCGAAGCAGAATTCAGGTGATTCAATGGCTCATTTTGTGGCGTGATGGAATGGATACGAATTCCTTGCGCTTCCATGGCTTGAATCCATTTGACGAAGTATGTTCCATAATCTTGGTAATGCGCTGGATTAAGGTGTCCGCCAGTCCAAGATGTATACGGAGCACGCTCTTGTAGATTATTGACCTTCATCCAAAGCGGCGCTGTCCATGGCGAACCCATCACTTTAATATCTGGGTTGATCGCCAAGATCTCCTTCATCACGGGGATTACATATTCCAGTTCTTCTTTTTGCAAAGCAAAATTCTCGATGCCCGGTTTGTCATTCAGCGTGTATTCGCTTAGGGAAAAATCCGAACAGCCAATCGCGATACGCACATAGCTCTGTCCCATTCCTTCGGTAGTCGAGAAGGTTTCTTTCAAGAACTTCGCACGATCTGCCGCCGACATTTTTAACAGGTTGTACGCCGAAGATCCGGTGATGGCTGCACCAAAACCATCCATGGTCTGGTAAGTTTGCTGCGGATCTAAGAATAAGGTATTAGGCGATAGATTGTCATTCGCACTAAAATTGAGGTACGTTTTCTTGAATTCCTGAATACGGTATCCAGAGGTTATGTATAAGGTCACATCGCCAGAAGTGGGCTCGAGCTCGGGCATCATTTCGGTGAATGAACTCTCCGAACCACAGGAAAGCATCAGCAGAAATCCTAAAGAAAATTGTAGCATCATATGTCGTTTTATCATGGTTATCATTATTAATGGGTTAATAGCCTGGGTTTTGGTTTAGCTTTAAATTCTGATCCAATACGCCTTGTGGAATAGGCAACAAGTAGGAATCGCTACCGAAAGAATATACCTGCGGACGGCGACCCGTATCGCGACCGTATACGCTATTCATCACTTCCTCTACCTTTTCCCAGCGTACGAGGTCAAACCAACGTTCGCCTTCAAAAGCCAATTCTAGGCGTCTTTCTTTCATCAAAGCTTGCAGCAATTGATCGCGATTGTTTCGTACCGCCGCTGGTAATACCGGCAAATCAACCCGTTGTCTTACTTGATCGATGATCGCTGCGGCTTCGGTCAGGTTTGTGGACGGCCCGAGTAACAATGCTTCTGCTTTCAGCAACAAGATATCCGCATAGCGGTATTTGATAATGCTATTAAAAGCCGAACGCGTTTTGAACATGAATGGGTAATTGTTGGATGGGTAATAGTTGCTCCAACCGGCTGCATAATACACTACCGATTCGCGAAAGCGTACTTCATCATTCTCCGCTTGGAATACGCGAATCAAATCGCGTGATGGCGTGATCCATTTTGCCCAAGAGAATTGATTATTGTAGTTGGACAAATCGCGACCCAACATCCAAGTGACCCAATTGCCGCTACCGGCAAAGAATTGTGCTTCTAAGATCGATTCGCGTGTGTTGCGCATCTTCGCATCGGTATTATTGGCATTCATGCCAAATAGGTTGCTAAAATCTTCTTCCAAACCGAAGCCATCTGCGGCAAGCTGATCCGCATATTGTACCACTTTTGCATAATCGCGCAATGGTTTTTCGGCGTACACTTTTGCTAATAATGCTCTAGCAACTGATTTGGTGAAGAGCGTTTTGTTGGCCGGGTTATTTGCAGGGGCATACGCTACGGCTTCCAGCAAATCCTTTTCAATTTGCTGATAGACTTCTTCGGTCGTATTTTGATCAGGGAAGTAATCATTGTACACATCCGTGATATTTTCGGAAGTAATATCCCGACCTTCGATCGTGACGACAGGCACATTGCCCCAAATCCGCACCATATCAAAGTACACCATGGCACGGAAGATCTGTGCTTCGGCTTTGTATTGCCTGCGTTCTGCGCTAGTAAGTGATGCATCCGTCACCGAATCGATATTTACGATCAATCGGTTGGCTCTCGCCACATCGACCATATAACGATCCCAATCTCTGCCCAATACCGAGTTGGCACCATCAATAGCATTGTTTTCAAACGGCAAAACCTCTGCGCCCGTCGTGCCGGCATACGCATTATCCGAATGACTTTCGGCAATAAGTAGTAGATCCAAATACCAATGTTCTTGTCGGTCGCGCATTTGCTGATAGATGGTTTGCAAATGACTAAGCACTGCGGCTTTGTCTCTGAACACCACTTCGTTTCCTTTTTCGTCGATTCCCTCAGTCACATCAGAATAGCTATCCAACGGATCAAGTCCTAGAGAACAGCTGCTGGTTACCAACACACATGCTAATAGGATTATCGTATATATTTTCTGTATCATCAGATTTATGTTTTATTCCAATTAAAAATCAATGTTTACACCAAGCACGTACGACTTCGTCTGTGGATACGTTCCCCAGTCAATTCCTTGTACCGCCCCACTATTTCCCCACTGGTTTACTTCCGGATCCATGCCGCTATAGTTGGTCCAAGTCAATAAGTTGGTTGCCGAGATAAAAGGCTGCAAGCGCGTGATACCCATACGTGTCAATTTATCTGCCTGAATATTGTACGAGAAGGATAGGTTTTTCAGACGTAGGAAACTGCCATTTTCGATAAAGTAGGTCGAGTTACGCATGGTATAGTTTGCCCGTGGCACATCCGTAATTTGGCCTGGCACTTGCCACCTGTCTAATACGCGCGTAGACTGGTTTTTACCATCGTACATACCTTCCATCTCCATACGAGAAGCGTTGAAGATATCATTGCCATACGATCCTTGTAAGAATACTGATAAATTGAAACCTTTGTAGCTGAAATTGTTGGTCAAGCCAAACGTAAACTTAGGATTCGGATCACCGATGAACGTACGGTCGCTCGGTGAGATTCTGCCATCGCCGTTTAGATCGCGGTAGATCATATCACCTGTTTCAGGATCAACACCATCTGAGATGTAGCCATAAAAGCTTCCAAGTGGACGCCCTGGCGTATTACGAACTACAGGTTCATTCACCACTTCGGAGGTATTTGCAGTATTGTAAATCTGCTGTAATTCCAGCTTCTCTAAGCGGTTTCTATTGAACGAGATATTAAAATCTGTCGTCCACATAAAATTCTGCACGAGATTACGGCTGCTCACATTGAATTCCATACCGCGGTTCAGCATTTCGCCTTCGTTTCTCACTAAGGAGTTCGCTACTGAAGCTCCAGCTGGCAAGGTTACATACATCAACATATCGCGGGTGTACTTGTGGTACAAGTCAAAATTCACCGTCAATCGGTTGTCGAAACCTGTAAAGTCAATACCCAAGTTGGTTTGTGTCGTAGTTTCCCAGGTCAAATCTCTGGTTCTAAGATTCGCTTGATTGATAAGCGGCAAAGCATTCTCGCGACCAGTTTCAAACCAAGGTTGGCGCTGGATATTGTACAATTGCAAGTACGCATAATCTCCTACGCCCGATTGGTTACCCGTTTGTCCCCAGCCACCGCGGATTTTTAAATCATTCAACCATGAAACGTCAGCTAGAAAATCTTCAGCTGATAATCTCCAAGCGGCCGACATGGATGGGAATACGCCCCATCGATAATCTGGATGTAGTTTGGAAGACCCATCCGCACGGATATTTCCGGTTACGATATATTTACCATCGTAATTGTAGGTAGCCCGCGCAAAGTAAGACATGATTCCCCATTGCGAAGCGCCGGTACCCGTATTGTCCCAAGCGATTCTGTTTGCTGCATTTAATGTCTGGATGTAATCATTGATGAAGTGTGAACCATTGATCCAGCTATTTTGGTATTGCGAGCTCGTCCATGAACTTCCGGCCATGGCCTCAATCTGGTGTTTGTCAAAACGTTTGTTGTAGTTCAACACATTGTCGAACGTGAGCACCGTATTCATATTACGCGAGTCCGACGCTGTACCGAATTGGTTACGCCCCCATTGCGTCGTGATTGGATCTAAGAAGGTAGTAGTCAATCCATTTCTACGATCAATCGCAAAAAGCGATTTAAACGTGAGATCCGGAGTAAATAAGATAGTAGCACTACCCGATCCCACTAAGCGGTTTTCACGGGTTTTGTTGTTACGCGTACGCTCCATATTCTCCAACGGATGGGTGATATTGCCCACACCGTAGAAGTTGTTGTAGTATTGATTTGGAAAATCTGGATTCCAGATCGGTGCATAGGTCGGCGTATTGATGACCGATAGAATCACACCGCCGCGATTAGCACCTGTACCGCTGATAATGCCATTATCGGTATTGTCCGAATAGCTTACATTGGCATTAATCTTCAACCAATCACGTACATTGTTTTCAATGTTGGCCCGGAAGTTATAGCGTTTGAAAAATGCCGTGTTCAACACACCTTTTTCGCCCAAGTAACCACCAGAAAGGTGATAACGCAACTTTTCCGTACCATCAGAGATGGAAAGCTGATAGTTTTGTGTCAAGCCATTTTTATAGGTTTCGTTGAACCAATCCGTCTGATCGGTAAGACCAGATGGCACATTGACGACACCAATCTCTTGTTGCAAATCGCGGTATTGTGCTGCATTAAGCACATCAATGCGGCTGGTGACTTGATTGATTGTCCCTAAGGCATTCAATGCAATCTTTGCTTGGCCAGCTCGACCTTGTTTGGTGGTGATTAAGATGACCCCATTCGCTGCGCGTGATCCATAGATCGCTGCCGAAGAGGCATCTTTCAACACCTGCATATCCACAATATCGGTGGGCGCTAGAAAGTTGATATTATCCACCGGTACATTGTCTACCACATATAATGGATCATTACTTCCGTTGAATGAAGTAGCTCCACGAATACGAATGGATGTTTGTCCGCCAGGCGTACCGCTGGTTTGCACGACCGATACACCGGCCGCTCTACCTTGGATCGCTTGTGCTGCAGATACGATCGGACGCTCTTCCACATCTTCTAGTGATACGGAAGAAATCGCGGTGGTTACGTCTTTACGTTTGACCGAGCCATAGCCAATCACGACGATATCTTCTAATGCCGTCTCGCCAACCGCTAGTGTGATTGTCATCATATTACCGGAAATCGGTAATTCTACCGATTGGAATCCCATGGCCGTGACAGATACGCGTGCCGAATTTCCGGGACTGGTAAAACGGAAATTACCGGTTTCATCTGTGCTGGTCGATCTTCCGCCAGGCAGCAAAGAAACGGTAGCACCTGAAATGCCAGAACCATCCGCCGCGGATACGACCCGCCCTTCCAATGCCGGACGATCCTGCGCCTGCACGGAAAGGAAGATCCATATCCCAATAAAGGAAAGAATAAGTCTTGTTACTTTGAACGATAACATAAGTATGAATTAAATGGTCTTGTAGTTTATAATATGAAAAGCTTGTGTTGCCACTTCCCTTTTCTGGTTATGACAAAGGTATCCACAAAAGGAGGCAGATATTACCCATTGCGTGAGTGCGCAACATAAAAAGTAACCAAAAGTAAATTTTAAGTGATTTATTATCAGATATTTAAAAAATTATGACTCAGCAAAAAAGTAACTCGATATTATCGCGAAGAAGTGGTATTGAGCTCATCATTACCGATATTCATGAGCAGTTTTTCAAATTGATCTTTGTCGCCGGCCACCTTATTTCTGGTCTTCACCCTATAGTTGTACACGGTACGTAGGGAGTAACGTAGGAAACCTGCAATCTTCGCATTATCGGTAATGCCGAGGCGAATCAGCGCATAGATGCGCAACTCCGAGTTGAGGTGTTCGTTGTCCTTCAACACAATCTGCTCTGGAGGCAATAGTAACTTGTTGAATTCGGCCACAAAGGTGGGATATAGATTGATGAAGATAATGTCGAAGTTGGTATACAGATCTTCCAGCTCTGCTTTGAGATAATCGCTGGATTGCAATTCTTTTTTAAGATCTCGCGTATCTTGTTGCACGACTTTTTTCAAAATCTCTTTGCGCATCACATCCATCTTGTGGATGTAGGTGGAGCAGATATCGAAAAACTGCGCAATGTAGGCTTCCTTAATATGATCGGACTCCTGCAATCGCGTGTTGGACGATAGGAGTTGGAGATTGAGCTCCCGCAATTGGTCATTGGTTTGATCCAATGCTTTTCGAACGCGCCGCAGGCGAATCATTTGTCGGTAAATGAATAGCACACCGCCCAGCAGCACGACAGAAAGTAAGCTGATGGCGATCAACAGCTGGAGCAGTTGTCGCTGTTGCTCTTTCTCTTTATCAATAAATGCGGCGTGGATAATGGGATAAAATGTGGAACTTTCGATGGTGCGGAATCGCACATTGCTGAATACCGCATCATTAATAGCGCGTTCGATATACAATCGCGCGCGATCTACATCGCCTTGCTCATAATAGCTCAACGCCAGACTTTGCATGGACGCATTATCACGGATCACATTTTTGATATCGGCAATGCCCGACATGGCAAAATAAGCTGTTTGTGCTTTCATATCGCCCGTTTCGCGGTAGATCAATCCTAGCAAATAGGTAATCAAAGCACGATCTTGGTGCGCATCATCCAAGCTATCGCATAAATGATGCAAAACTGGCTTGGCCGCGGCATAATCTTTAGCATACACCGTTTTGGTAACCCAAGCTACCTGATACGGGAGCGATTGCGGTTCCATAACAGAAAGCATGGAATCGCGGTAACGCTCGCTTTCCTGAAAATACGCGCGGTTGTTGCTGCTCAATCCATAATTACTGTAGAATGTCAGCATGGCTTGATAATAGCGTTCCGCTAAGTTTTGAGGTACGCCGCGCTGAGATAACTCGTCTAGCAGTTTTTTGGCTTCGACAAACTTTCCACCTGCGGACAACAATGTAGACATCGCAATTTGCGATTCTTGCCGTTTAAACTCGTCGTCCAATTTTTCGGCGATAGCTACATTCTGCTTTATGTACAGCGCCGCAGAATCGATCTGATATTTCCGATAGGCTTCGTATAGGCGTGTATTATAATCATACTGCTTGGATAAGTCATTGCCCGCACGAGATAAATCCTGCTGAATAGCTTGAATATGCTTCTTCTTGATGGCTTCATAATGGTCGGCACGCAGCATCACCTCATCTAAAGCCGACTGCACGGAGTCTAGGTTTTGGCTTTTTGCCTGTCCGACAAAAAGCAGTATCAGAAAAATAAACCCAAACCCTTTCATGGCTATTCCGCTGTTTTTGTCCAATCGTTCATTCCTCCAAAATACACTTTCAGGTTCGTAAATCCCTTTGCTTGCAAGAAAGAAGAAGCAATCGCTGCGCGGTCACCACTTTGGCAATGTAGCGCAATAGGACGCTCTTTTGAAATTTGTGTCAATTGTTTAGCCATCGTGCCTACAAATATATGTTGTGCCCCGTCAATATGTCCTTTTTTATATTCATCGGCATTGCGCACATCCAGCAATTGCAAGTTCGGTTCGGCATCAATCAATTGCTTCAGCTGCGCTTTATCTATTACTTCTGTCTTTGCCGTGGCCAGTGATGCTACCTCCGACGGTTCAATAAATCCTGCGACGTGATCCATACCAATGCGCATCAGTTTGCGAAGCGCGTCTTCCAATTGTTCTTCTGTGATGATTAAGACAATAGGTTGCTCATAATTCAACATCCAACCACACCAAGTAGCAAAGGAATTATTAAGCTGTATGTTCAACGTCTTCGGCACGTGAGCTGCTGCAAATTCAAGCTTATTGCGCACATCTACTATTTGCGCATCTTGCTTTTGATACGTTTCGAATTCTTCCAGAGAAAGTTTCGGTATTGCAGGCACTTCTAGTAGCAAAGGGCGTTCGCCTTTGTTGCGCATCTTCATTTCTTTGAAATAAGTCGGCGCGGCTGGTTGACCATCCAGTAATCTTGTAACGAAGTCTTCTTCACTGGATTCTTCCAAAGCCCAGTTCCGCAATTTCTCATATCCAACAGTGCTGTTCGGCACCGCGCCTAAAGCTTTTCCGCAAGAAGAACCGGCACCATGGCCAGGCCATACCTGCACAAAATCTGGCAGGTTGACGAAACGTTGTAAAGAAGCGTACATCTGGGCTGCGCCCCATTCTTTTGTTCCGGCAATTCCAGCAGCCACTTCCAATAAATCTGGCCGTCCAACATCACCCACAAATACAAAATCGCCAGTGAAGATCATCACTGGATGAGTGGTAGCAGGATGATCAATGAGCAGTAAGCTAATACTTTCTGGGGTATGACCCGGCGTATGAAGTATTTCAAACGTCAGGTTGCCCAACGTGATGACATCGCCATGTTTCAAGCCGTGATGTGGAAATTGGTATTGCCAGTCAGCTCCGCCTTCATCCGAAAGATACATGGTAGCGCCAGTAATGGCGGCCAGCTCCCGCGTTCCACTCAGGAAATCGGCATGAATATGGGTCTCTACCAATTTGGTAATTCGGAGATTATTTTGCTTCGCAATCTCCACATAGGTATCTACATCCCGCTTAGCATCGATCACGATCGCCTCGCCATTGACTTGACAACCTATTATATAACTGGCCTGCGCCAGACTCTTATCATAAACCTGCTGAAAAAACATACCAGATTCCCTTAATTATAAAACCATTTCTCTAACAAATATATAGATGCCCATGCAGAGTACAAACCATCCAAAGCCTACCTTCAACTTTTGACCATCGATTTCTTTTGCAATCCGTGCTCCGATAAAAATACCTAAGATGGATAGAAAGGAGAATAACAGTAACAGCGGCCAATTGATGGGATGATCGTCGATCTCCCAATAACCCAAAAATCCTATCAAGGAATTAAAAGCAACAATAAACAACGAAGTACCAATCGCGCGTTTCATCTCCATCCGAGCGGAAACTACTAAGGTGGGAATAATCAAAAATCCGCCTCCAGCACCGACCATTCCGGTCACCAAACCTAAGACAATGCCTTTGAAGAATACGGTCAGGTAATTGAATTGCTGATGCTGTACGAAATCTTCCTGTGGCCGATTGCGAATCATGGAAAACGATGCCAACAACATCACCAATGAAAACAAAACCATCACAAAAGTTTCTTTGGACAGCGCGCATAGCGTATCTGCAAATAATACCGGTGGAATGCTGGGCATGATGAAGGTACGCGTAGCTAAGACCATGAAGATGGAAGGAATGCCAAAATACACGACGGTTTTATAATCGACCATGCCCTCAAAGGCCTTGCGTAGTCCACCGACTAAAGCACTCGTACCCACGATAAACAGGGAATACGCCGTGGCCGTAAGCGGATCGATTCCAAGGAAATAGACTAAAATCGGTATCGTTAATATTGATCCTCCGCTACCTATAAGACCCAGCGAAACCCCAATTAAAATAGCTAAAGCATAGGCGAAAAACTCCATCATCAACGGCGAAGTTATTTCTTTTTTGCGCAATCAACTAATTAACTATCAAATATTTAAAATGATAAACTATATAGATTTGGTGGGGTAAGACCCTACTCCGACGAATCACTTTCTTTCCAATCATCTTGCAAGTCATCTATTTCCCGACGATCTTTTTTGGTCGGACGCCCCGTTCCGCGATCTCGCTTTAATATCGGCGCATGGAAAGCCGATTTGTACGCGTACGTTTCTTCTTCTGGCGTATGATCTTCGTAATGTTTCTGAGCGGTTGTGGCATCGGCGCGTCGCTCCAATAATCCGGTCACGAGGATGACCTTGCGTTCGATTCCTTTTTGGATAGAAAACGTTTCTCCTACTTTCACTACGTACGAAGGTTTCACATTCTGCCCTTTCAGCTTCACGCGCCCAGCCTTACAAGCCTCTGTCGCCAAACTTCTGGTTTTGAAAATGCGAATCGCCCACAGGTACTTATCAATACGTAATTTTTCGGATGCTTCTGCCATATGCAAACTTACTTATCCTATGATTTAAATGCAAGCAAGCCATTACCTCTTCCCAATCACAGCACAACAAGCGTAAAATGAGAGGATCGTTAACCTATTTTGACAGATCGCTTAGCACAATTTTTCGCTAAAATTTGACATCTTTGTAGTACAAGTAATAATATAGTTTTAGAATACGACAATCCATGTTAGAGAATTACAAAAAATTAGTTGAGGAGGCTTGGGAAAACAGACAGCTTCTGGAGTATAAAGAATATTTTGAAGCCATTCACACCGTGATTCAGCGTTTGGATTTGGGTGAATTGCGCGTGGCAGAACCAATTGGTACGCGTTGGCATGTGAATGACTGGATCAAGAAGGCCGTAATTTTGTACTTCCCGATTCGTGAAATGAGCGTGATCGAAAACGCTCCATTTATCTACCACGATAAAATGGCGTTGAAAACGAATTATAAAGAGTTAGGCGTGCGCGTCGTACCTGGAGCTTCGGCACGTTATGGTGCTTACTTAGCCAAAGGTGTGATCATGATGCCTTCTTACGTAAACATTGGTGCTTATGTAGATGAAGGTACGATGGTAGATACCTGGGCAACGGTTGGTTCTTGTGCTCAAATTGGCAAAAATGTACACTTATCTGGCGGTGTTGGTATTGGAGGCGTTTTAGAGCCGGTACAAGCAGCTCCTGTCGTGATTGAAGACAACGTATTTATTGGATCTCGCGCCATTGTAGTAGAAGGTATTCGCGTTGAAACGGAAGCAGTTTTAGGTGCTAATGTGGTATTGACCGCATCGACCAAAATCATTGATGTATCTGGCGATGAGCCGGTAGAATACAAAGGTTTCGTTCCTGCGCGTTCAGTGGTGATTCCAGGATCGTACACTAAGAAATTCCCAGCAGGCGAATATCAAGTACCTTGTGCTTTGATCATCGGTAAGCGTAAGGAGTCTACAGACAAGAAAACTTCGTTGAACGATGCTTTGCGCGATCACAACGTAGCGGTATAAGTAATACATGCGACAAAATAATACATATGTAGATCGGGATGATGTCTCCAAAGCATTGGAAACTTTGCAGGCTGGCGGCATCATCTTGTATCCTACAGATACCATTTGGGGAATTGGTTGTGATGCGACCAACCCAGAAGCGGTAGAAAAGGTGTTTGCGCTGAAAGGACGCGATCAAGCCAAAAGCATGATCTTGCTATTACACAATGACAACCAATTGGCGGGATATGTCAACGATATTCCAGACGTGGCGTATCAATTGATCGAGGTGACGGATCGTCCGCTCACGATCATCTATTCCTTGGCAAAGAACTTGCCCGCGAATGTAATGGCTGCCGATGGCACAGTGGGTATTCGCGTAGTAGATCATCCGTTTTGCCAACAATTATTACAGCGCTTTCGCAAACCGATCATTTCTACCTCAGCAAATCTTAGCGGTCAACCTTCTCCGCGCAATTTCATGGATATATCTCCCGAAATTACCGACGGAGCAGATTATGTGGTGCAGTTTGGTCAGCAAGATACGGAAGAGCGTGAGCCTTCCATGATTATTAAACTGGATCCTAGCGGCAAATTTGAGTTCATTCGCAAATAGTACTTTTTAACATCACGAAATATGAGAAAGTTATTCACCTTATTATTCAGCGTTGTGGCATTCGCCACGATCGGATCTGCGCAACAAGCCGATATTCTGGCTGCACAGCCAGGCGTACAGTATGGTAAAAAAGTAGAATCTAAGGGCGCGATCTCTGTAAAAGCCTTAGAAACGGCGCTGGCCAAATCCAATGATTTCAGCGGAAAAGTGCAAGGCGAAGTCGTGCAGGTGTGCAAGAAAAAAGGCTGCTTTATCACGTTGAAACGGGAAGGTAATGCTGAACCCATCATGGTTCGCTTCACAGATTACGGTTATTTTATGCCGCAGGATATCGTCGGCAAAACTGTTGTATTGGAAGGCAAAGGTAAAGTAAAAGAAACCACCGTAGCGAAGCTGCAGCACGATGCAAAAGATTTGGGCAAAAGTGACAAAGAAATCGCTGCGATCAAAAAACCAAAACGCGACATTACATTTATTGCAGATGGCGTCGTGGTGGTCAAATAAACGATGAAGCATTTCTCCACACATCTCGCTCCGAGCATTCGTATAGGCGGCCAGTTGATGAGTTTCGAACTTCCCAAAATTATGGGAATTCTTAACCTCACGAGCGATTCCTTCTACGATGGCGGACAAAATACCACCATAGCCGCTGCATTGCACCATGCGGAAAAGCTCTTAAATGACGGCGCAGACATCATCGATATTGGTGGACAATCCACGCGCCCCGGCGCAGCGCTCTCGCTCGAGGAGGAAGAGTTGAATCGCGTCGTTCCAGTGGTTTGCGCTATTCGTCAAGCATTTCCAGAAGCAATTATGTCGGTCGATACCTATCGTTCGCGCGTAGCCGAGGAAGCGATCGGCGCAGGAGCACACATCATCAACGATGTATCGGGCGGACAATTAGATGAGCGCATGTTTGCCACCGTGGCCAAACTGCAAGTGCCTTATATATTAATGCACATGCGTGGCACACCAGATACGATGCAGCAGCACACCGATTATAAGGACATCGTGAATGATGTTGCCGTGGAACTAGGAAATGCTATCACATCCCTACGCGCTTTAGGCGTGCGCGACATTATTCTTGATCCGGGATTTGGCTTCGCCAAAACATCCGCTCAGAATTACGAATTGCTATTGCGCGTGGCAGAATTACATTATCATGGATTACCCATCTTAGGCGGTATTTCTAGAAAATCGATGATCTATCGCAGATTAGGTCTTTCACCAGCGGAAGCACTCACTGGCACCATTGCACTCAATACTTTACTGCTGGAACGCGGTGTACAATTGCTCCGCGTACACGATGTGCAGGAAGCCAAACAATTGGTCGACTTGCTGTATTGACTTATTTATGCACTTGTAGATAAATCGCTCCAAAAATGTAAGCAACTAATAAACAGTGCATTCTTGTCGTTTTATTTAATTATATTTATAGGTAATTAAATAAAATTATGAAAAAACATTAAAACCTTTCTTTGGGCTAGCTGTAGCAGCTGGTTTAATTGCTTTCGGGACTATTCAGTCAGAGGCTCAAGCTAAAGTCATCAACGCGAGTGATCTTCATGTTACTATGGAAGACGATTTAATCAATATGACTGCTGCTGATTGGTATTTCGCTTTTGGTTCAGATTATGTTTTGGTAGTACATTACTAAACCACCTAAAGCAACTAAAATTTGAAGGTATTCTTGTGCGAATACTTGATTCAAAAAGCCGATATATATACATATATCGGCTTTTATTAGTGTTATAAAGGAAAAAGATATGAATAGAACAAAAATCGTTCTGCTAGCACTTATAATATTTCATTTGATATCGTCAATCAGGTTTAATATTTTAGGATTAACAGCTTTAAAATTAAACAATGAAGAAAATAAAATAAATAGCTTTGGAAAGCTATTCATAGGAGAAAATGGAAAAAAACTGGAGAAAAATCTCACAATTCTCCCCCTACAAGCAACAAACTTATACGGAGTTTATACAGGCACAAATAGGGGATATTCCTTTTTCTCACCTAATGTCTCTTCAGTAACAGCTTGTCTTTCTTTTTACAATGGGAAACAAAAGTTAGAAATCCCTATAAAGAATGTTGAAACAAAAAGCAAACTGCTAGTTATGACTTACTTCCTTTTACTTCATTTAGAGAGTGAAGAAATTAGGAACCAAATAGTATTACCAACTGCATCAAGACTGTTTACACAGCACCCTGAATTATCCAAAATAGAGGCATTTATTGAATATGAGAAGATGCCGAGTCTTAAAAATAAAAAAGAACCATCGCTATATAAAAACATAAAAGCATTCACTATTATAAATCCTACTCATGAATAAAGTATCAAACACCAAAATTTATAAAGACTTAAATGCTTTCCTATTTTGTTACACTACGAAAATACCTGTAAGTATATATTCGAAATCGATCGCACTAGTTTGCCTTTTCAACATCTACCTTATAAAGGATGACATATTTGAACTTTATAGTAAAAATGGATTAATAAGCTCTAAACTTTCGACCGGAATTACAGGCAAATATACACCTTCTATATCAGACATCACTGATCTGCTATCAGTAATAGGCATGAATAACAGTCAGTCATTATGGATAATCATGTCTGTTTACATTTTCTCCCTAGCCATGATCTTAATAAATTACAAAGTATTTACTTTTGCAATAATAGCCTACTTAGGACAGCTAATTATCAATTCATCATCTTATCTGGCAAGTCATGGAGGAGATTCGCTAACAACCTTTGTACTCTTTTTAAATGTTTTGTTTTGTACAAAGACAATTCTACAAAAAAAATATTTCGAAGTGCTTTTCTCTTTTACCCTCAGGTTAACTCAAATACACCTTTGCATTATCTACTTTTTTTCGGGTTTTGGAAAACTTTTGGGAACTGATTGGTTTAATGGTGAAGCCGTATGGACTGTATTTAACGTTTACTCACCCCAATTGCTAAAATACGTAATAAACTATAACATCTTTTTTATATTCTCAGGATTGTTAATTGTAGCTACAGAAGTGTTGTTCCCCTTGATGGTATATACAAAAAAGCCTTACAAAAGTCTCATCATACTCTTTGCTTTGATAATGCACACATTTATAGGTATTTATATGCAACTACAAACGTTTGCCCTCATAATGATTCTACTGAATTTCATAGCTTGGCTTAATTACTTTATTCCTTTAAATTATGTTAATAAACCAAAGATTACTCCAGAAATAAAATATCACTCACACTGAAATACACGCCTCCCAAATCACCAAACATTTCTTTATTAAATATTTTAAAATTATTATAGATAATAAAATACATTGTATTATAATATATTTCTTTATATTTGATTCATGGACAATGAATACGTACTAAATTGGTTCTCGCAATTTAAAAAAGGGATCGTTCCCTATCTAGTTCTTAAGCAATTGAGAGAAAATGAGAAATACGGATATGAACTTTTAAAATCCATTAACAACTCATATTCTTTGGACATCACAGACGGAACATTATACCCAATGCTCATCAGAATGTATGAGGCAAATCTTTTAGAGTTTAAATGGATCGAGCAAAATCACGGAATACCTAGAAAATATTATAAGATGACTCAGGAAGGTGAAAGGGTACTAATGACAATGGATGAATATTACAATAAATTTTCGCACTTGAACAAAAAATCATGAAGAGTATACAATTTGATGATAGCAAGGCTCTAAAGATGTATATAGCTTATCTAGAGAATGTTTCTTTGTCATTAAAAGACATTAAAAAAGACATTAGAGATGATATTATGATGCAAATAAATAATCATATTTATGAATCCTTTACAAATGATACTGGTACAGAGATAGAAAGGTTACAAAAAACACTGTCTGAGTTAGGAGATCCAGGTGCGTATCTACACGAATTTACTGAGCTCAATAAACTTGACCATGCACTTAACAAGAACAGGTTATTCGGCATCACAAAGCATTTGTATCGATTAGCAAAAAAAAGCATACTTTTTACTAGTTTTTTCGTGATTTATATCGTGATATTTTCTACATCAATCTTACTATTTGTTAAGCTCTTTTTTCCAGATAAAACAGGTTTATTTCATAACGGACATAGATTTGTATCTTTTGGCTTCACCTCTAAAACTGAAGGATTAACGGAAGTTCTCCACTTTTGGTTCTATCCACTTGTAATCTTTTTAATAGCAATATTATACTTTACATTAAGATTCATACTACTTAAAATAGCCAACAAATCTTTTAGGATAATGTAGCTAGGCAATTAAAAAAAGCTCTAAGCATCAATTAATTTCAATCCATTTCTATAAAGTGAAAACAAAAAGCACAAGGAAATAGTGAATCACTGTTATAATATATTACATTTTTTGACATTAGTACTCATTACTAATTCGGGTTTCGCTCAAAGCTACACTGAAATCCGTGGTAGTATTAAAGATCTCAAAGGTAATCCTATAGCAGGGGCTACAATTATAATTTCTAAGAACGATGATAAAATTATTCAGCATACAATAAGTAATAAAGATGGTGCTTACTTTGTAAAATTTATGACTATCGATAAAATTAAAATCACCGTCGGATCTGTTGGATTTTTAGCACAAAAGCACGCCTTAGAAATAGATAGTCATAAAAACTTCGTAAAGGATTTTGTACTATATCTAGATGTTAAAATTATGGAGGAGGTTATAGTGCAAAGATTCAATACGGAACCTGATTCTGTAGCTATTGAGATCGAAGACCTCGGATTAAACGATAACAGCACCTTGCAGGAGATTTTATCTAAGCACCCTGCTTTCTCAGTTAATGATGAAGGCGCTATTTTATACAAAGGAAAAAATATAGATAAGATAAACATCAATAACAGGCCTGCCTTCATCAACCAAAATAAAATTGCATTAGAATCTTTAGAAAAACGCATGGTAGAAGATATCAGCGTACGCAATAACTTTCAGGATCAATTTACATTGGGATTTGAAGATAAAAGAGAAACGCTCCTAAACATAAACACGCAAGAAGACATGAGAAATATAGCCCTTGGAGAAGCGGAAGGAGCGTATGGTATATCCGACAAATACGAAGCACGAGGGCGATTAATGTATTTCTCCAAACCAATCAATACCTTTTTCACACACAGTACCAATAATTTCGGAGCTCAAAACCTTGAATTGAATGAGGTCAACCAAATGTTCGATAGCAACGATGTTTATTCTGAAATTGAAAAAAGTCTGATAAACAAATTATTTGATGGTAACATCGCGCGGTCTAAAGATTTCAGATCTACTTCTACGGCGACATTTCGGCATCAAAAAGAGAATTACCGCATACATACCGTTACTTATTATTTATCAAATAATCGCAGCGCGACACAGAGTGTTAATAACATAACTCCAGAAGGCAATCTGTTACTGTCTCAGGAGAATAACAGCTTAGATAATTTTGACGCTATTTTGAATAAGAGTTATATAGATTGGAAAGCTAGAGACAACATGTTGTTGGGCTATCGTATAAATATCAACGCAATATGGCAGCAAGATGAGCGGAATAGCCTGTCCAGCTTATACAACAATGGCATCTCGGCTACTAATCTATTAAGCGCTAATGGAAATACGAACAACGTGCGGGTCTTTCAAGAAGTGTATCATTCGCAGCGGTTTGGGCAAAATGTATTGTTAGACAATAGTTTCGTATTTGAACATGTCAATACCAATGACCGGCGCGAAATTTTTCAACCCAACGAATCGCTACTTTTTAGACAGCCAGAATTCGTGACATCTGACTGGACAGCTTCTTCAAAATTACAATACAAACACCGACAGTATTTTATGCCTTGGCTGGATTACCAAACGAGATACTCCAATCAAAGTGCATCTGAAATTCAATCGGATAGAAGATACCACCGTGATATATTTTTACAGCAGGTCAATTTGGGAGCTTCTGGGCAAGAGCTAGCAAAGTATATCAATTACTACGCGGCGTTCAGTCTTAATATATATACAATTAATAACACATCGCAATTCATTAGGCCATATAGCATAACGGTGAGTTATGACAAAAGATTGTATCGCTGGTCTGCAAACGTAGAAAGAAAATATCGAGTAAATGACTTTGCTTTTGCTACAGATCGGATCGAAAACTATATGGACTTAACCTTGGGAAATAGTGCCTTGCTCGATCGTATAAATTTTCAAGATAAATACAAGATCGGCTACAACTATACCAACTTATTTACGGGAAGGTTTTGGGGATTTGTACTTAGTCATGACAATTATCAAAACAACTTAGGGCAAAATTTTTTGAGGGTAGATGATACTGGAATTCGCTATTTCGAAACACGTATAATACCACGAGTACAGTCGACTGCCGTTAGTGTTAATATAGCAAGACGCGTATTGTCTAGTAGCTATCCTCTGACGTTGTCCGGAGATCTTGGTTATCAAAGCATGCGAAACACCGCTTTTAATGCGGAACAAGAATTTGTCATGACTCAGCGCGGTCCCAAAGTGGCCGTAAAGCTCGAGTCGCTAAGTCCGGGATGGTTCAATTTTGCGATTAAGAGCAACGGGAACTTGTTCTCCGTGTCGTCATTAGATCAGGTTTTTGACGCGCAATCCTTCAAATCTTCCTTAGAATTAATCACTAGAAAAGGAAACTTTGAAGGTCGAGTTGATTTTCTGTATTGGATAGACAACCTGTATGGCAATCGGTTTGATCGCAAGAATGTCGCGATACATCTAGAATATCGCAAACAAAAATATAGCGTCGGTTTGCGGGGGAGAAACATCGACGATTTTTTACCGGTTTTTGATAACGCAGCTTTTAACAATTACGTCACCATTAATCAGGGTATTAATACAGTCGTGACTAATAACCAAGCCATCAGATATATGTTGGCATTCTTCAAATATAGATTCAATTAACCAATAATTTTTCACTTTTAATAACAGTATGATTATGAAAAAACGATCAAAAGTATTCCACAGTCTTTCAGTCTTAGGATTGTTACTAACTATCTTTTCGGCACTTTCCTTAAAAGCTCAAGAACACCGTTTTCTAATTGCCAAATACATTACAAATCCAGCTTCTACGGTAGTGGTGGATATGCTGAAAAAGCAAATTTCTGATAAAGACGAATTTAATAAAGCCATGAATCAAATAAGTAAACATAATTACTACTTTACCTTGATTTACGACACAGAAAACAACACCTCTTTGTACCGTTTAGATTCTGCCTCTACCATAAAAGGCGTAAATGCAGGAGGGAATTTTGATTTTGCAGCTAAAGACAAAGAGGGATCGATTTTTGGCAAAGAAAATTTCGTAGGTAATACACACTATTTCAATGGAAAAACGAATGAGGTAAAATGGGAAATAACAAATGAAAAGCGCAAAATTGGAAATTACGAATGCATTAAAGCCATTTCTAAAAATTTAAGAAAATGTGAGGTTTGGTTCACGGAAAAAATTCCAGTCAACTCTGGTCCAGAAATATTTGGCGGACTTCCTGGTCTTATTATCAAAGTCGAAAGCGCATTTGACCAAACCAGCTTGCAAAGTTTAAAATTTGTAAATGACTTTAAAGAGTTTGAACCAGCCTTCGAAAAAGCACAATCTGAAGCAATTAAGAATAAAAAGCTGCCATTAGATAAAATATTTGAATCTAAAAACAACACAATAACAATGCTACTTAATGCTAACAAATAAGCTTTTTGTATCCTACTGAAAAAGACAACGGAATAAAAGCACAGGAAACTAATAATTATAGTGTAAAAAACTACCAATCCATATTAAAACAAGAAAGCTCCCGAATCGGGAGCTTTCTTGTTTTAATATCGCTTAATTAATCAGCCGATCCTCATCGGACGATTTTAAGATGTGTGCTTTCAAGTCGTTTTCAGCTTGCACCAATTCGCCTTCGGCAACTTTACGTTTCTCGCGGCCCTCGCGCTGAATACGCAACACCTCATCGATCGTAGCAATAATATCCTGATTAGCTTTCTTGATCGTGTCTATATCTACGATGCCACGCTCGGTTTCGCGCGCGATCTGAATCGTCGATTCTTTGAGCATCTCACTGTTACGTCGCAATAATTCATTGGTGGCATCGGTCACCGCCTTTTGTGCTTCCAAAGCGCGCTGCGAATGCGCAATACCTAAGGTAAGCACCATTTGGTTCTTCCACAATGGCAAGGTATTGACCAAACTAGACTGAATTTTTTCCATCAAAGCGCTACTGTTGCTCTGAATCATGCGGATCTGCGGTGCATTTTGCAACACGACCATACGTGTTAATTTCAGGTCGTGCACTTTGCGTTCGAAGCGCACAATATGCTGCTCCATATCTTTATATTCTTGGATCTTGTGCTGATCATTGCTGCTTTCCGCTTCTTGGCGCAATTTCGGCAAGATCACCTCATGCGCTTCTTGCAACTTCTCCGTTCCGGCCTGAATATGCAAAGAAAGATCTTTGAAATATTGCTGATTTTGGGTGAATAGTTTATCGAAGATCACTACATCTTTGGCTACATTCTTATAATGCCCTTCCAATTTCAGTTCGATCTGGTGAATATTCTTCTCCACCGATGCATATTCCGTCTTGATCCGGCTGATGCGTTTCTTCAAATTGTCAAAAAAAGGAATCAACGGTTTTTGCGGGTATTCTCATCAAATGATCGAATATCCGACCGCAGGTTAATCAATATATCTTCTGCACCACCCATATCTTTGGTACGCACCTGCTTTAGTATTTCGCTGGAGAAATTACCCACTTGCGACTGACTGCCGACACCATACTGGATGATATCCATCGTGGATGTCAGGTTAATTTTATCCTTATACTGTGCTATTTTGGTGCGTTCTTCGTCCGAAAAGTTCACCGACATATCCATCGACGTGTCTTTCGGCTTTTCGCTATCACCGCCGTACTGTGCTAAATCCAATTCTGCCATAATTATACTTTTTTAATCTTTTAATAGATTTCTGCTTTTCAATGTTTGTAGATACACATCCGTCTCGGCGGATATTTCCAGCATGCCCATTCGGAACTGCTCGGTTACCTCCTGTTCGATCGCTATTGCAGCTTGCCGCACCACATGTACCAGCTTTTCTTTCGATTTATCCGTTACTGCGTTGCGCAGGTTCGAGTTTTCCAATTCATCGTATTGGATCAATACATTGACCACGGTCGAGTGCCGTACGAGAAATTTTTCCGCTTCGCGCATGTCTTTCTTTTCCATCAGATGAAACAGACGAATGATCTTGTCAATATCCTGATGCAGCACGCGATTATTGATCTGCTTGCGCCAATACAATAGTCGTTCGATGAACAACTGCGGTGTATCGAGCACCGGAGCTTTCAACTCGCGTTGCTTTTGCCCGTTCGGGCTACTGATCCATTTTAGTGGGCGCACTTCACTCAGCTCCAATCGCTGTAGAAAAGGTTTTGCCTGATTGAGCAACATCCCATTTCCCACAATATAAGAAACAGAAGATCCCGCGATGGTGAGCAACATGCCTCGGCTAAACGAACCGAAAAAGTAAATGAAAGAACCAAAGAGCGCCACTTCAACGGCCAGAAGCACCCAAGCCATCGCATACCAAACGCGTACTTTGCTCTTCGACGCTTGGCTCATCATCACAAACGGATGGATGTGTAAGAACGGTACAAACATCAGGATAGATAGGAAAGTCAACGTAAGTTGCCTTAGCTCCCATACCCTACTTTTTTTTGTCGCCCATCCCATAGTATTTGCTATTATTTTTATATAAATATACTGGGTAAATATCCAAGTCTAAAATTTATGTTGATGCAAGATACGTCCTGTTGGTGATTTTCAAGAAGCCGAATCGGTCACGCGGTAGAAAAGATCGGTGAAGCACCCAAAAAAAAAGGCGAATATCGTGGGATATTCGCCTTTTTATCAATTTGCCTTCCTTAGAATGGCAAATCATCGTCGTCCGAGCCGGAAGAAGAAATGTCTACTGGAGGCATATCACCAACATTGTGCTGAGGCGCAGCGGCTGCTGTTCCTGCCAATTTGGTTACGCGCCATGCGACCAAGGAGTTAAAGTAGGTTGTTACGCCTTCTTTATTTGTCCAAGGACGTCCACGTAGATTAAATGATACCTCAATATCCTCTCCCACTGTCAGGTTATCAAAGATGTTTACCCGATCTTGTGTTGCCTCAAAACGTATGTATTCCACAAACTGTGGATTTTCCGCATGTGCAACGATCAAATCTCTCTTCTTAAACGACTCCGTTACTTGCTGAATGCCACCAATTTCGTGAACTTTTCCTCTTATTTCCATAGTCAAAATTATTAAACCCTAAAATTACACATTTTTTACGTCTTAGAATCCCTAACTTTGCACAAATATGATGGAAGTTTTCAACACACCGGCTAAGATAATAATCACTTGTAATCGTCGTTTATCGCCCTATTTACAAGAAGAAGTAGAAGAATTGGGCTTTAAAGTAGTACGTCCTTTCAACACCGGCGTGGAGATCAAAGCCTCTATCAATGAGTGCATTAAACTCAACCTCAACCTACGCGCTGCCAGCCAAGTGCTGTACCAATTACGCTCTTTCAAAGCTAGCGATCCGAAGGAATTGTACGACGAATTGGTGAAGATTGCCTGGGAAGAAATCCTGCCTTTTGATGGCTACTTTACCGTCACTTCGCACGTGCATAATGAGACCGTTACGACGCCATTATTTGCCAATGTAAAAGTAAAAGACGCGATCGTAGATCGTATCAAGGATAAGAAAGGCATGCGCCCTAATTCTGGGCCGGGCTTGGACAAAGCCGTGATCCACCTACACTGGATGGAAGAGCGTGCAGAAATATTTATTGATACTTCCGGTGAAACATTAGCGAAACACGCTTACCGTAAAATCCCTGGAAAAGCGCCGATGTTGGAAGCCTTGGCTTATTCGACCATCGCGGCCAGCAAATGGGATGGAAAATCGCCTTTCATCAATCCAATGTGCGGATCAGGTACTTTGGCCATCGAAGCGGCGTTAATTGCGCAAAATCGCAGACCGGGATTATTGCGCATGAACTATGCCTTTATGCACCTGATTGGTTATAATGAAGAAGTATTTTTTCAGGAACGCCGCATACTGAAAGAACAATCGGACAAAGCGATCATGCCGGTGATTGTGGCTTCTGATATCTCTGCCGAAGCGGTGGAAGTATCGCGCCAAAATGCGCGCACAGCTGGTGTGGAGCACTTGATTCAGTTTGAGACGGGAGATTTTGAAAAAACCACCGTCCCAGAAGAAAAAGGCGTCATCATGTTCAACCCTGAATACGGCGAACGTTTGGGAACGCATTTCAAACTGGAAGCAACTTACAAACGCATTGGCGATTTCTTAAAACAATCCTGCAAAGGATACCGCGGTTATATTTTCACCGGAAATCCCGATCTAGCCAAAAAAATTGGCCTGAAAGCTTCCCGTAGATTTGAATTCTTCAACGGAAAGTTGGATTGCCGCTTGTTGCAGTACGAATTGTACGAAGGTTCTAAAGATTAATTCGCAACTCACCGTTATATATGGATATCATCGAAAGAACGGTTGCCTTCGTGCAACACACCTTGTCAGGCGCAGAGTCTGGCCACGATTGGTGGCATATATTGCGCGTGTGGAACAATACCAAATTGATTCTGCAGACGGAACAAGCTGATCCATTGATCTGCGAATTGGCGGCGCTGTTGCACGATATTGCCGACAGCAAATTCCATAACGGCGATGAAAGCATTGGTCCGCGCATTGCTGGCGAATTCCTCCGTAAAGAAGGTGTGGATGCGGCGATTATCGAGCATGTGCAGCAGATCATTCTCAATATGTCTTTCAAAGCTTCATTGGGCGAGATCACCTTTGATTCGCCCGAGTTGCGTGTGGTGCGCGATGCGGATCGCCTGGATGCGATCGGCGCGATTGGCATTGCTCGTGCATTTAATTATGGCGGTTTTAAGAATCGGGAAATCTATAACCCCACGATTCCAGTAGAACAAAACATGAGTAAAGAGGCGTACAAAAATACGACGGCGCCGACGATCAATCACTTCTACGAAAAATTGCTGTTGTTGCAGGATAAGATGCATACCGAAACTGCCAAACGCATTGCCGCTCAACGGCACCAGTATATGGAAGGATTTTTGCAACAATTTTATGCAGAATGGGATGGTTTGGCTTAAGCGCCGCCTGATTTAATATGCTTTTAATATGGGATTGTTATCTTAGCAATCATCGGGATGCCAAACCCTGATGCATAAAACACAATCACATGAAAAAACACTTTTTATCCTTATTGGTCATGACGGTAATGGGATTATCTGCGATCGCGCAAACGAAAGTAATTGCCCATCGCGGAGCTTGGAAACAAGATAATTTACCTCAAAACTCCATTGCTTCGCTGCAAAAAGCTGCTGCGCTGAAAGTTTGGGGATCTGAATTTGATGTACACCTCACCAAAGATGATGTATTGGTGGTAAACCACGATGCTGACTTCTACGGAATGGACATCGCCGGAGCCACGCACGCCGAATTGCGCACAAAAACACACCCGAATGGCGAATACATTCCTACGCTAGAAGAATACCTAAAAGCGGGACTGAAATTAAAAGGTTTGAAACTCATCTTGGAGTTAAAATCAAGCAGTTTGGGCAAAGCGCGTACACAAGATGCTGTGCCGATGGTATTAGCGGTGATTAAAAAACTAAAAGCACAAGATCGTATCGAAATCATCTCTTTCGACTATGAAGCCTGTCTGAAATTTCGCGAACTGAATGCGACGATCCCGGTACATTATCTGACGGGCGACAAATCTCCACAGCAAATCAAAGATGCAAAACTGACGGGCGTAGATTATCATTACAGCTTATTCCAAAAAAATCCAACTTGGATTCAGGAGTTTAAAGCTTTGGGACTGAAAACCAATGCCTGGACAGCTAATAAGCAAGAAGATATCCAATTCTTGATCGATCAAAAGATCGATTTCATCACCACCGATGAGCCAGAATTGGCGTTGAAAATGGTGAAGTAAACGAATATACATTAACGGGAAGGCTGCCAGAGGAAAAGACTCCGGCAGCCTTTTTCATTTCACGGCAGATGACCTGTTTTCCGTTATAAAATCTTAATTTTGAAAGCAGCGCATTTATTCTGCCGATAGCAATTATCGGTGGCAAAACAGGGATTGACAAAACGGCATTTTGCATCCGCTGAAAGCGCGCATCAGACAATAAAAACACATGACAATAAACGACATTACCACCTATGAAGTTGCGGATCGCTTCACGCGATACGTACAGATAGATACACAATCCGATCCTTATGCGACAAGCTTTCCATCTACGGAAAAGCAGAAAGATTTGAGTAGGATATTAGTGCAAGAATTGTTGGATCTGGGCATCAGCGATGCGCATTTGGACGAGTTTGGCTATGTGTATGCGACCATTCCAAGCAATACAGACAAGCAAATTCCTGTGATTTGTTTTTGCTCGCACGTAGATACTTCGCCTGATAGTTCGGGTACACAGGTAAAACCGCTAATTCATACCAATTATCAAGGTACGGATTTAGTGCTTCCTGATGATCCGAGCGTGGTTATTCGCTTTGCAGATCATCCGGATTTGGCGAATCAGATCGGCAACGATGTGATTACAGCCAGTGGCAAAACCTTGTTGGGCGCCGATGATAAAGCCGGCGTAGCCGAAATCATGGATGCCGCACGCTTGCTGATGCAAAACCCCGAAATCAAACACGGCACGATCAAAATCTTATTCACGCCCGATGAAGAGATTGGCCGCGGCGTCAACCACGTAGATATCGCCAAGCTCGGTGCCGATTTTGGCTACACGATGGATGGCGAACGTGCCGGAACAATCGAAGATGAAACATTTAGCGCAAACGGGTTGACCATCACGATTCAAGGCGTATCAGTACATCCTGGCTTCGCTAAAGGAAAGATGCAAAGTGCGGTAAAGATCGCGACGGATATTATTGCGGCGTTGCCGAATGATCGATTATCGCCGGAGACGACGCGCGGAAAAGAAGGTTTCGTACACCCGAACAGAATCAGTGGAACAGTGGAAGAAGCGACGATTGAGTTTATCATCCGCGATCATAACACGGCTTTGTTGGACAGTCACCAGAAAGAGGTGGAAGATATCGTAAAATCGGTCATCGCCAACTATCCGAAAGCTACGTACCAAATCGACGTACAGGAACAATACCGCAACATGAAAGAAGTGCTCGATCAGCATCCGCAAATCATGGAAATAGGCATAGAAGCGATTCGTCGCGCGGGTATGGAACCCGAGCGTCGTAGCATTCGTGGTGGTACCGACGGTTCTCGTTTGTCGTTTATGGGATTGCCGTGCCCGAATGTTTTCGCTGGCGGACATGCGTTTCACGGCAAACAGGAATGGGTATCGCGCCAAGATATGGAGCAGGCAGTGAAAACGATTTTACATATTGTCGCACTTTGGGAAGAGCGCGCGTAATTGATAAAATAATATTTAAACATACATACAACAACGTACGATGAGTAAAACCAATGACGTGTTGCAGGCGATCCAGAACAGAAGATCCTTGATGCAACCTAGTTTTTTAGATAAAGAAGTAAGCCGCGAAGATATCGAGCTATTGCTTGAAGCGGCAAATGCAGCACCAACGCACAAAAGAACGCAACCTTGGCGCTTTGTGGTATTCAAAGGTGCTGGCTTGGAGCGTTTAGGTACAGAGCTAGCGCGCATTTACAAACAGGTAACGCCTGCGGAGAAATATGCCGAGCAAACGGAAGTAAATATGGCCAAAAAAGCGACTACTGCTCAGGTAGCAATCGCGATCGTGGTGAACTACACCGGCGAATTGCCAGAATGGGAAGAGTTAGCTGCGACGGCTTGTGCGGTGCAAAACCTATGGTTAGCTGGCCACTCAATTGGCATCGGCGGTTACTGGGCTTCTCCAGGTTTGATCAACCACATGGGCGATTTTCTACAATTGGAAGAAAAACAAAAATGTATTGGTTTATTCTACCTTGGTTATGCGGATACAGCACATGAGCGCGAACCAGTGCGCTCTCCTATCGCAGAAAAAGTTCGCTGGGAAGAGTAAGTTTTTTGGGCTTAAGCCTGGTGATTTAAGTTGATATTTTGAAAAGGAGATGCTGAGAAGCGTCTCTTTTTTTTGTTGGGGGGGGTGATATTATGATTTTAGCACACAATACTCTTGTTTACTATTTCAACATTGGGAGCTTAGCATAAGAAAATGCAGTGTTGGCAATCAAAATAAAGACTAAACCACGACAAATCAACTTAAAAATTTTATTCAGAGAATTGATTATTAAATTTTATATATTTTACATTCTTAAATATCTCATATTGTTTTATCACGAGAAAAAAACTGTTCAATGGTCTATAATGTAGAGGAAAGAATTGGCATTTATTCCGTAGCGAAGATTTTTAGCGAAAAACTACAATGGATTTTTCGAGAGCAACCAATAAATGATTTCGGCATAGATGGATTTATAGAACTGACAAAATACGATGTGACATTAAAAATCTATGTTCCAACGGGAAAGTTATTCGGAATCCAAGTGAAATCTGGGAAAAGTTATTTTAAAGAAAAGTCAAACAATAGTTTGACATACCGAGGTTCTAAAAAACATGTCGATTATTGGAAGAACTATTCAATACCTGTGTTTGTAATCATTTATGATAAAGAACTGAACAGAGCATACTGGCAAAATGTAAATTCAAGCACAATAATACTTACCTCTAAATCATTTAAATTAAAAATACCTCTACAAAACATTGTTGATAAGAAATCTTCTGAAAGATTAGCAGGTTTAACCTTTTATAAAAACACATACGAATATAAACTATGGCAACTTCGAAATTCAATTAAGGAGGTGAAGGCTCTGGTGAAAAAGGACCAATACTTATATGTCGAAATTGAATCTTCTCATTTTTTTCAAAGCTATAGTGTCACATTAATAATAAGCGATGAAAACTGTAACAATCCTGCCGAGGTAGTACACAGGTTATACGAATACAATTCTTATCGATTCGAATATCGATTTCTAATTTCGAAGGACAATAGTTTAAAAGAGGCAATAAATGACACATTACCTTGGGCAGACCTGTTTTTGGCTGACGAGGAGTTTTCTGACAAGCTTCTTATCCAAGCTATTTTTAAAGAGATTTTAAATTTTCATGTTGGTGAATTTAACACCGATATTATTAAGTTAAAGGATAGTGATGATCTTTTTAAACTTGCCACTTACCTTGCCGACAGCTATGCATTTCAAATAAAATTAAAGCCTAACCAGTTAGGTTATGCATTTTTAGAATTAGAAAATTTCTTAAATAAAGATCCTATCGTTAAACAAAGGGTATTTATCTAGGCTAGAATTATAATAAGTTAAGATCTTTAATATGACCTTATATCAAGCAGCAGTTTACTCATATAAACTTTCAGATTCCTTCACCAATTAACCACCCTGTAAACGCCAAGAAAAGTGTTTTAGAAACTAAAAAAAACAACAGCTAGAAGAGTACTCTATTGCAAATATATGTGTTGGTGCTGTTATTTCGAATAAAGAATCCAAATGACTAATAGGGATTATATCAAACTATCAACGACTTGGCAAAAGAAATTTACATTTTCAGTGGGCTTGCGGCTATCACTTCCCCTCCACCAACTCTGAAACTGAAATTTCTAAAGCTGTAGCGATCTTCAGGAGTGTACTTAGACGAGGATTGGTTTTACCGTTTTCAATCATGTGCAGTTGGGTTCTACCGATCTCGCAATAGAAGGCAAACGACTTTTGGTCGAGCCCTTTCTCTTCCCTCAACTCTTTAATCTTGAGCCCCATACTTTTGAAGTATTTCTCTTCTATCGTGTTCACTATAACGAATATCCATATATAATCCATATCTTATGTTCGCAATAACGAACACACTTAATGAAACCCACACGAAAACTGAAAATACATTGTAAATTTCGCAGTAGGCGCTGGGATAATATTGCTGTTCCAGAAATTAGACTAGAGGGAAAATGGTTGGAAGAAGCGGGGTTCAAGCCAGGTGAGCATGTAATTGTTTGCGTCAGGAAAAACAGATTAACAATTATATTGGATAACACGAGGATTAAGTAAATAAATGAATAGTCGAAAATAATTCTGCAAGATATATTCCCTTTATATATGAGCATTGTGATAACTGCTGCTCGATGAGATCGAAAAATAATCTAAGCAATTCACGAAGTGATTTTGCCTGCACGACGTATTACATACTACAAACCCAGTGTTTCGATCAATTCACTAGCGACCACGCGTCCCGCTCTATTAGCCCCAATGGTAGAGGCAGAAGGGCCGTATCCAGCAAGATGTATGCGATGATCCTGCGCGACTTGAGTCGCCAATTTTCCCGACATCACAATTCCACCTTGATCGTTCATCAAATGTAAAGGCGCCAAATGATCCAGCGAGTGATGAAACCCCGTATTCCAAAAGATTACATCCGCATCCAGCGTGGTACCGTCGGCCCATTGCACACCACGCTCGGTAATTTTATCAAACATCGGTTTTCGATCCAAAATCCCTTTGTCCATCATACCGCGAATCGCAGGCGTTGTCGGCAAACCCGTGACCGACACGACAGAGCGCGGCGGTAAGCCATCACGCACGCGAGCTTCGACCATAGCAACCGCTTCACGACCTAAATCTGGATTGAAATCAAAATCTTTGAATTCGGGCGGTCTTCGCGTCACCCAAGTAGTTTCGGTGACTTCGGATATTTCTCGAAGTAGTTGGATGGCAGAAATTCCTGCGCCGACGACGATGACATGCTTGCCTTCAAATGCTTGCGCATTTCTATAATCTACGGTGTGCAGTTGCTGGCCTTTAAATAGTTCCGATCCTGGGTAGATTGGTATTCGTGGTGTTTTCCAAGTTCCTGTTGCATTGATGATGCCTTTGGCGCTGAACTGCACGCCATCTGTATGAATGAGAAAGCGGTCTTTTCTTTCAGTTACATTGGTTACTTTGAGTGGTCGTATGACAGGCAGTTCAAATGTTTTTTCGTACGCTGCATAATAGCGAGGCAAGGCCACAGAGGCCAGCAAAGTTTTATCTGTTGTGTTGACTGTCTCATCAAAAGATAAGCCGGGCAAATCGTTGATGCCATTGACATTATCTAGCGTTAAAGAATCCCAGCGATGTTGCCAAGCGCCGCCAGCCCCCGATTCATCATCGATGATTACGAAACCTTTGCCGGGTTCAATACCAGACTTTTTTAAATAATATGCCGCTGACAAACCGGCTTGTCCCGCACCGATAACAACAATATCCACATGGTAAAAAGCTTTTGGCTTTGTTGTATTGATTTGCGAAGTACTATTATTGTTTTTGTTTGTTGCCATACAGAATGCTTAATGGAGCGATTGTTCTTTCTGAAAAAACACTTCAATGTATGCTATTTCTGTCTTTTGTATAGCATAAGTTTGTAAAAATCCTTTCTTGCTGAATAAGTTATAGTTTGATATTGATAGGCGCGGTAGGTCGATTAATCTTGATAGGTGTAAAAGTATAGTCGATTATAATATGGGAAATACGATTCGCGATAGTCTTTTATTATATCTGCTTCTCGTATTTGCTCTTCCATGTCTTTACAAGCCTCTAAATCACCTTTATGATAGCGCACAGATGCCATCTTGCCACGATTATTAATCATGGATATCACATTTAGTCCATCACGAGTAGGCATAGCGTAATCCTCTACAAAAATTCTTTTATGATATAATTTATGTGCATACTCTTCCATCACAGGATTGCAAATCATATCAGAATCCCAATGTGTTAGGTACAAATGTGAAATCTTCTCTGGCAAAGACAATGATATACGCATACGTACCCTACGACCATGATGTATACTCGGTTTCCATGATCTTTCGGTTTTAAAAAAGGTAGATAAGATGGAGTCTGAAGGATTAGTATCGCTTAGGATAATCTTACCGTCCAGATCTAGATCGAAGCTCAACCAACGTATTTTCCCCATTGTTATGTATTTCGTAGTTGTATCTACGGACGGCATAAGTTGATGCACGTAATTGACCCATCTTCTCATGAACATCCCTGTGCCGCCTGGAGATTCTACATTCAGTGTATTGTGCCCTCCAAAAACTTTATGAATTAGATAATCATTCTGCCAAGATGTAAAAAATAGTTCACCGGTATATTCATCAAACTGGTACGAAGCACTCACACTCAAACTGTCGCGATCGATATACAAGGATGGTGGTACGGCATCAGCAATAGTGTTCAACACGGCACTATCTATTGCGTATGCTGGTACAACACGGATGAACAAGTTGCTCGATTTATTTTTATTAAATTCAAAAGTGATCCGACCGCTAAAACCCTTTTTCTCCAATATAGCCGTACGTATTTCTCTTTCAATCGTGTTAGTCAAGCTATCCATAGCGACCGGTTGTACTTGCGCATAGCTGTGCTGCATCGTCAAACTTAGGAAGGCGATGAATATTATTTTTAGTTGTTTCATATGTTAGGCGATTTTATTCTTCTGCAATATGTAAACGGAACTGTGCATACTTACCTTCCCACCGAAGTTCTTGTCGAATCGTTTCTTTGATCTTTTCAACAAATTGTGCATCATTGGTGCCGCTTATACTGATGTGTTCAGCATGCCCTTTTACGATGTCGAACTGTATATCCAACGAAATAGCACTTGCGTAGGACGACAAGCTTTCGTCGAGTTTTTGGGAAAACCGATCCCACCCTTTCAAAGGTCTTGCATCCGATTTTTCTTCGGGGACAACTTGCACACGAAGTGCAGGCGTGATAATTGTAATGCTCTCTGGTTGTGTAGCAATAGTAGGTTTTTGATGTAAATGTCTGAATACCAATAACGAACAAACAACAACAAACATAACTGCCGCTACTAAGCCAATTGCCAAGCGTTGCCAGCCGAAGAACCGCCTATTGCGCTCCAAGTCTCTCTGTTCTATGCGCGCTGCCAAGCGCTTTTGCAACAAGCTCAATGGTGCCGTTTCTACGCCTTTCTGCAACTTATAACCATCGATCGCATCTTGCAAAAAAGGATCGTTGATGGCTTCGCGTTCCAAGGCATGCATATCCTCTTGGCTCATGAGCCCAGCTACATAATTGTGAATTCGAGATAACTGATAATTATTGTCCATTACATTTTTTCCATGCACAGCTTTAGATTGCGCTTCCCATTCTGAATATAGCTTTTCACTTTATTCAGATCGAAACCCGTCATTGCTGCAATTTCTTTATAACATTTTTTTTCCAAGTAAAATAGGCGTACACATTGCTCTTGCTCTGGTATTAGCCCAACCAAGCAAACTTCCAGTTTCTCAAAATCTTGCTCCAGCCACGCTACCTCCTCCGGTACAGCCAACTGTGCTTCGGCTTCGATCAGGTACTGCTCTATCGGCACGTTGTTTTGGCGTTTGTCTTTCCGGATTTGCATGAGGCAATAATTGCGCGCATATACATAAAGCCAGCTTTTAAAATTGTCCACTTCGTGCGTCCGCAGTTTTTTGATGAGCTCTTCAAAGATGTACATCACGGCATCCTGACTATGATCCTGATCTTGCAGGTACTTGTAGCACACACCATAGAGTAGCGACATATAGGGAGTAAATAATCTTCCCAAATCTTGCAGATTTCCGGTCTGTCTATAGCGTATGAGCAGTGTGCGTTCGTCCATTAAAGTAGTTTACTTCGCTATTATAATGATGCTGGAAGATACAACTTTCCATAAACTCTCTATGGAAAAAAATAGCCCGCTACTCCTTATGTAAGAATCAGCGGGCTTCACTTGGTTTGGTTGGTTCGTTTACAAGATCATGTGCTAGCGCCACGCGTAGCGTAATGTGATGCCGTAAGTACGTGGATCGCCTAACACGGCGGCATAATGACCTGCATTACCAGCGCCTGGAAGTAATTGCTCAAAATAATTGGTATTAAACACATTGCGCGCCCACACCGTGACCGAGACGCCATCTTGCGAGCGAAAACCAATGCGTGGATTGACCAAGGTATAACCTGGGACGACTAAATAGGCAGATGGTGTCGGGTTAGACGAAAATGTAGAACGGTAAAAGCCGTCGGCCGCGAAGAAATATTCGCCGCGCTGCCCGAGAAAGCGCGCCGATTTTGATTTTACTTCTGCTCCAAACGAAGTTGCCCACTCTGAAATACCAGGCAATCGACCGCCAGACACATCGACAAAATTTGGTCCGCCTGTTCCTTCCAACGGTGGCGGCGCATTGGTAAAGGAAACATATTTGCCATCGGTATAGGCTACTGAGCCATACATGCTGAACCAATCGCTCACGCGCGCATTGGCATCAAACTCGAGGCCTTGTACACGCACGTGTTCCGCATTTGCCAAATAACCGCGGTTGACAGCAAGATCAGCCGCTTGCACTTGTGTTTGGTAATCGCGTACATCGGTATTATACACCGTTAAGTTTAGCTGCATGTTGGTGGTAGGATTGGTTTTGATGCCCAGTTCATAATGCGCAACGCGCTCGGGTCTGATCACAGCTAACTCCAACATCGGCTGCCCGTCTTGATTTGGCAATCCACCAAGATTCAAACCTACTGGCTTAAAGCCAGTAGAAAAGGTCGCAAAGGTGTTGATTTTTTCATTGGCTTTATAAGCAAGGGTGATTTGTCCCGAAAGATTTGTATCATCGACACGCGCCTCAAAAGCTTGATCAGAATATAGACCACGCTGCAAAGCGATCAGCGCAGGATCTTCCGTTTGCAAGCCGCCAAATACTTCGCGTCGAAAGTTGACCGACTTATCATCGTAATTTAACCTCAAGCCAGGTAATAATCGCAGATCAGGCAGAATTTTCCAATCAAATTGTGTAAACAAAGCCGTACTAAATGAGCGCATACTGGGATAGGAACGAATGCCTAAGCCTTCAAAAAGCCCAGGAGTTTGCCATAGTGAACTTTCCGAATTTTGTGCAAATCGCCATTGATCGACGCCTGCCATCTCCGTATGTGCGGGATCGGCATCCAATTTTTGCCCGAATGCATACAAACCAAAAACAGCACTCAATGTCGAAGAAAAATCTCCCGCCCAGCGCACTTCTTGCGACCATTGGTCATGTCGTGATGGTGCCTGCGAGAGTGCTAAAGCTTGTAAACCAGTAAAATCGCGATCATTTGAAGGGTCCCAATTCCAGAAACGCCAAGCACTTGTCGATGTCAATGTACCGCCGCCCAACTTTACGTCTACGTTGGCCGACAAACCACCAAGATCTTGATTAGATCGCCATGGCGTATCATGATCAATGATACGATCAAAGGGATTTCGAGAAGGAAGATCGTAGTTGAGATCCCGAATGATTTGTTCGAATTGCCGATAGTCCGCTCGCAAAGTGGGTGCTACACCGGCGAATACCTGCGCATAACCATCTGGTCGCTGACGAGTAAGATCGGCAGCAAACAAGACATCTACTTTCTCTGATGGTTGGTACAGGACTTGTCCACGGAAACCTAAATTATTGAGTTCATTAGTATGTTTTTGCGTAGCGACGTTATATAGTACTCCATCTCGTTGCGTACCACTAAAAGACAGTCTGGCGGCAATTTTATTCGTGATTGGTCCACTAATTGATCCTTTTGCTTGGATAAAACCATAATTTCCGTACGACACTTCGGCATCCGCTGTACTATGAAATGTAGGTTTACGTGTGGTGATGTTGAATGCTCCTGCCACCGTATTTTTACCGAATAAGGTGCCTTGCGGCCCGCGCAATACCTCAATCTGCTCGACATCGATAAAATCTAATGTAGTGACGGCATTACGCGCATAATACACTCCATCGACATAAAAACCAACGCCTGGGTCAATGCCATCATTAGTGAGGCCAAATGTAGTGCCCAATCCTCGAATGCTGATGCCGGTATTGCGCGGATTGGAAGAGTAAAGCTGCACGGAAGGCACGATTTCTTTGATCCGATTCACGTTGAAGGCGCCCGATTCTTCGACAAATTTGCCGCTCACGACGGAAATAGGAATGGGTACATCTTGTAGTTGCTCTTGACGTCGGCGCGAGGTTACGATGACTTCTTCTACTTGGTTTTCCGCTTCGAGTTGCAGCGTAATTGCCGCTTCCGATTGTCGATTATCGATGAGCAATTCGCTTGATCTGTAGCCGACCGAGGCAGCTCTAATTCGGAATGGTGGCAATTGCGTCGGTATTACAGAAAATTGCCCGTCGGCGTCGGCTGCAAAACGTTGATTCGTTTCGCGAATAGTAATGGTTGCATGTGGAACTGGCTGATTCTGCCGATCAACAACTTTGCCTTGTATAGCGGGCGCCGTGTGTTGACCAACTGCGATGGAACTGACTAATAGATAAGTGCTTAATAATAGTATGATCTTGTACATGAAATGAAATCGTATGATTGAACTTTGTTTTTAAACTTATGGATAGAAGTGCCATAAGGGCACCTAGAATGAGGAGTATTTATTTCATTACGCACTCCATCTGATGAAGATTTGCCCGAAGGCTGACCCTAATTAAATACATTTGCTTAGTGATATTGACGCTACTGACCATCAGTAATGTGCAACAAATATAGAATAATCTTTACAAAGACTATAGATTTAATAGACTTTTATTTTTAAAGATATAATACCCACGCCGTAGCATAAAAAAAGCTCCTTCATTCACTTGATCAGATGAATGAAGGAGCTTCGTACAAAGTTTGTCTTTGCTTTTAACGGATGGTGCTTCCGACTTGTATCGTGGAGCTAGGCTGCACAAAGTCCAAGCGGCCGTCGGCATCTTCGGCCATGAGAATCATTCCTTGTGACATGATACCTTTAATTTCGCGTGGCTCTAGGTTGACCAAAATAGACACCTGTTTGCCAACAATATCTTCCGGTTTGAAAAACTCGGCAATTCCCGATACCACAGTACGCTGATCGATACCTGTATCAATCTTTAGCTTCAGCAGCTTTTTCGTTTTCGCGACCTTCTCTGCCTCCAAGATGGTTCCAACCCGTACATCCAGTTTCACAAAATCATCAAAACTGATGTTTGCTTTTGCCGGCGCAGCCGGAACGACTTTCTTGGCATTATTGGCTCTTGCTTGCTCGAGCTTCTGCAATTGCAAATCGACCTGCTCATCAGTAATCTTGTCGAACAGCAAAGCTGCCTCATGTAACTGATGGCCGGACGACAGCAAGGCCGCTTGACCTGCATGCTCCCAAGGCTGTGGTTCAAGACTAAGCATATCGAAAAGTTTAGCAGCCGTTTTTGGCAAGAATGGTTGTGCCATGATCGCCAAATTGGCCACGATCTGCGAAGCCACAAATAACACCGTCTTCACGCGCTCTTCGTCCGTTTTCACCACTTTCCAAGGCTCTTCATCTGCCAAGTATTTGTTTCCTAAGCGTGCTGCATTCATAAAATGCGCCATAGCTTCACGAAAACGATACTGTGCAATTGATTGCTGGATTAGTTCGGGGTATTTTGCTAATTCCTCAAAAACAGCATTATCTTCTGGCGTCAATTTAGTACCTAAGCTCACCGCACCTTCAAAATACTTGTGCGATAAAACCATCACACGGTTGACGAAGTTGCCTAAGATGGCTACCAGTTCGTTGTTTACCCTTGCCTGAAAATCTTTCCAAGTGAATTCGCTATCCGATGTTTCCGGCAATATCGAGGTCAATACATAGCGTAGCTCATCTTGCTTGTCAGGAAATTCTTGTAAATATTCATGTAACCACACGGCGTGATTGCGTGAGGTAGATAGCTTCTCGCCTTCTAGATTCAAAAATTCATTGGCAGGCACATTTTCTGGTAAGATATAATCTCCATGCGCATGCAAAATCGCTGGAAAAATAATGCAATGAAATACGATATTATCCTTGCCGATAAAATGGATCAAAGTAGATTCTTCTTCTCGATTGTCTTTGGCTTTCCAATAATCTTCCCAGTTTTTACCCTGATCTATCGCCCACTGTTTGGTAGCAGAGATATATCCGATCGGTGCATCTAGCCACACGTAGAGTTTTTTGCCTTCAGCTTCCTGCAAAGGAACGTCTACACCCCAATCCAAATCGCGGGTCATCGAACGCGGTTGCAAACCCGACTTCAACCAAGATTGGCATTGGCCAAATACGTTGGATTTGAGTACATCCTTCTTTCCTTCGATTAGCCACTGCTCCAGCCAAGCCTGATATTTATCTAATGGCAAGTACCAATGTTTAGTTTCCTTCAATACGGGTGGTTTGCCACTCAACGTGGATTTGGGATTGATCAGATCCGTCGGACTGAGCGACGTGCCGCATTTCTCACACTGATCGCCGTACGCACCTTCGTTTTGGCAGTGCGGACAAGTACCCGTGATATAGCGATCGGCTAAAAACTGATGAAATTCTTCATCATAATATTGCGCCGAAAAACGCTCGATAAACTCCCCTTTATGATATAGGTTCAGGAAAAAATCCTGTGATAATTCGTGGTGAATCTTCTCCGATGTACGATGATAAATATCGAATGAAATACCAAACTCTTCAAAGCTATCTTTGATTTGTTTATTGTATTGATCAATGATTTCTTTGGGTGTTACTCCTTCTTTTTTTGCTTTAATCGTAATCGCCGCGCCATGTTCATCTGATCCACAAACATACACGACATCCTTACCTTGCAACCGCAGAAAACGCACGAAAATATCTGCAGGGATATAGGCTCCCGCCAAATGCCCGATATGTAGTGGTCCGTTGGCGTACGGCAAAGCGGAGGTGATGGTATAGCGTTTTTTACTTAAAATATCCAAAGTATGTCGAAAATAAATGTTAATATTAGGCAGCACATGCTAAATTGCTGAAAAGCAAAGATAACTCAAATTGCGCGATTTCATAATTGGTTTGCGCACTATATTTAGATAACAAAGGATTTGTGATGAAAACACCTCCTTACCTTAAACAAGGTGACACGGTAGCGATTGTATGTACGGCTAGCGCCGTAAAAGGCGGCATAGATGATGGTATTCGTATATTAGAAAGCTGGGGGTTGCGCGTTTTAGTGAGTCCGTCGGTTTCGGCATCGTGGAACACTTTTGCGGGTACTGACGCGTTGCGGCAACAGGATTTGCAGCAAGCTCTGGATGATATGACCGTCAAAGCTGTATTTGCAGCACGTGGCGGCTATGGTACGGTTCGTATTATTGACGCGATTGACTTCTCATCATTCGTCAACAATCCTAAATGGATAATCGGCTTTAGCGATATAACTGTACTGCATAGCCATATTCAGCGGCAAACTAATATAGCATCTATCCATGGGCAAATGCCCAAGAGCTTTGAGAAAGGGACATCTTCTTCCTTGGAGTCGCTGCGCAAAGCGCTATTTGGTGAAGATTGCACCATACGGTATACAACCGCAAGCAACGTGCATCGAGAAGGCCAAGCCGAGGGTGTGCTGATTGGCGGTAATCTTGCCATTTTGCAAAGTATCTTAGGCTCTCCCTCCGACCCCGTTTATGAAGATAAGATTTTGTTTATCGAGGATGTGGGCGAAGCCTTGTATAATACTGATCGTATGCTGCGTACATTGAAAAGAGCAAATAAGCTAGCAAAACTTCGGGGATTGATCGTCGGCGGCTTTACCGCCATTAGAGAAAGTGATCCACCATTTGGGCAGGATATATGTCAGATCGTAATGGAAATTGTAAAGGAATATGCTTATCCTGTAGCCTTTGAATTTCCTGCTGGACATATTGAAGATAACCACGCGCTAGTATTTGGCGCAAATACGATTCTTACGGTAAGCGGTAATACAGTTGAGCTCACCTACAACACATAAAATTCTACCCTACAAACCAGCTTAAAGCTAATACGCCAAACAATCCAATTAAAGACACTAATGTCTCCATCACGGACCAAGACAGGAATGTATCGCGCATGCTTAAGCCAAAGTAGGATTTAAACATCCAAAATCCGGGATCATTGACGTGTGAAAACATGAGACTGCCAGCGCCAGTAGCTAGCACCATAAGCTCAGGGCTGGTACCGGTTGCCTGCATGACAGGCAAAACAATGCCAGCGGCGGTCAATCCAGCTACAGTAGCAGAGCCTATGGCTAAGCGAATAACGGCGGCGATAGACCATGCTAATACTAATGGTGACAAGGCGAGATCTGCTGTGCTTTCGGCAATATAAACCGCCACGCCGCTATCGACCAGCACTTGCTTAAATACACCCGAAGCGCCAATGATAAACAAGATCATGGTAATGCCTCGGATTGCATCTTCAATCGCTTCTGATTGTTGTTTCAAACTTTTACCTTGGCGTATTCCCATCGTATACATGGCCAACATAGCGGCTATCATTAATGCCATCACCGGGTCACCTAAAAAACGCAAAATCGACAAAGGCGCCGACCCTTCAATCAAGAACAAATGGGCAAACGAACCAATAGCAATCAGCACAACTGGAAATAATCCGGTAAACAAACTGATGGCGAAGCTAGGCATCGGCCGACCTTCGGATGATGTGGGCACGGTAAACAACTCTGGAGGTGGGTTGGTTGCAATACCTTTCAATGTGCGCCCGAAAAATGGCCCACTAATAATAATCGCGGGAATAGCGACAATAATACCATAAACCATAGTAAGACCAATATCGGCTTGGTAGGTGATTGCGATAGCTGTAGCGCCAGGATGTGGCGGCAAATAACCGTGCGTAACGGATAGTGCGGCCAACAATGGGATACCAACATAAAGCAACGGAAGCCGGTTGGATGCACACACCATGAATACAAAAGGTACTAATACAATAAAACCAACATTATAAAATAAGGGTATACCTACCAGAAAGCCTGTAAGAACCATTGCCCAAGGCAGGTTGCGCACGCCAAAAACATTGGTCAATACGCGCGTGATGCGTTCGGCGGCACCGCCGTCGGCCATTAGCTTTCCTAAGATAGCACCAAAAGCCAGCAGCAAAGCGAGCTGCCCCATGGTGCTACTCACCCCGGCTTCTACGGATCGTACGATATCGATACTGTCCATCCCCATCGCAAAGCCCACGGCAATGGAGGTGATGAGTAGGGAGATTATCGTATTGAGTTTTACAACTGTTACTAAAAGTAAAAGCAGCAAAACTCCACAAAATACTATGATTAAAGGCATCCGTTTTTTTTATAAAGGTTAAAATTCGTCTTGTAGCTTTTGATACAAGCGCTCGAACTGCTGGAAATTTTTCCTATAAATCTGATGATGTTCTTTGTTTGGCACATAGGAATCGTCTTCATTGTCGGCAACGGCATGATCTGCTGGATTCGTATCTATACCTAGAGCTTCTAAGCCGACTAAGGCCGCGCCCCAAGCCGAACTTTCCACGGTTTCTTTGACAAAAACGGGTTTATTGAATACGTCGGCAAGAATCTGTACCCATACCGGAGAACGTGCTAATCCGCCGCTAGCATAAATAGTATGTATTGGCCCCGTGGTTTCTTCTAAAGCCAACGCTACACTATACAGCGCAAACAACATTCCTTCAATCATGGCTCGCCCAAAATGACCTTTCGTATGCTGCAATTGAATGCCAAAATATACTCCTTTGGCATTTGCATTCCAATGTGGTGCACGCTCACCGGTGAGATAAGGTAGAAAAACCAACCCATCCGAACCTGGATTTACCGCACTGATGACTTCATCAAATAAGCGAGAAGTATTGATATCTTCGGGTAAATGTGTCAATTCTGTCATAAAGGTATCGCGAAACCAATTGCGCAATACACCGCCATTGTTCACCGCGCCACCAACTACAAATTGCTTCGGATTTAGTAAGTATCGAAAGACACGTTGTTGCTGATCTGCAATAGCGCTATTACTGAGTACGCGCACGGCTCCACTTGTACCGACCGTAACGGAGGCAATACCAGGATGTGTGGCACCTACACCAAGATTGGCCAAACAGCCATCGCTAGCTCCAATCACAAATGCTGTTCCGACAGGCACGCCTAGTTTAGTGGCTTGCTCGGAATCTTGCAAATGCAGGGCATAATGTATGGATACCGGTGCCGAAAGTTGGCTGGATTTGATCCCTGCGAGCGATAAAGCTGGTTCATACCAACTTAATTTTTCGATATCGAACAACCCGGTAGTCGATGCGATAGAATGATCTATTATGTACGTGTTGAATAACCGAAAAAATAGGTATTCTTTAATACCGATAAACTTATGGGCGCGTTGAAATGTGTCTTTGGCATGCCCCTTCATCCACATGATTTTGCAGAGCACTGACATGGGGTGTATCGGTGTGCCTGTTTTTATGTAGAGATCCAATCCCTGTGCTGTTTCTTTCAAATCTGCAGCAACGGATTCGCTTCTCTGATCGGCCCAAATAATACTATTGGTAATCGGGTTACCTATCTCATCCATTGCGATAAGCGCATGCATCGCACTACTGACCGAAATTCCTTCTAGCGGTTGACTTGGATGTTCGCGAGCCAGTTGCCGCATCACTTCGGATAAAGAACCAACACAAGCCTCATAGATCTCGTTGGGATCCTGCTCGTAATAGCCCGTTTGCGGAGACAAAATCGGATAGGTGATGCCATGTTGCGCCAGTACTTCACCTTGATGATCAAAAGCCACCGCCTTTGTTGATGAGGTACCAATATCTAAACCAATAATCATATTGTTATAATTGCTCAGGCCATCATTCGCCACGGTTGACGTGCGAATAATGCCTTGTCGAAAAAGCAATATAATGATTTTATCCTACAAACTTTGACGTACCGCTACAGAATCTATGATACTGCGGCGATTAATATTTTGCAGGCGTACCGGTTGCTGGAATACTGTTGGTGATGAAGCTACGAATATCTGCATTACCTTGCTCGAGATCAGGTTTGCGCAAGTACATCATATGCCCACTACGATATCCTTTGAAAGACATCCGATCTTGCAAACGCCCCGAAGGATCCATTTGCCACATGGTATATTTTGCATTAAAATAGTCGCAGGCGCCGTCGTAATAGCCGGATTGTACCATTACATGCAGAAAAGGATTCTGCGCCATCGCTTGTCGCAAACTTTCGCCTGTCCGGTCATTGCTACGATCCCAAGGATGTACAGAGCCAAACATATTGTACTTGACATCGGTGGCGAAGTTGAGTTCATTGCGCATATAGTGATTGATCGCCGGCGTAAAGGCATGCAACCAAGCCGTAAGTTCGGCATTGAAATCCGGACGATCGCCGCCATCTTTGCGATCTATCCCGCGATAGCGGGAATCGAGACGACCGACCGTGTAGCCGCTGTCGCGCAATAATTCTTTCCAAAAAAGATTGGTGCTCACATCGAGGTTATTTTGCAAAATTACTTTCTCTGATAGACCAGAATAGCGCGCCATTTTTGTAGCTGCTGCTTGCCGCTGGTTGGGATTCAGTAAGCCACCTTTTGCCAAGGTCGGTAATAATTCATCCACCGCAAAAGCTTCTACTTCTGGCAAAATCTCTTCCAAATCCCGACTTTGCAGATCGGCTGGTAATTTTTGGTGATACCACGCAGTTGCCGCATAGTATGGTAATCGCAACGCCATATCCACAGGGCCGCCACGCTCAATACCGAGCGTGGTAGGTGATACGAGTACCACGCCGTTCAAATACATCCAATGAGCACTTTGCAACTCCAACGCCAGACCGGAGACGCGGGTCGTGCCGTAGCTTTCGCCGATGAGGTATTTAGGCGAGTTCCAACGATTGCGTCGCGTTACAAAGGTATTGATCCACGATGCTAAATATTTAACGTCAGCGTTCACTCCAAAAAAAGTGTTGGTATTTACCTCCTTATCTAAAATACGCGAATAACCCGTATTGACCGGGTTGATAAAAACGATATCAGCAATATCTAGTATGGAATAAGGATTTTTACCGATGCCATAAGGTTGAACTGGATAGCCTTCATCATCAATATTCAATAGTGCTGGCCCGGTATATGCAATCTCCATCCATACCGACGCAGAACCAGGGCCGCCGTTGAATGAAATTACTAGGGGACGGTTTTCTTTGGCTACGCCGTCGCGCTCGTAATAGGTATAATCGAGTGTTGCTATCGCATCTCCTTTTTCATTCCAAACGGGCTGTGTGCCTTTATGTGCGGTGTATTTAATGGCTTGCCCTAAGATCGTTGTGCTGTGTTTGGTGGTGACAATAGAATCTGCGGGAATGGCTATTTGCCCCAAGGAGGACAATACCGCTAAGAAAGTCAGAAAAAATGTAGTGGATAGCTGTTTTTTCATATGATTGTACTAATTGGAATTGACATTTGACAACCCAATTTACTAAAATCCTATGTGCTTCCTGTTATGTTGTAATTATATTACAAAAACTTTGGCATGCCAGCTATCTTGAAATGGTATTTCCCACTGGCTTGGGAAATCTTCGCCAGAACTTAATAAATTATTGAATACAATCGTATCAGAACTTACTTGACCTGATTGTACGAGCTGTGCAAACTCATTACGAGAAACCAGTTGTACGGCATCATTTGCGTCGCGGTAAGCTACCATCAACCGATCAAACAAACCAATGTTCAACTCTTGTTCCAGCTTCTTTAATAGATGTACCGACTTATCTACCGAGCAACCGGTAGTGCTAGCGACAGATTCGTCAACTTCTAGTACAATAAATAAATGATGAAAAATAGTTGCTTTACCTGCTAATTGATCACCGTGAGCCGTCCAACTCTGTACAAATTGTTGTAAAACAGCCGTGGCTTTAGTTTCTTCAGCTTCTGTAAAGAAGCGATTTGCTTGATAAATCCAAACTTTTTTCATCCTCTGCTATATGTATGATAATACCATCAGCAATCGCATCGCACTAGCATGGCAATGACTATTGCAGTTGAACTAATGGGTATAATATGGCGAAATCATTAGATAAACGATCACACCGGTCACCGCTACGTAAAGCCACATCGGATAGGTAATCCTCGCTAAGCGTTTGTGCCTTTCGTATGCTCCTGCTATCCCACGTACAAAAGTAAACAGTACGAACGGAATGATGATAATAGATAGTAGAATATGACTAATTAGGATAAAAAAGTACACTAAACGGATAAAACCTTCACCACCATATGGTGTGGAAACCGACGTCATATGGTAGGCCACATACATCACCAAGAATAGCGAAGAGCAAAGCATACAGACCTTTATTAAGTTTTCATGAAGCTTAACTTTGCCACTCTTGATCGCAGACACCGCCCAAACAAGTAAAATAGCGGTAAGCCCGTTGATACTGGCGTAGATAGGCGGCAAGAAACTTAACGGTTCTACATCGTAACCAAGCTTTTGTAAATTGACACCAAACAAAACAGCTACCGCAATGGGTATCACAATAGATAAGGTCCAGATAATGCCTTTATATTTTTTTTCTTCCGCGGTCATTGCCATACGTGTTTTTCTAATTTCTTTCCACCCGTCTAGGGTTGTCTCTTATTTCTTCTACCAATTGTAATTTGATTTCATCTTCTAGCCTCTTCAGCTCGGCGTGCTGACTCAATGGATAGAATCCTCGAATACGATGTTTGCCGTCAATGAGAATGATCTGATCATCGATCATAAACTTAGTAGAATCTTGCATATCTCTACTGGCATTGAGTAACATTTGCTCACGCGCATAGGTCAGCATATCGGTAGAAGGATTTGCAACAATATGCCATTTACGACGGTCAAGATCGCCAAAACGACTGGCCATTTTCGCTAAGTCGGTAACCTGATCATGCGGATCTACGGAGATGGAATACAAATGTACACTGGCTTTGCTAGCAAATTTTGTAGCCAACCGATCCATATAATCTAAGGCAATTCCCGAAAAGGCCGAATCGGCGCTATACATCAAATGCGCCACGCTGATAATAGAATCGCTTCCCATCCACGATACCGTACGCCCTGACCAATCGGTCAATTGCAGTGGCTTCAATTGATGGTAAATGGTATCTGGCCTCTCTCGGCCCATGACGCGACGCATTTCGCCAGAAAGCGATTTCTCCCCATAAATCGGCAATTTAACGTATTCATGCCGACCTAGATTCTCCATCAATAAATACAAAAATCCTGGCACAAAGAGTACAATGGCCAGGATTATAATTTTTGAAAACTTCATTGGACGAATGACTGGATTCATCTATGTATATCGTTCTATTAATTGTTCGGAAACACCGGATGCGATTGCAACGCCCCAGATAAGAAGCTACCTTCTACAAGCATCAGCACAATAAAATAGGCGATGAAGATAAAAACAATAGTGCTGCACACAATGAAACTCGATTTCTCAAACTTCAAGTGCATAAAGAAAGCCACGATATAGTATGCTTTCACTAAAGTTAGCATGATGTAGATGATATTAACAAACATGCCCTTTTGCAAAATCTGCCAGTGGTGCACAAAACCTAGTGCGATTAAAAACTCAAGTGCCGTTAATGCTAGCAAGACAAAGAATACGGACCAGATTTGCTTAGCTCCCATGCCTTCATGGTGCTCGTCGTGCGCTGCTGCTGTATGATCGTGATTTGACATCGTATATGTTGTATTACAAAGTAATTATTAAATAAATCAGATAAGGTAGAAGAAGGTAAATACAAATACCCATACCAAATCTACAAAGTGCCAGTATAAACCAACTTTTTCTACCATCAGATAAGTACCACGACGCTCGAACGTGTTGTTCAACGTCATACAAAGGATAATGATATTAAGCAAGATACCTATTGATACGTGGAAACCGTGGAAACCAGTAATAGTAAAGAATAGGTTAGAAAACTGCAAAGCTGCTGTGTACGAGATCTCGCCTGTAAAATAAGGTTTCAAGGCTTCTACAATAGCAGTTTCACCTTCTAAACCAGTAGCAGGATTGCGACCGAACCAGAAACCGGAATGATGCAAGTGCGTCCATTCGATCGCTTGACAACCTACGAACATTAAACCACCCAAAATAGTCCATAACATCCACTTAATTACGGCATTACGATCATTACGATGACCAGCATCTACCGCTAGCACCATGGTGACTGATGACATAATCAAAATAAACGTCATAATACCCACGAAAACCAATGGTTGACCGCTCTCGGCGATACCTGGGATAGATTGAAACACTTTATCAGGGTCAACCCAAGTTGCATTAGCAAACTTCTGAGCTCCATAATAGATTAAGAACGCAGAAAAAGTGAACGCATCAGATACTAAGAAAAACCACATCATGATCTTTCCGTACTCCAAATTCCACGGTGATTTACCACCACTCCAAGGTCCGTCTTTAACCTTATCCAATTGCGATACAGTCGTTGTACTCATTGTTTAGTTTTATTGATTCAAAAGTAAGAAAACATAAATATAAATCCACAATAGATCCAGAAAATGCCAAAAAATAGTGGCTATTTCCATTCTAAATTGATTTTTATCTGTCGATATACGTCTTACAGCACCGATATAACAGCGAAGCAAAACGATCAATCCGGCAATAATGTGCATTAAGTGCAACCACGTAAACACATATATAAATGATTGCGAAGCGTTAGGATTTTGGAAATAAATCCCCCGATCAATTAATGTTGACCATGCATTGATTTGCGATACAAAGAAGACAATTCCTAAGGCTATCGTAATCAGCAACATCAATTTCTGACGACCTAATTGTCCAGCTTTTGCCGCTGTGTAAGCCACATGCATCGCAACACTACTCAACACGATTGCTACGGTACTATAAATAAACGCGTAAGGCAATATCGTTTTAATCCCTTTATCGATACCACTAGCGGTGTACACAATGAAACCGCTTGACAGCGCGGCAAACATCATGAACATACCAATCATGCCTAGCCAAAGGTTGAATTTTTTGGCTTTGCGCGATTGTACTAATTGCTCATTGCTATCTATCATCTTATCCATTCCTCGTTAAAAGGGTATAAAATCTACTAATAATGCGATCTGTAAGATCGGTAAATAAGCGAAAGACGTAAACATGATCTTACGCGCGGTACTATCTTGTGGTGATTGTATATGTTGGTATCCGTACCAAGTAAACAACAATCCGCCCAGTAAAGCGACGATTGTAAATATCCAACCACCAAAACCGTAATACATCGGCAGAAATCCTACCGGGATCATTACAATACACGATAAAAAAAGCATCCATGCGGAAACCTTATCTTTCTTCGTGGTAGGCAACAACCGAAAGCCTGCCTTTTTATAGTCCTCATCTGTAACCCAAGCAATCGCCCAAAAATGTGGAAATTGCCATGCAAACTGTATGACGAAAAGAACTATCGGCGTAATAATAACAGCTGCCTCACTCACGGAACTGTACGCTAATCCAAAACCTGCCGCTTCAAACGCTGCATAATAACCAATCAATGGTGGCAATGCACCTGGAAATGCACCTACAAACACTGCAATTGGCGATTTTTGCTTCAGCGGAGTATACACGAAGGCGTATAGAAAGATCGAAAATACAGACAATAAACCTGCAATAAAATTCAACTCCACTAACACCAAGGTACCGGTAATACCCATGAATACGCTTAATACCAACGCTTGTCCATTGGTCATTCTGCCTGAAGGCAACGGACGATCTTTCGTACGCTCCATCAACTTATCCAAATCCTTCTCAATGATTTCATTGAAGCCATTTGCTGCTCCCGTGACCAAAAAGCCACCCAAAGTTAGCAAAAGCCAATTCGTCCAGATGATATTATCCTGCTGCACAGCACCAATCAAAAACGAAATAGAGGCCGAAAACACTACGGTTAACGTTAACCTCAACTTGACCAGCTTATTAAAATCCGAAATAAACGTCCCCATGGATCATCATCAAATTAATTCGCCGCAAAAATACCTTAATGCATGTAATACGCACGTCATACTTTTGCCTTTGTCGTCAACAACATTAAGTAATACTGCGCGCCAAAAAATAGGCTCGCAACGACCAAATGCGTTGTCTGCATATACGGTGGCAAAGCGTAGCGGGCTAAAATAATACCCGAACTCATTTGTATCACCGCCAATATTATAATTATCAAAGCAAACTTGCTTTGAATACTGTTATTACTAAATCTACTTTTGACAATCCAACAAACTGCCAAAGTCAACACAAATGTTATGTAACCTAGAATTCGGTGATGGTCATAAGCAGTACCAATTGCCTCGATCCATCCACTTCGTGGAATAGCTTGTCCGCGTAATACATCTACCAACTCTCTTACCTCCGTACCCAATACTATCTGTATGAATAAAATTAATAAGGAAGCACCCGCCATCCATTTGATAGCGAGAGAAGAGCGATTCACTAACAATCGCCTATTACGCTTGGTAGTAGCAAGGTAAAATGTATAAATGGCAATCGCCAATATCACCAGCGCCAATACCATGTGAATGGTAATAATCCAAGGCATCAAATTAGTAGAAACTACAATTGAACCTAACCAAGCCTGAATAATAACAACAAAAAGATTAAGAACGCTCCATATCGTAATGACTGGATTAGTTTTTCGGTAATTCAACGATAAGTAAGCCGTGGCCAACAAACAAAAACCGACAATGACACCAACTAAACGATTGATGTACTCCGTCCAAGTTTTAGCTGCATTGAAATCCTCATGTACCAAAATGGATGGATCTGTACGAATCTGCTCAGCTTCTTGTTGGAAGCCAAAGCGTTGCACCATATTTGCAAAACGTTCATTCTTTTTTTGCCTTCCCTCAATATATTGCTGTTCGTAGCCCTCGGGCAATTGCGATATATCGGTAGGAGGAATAATACGATTAAAACATTTTGGCCAATCTGGACATCCCATCCCCGACCCCGTACTTCTCACGATACCACCTGCCGCAATAACTAAAAACAAAAAGATTATTGTAACCCTGTTGGCAATAATAAATCGTTTTTCAGTGGCAGGATACATCCCTAAGTAGTCGTGGTATGATGATAATAAAGATATTTAGCCTGGAAAGTTGGAAACTGACCAGGCTAAATATGCTCTAGTGTATTATTGTTTCTTCTCGGTCATTTTCTTTATTCCAGGCTTTTTGGATGCGGATCGCTTCCTCGTCGCCCTCAAAGTCATGCAGCTGGTTAGAGCTCATTGTCTGAGAGTATGGAATATGCTGAGGAATAAAGTCCTCATCATGACCAGGTTTCGAATAATCATATGGCCAACGGTGTACTTCAGGAATTTCACCTGGCCAGTTACCGTGGAAATGCTCTACCGGAGTAGTCCACTCCAATGTATTAGAATTCCATGGATTTTGAGGAGCACGCTTGCCCAACCAGATTGAGGCAAAGAAATTCCACAAGAAAGCTACCTGTGCTAATGCTGAGATGATCGCTGCCCAAGTCACTAAGATATTTACAGACACCCACTTTTCCATGAAAGGAAAATCAGTGAATGAATAATAACGACGTGGTACACCATCTACACCCATAAAGTGCATCGGGAAAAACACGAGATAAGCACCAATAAAAGTCATCCAGAAATGTAGATAACCCAGACGCTCATCCATCATTCTTCCAAACATTTTAGGATACCAATGGTACACACCGCAAAGCATTCCGAAGATCGAAGCAGAACCCATTACCAAGTGGAAGTGAGCTACTACGAAATAGGTATCATGCAGATTGATATCCAGTGCGGCGTTACCTAAGAAAATACCCGTAACACCACCAGATACGAAGAATGAAACCATACCAATGGCGAACATCATCGCTGGAGTGAATCGAATATTACCACGCCATAAAGTAGCGATGTAGTTAAAAGCCTTTACAGCAGAAGGTACCGCAATGATCAACGTGGTGATCATAAACACACCTCCTAAGAAAGGACTCATACCTGTTACAAACATGTGGTGACCCCAAACAATGAAAGAAAGTACCGTAATACCCACTAATGAATATACCATCGCATGGTAACCAAAGATTGGTTTACGCGCATTGGTTGAGATAACTTCCGATGTCAAACCTAAAGCTGGCATTACTACGATATATACCTCTGGGTGACCTAAGAACCAGAATAAGTGTTGGAACAAGATTGGAGAACCACCTTCATTTGGCAAAATCTGACCACCAACTACTAAATCGGATAAGTAGAAAGATGTACCTGCCGATCTATCAAAGATCAATAAGACAACGGCAGAAACCAAAACTGGGAAGGATAGTAAACCAACGATCGCTGTTAAGAAGAACGCCCAAATAGTCAAAGGCATTTTCCAAAGATCCATACCTTTTGTACGCATGTTCAAGATTGTACTTACGTAGTTAGTACCACCCAATACTTGCGACGCAATAAAAAGCACCATACTTGCTAACCACAACGTCATACCCAAACCTGAACCTGCAATAGCAGTTGGTACGGCCGACAATGGTGGATAGATCGTCCAACCAGCAGAAGCTGGGCCAGACTCAATAAAGAACGATGCGATCATGATGATACAGGCTACAAAAAAGAACCAGTAAGAAAGCATGTTCATCAACGGAGACGCCATATCACGTGCTCCAATTTGATAAGGAATCAATAAGTTACTAAACGTACCTGATAAGCCGGCTGTCAATACAAAGAACACCATCATCGTACCATGAATAGTAACCAATGATAAGAAGAACTCTGGTTTAATACGACCACCCTCAGCCCATTTTCCTAGGAAAACTTCTAAGATTGGAAATTCAGCATCAGGCCACGCAATTTGAATACGAAACAAGATTGATAAGATCATAGCAAAAACGGCCATGATAATACCTGTGATCAAGAATTGCTTCGCGATCATCTTATGATCCTGGCTAAATACGTATTTAGTCCAGAACGTCTCATGATGGTGGTGATGATCGTGCGAATCGTGATCTGCTGCGCCGTGCGATATAACTGTAGTTGACATATCTAAAATTAAAACTCTTTTAAAAAATTAATTCAATGAAGCTGTTTTCAACACTTCTTCACCTTTCTCTGCCTGAGCATACTCCTGTTGAAGTGATTCGGTGAAGAACTTCGGTTGTTTAGCAAGCCATTCTTTGTATTCCGCCTCAGTTACCACTACGACTTTCTTCTGCATATTGAAGTGGCTGGATCCACAGATCTTCGCGCACAGCATCACAAAATCATACGATTGATCATTCAGCTTGTCACGCATATCACGTGTGGTCGTTGTAGGCGTAAACTGGAAGTAATTCGTCATACCTGGTACGGCATTGATCTGCACTCTGAAATCTGGCATATAGAAAGAGTGAATAATATCTTTCGAAATTATATGGAAACGTACTGGTTGATTTACTGGCAATACAATATCAGCTCCCTGAATATCATCCCACGCATTTTTGTCCGTAAAATCGATACCGTAAGGATTGGTAGGCGATGTCAATTTGTAATTACGCTTTCCAATAGCACCATCGGCACCTGGATAACGAACTGTCCACATAAATTGCTCACCCATCACCTCTACTTGAAGTGCAGAATCTTGTAATTCTTGTGGCACATTGGTAATCTTTCTCCAAGTAAAGAAACCGAACAATACCAATACCGTAAGGACAATAGCAGGTACGATGGTCCACAAACGCTCGATCGAGTCATTATGTGGGTAGAAATATGCCTTGCGGTTTAGGCGCATACGGTATAAGTATGCAAATACCAATAGTAATATGTGTACGACAATCATCACAAATGTGGTAATGATTAACGTGATGATAAACATCTGATCGATGTCTTTACCATGTTCTGTCACTGCTGCTCTCCAAGACCACACTCCCCATACTGCGTAGGAATAATAGGTACCCACCAAGAACAAAATCAGAAACACTAAAAGTAATGCTGCTTGAAGATTATTGTTGGCTAGTGGATTGTACTTACCACTTATGCGACGCGATAGTGTATAGATATGTTGAATCTTGCCAATCACTGCTACTATGATGCAAATCAATAAGAAATACATCAAATAATAGGTGATGTCTTTATACACCTGCGAATCAATTTGCTTATCTGCTTCAACAGATGATGTTGTTGCATTGGTAGTAGCTTGCTCATCTGGTGATACGACCGCCGAAGTAGTTGTATCTCCAGAAGCATCGTCGGTAGCTACCGTAACACTATCCACCTGCGCTTCATCACCCGGTGTAGCCGCTTCATCCACTTGGACATTGCTCACCACCGAATCTTGTACAGAAGCAGATACTGGCAAAGCCACCATTAAATTCAACAGGAGCAAACAGCCTATTATCGTCTTGAACTTGTTATATTTTGTAAACTTCATTTTCTATAAAAACGTTTATACGTAATGCGCTACTTAACCTTAAATCTGATGATGTAAACTTTCGTCCAAAAATGGATGATGCTTCGGCGCCAATGCATGCTTGCTCAATTTGCTAAGCACGAGGAAGGTAAACAGACCTGTAAAACCAATTGCTGTACCGATCTCAATAATACCGAAACCACGGTGCGACTCTACTGTACCCGGCATGATCATGATATAATAATCCAACCAGTGACCCAATAGAAGCAAGATAGCCACACACATCATAAATGTTTCTTTACGTTTCGCATCGCGATCAACTAATAATAGCAACGGCGCTACGAAATTAATAACAATACTTAACCAAAACCATGGTTTATATTCCGGTTCCCATCTTTTGTAGAAATATACGGTTTCTTCCGGAATGTTTGAATACCAAATCAGCATGAACTGTGCAAACCATACATAGGTCCAGAAAATCGAGAAACCGAACATCAATTTACCTAAATCATGTAAATGGTTTTCATTCACCCATGACATATATCCCGCTTTTTTCAACAAGATTAGGATCAACGTAATGGCAGAAATACCGCTTACCCACATAGCTGCGAAATTGTACCAACCAAACATGGTCGAAAACCAATGTGCCTCTAGCGACATAATCGTATCAAATGACCAGATTGGAGTAGTAAATCCAAAGATTACTAAAAATAAGGCAGATAATTTAAAGCTCTTTTTATAGCCATTCAAACCACCACTCAAATCTTCATTGTAAGACAATTTAGCTAAGATAAAAGCGAAAATGCTGTATGAACCCATGAATAGTACCTGACGAATCAAGAATCCAGGAACATTCAAAAATGCTGCTTTACCTGCTACTAAGGCGTCATAATTAGGACTTGTTGGATCTGTAAGACCATCTGCATGCCAGTGGTGATATAGATTGTGTGTGTATAATCCTAGACCAACGATAATCAATAATATGATTGATGCAATTGGTAATACACTCGCCATTGCCTGAGGTATGCGTAGTAAACCTGCTGACCAGCCTGATTGAGTGACTAATTGTAGTGCCACAAAGAATGCACCAGCGGCACATACACAAGTGAAATAATAGCCCATCAATAATAAATTGGCGTAAGTACGCTCATGGATGATGTGATCATGCGACAACAAACCCCATGCAATACTTGCTATACCAATTACAACAGCGACAATGCTCAAAATTTTGGCTACGCCACCAAATTGAAACTGCTCGCTAAAATTATAATCGTGATGATGATTGTGAGTTCCCATTTATTAACTTGATGTTTAATTATTTCTTTTGTAATTCTTGCACATACATAACAACTTTCCACCGGTCTTCTGGTGAGATCTGTGATGCGTGCGGCCCCATAGAGTTCCATCCGTATGTGATGGTGTGAAAGATCTTACCCGCAGTCAATTCAGACATTTGACCACCACGTGAGGATGGCATTCCGGCAGATTTTTGATACGATGGAGGTTCTGGAAAGTTTTCTAAAGTACGTTTACCTCTAGAATCCTCTACCGATCTGTCCTTCGTGATCGTACCATCACCATTTCCTTCTGTACCATGACATACTGCACAGTAAGTGACATACAAAGCATGTCCTTCTTTCAGATTTTGTTCGGTGACAGTTAATGGGTTGGTAGTAATCTCAGCACCCGCTAATTGATATCCTTCTACGCTATTTTCATAATCAAAGCGCGTAAAACCAACTGGTGTAGTACCAGTAGGAGGAGTTTGTGCAGTGATGCCGTTTTTAAAGTTTTTATTCGGCTGATCCGGATTGAAAGCAATCGGATCATACATATTACGAGAAAATTCCCAACCTGTACTACGAGTAGTACCGTCTCCGCAAGCAGAAACTACAGCAGCTAATGCAACCGCCGCACATACAGTTCCAAGAAAGTTCTTCTTATTCATAGCTAACATATTTCCTTTCATTGTATTTAACCTCTACTGCGCCGGCATCTTTCAACAAACCGTCAATCAGGGAGTGATCTGTGTTTTCTTTTGCATCAATAGCAATAATGAATCTATCATCAGATGCCCGTAGGTCCATCACACGTGGTGCACGACCTGGAAACAGATGATTGCGATAGAAAAATGTAGCTACCATACCCAATGCACATAATAAAATCGTTACCTCAAAAGTAACTGGCACAAAGTTCGGCAAAGGTAGCGATGGCTTTCCCCCTACGTTCATCGGCCAATCGTATGCTGTTGTATAAAACAACAAACTAAAACCTAGGATTGTACCCGTAGCACCAGCAATAAAAGCGGCAATTGGTAAGCGAGAAGGCTTTACACCTAACTTCGCTTCAATACCGTGTATTGGCATCGGTGTATAGCAATCGTAAATGCTGATATTGTTCTCTTGTAGTTTTTCGATCCCGTGCATCATCTCGTCAGGATCCGCAAAACTACCTAGTATATATTTTGTGTTGCTCATTGCTATTATTTTTTACGTAAAGCATTAATATCCTCTTCCGAAACGGAATCATACTTTGTCAACGAATCTCTAAAGTACTGTACTTGTTCTTCTGGGAATGCACCCTCTTGAACCAATTTCGTTTTTTGCTGTAGTGAAGCACTCTTCAATAGTAATTTTACCTCTGCCATGGCAATACTTGGTAAGAAACGGATGAATAATAGGAATAACGTGAAGAATAGTCCGATTGATCCGATGAAGATACCTACATCAACCCACGTTGGGTAGAACATTGCCCAAGACGATGGCAGGTAATCGCGGTGTAGCGAAGTCACGATAATTACGAAACGCTCGAACCACATACCGATGTTTACTACGATAGATAGCACCCATGAGATCGGAATACTGGTACGAATTTTCTTGAACCAGAATAACTGTGGAGAAATTACATTACAGGTCATCATCGCCCAGTAAGCCCAAGCATACGGACCAGCAACACGATTGGCAAATGCATACATCTCGTATTCAGAACCAGAGTACCATGCAATGAATAACTCAGTCAAGTAAGCGATACCTACGATAGATCCCGTTACCATGATGATCTTGTTCATAGACTCGATGTGGAACATCGTGATATAGTTCTCAAAGTTCATCACTTTGCGAAGAATCAACAATAACGTTTGTACCATCGCAAAACCAGAGAAGATCGCTCCTGCTACGAAGTACGGAGGGAAGATCGTGGTGTGCCATCCAGGGATTACCGATGTAGCAAAGTCCATGGATACAATCGTGTGTACCGAAAGTACCAATGGGGTCGAAATACCGGCTAATACTAGAGAAACGATCTCAAAGCGCTGCCAAGTTTTAACAGAACCATTCCAACCAAATGATAAGGTAGAATAGATTTTCTTTTTCAAGCCAGTAGCGCGGTCACGTACCGAAGAGATATCCGGTAATAAACCTACGTACCAGAATACTAATGATACCGTAAAGTAAGTAGAGATTGCAAAGGCATCCCATACTAATGGTGAGTTGAAGTTTACCCAAAGCGAACCATATTGATTCGGAAGTGGGAAAATCCAGTATGCTAACCAAGGACGACCCATGTGAGCCACAACGTAAGTAGCGGCACAAATTACAGCGAAGATCGTCATCGCTTCTGCCGAACGGTTAATGGAGTTACGCCAGTTTTGGCGGAAAAGTAAGAGTACAGCAGATATCAGTGTACCGGCGTGACCGATACCAACCCACCATACAAAGTCGGTAATATCCCAAGCCCATCCTACGGTCTTATTCAAACCCCAAGCACCAATACCAGTCCAAAATGTGTAACCGACACTGATAACCCAAAGCATGGCTCCGCAGACAGCCACGATAAATCCTATCCACCAAGCTTTGTTAGGCTTGTTTTCAACCGGAAGCAATACATCGTCCGTCACTTGGGCGTACGTGATCTTTTTCCCGGTTACTAATGGTTCTCTTAATATTGATTCGTTATGCGATGACATAGTTGTTTATTTCAAAAAATTGAACAAGATTAAGCTTCAAAGGTATTTCTGACTTTCGTCATATAACCTACATTTGGCTGAACGTTGATTTCTTCCAATACGTAGTAGATACGCTCGCTACGCAATGCTTTGGAAACTTCTGAATTAGGATCGTTAGCATCACCGAAGATCATAGCGTTAGCACTACAAGCGCTTGAACATGCCATTTGGATTTCTCCATCCTGCACTTTACGACCTTCCATTTTTGCATGAAGCTTACCTGCTTGAATACGTTGTATACACATCGAACATTTTTCCATCACACCACGAGAACGTGTCGTAACATCTGGATTCAACACCAATTGTGTGAATTCATTGTTCAAATAGTTATCAAAACGCGAATCGTTCCAGTAGTTAAACCAGTTGAAGCGACGCACTTTGTACGGACAGTTATTCGCACAGTAACGTGTTCCAAAACAACGGTTGTAAGCCATGTGGTTCAATCCTTCTGATGAGTGAACCGTAGCCAATACCGGACAAACCGTTTCACATGGAGCGTGCTCACAATGTTGACACATCATTGGTTGATGTACTACACTTACATTCTCGTAAGAAGCAAGATTGGCAATATCATCTTCTTTGGTGTATCCTTTTCCGCCTTCTTCGATGGTGTAATAACGGTCGATACGTAACCAGTGCATCTCACGACGACGACGTACTTCATCACGACCTACAACTGGAATATTGTTCTCTACGTTACATGCTACAATACAAGAACCACAACCTGTACATGCATTCAAGTCGATCGCCATTACCCATTTGTGACCTGGCTGCTCGAACTTGTTCCACAAGTCGTACGTTTTATGATCATCCGAGAATTTACCGGCTTCTGAAGCAGGGTTCTGCAAGAATTTCGTAAAAGTTGTTTCACGAATAATATTACGCCCTTCGATCGTATGGTGCGTTTGTGTTTGCGCCAATTCGTAAATACGAGATGCTTTGCTGATAGCTACTTTGTTCACAAATTGAATTGTTCCTGCTTTTACTTGCGCAAAAGGGAAAGCATTAACACCAACACTATTACCTGCCTTACCAACTTTGGTACGTCCGTATCCTAAAGCAACAGAAGCAGTACCCAAGGCTTGGCCTGGCTGCGCTAGCACAGGAAGCTCAATCTCTAAATCTCCTGCTTTTACAGTAGCTGTGCTTTTCTCTCCAAAACCAAGACGCTCAGCATCTTTCGGGTTAAGCGCTATATAGTTATCCCAAGTTACTTTGGAAACTGGATCCGGAAGCTCTTGCAAGTAAGCGTTGTTCGCATAGCGACCATCGCGAATATTAGCAGGTTGGTACAAGGATAGCTCGAAATCATCACCAGCTTTAATCGATTGTGCAGCTGTTGAGGCTGCTGTAGCAGCAGCACTTACATTGCCCGCAAACGTAGCAGATGTACCCGTCGTGTTGCCTTTGTATTCGAACCCTGTTTGTAGAATATCGGTCCAATTCTTAGTACTACCTGGCAGTATTTGCGATTCCCAGATATTACGTACATACGTATAGATGTCTGTATTATTTCCTGCCCACGTCAACAAGCTAACTTCTGCCTGACGTGTATTGAACACCGGGTTGATCGTAGGTTGTACAATCGTATAATATCCAACTTTCGCCGATTCATCACCCCAAGATTCTAAGAATGTACTTGCTGGAGCAATTGCTTTCAATTCTGAAGCAGTTTCATCTGCGCGGTCTGAGAAAGAAACAGTGAAGTCAATTTTTGCTAGTGCTTGTTTTACTGCTGCACTATCGTAATAATCGTATACTGGATTGCTATTCCAAAGAATAGCTGCACCGATCTGGCCTGCGTTTGCCATTCCTAAAAGGGAAGCAAAGTCACTTTCAGACCCTTGGTGTTTTTTAGAGTAATTTACTAAATCGATTGTAGTACCATAAGCACCAATCGCTGAGTTAATCGCATTCGTCAACGTTTGAATATTGACATCGTTTGATCCTGCTACGACCACCGCTTGACCACGATTCTTCAACAATTCTTGTGCTGCCAGCTTGATCGCTGTAGCTGCATTCGCTTGCTGAATACCTCCCGCTAAAGATGATCCAGTGATCTCATTATACAAAGAGATCAAGACACCAGCTTCTTCAGAAGGTTTGATGGCGATACGCACATCCGCATTGGTACCTGTCATGCTTAATCCAGTTTCGAATTGGATATGCCGTGACATTCTGCCCGCTTCTAACGATTTATAATTTCTATTTTTTATGTAGTCTTGCGTATGCTGCTCACCATCTAGCCAAGTACCCAAGAAATCTGCACCTACCGACAAAACAACTTGTGCCTGCTCGAAATTGTACGAAGGGACAACTGCTTGACCAAAGCTAGCTTCATTGGCAGCACGAATACCAGCATAAGAAATAGGATCCAATTGTACATGTATAGTACCCGGATATTTATTAGTGAATTCAGCAATAGCTGCCAACGAAGTTGGGCTATTGATCGTTCTCGAAACAATGGCAACGCGTTTTCCCGCTTGCACAGATTTGTTCAATGCTTCAGTTACCTTAGCATCTAATTTTGCCCACTCTACATCTCTCCCACCAATTTGCGGATTCTGTAGTTTGTTGGTCATGTCGTACAAGTCCAATACCGAAGCGACTGTAGCCGATTCTGTACCTTGCGTTAAACCCACACTATTTGGGTTAGCTTCTACCAAGATAGGACGACCTTCACGTGTACGTACCAAAACACTTTGCCCATTAAATGACGAAGCATAATAGTTAGGAACTCCCGGCGTTACTTCCTCAGGTTTAATAAGATAAGGAACGGCCTTATGAACAGGAGTATTTTGACAAGCAGCCAAGGATACGGCACCTAAACCAAAACCAAGAACTTTTAAAAAGTCCCGACGAGGAGTTTTGGTGCTCAATCCTTCTTCATTCAATACATCCTCTACGGGAATCGACTCAGAAAACTCTCCCTTGCTCGACTGTACGAACGCAGGAGTTTGATTTAGCTCTTCTAACCCTTTCCAATATTTTTTGTTGCTATCCATGTAAAGCTGTATATTAAGATTGCGTTTTTTCTAATTTGATTAATAGTGACACTTACCACATTCTAGACCACCGATCATAGCGGCAGTCATTTTTTCGCCTTTTTTCAATTTATCGTGTGCCTCGATTAATTGATCGTAGTACTCATTGTCTGTATTTACCGACGTTTCACGGTGACAATCGATACACCACTTCATCGTCAATGGTGAATATTGATATACTTCTTCCATTGATTCGATCGGACCGTGACAAGTCTGACATTCGACACCCGCAACGACAACGTGTTGTGAGTGGTTGAAGTACGCGAAATCAGGAAGATTGTGAATTCTGATCCATTCAATCGGACGCGTATCGTTACCGTAAGTACGTGTCTCTGGATCCCAATCTACCGCGCGGTACAATTTGGCAATCTCCGGAGAGATACCACTATCGTTATCATAGTGCTCACCAGCAGTAATGGTGTTATGACAGTTCATACAAACGTTTGCCGAAGGAATAGAAGCATTCTTCGATTTGAATGCACCACCATGACAGTATTGACACTCGATCTGATTTACACCAGCGTGAATTTGGTGCGAGAACTTGATCGGCTGTACTGGCTGATATCCTTGGTGCACACCGACATTCCATCCGGTCTTCCAACCTACTACACCTAGAAGTGCAACAATCATCAAGACCGCGAAGAACACCAACTTCTTATTACGAACGAATGCTTTAGCAAACTGACCGAACTTAGACCCACGCGCAGCATACTCTGCAGTAGCTACATCGATAGATTCTTTATTGGTATCGATTACTTTTTCTAAAGTCTTAGCGACGCGAGACAATAAAATAGATACACCTACGACAACCACAACTAAGACAGACACGATGACAATCATCAACGTACTTGCCCCTTGCTACCGCCAGCACCACCACCTTGCGCTGCCGCCTGCTCCTTTTTCGCTGCCGCTTTCACTTCTTCTGCTTGAAGATATGCGATGATATCACGAATATCGTCCTCAGACAAATGCGCGTACGGCGCCATAATTGTGTTAAAATTACTTTTCAGCTCTACCGCTTGCGGATCACCAGAATCGACCATTCCTTGTGGATTGTGCACCCACTTGATAATCCACGATTCTTCACGACGATCCGTTAACCCAGCCAAATCTGGCCCAGTCAACTGACGACCTACAGCATGACAAGAATGACATGCATTCGCTTTAAAAAGGGCACCCCCATTAGAGGCATCCTGCGCATTTGATACACTTGTAGCGGCAAACAACAACACCAAACCAACTGATATTGACTTCGCCAGTTTTCCCAAAACGGATGAGATATTTCTCATATTTAGCACTTTATACTATTTTAATGTGTATGATATATTCAAAATCTCTTTGAAAGTAGAGTTTTCACCCCACTAAACTTTGCACAAAAGTATAACTATTTAAACAATCCCTGACAATTTGGTGACTGAATAGTTTAATTTATAACCGTTCTAAATAACTCCCTTAAAATGCGATTTAAATGGGTTTATTTAGTATTTTTGTGAATAGATCTAAACAAATTAAGCATGAAATTACTTATAATTTTGGGCATCATTTGGATTTCAGTACTACAAGTAAATTGTGGAAATAAATCTATTAAAAATCGAACGGAAATGAATAACGACAAGTATAACGAATTGACGGCAGAAGAGAAATATGTCATCGAGGATAAAGGAACCGAGCGCCCATTCACCGGCGAATTGCTTGACAATAAACAGCAAGGCACATATTTGTGCAAACGTTGTGACGCGCCATTGTATCGTTCGGAAGATAAGTTTGAATCTTTTTGCGGCTGGCCCAGCTTCGACGATGAGATTAAAGGTGCCATCCGCCGGGATACGGATGCCGATGGCCGTCGTACGGAAATTTTATGCAATGCCTGTGGTGCTCATCTTGGGCACGTTTTTAACGGAGAAGGTTTTACCGCGAAAAACACACGTCATTGCGTGAATTCGATCTCAATGAAGTTTGTGCCAGAAGTGGTACAGTAAGCACCATATTTAGCTGGTAAGTAACATATAAAGACCACACTGCAGCATAAACAATGTGGTCTTTTTTATAAAAAAATGCGGATTAAAGCCTTAAAGCAGCTCCTTAATTCGAATGTTCCGAAATGAAACCGAATCAGTATGGTTTTGTAAAGCTATCCTACCTGAAGCATACTTGCCAAAGTCAGGATAAGCCGTAATCGGACTATTGTTTACCAATTCTTGGAAGGTAGGCGAATCGATTTCTCGTTCAAAAGTGAGCTTTTCATTCAACCAAAAGCTCACTTTTCCGTTATGCTGTACGATGCGTGCTTTATTCCATTGCCCGTAGGGCAATGGCAAAGAGTTTTTAGCATTACAATCTACCGAATACAAGCAGCCTGCCCAGTGCGTAGAATCCCGTTGATGCCGCGGCTCAGCAAATTGATTATCCAACAACTGCATCTCCAAGCCTGTGGCAAATGTAGCTGCATAAGCCGAATCTTCTTTCACATTAATCAGAATGCCGCTATTTCCGCCCTTATTCACTTTCCACTCCAGATCCAATTCAAAATCTTGGTATTCTTTATCCGTAATGAGGTCGCCGAAAATGCCATCCGATTTGTGCGGATCGCAGATCAGTTCTCCTTGTTGTACTTTCCATTTGGACGCCATGTTGCCAGCATTGTACAAATGCCAACCCGTCAACGAATCACTGTGCAATAAATCTACCCATTCTCCAGCTTTGCTATCTTGACTGATGGCGGCTTGTTTTTGCTCCGACTGCACACAGCTAGCGAGCGCTAGGACAAGCAAAATATTGAACACTATTCTCATAAAGTCTATATTGAGCATGCAAGATATGGATTGTCGCGAGAAAACTAAGGAAGCTATTGCGATATGTTACAAAGCAGTCAGATACTTCAGATACAATGGCACACTACGCTCGATCCAAGTTGCTTGGGTATTGATTTCAAGATCGTAATAGGCAAATAATGGACGATAATCTGCCTTTACATACTCAAACGTTAGTTCGAAAGGGCGCGTTAGCTCTTCTAAGGTATATTTATACTTTTCTGCGGCCGAATAGATATTTTCTGCCACACCGACAGAAATTGCAAGTGCTATCTTCTTGCCAGCCATCTTAAAACCACTTTTGCTACCATATGCCCAACCGTAGGTAAGCACTTCATCTTGCCAAGTCTTGAATAGCGGCGGACTGCTAAACCAATACAAAGGAAATTGAAACACGATTTTATTATACTGTTCGATGAGCTGTTGTTCCCCCGCCACGTCGATTATGCCATTAGGATATTGCTGGTACAAATCATGCACGTGGTATTGATCAGGATATTGCTCCAACTCATTGATCCATCTTTTATTGATCACCGAATTTTTTAAATCTGGGTGTATAACGATAACTAATACTTTCTCCATTCCCGTAATTCACTTTTCGTGATCCGAATATCTCGCTTTATTTTTCAACTAATGTCATCCAATGATAATAAAGCATTTTTGTAACTTCGCGGTATGACGTCGGATATCATTCAACTATTGCCAGATGCTGTGGCTAACCAGATCGCTGCTGGAGAAGTTGTACAACGACCTGCTTCGGCTGTGAAAGAACTGGTGGAGAACGCGATTGATGCTGGAGCCGATCAGATCAAATTGATCGTAAAGGATGCCGGAAAATCGCTGATCCAGGTGATCGACAATGGCTGTGGCATGAGCGTTACAGATGCGCGCCTTTGTTTTGAAAGGCACGCTACTTCAAAAATTCGGAAGGCGGAAGATCTTTTTGCCATTCGTACGATGGGATTTCGTGGTGAAGCAATGGCTTCTATTGCGGCTATTGCTCATGTAGAATTGCGCAGCAGACGTGTGGAAGACGAGTTGGGCACGATTGTGCAAATCGAAGGCTCGACAGTGATTGATCAATATCCTGAAAATATTCCTGCCGGAACTAACATCTGCATCAAGAATCTTTTCTACAATATCCCAGCTCGACGTAACTTCCTAAAGAGCAATGCGGTGGAGATGCGCCATATCATTGACGAATTTCAGCGTGTCGCTTTAGCGCATCCCGAAATTAGCTTCTCTTTGCATAGCGATGGCAACGAAGTTTTTCGACTGCCCAAAGAGGTGTTAAAACAGCGTATTGTTCACCTATTTGGGAATAATTACAATCAGCGCTTGGTCCCGGTAGAGGAAGACACAACAATTCTGCGTATTCAAGGTTTTGTAGGCAAACCGGAGTTTGCGAAGAAAACCCGTGGTGAGCAGTTTTTCTTTGTGAACAAACGCTTCGTAAAAGATCCCTATCTGAATCATGCGGTGATGAATGCGTTTGAAGATATTCTGCCCTCAGATTCTTATCCTTTTTATGTGCTATGCATTGATATTGACCCGGCAAAGATCGATATCAACGTGCACCCGACAAAGACGGAGATCAAGTACGAGGACGAAAAATCTATTTATGCGATCCTGCGCTCTGCGGTAAAGCGTTCTTTAGGAAGATATAATATTGCTCCTACCTTGGATTTTGATCAGGAAACGAGCTTTAATCATATGATCTCACAAAAACCCCTCGACGAGATCCAAGTGCCAACGATTACGTTTAACCCGAGTTTCAATCCGTTTGAATCAGACGGGGCAAGCGCAGCACGCACCTCGACTCGAAGTGCTGATTATGCGTTGGGGTTTGAAAAAAAATCGGCTATTCCGCAAAATTGGGATACTTTATACCAAATTACGGAGCAGGATAATACCGCGCAACAGTTGCCGCTATTGCCTGACGAGGATCCGGAAGAGAAAGATGACATCAAAACCAGCGTTGTAAAGCAGCCCTTTCAGCTACATCAAAGATATATTGTTTCGCAGATACATTCGGGTTTTATGCTGATCGACCAGCAGGCGGCACACGAACGCATCTTGTATGAGCAGTTTGTGGAACATCTGGAACGTCAGCAAGGGTTGAGTCAGCAGAGCTTATTCCCGCAGACGATCGAATTGAGCAATGCCGATGCCGTACTAATGCAAGAAATATTACCCGATTTGCAGTCGCTGGGATTTCAGCTGCGTCCATTTGGAAAAACAACGTATATTGTAGACGGTATTCCGGCAGATGTGGGCAACCACCTGAACGAAACAACCGTGATTGAGCAGTTGCTAGAAGATTTCAAAAATAATAAGGATGAGCTCAAGATGAGCAAACGGGAAAACTTAGCCAAAAGTCTTGCGCGTAGCGCAGCGCTAAAAATAGGCACGCCGCTGGATCACGCTTCCATGGCAGACTTGATTGATAAACTGTTTGCTTGCGCAGTACCAAACATCTCTTTGCAAGGAAAGCCAATCATCATTACATTTACGTTGCAGGAGTTAGCCGAACGTTTTGCGAAAACACTTTAACACTAAAAATTTATTTTAAGAATTGTATGAACCCGTTGAACAATTTACCACCAATCGCCAAAAACCTACTTATTACTAATGTAATATTCTTTATTGGTTCAGCGATCTTTTCAGGATCTACATTCTTCTTCGGTGTTTTTTATCCCGATTCGCCCTTGTTTAAAATTTGGCAACCCATTACCTACATGTTTATGCATGGTAACTTGATGCATATTTTCTTTAATATGTTTGCATTAGTGATGTTTGGCTCTATTATCGAGCAAGTTTTGGGCAATAAGCGCTTCCTAAACTATTACTTGATTTGCGGCTTAGGGGCATTAGTATTTCAATATGGAGTACAGGCGATCGAAGTATATCAAATTACTGGTACTGTAAGCGCACACGATTGGCTAGAAATCGATTTATATAGCAACAGCGTCCGACCAACTCGCCCGATGGACACAGAGAGTTATGACTTGCTGCGCTCCATATACACCACGCCTATGGTAGGCGCTTCGGGAGCGGTCTTTGGACTTTTGCTCGCATTTGCTTATTTGTACCCCAACATGCCTTTGCAATTTCTGTTTATCCCAGTGCCCATCAAGGCCAAATATTTTGTAGGTGGATATATTTTGATTGAGATTTATCTAGGATTTGCCAATAATAGCTCTTCTATTGCGCATTTAGCACATGTAGGCGGCGCACTTTGCGGTTTTATCTTACTTAAAGCCTGGGGAATCAGACGTACCAATTTTTATTAGAAAACGTGATGTACAACGAAGGGACATTGAAGGAATTTTTGCGGACGACCTATCGCTCAGGATCTCCTGTGCCTTATATTATCTCTGCAAAATTCTGCTATTCGTATTGATCTACATCTTTGATCTGCTACACGATACCGAAACGATTTCTACGCCACTATTCGATCGTACGCTCTCGGTACTTAGTCTTCCAAAAGATCTATCCACCTTCGTAGCACAACCCTGGTCTTTACTATCGTATTCTTTCCTTAATGAGCATTTATTAGAGTTGCTTTTTGATTGTCTGTGGCTTTATCTGACAGGGCGCATTTTCCTCAATTTATTGCAAACTCGGCAATTGCTCACCGTATATGCGGGTGCCATACTCTGTGCTGGTATTGTTTATCTTGGGTTAGGCCAGTTGCACTTTTTTTGCTACACAAGGCGCGTCATATCTTCACAGTGGTGCGGTGGCTAATGCAGCTGTTATCGGATCACTGTTGGTCCTTGTACCCGACACAGAAATTCGACTGTTTCTATTTGGGAATGTGCGATTACGCACCATTGCTCTTATATATTTGGCATTACAATTGGGTTACTATGTTTTATCGGATCAAACTGCCGTTGGTGCTTATATCGCCGCCATCATTTGGGGAGTTAGTTTCATGTATGCTTTAAAACAGGGTAGCGACTGGAGCAACATGCTTCGTAAGAAAAAAAAGAGCCCGCTAAAAGTAGTACATCATAAACCCAAAGGACCTACATACAAAAGCTACCGCGCAGATCTTCCTAATCAGGAAGTAATTGACGAGATCTTAGACAAAATATCCTTGAATGGATACGAAAGTCTAAGTGCATTTGAAAAAGAAATCCTCTTTAAAGCCAGTAAGCAGGAAAAGTAGTACCATGTCCAGATACACGAATAGCCTCGGTTTTTTTAGCAAGATTGTATTGCTACTCAATTCACTTGCTGTATTGACCTTAGTAGTAAGCTACTCTGCATCATTCATCAATCCGACCTTTTTCTGGCCTACGGCCCTCTTTGGCTTGGCTTACCCTCCCATTCTGTTGGCAAATCTCTTTTTTGTCATTTACTGGTTGTTTAGAAGACCCTTGTTTGCAACGTTCTCTTTTTTCACCATCCTGATCGGGTGGCCACTAATGAGTAAGCACGTAGCCTTTAATAGCAGTACGCCGGTCGACTCAGGAGACAGCGTTTTACGGGTCATGTCGTACAACGTCCACCTTTTTCAAGCCATTTCGGATAAGAATGTCCATACGCAAGATAGCGTGATCAAACTCGTACAGGATAACCAGCCAGATGTACTTTGCATGCAGGAATTTCAAAGTACGGTATCTGGAGATCAGAAGTTTACAGAGAAGATGAAGAAGGCTTGCAACTTCAAAGCCTACTATTTCTCACCTGCCAATGAAAATGCCTATCATGGCTACGGCCACGTTACGTTCTCCAAATATCCGATCGTGGACGCTGGCGTAATCAATGATTATTCTTATGGAATCAACCGCATTGTATTTACCGATATCGTAAAAGAGCAAGATACGATTCGAGTGTACAACGTACATCTGCGCTCCTTCTTATTGCAGGATGAAGACAAAGATTTTATTAAAAACCCATCGGGCACACCCGACGAAAAAGCGGCTAGCAAGCGCGTAGGCCGCAAACTAAAAGATGCCTTTTATTATCGCAGCCGACAGGTGGAGCATCTACTGGCTCACTTCGATGATACCACTTATCCAAAGCTAGTGATGGGAGATTTCAACGATACACCTATGTCGTACAGCGTGAATACGATTGGAAAGACGATGAACAATGCTTTTCAGAAAAAAGGTCGTGGTTGGGGTGTCACTCACTTTGAGGTGTTTCCTATTTTACAGATTGACTATATTTTTGCCGATTTCGACGTGTTGAACTACGGCATTATTAAGCGCAAATTTTCGGATCACTATCCGATATGGGCAGATGTAAAACTGTAGCAGTTGCCTTTTCATTTGCGTCTTAATACTCCCACCGTGGCTTAGGCACGCAAGTAATATCCGCCGTTTTGCGTAGCACGATAGGTCGCTGATCGAAACGACTTTCCAAGACCACATTATCTGCATCTTTTGTTACGATTCTGAATCGGGGAATATACGTTCCAGATCGATAACAACCAGAAATCTTTTGTTTAAAATTGGGTTTAGTGTACAAGCCATCTACAATCAGACTATCTCCCCGCACCACGTAAACGCCTTTGGCATATTCCTTCCAACTGCCCGAACCAAAACAGCTATCAGACATGTTTTTCACTGTAGAATTCACTTGAAAGGTAGCATAGATGGAATCACAGGTCACCTTAAAATGGTGCAATGTGTAATGCAGCATACTTTCTTGACCCGGAATAGAATCCTGCACCCATTCACCTTGAAAAAAATCGGCTCCGGTAGTCTGCATTTCGGATTGCCGCACACAGCTTGCAGAAAACAAAAGCATGCCCACTAAAAGTAGGCATGCTTGGCTACGATAGCTATTTATCATCGTAAAAATAATATACTATTTGATGTTTCCAACCATCGTTTCTGGGCGCACCCATGCATCGAAATCTTCGGCACTTACATAACCCAAGCGAACGGCTTCCTCTTTCAAGGTTGTGCCATTCTTATGTGCTGTTTGCGCGATCTCGGCCGATTTGTAATAGCCGATCTTAGTATTTAATGCCGTCACCAACATTAAGGAGTTGTCCACCAACTCTTTGATACGCGTATGATTTGGCTCGATTCCTTGGGCACAATGCTCATCAAACGACATACAAGCATCGCCAATCAGGCGTGCCGACTGCAAGAAGTTGTACGCCATCAGTGGTTTGAATACGTTCAACTCGTAATGTCCTTGCGTACCACCAATGGTGATCGCTACATCGTTGCCCATTACCTGTGCTGCTACCATCGTCAATGCTTCGCATTGTGTTGGATTTACTTTTCCTGGCATGATAGAAGATCCTGGCTCGTTTTCTGGAATTAATATTTCACCAATTCCCGAACGCGGACCTGATGCCAACATACGTACATCATTCGCTATTTTATTCAAAGAAACCGCCAACATCTTCAATGCTCCGTGAGATTCTACAATCGCGTCGTGTGCCGCCAAAGCCTCGAATTTGTTAGGAGCAGTCACAAATGGATGTCCAGTGAATTCAGCAATGTATTTAGCGACCAACACATCGTATCCTTCTGGCGCATTCAATCCTGTACCTACTGCCGTACCGCCCAATGCGATTTCTGCCAAGTGAGAAAGGCTATTATTCAACGAACGCAATCCGTAATCCAACTGCGCTACATAACCAGAGATTTCTTGTCCTAGCGTGATTGGCGTAGCATCCATCAAATGTGTTCTACCAATTTTTACCACTTCTTTGAAATCTGCTGCTTTCTTCGCTAAGGTATTGCGCAATTGCGTTACGCCTGGGATGGTTGTTTCTACTACTGCTTTGTAAGCAGCAATGTGCATTCCTGTCGGATACGTATCGTTAGAAGATTGAGATTTATTGACATCATCATTCGCTTTCAAGATAGGCTCGCCTTCACCGATCTGGCCTCCGGCCAATACTTGTGCACGATTAGCGATCACTTCGTTGAGATTCATGTTGGACTGCGTACCAGAGCCGGTCTGCCAAATCACCAATGGAAAATGCTCATCTAGCTTGCCTGCTAATATTTCATCACAAACTGCTGCGATGGCATCTCTTTTTTCTACAGGCAATACGCCCAAATCGTAGTTCGCATACGCTGCGGCTTTCTTCAAGTAAGCAAAACCATCGATCACTTCCTTTGGCATAGAAGCCGATGGACCTATTTTAAAATTGTTTCTTGAACGTTCCGTCTGTGCTCCCCAGTATTTGTCTGCAGGCACTTGGACTTCGCCCATGGTATCCTTTTCGATTCTGAATGACATAGTTAAATATTATTGTAATGTGTAAAGCAAAGTTAAAGAAAATAAGCCTTTCTTGCCGAATCATCATCGGTCGTATCCATCGTCAAATGTCACAGCAAGGTCACATACCCAACCTTCTGCTGATATGTTCTTTGATGTGATGATACAATTGTTTTGGTTTCAATGTGCGCCAAGGAAAATCATTGAGGTAATCGCCAAAACTGACATAGTAATCGATCTGATTGCGCACAAATTCTTCAATAACATGGGGTCGAAAGTTGAGTCCGGCAATCCAGCCATCTTCAATATCCTGAAACCACTCTTCGTAGTACGAATCGTCTGATGCGTGGAAGTTTAGCACATTTTCTCCGATCAGCACAAATTGCGTAATGCCCTCGTCGATCATCATATCAATTAGCTCTCGCTTCATCAGCATAATATCGTTGTAGATCGCATCGTTCCATTCGCCGATCAACTCGATAATTGCATATCCACGCTCATAATCGGCATACAAAACTTTGAGGTATAAGGTGTGTGAGCCAAACTCATCCCACTGCGGGTGTAGTAGAAAATTATAAATTTTCTTATCAAATTCAAACTCACTATATTCCATTCCAAAGAAAGGGCTACGCTCATCTTCGGACGCTATGTAATCGTCTCTCCAGTTGTAAAACGGTTCTATTTCGTGCATTTAAAGATTTTTTCAAATATTACAAATTATTTACCTTTTATAAAAACATGTTGGACTCCATTTTGTACATAAAATAATTGTTATTACATTTTCAATAGTGTGATTTTGCAAGTAATTTTGCTTTCCAAACCACGTAGATGCAGAAGGAGACTAGGAAAAATATTTTTGTTGCCGCCACCTATGGCGCTACCTTAGTGCTGGGGCTAATTTTGGGTCAAAACTATGCTGATCAGCAAGGGAATAAGCCAGGGAATACGTTAGTACCTATTGGCCTTTCTGATAACACCTACAAGATCCAACAAGTGGTAGATCTAATCTCTGCCGCCTATGTCGATAGCATCAATACCGACTCGGTACAAAACGGCGCAATCAATCATATTATTGCCCATTTAGACCCGTATTCAACGTTTCTTTCGGCAAAGGAATCACAATCACAAACCGAAATCCTCGAAGGTACTTTCGAAGGCATCGGAATGGAATACTTCAATCTTAATGACACGCTCTTGATCGTAGGCCTCATTACGAACGGACCGGCAGATAAGGCGGGCTTCAAAGTGGGGGATCGTATTTTGCGTATTGACAATAAGGAACTTGCTGGCGTGCGGGTTTCTAAAGAAGAAGTAGATAAGTTGATCCGTGGTAATCGTGGCTCAGAGGTCAGCTTCCATATCAAACGAGAGAATATTGAACTTCCGGTTCCGATCAAAGCTACGCGCGATCAGGTCAACGTTAGCTCATTAGACGTAGCTTATATGATAGAGCCTACCGTGGGATTCGTTAGGATTCGAAGGTTTGGTCAGCGTACCGCTGATGAATTTCGCTCGGCCATCATCCAGCTAAAGAAGCAAGGAGCGCAAAGTTTGATCTTAGATCTTCGCGATAACGGTGGCGGTTACTTTCATGTCGCCATACAGTTGGCAGGCGAATTTTTTTCAGACAAACGCCTTATCGTATACACAGAGGGTGCGCATGAAAAGCGGCGTGAATATTTCTCTGAACGTACCGGAGAATTTAAGGATGGCAAACTGGTTGTATTAGTCAATGATCGCACCGCTTCCGCAAGTGAGGTAGTCGCGGGTGCTATTCAAGACTGGGATCGCGGTACGATTATAGGCCGCCGCAGTTATGGCAAAGGTATCGTACAAGAGCAGTTTGATTTTGCAGATGGATCCACCATCAACCTCAGTATCGCCAAATACTACACACCTTTGGGCAGGAGCATTCAGAAAAAATACAGCGCCAACTGGTCTAATATGGTATCTTCTGCAAGTATGTATAAAGGACTTTGGGCTTTGGATACATTGTATGCACATGGACAAGCTTACAAAACGGGAATGGGACGGGAAGTATATTCTGGCGGAGGTATCGTGCCCGACGTACTGATTCCAAGAGATTATAATGAGTTGAGCCTGTTGTATCAACAGATTACCAAATCCAATTATCTAGATCAATTCGTCTACGAGCGCTTCACCAAGCAACTTCCTGCCTATTCGATCGAAAACTTTTTGCAAGGTTATAATCTGCCATACAATGAATACTTAGCCTTTATCGATTTCCTCAACAAGACAGGAGGTATTGAGGTATCTACTCAAAAGCAGCGTGATTTGCACGACCTAATACAGACGGATATTGAAGCATTAGTTGGTCGTTACTACTTCGGCCGTGAGGCTTATTTCAAAGTTAAAAACCGTGATGATAAATACATCCGCAAGGCGATGGAAGTATTAGCGCCTCAATTGATCGTACAAAAATAAGCCTTTCGAAAAATCATTTCCGAAAGGCTCATGTTTATATTTATTGGTGCTATCGCATGGTGATATTTCTCTGGATTAAAATTTCCAGCGAACGAATGCTTCAATGGCTTCGTAATTAGCAAGGCCAAGCTTGTGATACAAGCCGGCAGTTTCACTAGTACGGTCTTCAGCACGCACCCAGAATTCGCGCGGATCATCGCCCGGGAAGACCGGCACATCTTTCTGCGATTGATGTTTGAAAATCGCGATACGTTTACGCTTCACCTCTTGTGGAGAAAGCGGAACAGCCATCTCAATCTCATGGATCGGGTACTCATGCCAAGCACCGCGATACAACCACAACCAGCAATCTTTCGTCCATTCGTCAGTTTCTCTTAAGCGAAGCAACGCTTGTAGAATGATATCAAAACACACGCGGTGTGTGCCATGTGGATCTGCAAAATCGCCTGCGGCAAATACTTGATGTGGTTTTACTTGGCGAAGCAAATCCATCGTTTGTTGTATATCGTCTTCAAAATCTACCTCTTTAGAAAATTTGCCCCGATCGTAAAATGGTAAATCTTGAAAATGAATGTGCTCATCAGGCAATCCAACAAAACGCGCTCCAGCAATCGCTTCTCCTTTACGAATCAAACCTTTTACAGTGCGAATCACTTCAGGATCTACTTGATTTGGCTTTTTAGACGCGAAAAAGGTTCTGGCTTCTTCATAAATTTTTTGTTTAGCCTCTTTTTCTTCGGCGCTCGACGCAAAATCAATCACAAATTCTAAATAGCGCAATACATCATCATCCCACACTGCGGTATTGCCAGACGTCTGGTACGCCACATGCACCTGATGGCCTTGATCTGCCAAACGGATAAACGTGCCTCCCATCGAGATCACATCGTCATCTGGATGTGGCGAGAAAAGAATTACATTTTTAGAAGCAGGATTAGCTCGCTCTGGGCGGTTGGAATCGTCTACGCCGGGCTTGCCTCCTGGCCAGCCAGTAATCGTGCGTTGCAATTCATTGAATACGCGAATATTGATGCCATAAGCCGGCCCTCTCTCCGTAACCAACTGCGCCATACCGTGCGTATTATAGTCATCGTCAGTAAGCTTTAGAATCGCTTTATCCAATTCCAAAGAAAGCCATACAACCGCCTTTTTGGCCAATTCATCCGTCCAGATCACGTCTTCGGCCAACCAAGGCGTATCAAAACGCGTCAATAAAGAAGCGGCGTCTTGATCTAGGATGAATTCTACATTATCTGAAAGTTGCAAATACGTTGCAGGAATATCTGCCGAAAGTTCGCCTTCTATGGCTTTCTTAACGATTTCTGCTTTTTTCTCATTCCAAGCCATCAAGATTATTTCCTTGGCTTTGAATATAGTTCCCACTCCCATCGTAATGGCTTTGGTAGGTACATTTTCTTTACCACCAAAATCTCTGGAAGCATCTCTACGCGTCAAATCATCTAACGTGACTAAACGCGTACCCGAGTTTGGCGCTGAACCGGGCTCATTGAAACCAATGTGACCTGTACGACCAATACCTAACAGTTGAATATCTAAACCGCCATAACTGCTGATCTTGCGCTCGTACTCCTCACAGTAAGCGTGAACCTGATCTGAAGGAATGGTACCATCCGGAATATGAATATTTTCAGTAGGAATATCAACCAGATCAAACAGATGTTTTTTCATGAAAGAAACGTAACTCTGATCTGCCGTCGGGTGCATCGGATAATATTCATCCAGGTTGAATGTGACGACATTTTGAAAGCTTAATCCTTCCTCGCGGTGCAAACGCACTAGCTCACGATACACTTTGATAGGCGTAGCACCGGTAGCCAAGCCCAAAATTGCTTTTTCACCGTTGTGTTGTTTGCTTTGAATCAAGTGTGAAATACGGTGAGCTACATCGATCGACGCCTCATCTGCTGTGGGATATACCTTAACAGGCACCTTCTCAAACCGAGTTTCTTCCAATAAATTTAATCTGGCCATTTTATTAAAATAAGTTATTTACGGTAGTGATAGAATAGCAAATGTAAAGAAAAACGAAGATAAAGATGGCTGAATCGAAGAAATATCGAGCAAAAATATTCGTACATACTGCCATTAATATCTTATTATCTGGCGAACTGTAGCATTCTTAAACTTTCTTAACCTCGAACCGTCTAAGTATACTAAATTTGGATAAATAACATACTTTATGAAGTCGATAGCTATATTTATAATACTGTACCTCCCATTATTGACCTTTTCGCAATCTAAAGAAGAGTTAATCGAAAGAATAACCGCTAACCCTAAAGATGTAAGTAGCATTTCGTTGATTCAGAAAGTGGGTGGCTACGATCCTGATTATAAAGAGCTGACCGTACTATTTAAAAAGCTGGATAAGAAAGTACGCAAAAGTACGCAAGGACAAATTTTCGACCGCTATCTGAAGGCATTGGAAAACAGTTCGGTGGGCAAAAAGGCGCCAAGTATTACACAATTCGATTTAGAAGGATCTCCCTATGCGCTATCTGATCTGCAAGGACAATATGTATTAGTAGATTTCTGGGCAAGTTGGTGCCCGCCTTGCCGCGCAGAAAATCCGAAGTTAGTAGCGTTATATGAGGAGTTTAAAGGCAAAAATTTTGAAATCCTCGGCATTTCCTTCGACTCGGAATTTGAGAATTGGGCTAAAGCAGTCAAAGACGATAATTTGACGTGGAAACACATCTCGGATTTGCAGGGCTGGAATAACTACGCGAGTTTAATTTACGGTGTAAAAGCTATTCCTCAAAATATATTAGTAGATCCTCAAGGCATCATCATTGCTCGCAATCTTCACGGAGATGCGCTACGTACCAAGTTAATGGAAGTATTGTAAAGCAATCAAGGACAGACTCCGTGAATAGTCTACCATTTGAACAGACTTTTTTCTTATATTAGAAAAAAAAGAGTTTATGAGAAAGGTAGAAACGGATTTGATCCATGAGGGCGAGCATTATAATGATACAAGAGCGATAACTACACCAATTTATCAGACCGCCACTTACACGGCAAGTGCGAGCGCCGAGCAACAATTAACGGATGCTACTGGGACTAAATCACCTTACTTCTATCATCGGCATGGCAACCCGACCAACAGTCAGCTTGGAGAACTCATTGCTAAGCTAGAAAATACAGAAGATGGATTAATGCTAGCGACAGGGATGGCAGCGATATCTACCGCTGTACTTGCTACTGTCGTAGCCGGGGATCATGTCGTTGTGCAGAAAGCGCATTATGCAGCAGCACAGGTTTTCTTTCGAGAATTTCTACCTGCCTACGGCATTGAAGTAACACATGTAGACCAAACGAACATCAATGAATTTGAGCGTGCGATACAAAAAAACACGAAGCTGATTTATTTGGAGACACCTTCCAACCCAAATCTGGAGATTACGGATTTGCAGGCCGTAGCGCAATTAGCAAAGCGTAACGACATCTTTACTATCGTCGATAATACCTTCGCTTCCCCGATTAACCAGAAACCGATTGACTTTGGTATAGATGCCGTAGTACATAGTGCGACGAAATATCTGGGGGGCCATAGCGATCTGACTGCGGGCGCGATCTGTGGAAGCCAAGAATTTATTCAAAAAGCTTGGCGCAAATCATTGGTTTTAGGTGCATCACTTAGCCCGATGGACTCGTGGCTCTTGTTGCGCGGACTAAAAACACTTTCCCTACGAATCAGGCAAATCAATGAAAATGCGTTAGAATTAGCAACTTGGCTGGAAGGGCAACAGGGTATTCAGAGAGTCATTTATGTGGGTTTACCTTCGCATCCGCAGCATGCCTTGGCTACAAAGCAAATGCGCGGATTTACAGGAATGCTTTCGGTGGAGCTCGCCGGAGCTGATGAACAGGTTGCTTATCGTAATGCACAGCAGCTTTTGAGCAAGCTACAGCTATTCGGCAATGCTGTGAGTTTAGGAGGTGTCGAATCCCTGATTACTCATCCGGCCAGTTTGTGGAATTCTACTCAGCAGCCGGGAGCACAGGGCAAACCTGCTTTCCACTTAGGTTTGCTGCGCATCTCAGTCGGGATTGAGCATATTGACGATCTCAAAGCAGACTTGCAACAAGCGCTGGAATCATTAAAATAACGAGGCAACATCTTCAGCAGTGCTTTACGCCTGCCCGCGGAGCAATTCAAAAATCGTGATCTCTGGGAGGATACCTACGCGACCTGGGTATCCCAAGAAGCCAAAACCGGCATTCACGTACAATTGCTTGTTTCCTTCTTTATACAAACCAGCCCATTCTGGATAGATATATTGTGCAGGACTCCATTGAAAATGTTCGGCACGCACGCCAAATTGCATACCGTGCGTATGCCCGGCAAACATAGCATCCACATCAGTATCTAACACTTGCGCGCGCCAATGCGAAGGGTCGTGCGACATCAACAATTTAACCGCATCTTCATCCGTACCTTGCAATGCCTTGGACAAATCTCCTTTTTTAGGAAAACGACCCATGCCCCAATTTTCTACACCAAGGATAGCTATACTTTCGCCACCCATGCTAATACGACGATGCTCATCGCGAAGCAGATCCCAGCCCATGACTTTGTGCGTATCTACCAGATTTTGAAAATTTTTTCGCTTCGCGGCCGAATCTTCAAAACCATATTTATAATCACCATAATCGTGATTACCCAAGACAGAGAATACGCCCAGTTCCGCTTTTACCTTAGCGAATATATCTTGGTAATCGCGCATTTCCGAGGCTTCATTATTCACCAAATCTCCTGTGAAAAAGATCACATCAGGCTTCTCGCCCAGTAACATTTCTACACCTCCCAACACGGCTTTATGATTGTAGAATGACCCTGAGTGAACATCGGATAATTGTCCCAATTTCATACCATGAAATTCCTTAGGAAGGTTTGGAAAATATAGTTTTTGGCGGCGCACTTTATAGTCATACGCACCAGAGATCACACCCCAAGTTAGTGGAAAGAAAGGTATTGAAGCTACTGCGATACCGGATTTCAGCAAAAAATCGGAGCGGCTGATACCATGCTTTTGAGCATCAACCTGCTCTTGTTGTTCTTCGACTACAGGACTCGGCGTTCTTTGGCGAAATAGCCTTGCCAGCCAAACGCCCCCACGCCGAACATCATCGATTAGTAGAATAATGACATAAATAAGCTTGCAGACCACTGTGATAAAAAAAGCCACCAAAATGATGGATCGGTACATCAGCGGAATACTATATTTGTAGGAAATCAGTACGCCTAAAGCGAGCATCGCACTGTAACCCCACCATACCCAACTAAACCATTTTTTTTTGGCAAACTGTATTCCCGAGCTGCGCAGTGCAAAGAATATGTACAGGTCAAAAACAAACAGTAGAATGGTATTATAGATAATCATCATAATTAATTCGTTTCATTTAGCGCCATGCGCTTCAAAGATTCAATCCATTTCGGATTTAGGTTGAGGCTCTCTACCATAGCGACCTCTTCTCCACCTAACGCTTTGAATTCGTCTGCGTATTCAACTTGTATCTCATCCAGCGTCTCGATGCAGTCAGCCACGAAAGCCGGACTGAATACCAACAGGCGCTTTTTACCTACGGTCGCCAAATCATGTAACGCATCGGATGTGTAGGGCTGAATCCACGGCGTTTTGCCTAAACGCGATTGGAAGCAAACAGAATATTGCTCTTCGCGCAGCCCAAGCTTAGCAACGATCGCACGTGTTGTAGCATAACATTGCGACACATAGCAATAAGGATTGGTGTTTTCTCTACAAACGGCACAGCCATGGCTGTCACACGCTTCTTCCTTACGCGGATTGATCTTTTGTAGTTGCCTGACGGGCAATCCATGATAACTAAAAAGAATATGGTCAAAGCTATTAAGATCGTGTCGCTGCGCGTGCTCTGCAATCACCTCCACCACCAAATCATCATCGCAAAAACTATTTACAAAGCTGATTGCTGGTATGTATTGCCACTTGCGCACTATTTCCATCACGCGATCAATAACTGAGCCTGTAGTGGCAGAAGCATATTGTGGAAATAAGGGAATCACACGTATAGATTCCAATAGCATTCCTTCTAACTCCTCGAGTACATCCGCTAATGAAGGGTTTTGATAACGCATGGCCAAGGCCACGTGATATTCTTCTCCCAAGGCAGCCTGCAGCATTTCTTGCTGTTTCACGCTGTAATACATCAATGGTGAACCAGTCTCCTCATCCCAAATGGTTTTATAGGTTGCGGCAGATTTCGGTGCTCTCCGAGGTACGATTGCGCCTTTCACGAGCAAAGCTCGTGTTAGATAAGGAATATCAATAACCCGACCATCCATCAAAAACTCATCTAAATAACGACCAACATCGCGGGTAGTAGGTTTATCTGGTGTGCCCAATTGCACCAGCAATATGCCTTTTTTTGCACTCTTCTTCATGTACAAGCAAATTTAAGATTTCTTGATAATCACGGCTGCAAACGCACGCAATGTGATGTAAATATGACCTTAAAGCGTTTCAAGCGACGCCTTCACTTCCTTCATTAGCCACATCGGCGTAGAGGTAGCTCCGCAGATGCCTACCGACTCATTAGATTGAAAAACTGCAGCATCTAGCTCACTCACGTCAGACACAAAATAGCTGTTGGGATTAGCCGTTTTGCATACATCATACAACACTTTTCCATTGGAAGACTTCTTACCTGATACAAAGACAATACGATCGTAGGCTTGCGCAAAATGCAACAAGTCTTCATAACGATTCGATACTTGCCTGCAAATCGTATCGTTTGCCTTCACCTCATATCCGCGGTTAATCAATTCTTCCTTAATCGCGTAAAATTTATCGACGCTTTTGGTGGTTTGGCTATATAGGGTAAAGGACCCTGGCAGCTCTACATCATCCAACTCGGCAATATCCTGAAAAACAATTGCCTCATCATTCGTTTGCCCCTTTAATCCAATAACTTCAGCATGACCATGTTTACCAAAAATGAGTATTTTCTCCTTATTATCATGAGAGGTTTTGATCCGGTTTTGCAGCTTCAGTACGACTGGACAAGATGCATCAATCAGCGTAATATTATTCTCCAACGCTATTCGATAGGTCTCTGGCGCTTCCCCATGTGCTCGGATCAATACCTTTGCATTTTGCAATCCAGAAAGATCCTCGTGACCAATAATTTGTAATCCTTTTGCTTTTAATCGCGCGACCTCTTCGTCATTATGCACTATGTCGCCTAGGCAATAGAGCTGTCCTTCTTCTTCCAATATTTCTTCGGCCATATCTATTGCATAGACCACTCCAAAACAGAAACCGGAATCTTTGTCAATCGTAACTTGTAAATTCTTAGACATAGTATTGCAAAGGTAATCAATAGATGCGATATCCAACTCTTTGTCAATCTGCATTTACATGCAACGTTTTTGTAAACAATTTGTTCATCTTTATATATGATATGGCACAAATTTAAAATTCCAGAACAGGCGGGCGTATTTTCTATCGACATCGCCGGCAAAAAGCTTTGCTTAGTTTACCAGTCTGGCCAGCCTCATATTATGAGTTCCAAATGCCCGCACGCTGGTGCAGATCTATCTCAGGGCTGGTGCGAAGAAGGAAAATTGATTTGCCCTTTTCATCGCCACGCATTTGATATTAGATCAGGCAGAGGCAATCCCGGACAGGGTAATTATATCAAAACATATCCTACTAAAGAAGAAAATGGCATTTGGTATGTCGGAATTGTAAAACCTTGGTGGCATATTTTTTAACACAGCTACTTATCTGCTCAGTAATCATCTTATGTTATCCCATTTCGTTTCAGCACCACGTAGGTGATACAGTAGAAATTAATACCTACCTTTGCAGGTAAAATTTCGACGACTAAATAGACTTTAAATGATTAAAAAACGATTACTTCCTATCTGCATGGTGATCACGTCCATCGTAGTAGGTTGCGGAGAATCTAACCAAAAAGAAACAATGGACAACCCTTTGTTAGCATTCTTTGACACTCCATTTAATGTTCCGCCTTTTGATAAGATCAAAGACGAACACTTCCGTCCGGCCTACGCCGAAGCGCTCAGACTTCATAATCTTGAAGTCGACTCGATCGTAAATAATGAAGATGAACCAACTTTTCAAAACACCATCGTAGCTCTGGAAAATGCTGGCGCTATGTTGAGTCAAGTTGCCGTGATTTTTGGCAATCTGAATTCTGCAAACAAAACCGATTCGCTACAAGCGATTGCAGCAGATATGGCACCAGTACTGTCTGCACATCGTGATGAGATCCAATTGAACGCAAAATTGTTTGCTCGCGTCAAAGCGGTATATGATCAAAAAGACGGTTTGGGTTTGGATAATGAGGACACCAAATTACTAGAAGAAACCTACAAAGGTTTTGTGCGCTCAGGGGCCAATTTGCCAGACGACAGTAAGGAAAAACTTAAAGCAATCAACGCTAAATTATCTACTTTGACCAATTCCTTTGGCGAAAATCTACCAGCCGAAGCGAAAACCTACGAATTGGTGATCGAAGACGAAAAAGATTTGGCTGGATTGCCAGAAGGCGTTCGTGCTGCGGCTGCGGCTACTGCACAGCAAAAAGGCAAAGAAGGCAAATGGGTATTCACACTATCAAACCCATCAGTAATGCCATTCCTACAATACGCCGACAACCGCGAGTTGCGCAAGGAAATCTGGAATGCTTACCAACTGAGAGGCAATAATGGCGGCGAGTTTGATAATAAAGAAAATGCAATCGAAATTGCTAACCTCCGCTTAGAAAAAGCCAAGTTATTGGGCTATCCTTCGCATGCAGCCTATGTATTGGAAGAAGCTATGGCAGAAAATCCGGCGAATGTATTTAACTTATTAAATAAACTTTGGGGACCTGCCTTAGCGAAAGCAAAGGTAGAAGAAGCAGATTTACAGCAAGAGATTAAATTAGCTGGCGATACGTTCCAAGTAGCACCGTACGATTGGCGTTATTATGCAGAGAAAGTGCGCGTTAAACGTTTTGCTTTAAATGAAGAGGAAATCAGACCTTACTTTGGCTTAGCAGAAGTACGCGAAGGCGCATTTCAAACTGCCGCTAAGCTGTGGGGCTTGAGTTTTGTAGCATTGAACAATGTGCCTGTATACCACGAAGAGGTAGAAGTGTACGAGGTTAAGGACAAAGATGGCTCGCACCTCGGAATATTATATGCTGATTTCTTCCCACGCGATTCCAAACGCTCTGGCGCTTGGATGACCTCGTATCGCTCACAGTACACCAAAGACGGCAAACGCATTGCTCCGGTCATTTCTATCGTGTGCAACTTTACCAAACCCGTGGGCGACAAACCTGCCTTACTCACCTTTGATGAAGCAAGTACTTTATTTCACGAGTTTGGACATGCTTTACACGGACTAATGTCTAATGTAAAATACAAAAGCTTATCAGGCACTTCGGTACCACGCGATTTCGTAGAATTACCTTCTCAAATCATGGAAAACTGGGCGGCCGATCCTGCAGTCATGAAAACTTATGCTAAACATTTTGAGACAGGCGAAGCAATTCCAGATGCATTGATCGAGAAGATGGAAAAAGCAGGCACATTCGACCAAGGTTTTGCCACGGTAGAATATTTAGCAGCATCGTTGCTAGATATGAATTATCACGCTGCAACTTCTCCAATTACGGTCGATGCTATGGCTTTTGAAGATGCTGCAATGCGCAAGATTGGATTGATTGATGCGATCATCCCACGTTATAGAACTACGAACTTCCAGCATATCTTTTCAGGAGGATATTCTTCCGGTTATTACAGCTATATATGGTCCGAAGTGTTGGATTCTGATGCATTTGCTGCTTTTAAAGAAAAAGGCCTTTACGATCAATCTACAGCAAGTTCATTCCGTCGCAACATCTTGGAACGTGGCGGAACGGGTAATCCGGCAGAGATGTATCGTAACTTCCGTGGTGCCGATCCAAACCCAGTGCACTTAATGAAAAAAAGAGGCTTAAACTAATTCTTCCTCTTCCAATAAAACTAAAAGAGCCAACTCAGGAATGAGTTGGCTCTTTTAGTTTCTTATCGCTTGAGCATATTATCGCTTGATTCTACATCGGCCAATCGCTGCGTAGGATCTATGATGACTTGCTTCGGCTTCTTAGATAGCGAAATGTGGTAAGTGGGCTTTGTCCAAAACCAATCTTCCAGCACCGTACGTTTCACCCCGTTGTACATCGAGTAACCTTCAGCAGGTTTTTGTCCCCGCATTTCGCGAAGCGGAATGTAAAACAACTCTTGAGTGCCATCTTGGTATTCTACCAACACATCTAACGGCATCGCAATGTCCGACTTATTTAATAATACGATCTGTTCGTCCGTCACTTCCTGAATACCGTAATCAATCGTTCGTGTGGTATTGATGAACAGGTTGAAGTACCATTTAAGATTGATGCCCGAAACCTCTTCCGCCACACGTTTAAAATCATTCGGAGTAGGATGTTTGAACTTCCATTGGTCATAGAATGCCAAGAAGGTTTTTTCTAGGTTTTCTTTACCGATGATATAACCCAGCTGCTCAGCCAGCACTGCACCTTTGGTGTAAGAGCTTTGCGTATAACCATAGTTAGTTTTGTAGTAATCGGCTAGTAAACTCATGGGCTCTTCCTTTCCCGACAATACAAGCTTATAATATGCACGGTACGAATCAATCATTGGATTGGTTTCTACGGCACCTTTTTTCGCAAACAATTGCTGAAATGCGATATCTTGCACATAGCTTGTAAAGCCTTCGTCAAACCATTCGTCTACCGTTTCGTTGATACCGAAAAGATGTTGATACCAAGAATGCGCTGCTTCATGAAAAATTACACCAACCAATCCGTCGAGTTTGCGTCCTCCAGTAATCAGTGTGGCCGTTCCATATTCCATGCCACCATCTCCACCTTGTACAATGCTGTAGGTTGGCCAAGGGTAAGCACCAAATTTTGCGGAAGCAAAATCAAAAAACTCCGTTGCCAAACCTAGCGCCGTTTTCCAATTTTGAATGACCTCTTTGTCTGTAGGTAAGAAAACTGTGTACACGGTCACGCCGCCTTTGGTTTTCGCCGAGTCGACCATCATCTTAGGATCGGCCGCCCAAGCAAAATCGTGTATTTGATTCGCTTTGAAATGCCATGCTACCTTATTATTTTTATCGACCTTTGGTTTGGCTGTCCGATCATATCCTTTAACCTGCGTAGGATTTTGCAGTTTTCCAGATCCGCCCACGACGTAATCTTTATTTAAATGAATAGTGACGTCAAAATTGCCAAAGGGTGCTATAAACTCGCGAGCAACGTACTCATCCAAATGCCATCCATAATCGTCGAAGTGAGCCATTTTGGGATACCATTGCGTCATAGACAAAGCCACACCTTCTTTAGAATTGCGACCGCCACGGCGAATCTGCTCGGGTACTTGCGCATCCCAAGTCATCTTGAATTCGCCAACGGCACCGTCTTCTAGCGCAGCTGGTAATTCGACAGTGAGAATCGTACCACTTACCGCATAGTTTGCTGGCACACCATTGAAAGTTAATGATTTAATCTTCTGATAACCGACCTGATCGGGCTGTAGTAAAGAAATTCTACTTTGTAACGCGGCAGAATTAGCAGATTTCGCCATCATTCGCTTATCCGGATCAGCAATGTTTTGCAACCGATAATCCATCATGCTCCCCGGCTGGAAGGCATTGAAATAGAGATGAAAGTACACTTTGTGAAGTGCCTTACCAGAGTTGTTGGTATACTGCAATTTCATATCACCTGCATACTGATATGCTTTTTCGTCGACATCGATATGCATCGTATAATCCACTTTCTGCTGCCAATAACCCTTGCGCTGCGCTTGCGCATTTAGCATAAGAAGAGAAAGCCCGAGGGAAAGAAAAGTATAAAGTCGTTTCATAGTCGTCAAACATACAAAACAAAAGAAACTATTGCGGATAAGGATTCGTAAAAAATATGCGATAGATCGGGATTCGCAGTGCTTAGGCAAGCGTAATGGGCACACCTAATCCTTCCAGATGACGCAGCATCTCGGTCAAGTCATCGACAGACTGAAATAGCTTGTTTCGCCAAAAACGTGTGGGCTGGAATTTCTTTTTCTGGTGAATAGCTAAAAGATTGCCACCCGACCGCATATGATTTTGGATATACGTAATATCCTGTAGGTTGAACTCCCACGTATTATCGCCCTTAACTACGCGCAGCACACCAGGAGTAGTAGACCATGTGGATGGCTGTTGACTCCACTTGACGCTTAAAAATAATAGTACTGGTAAACAAACTAGCAGAGCAATGATTTTCGGAATCTCACCAATATGGCTATAGGACGCGCCAATACCTACTACAAATAAAGATCCTAGCAATATCTGGATAAATCTGCCGCGATGTAAGGTGTGGATCACGAATGTTGTTTCGTTCATGAGCTGTTATCGCGTGTAGATTTGGAATTAATTGGCTTTACTTTCTAACAACATGGGCTCGCGTACTTCTGCAACCGCGACGGCACCGACTAACTGACCGCCCATATCTACCGCAAATTGGCTTATAGCGACATTTCCATACAATTTGCCAACCGATTTTAAAATTAAAGTATGACACTTTACATCTCCCGTAACTCGGCCGTACACGATTAATGTTTCGCATGAAATATCGCCATCCACGTAAGCAGATTCACCAATAATGACGCCTTTATCCATGCGTACATTTCCTTGGAGCTTGCCATCAATGCGTAAGCTCTCGGTGCCGATAAGATCCCCTTCGATGGATATGCCTTCAGCAATCACCGTGTTGATCTGAAATTCTTCAGGACGGTCTATCTTGCGAACTTTATCTTGTTTGGGCTTGAACATAGCGCGAGTTGCGTGGATTTTCTAGTAATTGTATTAGAATTGGAAGTACTTTTCAGGATTGATTGTGCGGCCACCTTGCAATACTTCATAATGAAGATGTGGTCCTGTACTGCGACCTGTGCTGCCCAGCAAGCCGACCGTGGTGCCTACATCGATGCGTTGACCACGTTTTACACGAATTCTACTGAGATGCGCGTAGCGCGTTTCGTACCCATTGGCATGCCTTACAGCCACCAAGTTTCCATAGCCACCTTTATAACCCGCAAAGATGACAGTTCCTTTGGCGGTAGCTTTTATGCTTTCTCCGGTACGTCCTTTAAAATCAATACCAGAATGTTTTTCGCGACCACCTCCGGTGAATGGATTTCCTCGGTAACCATAACGGGAAGTGATACGGCCGCTATGCGGACGGCCGAAAGGCGCGCCATCCAAACGATTTTCAACGTCTTCGAGCATATTCACATAATACTTGGCGAGTTCTTCTAGATTGCCATCGTCTTCCACGATTGGTCCACCTGCGTTATTGATAGCAAGAGCTTTCAATCCTCTTTTTTTCATCTTCGCATTGATGCGATTCAAGGTGCTGTCGAAGTTATTAATGGAGCGTCTTACGTCGTCGATATTCACCTGTTTACTAGCATCATCTAGCGTAAGCTGTTGGTTTCGTTTACGTAGTTTATCGATCTTTTCTAAATACACCTCCGCATAGCGTTTCTCATTTCTGTGATTTACAAAATATACGATCCCCACCACACCCAACAGCACAACTGTAGTAAATGAAAACGCAATATGTTTCCAATAAGACAGTAAGAATGTAGGAATCTGAATCTTTTTGTTAGGATTACCGTCGGCACTAACAATCAATACAGAAGTCTTCTTCTTCAGCATAATTTTTTGCTCTTTCTATTTTTTACACAAGTCGCAAACTTAATGATTATTAAAATTTACGCCTGATATTTCACAAATTTTAACACTACATTTTGTAATTCGGCATGATATTTTCAAACTTTGGCTCCATGTCATTTTCTTCGAAACTCATCCAATGGTACGCGCAAAATGCACGCGAATTACCCTGGCGACAAACATCAGATCCTTATATCATCTGGCTATCGGAAATCATCCTTCAGCAAACACGTGTTGAACAAGGCCTGCCTTATTTTCAGACTTTTGTAACACAGTTGCCAACGGTGAGCGATTTTGCAGACGCTCCCGAAGATTTTATCCTACGACTATGGCAGGGTTTGGGTTATTATTCAAGGGCGCGCAATATGCACAAAGCGGCAAAAGCAGTCATGCATGATTATAGTGGTAGATTTCCGACTTCCTATCACGAGCTTATTCAACTACCTGGTATTGGTTCGTACACAGCAAGTGCCATCGCATCATTTTCTAGCAATGAAGTGCGCGCCGTCGTAGATGGGAATGTATATCGGGTATTGTCGCGTGTATTTGGCATCGATACTGATATTAATAGCGGCGCCGGCAAGAAACAATTTCAGGAATTAGCCGATTCGCTGATTAGTGAGAAAGAACCTGGGTTATACAATCAGGCGATTATGGATTTTGGCGCAACAGTTTGTAAGCCGAAGCAACCTTTATGCGCGAATTGTATTTTTGTTCATGAATGTGACGCTTTTGCTACAGGAAGAATTGCATTGCTGCCGAAGAAGATAAAAAAAACGAAAATACGAAAGCGTTATTTCCATTACTTCATTATTCGCCGGAGCGCAGAAGTGATGATTGCCAAACGGCCGGACGGAGATATCTGGGCAAATTTACACGAGTTCCCGATGATCGAAACGGCGGCTCCTATCTCAGTAACAGAGCTACAAGAAAACGCTGCTTTCAAAACGCATTTCGCACAAAACATACCTATACCACTTGGTGATTCTATTAAGCAAATCCTAAGCCATCAGCATATTTATGCTCAATTCTACTTGCTCCCGGAAGACATTGATATAAAAAATAAAAAAACGGATTGGCAATACATTTTGTTGGAAAAATTAGATACATTAGCTAAACATAAACTGATCTTTTCCTTCTTAAGGACGGACAATTTCCCACAATAACACCTAAATTATTCCATATGGCTAGCGTAAACAAAGTGATATTAGTAGGACATTTGGGCAAAGACCCTGAAATTCGCTATTTAGATGGCAATGTCTCTGTTGCAAGTTTCCCACTTGCCACTTCCGAGTTTTATAATAAAGACGGCAAAAAAATAGAGCAAACAGAGTGGCACAACATTGTACTTTGGCGAGCCTTGGCCGACTTGGCTGTTAAATATCTAAAAAAAGGCAAGTTAGTATATATCGAAGGAAAACTACGCACTCGCACCTACGAAGACAAAGAGGGAATACGTCGGTTTACGACGGAGATTGTTGCTGAAAGCTTCAATTTGCTTGGTCGGCGGTCAGATTTTGAGCAACAAGCAGGCGATCGCACTAGCGAACGAAGCGAAGATCAGACAGAAGAGCCGAAAGTCGATTTCCGGGAGAACGACGATGACAACGACGGACTTCCTTTCTAATCCGAAAAACGAAAAAAGCAGATGCCCATGTAATGACGGATGCAAGGAATTTTTAATATTTTCCAGTATCTTTGGCGCATGTTGCAAGATAAGATAGCGCAGTATACGCAAGAGATTAAGGAAAGCTCCTTGACAAACGCCACAGAGATAGAGGCTTTTCGTCTCAAATTTTTGGTTTCCAAAGGCATTGTCAAATCTTTGTTTGAAGAGTTCAAGTCGGTTTCTACGGAAGAGAAACGAACGCTGGGAAAAGTACTGAACGAATTCAAAATATTGGCCGAAACTACGCTGAAGAATGCACTTGATACGGTCGGCGATGCAGGCAACAACCAAGATAGCTCCTTTGACGGTGACCTTACGCTTCCGGGAGAAGGATTTCAACTTGGTTCAAGACATCCGCTTTCTTTGGTACGAAAAGAGATCGTCGAAATATTCAAGAAGCTTGGATTCATCGTGGCAGAAGGTCCGGAGATTGAAGATGACTGGCACAATTTTTCTGCCCTCAACTTCCCGCCAGAGCATCCGGCGAGAGATATGCAGGATACATTTTTCATCAAAAAACAGGATGGAAATGATATCGCATTGCGTACACACACCTCCTCGGTACAGGTACGATTGATGCAAGCCGGCCAACCGCCTTTCCGCGCGATCATGCCCGGACGAGTATTTCGCAATGAAGCTATTTCGGCTCGTGCACATTGTTTCTTTCATCAAGTGGAAGGCTTATATGTAGATGAGAACGTATCATTTGCCGACTTAAAGCAGACGCTCTTCCATTTTGTACAGGAACTTTATGGTGAAGGTACAAAAGTGCGTTTCCGGCCTTCTTACTTCCCTTTTACGGAGCCGTCGGCAGAGATGGATATCTCGTGCACGATTTGTAAAGGAAAAGGTTGCCAACTTTGTAAAAACTCGGGTTGGGTAGAAATACTAGGCTGCGGAATGGTAGATCCTAATGTGTTGGAAAACTGCGGAATCGACTCCAAAAAATATAGTGGATTTGCCTTTGGCATGGGCATAGAGCGGATCACGAATCTGAAATATGAAATCCGTGACCTACGTCTTTTCTCAGAAAATGACACACGCTTCTTAGCTCAGTTCGAAACAGAAATCTTGTAACAAAGTAGCGTGACAAACGTTATAACCATCCGCCAAAGTTAAGCGCAATCTGATGGATACGGATATCATTGTAAACAATATTAAGAAATCTGCCCGCGAGCTATTCCGGCGTTATGGCTACAACAAAACCAGCGTCAATGAGCTTGCAAAGCATGCTAATGTGGCGAAAGCTACCTTCTACAAGCATTTCAGCAGCAAAGAGCTTATCCTGCATGCAATCCTTATGGATTATATACAGGAAAATGTACAAGACATCCTAAGTAAAAATGTAGGAGAGCAGGATTTGCATACTTTTTTAGCTAAAACCATCCTCCGCGTAAGTCGCGTAACCTATACTGTATGTAATGAATTTATTGGCTGGGAATTTATACGCGAATCTGCTAACGCCCAAGAGTACCTTAAGATTCTATCAGACGATTTAGAGTTTCTTTTGCTCAGTTCCTTCATTCAGAATGAAACTATTGGTGCAGTTGTACCCGAGGAAAAGCTGACATTCTTGATCAAGTGCAGCAAAAACATCGTTTTCTCCTTTGCCTTTACCGCCGTATCTGATGCAGACGTGCGTAAGAACTTTATCTCCTTTCAGAAAGATATGCTACCACATTTAGTAGCTGCTACGTTGCAGTAGGTCACATCAAATTTGTGCCGTGCTGACATCTTTTTCAAAGACAAATTCTTACCTTTGCATAAAATTTCACCCATTATGGCAACAAATAGAACTTTTACGATGATTAAGCCGGATGCAGTAGCAAACGGACATATCGGAGCAATCTTGAACGATATCACCGCTGGCGGTTTTAAAATCGTAGCAATGAAATATGTGCATCTTACGGATGTAACCGCAGGTAACTTTTATGCAGTACACAAAGAACGTCCGTTTTACGGAGAGCTTGTACAGTTCATGACTTCGGGACCAATTGTAGCGGCTATCTTGGAAAAAGAAAATGCAGTTGAAGATTTCCGCACATTAATCGGCGCTACGGATCCTGCTAAAGCAGATGAAGGTACCATCCGTAACAAATATGCAAAATCTATCGAAGCAAATGCTGTACATGGATCGGACTCTGACGAGAATGCTGCCATCGAAGGAGATTTCTTCTTCTCTCAATTCGAGCGCTTCTAGTCACTCATCTTGATAACAAAAACAACAGGCCCGAATGCATGCATTCGGGCCTGTTGTTTTTTGGTATTGTGACATACCACCCGTATCGTCGAAGACAGCATATCTCACATCAAGAAAATGCTCTTGTGCCCAAATAGTGATCTTCTTTGGCCGTCATTAGCTTTTTATCCGCTGGCTTTTTGTCCAAATATCCACAAAGGTGTAGCACACCGTGAATAATGACGCGGTGCAATTCATCATGCTGCGGAACGCCAAATTTTTGCGCATTATCTTGGATCCGATCTACGGAAATAAATATATCTCCAGCGACCACATGCTCGTCTTCGGAGCTATCGAACGTAACGATATCGGTAAACGTATCGTGATTGAGGTACTGTTTATTAATTTCCAACAGGTACTCATCCGAGCAGAAAATGAAATTCAACTCTCCGACGCGCGCAAAGCCTTCGGCTTTGATCGTATCAGCGACCCATTGCCGCACCTTTTGCTTCTGTTTTAATGTAAAATCGATATCTTCGACGAAGAAAGTAATATCCTTTAATGCCATTACTATATGGATTTGCTATTCAAGTAGTCTTGTAAAATAATCGTGGCCGACAACGTGTCCACCGTTTCCTTGTTTTGTCTTTTTTTGCGGTTCATACCGCTCTGCGAAATGGCTGCTGTCGCCATTTTGGAAGTAAATCTTTCGTCAATCTCGACAACGGGTATACCGGGAAATTCGCGCTGCAAGCGTCGCGTGAATCCAACCACATGCTCGGCCGATTGTGAGTCAGTGCCGTCCATCTGCCTAGGCTTGCCTACGACAAAAGTCGCGACGACTTCGCTTTGCATATATTCATGGAGAAAAGGCCACAACTTGTCCGGATGCAACGTCGTTAACGGATTGGCGATGATCTGCAACGGATCCGTCACGGCTATACCTACTCGTTTGGTTCCGTAATCGAAAGCCATTATACGCATATCTTTTTTTTACAAAAATACGATTTAAAACGTAGGATGCCAGACTCCAAAAAAATCGATACATTTGGTAAACTAATCCGCACGCTATGCAACAGGCTTTTATTATCCTACTGTGCATGATCCAGACCAGCACGCTTATGGCACAAAAAACTTCCACAAAGCAAAAAATCGAATCCACTTTTGCGGCACATGAACGCAAGCTCATTACTGATGGAAAGGGAACGATGCACGTTTTTTTAGTGACAGATGAAATGGAGTTGGCTGTATTGTCCGCGACATCGAAAGATATTGATCCGGCAGATCCGCTGTTGCAAACTCTAATTGCGCGCATGCTGGCGACGGTGCAAGATGAAGCGCATGCGGGCGTCGGGATTGCAGCTCCGCAAGTAGGTATTAACAAAAATCTGATCTTGGTACAGCGATTCGACAAAGTAGGAGGACCGTTCGAAAGTTATATCAATCCCAAAATCATCTGGCGCTCTACTTTATTGCGTACTGGTGCAGAAGGCTGTCTTTCTATTCCAGATCGTCGCGAAGAAGTGGAACGCAGCTACGCCATTCGCTTGCAATACGACTTACCGAGTGGGGATGTTGTCGAAGAAAATGTAGAAGGATTTACCGCGGTGATCTTTCAACATGAGATTGACCACTTATTTGGTATTTTGTACCCCGACCGTGTGGAAGAGCAAGAAGCAACGCCGAGCACTTCGCTGAATACTTCTATAAAATTCTCCGCTAAAGATGGCGCACCGCCATTATAAATTATCTGGGCGACAAACGTACTTCGAATAGTTTTGTCCAGTCTTTACCGGTAACGTAGAACGTTTTGGTGTTGGCATTGTAGGCAATACCATTCATCTCATTGTTTAAAGGCTGACGCTCGCCGTTATACAGTCCTACAAAATTAATTTTTCCTTCTACTACGCCAGTTTCAGGATTGATAATAACTACTTCGTCGCGGTCACCATAATACAGGTTCGCGTAGATCTTTCCATCGACATATTCTAGTTCATTGAGATTCGGTACCGGTCCGCGATCGTCAAATACTTCGATAGAGCCAAGCTCACGGAACGTAGCAGGATCTACAAAATACAAGAAGGAAGATCCATCGGTTTTGATCAATCGAGTGCCATCGTAGGTAATGCCCCATCCTTCTTGATTTGGATTGGTATAATCAAATGTCTGCAGTCGCTTTAAGCTTGATTTGTCGTAGACAAATCCGACTCCGCTAGTGTAGGTCAAGAAGATAATTTTATCTCCTACAATAGTCATTCCTTCACCAAATAGTTCACCGTCTAAATCGGTTTTTTGGATTACATTGCCCGTCTTTAAATCGACTTTGCGCAGAGAAGAGCGCCCCTTCATACCAGTGGATTCATACAGAATTCCATTTTCGTACTGCAAGCCTTGAGTAAAGGCTGTGGGGTCGTGCGGATAGGTATTAATTACTTCAAATTGATATGCCGTAGGCGTTGGTGGTACAATAAGAATGTTGGTATAGGCGATATCTTCTTTGCCTCCGTAATATATTTTGGCACTCAAGCTACGATTACCATAGTTGAATTGATTGCTATCGAATTCTAAAGCGGTAGTATCTGTCTTGCTCGCCAATAGATCTCCATCTACTGAGTATACTACCGAATCAACTGTTTCATCCGGGAAACGGAGCGCTAATTGAAGCTTCTCCCCTTTTAATACAGATGTGCCTGCTTCGGGTGTCACAAATTCGAATCTTCCTTTTTGACTTTTACAACCTATCAGGAATAAACAGGCGGATAACGCTACCGCAAAAGCTTGGTATTTCATACGTGTATTTTTTATTTAATAGTGCCAAAAGGCATCTTTAATGTGTTCTATTATGACTTCGTCTTCGGAAATGATGGATACAATATCAAATCGTATTTCTCCTTCGTGTCCGTATTTTGCGAGATACACATTCGCAAGCCGAACTAAGTTCTTTTGCTTGGCATAGTTCACGGATTCTTCCGGATAACCATACCGCAACGAAGAACGAGTTTTGACTTCTACAAACACCAGAATGTCGCCATCTTTCATAATAATATCGGCTTCTACATGTTTGTGTCGCCAATTTACCGTAAGTATTTCGTAACCACAACTCCGAAGATAAGCTTGTGCGCGTTGCTCACCAAAATCGCCCTTATCTTTCTTCTCGGTCATGCAGTGATTTTATTTGACGATGGTGTTGCCTAGGTATTCGCCTAGCATCATCTCCATATCTTTGTACTTCTTGTATTTGGCCATCAATATTTCCAGATCAACCGCCGATTGAGGTGATTTTAACTCTTCGCGAATCTTCTGCAGCTCGCGCTCTACTTTCCGTTTTTTCAAGCGGTATACGGTTTCAGTTACCAAACTTTTCAGGTGATCCAATTCGGTCGTGACATAAATCTTGCGCTTGTCATCGTTCCAGTTCGGGCTCAGCTCATACCGGTTCGCAATAAGCGTAACGGCAAGATCGGAGACTCCGGGCTCTTGATCAGAAATAAAGTGCTTGGCTTCGGGTATCTCAAAGTCGACCATCTTTTTTTTGAAGACATCGAAGATATACGCGCTGGCTGGGTCTTCGAAACTAATATCGTCAAAGTTATTGATGAGATATGGCGCAATTGGCATGTTCTCCACTTCGGGATCCCAAGTGACTTGCTCGTGGCCATAGTTCAATAAGATGCGAATCAATTCTCGTTCTTGCAATACTTCGGACGACAACTTAGTGCTTTGCGGTGTCGCGGCTTGCTGTGAGGTTGTGGCAGCATCGTCCGAACCCATCATTGCGGCAAAGAATTCGGCAGGAGGCTGATCGCCAGCGCTAGCGGCCGCTTTTTTCTCTTTAGCGGCTGACTTATTGATGCGCATTTTGTTTAATTCCGACAGGAGAATCCGCTCCTCCATATCTAACAAGGTACTGCATTGACGGATGTACAATGAAACCTTGATTTCGTCTGGAATCAACGAAATACTTTCCACCACATCGCGAATAACTTCAGCTCTTTTGACGGGATCATTACCCGAATCTTTGAGTAGAATATTGGTTTTGAAAAATACAAAATCCTCGGGATGCTTAGTAATGTATTCCTTGAAATGTGCCGAGCCAAACTTCTGGACATAGGAATCTGGATCATGCCCATCTGGGAAGAGCAAGACCTTGACATTCAACCCTTCTTCGAGCAACATATCGGTACCGCGCAAAGACGCTTTGATACCGGCAGCATCACCATCATATAGAATCGTGACGTTTTTAGTATATCTGGAGATCAACCGAATCTGCCCGCTGGTGAGTGATGTACCAGAGGAAGACACCACATTTTCCACGCCTGCTTGATGCATGGAAATTACGTCGGCATAACCTTCTACGAGGTAACAAATATCGGCATCCGCAATCGCTTTCTTGGCCAGGTTAAGACCATAGAGCACATCGGATTTATGATAAATCTCACTTTCAGGTGAGTTGACATATTTCGGAACACTCTTCTCGGTCTTGAGCGTTCGCCCACCAAATCCGATAGCGCGCCCGGTGACGTTGAATATCGGAAAGATCACTCGACCGCGAAAGCGGTCGTACAAAGTCTGGTCTTCGCGTTGAATGGCTAGGCCAATCTCTTTGATATATGCTTGCTGAAATCCGGCTTTTTCGGCGGCAGTGACCAGCGCTTCCCATTTATCGGACGAATAGCCTAAGGCAAACTTGCGGATGATATCTTCGCGGTAACCGCGCTCTTTGAAATAAGACAGACCGATGGAGCGACCTTCTTCCGTATCCCACAATTGATCTACGAAATATTGACTTGCCCATTTAGTTAGCACGAATAAGCTCTCGCGCTTATCTTGCTTGGCCATCTGCTCGGGCGATCGTTCGACTTCCTCGACTTGAATGTGATACTTGTTGGCCAGATACCGAATCGCCTCTGGATATGAGAATTTCTCGATCTCCATCACAAACTTAAGCGAATCGCCACCAGCACCGCAGCCAAAGCATTTGTAGATACCTTTGGCTACCGAAACATTGAAAGATGGTGTTTTTTCATCGTGAAACGGACAATTCCCGATGAGGGAAGTTCCTCGTTTTTTGAGGGGCACAAAATCTCCTACAACCTCATCTATGCGTGCTGCATCCAGGACCTTGTCTACTACCTCCTGCTTGATCATACCCGAATGTACTAAGGATAACTAGAAAGAAAAAATTAATGTTTTGGCGAAGTCGCATTTTGCGATACGGGCTCATCCAGATCCGTAAACTTAGAATTTTGCGAAGTGAACTCCGGTACCAAATCTTTCACTTTGCTCACCAGATGCATTTGATCATTTTCTGGATCGGCGCTCTGTACGAACTGGCACAAGTCATTGATCTGAGAAATACTGGATGTTGCATCCTGCGTATTCACCAAGGCGATCATAATCTTTTTATGATGCGTCTGTAGTGTATTTTCATCGCTAGCCAACAGCTCCTCATAGATTTTCTCGCCAGGCCGTAGCCCGGTATATTGGATCTGTATATCTTCTGGATAACGATATCCTTTGAGGCGGATCATGCGCTTAGCCAAATCGGTAATACGCACGGGTTTGCCCATATCAAACACAAATACTTCACCACCTTTGCCCATGATTGCCGCTTCTTGTACCAATTGGCAAGCTTCGGGAATGGTCATAAAATAGCGAGTGATATCTTGATGAGTAACCGTAAGTGGCCCGCCACTTTTTAATTGTTTTTCGAATAATGGAATCACCGACCCGTTAGAGCCCAGCACATTGCCAAATCGTGTGACAATGTAGTTGGTCGCACTTAATCCATTCAACGCAGATACGTAAATTTCTGCAGTCCGCTTGGTCGCGCCCATTACATTGGTTGGGTTCACCGCTTTATCGGTAGATATCATCACGAACTTATCGGCGCCATATGCACTAGCTAGATCTGCGACTACTTTTGTGCCGTACACGTTAGTGCGCACGGATTCGTACGGATTACTTTCCATCAATGGCACATGCTTATATGCCGCTGCATGGAATATCACCTCTGGTCTGTACTTCTCAAATACACTCTCCATGAACTGCTTATCACGCACATTGCCCACAATAAATGCGCTATCCGAGGCGATCAGGTGTTTCAATTCTTGTTGCAAATCGTAAAGCGGGGATTCTGCCTGATCCAGCACGACGAGTTTGGCTTCGGTGTTGATGGCGATCTGTCGCACCAATTCACTACCTATCGATCCTGCTCCTCCTGTAACTAATACCATCCGGCCTGATAACGCCTCGGCCACAATCGGATTATCCAATTGAATTGCTGCTCTACCTAGCAGATCAGCAATCTGTAGCGGACGAAGCTGGTTAACTGCGATCTGGCCATGTAGGATCTTGGCTGTGGATGGTAAAATTTTGATTTTCACAGGATAATCCTCTACCATCTGTGTAATGCGGTTTAAGCGTTCTTGATAATTATCATCCAATGCGATAATTATTTCATCGACGTTCATAAATTGCAGCGTATCTTCAGTAAGCTGCTGAACGTTCAAAATTTTGTAGCCATGAATCATCTTACCGATTCTGGATGGGTTATCGTCGGCAAAGGCGACAACTTTGTATTTCTGCTTAATATCGCCTCTTAAAATATTTAGTGTGATGCCCCCCATGTTTCCCGCACCGACGATCAACACACGCGTCAGCTTACGCCCTTGTAGAAAAAGTGACTCGTAAATGGTACGATAAAACACTCGTGCTGAAACAAGGGCAACGGTGGTCAAAAACACATGCATAAATATAACTGCATACGATAATTGTAGAAATTGGGCTACTACATGCTCGCTGCTTAAAGTATTGCGTGCTACAAGAGATAATAGCATCAATAAGGCTAACGCGCTAAAAGTAGCGATCATAATTCGACCCGCATCTTGTATCCCAGCTTCACGGACAATACCGCGATATGTCCGGTAAAAAACGAAGGAAAGCGCATAAGCAACTGTGACAGTACAGGCTTTTTGCAGCATGATATCGAAATCAAAAGTGCCTTTGGAGCTATTGACTACATAACTAGAGAAAGCATAGCAAAGCAGCACAATTACTACGTCGATGAGTAATATTACCCAACGAGGATTGTCTTTACGAAACCTTTTTGCAAGTGATGGGATTGCCATGGCAAGTTAATATATGACCCTGATGGTGCTTAGTAAGAGGCTAAAAAGAATTCTTCCACATCATGCTTTCGACTGGACGAACCGTCTTGGTGTTGTATTTGGCATTTCCTTTGGTGTTGTACAACGTTTCGATATCGCCTTCCACATCAAAATAAATTAACTGCCCGATCGGCATTCCCGCATATACCCGAACTGGTTGCGCGACGGAAATTTCCAATGTCCAAGTATTACAAAAACCCACATCGCCCTTGCCAGCCGTGGCGTGAATGTCAATTCCCAACCTTCCGGTGCTGGATTTTCCTTCTAAAAAGGGAACATGCTTATGCGTTTCTGTATACTCAAGCGTTACGCCTAAATATAGGGTATTCGGTTGCAAAACAAAGCCCGCTTCAGAAATCTCAAAATGATCTATCTCATTGTGTTTCTTCGCATCCAGCACTCGGTCTCGATAGGTAGCCAGATATTTGCCCAAATGCACATCGTAGGAATTGGTACCTAGACATGTACGATCAAAAGGCTCAATGACTATCGTCCCCTCTTCAATCTCTGCTAGTATTCGCTTATCAGATAAGATCATATATTTTCTTCTTGTTAAACCCAGTAATAGGAAAATCACCGGGCATCAAAAATACATCATTGAATGATATTCAGCAAATTTCACTTTTGTTGCTTATTTTTGATTATGGGATTAGTCTATCTACGGGAGCTCGATACGGACTCTAAATTTGCAATCTGGAAAATAGAGGAGACAGCAGACGAGCTCTTAGCTTTTCTACAACTTAGTGACGCTGAGTTGCATACCTTAAAAAACTTAAATAAAGGCAAGCGAACGTTGCACTGGTTGGCTACACGCGTATTATTACGCCAATTATTACATACAGAGCAGTACATTCAATGTGTACCCGATAGCAATGGCAAACCATATCTGCCAGATTATCCACTACAAATCTCGTTAACCCACTCGTTCGACTATGCTGGTGCTATGCTAAGTAAGAAGGGCGCCTGCGGCATTGATCTGGAGCTGGTGAAAGACAAAATTGAACGTATAAAAGAAAAATTTCTCCGTCCTGAGGAACTAGCTTTTATTCCTGCGATCTCGAACCGCGTAGAGCAATTATACGCCTGCTGGTGTGCCAAGGAAGCCGTGTATAAACTACAAGGTAACAAAGGTACATCGTTCTATCATAATATGACGATTTTACCGTTTGAATACACGCCGCAAGGTGTGATGCAGGTTCGCTTGGATGTGGATGGAATTTCCAATATATATGATGTGTATTACGAGCGCTTCAACGACTACATGCTCGGCTACGTAGTTGGCACTTACTAAGCTGCAATAAAATATTTCGTATCTTTGTGCCGCTATGTCGGTAAAAATCGGAGATCATATTGATTTGGGCGCGTTCCCGCTATTACTTGCACCTATGGAAGATGTAAGTGATCCGCCATTTCGCTTCGTTTGTAAGCAAAATGGCGTAGATATGATGTATACAGAGTTCATCTCATCTGAAGGGCTAATTCGTGATGCGGCCAAGTCGCGTCAAAAATTAGACATATTTGAGTACGAGCGTCCAATTGGAATCCAAATTTTTGGCTCCGAGATCGACCATATGCGTATGGCATCTGAGATCAGCTCCCAAGCTGGTCCGGATCTTATCGATATCAACTATGGATGCCCGGTCAAGAATGTTGCTTGCCGTGGTGCAGGCGCTAGTCTGCTACAAGACATTGACAAGATGGTAGCGATGACCAAAGCTGTGGTGGAAGGCACAAATTTACCCGTAACCGTCAAAACGCGATTGGGCTGGGACGACAATACTAAGAATGTTTACGAAGTAGCCGAACGCTTGCAAGATGTAGGCATCAAAGCACTTTCTATACATGGCCGTACACGTGCACAGATGTACAAAGGCCAGGCTGACTGGACGATGATCCGTGATGTGAAGAAAAACCCTCGCGTGAAAATCCCAATTTTTGGTAACGGAGATGTGGATTCAGTAGAAAAAGCAGCTGCCTGGCGCCAAGAATATGAAGTGGATGGTATTATGATTGGTCGTGCAGCGATTGGCTACCCATGGATTTTTAGAGAAATCAAACATTTTTTTGAGACCGGCGAACATTTGGCTGGCCCCACGATCAAAGAGCGGGTGGATGTGTGTAAAACGCACTTGACAAAATCTATCGAGTGGAAAGGCGATAAAACGGGTATTTTTGAAATGCGCAGACATTATGCCAATTACTTCAAAGGTATCCCGAACTTCAAGGAATATAGAATGCGTTTGGTGAGCCTTCCTACACTAGCTGAGATTTTGGAAGTATTAGAAGAAATCGAGCATCAATTTGATGCAGAACTTATCTTCTCGTAAAACAGCACCTGACATCTTTCTTTGTTAGCCAATTGGCTTAAAACGATCGGCTATATATTGCCCCAAACGGTGATTGACCTCGCTCCAATAGGTGAGTAATTCTTCGGCCTCCGTCATCTTATCTTCCTGATTAAGCAATGCTTTTTCCAGTGGTTTGACCGGTCGAATCTCCTTGACTTTAATCTGTGCAAAGCGCGAACTGAGCTTGTGCACCAATTCACCCAAAGCAACGGCATTACGCTCGCGGAGATAACGCATGCCATCTTGCAACATCGTGCTATTGCCTGTTTGCAACTCTTCCAGCACTTCTTCAAGCATGGCATCATCTCCCATGGTAAATGCTTCCAAATCTTCTATATGAAACATAGGCTGTGCGGAACCTCTGGATATAGCGTTCGGCTCGTGTGTTCCTGAGGTATCCCAATCTACGTCTAATATTTCGGTAATTGACTTCAGAAGTTTAATCTTTAAGATTGGCTTGGATATGTAAGCATCATACGCCTCTAGTTCATTCTTTTCCTCGTCGTTGAGCAACACGTTGGCAGTAGATGCAATTACTTTCTTCGGCCGCATTCCTGCGGCTGTCAAAGCTGCGAGCAATTCATGACCTGTCATTTCCGGCATTTTCACATCGGTAATCACAAGGTCGTATTTCGCTCCTTCGGTTTTGAGATGTTGATATGCTTTTAACGGATCGTTGATGGAGGTTACTTTCGCGCCATATTCGCTCAATATCATCTCGTAGAGCCTAGTAATGAGGGGATCGTCGTCTACACAAAAGATCGCTTTACCTTTCAGCAGGGCTTTCGATAATCCTGCAATCTCATCTTTGGAAATAGGTGCTTCTGCTTTTTTTAAGGGTAAAAATAAATGGAAAGTAGACCCTTCGCCCACTTTGCTAGTTACTGAAATAGTTCCATGTAATTGTTGTACCACCTTCTTCACTAAGCCCAACCCCAATCCAATACCTTTTGACTTATTTTTGTATGTACCAATTTGCTGGTATTCTTCAAAGATCTTATTGATATTGGACTCTTGGATACCGATTCCTGAATCGGCTACATCGATACTGACTTCATAGATTCCATCGGTCTCGACTACTCCTGCTGTTAGTTTTACAAAACCTTTGTAACTAAACTTGATCGCATTATGAATCAGATTATATATAATTTGCTGAATCCGGTATGCATCCGACGAAACGTAGAACGGCTCTTCAGGAATGGTATACTGCGCATCCAATTGCGCATCGGCAATCATATTTACGGTATTGTCTTTGATCTGTTGCAATAGTTCGGCTAAGTCAAATACTTGATCGGATATCTCAATAATGCCCGACTCTATCTTAGCGCTATCCAATATTTCGTTAGCCACATTCAGCAGGTGTAAAGATGACGATTTGATCGACTTCGCTTTGATATCTGATGAGTCCAACAATTCGGCGTAACCAATGATCGAAGTGAGTGGCGTACGGAGCTCATGGCTCATTGTCGTTAGAAATTGTTGCTTCGCGATAACTTCTCTTTTGGCCTTTTCTTCATTTTTGAGAATCTGCTGCTGGTATTCTTTGTTTTTGTTGATATCTCGCCCAACTAAGAAAACCAACAAGAAACTCAACACTGCAAAAGAGACGATTACTACGATGATCGTATGCTGGAAGTTTTTGGAGAACGCCGCTGTGCGACGCGCTTGCTCCATCGTTTGGTTATTTTCTTGAAATCGTAAATCATTAAGAATCTGCTCCAGATCCATCGTGATACGTGCACTTTTTTGGTAGAGCTTAATCTCATTTTGATTGATTCGCTCCATGAGCTCCAGCTCATCCGTATAATAGTTTGCAAAAGCATCTTTTATCACCTCTGTTACGCGATCTTCGGCAGGTGGCAGATCCACTCGTTCGACTACCACTGTATCGGTGACGGTATGCACGACCGTGTCTGTTATGGTCTTGTAGGTTTGCTGTAATACTTTAGGTTCTGGCCTTGGGGGTTTGGCTTTTGAGAAAAGGCGTTGAAAAAAACCTCGTTTTTTATCGCCATTCTCCTCTTTCTGGAAAAACATGCTGTCCGGAATGTTGCGACTGCGAATCTCCAACGAGATGCGATCTATAATATTGAGCGAGTCGCTGGAGCTAAATGTATCTAACTTAGCCAATAAATCCTCTTCCAAGTTGTCCAGTACTTCGAGTTGCTTTTCGCTACGCATAGATTTAAGCACTCGAAACTCATTTTTTATCTGCTCTAAGACGCCTGGAATGGAATCCAGATCTCGAATACCAGCCGAATCTAATTCGTTCGAATAAAGCGATCGCAGTCTGCGAATATTGTCGTCAATAGAGTCAATCAGGATCACGTGTTGCCTATCAAAATCTTCTGCCGGATGTAAACTTTGTGTATAAAAGATATCATTCAGTCGATGCAAATCGGCCGTGATTTTCCGAAAAAGCTCCCACTTCTTGTTCGGATTCGACAATTGCGCTACACGATTGGTGAGTTCAAACAAGTTATTGATCGAATAAAATCCGATCCCGCCGATACAAAGTGCCGACAGCATCAATATGAAGAATATCTTGCTTTTTAATGAATTCACGGACAATGGGGTTGTGCTATTTACGTTTGATGCAGTCGCTTAAAAGCACACCGTAAACGTAAATAGCAGACTTTTTATTTCAGAAGTTCCAGAAGTTCTGATGGGTTAAATGGTTTATTAAGGAATGTGGTCACTCCGAGCGACTGTGCTTCCTGACGCAGTTGATCATCAAGCATCCGGCTCATCACGATTACTTTTGTGACCTTTGCATTTTCCTTAATCCATCGCACTAAATCTACACCATTTGTATCTGGCAGGCGATAATCCACCAATGCCACATCAAATTCGGCTCGTTGTAGTTGCTCCTTAGCAGAAGCTCCATCCGTAGCCTGTGATGCTTGATGCCCGTTTTTGTTCAAGTAATTACTCACCAGCTTACAAAACATCAAATCATCTTCTATCACCAATACATTATTCATATCTTTTCCTTCTTTAATCAAACATCTTTTTAGCCTGTTGATCGATCGTGTAAACGGCCATACAGCTTTGCACGAAACCTTCGATCAACTCATCTAGACCTAATCCTAATATACCGAAATTTTTGATATCGAACAAGATCAGGCGCACGTCATCATAGGACCATCCGTCGGTGTTTTTGACGGACAGATTGGTTCCATAAACTTCCCATGAGTCCAATCCTTCTGGCAAAGGCTGATTGAGTGGATACTTGGATTTCCGAGAATAGATGGCCAACGGTCTCATTCCTTTATCGGTAGCATGCACCATCATCCTTGCATCAAAAGCAAAGCTCCTGTTCTTGGTATCGGGTAACGTTCCTATATGATAAAAGGCATTTTCAAACTTTTCGTTTGCATTACTGAAAATTAATTCCTGAATGAGGTACTTATCATCTGGATTGGCAGACAGAGCTTGATATGCTTTATCAAATTCTGATTGCGAAGTGACGGTGTATACGCCTTGCCCAGCATTGCTATCTGGCACTTTGATGACCATGCTGCCTTCTAATTGATCGTAGTAGGAAGCCAGCTCGCTGAGCGAAACATCTAAGAAAGTTTTGGGCACGTAGATCTCTAAACCATCTTGCTTAAATTCTTGATTGAAATCTGCATACGCCTTATAAGCAGCACTTTTGTTTCGGCCACCCGCCAAGCATGCTTCGATGGGATTCAAGAGTAATGTTTTGGATTTTTCAGGAATACGATCCCACGGATGCTGTGTAACGTAGCGAAATGCCGCTCTAATTGGCACCCACTCACCTTTTTCGTCTTGTATATGTAGTTTGCCATCTTGAAACTTTACGGATTCGGCATCACTCGCCTTGTATTCTGCCAAATAAACGGGCTCACCGAATACGTCGGCAATGGCAGACGCATAACCTACATTTTCCATGGGGTTTTTATCGTAAATCAGAGCAAGTGCACCAGTCTCTTCATGTGCATCTACGATGGGCTTAAATGTGTCATTCATCAGTTTATAATAGCCGCCGCTCTCTGGATCAAACTCTGGTAGTGGCATAGATTTCTGACCTGACGGGCAGGAGTTAGTTTCAATAACTACGAGCTTTTTCTGGCCTTTGCTATTCACAACGTGCATCAAATCGGTACCAGCCCATTTGAAATATTTCGGTGTGTAGTTGATGACCTTTTCTAATGCTTTGCTCTGCACATGGGGATTTAGCCGCACGTAGCGCTCTACCAACTGATGATTATTTAAATTTAAAAAATACGACACCAATGGGTGTAGGTTGGAGTTCAAGGCGCGTGGATACCAGTGATCCGCCGGTTCGAAATCTCCCGGCTCTACCAAATGAACACCTTTTGAAATGGACAGTTTCATATTTAAAATTTGTCTTTTAAGATCTTACGTACTATTCCGACCTTCCTCATTAAGAGATAGTGGGACATAGTACTACCAACTATTTAATTTTTCAAGGTAATCATGCTTATGACTTATAGTGTTGCGTAAGCATCTTTTTTATTTTTATAGCGATACCTCCGCTAAATAAGATAATATGTATTCTTTGTTTTTAATCAGCATATAGATTCCGCTCAGCACCATACTAGATACAACGATCATGCGAAACATGTATTCTGAAATACGACCTAACAGCTTCCGGCCAAAGTAGACGCCAATCATGGAGGCTGCTCCAACAATCAAACCATATTTCACAATTTCTCCATCAATAAGGCCCAAGGCAGCGTAACTGATGATTTTAGTAATGTGTAATAATATGGCGTTGGCAGAGCGCGTTCCTAGCAATGCTTCTTTGGACATGCCGTACTTAAGGTACGCGGAATTCATTAATGGACCGACACCGCCGATTAATCCAGAAAGGAAAGAAACGATCAGTCCCATCGGTGCAAAATGCCAAGCTTTGATCGTTGTTTTTTGTTCTACCTCTACTTGCTGAGGTGCTTTGAACTGCACAACGGTAGAGACAAGAAATAATCCGATAATAACTTGTAACAGATCTGTCGGCACTTCGGCCAATAAACGAGCTCCTATGACTGAACCTATAACAGTTGAAGGAAAAAGCCATTTGAACAAATGCCAATCGATATCTTTCCAGAAGAAAAAGGTTTTTGACACGCTACTACAAGCTATTCCAATCGTCATGATTGGCGCAACGCCACGTACACCAATAAATGCCGTAATGATCGGCATGACCAACAAACTCGCTCCGCCTCCACTGAGGACGCTTAAAACAAACGTAATGATAACCCCAATGATGAGGAAGATTATGTACATATAACTAGGATTGATTCTGTCACAATGCTGACAGAGAAAACAAAAATGATGCCTTTTAGCACGGAGAACGCTTACTGAGGCAAGCTAAACAAGCTTTTAGACGACTTAAGCGACTTTCTATGCTAAATGTTAACGTTTATTAACGTATTAGGAAAATTGCGATAAAGAAATTGCCCTACTCCAGTGTCGGCGTTAACTTTCCGTCTAATGCATCTTGCAACTGGCGCTGGTCCAACTGTTTCTCCCATCGTGCAACAACTACGGTAGCTACTGCATTGCCGACTAAGTTAGTAAGCGCGCGGCATTCAGACATGAATTTGTCCACTCCCAAAATCAATGTCATACCCGCTACCGGAACTTCTGGAACCACGGCTAGTGTAGCAGCTAAAGTTATAAATCCTGCTCCCGATACGCCGGCAGCACCTTTTGAACTTAGCATGGCAACCAAGAGCAAAATAATTTGCTGATCTAACCCTAGCTCGATGTCGCATGCTTGCGCAATAAATAACGCGGCTAAGGTCATGTAGATATTGGTGCCATCCAGATTGAAAGAATAACCTGTCGGCACAACAAGTCCGACCACGGGTTTGGCACATCCAGCCTTTTCCATTTTCTGCATCAGACTCGGCAAAGCTGATTCGGAGGAACTCGTAGCTAACACCAATAACAATTCATCTTTCAGATACCGCAGCAGTTTAAAAATATTGAAGCCATTGTATCGCGCTACCGCACCTAACACGACAGAAATAAAGAAGAAAGAAGTAAAATAGAAGGTAAGTACAAGATAAATGAGATTGGACATCGAACTCAGCCCGTACTTGCCGACGGTAAAAGCCATCGCCCCAAATGCGCCCACAGGCGCGAGTTTCATCAACATGCTTACCACCTTAAAAATAGGAGCAGACAGTGCTTGAAGAAAATCGTATACTGGCTTGCTGCGATCTATAGTCGACGCAATGCCGATCCCGAAAATAATCGCTGTAAAAAGTACTTGCAAAATATTAGTACCAGTGAGTGGACTGACTAGGGTTTGTGGGATAATATTTAGCACAAACTTAACCAAAGTAGAGTCTTTAGCGCCTGCCACATATTCTGAAACTTCATCTATATTCAAGCCTTTAGGATCGATATGAAGCCCGTAACCAGGTTGCACCACATTACTTACGACCAAACCAATCACTAGGGCGAGAGTGGAGAAGAAAAGAAAATAGATAAATGATTTGCCTGCGACACGTCCTACCTTCCTCATATCACTCATAGAAGCAATCCCTAGCGTCACGGTAATGAAGATCACTGGAGCAATAATCATTTTGATAAGCTGTATAAAACCATCTCCCAGAGGTTTCAAAGATTCACCAATGCTTGGATAGAAATGTCCCAGTAACACGCCCGCAAGGATAGCAAACAATACTTGTACGTACAGTAACTCGTAAAATTTTGGCTTACGCTTAGGCGCGTCCACACGTATGGATTGCGGCTCGATTGGCATACGATTAGGTTTAAAATTCAGCGATTACTTCGATGGCTGATTGGACGCTTTAGCAGCTCCCTTCCAAAGGCGCATAATCATCGCCTTTTCACTAACCCCTATCGCAGCGACATACACTACAAGTAGAAAATTACACCACCAGAAATTACTATTTAACGGCCCTTGCATAATAGCGGACAATAGAATAGCACTTAGTAAATATAAAGAAATCTTACCAACCGTGTAAGGAATGGGATAATTTTTCTGACCCCAAAAATAGGATAACAAAACCATGCAGATGTAGGTAAACGTCGTACACAAGGCCGCTCCAACATACGAATAACGTGGGATTAAGATGATGTTGAGCACCACCGTAATGATAGCGCCGATCACGGAAATATATAAGCCGTAGCGAGTCTGATCGGTGAGCTTGTACCAGACGGAAAGATTCATATAAATCCCAAGCAGCACGTAGTTGAACAAGAGTACCGGGATGACGAATAGCCCAGACCAAAATCGCGCCTGCTCTACCGGATCATCGGATCTTAAAAAGTTCTTCAACCAATCGAGGTTCGCACATATACCTAGCATCCCAATCACCAAAAACAGCACAAAATAATGCATGATATCCGCATAGGTTTTCTTGGCATTTTCATTTTTTGCATACGAAAAAAAGAAAGGTTCGGCCCCCAATCGAAATGCAGTGACGAATAAAGAGATAAAGATAGCAAGCTTCGATACCGCGCCATAAATACCCAAATCTTGTGCGCCTTGCGCTCCGGGAAGGAGATAGGGAAAGATCATTTTATCCAAAAATTCATTGATGACAAAGGATAAATTGGCAATCAGGATCGGGAAGCTATATCCCAACATACTCTTGGTTAAAACCGTATCTAAGCGGATGCGCAATGCCATTAATTGAGGCAACAAAAACAATAAGGTGGACGCACTGGCAATCAGATTTGCCAAAAATATATTGCCCAATATCCAATCGGGTCGAAACCAACCTCCTAGCAAACTATTCCAAAACTCACTTTGAGCCATCAGTGTTGGAAACAAGTAAAGAAAAGCCAAATTACAACTCAATGTAATGAGAACATTCATCACCTTAAGCATCGCATAGCGTATCGGACGCCCCTCGGCACGCAACTTAGCAAAAGGAACCACCGCTAACGCATCCGTAATAAGCACGCCGAGCAACATCTGCACGTAAACGACATAATCGGCTACAATGCCGCCTTGGCTAAGCCAAGTCGCGATCTGTACTTGATTAAAATAGATTAGTAAACCAACGACTATAGAAGTGAATAAGGTAATCAGAAAGGCTTGATCATAAACTTTACCTTTTTCTTCGGGAGCTACTTTTTGCAGGTATCTAAAAAATGTGGTCTCCATGCCAAAAGCCAAAAGGGCATTGAGAAGTGAGATACAGGCATATAAGTGCGTAAACACGCCATAAACAGCCACACTTTTTAGGCGTTCTGTAAATATGGGTGTCAAAATGAAATTTAGTAATCGAGATACAATGGTCGTAAACCCATAAATAATCGTATCCGATACAAGTCTTTTGATGCCTGACACTAGCGCAGTTTTTTTAGTACTTCAAAATTCTGATATATTTTTGGCTCGACTTCGACTATCTCGACGTTTTCTACTGCGGAATTATCTGGACCTTCCCAGCACCATTCTTTTATGCTTTCAAGAGCAAAATCGTCGCCCACTGCCTCCAAAAAAACAGAACCATCAGCTTGATTTACGACGAAACCTTTAATACCTAATTGATCTGCCACAGCTTTAGTAGATGCCCGAAAGTGCACGCCCTGCACTTTACCGATTACGGTGATGTTCCACTGTTTCATGCTTGCAAATATAATCTGACATTCTCATTTTAACCCAATCTCTTTTGTACTATAGCCTGCGATACAGATCAACAAACAAGATTAGACAATACGTTCTACTGTTGCTTGCGCAGTAAGCGACAAACTGTCCATATTTTTGATTAAAATAAGCCCTGGAGATTTTCCAACTTCCAACGACCCATATTGATCTTCTACTCTTAACGCTTTCGCTCCATTGATTGTAGCCCAACTTAGCGTGGTCTCGAAAGACAAATCTGCAAACTCCGCATGAATGGTTTTCAGCTCTTCTAAAATATCCAGGGTATCATTAGAAGCCAAGCTATCTGTACCAAGCATAATTTTCTGCTTGCTAAGTACGAAGCTTTGAATCTTTGGCAATCGACCTTCGATATATAAATTAGCCCGAGGACATAGACAATAGTACACATCCCTGCCAATCCGAGCTACGTAGTCCATATCTTTCGGAGCAGTATAGGTATTATGAACTAATAACACCCGATTGTCTTCGGGAAGAAATTGCAAGCTATTTTGCAGGGCATTCTTCCCATTGGCTGTCATATGATCGTGCGAAATATTGTTCTCCTTATAAAAATCAAGAAATGCGCCTTGCTTGTACCTGAAAAATTTATTTTCTTCGTCGCTTTCTTGATTATGGATACTAAATATATTTTTATCGTCCACCTTATCAGAGAGTGATCTTAGCAGTTTTTTGGAGCAAGAATAGGCTGCATGAGGCGTGATAGAGGTGCGCTGAGGTTCGAATTCGTATTCGGTATCCCTTGCTTGGTCAACTCGGTCATCTGCTACTGCCGGATCAAAACCAATTAGCTCAACAAAAGTATGATAGCAAATCGGGCTTTGTGCTTTTACGGTAGCAGATACAGGCGTATTAACGTGGTCGCCTACAACCTGGATTCCGTTCGCGAACATTGCTCGGTCTGCATCTACCATTGCTTTTTCGACTTCCTCTTCCGCGGTCGATCTTTCGGCCATTACGGTACTCAAAAATTTTGGTAAGCCAATGCCTTTGGGCACCTTGCCTTTCATGTGAGAAAGCTCCAAGTGGCAATGTCCATTTACAAATCCTGGCGTGAGCACTCCGGCACATCGAATTAATTCTTTGTCATGAAGCAATGGATCGTTGGACTGGTAAAGGCCGACGATAAGTCCATTTTCATCAATAGCGACAACCCCACCTTTAATCGGAGGCGAAGTAATAGGCAAGATGTAATCTGCAGTGTAGTAAGTAGTCATTTAATGTAAAAATGAATGAAGGCAAAGACATGACCTCACCCTTGCTGTCAAACGTAAAGAAAACCGAGCGAATATAAAAATTAACATCTTGCAAAAATTTTGGACTTCTGTAATTTAAGCTTTTAAATTCTGTCAGAAAGATTTAGCTTTGCGCCATCGATTAGGGGTGCCTTGTTTTTTTATAACACAAATACAGGCTGAGATTATACCCAGTTTCACGAATGTGGAAACGTACCTGATTCGGATAATGCCGACGTAGGGAGGGAAGTTAAATAGAAGGTGTTGTAACCCCTTGCAGCACTACGTTTAACGCTAAAAAACACTTTAACATGATGAAGCACTATTTTGCTTTATGTACGCTTTGCCTGATGGCTTGCTTCAGTTTCGCACAAGAAAAAATGACTATCCAAGTAACTGATGATCAGAATCAACCGATCGTAGGAGCCACGGTAGCTATCGGGAATGTAACACAGATTACCAATGCACATGGTACAACTGTGATTACAATTCCAGTTGCTGCGCCATCCCTAAAAGTGAGTTATGTTGGATATGAAACAGTATCACAAATCATTCCGACAGAGCGATCTAGGATAACTGTTATTTTAAAGCGAGCTATGCGCCAGACAGGTGAGGTGTTCGTACAATCGACCAGAGCACGCGAGAATAGTGCGACTACTTTTCGTAATATCAGTAAAGAAGAGCTCCGAAAAACAAATTTAGGACAAGATATTCCCTTCTTACTCGATCAGACGCCAGGCGTGGTAGTGAGTTCGGATGCTGGCGCTGGAATTGGCTACACAAGCATGCGCATACGCGGATCAGATAATGAACGTATTAATGTTACTTTGAATGGCATTCCGCTAAATGATGCGGAAAGTATGGGTTCATTTTTTGTCAATCTCCCAGATTTTGCTTCTTCGGTAGAAAGCATCCAAGTACAACGCGGTATTGGCACCTCTACCAATGGCGCTGGGGCATTTGGCGCTTCCGTCAACATTCAAACCGATGTATTGGAAACCGAGGCTTATGCGGAATTGAATAATTCGTATGGATCCTTCAATTCGTGGAAAAACACGGTTAAAGTTGGATCGGGTCTACTTAAGGATAAGTTTGCATTCAACGCCCGGCTATCGCGTATTGCTACCGACGGATATGTAGAGCGCGCCTCCGCCAATATGCAATCTTTCTATCTAGACGGTGGCCTGTACACAAAAAAACACACTTTGAAAGCAACGGTATTTTCTGGAAAACAAACGACCTATCAATCATGGTATGGCACACCAGAACCACTGCTTACGGGCAATCGCGAGCAACTGCCAGCCTATGCCGATGCAATGGAATTGTATGAAGGGCCAGAACGCGAGCGCCTGCTGAATGCAGATCGCCGGTACAACTTCTATACATACGATGGACAGACGGACAACTATCAGCAAACACATGCTCATTTGCAATATACGTACACACCCGATCATAAATGGAGCCTACAAAGTGCCTTACATTATACGCGTGGTGCTGGATATTTTGAAGAATTCAGGCCGAATGACCGACTTTCGAGATATAATCTGCCTAACGTCATTCATGGCACAGATACCATTTCTCGTACTGATCTGGTGCGTCAGCGCTGGTTGGACAATCATTTTTATGGCATTACTTATGCAGCCAACTACCAAGCATCCAACAAACTACGTTTCACATTAGGTGGTGCGTATAATGAATATCTTGGCGATCACTTCGGCGAAGTGACCTGGGCGCGATATGCTTCCACAGGAAATCTAGGCGATCGATATTATTTTAATGATGCGAAGAAAACAGATTTCAACATCTATGGTAAAGCGGATTACAGAACGGAAAATTGGTTGCTTAATCTGGATCTACAATACCGCAACATCAACTACCGTGCAGAAGGTCCAGATCAACGTGGAGTTTATCTGAATTTTGATGATCAGCTAAACTTCTTCAATCCCAAGGTAGGTACGACTTATTTTATCAACGAATCTTCGAATATCTATGGTTCTTATGCGTATGCTAGCAAAGAACCTGTTAGGAAGGATTATGCAGAGAATCCGCTCAACGAATTCCCTAGACCGGAGCGCATGCACAATGCAGAGCTCGGCTACCGCGTGCGCCAATCGAACTTTAACTTGGGGGTGAATGCCTATGCGATGCTATACAAAGATCAACTTATCGCCACTGGAGCAATAAACGATGTGGGAGGAAGTATCCGCCAAAATGTACCAGATAGTTATCGTACTGGCGTGGAGTTCGATGGCGCTTGGATAATCTCTCCACAGTTCGAATGGCGCGCTACGGCGGCGTTGAGTGCTAATAAGATTCGCAATTTCGTAGAATACATCCCGATCTATGATGCTGCTTGGGAATTAGCCGGTGAGCAGGTAAACACGTATGACAAAACGAATATTGCGCTTTCGCCGAGCACAGTATTATCCAGTGATTTTACCTATCGCCCGCTAGAGCCGTTGGCTTTTAGCCTGACGAGCAAATATGTATCTCGTATGTACTTGGATAATACATCTTCTCTGGATAGAAGTATTGATCCTTCATTTGTAAACAATCTACGCGCAGTCTATTCCCTATCGCCTTGGGGTTTGGATCGAATGGACGTCAACTTAGCCGTAAACAACGTGTTCAATGCTAAGTTTGCCACAAATGGATACACGTGGGGATCTATCGACGCGACAGGTACACACAATTTTTATAACTTTTATTTCCCGCAAGCGACTACTCATTTCTTATTAGGGTTGAATATTCGCTTCTAATAAGGGCAACACCAATCTTCTGTCTGCCATTATGATTGAATCTGGCAGACAGAAGATTCATTCATTTGGAGCACTCTTATCGTCCGATTCCCATACTGAGCTGCAGATATACTGTACTAGTACGATCGCGTGGTGCATGGTGTAATTCGGTATTACCCACCCGCCAAACCGGTTGTTTTAAGCCAGTTTGATAACCCATTTTAAACTTAGCCCGATAGGTTGCGGTAAAAAGATCGTATGTTTTGAAAGTAATTCCCAAATCTACAACTGGCGCTGTATGAGTGAAACGAGTCTGATTGGAATTGTTAGTGAAAAAGTCATCAAAATTGCCCGTGAAATACTCTTTCTCAATCAGTGCAGAGGCAAATTGTGCACCGAAACCTAAGAATGGTACAATCACCCAACGATCTATATGTAATAGATTGGTAGCAACATAGATAGTCGGTGTTGTTGCACCAAACTTTTTATCTCGGCCAACACCATACATCCGCGAAACGTTTCCCCCCGCCACCACTCTTCCCAGACGATAGCCAATGCCCAGTGCTACATCGATACCAACCGGAGAAATCGCATTAAGATCTTGCTCCTGCATCATTCGAGTAAAAGATGGCGCATTGAAGTAGCTTCCCCCAACGTGCACGTTCCATTCAAAAGGAAGACTGTTAAATTGTGCATTTGCAGCAGGACATATACTCAAAAATATGCCAACGATAAAAAAAGCTTTGTACATGCAGTAAGAGGTATAAGATTTTAAGATGTGACATCAAAGAAGACTAATCGAACAAAGAGTCCCATCGCGACTTTTAATAAAATTAGATAAAACCAGAATTGTTTGATAACAATCTCCTAGCCGTTGCTCTTTACAAGATTGTGACTGGGTTTCCAGACAACGTAATATGTCAGCAAAAAATAGGGTTTAATACGCAATAATCGCTCTACAAAGAGCGAATAATGTACAGACATCCTTAGGCATCACCAAACAATAACGTGACTATCTGGTTCTTATGAATATAAAATATTAATGATATGAAAAAGACGAAATACCTTTTTGCAGGCGCTGCGGCAGCGTTTTTTATGTTGAGCGCATGTAATAGCGGGCCGCAAAATGCACATGATCAAACGATTGACCCGTCATTGGAAGAACCCTCTACGGGCGGAGACAATATGCATATCGATTACGAAGTAGCAGATCATTTTTTGGTAAAGCACACCGTAAAAGAAGTTCCCTCGAACCCCAAAATAGAAACCAAAGAAGAATTTGACGGTATCTTTTATTGCACCGAGGAGGACAAAGAAAAACATGAGATTGATTTTTCTAAAAACTATGTGATTGCCGTAATGGCACAAAGTCCTGATGTGCGCACGACAGTACAACCGATTAGCCTTCGCGATTCTGAGCCCGACGAGGTTGTATTTACGTATCGCTGGGTAAGCGGATCAGAACAGCCGGATACCACCCGTTCTAGTATAGTTCTTGTTGTCGACAAAAAACACAATGGTACGGTTATTTTAAACGAGATGGAATAACCGTCCTCACCGGAGAAGGATATTCTACTTTAAAAGCAATAGCGTCTGACAACATATTGTCAGACGCTATTGCTTTTAATATAAGTCCGGAGGCATCTCTAATATTCGGTTTGAAAGGTTCGGAATGAGGATCTCAATCCGATTGTAATAATATTTGCATTGCTTCTGCCAAAGGTACTTGACCCATCCTGAATCCTATTGATAAAACCCACTTCTGCTCGTAGATTATAGCGCGGATTGATGATATAAGCTGCCCTAATCTCATTGTAAAGCAGATTTCTCAACTCACCTTGCCCAATACGGTTTCCAATATTAGGAATATCCTGTCTAAATATATTTTGACCGACGTTACTAAGCGGGCTCGAATCCACGCCATAACGCGCAAACATACTTTGTCCGTACAAATCAATACGGTTCCAGCGGTAGGTTAGTATTGCTAAAATCTCCCGAAAATTAGCTCCATTAGGATGTGCTATTGGTTCACCATTATTACTATAATTAATCCTATTATTCTCGTTCTGATAGGTGTACGGTGCTGCTTGATTATATTCGACTGTTGCATTTAACCTGTCGACACTAAAAAGATCATGCGTTTTTACACCAAATTGATAGGACGTACGACGATCGCTATCTTTGTTGAAGCTAAATTTGGAAAGTCGATCCGCATACAATTGCCCATATACTATCCATTTAGGGATTGGACGATACTTAACGTTCAATCCTAAACCGCCATTGGCTCCCGACTTCTCCGCTCCATGATCTTGTGCCCAAATCAGCGAATGAAAAGCTCCAATTGTTAAATTGTTCGCCGCAAGGTAGTCTACATATTGAAATGCCGCGTACTTCACTCCTTCTCCCATTCGGGTGGTAAACGCATCCTCTCCTTCCGTCATACGAGGATTGAAACGGTCCAACAAAGTCCCCCAGATACTGTTGTATTGAAAACGCTTCACCGATCCAGAAAAATGAGCATGAGCAAAATTGTACGGACTTTCCGAAACCAACATCGACCGATATCCATCACCAATATGCAATTTGTCATAAGCCAACGTAACTCGAAATGCTGTATCTAGGTCGTAGGTCATATTAACTGCGGTGTTCATCCAATCATATTCTCCGGTAGCGATACCTGTCGAAAAACCCTGACCTGGCAAGCCACCGATGCGCATTGCACTACTATCGATGTGCGTGGGAAAGCGCGCTTGATTCTCAAAAAAGTTGACATAGAGAGAAAACTTATTCCCCACGGTTAATCCAGCTTGTGCCCCGCGTGTGTTGGTCCACAATCCCTTTTGAACTGTCCCTCGCTGCGTACCGATGAGTAGGTCGGGCAAGAAATCTAAATAGAACGTGTGGTCATCTTTGACAATTTGCACGAGGTGCTCATCGAATATTTTACGTAAAAACCAATTTTTGGACGTATCCGCAGGTCGCAGTGGCGTATCAGTGCTACTGAGTGCTTGCTGTACTAAAGGTTTTACAGCCGTATGCCCTAGAATCGTATCATTATATAGTTCCTTTTGATAGTATTGATAACGTTGATAGGAATACGGTTGATAAGTAATCTGCCCGACAGCAAATTGTGCCAGACTAGCAAAGAAAAGAAATAATGATAATCTTTTAGCGAAGTAGTGTGTTTTTTTAAGCGTATCCATCGATCCATCAAGTATTGAAGAGTCGAAGATACGCTTTTTAGTATAGAATGTTCGCCTAAGTTAAGTTTACCTTAGTCAATCAATTTGGATTGATGCTTTTCAAGAGTATTATATACCTTTTTAACATCTTGTGACTTTTCTTTCTGCACAAAAAGCATCGCATCAGTCGTTGATACAACGATCGTATTTTTCAGCCCCACAAAAGCCGTATATACGTCCGAGCCCAGTACCATATTGCCATTTTCGTCGACAGGATGGCCAGTCTGTACCAAGTAATCGTATAAGGACTCAAACGATCCTAGATCGGACCAAGCAAATTCGGTTGCTACTACGCGGATTTTCTTAGAACGCTCCATCACCGCGTAATCAATACTAATAGAAGGAATTTTTTTTGACAGGGACTCATCTAAATATCCATCTTTCTGACTTTTCCATGTGGCTAATGCTGTAGCGTATACTTGCGGCTCGAACTGTTGCAACTCCTGCAATAAGGTATCTGCCCGGAAGCAAAACATACCCGAGTTCCAAAGAAAGTTACCCCGCTCGATAAAATCTTCTGCCGTATCTTGATTGGGTTTTTCGCGGAAAGAAAGCACTTGGTCTTCTTGAAACTCAATATAACCGTAACCTGTTTCTGGACGTACGGGCTTAATACCAAAGGTGACGATGTAACCTTGGTGCGCCTTGGCAATTCCGGCTTGCATCGCCTGTTTATAGGCTTCCTCACCAACAATGACGTGATCGGATGGCGTTACAATTAGAATATCATCAGGATTTGCCGCGAAAGCCGCGAAGGCAATTGCTGCAGCTGTATTACGTGGTGTCGCCTCAATAATATCGGTGTAACTGATATTTTGCGCATCCATCACCTCTTGACTCAATTGATGGTTGTCACAGTTGCCCACCACGGTAACTTGGTCACACAAAGTTTGATTGCGCATTACGGTCATCGCGAAGAGCGAACCTTCTTTGAACAGCTTTAAATATTGCTTTGGATTGCTTTTTCGAGATAGCGGCCACAGTCGCTTCCTACGCCGCCTGTAAGAATTACATGGATGATATTGCTCACTAGAAATATATATTTAATAAGTTATGACCTATGCTAAGTTGTGTTTTATCTACCCTAAAGATGAAATTATTGAATAAATCAATGAATACACAGTCTACTAACATAGGTATACATATAATTGAGGAAAGATACGTATAAATACAAGATTTCTAAGCGAGTTTTTGTGGTCTTTTAAAAAAAATTAGGGTAGAATGTATTAGTATACTATTTAGTTTTGCCCCTTAACGTCGGTTTGTTATCTTTAGAGAGAACATTTACTTATGAAAGACTTCTTAATTGCCTTCATCGGCATTATTGGCTTGTGCTGTCACATGTCACAGGATTTGAATGCTCAAACCATACTCGAAAAAGACACCGTTAGGAAAGCTGGCCTGTCACTACAGCTTCAGGCAGGATATGCGGGAGATCAGATTGCTCCATTCTGGATGCGCTCCAATCAATTTGGTTCGGTGCCATTGGATGGTGGCTCTGGAAGTTTGATCGTGCGAGGTTTCAAAGAGTACCAACAACTTGGCGAATGGAAAGGACGCGCAGCGAACAACAACTCGCTATGGGACTGGGGTTATGCCTTGGAAGGTCGCGCAAATATTGGCCGCACGCTGCAAGCTCAGATTATCGAGGCATATGCAAAAGTGAGGTTTGCCATGTTTGAAGCCCGATTAGGTCGTAGCCGTGATGTAATGGGATTGAACGGGGATACGCTGTTGACTTCTGGTAATTTTGCCGTATCGGGCAATGCACTAGGCGTGCCCAAATTCGAGATAAGCATCCCCGAATACTACCGCTTACCTTGGTTTGAGGGTTTGCTTTCCTTTAAGGGAAATTTTGCGAATGGGTATATGGGGCAGTATGATATGAGCCCGGGAGCATTCAGGGTTCCTAGTGATGACTATAGACTACATACTTTTCTACATCAAAAATCTTTGTATGGTCGGCTCGGTAGAGCGGATTGGAAACTGCAACTTTTTGGTGGATTTAATCATCAGGTGCAGTGGGGTGGTGAAAACGAACGCTATGGCAGTGCCTTTGATCTCAATTTCCTACAAACCTTATCTTATGTCACTTTTGGCAAAGCCTACGGAGGACGGCAGGGCAATCCAATACCACGGTCAAAAATTGGTAATCACCAAGGATCTATAGACTTGGGTGCATCCTATAACTTTGGAAATGTATCCTTAATGGCCTATCGCCAAAATATCTATGAGGTAGGTGCACTGTCTAAATTGGCTAATATCAAAGATGGTTTAAACGGCTTGACGCTAACCAATAACCGCTTTCGAAAAACTACATCAAACTGGGACTGGAAGACCTTATTAGTCGAATTCTTCTACTCTAAAGACCAGGCGGGATATCCATGGTCTAAGCCTACTGCATCTGGTGATGAGGATTACTATAATAATTTTGAATACTTGGAAGGTTGGTCGTACAAGGGAGTGGGTATGGGTACGCCGTTAATAATCCCAGCGACCCAAGCACGCAGTGGTCAAGCCAATTTCCCAGGAGACTTCTTTATCAGTAATCGCGTAATCGCGACACATATTGGTGCAAGTGGGCATGTGTACAATTGGAACGTACTGACTAAACTAACCTATGCCAAGCATTACGGCACCTTCGCCACCAGTGAATATGGAAAATCGACTGGAAGAACTTTTTTTCCTACAGGATTACTGTTTACGCCAGTCAACCAGTTCTCTATGTTGCTGCAGGCAGAAAAGGAACTACTTCCGAAAATGATTGTTGGGGGTACATTTGCCTTAGATCAAGGCAAGATGCTGGATAGCGGTGTAGGGCTGATGATCCATGCCCGAAGAAACTTTTAGTAAAATAAAAAAGGGTTGGAAACATATTTTCCAACCCTTTTTTTATTGCTATTCTCCAATGGCGTAATAGGAGAATCCTATCTTTTGTAATTCGGCTCCATTGAGCAATTTCCTACCGTCGAAGAGGAAAGATGGTCGTTTCATACCTTCCTTAATACTTGCCCAATCATAATCTTTAAATTCGTCCCACTCGGTCAATATTGCAATGGCATGTGCGCCTGTTACTGCCTCGGTTGGCGTATTGACTACGGTGACTAAACGGCGATTCTCTTCTGCTGTACGCGTTCCCAGATAATCCAGATCACGGTAGATTTGCTCCGCCGTTACTTTTGGATCGTATACAATAATGCTGGCTTCCTCATCCAATAAATGGTCGGCTACATAAATCGCCGCAGATTCCCGTGTATCATTGGTGTCTTTTTTAAATGCCCAACCCAAAAACGCAATTTGTTTGCCATTCACGGTATTGTACATGGTTTTGATGATGCGCTCCGCGAAACGTGTTTTCTGATGATCATTCAGCAAAATCACTTGCTCCCAGTAATCGGCTACCGCATCTAAATGGTAAGAACGGGCGATATAGACTAAATTCAAGATGTCTTTCTGAAAACATGATCCTCCAAAACCAACGGATGCTTTTAAAAATTTGCTACCGATACGGCTATCTTTTCCTATGGCGTGTGCTACCTCATCCACATTGGCACCGGTTACCTCACACAATTCGGAGATGGCATTGATACTGGATACGCGTTGTGCTAGAAAGGCATTGGCTACTAATTTAGACAATTCGGATGACCATAGGTTGGTCGTCAAAATACGCTCTCTAGGTACCCAAGCTTCGTACACTTGTACTAAGGCTTCGATGGCTTCAGCATCTTCACCACCAATCAGTACACGATCTGGATTGTGTAAATCGGTCACGGCTGTTCCTTCTGCCAAGAACTCTGGATTGGAAAGAATATGAAAGTTTACCCCATTGCCGGTATGATCCAAAATACTTTTTAATGCTTCTGCAGTACGTACAGGAAGCGTCGATTTCTCTACCACAATCTTATCCGACTTGGCCACCGCAGCAATCTGACGCGCACACAACTCGATAAACTTCAAATCAGCCGCTTGCCCTTTACCTTTACCATAGGTTTTGGTAGGTGTATTTACTGAGATAAAGATCATATCTGCCTCATCAATGGCCTTATCCACATCGGTAGAGAAGAATAGATTGCGACCACGCGCTTCACCAACTACAGCGTCCAAGCCAGGCTCATATACGGGCAGTTTAGAAAGATCTGCATCATTCCATGCCGCAATCCGTTGCTCATTTAAATCAACAACGGTAATTTCTACGTTTGGGTTTTTCTGTGCAATCACAGACATGGTGGGTCCGCCTACGTAGCCGGCACCTATACAGGTTATTTTTTTGATATCTTTCATAATTATGATCGTTTACTTTAGTAAACCTAATTTTTGCTTCATTAATAAATATATGAACTTTGAATTTGTATAAGCGTATCGCTTAAATAAGCGCTTGGGCTCTTGCCCTAGGCGATATAACCATTCTAAACTCGCTTTTTGCATCCAAGCGGGTGCACGGTCTTGCATTCCAATCATGACAGGCAAGGCGCCTCCAATACCTAACATGCAGGCATGAATACGGCCTTTCATCTTCGCCATCCACTTTTCTTGTTTTGGACAACCCAATGCAACGAAGACTAAATGAGCACCAAAATTATTGATCCGATCACAGTCCGCTAGCTCCTCTTCGGTAGTTAAGGCACGAAAGGGGGGACTATGAAATCCACACTGCAAATTTGGATAGTGCTCTTGAATATAGGCTTCGCTGTTTGCTAGCATCTTTTCACTGCCACCATATACAAAGCATTTGAGATTCTCTTTTTCTGCTTCTGCCAGTAAATCCGGCAATAAATCCATCCCCGCTACTCGATCCTGCTCTACACCGTACAATAGTTTAATTGCTTTGGCCAAAGGCATACCATCTGGCGTAACCAAATCAGCTTGGTTTACAATCCTAGCGAAATCGGCATTATCATAGGCTTCAATACACATATGCACATTGGCTACGCAGACGTAGGAAGATATGCTATTCGTACCAAGCTTAATAGCATTATCGACAAAACCTTTATATTTTCCAGCAGAAATCGCCAAACTCACTACGCGATAATTCATATTTAATTAAATTTGAGTTTAACAGTTACAGACGAAAGTTCAAAATCATTATAAGCCATATTAAATTGTAAAATCACCAGCATAGATCATATTCAACTTTTTCACATAGGCTTTGATATCATACGATCCCACAATTGTCTTTACAGCGCTTAATCTAAGCTGAGTTAGATATTCGTGGTCTACGCTTAATAAAGCTGTAATCTTTTCTGCAATATCTTTACCACTTCTCTTATCAACCCGAATTCCATTTTGATTATGATGTACCAAGAATTTCATCGAGGCATCATCAGTCACAATAGGAATTAGACCGGATGCCATAGACTCAAGCAAAGCCATCGGCAAACCTTCTCCATAGCGTGAGGGTAGCAAAAAAAAAGTCACTATCTATAAATGCTGCTACTTTATCTTCCCCCGATACAACTCCTCGAAAATCAAAATCAGAACCCAATAACTTTTCAAATTTACTTTTTACTGATTCCATTAGCGGACCTGAACCGCATAACACAAAACGGAAACTTAATAACTGCTGTTTTAATACACAAAACGCATCGTAAATATCATCTAAACCTTTACTCTCGTGCAATCTTCCCAGGAACAAGAAGACTGGTGGTTCATTAATAGGCTGTCGAAGATTATACAAATAATCACTTACAGCGATGCTATTAGACAATACAATCGCACCGCCAAAATTGTGAAAGCTTAAAAGTGCTGCTTGCTCGAGCTCACTTAGAACCAGAACCTGACGACTATGTTTAAACAAAGCACTACTGAGAAATCTCCAAATTTTCTTTGGATTTTTCTGCATTAAAAATGCTCCCCCATGTATATGCAATACAACAGGAACATTAAAGAGGTAACACCAAAAATTTATAACAGATTCTCGCATTAATCCTTTAGGATCGAATGGCAGATTTTGATGCACAAGCTCTATTTTTTCTCTTTTTAATATAATCGGAAAGAACATCAATTGTCGGATAAACACAAAAAGATATGTCAGGCTATTTGACTGATCAGGTCGTCCCAGCAAATAATGTGTGTACTCATGATCTACATTATTCGCAATAATCGTGTTGACTACCGTCGATATTCCGCTAACATTTTTGGAAGTTTCTAAACTAGGTGCAGTTATTAAGATTTTCATTGAATGTAACTTGATCGTTGAGCGATTAATTGTTCTTTAGAAATACGTTGTTCAGCAGTATAAACGAGCTCTTCATGTTGGAGAATTTCCTCAACAGTAAATCTAAATTTTAAAACTTTAGCCGGAACTCCTCCGATAATAGAGTAAGGGGGACAAGATTTATTAACAACCGAACCAGCGGCAATAACACTTCCCCTGCCAATCTTGACACCAGAGAGAATACTTACGCGTATGCCTATCCACAAGTCATCCTCTAAAATCACATCTTGATCTTCGCCCTCTATCTTATCATCCACTGACTGTTCAAACATGATATGGCCGACCTTACCGACACTATGATTTCCTGAAATTATTGACAAGTACGGAGCAGCACCTACATTATTCCCTATGAAAACCTTTGCATTTGTAGAATATATTACTGCATATCGCGCAATCCGCACACCTGTACCTATATGAATATTCTCAAATCCTTTAAAGTTAGATGTACAAGGCTTAATCATCACAGAGGATCCGCAGGATCCAAATCGACTTTTGTAAAAAACAGAAAGTAATCTATCAGATAATCCCTGCAACCCGAGATGTATATAAACTATACTTCCCAACAATTTTCTTAACATAACAAATCAACATCAATTAAATATCTACTTCATCTTAATAACCTTTGCTGGGATACCGGACACAACACAATTGCTTGCAATATCTTTAACAACTACAGAATTCGCTCCCACAACAACATCATCTCCAATCTTGACTTTGCCAAAGACTCTAGCACCCAGGCCAAAGTATACGTTGTCCCCTATAAAAACCTGACTACCATCATCTTCCAAATTTTTATTGCCGATTACAACGCCGGGCAATAATGTGCAATTACGTCCAATTTTACACAGTTTCTTCACATGTATAAAGTCGCCAGCATGATATATCCTAAGACCAGGTCCTACGGTGTTCGGATATATAGTAAATCGCAGTTTGAATCCTAATCTCTTGTATTTAAAGAAATGATACAGAAAGAGCAATTTCGATTTATTAGTATTCATATAATATTCCACATATCTCAAATGACGTTGATAATGATATATATACCATATTTCATTTGACAATATATAATCCTTAAGATTTGGCTTCCGATCGAAACGCGAAAAATCCGACTTCAAATAAAAATCTAAATCTTGCTTTGAGTTAATCATATTTTCTTAGATTAAGTTTCTAAACAACAATATACCAGATATATATTTTTTTGAAAGAAGCCAATAGAACACTCGAAGCTTTAACTGCATTTCATTCACAGAATATCGACCTAATACTTCTTTCAAATATCCGTTTTTAGCAATGCTTCTTATAACTTCTTTCTCCTCGCCCTTTGGAATATGAGCCCGTAATAGATTTCGTCTCACATAGCCCAAAAACAAACGATCTACACTATCTCTATAATCCATAGGAACTTTCCAATCCATCTCACTAAATAGGCTTAACAGTTTTTTATGCAGATCAATATATCGGAGAAACCTGTCACTTCTATATGTCTTCGTTAACGAAGTTTCATTCAAGCAGTATTTATAAAAGGACGCATCCAATAGAGAAACTCTTTGCGAATAATACAAATACTGTACATGAAATAGCACATCCTCAGATAAGAACTCTCGTTCCGAAAAGAAAAGGATATTAGCCTTTTTGATCACGTCTACTGAATACAGAGCGTGCCAAACAGACATTGAGTACAAACGATCATTTGCCTCTGACGCTGGAGCACCAATCATATTTAATAGATACTGGGCTATCTCATTCTTTGAAGTTAACAAACGATTCTCCTTTATCTCATGGACTGTATCGAAATTTCCTGAATTCGTTTCCAAATCATGGTTACAAAAAACTGTATCCACATTATTCTTGATCGCCTCATTATACATAATGGATAAAGCAGTTGTATCAATCCAATCATCAGAATCTACAAATATGACAAACTCTCCAGTTGCGCTGGATAAGCCGCTATTTCTCGCAAATCCTAATCCTGCATTTTTTTTATGAATAACTTTTACTCTGGGGTCCTGGCTGGCATATTCGTCACACATTTTAGGACAGTTATCGGGAGACTCGTCATCTACCAAGATTATTTCAATATCCTTCAACGTCTGATTTTGTAACGACTGCATACACCTATCGAGATACTTTTCGACGTTGTAAATTGGAACTACCACACTAATTTTGGGGGTAATCATACCGTTTTATCTAAGCTGTACTTTAAATAATTTAGAGATTCTTTTCTAAGGAAATTTAACTGGTCCCACGCTACAATTTCATCATAGACAGGATTTAATCTGTCGAACTCGCTACCAATAGGCACTATACAATTCGTTAATTTTACTTTTGTTAAGAAACTCGACTGCCGATCATCTCCAGAGTTTGCTGATGATACAACTGATAACAGCGGTATTCCAAAATTCACGGCAAAAGCTGTTCCATGAAAGGATGATGTTACGACATAGTTAGCATGTTCGAAATAATGTAAATATTCAGGAATTCCAGAATCACCACAGTAGATATATCGTATTTCGTACTCAGCTGGAATTTTGGTAAATGACAAAACAATCAGACCAGTTTGCTCCTGCCAATATTTTAAAAGCTGATAAATATATGGCCTAGGTTCAAACGCATAGGATAGCATATAAAACAAAATATAGTTCTCTCTATGCAGTCTTGTAGATATTGATTTACTCAAGACTTTCCAATCTTCTTTTGTGAGTACTAAGGTCGGGTCTAAAGTAACTGGGGGCGTTCTGCTTGCAAGACTCTCCACTAGACGAACACCGTTATTCTCCCTTACTGAAATTGCATCGTATTCACTCAAAAGTTCTTTGAAAAGGTTTATATATTGTTCCTCAATTTTGTTGGAAGCTAAGCTGGAGGAGAAAGAGACTTTTCGTCCTCCATTTGAAACAAACCCCAAAAGAAAAGTGGGATCGCCCTTGGTAAAGCGTGCATTCCATGTCTGGTCACTTCCTGTCAAATAGATATCGTATTCAGGGGGGGCACTTTTAATTTCTTCTGGCGAATTATACGCGACTACTGATAAGTTATAATATCTATTCATCGCGTCTATTATTTTTTTTTCCTTCCTGTGTTCACTTATTAAACCAAAAGGTTTCACAAGCTGATGAATCAATCGTTTAAGCTTCCCTCTTCTAATTGAGCCTCGATCATGCTGCCACTGATTTGGATACTTATAATCAATTATTTCACAAACGTAACCTAAACTTCCAATGATTGTTTGTGTAGCGTAGGCCTGCAAAAACGATCCATAATTTATGACTTTATGCATAGTCAATAAACCAACTTTAGTAGTCTTCTTCATAGCGCATTAATTGATAAAATGTAGGATTTCGGTGTTTGCTCGACGTTTTGAAAGTGTAGTTTTAAAATTCTCCTTTGGAATACCAATAGGGACTACGCAGATAACTTTCTCTGCAGGATCAAGATCTAATAGCTGTTTAATCTCGATATCGTCATGCTTTTCCTTTGCCCAATGAGCTGGACAAGCTCCGATATTATAGTAATGCAAAGCATACAAAAGGTTCATTAAAAATAATCCTCCATCAATAAATAATTGATTTCGCTCTCCTACAGAGTAGAAAGTACTTCTATCACATGTTAAAATTAAAACCTGAGATATACCATCGGTAAACCCCTGTAAACCACCTTGTAGTCGAAATACTTCAGCCAATTTTTCTTTATTCTGTATGCAGTAAACTTTAGCTGGCTGCCTGTTACAGACTGAAGGACTAGTTTTTGCAATCTCAACAACTTTGTCAAGAGTTTCGGGACTAACCAATTCTCCAGAAAAATTTCTGACACTCCGTCGCGAACTAGCAAAGTCTTTAAAATCCAGACCTTTTTTAAAGAAAAGCTCTCTAACTTGCTCATGTACTATCTCCTCTTCCTTTTGATTGATATTCCTCAGGAAACCATAATCATCATCGGAAAAATAATCAGAAACATCAATGTTGTTTTTTTGATGTATTTCATAATATTTACACAGACACTCGCAAGCAATCAGCACTTGCGAACTAGTGAGGTACTCTTTCTCGAGATCCTTAATTAAAGACAACAAGATTTGGATACGAGGAATACCGAATCGAAAACGCAAAGAGCTATGCAAAAATGCCTTTTCAATCGCATGATAATGTAATATTATGGTTGCCTCTTTTTTCTTCCACGTATTTTTTTTCACCATGGAGGAGTGACTATGATACATCTTAGCATCATATACGTAATTGACGGACAATAATCTCCATTTATTAAAAAATGTGTACCAACCATTCAAATAAGTTGCTGACTTTTTACCCAAGAATCTGTAGAAATATCCTTTTAATGTTTTCATATACAATTGCTCTAACTTAAGACCGTCTTTCAACCTCTTTAATGAATTCTTCAAAATTTTTGAATTCCGACACATGATTCAATCGCCATAGTTCGAAATTATCTTTCAATCTTTGCTGAACTGGGAACATGGGATAATCTTTATAATTTTCACCATTAATAAAACTTGGAAAATCGTCGACGAAATCTTCTAAAACGGGTGCCCTTTTGTAACGATCCCTTATTGAGATGGCATAATCAATTACTTCCTCAACATACTGTTTCCTTCGCTTTTTGTAATAATCCCCTATAGAGCATATAACCCTAGCCGGGATTCCGACTGCCACAGAATTTGCAGGTATGTCTTTTGTAACCAAAGAACCATATCCAATGATGCAATTATCCCCGATTGAAACACTCTTTAACACTGTGCAATTCTCTCCAAACCAAACATTATTACCGATCGTAACTCGACCATGTGATGGCACAAATTCATGGTACAGGTTCAAAAAAACTCTAGACGAGTAATCGTGCGTCAATATTTTAATCCCCCTGTGCAACAGCACATTATCACCAATAGTAACAAGAGATGGTCTCGTAACATCTATCACTATCGATTTACTATCGATCGCCACCGTTCCTTTTCCAATTGAACATCCTTTCTTGCGATAGTAATTAAGAATAGTTTCGCTATTCCTACTTGCCATTTTTTTTTCGACGTATTTATATAATCTATTAAAGAACATAACTTGTTATTAACTATTGATCCCAAAAAAACACACCCTTTGGATTTAAAAAAATAAATCTTCCCCAGAACATGATTAGATACAACATTATACAGGCAAATATTGGCCAAAAAAACCTCTTCACTTTTAAAAAATTTTTTAGCTTGTTTTTGTCCAACTTCCGTCTGAGCGTCTTATATGGTACTTCTAAAAAAACAAACAAAGCATAGCCTAACACTACAAAATACAACATGACCAGAGGTTGAGCGAACCTTTTAAATATCTCAAAGAGGAAAACTGCTCTTAAAAAGATCAACCCAAAAACCACAGAATTATAGATGTAAACGATTTTGTGGTTTTTTTTAATATAGATACTCCAGTAGCCTAAGTATATAATTGCAACGTGGAATAAGGCAGATGTCACTAAGGCAAGATTACCTTGTTGAAATTGTTCATCCGCCGCATCTTCTCCAAACCAACGGTCCGAAGTATCAATATAACTCTGAAATTGATTGCCTAAGGACAACATTTGAATATAAGACGATAGTACTCCTACCTTACTAACGTCAAAAAAGAATGTAACAAACAAATAAATTGGCACTGTGATTTTCCAGTTGAAAGGACTCCTGAACAAGTATGCGAAAGCTCCCAACATAACTGCTGTTATAAGAGTTGAAGTATGAATAGATATTGCAATACATAGCGAGATTATAATCCCGGGCCAATTCCTTTTATTATAGAAATACAGTCCGAGAAAAATAAAGCTTAATGCTAAGCCTTGTCTGATAATTGAGGTCGGGAATAACAGAGTTGCTGGTATGATAAACGCATACATATACTTCGATGAGATACCATAACTGCGCACCAACAAAACCGAACAGGTGATGAAAATAAAACTATAAACAATATACCCACCGACGTAATTTAAACCAAAAATATCTATTCCTTGATTAAGCCATCTAAAACCAATTTGATCTTCTTTAAATGTAAACGCGTGCTCTAATCGAAATTTGTAAAACATATAGTCTGCTCCCCATCCAAATCTAGAGCCGACAATGACAGAAAATAGCGACACAGGGATTAATGCCAATGCCCAAAAATTTAAATCTGATTTAATTTTATATGCAAAGATTCCCCATAAATAGAATAGGAAAAATAAAAGTGCAAACAAAACTATGTGCTCAATTCCTGACATGCTCAACCTTTAGCTATCTTTGATTTGAAAAGCGACATTAAGGCTACTCGTTCCCCTATTGTTATTCCTATAAAAAATATGGCCGCAAGTAATGCTCCTCCAACTATCAAGAGCCTGATTATCGAATCACCAAAATCGAGTGTCGATTCCCAGCGCATAATATTTGGGATAATCGCAGTTATTAAACTTACTAAGAGAATTGGAAGTAGTACCCGTCTACCAAATTGCACGATCGGAAATCCATCAAGCTTCCTGAGTATTAATAGCCTGAAAAGTAAGCAAAGGATGGAACAACCGATATTAATTAAAAACACGATACTCGGTTGGCCTCCAAAACTCAATAAAATATATGCAATTGGCAAATTGCACAATTTTAGTACTCCAATTGAAGCACTAAAAAGCTTCACTTTTCCAGTAGCTTGAACATGAGCCATTAATGGATACGAAACCACATCAATCAATATTGCTACAAGAATCAATTTCGTGAATTCTACCACATAATCTGGAACATCTCCCAACCATAGTTGAAATAAAAGCTCTGCGTTTAAAAAAAAATGGAATCGTTACTACAGCTAACAGATAAAATGAAAACTTAGAACTACGAAAAACTAAACTTTGCATAGCAGCTAACTCATTTTGAGCATAATATTTGACTATTTGGGGCTTTGTAGCTGTTACAAAATTCAGAACAAACTGGTTTAATGTTACGCTTACCTGATATGCTACACCACGCCCGGCATTTACAAGCGGACCAAAAAAATATCCGAGAAAAATATTCATACCTTGCGTATTCATAACGTTAGCCATAGAATCAAACATATTCCAACCTGTAAAACTTAAAATCTTTTTTTGAACGGATTTGTCCCAAGTTCTAGAGTATTTTATATGTGGATAATTTTTTTGGCAATAAAAAAAGTACAATGAACCTACAATACTTGTTGATAGAAGTAAAATTATTGCATATAGTCTCAATTTATCTCCGACATATAATTGTAATAGAAAAACCGAAATCAGTTTAAAAACAACTTCGAATATTGATATGTAGGAGTAGACATTCATTTTTTCATTGGCAATAATCAAAGCATTGAACGGGACTGAAAGAAGTGATACAACAAGACTTATCATTGAACAATTGAAAACAAAATTTGCTGTGCTCACTCTATCTAATGGAATCGTCGTCAATTTTTCATTTAAAAACCACGAACCTAATAGTTGTCCGATTCCAAATATTATAATCGCCAGAAAAATGTAAGTCCATAATGTGGTGTTAACAATACTAGCTAACATACTACTATTATTTTTACCAATTTCTAAAGCAAAAAAACGTTGGGATGCAGAAGATAAAGATTGACTTAAAAAAGAGAACATTGCAACGACACCACCTACTAAGTTGTATATGCCGTAGTCTTCTGTTCCCAACTCTTGCAGCACAATTCTAACCGTATAAAGGTTTACAAATATTATCAGAAGCATCCTAATGTAGAGAAATAGCGTGTTTTTCGCTATTCTCTTATTATTTGCGTCAATCATTCGCCAATTCTGTTATGATAATACGTCTTATCTATCCTACGATATGTTCCCACTGTGTATTGTAATTGCCTTTCATTAGAGCAATATCAGAAACTACCATTTCGGACACCAAAGCAGCTAGATCGTACTGTGGTTTCCACCCTAGTTTTGTTTTTGATTTCGTAGGATCGCCTAACAATAAATCTACTTCAGTCGGTCTGTAATAGGTAGGATCTACGCGAACAACAACCTGTCCAATTTCAAATTGATACTCATCATTGCTTAGGCTCTTTACCATTGCAATTTCTTGCTCGGCCTCACCGCTAAACTCCAACTCTACGCCTACTTCTTGAAAGGCCAGACGCACAAAGTCTCTAACGGAAGTAGTTATTCCAGTTGCAATTACGTAATCCTCTGGTTCATCTTGCTGTAAGATTCGCCACATGGCTTCTACGTAATCTTTCGCGTGGCCCCAGTCGCGTAATGCATTCATATTCCCTAGATACAAACACTCTTGCTTTCCTAGAGCAATGGCTGCCGTGGCCATAGTGATCTTACGAGTCACAAACGTCTCGCCGCGACGAGGTGATTCATGATTAAACAAAATACCATTGCAAGCATACATATTGTACGCTTCACGGTAATTCTTCGTAATCCAAAACCCATAAATCTTGGCTACGCCGTAAGGTGACCGTGGGTAAAAAGGAGAACTTTCATCGTAAAAGCCTTCGGAGTTTTTATTCTCTTCCAAACCTCCATATAACTCTGAAGTGGATGCCTGATATATCCGTGTTTTATTTTCTAGCTTTAAGATGCGTACTGCTTCCAAAATACGTAAAGTACCTAAGCCATCAACATTACCAACATATTCGGGTGAATCGAAAGATACCTTGACGTGGGACATGGCACCTAAGTTGTAAATCTCATCTGGCTGTACTTCTTGAATAATGCGGATCAGATTAGTCGAATCTGTTAGATCGCCATAATGCAGTTTGAATCGCACGTGCTGTTCATGCTGATCGATGTATAAATGATCTATACGGTGTGTATTAAACGATGATGCTCTGCGTTTGACACCATGTACCATATATCCTTTTTCCAATAATAATTCGGCTAGATAAGAACCATCTTGCCCGGTAATGCCTGTAATTAATGCTGTTTTCATGTATTGTCGTACTTAGTTTCAAATAGGTAGATCGTACAGACTACCGAAAGTTGATATAAATTTTAATAGACTGCTTCGTCGATGCTTTTCTAGCAACGACGGTATCTTAAAGTTTAACTTGTTTATAATCCTTCTGATTCGCCAGAAACCAGTCGTAGGTTTCTGCAATACCGTGGCTCAACCCAATTTTGTGCTTCCAGCCAAGATTATGCATCTTTGAAATGTCCATTAGCTTGCGTGGTGTTCCATCAGGTTTACTGCTATCCCAGATAATATCACCTTGATGGCCAACAGCATTTTGTATAGTTTTGGCTAACGCTTTAATCGTCAGATCTTCTCCTGTACCAACATTGTATAAATACTCTGGCAATACATTCTCCAAGGCAAACAAAACAGCGTTGGCCAGATCATCGACAAATAGGAATTCGCGCATCGGTGTTCCTGACCCCCAAAGTGTCACAGGGACATGTCCATTCTCTTTCGCTTCATGGAACTTACGGATCATGGCGGGTAAAACGTGTGACGTATTCAAATCAAAATTGTCATTGGTACCGTATAGGTTGGTCGGCATTAGGCTAACATAGTCCTTTCCGAATTGCTGACGAATGGCTTGACATGCTTTTACTCCCGTAATTTTAGCAATGGCGTACCACTCGTTGGTTGGTTCCAAGGAGTCTGTTAATAGGTATGCTTCTTTGAGCGGTTGGGGCGCCAGTTTGGGATAAATACAAGATGAACCAAGAAATATAAATTTCTGAACCGCATGCTGATGTGCCGCATCAATCAGATTGTTCTGAATCTGCATATTCTCCATCAAGAACTGATAAGGATAATCATTGTTCGCTAGAATCCCGCCGACACGAGCCGCTGCATCAATAACCACATCCGGCTGCTCTTGCTCAAAAAAGTCCGAAACGGCTTGTTGATTTCGTAAATCCAACTCGAACGAGGTACGTACAATAAGGTTGTTATAGCCATTGCTTTCCAACATTCTTTTTACTGCTGAGCCTACCATGCCTCTGTGCCCAGCTAAGTATATTTTAGCCTGCTTTTCCATGTATTTTATTTACGTTTGAATAGTTGTTGCCAACATTTCTTGCTTTTATCTTCTTGACCATATTCACCGTAGCCGTATCCATAACCATAGCCGTAGTTACTATAATAGCTTCCGGTAGCTTTCACATCGTTCACGATTAATTGAATAGGTGAAATACGTTCTTTTGATACCAAATCATTTGGAATACGCAATTGCTCCTTAAAAGTATGACCATGTCGTACCAAATACAGGCACACGTCGGCATAGCGGTTTAGCAATTGTGCGTCGGTCACCATACCAACAGGTGGAGCATCCATTAGCACATAATCGTAATGTTCCTTTACTGTTTGCATTAATTGCTCTGCCCTTGCGCTCACTAATAATTCGGCCGGGTTAGGCGGGATAGCACCAGCCTGTATTAGATCCACATGCTCATGTACACCGGATGGCGTCAGGACATCCTCCAATCGCATTTCTGGTCGTACGACATAGTGAGAAAATCCTTTCCCAGCAGACAAATTTAGTTTAGTGGTTATGGAAGGCTTGCGTAAATCCAATTCCATAATCAACACCTTTTTACCTAATAAAGCGAGCGACACGGCCAAATTGAGCGCTACATACGACTTTCCTTCACCAGACATCGAGGAAGTAAATAGAATCGTTTTTTTGCTTTGCAAAGCAAACTCCAAGTTGGTACGTATCGCACGAAACTGCTCCGCAATAGGCGAACGCGAGGTTTTGGTGATAACGACTTGGCCTTGTTCATCGGAGTGCGAGACCGTACCGAGTATAGGCAACTTGTTCCCTCGCTCGATATCGTCCATACTCATCACTCGAACATTAAGCAATCCTTTGATGTACAAAATCCCCAAAGGCAGCAAAAGGCCAACAAAAAAACCTAGGACGTAAATGATTTTTTTCTTAGGTGAGATGGGTTCCTGACTTGATCGAGGAGCATCAATTACCTTGGAATTAGATACATTTGCAGTGCGGCTAATGGCGGTTTCTTCCCACTTCTCTTGCAAGAAAATATACTGCGCTTGCTTGATTTGTTGTAAACGCGCTAAATCAATGTATCCCCTTTCAATAGTAGGTACTCGCTGTATTTGAGAGGTTAATTGGTTAGACATTTGAGCCTGTTTGGATCTAGACAGTTCAAGATTACGCTTTGTGGAGGCCAAACTGCTAATCATGTCTTCACGCACACCAGCAATTTGAACGGTAATGTTTTTGACTAATGGATTATCTTCGGTATTTGCTAGCAATAGACGTTCCCTCTGTAACACCAATTCATTATAGCGATTGATTAAGGCATTAAATGCAGCGTCATGCAGCACCACAGAGGCTGGTACAACACGTGGATTACTTACATCCCGTAGATAGTTGGACATAGCGTCCAAGCTAGATAGTTGGACATCAATCTCAGCCAAACTCTTCGTATAACTCGCAGAATTCTCTAGCAAGATGCGACTCTGCTCCGTCATATCAGCCAGCTGTGTCCTCTGCTTGTAACCAGATATACGGTCTTCGACTCCCGCCAACTCTTGTGTTATCGCTGTAAGTCTCGCATTGATAAATGATAAAGTGGAGTCTGCAATGACGTTTTTGTCATCTAGGTTACGCTGCACGTATTTTTGAATCAGCATCTGCAATTGCTCTTCACCTCGTTTTGGCAGGCTACTCTTAAGCACCAGATCGATAGTGGAAACATTTTTATTGGTAACGGATACACTTAGAGCCTGCATAAGACCGGCAACAACCTTCCCTACTGGACGGATAGTAAAGCCATACGGCTGTTCCTTAAGGATCTGACCAACATTGTTGATTTGAAGTAATCCCACTTCATCAATTGCGAAAGGTTTGCCGATTGCTACCTGAAACGTAGTGTCAGGATTGGTTAAAACAAGTTGTCCACCTTCATCTTGTGCTATACCAAGACTTATAATCTCCCGAATAGAATCAGGGTCTGATAATATAGATACCTCAAATGGTGCAGAATATACGGATCTTGCTTTAAAAGTACCCTCAGCGAAGTAGCTTATATAGGAGCTATCAGCGTATACCATCTCTCGCATCAAATCATGTGTCAACAGTACTTCAACCTCGTTATCTACGGAACTCTTACCGCCCATTAATCCCGACAAGTCGCCCATTAGGGAACCTTCAAGAGAACTTCCACCTTTTTTATCATCGGAGACTAATAGTTTTGCCTCAACGGTATACACTGGAACAGTATAACGTAGATAGAAAAAGGCTAATAATATGCCTAATATTCCACACAAGAAAAACCAATACCAATTGGACAGAACCTGCCCCACAAACCTCATCAGTTCTTTATTGTCCGACTGTCTATCTTCAAATTCGAACTCATCATTCCAATCTTTTGCACTCATAAGTATAAATCGTGATTTGAAAACGTGTTTTTTAACTAAACAACTATCTCCATCTTGTTAATAAAACAATAAGCAAGGATAACGATGAACCAATGATCGCATAAGTCTGCGTTCTGGCAGCGTTATTCGCTGCAGCCTTGGCCTTGCCAGGCTCTACGTAGATCACGTCGTTTTGTCGCAAATAATAATAAGGAGATTGAAAGATGTCGCTATCGTTTAAGTTGAGTCTTACCATAGCTTTCTCTCCCTTTTCCTCCCGGATAAGTAAGACATTCTCCCGTTTACCGTAGATTGTTAGATCTCCAGCTAAACCTAGTGCATCTAAGACAGTAACTTTTTCGTTTGGTACGGTGTATGTCGCAGGTCTTAACACCTCCCCTAGTACCGTGATCTTATAATTAGCGAACCGCACCTGTACCGTTGGATTTCGATAAAATTCAGATGCTTTGTTTGTAATGAGTTCTCTCGCTTCGTAGGTGGTGAGGCCGAGCACGTTCACTTTTCCAAGTAACGTCATGTGCACATAACCATCTTTGTCTACTAGAAAACCGGATATAACCTGATTACCCACATTACTAGCGCTACTCGCGCCTACAGCTTGCACAGCTTCGGCCTGATTAACAACACTACTGGTGGTGGGATCTAATGTCTGGATAGTGATGCTCAGTATATCATCCGATTGGATAACGGGCTCTGTGAAGTCGGCAGCTGTTCTCATTATTTTTAACGAATCTGCCGGAAGATCATTGAAATATACAATATTTTTTACCGAGCAACTATCTAATAATAGTATACTTAGCAAGCCGCATAATAGATACCAAAAGGGTGTTCGTGGTAAAGATCTTTTTAAGTTATTAGTCATTGTAATTGTAGTTGTAGGTTTTTAGTATGATTTGTCAGACATCGACCGTGTCGAATAATGCCTGATTTTGTAATTTACATTGCTTCAAGTAGGGCCATAAATCCTCTTTTCCGATCCAGTGTTCGAGCGCTTTGATGTGTCGCATATGATGAACGTCGCTACCGACCAGATCCACCAAACCTTTCTCACTTAATTGCCGCGCTGCCTTTTTTTCATTAGAACCATAATAGCCGTAAAGTGATAGCAGGTTGAGTTGGAGCAAACAGCCTAATTCTCGTAGCCGCTTAATGGCATTTACATTGCCATGATAAAAGACATAGCGTTCAGGATGAGCCAATATGGGTTTATAGCCATTCACTTGTAAGTCAAAAATGGCTTTCTCAATCAGCGTGCTTTCCTGAATATATGACATCTCTATTAAGACATAGTTGTTAGGCAGTGTGATTAAACCTTCTCCATTCTGTATCAAACCAGCAAAATACGTATCGACCATATATTCAGCCGCGTATCCTCCAGCTAACTCGGCGTACTTACTCAGCACGATTTTTTCGTATGCATTTGCAATTGATTGTGCGGTATTGGGGTACATACCTTCGAAGATATGCGGAGTAAAAAAAAACTTCTGGATTCCCAATCCTGATAAACGCTGGATCAATTGTAAACTATCTTCCAATGTTGCAGCGCCATCGTCTAAACTTGGCAAGATGTGAGAATGCATATCAATCTGCATCCATTCTAAATTCTGAAACTTTCTTTTTGCTCGGAAGATGTTTAGCATAGTTTGTATTAGTAAGCCAAATAATTGTAGAAATACCCGGCCGGAGCGACCGTCCGGGATATTTCCCTACAATTACAAGCTAACACTTGTTTCTTTGGTAAACCATACAGATTTTGTTGTCTACGAATCGTATTCGGAGAATTTCTAAAAACCAGATGGAGTACACTATTTTTCACGTTGTATTAATTTTATAAATTCCCACACTCTTCGGTCAAAATAGCCAAGTTGGTGGCACCCGCCTTTTCACCCATGATATCTCCCGGTTGTATACCGACAGTATCAGTATTGTCTACACTAATAGTTTTCCCACCAACAACTTTCACTCGGTTGTTCCAGATTGCTTTAAAGTCATATTTAGTGCCATCAGTACGTAGTAAAGTTGTTCTTAAAAAACCATTGGTAACAGTACCTAAAAATTTGAATTCTCTTGTACCAGTAACACGATAAAATAGTTGGAATGTTGGCAGTAAAGTAATAGGGTCTACCTTATCTGGACAACGTACGTACAATTGCAATGTTGCTACAGCATTGGTAGGATCTCCTGGACTCGGTAGTACTATTTGAGTAATCTGCCCACAAGTAGCCAAAGTACTTTCTGCGATCACAGCGCCAGCAGCATTCTTCACTACGATCGATACATTGTTTGCAGGCAAATTTGCGATAGATATACTTGCATTATTGCTCGACACGGAGTACTGAGCAGATGCGATCACATTTCCACCCCACACGGCCTCAACTGTCACTGGATAAGTTGAACTATTAGACATCCATTCGCCAGAGAAATTAATGATCGACTCATCGGAACAAGCTTCAGCAAACTCACCCGCCAAGAAAAATGTCAAGTGGGTAATTGGGAAGCTAACCTCATAACCAGAGGCGGCCGAACCACCAACGGCAATACTTTGCTCAAATCTCCAAAGACCATCGTCACTGCTATTACTAAAGATGTCAAAATTGCTCCCAGTTGCGATCGTTTGGCCAGTAATCGGACTAATATAATCGTCACTTACTGGTAAACTGACGGTCAAAGGTTGGCTGAACTGTCGGATAGCCACGCCATTAATAACCATATTAATCTCCGTAATGGCTGCCGGACTAAAAGTTCCTGCCGCACTAGCACCTCCAGCTAAGATAACATTGTTACTTCTCAAGCTACCACCTGGAAGTACTGATTGTGCATTTTGGTCACGTCCATTGATGCTACCGACTACTACTTGAAGGTTAGTACCCACAATAATATTTCCTGCAGCATCTCTAAACTGCGTACCCGCCGGAATACTCAATGCTACTCGACCTCCTTCACCATCGGCAGAAGGTAATGAAACAGTAATCGCTTCTGTAGTGGCGCCATTTGCTCCTAGTGCTATATTTTGAGTAACCTGCTCTACACCTCCTGGAACTTGCGTTGGTTTTCTTAAGATAATGGTTTCGATACCTGCAGATGCATCTGTAATAGAAACGGGAACAATTTGCGTGGTGTATCCGCTGGCAGCGATTGAAACCATAAAACGCACCGGATTGGACGCAGAAACAGTTCGTTTAGGATCTAGACCAAAGATTACGAGGTTTTCAGTTGGTTTGAAGTCACGAAAACCATTCATGTTGTAGATGTCTTGAGTATCGCCAGATTCAAGTGTGACAGAAACGCCATTGATAGTATTTCCGTTTTGATCAACGATGCGCAAAGTCGCCGAATGTTTGATCACCTCCGTACTGATGATTAAATCAAAATCCTTTAGTGGGTTTTCACATGCCCCAGTCACACTCAGTAAAATAAGTGCGCATATATAAGTAGCTATTTTTTTCATGTTTGTCAATTGCTAATGGTTGAATAGTGTTTACCAGAAACGGTAACTGAATCCAATTTCAACACGTGGTAGATAACGATAGTTGCGAATGTTATTTTCGATCCGCGACGCATTAGCCACATTTTCTTCCAATAAACCGCTTGCTTCCATACGAACTGACGGCTTCGATAAATAATAAGCTCCTAAATCAATATTCATAGAGAATCGACTATCGATCACAATATTACTCCAACCTATACCTGCATAGGGATTGACAGTCTCTTTCCAATTCACGCGCGTCGTAATTGTACCTACATATTCTGGATCTACCGCAATCTCCCCGTAACGGTATGGATCAGCTAAGCGTGTTTCCAATCTGCCATCTAATTTGAAAAAGTAGGCTCCACCCAATTGCACATTGAAAGAACGAAAAAATCCTGTTCTTGAAGCAAAGGGAGTCCAGCCGAACAATAAGGAAACATTGTGCGCATTAGCAAAAACGTTTGTTCTGGTATCGCGATTACTGTAGTTTCCTTTAATCTTAGTATTAAACGGCATAAAACTACCGGCCAATCGCGCTCCGAAGTGAGTGCCCAACGGCTGATAGTAGTGTACGCCTACGCCGGTTGTTCCGACGTGCACACCTAATCCTACTGGATACGGATAACCGTACTCATAGGCCGATGCAGGGATACTGTCTCGATCGCCACCATTTGCGAGCACGCTTGTGCTGGCGAAAAGGCTGCACAAAGCGAACAGCATCATCACGACTAATGTGAATTTAAATTTCATAAAGGTTGATTTGATATTATAAATAGATGTTAATAAGCGTTTTCTTCCCCTTTTATCATATTAATAGCCGTCATGCATACGATCTTAAAGTCAAGCATGGCTGACCAGTTTCTTAAGTATTCAATATCGTATTCTACCCGTTTGGCCATTAATGCCGGATCTTTAGTTTCTCCTCTGAATCCGTTTACTTGCGCCCAACCTGTAATTCCCGGTTTCACGAAGTGGCGAACCATATAATGTTGAATCAGTTGACTATAATGCTCTGTGTGCGACAACATGTGTGGCCTTGGGCCTACGACACTCATTTGTCCTAGAAACACATTAATAAATTGTGGAAATTCATCCAGATTCGTTTTTCGCAGAAAATGTCCAATCGATGTAATTCGCTTATCACCTTTGCTGGCTTGTTGCGCGTTAGATTGTTTGTTCACCACCATGCTTCTAAATTTATAGCAACCAAAAGCCCGATTGTTTCTCCCAGAACGTGGTTGCTTAAAAAAGATTGGCCCCGGACTTTGAATCTTGATGATTAAGCCAATGATAGGAATCATCCAACTTAGGATGAAGACAATCACCATACTACTGATGAATAAGTCAATTAGCCGTTTCTTAAAACGGTTTTCCATGGTAGACATGGGCTCTTCATGCGATTTAAGCACGGGCAGATCAAACTTGACCTGTGTGGTTTCATTTCCGTTATAAGTTATCCTTGCACTGATCGCTGGAACAAAGTTTAGCTGTACACATTGGAAATCCGCAGCTACAATCAAATCTTCAGTATATGCACTGACCTCGGGCGTAGTTACCAAAAACACGTCGTGGATACCATCTTTGGATACTGTCTCAAAATATTCCTTAAATCGCTGCAAGGTCTTTTCTTTGTTTTGCAGCGCGTCCGGATCTTTGTATCCAATCGTATTGATGCTATAAAAGTCACCTTGTCTATCAAAATATTCTGCTACAGGAGCCAAATGATCGCCATGACCAATAATAGCAACTCGCTTGGACCAATTAAATTTCTTGGCAAATGCTGGATATATGTAAGTCATGAAAAAACGAGACACAATGAAGTAGGCAGCTAGCACTACAGAAAGAATGGCAACAAAAGGCCATGCATGCGCCAACTGAAAACCAGACATTACACAGATTCCAAACGAAATGATCAATCCGGCACCGCCGCGAAGTGTCGCTCGAAACATATTCTCCAAGCGCTCCATCGAAATATCACGGTAAAGATGTGAAAGTAGTGAAGCTAGGACAGCTAATAAATTATACATCATCCATAAGGATTGAAAAGAGGACGATGATTTATCAATATATTTTATCAAATTCAATTCTAACGCCAGATCGAAAGCAAAGAGAAATGCCAAATTCACAAAAACAAAATCTGTTGCTATCCAAAAGGCTCTCAAGTAGACAAGTACTCGATTTTGAACATACCTAAACATACTTATTTAAAGATTTAGTGAATAAATTTTTCAAAACTCTCGTTTTTTACACCACAGCCATTGCATATAAGACTCATTTTCAACAACATTCTGAAAAAAACTATGTCAAACACCGATTCTAAAGTCAAACACTATGAATAATCAGCAATATTATGGAGATATTACGACCACACATGCATTTCAAATCCTAATCTCGATTCGATTCCCAAAGATACATGCAGATTTTCGCGCAAACAACGATTCTCGAAGCAAGAAGGGTAGACAATTAAGGGACAATAATAAAAGAATACGTTTAAACAGGGCTGGGTACGTATTCATTCATGAGAGTGTCCACCTATTGTCCACCCCATGAAGTGATGATAAAAAGATAATATATTATTGCTTTTATTATGAATATGACAAAAAACAACTCGATATGTTAGCAACATTGGTGTCGTAACAACTATTTCAGTTAGCAAGATCTTCCATCTTCTTCTTTAGACGCTGTTTTCCTTTCTTCACGCCATCCATCGAAATACCGAGCAAAGTAGACATTCCCATATTGCTGTAATTCAATTTTATTAGCGCAAGAAGTCGAAGATCACCTTCTGTAAGTCGGGGGTATTTCAGCTTTTTCTTCTTTAAATAATCCGGAAATACCTGATCAAATGTAAGCTTGAATTTGGTCCATCTATCATCGGTCATAATAGGCTCTTTCAGCAACTCATCTAGCGCTTCTGCAGAGCGCACTTTGATGTTGATATTTTCTTTACCAAGTTTTTCTAGATCATTTTGCAGACCCGCGATCAGCGTACTACTTTCTTTTGATTTTTCGTCAGCCTCTTTCCAGGAGTTGGTGATCGTCTCTAACTCTTTGTTCAGCACTTCGCGTTCCATAGCATGGATTAGTTGCTCCTTCTCCAATAGAGTGGATTTGATTTTCAACCTATTCTTGCTTCTATTGAGAAGTAGTATAATGATAATTAGAACGGAGGTCACGAGAAGGCCAAAGGTAAGCTCTAATAGTAAGGTTGTTTTTCGCTCTTCATCAGACGCAGCAAGGGATCGTTGAAAATCGTCTGATTGCCACTGCCAATACGCGCGTTGCAATTCGTCGTAACGTTCTGTAGCACGTAGGCTATCATCAAAATGCACGTAGGCCTTTAAGTACCGTAATTCTTCGGTCTGATTTCCCTTTATACGCGCAATTTCCGAATGCAACTTTGCTATCCGAGTTTTGAAAGGTAAAAAAAAGGGCTTTGCCTTTACATACTGCTCACCGCGCGCAAGATATCCTTCCGCTTCTTGCCACCCTCCAACGTCTATCAATACTTCAGCCAATTTGATCATGGATCGCATCGCATCTAGATGCTCATGGTATTTGACCGACAATCGTACATTTTCTCGTAGCAAGCGAATAGCTTTTGAGGGATTTCCCTTCTGCTCTTCTATAGAAGCAAGATTACCAATGACGATCCCCATCCAAAGACTATCTTGATTACGCTCCGCAACACCCAGCGCTCTTTGAAAATGAACTACTGCTTGGCCAAGTAATTGTTGTTTTTCGCTATATACACCCATGGAGTTTACCATACTGATGTGTAGAGATGTGCCATCTTTACAATAAGGCAAGCCTTCTTGTAATAATTTAATCGCGCCGGAATAGTTACCGATGTACCCGTAGAAAGTAGAGATTTGATGTATATGACGGGCAAATAGAGGTACCGATTTATAATCCACCTGCCCGATCAATTCACCTGCCTGCAAAAAATATGGAGTCGCTGTTTCCAGTTCCCTATACACAAAATAATAGTATCCTTGTCGAATAAGCACTATTACGATAAGCTCATTGTTATCAAGGCGCTTTGCGGATAATAGCGCTTTTCTATAATAAAGGTCAGATTTAGCATTCACCTTGTCCGCCATACGAGAATAATGATCTGCCGCAAGTAAATCATGAACTATCTCGAGTTCAGCACTATTTTTTGTCTTCGCTGTTTGAAGAAGGTTATTAAGGCTTTCGGCTGTCGCTGCGCTATCTTTGGATCGATAAATTTGATCCATTAATACAGACTCTAGAGAAGATAAGCTACCTACGCTATTAGGTTTATTCGATAAGGATTTATGTTGAGCATGTATACTAACATTGCACAACAAAAAAGCTATCACGTAGAGAAAACGGGACATGTATAATGCTGTTCTTTTCAAAGGTTGACATTACAATGATACTTATTGTGGATCGAAAATCAAAAACTTGTTACAAACAATCAGAAAAAACTATTGAGGAAGAAAAAACGATTTAATTTCGAAAGAAAAGCTAAATCTAGGCAGATTTCTCACTCGGAACCACGTTAAGAAACTCGGGATCATCCAATACCATGAATTCTGAGTTCTGCGATTTAAATTCTGGCACAATAGCCTTGATTCTTGACACCAACTCAATATTACAATAGCTTGCAGGCATGCATTTTATATAATTGCATAACTCCTCGATCTCCATATATCTTTCAGCGAGGTCGTCCGTATTGACTTTAGCAATCATGATCTTCTCATGATATGTTTTGATCGTATTTTCACCATTCGCCAACAGTTCCTCAAAAACTTTTTCGCCTGGACGAAGACCAACAATCTTGATATCAATATCAACAGGATACTGAAGTCCCTTGAGGGCAATCATTTTCTTTGCCAGTTCCATAATTCTAACTGGCCGCCCCATGTCAAACACAAACACCTCTCCTCCCTTACCCATAACGGCAGCCTCTTGCACCAATTGACAAGCTTCTGGTATAGTCATAAAATACCGCGTAATATCGGGGTGTGTAATTGTCAAAGGCCCACCTTCTTTTATTTGTCGTTCAAAAAGTGGTATCACAGAGCCATTAGACCCCAACACATTACCAAACCGAGTCACAATATAGGGGGTCTTGGATTTTCTATTCAGTGCAGCAACATACACCTCCGCGATTCGTTTTGTAGCACCCATCACATTAGTAGGGTTTACGGCTTTGTCGGTAGAAACCATTACGAACTTTTCGACCTCATATTTATCCGCTAATCGCGCAATCACCGTTGTACCAACCACATTTGTCCAGACCGCTTCGTATGGATTCTCCTCCATTAATGGCACATGCTTATAAGCCGCCGCATGGAATATGATGTCTGGCCGCTCAGCCTCAAATAGAGCTTCCATAAAAACAGCGTCTCGCACATCACCTACCACAGGCTTTATGTCCTGGGGTCGGTTTAGATGCTTGAGCTCCTGTTGTACATCGTAAAGGGCAGACTCAGCCTGATCTACAATAATCAATTTCTTGCAAGCAGCACGAGCAATCTGCCGCACCAATTCAGCACCAATAGAACCGGCACCACCAGTTACGAGTATTGTTTTTCCTTGAAATGCTTCGGACACGACTGGATTATCGATATTAATCGCTTTTCTTCCAAGCAGATCTTCGATTTTCAAGGTTCGAATGTGCTGCGCTGCGACGGCTCCTTCGATGTATTTGGAGGAAGGCGGAATTACCTTGATTTTCAATGGAAGTTTCTCTGCCACACTAGAGATTCGACTCAGTCGTTCAGGGTCTATATCGTCGATAGCGATAATAAGCTCTTGCGCTCCACCGATCTGCCCTAGCAAATCATACGATAAATGACTTAAGGGGCGAACTGGCAAACCATTTATGTGCTTCCCAATACGTTTGGGATTATCATCCACAATGGCTACGACCCGATACCTATTTCTGGACCCTAAATGCAGCATGTTATACGTATTATGCCCCATATTACCCGCACCAAAAAGTATAACTGAAATCGCATTCTCCTTGTTGTACCAAAACAATTGGTGAAACAATTCACGATATAGCAGTCGCAACCCACTCATAGTAATTCCCACCATCATACCGTGTAAAAGAAGTTGCGTGTGGGAAAAATGAAAAATAGTATGGCTAATTGTACGTGATGATGTCTGATTTAAAAAAAACGAATCGACACTATACGCCGACACAAAAAGAACTAGCATAGAAAGTAATATGCTGTTCCCGATCAAGAAAAGATCATTCAGGCTCGTTCTACGAATAATCCCTTTAAAAGGCCTGTAAACGAGGAAGGAAATAAAATATACCAGCGATACTACAACAGATTGACTCAACATCGTACTGATATTCACCTTTCCTACCAACCGCATGATGAGCAGATAACTCAGACAGAAACAGCTCCAGACAACTACAAAGTCAATGAGCAACACCAACCACCTTGGTCCGTGCATTAATAACTTTGATTTTACATCCGAGCTTAAAAACATCAAGATCTGCCGCTAATTATTTTCACCCACTAGATTAAATAACGGGTAATAAAGACGTAAAGATATGAAAATAAACAGTAAAAGGCCTGCTGATATTTGTAAGACTATTTGTTATTTTCTCCCACAAAATAATTACTCGGCCACAGGTGATCGTCCAATGCCGCATGGTCTACTGGATAATCAGCGTAAACCAATAGCTCAGCATTATTCTCTGTCGCTTGAAAGGCCGTAGCATAGCCTGCTGGGACGTGCAAAATTTGGCCCTCGGAAGCGCTGAGTAAGAACTCGTCGACAGGTAGGTTTGGAGAAGGGCTCTTCCAATCATCAATCTTGACTAAGCGCGCCGAAAACTCGCCTGATACCACATAAAACCACCGCTGTTCGATTTTGTGCCCTCGCCAACCTCGGATCACCTCAAGGTCAGCATTTTGAATAAGGTAAAACCGCTTCACCTGCGTCATGTCAAAGGCATTGACAAAGCGAATCTGCCCGCGGAGGTCTTTTGCGATCCCACCTGCGATAAAACTATAATCTGAATTTTGCATCTTTATCTTTTCTGCTGGTTACTTCGAATATGTTTCTTAATTATATATGTCTTAAGCAAGAGATAAGCTATACTTAGTACCAATAATGACACAACTGAAAACAAAATTTGTACGCTAACATCAAATTTAGTCACATAAACAACTATTAAGCCGAGCATAAATTGAAGAATACCATATATCGCCGAAACCCATAGCTTTGGAACACCCGCTTCATTAGCCAGGTATTGATATAAATGCGATCGATGAGCTTGAAATATGTTCTCCTTTAGATAAAGCCGGCGAATGATCGTCCAGACCGCATCGACTCCATAAATTCCCAAGAAAAGTAGATAAATAAAATTTCCTGTATATAATATCAATTGTGCCAGTGCAAATATTAGTATGAAAGCAATTGCGACCGAACCAACATCTCCAGCAAAGCATTTGGCCTTTTTACGGAAATTGAAGAACGCAAAAGCAAGAACCCCAAGCATGGTATACGACAAAAGATCTGGATCAATAAAGCTTACAGTATGATTGACCAGCATCAGAAGCCCTCCGACTGCCAAACTATATGCCGCCGTGATGCCATTGATACCATCCATAAAGTTATATGCATTGATAACACCAACAACCAGTACAAACGTTGCGAGTAAATAAAACCACGGCATAGCAAATAATTCTAATTGGTATGCCATCAATAGAACCGATAAAAAATGGATTACTAATCGTAGTTTGTTGGAAAGCGTTAATAAATCATCTGCAAAAGAAACGGCGGTCATCAGAGTTAGACCCAGAAAAAACCAAGGGTATGAAAATCCCGAAGCGACAAAATATACCAGAGCTGCAAAATAAAACACTACACCTCCACCGCGCAGGGTTATTTCTGTGTGCGACGATCTTTCATTGGGTTTGTCAATGATATTAAAATGATCGGCAATACGAAAATACAGTAATTCAAATACGATAAATGCAGCTAGTAGCAGAATGTAGGGCATGTTAAATGATGGTGTTTAGCGAAAATAGCAGAATTACTCCTTACTATCTACAAATGAGCGGATTGTTTTTTCCATTCCTTCTTGAGCAGTAAGCGGTAGTTTGTCTATGCCCAAGGCATCCTTAATTTTTTGATTGGATACCACGTACGATTCCGTCAACTTTTTAAGTCTTTCAGAATTCAGAGGCAAAGAACAAGCATCACCCATTTTGGCCAATAGTTTTACAAGACCTTTAGGTGTTTTCCATAGTTTCACTTTTTTACCTAAAGCTCCAGAAGTAATCGTAATGACATCATTGGTAGACAAGACAGTATCGTCCGCAAAATTATAAATACCCGAGGGTATTTCCGGTTTATTAATTATTTGGTCAATGAGATAACAGAGATTATCTATACTGATAAAGGATCGCGCATTATGGAAGCTCGCTAATGGCCAGGGCAACCCCTTACTTACTACCTTATACAAGAGATTTAGATTTCCCTTATTCCCTGCCCCATGTATCATGCACGGCCTGACGATAAATAATCTTTTCCCTTCTGGCAACGGGGTTTTCAACAGGATAGTTTCGGCTTCCAGCTTGGATTTTCCATAAGGTGTAAGTGGATTAGCTATAGCGTCCTCTAGTAAAACAGCATCAACCGTATCTGCTACCGCTTTTACGGAAGAGAAATAAAAGAAATCGCGGATATCGGATTGCAAGAATTTTTCAAACACTTCAACTGTTAGATCACGGTTTATCTCATAATACTTTTCTTCAGCAGAGGTGTTAGTAGTATCATGCGCTTTGCCGGCCAGATGAATAATGGCGGTAGGATTTGTCCAATTCTGCGACTGCCACGCTACATCGCGAAGCAAGATGGCACTAGTCTTATGACCTTTCGCCCGGAGGTATCTTGAAAGATTTGTTCCAACGAAGCCAGAAGTTCCCGTAATATATATCATATCAGTTGCTATTCGCCTATCGCGTAATAGGAGAATCCTATTTTCTGTAATTCAACCCCATGAAGCAGTTTCCGACCATCGAAAAGGAATGCAGGACGTTTCATATTTTCTTTAATCTTCGCCCAATCGTAGTGCTTAAACTCATCCCATTCCGTCAATATGGCCACTGCATGCGAGCCATTTACTGCTTGATCCGCTGTACTTACTACTGTTACTAAACGGCGATTCTCCTCTGGAGAACGCGTACCTAAATAATCCAAATCACGGTAGATCTGTTCGGCAGATACTTTTGGATCGTAGACGATAATGTTTGCCTCTTCGTCTAACAGATGATCCGCCACATAGATAGCCGCCGATTCACGTGTATCGTTAGTATCTTTTTTAAATGCCCAACCTAAGAATGCGATTTGCTTTCCATTAACGGTATTGTACATGTTTTTAATGATTCGCTCGGCGAAGCGTGTTTTCTGATGATCGTTTAACAAAATCACCTGTTCCCAATAATCAGCCACTTCGTTTAGGTGATAAGAACGCGCGATGTAGACTAGGTTTAGAATATCTTTCTGGAAACATGACCCGCCAAAGCCTACCGATGCTTTTAAGAACTTAGAGCCTATACGACTGTCTTTACCAATAGCATGTGCTACTTCATCGACGTTTGCACCGGTGACTTCACACAACTCAGAAATGGCATTGATACTGGAGACTCGCTGCGCCAAAAATGCATTGGCCACCAACTTAGAAAGCTCGGAAGACCATAAATTGGTGGTTAAAATGCGCTCTCTCGGCACCCAAGCTTCATAGACCTGCACTAGCGCTTCGATCGCTTCGGCATCTTCGCCACCAATCAATACGCGATCCGGATTATGCAAATCGGTTACCGCCGTACCTTCTGCCAAGAATTCAGGATTAGAAAGAATATGAAAGTTGACACCATTGCCGGTATGATCCAAAATACTTTTTAGTGCTTCTGCAGTTCGTACAGGTAAGGTCGACTTCTCTACCACAATCTTGTCTGATTTGGCTACTGTAGCAATCTGACGGGCACATAATTCTATATATTTTAAATCTGCCGCCTGTCCTTTGCCTTTACCATACGTCTTTGTAGGCGTATTGACAGAGATAAAGATCATATCCGCCTCATCAATAGCCTTATCTACGTCGGTAGAAAAGAACAAATTCCGGCCACGTGCTTCCCCAACTACTGCATCCAGACCGGGTTCATAAACCGGAAGATTCTCCAAATTTTCGTCATTCCAAGCGGCAATCCGTTGCTGGTTCAAATCCACAACGGTAACTTCGACATTGGGGTTTTTCTGCGCTATCACAGACATAGTGGGACCGCCGACATAGCCGGCACCTATACAAGTAATTTTTTGTATGTTAATCATGATATATCTATTTAATAGACCTGACTTATTTAATGAAATCTAAACTTTGCTGTAAGTTGAACAGAGGCGTGTAGTAAAGGCTATAATTAAAAGCGATAACCTATAGATAACCCAAACCTAGCACCAGCCCATAGACCATTAGTGCGAATTGATATTTGATCACTTTCCGCATCAACTCTAACATTCGCAAGTGGTATGTCAAACTCATTTGGTTTATTAATAAAAACTTGTTGCTCGTAGTCATCCAAAGGACGATTATTTCTGTTAATCCCCACTATATTTCCACTATTTATACCGAAACTAGCACCTAGAATTGTCCAATCTAGATAAAATGCCTTTCCGAACCTCCACTGCCGACCAATTGATGCACCAGCAGTATATGTATGGATTGGCCCTTTGAAATCAAACTCAGAGGGATTGACTCCATTTCCACGCCCTGTGTAATCAATTTGCATGTCGACTCCAAAATTGGCATATTGAAAGTATGTACCCAAATAAAAGCCTCGCAACGCACTAGATGGCGTGAAGTAGTAACGAAACTCTGGAACAATAGAATATTGTGATACCATGAGGTTGCTAAGGCGTACATCATTATCCGTATAATAACGCTCAACTTCAGATTGAAATGGAACACCTTGACTTGGGCGAACATTAACACCTAAAGCAAAGGACCAATGATCGCTAATAGTCGTTTCATAAGATATGTTATAGCTTCGCAGCGCAATCGGAAGCAAGTTAACTTTAAAAAGGTGCGTATCAAACAGTTTCTGCTGAGCCTGAACCGAGACTGACATTAGCAATAGTAAACTTAAGAATGAAACCTTTAAGTTATAGTTCTTCATGTTCATCTTATAGAATTCATTAAAAATCATCAAACCTCTATATTTAGCAGGTCAGCAATAAGCTTTTTTTGTTAAAAGGTAATTTATAATTTTATTTTGTCATACTCAACTAAATATGTCATATGACTAAATGTCGACTCAGTTCTCAATCAAGGGAAGTCTTTCGTAGATTGTAATCAATCACCGGCATCATTACCAATCAGATTGAATCTACGAATTTACCATATCTATAACACAATCTTTTCGTTCGTAAAACAAATAATGTTAAAATTTCAGGAGTAAAAACACTTTTTAGAAACACAAATTAACATACCTAGTTGCGTGAAAATTAACGTCAAATATAACGGTTATTTTTTTAAAACTCTTTTAAAGAAAATGGAAAATCAATAGCCCTTCTTACAGCCTTTTCAGCATTGTTTGCAACATTTTGCGAAATTGTGCTGGGCCGATAAAGTTTCGCTAAAGAAGTGGAATGCCCTTTATCAAAAAGAGTATAATACCAAGTAGCAGCAGCAATGTATCTCCCCAAAGCATTGAGGTGCTGAGTATCTCTCGTTAAAATGCTACTTTGAATATTTTGGCGGTAGTTCTGAATACTGGTTCCGCTAGGAACAACAATAGCATTAGGAAGAAGTTCGGCTTGAGTCCTCATATATGCTCCCGCAATAGCCTCATACATAACCAACGAATTGTTTTTGTATCTATTAAAAGCTAAGTGTGGCGAGCCGTCGCTGTAGGACCACGTTTGGTGCAAAATATACTTTGTCGTTGACCTGTCATTTCTCATATTGACGAAGTCCACTAGCTTTGGAAGGCCATTAACAAATGTTTCATAAATACCAGAGTCATCACTTCTTTGCTGAAAACTTATATAATCCCAGTAATCATCGACGATAATTTCTTTCAGTGACATACCTTCCGTAACCGTTCGTTGTCCCGAAGCTGAGATTTTTCTATAACTGTAAGATCGAATGTCATTTTGTGCAGAGTGCACATGAAAATTAAAGTCTGCCCCGGTATAAAATGCATTAGCTACAATAATTTTCTTCTCATTTGCAGATGCTAATTGATAAAGATTTTGTTCTAATGCATCTTCTGAAAAGCTATTACCAATAGCTAAAATGCGTATTAAATCTTCTTGATGAACATTGATAATACATTGTGATTCAAAACCTAAAGATGGAATACCGACAGAAATCTTTGCTTGACCAGCAGCCTTGGGCTTCAAGAGCACCGTATCACCTTTGATCGCTAATACTGTCAACACAGCTCTGTTATCAAGTTTCCAAAAAACAGAATCTTTCTTTACCTTCTGTGAAATGTTTCTCACATATAGTTTCAAAGTATCTTGTCTACCTAAAGAGACCTGTGTTCTATTTAACTCAACAGTTAGATCTTCAGGAAAATCTACATTGTCTTTTCTGCATGACACACATGATAAGATAACAAAAAAGAAAAAAAACCGAAGGAAAGAGATTACACTCATTGATGCTTAAACAGTAGATTTCAGAATAGCACGAAGTTACTTAATTTCATTTAATACGTAAGCAAAAAAGGACTTGATCTAGCCAATCGATTTGCTAATGCTACGTGATCCGCTTATATTTGAAACCAATAAATCTTTATGCACAGAAACGAAACTATTGACATTGCCAAGGGGATCAGCATTCTCCTGATGACTTTGTCACACTTTACAATAAGTGACACCTATGAATCTATAAGCACTTTCAATTCCTACTTGATTATTTTTAAAGTTCCACTTTTTCTTTTTATTTCAGGATACCTGTTCAGCTTTTATCCCGATTTAAAAGCATTTATAAAACATAAAACAAATGGTTTACTGAAACCTGCTATAGTACTTATAGTTTCGCTTTTTCTATTCTACTCCGCAATCAAGCCTAGCTTTCGCAACGAAGCACTTGAAGCATTAACAACATTGAAATTTAAAGATTTTTTGCTACCAATGTGGTTTCCTATTAGTCTCTATTTTGGATTAGTAATTTTCCATATCATATTGTCCGCATGGGAATCCCACAGTAAAAAAAATTACTGTATGCTATTTTAGCTTTGATTGGAGTTTTTCTTGCAAATGGATTCAAGATAGATTATCTATATGCTTACACTTATATTTACGTCGTACTTTTTTTAGCTATTGGATACACTTTTAAAAAACATAAATCTCTCCTTAAAGATTATTTAGTAAATAATAGCGTAATATTTCTTATAATCTTATTCAGCTATGGACTACTTATGTACTTTAAAAATACGTTGAACATCCGTTTAAATATCGTTGCAGATATCTTCGGGAATACCTTTTTCACCCTTTTGTCAGTCGCATGTGGAATATATCTAGTGTTTTTTATTTCCAAACACGTATTACGCCGCATTACTCCACTAAAATTAGTGTTTGTAGCTTGCGGAAAAGCAAGCCTTTTCATTTTATGCTTTCACGCTCTTATAGAACCCAATTTATACAAGATTTCTAGGAAATTTATCCCTCAATCTAGCTATAAGCTATTAGTAATAGCAGATATTGCCAATTTCGTTTTCACAATAGGGTTATGTATTCTTATTTATATTGTGGCAAAAAGAACACCAATTATAAATAGTGTGCTTTTTTACAAGCAAAAGAAACCTATTTAAGAGTTCTTTCTATCTAAAAATTTTTCTTGAAAAATAGTAAAGAAAATCTCGAAGATCTAAATCCTTCCTATAATAAGAGTATAACGTTCTGGATTTTGCTATATTTTTTTCTTTTATTGCAAACCTCAATAGATGAGAAATGATAAACAGTGTGTAGTATTTGCGCTCTTTGTCATTCGTAATTCCGCTTAGATTGATATTATACAAAAAATCCTTTTTAACAGGATGATTTCGAAGAGTTTCTTTGTTTTCAGAATCCGATATATAGTAGGTTGTTGCGTAAGGTATAAAGTATACAAAATATTTGCGTCCAATACGCGAAAAAAGCTCATTATCTTCCCCGAGGGACAAATTTTCATCAAACGAATCAGCACGCAAAATTTCTTTGTGGATACACACACTCGAGGTGTGGACTGCAAACCCATTCATCGAAGCCACATCGAAATAATTGAATAGCCCTCGCTTTGGCCAAATAATTGATTTAGACACCTTCAAATCACCCGTAGCGATTCGGAATCCCGTTGCCAAAAAATTTTGATGCGATTCCTTTCTTATAATCTCGACTAAGTGCGTTAGATGATCACTTTCCCAATAATCATCTGCATCTAAAAAACACAACCACGGATATTTTGATTGTTGTATCCCAATATTTCTTGCTTTAGAGACGCCTTCATTTTGTTTGTCAATAATAACAATTCTGTGATCTTGAATGCTGCGAACTCGTTGTAAGCTCTCATCTGTTGAACCATCATTTACAATGATGATCTCGAAGTTTCTTACGTGTTGATCAAGCACCGATTGAATCGTGATTTCTATTGTAGTTTGCTTATTGTACAAAGGTATAATCACCGAAAAGGCAACGGCATCTTCTTGCATTGAAAATAATATTAAGATAAAGACTGGAAAAAATTTGCTTGTTGCTGAACAAAATTATTACGACCTAAAGAAGGACGCTCCTGTTCTATATTTGCTTTGAACTCATTTATTAAAGCTCGGTTACTCATAACTCTGAAGAGCTGTTTTGCGATCTCTTCAATAGTATTCTCTTTTAAAACTATTCCGTTCTTCCCATCTACAACTAAGTCTGCGCATCCCCTAGAAGAGGTGGTTATAATCGGAACACCCATCGCCAAAGCTTCGATAATACAGACCGGCATCCCTTCCTTTTCACTAGGGAAAAGAAATAAATCTGAAATACTCAAATATTCTTCTACTTTTTTTGTGAAGCCAATGCATTTTACATGTTCACTTTCATGAATCCAGCGTTCTTCTTTTTCATTTAAGCCACTTGGATGTGCACGATCGTTACCTCCGATAAGCAACAGCTTTACATTTGCCTCAGGATGATCCTGCATGACTTTACTAAAAGCACGAACCACCTTATCAAAACCCTTGAAAAAAACGAATCTCCCGGTAAAACATACTACAAAATCTTCTGATTTAATCCCTAGCGTATCTCGTAGCTTCCGGTCTTGCACATCGGTAAAATTTGCTTTATTAAATCGTCCTAAATTACATCCTAAACCCTTTGTTTTCAAAAGGTTTATATCTATTGTTGGAAACTCATTTTTTACAAGGTCGTAATCAGACCTATTTAGTACCCAACTTTGATCAATTCGTTTCAACGAATGCGATTCAACAATTTTATAGATAGCTCTTTTTATAAATCCTTCTACTGCCGGATAACCCAGCCCGTGAAAGGTTCCAATAGTTCGCACGTTCAATCTAGATCGAAAAGTTGTAGTAAAAATACCGGTCGTAAAATGAATGGAAACAACATCAGGATTAAACTTGGCGATTAGTTTGTGGATAGACCTTGAAGCTTGCCAGTGTTTCCAAAGATTAAATCCTCGCGGAAAATCCACATAATCGAATAAAATTCCCTCCCCAAGATAGTCGTAGTGATCTTCTACATCTATCACCCTATCTAATGAACATACCACCTGTACTCGATGGCCAAGATGTATCAAATGTACCGCTACATCTCCTAGAAAATTATTAAAACTTCCATAATCGGTAATTACGAACTGAATTTTCATGTAACTATTTATATTGTAGCAGAACCTATATTAAAGAACTATTTAAAGATTGCATCTATCACACCCTTAATAATATTATGCTTCATGGTCGAGGACCTTTTGGAATGAGCATCCATTTTACCAAAATCAGATGCAAGATTCGCCGTCGTACTAAAATTACAATTTTCGAAACTCGAAGAACGATTTGGTTTACTGTATTTGGTGAATTGAAAGTCAGAATTTTTATAAACGACGGTTATTTCGTTATTCCGAAAAAAGGTGTTCGACTGTATTTTGCAATTGGTTACAAATCCTTTGTTATTATTAGCATACGCCGTGACAATTCCTTTAGCTCCCCCAAAAAATGAATCCACATTATTAATGAACTTCGAGTTTTTTATATAAACATCTTTTGCTGCAAAACCATAGACGAAAACGGCGCTACCAAAACGTTCAAAGGTAGAATTATTCACATCCAATGCTGTCTTCGACTCCTCTATATGAATAGATCTATGATAACCCACCATTTCAGTATTTTCTACCGTAAGTGTAAGCAAATTCGTTTTGTTATATTCTGCTACGATGCCACAACGTGAAAGATTCTCTTTCCAACCACCAAGATTTGGTGATGCTGGATACCCCTCCAGGTGGCTATTTTTAATTATTGCCACCGCATTATCTCGAGCATATGCTAAATAAATAGCGTCACCAAACGCATCAAAATCGTCCGTTTTATACCATTTACCGCCGACTCTATTGAACTTCAAATTATTGGCTGAAAACTTCCCAAAAACATTAATTCTTGCTCCTGCACCATAGATGTTTGACATATTTATCGCATCTAAATTCACTTCGCCAATTCGCTCCGTAAAAATTGGCACTGCTAAAATCAATTTTGAATAACTCTTACTATCAAATTGCACTGGATTTTGCGATCCATCAATGGTAACATTGTTAATACTGAAAACTGCTTTGGCGTTATACTCTTTGGATTGAATGTGGAAAAGATATGACAATTGTTTTCCAGAATTTGCGAGGAAATCAATTTTTGAACCATTGCCATTAATCGTTAATTTCTGACCTGCGGATAATACAACTTTTTGAATTGCTTTATCTACTTTGTAGGTCCTACCTCTTTCAAGGTTCACAGGTGTTTGATTTTTAACTGCAACAGATATAAGTTGATTTAGCTCTTCAGCATCGCTTTTATACTTCTGTACGGCGATTGCCATCAAATTGATTAATACCAATAGTAGTGTCAGTAAGTTTCTCTTCATTGTCAAGTTATATTTTATTTTTAATTATTCGAGATATGGCATTCATATCAAACAAATAGAAAAGCATTAAAAGGAATAACAGATAGAAGTTAGCTCTATATCGTATTCCCGACCCAGGATTTAAAAAACCAAATGGGTAATGCACGAATAAAATACCTACAATAATGATACCCAAAGCAAAATAGATACGGGGATTAAAAAGTCCTTTGTTCAGAAAATATGTCAAACGTTTGTAACATAAGAGCATGAAAAGCAAAAGTAAGAAACCACTTTCTATTCCTGCAATCAGTTGTACTGGTTTGGATACCATCTCTTTCACAGTTGGACCCCAAAATGCAATAAACATACCGTATGGTGCTTGTTTAAAAAAACCATATTGCTCTAACCAAGGATCAGCCGATCGTGTACTTTTAGCCATTTCTGGATCCTTATATGTAAAGTGTAGATACATCCCTTGTGCCAAGGTATCAATCAAATCTCGCAACAAATACACGCCTACAAGATTTAATGTAAACATAATTACGCCTAACAAAAATGTGGCAGTAGGACCCATTTTAAAGAATGCAATTAGTCGTAAAAAAACCAATGCTTGAGCAATAAACAAAAGATACTGAGGCTTAAATAAAAGACAGAAGTAAAGTGCGATTAAATATATAAATCGGATTTTAAAATCTTCATTTAGGAAACGGATAATCATAACAGCTAATACGCCGCAGAAGAAACAAGCAACCGCCTCTTTAGAATGTATACTGGTCCATACAGCAAAATTTGGCAATGATAATCCTACGAAAAGCAGAATGGGATATCGATAAAGATTTAAGCGATCTACAGCGTAATAAATACCATAAAACGATAGTAACATAAGGGGTATACTAGCCAACACATCAATAAAGAAGATCGTTTTAAATATGCCACCCAGGAAAAACATCATGGAAGTAGACGAAAAAAAAACTTCTAAACCGAACGAGATGCCCTTGTTTAAATAGGACGACGTATCTCCCAATGTCGTAAGCTTACCGTAAACAAAGAAAGCAAAAAAAAGGTAAAATACTTTAACAGAAAAATAAGATATCCAAAATTTCCTAAATGCCATTTAATTAAATTCCATACAAATCTAACCACTTTTTAATTAAGCGTTGTATATCATAACGTTGCACAATATAGTCTCGACCCGAAGTGTTGCTTACGCGTTTTTCGTTCAATGATTCGCTCATAACTTTGTAAAGGGATTCGGTATCTCTTGTTGGAATCAATTTACCATGTCCACCCAGTACTTCCTTTACTCCTCCCGCATCTGTTGCGACGACAGAGAGTTCACACGAAAGTGCTTCGGCAACGACAAGGCCGAAGCCCTCGTATGCAGAGGAAAGCACAAAGCAATCTGAAGCACTCATAACTTTTGGTATATCTGTACGTATACCCAGCATACTTATATGTGCACAAAGATCTAAACTAGTAATAAGATTTTCTATCTCTTCTCGCTTATCCCCTATACCTACTATTAATAAGTGTACTTTTTCATTATCTTCTACAATTTTCTTGTAAGCATACAGTAAATTAGGGTAGTCCTTTTGATCGTGTAATCTACCAACCGCTAAAAAAACAAATTTATTAGCGTCTAGTTCCAACTCTTTTCTGATGGATTCTCTGCCAAATGGATCATAACGAAAGTACGTAGTGTCAATAGCATTGGTGATAAGAACTGCCTTTTTTTTACTAAAATATCCTCTCTTAATATACTCTTCCAGAGCTTCTTTACTAACATTTGTATTCGCATCAGAAAGAAAATCAGTGTAATGATACACATTCATCATAGCTCGTCCGCCCTCAGATATATTGTGGGCAGTGCAAATTAATTTTTTAATTGGACAAAAAATACGAGCAAATCGAGTAAAGAAATTTGCATGAATCATGTGACTATGCACTACGTCTGGTTTTTCTCTATAAATGATCCTAATTAACTTTAATAGTCCGTTTATAAGTGAAGCTTTACTTTTACCCCCTAGTTCATAAACTTTTGATCCACATCGTTTAAATTCAGGAATCAGAATTCCATTGGGCTCCATCACAGCAACACTAACACTATAGTCTCTTTCGATCAACGCTTTTGTTAACAACAAACACTGCATCTCGGCTCCGCCCATCCGCAATCCGGTAATGACGAATAACACATGTTTTTTCTCCTCTTTCTGCTTCCCCAGCGTACTCTTTCCTCTTTTCTCCATACTGAAAAAATTAACCCTTTCCTAAAAAGGACAAAATCTTAAAAAATAAATTATTGAAAAGTTGATAAGAGCTGAGTGGGCTTCTGATGTATAACGCTGTAATGTTTTTTAAGACACTAAAATTACTATTAATCGCTCCCCAAAGTTTATATTCAATTAGTTTCTGTTTAAATGAATTGGATAACTTTTGATAATCCTTTGCATTCAGCGTTTTCACATCGTAAAGCGCCTTATAGAAAGAGGCAACTTGTACTAGAACATGTTGTAAAATTAATCGGTTTTCACTACTTCGATTCGTGTATAACCTCATGTTTTCTATAAACTCTCTCAACATGATTATATAATTATTAACCATCTTTTGATCTGCCGTCCGCATTATAGATGTACTTCTTACCAAATAATTTAAGAGTGGCCTCCTACTTACCAAAACCTGGTTAACATTTTTTGTAGTAAAAAAAGTAAATATATGATCTTCAAAGTTTACACCTACCTTAAATATGAATGGAGAAAATTGCACTAAGAAATCACGCGCAAAAACTTTGTCAATCACTGTAAAAGATATATTGCGAAAGCTCAGCAGACTGTGTAATACTTCATGATGTTTAAAAATTTTTTCTTCTTCCTCAAATTCGTATTTGACAAAACTACGCTGAATCGGCTTGTACGCTTCGTCGACATAATTTCTGGCGAATGCCATGTAATCAATATTAGAATAACTTTGCAACTTATCAAACAAGTATGAAAGTGCATCTGGTTGCAGATAGTCGTCACTATCTAAAAAGAGTATAAATTTTCCAGATGTATGAGTAAAGCCGACATTTCGCGCAGCACTTAATCCTTGATTGGATTGCTCTATGAGTTGATATTGAAACGAAACGCTTTCAAGCTGATTCTTTAACTGTATTAAACTTCCATCTGTGGAACCATCATTGATAAAAACAACTTCAAAGTCTTTAAAAATCTGCGACTGTAGCGAGTCGACACACCTATAGAGATATTTCTCGACATTATATATCGGTACAATAATTGAAAAAAAAAAAATTAATTGGCATTATTTCCATCACTACTCTTTTTTATAAACACGCACGTAATCAATCTCGAAATCTACAGGAGTATTCCCGAATGTGTTGATGAAGGGTAATCTATCTCCAACTTCACAGCTAAGAATCATATATTGTTCTCTATGTGAAATTGGTCCTCGAACTTCCCAAACCATCCTTCGATCAACAAAAAAGCGATAGTAATCTGGAGTCCACTCCATCGAATAGAGATGGTATTGAGCACCATCAAACCTCGAGTCTGATAATATATTATTGCTAGACATCATGTGATTCTGTGCGTATCCATTCCAATGAATCGCTTGACTAACTTGATAAGGATAACCGTGTACAAATTCCATAATGTCTATTTCAACACCGTCTACTTCTGGATTGAGAGTTTTACCAATATCTGGAGATTGCAGCCAAAAAGCTGCCCAATATCCGTAGGCTATTTGGCTTATGCGAGCACTGCATTCAAAATACCCATATTGTTGTTCGAATTTTTCTTGCGTGCCAATCATACCCGTAAATATTGAATCGTTCCTCAAGAAAGTACGAATTGTTAATGTCCCGCGCTCTTCGTTGGGTATAATACATTCCCTTGTATTAAATCCACTTCTACGCCTACCCAACTGCCTGAATGACCACTTTGTGGAATCAAGAAGTGCTTTATCAAATTCATCCTCCCAAGCAAGTGTGTAGCCTTGTGGTGGCAATACGACAGTAGGTAAGCCTTCAATATTAAGATCTGGCTTTCTACAGGCCATCAACAAAAAGAAGCACGACAAAACCAATATAAAATTGGTGAGGTTAACAGCTGGAATCATTTTACTTTATAGACATTAAAAATAGAATTTATCACCCTGCTTGGATGACGAAAAAGTCTTACAATCATAGCAAAAACTTCTTTACTTCCACCATTAAATGTATAGATTAGCAAAAATTTGGATGCTTTAAAATATCTCTTTTCAAGCATCGCCATGTGAAAATCACACTTATACAGCAACGTTCTCAAATTTTTAAATTGCTCCGTAAATTTTTTGTCAGTCAGTCTTCGTAAAGCAGCTTTCTTTTTTACACGATAATGTTGATAAAGCGCTGGCATAGCATTTGAGAAAGTTGAAATGCCGCCACTGTGAATACGGTAATTATATAGCACCTTATCTACAAAGAAAATTGTACCCATATCATCCAAAAGATAGAACAAGTCTTGATCTACAGCCTTTGTAAACTCCGGAGATAATCCAACAGTTTGTCTATATAATTCATTTCTATACACTGCAAAATGTGTCACTCCTAAACCTTCATACAAAAGATAAGAACCCTTATCATGTACATCTTGAGAATACGGATTTACTTCGATAACATTCATATTCTCATCACAAAAAACATTTTTAGAGTTAATCATCGATGCAGCGGGAAATTTCCGAAAAGCATCTACCATTACTTGCAGAGCATCTATCGTCAATGAATCATCAGGATCAAGAAAACCGCAATAAGTACCAATGGCTTGCTCAGCACACCGCATTTTAGTATAGCCACAACCTCGATTCTTATCGTTTCTAAAAAGCTTGATTCGAGAATCGTCTAAATACGGTTTTACAATCTCTAAAGAATTATCGGTAGAAGCATCATCAACAATAATAACTTCCCAATTCTGGTAAGTTTGTGCATAGACGCTTTTCAATGCTTCTTCGATGTATAAAGAGTTATTGTAATTTGCGATTAAAATTGAAAATAGCATGTTTACTAGTATCTATGTTTATTAAATCGGATTACGTCCAAGCGATAATTTTCTTTGCAAAAACTGACACGTCCTCCTTATGATTAAGCTCTGCTTCTTCAAAAAATGATTGAACGTACTATTATACATATTGTATAAAGTGTACTGAAAGATTGTAATAATTTTCTTGTCTTTAAGGCGCTTTTGGAGAAGATCCAATTTTGTAAAATCACAAAAATCCACAAAATCGAAGTAGCTTTGCTCAAAAAATGTGCGCAAGTTTAGCTTAGCTTCGTCATTTAACGTGACACCATCTAAGTAGTATGAGAATACTTCTAATCGATCTCGAAAAATATTTCCATTTTTCAAACTCATCTTTGTAGTATTCCCGCTATGTGAGCGCATGTAGTTAAGTGGTTCATCAAGGAATCGTATGCCGTAATACTGTGCAATTCCTATATAAACAAAGCGATCGCCTGTATTTTTAAAAGTTTTGAGAATGTCCGAATCTATTTTAAGGAGGGCAGCTTTATCGATAAGTGCACTACTTGCATTCGTAATAATCATATCTAAAAAAAGGTAACGTGTCAGATTATCTGAGTTAATAATATAATTATCTTTTTTTAATGCATTAAAAGCGCTCTCTTTATCCAGACTATTTCTATCGATTATATGATTATCCTCATTAATAATATAACTATCTGTAAAAACCATTTTGAGATTAGGATCTGCCTCCATAATTTGGAGTGTTTTTTCAAGAAAATAAGGATCTGTACAATCATCACTTTCTGCTATCCAAACATATTGACCCGACGCCAGACTTAATCCTCTTATCCACTGTCGGAATACCCCACCACTGTTCGTTTCATTGAAGATAATAGAAGAAACTTTATCGTGTTGTCTATATTCCTCTATAATTGCCCTACTGTCATCAGTGGAACAATCGTCCAGTATAATGACTTCATAATCGTCGAATGTTTGGTTTAAAACTGCATCAATACGCTGTTTCAAATATTTTGCATGATTGTAATTCGGTATAATTATCGAAACCTTCATATGATGATGATAACACCTGTTACGGCAACTTATAAATTGTAACTGATAAAATATATTTAAACACTGAATTTTTTGCCAATCTTTCAATAAAACTCTGCGGCAACAAAACAAGTGTTCTAAGCAATACTCCCAAAAACAGATAGTCTCTCTGCTTGGAAAATAAAAATATGACACGTCTAGCTAAAACAGATTTTTTCCCTTTCTCTATCAAAACTTCCAATGTTCTATTAGTTAGAAGTTCGGCTGATTTCTTTGGAATTTCAGTAATATAATCAATGGCCTGATTACCATACTCATCGACTAAATCGGGTTTGCCCTTTTTTATGAAACGGATATTTTGCCTCACAATCACAGCTAGCAAGGATTGTAGCAATCGTTTCTCAGGAACAACTGATGCACCGTCTCTCCGCAAATACCGACGGTATAGTACCTCAGGAATAGTGAAAAATTCACTATGTATGGCCATTCTGGTCCATAAGTCGTAGTCTTGAGTAAACTTAAAGAAGGAGCGATACCCTCCTGCTTGGTTATATAAAGCACGCTTAAACATAACTTCTCCGTGGGTAAACAAATTTTGTTTGTTTAAAAGATCGATGCATTTGCCTGTTACATCATGCTTCCATAATGTAACACGCTCAAAACCCATATTAAGTTCGATATTTTCAACATAACAACCAACCAAACCAATACTTCCAGATTGATCCAACACTTCCACCTGCTTTTCAATACGTTCAGGAAGAGAAAAATCTCCTGAACCATGGATCGCAATATAGTCACCTTTCGCAATTGCTACTGCATCAATTATTCCATTAACAAAACCTTGATTCTGTTCATGCAAGATGAGTACAATCCTACTATCAGTCGCAGCCAACCTCCTTAATTTTTGACGAGTCGAGTCTGTTGAACAATCATCAAAAATAATAATTTCGAAATCAGTAAATGTTTGGTCAAGTAAACTTTGAATGGACTCTTGAACATAATCTTCACGATTATAATATCCTGAAATAATACTTACCTTAGGTTTTTGTAATTCCATCAATTAAATAATTCGCTGTTCAACATTTAATCGGAAGCCATATTTGTTTTCAACACATTGCTGTATGTGCTCAATAAGTGCCATAATATCTTCTCCACTCGCTTTATTGTAATTGACAATAAAGCCGCCGTGTTTTTCTGAGACTTTGGCTCCGCCTATCGAAACACCTTTCAGTGAAAGTTCATCCATGATAGCGCCAACAAAATAACCGGCAGGGCGCTTAAAGACGCTACCAGCATTTGGAAAGTCTTTTGGCTGTTTGGCCCAACGTTGCTCTTTTATTGTTTGCATTTTCATTTTAATAAGCGATGCAGATCCTTTGGAAAGTTTAATTGTTGCTTCAGTAATAACCAAGTGGGGGTTCTGTTGAAAATAACTATCTCGATAACCTCTAGATATATCAGCGGAATGTAGCTCAATAAACTCATCTTTATTTGGATCGTAGTAACGAGCATTTAAAATTAAACTATGAATATCTTCTCCATTAGCACCAGCATTCATTACTATTGCACCTCCTAATGAACTTGGTATGTCGTAAAAAATTTCCATTCCTGATAATGATTTAGACAAAGCGAATTCACTAAGCTGCAAAAGGTCGATTCCCGCCTGGGCGTGTATTGTTTGATCATCTATTAGCTTAACAGAATCAAAATTACCATTAAACACCATAAAATCTTGGTCGTAAAAGCTCTTGGAAAGAATCACGTTATGACCACTTCCCAACATAATTATAGAACCATTTCCATGCTCTTGTAAAATGTCACGAATATCCTCTTCACTTTCTGGAAAAAAAGCCCTTTTACACCTTGACGCTACACGATAAGAATTGTAGGCCGTCAAATCCAAATTTTCGATAATCTTCATGGGTAGTTCATTAATTCGCTTTAGCTTGTCACCTGAAAGTCTACACCCAAACTTTTAAGCTTCGCTTCTAAATTATTGTATCCTCTTAGCGCCATTTCAACATTATGAATTGTTGACTCACCATCTGCCAGTAATGCCGCCATTACGACCGCCATACTGCCTCTTAGATCTGTCGATTCGGCCGTAGCCGCTAAAGGCGGTGTCCCTCCCTGAATTTTTATAGTCCCTGGAGTAGCCTCGATGCTATTCGGAAAAAACTTGTTAAGTTCATAACAATATTTGATACGCTCAGGGTAGCGATAATCGAAAACGCGACTTGTGCCGTTCCCAAATAATCCAAGCAAAGTATAGAAAGATTGCATATCAGAAATAATCCCTGGGTGAGTCCCACAAGCCAATTCGAATGGCTGTATTTCACCATTTACAAGACACTCGGGCGAAATTATCACGTTATTGGAATTCCGGTACAATTCAATACCCGCATGTTTTAAATGAATAAGAGGGATTTCCATAGTATCAAATGGCACATCCTCTACGGTGATTTGTCCACCGGAAATAATACCGTAAACGATCCATGTGATCGCCTCAATCCGATCTGGCATTACATCAAAAATTGATCCACGCAGATATTTTGCACCCTTAACTTTAATAAAACTATTGCCTACTACATCGATATGTGCACCCATCGTTCGCAAAAACTCGATTAAGCTATATACCTCTGGACTTATATATGCATTTTTTATAATAGTTTCATCGGAAATCGTAGAGGCGGAGATTAAAGCATTCTCCGTACCACCAATGGTCGATATTGGAAAGTCAATCACGCCGGCTTGAAATCCTTTAGTGGCAGTTACTTCAATATACCCTTCCTTCTCCACAACTTTAGCTCCAAGCCTCTCCCATACCATAATGTGGAGATCATATCCTCGATCACCAATTTTGCACCCTCCTGGATAGGGAATTCTCGCCACACCCGATTTTTTGATTAAACCGGCTACTAATAAGTAGGTGGTACGGATCGGATAATCATAATCATCTAGCGGCAAAGTACCAAGCTGTGAACTATCTATCGTAATTTGTTCAGCCACAGCATCAACAAGTACTTTCCCACCACTACGATTGATAAAATTAATCTTATGCTTAGCATCTACAAGCTCTGTGGGAAAATTATTTAAAACGACGGGTTCGTCCGCAATAAGTGATGCTGCAAGTAAACGTGTGCTCGCATTTTTAGCCCCACTAACTCTTACGTTACCTCTAGGAACTTGTCCGCCTCTAATAAATGCTGTTAAATTCTTCATATTGTATTTGTTTTTTTCAAATAAAGGACCAAAATTACTCCAGATGTTTTCACAGATTCATCGGGATTTAAATTTATTCTTAATCACTTCAACTGACCTCAAAAGGACCAATCTTTCTCCGTGATTGCAACCAACCAGTATAATAACAAACATTCCAAACGACATAATTACACAGCTCGTTATGAAAAGCATAACAATAGAATCTGCCTTACCAAAGAATGCAAAATAACCAACCATGAATAAACCGGTAAAAACACTTACCAAAAGTATGGGGATCAAGACACTACACACATAATCTTTCACGTTCAATTTAATCATTTTTCGCAAAAACAACAATCGAAAAATCAAAGTTAAGAATGCTATAAAAATAGAAACGTAAAGAAATGCAACCGGATTATTTGTAAACTTGAATGCAATATAGCTTATAGGTAGGTTTAGCAATAAAATACTCCCTACCACTATTTGATACCACTTAATTTTCCCTGTTGACAAAGCTCCGGTAATGAGCGCTCCGGAGACACACTCTATCAATAAATTTATAAGTGCGTACTTTATGAACACGTTAGAAAATTCCGGAGGATTTTTTAGCCAGAAAACAAGTAGATAATCAATGTTATAAACGATTGGACAGATCAAAATGAACAACAGAAAATAAGAAAACTTCGAACTTCTAAACATAAGTCCGTGCATTTGGGAGAGCTTATTTTCTGCATATAGTTTATAGATCTGAGGATTAACAGCAATCTGGAAATTTAGGACAAATGATTGCACGGCTGTTTGTGCTTGGATCATAATTCCATATGCTGCATTTAAAAGTGTTCCAAAAAAAACATTAAGCAAGATGTTTACCCCCTGTCCTTTACCAACGGTGGCTATATTACCTATCAAATTCCATCCCGAATATGAAAGAAGTTCCCCATAAAGAGCCCATTCTTTCACAATCATAAATTTGCTTTCTTTAAACGATCGGAGACAGTAGACTTTATAAAATGTGGAAATAACTAAGCTAACAATAAACAATAATACTGAAAAACTAACCAGTTTTGAATAAGGAGCGCGTACCAATATATAGACGATTATTAATCTCAAAAAGGTTTCTGCGACACTTATCATAGCAAAGATGCTCATACGCTCTCGTACAATAATTAAAGCATTAAAGGGGACTTGTGTTACACCAATGATACTTGAAAGCACAGAGAACTGATACACTATATTTACTTCAGTCATTCGTTCGGCAGGAAAATTTAGTCGATAGTTGACGAACCACAGACCGACCGACTCGGCAATAATTAATACTAGCACAGCTATTGCTAAATGAATGGCTAGAGCTGTATTAAAAGTATACTGCAAATTTCCTTCAATTTTTCTACCAAAATCTATGGCTAAAAAACGCTGTGTAGCCGACGACATCGATGAATTAAAGAAACTGAAAAGCACCACTACCCCGCCAACGACACTATAGATGCCATAGTTTTCGACACCAAGAGTAGAAAGCACTAATCTAGAGGTATAAAGCGCGACTCCCATGTTTAAAAACATACGGAAATAAAGAAACATTGTATTCTTTGCAATTCTCCTATTATCGACCACTCTGCAACTCTCTATATTAAATTTATAACCGTTTAGCTAAGGAAGTCATACAAATTGTTTATAAAAAACCGCTTCACAGCCATTACAACTTCTATATTTATAACCTATTACATTTAATTTTTACAAATCGAAATTTTAGGAATTCAAGATATGTCTAATCACCTTTAAGCAGGAAAGTATCATTATGATGAGGAAGGTTCCCCCAAAAGCTCCAATCAATCCGTATATAAATGTACTCGCTTTTATCTTAGGTAATGGGTAAATAACGTTGTCAACAATTTTAATAATCGGCCCATCTTTACTCAAAGTTAGCTTTGCTTGTTCTAGATTACGCATTAAATCTGCAAGTACAGACCTACTGGACTCTGTTGACACTTCAGCCTGTGCAATCGGCACACTACGAAGTGATTGTCTTGTAGGATTTAAATTTGGAGTATTATCAGTAGTGCTTTGCGTAACAGAGATTGCCCCAAAAAGCACATTCCTAACCGAATCAACTTTGTATTGTAACATTTTAATATTATCAGTGGACCTGCCACTTTTTACTTGAAGATAAAAATCATTCACATTGTTAACCAACTCTTCATTGAATCTCTTTGCGAATTCTTCATCTTCAGCAGATATTGTCACATATATAATATTCGCTTTTTTATTTAATTTATCGACTTCAATATAATCAGACTTAATACGGGAAACAACCTTGGTCAGAATAGAATCTCGTATTCTTTCGTTCAACGAATCACTCTCACTAAAAAAGCTTCGATTCTCTATCAACTCTTTTATGTCAGGTCTGCTATCGATACTTTTCCTAAAATCGTCGTTTATCTTATAAAAGCGTTGTACAAATAATTCTCTATCATCAATTAGTTCGAGTAATGTTTTTGCCAAAATCGCGCGCGATTTGTATAATTCAAAAAGACTTTCTCCTTGGAAAAGAGACTCTGTTCCACCTATTCCAGACATTCCCAATCCACCTAAAGCCGACAATCCGCCGCTCTTAACTCCCTCATTGCTATTTTCTAAAATAAATGTAGTAGTTCCACTAAAAAGCGGCGTACTGTTTTTTGCATACAAATAGCCTATAGTTGCGCCTATAGCACCAAATAAAAACAATAGATACCACTTCGAAAAAAGATAGTTAGTTCCTTTACCTATGTAAATAAATAATTGTTTTAAGGATATTTCTTCCTTTGAATTCTCCGTAATCATATTAGCGTAAAAGACTTAAGATAATAGCCATGGTAGAAACGGCAGCAGATGTTAGACCGATAAGGGCTCTCGCACCCATTGGTTGCTTAACAGGCTTCTGCGGCACAATAATTTCTGCGCCCGGTCTTATTTCCGGATAAATCCGACCTAGACCAACAACTGTACTTTTAACTTCTCCATTAGCATATTGGACAAAAGTCTTTTTCTTATGTGCACTTGCCGTAAATCCTCCTGCTTGGTTAACATAGTAAGTTAACGGCATTCCCTTTTTATAGACAATTCGATTGGCGTTAAGCACCTCTCCTCTTACCACGATAGTTTGCAACTGCCTTGGCACAATAATGATATCTCCATTTTCCATTAAAAGATCACGACTAGAATGCGGCTTATCCAAAATTTTAGGTAATTGAATTCCAACATAGTTACTCAAAGCCAACGAGGTATTCTTTGCTCGTACATCCTTATTGATGGTCAGCACTCGTCCTTGAACTGAGTCATCCGCATCCACAATCTCATCAATAACTGACTGCACGGAATCCGAGGCGTGATTATTATCTAGTGCTATTCTAGCATCAGAAATTGTACGTTGTAAAGAGGCTCCTTCTAAATAGGCATAATCCGTTACACCCCCAGCTCTTTTTATAATGTCAGAGATTGTCTCATCTTTTGACACTAGCGTGTAAACTCCAGGATAATTAACCTCTCCTTCTACACGCACTTGCTTTTGAAATTGATAGCCTGTGCTAGTTCGAATATTTATGATATCGAATGGTTGTAAGACAAAATCGGATTCCAATGCGGATTCTTTATCGGGAAAATTCACCACTAATAGCTCAGATAGTACAGAATCACGCTCATTTATGTTTCGTCGGATTCTTCTAGCAATTTCAATACGTTCAATATTAGCCGCATCAGAAAGCCCACCTGCCATGTGAATAACATTTCCTAAAGTCATATCCTCTGCGTATTGAAACTTCCCGGGTTTTCGCACTTCACCATCTACATTTATGCTGTACTCTTCACGTAAATCGAAAATAGAAGAAACAATTAGTCTATCTTCTCTTCTAAGATCAATATCGGCTGTAGTACCGTCTAGTAAAGATTGCAAATTGAAAGAAATAAGCTTCTGCGTATTATCAGCATTAAGCCTATTGATATAGGCTCTTGTCATAAAAGCATCTTCCTTAATCCCATCTGCCTTGTTGAGTAGGTCGCGAGCTGTTAAGCCTTCAGACAATTCATAATAGCCTGGCCTAAAAACTGCTCCTTCTATCTGCACTCTGTTTTCGTACCGGTCGAGAATCTCTTCCACAATATAATGATCCCCGTTTTTAGGAAGGTAAGAATCAAAATCAGCTGCATAAATATCTCGTATCCGACGATCTCTGTCTGTTGTTTCAAATACTCTAATTTTTGCACGGTAAGCCTTTGAGGTGAATCCACCAGCATATCGTAATAAATCGCTGAAACTCTCACCATCTTTGGTTTCAAAAAAACCTGGTCTATTCACCAAGCCCTCGATCTCTACTTGTTTTTGTTGTACTGGAATGTGTATAACATCTTGGTCTACTAATCGAATATTACCAGATTGATATCCATTGACTAAAAAGTCATAAGCATCGATAGTCCCGACAATACTATTATTCTAATAATCTGGATATTACGAAATGTTCCTTTATCTGAGGGCCCACCAGCAGCATACAACGCGTTAAAAACACTTGCAACAGATGGTAGAGTATACGTACCAGGCTGTGTTACGAAGCCAGTTAAAATTATTTTAATAGATCTAATATTTCCTAGACTCAATGAAAGATTTGTTCTTCCAGAACGAAGAGATGGATATGTACCTACAAATCGATTGAAGAGCTTCGCTTTTACTTCATCTATCGTTAGCCCAGCCACCTCTACAATACCAACATACTCTACCCTTATTGTGCCTTCGGCATTTATTGGAAGTTTATAACTAGCCTCGTTATCACCTGTAAGCTCGACCAGTAACTGATCGCCTGTTCCCACGATATAGTTTGATGGGGTTGGAATATTTAGGTTCGGCTCGAACTTTATATTACCATTGTTAAATAACGAAGAGCCAAAGATTCTCGAACTGTCGTCTTTTTGAGCGTCTTCTCCTGTCGAAGTATCAATTAAATCACTTTCCTTACTAACACTTCTCCCTTCCTCGCTTAGGTCTACGAGCGAAGATAACTTTTGATTACCGACTTTTTCTTTACGTATTTTATTTACTCGAGACCGCAGTTTTAACACCTCAGAGCTTGACATTCCTTGCTCCGTCAATGTGTCGTACATCTCATTAGGAGTTAATCCCTGTTCCTCAGCACGAGTGATCATTTGTAAAATCTGATCATCACTCAATGACTCCGCTTTTACTTTGGAATAGTCTAACGATTGTGCACTTACAGCATCAATTCTCATAGAAAATAAACCAATGATTAGAAACATTATAACGCAATACAAATCCTTCTTCATAGTACTATTTCGCAATTACTTTTAAATACTCTCCATACCCACTCTTTACCAATGGTTCTGCCAAACGTAACAACTGATCGCCATCAATATAACCCATTCTAAAAGCTACCTCTTCAATCGCTCCTATTTTTGTTCCAGTTCGCTCTTCAATCACCTGAACAAATTGACCAGCCTGCATCAAAGATTGAATTGTGCCAGTATCTAGCCAAGCGGTACCACGATCGAAAACGCCAACTTGCAATTTTCCTTGTTCTAAATATACTTTATTAATGTCTGTAATTTCTAATTCGCCACGATGAGACGGTTTTATGCTTTTGGCAATCTCGACGACCTCATTATCATAGAAGTATAATCCAGGAACTGCATAGTTTGATTTAGGATTTGCAGGTTTTTCTTCAATGGAAACGACCTTCTTGTCAGCGTCAAAATCGACGACACCATATCTTTCTGGGTCGTGCACTTGATACGCAAAAACACAACCACCATTCGGATTAGCATTTGACTGTAATAACTTGGACATGCCAGAGCCATAAAAGATATTATCGCCCAAAATTAACGCTACCTTATCGTCACCTATAAACTCCTCACCTAAAATAAATGCTTGAGCCAATCCGTCTGGAGAAGGTTGTTCCTTATAACTAAACGAACATCCTAATTGTGAGCCATCTCCAAGTAACTTTTCGAAATGAGGCAAATCCTGCGGCGTGGAAATTATGAGTATGTCTTTTATCCCTGCTAACATCAGTGTCGACAAGGGATAATAAATCATAGGTTTATCGTAAACCGGCATCAACTGCTTGCTTACGGCCAATGTTAAAGGATGCAGACGTGTACCGGAACCGCCGGCAAGAATTATTCCCTTCATAAATTTATATTATAATAAAGTCAAATTTGGAGTTCATAATTTTCCCACCATCAACCTCAAGCTTTCTTCCCAATTTGGGATTTCTATTGCAAAGGTATCCTTTATCTTCGTCTTGTCCAAAAGAGAATATCGTGGACGTTTGGCGGGTGTAGGATATTGTTCTGTTGAAATTGGCTTAATCCTACAGTCTAAAGATCTCACGTCACGAATAGCTATAGCGAAATCATACCAAGAAGTTTTACCTTCATTGCTATAATGATAGATACCAGCATTCCATTTGTCACTGTGCGCAATAGTCAAGATGACCATAGCTAGATCGTAGGCGTAAGTGGGCGAACCAATTTGATCTGAAATAACCGAAATCTCGTCGCGCTCAGTCATCAATCTAATCATTGTTTTCACAAAGTTCGCACCGTAGGTAGAATAAACCCATGCAGTGCGGATGATTACTGCATCAGCACCAGACTGCAAAATAGCTTGCTCTCCTTTTTGCTTGGAGGAACCATAAACATTGATCGGATTTGTTTCTTCACTCTCCGTAAGTGGTGTACTGCTATCCCCTTGAAACACATAATCTGTGGATACGTGAATCAATTGAACGCTATGTTGCTTTGCCCATTTTGCCATGCTAGCCACCGCTTGATGATTCACTAGATCCGTCAATTCGAGTTCGGACTCTGCCTTGTCAACCGCTGTATAAGCAGCTGCGTTGATGATAAAATCCGGATTGTGATGATCTAATACGGAGTTAATTTGTGCAGGATGGTTCAAGGGCATTTCATCCCGACCAACAAAGATAAAAACATCTTGAGGATAGTGTTTCGCTACGACTTGCAACTCTTGGCCCAACTGTCCGTTAGCTCCGGTAACTAAAATTTTCATAAAGCTATTCTAATACCCCTCTTCTTTGACTATTTACCACCAAACACTTCAGCAAAGGTTGGTAATACACCGTCTTTGTCGGAAACCAAAAGAGACCCGTGTGGCAAAATCCAATCTATGCCCAATGTATCATCATCAAAACGCACACCTTGTTCGGCATCCTTATGATAAAAGTTATCGCACTTATAAAAGAAGGTGGCCGTATCGCTTAACACTACAAAACCGTGCAAGAACCCACGTGGAACAAATAATTGCAGATTATTTTCGGCCGACAACTCCACAGCTACGTGCTGGCCAAATGTGGCAGAGCCTTTTCTTGCGTCAACCGCTACATCTAATACTTTTCCAGATAATACGCGTACTAACTTAGCTTGTGCATATTCGCCTGCCTGTGCGTGCAAACCTCTCAATACACCTTTCGTAGAATACGATTGGTTATCTTGCACAAACCGAGTTTGGGTTTTCGTGACCTCATTAAATGTTTGCTCGTTGAAGCTTTCGAAGAAGTAACCGCGGCTATCTCCGAATTTTTTGGGTTCTAAAATGAAACAGCCTTTCAGCTTGGTTTCTGTAGCCTTCATATTATCTTTCGTACTGCGTTTCGTAATAGTTTTGGTAATCCCCACTGGTTACATTCTGCAGCCATTCTTTGTTATTCAAAAACCAATCGATCGTCAGTGACAGTCCTTGTTGGAAGGTTACAGATGGCATATATCCCAATTCTTTATTAATTTTTGTAGCATCGATCGCGTAACGGAGATCATGCCCTGGCCGGTCTTTCACGTAGGTAATTAGGCTTTCGGAAGTTCCCTTAGTTCTGCCTAATTTGTCGTCCATTTGTTGGCACAATTCCTTAACCAAATCAATATTTTGCCACTCATTGAAACCTCCCACATTATAAGAATCCCCATTTTTACCTTTATGATAAACTAAATCAATAGCTTTCGCATGATCGATTACGAATAACCAATCCCGGGTATACTTGCCGTCACCATATATTGGCAAAGGTTTGTTGTTCAAAATGTTATGAATACACAACGGAATCAGTTTTTCTGGAAAATGGTTGGGACCATAGTTGTTTGAGCAATTCGTTAGTACTATCGGTAAGCCATATGTATCATGATAAGCTCTTACAAAATGATCTGACGATGCCTTCGACGCAGAATACGGCGAGTGTGGATCGTATTTAGTATCTTCTGTAAACAAACCTGTGCTACCCAATGCTCCGAAAACTTCGTCTGTAGATACATGGTGGAAACGCTTCCCTTCAAAATTATCCTTCCAGATTTCTCGGGCCGCATTTAGTAAGTTAACAGTGCCGATAACGTTGGTCATCACAAAAGCAGAGGGATCCGTGATCGAACGATCCACATGAGATTCTGCAGCCAAATGAATCACACCGTCTGGTTGGTATTCTTTAAATACTTCTAGAATATGAGCTGCATCAGTAATATCCGCTTTTACGAATGTATAATTGGCCTTGTCTTGAATATCTTTTAGGTTCTCCAAATTCCCTGCATACGTCAACGCATCCAGATTGACAATACGATAGTCGGCATATTTAGTAACAAATTCCCTTACTACATGAGAACCAATAAATCCGGCTCCGCCGGTAATCAATATCGTTTTTGACATAGCTCTATTCGAATTAGAGTAATATACTGCTTTTATTTATTATTTTTTGCAGCTTCTTTTTCTGCAACAATTCTCCTCAAACCCGAACTGGAGAAACGGTGATCGCGACTATTAAAATAGAGTTCTATCCCTTTCTGCTCGCAGTAGGCACGCCCCGTAAAGTCTTTATCTTCATACTCATCCCCAACTATGCGCACATCCAATTTGAATGATTTTAAGATATCTTCCAAGTCTTGCTCTGTAGAGTAAGGCACTATTTCGTCTACATACTCGCAACCTCGCAACTGAATATAGCGCTCTACTACAGTCTGCGTAGGTGCATTCTTTTCAGGGCGATCTAATGTGGGATCCATTTGCAAACCACAAATTAAATAATCACACTGTCTTTTTGCTTCTGCCAACATCATGATGTGACCAGCATGCAGTAGATCGAAGGTTGAAAACGTAATGCCAACACGTGGCCCAGGATTATAGTCTTGTTTCTTCTTTTTTTCCATAGCGAATGATTGCTCTGATTATATGATTTCTTAATATATTTATATATCCCTAAACTACAATTGGACTACGTCGAAGGGTAGGTGCTACACACAGCGCCGATTCTTCAAAAAATATGCCAAGCAGGCTAACAGTCTTCCTATTAGAGCCGAGCATCTACGATAGCCCTATCTAGCACTCCTTTAATATCGAAAACGACCACACACTCTTTACAGAAACTCGTCAAATCCATTTTTAAAAATTCTTGATGCGACACCGCCATTATCACGGTATCATAACCTCCAGATTGCATTGCTTCGTCCACAGTTTTTAATCGTAAACCATATTCATGCGCCACTTCTTCAGCATTCGCCCAAGGATCGACAACATCAGCTTTTACACCGTAATCTTCCAAGGCAGCATGCAAATCCTTAACCTTCGTATTCCTTATATCTGGACAGTTTTCCTTAAACGTGATTCCTAAGATGAGCGCTTTAGCTCCCTTTACCGCAATATCTTTTTGAATCATGAGCTTGACCACCTTGGAAGCGATAAACTCTGCAACAGAATCATTGACACGGCGGCCAGAAAGAATCACATTTGGATGATAACCTAATTGTACTGCTTTGTGAGCTAGATAATAAGGATCTACCGATATACAGTGCCCGCCAACTAAACCGGGTTTGTATGGCAGAAAATTGAACTTAGTGCCTGCTGCCGCCAATACATCTTGTGTATCAATACCTACTCGATCGAAAATCAACGCTAATTCGTTGACAAAAGATATGTTCACGTCTCGCTGCGCATTTTCAATCGCTTTGGATGCTTCCGCCACCTTGATACTCGGCGCCTTGTGCGTACCCGCAAGAATGATATTCTGATAAAGCTGATCTATTTCTTCTGCTATAGCTGGCGTAGAACCCGAGGTTACTTTTACAATCGTAGCCAATGTATTGATCTTGTCTCCCGGATTAATGCGCTCTGGTGAATATCCCGCAAAAAAGTCTTGATTGAATATTAATCCAGATTCCTGTTCCAGTATCGGCACACAATCTTCTTCTGTACAACCTGGATATACCGTCGATTCGTAAATAACGATATCACCCTTTTTTAAAACTTTGCCCAACATACGGGTGGCCGCATGTAGTGGTTTAAGATCCGGCGCATTAAATGAGTCGATGGGCGTAGGTACCGTAACAATATAGATCGAACATGAACGAAGATCCTCGAGTGCAAATGAAGCTTTATAACCTTTATCACCATCTGAGTTGTTCCAAAACAGAAGAGCCGAACTTAGGATCCCTGAATCTGCTTCTTTAGTCCGATCAATGCCCGCATTCAGCTCGCCGACGCGCAATTCATCGATATCAAATCCAATTACTTGCGTGTGCGAAGCAAACGCCAACGCTAGAGGCAACCCAACGTATCCTTGTCCGATAACGGCTATTTTCTTCATTCTGCACGAATGTACTAAATAGTCTGATAATTCAGAAAATTCAAAACTCGTAATCTTCCATTAAAGTACTTAGGAGCGGTGTCTTGCACCAGCTTCGCAGCAAATTGCAACATAGTTTTGACCTGGATAAACAATGAAGTTAATTAATTTAAATCCTTCTGCATTTTGTTATCCCACACTGTTTTCCCATATTTGTGATTGCTTATAGAGAAAGGCTGAGGGATTAGACCCGCAGACGCCTTAGCAACCTGACACACGTCAAGGTGCTACAATCTACCCGTTCACAACGAAGGGAATGATAAGCGAACTGGAGCAATTACCAGCACCTCTTCTCTGCAAGCCTTCCATTCAAGAAACAGATACATATGAAGATCATTGATCATATCAAGAATGCACAAGGAAAAACCTTGTTTTCGTTTGAGTTGCTACCCCCTGCCAAAGGTCAGGGAATTCAAAACATCTTCCAAACGATGGATGAACTCATGGAATTCAACCCGCCTTTTATCGACGTGACTTATCATCGGGAAGATTACTTGTACAAACAACATCCGAACGGCTTGTTAGAGCGCGTTTCTTATCGTAAACGCCCAGGCACGGTAGCTATTTGCGCGGCCATTATGAACAAATACAAGGTGGATGCGGTGCCGCATTTGATTTGTGGTGGGTTTACCAAAGAAGAAACGGAAAATGCCTTAATTGATTTGGATTTTCTTGGAATCGACAATGTACTCGTTTTAAGAGGAGATGCGCGTAAAGGCGATGCTGATTTTATTCCTACAGAAGGTGGCCATGCTTATGCGACAGATCTATTGCAGCAAGTGAAGGATATGAATAATGGCAAATACCTGCATGAGGATATTATGACTTCATCAAAAACAGATTTCTGCATTGGTGTAGCAGGTTATCCTGAAAAGCATTTCGAAGCACCAAACGCGCAGACCGATTTCAAATGGTTGAAAAAAAAGGTAGATATGGGCGCAGAATTTATTGTAACTCAAATGTTTTTCAACGTGGAGCGTTATAAAGAATTTGTCACCAAATGCCGTGAGCATGATATCCATGTGCCTATCATTCCTGGCTTGAAACCCTTAACTACCAAAAAACAGCTGATCACGTTGCCGCGCATATTTCATCTCGATATACCCGAAGAACTGTCCGACGCGGTTGAAAGTTGCAAAAACAATGCGGACGTGAGAAAAGTAGGAGAAGAATGGCTAGTACAACAATGCCGTGAACTCATTGCCTTTGGTGCGCCCGTACTACATTTCTATACGATGAGTAATCCCGGACCTACTAAAAACATTGTGCAACAACTGGCATAACTAAACAATCGCTACTAATTCCTGTTTAGGTAGTTATATGGTCAAACATCTACCTAAAAACATTGCTATCGTTGGCTCAGGAGCTAGTGGTGTAGCCTGCTTCATCCAACTGGTGCAAAAACACGTCACACAAGGAAATCCCTTCCCTATTTCCATCACATTGTTTGAAAAAAGGAAGGAATTTGGTGATGGATTGGCGTTTGGCACCGAACAACAAGGTCATCTCCTCAATACGAAAGCCGGTCTCATGGGTATTTTCCCAAAAGAACGCATGCATTTCGTGCAATGGATGCACCAAAATAGTGAGTGGATCGAAGATAATTATCCGCAGGTAAGTACACACCCAGACAGCTATCCACCGCGCATGTTATACGGAAATTATGTACAGACTATGTTTGACACATACCGAACCTGGGGAGCTGATAAAGGCATTGAAATCCAAACGGAATCAACGGAAGTAGTCGCCGCAGATGTAATCGATCGAAATAATGTCGTACTACATACCGCCGACGAACGCCAATTACCATTTGACTTCGTGATACTAGCGACAGGGAATCCCGAATCCTCTACATTCGCTAAACTGAAAACGACAGATCATTTCTTTTGCTCACCTTGGCCTACTAGCCGATTGCTACGAGAGATTAAAGACAAGCAGGCGCGTGTAAGTATCGTGGGCAGCAGCCTAACGGCAATTGATGCGTTGATAACCCTGGTAGATAATGGTCATGAAGGGCCGATTCAATTTTTCTCACTCACTGGCCTATTGCCTCGCGTGCAGACGCCTTCTGAGATGCCCTACGAACGAAAAGTATTGACTTTGTCTAGCATTCGTAGCATCATTCGCCAACAGCAGAGAACACTCCGCATCATTGATCTTATCCGACTTTTCCGTTCGGAAGTTGAAAGTGCACTCCAACAACAAGTTGATTGGAGCAACGAAGACCGCATCAACAAGGATCAGTTAACCTTGTTGGAAAAAGATATTCAGGAAGCGACGGGCGACGGCAATATTTTTCAAACGATATTATATTCCTTGCGAGAAGACTCCTACAGCATCTGGCGTTTGCTCCCACCGGATCAAAAAATGCTTTTTGGCAAATGGGTAAAACCTCATTTCGATATCAACCGGCACGCTATTCCGCTGGAGAATGCGATCAAGATCCGCAATATTTTACGTTCTGGGCAGTTAGAAATCATTGCGCATACCGACGACATTGAGTGGAAGGGTGATCGGTTTATTCTCAAACAGCAAGATGGTAAGACGCACGAAGCAGATTATGTCATCAATGCTTCTGGACCCTCCAGCGATATCGAAAAGATGCAAGACCAACCTATTTGGCCAGATTTGCTTGCAAAAAAATACATCGAACAGCATCCTATTGCCGGCATATTAGCAGATTTGAACACTATGCGCGTATGGACTTCCTCCCGGAATGAACTATCACCTTTCTATGTAATCGGCCATCAGCTTGCAGGCGCACAACTAGACATTAATTCACTTTGGTTCAACGTTGAACAAGCAGATCTACTAACCAACGATTTACTTTTACAACTCGGTCATGGATATCATTAATGAACTGGCGACTCGTGTACTGCCGCTCTATGGGTTTATCCTCATAGGCTGGTTAGCACACGCCAAATGGAATTTGAAGAGCAAGTGGATTTCCAAGGTACTGCTTTTCGCATTGATTCCGATTTTGATCATTGAGAATCTGTTGAAGGCAGATCTTGCCGAAACAGCGGTATCCGGCTCCATGATCTTTTTGCTAGCGCTAGCGATGAATATTCCCGCGATAATCGCCAAGCGCAGCTTTGGTTCGGAATATGATGGCAGCCTTTTAAAGGGATCTTTTTCTTACTACAATATCGGCTGGTTTGGCATACCCGTCGTGATGGCATTATTTGGCGAGGAGCAAATGCCATTGATTATCTCGGCGTATGTCGGCAATGCATTGTATGGCGACACGGTGGGATTTTTCCTGATGTCGCGCACTAAAGATGTGCCGACCAAAGAAGCTGTCAAAAAAGTATTTCAAATTCCGGCTGTATATGCATGTATTGTCGCGATTGGGCTCAACTTGTTTTCAGTAGAACTCCCTGAAAGTGTCGAACCAGTCGGAAATATAATTAGCTGGATCGTTTCTGCTTTGGGCATGCTCATTATCGGCGTTACACTCGGTGGTATTGACTATAAAAAGGTAGCTTACGCCACGTTCAGTAAGATCTTAGGTTTGCGCTATGTAGCTGGCGCAATCATCTTAGGCCTTTTTGTTTTCGCTGAAGCGCAGTGGGTTGGCGTATTGGATGATGATCAGTCGATGTTGATGTTGTTGATGGCCAGCTTTCCGATTGCTGCCAATCTGGTGGTATTTGCCTCCTTTTTAGAGACAGAGGAAGAAAACGCCGCCTTGCTGGTAGGAATTTCCTCCATTGTATCGCTAATCCTAGTTCCGATCGTCAGCGTACTATTGTTCTAGCCGGCTTTAGTATTCCTTATTCATAGTCGTTTTCACTTAAATAGCTGTTTTTGCAACTCATATCGTAAAATAAACAGTTCATCGACATTTACTTGTTGCGCATCGCATCGCCGACTACTTTCGGTCGAAACGATGCACTATGCGGTACTTATTTATTTTCATTTATCTTTCTCTAGCCCTTCTTGCGTATTCGCAAGAAAGCACCTCACCCCAGATTGTACAAGGTTTTGTTCAGAATACTGAAAAAGCGGGTATTGCCGGCGCTAATGTCTTTATTGATGGCAGCTATGATGGTGCAACTACAGATCGTAATGGTCATTTTAGCTTTTCTAGTTCACAAAAGGATTCTATTTTACTTCAGGTGACGGCTATGGGATTTCTAGCAAAATCTATTTGGCTTCAAATCCCATTATCAGAATCGCTCATTATTACCTTAATTGAAGATCAGCACATCATCCCAGAAGTGGTGGTAAAAGCAGGAGAATTTCGGATTGGGAATCAAGCAAATGCAGCGCTAAGTGCATTGGATATTGTATCTACAGCAGGCAGCATGGGCAATATTATTGCCGCTTTGCAAACCTTGCCCGGAGCGCAAGTAGCTGGCGAAAATGGACGATTAATGGTACGAGGTGGCGATCCGCATGAAACACAAACCTATATCAATGGCATTCGCGTTGGACAACCTTATACGATATCCGGGAATAATCTGCCAGTACGCGGGCGCTTCTCTCCTATGCTATTTCAAGGCACAAACTTTTCTACAGGAGCTTATTCTGCCGAATTTGGCAATGCGCTTTCCAGCATCCTAAACCTCAAGACATCTCCAGAACCCGAAGATGCCAAAACAGATCTTTCTGTATCCGCCTTGGGACTGGCGGCAGGACACACCAGCCGAAAGGGAAAAACATCTGTCAGCATCAATACAAACTATATTTCCCTAAAGCCATTTACGAAAGTATTCTCGCAAAATATTGATTGGACGCATCCTTATGAGCAATGGAGTGGCGAAGCTGTCGTTCGGCAGCGTTCCGAAAAGCATGCGCTTAATGTATATGCTTCTTTTGCCGGAGAAAGAGTCGGTTTTCGAGATTACCAAGTCGATTTTGGCCGCGATGTGGAAATCCATGTACAATCCAATAATCTTTATACGAACGCGAGCTATACGCGTTATTTGCCCAACAACTGGAAATGGGATCTTGGCCTTGGCGCAGGATACATGCAACGAACCTCGACCGTGGACACATTACAGATCCCTAATAAAACAACCGATTTACACATCAAAAACAAATGGTCTAAGTCCGTAAACAATACCTTCCGCTATTTCTTTGGCCTAGATTACTTTTTCCAAAACTATCTCGAGAAGGTTTCCTTTGGATCATTCACCACACCAAAATATGGCTTTACCAATCACCTAGCAGCTGGGTATGGTGAACTGTCTTATCGAATATTCCCGAAATGGTATCTGGACGCGGGAATGCGCTACACACTTAATACGCAAGCGGTATCTTTTTTTGACCCGCGCGCCGCATTAAGTTTTCAGTTGGATAAACAACAAACCGCATCCTTATCGTACGGCATTTTTCATCAGCAACCAACCGAAGAAGTACAAAAATTCCAACCCGACCTTCCTTGGCAAAAGGCGAATCATCTCATATTACAATACAGCTACGCCGCTGTGGGCAAACAGCTTCGACTGGAACTATTTCACAAATCGTACGCGCAACTCGTGCGTTTCGAGCGCGCAGATCCCAACATTGCTCAAGCATATAACACAGATGGAAATGGCTCTGTTAATGGACTCGATGTATTTTGGCGAGACAACCTTTCTATTCGGAATTTGCAATATTGGATTTCTTATTCTTGGACACATGCCCGCAAGTGGGAACGAGATTATGCGTTCGCGGTACAACCACCTTATGTCGCCGAGCATTACGGCTCGCTGGTCGCGAAATACTGGATCAGTTCCATACGATCTCAAGTTGGCATCACGAACGCAATCACCGCTGGCCGCCCGTATCACGACCCGAACCAAACTGGTTATGTTCAAGAATTTACCAAACCGATTAATACCTTATCCATAAATTGGTCGTATTTGATAACGCCGCAGAAGATTATTCACATCGCGGTATCTAATGTATTGGGAAATGAGCCCATATACGGTTATCAATACGCACAAAACAGAAATACCGCTGGCATCTTCGATCGGCAAGCGATGATGCCTACTGCCAAAAGATTTGTCTTTGTCGGATTCTTCTGGACAATCAGCCGAAACAAAAAAGACAACCAATTGGACAATTTGTAACGTTCAATTTTACAACTCATCCCAAGAATTCGACAGTTCATTACGATAATTTTCGCCATCGCGAAAAGTGTCCCTAATTTTCGATAACAAATAAATGAAACCTTAATCAGTCACAAAACATGAAAGCACTATTTATTATCCTGTTCACTTTTTACAGCTATGGCAGCTTTGCACAAACTGCTTATGAAAAAGCCATGAGCGAAGCATTGCAACTTTGGGAAGCAGGCAACAGCACAGAAGCTGCCGCAAAATTAGAACGTATTGCGGCAGCAGAAAAAACACAATGGCTTCCGGCCTATTATCAAGCGCTGATCCTGATTACAGAATCATTCCGTGTCGAAGATGCCACACAAAGAACGCAATTACTACAACGAGGGAATACCATTATCACGCAAAAAAGGACTGTTGGTGCTTCATCGGAATGGCTGGTACTAGAAGCCTTAGCGCTCACGTCGGAATTGGCGGCCGATCCGATGAATTTAGGACAGAAATTATCTCCGAAGATCATCAACACCTATCAGCAAGCGGTGAAAGCTGACTCTGAAAATCCCAGAGCGATCGCTGGATTAGCGGAATTTCAGATACAAACCAAAAAGTTTATGGGTGGCAACAGCGACAAAGAGTATAAAGACTTGCAGAAAGCCTTATCTTTATACGAGAACGATCAGCACAGAGAGCTTTTCTACCCAACTTGGGGCAGAGACAGAGCCGAAGCAATGATTCAAAAACAACCTTAGATTACAAAAACCTACTGTGAACGCCCGAAAATTAGTTCCCGATCTATTGATATCATTACTCTTCGGATTGGTGATTATGCTGATTATTTCGATGCAGGAATGCGGATGCAATATCTCCAGCATTCCGATAGAATGGTTAGCATTCACTCTATTCCTGAGTACATCATTGTACTTAATCAATAAAAATTTTGCGATAGCACTGCAAAGGTACCTTGAAAAGAGATGGCATCGTTTCTTTGTGTATCTCTGTGCAAGTCCGGTTGTTACTGCTGTAGTACTTTTCCTCATTCGTTTTTTAATTTTCGGGCGCGAATCGAACTATCGACCTGTGGCATTCTTGCAGGAAGAATCGTTGCAGTTTTATCTATTAAGTGCAGCCATCGCATTAGTTACTGGCGGCATTTTTTATGCTTTCAATGCATTAAAGGCATTGAAGGATGCACAGATCACGACAGAAAAAGCAAAGTCGAGTCTTTCGGAAACAAAATTTATTCATCTTAAAAACCAGATTGATCCACATTTCTTATTTAACAGCTTAAATGTCCTGAGTGGCCTAATTGAGGAAGATGCAGCGAAGGCTTTTCGCTATACGAATAGCTTATCGGCTATTTATCGGAGTATGTTGAGTCAAAAAGACAAGGATTTGGTGCCATTACGAGAAGAATTGGCAACGGGCAAAGATTTTCTATATCTTTTGCAGATCCGTTTTGAAGGCGCATTGACCTACGAAATAGCAGCCGGATTGGAACAAGAGCAGAAGTTTGTGGTGCCGCTGTGTCTGCAATTGTTATTGGAGAATGCGGTAAAGCATAACGAAGCTTCGGAAGCTCGCCCACTGCACATTAAGATCTTCAGCAATTCGGATTATTTGGTGGTAGAGAATAATCTGCAACCGCGCAATTCTTTCGTTGAATCCAACAAGCTAGGCTTGTCGATCATCACCGAACGGTATCGAAATCTGACAGATAAGTCGGTTCGAATAGAAGAAAATGAACAAATATTCCGAGTAGCACTTCCATTAATAACAAAGATTTAATCTCATGCATTTTCTAATAGTTGAAGACGAAAAATTAGCGGCACGCCTCTTACAACGCAAACTGGAAAACGCTGGATATCATTACATAAGCATGGTACATTCTGTGGCAGAGGCCGATTCATGGTTGGCTAGCAACAAAGTTCCAGATCTGATTTTCATGGACATCCAATTATCGGACGGCACGGCTTTCGATTTATTAGAAAAGCGCGACATTCCCTCGGCCATTATCTTTACCACGGCCTTTGATGCGTACACACTCCGCGCTTTCAAGGAAAACAGCGTGGACTATCTACTCAAGCCTATTATCGAAGAGGAACTGACTAATGCGATTGACAAGTACTTGTCGCGCACATCGACTGTTTATGATTTTGCCGAAATCCGAAACCTACTAACAGCGAATCATTCGACATATAAAGATCGCTTCACCGTCAAGATTGGACAGCTATTGCGCCCAGTAGAAGCGAAAAATATTGCATGTTTCTACAGTGCACACGGTGGCACTTTCCTGCGCACTATCGATGAACACGATTACTTGATCGACTATACACTCGATCAATTATCCTCCATGCTAAATCCTAGAGATTTCTTTCGGATCAACCGCAGCCATATTGTTCAGCTATATTGCATTCAAGATATTGCGATCCACTCCAATTCCCGTTTGAAAGTGAGCTTGCTAAACTTATCGAATTCGGATCTTATCGTTAGCCGAGAGCGGGTCGGGGCGTTTAAGGATTGGTTGGGGTGAGCTAATTATATGGTAACAAAAAATTTGGTTAAACCAGAGGTATTTACACCAGCATCATTTGCCCAATTTTTAGGCGCCAAAACGACTTTACTAAGATAAGTATTCAACCAAGCTGCCCACCAGCTAAGCGTATTGTTAGCGATGATTTGGTGATTACACAAACTCATCAACTGCATATCAACATAGCTATCATTGCCTTGATTAAGCTCAAAAAAGTGAGCTTCCAAATATGAAAAATGTTCCTTGCACCAAGAAATGTCATCAGAGAAAAAATAAAAGACAGGATTTTCAACATATTTCTCGATGTAAGAAATACTCCTAAGGTAATAATTTAGGTCACAAACATCAGCCAAGTGTGGATCTATGTTCTTGCGATTGACATACACAGCAATACTTTCGCTTTTCGAGATAATTTGAGCAATATTTTGATGGTGCTCTTCTTTCAACACGGGAAACTTAAAGAGGTTTTTAACCTCATCTTTTACAAACTTCATGTAGTCCAGATGCTGCCAATATCCTGAATAATATGCCGCAGAGGGATAGGTCAGGTAGTAAGCATGAAAAGAAAATGGGGGCTGGTCGATTTTAAAAGCTTTCCTAGTACCGAGTATTTGTCTTTTCATTTTCCAGTAAATACTTTCACCTTCCTGTTTAAGAAAAAGTTTGCGCTTCTCATCAGTAATGTATTCTGGTCTGATGGAAAAAACATGCTCCAACACACATGGATTTTGCGCTGAGTTAATCATCAAATTGTCAAGGTCAGCTTTTACTGTATGTCCTTGCTGCTTAAGCGCTAGCAGAAAAACATATTGAAACATTTGATCGCCAAGGTTGCCCATTATTTTCACTACTTTGTCTTTATTTATGGCTGTTGGCAGCACTGATCGTTTGAATGCTTTACGCAATTGGGAAAAGGAATAATAACTCCTTCGGTTATAAGGCAACTTAAAAAGCAGAGATAGGGCCTTATGTCGCGATTTGTTCATTACGACATCATACCATATTTGGTGAATTGCTTTATCATAATAAGTTGGGTTATACGTCTTGTATTCACGATTGTGTAAAATGAGTTTTGACAAGAATCCCAAATATTCCTGAACATCAAAAGTATTAGGTTGATAATAGTTTATCAGCATCTCAGATTCATCCTCCGTCCCCTGCATGCCCAAATGGATAAGTTGATCCTGCTTTACGTGGTGCATCATAGACAAGACCTTCAACAAGCCAGTCTTCGTGATATTACTATCATGCCTGCGATATTGGCAAATAAATTCATCAAGATTATCGACCTCATACTTTTTTGCAATTTCAATGTATAGGGCAAGATCTTCTACAACTGGATACTTCAAAACGGGATAACCGCCAACTTCGCGAAAGATCGACATCCGCATCATGACACTGGAGTGTACAAATGGATTTTCAAAAAATAGAGCAGCTTTATTCCGATCTGAACCTGATGGACTATGAGGAATTTCTCCTCGCAAATTACCCAGATCGTCGATAACATACGCACGACCTCCCAACAGGGCTAAATTGTCCCGATCTTTAAAAGCATTCAACTGTCTTTGCAATCGGTCGGGAAGCGCTAAATCGTCGCTATCTAGTACTGCCAAAAAATCTCCTCGCGCTTCCGTCAATGCCAAATTTCTACTATATACAATCCCTTGGTTTGTAGTATTGGTGAGTACCCGAAGCCGCGAATCATTAATTTCGGAAAGAACTGCTTGGGTATTGTCAGTAGATCCGTCATCGACGACAATCACTTCGAGGTCTTGCATCGTTTGGCACAAAACGCTTTGTATAGCCTGATCAATATACCGTGCGCTATTATATGCTGTAATAAAAACTGTAACTAATGGCATTTTAAGAAAATAATTAAATACACTTTCACTTACATATATTTACCTTGGATTTGAGATAGTAGCATTAAAATGATCTATCTAAAGGTCTTTGTATGTCTTAAAAAGCCCTAAACAATGTCCTAATTTAGCCCATCGCGATTTTTTAACACGTTTTACTAGATCTTTTCGGGTGAAATGAGCTAAAAATAAATCTTCTAAATTGGTACCCGTTCTTTCAGACATTTTTACCAGCGCCACCCAATGCCAGTAAAAAGCACGGTCCACATTCACATTTGTAGACATACCCATTTCGTGTATTCGGTACAAATACAAAGATTCGTTGATATGTTTAACAGGAGCAACTTCACATAATTTCATGTAAAGATCTTTATCTTCTGCCCGCTTGATAAAAGGATCTATGCCTGAGGTTTGTTTATAAAAAATTTTCTTGAAGGCGGCAAAATGAGAGATTTCGCCTTTGAAATTATAATATGCTTCTTCGTACGGCGTATCGATCTGTACTGCTTGATGATCCCGAATCGAAACCAAATTGGCATCACACCAGGTGAAATTACTGTACACCAAACCAACACTTTCATTTTCGGCATGGACTTGCAATGTCTTCTCCAACGCAGTGGGACGGAGTGCGTCGTCTGGATCCAACCTAGCTAATATCGGCGCTTCCGATAATTCAATTGCTCTTATTGTGCTTCGTTGGTAACCCATATTTCGCTCGTTCTTGTAGAATCTAAAACGAGCGTCGACTCCAATACACACTTCGATTTGGCTAATTGAATCATCCGTAGAGCAATCGTCGATTATGATCGCTTCCCAGTCTTCCTCAGTCTGAGATACCAAGCTCTTGAAGCAATCCTTAAAATATTGACCGTTGTTAAAATTCGATATCAGTAAACTTATTTTGGGCATTCTATCTGCTTAAACTTTAATCCAATTTTGAGGAACTATATGATCGATATCAAAGTCTACAACTTGCGCATTGAACCACTCTTTTGGCGCAATATTGATTCCTCCTTCTTGCGTAGATAGCCAAGCTCCCCACCAACTAAAAGAGCTATTGGCAATGATATGATGTGTACAGCACGACATCAGTGCCATGTCTTTCCACGCTTCATGATCATTTCCTTCAACGATAACTGCATTGCTAAAACTCTTAAATTGAGTTTGGGCAAACGAAACGTCGTCAGAAAAAATATATAGCCGTAAATTTGGGACTTTTGCGTGTAAAATATCTAAGGCTTTTTGATAATAATCCTGTGGTAGCAAGCCGTGGTAATTCGCAATATGAGGTTTCATATAATCGCCTCGCCGAATATGTATCGATCCGCTATGAAAACCATCGTCCAGGATCTGTTTTTTTAAATTCTGATTTATCGCATCCAGTTCAGGAAACTGATAGATCTCCAGAAGCTTCTGCCTATCATTGAGGAAATATTTTTCCGACTGAAAAAAACCATCTAAGTATATATGCCTCGCATCTGGAATGTGCACAAATTCATTACCTTCTTGCCTCACAATAACTGCCTCCCGTAGCTTTCTACTAATTTTATGAAAAAAACCTCGTGATAAGAAAAACTTTCTATCTGATCGTTCGAGCTCCTTGAACTTTATTTTTGGAAACAGTTTAAGCTCAAACGATCTTTGAGTAAACGTGTCGGATGTGGGCTCCTGTGATGCTAAAAAATCGAAATCTATATATACATTAGGCATTTGCGCATATGCCGTAGCATACTGAAACAGCTGATTGCCCAATCCTCCTTGCAATTTTACCGCAATCATTTATTGAAGAGTTTTTGGTGATTTTTTTGAAGACTTGAAACAAATCTGCCCCACAGGCCTTTTCGTTTGAAAGGAGAAGGTAGTAAAAATGGATTAGCGTATTCCTTACGGAAATCTTCACCGTAGTGTTTCACCTTATCTCGTATTAAGATTTTTACAGCGAAAGGGAATTCTAGACCTTCTGGAAAGCCATAACTGGAGGGCATTATCAAAACGTCCTTTTGAAGAAAATAGGCATTAATATGTGACTCATCGTGAAAACATGCAATGATATTATTTTTCTCATCTAACTTGATATTGGCGCTACAATCTCTACATAACGTCATAAAATTTGTCGTCCGACCGCCATTTAGCCCACCCATGAAATAATGATATTTTACACCTTCAATGTTCGGAATATAGGCTGTGGACCTTGGGTCTCGCTCGTAAGGAAACTTTTCTTTAGATACATTGTAGTAACCTGGATGTAATGTTCCCGTAAGACCCGACTGATTATCCAAAGGCAATATTTCGCGACCAACATGATCTAAAAAGAGCATATTGGAATTAAAGAAAAATACAAAATCCATAGATTTCAAATCTTCTTCTATCGATAGAAACATATCGAACCTACCAATCGAATCCGCAGGAAAACCTTCGGAAGTTTTAAAATAAGTGTGGATAAAGGGACTGGCCTTGATGTCCTGTGAATCGGTAAAAACAAAATAATGCTTTTCCAAATCGGGATCAACCATGAAATACTTTTGCGAGGATTCATAAAATCCATCCCAAAAGCTAACATACTTCCCCGTACATATATATAGAATTCCTATTTTCATTTTTATACTTTCTATACTTTTATCGCGACCAACTTTTTTGCTATTATTCACTTGCTAAAGTGAATAATAGCAAAAAAGCCTGTCATATTTAGTACGCATCTTCTTACCAATACGATACAAGCACGCTATGATTAAACTGCTATCAATAAAAAGGAGTAAAATCTTTTCTGATTTCATGTCGACATTACAGACTAAAATCTGGATCGTTTCATCTTTTTATGCTGTTTCTAATAGTTCAAATAACTTCATCTATTCCAATTTTCAATCTTAAGCCTTGGCCTAAAAAAACCTCTAAACGTATTTTTAATCTTCTTCCGTATTGATCTATCGTTTTTTCTATATGATTCATACAGAGTTTCTCTACGATTCAAAGCTTCTAAAGCGAATCGTTTAAAAAAGATTTCTCTGTAATGCGCGTCAAGTGAATTATAGATAATTAAAGCTGTCGCAAGTTTTTGTTGAACCATCAAATTCATATCTGCTGTGATGCTACTAGAATGTATTCTATAGTAGACCAAAAATTTGTCAATATATTTCGATCTCGGAGATCGTTTAAATACTTGAAGCCAAAACATCCAATCCTCACCAGCACCCACGTTCTCGTCGAATTTTAGATTTTCAATGATATCCCGACTAAATGTTGCACAATGAATAGGTATGTTAAAAGTGTCATCCCATTCAACCAAAATGCTGTCATATGACAAGTACTGCTGTCCGAGATTATGTTTAACTTTTTGTACTATTTGATTTTTCAATAGTTCGAAATTTGAAACGACTAATTGCATGCCTTGTTTATGCTCAGTATAAGCAAACTCAAGCTTTTCTGGTTTGAGGATATCATCACAATCTAAAAATTGGATGTACTTTCCAACAGCATATTTCAATCCTAAATTACGTGCGCTACTTAACCCGCCATTTTCCTTTCTGAAAAGTTTGATTCTACTATCTCTTTCAACCCATTTTTGAGCAATTCTAGCTGTATCATCTGGCGACCCATCATCGATAATGAGACACTCCCAGCTTTCTAAAGCTTGATATATTAATGATTGTATCGCATCTTCCAAAAAAGCGGCTTGATTGTAACAAGGAATTATAATCGAAAAGACTGGTGACATAGATTTTTTATTCAGTATTATTTTTAAAGACCACTAAAGGTAACAATTAGATCGATTTAAAAATTTCTGGAATCCGTTAAAATCTTATCCAACCTCGCTATCTTCTCCGGGTCGATGTAAGTAAGTTTGTGCATTCCAACTTTATTAAAAAGCTCTTTAGTGGAAATAGGGTATGAATCTCCATAAACCAGCACCCGCAAGATATGCGGTAAAATATCAGACACAATAGGAGGTTTTACGTGGTTCATTTTCCCATTGATTAACTCATCGTATAGGATCTGAAAAAAGAAGTAATCAATAATCTTATTTTGTGTTTGCCAATAATGCAACATTAAAGAAAGCATGGTTTGGATCATTACACTATCTTTTTTTGCAAAGATGATGCTGTTCAGCATCTTGACGCGATAACCTGGATTCCAACTCCAATAGGCCGTATGAGGTCCCTCCCAAAACGCTTTGTCAGATTCTTCGGGATCACGCTGAAAGACGAAATGATCCAGATTGATGTAATCTTTTGTGAGCGGCTTAGTTAGCAAAACAGTGGCATCCAGCCATACTCCCCCATAGGTATGCAACAAAGCTAAACGCAATAAATCCGAAAAAAAACTACTGGAAATTTGCATTCTCCATTGTGTTTCCAAATAAAATTTGGAAGCGTAACGTATTCTGCGACATTGCCATCATGTAATCTTATAACTTCGTGCTCTGTAGCATATTTGTCAACAGAATCAAAACACCGTTGAACAATAGGTGGCAAATCTTCGTAGGGTAGATCTTCATTCCAATATTGCCAAAGAATCGGTTTATCAAACCGTTTTAAAGGTATTAAATTGACTAGATCAGCATCTTCCTTTTCGAGATATTTTTTGATTTCTTGCTTCCAAAACTTTGCTACTTTTGCATGCCTACGCCTCACAATACTATTCCTGATGGGAAACCAAATTTTATCAGAGATGAATTTTATTACAATCTTCATTGATTTTCTATTTTTGCATCATTACAGCCACCACAACAGAGACCGTTCATAATGTTTGGACGTAATGCTACTAGCTTTTCAATTCAAAGTTACGAAAGTGCTGTAAACGATAACGTATCGGCAAGCATTATACTGGTTTGCATGCAACACTTGTTACATAATCATTCCTGTACTACCCTAGACGGTAAGTTATTTTAACGCTAAATAGCAATGTCGTAACTTGTAGCATATTATAGAGGAGAACCGTATTATAAATGTTCGTCATTCAATAATGAATTTAAAATTTAGTCAATTACACAAAACATTACATGTAGTGTAATTGTCATGAGTAATAAAAACCGGACTTAAACTATTTTATTATTTTTACACTTGTTATAATTAGTATTCTTGGTATCTATCATTATTCCGAACTTCAATCATGCTAAGTTTTTAGAACAGAGAATCAACTCAGTTTTGAATCAAAGCTACTTGGACTTTGAGCTCATCATATTAGATGACGCTTCATCCGATGGTAGCCGGCTGGTAATTGATCGGTATAAAGATCATCCAAAAGTTAGCCATATTATATATAATGAGAAAAATTCAGGATCTACCTTTAAACAATGGAAGAAAGGACTCTTGCTTGCGAAAGGCGAATTGATATGGATAGCGGAAAGCGATGATGTAGCAGACCCAGATTTTCTTAAAACTCTAATTGAGCGGATTAAGACACACCCTAAAGCTGTCATTTCTTATTGTGGATCGAATGTTATTGATGAGAAGGGAGTATTCATTGAAAAGGAAGCATGGGCAGTGGGAAGCAGTAAGCGAAATTGGGACCAAGACTTCATCTCAAATGGATCCGATGAAATCAGAAATGAAATGTATTTTAAATGCTCAATACCTAATGCTAGCGCTGCTGTATTTCAAAAGAGTAAGGTGGACATGCTGGTGTTTAATGAAATAGAGTCCATGCATTTCGCTGGCGATTGGTTATTTTGGATTCGGTTGATGGAGAAAGGTGATGTTTTATATACTGCCAAGCGGTTAAACAATTTCCGCAAACATGCCTCAACGACCAGAAGTCTTCAGAATCCAGCTTTAGAGACTCGACGTATTAACGAATATTTGAAAGTCATTAATTACCTAAGATGTCGCTATAAATTAGCTTGGAATAGAAAAAAACATAGATGGATGATTACCGAGTGGGCAGATAAATATTCAACTGTCACTGGATCAACATTTGCTTTTTTTAGATCTGATTTCCCGCCAGCATATAATATGCGGCTAGTAGTACGTGTGGTCAAAAATTTGATTTTCTCTTCTACCAATAGATGATTTAAAAGAAGCATTCATTATGAAAATGAAGTTAAAACATTGGGCGAGGTATTGGTGGCCATCGCTAAGATCAGGAACTCCTGAATTAAGGGATGTATATACAAAAACATGGGGGGTGGCTGATAAAAGTGTTTATCAATCAAAGCAAATCCCGAGAAAAATATGGATTTATTGGAATAACCACCCGATTGATTCTCCAACCGTGGAGATTTGCTTAGCGGAGATTAAAAGACTACATCCCGACTATGCCGTTCTAGTTTTAAATCAAGAAACTTTATCGGAGTATCTGCCTAACTTTCCTCTGGAAATTTTAAAATCTCCAGCACTGAGTTCGGATCTGATTCGACTCAAACTATTGGCAGAACATGGCGGATTCTACTTAGACGCTAGCACGCTATTGTCTGAAAATCTAGATTGGGTGAGCGCGCTACAACAGCAGGATGGATCTGAAGCCGTCCTATATTATACCGATGAGAATACTACTAGCAAACAACATCCTATGCTAGAAAGTTCTTTTATTGGTGCTATTAAAGGCTCAAGATTTATCAAAGAATGGTTGGCCGAATTCGAAAAATGTTTATCAGAGCACTCTTCAATTGAGTACATGAAAAAATTTGGCAACTTTGATATCGCAGAATTTCCGTTAGATCTTGACTATTATCCAGTCTACCTTACTGCTCAGGTATTAATGCGCAGAGATCAAAATTTTCGGCTAAGCATAATAAGAGCAGAAGATGACTTCTTCCTTTACTCTCTTGGAGTTAAAAAAAAGTGGGGGGAAGTGGAGATGGCAGAAATATTACTCTTAAATAAAACTCCCGATCCGAAACCCAAAACCGTGAAACTCATTCGCTATGCGCGAAGAAGACTAGACTTTTATATCAGAAGAGGCATGTATAAAGAAGGTTCTTGGATGGGAGATCTTATCTTAAAAAAACAGTCATAATAACCTACCGAAAAACCTTTCGCAACAAATAAGCAAATCTTCCAGTATCTATTCCCGGTATTTTAAGGTTATGCTTGAGCGCAAATTCTTTTCGAAACGCTTTGGCGTGCGACCAATCCAACCTTCTCTTCTCTCGATGTGCTTTATCTTTTTTGTTCATGATAGAATTCTCTCGATGGTAGTAGATGTACTCCGTACCCGGAACTACCACGACACTCTGCGCGTAGTAAACTGCTGGAAGAGAAAAAGTCAGATCTTCAATAAAACGCCCTTCTTCAAAACGTAAACCTTGCTCTTTGATAAAATCCAAACGGAATAGATAACGCCAAACATAACCCCATTTACCAACAAAGGTTGCTTTTAACTTTTCCTGAGCGGTATGATATACTTTTTGTTTTTTAAAACGCCAAGTTTTATAGCTATGCTTCTCATTAAACATCCCTCCGCATGCAATATCTGCTTGAGTAGACACGACCGCATCGGCCATCTGTTGATAATATTCAAGATTAATCGAATCATCGACATCCATAAAATGAATGTATGTACCCGAGGCAGCATCAATGCCTGTATTTCTCGCTGCTGACAAACCTCGGTTCTCATCCAAGCGAATCAGTTTTACCGGGTACTGCAACGCAATCTGACCAGATCGATCGGATGAACCATCATCTACTACAATAATCTCCAGATTTTGGTAGCTCTGAGCAAACATATTGTCCAAACACGATTTGACATACTGCTCCCCGTTATAAACGGGGATAACAACAGAAATCAAAGGCCCTTGCGTCATAAAAGGATAAGCTAAATTATGATAAACGGTCAGCCAGCTCAAACTGCGACGGCTGCGGTAGAATACTTTGGAATGATTTTTCGATTTCCATCATCGTCTGATCGAAGTTGGGCATATGCTCATTGTCATTGATACATACCAAGGAGTAAGCTTGCTCTCGAATAGCCTTGATCGCTTTTTTGGCGCGGAACAATAAGGGAAACATTTTGGTATCTTGGTACGTATTGTATGCTTCGAAGTTACTTTGGCAGATCTGCCAAGTTCTGAAAAGCTCTTGCGTGAAGTCGTCAGGAGAACGAAATTTATGTTTAGACATTTCCATCAATTCTGCTTCTGCGTAATTCCAAACCTCGTTGAAAGTTGTTTTCGTATAGGGTTGCGCATTGTGCGGCGTGCGCAGCGTAATGAATTTGTGGTACCAAGATAAAAGATAGGTCAATCTTGCTTTGCTACCATAGATCGGATTGTACCATTTCTCGTGATCGCGCTTCATCACCGATGGCTTGTCAAAGCGCTGATTGATCAGTCGGATATTATTTTTCAAACACTTGCTCCACAAAGACATACCCATATTCATACGGAAAGCGGCAATATCCTGCGGAAGTCCGTTTTCAGTAAAGAAGCGATTAGGCTTTAAATTGTTGATAATGAAAAAATCGTCGTTAAAATACACAAATTGCTCTGCGAGATCAGGGATGCGATGTAGATGCACCTCTAAAACGCTCGAATTGAATAATGGCAGAAACTGTTGCGGAATATAATCTTCGTGATGCACAAGGTTCAGCTTAGGATGATTGGCATCGAGCCAATCTGGCTTTTGTCCGCAGGTCACAAAATGAATTTTACGTACCCATGGAGCAAATTTTTCGACGCCGCGAAACCAATATTTTAAAAGTCCATGGTCTCGAAAACGCGCTTCCGAAACCTCATTCTTCGCATTGTTGATCTTTCCTGAATGTTTGGCAAAGCTTTCTTGCCAGATTGGGTCGTTCATATCGACCCAGGTGATCACAAAATCTATGTCCATAGCGCGCTCCTGTCTTTCACTTTTTTTGGAGTCTGTAAAGATAGATATTTTCCTTCAAATGTATTCTAAGGCCTAGAAATTATGCCTATATTCGTTTCTCACCAACATGTCGTGAAATACAGTGAAGCAAGCCTTTCCTAAACGTATGCTAATTACGGGTGCAGCCGGTTTTTTGGGTTCGCACTTGTGCGATCGGTTTATTCGTGAAGGGCATCAGGTGATTGGAATGGACAATCTGATCACCGGAAGTTTGCGCAATATTGAACATTTGTTCCAATTGCCCAATTTTGAATTCTACCAACACGATGTCTCTAAGTTTGTCCATATTCCTGGGCATCTTGATTACATTCTTCATTTTGCATCGCCAGCCAGTCCTGTAGATTATCTGCGTATACCAATACAGACGCTTAAAGTAGGCTCATTAGGAACGCACAACCTTTTAGGATTAGCTAAATCAAAGAAAGCAAGAATCCTGGTAGCTTCTACATCAGAAGTATATGGCGATCCCTTGGTTTCACCGCAGGCGGAGAACTATTGGGGAAATGTAAATCCTGTAGGTCCGCGAGGTGTTTATGATGAAGCCAAGCGTTTTCAAGAAGCAATGACGATGGCTTATCATAATTTTCATGGCGTAGACACACGAATAGTCCGGATATTCAATACATTTGGACCAAGAATGCGACTAAATGATGGTCGTGCGTTGCCAACATTTATTGCGCAGGCGCTTCGTGGCGAAGATTTAAGTGTTTTTGGTGACGGGCAGCAAACACGCTCATTTTGCTACGTGGACGACTTGGTCGAAGGCATATTCCGCTTGCTACATGTCGATTATGCGAAGCCGGTCAACTTGGGTAATCCAGATGAGATTACTATTACGGATATCGCTAGGCAAATTATTGAACTGACAGAAAGCTCGTCAAACGTAGTGTTTGGTGATTTACCAGTTGATGATCCGCAACGGCGGCAGCCAGATATTGCATTAGCAAAAAGCTTATTAGACTGGGCACCAAATGTGTCTCGAGTGGAGGGCTTACTCCAAACGATCGCTTATTATCGAGCGATGGACAAAATTGATTTACAAGAAACAACTCAAATATATTTCAAAAGAAATGCGTAAAATTTTAGTAACAGGCGGCACTGGGTTCATTGGTTCACATACCGTAGTAGAATTGTACCAAGCTGGCTACACTCCCATTATTGTTGACAACCTATCGAATTCAAGCATTCGGATTTTGGATCAGATTGAGAAAATCATCAATTACCGACCAGAGTTTCACCAATTTGATTTATGCGACGAATCTGCCGTAAAAAGTTTTGTGCATAACAACCCCGACATATCGGGTGTCATCCATTTTGCCGCTTCCAAAGCAGTTGGCGAATCGGTAGTGAAGCCTTTAAAATATTACCACAACAATTTTTTCTCCTTGATCAATCTGCTGAATGCTTATCAAGGTGCTCCGGTCAATTTTGTATTTTCGTCCAGCTGCACGGTATATGGACAGCCAGACGAATTGCCTGTTTCGGAATCGGCGCCAGTAAAAGCGGCCGAATCGCCTTATGGAAATACGAAGCAGATCGCCGAAGAAATCTTACAAGAGACTGCACAGGCACACGACAATTATCAAATCATATCCTTACGGTACTTTAATCCGGTTGGCGCGCACGCATCGGCACTTATTGGTGAGCTACCGCTTGGCGTTCCACAAAATCTTCTCCCATTCATCACACAAACGGCGATTGGCAAAAGGGAAAAGCTAACGGTTTTTGGTGGCGATTATGATACTCCTGATGGATCTTGCGTACGTGATTATATCCACGTTGTAGATTTAGCAAAAGCACATGTCGCAGCTATTCGCTTGTTAGAAAATAAAAATCCAGCCGGAAGATACGATGTATTTAATATTGGTACCGGAATCGGCTATTCGGTATTGCAAGCCATTGAAGCGTTTGAAAAAGCATCCGGACAAAAACTGAATTACGAGATTGGCCCACGAAGAGATGGCGACATTGTACAGGTATGGGGCGATGTTAACAAATCTACTGAAAAGTTGGGTTGGAAAGCGGAGCTGGGTATCGAGGAAATGATGTCATCAGCATGGGCTTGGGAGAAATATATGCAAGAAAATCCGTTAGTGGAATAATCTATGTCTGTACACCAACAGCCGGAACTCAAAGCGGCCATCCTAGCTCTTCCAAACAAGGAAAAAGACAAGCTACTAATCCGATTAATCAATAAAGATAAGTTGCTGATAAAAAAGCTTCATTTCGAGCTACTGGAAGACGAGGCGGATTTGCAACTGCGTGTTGATAATTTGAGAGACCAATTGAGAGAGCTCTTCGCTAACGCGGCCAAGTTATTGACAAATAAAAATAGCTTAAGTAATATCATAGCCCTAAACAAGCTGGTACGCCAGACGAACGGTATGGTGAATGAGCATGAGAAGATCACCAAAGACAAAGTAAGTGAATTAGAATTTCGATTATTGATATTGGAGGAGGCACTCACACGATTTGCCCATATCATTGACCAGGATCATCTGCACGCTAGCCACAAGCTACACCAGTATTTGGCGGCACGAATAAAATTCGCTTATGGCAAATGGCAGAAGCTGCATGAAGATCTCCGGTTTGACTTTCGGGAAGATCTGCAAATGATCATTTCTACTGCATACGAAAGTCCGCTTGCATCCTATTTGAGATATCATCACATTCCTGAAAATATTGAATAATTTCACCTCAAAGCGAAAAAAAACTATTTTTTACCTCTCACCTGTAGTGTTTTGACTACATAGTTTAAAAAAAAGAGGGTTTTGTCTCAATTGATCAATATATTTGCATGGGATTGGTCACCGATGTATTTCAAGGTTTTTTGAAAACCAAGTTCTCATGAGTGATCATAAAAAATAGTGCACCATACCAAAACATCCATTAGCAATGAAATATACATTCATTTTAATCATGGGAATTGTGACTTCCATGTCCGCTTCAGCCCAAACTTATGAGATTCGTCGTGACACAACGACTATTGTACACGATGATAAATACAAAGTAGAAACCAACCGTTTTTTTCAAAACTGGTTTATCGGTGTTGGAGCCGGTGCGCAGATTTATTACGGTGACCACAACAAGCAAATGGAGCTTGGGGATCGTATCACTCCTGCTTTTGAAGCGTACTTAGGTAAATGGTTTACACCAGGTATTGGTGTGCGTTTAGGTGCTAACGGATTTAAAGCAAATGGCCTTACTCAAAATGGCAGCTATGTTGTTGGCCCGTATGATAAGCTTCCGTGGGAAGGTTATGAGCTTGAGAGACAAGAATTGAATTTCATTCATCTTCATGGAGATGTGTTATTTAATCTATCAAATCTACTTGGCGGATACCGCGATAATCGTTTTTACGAAATCAGCCCATATGCTGGATTGGGTTTAATGATAATGACTAAATATGCCGATGAAAATCCTGGCAGTGGTAGAGAAGTAAGTGCAAGCATCGGTGTATTAAATACCTTTCGCTTGAGTCCTGCATTTCATCTTACCTTAGATGTTCGCGGATCGATGGTCGGAGATCGTTTTGATGGTGAGGTTGGAAACCGCTTAGAAGACGGATTAGGAAGCGCTACTCTTGGCATTAGATACAATTTTGGAAAGAAAAGAGATTGGGATAAGCCAAAAACTACCATCATCAAATATAACGAAGAAGATCTTAGCGCATTACGTAGCGCAGTTAACAAATTGGCTCAAGATAATAATCATTTGAGAAAGCAGTTGGCTGAAGCTAAAAATAGCACAATTACCGAAGTACAGATCGAGCGCAACATGCTTGTAGCTCCGATCTTGGTAACCTTCCAAATCAACAAAAGTATCGTAAGCAATGAAGCTCGAGTAAACCTAAGTTTCTTTGCTGATATGATTAAAGAAGGTGATCCTAACATCAAATATAGCATTACTGGATACGCTGATAAAGGTACTGGTACTGCGAAAATCAATGAACGCCTAAGTAGAGAACGCGCAGAAGCGATATACAATGTCCTTGTTAGAGAATTCAACGTATCTCCTTCTCAATTAGTAAAAGAATACAAAGGTGGTGTAGATAATATGTACTATGATGACCCTCGATTGAGCCGTGCAGTAATTGTTATAGCAGACTAACTGTATTTCATCAATACAACTACTTTAAATAGCCGGTGTCGATCATTCGACACCGGCTATTTTTGTTATCTTTAGTGCATTAATTAACCGAAACTACATATGTTAAAAACAGTTTTACCTTTTATAATTCTTTTAGTGGGTCAAACTTTTTCCTCACATGCGCAAGAGGAAACACTGCTGCTACGAAACCCGAGTATTAGCGACAAACACATTTCTTTCGTGTATGGAGGAGATATTTGGCTGGCCGACAAAAATGGAAACAACGCCCGTCGTCTTACCGTAAATCCCGGCGTGGAGCAGAATCCTATATTTTCTCCTGATGGCTCTCAAGTAGCCTTCACAGGCAATTATGATGGGAATACTGACGTGTACGTTGTACCTATTCAAGGAGGTGAACCACGCCGTGTAACGCATCATCCTGCTGCTGATGTTTTGCGAGGATGGTTAAATAATAATGAAGTTTATTTTACGACATCTCGAGAGTTCACCTATTCTCTTGGATCGCGTTTATATAAGTCGGACATCAACAAAGGCGTAGATCGGCCATTGAACATGCCTGAAGCTTATCAAGGATCACCTTCGGCGGATGGCCGATATTGGGCATATATCAAAAACGGAGATCCGACTGAGCGGGATCGTGTAGCTTTCAAACGATACCGAGGAGGTGGTATGCCGTCGATTTGGATATTTGATTCGAAAACCCATCAGGTAGAGATCGTGCCTGGCGAAAACTGCAATGACGTAAAACCAGTGTGGTTAGGAGATTATGTATATTTCTTATCAGACCGTGAAAAGACAGTCAATATATTCAGCTACCATGTGAAGACGAAAAAAGTAGAGAAAATAACAAATTTCTCCGATTATGATGTTCGTTCTTTGCAAGGAAAAAACCATGAATTGGTTTTTGAATACAATGGCAAGATCAACCTGTTGAATACAAGTTCCAAATCTGTCACTCCTTTAACCATTGAGATCTATCCCGATGCACTGTATACCCGTCCTCATTACGTGAAGATGAAAGATGGCATCCGCGGGTGGAATATCTCTCCTACCGGTCAGCGTGTATTATTCGAGGCGCGGGGCGAGATATTTTCGATTCCAAAAGAGAAAGGCGATGCGAGAAATCTATCTAACTCTCCTGGTACGCATGAACGCTTTCCAGCTTGGTCACCAGATGGAAAGTGGATTTCGTTTATTTCCGACAAAAATGGGAAATATCAATTAGTACTGCGTGACCAGAAAGCTGAAAAAGACCCAATCTATATGGATCTGGGTGAAACTGCTTTTTACTTTCAACCCACTTGGTCGCCAGATAGCAAGAAACTTTTCTATAATGATGCGCATTTGAATTTGTATTACATCGATATCGACACCAAATCGCGTGTGAAAGTAGATGATGATTATTTAGCTTCGCATACTGGCCGTACATACAACCACTTTCAACCGAGCTGGTCTAGCGATTCCAAATGGATCTCCTATATCAAGGCTTTATCAAATGGCGTCACTGCAGTATTCATGTACAATCTCGAGTCCAAGAAAACGCAGCAAATCACCGATGGCATGAGCGCAGTACGTCAACCAATATTTACGCGTGATGGTAAATATCTTATTTTCCAAGCTAGCACTAATACCGGACTGACAAATTCGGGCTTGCATATGACCGCATATGATCGTAGTCCAGCGTTCAACACGTATGCTTTTATCCTTTCAAGTGACACACCTACGATCTTCAAAAACGAAAGTGATGAAGAGACGGTAAAAACAGATTCAGCTAGCAACGACACCAGCAAGAAGGGCAATACGGATAAAAAAGATTCTAAAGACAAAGAAAAGGATAGTAAAACTGCAACGAATAAAGATATAAAGGTCGATTTTGTACAGATCAATAATCGTATCATAGCGCTAGACATCTCCCCGGGAGTTGGCCAGCTAAGTGGCTTGGTCGACAACATGTTGATATACACACGCGGCCGTAGTATTTTCTCCTACGATCTTAATAAACTCGAAGAAAAGAGCCTGATTGACAATGCCTATAACTTCGTGATAAGTGCTGATGGCAAAAAAATGGTTTATTACAATACAGGCGGATATTATATGGTAGATGCTGGTAAAAAGCCAAGCGGGACTCCGGAAAAATTAAAAATCGATGAGGTACAACAGCTCGTCGATCCTAAAGCAGAATGGGATCAGGTATTCAATGAAGTTTGGGCGATGCAGAAAGAGTTTTTCTACGTCGAGAATATGCATGGTGTGGACTGGGATGCGATGAAAATTAAATATGCTAAATTCTTACCTTATGTAAACCATCGCGCAGATCTTGGATATCTGCTTAACGAGATGATGGGTGAGATGGTAGTTGGCCATAATTATATCTATCCGGGCGATGAGCCGTCTACGCCATCTGTATCTGCTGGTGTGTTGGGGGCTGATTATGAGATCTCGAATAACTACTATCGCATTGCGAAAATCTATACGCGTATGGATTGGAATCCGTCATTCAAGGCGCCGTTAGCAGAACCAGGATTGCATGTCAAGGAAGGTGATTATATATTAGCTGTAAACGGAAAGGATCTGACAGCAGATATAGATATTTACAGCTTATTCGATCACACGGTAAACAAACAAGTGACGCTCAAAATAAACTCCAAAGCGTCCAAGGATGGTGCACGCGATGTCATTGTAAAACCAATCTCCTACGCGAACGAAGTAAGCTTGCGCCGGCAGAACTGGGTGGAGCAAAATCGCCAAAAAGTAGATGCAGCGAGTAACGGACAGATTGCTTATGTATACATGCCTAATACGGGACGTGAAGGTTATGATTCTTTCAACCGATATTACTTCTCGCAAATGGACAAAAAAGCCTTGTTGCTGGATGAGCGAAATAACGGCGGCGGATCTGTAGCTGATTATGTAATTGATTTGCTTTCTCGCGAACTGATCTCAGGCTGGGGAATCCGTGATGGCAAAAGCTTTACGACTCCGGGAAATGGCATTTATGGACCAAAAGCGATGATCATTAATGAGAATGCGGGATCTGGTGGCGATATGATGCCATATATGTTCCGTTTCAAAGGTCTGGGAAAATTAGTAGGCCGTACTACGATGGGTATTTTGGTCGGGATCTCGGGTTATCCGCCACTGCTGGATGGCGGAAGCATTACCTCTCCTAACTTCGGTGTATTCGACCTAAAAGGAAATTACATCATTGAAAATGAAGGAGTCGCACCAGATATTTTTGTGGAGCAAATGCCAAAAGACTTATTGGAAGGAAAAGATCCACAACTAGATCGTACCATCAAGCTATTACTCGAGGAAATGAAAACCTATCCTTATCAAGAAATGAAAAAACCGGCGGATCCAGTTCGGGTCAATTAAGCTTTGATGTTTTTTTGATTTGCTACAGGGCTGCCTACATAAGTAAGCAGCCCTTTTTATGAAAGATTTTGTCTATTTTCGGATTATGCAACCACTCAAATCGCCAAACAATTCACCTGGTATTTCTCTTGTCATTCTATTTGGATTGGTACTGCTTTGTTCCTTCTCTTTACAGCTAATCGCGCTACTAGGATATGCTGCACTATTTACAAACGAGGGCGATCTGCTTCATAATGTACAGCATACGATGGCATTTGGAAGTGGTAGTAGCACTGGATTTATGTATACCATGCTCGCCACTAGCAGCATATCAACTTTTTTATTACCGCCCATCATCTTACAATTTATAGAGAGAAATAGCGCGATTGAATACCTGCCTATGTCAGGCCGCACGCCAGCACTGTTTTTCGGATTGGCAGTCATATTCTTAATTACTTTTAGTCCCGCACTAAATCTTATCGGTGAATGGAACAGGGCGATGCAACTTCCCGAAAGCTGGAATGCCGTAGAAGAATGGATGCGACTGAAGGAGGATGAAATGGCATTACTTACTAGCAATCTGGTGATGAGCGATTCACTTTCAAGATTAGCATTAAACCTTCTGACGATTGCCGTATTACCTGCCATCGCCGAAGAATTTTTCTTCCGCGGAGCTATACAAAACATTCTGGGACGCTGGATCGCAAACCAACATGTGGTCGTTTGGATTACGGCCATCGTTTTTTCCGCGATCCATGTTCAGTTTTTTGGTTTTTTTCCTAGACTGCTTTTAGGTGCCATCTTTGGCTATATGTTGTTACTAACACGGAATATATGGATTCCGATTTTAGCCCATTTTGTCAACAATGCGACCGTCGTGATTGTTGCTTTCTTCTACACCAAAAAAGGTTATACTTATCAGCAGTTGATGACAGAGGATACTTATCACCTCAGCCTTTATTTTGTGAGTTTAATTGCGAGTGTCGCAGTAGGTTGGTATTTTTATAGGCAATCAACAAAACTAAAACTCAAACTATGGAACCAGGCTGGGTAAAAATAAACACGTATAGCATTGTGGTGGAGGCCGAGATTGTAAGACAGATGCTCATCGAGAATGATATTCCGGCTGTCGTGGTCAACAAACAAGATGTATATGTCCGATTTGGCAACGTAGAGCTGTACGTGCAGCAAGAAAATGAAACTGCCGCCTTAGAACTGATTGATCAACAATCCAATAATCCTGTAGATTAATGCTTAAACGTGCCATCACGGGAGCGGTATTCATTGCTGTATTAATAGGATCCGCACTATCTGGAGCTACTTTTTTCACTATTTTCTTTTCTGCAATCGGTGTATGGTGTTTGTACGAATTTTTTGGTATGGTGCGCCAGCAGCAAGACGTGATTCCGGTTACCACCGTCGGAATTTTGACCGCCATATTCTTAGGTGCTGTTTTGGCAATGCATCATCTACAAGCACTGCCACTGCGTTATGCGGCACTCCTTATTCCCTTTATTGGTCTAATTTTTATATTCCCACTTTATCGCGGCAATGCTAAACCATTCCACGACATTTCGTATACATTGACTGGGATTTTGTATACGTCCTTTCCATTTTTCTGCTTTGTAGCACTAGGTTTTATCCGCGGAAGCTATCAGGCACATATTCCGCTTGGCTTCCTGTATATGTTATGGAGTAATGATACCGGCGCTTATTTGGTTGGTCGCAGCATCGGTCGCACTAAACTATTTGAACGTATTTCTCCGAACAAAACTTGGGAAGGATTTGTTGGTGGTGTTGTTTTGGCTATGGTTGTTGCCGCTTTATTATCGCACTTCTATACCGTGTTGCCGCTTTGGCAATGGCTTACGATGGGATTCATGATCGGTACGTTAGGCACTTTGGGAGATCTGGTCGAGTCGATGCTGAAACGCACATTAGGCGTGAAAGATTCAGGCAATATCCTTCCTGGACATGGAGGGCTATTAGACCGCTTTGACGGCTTGCTAATTGCCGCGCCATTAGTCTGGATATTTTTACTATTAGTATAATATGACAACGCTTATTTATCCTGCCACTTTTGCCTTCTTGGCAGAATTGGCAGAAAACAACAATCGGGAATGGTTCCAAGAAAACAAAGCGCGTTACGATGCTGCGCAGCAGAATATGAAGGAATTTGTACAAGCTCTTATTGCGCGTCTTTCTGAAGTAGATCCACATATCCATCAGGATATCAGCCCGGCCAAATGCTTATTTAGAATATATCGCGACGTTCGCTTTTCGAAAAATAAAGCGCCATACAAAACTTGGTTAGCAGCTGGTATATCTGTTGATGGAAGGAAGTTGGATGGCCCAGAGTATTACATTCACATCGAACCCAACAAGATTTTTCTGGCAGTCGGTTATTGGCGACCAAATAAAATTCATCTGGATTTAATCCGCCAGGAGATTGATTATAATGCCGAAGAACTGCATACCGCATTGGCAAAAGGGCAGTGGAATTGGACCGATTTAGGAACAGAAGATAAGTTGGTTAGGCCGCCGGCAGGATACGAGGCCGATCATCCACATATCGATATACTCAAGCTGAAAAGTTTTACGCTGAGTAGCGAAGTGCCCCAAAAAACGATGGAAAGCAAAGATGCACTAGAAGAAGTAGTGAAGATTTACTCATCTTGCCTACCGTTCAAAAATTATATTCATCAAGCGATCGATCAATAGGGAAAGCTTATCTTGCCCATACAGACGGCTGGTGCGCCCGCAATATGTGCTACATTGGCTGGTGCTCCGACAATCGTTTCGTTTGCCAGTACAGCAAATAAAGCAGCTTCTTTAGCATCGGGATTAAACGCAATCTCCTCAAATGATTTTACACCTTGATTGGTTAGTCCTTTCCGAATTCCGTCAACCAAATATGGATTGTGCAAACCGCCGCCACTGATATAAATTGTGACGTAGTCAATCTGTTGAGTTACACGCCTGATGCCATCGACAATACTATTAATCGTTAATTGTGCCAGCGTAGCTAGTATATCAGCATGATCGAAGTTTGTTGCTTCTACTTGTTCCATAGCTTGGTCTAATAATGACAAATTGAACAATTCTGGGCCAGTTGTTTTCGGAAAATCGTGCTTTAGAAACGGTGTTTCGAGCAGCACTTTTAAAAGTTCATCGTGAACTACACCCCGACGTGCTAATTCACCATCACGATCCATCTCTTCATCCAAATGCTTCTGCATATACTGATTCATCAAGGTATTTCCAGGCCCTAAATCGGTCGCATAAGCAGATAATCCGGAAGATTTCTTCGGAAGAAAGGTGAAGTTGGCCATGCCGCCGATATTTAATAAGACGCGATGCTCTTCTTCGGAAGTGTATAATAAAGCATCGCCATAAACGACTAATGGCGCGCCATCGCCGCCTACGGCAACATGTTTTTGTCGAAAGTCGGAAACAGTGATAATTCCGGTTTTCACCGCGATATGATCGCCATCTCCGATCTGTAATGTACTGTTCAGTTGATGACAATGGCTACTTTTTGGCGCATGAAATACCGTTTGTCCGTGACTTGCGATGAGGTCAATATCATCGCTCATCAATCCCCAAGAGGTCATGCTCGAAAGTACGAGATCGGCATGTACTTGTGCTACCTTCACATGCAGCGTACTCCAAAGCAAGTGATCTACTTGTTTCTGCGCAAATATTTGTTTCACCTCATCACGAAACTTGGCAGAATAGTACGCTGTAGTAAAGTTTAACAAGCGAAGTTGCGTATTTGTACCGCTGCCTGAGATCTGACATAACGCGATATCCAATCCGTCGAGCGACGTACCAGACATTAAACCGATGATCAATCGCTCTTTCTTTTGAGCGATCTGGTAAAGCTTTTCGATCTGCGTATTCATTCAAATAAAGTTACACTTAACTTTTGGATTGTCGACCGATAATGATAAATTTGAAAAAACTATAGAGAAATAATGAATTTTCCAGCAGATTTAAAGTATACAAAAGATCACGAATGGGTTCGTGTGGAAGGTGATGAAGCCGTTATCGGTATTACGGATTTTGCACAACGTGAATTGGGCGATATCGTTTTTGTAGACATCAGCAGTGTTGGCGAAGAGGTAGCAGCGAATGAGGTTTTTGGAACAATTGAGGCGGTGAAAACGGTTTCTGATTTGTTTATGCCTGTTCAGGGAACGGTACTCTCTGTGAATGAAGCTATTGACGCTTCTCCAGAATTGGTAAATAATGATGCTTACGAAGCTGGATGGATTATTCGTGTTAAATTAAGTAATCCAGAAGATGTAAATAGTTTATTATCTGCTGAAGAGTATAAAGCAGAAGTAACTTCTTAAGAACCGATTAATCGGTTTATTATAAAACAAGAGAGAGCGGCATCTTCAGATGCCGCTCTCTTTATGTTTATAAATATCGTGCTGCTTATTGCTTTTCCATTACGGTCTTATTCGTAATCGAAGCACCTTGTGCATCTACCTTCGACGTAACCTCTGACTTCACGACTACGAACGTAGTTGGGTCGTACAAGTTGTATCCACTTGCGGTGATACTCATGGCACCAGCTTCTTCTACAGGTTCAGACTCTAGATTAATTCGAATTAAATCGCCCTCTTTACCAGCATAGGTCAATTTATAATTCAATTCTACTCCCAACTGCTCATTTGGTACAGACATCGACCAGCTTTCTCCTTCTGCAACGGGCTGCTCCGGAAAACTTGCCGCACTAAACATCGACTTAATATCACCTATTCCAGCAAATGCTTCTGCATCTGCTACATCAATTACCTCAGCGCGATCATTGATTTTGACATGGATATCTTTCTTCAATAACGGAGCAAACTGCTCACCCATCTGTTGCGAAACAGGGTTGCTATCATCCGGATTCTCCGAATCATACGACATCATCATCATTTGCATATTCATGTCCATTTTGATAGACTCGATCTGTGATACGATATTGAATACTTGGTCGGCTCCTTTGTCTTTCGCAGTTTGTGTCATGACCATATTGATATCCATAATCATAGACTGCTCTCCTTCTATATCCATATTCATAGCCGTACTATAGACTAATTTTTCTCCGATAGGAGGATTATATCGAAAGGATACTTTTTCCTGCGCCTGCACGCCTAGCGCTACGGCTAGAAACAAACAAACACTTAATTTTAATTTCTTCATGTTGAATTACTAAGTACTTATAATAGTTAAATATAGCAATTATGGATGGTATTTTCACTAAAAAAGGAAACCTCCATGTTTTCTGCATGGAGGTTCCAAATTATGTTATGTAAAGTCTTACTTTTTGATGTAAGATACTTCTTTAATTGCTTTTACGACTTTCGTGATGCTTGGAAGCGAGGCTTCTACCAAAGTAGGCGCATAGCCCAAAGGCACATCGGCGGAAGTAACACGTGTAACAGGCGCATCTAAATAATCAAATGCATCTTTCTGCACGCGGAATGTGATTTCTGAAGAAATCGATGCCAAAGGCCATGCTTCTTCTACCACGACTAATCTGTTCGTTTTCTTAACAGAATTAATAATCGCTTCGAAGTCAATCGGTCTTACGGTACGTAAATCGATCAACTCTACGCTGATACCTTCTTTTTCTAATTCTTCTACTGCAGGAATTACTACACGTGGAACCATTTTACCGAAAGAAACTACCGTTACATCAGTACCTTCTTTAACCACTTTAGCTTTTCCGATCTCGATGTAGTATTCTTCCTCAGGCACCTCGCCTTTATCGCCATACATCACCTCAGATTCCATAAAGATTACTGGATCTGGATCGATGATCGAAGATTTCAATAAACCTTTTGCATCATAAGGATTAGAAGGAACTACTACCTTCAATCCTGGTGTATTAGCATACCAGTTTTCAAAGTTTTGGGAGTGTTGTGCCGCCAATTGACCAGCATTACCAGTCGCACCGCGGAATACGATCGGACAAGAAAATTGTCCGCCACTCATCTGGTGAATCTTTGCTGCTGCATTGATTACCTGATCTATAGCTACTAGGGAGAAGTTAAACGTCATGAATTCAACGATTGGCTTCAAGCCGTTCATCGCCGCACCCACGCTGATACCTGCAAAACCAAGCTCTGCAATTGGCGTATCAATTACACGTTTAGCACCGAATTCGTCGAGCATACCTTGACTTACTTTATAAGCGCCATTATACTCTGCGACTTCCTCGCCCATTAAAAATATCGTTTCATCTTTGCGCATCTCTTCGTTCATTGCTTCACGAAGCGCTTCTCTGAATTGTATTTCTCTCATCAGTATTAGTGAATAGTCTGTTTTTCCATGGCAAAGCTACTACAATTTATCGAATTATGGTAGTGGGATTCAAGTATTTTACTTCATCAACGCTGCTGCGAAATTAAGTATCCGCGCAACCATTCGTGTAGCTTTTGAATCGCTTGTGGTATATCCCAAAGACTTGTATCTCTAGGCTCTACATAATTGGAAATCGCACGAACCTGTATCACAGGTGTGTTTCTTTTATGCGCAGCATGCAGTACAGCTGCGCCTTCCATCGATTCAATGGTGAGATTTTCAGCCAACCGCTTACGAATGGCTTCGATAGCGATGGCATTACCATGCACTGTATTGACGGTGATGCCATGTACTTGCCGCAAACCAGTTGGCGCGATAGTGCCGGCGATTGAATTCGAAAAAAATAAGGATTGGCCAAACCCCATTTCTTCTATGGAGAGGAATTCTTCTCGGTTTTGAGCTCCCAGCTCGATGAATTGATCTTGCGTCACTTCGACCACACTGCCAAGTGGTAGATCTGGAGAGAAAGATCCGGCAATGCCTACATTTAGTAGCAAGTCATATTTCTTTGTAGCTAGCCTTTCGCCCAAAGCGAATGCGGTTTCGACCATACCGACACCTGTAATCAGTACGTCGATCTCCAGCTCCTGCAAAATGGGTAAAGACGGTTTTATCTCTCGCTCTGTGGCCGCGACAATTAATATCTCCATATGAAATTTCGGTAATAACGAACAGACAAAGTAACTGTTTTTTGATGTATATTTGGCATATGGTCTATATCACACGTCGCGAACGTTTTAGTGCTGCGCATAGGCTTTTTCGGGCTGATTGGTCAGACGAAGAAAATTTGCGCGTATTCGGCAACTGCTCCAACCCACATTGGCACGGCCACAATTACGAGCTATTTGTTACCGTAAAGGGTGATATCAATCCTGCGACGGGTTTTGTAATGGATCTCAAGCAGATGAAGGCAATAATTCACGAATTTGTGATTCGACACGTGGACCATAAAAACATCAATCTTGAGGTCGCTTTTATGAAAGGTAAAATGGCTTCAACCGAGGTGATCGCACAATCCATATTTGAAGTACTAAAACCTCCTTTCGATCAGGAAAATGTAATCTTACACTCTGTGAGGCTACACGAAACAGAAAATAACTATGCCGAGTATTTCGGCACAAATACCCCAATAAAATAATTGACATGAACAATTTGCACCATTTGGATGACGACGACGACGAAGTGGAAGGATACCGCAAAATCGATCAATACAACACCAAAGACGTGGAACGTATCGCAGCGCATTATACAGATATATTGGATGCTTTGGGTGAAAAACCAGCTCGCGAAGGACTCATAAAAACACCCGAACGAGTGGCAAAAGCGTTGCAGTATTTGACGCACGGCTACAATGTGAACGCTGCAGGACTATTGCGCAGTGCCATGTTTGAGGAAGAATATAGTCAAATGGTCGTCGTGAAAGATATCGAAGTGTATTCTATGTGTGAGCATCATATGCTTCCGTTTTTTGGAAAAGCACATATTGCCTACATTCCAGATGGCCATATTGTTGGTCTTAGTAAGATTCCCCGCGTTGTGGATGCCTTTGCCAGAAGACTGCAAGTACAAGAACGCCTAACCAACGAGATTAGAGACTGTATTCAAGAAACTTTGCAGCCGAGAGGCGTAGCGGTTGTAATGGAATGTAAACACATGTGTATGGCGATGCGTGGCATCCAAAAACAAAACTCAGTTACAACAACATCGGCCTTTACCGGTGAATTTCAAAATGATGTTACCCGGTCAGAATTCCTACGTCTGATCACTGCATCATTAGATTAAAAATAGTTGAATATCCGATCAGGTTTGCCTACGGCAGACCTGATTTTGTTACCTACCCACCCTTCACAAAACGCTGCACAACAGTCGATTAACAATTTTTAACTTGTCTATGTGGCGGGAATAAGTATATTTGTCGCGATGAATATGCCTGATGAGAAATATAGCGAGTACCTAGAAAGCACCTGTGATCAGGAGCCAATATTACTTCAAAAAATCAATCGGGAAACGTATTTAAAGGAGACAAAGGCACACATGCTATCTGGTCATTTTCAAGGTCGGGTACTTTCCATGTTAAGCAAGTTAATCGCTCCGAAGCAGATTTTGGAGATTGGCACATTTACCGGATACGCGACATTGGCTTTAGCAGAAGGTTTGCAAGCAGAAGGTATTATTCATACGATTGACATTGATGAGGAACTGCAAGAGCGAGTGCAACACTATTTTGAGCAGTCCGAGCAACGACATCAAATTTGTTATCATTTAGGTGATGCGGTAGATGTGATCCCCACTATTGAAGGGCAATTTGATCTCGTTTTTATCGACGCCGATAAAAAACGAAACAAAATCTACTATGAGATGGTTATAGACAGGATTCCTTCTGGTGGATTGATTCTGGTGGATAATGTGTTGTGGAAAGGTCGTGTATTAGATGATACACCCGACAGTCAGACGAGACAAATTTTAGAATTAAATACATTTTTAGCGGCAGATCAACGTGTTGAAAAATTGATCTTGCCCATTAGAGACGGGCTTTTTGTATTACGCAAAAAGTGATGGTTGAACCAAAAAAAGCACTATGTTAAAAAACTGGATGAAGGTACTAAGTGTACTTTTTGTCATGTTAACAATCGGCACATCTTTGTGTACTGCACAGAAAAAATACACACCGACGAGTTATCTGGAAAAACACAGCAAAGCTGCTAAGCAGCTGATGAGAGAGACGGGAGTACCAGCTTCTGTTATCTTAGCAATCGCAATTCACGAAAGCGCTTATGGCAATAGTCGAATTGCTACGTACCTAAATAATCATTTTGGCATCAAAGGCAAAAACAGCAGTAAAAAGATTAGGTCTGCTTACAAAGGTTACGATTCTACACTCGCCTCCTACCGCGATTTCGTAGAGCTACTACAACGAAAAAAATCCACACAACCCCTTTTCTTAAAACACGATTCAGAAGATTATCAATCTTGGATAAAAGGAATCGCCCGATCAGGATACTCTACATCAGGAGATTGGTCTCGCAAAGTTTTGGCAACTATCGATCGTTACGATTTAGATCAATATGACGAAAAATCGTCCCTTAACTAAATAAACCCTCGTACATAATCAGGCAACATTTTTCTTCGATTGAGCAGTGGGATATAAGTTTGGATTTATTATGTTATTTAGCATTTTCCTGATCTTCACGAGCTGTAGCTCAAGAAGATCAGGAACCTTGCGCTCCTCCAAGAAATACCCCTCGACAACTACTAATAGACCCAACTCGAACAATAAACCCGTAGGACAAACCTACGGCAGTAGCCACTCCTACATTGATCGCTACAAGGCCATTGCGATTGCTGAGATGAACCAATATGGTATCCCGGCTAGTATCAAACTAGCTCAAGCATTGTTGGAATCGGGCAACGGCAACAGCTATTTAGCAACACAAGCTAACAATCATTTCGGAATAAAATGTGGAGGCGTTTGGAAAGGTCGTCGTATTTCACGCCCTGATGACGGCCCAAATGATTGTTTCCGAGTATACAATAACCCTGATGATTCCTTTAGAGATCATTCGCAGTTTTTGCTCCGCAAAAGATACGAAGCACTTTTTACCCTCCGGAAAGACGATTACAAAGGTTGGGCACACGGACTTAAGAAGGCTGGCTATGCAACAAATCCTCGTTACGCCTATCTGCTTATCGATCTTATAGAACGATACGATTTACAGCAATACGACAGAGCAGAAAGCTACGTTGAACAAGAAAGACGTGAGGTAGAGGTCGAAGATATCATTAGAGAGAAAGAAGTATCAGAAGAAATTGCGACACCAGAGGAAGTTAAGAAACCAGTAGCCATGATTATCTATCAGGTAAAGGCCAATGATACACTTTATAGTATCGGTCAGCAATATGGCCTCTCGGTCGCCGAACTAATCCAAATCAATGCGTTGGAAGATGAAAATCTAGCCGTCGGACAGCTTATCATTGTATCCAAATAAGGCAACATCTTCAAAAAGATGTTAAATATTAGTAATCTTCTGTGTGAACATGTAGTTTTATAGCAGTGAACCTATCCTTCTATATCATCGCATTTTGCCTAGCAACTCTACCTTTTTACTTGCAAGGTCAGGTTCGCTTGGAGGGCATCGTATATGATAAAGAATCCAAGGATCGATTAGGAAGAGTACAAATCTACAATACCCGAACTCATCAACGAATTTTCAATAATGCCAAGGGCGAGTTCCGTATAGACGTGGAACCTACCGACACGCTAGTCTTTTTAAAAGATGGTTTTCTTAGTGATACACTCGCAGTACCCCGCAAACAAATCTTGGTGCACTCGATGTTGCGAGATTTTCGGTATATTGAGACGGTAAAAGTAAATGCTCGTCGATCTCCAATTGAGATTTATGAAGAATCAAAACGAGAGTATCACGACGCATATAAGTTGGCTGATCCAGGATCTTTGATTAGCGTAGGACCAACCGGAGCTGGACTAAGTATTAATGCAATATATAACTTGCTAAGTAAAGAAGGTCGCAATGCTCGTAGATTTACCGCTTACATGCAGCAAGTCTATGAAGATAATGTGGTTGATTCTATATTTACGCCCGATCTGGTGCACAATTTACTTGGGCTTGAAGGCGAGCAGTTGCAAAATTTTATGATTCGATATCGGCCGTCCTATGCTTTTGCCACGCGAGCAAGTCATTATCAATTGACACAATACATAAAAAGTAAATACAATATGTTTAAAATATTGCCAGATTTGCGACCTTTGCCAGTACTACCTAAGGTAGACTTTGATGTAAAACAAGATAATTAAGTATGAAACAGGTAATTTGCTTAGTTGCGCTAGCTATGTTTGTAGGTATGGGGAATGCCGCCAAAGCGCAAGATTTAAAAGATCTTCGTGCTCGGCCAGACACCAGTATCGTCGATAGCCGTACGACAAAACCATTAAGCATTCGCAATGTAAAAGTACCTATTCCAGAATTGGGTTTATCTGTAGATTACTGGAAACACTGGACAAAAATCGGATTCAACCTTAACCAAGCTTCATTTAGTGAATCTTGGCGTGACGGTGGTGTCAATTCCATGGCATGGGCAACTACTGCATGGCATAAGTCGGAATACAACCGTAATGACTTTAACTTCACCACTGAATTTGATTTACGATATGGTGTGTTAGCCAATCAGGATCAACGCGCAAGGAAAAATGTTGACCGTATTCTTTGGGATAATAAGTTGGCCTATAAGTTTTCTAGTAATTGGTCTGTATTTACTTCTGTTTCATTCGAATCCATCTTCGCCCCAGGGTATGAAAATCCAGCCGCGGAAGATCGAGGTCTGATTAATACCCGGTTTATGTCACCAGGCTATTTAACAGAATCACTGGGTTTGGAATATAAGCCAGACAACACCTTTTCCCTACGTTTTGGTACAGGTTCTGCTAGACAGACTTTCGTACTAGACTCTGATATTCCGCCAAATGGACAGAGAGATGGTGTAGATACTCGTTTTGGCGTGCTACCTGGCCGAACTGTACGAAACGAACTCGGTTTTCAATTACTAGCAAATTTGGATCGAGATTTAACAAAAAATCTCCATATAAAATCTAGATATATGTTATTGGCAGATTATACCGAGGTAACCAATCCGGATCATCGATTGGATGTTACATTGACTGCTAAAGTCACGAGTTTTATTAGTGTAACTGCCAATGGAACAATGGTATACGATAGAACATGGAAGCCTGACCCGGATCGTGGTGCTCCAATGCAATACAGTCAAGCATTGGCAATGGGTGTATTATTTAATTTCCCAAGACAATAAAGGATTGGTTTTCCCAGGACTAGATAGACAAGATTGAAGGATAAGTTCAAAATGATGAAATTTAAATGGCTTGCGTGTGGAATGATTTTGTTAGCAGCGATTACGCAAAGCTGTTCTAGCTCCAAGAAAAAAACTAAAGCAATCGTTTCTCCAGCGGTAGTAACGGCAGCACCTTCTTCTGAGTCGATCGTGATCGATATTGAAGAGCCGCGCGTAGCGGAAAACAATACCGCTGTCGCACAGTCGCAGACCACTGCAATACCAAACACGCCGTTTGAAAATATCTCCCAACCAGTATCCACACCAGAGCGAGAGGTAGCAGAATTGCATGCAACTGGTATTCAACGCAATTATGACTTTGCCCCCACCATACATTACGATCTACGCAAGCCTCAATTTGTGATGATCCATCATACTTCACAAAACAGCATTGCGCAAACCATCAGAACCTTTCAATTAGCGCACACACAAGTAAGCAGTCACTATGTGATCGGTCGAGACGGGCAAGTTGTACAAATGCTTAATGATTATCAGCGTGCTTGGCACGCCGGAGCCGGAAAATGGGGAAATATCACTGATATGAACTCCGTATCAATCGGAATAGAATTGGATAATAATGGCAGCGAGCCCTTTCCAGATTTGCAGATCAATGCTTTGTTGATTTTGTTGAACAATCTCAAAAGCAAATACCGTATTCCGCAAACCAACTTTATTGGACATTCTGATTATGCTCCCGGTCGTAAAGATGATCCAAGCACCTACTTTCCATGGGAAACCTTGGCCGACCGCGGATTTGGAATTTGGTACAATGCCAATTACCTTGCACCTCCACCAGCGACATTCAACAGCACCGACGCCTTGCGTATTATTGGTTATGATACTTCAAATCTGCGTACTGCGGTGCGTTCTTTTAAAAAGAAGTATATCCGTACCGATCTATCTTCAGAACTAACACCCTACGACATCATGGTTCTGTATGATTTGTACCGCAAATTTTATTAGCAAATATTTTCTCTAAATACTGTTAGCTGGTTCGCGTTCATATAATTCTGGACGGAATCGAAAAGATGGCGTCATCCAGTATAGCAATACGACACGCGAATAACGGTAATTAAAAGGCGCTAAGATAATAACCGCTGCACAAGCCACAATTAAGTATAACCACGGTGACTCTGCATTGCCCGTAATTACATAAGTGGCTACGCAAGAAGCAATGAGCTGTGCCACCACAAAAACGTAGCTCACATACATTGCTACGTAAAAATATCCGGGTTCTTTCTCAAACACAAGCTCACAATGTGGGCATACAGCTCGCATTTGCCGAGCAGAACTGCTAAAGCTAAAAATTGACCCCTCAAACATATTTCCGCGACGACAGCGCGGACATTTGCAATTCCATGCACTTTCAATAATACTGGGAAACTTTGTTTCGGTTGTATTCTTCATAGCAATTCTCCTTTTCAGCACTGCGCTATCTCACAAATTTATTATAAGACTCGCTCATTCCTCAAATATACCACTTAAAGTAGTATCGTGGTGATAGGCTACGAACTTTCAGATCAATTCGGATCTCGTAATAACTTCCTATGATAGCGCACGCCTATTAACGAAACTGGCATAAATCAGCCCATGTTATATCATTCTCTTAAATAAAAACTATTTTCGTTGCATTTTTTAAACAAAATACTATATTTACATTACGAAACAGATAATACAAATATAAAAATACAACTAACTAACCATGTTGTTAACATCGCGTGATGCTTCGGCAAAACGTACAAAGGAGTCTGCCATTGAGTACGACTCCTTTGGTATTTTTAGGCCGTTCAACTGCGTGATTAAATATACGGTAGTTGCATGCATCGGTAAGGTTTTTGTACATTCGTATTCAAATTGGTAATACGAGTGGATATTCAAGAGATCATCAAAAAATATGGCGGCTCCGAGCAGCTAACTACCTTAGGCAAAGAGATTACTAAAAAAAGTCCAAAAATTCATGCAAAAGGATTGATCGGATCGTCAGACGCAGTCGTAGCAGCAAGTCTGTACGAATTACAGCAACGTCCATTTGTCTTCATCCTCCCAACACATGAGGAAGCGTCCTTTTTCTTGGCCGATCTCGAAAGCTTATTTGATAAACAGATTTTATTTTTCCCATCCTCCTACCGGAAAGCATACGATTTTACACAGCTCGATGGCACACACGTATTGCAACGAGCAGAAACATTGAGTTCGCTGCACCATGTTTCGGAATTGCCTAAGATCGTTGTTACTTATCCAGAAGCTATTGCCGAGAAAGTCATCAATAGGGATGATTTGGAGAAGAATACCTTAGAGATCCGTGTCAATACCAAGTTAAGCATCGATTTTATCAACGAGTTCTTGTACGAATACGATTTTGAACGTGTCGATTTTGTGTATGAGCCCGGGCAGTTTGCGATCCGTGGTGGTATTGTTGATATCTTTTCTTTTTCCAATGATTTGCCTTATCGCGTAGAATTTTTTGGAGATGAGATTGAGACGATACGCACCTTTGACATCGAAAGTCAGGTGTCAGTGAAGAAAATCAATTCGGTCACCATCGTGCCCAATGTGCAGGCAAAGTTTCTGTCCAATAACCATATTTCTTTATTAGAATATATTTCCAATGACGCGGTGATTTGGATTAAAGATGTGCAGTTTACTTTAGATATATTGCGTGAAGGCTACCTGAAAGCCGCTCAATTTTGGAAAGCACTGTCCGAAGACGATATCAAAAACAATCCCGAGTGGGTAGATCCGCGTTTTACATTTTCCGATGATAAAAATGTGAATGCGATGCTTTTTGAATTCCCTATCATAGAGTTTGGCAAACAGTTCTTTTATAATGCCGATATCACGGTACAATTCGACACGCATCCGCAGCCTTCTTTCAACAAGGATTTCAACCTGTTGATTCATAATTTTAAGGAAAATGAGCAAAAGAAGATTACTAATGTGATTTTTTCAGATTCGAACAAACAGATTGAGCGTATTTATGCCATTCTGGATGATTTGGACAAATCCGTACAATTTACACCTGTTTACAAAGCGCTTCGCGAAGGTTTTCGCGACGACAGCATTCGAGTGGCCTGCTATACCGATCATCAGATATTTGATCGCTATTACAAATACAAGCGCAAAAAAGGCTATGAGCGCTCTCAGGCCATCACACTCAAAGATCTACGCGATCTAAAACCGGGTGATTTTATCACACACATCGACCACGGAGTCGGCAAATATGCCGGATTGGAAAAAGTAGAAGTTAGTGGCAAAACGCAAGAGATGATTCGGTTAATCTACGCCGATAATGATCTGCTTTATGTCAACATCAACTCCCTGAATCGTATTTCCAAATACACGGGCAAGGAAGGTGCGATTCCCAAAATGAATAAGCTCGGCACCGACACTTGGGAGAAGCTCAAGAAAACCACTAAGAAAAAGGTAAAAGATATTGCTCGTGATTTGATTAAGCTTTACGCGAAGCGAAAAGCACAAACCGGGAATGCGTTTAGTCCTGATACCTATTTGCAAAAAGAATTAGAAGCGTCCTTCATTTATGAAGACACGCCAGATCAAGAGAAATCTACGGCCGATGTAAAACGAGATATGGAATCACCGCATCCGATGGATCGTTTGGTCTGTGGTGATGTAGGCTTTGGGAAAACCGAAGTCGCGATTCGCGCGGCATTCAAAGCCGTGGCAGACAGCAAACAGGTTGCTGTATTAGTTCCAACAACGATCTTGGCATTACAGCATTATCGCACTTTCTCCGAGCGTCTAAAAGATCTGCCCGCAAATATCGACTACATCAACCGATTCAAGACCAGTAAGCAGATCAAGGAAACCTTAGCTCGACTGGCCGAAGGCAAAGTCGACATCATTATCGGCACGCATCGCTTGGTGAGTAAAGATGTGAAGTTTAAGGATTTGGGCTTAATGATTATCGATGAAGAACAAAAGTTTGGCGTATCGGTCAAAGAAAAGTTGAAGCATATGCGTGCTAACGTAGATTCGCTGACGCTTACTGCGACTCCAATTCCACGAACGTTGCATTTCTCTTTGATGGGTGCGCGCGACCTGAGCATTATCTCCACGCCGCCGCCTAATCGCCAACCTGTACAAACGGAGTTACATGTTTTCAATGATGCACTCATTCAAGAAGCCATATCTTTTGAGCTAGATCGTGGCGGTCAGGTTTTCTTCATTCACAATCGTGTGGCGGACTTAAAACAGTTGGGTTTATTGATCCAAAAGCTCGTGCCTAATGCGCGCGTTGGCGTGGCCCACGGTCAGCTAGAAGGCGACGATCTGGAAGACGTGATGCTCAAATTCATTAATCACGATTACGATGTTTTGATCGCGACCACCATTATTGAAGCGGGATTAGACATTCCAAATGCCAACACGATCATCATCAACCAAGCGCACATGTTTGGCTTGAGCGATTTGCATCAGATGCGCGGTCGTGTTGGTCGATCCAACAAGAAAGCATTTTGCTATTTGTTAAGCCCGCCATTATCCACCTTGACCAACGAAGCCTACAAACGTCTTTCGGCTATTGAAGAATTTTCGGAGTTGGGTTCTGGTTTCAACGTAGCGATGCGCGATTTGGACATTCGTGGCTCCGGAAACTTACTGGGCGCCGAGCAATCGGGTTTTATCGCCGAGATCGGCTTCGAAATGTATAACAAGATCTTGGACGAAGCCGTGCAAGAATTGAAAGATGACGAGTTTGGCGAACTATTCGCCGACGACCAAAATCGTACCTACGTATCGTTCACCCAGATCGATACCGACCTGGAAGTATTGATTCCGGACGAGTATGTCACAAATATCTCGGAGCGTTACAATCTGTATACTGAATTGTCGAAGTTGCAGAGCGAATCAGAATTAGAGAATTTTGCAAAAGCATTAGAAGATCGTTTTGGTCCGATCCCCGCCCCTGTTTTCCAGTTGTTCGATACGCTCCGTCTGCAATGGTTGGGTAAAGAAATAGGCTTGGAGAAGATCACGTATAAGAAAGATACGCTGAAAGGTTTCTTTGTATCGAATGCGAAATCCAGCTATTTTGAATCACCACAATTCGGCCAAGTGCTCACCTTTGTACAACAGCACGCAACGATCAGTAACCTGAAAGAAGTAAAAGGACAGTTGCGCATCGCAATTAGCGGCGTTAGCTCAATTGAATATGCACTCCATCTCTTAAGAGAAATGCGCTCGGTACCTGTTTAAATAAAAGCTACCGTAATATGTAAAAGGGATCTGTGAATTATCACAGATCCCTTTTTGTTTATTTCATCATGCTGAGGCTATCAGCGAAAAAGTGCGAATTACCAGCGACCACTTGCGCCGCCGCCGCCAAATCCTCCACCACCAAATCCGCCGAAGCCACCGCCGCCGCCGCCGAAACCGCCACCAAATCCTCCGCCTGAGCTTCTACGGCCGCCGCCGCCGCCCATTTGGCTCAACATTGTCCACCAGAATAAATCTGAAGCGCCTTTGCCGTTCATCATCTTTCCGCCACCACCCTTGCCGCCTCCTTTTGAGAAAATAGATACGAGGATAATGATGATAAAGAAGATCACGATTACCGGAACGCCACTCCCATCTCTAGCATTTCCTCGAGCCTTTGGATCAGCTTTGTATTCGCCCTTCGTATACGATATAAGTGCGTCAACACCGTTATCGATTCCTTGACCATATCGACCACTTCGAAAAGCCGGTTTTATTTCGTTTTCAATAATACGATACGCAATCACATCTGGCACGGAGCCTTCGATTCCATAACCTGTACGAATCGTAACGGCACGATCGCCTACTGCGACTAAAAGCAATATGCCGTTATCGTACTTCTTATTACCAACGCCCCAGTGTTTTGCCAAACGATCGCCATAATCAGCAATATCATATTCTCCGGTAGATTGCATAACCACGACAGCAAGCTGAATCGAAGTAGAATCTTCAAAACTCAATAACTTTTGCTCGAGCTGGCGTACTTCGGATTGACTTAGTACACCAGCATAGTCGTTAACCAAACTCTTCGGCTGTGCCGGAAAATCTTGCGCGATCGCAAAACCAACAACACATAGACTCAAAATTATGGAGCAGAATACCGTTTTGAAAAGCGATGTAGAAAGCTCTTTTGTTTTAATTTTCGCCAAAGTGTATATCATCTGGAAGTTCATTAATATCATCTTGTCCCTTCGGAAAATATATTCCTAATTGTTCACCCGCTTCTGTGATACCAGCAATCAGGCCACGTGCTACGTTACCTTCCTTGAAATGATCCAGCATATGAGAAGATACCGTCTCCCAGAAGTCAGCAGGAACTTTATCGTGAATACCAGAATCGCCTATAATCGCATAGGCATGATCGTCGTGAGCCAAATAGATGAGTACGCCATTATGCAAGGTCGTATCATCCATCTTCAGCTTGTTAAAATAATAGGTAGCACGATCTAGCGCTTCACCTTCTTTGAGTGCGCGCTCCACGACGAGGCGAATCTCACCGGAAGTGTGGCTCTCGGCCAAGCTGATAGCCTGAACTATCGCATCCTGTTCTTGCTGTGTAAAAATCTCCATAATTTCTCTTTCGCTGTGATTTATCCTAAAAACGCTTGCTAGGGATGGCAGCAAGCGTTAACCATTTAGAAAGAGACTGTTGGTGCTTTGTCCGATCCCTCTGCTGCTTTAAAAGTTCCCTTTGCTTTGAATCCAAACATCCCAGCCATGATATTGTTCGGAAAGCTCCTAACTGTGGTATTAAAATCCTGTACCGCCTCGTTGTACGCACGGCGCTCTACCGAAATTCTATTTTCTGTACCTTCCAACTGCGCTTGCAATTCACGAAAGTTTTGGTTGGCTTTTAAGTCTGGATACGCCTCCACACTCACCAACAAACGTCCAATGGATTGTGAAAATGCATCTTGTGTTTGTTGAAAATTGGCAATTTCCTCTTCCGAAAGATTAGACGGATCTACCGATACCTGCGTTGCTTTAGCTCGAGCTTCGACCACAGCAGTCAACGTACTCTCCTCATGATCAGCGGCTCCCTTTACGGTCGACACCAAATTCGGAATCAAATCAGCCCTACGTTGGTACGCATTCTCTACTTGCGCCCATTTACCTTTGACGTTCTCATCTTTAGAAACCATCGTATTGTAGCCACATGAGCTTAAAGATACTGCCGTAAACAAACTCACAACAGTCAGCATTAAAAATCTTTTCATCTGTAATGTTTTTCTTTTCTATATGGCTAAATATACAAATTTTGCGATGTATTTTCTCAAAGTATTTTGGCTACATCCTCCTAATACCAGATTCTGTATCTTTGTACAAAAATTTGGGATAGCAACCCAACAGCCGTATTTATGCAAAAAGAAATTGAATTAGCCGTAAGCCCCGATTTGATCCTCGATGAGGCCGCGATCCTACGGATGGGCGCGAAGAAAATAGGCGTAGCAGCCAGCAGAATTGGCGGAATCCATATCCGCAAACGATCTATTGATGGCCGAAGCAGACAAGTCGTGTACCGACTTCGGGTAATTTTTTACATTGATGAATCCCCTACGCCATTCACCTACACGTCCAATCTCAAGAAAGTAAAAGATGCTAAACCTGTGATCATTATTGGCGCAGGTCCGGCAGGATTATTTGCTGCTTATCGATGTCTGGAGCGTGGTTTTAAACCGATTGTATTGGAGCGTGGCAAAGCTGTACAAGATCGCCGCCGCGATTTGGCGCGCATCAATCGGGAAGGCGTGGTCAATCCAGAATCCAATTATTGTTTTGGCGAAGGCGGCGCTGGCACGTATTCCGACGGCAAATTATATACTCGCTCGGACAAGCGCGGTGACGTGCAAAAAGTGTTGTCCATCTTTGTGGAACATGGCGCAGATGAAGATATTTTGGTCAATGCGCGACCACATATTGGCACTAATAAATTACCGCATATCATTCAGCTGATGCGTGAGCGCATTGTGGAGCAGGGTGGCGAAGTGCATTTTGATGCGAAAGTGATCGACATCTTAACTTCAGGCGGCCAAGCCACAGGCGTAAAGCTCGCTGATGGCTCAACGGTCAACGCCAATAACATCATTGTCGCTACTGGACATTCAGCTCGCGATATCTTTTATTTATTTCGCGACAAAGGTTGGTTGTTAGAAGCCAAACCTTTTGCATTGGGCGTGCGTATCGAACATCCACAATACATTGTAGACAGCGCTCAATATCACTGCGTCGAAAGACACGAAAACTTACCTCCAGCGTATTATAGCTTGGTGGAGCAGGTAGATGGTCGTGGTGTATTTTCTTTCTGTATGTGTCCTGGCGGAATCATTGCTCCTTGCGCGACGGATCAGGAAGAGATCGTGGTCAACGGTTGGTCGCCATCCAAACGAAATAATCCACATGCCAATTCGGGCACGGTCACACAGATCAATTTGGAAGATATTCCGGCAGCGATAAACAATCCATTTGCACTGCTAGAATTTCAGCAAGCGGTAGAACAAAAAGCTTTTCAAGCGGGCGGTGGCGCCTTAGTTGCGCCCGCACAGCGCATGGTTGACTTTGTGGAAGGCCGACTTTCTAATGACCTTCCGAATCACTCCTACAAACCGGGCACCAAATCAGTAGAACTGAAAGAAGTGCTTCCTGATTTTGTACATAAAGCGCTTCAAGGTGCATTGCCACGCTTTGGCAAAAAGATGAAAGGCTATTATACAAATGAAGCGATATTAGTCGGTGTAGAATCGCGCACTTCTTCACCGCTACGCATTCCAAGAGATAAAGACAGCTTACAACATCCGCAAGTCGCTGGTTTATACCCTTGTGCTGAAGGCGCTGGCTACGCAGGCGGTATTGTTTCGGCAGCGATCGACGGGATGAATTGTATCGATGCGATCAATTAATACACTTTTTTTTACAAAAGTGTTGACATATACCGGTGGATATATTACCTTTGTTCCACCAATGCGAAAGTAGCTCAGTTGGTAGAGCACGACCTTGCCAAGGTCGGGGTCGCGAGTTCGAATCTCGTCTTTCGCTCCAGCAAAAAAGTCCATCAGCAATGATGGACTTTTTTCGTTTATGACAACTCCGAAGCTTCCTTAGGATTTTAGTAAGACGACCTGTCGCAATCTCACGTATTCCCCCAAAAAAAACGAGCCTTTCATATGTGGAAGGCTCGTTTATTGATAATATTCAAAAAGCAAAGAGCTACTTCACAAATTGCTTATGTTTTCTTTTGCTGATTTTATCGGCGTTGACTGGCTGAGGCACTTTTACATAATAGCCTGTACCGTCGTACTCGCGCTTGCGCGGATGCGTCATACATACTGGCGAGCAACAGCCTTCTAATTGTTCGCCGCAGGCGTCACATTGCGTAAAATGCTCATTGCAATCTGGGTTAGCACAATTGATCATTTTGGCAGTTATTGTTCCACAATTGCGGCAGGTAGATACTACCGATGGATTCACCGAGTTGACATCTACCGTTACACGGTTATCAAACACATAACATTGTCCGTCGAAATCCTTTCCACCAGCTTCTTTTCCGTACTTGATGATACCGCCGTGCAGTTGGTAAACATCTTCGAAACCTTCTTTAAGCAACAAAGCAGAGGCTTTTTCGCATTTGATACCTCCCGTACAATAAGTCAAAATCTTTTTGCCCTTATATTGCTCCAGCTCTTTAATCTTCTCTGGAAACTCACGAAAGTTTTCGATATCTAAGGTAACTGCATTTTTGAAGCGACCGACCGAATGCTCGTAGTTAGAGCGCACATCCAGCACCACCACATCATCCTGATCTTTCATCTGCATGAAATCCTGTGGCTCCAGATGTACACCAGTTTGGCGATTCGGATCGATATCTTTAGGATTTCGCAATCCCGAATGCACAATCTCAGGCTTATAACGGCAATGCATTTTGATGAAAGATAACTCCTCCACCTCATCAATCTTAAACTCCGTTTTCGCAAAGCGAGGATCGGCATGTACCGCCTCCATATAAGCTTGACACGATTCTGGCGAGCCCGAAACTGTACCATTCAGACCTTCGTCTGCCACAATAATACGACCGACTAAATCCAATGATTTACAAAAATTTAAATGATCTACAGCAAACTGTGCTGCATCTTCGATAGGGCTGTAACAGTAGTACAGCAAAGTATTGTATTTTCCCATGAGCATTGATACCGCTGCAAACGGCGTTTAATGAATTGCGGCACAAAGATACAAATATTCTATTCTACCTCTTGTTCCAGTTGGAGTAATTCTTCGTAATTCTTATTCAATCGCTTCAACAGCAATCCGTAAACGATTCGGTAGTAGAAACGCACCACACGAATAAACAGATAGGAAATAATCGCCGTTAGCACTGCAAACAACACGATATGAACGATCAGAGTTCCTATACTATTTTCGGAATCGGCCGCCACTTTTTCGTACAGCGTAAAACCACTTGCTGTCAAAAATCCGAAGTAGAAATAATAGATATTAAATTTGATATAACGCTCTACGTGAGCGCGCGTATCGATGATTGAGGTAAGCAAAGATTTGGTATCCTTCGTATTGCGAATGGTGCGAAAACTAGCAAAAAAACTGATAAATAAAGTAAATAATAACGCCGTAAAAAATGAACTCTAGCGCCGTGACAAACACCTCTTCAAAAGTAGATCGGAAATCAACCGAAGGCAAGAAAAAAGATATTACCCCTCCTAAGAAAAACTCCAGAATACTGATCACAAAGATCCATTTTACGACAGAAGAAGAACTTTTGTGCGCCATGGCCTGAATTTCCTTCGCCTTTATCTGCGGGAAACGCTGCTCCTTCTGCCAATGATTTTTTAAGAAATCTAATTCGTCCATTATAATGCTCCTCGTTGGCTGAGTATGACTTTCAATTTTGTTTTAATACGGTTCATCCGCACGCGCGCATTCACCTCACTTACCCCTAGTGTCTCCGCGATCTCTGCATAATCTTTATCTTCCAGATACATAAACACCAATGCCTTCTCAATATCATTCAGTTCCTGCACTGCAGCATAGAGATAGCTCAACTTATCTTCCTCTTCCGAACTGTATTCTTCATACTGTATATTATGTACGGTATAATCCCAGGTTACGGTTTCCACACGCCGCTTTTTTACGCGGTAAAGCGAGATCGCGGTGTTCAGCGATACGCGATAAGCCCAAGTCGTAAACTTCGATTGACCTTTGAATTTGGGATACGCTTTCCACAACTGAATCACCATTTCCTGAAACAAATCCTTGTGCGCATCACGATCTGCAGCATACAGCTTACAGATCTTATGAAGGATATTTTGGTTTTCCTCCAAGAGAAGCACAAATTGTTGTTCAAGCTCTGGGTTCATTTTCTAGGTATTTGACGACAATACTACTGCTTTGTTACGGTTTGTCCTTACTTTTTTTCTAAATTCGTGCAATGGCGAAAACTAAATCTGCTTATTTCTGTCAAAGTTGTGGCTACGAATCGCCCAAATGGCTAGGTCAATGTCCATCCTGCAAGCAATGGAATACCTTTGTAGAAGAAGTAGTAGACAAGGGTTCGTCGCGCGTACCTGAATGGCGAAGTTCCACCGCTGCTGGCAGTCCGAAACGCACGAACAAAGCGGCCGTGATTCACGAAATCGTGTACAGCGAGGAGAAACGCATCCTAACGCCAGATGATGAATTTAATCGCGTGCTGGGTGGCGGAATTGTTCCAGGTTCGCTCGTATTGATTGGTGGCGAGCCGGGGATTGGCAAATCGACGCTGATGCTTCAATTGGCTTTATCCATACCACAGGTAAAAACCTTGTACATTTCCGGTGAAGAGAGCGAACAGCAGATTAAAATGCGTGCCGAACGATTGAACCAAAGCAGCAAGGCGAATTGCTTTATCCTGACGGAAACTTCCACCCAAAATATCTTTAAGCAGATCGAATCGGTGCAACCCGATGTCATCGTGATTGATTCGATCCAGACTTTGCACTCTTCGCAGATCGAATCGGCTCCCGGCTCGGTATCGCAAGTGAAAGAATGTACCGCTGAACTTTTGCGCTTCGCGAAGGAAAGCGATACGCCCGTGCTGATTGTCGGGCACATCACCAAAGATGGTGCGATTGCCGGACCAAAAGTATTGGAGCACATGGTCGATACCGTATTACAATTCGAGGGCGACCGACATCACGTGTATCGCATCTTGCGCGCGGTGAAAAACCGATTTGGTTCTTCTTCCGAATTAGGTATTTATGAGATGCAGGGCAATGGTTTACGCGAAGTATCCAATCCGTCCGAGATTATGCTTTCACAACGCGAAGAATCGATGAGCGGCGTAGCTATCGCTTCTATGTTGGAAGGCATTCGTCCGCTCATGATCGAGGTGCAAGCATTGGTAAGTCCTTCGGCTTACGGCACGCCACAGCGTAGCTCGACCGGTTTTGACACCAAGCGACTGCACATGTTGTTGGCGGTATTAGAAAAGCGATTTGGCTTTCGATTGGGTACGCAAGATGTATTTCTGAATATTACGGGCGGCTTGCGCGTCGAAGATCCAGCGATTGATTTGGCGGTTATTGCCGCTTTAATATCATCGCAACAGGATATCCCGCTCCCGGGGACTTCGGCATTCGCCGGAGAAGTGGGTTTATCAGGCGAAATTCGCGCGGTGAATCGCGTCGAGCAACGCATTGCGGAAGCAGAGAAACTGGGTTTTGATGGTATTTTTATCTCCAAATATAATCTAAAAGGAATCGATCCAAAGAAATACAATATTGCCATCCGCCCAGTGGCCAATCTAGAAGATGTGTTCCGTTCGCTATTTGGATAAAACGCGCCGAATTCTTCGGTTGCTTTTCTGGAATATACTCACTATCTTAGGTTTAGTATAACCCTAAACATCCTATAAAAGACTTTTTTATTATGACAACATCTCCCGGCTTCATCTGGAAAGCCTGTATTGCGCCAATCGCGCTAGCCATTACCCTAAGCTCTTGTAATCAAAATGCAAATACCGCGAAAGAAACAACAGCAGACAGCATAAATGTCGGTGTTTCTGCTGCTGACTTTACCGGATTGGTTGGCCAAGATTCCGTAAATCTATATACGATCAGTAACGGTACAATTACCGCAGCGATTACCAATTATGGTGCGCGCGTGGTGAGCTTATTAGTGCCAGATAACCAAGGTAATCCAGTCGATGTCGTATTGGGCTACAAAGATTTAGAAAACTATCAGAAAAAAGGCGAAGGCTTCTATGGCGCTATCGTCGGTCGATTTGGAAATCGTATTGCTAAAGGACAATTTAAGCTGGATGACAAACCGTTTCAACTGGAGTTGAATGATGGCGTGAATACCTTACATGGCGGTGAAACAGGTTATTACACAAAAGTGTGGACGGTGAGTAAAATAACCGACAACAGCATAGAATTGCACTTATTATCACCAGATGGCGATGCCGGATATCCAGGCGCTTTGGATATTTATGTCACGTATAGCATTACATCAGATAATGGATTGGATATTGCGTACCGCGCAACTACCGATAAAAAGACCATCGTGAACTTAACTAATCACGCTTACTTCAACCTGAGTGGTGAAGGAGCGGAAACCATCACCGATCACGAATTGATGGTAAAAGCGGATAAATATACGCCAGTGGACAAAACCTTAATTCCTACCGGAGAATTGGCATCTGTAGAAAATACCCCGTTTGATTTCCGTACGGCCAAAGCTATCGGCCAAGACATTGATGCAGACGATGAGCAACTTAAAATTGGCGGCGGTTATGACCACAACTTTGTGTTGAACAAGGAAGAGGGCTTGCAGCATATTGCCACTGTAACCAGTCCGAAAACAGGCATTCAGATGGAAATCCTGACGGAAGAACCCGGCTTGCAGTTCTACAGCGGTAATTTCATGAAAGACATTAAAAATGCTAAAGATGATAAAACCTACGGCTTGCGTTCGGCATTCTGTCTAGAAACACAACATTTCCCAGACGCGCCGAATCAAGCGAATTTCCCATCTACCGTGTTATCGCCAGGCGAGACATACAAAACACAAAGTACCTACCGCTTCACGACGGTAAAGTAATATCTTAAACGTAAAAAACGGTCTCCTTCTTTATCAGAAGGAGACCGTTTTGCTTTTAGCTACATGGAACTCGAACAGCCTTATGGCTGCGGAATAAAATGCAAGAATGAACTAAACTTATCCTTATAGGTTTCTTGATCCAACTTGTAATAGAAGGCTCCTTTGCGGGAACCTTCTTTATCTTTATCAGCTTGCTTCACCAGCAAACCTGTAGAACGCAATTTACGCATGAAATTGCGCTTATCGAGTTCCACATTATATACCTGTTCGTACAGTGCCATGATCTGTGGAATGGTAAACTTTTCGGGCAAAAGCTCGAATAAGACCGGATGCAGCGCTGCTTTGTAGCGCAAGTGCACTTTCGCGGCAGCGACCATCTCATCGTGATCAAAGATCAACGCCGGCACATCCTTCAACGGAATCCATTCTGCACGGTAAGCATCGCTCAGTTGTGTTTCGTACTCCTTGATATTAATCAGCGCGGAGTATGCCACGCTGATCGTGCGCTCCACCGGATCGCGATTTGGCCTGCCAAATACCGAAAGCTGCTCCATATAGACATCTTTCAATCCAGTCAATTTGTACAACACGCGAGATGCCGCATCGTTCGGATCTTCTCCTTCTTCTACAAAACCACCCATCAAGCTCCAATTGCCGATCTGCGGCTCTAATGCGCGCTGAACGACCAGCAACTTCAACTCCGCGCCATCGAAACCGAAGATAATACAATCGACGGCAATAAGAACGCGGTGTTGTGCTGAATATTTGGCCATCCTGTTAGTTTATCTCGTAGAAATAGTTGGTAGTGAAAAAATCACTACCAGAATTTAACATATAATGCTCCTACCACTAATAGTGTAAACACAATTAGGATCAATGTAGAAGGATCTACTTTAAACATTTTTCTATCGATCTCGAATGCTTTAGGATTGACTTTCGGGCCAGCTAAACTTAAAATCACCATGAGTAATACCGCAAAGACAAACGCCCAACCCATACAAATCAAGAATGGAATCTCATATTTGCCATTAGCATTCTGGAATGCCGTGTACAACCACGTTTCTGGACCAAATACCGCTGGTGCAAATTCATTGAAGAATACAGAAAGTAAGAATCCAGATAATAGACCGACAATCGCAGCAGTACCAGTAGTACGTTTCCAAAACATACCTAACAAGAACATAGCTAATACGCCTGGACTAACATAACCGGTATATTTTTGAATGAAAGTAAATCCACCTGCTCCACCAATACCCAACACGTCGTCCCAAGTAAGTAACAGCGCTAATAACATCGACACGACAATGGCAACCTTTCCTACCCAAACCATTTTGGTTTCAGAAGCGTCTTTGTCTAGGTATTTTTTATAAATATCAAGCGTAAAAATTGTCGCAATACTATTTGCCTTTCCTGCTAATGACGCTACAATCGCAGCCGTCAATGCGGCTAATGAAAGTCCTTTCATGCCATCTGGTAAGAAGCTCAAAATCGCAGAATACGCATTATCGGCATGAAATTCACCTCCTGGTGCCATCTCTTGTTGTAATGCACCATTTTTGTATAGTACATAAGCAGCGATACCCGGCAACATCACCACAATCGGCATCAATAATTTCAAGAAACCGGCAAATAAGATACCTGTTCTCGCAGTTTTAAGATCTGCTCCTAGCGCACGCTGTGTGATGTACTGGTTACAACCCCAATAATTTAAATTCACAATCCATTGCCCTGCAAAATACATCGCAATACCCGGCAACATTAAGTATTTATTAATTTCTTCCTGCGTGGCCTCAGGTCCTGGTTTCTCGGCAATCATCTGGAAGTGCGTCGGAGAATCTTTCATCATCGCCTTAAAACCAGCAATAATATCGGATCCTAAACCAAAATGTTCACTCACTAAGGTAAGCGCTACATATGTCGTGGCTAATCCACCAATAATTAATACCAATACTTGAATCACATCGGTGAAACCGATTACTTTCATTCCGCCCAGCGTGATAATAATAGCAAACACACAAAGGATCGTCATAATGACCTCAAAATTTTCGCCGCCAGCGAAGTTATTGATTGCCATGGATCCTAAAAATAAGATCGAAGTTAGGTTAACTAGAATATAGAGAAACAACCAGAAGATCGCCATGATCAATGCCGTCGTCTCGTTGTATCGAATCTTGAGAAATTGTGGCATGGTAAATATGCCGTTCTTGTGATACATCGGTATAAACCACACGGCCACAATAATCAAGGCAATAGCAGCAAACCATTCGTATGCGGCCACGGCCATACCCACGGTAAAACCATTTCCGCTCATACCAATAAATTGCTCCGCAGAAATATTGGATGCAATGAGTGAAGCACCAATAGCCCACCAGGTAAGCGAACCTTCAGCTAGGAAAAAATCTTTGGTTGCAGAATCACTTTTGGTTTTACGACGGTAAATCCAGTAACCGTACCCCGCGACAATCACGAAATATATCAGGAATATAACGTAATCAATTGTTGAAAATCTAGTCATTTGTTTGAATAAAATTGGTTAGAAAAAGAGCGCAAAATCGCGCTTCCTCTTATTGCACTATAGTTTTTTAACGATTAAGTTTATAAAAAATGCTACGCTGACGCAGCACGGTATTACACAGGTATTCAGATTTAATGTTCCAAATATTACAAAAAAAAATGTCAAAATGACATTTATGTTTAAAAACTTTTTGTGAAATTCATGAAACCCTGATAACGGCTGGAAAACTTAGCGTTTTACTAAAGGTTGTAACAGGTATTCGAGGCCATTGAGCTTGATTTCATATAAGGTAGCCAATTGCACTCCGAGCTTTCCGGGCGGAAAACCTTTGGCGCGAAACCAATTGAGATACGATTCTGGAAGATATCGCAGATACGTATCTTTATATTTCCCAAAAGGCATCTTCGCATTGGCTACTTCGACCAACAGTTGCGGGTTAAGCAGATTATTCTCTAGATTTTCCATGTTGCAATCGATAAAATACTAATCTAACACCAATAATCAGATGGTTGAAGATATTGGTGAGCGCCCCATAATGTTTTTTGAATATTTCGTAGCGCTCTTTCAAGCTTTGTCGATGCCGCTGCTGCGACATACCGCCAACAAGATATTTCGCGACGACAGTGTGCACATTTTGAGTAGTTTTAGCTTTTTTCGCTGCACGAATCACCCAATCAATATCCGAACTTAATTGATAGCTCGTATCATAAGGCGAAGTGATACTTCTACGCACATATATCGCCTGATGGCAAATACTCATCCCATAGCGAAACGATCGCCAATCGAACTTTTCCGGAGCTTTATGCCGACGATCGCCAATGATGCGACGATCTTCATCCACCAATTTGGTTTCTCCATAAATGATATCGGCACCATTGCCACGCTCCACGACCGTTCTTAATGTTTCTGCATCACACAGCGTATCGCCAGAATTGAGAAACAAGACATAATCGCCTGTGGCACGAGCCAACCCTTTGTTCATCGCATCATAAATGCCTTTATCTTTCTCCGACACCAGAATATCAATATGCTGCGCATATTGATGAATCACATCCAACGTGCCATCCGAAGATGCGCCATCAATCACAATGTATTCGACCTCCCTGTAACTTTGCCCCGCCACAGAAGCTAAAGTATACGCGATATCCCGCACATTATTATACACGATCGTGATAATAGAAATGGTTGGAAGTGAAGGAGATTGATCTGACATGGTTGTGGTCAATAGCGAATGAATAAACGTTTAGCGCAGCTTATTAATCGCAAAGCGGTATGCGCGTTGAAATAAATTTCCTTTTCGATGTTTAAAGAAATGGCGCAGCGCGGCATATCCAGCCGGATTTTCTGTCAAATCCATTGGAAATCGGGTTATCGGCGTGGATCGTATCGATGTTTCAAACATGGTGTTGATTCCCGAATGCACACCCGAGCCATCGTGACCGATGTTTTCGATGAGCGATTGGCTAGGTTCGATCGCCAAACCACCTTTTAAGAACACACTGGCATACCAGCGCACCGCCCAAGAATCGACTTCTCCCTTTTGCTGTTGCAATATGGTTCGCCAGAAATTCATGGTATGATCAAAGGTAAAAGCCGCGATTTTGGCCTCATCAAATTGTGCGATGATCTGATCGATATTCGGTTCGAAATGTTGCCAAGCGCGTGACCATGTTGCCCAAGCTTGGCTGGCCACATATCGCGTTACGAATGTTTCATCCAGCCCAGAGCGATCCAGCTCATACATGAATCCACCAACGTGCATGATCTTTTCTTCCTTTTCGTAGCGAATTAATGCTTCATTGAAGTATTGCAGCGTGTGCGGTGCAAATAGCACATCGTCTTCCAATACGATCGCGCGGCCATGTTCTTTCATCACCTGCCCTACGCCATCCATCACATTATTGGCTAATCCCCAATTGCGATCGCGCGCGATGATATGCACCGCTTTGAAGGCCCATTCTCTTTTCAGCACATCTCTTACTTGCTGCACGCTTTGCTTGGCGCCATCATGCTTTGCGCCATCCGCAAATACATATAAGGTGCTTTCCGCAGCACCGACATTTTTCTGCAACGCTTCTAATGCACGCTGCGTGTGTTCGGGTCGGTTGTAGGCAAAAAGAATAATTGGACTTAGCTGCTGCATGGATGTGTTAAATGAATAGACGAAACTCGCCAAAAAAGTCTGCATATGCAAATACGCAGCAACGAGCAGATCGCATAATGATTAAGCGTTTCGTTTCCTTGTCCGAATAACGGCAGCTGTCTTCGCCAAAACCTGAAAAGCAACAGAAAAATACGAAGCGAATCCATGATAAGGTGTGGCGGAAGGCCGCTGAAACGCTTTTTTGATCGGAGCTAGCACACCGTAGCCAAACGCTTTCGGAAAGGAATGATTCACATTGGCATACTCCGTCAGGAAATAGATAAATTCTCTTTTAAAAAATTGCGCGCTGGAAACGGCCTTTCGCGTTTGCCGATCATGATAGGCAATGGCTTTGGTGTTGACCATAATTTTCAAGCCATGGTGCTGTATACGGTTGGCATAATCGCTGTCTTCGCCATAATGATAGAAGATCGGTGAAAATTGTCCCACTTCTTTGAGAACGGAAATTGGAATCAGCCAGAATGCAGCATTCACAAATGGTACAGCAAAATGATCAAGATGCGCTTGTTCTTGCTTCACATATCCAGCAAAACCTTCATCCAATTGCAACCCCGTACCATCGTAATGCATCGGCGATATAATTCCTACGTTAGATCCATAATCTTCTTCCATCAAATACGCTAAACATGCTGGATCCACCCAAGCATCTTGATTGACTAAGAAAACAGCATCATACTGATTCGCGATCGCGTAATCAAAACCGATATTATTGGCACGGCCAAAGCCGAGATTCGTACCGCTTTCATGCAAGATTACTTGCGGATAATTTTCGTTAATTCGGACGACTGTATCATCGCTTGAAGCATTATCGACTACAAAAATATCGGCGGGATAAGTCGATTGTAGCAAGCTATCTAAGCATTTGGTGAGCCAAGGCTCAAAATTGTATGAAACGATAATGCTGAGGACCTTCTTCATAGCTTGTTGCGAAAGAAATTTTGAATTTCTTGAAAAGTTTCTCTGGAAAATAGATAACAAATCCCCAGATACACTGCACCCATGGATAATACAGACACCGCTAATCTTAATGCCGCATGGGGCAAAATGTCTATCCAAAAATAGGTCGCGAGAAATCCAACCATGGCGCTAAGCGCGTAAGCATATACATCGCGCCACATGAAGCGATAACTGTATTGCAGGCTTTTCTGCGTGATGAAAAACCAAGTATTCAACCAAAGCAGATTCATAGTTGCATAACCCAGTACAATGTAAAGTACGCCCAAGTGTTTGAGCGCAAAGAATAAGCCGACCTGTAAGATGCCAAATACGATCATATTCCACATGTAGGTAGTAGATCGACCCTTGCTCAAGGTATAGTTGGAAAACGCATTGCTCACGACAGCGAATGCGCCTCCAAATGCCAAAACGCGCAGGTAATCGGCACTTTCGAGCCATTTGGCACCACCAGCAAGCAAAAGAAAATCAGGCGCGATGAGTGCTAAACCAAACATCAGCGGAAAAGTGATGAAAGAGATAAAGGAAAGCAGCTTGCGGAAGACACGAATTTTGCGCTCTTCTTCGCTGTGCGATACCTCCGTCATCAGCGGCTGGATAATGGTATTGGAAATGCTCAAAATCAGATTTTGCCCCATGAGATTCCACTTATTGCCCGAAGTATATTGTCCGACTTGCGCTACGGGCACATATTTGCCCAGAATGGCGGTCAGGAAATTGTTATTGACGTGAAAGAATACATTGGTAATGATCAGCTTGCTGCTGTACGACAACAATGGTTTGACGGGACGAATATTGATTCGCCAAGACGGACGAAAATGAGAAAAGTACCAGAATAGCGATGCGGAAATCACGCAGTAAGTCAAATTTTGTATGACCAAAGACCAGTATTTAAGCCCTTGTAGCGCCGCAATCACCCCGATGATATTACTGATCAAAACTGCGAAAAGAAGCGCAGTAGAACGCTCTTTCACCATTAAGTTACGCGTAAGGTAGGCACTATGCGCGACGCCAAAACTACTGATGAGGAAGTTCAAAAAGGAGATTTTAGCCAATGGCTCTAATTGGGGCAACTCATAAAAATTGGCAATAAACGGACTCACGGAATACAAAACCAAATAGATTCCGGCGCCTGAAAGCACACAAAACCAGAATACGGCATTATAGTCTGCTTTCGTAACGTCCTTCTTAATGCTAATTGCACTCACAAAGCCAGATTCTGTCAACGCGGCCGCAATAGCAGAAAAAATGGTGAGGATTCCGACCAGACCGTAATCTTTAGGATCCAGCACGCGCAACAGCACCAGGCCGAAGATCAACCCAATAACCTGTTGCAATCCGTTGGATAGGCCGCCCCACAAAAATCCTTTGGCGGCTTTCTTTTTTAAACTTTCTTCTGGCGCGGGGTTTACTGGATCCATTGCTTTCGTTCGCTACTGATCGTCTTTGGGCTTGCTAGGCTTGGTTACGCCAGCCTTGAAGCGCGGTTTGAAGCCAGCAGGTTTACTAACCGGCGTAGTCGATTCTTCAGTTGCTGGCTTTTCTTCTGG
>NZ_LQXS01000002.1 GCF_001586775.1 Sphingobacterium populi | reverse complement strand
AATGTCGCATGTTATTGAATTATTATAAATCTTGGTAAAAATTTTATAAAAAAAATAAAAAAGACGAGAACTTGCATCAGTTAGCAATTACATTATCAACTATCGATCGCCTCTAAGTTTTTAAATCGAGTTCTATCACTTCGTGAAAAACTTAACATCGCTGTTTACCTATTAATCATCACTTTACGAAAGAGGAAAACCTATGATGCCGCGGTGAATTTATATAAATATTGATTTACCGCTTTTGTATTATTAGATCTCAAGCTAAGAATTTTTTGAGTAAAAAAACATGTGTAACTGAAAAAATAAATCCAACTTCAAAGATGTTTAGTCTTTTGAGCGCCAAAAATTGAAACCAAACTAACCGCTAGTAATTAAGCATCTACAAGTAGTAATGAGACATAATTGAGCATTCACTGTAACCTATTTCTAACGCCGCTCCTATTATATCGAAGTTCGATCTATAAGATTGAAGTTATAGATTTAGATGATGAGACTATCTATTCGCCACTGTAGTTGAAACGAAGAACCTTCACTTCTAACTTGCGGAATCAATATTCTAACATTTTTTAAAGAAGTTAAATTTCACTATGCATTTGAAGGTTTTGCAAGATGTCTTAGTTTTAAACACAGTCACATTCCAATTCTGTGATATCGTTCTTCCAACAGAGTTTTGTACTTCTCTTTGTATTCGTCAGAAAGAAATGAATGATCAATCCATTGCAAAGCAATTGGTTTCCTTTCCTTATAACGCTTGGCAATACCGTTAATCTGCTTGGCGTTTAACCCTAACAACAGTCCCAATCTTTGAAAATGCTCCCATTGAAGGTTTCTTTTTTTTCCCTCCAATGTTAATGCGAGTTCTTCCGTGTCTTCGGGATTTACGATTGCTACATTCAAAAGATCGTAGGCTGGTACCAACGTCCATTTTCCGTTCGTGTTGATCATGGAAAAATTTTTCAGGTGCATATCGTTGTTTCCAGTCAAAAAACAAAAGACTGCCAATTCTAAGAAGGAAAACTTATCCAGTAACGTATTGTCTGAATATGCATCCAGTGCCTTACCCACTTTCTCCATTGATCCTTTGTATTTGTCAAATGCTTCTGTTATTTGGAACATATCGAGCATATGTATTTTTTCTCCCTCATCCGTTCGGTCTATTCTTTTCGTAATATAAGATGGTTCACCAGATCTTAACCGTATCAGACTGGACTTTACAACGTTGATACCGAAAGCTTCAGCGATACGCATGGTTAAATGTTCATTTTGTGGCATTTCAGGAAAATAATCGGAAGGCGGTTTGAAGATATAATTTCCACCCAAAGCTCCCACAACGGTCAGACGCCCCTTTTCTCCGTCTTGAATAGTTCCCTTTACTACCGACAAAGAAAGTTTGGGCTGAACCCCAGGAACAGCTATACTTCGCTCTACGACGTTCTTTGCTAATTCAGTCATTTGTGATAATGAGTTTTCAATCGCTGGCGGCTGCTTTGTGCCAAAAAAATCTAAACTACATTTTTCGTGAAAACCATCGGACTTATCGTTCGGCAATTTTTTATAACAATATAAACACTTTTCGTTAATCATTTTCCTGAGGTATAGGTTGAACACTTACTGCACCGATACAGTTCTGGCAGCATGCTAACAGTAAAGCCATACGGTCGTTTGTATTGATTTTCCAACTCTTGGAAGCAATGTCTAACAACCAACCTTCAGGTATTAGTCCCTCAAAAAATGGAAACAAACGTTTATCATTATAGGGTTTGGATCTTACAGGCATGGTGAATGTTATGAATGCTGCAGGATAGGCTTTAATGTAGGCTTCATCATAGTGAAAAACATATTCACCATCGTCGGTCTCCGTGAGAGTTCCCGCCAAATGATCCTTATAGTAAATAGATGCTCTTCTCATCTCTGATCCTTTGCTTTAAATATCTCTCTGGCATTTACAGGAACCAAGACATGTCCAAACATTTTAAGTACTTGGTTGACTTTTTCGAGATTTAGGTTTTCCTTACCCTGTTCTATTTTCCGGATAACCGTAAGTGCAACACCAGCTCGTTCAGCAAACTCCTCTTGTGTAAGATTTACTTCCTTTCTTTTCAACTTCACAAAATCTTTAAGTATCATCATAATTATATGTTTTCACAACTAATCTAAGCAAATATAAAGTTTTATATGTTAACGCATATAAAAATAATTAATCGCTATGGATTATATGTATTTAGATATAACAACAATTACATTTTTACTATGTAGTTTCAATAGGAAAATTAAAAAAACATTGTCACATTAATTCAAGAAGCAACTCGCAACCACTAAAAATGCAAAACAAGATATAAAATAAAGCCATCTACAATACTTAAACTTGATAGAATTTTGGGCACTTTTCGGCCGCGCTTGCTGATATAACGTGAAATCGAAGTTTTTGACTGATGAAAGTAAGTACTGGAATATTATTGAATTTTGAAAATGGCGAGCTGTAACCTATTTAATCTCTCATTACCCCCCAGTAAAATCATGCATATTGTTGGATTGCCGGAGATGACTTTTTTTGATCAAGAAGAACATCATTTTTTACCTAAACGTACCACCTAGGCTCGAACTCGGAGCCAAAAAGATCTTTAGTCTTTTAAGCGCATCAAAGTACAAAGGTTATAAATTCTGATTATAAGACACTTGAGCTTGCAAAATTGTAGAACTCCGAAACTAATGTAACCTATTTGTAACCTAACTCCTATTCTTTGAATTTTGTTTACAAGATAAAATTGGAGGTTGAGATTATTAGGCTTTTTAGGGACTCTCATCGATATAGTGGAAAATCTATGTTTCTGACTTAAAAAGCCAATTTATTGATAATTAATGAGTTTTGGAACCATAAGGCTGTAATCTATTTGTAACACGCTGTAGATATTTCTACGAAATTCATTTATTGGTGCTATATGACAATTGCATCTATAGCACACTCTTCTCCTCCTGAATTTCGCGAATCTGCCACTGGAAGTCTATGACGTGTAGCGTCAATTCCTCAATATTTTTTAATCGACAAATATGAAAAGACCGCACTTCTAACTATTTCTGCAACATTTTATTTGCCGATGGGATCTCTGGAAGATGCTTGTTTGTTTTGATGAAGAGTGCTAAAGAATCTAACGGTGTTAACTCATAATCTGGCTCGAAAACATAGTCGGCAGCCTTTTGCATATTTACCAAGATTTCATGTGCATGTAGCTTACCAACAATATCCAAAGGATGTTCTGGCGTCTGTGTGCCGAAACCTATCCTGTCTTGTGAAAAAGATCGAAAAGAGCGTGCCGGGACATTACCACTCTGCGCTGATATAGTACTTAATGATAAACTATTTTGATCGATTCCGCGACGTTACTGTGAAAAACTAAAGCTTTGACTTTAACAACAAGGTCATTATCTGAAGACACCAAATGATGTATTAGAATCTCATATGTACTGTTGCTAAATCCTCCTATTCTCAATTGAGTTACTAAGGGACCTCTTGCGGCAACAATCTCACTCGCCTGATTAAGGTAGCTATCAGTTCCATTAGAAACTATGTCAAAGCGCTTCGTTAAAACATCTCTTTAGTTGATAATTAAAACCACCGTTTATTTCCACTTCAATAGTTCCCCATATTGGATAAGTAAGGCTATCATACGCCTTCGCTGGTGTATTCGACACCACCTATATAGTCTCGGATATCCCCTTGTGTGGAGTATTGCGTAGCTTAGTGCCTAGGGCATCGTAAAAATAACCGATCCTCACCTTAATCCACTATTGTAAACCGTATCTGGAAGACTTAAGTTTTTGTAGCCGATGCTCACACAGATTCTGTCTTTGGTCGCATTGCCGTTCACATCGTAGGTGTATGTTTCTGTAATCGCATAGATCAGGCTGGATTAGATCTTAGATAAGATGGTGGACCACCTATTGGGAGTAAAATACACTATTATAGCTTCCAATTAAAAATTGTCTTTATCTAAGATCCTAAATATTACTATCTCATGTCGCATTTTTAATATTCAAATAAAAATTCCCATATTTAACAATATTTAAATTAGGACTTATTACCTTATGCTTTTTGATATTCATTCGGCAGAATACCACTTATATAAACAATATTGGAATTAATCTTAACTAAAGATTGAGAAGTCTCACTGCTATATTGTAAGCTTTTCAAAATATTTAAGATCCAAAAACCAGTATCTTAAAACAAATTTATATGAAATCAAAAATTATTAATAATACTGTTACTTCGTTAAAATACAAATTTGACGATGATAATATAATTGCCCTTCGAGAACATCAACAGCAATTTGTGACCGAAATAGAGGACTATCCTTCCGATAAATATCATGGAGAAGGAATTGTCTATACAGCCGGGGGTGTAAACTATGTAACGTGTGCATATGTATCTATTAGCGCCTTGAGGCACAAGGGATGTAAGTTACCTATTGAAATTTGGTATGTCGGAAATGAAATTACAAGTTATGTTATTACACAATTCGATGGATTAGATGTACAATTTAGAGATCTATTAGATTATGAGAATATAAAAAGTACAGGCTACTATTTGAAACCATTGGCTATATTACATAGTCGATTCGAAAGAGTATTGTTTTTAGATTGTGACAATGTAGCTTATCAAGATCCCTCATTCTTATTTGCCTCAGATGAATTTAATGCTAGTGGGGCTATATTTTGGCCAGATTATTGGAGGACAAACCCAGAAAATCCTATTTGGAAAATCATAGGATCCCCAATTGATTGTAGTGATATTGAACAGGAAAGCGGACAGTTGCTAATCAATAAAAAGGCTTGCTGGAAAGCTCTTAACTTATGCGTTTACTTCAACAAATATTCTGATTATTACTACAAACTACTTGAAGGGGACAAAGACACATTCAGATTTGCATGGATCGCACTAGAAACTGATTTTATAATGGTTCCGTACCTACCTGCGAGTCTGGGAATAGTTGAAGGAACTTCTTTTTTTGGGAACACGATGGTGCAGCACGACTTTTCTGGTAAAATATTATTTCTTCATCGAAACCTTATGAAATGGGGTATAACACTAAAAGGTGAAAAGTTTTGGACAACACTAAAAAGTTTCAGAACTGATGCAAAAAAAACGTTTGTAAATCATAAACAACGTGGTATGCGGACAATGATTGATCTTAGCGGTGACGTTGACACTGTAGAGATTTCTAAAGATATTTCAAAATTAGAAGACATCTGTCTTGGCTACCTAGAAAGTTGGCGTAGTTCAGAATTATACCTACGTTATATAGAGCACATGTATTTTGTAAATGCACGATTTGGTCTGAGATTTGATTCTGAATCTGACTTAGCAGATGGTAAATAAACACTATGTTCTTGAGTAGCAATATCTATGTGTCAATAAATTCGCAATAAATCGAAAAAATTTTAAAGCTTAATCTTTTTTAGAAATGAGATCATTTCTTATAATACATTCACTTATTGCAATCATACTAACCAACTATTGTCACTCCCAAATATTTGCACCTGATCAAAAGAAGATAATTAGTGAGCTGGCAAGAAATAGGAAAGTGATCGCAGTTGGAGAGGAAACGCATTTCAAGAAATCTCTCGTAGATGCTAGGATCAAAATAATTAAAGAACTTGTGACTGAACATCAAATAGACATCATAGCTATAGAGGGTTCAATAAATGTTTCTCATATAATTAATGAGTACGTTAGTGGCCAAACGCAATCCATAATCTTTCACGAAGTTTTACCTGGACTTAATGAGCCATATTTATTGCAAGGAGCAGGCTTGTACGATTGTGAGCAGATGATTGAATTTATCGAATGGTTAAGAGAGTTCAATTCGAAAAGAAAAAATAAAATTACATTTGCAGGGTTTGATTTTCAGAATTTTTCTGTGCCCATTGACAGTCTCCAAAAATATAGTAACGGCGATATAGAGATTAATTACAAATTGTCAAGTATTCAAACAACCTTAAGAAAATCTATATTATCAATTTTAGACAGTGGAATCAACGTCATAGCCACAAGAAATTGGCTGGAGACGTTTAGGTCCGCAAGAAAAGATCTCAAATATGTGGAAAGACAAATTTTTTCAGATGAAAATGCAATTTTCTTTGATGAGTTGAAACAATTTACGAATTTGTGGGATGCCCCTTCTTTTCCTCGGGATTCGCTTATGTTTGAAAATCTAAAAAAAAATCAGCCGTAATGAAAATGTAATTGTATTAGCCGCAAATTATCACTTAGAAAATGATCCATTATTTAAAGGTCCAAAAAAAATGGGAACATTTTTAAGAGAATACTTTAATGAGAATTATCTAGCAATCGGCTTAAAGGAGGATCAAAATTCTGCAATTAGATTAAAAAATCCGAAAATAGTCGATGATAAAAAGCTAGATATCGTAATTTTTGTATCGCAGGGGGAAAAATGTAATCGTATTTATAGGAAGTAATAATAATGTGATCCTACCGGATCCTTAACATTTAGCCTTACCTATCTTTGAAACCTTACCCTTTTCGTAAGGCTATCCGCGTTGTACTGCCTGAATTACCTCATCCCTAATACTTCAGAAATGATTGACTTCTCACCAAGACTTATTTTCATAGACCCAATATCATTTTTATTAATATAAGAACTAATAGAGCTGTTTTTAAATCCAATTACCGCATAAAATAATCTGTTTGACTGGTAGGAATTGGTTACATAGTGTAGATGACCTTTGAAAATTTGATTTTTTAGCTTTGAATTACCGTATATTGTTAATATAATTTCCGGTTTTAGGCTATCTAAAACCACTTTTTCGTCTTCCAAAATAAAGCTTACGGTTATATGATCTTGAAGATTATTTTGTGAACTATCAGCAAGTGTAGGAATAGAGAAAGTATTTAGGCATAGTCTATCTTGATCTACGTTGCTACTGCTACTCTTAGAAGTGGAGTGATATATATTAGCAGTAGAGTTTTCTTCAACCTTCACTTTCACCTCTAACATCTTAGGGAATTTAACAAATCCAAACAGAATTACTAGCAACACAGTTGCTATGGTGTTTATTAGACTACCTCTATAAAATAACCATTTTGGAACATTTCGTAATACTTTGACAGTTTGTTTTGAATAACACTTATAATAATTATGTTTCTTATTTACCATACGACTATCCTCCTATATCTAACTGGTTTTTTATCAACTCCAAATATAGCCCTCCTAGTTTTACTAATTCTAAGTGAGTACCTTGTTCTATAATTTGTCCCCTTTTTAAAACTATAATATTATCAGCATTCTTAACTGTACTTAATCGATGAGCGATTATCAAGGCAGTTCTATTTTTAAGAAACTTCGAAAGGTTATCGCTAAGTAGCTTTTCAGTATTAGCATCTAATGCACTTGTCGCTTCATCTAAAAACAAGTAGTCAGGCATTTTATATAGAGCTCTTGCAATTAAAATCCTTTGTCTTTGACCTTGACTTAGTCCGGATCCAGCTTTTCCTACTATTGTTTTTAATCCCAAAGGTAGTGAGTTGATAAATTCCGTAAGCCTGACAAGATCTATTATTTCTAACATCTTTACGTCGTCAATTTGTTCTTCGGACAAAGCTATATTACCTTCTATAGTATCATCAAAAATAAAACTATCTTGCATAACAACTCCACAGGCTTTTCGCCATACTTTGAAGTCAATGTCTTTAATGCTAATTCCTCCAATTGTGATATTACCTTTAAAACAATCATTATACTTCATTAGCAGCTTCAATATAGATGACTTACCGCTGCCGCTTTCTCCAACGATTGCTGTAGTTTTTCCAGCAGGAATCTTTAGATTTAAATTTTCGAAAACATGAGAACCATTGGCTCCCTCGTAACCGAATGAAACTCCCTGAAAGTGTATAGATTTATCATTAGGAATTTCACTCAAATACTCCTTATCAAGTTTAATCTCATCATCTTGTTCAAAAACTTCATTTAACCTACTAAGACTCATTTTGGCATCCTGATAAGACTGAATAAATCCTAACAAAGATTCAACGGGACTACTAACTGCCCCAACAATATATTGTATAGCAATCATAGCACCCAAGGTAATTTCGCCGCCTATCACATACTTTGCACTGAGATAAGTAATCAATATTCCGCGAATTTGGGAAATAGCCATAGATCCAACATGCTGTGTTTGAGACAGCTTCAAAGACTTAACCTTGTATTGAAACAGATTTACTTGAAGGTCTTCCCAAGTCCAACGTTTTTTCATTTCAGCGTTATTGTTCTTGATTTCCCGGATTCCCTGAATTAGCTCAACAAGTTTATTTTGATTTTCGGAAGAGATCTTGAATCTCTCATTGTCTAGTTTTCTCCTTGCTGGCAAGAACATAAAAATCCAAATGAGGTAGATTACTGTTCCTGCAAAAAAAACAGAAAAGATAAGAAGGTCATAAATCAACAATAGAGTACCAAACAAAATCATTGTTAAAAGAGAAAAAAAAGCATTTATAGTATTTCCTGTGAGAAAACTTTCAATCCTCTCCTGATCATTAATTCTCTGTATGATATCGCCGTGAGTTTTCGTGTCAAAAAAACGCAAAGGCATTGCAATTATCTTTATAAGCAAATCTGTCAATAGCGATATATTTACTCTGGAGCTAATATGTAATAATATCCATGAATTTAAGGTAGATACGGATATTTGTGCCAACCATAAGGAAATTTGCGCAAACAAAATTAAGTTGACAAGTGAAATATCATTGCCTTTGATACCTACATCGACTACATACTGAGTCAATAACGGTATAGATGTCTGCAACAATAAGCCAATTATCAAACCCCATAACAGTTGATAAATAATTTTCTTATATGGGTAAAAATACTCTACAATACTCTTCCAATTGAGTGAAATATCACTATCTGAACTTTGCAATTTGTAAAATTTTGGAGATGGAGTCATAACCAAAGCAAAGCCATTTTCTTTAATACTATTACTTTCCCAATGCTCTTGCAAGGAAGACTGGGAGTATCTCGTAAGTCCTATTGCAGGATCAGAGATGTAATAATTATTGCTGACTACTTTGTATAGTACTACAAAATGATTTTGATCCCAATGTAGTATCGCAGGTAACGAAATTTGCTTTAGCTCGCTTATTGGCAATGCTACACCAAAGGAATCAAAACCTAATATTTTGGAGGCATTTTCAAGATCGGAAAAACTAACACCTTCCTTTGAGCTATTACACAACTCCTTTAATTTTTTAGTACTTATCAATTTCCCATAATATTTCGAGATTATTTTAAGACACGTTACTCCACAATCCATTTCATCACTTTGTAAAAAATTAGGAAACCGTTTAAATCTAAAATTCATTTTAACAAGAAATAATCTGATAAGATTGAATAAGCTAACATTTATTTGATTAAATTGCATTTTATAGAAATAACCTAATATGTCAAAAATAAAAGTTAAAACCCTGTGGATAAGTAGCATATTTGAAGATATGCAAAAACTATGTATGCAGTCGTTTTTAAACGTTGGTTGTGAAGTGGAAATCTATACATATAGCCCAATAAAAAATATTCCCAACGGAGTTAAGCTAATGAACGCGAATGAAATAATTCCGAAGCAATATATTTTCAGAGATTTTCATAACTCCTACGCGACGTTTTCCGATTGGTTCAGAATAAAACTTCTTTTTCTTAAAGGTGGATGGTGGGTAGATAGTGATATGTTATGTATCAAACCTTTTGAAATAGAATCTGAATATGTTTTTGCTACAGAAAAAGTTATGGGTAATTTTGAGGAGATTGTGACCATAAGTAATTGTGTTATAAAGATGGAAAAGCGCAGTGTTTTAGGTGAAAGATTGCTATTGGATATCGAGAAAAAAAGTTTCAGCTATTCAAGATAAAACTCAAATCACTTGGACCGAAATTGGAGCCAAATGTTTATCGGAAAAAATATTTCAAAATAACTATACTGATTATGTAGTCTCCCCAGAAGTCTTTTGTCCCGTGGATTATCTAAATTATAAGGACATGTTTTCAAATAGAAATTTTGACTTGTCGGATTTAACATATGGTATTCATTTATGGAACAAAATGTGGGAATGGAGTAAAAATAATCCTCTGAAGGAAGTTGACGTAAATTCTCCTATATATAAAGTATTAGAAAATGCGGGCTATAAATCATTATAAACTTTTTTTGCCCCATTTCTTCGAACATAGCTATAATACTGTCTTTCCAAAAAGTGATAAATAACTAATTCATACTGTCTTTGATTTTCCATGAAAAGTCTATTTAATGACATATGAATATAGCTAGAGAGGATTCCAAAATTCCAGTCTTCAACAACGCGCTTTTTCTTTATTTTTCGTATGATCGAAATGTCCTCATTCTTCTTAACGCTTATAAGATTATTCAGCGACGCAATAAAATCTTGATCATTACGTTCTATATGTTGTATAGTTTTTTGAAATGAGTTATACTTTTTATTTAATTGTATTAACAGCAATTTATCACCTCCAAATTCTTGATGGAAACTCTTCGACATTTGATTAAATAATTCTAGCTTTTGATCGACAGTTAGATCAAAACAGCCTACAAAAATATCAACGTATTTTAGTGCTGCTAGGATCTTATAGTTTTCTACATCTTCTTTTTCATTTAAAATATTTAATAGATCAAGGATGAAAAAGCTATCTGTCTCAAATAGCTCCTCAGCTTCGGTAATTAGATCTTTACCATATCTTTCTAATTCCCTAGTATAGGTATCTATACTAATTTTTGACAATAATCCTGATTGGATATACCCCGCACAAAGCGTGTAAATACTTTGCAAAATCATCTCAAACTTATTATCTTCTTTATAGAATCGTAACCTTATGTGATGTCCGTCCGAGTCTTCAAAACGGATAAAGAAAAATTTATCAAATAATCCTGCACTTTTATATTTGCAAAGCTTAGGTGACAATTCTTTGAGGAATTTGTCAGCAGTTTTTTTTCCTAAATATAATTTAAAGTATAACCACTTGTTAAATGGATAAAAGTTTCTCTGCTCGATTTGACTAAGCTCATCATCAGTAGCTTTTGCTGGCGTAGATTTTTCATTTGATTTGAATTCATGAAAGATTGGTATCACAATTTCGGTATGGTAACTATTTCCTGCTTCATCTTTAACCGGTGCTGAAAACTCAGTACTAAGATTTTCTTCTATAGTTAAAAATGATTTCTTTTTAAGTTCGTCTTCAAAAAGTTTAGCACCAAGTTCTGAAGCCAAGTCTATCGGAAGGTAATTATCATTCTTAACTACACATATATTTCGAGGAATTTTTCTTTTAATTGACCACTGTATAATATCTTGGCCATTCAAACTTAATACACCTTCCTTTCTGAATTCGTCTATGTTAACTCTCCAAGTTGCTTTTTTTACGATTATGTCTTTATAAACAACCCTTGGTAAATGATCCATTTTTTTTAGCCAACCCCAATCCCATAAAATAGGAGCATCGTGACCTTGACCTTGAAGATCACACAGAAATTTATACAAAGGCAGATTATTATTGGCAAAATTGTGAGCAGTCGTTAACCGAGGAATTATGCGTTTATTTAAACGTCTACTGCGGAGGATAACTTGCTCACCTCTGATAGAGATCAACAAATCATCAACATCAATTTGATTTTGACGAGGCAAACCAGATCTTCCGACATAGGGAATCTCATAACTACGTACAGGTGGCCTTAAAAGTATATTACCTATTCTTGCTTGCGGAAGATGAACAATCTCTGCTAAAATTGCATCATCCTGCCAAACTTCTTCTTTTCGAGTTATATCTTTTACTAAAGATAAAATTTCATCATCCCCGTGAGAGAATCTGCTCAACAAATTAGCACCAGACATTCCACCAACAAAGTTCAAAGAAAAAAGAAAGCCGTTTTCTGATAGTTCCTTTGTTTTAGTGAATAAGGTACCTATGATAGAAGTACTCATCGGAAAGTTCTTCTGTAAAGAATCATTCGATATTTTTTTAATATCAGATTCAATAATCAAGATTTCGGGTAAATCATTATTGACATAATCATTATATTTCTGTGTAACGAATTCCGTCAATTCGTCATAGATAATATTTTCTGTGAAACTTTGATGAAATGAAAGATCATCAAGCATCTCGCTTTTAGTACTCGCTGCAGTAAAATTTGAAAATCCAACACCTAAATCTGGATCTAAAGCTACACTTAGTGGTATCTCTTGATATTCATATTTCTTAAAAAAACGAGTCTTAAAAGATGCTAAGTCTTTCGATATATTTCTTTTAGAAATCTGCATGAGATCAGATGTCTGCTTAACGATTTTATCCACTAACCTACTATTGATATTCTTTTTATCAAACCGAAAATAAGTATCAACTTGTAATGTATCGCTTGTGGTAGGAATATTTGGAAATACGGATTTTAATGTTGTTACAATATTTTGCAACTGATTAAAACTCAAATTATCACAATCCATCGCATTAACTACCATTTGTAGTCCTTCCCTTATTAGGGGTGATATTTCTGAATTTTCGGCTATCAGATTGATGTGATTTGCAAGTGACTTCGAAGTTATTGGCATCTCCGTATCAGGAAATAAAATTTGAGAATCCAATAGTTCCTCAATAAAATTGTAGAAATCTTCATAAGTGTAGTCGGGAAAAACCTCTATCATACTGTTAATTAGCATTTCTATAGTTATACCATCACGACATTTAAGTAAAATCGCGTCTAGGTAATCTGATGATTCGGCTGACGTGATACTATACTCACGTACTTTCGAATTCAAACTATATTCAACATATCGATAGTGATCACCAATCCTGTATAAAGAGTTGTTAGTAAATAAAAGAGATTTTTTTTTAAGAAAAGGTCTCAAATACGACTCAATACCTTTTAAATAATTCATGTCCAATCTCGCCCTTTTGAAGACACCTGTCTTCGAATTAAAAGATAAAGAACTATCTTGATCAGAAGCATCAACTATTGTACAGCCTGCGAAGGTTCCATATGGTGTGGCTCTCGAACAACTTCGAATCCAATATTTATAGATACTTAATTCTAACTTGCTCCTGTTAGCCAATACTTGATCGTGAGATTTCCGCCACTCCAACAATAGATCATTAGACGAAAGGTATAGCCCCATATTGAACAGCTCATTATTCTTCGTTGGTCTTTGATCCATATACTCTAAAGGGAATACTGGAATGCGTATTAGTATTTTATTGAAATGCCTATACATATCTATTAGTAATGTTGATTTAAAAGTCTTCGACAAACCTCAAAAGACTTTTCGGCATCATTCTTAATGATGCTACTTGACATAAATGGATTTTGAACAAAAGAACTTATTGCTAAACGAGATAGTTCTTCGAAGAAATTATCATCTGAAAATGTGGTTGACAATACTTTTTTATAAAATGGTTTAAAAACGAGGAGAAATTGGTCGTTTAGTAACGAATTTGCCCAAAATAAATTTCGATTAGCTGGGGTAATATTCGTCGCAAAATAACATACTCCAGAAATCAGTTCTACACCGTAAACTAGACCAATATATAGATCTCGAGCTAAATTTTCTAAAGTGTATGACTTTGTAAATTCATGCTCACCATTAACTATTAAAATCACTTCTTCATCAGTATCTAAAGCATTACTGATAATGCTTTTAAAAATTTCACTCTTTGTTTTGGAATTACTAACCACATCAATCTTAACGATATTTAATTCATCTTTACCACTAAATTGATTATAAACTCGATCTAAGGATTGATTATTATTGTCACAAATTACATATGTTGGAACTACCCAATTTTTTGGCAGTTCAATTTCATCATCAGATGCTATCCTAAAATTTAGATCGTGATAAATATTCCTCATGAGATTTAAATGGATATCGCACTTCACGTATAATTGCTCAACATACCCCATATTACTATTATAAAAAGGGGTGATATCTGAATAACCAAATTCCTTTTGTACCGAAATAAAAGGATGAATTACTATTTTAGAGTTCGCTATACGTGATAAGATTAGGTCAGCACCATCCAAACTTGATTTATCGAAAACGAAATCTAATATTCGATCATACAATCTTTTGAAAATTATGATAAATTGTGTTCCAGTAAAAAAGTCTACATGCAGCAAATCATTATTAATTGGAAAAATATATCCCCTGCAGGAGCTTGGCCCTCCTATCAATATTTCGCACTGATGATTCGATGCAACTTGGAGATAACTAAATAGTGACTCGGATTGATATACATCGGTAAACATGTGATCATCCTCGCAAACTAATACATAATCTAGACCATCTCGTTTTGCATTAATAACAATAGATTTAATTGAATTCCAAAGTCCTTCTGCCCCATTCTGAGAAACTATTGCCGGAAACAATTCAAATTGAAATTCTTCACGACCTTCAAATTGACTTAGTATATGATCCTTTCTTTCTAAACGAGAGGCTAGGTTGATGATATAGGTATTAATAATTTCCATTATCAAAGCTTGAACATTGAGCTAACGTGATTAATTGATTCAATATTTTCATTGATATCTACACCAATATTGTATATCGTTAAATCATATACATCTAAAAAAACGCACAGCTCCATTATTTGATTCAAGTAGCTTTCAGGGGAACCTACAATTTGATTAAATGAATGTATTGGCGGTTTATTATCTGACCAAAACTTAACAGATTTTCTTATTCTTCGAGGATCGTCTAAGCATAGACCTGCAATGGCTATACCTATTCTAGGCTGCGCTTGCCCAATAGACATCAATTTATCCTTAATTATCATTATATCATCTCTCAATTTATTTATGCTCTTATCAGGTTGGTGGAAATATGATAATGTAAAATTAAGTGTCCTAAGTAAATCAATGTTGATATCGGGCAAACTAGACCCCAAAAGCCATAGTTCAGGACTATTACCATCAAAAGGTGGTAGAAATGGCTCTGTATTATGTTTTCCACCTTTACTCAACAACTCTATTAGAGATTGCAGTTTATCCTCAAAAGAGCCAACCGATGATACAGGGGTACTATTTAGGTACTTTTCTATAGTTGGAGATACCTTTCCCTTAGTTATACCTAAAGAAATCCTATCAGGATACAGACTACTAACTAATTTATAATCTAGCGCAACTTTATATGGCGAGTGGTAACGTAAAGATATACCGCTAACTCCTATTTTTATTCTTTCAGTTACTCCAGCCAAAATTGGTATAAGCATATCTGGACTGTACCAGGGAAGCATTGAGTTATAATGCTCACCAACAGTAAAACGATTAAAATTTAACCTATCTGCCTCCTGCGCATAATTAATTAAGTCATTCGCAATGTAGTTAATTCCCGAAACTGAACCGATGTCTAAAACACTTATTGAGAAATCGTTTACTAACATATAATCTCTGTTGGAATAAGTTTAAAGTAGCAACATGGTAATTGCCCAAGGCACTAACATGTCTTTTGATTTTAAGACATCTTCTACAAACTTATCATGCGTAATTTTTTTACCTTTCTTTGGTGGCACTATCGGTATTTCGCCGCTTGCTACATCATTACTAATTTCTGTAGCAAACCATGTGACATTTTGATGAGGTAGGGCAACACCTAAAATCATCCCAGGTAATCCAGAGAAAGACTCAGGGCCTCCCTGAATATCAAATTCAGAAGAATAAAAGGCTACAACATAAATTGAATCTAGCATCAATCCATTCGCCCTTCTGCAAGTGTAGCCAGCTATTTCACGTTCCTCATCCGTTAACTTCCATTTGATATCAGGAATCTTTGTTACGTAATTCACAGTACCTGTTAACCCTTTTTTCTCAGAAAACATCATGTTCTCATTAAAATCTTTATAAACCTTATTATCCATCCCGACCATAGTTAAAACAGATATGTTAATATCATCAGTAGGAGCTCTATCAATAGGATAGTAAAGGGATCTGCTATCATCGTAAACGAGCTTATAATTTGATTTGTAAAACTGATTGTCGTTACCTGGTTTATACAATTCTGACTCTGGCTTTCCTAAATTTTTAAAAAAGCTATAAACATTTATACTTTTTTCATAAACTATAACACCATCTTTCGAACTGGCGACCTGAGACATTGCACTTTTACATAGTGCTATTGCAACTAGTAGTACTATGAGCTTTTTAAAATCCATAACGTTATTTTTAATTATTAAATTTTTCGAATTTCCATTTTAATGAAAGCATTATATACCTCGGAATAGCGGTAAAAGAGCGCTGAATAAGTCTATTATCTTCAACTGATCTACTGAAACCGAGATTTTGATTTAGTATATCATTGCAAGAAATTTCACCTGTTAAATTGCCATTCCTAATTATTTTATATTCGGCGCCAGCATTCCAGAGAAACCTGTTAAATGATCTATCTATAAGTAGAGACTGGCCATAATGCAACCATGATAAATTGCTATATAGTCTTAGTCTAGGAGTGATAAAGTACTTTGATTCCAAATTACCGTTCCAGATAAAATATCGATCATCAGTTGATTCGGAAGTTTCGTATTCATCATTATTTAAGGCCGTATTTAGGTCGATATTTATATCAAACCTATCTTTGGATATTGCTTTGAAATTCCCCCCCAACGACCAGCTAGCTGAACGGGTTATATTTTGTATATCATTAACTAAGCTTAGATACTTGTTCTTTTCATATTTTAAAAGTATAGTTGCTTGAATGTTGGGCTGCAGGTATTGCCGACCTGTCGCCAGTGTTAGACTATAATTGTAATTATCATTCTGAAACTCATTTACAAACGAAGTGTAGGTTATACCATCCCTTATATTTATAACAGGTATAATTGGATCAGTTACTTTATTACCTCGACCTATTACCTGCAAAACTTTGCCTGTAAACATGTCTGCTTTTAGATAATCCAAATCAATGTTATAATTTGTAGCAGGCTTTATGTCTGTGTTTCCACTAAGCACATTGAAAGGATCATTATTCGTAATCAAGGGATTTACTTGTAGTAATAATGGCATTGAAACATCAGACCTCACATCCACTTTAAAATTATGTAGTGTCGAAAAGTCGTATCTGTAGAAAGCTTGAGGCAAAAAGTATGTCAGATTTTCTCTTTTTAAATCTTGCGTCGTATGATCAAATCTACCGTACTTTAAGTTAAGAAATTTAACTCCGCCGTTAAGAATTGATTTTCCTATATTAGAGTTAACTGCAAGTCCTGAGGTGTGATGAATGTAATTAAGAGCATAATCTTTTGTTAATACGGCTGCTCCAAAATAATCTTCATCCTGGGGAATATTAAAAATAGTTTGATAATCCTTTCTCTGATCTACAAACTTTAATTCCTGCAAAAAATTTAGATAAAATTTACCGAGTTTTTCTGTGAAAGAGAAGAATAATTTGTTTTGTCGTTCATAGTGATTATCGTGTCTTCTTTGATTACTAATATTACTCTGCTGGCTGTTATTTTCAAGATCGTAAGTAATTGCGTTGAATAGAAAGTTCTCCGTAGACTTATTTTGAAAATTGTATGTTAGAAATCCCATAGTAATTAAACGTCCTTCATTATTTAGTTTTTTATTGATTAATATGTCTAAATAAATATTTGAATTATTACCGGTCATATAATTAGAAAACTCTCCTTCACTTAACACTGAATTAGCAGGGCGCAATAAATTCGATGAGATATTATTTCTTTCATGTAAATAATCGTTTAAAACAAAATCTAAATCAATATGTCCATACAAACTGGAATCGGGTTGAAATTCGTATTTCGCTTTTATTTGATGATCTGCATTAATGTAATTAAAATCCGTGTTCGTACTATTTAAAAATCCTTGATCAGAATTAATGTTGTTTCTTATTTCACTACTTTCTAAGCCCTTTACATTATATCTCCTAAATTGATAATCAGTATTTATTGCATTTGCATTTTCATTCCACTTGTCGTCAAAATGAATACCGCTATTGAATATCGTTGGTATGCCCTTTTCAATATCGATATCTGTTCGTGAATCATCAATTGTAGGGAGAATCTTAGTTACCAACTTGTTTAAATTATTTAATCCGATATTAGAGTATTTAGCATATGCTGACGACTTTTGTTTACCTTTAAATCTATTGATATTTGCATCAGAATTGAAAAAGTGGTCCGTGCCAATTCCTCCGCCAATCTCACCGAAGTATCCTTTACGTGCAGATTCCTTTAGTTCTACATTTAACGTTTTTTCGCGAAAACCATCCTCCTGACCGGTGAAATCAGACACCTTACTTTTTCTATCATAAAGCTGGATTTTGTTAACCATATTCGATCGGATGTTTCTGGTTACTAAGGTGGGGTCATCACCAAAAAATTCTTCACCATCTACTAATACCTTTTTAACATCTTCATTATATGCCTTTATATTACCCTTATTATCCACTGTCAAACCAGGTAGTTGTTTGATCAAATCCTCCACCTTACTGCCTTCATGCTGTTGATAATTGTCACCAAAATACTCTATAGTGTCACCTTTTACCGAGACTAATTTCTTTGCTGCAATACTAACTGTATCTATCGCATGCGATGGAGTTACAGAATATATAGTGTCAAGAAACGTATCTAACATCGGAATTGTTACATTACTTGTTTTCGAAGCATATCCGACTTTTTCTAGAAGCAAAACATAATTACCAGAAGATATCGATCTAAATCTAAATCTTCCTCCATCTTTAGTTCGACTTGATGTAATCAAAAGTGAATCACTACCTTGTAATAGCGTAACGTATACTCCGTCAATATTTCCATTCGAAAGAGCTGAAAAAACGAAACCGTCGAAATCGTGCTTATCTTCTTGTGAACTAGCAGATGCTAGCATAAAAAACCAGCAAATCACAGAGTACAGAATATTTTGTATTAAGGGATACTTTAAAATAATCATTAGATGTTTTTTAAGTTAATCATCTATCTACACTTCAAGATTTTAATACTAAAAATCAGCCAATTAATTGTTTAAGTTGAGCACTTGAGTCCATGAATTATATTTTTCATCACAACCAGAAATGATTGCTAAACCTATACCAGCATACCCATACAGAAATCCATTATTGATATTTATACCATTCAATGATTTTTCAAGATTAACGTTTTCCCTATAAAAATACCCCGACTTGATATTATTTTCAACTTGCTTCACGGTAATACGGTACCAAGTATCTCTCATATCCTTGACAAAACTAAAATCATTAGCAAAAGAATTGTAAAGAATATATAGTCCCGCACTTCCATGGCAAAGCCCTGCATCAAAGTTTCCTTTTTGATCATTTTCAACACCTACATTTGTAAGCATAGCACTTACACATCTTCTTAAGATTAATTCACTTTGAGCGAGAAAATAGTTATTGGAGCAGACTTTACCAGATTGCAATAATGCATAAGCTACACACAGGTCACCATAACACCAAGCTTGTCGACCAGCACCATTTACAACACCGTCCATAATCTTATGGGGATAAGTTCCGTTCTCTAGTTTGTTTGCTACAAGAAATTTTGTCAGGAATTTTACTGTTAATAATAGCTTTTCAGATTTGATTGACCCTGAGTGCAAGACTCGGCATAGAAAAACAATTGTGCCACAGATCCCATGAGCCATCCCAAAATCGTAAGACTTTCTGTTTTTCCTCATGAACTTTTGATGATCAAACTGACATTCGTCTTGGTAATTCGCCGGTATATTGAAAAGCGTATGAATATTACTCACTATGGACTCAATACAAATTTGCAGCTTATAGTCAAATATCTTATGAGGATTGAATAATGAATTTATAACGCCTAGTTTGCCATGCAGAGAATCCATAAAATCTTCATTGTCTAAATCAGACATCATAGCATCAATAGTGATATCGTCAATTTGCGTCATGTCGACACTAAAATCCAGCGGAAAATAATCTTGAAGATATTTAAATATCCAAGAATACCCAGCCAATCCGTAGCTAAAACTGATACCCCGTATTTCTCCTTTCTCAAGCGATTTAAATAATGCTAATGAGACGGTATTTATAGTGGCTTCAATTGACCTATTTTTTTTTCCATCATAGACCCAATAATTAACTAGAAATAATAATTTACCAATACTACCATTGAGCAATGAATAGTCATCATTCAGGGAATTTTCAAGATCATTTTTGACAGACAAACTAATATTATGCAAACAATTAGTAGTTTCAATACAATTTTGTCCTATCAAGGTGTTTATATTTAAGTAATTGTTAGTTCATTAAATAAAATGCACGGCGTCCTATCGACGCCACGCATTTAAAATAATCTTAGCAAGCAAAAATAGAGTAAGAAGTTACAATACAGGATGTTATATCCGAACCAAACGCTTCCTTTTTGTTAGCTCCACCTACTAATTTCTGCATTGAACTCTCTGAAAGTTTAGTAATACTTTCCTTGTTTAATGCAAGTTTTTGGATTTTTACTTTTTGTGTACTCATAATGATTTATATTTAGTGATTAATCTCAAACCTAGGAAAATATATAACTAATCACAAAACAAAATCGTAACAATTAAATTACATTTTGTTTTTAATATTATTGAATTCCAATTTACTTCAGCTACTACGAAGATCATGTAACATCATCTTCGTAGTAATAATACTCCCAGATAATACACAATTATTGTATAGGTATCACGAACAAAAAGCAGCTTAAACCTGAAATACAATGTTTAAATTAAAGTTGCAAAGGAAGAAAATACGTTATAGAGAAACTGAGATTGTCCGTGTTCTTAAAGAGATTGAAAAAAAACGTAGAGCAGAAGATATTTTTTGAAAAGACGTATTAGCAAAGACACCTTTTCAACGAGAAAAGCCGCTATGGAGGCATTTAAGTCTTGGACCTGCAGCTTTTAAAAGAACTGAAGAAATAGAATTCCCGCCTTAAAGAGATGTTTGCTGTTTTGAGCTTTAATCATAAGGTTTAAAGAAGGTCAATGCAAAAAGTGTTGGGTGCTCGAGAACCTAAACAGTCAACTCAAGAACTTTTTGCGGATTAAAGTTTAAATGTTTCCTGAACCTGTGTCATTCGCGACATTATTACGTCAGCAGTGAAGACGATGGCGATGTTATTACGACTTTTTAAATTCTGCCTTGCAGACATCCAAACTACAGCTTTATTAAGCGGCATACACCATCTTAGTCGAGATGTAAAGCCTTTTAATCAAAGGAAAGTTATTAGTGTTTCCAAGCTATTTAAGATGACGAATAATGACGTAGCAAACATAAATCCATACACGAGAACGAATCCCTTAAAACTGCAAATACAGCATCAATAAAAAATGGAGTATGGGTTTTATAAGTGACGGTTTAGAACTTTAAATATTTCAGACGACTGGTGGGAGTAAGACCTTTGCTATTGAAATAGGTAATTCTAGATTTTTCCAAAGAGCAACCCCACTCAGTAACGGATAGTTGATTAAAGAATCAACCTTTTCGAATGATATTTGATTATAGCTGTCAATTCACAAGTTATCACTTCGGCTTTTGGTGCAAAAATAAAGGAATTGCTATTCAAGATACTCAATCAGGGAAGTCATCTCAAAATATATAACCTTAGGGGCTTCAACGGTAGCCGAAGTAAAGATACTGGATGCACACGCAGATGATATTGAGCTTACACGATGTACGAGGACTTAGCAATGAATGGATTCAAGAATATAACAATTATAGGACATACAAGGACTCAGATAATCTTAAGCCGATTACGATAACAATAAAAATAACCAAAAATGAATCTGAAGGCGTTGTTGAGTAAATTTTAAAACAACAGGATTATTTATCGTAAAATGAACTACTTACATAAGAACAAAAAGTGACGCAACCGCATGCAAGAACAATGTAATAAAAAAATCCTATAATAATATGTATTATAGGATTGAAGAACAATTTGAGATAACAAAACCTTATCTCTGTGATGTATAGAGTTATAAAGATACAAAGAAATATATATTTTACCACATTAGAGAATTATTTTTAATTTTTAAAAATACGAAATGTGTAATCATAGTGACATAGGTATTTTACTTAAAACTATTTGTTATTAGTTAATTATGCAAATTGAAGCTTTGCAAGGCTAATGATATAATCGTAATTAATCAACTTATAAACCTTATAATTCACTTTTTTATTCCTTAATAAGGGAAACTTTATCACATCTATAGTAGCTCTACCTAAGTTTTTATAAACTCGTCATAAGCATTGATTATTAACAACCTAACGCGCCCGCTGTGTAGATAATAAAACTTTTCATTTGACCTCTCCCTAAAAAAAGTGGTGCATTTGAAAGTAGAGAATTCGGGTATGAATTACTAATTTTAAAAGGGAGGAAAAGCGATGAAAAAATCAAAGTTTACCGAAGCACAGATCGCCTTTGCGATCAAACAGTCCGAGACCGGTACCCGTGTGGAAGAGGTGTGCAGAAAGATGGGTATCAGCGAAGCAACGTTCTACAACTGGAAGAAGAAATACGGCGGTCTAGGTGTATCGGAGCTGCGTAAGCTTCGGCAATTGGAAGAAGAAAATGCGCAGCTGAAAAAGCTTGTGGCAGATCTTAGCTTGGACAAACAGATGCTCCAAGATGTATTAAAAAAAGTTTTAAAGCCTTCTCAACGTAGGAAAATGGTTGCCGGACTCATTTCTGATTATCGGATTCACTCCGTAGAGCATCCGAGGTGTCTCTGCTAAGCACCTCAGTTTGGTATTATAAACACCATAGACGTGATGACGGCCCTTTACGCCTTCGCATAAAAAGCATTGCTGAAACTCGTGTCCGTTACGGCATAGAGCGGATCGTTGTTCTGTGGAAACGTGAAGGCTGGCGGGATAATCAAAAACGTATTTATCGAATTTATAAGGAAGAAGGCTTAAATCTAAAAATCGTTAAAAAAGTAAACAAAGCGTTTTCCAAACAGAAAAAGACTTTTCAAATGTGCACACCAGCACATAGACAATTAACGGATTTTTAATAATTAAACACTTACAAAGTAAAATAATACTGCTATTTCTATTATACAATTGAAGTCTTACCCTCAACCCTATTATTTACAATCTACTTGAATTCACAATAGATCACCAAATATTAATACTTCGGAACACTTATTAATACCCAGTAATCGAGATGTTGAGATAGTTGTGTCCCTTAGATTTTTTATACTGTAGCGATCAAACGATGTTTAGTCTTTTAAGCTCATCAAATATTAAAAACTATAAGAATGTAGTAATGAAGCACTTTTCTAAGTTATTTCTACACTACTAATCTATATCCTGTAACCTATTTGTAACCCTCTCTTCTTCTTCTTCTTCTTCAAGAACTTACATGTTGATGCATTTTAAGAGATCATTTCTATTAATGAATTCACGATAATAAGAGATGCCCGACGTCAGACATATCTGAATATTTTTTCAGATTTCTATAACTAAGTCTTTTTCATGAAAATACCGATTGTAAAGACTACGCACCCCGACCGAATTTAAGGTCAAGGGTGCGGCTGGAAAGGTTCAAGATACCCAGTTTATAAAGGATTCGTAAAACGTTTCAAATGGTGCTGTGGGTTTATGGGTTCTGATGCCTCCACGTATGCCAGAAAATCTTTCAAAACGGTTCAATGAAAAGATACTGACCGGAATACAATATTTCTTCGTGCCATAATGAACTTCCACGTGGTCATTGGTAAGACTAAAGCTTGTACTTTTATCGAATTGCCACGTTGCAACTTTGCAATCGGCAATACGGCCGCTTATTCCCCCGTCAAATACCGTATGTATTCTGGCATTGGTGAAAAGGGATTTTAGCCAAGTAAACTGCTCTTTGGTTGGCAATAAACCCAAGGAAGCAAAAGCACTCATACGGCTTGGAATGATCCAATTGGGGTAATAATGGCAGAAGCACATTATATCACCAGCCGAATGACCGATAAAAAGGTCGGTGACGGATACAGGCAAGCTGTTTGTCGCCAACCAAACACCTTTACTTACCGGAATACGAACGCCATTTTCGCTCCAACTTTCATGATCTATGATTTGATTTTCCAATATATACGGAAAAAGAATTTTATCTTCGATCATATTAATATAGAAAGCAAAGAAATCCCTTACTTCGGCTTTTAATTGGATAAATACCATTACCTTGCCATAGCACGCCCGTAACTTCTGTTCTCCTGCGTATCACGAGGATTTTGCGAAAGGTCCTGAACGGTTTTCTCGTTACTTCCTTCCCTTAGCTTTTTATCCGTCATCATCATGTCGGTCAATGCACGGTTGTACCCCTTGCTGTACCCCTCGCTTTGTGGTTCGCCCCTACCTCTTAAGTTATTGATGCCACGGAACAACAAGTATGAGATACCGCCGTCCAATAGCACGGATACGATAAGCCTTTTACTGTCTGAACGAATACCCTTATTGTCTGTTGCCGAATGTTGGATTTTCGTTCCGTCTCTGAGTTCCACGACTTCGCCGTTACGGAAAGTCTCCTGTTGCTTTTCGGAAAGATCTTCGCCATTTATCTTAATTGGGGTCTGGACTTCTTCGGGTTCATACGCCACAAACTCTTTTGTGAGATCGTCGTATTCAATGATGACTTTCTTCTTGATGTTTCCTCCGATCTCCTGTTCCTTACTCACTACGTTTTTTTCTCCATTAATCAACGCTTTTTCTTCGTGGTCGCTCAATAGCGGGTGCCATTGTGGTTCACGATAGATCGGATGTATATTAAGCTGAACAGTACCGTCCTCACTTCGGTTAAGGGATAACTTCGCATCCAGTCGGCGGATGGCAAACCCATCGATATTCAGATTGGCCATGCTCAACATATCGGTTCTTCTCCCTGCAAGCAGTGCATTGATATTCTCGGGACTTATGCTTAATCCACAGTCTTTGTAAAGCCCTAATTTTTCAAGTTCGTTTAAGGGCATTTCATATTCGTTGATAGGGTATTTCATATGTAGTTATTTTTTGAGGTTTCAATATTTTTATCTTCTGATACCGTAGGCGGCTACAACCTCCCTTTCAGTACGCGCCGGGCGCTTTGGGTCTTCACCTACCTTGATAACTTCGGAGTCTAGTTTGGCTTGGAGCAGGGAATTATGTAGCCGGTCTGTCTTGGACAGGGAAAATACATTTCCAGTCATTACATCTTCCACACGCATACGTCCACCTTTCAGATGGCCTTGCACTTTGTAGACAGTATTGTTATAGACAATTTCATCACCTATAATCAGGTCCCTTTCCTTTGTCCTTTGTGATCTTGCGTCGGCCTGAACATTAGCGGCCGCTTTGATCTCCCTTTTTTGTTCAAATGCCAAAAGGTAATTAAGGATTTTTTCTGCATCGGCAGCGGCGGCATGTATTTCAAAAGGTGTATCACGTAATATCTGTATCCAACTTTCAACGTAGGCAACGTGCTGGCCAGGATCATGGCCTATGTTGAGTTCCTGACCGATAAGCATCGAAGCGATTTCGGCACGGAGTTCCTCGCGGGCATAACCCTCAGTGCCAAAACTGTCAGCCATCCTTCTGTTCAGACGGTCTTTGTGCCCCGTCCAATGGCCAAGTTCATGGAGCAACGTAGAATAATACTTATCCGATGCGTCGAATTGTTCGCGCATGGGCATAGTGATACTGTCAAGTGCCGGACTGTAATAGGCCCGATCTCCTGATTTGTGGGTTATGTCTGCTCCCGAAGCCTGAATAATATTCTCTGCCCTTTGGATAGCGTCCCATTGGAATTGCTTAACGTCGGGTTTAACCAAAGCCTTGATGCCGTCGATCTGCTCTGCATTGAACACCCATGCACTGGTAATAATTGTCTGGTTCAGATCTACTTTGGCTTTTACAGCTTTACCCTTTTCATCAAAAATCGGTTTGCCCTGCTCGTCTCTTTTGGCAACAAGTTCGTGGGTCTTGACAAATTGGATCAAGGATGCTTTTTCTCCCTTTCGTACTTTCCAACCGTTTGTCGAAGCCTGATTGAACGTCATCCAACGCGGGTCTTCGCGATCTGACGATAATAGCGAGAGGCTGTTAATACCTTTGTAACGGTTACCCGTAATTGCGTTATAGGGCAATTCAAAAGCGGGGCTATTGCTATCCCACGGCTTCTGCCACGGTGCCGTACCCTGTTCAAGTTTCATGATAATATTCTCCGCAACTATTTCATGCAGGGATTTTGAATTTTTACTACTCATCTTCGTCCACCTCCGAGGATTCCTCATTAGGCCATTCATCTGCGTATTCAACGCCGTAAATAGCCGCTTCCGATGGTGTTAGTCCAATGTCCTCACCATTGGCCAGAACACTTAGTTTTTGTTGCAGCGATCTTATATGATAGTCCATATTATTTGATATTTAAGAATTGATCTGATTGTTCTTTTAACCTCTGAAGGAATTTCAAAGGGTTAAGGAATTTATCCTTGAATTTCACCGAAAAATGCAGGTGCTCGCCGGTTACCCGACCCGTGCTTCCAGTGATAGCGATAGGTTGTCCCACTATAACCGTGTCTCGCGGTAAAACGATTATGTGTGAAAGGTGTCCATAAATAGCTTCTATTTCGCCATGCGCTATGCGTATGTACTTGCCGAGCAACTTATGTTTTCCGGTTTCTATAACCCGGCCGTTAAGTACATTGAAAACGGGATCGGACCGAGCGGCAATGTCAACACCATTATGGTGTGAAGCCTTACCGATGATCGGGTGGATACGGTATCCAAATGGCGATGTAACCTTTAATTTGTCCAACGGTGGGCAATAGTCGATGGCCTGTCCACAAAGCATAAAGGGAACAAGCATCAACCACCCCAAAAAAAGGATTGTGATGGCAAGTCTGTTCCGCAGATATGCAGAACGTTCGGATTTTTTCATGATGTTTTGGATTTTGGTTTTAAAGCTCATATTCCCTTTAAAAAGCCGAGTAACTATTTTCTTTTGTTGTACTCCGTTATTTCACTTGGTGTAGGGAACTGTATGTTGTCCTGAACGGGAATAAACTGTTCGACAATTTCTTCAACCTCCCTGGTGATACGGAAAAAATTGTCCAATAGAATTTCTTCTTTTCGATCACCGAAGTCGTAATAGGTCGGTAGTTCCCGATAATTTGCTTCTTCTTTTTTGATGGCTTCCATGTCCAGATTGACACGGCAATTAACCGCGGTGGTCTCGTATTTGCCCGTATAGGTTTCCATCGTATCACGGGCTACGATACCAACAAATTCACCCGCTTTTAACGAAGCTATCTTTCCGGCAGGAATCAATGGTTCAAGTTTTTCGTTCAAGGAAAGCGAGGTTCTTGTACGATCAATGCTTAGACTTTCACCCGTCTGGTTCACCTTACCAAACAGGCGTTCCAACCACTCCAAGGTTTCCTTGCTTCTGATCGCACCGGACAACACGTTTCCCATAATGGAAGTAATGGTTTCCGCTGTTTCCTTACCATATTGTTGGCGTAACATAGGCAACTCTTGAAGCCCTAAAACGACCCCAGATAAATTGGATCGAGCCTGTGCCACCAATATGTCCACACGGTGAATATACAAGCTAGGGGCCTCATCCACCACTAAACCTGTAGGTAGGTTACCCCTTGTATTGATAAGTTTGGTAACCCGATTAAGCACCACTGACAAACAGGTGGAATTAATGCTTTGCGTGCTTGGGTCGTTGGCGAGCACCAATATACCCGGGTGCTTAGGGTTACTGATCTGGAGCTCGAAATCATCCGCACCGAAAACCCAAAAGGTTTCCTTAGTCGCCATTCGGCTGACAAAGATTTTAAGCGTTCCAACTTGCCCCTCCAGTTGGTCAAACGCTTTTGCCTTGTAGGCTGACATGAACGGCGATAAAAGGGAACCCAGCTCTTGGTTACTAAAAAGCATCGTAAAAATCTGTTCATACGACAAATTAAGAAAGGCAAGTACATGAGGTAAGGTGGAATATCGTCCATCTTCGTACCTACTGAAAAAGAAGATGCAGGCGGCAAGGAAATTGACGGCAGACTGCGTGAAGAATTGATCGCTACCACCGCTCTTGTCTCCTTTTTTCAAGGCTTCAACAAGTGCCTCGGCCGTTTCCGAAGCATTGGCAAGCGTACCCAGATACTCCCGTTTCAAAGGGTTTACCCGTCGGCTCTTTGCAGGGTCGTTGAGATTGATAACATGGAAACGGTAATCCTTGCACCGACCGTTTTGCTTGGCAAGCAGGTAATGATAATAGGCGATCTTGCCGAGATCGGGATATTTCAGATCGTATATACACATGGTGAACGAATTGGCCAACATTTGGCGGATGATTGGTGCTATGACCCCAAACGATTTTCCACTTCCTGGAACCCCGCAAAGAAGCAGGCCCCTAAAGATGTTTTCAATTAAGATGTATCCTTTACGGACTTTGCGCCTGTAATAAAACAGGGTCGGGATATTGATCGAGTATGGGGTTACCACGGGTTCGGTAGGCTGCATAAAGGATTCTTCTTCAATGTTCCAACGATCCTTTCCCAAATTGGAGCTGATGATCTTGGACACGTTGTCCATTGCAACGTGTACCAAAACTGCTCCCGCAAACGCACTCGTGATATAGGCAAGGTCATACCAATTGACTTGCCCCCATATCGGAGCCGCCCTACGTCCTTGTAACCACAAGCCCGAAAAAAGAATGAGCATCCCCAATACCAAAGGGTAAACAATCTGGGTCTTGGGATTGAGGTCTTTTTTCTTTCGGCTTAACGTTCCGATAGAGACCAGACAGATCAGTACGAGCGTAAAGAGTTTGCTGTTTATCAATTCGGCATAAAACGGCACCCTCGAAAGCCTTTCCGCAAAGAGTAGCAAACTGCTGTTTGTTACTCCTTTTAAGAGGAATCTATCTACATAGAAAAACAAAAATACTTCGAGGACAACGGATAGGTATATGCCAAATTGCAGGGAGCGGTAAAGCCCATGTTGCTCTTTGGTTTCTTCCATAAATGTTTGTCTTTGTAAGGTTGGAAGGATGGCGACGCCGTTCTTCCATAATAATTGATTTTAAAAGGTTGGGTAAAGCCGATTTAAAAGGTATCGGCTTTCAGAATATCTCCGTACTTTATCTTTAGGTTGACCGTACGGCCGGAAATCTGCTTTTCGGTGAGCGTTACCCGAAGTACCTTGCGACCGGGAAAAGTGGCCTTTTTCAGTACGAACACATTGCGGTGTCTTTTCTTAAATTCCGTCAATGGTTGGTATTGCCACAGGGGTTTGATTTCCACGGTCTGCACGTTCGTTGCTTTGGTGATCTTCTTGTCCTCAATGAAAAACCGGAGTTCATCTACCTTGTAGGAAAGGTTTGATGTGTTGGTAAACGACATGTCAAGGAAAATATAATCACCTATCGTACTGATGCCATTCAATGCGATACCGACGCCGTAATCCCTCGTACTTCGTACCGCACGGTGAACATGTTTCGTAAGCAGACCGAGTGCAAGGTTTTTCATCTGGCTTCGGCTCAATCCGATTTCCGATATTTCCAACGGCCGCGTGTGTTCCGGTTTGATTTCCAACATGACAGGAATACTCGTATCGTTCATCCATAATGGGGCCGTAAGGCGGTATTGGGCCACGAAGTTATCGCTGACAATGGTAACTGTACCAAGTTCATGATCGAGGTGTTCTGTCTGCGTGGTATCTTTATTTAATTTGATACGCAATACGTTTTCAAAGGGCAGGTCTCCCGATACATGGTGCGAAGCGATGTCAACGTATTGGATGGGTTCGGGTGAAAGGAGATGTACGGTATGGCTACGGTGCAGACTTAATTCGGGAAGTGTTCCCAACCGAGTCGCCGTAGCTTGTTGGCTGTGGGCGGAATAACCTACAAAACATAAAAGGAAAAGGATTAAAAAATGATGTTTCTTTTTCATGGTGAAATCTTAAAATGATTTTACTGTTTGTAATTCTGTTGGCTTTAGCGGAGTGCCTGGGGATTGATGAGGTACACCATCGTGTTATATTTCAGTTTGGCCCTGTTCTTCCGTATATGCTTTGATACGGCGGTCGTGGTTGATTTGAACATCCGCTGAATGGCGCTCATGACCAACTGGCTATTGTTTTCCGCTTGTTGTTGCAGGGTAATCCCCTGCGTGGTGTTACCGCCGAGCTCTCGGCTAAACTCCCTGAATGCCGAAGCGGGCACGTACAGTCCGGGGGAACCGTCATTGTCGTACACTTCCAATCGGACGGGCAGTATGTTGTTTCCGTGCATGATGGAAGTGATGGTAAGCAGTACACGCTGTCCTGAAAAGCCTGAAATCCTTGCAAAGACGTGGCTGCTTTTCTTGACCAGGTGCGGGCCGACCAATAGGTCATCCATGAGCCGAATACGTAAACGTGAATCGGCATATCCTGTCATGTTTTCGTCGATAATAGCCTGTATGAAAGTGTTGTCACTTTCGGCACGAATGGTGTTGAACGCTCCTTGATTTGTAGCGTATTTGGAGACGGATAAGAGGGGTTGGTTTTCGAGTTCCCGTTTCGCTTCTTCCATGCGTTCACGTTCCCTGCGGGCTGCCTGCTGCTCAGGATCGTTTGACCTTGCCATGCTGTCCGCATAGGCCATCTGCATACGGAAAAGTTCCATCGGATCGGTATTGTCAGGTTCTTCCCTTATCGGTTCGGGTCTTCGCTGTAATGACGAAAGAGCCTGTTGTAAGGCTCTGTCCTCGTCGTCATTCTCCAAATCTCCATTGCTGGAAAACGGCCGCCTATCTTTGAGCGCCCGCTCGATGGAATCAAGTCTGCGTTTTTGCTCTTCGTTGTACATTTCATCGAAACGGAATTGTTCAGCCCGTTCCTCCTGTAACTGGCCTATTGCCGTATAGCCGTCTCCACGGCGGTACTGCTCACGGTAGGCGGCAAGTTTGTCGGAAAGCGCACGGTTCTTCACGTCCTCCGATACATCGGCAATCTGCCCCTGCAAGGGATCGCCCTCTTGCCCGGGTGCTTCTTCTTTAGCAAACCCAGTCTGGTACACATAAAAGAATAGGCATAGAAAGGGCAACACTATTAGGGGCAGCACATAGCGTGGTTGTCTGAAATTGATTTTCATATTGTTGGATTATATTAGGGTGAATTGTGGGGTTTGTTGGCTTCGGACAACCGCTTTTCGAGTACCTGCATCCTGTCGATGGCATTTTCCATCAGCAGGCTATCGGAGCTGTCCAAACTGTCTTTTTCAATCAGTCCATCAAGTACGGTGCGGATTTCCAACAACTCCTTTAAGGTCGAAACGGTGGTGACGATACCGCCCATTCCATCCATTAAGGGTTGTTGTACGAAAAGATTTGGGCTGTCTTTCTTGGATTTTTCCTTTGGGAGAAAAAGAAAGCATCCAACGGAACCAAGGATGCTTAGTATCATTGCGACAAATACCGTACGTGGCCGGGTTTCAAGGAACCGTTTAGTACGGTGGGCGCTTCCATCGGCGTACTTGCCAAATTCCCTGTAAAAAGCTGTCCACACCGTCGTATCAGGCGGACGGTTAGAAGTTATTTTTCTGAACATAGCTGATGTCTTTGTTTTCGAGTGTTTTCCATCGGGTTATCAGTACGCCGTGGCCATTGTTCTCCGTGCGCATTTCAAGGTCTCGCAAATAGCCCTCCGTGACCAACGTGCGTACAACTGTCGAGCTGCGCCGGTCTATGGTCTGTTTGCCGTAGTAGCGGAAATATTTGTTCACCAGATCGAGATGGATGGAATCCGTCTGGATGGTGAGTACGGAGCTGGACGATAGTACGGAGTTGAAAAAACCTTTTTCCCGTAGGTTATTGTACTGCAATGCACCGGATTCATCGATCAGGTACATGGCTTTTTTCATTTGGTATTCGATGAATTTATCGTCGGGTGCAAGGGTGAAAAACAGCGAATGGAACAGGTTGATATGTGTACGGTACTCGACGGGTCTGTTCACCTCCACGTCTGTCTGTCGTGCGGACATGGGTACGTTATTGGCATCGAGTATATACACTGATTTACGTGCATTACCGACCTGTTTGTAGGCAAAAAAAGATACCGCCACTACCATGAGCAGGGCGGCGGTCAGACTTGCTCCCGCAATAAAGGTGGCAAGCCTGATCTTGGCTTCGATATTTTTTATTATCATGAAAACAGATGCTTAAAAGGGTCTAAAATTTGGCTATTATCCTCCTTGCCATGCGGGTCGCATTGGATGCTCCGCGTCCCATTGTGCTTGCGGCCGAGGTGATACCGCTTGTCGATACGATCCATGTGCTGATGCTCGGTACGGTGAGCATGGTCAATCCTCCGATCAGGAACGTCACGATGACGATGCCGAAACTCAAAAGTCCGTTACCAGCAAATACAGCCATCTTCTCCATTGTGTCGCCCGTGCTGTCAACGAGTTGCTGATACCTTGTGATCTCGGCCTCCATTGCATACTGTTGGAACAGGCTGGCTATGTGCATGACCAGATAGGCAATTCCCGAATACAGGTTTACGCTGATAAACCGGGCTATCCATGTACCAAAGGAGTCCCTAAAGGCAGGTAGAATTGATACGGCGACACTAAACGGACCTAATATGATAAGGATGGTCAAATAGATGATCTGGATAATGAATATGATATAAACGCAGATGCGCAATACCCAAATAGCCAATGTTTCGAGTGTATTGGTCGCCAATAGCTGTAACCCGACCTGCATCCGGTTTTTAAGTTCAACTATCGGATTCCATACGGCGGTAAATCCCTCCTTTACCGTTGAGGTGACGGCATCCCATGCCTGACCGTACCATGTATCCGCTTCTTTTTCGGCGATCTCGGTTTCGGCCTGTATAGTGGTGAGCTGATCGGCAACGTCCACCATGAGTTTTGCCCGTTGCAATCGTAGGTTGATTACCTCGATCTGTCCGCTGTCAAAAAGGCTTTCCGTCTTGGCGGCTACGATGTCCGTGGGATATGCAAGTACGCGGGTAAACGTAGCCCACCAGATAATTACCATTACCAGCCCGAAGGGCCGCAATAAAGGCATAATTTCCATCTTCTTGTCGCCCGCCATCATTTCGTATGATTTGATGGCAAAGAATATGAGCATGAAGATGGCAGCGAGGGCCTGCGCATCGGTTATGAAAGTGTCGAAGTGTGTCCATACCGTGTTTTTCATGCCTTTGAGAAAGTGCATGACACCCTCTTCATAGACACCTTTCCCCTGCAAAAAGTTGAACGTTTCCTTAAATGAATCGGGCACGTTTACAGGGTTTCCCTGCAATAAAAAACGGGGCATTATCCCCGTCATGTTGATAAAGTCCATAAAGTAATCTGATTTTGGTTATTGCGTTCTTTTTAGGATGTCCTCCGCAATCTGTACGTCGGAGCGATTGCCCGAAAACTCCGGATGGTCTGGATTGTCACTACGTAGGCGGTCACGGTTCTTGGCCAATAAAAGGAATTTGGCGGCATAGTTCTTTTTGGCTTCCCATGCGGACAGTAGTTTCCTGTGTTCTCCAAGTAAACGGTGATAAGCCATGATACGGCTGCCACGGTCAAGCGTTGTCGTTCGGGCCGCTTCCAACCGTTCTTTGAGTTCTGCACGTTCTTCGCTGTACCATTCCAATAGACCTTTGCTCCTCAAATAATCCCCGACGTCCGGTGAAAGTCCGGCAAGTGGGTCGGTGTCAGTGTCGCCCGTCAGGCTTCCAAATTCCTTGCGGTAATACAGAAGCCACAAGGGGTCGGCATCCGTGACCAGACCGGAATAATTGAGGGCTTCCGTGACCGCTACGTTTCGGATGGTGTCCGTATGCTTTTTATAGGCTTCGTCCGTTTGTTGCATGGCCAGTACCATACCCATGCGCAAGGTTTGCGGGCCTGTACCGCTCAACGGTCGGCGGTCGGTCTTGGGGTAATTGGGGTGCCACGCCCAGGTGAGCCAATATTGATAGTTGAGACCGAGAAAGCCACTTGTCGGTGTAAACTTCTTGCGATCCCATTGCTTGTGAACCATACGTTCCTGTTGGTGTACGATATGTTTGTCGGTCTGTCGCTTCACGTTCTGCGCCATTGTTCCCGTGATGGAAAACAGGCACAACAGTAGCGTTGTGATATATTTTGTTATCATATTCAGTCTTTAAATAGATAATAGTTCCGAATGATCTCATCCGCTTTGCGCTTGTCCATATTGATAAAGTTTCTGTATGGATTCGCTGTTTTCAGTACGCCATTAATCTTCGCCCAATACATAGACCTTTCCATGCTGAATACCAATGCCCGTATCACTTTCAGTTCAAGAATGATCTTGCGCATGAGGTGGTCTCTTTTTTCGTAATCCATGAGTACGTTTTTTCCCTCTTGGAGAACAAACTTGGAGACTTCGGCAGCAAGGTTTATTCCCCTGTCCTTTAGCTGGCGGGCGACGTCCTCGGCAAAGAGCAGCAGCCACGGTTCACCTTTGGCGGTTTCGAGCATTTTTGTGCTGTGGTTGGCTATGTCCTGAACAAGCCTTGTAATATGGAGCGCGGAACGGCCGGACTTCAATGCCCGATCCACTTCGGTCAGTGATCGGTGTATCATATTCTGCACCAGTACCACGGAAGAAAGGTTGACGTTAATATCGTCGATCCGTCCACGGATGTTACCAAGCATATTGTTGTGGGCCTGTTCGGAAACCAACCTGACCGCACCATTCTCGTTTACGATGGCAAGATGCTTGGCATCGTAGATGATCGTCACATAGCTTTGTCCGAAAACCCATGTTGAAAGACACATAAACAGTAGGGTTATGAGTTGTGTTTTCATGGTTTAAATTCTTCCAATTGTCTTAAAATATTATCGACTATGCGCTTGTCCTCGTTGATGTAGGCCGAAAACGGATTGAGGGAATTGAGCAGTTTTTTTCGTGTCGAATAGTACATGGTAATTGCAAGCCCCCTTGATGCTCCGGCGATTGCCCGAAGCTCCTGCAGGACGTGTCCGTACAGTATTCTCCTGTCGCTCGCTTTCATCTGGTTGAGGTCGCTGATACTGATAAAAAGTCCGGTGAGGTAACGGGTTAACTGCACGGCTTTTTCTGCCATATCCCTTTCCGCATCTATGGCGAGCAACATAAATTCGGGATATGTGAAAACAATGCCTATAATCCTTTTCTGTTGGTTTATGATCTCGGTTACGATTGGCGCGGATTCCAACCCCATACTAAGCCCCTGCAAAGCTGTTCCCAAAACCTGAAAACGGCTGTGCAGTTCTCGGTAACGGGTTTTGAGTTTTGCCGTTTCCTCTCGGTTCACTTCCTCGTTGGCCGAAGTAATGGCCTGTTTGTTTCTTGCGGTGATTTGGCGGTCGTATTCATCTTTGCTGTGTTCGACCAATTGGTGGAGTAGTTCCACATTGAGCTGTGCGTTTGCTTTGGTCAAGGCGATGACCAAAATCAATAGGGTTAGGATTACGTATCTCATCATTTGAGCAATCTTGAATTACGAATAATGTCATCGGCAATCTGTTTGTCGATATTGATAAAACCAGCGTATGGGTTGATGGAGTTAAGAATACCGCGTTGCTTCGCCCAGTACATACTTCGGAGCATCCCAAAGGCTACGCCCCGCAAGATGGTCAACTCCGTTCTTATACGGTTGAGCAATTTTGCCCGCTCTCCCGAATCCATTAGGTTGTCCTTTCCACCTTTTAGCACAAAAGCGCTGACCTCGGCAGACAGGTTGGTCGCCCGTGTCTTAAATTCCCTTGCGCCCGCTTCGGCGAACAGTAGGAGTGCTGGATTTCCCTTTGCAATGTTCATTGCCTTTTCCACGTCGTTAACGATGTCAAGGGAAATACTGGCAATATCTTTCACGGTGAGCAGGGAACGGACAACGCCGGAAACTTCGCTCAACCCTTTATAAATCTTGTCCTGCAAATCGTTCACGATCAGGAGCTGGCCAGTTACGGCCAACTGTCCTCGCTGGATTAGCGTGAGGTTGTCGTTTACGTTGCCCAGCTGGCTGTTCATTACTCCGGCATGGACACCCGTTGCGGCCGCCACGGCTGGGTCGATATAGATCTGTCCTCTTGCAAGGAAAACAGCAAAGGACAGGATCGTTATTGCAATAAATCGTTTCATGTAAAATCTGGTTTAAAATATTCTTCTGCTATTTTAATCGGTGCATTTGTCTGGTTTACCCGCCGGACAAAAGTGTCCAAAGCAAGCCCACTTTTCCCCAAATCGGAAACAAATGCTTCCAATCCCGATTGGTAATTCCCAAAGTGTTTTGCATAGGTTTCCACGGCACTCTTTTCGGGTTTTTCGGTGGTAAATGCGAGATATTGGAAAATGCTCACTTCTACGCCGAACACTTCCCCGGTCGAGCCACGCCGGATATAAACCTCCTTGAACCGGGAGCGGTCAGCGGTATTGTCTAACTTGCCGATCGTGAAGATTTTCTTCCGTTCCGTTTCGGTTATAGCAAGAAGTTTGGCGATTTCGGTATAGTTCTCCATAAACTTGCTCTGGTCAAGGAGACACACGGTATCGGAATTATTTAGGATACTGTCCTTGACAACGGCATTGCCGATGATGTCGCCCAGTTCCTGTGTGACCACGATGGCCTCACCCCAAAACTTCCGTACCGTTTTATAGAGATACAGGATATAGGAACCCATTAAAGGAGAAGCTATCGCTTTCCATGCTTCCTCGATAATCAACGCTTTCCTCTGATCTTTCCTGTGGCGCATCTTTTGGATGAAAACATCCATAATCACCAGTGTCACAATGGGGAATAATATTCGATTTTCCTTGACCGCATCGATTTCAAACACAATGAACCGTTCTGAAAAGAGTGACGAATCGGCGGCTTCGTTCAATATGGCATCAAACTCTCCAGCGCGGTAGAATTTTTTCAGCACATAGCGAAACTCGTCAAGGTCGAACGGTATCCTTTCCTCGCTTTTTATCTGCGGTATCTTGTGCAGGGCAAATTCATAGAACGAATTGAAATCCAGTTTATCGATATTGTTTGTTTTCTCGCCAAAACAGTCAGCATAATAGGCTGAAATAACATTGGAGATTACGTCACGTTCTACGGGTGAGACCGTTCCGTCCGCACCTTTCCAGAGCAGGCATACCAACGTGACCAAAAAATCCTTTTTCTCGATATTGTATTCGTCTTCTCCAATGGCAAAAGGGTTCATGGTGATCGGTTTTGTGTCCGACCAAGTAATGTACCTGCCCCCAAAGTAGGCGCATAACCCTGAATAGGAATGCCCCGTATCAACGATGACGACATCCATGTTGTACAGCATGTATTGCTGTACGAGGGCATTCATAAAAAAACTCTTGCCCGAACCGGATGGGCCCAATACAAACTTGTTCCGGTTATTGATACGGTTGGTACGCATCGGCAGGTCGGCAGGATCGATGCCTACGGGTATGCCCTGCCTGTCCGTGAACCGGATTAGAAAATCCGATTTTTCGTCACTTGGCAGTGTTTCCCTAAAAAAGAAACAAAGAGCGGCATCGGCGGTGGTCAGGAACCAATCGTATTTTTTCAGTTCTACGCCAACGCCCGGCAAAGCACATCGGAACAGTTCCAATTGGTTGTAGGCATTGCGTGAGGGAATAATTCCCTGCTGGAAAAGTGCGGCTTCGATAAAATTGGCCGTTTTGTCGATCTTGTCCATATCGGCACATACGATCATGGAATAATGGGCATTTACCAATAGCTGGTTGTCACGGGCCACGTCCACCAATAAACGGTCGATGTCCTCCACGCACATCAGGTTTGCCGGATCGGGTACGCTCGAATGCCTTTTTCGCTTAACTTCAAGTTTCCCAATGTGATCTGTTGGTTTGGAATCTCCAATAGCTGGTTATAGATAATGGTCTTATAACCGGGAACTTGGTGCAGGAAAAATAGGTTGTCCACCGGGAAATCCCGCATCCCACTCGTTTCTGTCCGGGAAGTAAATGCCCCGACCTTTTCTGGCAGGTCAACCGAATCGGTGTTGATGATACTGATACACCGGATTGCCCTTTCACCTATCAGCAACTCACGCTCTCCGCAACGAAGATTGTCCAATGCGATATTAGGGTTCTCAAACTCCATTCCGAGCACCCTGTTTACAAAGCGGTTTATTTCGGCTTCCGTAAGGTATGAGGGCGAAAGTCCTGCGCCCGTGAGCAGGTCGAACACTTTGTCCATATTCTGTCCGAAATTCACAAGTACCCGTCTGTCGTATGTATAGAAAGCACCCTTTTTGATTTGGCGGGTGATGGTCAGGTAGGTTCTGATCTCGGTGTACTCCCGTCCGTCAAAGTGTTCCTGGTATTTCTGTTGCAGAAATTCGGATGCGGGTTCGGCCCTGTACTTTCGCCTGATAAATACATCCTGTTTTTGGATGATATGCCCCTCGCCAAGTATTTTGACGACGCCGAGCAATACCTGTTGGAAAACGGTGTAGGCTTCGGGGTCGGCACCATACTGTAAGACGGGATTGGTCAGCCGCATAACGACTGAAAAATCACCACGGTCACCGTATAGTATGGGCATCCCCTGATAATGGTCTATGCCCACATAGGGCATTTCAAAGGCTGTCTTTCTCTCTGTTTTCATAGCTGATCGATAAAAGGATAGGATGTATGAACACGCCACGGTGGCGGGTTTTGTCATGGAGACCGCTACCTTGTTTCATGAATGTGTAGGCAAGTCCTGCACCCATCAGAGCAAGGGTTGCAAAGCCGCCCAGCAGCAGGTTGGACAATGCACCGATAAGTCCACCGATGGCCAGACCACCGATAAGGGAGCCTATGCCCCAATAGATAAACTTGCCTTTGAAACCACGGTAGATAAGAGGCTTTTGCAGCCCCTTATAAATCGGATAACGCTCTTGGGTCATACGCCGAAAAACGCTTTTATTACTACCGACACGAGTACCAAGAATAGGCATGATCCCCCCCACGACATCAGCTCCTTGTTGATGTCCTGATCTCCGCTGTTCCATTTGATGTACACCCGTATTCCCCCGATCAATCCGACGACCGCGCCGATGGCCAGAATGAGCGTCGAAATGGGGTCTACATAGCTGGTGAGTGAAGATGTGGCGGCATCGATACCCACGGTACCGCCCTGTGCGAATGTTGATTGGGCTGCGGAAAGGCAAAGCGCGACCACGGCAAACAGTTTTTTAGTGTTTACTGTCATAGAGATAATTGTTATAAAGTGAATGAAAAATGATTGGGCTGTTAGTGTACCCCGAAAAGAGCCTTTAGTGCGGCACCGACGAGCGACAGGAACAGGCAGGAAAAAAACCATCCCATAACCTGTGCATCGATGTGGTGCTTGCCGGACTGCCAATTGCTGTACACCCGCAATCCACCGAGCAGTCCACATACGGCACCGATGACAAGTGCAAGGTCGGAGAAGCTGAAATAAAAGTGGTTGACTTCTCCGCTGACCTTATAAAACTCGTCAAGGCCGGGTTGGGCGGTGGCGCAAAGGGCAAAAAAATGACAGCAAAGAATACTGTCACAAAACGGATTGATCTCATGATGGATTTAGTATGGAATGGCTTTGCTGTACTCGACCACGTCGTTTTGCATGAGCGATACGAGTTGCTTTAGGTTTATGCCTCCTGTGGATTGCAGTGGGCCGGACGAGATAACGGCCTTTCCCTCTTTTGCCGTGGGTTCATGTTCTTTTTGCGTTGGCTTGGGAATGACCCTTTCGGGCGGCGAATCTTCATCAAATGTCAATTCGTTTCCTCCATCGGCTGCCTGTGGGGCGCGGCTGTGGATAAACAGGTCATACAGTACGTTTAGGGCATAGTAAATGCCATAGATGCCGGCAACGCCGAGCAGGAATTGTGTCCAATTCATAGATCAAGGGTTTTAATGTGTTCTTTGATGTATCGGGTAAGTTCGGGATGGCTTTTTAGGAACAGGTGCAGACTGTAAGATATGATCTTGTTCATGTCGATACCTTTGGCAACGTTTAGTTGTTTGAGCAGGAAAAGAGTCTTGTCGTCCAAACGGATCAGCAGCTTTTCACGTCCGGTCAGTTCATGGTTTAAGATATTTTCAAACAGGCGTTCCAGTGTTTCCGTTTTTTTCTTTGGTGTGTCCTTTGTTTGCTCTGCAGGGGGGATTTCTTTTGCCTGTGGCGGTTTCCCTTTCCGTATGGAATCCCGAAGCTCGTCGGCAAGGCTTTTTATTCCGCTCATGATGGTTCCTCCTTAGCAATATATTGTTCAAATATCAGATCTAAGAGTGGCAGGATAACGGGATATAATATGATCGGTGTCTGGAACGTATTTACCCGTTGGAAGTCGATGCGATCCGGTAGGCCGGGTGCGACCGTACCGAAACCGCGAAGTACCTTTTCGACTTCCGTCCGTGTTTCGTACTTGACGGTGTTCTTGATACGGTTTGGCACGAAAATCAGGGGCGCCCGCTTGTTGATCTTGCTGATGACCATTGCAAACAGCAATGTGGAATCCACGGAAAATTCGTCAAAGGCAAACGGACAGATTACCGTATTGGCGGCGGCAAATATGGGGATCAGCCCGTCATCGTCCATCTTACCGGGCAGATCTATCAGTACGATTTCATTCCGTGATTTCCCTAATTTCCGTTGCATTGCCGGAAAATGGCTGAGGTCGGCAGGTACGATTTCGTACAACGCTTCATTTTCCAGAATCTTTGCTTTCTCCGCTTTGGCGGAAAGTGATTGCTGATAGTCCATATCGAGCACCGTAACCCGCCGTTCTTGTTGTTGGGTCAGGTAGTTGGCGAGCAGTAGGGTAAGCGTGCTTTTCCCTGCTCCGCCCTTTTGGTTTCCTATTAATATGAGCATAGTGCATTGGGTTTAATGGTATTGTTGATTAAAGGATGTCAACGGGTATTCGTCCGTGCCTTTCGCTTACGTCTCCGGTTGCGCCCGTGGATGGCCTCGTCGTCGATGTCGTCGGCAATGTCGATCTGGATATTTGGCATCCATTGTTCCGACGTTCCTTGTACATGATCGGTATAGGTTGCGGTTTCTTCGTGTAGCGATTTGCGTTCTTTTTCGGTTGATTCCGCTAAGTCATCTTTGGGTGATTGTACATAACCGTTTTCAGTTATTGTTTCTTCGGGTCGAGGTATCCGTTCCTTTACAATAGGTTTCGTTACACCCACTTTGGGCGATATTTCGGGTGTACCTTGCGATGGTGCGATAAATTCCGCTAAAGGCATGAGGTCTTTGCCCTTGTAGACCATCCTCTTTGAATGGTCAATGACGGTATAACCGTATGGTAGCTTTCCATCCTTGCCGTGGAATATGATCTGTACCCCGAATTTGTCCGATAGCATTTGTGCCATTGCTGACGTATAACCCGATGGACTGGACGGTCTACCCGCGGGAAGCGGGTCCGTAACATGGACTACCGCCGGATTGTACTGGCCACGGTACTTGGAAAAGACGGCACGGAGCTGTGCCAACCGATCAATGTCTTTGTCAAAAGTGCCGATTTTGGCGTCCACTTGTTCCAGAGAAACCGCGCCTTGCCTTTTGCCGTAACGGCTGATCTGATAAATCCCATCGGACAGTTTAAGGGAATAGCCCTGCGCTTCCAGCACCATAATGAATTGCGCCCGTGTGGAGAAACCATAGCTCAATGCTTCGATGCCCTTATCGGTTTGTTGCTTTTCGTCTACGCCGACTATACGGTTCAATACCTCGTAGGCACGGATTTTCTCAAAGCTGTCGTTTATCTTTTTGCCGTTCCGGTCTACCCGCGTTGAGACGATATGGATATGGTTGTTTGCCGTGTCCTTATGGAATACCAATAGGTAAGGTTGTTCGCCGTACCCCATACCGTTCAACCATTGTTCGGCGATGGCTGTAAGTTCTTGCTTGCTATGGGAACGTCCTTTGCAGGAAATGACGACGTGTAGCTGTGGGTATTTTGTCCGTTTACTGGCTTCGGATTGGCCTTCCAGATAATTGACGTAATCCTTTGGGCGGAGATTTTGCAGGGCCTGCAAGGCACCGAAATTTGCCACTTTCATGAGTTCGCCCTTGTCCTTGTCCACTTTGTTCGTGTTATAACGAACGCCTTTGAACGTGGCGGACGGTTTCAATATCTTAACGATCATGTCTGCCCCCTCATAAGTCTTATCAGCCGTCGAACGGACTGTTCTAACTTCCGTTGCAACCTGATATATTCGGTAAACAATGGGGCAAAGTCACGCATAATAGCGGAGTGCAACATTCCCTGTTGCCTAAGGGTATTGGCGTGTTTGGCCAGTTGGTTGATATTGTTGCCAGACCGCCCGATCTGTGCGCCGATACCGTCCAACAGTTTCATGATCTCAGTGGTATTGACCAGCATCTTTTTGGAGTGTTGGAGCACACGGATACGCACGATGTCCGCACGGCTTAGGCCAAGTGCTTTTTCAAGTTCAAGAAACTGTTTTCGTTCGACTTCGCTCAACCGGAGTTCAAAGCGTCTGGTTCGTTGTTCGTTGGATATGGATCTTCTGTTTGCATTTCTGTTTTTCATGATGTTTTGTCATTCTGGGAAACAGACTGTATGGCTCTGAATTATTCAAGGGCAACCTGTGGAACAATGGCATTACCGTAAGCTTTTATACTGTCGGTACGCCACGCAGGAAAGGTAATTCCGTCCAGTATTTTGGGAAGCCCATCATTTCTGCCAAAAACCTGGGGTTCAGTTGGCCAGTCATCCCAATTAGGAACTTGATTGTATCCGTATTGATTTGCTGGTGGTTTTTCAGTTTCATTACACCAGATTCCATTAGCGGAGGTAGCAAAGCTATCAATCTTTTCGGTGTTACATTGTGAATACTTCCATCGTGTACCTGTGTAGATATCATTCTTGCAGTTGCAGTGTTGCTGCCTTTTGTAGTAACCGCAGCTATCAGTCCGTTCTCCGCTGCCATTACAATAAGTGCGTCCTTGATCGAACGCTGTCTTGGCGTCCCATCTTTCATCGTCTGCTCCACAGTCTGTATTGTCTGCGGATTGATTGTAATCCGCTCGATCTGAATCGTGTTTGGCGTGGGCAACAAACCAGACCCTGTCCCTTCGGTGTGGTGCATTGACGGCAGCAGCTGGAATACACAGAATGACTGGCGTGCCGTCTTCAAGTGCCGGAAGTACATATCCTGCTGATCCAAATTCAGAAATAATTTGTCCAATAACTCTTCGTTGCAGACGGATAATTGTTGGACTTGCTTTTTGATCGTTGTCTGTACAAAAAAGCTCAATCGCTTGGACTTCCATTTCAGAAAGACTGTCCTGGTCCAAAATGGTGAACAGTCCAGCAACATTTTCAAGAACAATCCAATCCGGTCGTGCTTGCTTAATAATTCGGATAGTCTCTGGGAAGAGGTATCGGTCATCTTTCGTGCCCCTACGCCGTCCGGCTTGACTGAACGGTTGGCAGGGAAATCCTCCGCTGATGATGTCCATATGTGCCCGAAACTGAGTTGCATTGAAATCGTAGATATCTTCATAGTGTGTTGTATTAGGCCAATAATGTTTAAGTATGGTGCGGCAGAATGGGTCTTTCTCGCAGGAGAAAACGTTCTGCCACCCCATCCAGGAAGAGGCTATATCAAAGCCGCCGATGCCACTGAATAGGCTGCCGTGTCTTAGCATGGGAATAGTGTTAGAAGGTTAATAGATAGTTTGCCGCTACATAGGCTGACATGTGACGCTATTCAGAAGAAAATGGGAGTTGTGGCCTTTTTCGTACCTTGCACAATAAAAAACAAATAAGTGGGTTTATACCGTAAAGGGCAAAAAAGTGGGTTGGGCTCCGTTTTTAGTATTTAGGTTGGGGTACGTTCGATTCATAACCTACGTTTCGATCGGTCATATATCCATATATGCAGCTATCAGTATGTATGTCTGTTCGGATATCTGTATGGGTAACTAAGTAGATAGCTATTTATGTGGATATATGCCTATATGGATATGTATGTATATATGATAATCCGATTATCGGTATATAATTATGTACAGTTATCCATATATCGGAATAACTGATTTATTCCTCTCCGAAAGTCAACGTCTGTAGACTGCCCGTTGGTGCAGTAATTCCTCCTCACTTAGCACTGCCCGAAGCATATCATTATAATCTTTGTATGCCCTATATACACCGGAACGGTCTTTGGCCTGGGGTACGGCTTCGATCAGTCTTTGCGTACAGTTTCGGCCTGGATCGTCATTGTCGAAATATACGTCCACTCTAGGTGTGTCTTTGACACGTTCAATAGCATTCTTCACTTGGACAATTGAGTTCATTACGATGACAGTTGGTGCAGGATCTGGGCGGTTCATCTTGAGCCAGCTTAGGTAGTCCATATATCCCTCAAAGAGTACGGCATGGTCTGGATTGCCCGTAACCACCGATATTCCCTTTTTGCCGATACTACTCTTGAAACCTTTGGCGTTGCTAAACTCCCAATTGTTTTGATCGTTCTTCCAGCCAATGGCATAGAAGATGTTTTTATTTTTGAAGTCAAGACGGTTTCTATAATAGATTTCTTGCAGGTGGCCATTTGCAACGTCCCATATCCCACGTTCTTCAAGGTATTTGGTTAGGACAAAGTTTCGGCCGATTGGCTGTGTTCGCACGAGGTCAAAGATGTATCCTTTCTGATCTTGCTCCGTTGGTGGTTTGACAGGTTTGTAGGCAGGAATAATAGAAACCTGCATATCGCAGATTTCCTTTATCTTATTTAATACCTCAACAAAGGAGTGCTGAGGCCAATAGGCAAGGCCGAGCTGGACGATACTACCGCCCTGTATGCCCGTTGAGTTCGGTCCGCCGCGGTCAATCCATTTTCCACCCTTGTCCCATACCGTCAAGGACGGGGTATCTTGCTTGGTTTCCCGAAGCATACTGTGGTAAAAGAGTTCCTTGCCTGACTGGCGTACCGGATGGTGGCCAAGCCGGGCGAGAAACTCTGAAATTGGGATTTTCCGCAGATCATCCACGTTTACATATTTTGGCATAAACAATGATTTGGGTCAACAAAGGGGTATTATTTCTGCGTGCGGCACTTTGTCTTTGAAAATTTCGGCAAGCGATTGGTAATCGCCCCCTGTCTCATCGGTATACATCAGCACTCTTTGAAAATGGTACGCACGTTTTAGCGAGGTGGATATAAAGTTGGAATGGTTCAATATCAGGATCGACGCATAGTGGAGATATTTGTCGCTCCGCTTTTTCAGATAATCCACATATTCGGGGAATATGGCAAGCGCGGTTTCACTTGCCGCAATAAAAGTCATCCCTCTTGGGCCGATACAGCCAGAGTAATTTTGGGCCCGTACTTCCCAACCGCCGTTTTCGTTCTGCCAACCGGCGGCACAGAAGTCTTTGCGGTTACCTTTTTGGTCGGTTACATAATAATGGATTTCTTGGATATTGAGATCGGCGAGTTCCCAAAGTCCGCTAGACATCAGAAAATCGGTGATCTCTTTATTATACCCCAATGAGCCGGTACGTTCGATCTGATAATGAGGTATCTTAGTCGCTTTTCGCTTGCGAAGGGGTCTTTCATCTTTAGCTATTTGGCGTTGTATGGTCCTAAGTTTTTCCTCGATCTGTTTGGCGGATAGATCTGGCCAATAGGTACGGGCAAATTCAATGAGGTTGCCACCTTTACCGATTGGACCAAGTGAGCTGTCAAACCAAGTGTTCAATCGGTTGTTGACCGTTAGGACTATTTTGTTATTGGTTTGGTTTCCCAGTACGCTTGCGTACTGAAATTCATCGCCACCAATTGATACAGGTTCATGCCCCAATGCTTTGAGCAGGGCGGCGATGGTTAACGGCTCATCGTGCGGTGTCTTGCCTATATAAGATGTCATGCGTAAAATGTTTATAATTTGGCGGATAGTTTTACAGATAGTGCATGGCCTGGCGGGATTTGCTTACGGCTTCGAGCTCCATGCGATCAATACGCCATGATGCGGAGTGGTTGCCGTCCTTGCGCGGTGTGATCAGACCGAGACCGATCCAATGCTCTACATTTTTTCGTCCGTATCGTTTGAATGCTTCTGATTTTTTGAGGTACGGCCTGATGTGTCCTGTCTTGGAAAGGGTCAGTTTTGCCCCCATTTCGGCGGTATAGGAAAGTAGCGTCTGCAATTGCAGCGGTGTCAATAGTATGTGCATAGTTTCTTTGGTTTAAGGGTTTATAGATATTGGGAGTTTTGAGTTACTACATTGGAACCGACAACAGGTAACGAACCTGTACTGAGCCGCTCTTGTGGGTCTATCTGTCCGTTACGGGCAGGTAGGTAATTCGGTTGCTTGAAACCGAAACGGTTTCAAGTTCCGATCTGTCAAGGAAAGTCTGAGCGCTTTCATCTGTATGTGTAGAGATTAGGCCCTCCCGTAACCATCTGTCAACATTGCTTCGGCCGTAAAGGCGGTAAGCCGTGGCTTTGGTCAGTTTATCGGGTATAGGTTGTTCTTTTTTTATGGCATTATCAGCCCCCTCTTGGGCTGCATGTTTTAACAGTATCGCCAGTTCCTTGGTCGAAAAGTTGTTTGTCTGTGTTGACATAATTTTATTGTACTGGTTGATGAATGGTCATTTGTAAAATAAGAGGGGGCTGTTTGCCCCCCCATAAATTATATTTCTCGGTCAATGAATTTCTTTCATTTTGCTGTAAAATCAATAACGTATCGCTACGGAGCGGACCGCTCTATATTTTTCAATCGGGAATACACACGTGGGTATCTACATACCCGCCGAAACCGGCTGCCTATGGTTCATCGAAGCAGTACTCTCAGCATACACGTATGCGGCGATAATACTGCCCGACTGCACAATAATTTCCGGTTCATTACCAGAAATGCTTCTTCCCTCAAAGTCAATGAACGTGTCCTAACTGGGATCAAAATTGGGGATTGGCGAGACGGAGCTTTCCCAATATGGAAGCATTGGTATCGATTTTTTCAATGGGATTTTTTACGTTTTGTAAGCTGATTTTTTGTAGGTTTTGGAGTTGGGATTGGTGGATTGCCTGCGAATTGGGAGGTAAGTAGCGATTTTTTTTCCGGTATTTTGATTTAATGGGGTTTGCGGGAATGGTCTGGGCCAAACCATTTAACAAGATGAGTATATTGGTAAGGTTATTTTTTCTCCGGATATAACGGTTATTCGGTTGATCAATCAATTTTTTGGACGTCTTTTTTGGGGTTTGTATTTCAAGGATTCTTCGATATGTTCATGAATGGCACCGCGCATCTCATCGAGATATTTAGTTTGGCTGATCGTTTTGCGGCGGGTAATATCGACAAACATACGGTACGCCTGTGCCAGATCTTCGCTAAAACTGTCTTCTAACCATGTTATTATATCCGAAATATCTGCTTTGCCACCGTTAACACGTCGTGTAAAATAAATACCATACGCAAATTCAACCAACTCCATTTTCGTACCTGACCATGACCGCTTTTTCTTACCAAGAACTTGCTGAACAATAATCTGATCTGAATTAAGCTGTAAAATCTTAACACGCATGACTAGAAAATCAAGTAGCATGTCTTTAGCTTTGAATGCAGCAAATAAGTAATCTAGCTCTGTAGAAAACTCACTATCACTTTCTACAATCTCTCGTCCAGGAGGGAACAATGATCTATTACGAATAAGAAAAAAAACCTCATCCATTGCAGATTCATTAATCAGGTAATATTGATGATAAAAAGCGTATAAACGAAAAAATCTATTTATGATCTCTATTTCGTTTTTGTAGTAATCTATCAGCATGCTATCGGTTACCTTCGGTGTGGAAGATATTACCTGATTAAGTTCAACAACAAATATCTGCCAAGCACAGAAGCGTGGCTTTTGAAACTTAAAAAAATGAATTTCCTTTGTTTCATCCATTATTTCTAAAGATCTAAAACTTGATTTTAGTCTATGTATTGTACTATTGATACATGTTAGGGAAAGCTTAAGGTCATCAACAGATTCTCGTAATCTGGTATTTATTTCACCAAGTTTTTTCATCATGCTTAGATAGAGCTCTTCACAGATTATGTCAATCATATTAATACATGTTATATGAATGTTTAATAAATTGATGCTAGGTACTTACCACAGAAAAATACGCGAACTTTTTTTATATAAGTAAAACCACCCTTTACCGTAAAGTTTATTATGAGTGAAAACTATCTGTGGTTTCGGGTAACTGGGTTTAACATAACTTGTTCTCGTCTTCTAAGAAATGATCGAATCTCTTAAATACCTTCCTATCTCCTACTGGTAGCTGTACTTTATTCACCGTCAGATGAACGGATTTGTTATGGTATTTTTTAAAAAAGTTAATATTGAAAATATAACTCTTATGACATTGCAAAAACCATGTTCTAGGTAGCATATCGATGATATTTCGAAGCGGCATATTACTAACTAGCGGCTTATCAAATCCAATCTGATGAATTAGAACCTTGTTATCAATACTCTCAATGTATAATACATTTTTGTACCAGACTAATTGTCGTTCGAATTTACCTGGCCCTCTTACTTGGAAATAATCACAAAGTTCCTCTAATGAACTATCTGGAAGTAAATTATCTTTCAATTCATTATTCACTCTTCGCAGAGCACCTTTAAACCTGCTTGAGCTTACTGGTTTTAAAAGTACATCTACCAAGGTCAAATCATATCCCCTATCTTCATATTTTGAATGTGCCGTATACAGTATGGTAGGAATACGAGGATTAGGTAGCGTGCTAAGAAATTCAAATCCATCGAAATTCCTTAATTCTATATCTAAAATTATAAAGTCAACTCTATTGCGTCTAAGGAATGATTGCGCTTTAAAAGGATCTTGAAAAGTTCCAATAATTTCTATGTAATCAATATGCTTAGAAAGATCTAATAGATGGTCTATACTTGCTTGCTGATCATCAATGATAACGGTGTGGTACTTTCTCATAAGATATATCTTTAAACTACTATTCTGAGTTCTACTCTAAACCAAGACTGAGAATTATTTACACTTAACTTAAAATCATCATTATAAATATATTCTAAACGCTTTCTCAGTGCAGTAAGGCCAACACCATGGCTAGGTGAGTTTATATTTTTTTTAATCTTATTTTCAATGCGAATATTTATTTCATCAATTTTCACACTAAACACAACATTTACCGGATATTCGGGGTCATCTGTTATCCCATGCTTGAGTGCATTCTCTATCAAAGTCATTAGAGTAGTAGGCGGAATTGCATTGCTATCCAAGTTGCCTATTATATTCCAAACTATCTCTATGGGTACTGATGTCAAAGATCTTTGTATTTCTACATATGCTTGCACAATGCTGAGTTCTACGCTGCAGAGTATAGATTTCGGACTACTAACATCATGAGAATGCATGTAATACAACATCAGTTCATACAGTCTATCGATCTGAGGTAATAGTTCTGGACTAATAATCTGGAAATGGCTTTTCCAATATTGAAATACATTTACCATTGTGTGTGCTGAAACTTGTTGGGCTAAAGAAATATATTCAAACTTTGCCTTTTGTTGTTGGGCAGCTATTCTTTGCTCTACCTGCTTTAGTTTTTCTTTTACTTCACTAATTCTTCGTTCATATTCATTATAGAGTATTGCTAACATGGTAAAGTGACCATGCATAATTAGTATTGTCTGCAAGAACTCTCTTAAACTAAATGGATAATCAGATACAACGTAAGCTCCGTACAGTAATCCAGTAAATTGATTGCCATACATCACAAAATAAATTAGGCATGATGATAATGAATAGAATGTGATCATCAGAATAATGCTAACAACAAAATTCCTTCTACGAAAAAAGTGCCTCAAAATCCATGATACGGAGTAAAATATTACTGCAAAGTAGGGAACACTTAAAAGTGCTATCAAAAAAGACATTTCATTGTTTCCCAGTAAATTCACACTGTAAAAATAAACTAGGTAGATTAGCCAAAAGACACCATGATGATATATTACGCCTACATTATGTATTGTAATTCTGCTCATAAGATGATTAAGTTAGTGGCAGGAATAAAAGGGGTTTTTATTCACTGCCTTGGGAAAATCACTAATTTATGATTTCTCAACCTTTCTACTAAATAATTTATCGAATTTTTCTTTCGAGACACGGATTGATTGATAGTTTTTCTTGTCTAAAATATAATAATCGCTCTTCAAAATAAAAGGAGCAAACGATCTTCAATTTTCCAGTTCGACGATTTAGATTTTGGGAGGTTAGATTGGTGTAAATAAAACCAACACTCCCACATTTCTGGATTTTTAATCAGAAATGATTCGAAATCAGAATATAATTGGTGAATTATACGCCTAGAATATGCATCTGATGATTCATCTTCCAAGACAGGATAGTATTTAACCGAAAGGTTGTCACAATCGATATCAACTAATCTGCCTGAATGGATACAAAGTATTACTGACAAATTGCAGATATAGGCAAATTTTAAAAACGCTAACTTGCTTATGATGTACCCATTTGCTAAAGACACTTGAACTAATGACCCACGAGATCTTATACGTTTTGTCTTAACACCTGAGCCTCCATCTAGATAACACAACGTATGATATCCTAACTTCGAATATTTTGCGATTTTGAAAAAAAGACCTGAATCTTCTGCATCTAAAAGGACAATGTTTCTTGCTCTTATTACTCCTAAAACGTTAGCATAATAACTCATTTGCGAATCAAGTATCTTTCTTGCAACAGGTATGCAAACCTTGTATCCATCATTCACTAATTTGAGGACCAGTGATCTGTAATACCCAAAATGAAAGGTGGCTATAAAAGTTGTCTTTTGAAGTGTATTAAAGAGCTGCGCGGATAGTTTATCTAACGGATTATTAGGATTCCAATTTGCTTGTTTTTTTTGAAAGGTTTTGCTACGCTCATAGATCCCTATTATTTCGCTCGAGCTAGGAACGTTAAGAATGTGTTGAATATTTGCGGAGAACAGTGCAAACTCTAATGAATCCTTATCAGTAATATTACCAATATGCTCATCGCTGCTTTTCGATTTTAACATACCAAGATGTATTTAAGTATTATGGAGTTTAAAAGTAGACAGCGTAATTAGACGCTGCCTACTGTTCTGTCTTAGAACGGGAAAGCTATTAAGCACTTCCTTCCCGGTGACTCTTCTTCTGCCGCATCCAAAATATCTTCGAGAGATACTGGAACTTCTGAGAAGATTTCATACAGGCTTACAATCTGTTGTAAATCCATATTTACCCCTCCTACTTTAGTAAAACCAATTACCGATCTCGCATCGGAAAAACGGCTTCAGGCCTTGAAGACTAATTGATCGATCAGTTCGCAATATGGAGTATTCGGTAATGCGTATCAAAAATTTGATAGCATTATGCCTGTTACATCTCGCGAGATATTAATTGTGGGAAATAAACCTAGCAAATGCCATTTCACGCTAGGCAAATGCTATTATACCCTCAGTTTCGTAAAACTTTGCATTGATTATCTTATCACTGTATTCAAAATGAATTTGATTAGTATTAAAACAACGAGAAAGGCAAGAGGTGAAAGCGGACTTACATTTTTTCCTATCAAAGTTTGATAAAAATTATCAAGAAATAGTTCCAAACTTTTGGAAGCATATAAATAGTGTTTCCCACTTCGGCGGACAGAATCTATCAAATAAAAAATCCACTGAATCTTTTATATTATTCGATAAAATAAGGGAGCCCATTCTCATCAACTTCATTATAGATACCGGCTTTTAAAATTGCCAAAAAAGAAAAGAGTTGAATACTTTAGGAAGAATTATGATATAATTTTAAATTTGATTTCGCGGAAAAAGCTCGCTGACTCTCTGAAAATTCACTCTCTGAAAATTTACTTGTATGAATTCATTGACAGAACCAATCCTTAATAGCTACTGAATATCACTTCTCTATAATATGAAGTATCTTTATGGTACTTTGATCTAATTTGCCATTAAAATATTTTTCAATGACTTTCCTAAAAACATCATTAGCATCTTTAACTTGTGAGAATAAGGTCATAGAGGAGTGCAGTTTCAAATCATCGGGACTACCAAATATATCATATGCTGACAAATGTGATAGACCTAGAAGCGCATTTGAAATTTCTGTAATATTTTCGCCAAGCACGGGATGTTTTAAAAAGGCAGATGCTTCCTTTAAACTTTGAATGGCGTAAAATCTAGATGTATCGCTATGGCCTAAACCAGTAATTTGAGGAAAAACATACCACATCCAATGTGATCGCTTTTGACCGTTTTGAACTTCCCGCAGTGCATTTAAGTAAACGTGATTTTGGGCTTTTAAAAATCTATCAAGATCAATAGTCATTTAGTGGAATGTTTTTGCAAGCAATGTACAAAAATAGCTACCAATATTATGCATATTCAATACAGAATCTGACTTTTAAATAAATATCCACACCCCTACATAAATTGCAGTAAGATCGATTTAGATAAGTATATGCAATTAGCTCATACAAGTGGCGATTTTAGATTTTTAAACCAAACTTAAAACGAAAAAATTAAAAGTGCTAAGTCGAAAAAAAGGATGGATTTTAAAAGGAATTTGCGAATAGATATCGGCATTATTATTGCAAATCGATAATAATGAAAAACCTAACCAGCCTACTATTTGCCGCTACAATAGTATCTTCTTGCGGAAAGGATAATTATACGAACCTGGATCAAATTCAAGGAAAATGGTATTACTTTTCCGAACAGAGAATATCACCTGAGGGCCAAATAACAATTGATACTATTGATTCCGAAGATTATTTCTTTGACTTTAGGTCTGATATGTCATTCCTATCGACAGCTGATGGTGAAGGTTTTTACGAAATATCTCAAGATTCGGTACACATCAATTTGACTCAAAGCGATGGGAAGCCATACGAGCGTTTTGGATTTAAATATAGAATTTCTGGGAACGATCTGGCTTTGGAAGAGGGAAGAGTGACAGCTAATATGAAACGTTTGCGATAGTTAAAAGCAGAATTAAGCGGCGATACCTTTATCCACGGCATTCACTATATCGTCCATATTAAAAGGTTTTGGAAGAAAAGCATTTGCCCCTGCTTCCATAGCAACATGCATTCCATCCATACTTGCAGAAATGCACACGATATATAAATTTTTAAATTCCTCTATGGAACGAAGCTGTTTTATTACCTTATCACCAGACATTTTAGGCATCCAAAGATCAATCAATAAAACCTTGGGATTCATGATTTGTATTCTACTGTAGAGTTTACTACTATCACATTCAACTTCTACTTCCATATCAGACATTTCTAATACAACTTGAATCACATCTGCGATGCTCTCATCATCGTCACAGACCATTATCTTATTTCTTGGAGTCATAGATATATCGTAGCTAAATTAGTACATTAAGTGTATTTGCTTGTATCGCTGTCCAACAATCATACCCATCATATTACATTATAGTGAATTAAAATATTTCGCGTGTAAATACGTCTCGAATAATGTGCATTACTATTTTTCACCACCATTCTCCCCCTGAAGAAATAACTAATTTCCTCAAACATTTTTAGAGCTTTTAACCTAACGAACTTCAAATAGGCGCTGGCGATTCTAGCAATTACACTTGCCCTTACTCGAATTTCTTTAAAGTTATTTATCAGGGATTTTGAATTTTTAATATGGAATTTAGGATACGGTAATATTAAATGTGGTATTACCTAAAAAAATGGGTTCGATCAGGTAATTCGAACCAATCTTTCGGACAATAGATTTAGTTCCAGTAATAAACGAGTCATTTACTAACCGACTTTCTTCCTTTACAATCACTTTTGTTTGAAAGGCAGCAAAATAGAGTGAAGAATTATTTTCATCAAACATGGGCCAGGTGTTTCACAAATGTTCAAGGACATAATGGCTTCCCAACATCTACATCATACTGGCTCATATAGATGGTTGATCATACCCATACCTCTCCAATCAAATCTTCTTCCCGAAGTTCCTCTAAAGCATCGACAATAATGAGAACATGCGTCCCTTCGAATCCAAAATCATGCTTTTTAAACTGTTTGTCTTCCCAAAGCAAATGCTCTTCAACGCTTATTGTATCCGGAAACCAAGAAGGATTCTCGCTACTTAATGGGGAGGCAGATCGAATAATCGTATATCCTTGCTTCAGCAGGCAATGTAAAATGTCGCGGGTTAGTTTAACAAATTGCATAAAATTTTTAAATATCACCAAATCAATAATTACCCTTTTTGATGAATACCATAAAGATATCACAGATGCGAACTATTTTCAATATATAGGCACAAGCAGGATATTTAAACAACATCGCAGCAATGGTACTGAATATTTATATATTAACATTGTAGCATTTTCGCTACAACTACGAAATTATTTCCCGTACATAAGAACCATTCTTCTATATTTGCGCGTTACGGCGTCAGACCTGAAGATCGTGATCAGTTATCGCAATATTCTCAATTCCTACGCTGAAAAGTCCTGCGTCGCCATTTACGAATTGTAAGATTTCATCGTATCAATCCAATAGAATTAACTGCACAAAGACTGCACCAGGTACGCGAGTTCTTCTTGTGGTTGCTTCACAGGCCTCTTATATGTACACATACTCAATGTGACAAATATTTGTGTAGGGGTATATCGCAGAAAATGGATTTTTACGTATTGTTAGAAAACAGATAAAAGAGGTTCTATATTCGTACTACCAAGAGCACCCATATTACTGTAAAAAAGTGAGTGAATATATGAAACCACTGATGCAAAAGTTTGTTAGCGCCGATTGATCAAGAATTAATCATACTGACAACTGAATGATTTCTTAAATAATTTATCTAAGACAGTAGAATGGGTTCTTTCATTCTACTGTCTTAGCACCGAATATTATCGCAGTAAATTTACACTACGATCAAATTTTAAATAGTTATTCTTCCGCCTGCTACGGGTATTGTGGCACCTGCGATATAACTGGCATCTTCTGATGCAAGAAATACATAAGCTGGAGCTACCTCCGCTGGCTGACCAGCTCTTCCCATAGGTGTATTTTTCCCAAACTCCTCGTGAGCTGGAATTGTTGAAGGGATAAGCGGTGTCCAGATGGGGCCTGGTGCCACTGCATTCACGCGGATACCTTTTCCATCCTCCAGCAGAATTTGACTCAAATTAGCTGTGAAGTTCTGTATTGCACCTTTTGTGGCTGCATACGGCAATAACAGTTCGTTGGGAGAATATGCATTGACGGAAGTGGTATTTATAATACTACTCCCTGGTTTCAAATGAGGTTCAGCTGCTTTACATAGGTAAAACATGGCCGTGATGTTTGTACGGAAGGTTTTATCCCATTCTTCAGAAGATACATCCTGAATACTTTCTCTTGCCATCTGGAATGCCGCATTATTCACTAAAATATCTAATCCGCCAAACTCCTTCACCGCAGTTTCAACAATATATTTACAGTGTGACTCTTCCTTGATGTCTCCCTTGATAAGGACTGCCTTCCTCCCCTCTTCTTCTACATATTCAGCAGTCAGGTTTGCATCCTCATCCTCTGAGTCATCCAGATAACTAATCAATACATCTGCACCTTCTCGTGCAAACGCTATGGCGACTGCCCGCCCTATACCTGAATCACCGCCAGTAATAATCGCTTTCTTTCCCGTCAACTTTCCACTGCCTTTATACGAATCCTCGCCATGATCTGCTTTTGGATTTAGTTTACCTTCCACACCTGGAACAGGTTGATCTTGCTTTGGAACGGGAGGTTTAGGATATTTTTGGGATGGGTCTTCTGAAAGGTTTTTAGTGTCTGTCATAACATGTTGTGTTAAATTTTAAACGAATTATTTGAACCGATTTTCGCCCGGTAATCTTTAATTGTAATTTTTAACGCCTATGGAAACACAATACACTCCATAAACCAACAATTGGCATACGAGAAGAATAAACTATGCTTTGCGATCCTAAGGTAATAAACGCAAGGCTGTTTAAAGTGTTTGGTATTTCAGACGATCTCAAAAATCGATGTCCCTCATTTAAGCTTGCATTCATTATGTCAACATAGTAAATGTCGTGGAGCAAAACTTTACCAATCAACAAAAAACAATTACAATTATCAAGATTGGTTTCTAAATAGCTTACCAAAGCTTTTCGGAAAAATTTTAGCTACAAGAGCTACATTCTAGCAAAAAACTCATCAAAATGCATAATTCGGTCCGAATTTTAGCGAGAATAGATAAAAAACCATTTTCACCAAATTTCCTACTTTCTAAATTCCTCAATTTGTCTTTTTTTTTAATTTTATGGTTCGCAAAAACTTTAGGTGAAAGATGGAAGACATAACAGCTCTACAAAAGCAGCTTGCCGACTTGAAAAACTTGAACGAGAACTTGTCGAAAAGATGCGAATATTTAACAGATTTTATGGAGAAGGCATCCACCCCTTTAAGATCCGTAGATAATTATGGCAAGATCATCTGGGCAAACCAAGCAGAGTTAGACTTACTTGGATACCAAAAACAGGAGTATATCGGTAAAAATATTGCGGATATACATTCGGACAAAAATATAGCTAACGATATTTTTGGCAGATGGCTAATAAATGAAACCGTCCAAGATTATCCTGCAAAACTGCTTCATAAAAACGGTAGTATAAAACATGTGCTTATCAGTTCCAATGTATTTAGACAGGATGACAAATTTATTCATACGCAATGCTTCACCCGAGACATCTCGAGCGACATCATTCAAAAGCATCAGACTGAATCCTTTAATTTTAAACTCCGGGAAAGTGAAGCCCGCCTACGCTTAGCAATCGACTCGACAGAACTAGGGACTTGGGACTGGAACAAACGCCACAAGATAATTTATTGGTCGCCAGAATGCAGAAGTATCTTAGGATTATCACAACGAGGCAGATTATCATTTCCCGAGTTTCTAAAACGTATACACGAAGATGATCGTGCCCTGATAGATGCACGGATATATGAGTTGATCAACGCATCCACGGACGGCCACTTTGATATGACATTTCGAATATTTCGTATTAACGACAATCAATGCCGATGGATACGAGCCCAAGGAACTGTTTTTGTAGGATCTGACAATATCCTAAATCGGTTTTTAGGAACGATGTTAGATGTAACTAAAACAAAAGAATCGCATGAGCAACACGCCAGATTAGCTGCTATTGTAGAGTCTTCAGATGATGCTATTGTAGCAAAGACATTAGACGGACGTGTTATCACTTGGAACGATTCGGCAGAGAAACTTTTCGGATATACTGCCAAGGAAATGATTGGAGAATCCCTACTCAAGATAATACCGCAAGATAGGTATAATGAGGAAGAGAGTATTCTTCGAAAATTACGTGCCGGGGAGTCCGTTAAGCATTTCGAAACTCTCAGAGTTAAAAAATCCGGTGAAATGGTGGACGTGTCACTCACTATATCCCCGATTCGCGATGACGAAGGGAGGATCACAGGCATATCTAAAATTGCACGCGATATTACTGACCGCAAAGAAGAGGAAAAAAGGAAAAATGATTTCATTTCTGTTGTTAGTCATGAACTAAAAACGCCATTAACATCAATTTTGCTATACAGTCAACTTTTGATGAAAAAGGTTAATCAAAAGCAATTTGGCGATGTGAAGCAGTTAACTCAGCGTGTGGAAACGCATTCAAGACGGATGAATGTTCTAATAGGAAACTATCTTGATATGACTCGTATAGAACAAGGTAAGGCGGAGATTAATTTAGAGGATTTTGAATTGAAGGGGTTAATACAGGAAGTAGTGAGTGATGCTGAACTATTTGATTCTCCTCACACATTCATCATTAATTCTACCGGAAATGTAAACGTCAATGCAGATCGTGATAAGATTTGCCAAGTGTTAACCAATTTGGTAAGTAATGCAGTTAAGTACTCGCCCTCAGGGGGGCAAATCATTATCAGCTGTGAAAATAAAGATAAACAAGTTATCGTTAGCGTAAAGGATCAAGGCATGGGTATAAGCGCAAAAGATCAGAAAATGCTGTTTCAGCGTTTCTATAGGATTAAAGACCCGAATAGGAAAAATATTTCCGGATTTGGTATAGGTCTGTATCTAGTGTCGGAATTGCTGCGTTTACATGATAGTAGTATATCTATTGAAAGTGAACAAGGTATTGGCTCAACTTTCTTTTTCAGTTTAAAAAGCAGTCACATTGGTATTTGATTTTCTGACTAAAATTCCTCAACTTAATTTTTAACTATTCCAGCTACCAAAGCTTTCCACTGTGGATATGAGCCGCCTAATTTAACACCAAGTCCGATTAGTGCATTTCTAATAGTATCTGCTATACTTTCATTCTCATCATTAATCAATTCATTTCTACCGGCATATTGAGCGGAAACTTCATTATCCTTCTGTTCCAACAAAATAGTAGAAGTGGCTATGTCTTTGAAAAAATGCGCAATATCTTTGTCGGTTTGTGTTGGATCAGTTTTTGGTCTCAATGTAATGGAAACTTTTTGACTTTTTGCTGTGGTTTCTTCCAAAATTTGCTCAATGCGAACCTAATCATATCCATCGCTGCTGGGTAATCCTGGTCCTAGAATGTCAATTTTGACCAAATCACCTTCGCTTCTCGCTCCAAGGGCGCGCCATTGCTGTCTGCCAATTGGAATACGGATGACGGTAATACAGCTACTTCATTCCAATTGTTGATATCTAGAAGATGTCCTTTGGCTACTAAGAAAAATTGTTTGGCTTCTTCTCCAGTAGAAAATTCGTTAGATGATAAACAATCCACTCGTTTACCTTTTTTGTGCTCTAGTATCATAATCTTTCCTTTCGTCCGATAGTAATCTATTCGTGTGCTATCTGTATTTAATAATACAGTTGATATTTACGGATGTTTATTAAAGAGGCAATTCGGGTATAATAACCTAATTAATGATGCGATAAATTGCAGTAATACGTATATATTTTACGCGTAAACATGGAAAAATGAACATTTTAAGCGTCATTTAAGAAAAAAGAAACACTATCTAGTATATCGTGTTGTTAATATAGCACTGATCATCTAAGCCCTATGCACTATACTTACCGAAACGGATTTCTTTGGCTTTTTATTTATGCTGGCTTGTCGCTTCTACCCCTTTTGCTTGCTTTGACAGGATCCATTCCTCAGGTTCGGCAATTTTGGATAGAACTTGGGGTGGCGTTTGGATTTATTGGATTGGGCATGATGGCGGTACAATTTATTTTTACTGGACGCTTTCAAAAGATTGCTGCCGTGTATAGTGGTGATAATGTAATGCAATTTCACAAACAGATAGGAATAATCTCTTTCCTGTTTGTGCTTGCCCATCCCATCACCTTGTTGTTGGCCGACTTTTCGTACCTATCTTATTTCGATCCAAGAGTCAACTTCATGCGTGCAATTTCGCTTAGCATAGTTACGATCTCGCTATTTGCGATCGTAGGTAGCAGCTTGTGGCGGCAAGCGATGAATCTCAGTTATGAGAAGTGGCGATTAATTCATGGTTTTCTAGCATTAGCCATCGTATTTATTGGGTTGGTTCATGCTATCCAGGTGTCTCATTATATGGATCCATTGTGGAAAAAAATCATTCTGGCAATGATTATCTGTATTTGTATGTATCTCGTAGTGCATACGCGAATTATTCGGCCTTACCAAAATCGTAAACATGCCTACAAGATTGTACAAGTCATCGAGGAACGAAACGACTGTTACACCATAGCACTTGAGGCCACCGGCAAAAAGATGAACTACGTACCAGGTCAGTACTGTTGGGTAACCATCAATGACACGCCATTTGATCTGCAGCAACATCCGTTTTCACTGTGTTCGAGCGCATTAGATCCGCAAATTCAATTAACGGCAAAAGTTTTAGGTGATTTTACAGCGACTTGGCAGGATTTGAAGCCGGGTGATACAGCTTATCTGGAAGGACCCTTCGGCGCATTCACGCCGTCTGCCTCTGCGAATCTGTTCTTTATTATGGGCGGTATAGGCATTACGCCCGCGATGAGCATGCTGCGTACGCTCCGCGATCAGAAAGACGAGAGACAGATTGTGCTGATTTATGCTAATAGTGATTGGGAGAATATTACTTTTCGGGAGGAATTGGATGAGTTGAGCGAAACATTGAATCTCCGACTTATTCATGTGCTTGAAGAGCCCGAAGATGATTGGGATGGAGAGGAAGGATTTGTTTCTCAGGAATTACTAGCTCGCTATATCCCAAAGGAGCACGACAATTATATGTTTTTCATCTGTGGACCAACACCATTGATGGACATTACCGAAATATCCCTACATAACTTGGGAATTAGTTGGAAACAGATTTATTCAGAACGTTTTGAAATGGTATAATATGAAAGATCACGTAAAAATACTTTATAAAGTAATACATCGATTGGCTGATGTCTTGGGGATTATCCTACTACTGATAGCTGCGCTATTTGCTTTAAGGTAATGGAAAGGTTTCTAATTGCTCTGCCGATCCTCTATTGCGCTTACCTATTACTCGCTTTGGAAGCATGATCAAAACACCTTCTTTGTACGAAGTGTTCATTCCAAAAGAGACACATTTTCCAAGTTCAGTCAATGTTTAAACCAAAACTGACCCTCCCTCCCATTTAAAAATCCACCTATTAAATTCTTGATTTCAGGAGTGAATTTCAACTTTTCAATTGAAATTTTACCTTCAATTTTGCTCAAGTTCGTAGGATCAAATAGCATTTTGCGCTAGGCAAATAGCATTACGCTCCTACTAAATGGCATTATGTCCATACCAAACCTATTTTTTACAAAGGTTATTTAGCTTTGAATATCAACAATATGTGAATATTTAGCCTGCTAATAGTGGATTATTAGACAACACATTTAGCCATGAAAAAAGACACCAAAGCCTTAAATATCTTTTTTCAATTCTGGTCAGAGTATGCTCAGACTGAAGAATACCACAAGCAATGGGCTCGAGACAATCTGCACCCAATACATGCCAGTCGCGGCGAACTTTTATACAACTATTCTTCCCCACAAAAAAACTTATATTTCGTTTGCCAAGGAATGATCGCATTTGTATCCATTGATCCTTCCATAAAAAAAAGAAAAATTGAAAGTGTTGCTCTAGCACATAACTCCTTAAAAACAACCAATCACCTTTATACCAATACGCCAAGAACAGGTAGTATCGTAGCACTTCGGTCCAGTTTAGTTCTACGCATAGCATACGAACGTGTAAAAACACTTAAAAACCATGATCCAGTAATTGACATACTATTTGATGTGCTCGCCAGTAGAGAAACAAGACAGCATAGAAGTCATATCTCCATTTTGCTATCAAAATTACCACTTGATAGGTATAGACTTTTCCGCGAGCAGCTTTCCAGTATTCAGTCGGTAATGACTCAGCAAGAACAAGCAGATTATTTGGGTATATCTAAACGAACCCTCCAAGAATGCCAATATCTTTTCCTAAAAAGCTTAAACAGCTAAAAATTGCACATCTAATGTGCAACTCACGCATTTTAAGTTATATAATTTTGACTATCAGTATTTAACAGCGGTGTTAATGTAACTGAATTTATAAAATTAATTAAGATATGTGATATGAAAATGTTTAAGATGAAATTTGCGCTCTTCCGGCTAAAGGTCTACTCGCTGAATACTATAGATGAGTAGGCCACCACAGCATTAAAAAGATCAAATGCCTTGGCGGGCAAAGATCTGCTAAGGTAATTAATTAACACTAAAAATTTTACAACCATGAAAAACACATTTGCGGTGAAGACATCACTCTTCACATTAATATTGGCGCTAATTGCAATCGGAACGTTTGCATTTACCGCAGTGATGAATAAGCAGTCCGTGGGCACTAATAAATTACAAAACACCTTTCACTTCGTAGGCGATAGCGAAGACCCTGGCCAATTCTCAGAAATTGAGAATTGGAGAGAAGGTACATCCAATGCTTGCGGTACAGTTGGACAGAAACCTTGTGAGATAACCGTAGAAGCCAATAATCTGGACGAACTGGCGACTTACCTTAGTGGAATGGATAACGAAGCGGTACTTGATATAAACCCATCATCTAAACGTCCGTAAAGACTGATTCATGTTTTTAATTTTACAGGCCGAAGCGTATATGCTTCGGCCTGTTGCTTTGTTACCAATTAATTTGCCTGCTCTTTAGGGTGATATTTATAACGTCTACGACCCAAGACCTATTCACTAATAACGGTACAGATAAGCTGCGTCAACATGTCGACTTTATAAAAACACTTGTAGCAACCCTTGCAGTTGGTATTAACTGCTATACGTTCATTTTAGGTGCTATCACCTGCGCTCCTACTGTAGCTAGCAACGTCGAAAAGTCCCCATGCCTCTTAAGTTCAACATTACATTGAGCAATAAGCCTGCTTACATGGAGTAGGAAATCCTGATCAGGCACGTCCAAAGCTAAGTACAGCACCTGCCTTAACAATTCTCTCTTGGAGCTTTCTAACTTTTCTGAGATCTGTCCCGAGCCTAAGTAGAAGTCGATCACGTTTTGCTTATCGAGAAATAACATAGTGCATCTGCATTTTGGGTTTACTATTATCTTGGATTTTGCTGAATACCCGAAAGGGCAATAACTTCCTCTGGGATTGCAATCGCGTACCGCGGATCCCTAGGTTGAAGCCTGAATAACTCCCCTTCTGCATTGCGCTCCAAGACGAGTCCTGCACCATCGCGATTGTAACGCTTAATATCCGCCCAGCGAAGTCCGCGCATTACGAGCTCTTTTCTACGCTCCCTGCGAATGATTTCTAAGGCATCTGCGCTGCTAGAAAAACTATATGGTTGAAACTTTCCAGATTCGTAGCGAGTAACTAGTAAGTGATTCAATTCCTGCTGCGCCGCAGGTAGATTGTTTAGATGGGCATAGCATTCAGCTTTCATCAGTAGCACTTCACTACTACTCATTCCGGGAGTAAGTGTCATCTGTCCAACATGACTTCCTCGAAAGAAATAGGTGCCGTCCGCATGCTGGCGAAAGTAGATTTGCTTGCGCAGATCACCGGGCTCATACTGTGCGATAAGCTCAGGGGCTATACGGGCAATATTCCCATTCAGCGGCGCTGCCAGCATCGCATTACTCCAAAACAGCAGCTCTATACTACTATCAGTCACCGTAGGAATTGGGTATAGCGTAGCTGGATTTAGCGCATTAAAATCTAGCAAAGGAAGCTCAGAGTTTTTTATCGTTTGCAGGTAACGATCCGCCTGCGCGTAATCTCCCATATAAAGATAGACTCTTGCTAACATAGCGGCAGCAACTAGACGCGTAGGTGCGGTTTTTCCGGGTTGCCGCTCAGGCAGCAAGGCATAAGCAGACTCCAAGTCCGTGATGATCTGCGCATAGCTCGCGGCCAAGCTAGCTCGGACGGAGCGCTCATCAGGGTCTGGGTTTACTTTCAGCACAATACCCAAATCCCTGTCCGCGGTTGCTGGCGTATAAGCTACGCACCAAGTCTGCACAGCATCCAAGAACCTCACTGCTCGCATGAATAAAGCATGTGCTCGTACCATATCGACCTCTACTCCAGACAAGTTATTATCGTCTAACCCTTTTAAAACGAGATTGCAAATATTGACAGCGGTATAGCAATTATACCACTCATCCCCTGCCGTGCTTTGTGGTCTAGCCACAAAGTCTGCTTGCCAGGTATACAGCCTGCGATCACTTTCATACGATAAGCCCCGAAGATCTGCATCCCGCAAATAAAAGTCATCGGCACTTACCTCGCCAGCCGAAACAAAATTATTGTTCACCGTACCGAAGTTATCCAGCATCGCCTGAAAGTCTACCACCTTGGTAGGCACCGCTAAACGGCCGTCAGCTTTCTGGGAAAGAAAATCACTACATCCCGTAATAGTAGTGGCTATTATCAGTATGCTTAGCAGTATAAGTATACTTGATATAGGAGAAGTAGCATTCCTGCTATTTAGCTCCAATTGTGGGGAGCTGATGGTCTTGTTGGTCTTAGCCACGATATTATGTATATCCCTATACTTTTTCATAAAAGATCATTTTAAAAGTTTGTCCGAGGCCTATCGTATATCCTGCAGGTCGCACCAGTCTGGTGCCTGTGTTATTATTAAAATCTGGATCAATGCCCTGTTTATTTGCGCGCCAAAGTAGTCCCAGATTATTCGCATTGACATAAATTTGAATGCGCTGAGTCTGCCCATGTATCCTGAGGGGTAAGGCATAGCCAAGATTGATATACTGTAAGCGGATGTGATCCGCTTTTTCCACCAGCACGCTAGATCCGGCGTAGAAATTATCGCGCTGCGAGTTCGCCACATACGTATTGGAAGGCACATCAGTGATCAGCTCATCGCCCGGCTGCTGCCATCGATCACCATAGTCACTGTGTCCACGCCAGCTGCTGAGTAAGTTGGTGTAATGGATCGATCCTCTGCGCATAAAATAGCCCAGCTTGTAGGAAATCCCTACCTGCAAGCTAAATCCTTTATAACCAAACGAGTTAATAAAAGATCCAAAATGGGTCGGGATCGATGATCCAAAAAACTCCAATTCTTCCAGCGTAGTGCCTGCACCGATTAGGTTTCGGTAATCCGTACTGAGCTCCCCATCCAGAATACCCTGCGGATCACCACTGCCAGGATCAAGACCACCCCATGGGTAAGCAAACACGGAATAGACCGGACGTCCCGGGATACCTGAAATTGGCACTGATGTGGGATTAACAAACTGGCTGGCCAGCGTACGATTTACTAGATACTCTCCTATCTGGTCTTTAAAGAAGCTGTAGTTTAAAATGCTCGACCACCCAAAAGTGCCCGATTGTATATTATCTGTTTTTAACTCTATATCTAGTCCGTCCCCTGACATGCTTGCCACATTACGAAGCGTGGAGGGCGGAATACCGGTGGTATAGTCTGTGGGCGCAGAGCCAAAAAGGTCTACGCCATGCTTTCTGAAATATTCTACGCTGGCACTGATTCGATTGTTCCTGCTGCGAACGTCTAAAGCAATGTTCAGCATGCGCGAGGTTTCCCAGCGCAGCGATGGGTTGAAGTAGTTACTTATGCGGGCAGCAGGTCTACCGGTGAATACGGAATTTGTCGGCAAGTAACTGATTGTATTCACCGCTACCATGGCCGGATCTATATTGCCGCTGAAGCCATAGGTTGCTCGCAAGTTCACGTAGCTCAATAGGTCGGTCGAAAAGAATTTCTCCTGAGATACTTTCCATGCCATCCCCACCGACCAGAAAGGATTCCACTGATCATTGGTAGCCAGTCCAAACAGGTTACTGGCATCCCGGCGCGCGCTGGCTGAAAGTGTGTATCTATTCCTGTAGGTATAGGCTACATTACCAAACTGCGATACAAAACGCGTATCGGTGGATGAGATAAACTGGTTGTTTAGAATAAAACTATTGCCTGAGATAAACTGTGGATGGCTCCGCGAGTAATCCACTACCCCTAAACTCATGTTATCCTGATCATAGCCGTACAGGCGATGCTGGTCGGATTCACGCACGTTCAGGCGGATCTCACTACCGCCAATAGCAGTAATATGGTGATCCTGGGCAAAAGTCCGATCAAAAGAAAGTTGTCCGCGAATACTGTTGGAGCGCAGCATGCCCGAGCCAAGATCCATGATACCTCCGCGCGGAACAGCATAACTGGCCGCGCCACCGGAAATCTGGGTAAAACGGTTCACATAGTCCCGCGCTGAGTAGCTATCCCGGTCAGCTAGGCGGTTTGTCCCATCATGCTGCCGCTCGTATTGATAATTTACCGAAGCGCGTAGACCCTCCACTATTTTGTATTCGAGCCCCGCAGTAGCTAGCATGCTCGAGGAGCGCGAGCGTGAAACATCATGCTTCCAGTCCTCTAGGGGATAATAGTTCCAGTCTTGGAGTAGTCCCTGTCCTATAGAGTTGATATAGGTATTATTCAGATTGGTAAATACAGGCTTTGCCCTACCCTGCTCATCAGCCAGTTCCATATAAGGTACGCTGCTGGATGCATTCATGGCAATATCACCATAGCCTAATCTGCCCGATCGATCGCCAGACTCGGTATAATATATACTGGTACGCAGCGAGAGTGCATCCGTAGGTTGATAGGTATTTTCAAAGCGTAGGTTGATACGGTGAAACCTTGCCCCCAGTTGATCAAAGTTCCGATCATACCCTGCCGCCGATGACCACGAGAATTTCTGCGAGCCGCCCTGCGCTCCTAGATAGTACTGCTGGTTAACACCTTTGTCATACATGTAGCGGTCAAAGTGATCGCGCGAATCCACTCCCCTTAGCCGCTGGATCTCTGCTTGAGCTTGCCCGGCATCCATTGATCCATTGCGTACTCTTTCCAGCATATCTACCACAGGGGAAAGCACTAAGCGCGATGGTGAGCTGATTCTGCTATTGTAAAACCCTCTATCAAATAGCTCGACTTCCATATCAATATAATCTGCACTAGACATCTGCCGAATGTAGCTCAGATCTGGCTTATCTGTGATCGTTACATGGCTATTAAATTCAAGGGTGATTGGCCGGTCGAATGATCCTTTTTTAGTGGTGATGACAATCACCCCATTGGCAGCTCTAGCACCCCAAATGCTGGATGCCGCAGCATCTTTAAGTATCGTAATGTTTTCTACGATATTGGGATTGATATTATTAATATCTCCTTCATAAGGGAAGTTGTCAATTACAATGAGTGGGCTTCGTGGACCTTGGATGGTACTGAGACCTCGCACCATGAGCTGCGGGATAGCTAAGCTATTATCGGTGGTAACACTATTTGCGATGGCCGGCAGACGGGATATGATATCAGGTCCTATCTGCTGATTGAATAATTGCCGATCAATAGTTGAAAACGATCCCGTAGCCCGTTCGCGTGGCAGCTGCTGGTAGCCAGTGGAGACTATTGTTACCGAATCCACTGCGCGCTGGCGCTCATCAAGCACAATAGTAAGCGTATCGGTCTGATCAGAAATAATGGTTGTCGTAAAACTTGTGTAAGATTGGTGCTGGATGGTAAAGCGCCGCTGAGCTGAAGGATGCACGCCGAGTACAAAGCGGCCTCGTAGATCCGATACTGCCGAGTTACTGACACCCTGCTGGGTTATGATTGCCCCGCTAATAGGCTGGCGATCGGAGGAAGAGATGATCCGGCCGCGCAGCTGCTGAGCTTGCGCGCCATAGCACAAACCGCCAAGTAAAATTGTTAGATATACTATATATTTCATCATCGGTTTTGCTTAAAGACCTTCTTGGCTAATTTGGAACTCTATGGCTTCGCGCAGAGTCCAGCCCGAACCAGTGAAAGCTTTTATAAATCCATTTTTGGAGATCCACACATAATGAGGAATCAGGTAGTGGGGAAACTGAGCGACAAGCTGCTCATCTAAGATGATCGATGCAAGTGTGGTGCCGCCAGTCTGGGAGAGCATATTATTATAACAATCGTTAACCTTAGCGTAGCTATCCTTGTATTTGGCAGGATTTACCAGGACAAAAGCAAGATCATCCGGGTAATCCTTTTGCAGGGATTCGAGATTGGAAAAATTCTTCCGACAAGCGCCACACCAAGTAGCCCAGAAGTCCAGCACCAGTAGCTTACCCTTGAACCTTTCTAGCGTGCCTCGCACAGTATCACCTTCATTGTAGAACAGATGCTCACGTGTCCAAAAATCTTGAGGTACTCTCTCTCCTATAATAAGCCCCATGGACTGCTGCACCTTTACGCCAGCCTCACCATTCTGGCGAGACTGGGCAAAAGCACTATTAACAAACACGTATGAACTTAGAATTACTGGTATAGCTAGCCATGCAAAAGCTCTATAAATGTATTTTGATTTAGACCAAAGCGCGGCCAAGGCGTTGAAAAACGTCATAATTTTTTAAGGTATTGAGATGATAAATTAAATCTTCGACTGATTGCTATAATCAGATATATATTAGTTCAATATTTTATTAATATTGATTAGCAAACCTTATGATTTAACTAGGTGACCGAATAATGTTCTTATATAGGGATTTCTTCATACTCGCGATAACAAATGCGAGTCTTGTAAGGTGGGGGCTTATTATATAAGCAGAAGGATGATCCGCTCCACACTTTGTGATCTTGATTGACACCCAAGGACAAAGGTTTCACAGCAAGACCATCCCCTGCTACTTTTACAAATATAGCAAACGCAGGGTAATGGTTAAACCTTGCCGTCTCGAACCTTGGGTGTCAACTTCGATCTACGAGACTCTTACATATTATTTACCAGATGCCACTTATGTACATCTAGATGATTATCAGTTATATTCAAACATACAAGAAAAAAATAAAAAGGACAAATGTGTCCTAACATTTTTTTCATTATTTATAGAGATTAGCTGAAATGGCCGCGAAGCAGTATAGGGATCAGCAATATTTAGAACAATTAGGAGAACGTATTAAGGACATCCGTGAAAGTAATGGCTGGACTCAGGAGCGCTTAGCGGAGATATGTAATATCGACATTAGGCAATTAGGAAGAATTGAGAGAGCTGAAACAAATTCTACCATATCAATTTTGAAAATGATCGCCGACAAACTGCGACTACCCCTTCATGAATTATTAAAATTCTAAGCAGCTCACTTCGACAAATATATTCTTCAAAAACACTTTTAAAACAGCTTCAGGCATAACCCTATATTTTTGATAATGTACTTGCAAGTTGTGTCTTTGTACGTACAGATTTCCTGCGTCAAACCTGCCATACAAAAACGAACTTGCCTTAATTATTTGCAAGATCTGATCTCGCAAATAATTAAGGGGAAATAAAAAGTTCGCAACTCACTTTTTTGTATGTTTGGCAAATACACTTATTATAAGTTGAATAGAAGTATGCTGAAGAACTATCCAGCATATCTATATAGCCAGATATATTCACATCCTGATTTCTAGATATCTAGATATATATATTAAATTTTCTATTGCCCTTTGCTACTTCATGCGACCTTCGGTAGCAAAAAGAAAGTGTCCCTGTGCTGATGGCTCAAGGGAGTTTTTGTGTAACACAAACTTGCTTCCTGTAAATCGGATAAGTTTAGCTTGCTAAGCGCTTGGCTAATACCTGTGCGGTTTGCATTACCAGATCGTTTTTAAAAGAAGCTTTAGGTGTGATGTTCTGGTTGGGATTTTCTACACTAATTTACTGGTGTATTTGCTCCGCTTATTCTGGCGGCCAATACACTAGACTGCCCAGCTTAGGATGGTAAGTTGGCTTGTATTGGATGTACCCAAATTCATCCAGTTCACGGATGCATTTGTGATAGGTTGCGATGGATGCAATTCGGCTGTGTGCCATGAGCTTTCTACGAGTGACAGCAAAGGGGCTTTTAAAACCTCCATGCTGCCAGCAGACAAAAAGTGCAGCAAATAAACTTACATGAGTGGACATTATCCGACTATCTGAGCCTATCCTTCCGAGCCATTTGCCGTACTCTGCCATTTTGATTTGAAGACTGACTTTGGTCATAATTTGCCTCCTTCCATCATTTTCTGAATATCTTCTATGGCATAGAACATAATTCCGCCAACTTTGCGGTATGGTAAAACGCCATTAATTCGGAGGTTTTGGAGTGTCCCTGGTGAGATACTCATAAGCTTTCTAACTTCAGCACTGCGTAGCCAGTGTGATTTGTTTGAAACGGAGTTGTCACTACTCGAAAGTAGTTGTTTAATCTCTTGAATTAGTTCTGTTTTGAATTGGTTTAGATCTTCTTTAGTCAAGATGTTTACTTGCATAATGAATTGAATAGTTAAGCGTTCAATTGCAATAGGATTCTCCTATGCATTGATAGCAAAACTCGCATATACGATCCATTAGCGGATGACCATCCAAAACCCTTGGTCACCAAACGAATATAGATTAAATCAATCCTAAACCATTCTTGGAATAATGGAAAACAACTTTTTATCTTCTGGTATTTTAGAGCCTTTAGTAGCATCTTCTACCGCCTTTTGGACAAAATAGTTTCGCGCTGTATTAATAGGAATATCTTTACCTTGGTGCGAGAAGTATTTTGAAATAAGTTTATAGTAGGGGCTATCATAATCTGATTTCAAAAGTTTTCTGCCAGACCTAGGTAATGTTAATTCTTTGATTTGGTGAATCAGGTCTATAAGTGTTGGCAAGTGATCATCCTGAATCATAATCTTAAGCGATACCTCGTACTCTTCTAGTTTTTTCAAGCGTCTATCTTTCTGCTCAAGCTTCTTATGAAGCTCAGCTATGATCGCATCTTTTTTCTTGATCAATTCTGCCTGTGGAAGCATATTATCATGATCGTAATTAGAAAGGAAGTCTCTAAACTCTTTTAGTTGATGGATATTGGAGACATAACGGGGATGCTTGGCCGAAAAGGGATCTTTGGTTTCAAAGTAGCCAATTCGAGCATTGACAATAGACCAGACATGCGAAAAGAAAATCTTCTCCCCTTTGGAAGGATTTTGCTTTAAAAAGTATTCCAGATGAAAACTATAATAACTCTTGAAATCAGAGTGCTCGATGCTATACAGTTTCAATAAAAAGTGATTATCATCATACCCTTTTTTCATTCCCAATATGTTGCCAAGCTCATAGGGATGAACGTTTATTTCGAAAGGTGTTCTGCATTTAAAATATCTAATTGGCATATACCAAAATTAAGAAGTTCATTTCGCAAAAAAATCATTTGATAGGATAACATGACATAAAAGGCTGTTTGCCTGGCGTAAACAGCCATTTGATAGGATGAAACCTATTTAAATGACACCAAAATATGGTAACGCACAGGCAATCCTAGTGATATTTGTATCACTGGACATACATATATCGAAATGCTCATGTATGTAGATGTATAGATTTCCAGATCTATATATATTTGGATATGCGAATAGACAAGCCTATAGGCTCACGGATAACAAGCTAGTGCTTATTCGTCCTGCCAACTTTGAATGTAGCACTAATGTAGAAACTATCCACTCAAAACCTTCCTACTAACATTACGGAAATATAATACAAAATCGAATCGCTCAGGATTATAACGAAAACACGTTTTTAATGGCCATTTACCATATAAGGATAGCTCAATATGCCGTAATATTAAACCTTCGTTTTGTGAGACACAATATTGTGAAGTAGATCAAAAATCTATATAACAGTTTAAGAATCGTTGGGCTAGGATCTTTAAATGATTTATACCTTGGACTAATGACTATGATGCATGCCATAGTTCATATCGTTGTAAAATCATAATAAAAAAAACTTTAAAAATATTGTATCTCTAAACATGTTATCACAAATCAGTAGAAAGGCGATAGGTCATTATTTCTGTACCATTTGATCTTTCAACAATTTCTTTTGTATTTCTAATAATCAATGTATGGCTTCCATCTTTACTATAGGAGGTAAATTCACCGTCTGCAGTTTGCTTGCAAACAACAAATATGGACCATCCCATATTTCCTTGTAGAGATATAATTACTTTCCTCCCAAACTTCAATTCCTCTTCTATAGTTTGAAAAAGACTGTCAATGGGAAAGTTTGCATCCCGAGGTTCAGTAAACTTTTGTATAAATGTGATTCCGTACAACTTTTTCTGGTCGAAGTCGCGGAATGAACCATCTTTTTTGTTTTGCCAGTCATTTTGCAGCTCATAAAAGTCTTGATCTACAGCATTCCGATCCTTCAATACCATTTCGATAGCCGACGGAATGCCAGAATATGGAAAGATTTGATTATGATTGTTAACAGCTGTATCGAAAAAATCATTACTATCGATATTCGAGGTTTGTGCTTTTGATATTGATGTATTTGTCAAAGTTATTAATACCAATAGACTAAATAGAATTCTGTTCATAATTTGAATTACTTTTGATTATTGCATGATAGATAATTTGTCCGTTTTGACAAGCACCCAGATTAGAAGATCGGCTTATGAATCTTTTCCGTTATAGACCGTCAGGAATATTTCATCAAGAGTTTTGCCGTAAGGCAAATCCCCTTACCTATAAATCGACCAACTTGTCGAGCAAACTTTCCCAATCAAACTGAAAAGCAGTAGAAATCAATTTGCCCTCGGGTGATATTAAAAATTTACTAGGGTAGCTATTTACATTGAAATCCTTTTGGACAATAGAATTAGACATCAGTACCGGAATCTGATAGTTGTTGGTTGCCAAAAACTTTTCGACTTTATCTTTCGTATCGTAACAGGCGATGGTTAATAACACGGCTTTGTTTTGCTTATCCTTCAGGTGAAAGTCATTGAGCTTAGGCATCTCTGCAACACAAGGACCACACCATGTTCCCCAAAAGTCGAGCACAGTCCAGCGGCCTTTTAGTTGATCTGAAGAATAATCCTGATCGTCTAGCGCTTTTAATAGGAAAGTGGGGGCATCTGGCAATTTCGGCAGGAGCTCTGCATGGAAATATTTGCTAAACGATTCCTGTGGATACGTTTTAATATAATGAGCTTGAAGACCTTCGAATGTGCTGGCAGGATTATGTAAGAACTCATCGACATATTGTTGGAGAGCCACATCATCCCGTCCGGCCTGCTGTAAAGCTGTCACGTATTCTGCAGTATAATTGTCTTTTGATTGCAGAAAATGACGATCGTAGAAACTGTCATATGCATTTTCGTCTTTTGTTTTTGGCGAATTAGTCGCTGCACGGTGGAGATATTCAATCGCCTCGTCGTCCTTTCTCTCTTTGGCCATTTCATAGGCCAAATAATTGGCGTACGCCAAATGAGCCTTTTGAATATACCGCTTCGGGTTATTTTTATCTTCCGTCAATTCTTGCAATCTATCGATAATTTGAGCTATGCCATGGCTATCAGTTTCATCAATAGCTTTCTGTATCAGCAATGCATATCGACCAGCGTTTCCTTGATTCCAATAATTATTATCTAATTGCATAAATGTATCTCTCAGTGCAATCAGTTGATCCGCACGCTGCATATCCATGCTCTTTCTCCATACGATCAATGGGTATAGTGCCGTGTTTTCTCTCTCCGTAAATAGACCTTCGGATCGATCCAGCCAACTGAGGCTCAAGCTATCTTTTCTCATGATGCTTTGAGAAAAAGTATGCTGAATGTATCCATACAAGGATTCATCTTGCATCAAAGGCAAAACTGTTTGAAACATTTCCCACGAGAAATTTTCTACGTTAGTGATATTGGTCAAATGGCTTGTGCCTACTAAGTGTGTGACATCAGAAACGAGGTTTAGTGCCGCGTGATAAGATTCATAATCACGCATTTGCCAGATATTATTAAGCTTAGCTAACACATAATTCTTATCCTGTCCATACGATTCGTCAAATTTTTCGATAAAAGCATATACTTTTGCGCTGTCTGGCTTGTCATCCACCAACAGCGCAGTGCTCCAATAACTTCCGTGGACCAGCATGTCTGCGTATGATGGCTGCAAATTAGATTTTTCTTTAAGTACTTTATTTTCTTCTAGCCGCTCAGAAAAAACACCTTCGTACAGTTCTCCATCAGGCATGTGCTGCGTAATGTGCGAGCGTACAATAAAAGATGCTGCACGGTTTTGCTTCTTTTTGAAACGAACTAGGCCGTGAGTATCGGTGACATCATCTTTCTTCACAAAACTCACCAATTGATGTTGCCGTTTTTGATCAATAATAGTGTATTCGGTACCTGAAGTGGAGAGCTTCCCGTGCTGAAATTTTGTGTCATCTAATACCGCAAATTCGGAAAAGTGAAGTCTCTTGAGTATATGATTCAAAAATTCATAAGCGTTAACGGCAATATTATTTCGAAAATTGTCCTTGACCTGCCAATTATCTAATTGTTGCTCAACATAGTGCATATAGCCAGCAGAGTCAACTTGTAGCAAACCATCTTTTATATCGTAGCGAATTGGTTGCTTAACGTTAATTAGGCGCGCCACATCAGAGGTGCGATTCAGGAAATTTTGAGCCTTTTCCAAGTGATCCGAGCTCACCATCCGCTTTTCTTCACCGAATCCTGTATTTTCTGAAAAAGCCATCAGATAAAGCTCAAAAGGATATTCACCCGCAGCACTGCCTACATATTCTCTAACCTTAAGGTAATTGATTGATTCTCCTGGTTTACTGTTAGATGTCGTATCTCTAAGGGTATAGATATAAGGAATTTCCACATATTTTTGCTGTGAGTAGGTCCAAAAACACGGAAGGAGCAGGAACATGAGAATCAATTTTTTCATACGTAGCATTTGGTTGGCAATAATTTTAATGAATATAATAAAATTATAGAGCATTATCTGTTTTAAAAATAGAATAATTACTTATAAAGCATTTCTTTTCCAATTACTAGAGATCGGATTCTATAGCTTGCGAAGTAATTACCTCATCAATTTTTATCATCCACTTCCCTGTTTAACTCTGTGTCCAAACGTACTTTTAGTTCTCTGGCAGTTATGTTCATTGTCTGTATACGACCAGTTGGGTCTAACAGAAAATTCGAATGGATAAAGTTTATAGCGAGTTTGTCGACATCTCCTTTTACACAAGTGTTTATCCAAGTAAGTTGATCTTCTAAAACAGCTTGATGCCAAACTTGATCATTCGCATCTAAGGAAACACCTAGAATTTCAAAATTTTCATTGTACTGCTCACGAGTATCAATTAATATAGGATGTTCCGCTCCACAAAAGGCCACAGCTGAAATAATACGTTTTTGTCTCTCAGTTGGGATAATGATTGCTGATTTCTCTTCCAATCTGGTCTATTTTATCTCAACATACTTCCGTAACCCATTTTTTACCTTTTAAATTAGCACTAATCTTCCACATACCGTAATTTTTTATGTGTATTTGTGTCATTAACAATGCATTAACATGCCTGTAACTTTTAGCTTATTATATTTGGTTATAACTAAATCGTTATAGCTAATCTATACTAATAACACCTTTTATGAAGAACAGAACCATGGTAATCTATGCGCTCTTAGCTGGGTGCGTGTTAACAGGAGTCAGTAGTTGCGAAAAGGAGGAAGTTCGCCATTATGAACTACTTCCAGAACAAGAAGAGCCAGAGATGGACATTACCTCGTCCGGCACTATTTCAGTAAATTTTGAAAATAGCGGCGGCGCAGGAGGAAACGAAGGGTCTCTTAAACTCGTAGACAACGACTACAATTCCAAATTCTTGATTAATCCTTATCGGGATAATCTTTACTTACAATTAAGTTTTCCTGGAACAATTGCTGTTTCCGCTTACATCGTTGCTTCGGCGAATGATGCACAGGATCGAGACCCCAAGAACTGGGAGCTGGTAGGATCTAACGATCTAGAAAATTGGACAGTACTAGACAAGAAGGAAGATTTTATGTTTACTTCGCGATTTGAAAAAGTCCGTTTTGATGTCGAAAATACGACACAGTACCGTTACTACCGATTAAACATTACCGCTATTCGTGGGGGAACTGGCTTATTCCAGATGGCAGAATGGCGTTTAATCTACGATCCAAACAGAAATACAGACTAACAACCATTTTTTAATCAATAAAAAACAATTATGAATAATAGAAATTTACTATTCATGATTGCATGTTTCTTTGCTATTCTATTGGCTAGCAACGCCTTTGGGCAAGAAAACTTGCAATCAACTGTATCCGGTATTGTTCGAGATGAACTTGAGGTCGCTCTTAGTGGTGTAACTATTCAGAACCGTACTACTGGTGAAACACAAGTGACAGCTAATTTAGGTGATTTTACAATCAGAGCATTACGTGGTGATTCTTTAGTTTTTACCTTCGTTGGATATAAGACTTTTATGACTCGTATAGGTAATATCACCAACCTAAATATTACATTGGAAGCCGACGATCAAAGTATAAATGAAGTCGTTGTTGTCGGATTTGGAGCTCAGAAAAAAATTAGTGTTGTAGGGGCACAATCAAGTGTAAATGTAGACAACTTAAAGCAACCTGTAGCTAATTTAAGTGCAACATTGGCAGGGCGAATAGCTGGTTTAGTAGGTGTTCAGCGTACTGGTTTGCCAGGAGCAGATGGTGCCGACTTGTGGATTCGTGGTATATCTACATTTAACAGATCAGGTAACAATGCGGGGCCTTTAGTAGTGGTTGATGGTGTTCAGGGGAGGGATATTAATAGCTTTGATCCAGAGGATATAGCTTCTTTTTCCATTCTAAAAGATGCTGCTGCGACTTCCGTATATGGTGTAGCTGGGGCAAATGGTGTGATATTAATTACTACGAAAAAAGGTACAAGCGGTAAACCGACTTTGATGTTCAATTATAATCAAGGAATTACGAGCTTTACTCAAAGACCTGAACTTACAGATGGTGTAACTTACATGTTACTGCGTAATGAAGCGCAGCGCGCTTCCGGAATGACACCAGAGTATTCCAATAATTATATCAATAATACTATATTAGGAACCGATCCGTATCTGTATCCAAACGTAAACTGGATGGATGCATTATTTAACAATGTATCAGACAATAGAAGAGCCAATTTCAGTGCTCGCGGTGGTTCGGATTTTGCGAATTATTATGTTTCTGGTGCATACTACGATGAAACATCGCTGTTAAACACCGACGCGTTACAGAGTTACAATGCTTCTACACGCTTTAAACGGTACAACTTCACGTCCAATGTGGGGATGAACTTTACCAAAACCACCAAGTTTGAGCTGGGTATACAAGGCTATATCTCTAACTTAAACTATCCTGGTGTCAATCCGCAAGATGCTTTTGCTAATGTAATGCAAACAAACCCTGTCTTGTATCCAGTAATGTATCCAGGCGGCTTTGTGCCAGGAGTAAGTTCAGCTGGCGCACAGCCAAATCCTTATGGTCAGGTTACTCAGACTGGAACACAAAATACGTTCCGCAATCAGATCATGTCTAACGCACGACTTATTCAGGATCTAGGTGCTTTGGTACCAGGCTTAACCTTTAACGCATTATTCTCATTTGATATTTGGAATACACATCGAATTGATAGAACACGTACCAGGAGTACCTATTTAATCAATAGATTATTTCCATACGATGCAGAAGGTAATCCAATTTTAAATATTATCTCTCAAGGTTCTGACGACTTAGGGTATGGACGAGCAAATGATTCGAATAGACAATTCTATACGGAAGCATCATTTAATTATAATACGACCATTGCTGATGATCACAGCATCACAGCATTGCTTCTTTACAATCAACGTGAAGAAGTTCGTGCTTTCGCCAATTCAGTGACTTCATCCTTGCCTTATCGTAATCAAGGTATTGTCGGTCGTTTGACTTATGGTTTTCAAGATAAATACTTTTTCGAAGGAAACTTTGGCTATAACGGTTCTGAAAATTTTGCACCTGGATTTAAATACGGATTCTTTCCGTCGTTTGGTTTAGGCTGGGTAGTATCTAATGAAAAATTCTTCGCGCCATTAGCAGAAACAATTAACTTCTTAAAACTACGCTACTCAAATGGTATCGTGGGTGATGGCGGAAACGGTGGAAGACGATTTGGATACCTTACATTAGTGAATACCAACGTAGATGGTGGTGGATACACATTTGGTAACGGAACAAATAATGTTGGATACGCCGGCGGCGCTATTACTGATTATGGTACAAATGTACGTTGGGCTGAAGCACATAAACAAAACTTAGGTATTGAGATCAATACGTTAAATAATAAACTGTCGCTAATAGTAGACCTATTTAAAGAGCGTAGAAGTGGCGTGTTTTTGCAACGAGAATCGTTGCCTAACTTCGTTGGATTAAACAGCGCACCTTGGGGTAATCTGGGTATTATAGAAAATAAAGGTATTGATGGTACTTTAGAACTTTCTCCGTTCCCGATAGGTAATGTATTCCTAGATATGCGGGCTACTTATACATTTAATCGTGATAAGGTAATTGAAAATGACATGCCTATCCAGCCATTTCCATATATGGAGCGCCGCGGCGTAAATTATTTATCAAATTTTGGTTATGTAGCTGATGGTCTTTTCCAATCACAGGCAGAGATCGATCAGCATGCTAACCAGTCTGCGCTTGGTGCGCAACGTGTGGGAGATATTCGTTATAAAGACCTTAATGGCGATGGTATTATTGACGCGAATGATATTACAAGAATAGGAAATGGCGATGTGCCTAACCATATCTATGGATTTGGATTCAATGTTACCTATAAACAATTCTATATCGGAGCATTCTTCCAAGGTATTTCGGGAGCCGAAAGACTGATTTCGGGAGATGGTATCATCCCTTTTAATAATAGTACTGGTGCAGAGCGTAGCAATCTTTTCGCTATCGCGGAGGATCGTTGGACGGAAGAAAATCCACTCGAAAATCCTTTTTATCCACGATTAGCATATGGAAATACAGCCAACAGAAATAATGCGGTAGCATCAAGCTGGTGGATTAAAGATATCGATTTCCTTCGTCTTAAAACAGTGGATTTAGGATATAACCTTCCTAAATCTACCGCAGAGCGGTTATTGTTACGGAATGCTAGAATTTATTTGCAGGGATATAATTTGCTTACTTGGAGTAAATTCAAACTATGGGATCCGGAATTAAATACTTCGAATGGATCACGATATCCAAATATCCGGACATTCACACTAGGTCTTCAAGCATCATTTTAATACTAGTTTTTAAAATTTAAAAGACATGAAAAAAATAATTAATCTTTGCATTCTTATAACCATCCTCCTCTGTGCAAGCAGTTGTAATGATTATTTAGATCAGGTGCCCGATGATGTAATTACGATAGATAAAATTTTTCAATCAAAGCTGAATACAGATCGTTTTTTGGCCAATATTTATAATACCTTGCCTAACGAACACCAACAACGATTCGTCGGGACAAACAATTCCGGCCCGTGGAATGCTGCATCGGACGATTCTGAATATACCTGGGATTTTAACTATGCGAATAATATGAATCGCAGCGTGTGGGCAAACACGGACAGTCAGGTGAACGGATTCTGGACAAACTATTATCGCGGAATTCGCAATGCATCCTATTTTATGAGCAATATCGATGGGGCGAATGCAGCGGAGGTAACGGATCTCATGAAAACTACCTACAAAGCAGAGGCTCGCGCCTTGCGTGCTTTGTACTATTTCTTTCTGGTACGTATCTATGGTGCTGTTCCTATCATAGGAGAAGATGTACTAGATCTTAATGCGCCTATTGAGGATCTGAAGTTGAGCCGTACGCCATTTGATGACTGTATTGCTTACATCGTCACCGAATTAGATCTAGCCTATAACGATCTACCTTATTTACCAGCCAACGATGAGTTTGGCCGTATTACGAAAGGAGTCGTGAAAGCCTATAAAGCGCAAGCATTAATGCTACAAGCAAGTCCTTTATTTAACGGGAATCCAGATTATGCAGGTGTAAGTAACAGAGATGGTACAGCACTGTTTAGTCAATCTGTCGATCAAGGGAAGTGGGCTTTGGCAGCAACGGCTGCAAAAGAGTTCTTAGATGAATTTGTACCTAGCTATTATGATTTGTATACTGTCAGTAATGCTGACCCTTTCCAAGCAGCTTATTTGGCTTGTAGAAATGTGATGACAGTGGATTGGAATAAAGAATGGATTTTTGCCCGTGCTAATAGTGACAATAATATGCAATATGACCGTACTCCAAAGCACGTTGGTTTTCCCTCTGCTGCACAAGGTGGAGGTGCACACGGCGCCACACAATCTATTGTAGATGCTTATTTTATGCAGAACGGTTTGTCTATTGACAATCCTGCATCAGAATATGTATCTTCTGGGTTTGTAAGCTTTCGTGCACCGTTTGACGTGGCTAATCGCACGACGTTCGCTATGTATGCAAACCGAGAACCGCGTTTTTATGTAGGCATTACCTACAGTGGTAGTTACTGGTTAAATCAAGCAAATAGTTCCACGCCGATAATTTCTAATTTCAATTTTAATGGTAACTCGGGTCGAGTCCAAAGTACATCTGACGTAACACCGACAGGCTATACAGTACGTAAAAATGTGGCGGCTAATGGTAACTCACGAGGAGCTCTTATGTTACGGTTGGCTAATGTGTATTTAGATTACGCGGAAGCATTAAATGAGTCTGATCCTGGTAACGCAGATATATTACGTTATATCAACCTGATACGAACTAGAGCAGGGGTGCCGATTTATGGCTCTGCAAATATTCCTATGCCAAGTTCTCAAGGAGCGATGCGCGAAGCTATAAGAAAAGAGCGTCGAGTAGAGTTGGCATTTGAAAGTGTTCGGTACTTTGATACGCGTAGATGGAAAATTGCTGCAACTACTGATAATGGACCTATTTACGGTTTAAATCTTCAAGCAGATGGAGACGCATTCTTTCAGAAAACAGTAATAGAGACGAGAATATTTAGAGAAGAAAGAGATTATCTATTTCCAATTCCAAATAATGAGGTCCTTAAAAACGAAAATCTAGTCCAGAACCCTGGCTGGTAATTAAATAGTAATATTGTGATTGTTTGGGAGCTTCTTTCGGGAAGTTCCCTTTTTTAAATCATTTCTAATATTATTGATTTTTTTAGATTATTTACATTTGACGAATGTACGTAAATACTGTCGTTTTATGCAACACAAAGAATAGATTCGTCAGTCTTTCTGTGAACTTTAATAATAAGTTGCACGATTCTTCATAGTATTTTGCTGTTTTATTACCGAAGAACTTTCGTTTTGTGAGACAACATTAAGCAGGATTGTGTTGGAAGGTGTCGTCTGCGGAATTCCGAATTAAAAATTGTATAAGGGTGGTCTGGTAGATAAATTAATCTATCTTCATAGCTTGGGGTTCTATGTTATTGTTGCGCAATAACAGACTTTACTCGCTCAAGTAGGTGAATAATATCAAATGGTTTACTAATAAAATCCGCTGGTTCACAGATTCCTTTTAAATCTCCAAGGCTTGCATGAGCACTCATGATCATAAAAGGAACATTCCTGTTATTTTCCTCCTCTTTAATTTCCTTGCATAGGTCGATTCCAGAGCCATCTGGTAACATTACATCAAAGAGGTATAGATCTGCAAGAACCGATCTGTCCCTTTTTCTGAAATCTTTAATACTTGAAAACGAATGCACAATATAATCTTCTGATGACAAAAGAATTTCCAGCACTTCCCTAATCCCCTGATCATCTTCCAATAGAAATATCTTTCTCATAACTCTTTCCCTTCGACTTAACGAAAATTGATAAGGTTTAGTTTTGTCATTTTCTTGTGGGAATATCAACATTTTTTCTCGCTCAGGTAGTTATCAAGAGGGTAGCGTGAACCAAAACGTGCTCCCCTTATCCACTTCGCTCTCGACACCAATTTCACCATCGTGATTTTTTACTATTTCTGCACTGATATACAATCCCAGCCCCAAGCCGGTATATTTTTGTCCTTCGTAATTAGTACGATAGTAGCGGTCAAACAGGTGATTTAATTTTTCCGGGGGTATACCTGGGCCGGAATCTTTAACGCAGATTTTGATTTGGTCACCTTTTATTTGGCTCACGTTCACAATGATTTCTGCGGAATCCGGTGCATATTTTATGGCGTTGGAAATTAAATTGCTTAACACTTGGCCTATTTGCTGGCCATCAGCATTCACAATTAGGTGTTTTTCTCCCTCGAAAATTAACCTTTGTCTGGAACTACGCGCGATGTGAGAACAGCAGTCATCGAAAATCTCATCAATAGAAACTGCAGACTTCTGCATTCTCAGCTGACCTTGTTCCATCCGGCTTGCGTCCAGCAGATCATGTATAAGGCGCGAGAGATTTTCAAGGCTTCGAAGAGACTGCGAAATGAGTTTTGTCCGCGATTCCTCCGGAAGTCGGCTATGTGCCCTTTCGAGTAATTGAAGCGATGCCTTTAGGGAAGTCACCGGGTTTTTAATTTCATGGCTGGCAATGCTGATAAAGTCATCTTTTCCCTGGGAAATCAGACGTCTTGAAGTGACGTTCATGAATGTTCCAATGCCGCCCGTCAAATTACCGTTTTCATCGAAGATAGGTGCTGCATTGATGGATATGTACTGACGATCTCCTTCTGGAGGTTGAACGCCAATTTCCCTGTCAAATACATTTTTCCCGGTAGTCATCATAATGGTCATGGGATGCTCTTCATGCGGAAGTGGCGTGCCGTCCAAACGAAGGTTCTGCCAACGTGGATCGTTGTATGTACGATCCTCAATGTCGCTCAATGTAAGACCAAGTATCTGCTGGGCCATAGGATTGGCATAAACCATCTGCCCCATACTATCCACGATTCCCACACCTTCAGCCATTGTCTCCAGTATACCCTGTAATCTCTTTTCACTATTTCTGAGAGTTTCCTCTAGCACGACTTTCTCAGCGATCGTATTTTCATGATCTCGAATAGCCAATACCTGATCGGTAACCTCGACAGCCACATCGATAACTCCTATTACCTTGCCGTTTTCAAGATACGGCGTAAAGTTATAGTTGAAGAAGCATTCCTGAGCTTCGCCATCACGTACCAATGTCACAGGATGAGAGGTCTCCACATGCGATACTCCATACTCGTATGTTTCGATAAGCATCTTTGCCACTGGCTGGCCTTTAAGTTCGGGGATTAGCTCAAACAAGGGCTTCCCAATGATAGTTTCATCTTTCTGCAGGATAGCCAGCATAGTGGAATTGATCTTACTTACAATGTAATCTTCGCCTTTGGTCAACAATATGGCTACCGGAGCTTGGGAAATAAGGTTCTCGAACCCCCGTTCACTATCGATCAACCTATTATTGATCCCAAGTATGGAGTCATTAATGGATTTCAGGTTATCGATATCTCGATTTAGACTTTGGTTGGTGGTCAGAAACCCTTTGTTGGAAGTACTGAGACTCGTATTGTGCTCAGATAGTTTGTATTAATATCCCGTATTACCTGATTATACTCTTCCAGCTGTTCATTCGTCGAGAGGTATTCTTCATTTAAAGCAGTGAGCTGTTCATTGATTGTTTGGAGTTCTTCCTTTAGGGCCTCCTGGCTGCGCTGAAGCTGGGCAGCCTGCTCCTGTGCGAGTCTTCGATCAGTGACGTCTGTAGCCGTGTGCAATAGCGCATAGATATTGTCACTGGAATCTTTTAGAGCTTTATACTCAAAGTCGAAATACCGGGGGATAGGGATACCATCTATATTAATGTATGCGAGGATCTCTTCACCGGTGTATGTTTCACCTGTTCTCCACACTTCACGTAGCAATCCCTCAAAACCCTGCTCAACATATTCCAGAAAAATATCACCAAGACGCCTTCCAGCCAAATTATCTGTCCGACTCCAGATCTTCAGCATTCGTTCATTCGCTATTGCGATATTCAGGTCTTCACTATCATAAATTGCCACAGCAAGTGGCATGTCAGAAATGACGTGCAATAGGCCATCAAAATTCACACTCATACACACAACGATATAGTCTGCAAAGATACATATTCGCGCATAGCAAAAATATGCGAAACGAATAATGTGACCATTTTAATCCACTTCTATAATTATTCAATCATTCGTTTTTTGAGACAGTTTAAAATAATTTATAGGTAGTAATATCAACCTCTATCGTTAAAACACAGAGAAATTATCGACCCCCCGAGGCAAGCTGTCCATATTAGAAGAATACTTAAATGTCAAGTAATTTTTCTGTGCAAGATGCGTTTATAAATAGAAAGTTATAGTTCTCCGAGTTCTTGAAAATAATAAAATATATATTAGTATGATTTCAAAAAATGAAGCAGTTTTAAGGGATGCTAATAAGGCATTAGCAATTGGTAATTATGAACAATTTCTATCTCACTGCACTGATGATACTTCGTGGAATTTTGTTGGAGATCAGACTTTACACGGTAAGGAGTCTGTTAGAACATATATGAACGAAAACTATATTGAACCTCCTATTTTCGATGTGGAGAATATGATTTCACAGGATGAGTTTGTAATAGCAATTGGGAAGATACAGCTGAAGAATTCCCAAGGACAGTCTCAGGAATATGCGTACTGTGACGTTTGGGAATTCTCTAACGGAAAAATGTGTAAGCTTAAAGCATTTGTTATCTAATCAAAAGACCGAATGATTTTTAGACTGAAAGCGCTATTTAACATGCATTTTCTTCATCAAAATGATAGTCTGTATAATCTGTTTCGTAGTTTTATAAAAAGTGTCTCTCTGGGCACTTTGCAATGGAGCATCTATTTTAAATCGGCAGACTCAGTCTCTCACGGTTCTTGCTCACCTGATCATTGCGTAGTTTGGGAATAATCAATTGTTCGTTTTTTGAGACATTTGTACTACTTCAAATAAACCTTTTTGTACCATCAATAATTTGGTTTTAAAATTGCTCGTGTCTTCGAAATTGTCTGTATGAAACACCATATCCCCTATCTATTATTTTGCATCGGACTTTTATTTTGTTTGTCCTGCAAGAAGGATTCAGATAATAGCCATGATTCGAATATTGATAGCAGATTGCATATCATAGGAAGGGAGGATTATGTGGCAACATATTGGCATGCCGGTAATGTATATCGTCTTGGCAATCCCAAGTTACCTCGGACGCAAATAGCCTCTTTATATCAGGCAATGATCTTTACATCGTAGGGTATGAAATGAGTACAAGTGGGAAGTACACCGCTATGCTTTGGAAAAATAACTTACCAAATTCGCTAAGCGATGGAAGTGAAGATTCTATGGCCAACGGTGTAGCGGTTGTTGGTGCTGATGTATATGTCGTAGGACAACGTAAGCTGCCTAATAATGATAATTGGATAGCAACGTTATGGAAAAATGGTGAACCGATATCATTAAGTGATCCAAATACTACAAATGCACGTGCATATGATGTTACCGTTGCGGGAACAGACCTATATGTGATTGGAGATAGTCGAATCTTATCTGATCTATCTAGTAGACATGTATATTGGAAAAACGGGGAATTATCTTATCTATCCAATAACGAGGTTGGATCAGGAAACCAGTCAATAACTAGTTCGGGCAATCGGGTATATATGATGTGGTGTGGTGCATACAACTCGTTTGGTGATTCAAGAGTGTATTATAAAGGTTTAGTCGGATCTGCAAAGCTATTAACGGATTCACCGGATGATACAAGAGGTGAAGACATTAAGGTGAACGGTACAGATATTTATATTGCTGGTTGGATTAGTAATTCTCGAAACAATCTATAGGCAGCCTATTGGAAGAATGGTAATCAGACACTAGTTGGTCCGGAAAACGCAAGCAGCTTCGGAATGGCAATGGCTCTCTCTGGAAACGACATCTTTATTGCTGGATATGTCTCAGTAGGTGATGAGCGAAGCAGGGCGGTTTATTGGAAAAATGGGGATATGACCTATCTAAGTGACGGTCAGTACGATGCCCTTGTTCGACGAATATGGCTAAAGCAATGATCCTGTATCCTTCTGTGTCAAACAATTTCTGTTGTACCATTTTATCTGTTCGTCTTGTAAGACAACACTCTGATAAAAGTTGTAACCATTTCTAATTAGCTCTGTGGGATTCTGGGTAAACTTACAACTCGCTTAATTTACTCTTTTTCACTACATCTAAATTATAAATCTACATTAATATGTGTAGCTGTTTTTAGGGGATATTACATAAGTTAAAATGCCCGAATATATGTATTGGGGCATTTATATTAAGCAGTGGCCTTATTGCTAATTTTGTTTCAAATTATCCAAAAAGCCCTTAAAAGATAGGTTGGTTTTTATTTGTGAAATCTATATCTTAGATAAACTACCCCATGATCTTTCTTGTCGATATCCAAGAGCTCCAGTTTTTGACCACTTGCAGGTTCTTCCCCCTCGTTATCACCTCTGTATTCGAATATAGATGATACTCCTGACATACCGTCCACTCCCGGATAAACCTGTAGGTACAGTTCATCAATCAGTCCGGTTTTTAGGAAAGATCCATTGATAGTTCCACCACAGACAAGAGCAAATGTGTGTAAATTGAATTTTTGGGCTAGGTGCTCCAAAGCAAGCTCGATATCGTAACCATCATCTCCCGCAAATATGTACGATATACCTTTTTTTCTAAGATATTCTACGTGGCTTGCCATAACCTTTTTTCCCAGCACAACAATTATGTGGTCACCCATTATTGTATTTTCGATAAATTTTAATGAGCCTTTGGAATCAAATACCACAACTGCTTTATTGTCTTTTCTTTCGGCTGCAAAATCTTCGAAAGCGTCAAGTTCTTCAGGTCTATCATTCGTTGAGACATCCATTTCCACAAGTCCTGCAACAGATGCTCTACCTACTATCCAAGCGTCCATCGCTAGCCTTTTGTTTTCTTCCAGGTACAGCTGTGTAGAGTAATCTTTCTCAGCGTTACTATACAATTCGGTATAACGATCTGGATGGAGGCGCCCATCGACACTCGATACCATGTGGCATACAATTTTTCTTTCCATTTCTTTTTTTTGAATCTTAAACAAAATTATGACGTTCAGATAAGGATCTACCATGACCAATTACGGTTTATTTTGCCATTTTTACGGTAAAATCACTGGATTAATTATTCGCTATGAGTGATATCAAAATCATAAGTAATCTTCAGACTTTAAAGAAGAACCTTGGGAGCGAGGATGGGGAAAGCTCCATCGCTGTCTTGGAATGGGAACATCTTTGCTCATTGTCCGATAAAAAAATCAATTTAGGGTTTTATGGAATTTATCTTATTATAGATCGATGCGGAAAACTACTTTATGGTACAAATGTGTACCAGTATGACAAAGATTCTATAGCATTTACAGCTCCCGGCCAAATCATGAAATTGACTGACATCCCACAAGGGGAGATCAAAGGGACAGCATTATTTTTCCATCCATCCATTTTAGACGGGTCTCATTTAGCAAAAAAATACGCCAATATAAATATTTTGCCTACTCCGTTTATAACAGTGTCAGCATAACAAAAAATGAACAATTGTTAATACTTTCTCTTTTTAGACAGATTAAAGAGCTTTCCGGTGTATACAAAGGCCACAAATTAAACTTGATTAGAGGATATATAGCTCTAATACTAGACTATTGTAATTTTTATTATGAAAGACAAGTTGGAAATAGATCTGCGGAGAGAGAAAATGATATTTTGGCAAACTTCGAAAAGATACTAAATAATTATTATGAAACTGGCTCAGGCATGCAGTTAGGCCTGCCTACGGTCAGTTATTTTGCTTCACAAATAAACTTATCACCTAAATACTTCGGTGAACTGATTAAGAGTCATACAGGTTGCACTGCTCAACAATACATTCAATCAAAAGTGATTGAAATATCTAAGGATAATCTTTTGAGCGGTAGGAACAGTATAGCCAGTTTGGCTTGGGAATTGGGTTATAAAAGTCAAGAACACTTTTCTAGAGTGTTTAAAAAATATACGGGAATCAGTCCATCTAATTTTCGGAACAAGGCACTTTAATTTTTCAGCTCAGTAATTGCTGGATCATATTTATTATTAATATTTCACTTCAGTAATCACATTCCTTCGTTTTGTGAGACACTTTTCTGGTGTCCATCCCTTCTATAAACATGATGATGTAAGTACCTAAATCTTCCATCAATTTCGTCAAAAACCTTTATGGAAAATACATCTTTTTCTCATCATACAATGAAACTATTTAAGCATATCCATGAAATTTATTACAACTATTACTTTTTCAACGTTCATACTGCCTTTTCTATTTGGAGTCTGTACCGCTCAGACATTATCTCAAAAGGATTATGATAAGATACTTAATAAAACAAACAGTCACACAATAATTGGGCTGGGTGAAGCTGAGCATTTTTACAAGGGATATTATAATACAAAAGTTGAAGTTGTTAAATATCTGATTAATAATAAATCAATTGATATTATAGCTCTTGAAGCGTCTTTAAACGCGACAGCTCTTTTAAATGATTATATCTATGGAAAGCTTACAATTGATCTACCACAAGCATTGACTGCGCTTAATGAGCCATATGCTTTACAAGAAGCAGGGCTATATAATTGTTCGGAAATAGTAGAATTTATGGAATGGCTTAAAGATTATAATCATTCGCATAACAAAACAATCAAATTGGTGGGCATAGATTTTCAAAATTATTCCTTACCGCTTGAGAAGCTAAAGGTATATTCTTCAAAACACCAAATCGAAAAAATTGATCAAACTAAAGCTTTACTTGATAGTTCAATGCGCTCTGTTATCGATAGTAATATTATGATTATAACTTCCCAACCATGGATTAAGCGTTTACAAATTGCACAGAGTAATATAGAAAATTTGAAGGACGAAATTTGTAATGATGCAAACCAAAGACTATTCAATGAACTTGAACAGTTTACTACATTGTGGGATAATCCGATGTTTCCTAGGGATTCTATCATGTATAAAAACTTGACTCCTTACATCGATGGAAAATCAAGAGTTTTAATTTGGGCAGCTAATTTTCATCTTGAAAAAGATCCATTTTTTAAAGGACCAAAGAAACTGGGAGTTTTCTTGAATGAAAAATACGGGGAAAAGTATTGTGTGATTGGTGTTTCTGATCAAATCCACGAATATAGTAAAAACTTGATTTACCGTCCAATGGATCAATTATCTGACAAATATGAGATGATCATCAATGTACCAAAAGGGGATAAATGTGTTATAATAAATTAGTAATTTTAAGGGAGAACCAATTAAGGCATCAAACAACACTTAACTTTTCTAAGAACTTTAAAAGCTCGGGGCGTTCTTTTGATTTTCCTAAAATCTTCTCATCTAAAATGATTTCGCAACCAACATTTTTCAATACATCGATCTGCATGTTTAAATTCTGATCCTTAGGTACTGACCCTGGTAAATCCTATTTTCATAAAAACGTATGGTATGCTTATTTATGAAACATAGATTTGTGAAACAACATTTTGAGACAATATATGGTGTTGGAAATAGATCATCGGCGAATCTATTATTTTTGTCACATAAAACGACGGTATACTTGTAAGTATACCTAAAATCATCCTCAATTCATCTTAATACAACAGAAGTATCCCCGGAGGATACTTCAAAGCGCGATTGCAACGCATCAAGCTGTAAAAGTGAGGCTCTGCCCTACTTCCGCTTGCTCTGCTGACTAGTCCTAAAATAGGTTTACATCAAATACGAGCCTCTATCTGTTCTTCGATTTGAATCTCGTTGCTCGCACGAATTTTTTCATAAATTTCTAGTTCTCCTCCAAGTGCTTCAAAGCTGACTGCAAAGGAAAATGGAATTTCTTCAGATAGATCATTCTCCCAACCTTTATGTCCAATTACCGCAAATGAAAGCTGCTCTGGTAAAGCATTGGATTTAACAATTACCCAATCCTTTTGTGTAGCGCTGTCTTGCCTTTTTAAATTCTTTACAGTTCCCCAAGTCGGACTAGACCAAATAAACCATTTGACTGATTCATTATCTTCTTGATCATCTGCAAAGGGGTTTTCAATATTTTTCAATACCCTTGCTTTAAAAGCGTCAAATAGCTCACCAAATTTAGAAGACTCCCAAGACAACCATGATGAGAGATAGGATTGGGTTTTCTTCCGAGTCCTACGCGGTTTAGCTGTGTAACAAAGTGTGACCTCGATCAAAATATCAAAATCCTCCCCTGGCCGTCTCAGTTCCTGAGGAATATTTATCGTATATAGGTTTGCTTGTTTAGCTTTTACTGTAGAACCTTCAATCAAGGTCACCCTTCTTTCAGAATTCGATGTTGCCCTTTCTACATTAGGAATTCCGTAACCGAGTGTCCTAATTATGTTTAATGTGGGCCTTCTATACATATTCTCAGGTAATCTTGCAGACTGAATTATTAGGGTTTTATATAAAAGGGCATTTTCTTCTGGAAACTGTGCTTGTAGTTTTGAAGCTATGTGTGTCACTTTAGGGGTAGAGAAAGAGGTTCCAACAGCTGCCCTGTCTACTCCAGTACCGCCAGCCCTAATAAGCAAAGGGGTAATCGAACTTTCAATTGTTAAATTTGGGATGCCATTCTTTTGCCTAACCCAATCGCCGCCATATTCCACCACTTCAGGTTTTATACCTCCCCACATCCCCAAACCTGTTCTGGAGAAAGCGGAAATCGCATCCCGCTGTCCAAATGATTTTCTATCCAAATCTTCGAAGTCTCCTAAGCAGACTGCTCCCACGGTAATAGCAAATTTACTTTGCGCTGGATTTGCCACACGACAGGCTGGATCTAAAAGATATTGCGGATAATTTCTTCCATTCGCGATATGCTCTACAATGCCTGGATTATTCCGCTTCCCTGTTGACGGCGATATATTGCCTGCGGAAACAATAAAAAGCACATTTTGTTCATGTGACAATTGGTCAATGCTTGCAGCCCAAGGCGACATATGTGTCACGCGACAAGGTGCAGTGGTATTGATTGACAAATTGAAAACTTTGCACGAGTCGAAATCTTCAACAATACTCTCCATCAAAGCTGGTTCATAAAGTTTAGAAGACATTCTATTATCGCTATTTAAAACCCTTGCGTTCTGAATGAAGCAGTGCAATTGGTGCTGTCCATTTATTGGAATGTTATCACCATAAAGAATTGCACCTGCAATTCTTGTCCCATGGCCTCCAGGGGCAAATAGATCTGCCGTTGTATTATCAAACGGATCATAATTCACAGACTCCGCCGTAATAATAGCAGGTGCCAGCAAACGATGATTCTCCTGTATTCCACTATCTATAACACAAATCTTAGGCGCATCCGCGCTTGGCGCTAAAATCTCTAGGTCATGATCAACCTCTTCTCCATCGATAATTATAGGAGGAGCAATCTCTGTAAACTCGACGATCTCGAACACATACGGATAGTTGACCACAAAATCTCTTAGAGCTTGACCTGATAAAGTTACCCTAAAACAAAAGCTGTCATCAAACTCAACATATTCAGGATCTATATCTGCGTCATATACCTGAAAAAATTGTTTAATAGACTGTTCACGTTCATCAGCTAGATTGGATTTTAAAATATCTACTTCCTGTACTTTAGTCCGCCAATTATCCAATCTCTTATTATACCGCTGATCATCTTCATTTTTTTCTTTCTCAGGCTGATCGGGCTTGCTTAAGTAGCACGCAACAGATACATCAACTGTAAAGCGGTCTTCATCCACGATTGTCGGCCATTTTTCAAACAATTCTTCAGAAAGTATCTGTTTTGGACGCCATTGGTCTCCATCAACAATTTGCCATAATTGAGCGGCTTGATTCTTAAACTTCCCGTCCTCAGCTATAAATTTATCAATCTTTGAGAAGAGTGACGAAAACCCGTCAGCGCTTGCACCAATAATAAATCCATCCTCTTCTTCCGAAATTATCTCAATACCTAGTCCCTTAAGCGATTCAATATTAAATAAGCTAGTATCAACCTGTAAAAATATGGGAATCGCATCTTCTCCGGGAATATCCGGCAGACCATCATTTCTACGCGCTTGAATAGCTCTTTCCCTTTCATCTTTGATATTTTCGGCAACAGTTCTCAAGCGCGTACCGTGTTGATTGCGGTCTCTAAGATTATCACTTGTTATTGGATTTAGAGCGTTATTCCCTCCTCCTTTGGGAGGTTTATGTGTACCTGTAATTTGCTGAATCAAGGGTAGATGAGGGAAATCTGGCATTCCTTAAGACTTTATGTATAATTGATTTTCGTTTAGTGATTCCTCAAAATATCGGAGTTCAATAAGATCTTTACCTTTAATTACAGCAAGTTTTGCTGCATCATTAGCAATCTTAACGATCAACGCGGCGGAGAATCCTTGCATCTTTTCCGCTAGATTTTCCCATTTCACTTCTTTAGAAACATTAATGGATCCTAGTGTAGATTTCAATATATCGGCAATTTCCAATTTACCCGGCTTCGGCATTTCAATGATGTCATCAAATCTTCTAAACAGCGCTCTATCTATTGATCCTTCTAAGTTAGTTGTCGCAATTATTATTCCTGGTGCGTCGTAATCTTCCAATACATTCAACAGAATATTTACCACACGGTGCATCTCCCCAACATCCTGTTTATTATCCCGAGCTTTAGCAATAAAGTCAAACTCATCTAATAGCAACACGCATGGATAGTTTTTGATTGCTTCGAATAGTGACTTCAAATTTGCGGCCGATTCTCCGAGATAAGATGAGATAATCGCTTCAAACTTTACTTTAAGAAAAGGAAGACCGATATTCCACGCAATACGCTCAGCACTCATACTTTTCCCACAGCCCGGAGATCCGTGCAACAAGATTCGTTTACGAGGCTTTAAGCCAAAATGAGCCAAACGTTCACGCGCTACATATTCATTTTCTATTCGCTTGATCTTTTGCTCAACTTCTGGTGATAACACCATCTCATATCTAAGTTGATCTCTAGCTACCTCTGTGGCTAGCGGAATATTATTTCTTTTGTCAGTAGGGATACTTATGTTGCTACCTAGAATATTTTTAAGTTCACCTTTAAATGACTGGTGAGAACTAATATTTTTATCGAGTATATTTTTAAGACGTTCAGCTAATTTGGAATGTCCCTTCTTACGTTCATCATCAATAATGAACTGGGCGACTTTGACAATATCATCCTTTGGTTCTCCATCTATGGAACGGAACAATCTGATCATCAAGTCCTGGTTCATATAATAATATTTTATTGAGTGATAATTATAACAATTCTTAAATATAAACAAGCTTTATATCAACGCCAAATATACCCATAAAACCTGAGTTTCCCATTTTGTCATTTTGTAAGTCAGAATACTGTGAAATTGTATAAAAAACTAAAATTTGCGTCCGTTTATAGCAGATTTTTTCAAGAAATACTTCCCGCTGGCGTGATGTTTTCAAGGCTTTCATGATGATAAGTTCATATTTTAATTAGCATCTTTTGTAGTCCGATACCAATAGGATCGTCTAGGCTAACAAGCATTTCAACAAGTTCCTTGGTCATCTTTAAGATAAGATTTGAGTCAATGATAATTAAGTTTTATGCTATTACTTCGATCCTATAATTAGGAAATGTTCAGAAAATAAAATATTTTTAGTCAAAATCTAACCAATCTCCAATGCAAAACGAATTAGAACAAAAAGCAAGTGTAAACTTAAATATTTATGTAATCCGCTTTAAGGAAAAAGGAACCTCAGACAAAGAATTACTAAAAGTGAATGATGTGTTGGGGAATATCAGCTTTGAAAAGAAGATGCAGGAAATGATTACGTTCTTTGATACACCTTACGTTTCCGGGAACAACGAGCGAATGCTTTATATCCATCAACTTGATCCAGACTACACCAATAACACTCTTAATGGCCTATTTCGAAGGGGCGTAAGTAGCGAAGAGCGATATATAGATGAACTTCAAACTAGTGGTAGGAGCAAAAAAGCTTCTCAGATCGCAACTATTAAAACCGATCAATATACATCAACTCATTTTTTTTCTCTCTATGTCAGCCAGAATCAGACTCTTCTGGCATACTCTTCGTTGCCCAGAGCTTCAAACAGTACGGTTTTAAAGAGCTTTTCGAAGAATCGTTTCGTAAATATTTGGAACAAAAGAATCCAGATATAAGATGTTTTATAACTCAGTTATCTGTCCCAGCATTATATGACAAGATAATAGATGAGTGTATTGTGAAAAGGCTGACATTTAAACGCCATGGGTTACCTGCTGACTACGAAGACTCTTTTCTCAATATGGAAAAAGGAGAGGAATTCGAAGTCAGCCTATCTGTACAAGCTAAGAAAAATGGCTTTTCCTTTTTCAAAAATACTCTCAAGAGCTTCAAAGAGAAAGATACCACCTTAATGGAAATCTTTCCATTAGAGAATTTTGAATATCAAGATTTAAGCGCGGAGGTATTTCTGGGTGGAAAAAAGCGAGTGCTCAATATGAAAAAGCCTACAGATCTCGGCACCTATTACGATATTACCGATGATGTTGAAATTGATATCCTGACAAAGCATCCAGTGTATGATAGTATAAAATCTCAGTCACAAAATATAACGAGGCAAGAAATACTTCCTAACATAACCCTATGAAACGGTTTTTAAGATCAGTTTTTAACAGAGTCAATATCAGGCCGATAATTTCAGAGCATGTAAACTCGTTCTATGACAACAATATTCTGGTAAACGAGCATAGGAAGGTCATACCATTTACGGACATTGTTCTTTTTTTAGGTATTCCTGGATTATTTTCCGGTATTCTGATAGGCATTTTCAACATAAGCTTTGATAAGGATATTATCAATATACTCATTACTTCCTTGTCAATATTTATTGGTCTACTATTAAGCTTACTTGTTCTGCTTTTTGATCTTGGAAGGAAAGAGAATGAACAACTGCATGCGTTGCCGTCAGATCCGGTGGCCCACATAGATAAAGCGAAGAAGAAAGTTGCCCTTATCAGGGAAGTATTTTCTCAAGTGATCTTCAGTGTAGTTTTGTCTGCGGGAGCGATTTTAAGTACCATGTCAACGCAGGTCATTAAGTTTGATTCTGATATAGTTTTGCCTGAGTCAAAAATCATAGATGGTATAACTTTCGCGTATTTCTATGCTTCTCATTTTCTTTCAATATTTTTAATCTGTGAATTCATCATCACCTTACTGATGATCCTTAAACGATTTAAAATTCTTTTTGATCTTGAATTTCCATCTAGCACTGAGAGATAAGTTGTTTGTTTTAAATATTAGAATCTCTCATGGCACAATATTAATAAATAGCCCTAAGATAATTTGCTAACAAAATTAATAAGGTTCTACTAGATACATTGATACTGAAGCCTTACCCTTTTTCAAACAGTGAATAAATATAAAAACGTTCTTTACGTTTTCAAAGATTCCTTCATATATAACCACGGACTTAATCCATTTAATGATTTGTGAGGGTAATTACTGTTGTAATCAATCTGCCATTCGTAAGAAATAGCATTGACTTCTGGCAGTGATCCAAACAAGTAAGCGTCCAACACATCCTCTCTAAACGTCCGGTTTAGTCTCTCAATATAAGCATTCTGTGAGGGCTTACCAAGTTGTATATATTGTAGCTCAATGTCATTCTCATTACAAAAATTAACAAAAACCTTAGACAGAAACTCTCGCCCATTATCGGTTCTGATACGCCTAGGCTTAGGCCTAGAAAAGATTAATTCTTTCAATTTCTGAACCAACCTAACACTCGGAAGCGAATAGAAAGCTTCATTTATCAGAGACTCTCTGTTATAATCATCCATCACATTTGGTACTCGAAAACTGCGGCCGTTAGAAAATGAATCACTCATTAAATCGATTGACCAAGTCCTTTTAATTCTTTTCGGAACTATTAGCTTATCATTAATTCTAGATGGAATTCGACTTTTCCGCTTACTACGCAGCTTAAGATTGATCTCTCTGTAGACTTTTAGAACCCGTTTTCTTTTCCACACCAAACCCTCAACTCTAATTTTTCCATAATAGGTTTCATTGCCTCTAGTTGGATAGTTGCCTGCTAGATCCATGAGTTTAGCAACCACTTGCTCATCATCTTTCGCGTGGTTATAATAGTACAAACTACGGCTCATGCAGACAATTTTACAAGCTCTATGGATACTGATCCCTTACTTAGTCACTACAGACCCCACCATCTCTTTAAGTTCGCAAAGCTTTAAAGCTTTTTTCAATATTATCTTTTAGAATTCGGTTATCAAGGCTTAAATCGGCAAACATACGTCTCAGTCGTGAATTTTCTTCCTGCAGTGCCTTTAGCTCTTTTAGGTGTTGCGCGTCCATACCTCCATACTTCTGCTTCCATTGATAAATGGTTGGTGCTGACAGGCCGTGCTCCCGACAGATATCTTTAGTGGCTTTACCGGATTCGTATTCTTTAAGAATATTGACAATCTGATGCTCTGAAAATTTGCTCTTTTTCATAGTTTTTAACAAACTAAACTTAATATTGCTATTTGGTTTGAAAAACACGTAATGCTACCTAGACTTCATAACATTCGAATATATTCTCATATGGTTACTTCTATTCAAATGGTTTAATTTAAAAAAATCTTTTCATTATTAACCGATCGTATAATCTACAAACTCAAATTATTTATAAATTCTAGAGTCCCACCGAAATACATTTTTATATTTCTCCCGCTAAAAAAGTTTCTATAACGATAGCCAGCTTTTCCATAATCAATTGCACCATTAAGCTTTAAGTAATTATCTTGTGCTGTTAGATAAACTTCAATATTAACATCTTTTCTTAGCATTCTAGACATTAATTGTTTAAACTCAAAATCTGCTTGGGGTAGCGAATAACCTACGAATACTATCTTTTCTGCTTCAGATAGTTCGATCCCTGCATTCTGCCAAACTAGCTTATTTTGAATATTATTTAAATTTTTAAGAAATGTAGGAGTGATTAAATTTGTGAATAGTTTATTTGTGTAACACTTATTTAGATTATAGTTTTTTTCGCAATGTCTACAATAATACTTTTTGAAAATATATGCCCCGTTAAATCTCTGATAAAGCTTTACGTATAGTCGCGAACATTTTGGACATTGTGACCAATTGAGAGAACCATGCAATTTTAGCAATTTCACATTATATCTCCCTTTACCGATAGCATATAAACCGGGCTTGACTTTATGATCTCTTTCATCTAAAGAGCTTATGTAGCAACAATAATCTAGTACTCCCGAAAACTTATGTCCCTTGGGGATAGGGTCTTTATTTATTGTTCTATGCAAGCTGTTATCTAGGATAATATCCCAGTTTGTAGTAATTATGCTAACTCTATCTTCACTTTCATTTAGGAGCCGCGATTTACATTGGTTAATTATAAACTGTGAGAATTTTTCTAAAAGTGCTTCTTTTCCAACAGCCTTATCGATTTCATTTTTTAAGGCTAGCATTACGAGGTTGTTGAGAGTATTTCTGAGGGTGAATAGCTTATAAATATCATAATCTTTAAAAGAGCAACCCTCTACAATTGATTTATCAATTGGGGTGTAAATGTCTTCTAATGGATAATGTATTTTTTCTTCTTCTGAAACTTTTAGCGAAGTTACAATGAATTTATCGAGTTCTTCGATCCACATATTTACTTTTCTTTTCTTTAGTTTAGAATAATTTGAGTGATTCTTGAGATCGTAAATCGCTTTTAAAAGGTTTGCTTGAGAAGGCGCGCCAAACTCCATTGAAAACCCTGCTCCGAGAATATAAACCGTTTTTCCCATTTTTTTATATTACACTAATAAGTGGTTAGATTCTTAGTTATTCTGGATATTTAATTAAATGCTATGAATTACTGTACACAGTCCAAGCAATTTATATTACTTTTCACTAAGCGATACTATTATTATTCATCTGTTTATAAATCTATTCTTGCCGTTTACTCTATTTTTTAGTAGCAGAAAATTGAATTTTATCACAACAAAATTAAAGTATTATAATCCTACTAATTTTTAATATGCTTTGTCGTTATTTGGTTAGTAACATGTACTAATATATAATATATTTCTTATTGTGATGAATTTACGTGAAGAATATATTAAGAAAAATGATTGGTTTGGAGTTTTCATTCCTATTTTTGTACAAAAGCATTTGCAGCAAAAAAACAAGGTGAGCTTTTCGGTGAGTCTCTTTTTAAAAAGTTTCTTCAATCATCATTAGACATCGATTTTGTACTCGAAATATGATCCCAGCGGGATCTGCAATATTTAAAACAATTAGGAGGAGGGATTCGGGACATATGTAAATGTAATGGCTGGACTTAAGAACTTTTAGCGGAAAGATGTAATATCCACATTAGGCAATTAAAAAGAATTGGGAGCGCGAAAAAAACATAGCATATCAATTTTGACAATGATCGCTCACAAACCGCGGTCACCCCTCCATGAATTATTGAAATTCTAAACAGTTTCTTTTAATAAATATACTCTTCAAGTGTTCTTTTGAAACAGTTTCGGATATGACCCCAATGTTTTGAAATGATTTGGCAAAGTTTAATCGAACGGTAAGATTAGCCGAACGCTCCGTTAATTCGGCTGTAGATATTTTCCGGATGCCATTCCAAATCCCGTCCCCACACCATGCGCTTGCCATTTATTCCTACGCGCTGAAATCCTTGTTGCTCCAAGTAGGCAATGGCCGAAGTGCTCTCTGAGGGAACCACTACTTTCTCTTTGAAAACATAGTGCAATTCCATAAGCGCGTGTCCAGCTTTTTCATTGACCGCGTAGACTGGCCCCTCTCCAAGAAATGGTAAGTGATAACCTTCTACGATATCATTATTCACGTAGACCATGGCCTGTTCAAGGAACGGCAATAGCAGATACTCTCTATCTTCTCCAGTAATTCGTTGATCTAAATCTAAAATCTGGTTTTTGTATTCCGGCGAGTAAGATAAAATGTCGTCGTTTAACTTGTCCACAGGAGTCAGAGTTTTACCTTGTGAAAACTCTATGTACTCGCTCACCGCACGAAATCCTGCTTTTCTATAGATTGGTTCACCCATTTCGGAAGCCATGAGCGCAATAGATGGAATGTTGGCTCGCTCGGCCATATTAATAAGCTCATCCACGATTCTGCTGCCAATACCCTCACCCTGATAATCTGGTTGTACGATCACGTGAGTGATCCAGGCAGACCCCCTCAACATCACTAAATTACCCAACCCTACGATCTTCGTATCGAAAGAAGCCTTAATAGGGTGTGTATAATCGTTGTTGATATGCTGAATAAAATTGTCAGATATGGCTTCCCAACCATCCGGCTGAAGTACAGAGACTTGACTCAGGTCTTGTAATGCAATGGGCTCTAATTGTATGCTCATAAAAAATCAAACTAATGCTGGTGTTTGTACCATGAGATTACTCGAACAACAATGGATGCGAAACATGGTTTTAAAAAATAGTATTGTGTTTTTAATTTCTGCAAAATAATGAGTCTTTTGACTAAATGTTATTAAGGTTTTTGTTTTTAAACCGTGAAATAACCTCAAGAATCTATCTATAAAAAAATGCCTATGGTTCTTAAATAACCAATCATTTAAAAGCTTCCATCAATCCAAAATGATCGCTGAGCAATATAGTCTATAGTTGGAGTAAATGAGGTCAAACGCTATGATATATCCAAACTCTTCCTCATGTAGTAACTAGTTATACTGTCTTCCACATCTATTATTTCAGTAGGCTTTCCTTCTGCAACTATTTTACCACCATCTGGACCTGCGCCAGGACCGATATCAATTATCCAGTCACTTTGAGCCAATACTTCCATATCGTGCTCGATAGAGATAACAGTATTTCCAGCATCTACTAATTTATTCAGTTGCAGCAGAAGTTTCTCCACGTCTGCAGGATGTAACCCAGTGGTTGGTTCGTCTAAGACATATAAAGTATCTCGTTTACCTACTCGTTGCAATTCTGTCGAGAGTTTTAGCCGCTGTGCTTCACCTCCTGAAAGTTCGGTAGCTGGTTGACCCAGCCTCAGGTATCCCAGCCCCACTTTTCTTATGGTATCCAGCGAGCTTGACAATGTTGATATATCCGAGAAAAAATTAAAGGCCTCATCTACCGTCATTGATAGCACTTGGGCTATATTTTTGCGATTGTACTTGATATCCAAAATCTCCTGTCTGTATCTTAATCCATTACATACTGGGCAGGGAGAATAGACACTGGGTAAAAATAGCATCTCGACCATCACTGACCCCTCTCCTTTACAATTCTCGCATCTGCCGCCTGGCACGTTAAATGAAAATTGAGCTGCCGGATACTTTTTCTGTTTTGCTACCGCAGTATTAGCGAACAAAGATCGTATATGATCGAACAGACCGGTATAGGTTGCTAAGTTAGATCTTGGCGTACGTCCAATCGGTTTTTGATCTACAATGATCAATCTGCTTACCTTTCCATCGATGACCTCTAATTGTCCAGATGCACTATCTGTAGGTTCGGTGTTCAATAAATCATCTGACTCTGCCTCTGAATCATCCTTTATCGAAGAAGTACCAAGAAAATCCGACACCAACTGGGTCAGTGCATGACTTACTAAGGTGCTCTTGCCTGACCCTGAAACTCCGGTCACACTAACGAACACTCCTAATGGAAATTGAGCATTTAGACCGGTGAGGTTATTTTTTTTGATGTTAGATAATTTTATCCAACCTCTTGGTGCCCTAGTTTCCTGTTTTAAAGCTGATTCACGATATAAATACTTCCCGGTTACCGATGCTTCTACATTTCTGATGCCATCTGGTAATCCGCTATAAACGATATTGCCGCCCTGTTCACCAGCTAAAGGTCCAACGTCGACAATCCACTGCGCATGACGTATAACATCCACCTCATGCTCTACAACAAACACGGAATTGCCTGCCGACTTCAACCGATCCAACGCTCGTAAGAGAGCTTGCGTATCGGATGGATGTAGTCCTGCAGAAGGTTCATCGAGTACATAAGTAACTCCAAATAAATTGGATCTAACCTGCGTGGCTAAGCGTATGCGCTGAAGCTCTCCTGCCGATAATGTGGGTGTACTTCGCTCTAAAGTCAAATGCCCTAGCCCAAGATCTATAATGATCTCCAGTCTGGATATGACATCCTCTGCAATTCTCCTCACCACGGTATCGTCATTCCTACTTGCGGGGTTGGAATCTTCAACCTTAGTATATTTTAAAAAAATCGCATTTAACTTTTTTATAGATAGTCTAGACATTTCTACAATATCAAGACCATCAAATGTTACCGATAAAGACTCGCTTTTGAGTTTTTTACCATTACACTTAGGACATTCCGTGTTCATCATGAACGCTTCTGCCCTCTTTTTCATAGCTGCACTTGGTGAATTTTTCAATGTGTGCAGCAAATGTCTTTTCACGCTGGTAAATGTGCCAACATAATTCGGCCTCAAATTCTTTGCGATAGCTTCTTTTACCTGAAAGCGATCCATATTTCTATACACTGGAGCTTCGGGCTGATCATCTGTATATAAAATCCATCGCCTAGTTTCTTCGGGCAATTCTTTCCACGGTACATCTACATCATAGCCTAGGCTTGTTAATATCTCTCTTTGATTTTTACCATTCCAACCATTTGGCCATGCGGCGATCGCCTTCTCTCGTATAGTAAGTGAGTCGTCGGGAACCATGAGCTTTTCAGATACATCGAATATCCTACCAATACCTTGACAGTAAGGGCAAGCTCCAGCAGGATTGTTAGATGAAAATCCATCGGCATAGATTATTTGCTGTCCTTCGGGATAATCTCCGCCTCTGGAGTACAATAGCCTTAGTAGACTCGATAAGGTAGTTAAGCTTCCCACAGACGATCTAATGTTTCCACCGCCGCGATTTTGCTGTAGCGCTATGGCTGGAGGCAATCCATCAATCTGTTCCACCTGCGGTACTGCCATTTGATTGATCAGTCTTCTAGCATAAGGCGATATGGACTCTAAATACCGTCTTTGCGCTTCTGCATATAAAGTTCCGAAGGCTAGCGAAGATTTTCCAGAGCCTGATACGCCCGTAAATACAACCATTACATTTCTTGGAATTCTTATATCTATGTTTTTTAAATTATGGGTACGTGCCCCTTTTACAATAACATACTTACCAGCATCCAGTGTTTCTTTCTTCATCGAATTAGATTTCATACTATCCAGTAATAGATAGCAAATTTTAAGATCCAACAGATCTTAAAGCAGAATTAATCAATTACGTGATTAACAATATGTCCCCAAAAACTGCTCCAACACTTTAATTCATGCTGTTTAAAAGACAAACCCACCTTACAAACAGACTTTTATAAAGATTCAGGTCTATGGACAATTAAAAAATTGTAAAGGCCTATTACTATGTTAAGCCTGCTAGTAGGATCTCGGTTTCGAAGGTTATTTTTCTATTAACAAAATGGTCGTTTTTTGCGACAAAAAGAATAGATTCATCAATAGTCGATATACCATATAATGTACTGTCTCAAAATGTTGTTTCACAATTCTATGCTTCATAAATTAGTATATCAAACGTTTTTATGAAAATAGTATCTCCTATCGTAAGTATCTGAATCAAAACTTAGACTTGCAAATCGACTCAGTCAAATATGCGCGCTTTTTTTTGTGCAATAGTCAAATAGGTTGGTTCATCTGTCCTTTTCAAATCTGTCTCAAAAAACGAATAATATCAATATCCCTCTTGTCAGCGTAAATATGAATAGATTTATGTAGTTTAGACTGACTAACAATTTGTGTACATCAGTTTGTTAACTTTATGCCAAATAATGATTCAATAAAAGTATTATCACTACTTTTTGTGACAATGATAATCTTTGTCCTTCCAAGTTATTGTCTTACAAACCCCACACTTGATGTTTGCCAGGTTGTCGGAACGGTATATGATAGGCCATATAGCACCGAGTTGATACTTATCAGATCAGGTGAAGACGAAAGGTTCCCGATACAAACTATTAAGATAGCTGATGGTTCCTTCTCCTTTGAAATGGAAGCGCAAGACATTGAATGGTATGAATTAGTGTTCTCAGACGAGTTCGAGAATGGAGCTGCAAAGCCTATCTCCTTTCTCGCAGAACCAGGTGTTTTGTTGATGGAGCTGTACCCTATGAATTTCCATCGCAAAAATAAGCTTAAAGGTACGCCCTCTAATGAGGAACTGGACAGATACAACCAGGTGGTCGATGAAAAATTTCCATTTTGGAAATTGGAAGATTCAATACGCGCAACAGAAATATTAATAGATAGTTTGCGTAAGAGTACCGAGGCAGATTCTCCGGATAATGAAAGGTTTTTACTAAATAGGATAGCATATTTAGACACTTTGGAGCAAGCCTATGAGGAGATGTATTCTTATTATTTAACCCACATGTATGAGGAGGTTCAGAGTAGGAATGATTTAATAGGATTACTCAAGCTTTCCAACCTCTTTAATCTTCTGAATGGCAAGCATAGATCAGGTATAAATATCGATTTTTCGAAGCTTAAATCACTATTTGATAAGCAATACATAGTTTTATCTAATAATTACTTGTATAAAAATATGGAAACGTCCTTAATTGCTGATGAGGAAATAGCGAAAGGAGAAATGTTTATAGATTTTGAAGCGGTAGATTTCGCGGGACGAGAGCATCTTCTTTCCCAATTCATAAACGGGAAGATAACTATTGTTCACTTCTGGGGTTCTTGGTGCCTACCTTGTAGAAAAAAAGGTATTGAGCTAATTACGCTGTATAATGATTTTCGCGAAAAGGGACTATCTGTTGTCGGCGTGGCAAGAGAACGTTCATTAAGGGATGCGATCGTCGCCGCGAATAGCGACGGATACCCTTGGAGTAACCTTGTCGAATTGAATGATAAGCATCGTATTTGGAGAAAGTACAAAATGCAAAATTCTGGAGGAGATATCTTTGTATTTGATGAGGAAGGAAAAATTATTACGTACTCTATATCTGTTGATAACTTACGAGACCTATTAACCAACTATTTTGAAAACATTTAATGTTAATTGGATTTCGAAATGGTAAATATCACAGTTCTGATGTTCAGCCTTTTTGCTATCTATTTCAAAAGATGAAAGTGAATTAGTGGCGTTGAGAAATAATTTATTCATAACGCTACTGTATCTGCAGATTAAATCTAATAAATTAGACCTCCTATACACGCCAGAAGAATTTTGTCTGTCTCACAAAACGAAGTAATTTAGATGTTTTTTATTTGTAACTTATAAATTGGTAATAAAACCAAATAGATAAACTTGAAGTGTTGTGATTTATTTAATACATACTAAAAGAGGTTTGGGTGTTGAAGTATGGGGAACACAGGATGATCTACACGATTTATATGGCACCATATCCCAGTATTTTAGTAATGATAAATTTTATGATAGAAAAGGCTTTGATTCCAGAGACAAGATTATCAGCAGTTTTTCTTATGAATTAAGAAAAGCATATCAAAAAAACCGATTAACAAGGGAAGCTGGGGATTACTCGTACGAGCAGGTTACACATTATGGTTTTCAGTGCTCATGGATACATTTTATTTTCGTCATACATGCTCTCCGATACAATATGCGATTTGCGGTATGCAGTAAATATGATCTAGCTCAAATACTTAAACTGGAGTATTGGCTAGAAAGGGCAATGAGAGAATACGATGCCTCAGGATCTACTAATCTAATACCATTCATATCAAGTAATTTATCAGACGAGTGCGAACATTTTTACATGTGCATGAGGTCTGCAAATGCGGAATATTTTATGTTAAAGCCTGGTAAATCTTCATTTCGAAAGATACCTGAATTGTTACGCATAGCAGTAGCAGGAACACCGGAATATGACTATTATAGGCAACAACTTATTAAAGATAAAAATACACACTTGTGCGATATTGATGACCTCGAATTGCAAGACGATCATATTAATTACGATATAAAATGGTAGGTATGTACTTCACATGCTATATCTGGGAATTATAATTTGTTTCACAAACCAAAAATTTGATTTTCCAAACTTTTTAGTGATATTTGGTTTGAGCTTTTAGCGTAAGCTTGCCACTTGTCTTAGCAAAGCTGTATCGGCAACGCCCTATTAGAATGATTCGTAACCCAATTTCTCGTTACGGAGAGCGGTAGACAAGTGACGTTTTTCTTTGGGAGTTTGGAGGAACGATGACTCATAAAACAAATGCTAGCATTGCGCGGCACATTAAGCGTAACGCTAAGAGAATTAAAAAGGAGAAGGGAATACCCTATCACCTAGCCTTAGATTTATCTTCAATGGAATCTGGCTATTCCAATTACAAAAACTTATTAAACAATTCTGCGACACTTCCTAAACCAAAAAAAATACACCTGAGAGAGTCGGTATATTACCAAATCCCTTAACATTGCCTTATAGTATGTTGGGAAGTCCATCTGGGTCAAAAAGACCGAACGCAAAAGCGCCTATAAAAGTTCATCAGCGATTGGGCGAATTGCTGAAAGAATTGTACAGCGCAATGGAGTATAATAAAAAAGGATTACGCGCCATTTCTACTGTTAAATTTACACTCGATAATTGGATACAGTTAGAATATACTAGCAGAGAAGAATTGACAGATGAAGTTTTCTTTCAAATTTACTACGGAGATACCAACCATCCATCTGACCCTTGGCCGACCGACCGAAAGAAAAGCCAATTGAAAAGATTAGTTAAAGATGTGCGGATACTAATTCGTGAGGCCTATCATAACTGCGCTCCCATTCAGGTTCTGAACAAGAAATTAGATGTAGCGATAAAGGCTATAGAAAATTGGCCTTTAAACAGACAAGTTAAAGGACTAATGGAAGTAAAGGGCCAGATATCTCGAGGAACGCTGATTTATCTTAAGAATTATAACAGAAAGCCGGCTGTTGTACTCTCTCACGACACCATAAACAACCTCATAAGGTGTTATGGAGACAGCGGCATTTCAACAGTAGAAAGAGAGGAAATAACAGTTGCGAGAAAGCAATCAAAAGCTAAAAAATTTTGCCCGATGCGGCTAACGCTGCCTTATGGAAAATGGCATTGTGAGCAAGGTATTGAGATCCTATTTAATAGGGATTATATTCCAATCTGGATGAAAGACGTAAATGGCAAAGTGCAGCAAGTTGATCCGAATATTAAAGTAATACATATTGACGAACAAGAATTTTATTTCAGTGATAAGTCTGCACCATGGGCCGGAGATAAATCTACAGAAATTAGGTGCACCAATATCCTAAACAGCTGGAATGTTTTGCAACGAAGTTCTATTTTAATGGAAGAATTAAGAGAATTTATTACCAATGGAAATACGAAGAATTTTAAATTTCTAAATCATTAAATATAAACTTATATTTAAAAGTTGGCGAGTGGCCAATATATTATCCGCAAACCAACTTTTATTTTTTCTTACAATCCGAAAATTCAGCAAACTTCTTTAATGCCAACTATTCTATTCCAATTTTTATATCATCATTAACGGCTGAATTTTAAACAACGCCCCTACAGATATAAAGTAGATAAAGGTTAGCATAAGTCCCATAGTCTGTCTCACAAAACGAACTAAGAACTAATTATATATCAGAAGGTAATTATTTGATCGATTGAATACTATTGCTGGTCTTATCTTTGAACGAGCTACAAAACTTACACCTGAACTCTTAGCCATTAACTGTTTAAATACTATTTCATTCCATTGTGACAGACAGCTGTCACAGCTTTGAAGACCTTTGTTTTAAATCTTAAAAGCAAAGAAAATGGAAAAAATCACTATTGATCCTTGGAAGTGGGGTGAGTACACAAATTCGGCTCAGGCAGTAGAAGTAAAAAACGTAACTGGAACACTATACTGTTCAGGACAAGTGGCTATAGACCATCAGGGCCAGCCAAGCTCTGAAGACATGCGGACCCAGCTCAAGCAAACCATTGCGAATTTGGAACACCTCATCACGCAAGCAGGTTATGAGATGAAAAACATCGTTCGGTTGAATGTATACACCACATCTATTAATGAGCTCTTTTCAACCAGTATGGATATCTATAGCGAATTTCTTAAAAAGTATGAAATAAAGCAGGCTACGACGCTGGTAGAAGTGAAAGCACTATTTTCTACATTGACTATAGAACTGGAAGCGACTGTTGTAAAATAATAAATTCAATAGGCAGGTATGATGAATATTTGCCTATTGAATCAGAAATGACCTTATAAGACAAACTAGATGTTCAATTATATAAACACTTTAAACTGGGGAAGCATTGCCCTTGCGTTTATCATTTACTTCGTATTAGGCGCTTTATGGTTTACCACGATCTTCAAGAAATCCTACGAGGAAGCTTTAGGCAAAGTAGGGCAGCTCCCTGATAGGCCCAAACCAATCTTTGTTGTTGGACCGGCTATTTGTACATTTATTATCACGTTCACGACGGCTATCCTAATTAATGTCTTAGACATATCTTCGCTGTTTAGCACGATTGAATTTGCGAGCATTGTCGGTATTGGTTATTTGGTGGCCAACACCGTCAATATTGCGATAAATCCAAACATACCTAATCCGTTACACTATAGCGTAATAACAGGGTCGTACCACTTATTAGGTATTTATATCATTAGCTTTGTGTTAGTATACATGCGATAATACACTGATATGGATCCCGGAACTGGATATACACCTTCCAACCGTGCGGAGTGGAGAGAATGGTTATTAGAAAACCATCTTTCCACTTCCTCAGTATGGGTAGTTTTTTACAAAAAAGAATCTGAAAAGCACAACCTTACTTGGCAGGAATCTGTTGATGAAGCCTTGTGTTTTGGCTGGATCGATGGCCGACGAAAGGCGATCGACGAAGAAAGGTATATGCAATTTTTTTGCAAACGTAAAGCCAATAGTGCTTGGTCTAAGATTAATAAAGAAAAAGTACGAATTTTAATAAACTGTAAAATGATGTTTCAGGCTGGTCTGGATGCTGTACAGCTAGCGAAACAAAATGGATCGTGGAATTCACTGGATGATGTAGAAGCACTAGTTATTCCATCTGATCTGGAAGCAGCTATCAACAGCGAAAAATGTATGTATACCTATTACAATAGTCTAAGTAACTCTGCAAAAAAAATAATATTGCTGCGTCTTCAGAAAGCTAAGACCTCTAAAACACGCGCAAAGCGAATAGCCGAAATCGTGCGGTCACTAGGCATCAATACCTTACCGCCAAAATTAGGAAGCTAAACAAGGTAATTATGGATACACTCAAACGTTTTGATCGCATCTTGCGATTATATTTTTTACTACAATCCAGGGCGTCTGTATCTATACAAGATCTACAGCAAATTTTTGGAACTAGTAAAAGAACCATATACCGAGACATTAAGTCTTTGGAACTTGCTGGTATTCCGATATTATCCAATAACGGTTCCTTTGGTATTTTAGAAGGCTACAGAATACACGCCTCTAGATTTACAGATGAGGAAATGCTTAGCCTTCTAGTGGCCGAAAAGATGATGAAGCAACATCAAACAAATTTTATTCGGCAACAGTTTGATTCGTTATTAGTTAAGGTGAAAAGTTCTTTTCAATATCAGCAGAAAGTAGCGTTTGACGAATTAGAAGATAAGCTACATATCATGCCTGATACCAAGGCTACTTCATATTTACCAACTATCATCAATACTATTCTGGAAAGTGTTTCAGAGCGAAGTATTCTACAGATTGATTATTTAAAAGTTGGCAATATGGCGAAGCAAACTCGTGAAATGGAACCAGTAGGCATATTCTTCGAGCGTGGTTTTTGGTATGTATTAGCATTCTGTCTCACACGTTTAGCGTATCGAAACTTCAGATTGGATAGAATTAAGCGGGTAAAAATTACCGATATACCCTTCACCCGTAAACACCAGTCAATACAGATTTTACGGTCTACATTGGCCGAAGTTCCTACTGTAGATATTGTTATTGAATCCGATAAAGAATTTTCCCATTTTTTATCATTCGAGAGAGACACATACGGTTTTTATAAAGAGGAAATAACATCTGACCATGCAAGGATGTATTTTAAATGTGCGGCGCATCCTACAGCATTTGTACGTTGGTTTCTGAGGTTTATAGACATTGCAGATATCTTGGAGCCAGAGGCTCTGAATGATGAGCTTAGAGAAATTGTGCGAAATGGGTTTAAAAAATTGACATCTAGTAGATAATATGGGAATTTAGTACAACTTATAATTATCTGCGTAGCTAACGGGCTTAGCCGGGAAAAAGAAGGTATAGATACTGTGGTTCGATAGCTTGAAAGCTATTAATAACATTTACAAAAAAAGCATTCGATAGGATAAATCTATCGAACGCTTTCTCTTTAACAAACCATTAATAGTTATTGGCATTAAATTTACCGTAATCTCACCAACAATTTGTAGCTATAAATTAGAAAATTATAACATGGCGTATTAGATATTTGTCGCGCAAAACGAAGCAAAATTCGATAGTAAAGGAAAGGTTGATGGATGAACATATTTTTATTACTTTAGTCAATGACTATGTCATGTGAAGTACCTAGGTGCAATCACTTCCACCAAACTACCAAATCTCAAAATGTCTGCTAAAACATCTATAGCGCTATTAATTTTTTCCTTCGTATTCAACATAGGGTTGGCCCAAAAGAAATCTGAAATCTACATTATTGGGAATATACACGATAGTGTTCCTAATTATAATCCTCAGATTCTGTTTGAAATTATCAATAAGATAAAACCCGACATCATCCTGCATGAAGTTGATAGCGAGGGGATGAATGCTTATGAGACATCTTCTGAAAATCTAAAGGGAAATGAGATTATAGCAAGTAATCGCTATGTAGACAAAAACCACAAACTTTACGATTCCCTTTCGATTTCGAAGGAAGGAATCACTATCGTAAGGAAAAAGGAATGGTGCCTACTGACAATCTCGCGGTACAATTGATAGACAGTTTGTTTAAGTCTCACATGCTGACAACAGATGAAGCGAGCATTTATGAATCATTCCAAAGTATAACTTCAGACTTGATAAGTATTGCATCGTTGTCTCCAGAGAATTTTAATAACACTCGAACGGACAGCATAGCAGAGAAAAGACAGCACTACCAATACCATGAACTGTTCAAGATAATAATAAACAGAAAGGAATTTGCTGAAAGACATGTTGTAAAACCAGACGGAACCAATATAAGTTACAGAGATGGATTCCTATTAATGTCAAAATTTTGGGATCTTCGGAATAAAACGATGGCTGATAATATATACAAAATCAGCAAGCAATACCCTGATAAAAGGATTGTAGTTCTTACTGGATTTCTACATCGTTACTACCTAATAAAAGAATTAAACAATTTGGATAATGTCAATTTGGACATCAGATCTTTTTACCAGTAAATTGTAGTTAGATTGAGCTTGCATATATTAACGCATGGATACAGCGTAGAGTATGTGTCATTACTTAGGCTCAAAAGTGATTTTGTCTCACAAAACGAACGTATAAAGTTCTAAGTGTATAGACTAAAAACGCCTGAAGTTGGGAACTTCAGGAGTTTTTACCAAACCAATTATTAACCTACCACAGTAGTTACAAAGTTGATGCTATTTATTTCCCCCACAATATTAGTGCTTGTGGCATTCTTAATCTGTTTCCAAGAACGACTGTATATTTGTAAGTATACCTAGAATGATTCTTAAATCGACGTAAGGTGACAGAAGTATCCCCGGAGGATACTTAAATGCGCCATTGCAAGGCATGAAGACATAAATGTGAGGCTCTGCCCTACTTCCGCTTGCTTAAATGACTCGTCCTGAAATAAGTTATCCGCTTTAAGATCATCGAATGGTAAGCTTCTTCTCTTCCTGATGTGTATACTGCTTAATTAACACATCGACGGCATCCATTGAGGCAGTTGCATCAAACTGAATCGTCACTATGCGGGATTCATTGGGCATCAATGTAAAATAATTATCAGATGCTATGATGGGCAAAATACGTGCTTTACTTTTTGCGTGCGCTAGTCGCAACCTGTTTCCAAATGCAGGCTTGTTGCTCTTATTCTGCACTTGAATCTGGAATGTCCGTTGATCATCAGACTGCTTTTTATCCAACAACTTCACATCTAGCGAGACGGCTGAAATATTTTGCAAGTCAGTGTAATTATCATCATTATTAGCATTTCGCCAGTAGAAGTTTTCTGCGATCAGATTTCCATCAACAGCATGAAGCTCCAGACGGATAAATTGCAAAGCGCTATTATGCTCGTCTGTTGAAAAAGGTATTTGAAAAGCTTCTACATTGTTACTCGCCAAAACATTGATGGACGCATTTTGACTGTATGCTTCGATGATGTGACCATGGAGATCATACACTTTTACACTGGCCAATGCTCCTTCCAAAGATTTAGCAGTCGTATTGATGACTTTGACACTGTTAGTAGATGAATTCCACTGAATATGCAAAGGTTCACAAGCCATTTTTGCACCCCAATATGCTCCTGTAGCATCATGATAATAATCATAGGTCTGCCAGACAAATGACGGATATGCAGATTGACTCATCCAAATCAAAAGACCACTCGCATCATGCCACATTTTGTCGTTCCAAGCCTCGTACATACCTTTCATTACCTCAATATTCAAGAATTGCGCCTTCGCACAAAACTCCTCTAGATTATCTGATGTACCGTATTGCGTATTTACAGCCGTCTTATAAGCGATAGGATTTGCGTTAGAAGCTTCCTTCCCGAAGTAGTGTTTATTCCAAACGTTGTCATCGTCATCCTTCAATTCCTCATCCGTAGGTAATGGCCACCAGCTTTTCTTCGGAATAAATTCCCGAACACTTTCGAAAGTCGGGAAGGTCGCTGTACCAATTTCTGTGCGTAAACCATAACCTCGATCCGATCCGTAAGGATAAGGCGGCTTATTCCAAGCTAGATTGCTACCCGAGTTTTCAAAATGATCTTTTGGCGATCGATTGCCCCACCAACCGCTACCCGAAAGGCCGTCTTGATTGGAACTGGATTTATACATGCGATCATTATGATCTTCGGAAGCGACAATTGTGCGCAAATAGGCATCTAACTCGGGTTTTGGACGCGTCTCATTGGCGCCACACCAAAGTGCGATGCTGGGATGGTTTCGTAGTCTACGAATTTTATCTAGTGCATTTCTTTTAAAATCTTCATAATCTACAATATCATTGTAAGCCACGTACAGCCAGAAATCATCCCACACCATAATGCCATACTGATCACAATAATCATAGAATACATCATCCGTCACACAACCTGTCCATAAACGAATCATGTTATAATTCATATCCTTATGGAGCTGTATTTTTTGCTCGTATTCCTCATCCGAACAGCGCAGCAGATATTCGCTCATACCCCAATTTCCACCTTTCAGAAAGATCTTCTGTCCATTAATATAGAAATTCATTACAGGCCATCCGGCCGCATTGGGCACAAATTGATAGCTGTATTCACGAATGCCAAATTTGATCGTTTTCTCATCCGATATTTGACCACCCTGTTCGCAGACCAACTCACAAGTGTATAAATTAGGCTCACCGTAACCATTGGGCCACCAAAGATTTGGTTTATGCACAATTAGTTCTTCAAAATCCTTACGCTCAAAATATATGACGGAAGAATTATTTGCCGGAACCTTGATCGATTTTGTGAAGCGGATATTGCCTGGTTGGATCGTCCCCGAAACCTTCACCTCTTGCTCCTGATCCGCATCATTGCTAATCTTACTAGATACCGATAGATAGGCAATATCATTTGATTCGAGCTGCGAACGAATGTGCGGATCTTCCATCCGCACATCGCGAACGATTCGCAGATAAGCTTTGCCCGTAATACCAGCCAAACGGCCAGGTACATAAGGCATCCAATCCCAACTCGCTGCAGACAGATAAGTCGGGCTGGCGGCAACACCGAATGAACCTTCGGCATTTCTTGTCTTTTTCTGATCGGCATCAGTTATCAACACCGCAATGGCATTTGAACCATTGAGATTTAACCATTCTGTCACGTCAAATTTTGAACGAATCATATGTCCGCTAACATCACGTGTGGATGAATCCGTGCCTGATAACTTGCGCCCGTTAAAATAGAAATCGGCATATCGATTCGTATTATCGAAGTGAAGCCATACTCGCTCGCCTGACTGCAATTTCTTTGGCGTGTTGAATGTGGTGCGATACCAAAATGGTCGATTAAAGAGCGCTTCGTCTACCTGATGAATATTGTTTCCTACATTCGGATCTGGCACAAGACCAGCCGCCACATAAGCGGAAAATACAACACCTGGCACAGGTGCCTCTACCGCCTGACTAAATTTATAATTCGGCTTTGATATTTCGAATCCCGAAGCTTTTTCATCAGCTTGCGGTTTGACTTCCCAAACGATATCTGGGTTTTCATCCGTGAGTAGCCATTCCAAAGATTGTGCAGATACGGCAATTAGATTACCTATCAATATGGTAAGCAATACAAGATGTTTTTTCATCTTAATAGTTTATGTTTTTAGTTGTTGCAGCTAGCAGATCTATTCCCATGATGGGAATAGATTTAATGACCACGATTGTTAAATTTTTCTTTTAATTGTCTTTTATGATAACTTCTTTCCATTGATCTGTACGGAAAGGCACAGCAGGAAATCCAGCCCGATTTTCCAAATTGGTTACGGCATCATTGGTAAATGCGTACCGCAAAGCAATGGGTTTAGTGACCATCTTGGAAGATACTTCCACACTATTTCCGATAATCTTCGCAGTAGCATTGTGGAAGACATGATCATCTCCAGCCAATTCAAAATAAGCTGGTACCGAGCCATCATTGGTTTTGAGTCCTGCACTAAGTCCTAAAACATCGTAATTGACGATGGCCTTGCCTTTGTCAAATTGTACAAAATTAGGTTGTGGTCCGCGATAAGCTTGATTGCGATAGCCGTAAAGACGATTGAGTGCAATATCCGCTAATCGCTCGCCCAATAATCTTTTCCGTTTAGGATGCAGATCGTTCGCATCACCGACATCCATGCTGACCACCATTTCTACATTATTTAAAGCGCATAACTTTTCTTGTGCTTCTCTAAAAAATGCATCTACGCGATTCGTCTTATCCCTTCCTTCATGTCCGTAAGGAGCAATTTGAATGAAGTAAAATGGTAATTCACCCTGCCTAAAAGACGTCCTCCATGCTCGTACTAAGGATTCCATCAATAGGCTAAAATTCTCCCGTTCTTCGTGATTGCTCTCGCCCTGATACCAACAAATTCCTTTGATCTCAAAATAGCGAAGCGGGTGTATCATCGCGTTGTATAATAAATAGGGACGCGTCACTTTTTCAAAAGAAAAGCCACCGTCGATCACTTCTTTAGATCGGGAACTCGATAAGTAAGGTTCCAAATACTGTTTATCGAGTACTGGATTGTTTGCTAACTCCGATTTGGGCACATACGCTTGCGCGGCAGAAGCACCGATTCCCGAAAAGATTACACCAATAGGATAACGTAGCGAGTCAGACAAGCGGCTTGCCAAATAAAACCCTGCTGCACTAAACTTTTTGGCGATCTCGGGTGTACAAATTTCCCACGAGCCACCAAGAGAATCCAAGAGGCTATCTGAAAAATTTAGCGATGCATTGAATAAGCGAATCTCAGGACGATCTGCCTTGGCAATACCTTGGGCTGCATCCAAATCTTCATGTAAAGAGAATTGCATATTGGACTGCCCAGAACACAACCACACATCACCAATGAGTAAAGAATCCAACAGAATATGTTCTCCCCCAGATTCAACACGCAGCCAATGTGCGGCAAAAGGATCACGCTGAACGCTTGGCACATCCAGTATCGCCATAAATGCTCCTTGATCATCTGCCTGCACATCAACCTGCGTTGCCAGCCAATCTACCTTCACCGAAACCTTGGCGCCTTTCTCAGCTTCTCCCCAGACACGCATGGGTCTATTCTGCTGTACAATCATTTTGGATTGTAGCATAGAAGATAACTTAAGTGATTTAGGCGACGCATATACATCTTTGAAGAACAGTAACAATATAAACGTTGCGAAATAGGCAAAATAGGTGTATTTCATAACATCAAGGTTTCATTTCGTGAATGGTGAATGGACTAGCTTCTTTATTACGCCCGCGGTTTGTATTTGGACGATTGCTCATTTTGTATTTCAGTGTACCGCCTTCCAGAATATCTTGGATATCGATATAGTTTTTGTCAAGCGACTTACCATTGATGGATGCCGATTCTATATAAACATTAGATGCACTATTGTTTTCTGCTTCAATGACGAATTTCTTTCCGTTTTCTAAGTGAATAGTCGCTTTCTCAAATACTGGGCTACCAATATTGTATTCGGTAGTACCTGGACATACGCTATACAAGCCTAAAGCACTCAACACGTACCAAGACGACATACCGCCTTGATCTTCATCGCCTGGGAAACCTTTTGGCGTAGCGTTGTACAGTTGAGACATGATTTTGCGTACACGTTCTTGCGTCTTCCAAGGTTGTCCAGCATAATTATAGGCATAAGCGACGTGTTGTACAGGTTGATTACCATGGGCATACTGCCCCATATTCGCCAATACCATTTCGGTCATCTCATGGATTTCAAAACCATAGCTTCCAACTTTAAAGTCAGAGTGCATCGTAAAGAACGTATCTAGCTTGGTAACAAACTTTTCGGCGCCGCCCATCATATTGCCTAAAGCACCTAGATCGTGAAATACCGACCATGTATATTGCCATGAATTACCTTCGGTGAATGGGCCACCCCACTCAATCGGATCAAAGTCTGGTCTCCAACTTCCGTCGGCCAAACGACCGCGCATAAAACCAACCTCGCTATCCCATACGTGTCGGTAATTGAACATTTGTCTTTTGAAAATTTCGGCGTAGTAATCGTTTCCGATTGCTTTTGCCAATTGATAACCACAAAAATCATTGTAGGCATACTCCAGCGTCTTAGCGGTGGTTTCGTGTACCTTGCCGCCATATGGCACATACCCTTTTGTGAAATAATCTTCCCATCCTTCGCGTCCGTTGGAACCGCCAAATGGACCTTTGTTAGTTGCTTCGTGCAGATAAGCCTCCAGTGCTTTCTCAGGATCGAATGAACGAACGCCTTTCACCCAAGCATCTGTGAGTAATGAAATCGCATGATTACCCAACATCACGCCAGACATAGCTGGGTTCGACCAAGTCGGCAGCCAACCAGATTGATCGTAGGCATCCAATAAAGATTGCATATAACGCCCTTGGTATTCTCGCTGGAGAATATTGTTTAGCGGAAATTGCGCGCGAAATGTATCCCAAAAGCCATTGTCGGTATACATATATCCATCATGAACCTTCTCGTCGTATGGACTAAAATAGATAGGTTTATTGTCCTTATTTATTTCATAAATCTTACGTGAGAAAAGATTGGCACGGAATAAACAAGAGTAGAAAGTTGCTTTTTCTTCTTCTGTACCGCCCTCGATTTCGATACGACCCAGCAAGGCATTCCATACTTCGGCACCTGCCTTCCTCGTTTGTTCTAGATTTTTGTGCGAGCCAAGTTCACGTGATAGATTAAGCTCAGCTTGTTCAAGATCGATATAGGAAGAGGCTACTTTAGCATTGACTATAGCACCTTTCTTGAAGGTGAGGTACGCACCTATTTGTTCTCCTTCTATAGTTTGTTGACTGCTGTTTGGCTTTGGGTTCGCTACACTCCAAGTACCAGAAGTCGTGAAATCTTGATCAAACTCGATGACAAAATGGCTCCACATTTTGTTGGGCATAAAATAACCATTCCTGACGCGACCGATGATACGTCGTTTTTCGGGTTGTACTTCAATTTGCGCACCTTTGGTATAGCCATCTAAAACTAGGTGAGATTCTGTTTTCTTTGGAAAAGAAAAACGCATGAACGCACCGCGCTCTGTCGGCGATATCTCCGTTTGTATCCCATTATCGAATTTCACGCGATAATAATTGGGCTTACCAACTTCATTATCATGGCTAAACGCACTTGCACGATCATCTTCCAGTACTTTGAGTTGTCCAACGACTGGCATCAAGGAGAATACTGCATAATCATTCATCCAAGGGCTACATTGATGTACTTGTTGAAATCCTCGTATGGTAGAATCGGTGTACTTGTACTTCCATCCATCGCCATTTTTTCCCGTTTGTGCAGAGAAGAAGTTTTGTGCAAACGGAAGTGCAATCGTTGGATAGGTATTACCGTAGGACAATTGCGGATTCGAATACGTCCCCTGCAATGTATTCACATAAGATAATGGATCCTTCTGCTGCGCTCGGATGTTTTGTCCGGCTAAGGATAGCAAGATTAAAATATAGAAATTGACTGTTTTTAGCATATTATTCATGTTTAAGAGATTAGTATTATAAGCCGATTTGTAAACCAAGATTAATTGCCCGCTGATTAAAATAAGCATCACCGCTCGTGTTGCTCGAAATCTCTGGATCTTGTTGATACTTATTGTAGTTAGTCCATGTCAATAGATTGTAGGCACTTAGATAAAGTCGCAAACTATTGACGCCAAGAGGCAACTTTCGACCCGAAAATTGATAGCCTAGATCCACGGTTTTGAGTCGGACGTATTGTGCATCGAGCAACCAAAAATCAGATCGATAAGCGCGGGCACTATTTACGGTCGTCGGGTTTTGAGTCAACCTTGGGAATTCGGCATTTTGCGCATTTCCAGGCGTATATCTTTGCTGATGTATGGGTTGGAATTGACTTTGAAACGGTTCTATACCTGTACCAATAACGTCAAAACTATAATCAAACGATCCTTGCACCAATACATTGACACTAAACCCTTTGTAATTGGCGCCTAAGGTCAATCCTAAAACGGTACTAGGCAGATTCGGTCGTCCAATTGGTGCTTGATCCCGATCATCAATAAAACCATCACCATTAAGATCGAGGTACTTAAGATCGCCCTCTTGGATGCCGCCTTGACCAGTCGGCGATAACCCATATAGTGGTATTGGCGGCCGAGAACCAACTGGAGCGATACCATCGGGCGTATAGATTTGAGCAATATCATCGCTGCTGTAAAATCCGTCAAATAGATAGCCGAAAGGCTGATCAATGGGCTGTCCAGTACGCGCCAACCAAGGAAATGCTGGCGAAGCCTCATCTTGAAATAACACCTTATTGCGAAATACTTGAAAAACAAGATCGCTGCTAATACCGACTTGTCCGATTTGACTTCTGTAACTTACAATACCGTCAAATCCACGATTCACTGTCCGAGCCACATTAGTCGGTGCAAAACCAACACCCAAAATTCCGGGAACGGATCCGCGACGAATCAATTGATCGAAACGTGTATTGTGGAAGTAATCAACAGTCAGATTTAGCTTCTGATTGAACAGATTCAACTCCAATCCGACATTTCTTTTCCATTCCTTTTCCCAAGTCACATTCATATTCCCAAGCTCACCTTCCCTGATCGTGCCTACACCAGCTCCACCAGTTCCAAAAACGTAGCCACCGCTATTTTCATAGATCTGGTTATACAGATACCTTCCGCCGCTGGTCACATCAGACCCTACCAGACCGAAAGATGCCCTAACCTTGAGCAGGTCAACTTTTGGAAACCACTCTTGAATAAAGGATTCTTTAGAGGCTACCCAGCCAATCCCTACCGCTGGAAACCATCCGTATCGCTGATCTTTGGCAAAGCGATCGGTACCATTGTAGGCTGTATTCACATCAAGTAAGTACTTCTCTTTGTAATTGTAACCTACTTTCAAGGATGTACCGCGAAAGTTTTCAGGAACATTGGCTTGCGCAGACACACTTTGTTGATTGACTAATAACAAAGAGCTTATGCGATGATCACCAAAATCGCGGTCATAGTTGATAAATCCTTGGATATTCAAGTTGCGATAATACTGATTGGTATTGCCAAATACACCATATGGTTCTAAGACGTAACGTCCACGAGGGTCCAATTGGTACGAATCATTCACACTGTTGTAATGATAAGATGGTGGCAATCCACCGCGCGTAATGCCGCGCGCATATTCTTCGATGCCACCATACGCAATACGCGCCGTTAATACCAATCCAGGGGTGATGAAATCCAATTGTTGACGTGCTTGCAACAAGGCATTGTAATCACTGCGCTTGGTACGGTTGTATCCACCATTGGCCAGACGGGCATTGAGTGTAGGCAGCGCATCTGGATTAAATTCAGAAAACGCATACGCATAACTGCCGTTGGGATTTATAAATGGTGCTGAAAATGGTGTAATCTTGCTAAAATCATATATTTCACCAACGGCGTTGAGCGAGTTGGGTTGATTAATATCTGCAAAACGCGTACTTAAGTCAAAGCGTAACTGGAGTGTTTTCGTTGCCCGAAGATCTAGATTTGACCGAAAATTGTAGCGACGAAAAAAGTAGTTGGTGTTAACTTCGTTATACGGGTCATCAAAATCTCGTACTAGACCGCCTTGCGTAAGTGCACCGCCAGAAATAAAGTAGCGCAACGATTCAGAGCCGCCAGATAAATCTAGATTCGCATTGGTCTGCGCTGCCACATTTTTGAATATCTCTTGATACCAATTCACATCGGGATGCCCATACGGATCGCTGCCGTCTTGAAAAAGCTGTAGCTGTCTTTCCGAAAATCGCTCTGGCAGTCCATCGTTGACAAAGGCCTCATTAATCAGCTTGGCTGATTCATAAGAATTGAGGAATTGAGGCGTACGGATGGGATTTTGAATTCCCGATTCCAACCTCAAATTGATTTGTGGCTTCCCGGTGCTACCACGGCGAGTGGTGACGATCAAAACACCATTCGCGCCTTTGATACCATATATGGCGGTGGTAGAGGCATCTTTCAAAATGGTGATATTCTCGATTTCGTTCACATTTATTTGTTGCAATTGGTCGTAAGAATATTCGATATCATCGACCAAAATTAAGGGTCTATTACCGCCACTATTCAAAGAGCTAACACCACGGATAAAAAAGTCAGAGGCATCTCTACCGGGCTGACCAGACCTTTGCTGCGAAACAAATCCAGGCATTCGCCCCATCAATGTATTTTGCACATTGGCGGTCGGCACATTTCGTATTTCGGCGCCCGATACAGAACTAACCGCACCTGTATTTGTGATCTTCTTGGTGGTGCCAAATCCGACCACGATGACCTCATCCAAACCTTGATTGGAAGGTTGTAGCGTGACATCAATGTAGTCTTCACGACCAAGCACCAATTCGTAATCGGCAAAACCTATTAATTTGACGATTACCGTATTGGATTGCCCTTGAAGGCTTAGCGTAAAGCGTCCGCGTTGGTCCGAAGAGGCCATATTATTTTCTACATTCTTTTCCCGTATTGTTGCACCGGGAAGCACACCTGTAAGATCCCGCACGGTTCCTCTAATTGTGCGGTTCTGTGCGAAGGCTAGCGACCAGCTGCACAGACAGGTGTATAAGATTATTATGATGATACTATTTTTCATTTTTCAACGGATAATTGGTAAAACACACTTCTCAATTCCACCCTGGATTTTGCTCCATGTTGTTGTTCTTTAAGACCTCACTGTCTGGAATCGGATACAGGTACATAGCGGTTGTAAAACGTGGTTGAAAAACCTCCTCCTGGCTGTACGTAAATTGTCCACCATTTTCTAAAATCTGCATACCATGCAGCGGAAGATTTAACTTGTTTTCTGCGATTTTCCATCGGCGTATATCCCAATAGCGATGTTCTTCAAAGGCCAATTCGATCCGCCGTTCATTTTGAATAAGCTCTCTCATCGTTGCTTTGTTGGCACTTGTTGGTAAGCCAAAGTTTCCATCATCGCCCGCATCAACACCAGCTCTTCTACGCAAATCTTTCAATTGTGCTAGCACTTCGGAAACTGGTCCTTGTGCCTCATTTAGCGCTTCGATGTAATTCAATACGACTTCGGTATATCTGAACAAGATATAATCTCGCTGGCTCTCACTGTACTGAGCAGCTTCTTCAAAATCGCCCATCAGCTTTTTCATATAATAACTTGTACGAGTTTGTAGATCACTGCCTCCGGGACGATTCTGCCCACCAAGGTAGGTTTGCAAATTGGTGCCTAACCAGCGAGCGCCATTGTACAGAATAGTCTCGTAGAATCGTGGATCTCTTCCTACATACGGATTATTCGGATCATAGGTAGTACTTTGATCTATCGGAACGCCATTGGCCATTGGAAATGCGTCGACTAATTCTTGTGTTGGACTAGTTTGCCCTTGCCCACCGATCTGGGTTCCAAAACCAAATGGTCCATTCGTGTTTTCGATATCACGATTATTGCTCCATTGTTTAAAAAATAAAATCTCTGAATTGTATTGTTCCGTAAACACTTTCCGCACATCATCCACCAAGGCATAGGTACCTAAGTCTATGACTTCTTTTGCAGCATCAGCAGCTCTTTGCCAGCGATTGTTGTCTAATGCGGTGTATCCTGTTACTGGATTAGCGCCATCGATGTTGCCGCCATTGAACAAAGGACTTGCAGCATACAATAGTACGCGTACTTTCAGCGCCATTGCTGCTCCCTTGGTTGCGCGATGGCTGTTCCTAGAAGGATTTGGGACAGGATAATACAAAAGGCTATCACGAATAGCATCCATTTCGCTCACGATGTAGTCGACGCAATCACTATAACTATTGCGAGGCAATTCTATCTGATCGTCCAAGCTACGGGCATCATTGCCCATGAGCGGAATACCGCCGTAGCGCTTCAATAATTCAAAGTAAGCTAGTGCCCGCAGAAAACGTGCTTCGGCTTTCCAAGTCCTTTTGACTGTAAGTCCAGTAGGTAGCGCTTCGAATTTGCTATCGTTTAGAGGAACTACATCAATGTTATTAATGAAGATGGTGGCAGACCTGATATTTTCATACAATTGACCCCAAACCATATCGCTTTCAATGCGATCAAATGCGGAATATTGCCCTTGCAGGAGACGTCCAGCTGGATTATCCTCAAGATTGGACGGAATGGCGTTGTCAGTCGCGGCCTCAAGCAAATTGCCACTGATACGATTCATCGATACATCCCGTGGAAACATATCTGCATATAGTCCATTGAGATAACGACCTGCATTGATGCCCAAGGAATCGAGAGGATCAAATACGTAATCTATCGTCACGTTTTCCAATGGTTCGGCCTCGTAATCCTTTTTACAGGAGGCTGTCCCTAGTATGGCCAATGCTATTCCCCCCAATAACATAGTATATTTTATTTTATTCATCATAAAGGCTTTCATACTTATAAGTCTAGGTTCAAACCAAAATTGATAACTCTCTGTATTGGATAAGATCCGATCGCAACCTCTGGATCTTGGCCATCGAATGCTGACCAAGTAGCTAGATTCATCGCATTGGCAAATACCGTCAATCCACTCAATCGCATTTTATTCATCCATTGCGGCGAGAAGCTATAAGCAACTTGCACGTTCTTCAACCGAACGTAATTGCCACTGCGAATCCAAAAGGAAGATTCTGCATAATTGTGCGAGTTGCCAATGGTAAGCCGTGGATAAGTGGCTGTCGCAGCAGTTTCAGGTGTCCACCGATCTAGAATAGCAGGATAGGCTTGTTCAAAGCCACCAAATCCTAAAAATCCACCATAGATCGCTCTGTCGTCGAGATATAGATCCCTATTTCCGACACCTTGTATCAGTGCGCTAAAGCTTAGTCCTTTGTAAGAAAAGCCTAGGTTTAGTCCATAATAGATCAAGGGCTTGGTGGTTGATATCGCGGTACGATCAAACTGGTTGATGATGCCATCGCCGTTGAGGTCACGATAGCGGATATCTCCTGGAGACACTTCGTATCCGATGGTGGAAGCCGCTTCTTCTGCTTCTTGTTGATTTTGAATAATGCCATCGGCTATGTATCCCATGCGCACTCCAAGTGGTAGGCCAGTCATTTGTTGCCAAGGAAAACGTTGACGTTGTTCATCAAAATAGGACAACTTGGTTTGCTCAATCGTTAGATTTGGTGCTATGAAATATTGGAAATCACCTTCTCCACCTCGGTATGCCAAATTAAATTCAGCTCCTTTCACTTCCGATCTACCGATATTCTCATAAGGATAGCTTATGCCGATCAACTCGATGCTTTTGCCACGAGACTGCAATAGATCATAATATTGGTCATAGTATACATCACCAGTAAAGTCGATTTTGCCACCGAATAAACTCATATCTACACCCACATTGAGCTTATAAGCACCTTCCCATGTACGGATATTAGGCAGAAATCCATTCTCCCAAAATCCGCGTAGCTCCGAACGCGATGTACCAGCAGAGTACGCACCACTACCGATGCCACCATTGCTAGCTGTGAATGTTGCGCGGTAATCGTAATATCCAGCATTATCTACCCCGTTTCCTGTTTTGCCAAATACCCCACGGAGTTTTAAATGATTGATCCATGATGTATTGTCCTTCATGAAATCTTCTTCACTAGCGACCCAACCTAGGCCGAAAGCATAGAAAAGTCCATATTGATAACCTGGGCGATACCGATTAAAACCACTGGCATTTAAGGCCGCATGTGCCAAATACTTTTCCTTGTAATCATAAACCAATTTGGTGGTAGCGTTGGTCGCGACAGCTGGTAGATCAAAGTTGTACAATGTTCTGCGTTGATCTGCCTGTACGGTCGCTACCAAATGATTATTGGACCAAGACTTATCGTAATCAAGGGCTAGCTGGGTAAACCAAAATCTGGCGTTGAAAACCGTGTTGAAATCATTGGTCTGCGCTGATGCTGTGGCCATGATATTATACACCGTATCTCCCGCTGGAGTGATCCCCATATTATACGTCGGTTCACTGCGTTGTCGCACTATTCCGGTGAGCGATTGCACCGCAATATTGGTCATAGCACGTGCTTTGAGTCCAGATAATAAACTATTTAGATCATAATTCAGATTGATATTGGCCATGATATCTTTCATATTATCTTGGCGATAACCGGAATGCGTGGCTAGCGCAACTACATTGGTTTGAAAGTAATTGGTAGAAGCCCAACTGGCATCCGCATTGCGCACAGGGTAAGCCCCATTTGGTGTTTTCTTGACGCTTTCTAACAAATTTTGAGTGCCAATACCAGGCTCGTTACCATCTTGGATCCGACCTGTCATCTGAAGTCCTAATTTAAATTTCGGCGTGATATTGATATTGACGTTGGTATTAATCACATACCGCTTCAAGGACGAGTTTGTATTATAAGCGACGTTGGGATCTTCTTTGAATAAACCTTGTTGATCTGTATAATTTAAAGCGATCGCGTATTGGCTAACCGAATTACCACCTTTAGCTGATAGATTGTACCGCATCATGGGTGCATTGGAGCGAAATACTTCATCGTACCAATTTACATTGGGATAACGATATGGATCATTACCAGCTCGGAATGCATTAAAATCATCTACCGAATACACTGGTTGATTACCGACATTGGTCATTGCTTCATTGAGCAAATAGGCAAACTGGTAAGGTTCCAAAGGTTTTGGCCAAGGTAATGGTTCTTGCAGGGCCAATTGCGCTCTAAAATTGATATTCGTTTTGCCCATTTCTGGTCTTTTAGTCGTGACCAATAGAATTCCTCTCGAACTCCGTTGTCCCAATTCGATGGTCGATAATGCATCTTTCAACAGGGTGATGGATTCTATATTATCTGGATCTATCGAAAATATATCCCGCTGTACACCATCCACGATCACGACTGGTATTTGTCTGCGAAGTGCTATGCTGTATTCCGTATTTTCGCTAGGCACGCCTTGGCCTACCATAGGCACGTTACCACCTATTCCACTTTCATAGTTACGTGCTGTACTTGTCTGTCTAAATCCGCTATTCTGTTTGGTATAAAAACCAGGTAATCTGCCTGTCATCGCAGGCAAGTAACTATTGGCAGGCGTGGTATTTAACTGCTCATTCAGCAGTGTTGCTCTTGCGCCCACAAAAGTTTTAAGCGGAATCTCTTTATAATACCCACTTAAGGTATCTGCCTGTTCCTGATTCGCTTGTGCCTTAGCATTTTCTATTTGGAACAAACATATAATATACAGAAGCATCCCTATGTAGGATACAACCTGTTTAATGTTTGATTTCTGTCTCATAGTTTTAGGTATTAGTCACATCGAAACGTATGTGTAAATGGCTCGTCTGGACTATTAGCATAACCAACTCTAATAGCACCAGATGCATCAGTAAAAAAGTAATTCAGACGAACAATGGATTCTCCCTCTGCTAGTGCAAAATGTTGCCGCGGCCAGAACGTAATGTCAAACCGACCACGAAGACCTTCTACAAGCGTTAAACGGTTGCTCTCTTTTTGCAGGCATACCTCTTTGAATGTACCGTCAGCCAATTCGGCTGTAGCACATAAGAATATATCGTCGCCAAGCGGACCAGGTATTATTTCGCGATCAAAAGTGAGTGTCAAAATATCGTTATCCGAAGAGCGAAACGGGGTCAAAAAGGTTTGTGGTGGATTACAAAAATCTATGATATCTCCCTCGCCATCTGTCACTTCAAAACAGCTGCTAAACATGGACTTATACAAAGCACCAGGGCCACCCAAAAAGTCATTAAGACCATCCTCGCTCGATCCTACAAAATACCCTACTTTGAAGCGCATATTTTGCGAACCACTGCGAATCGAGATTTTAGCATCAATCTCGACATTATCACCATTCACAATATTGTACTGCTCGCGTGTCCAAAAAACGACCCATTCCATATCATCAATTAGATTTGGACCGATGCCGAACTTATTCATCAATGCCCCAGACCAAGGCAGGTTATTTCCTGAATTGGGTGCGCGTACGCTGCTAGGAATTTGAACGAAATCACCATTTCCAAAATCGGATGTGTAGGTAATCGTCGTGTTTCCAGCGGCCTGCCAGCTTCGTGGTAGCAATACCCCAATTACAAAACGTACATTGTTTCTTTCTTGTGCCGAGTTGACACGAGCAGTTAAAGTTGCTTCGAATACCTCCCCAGCTTCAACACTAGACGCTTGGTCTACTGAATCCAAAAACACGCAACAAACGATTAGTGTACTACATAACGCAATGATTAACCACTTGCCCATTCTGTGGGTACGCAAGCAAATTTTTCTAACTATTTTCATATCGATCTAGTTTTTTGTTAATCCGCGATTAAGGTATAGGTATAGCTATTCGTGCTACAGCCTGTATGGAAGTTTAAAGACAACTGTCTTTTGCCCTGAACGATCGGATATTCGAATAATGAACTCGCGCTATAGCCAGTGGATGACTCGTCAAATTTGATTTCAAACGGATATTGTGGATCGTCCAAGGTATAGGAACCATTGGTGGATACAATGAAAGGAATTGGTTGAGATAATTGGTATGTCCCGTCCGATTTAAAATCGACACGAAAATCATTAAAATTGAATTTCTTGGTGATATCGGCTCCATTTCTTACCGCTTTGGTAATTCGCCATATTCCAGTGATCTCCTTCGGTGTTTCAGGAATAAGCTCCTCCTGGCTCTCACACGAAAAAAATAAGCATATCAACAGTAGCACCGATACTCTTACTAAGTTTAGGTAAATTATGGTTTTCATTTTTGTAGATTAATTGGTTAGATTAAATGAAATTAGTACCCCGGATTTTGTTCGAGCTCTGGTGATTTACCGACTTCCAATAACGGAATTGGCCAGTAATACATTTCAGGTCGAAAATTATGTTTATCTACTTCTACGATCTTGTACGTAGGTACATTCTGTCTTCTGGTGACTTGCATGCCATGCATTTGCATATTCTGCGTATCGCCCATCAGCCAACGACGTACATCCCAAAATCGATGCCCCTCAAAAGCCAATTCGACACGGCGCTCCCCATGTATGATCGCTCGCATCTCCTCTTGTGACAGTCCTCTTGGAATAGTGTACGGATTCAGTCCGGCTCTACTCCGAATGGCTTCTATGGCCTGATAGACGTTTTCGTTAGGTCCGCTATATTCATTTACAGCTTCTGCGTAAGACAACAAAACCTCTGCATAACGGAGCAATGGAAAGTTTCTCGTACCGCCATGAATGAAATTGGCGGCATGTTCTGGATTTAGCATCTTGTTGGTATAGTAACCTGTTGGCGTACCAGAATAAATAGCATCCTGACTAGAAGGTGAACCATCGGCATTCAGATAAATATTCACTGGCACAATCGCACCTTGATTGTTGGCTATTTCGGTTTGATCTTTTATGAAACTATAGGCGAGTCGAGGATCGCGACCAGCATAAGGATTTTGCGGATCGTAACCACTATTTGGATCATCGATTGGCAAACCATTGGCCATGCCAAATGCATCCACCGTTTCTTGATACGGAAATCCTCCTTTGGCAGCACCACGCGAAGGTGGTTGCCAAATTTCCTCAAGCTCCTTATTCGTAGGTTGCATCCGAGCAATAATGTATTCTGTATTTTCTCGCAGGGTGAAGATCGTGTAGAATGACCTTCCTGGCGAGCTGTTATCTGCCGTATATAGATTATAGGTAGACGATGCGATGATCCGCTCCGCCGCTTCTGCCGCTAATCGCCAACGCTCCAAATCTGCAGTAGAATATCCTAGCAATGGATTGACGTTCGATCGGTTGTACAATGGACTGGCGGCATAAAGCAATGCACGCATCTTGAGCGCATCGCAGGTCCCCCCGCCTGCACGCCCGTACTCGCCTCTAATCTGTCTGTATGGTAACTGGGTGCGAACAGCATCGCACTCACTCACAATGTAATTAATGCACTCTTCGAAACTCGCTCTCTCTGCTGGAATGTAATCTGTAAAAGTATAGATCGTATCACCCACAAGTGGCACACCGCCATAGTGTTTCACCAGAATGAAGTAATACCAAGCTCGCAGGAAACGGGCTTCAGCTATCATAATAGATTTCTGATAATCAGCAATCGGTGCTTTCGCAATATTGGCAAGCAATTGATTTACTTTACGAATATTCGCATAGGGAATTGTCCAAGCATCAGTAGCAATACTAGCAGCCGTGATTGTACCCGACGAAAATAGTACCGATGTGGTCACATTGATCGAGCGCTGCGGTCGCGACTCATCACTCGCAGCATCCAAACCTCCGTTTCCAAATCTATTGGGATGTTCAGAAAATCCAATTTCTCGATAAATATCATTGAGAAATTGAACGGTATACAAACTATCTGAAAACACCATATCCTTATCCAGATCGGATGTGACCGTTTGGTCTAAAAAACCTTGCTTGCTACACGAATAGAATATAAGCGTAGCCATGCTTACTAAAGTAAGCCATAAAATGGGTTTCATAATTGCAGTGTTTAATGGTTAACTTTTATTTTTATTAGCTTCTCATATTGGTATATTTCTCGTAACGTTATTCTATAGGCAGTACTATTCATATATATCTTTGGGCTTGTCGGACATCTGCAATACCAATTCGCCGCCAGCCAATAGATCATCATGCGTAATGGTCATTTGACGAAGCGGCTTTCCATTTAAAACAGCAGAGCTGATGTAGGTATTATCTGCATCATGATTCTTCGCGATGATTCGAAATTCACGCGTTGATCCATCAAGGCTACCGACTTGCATTTGGATTTTTTCGAATATGGGACTCGTGATTTCGTAAGTGCCATCCGCTGGTGCTATGGGATGCAAGCCACTAGCTGCCAATACGTACCACGCCGACATCTGGCCAACGTCTTCATTGCCAACCAACCCTTCCTCGACAGCATTTCGATAGGCCTGACGGCAGATTAATTTACTCCATTTTTGGGTTAGCGATGGTTTGCCCAATTTGTTGAACATAAACGGCACATGATGTACAGGCTCATTTGCATGATTATAATAATCGTTCCAGCTGAAATTAATGGGTGTTTGTTCGAAGAAATGATTTAGATCGTTAATCATACTATCCTTTCCACCCAATAGCGCAGCAAGTCCATTCACATCATGTGGTACAAACCAACCTTGCTGGTACGGGTTGCTCTCGATCGTGCCATACCAATGCGCCTCACGCCCATTCGTAGGCCAAGGAAGAAACGTCCCATTTTTATCTTTAGGTCGAAACCATTTCTTCTCCGGATCAAAAATAGTTTTGTATGCTTGTGCCCGTTGCAGACTTTGAGCCGCAGCATCGTGCTTACCCAATTGTTTTTCGAGCATAGCCAAACACCATTCACTGTAAGCATATTCTAACGTCAGTGAAATACCCAACTTACCAGGGCTAAACATTTGCTCACCATTTCCAAACGTATTGACGGAGCCTACGGCTAACTCATATGCCTTGTTTACATCATAATCTCGGATATTTTTGGCATAAGCTTCTGCCAAAACATTTACGGCTGGGTTTCCGATCATACAACCCGAATAGGCATTCATAATCTCCCAGCGTTCAAAATAGTTTAATTGCTTTTCGCCGGCTAGATCAATAAGCGAATGCAAAACATCATTGACCACACGCGGATTGATGATGGTTTGTAGAGGAAACTGGCTACGAAACACATCCCATCCGCTAAAAATAGTACGACGCGTATGCGATCCTTCAGCAGTGCGAATTTGTCCATTTCCAGTAGGATATCGCCCATCTACGTCTTGCAACGTTCTTGGATCGATCATGGTACGATACAAGGCCGTGTAAAAGATGGTCTTTTCTTCATCTGTGCCACCACTAACTTTCATTTTGTCGAGCGCTGTCGCCCACAATCCTCTTGCTCTTTGATGCACGGCATCCATATCCCAATCTGCTATCTCTGATTTAAGATTGTGCATGGCACCATTTTCATCTACGAAAGATATGCCCACTTTCATCAAGACTTGCTCGTCGGCCTGCGTATCAAAACTGGTATAAAAACCCAAATGCTTGCCTTGTGCTTGTGTACGACCAGGTTCTACGGTAGCATTAGCAATCCAATCTTGATAATAATTGGCTTGTACATTTTCTCGATTTCGTTTTGCCGTATCTGGAATATGAGCTTCCCACACGCCCACACCTGTCAGCGGTTTGCTAAATTCCGCATAGAAATAAACCGTGTAGTCAGACTGTCCTTCGCCATCGCCCCATCCGCCACCTTCGGGCGTGCATTTCATCCAGCCAGAAATATGATGCTCATCGAGCACTTGAATCTTCTGTTCGGTAGATGTGCCACCCACACGACGTGCTAGGTCGATTTGTATACGCGATTCCTGATGTTGCGGAAAAGTAAATCGCATCATACCGCTGTGCGGTGCTGCTGCCAGCTCTACCCCAATATTGTAGTCTGAAAGATGTACTTCGTACCAGCCTGCCGAGGCCTTTTCAGATTTTTTATCGTAACGACTGCGGTATCCAGCACGGCCATTTTCTTTGCCAGCTTGCGGCTGCAATGGTCCTGTGGTCGGCATGACTAGAAAGTTGCCCAAATCACCAAACCAGCCCACTCCGCTCATTTGCGTCATCGCAAAACCTTCTATTGTTTGATGTTCGTAACTATATCCCGAACCATTATCACCGCCGGTAATCGTATTGGGACTGAGCTGCACCATACCGAATGGTGTGGTCGCCCCCGGAATGGTCTTCCCAAGACCATGATAAATTCCGGCGGCGCCAACACTCGTGCTACTTCCGATGAAGGGATTGATATAATCTATTGGAGCATCTTGCTTACAAGATTTTCCGATCAATAGTATCCCAGCTAAAAAAATATATGTGATGGATTTCATGGATCGCTTCAGTGATTTATTGAATAGCCGTTAGTGTAACACGTATCTTTTTTGGACGGTTTAAGGTGTAAAGCTGCTTCCGGATTGCCGCCATATTTTTTTCCAAAACCTTTCTAGATGCTGGGTTTCGCACGGCTTTATAATCCTCCGTTTTAGACTTCAGCCAGACATTATCTTGATTGGCCATCACGGTGTCTAGTGCTTTTTGTGAGTCGTCTAGCAATAGTCCCTTCTCTTTAAGAAAATTGTAATTTACCCAGGTGTAATTCCGAAACTTGCGTTCTAGATCGCGGTATTCTCCCATGATGTGGATCAGCTGCTCCGCTTGTTTGTACTGTGAGGTATTGGTCAAGCTCGCCAAATTTATTCCTTCGGCTAGCTGCGCTGATGAAAATCGACCGATCAGGTTGTTATCCAAACGTAGTTCATAATCGCTAGCGCCATCTAAGCCCATTACTTTTATACTTTCTTGATTCATTTCTTCCATAAATGGAATGACTTCGAGCGCTTCTGCTTGCGTTTGCCAGTTTTGCCAAACCCTTGGCACAGTATCGATTGGGAATGGTAATGCAGCGGCTAGGTAATCGTAGGATACCGAGTTTGACGAAGCCTTTAGAGAAGAAACGCGCGCATTTTGTGTTTCTGTAATTTTAGACTGCTGCGCATCGATATGCACTACAGATACTGGTTTTCCAGCCATTCCCTGCGCTTTGAGAAATAGATATGCCATCGCAAAATGACCAGCGCTTCCAGGGTGGATTCTATCTGGACCAGTCAGTGTAAATTCTGGGTTTTTAGCTTGTTCTCGTACGGTAATGGTAGTCATTTGCCCCATTAGATCGACGAAATCCCATGTATTACGCTCCGCTGTTTCTTGTTGAAACGAAGCCATCGCTTCCATTGTGGCCGCTTTGCCTGGGAAATAATTGTCATTATTTTTTACGGTCTCATCGTACAATGAGGAACTCATGATGATCTTACGCAGACGAGGATGCTGCTTCAGCGTTGCTACTATCTTCTGAAAATAAGCAAGTGAGGTATCTACTGCGATTTTGCGTGTTTCTGCTGTTTTTGTCCGATCGCCATATTCGTAGTATTTACTATCATTCATACCAAACGTAACCACTAAAGCAGTTGGCTTCTTGCCAAGAATATCGACTGCAAGACGATCGTTTATATTTTTCGCGACATCACCACCAATCCCGCCATTGAGTACGGTGATCTCTTGATTGGGGAATCGTGTAATATAATATAGCCACAAATCATTGTGGTATAAGCCTGCTTCGGTAATACTATTTCCTGCAAATACAATGCGATCTCCTTTCTTGAAAGGCTTGATTGCTTGCGCAAAAGTATTTTGAGCAAAAAAAATGAGGAAAGCAATGAAAATTAATGGTTTCATAGATGATCTTATTTTAGTTTAATTCTGACATTTTGGAATCCAAACTTTGGAATATGGAGCGATATGCTAGATCGCTTCGAATCGATGGCAATGGGTTGAATAACCGTCTGATCCAGTTCTTCTAATACAACCTTTTCGATATCAAGCCATAGATGCGCTGTCAATGGCGTTGTAGTACCAGAGGAGTTGTAAACGCGCATAACCAAATCATAGTTGTCGATACGCAATGCGCTCAACACATAACCCGGTTGCTCAAATCGAATAAGTGGTTTTGGTAATCGTGTTTTATCATGTTTATCAAGAAATGAGTTATCTAATTTTACGTATAAAGGATTTTCACGACGGTCGTTTTCAGCCCACACATTTCCTTCATACCAATTTCCATCATGAGGATATACTTGATATTCCATGGTAGTTGGTCCGTCTACCGTATAATCCATGCCCCACAATCCCTTTCCGACATATTGCACCGTCAACCCAAGCGGATGATCCGCACCATGCGCATAGCTCGTGGTGTGATCGGTGAATAGTGCTAAGCCTTTTTTTGAATCACCATCGGTCACATCAACCCAATTCAGCACGATGTTATTTTTAATACTATCCCAGCTATCAAAAAAGGTATTCTCTAGGCGACTTTCGGTGACGTCAAAAGGCGCATCTTTCGCAATATTTTGATTTTTGAGATTAGTCGGAAAGAGTAATTGGAGTTTATATTTGTTGTTGTAAAAGGCTTTATCGCGATCGGCTAATTTCATCTCCTTGTTATCGTATTTGCCAATCGAGGGTTGGCCTGCCCAATCAATTTGTAAGCTTGCTTTGTAGCCCGGTAAATCTTTTGCAATTAGGATTTCTTGGGTAAATGTATGCTTATCTACCTTTCCCGTAATCCTGATTTTGCCTTGTAAGCTACCTAACTCAACAACCTCCACCTTAGCGCTATTTTCAGTACTTGATCTAAATTCGCCTTGATCATAAAAGAATCCTTTCAATTGATTCCATCCCCCGTCTGCACCTTCAGGAATGAGCTCGGTGCTGTTACTTTTAAAACTGGTAATTACACCTCCTCGCTGAAGATCAATCATAAATGCTTGATGCGGCATCACCACTCGGACTGTGGATCCAAGATGCTCAATTCGAGCGACCTTCTTTTGTGATTTACGACTAGGTTTCAAGCGAAAGCTAGCTTCGGAAAGTGCAGCAACACGCGCTTCAAATAGTAGTTTGGTGACTTTTGAGTTCGCTTCCCATTGCGTCAAAACGGGTTTACCATTTCGATCTACAACTACTTGATTCGTGTCGATAAGTTGTGTATTGGGGAATGTTATTTCGGCGATATCTGTGCGATCATAGGCTTGTAGATTCTGTACGATCAATGTTGATTTTGGATCGAAAGAAACATTTGAATTGGACTCGATCGCATCTGCTATAGCGTTGGTTTCGTTGGTCCATTGCGTTACTTTACCAGCCCAGGTCAAACTATCTACCCTATTGTAAGGCACGATCCAGCAATCGTGATGCTGTGCCAGCATGAGTGGTTGCCATGCTCGTCTAAAATCGTCTGTAGGATAGCTACGCCTTCCTTTCAAATGATCGAATGCGGCAGATTTCTCCGTATAAACCATGCGATTTTCTGCTTGACGCACTTGCTGCGCAATGCGCTGCAACACTTGTGCGCCCCATACCAAGCTGACTTGCAAATCTTCCTGACTGAATCGCCATTGCTCGCTGGACTTGCTTCCTGCTGCTTTGATGGTCTTAAAATAATTGCTCCAAGTGGTATATTCCGTAGGTTTATATTCACCATCATTCTTGCCTAACCACGGACCATTGTCCCATCCGGCATCCTGAAGACACATGCCCAAAGGATGACGAATGCCATCGTTCAGCGCAGCATGGATAAAATCATTTTTGTTAAAATATCCAGTAGTTTCCCAAGTAGAACCTTCTTTAAGCGTTTCGATACCATACCTTGGCACTGTCAAAATAGATGATCCATCTGGCCCAACCCAATCCAGCAATTCGCCACCATGAGCGAGAACATATCCACCCCAACATGTATTGGGACTTTTTAGCGAAGCGTATTGAAAGCCAAAAGAACGTAAAATGCCAGGCAAAGCACTCGTAAAACAAGGTTCTTCCGAGGAATAAGTCTCTAATGATAAATTAGGAAAATGCTTATCAAGCAATGCTATGCCATATTCGAACTGGCGAATAATACTTTCGCCTGATATGTTGTAGAGATAGGGCTGCCCGTACGTAGGGTTGACAAATTCGACCCGACTATTCTCGGATTGATCAGCAATCATTTTTTTAAGACGCTGATAACCTTTCGGATCTACTTCCCTAGCCCAATCCCATGTTTCTGGTTCGATTTCCAAATTGATCCTCCAATGTGGATGCTTTTCCAATTGGTCTGCCACGAAACTGGTATAGGCTTTCGGATAATGTCCCCACTTGCCACCGTGGTATCCATCGATAAAGTAAGCCGTCTGAGCGGAGGTTCGGACAAACGGTAGCATCATGACAAGGAAAATTAGTATATAGCGATACATATCCATGGATGTTATTGCAATTAGAATTTTAATATGATGTATAAGCGAAAGACCTTGTGGCCCTCATCTATAACTGGTTGTTACAAATGTAGAGAAGGATGTTTATCGATTCGCCTATTGGAATCGTCGAAGTAAGTTTTTTATTACACATTTTAATTACAACAATTTAATTATCAATACATTAAAAATGTTAATCATATTTGATTTGGTAAACTTTCTGAGGAAAATTTGAGCACTTCGATCATGCTATTTGGCTAAAGAGCACAAAATATTGTTTGCAAATCCGAATCATTAAAATGCTTTCCCTTATTATTTATCCTGCTTTTTACTTACCTTTCAACATAGACCTGTTGTAAACCATTTAATTGTTGTTCGTGAAACGAATATTGCTAACCAAGACACTTATTTTGCTATTCTTTTTGCCGTTTTTTGTTCGAGCAAAGGATCCAACTATAGATTCGCTGTTACGAGTTTTAGATCAATCTATTAAAGAACGTAATGTTTATACAAAGCGCAAAGAAGGTCAGATAGATAGCCTTAAAATATTGATTTCTAAAACCCTCCCCGCTCTAGAGCGTATACGATTGCAGGATAACCTTATATCCGCCTATCAATCCTTCAAATGTGATTCGGCATTGGTGTATATACAAAAGAATATTGAATTAGCTACTTCAATCAATAATCAGCACTCCTTGCTAGAAAGTAAATTGAAATCTGCCTTCGTATTAGCAATGTCGGGTCTATTCACACAAAGTCGTGATATATTAGATTCAATAACTTACAGCAGTCTGCCCACGCATTTAAAAATATTTTACTGTTGGAGCATTATACGCTATAATGAAAATCTGATCAAATACACGGCAAATGAAGAATACACTAAATTTTGTAAAGAAGAGAATTACCGCTATCGAGATACACTGATCCACCTACTCGGTGAGGGATCGGATATGTATAAGAAAGAAAAGTCTTTCCAATTATTGGCAAAAGGTGCATTTGCAGAGGCCGCAGAAATTCAATCGCAATTGTTTGCAAACGAGAAACCCAACACGCATGGCTATGCGATGTCTGCTATGGGACTTTCTATTGTATACGAGGAGCTCGGCAATAACCGACTCAAAGAATATTACCTCTTACTGGCAGCCATTACGGACGTAAAATTGGCTGTAAAAGAGAATGAAGCATTGCTTAAATTGGCTATTTATCTGCAAGAACACGGTGATACAGATCGTGCGTATACGTATATCAACGCCGCATTAGAAGACGCCAATTTTTTCAATTCTCGCTTTAGAAATGCTGTAATAGCTAGATCGCAACCACTAATACAGGCTACCTATCTTCATAAGATTGCACAACAGAGTAAAAATCTACGACAATTTGCGCTGGGTTTAAGCGTCTTGGTACTAGGGCTTATTCTCACCTTATACTTTTTGTACAAACAGATCATAAAAGTATCTGAAGCTCGGAAACACCTCAAAATCGTCAACGAGCAATTGAGGCTTGTCAATATTCATTTGGACGAAGCTAACCTAATTCGTGAGCGATACCTTGGTCATTATATCAATCAATGCGGTGTTTATCTGGATAAGCTAGATGAGTTTAGAAAAAGTGTGCAGCGGAAAATTAAGGCAGGACAAATTGAAGATTTGCAACGAATTAATATATCTAGTCGTGCACAACAGCGCGATGCGGAAGAATTGTATGCCAGCTTCGACAAGACCTTTTTCCAAATGTATCCTAATTTTCTAAAGGAATTTAACACCATGCTTCGTGAAGGCGAACAATATGATCTCGAAAAAAATCAGCTCAACACGGAGTTAAGAATCTTTGCGCTAATGCGACTCGGAATTTCGGACGTGAATCAAATTGCGCTGTTCTTGAAGTATTCTATCCAAACTATTTATAACTACAAAAGTAAAGTGAAGAATAAAGCATTGCCAAAGATCGAACATTTTGAAGATAAGGTGAAGCAAATAGGAGTTTTTAACAGAGCAAATATTTAAAGCAAAGTATCATAAATATTTAGCCACCATTCTGACATGCATGTGATTGATCATTATAAAAATTTTACAGGAAAGGAATATTTGGCTACTGGCTCAGTTGTACTGGAAAATCAAATAGCTACCAACCTAGTAATACTTTGAAAATATTCTATGTGACGTAGAAAAGGTTGTAGGTGGATTGTATTAGGTAAATTATGATAAAGTCAAATCTTATTAGATGCCGAATTAAAGGTGGATTCTTGTATCAATATTATAATCTATATCTAGAGAACTAATCAATTTAGACTGATAGCCGTATATGTGACATCAAATGATGCTTGTAAAGGTTGACTAGCCTAAGAGTCATCAATGTCACACCATTAACATTCTCAAACTACATCAACAACATTGCCTTCAGTACTCCTTACATTATCTGGTAGGCATCTTATACCATTCCAAACCACATCGTCTAAGATAGTATTTATAATATTATCAATTTATTCTATATTTACGCAGGATCTTAGAATTGAAAATCATTTTAATTAGGTGCATTTTTCGGTGCGTGGTTTTAATAGTAAACCATAAATTACTAGATATAAAAAAGTTGTAGTTAGGTTTAAAATCCCTCACTCTCCGTAATTAAGCACTACATAGCATACAATTCAAATTCAGAATTGCCACCTTTGAGCATACTTTCCAAACCTTTAGTCATCAATACTTGTATGTAGGCTTACAAAAAAGGTTCGTTTAAGAGGTTTTTGATCTTAAACCAACAGAATTGGTACTGGAGTTTATCACTAAATCTGATAGTGTTGAATGATATTTTTTTGCAAAAACACACCACAAATATTTTTTTTGACTCTTATCCCTCTACTTAAGCCAGTTTACTACACCTTCCCACCCGCTGATCAAGTAGATGATCAACATTATAGCTAAAATAAAAATTGCGATTGCAAGTTGTGCTTTTCTACTATCATTCCCGTTGTGATAGGAATCAATCGGTGATTTTATTACTATATTCTCTTTACCCGACTCGGGTTGTACTAACTTCTCTGGTTGTTCAACGATTTTATCAATTTTGCTATTTCCATTGTGTAGAATATTATCTGGAGGAGTAAAATTCGATAATTTTAAAGAGTTAGAGGCGTTTATAGTTTCCAAATATTGTTCTAATGCATATTCATCTGCATAAAATACCTCCCTTGCCTTACTACCTTCAAACGACCCAACTATTCCCGCACCTTCTAATTGATCCATTATTCTCCCAGCTCGGTTATATCCAAGTTTTAATTTGCGCTGTATCAACGAAGTTGAACCTTGCTGGTGCATCACGATTAATCTAGCTGATTCTTCAAAGAGCGGATCACGATCGTAAATATCAAAATCACTAAAGAAAATTGCTTCCTCGACATTTGTTATAGGCAATAGATAGGCATTAGGATAGCCTCTCTGGGAGCCTACGAAATCACAGACGTTCTGTATAACATCATAGTCTACGAAAGGCTGTTTAACCGTAAGAAGTCTATCTCCCTGTTCAAAAATTAGTTCACCAGGCGGATTTAACTTTTCTGCTCCTACCCGATCCAATATTTTTCGCGATTCATTTTGAGACATCAAACGCATCGCTAACCGAACACTAAAATTCGCTCTAAGTTGGGGAGTAATGCTTCGAGACATGATCTGACTTGTAGCGGCAATAAAATATATCCCAGTATACAAGTTCCTTTGCGTCAAACTAATCAATGAGCTTGTTACGTCTCCATCTAGGAATGTTTGCATGTCATCCATTATCAATACGATATTAGATAAAAATCGATGCCCATCGGCAGGATTAAGTTTTCTATGGATGAATAAGTTATTATAATCCTTAATCGTTTTTACGCCTGCCGTAGTAAATAAATCCAATCTCTGGTCACACTCAATTAATAGAGCATTTATAGTCTTAGCTACCTGACCACTCTCGGCTATAGCCGGTTCTGCACCGGGTAACTTAGACAAGAAGTGTCTTTCAATCTTAGCAATAGAATTATAATCAACGGATTTACTACGACAAATTATAAACTTCAATTCCGCTGGATGAAAAACATACAGCCAGCTGATTATCTGATTATATATGAACTGCGTTTTTCCAGATGCTATTGTCCCTGCTAGTAGTAAATTTGGATGATGGTAAAGATCTCGTACAATAATTGACGGCGCAGTTCCTAACAACAATGGCAGCTCAAAATTACGGTAACTAGTCTTGACATTAGAGAGCCATAGACGCTGTGATTCTGGCAACAATTCTAATGTTGGATGCCGATAAGATGACAAATCTAATTGTGGGTCATAAGTTCCATACTTTTCTACTAAGTCTTCGGAAGAATCATTGTTATTCATTAGTTAATAATTAATAAACATCTTTATTTACAACGTAGTAATAGCAAGTGTTTAGTATCTTGATTGCTATTTGGGTAAAAATATGTTCATACAACATATGGCAACTAGAATTTTTTCTAGCTGTTACTAATTGGTTATGATTACAATTACCGAGAGTAAATTACGACATTTTTATGCTATTCAAGAAAGTTTTGTGTGATCGACTAGCTCAGTCGATTACGATTGCAAAGAGGTACATATTCTTCATTATAATATGGATTAAATTCGTAGATTTATAAAATAGCATTTGCAGCTAAAAAACAAGGTGAGCTTTTCGGTGAGTCACTTTTCTAAAAAGGGCTTCATGGCATCTTAAATCGCGATTTTGCACTCAAAATATGATCCCAGCGGGATTATAGACTTTTATATCATATCGCCAAATTATACACCAGTATATACCAGGTTAAACATAGGCCTTAAACTAAATTAAGACCTATGTTTCATAGAGCACAAGCTATTTACGATTACCATTAGTTGTACTATAGATGAATATAAACCATCCTCCAAGCGCAACGGAATATCCGATCCAAGGATTTACCATACTTAGAGCGGCAAAAAGGCCAATAGTGGAGATAATCGAAGTTAAAACAAGTCTTAAAAACGTCTTCATAGTTTAGTAATTTGAAATAACACATTTTTATCTGTACAGGCTTTCATTTGTTTAGCTTCGACTTTTTTTAGTTCAGATATTACACGTCTTTGCACATCATCTACTATACTCCAATCCTTCGAAATGTAAATATCTGTCGTTTGGTTAGCGTTGTCTACATGGTTCAGAGCTAGCGCAACGTCGTCTTTACTCATCCTACATTTATTTCTGGCAATATTGGCAAACGAATGTCGGGCCCAGTACATCGTAACTTCAGGTAGACCTGTTATTTCTTTTAATTGTTCCATACCCTTACATAAAGCCCAGTTAAAGCCATCAATTCTAGAATAGCGATTGGTAATTTTACCAATATACTTGATCAATAAAGGCTTCGCTTCATCTACTAATTTTACACTTATAAAGGCATTGTCTTTTCGTTTACCTTTCGTTTTTGATCGATAGTAATCTACTCGACCATTAACAATGTTATCTGCACATAAGTTGTATATATCTACGGCATTCATTCCGCATAAGTAAAAAGAAAGCATATACATATCTTTGGCGAGTTCAGCCCTGCTCTCGCCTTTAGTAACACAATGTTTAATTTTTAAAACCTGGCCAATTGTGTGATTTCTTTTTTTTGTTAATGGTGCCGAACCAATTTTATACTTTTTGAAAGGATAATGTTTTATGCGATAGATTCCCAAATCTTCATTATTATAAAGATCTCGAGCAGCATTGAACAACGTACGCAGATCACGCATGTGATTATGTAGTCCACTATTTGAGAGACCTTTATTCTTTGTTACAACTGTGGTTCCATTCTGATTAAAACGAGTAATCATCCTTTCCGAGCGTAAGTACTTTTCATAGCTCGCAAGCATATTAGAATGCACCTCCTTTATCGAAATGGCTTCCCTTTTAAAATAATCAGTCAAGCTATTTCTAACGACTCTAAAGTTATTGGCTGATCCTACTCTACCACTCTGTTTTAGACTTTCAATATGAGAAGAACAAAACTTTAAAAAGTCGATATCCTCATTTTGATTTAGTAAGTAATCTCTCAATGCTTCTGCGGTAAAGAAATCTAACCGATCATCCAGTTCACTAATCAGCTTTCTATACTCTCTTAACTGGGATTCAACTTTATCGGCGACGAAGGGATCCTTGATTTTGAAGTCGCTCGTTAGTTGCTTTTTAACTAAAAAGTGCGAAGTATCTAAATACTTTCTAACTCTTTTGTGTTGTACACAGATTTTAACATTAAAAGTTCCATCTGCTTTTTTGTGGTGACCAAACACCTTGGCGCTAACTGTTGCCATAATTTTTACAATTGCCACGCAAACGCTGTAACACATTTGTAACACATTTACGTGAAGTTCAACAAAAAACTATGTAAATCACACCAATCGGAGAACTCCAATTAGCGCAGGGTACAAGCTCCTAAAGTACCCTGAGAAACAAAAAAAGCCGTTTTCCGTGCAGAAAAACGACTTTTTAGATTTGTGCGCCCACCTGGGCTCGAACCAGGGACCAAAAGATTATGAGTCTTCTACTCTAACCGACTGAGCTATAGGCGCGGTTATTTATATTGTCAGAAACGATGCATGAATAGCTGTTTTGACGATGCAATTATCGATATTTGTAGCGACAAATCAAAATCTACAGATGCAAAATATTAAAAATATCATACTCGATTACGGCAACGTGATTTTCTCAATCGATTTTATCTTAGCGCAACAAGCTTTTAGCCAACTAGGTGTACAAAATGTTGAGGAAGTATTTGCTCACAAACAGCAAAATGAAATTTTTGACCAGTTTGACAAAGGATTGATTAGTCCAGCACAATTTCGTGATGGCATCCGAACATTGGCCAATGCTCCTCACTTGTCGGATGAAGACATTGATCAAGCGTGGAATGCCTTACTCATTGGTGTTCCCGCAGGGAAGCATGAATTGCTACAGCAATTAAATAGCAAATACCGTCTATTCTTACTTAGCAACAACAACGAGATCCATTACGCCTACTGCATGCAGCACATACAAGATGTGTATGGTGTAGAAAGCAATGCAGTATTCTTCGAAAAAACATACTATTCACATCAGATGGGTATGCGGAAGCCAGACCGCGAAATATTTGATTACGTGCTGAACGATGCAAAGATCACTGCTGAAGAAACACTATTTATTGATGACAGTCCGCAACATTTGGCAACCGCCAAATTACTTGGCATACGCACCGCCCTATGCAGTGCTGAAGAGCCGTTAGAAAAAATCGTAGCTGACTGGCAGTTGTAGGCGTTGCTTATTTATTTTCAGAATAAAGCTTTCATATATCCATGAATTAAAGTACCTTTGCACACCAAGAATTCCACAACGAAAGGAGGTATATAAAAAGCTATGATTATTGTAAATGTAAAAGAAGGAGAATCGTTAGATAGAGCATTGAAACGTTTCAAGAAGAAATTCGAGAAAACTGGCGTTTTGAGAGAGTTACGTTCACGTCAGGCTTACGAGAAAAAATCTATTACTCGTCGTACCCAAGTGAAGAAAGCGATCTATAAAGAATCCTTACAGTTAGACAACGCGTAAGTAACGTATTCTTACTACATAAATAATAAGGCGACCTTTTGGGGTCGCCTTATTATTTATGTATAGGTGCTATTCCTAAAGCATACGCTCCATTTTATCAAAATCTTCTGCGATCGCATTATCGGAATGATACGTAGCCAAAGAAACCAAAACATTGACCAATAATGCCGCAAAAAATCCTGGAATAATCTCGTAAACTTCCTTATAATTATGCGGCATATAAACCCACAAAAGCACCACAATACCGCCCGTCAACATTCCACTTAGGGCTCCCCATCGCGTAGATTTGCGCCACAACAATGACAATAACACAACCGGACCAAATGCTGCTCCAAAACCTGCCCAAGCATTACCCACTAGATTCAAAATACTATCCTGCGGATTTAAGGAAAGTAAAATTGCAATAAGCGCGACCAACAGCACCGACATGCGACTCACAATCAGCATACGCGATGCAGAAGCTTTCTTATGGAGCAAGGCCTTATAGATATCCTCCGTCATCGAACTCGCCGTCACGAGCAGTTGCGACGAAATTGTACTCATCACTGCCGCTAAAATAGCCGACAACAGGAAACCGCCAATCAGCGGGTGAAACATGATGCGAGATAAATAAATAAAGATCGTCTCCGCCATCTCCTTCGATGCATCAAACTGCGACATCATCGCCACATCATTTTTAGTAAGGTAAGCAATCCCGAACAAACCGACTAACATGGCACCGCCAACGGTAAAGATCATCCAGCTAATACCAATGTTGCGTGCTTTCTTTAGCTGGCTCACTTTATCAATCGCCATAAAGCGAACCAAAATATGCGGTTGGCCAAAATAACCAAAACCCCAAGCCAATAACGACACGATGCCGACCGTAGTCGTCCCTTTAAAAAGATCCAGATAATCCGGATTTTTCTGCCGAATGATGGAAAACGTCTCTCCCAGCCCACCGAGTTCAATGATCATGACAACGGGCAGAATAACCAACGCCAACACCATAATCGCGCCTTGCACAAAATCTGTTAAACTGACTGCCAAAAAACCGCCTAAGAAAGTATAGGCAACCACCACGGCGCTAGTAACCATCAGACCTGTCGTATAATCCATATTGAATGCGGACTCAAACAAGCGCCCGCCAGATACCATTCCTGCAGAAGTGTATAACGTAAAGAATATCAAAATGAGCACACTGGCGGTAATTTTCAATAACTGTGATTTATCCCGAAATCGATTTTCAAAATATACGGGCAAGGTAATGGCATTATTGGCCACTTCGGTGTAGGCACGCAGGCGTGGCGCTACTAATACATAGTTCATAAATGCGCCAAAGGTCAATCCGATTGCAATCCATGAGGCTGACAATCCCGATAAATACATAGCGCCAGGAAGCCCCATAAGTAGCCAGCCACTCATATCCGAAGCACCAGCCGATAATGCCGTAACAGCAGCACCAAGACTGCGTCCTCCTAACAAAAATTCTTCGGTATTGGCAGTAGATTTTTTATAAGAATAAAAACCAATCAGGAGCATCAAGACCATGTAAAGGCCAATGGAGATACCTTCGTATATATTCATAATTTAGCAGTAAATTAAACCTGAAGATAGGGAAATTTTCGAAAAAAGAAAAGCATCAGGATAATCCTGATGCTTTTCTTTACAAAGTAATATATACTTATTTTAATCGCAATTAATTACTCCGCATGAAGCCAAGCTTTCTTCGACAGTAATTCTTCTTCCGACTCTACTACATCTTCATCTTCCACACAGCAGTCTACCGGACATACTGCAGCACATTGTGGTTCATCATGAAAACCTACACATTCCGTACATTTGTCTGACACGATGTAATAAACTTCATTTGACACTGCATCTTGAGACTCATTTGCGTCCAATGTAACTCCGTCACCAAAATCAATGATACCTTCTAATGCTGTACCTTCCGAAAATTTCCAAGTTACTCCTGCATCGTAGATAGCATTATTAGGGCATTCTGGCTCACATGCACCACAGTTTATACACTCGTCTGTTATTTTAATTGCCATTTATATCCTCTCAATAATTTTTTTAAACTAGTTTTGCACTTCAAAGTTAAACAATCCTACATTTAATATCTACAAATATTATAGATTATTATTCATAGGATTTACAACTGCCTGCAAAGATAGAGCAAAATTCGGTGATATTTGTTCTAAATAATTTAAAGAAAATAGCATTTTGACAAAGAATCAACGTATAGCAGCATTCGCACAATTAGGTGATTTCCTGCGTGCAAACAATCAAAGTTTAGCCGATCTCTTAGCTCGTATCGAAGTTAAAAACCCTTGGTATACGACCGAAAACGTATATCTGCAGCTGCATGCAATCGCACAAAATCTTACCTCCAAACAGCTAAGCAACTGGACGGAGACACTTCCTGATAACTCTTCGGACAAAACCGTCGCGCTGGTATTAGCGGGCAATATACCACTAGTAGGTTTTCATGATATTTTGAGCGTATTAATAAGCGGTTTTAAGGTGCAAATCAAGCCTTCGTCGGATGATGCGGGGTTGACGACTTGGATTTTGCAACAGCTCGTAGAAATAGAACCTCAATTTGCCGCTAAAATTGAAATCGTTGAGCGTTTAGGAGCACATGATCTTATCATCGCGACCGGAAGCAACAATTCTGCTCGCTATTTTGAGTATTATTTCGGCAAAAAACCACATATCATCCGCAAAAATAGAAACTCTGTCGCTATTCTGGATGGCAGTGAAACGCCCGAACAAATAGCGCAACTAGGCCATGATATTTTCGATTATTTCGGCTTAGGTTGTCGTTCGGTATCAAAAATTTATATACCAGAAAATTACGATATCGCACAGTTTTACGAAGGTATTGCTGATTTCCAATCGGTAAGCCAACATCACAAATATGGCAATAATTACGACTATAATAAGTCTATTTTCTTAATCAATGGCGATGTGCATTTCGACAATGGTTTTCTATTGCTTAAAGAAGACAAAAACTGGGCTTCTCCCCTCGCCGTCGTGCATTTTGAGCGTTATGCTACATTGGCCGATGTGGCCAATGATCTGGATGCGGCACAAGATCAAATCCAATGCGTGGTCACCAATGCACAGATCTCATCCAATGTACCGCTATTTACATTTGGCGAGAGCCAATGTCCAGCGTTGGATGATTATGCAGATGGCGTAGATATTTTAGCATTCCTAGAACAACATAGATAGTGTAGTAATTAGTGGTTCTCCGTCTAAAGAATTGTTAATTTTCCGAGCAATTCGGGCGCTTATCATGAAAAAACTATACATTTGATAATTGAACTTTACAATTGGCAACTAAAGTTTGCATTTGATCGGTAAGATGTATTTAATAAAAGTAAAAGGTGTCGCAAAAATTCCGGATTACGTACAATTGCGTGATGAAGCTTTCACCCTATTGGCCTACTTTCGAGTAGACCGACCAGACAAGTCGCTGGACAAAATAGGTTTAGGTGACAAATTGGATTACATTATGCAGATCGCCCAAGAAATTCCTTTCGGTCAGATTGTCAAACTTGATTTATAATTTTTTATGGCAGAACATTCCGTTATCAGACTCAAAAATATTGATATCTATCAGCAGAAACACCTCGTATTGGCTAATGTCAACCTCAGCATTCAATCGGGTGAGTTTATTTATCTGATCGGACAATCCGGTTCCGGAAAGAGTAGTCTTTTAAAAATTATCTATGGCGACCTATACATCGCTACAGGTGAGGGTATGATTGCTGGATTCGACCTGAAAAAACTACATGACAATGATGTTCCTTATCTGCGACGCAAGTTAGGCATCGTTTTCCAGGATTTTCACTTGCTAAATGATCGTACTGTAGAGAAGAATTTAGAATTCGCCCTCAAAGCTACTGGATGGAAAGATCGCGGATTGATCGAAAACCGTATGGTCGATGTATTAGAAAAAGTGGGCCTACGCTCCAAATTGAAGAAAATGCCGCACGAGCTTTCTGGTGGTGAGCAGCAGCGTGTGGTGATTGCCCGTGCTTTGCTTAATGATCCCGAAATCATTTTGGCAGATGAGCCAACCGGAAATTTAGATCCGGCTACCTCCGAGGAGATCATCCTATTATTGCGCGATATTGCTGCATCCGGAACTGCTGTATTAATGGCTACGCACGATTATCAAATCATTCGTAATATGCCGGCTCGTATCTTACGCACCGCAGATGGTGCGTTGCACGATAATGTCACTATTTAACATCAGTTTTTAACTGACACAATTACACAAATCAGACAAATTGTATGTCGATCCGCTTGAAAACTGACAGCCTGTCGGCGAATAGCGTATTGGCAAATAAATTGAACATCCCTCAGGACAATTAGGGATTGTTTTATAGTATATCAACATGGTAAACGAACACGAACATAATCAAGAAGAAGAGAGCTTGGAGCAAGAGCAACTTGACACCAACGAGGAAAATAATGAGCAAGAGCCAGCAGCAACCGATGAAGAATCGGATATCGCTGTAAAATTGGAAGAAGCGCAGGATAAATACGCGCGTTTACTTGCCGAATTTGAGAACTATAAAAAAAGAACCTCTCGTGAGAAGATAGAAATCATACAATCTGCTGGCAAAGAGGTCATAGGTAAATTGTTACCCGTTTTGGACGATCTGGATCGCGCATTGCTGTCAATGGCTGCCGCACAAGATGTACAAACGGTAAAAGAAGGCGTAGAATTGGTCAATACCAAATTCAAGAAACTGTTGGAACAACAAGGCTTGAAAGAAATGGATGTTGTAGGACAGGCATTTGATTCTGAATTTCAGGAAGCCATCACAGCAATCCCCGCGCCGACAGACGATATGAAAAATAAGGTAATCGACGTGGTAGAAAAAGGTTACTTATTGAATGATAAAGTAATCCGATTCGCCAAAGTGGTGATTGGTCAATAGAAATAGAAAAAGATGTCAAAAAGAGATTACTACGATATATTAGGTGTTTCCAAAAGTGCAGATGCCGCAGAGATCAAATCTTCCTACCGGAAGCTAGCAATCAAGTATCACCCGGATAAGAATCCGGATGATCCGCAAGCTGAGGAACAATTTAAGGAGGCGGCGGAAGCTTACGAAGTACTCAGTAACCCAGAAAAGCGCAGACGCTACGATCAGTTTGGTCATGCTGGCAACAGTGCTGCTGGCGGATTCGGCGGCGGTGGCGGCATGAACATGGATGATATTTTCAGCCAATTTGGAGATATCTTCGGTGGCGGCGGCGGCGGCAATCCGTTCGAAGGATTTTTCGGCGGCGGTGGCTCGCGCGGCGGCGGTCGTCGTGTACAACGGGGCTCTAATCTACGGGTAAAAATAAAACTTACGCTAGAAGAAGTCGCTCAAGGCGTAGAGAAAAAAATCAAAGTAAACAAGCAAGTTGCTTGTCAAACCTGTGATGGTACGGGTGCTAAAGATAAAAGCTCGTATCATACCTGTAGCACTTGTAATGGATCTGGTTCGGTAAGGCGCGTAACAAATACGATTCTTGGACAGATGCAAACCACCAGTACCTGTCCGACATGTAATGGCGAAGGTATTGAGATTACGGCCAAATGTACCACTTGTAAAGGCGAAGGTTTATCGCGCAGCGATGAAAATATCACGATCAACATTCCGGCAGGTGTAAGTGAGGGCATGCAATTATCAATGAGTGGTAAAGGTAATGCTGCGCCACGTGGCGGTGTACCAGGAGATCTAATTATCCTTGTGGAAGAGATTCCGCACGAATCCCTGAAACGTGATGGAATCAATGTAATCTATGATTTATACATCAATTTTGCCGATGCAGCGTTGGGTACAAGCGTTGAAATTCCGACGATTGATGGTAAAGCCAAAATTAAAATAGATCCAGGAACTCAAGGTGGTAAGATTTTGCGACTAAAAGGCAAAGGATTGCCGGAAGTAAATTCATATCATAAAGGTGACCAATTGGTATACGTCAACGTGTGGACTCCAAAAGCAGTATCAAAAGAGGAACGTGATGTATTAGAAAAATTGAAAGATTCCAATAATTTTAAACCGCAACCGGGCAAAAATGAGAAATCATTCTTTGAGCGGATTAAAGAGTATTTTGAATAATAGAAAAGCTTCTCATCCAACTTTGGGTGAGATGATTACCATATAGCATACGAAGAGGTTGGCTGAGTAAGGCAGCCTCTTCGTGTTTTATAACTTTTCTACCAAAAAAGTGAATACAAGTGTAGCAATAATGGAACACTAACCGTATACTAGGTATTGAAAAACAATTAGTATAATAAAAGACTAACGTAAAATCTACATGAAAAAATTAGTGAATCTAAGAAATGCTTGTGCTGTAGCACTTAGCGTTGTGCTGTTTGGCAGTTGTATGAAAAATGATAACATTCCTCAAGAGCCGCAACCATATGCGAGTATCGTTTTTTTCAACGCATATCCTTATTCTACTGGAGTAACTTTGAGTTAGATGGACAGACGATACAACAATATAATAATCGTAACTCTTTAATTTATGGTGATTATATTGGGCTTCCTACAACAAAATTTGGCGATCAAAAGTTGGTTTATCTTGCGGCAAACAATACGATTCTGAATGAATCTACCATAAAATTGGAGGAGAATGGCACTTATTCTTCGTTCCTATACGGAAATGAAGAAGCGAAGAAAACAATTCTTCTTAGAGATTCGGCTTCGACTTCGACAGATTCACGCCCAAAAATTCGTTTTGTGAATCTTGGAGAGAATGTTGGAAATGTTGATCTCTTCCTCGCTGGTGAGCGTGTTAACGAATTAAGTAACCGTGCAACAGAAACACAACAATCGACATCTTTAGCTCAACGTTTTATTTCAAGTCCTAGAGAAGCTTCTGGTGCGCAAATCGTAATTAAAGATAGCGAGGGTGTAGAAATCGTCAAAACGCAAGACCCTTATAACTTTGCCTCCAATCGTTATTACACCATAGTACTACATGGTGACAAGTTGTCTACTGGCGATTCTACTGAAGCAAAAGCTAGGGCACCAAAAATCACTGTCTATTTTTATTAATTATAGTTTTATCGTCGGAAAAAATTATTAGCATCAACCCATTTAACTAGAATTAGTTACACAATAAGTTGATTAGTTAATTTTAATAAAATAGAGAAGTCTCTATCCATATGGATAGAGACTTCTTTGTTTTCCAAAAACTTATAACCTATGGATTAAGAGCCTTATTTTATGTTTCTGTGAATTTTGATAGAATGGTGTCTTGTATTCATAACGATTAAACAGTATGATTTTAAGAAATAATTTATTATTAAAAACAAATAATGTAGCGTAAAGAAATTTAAATTCGTTATGTGGGTATAATATTTAAAATAGACTAACGTAAAAATCCACAATGAAACAATTAACGAATCTGAAGAAAGTTTTAGTATTGATGATTAGCATCATCACGTTGGCAAGTTGCTCGGATATTGAGCCTACGCCACGAGCACCTGCAGCTCGCCTCGCTTTGCACAATGCGTACTCACCTATCCCTACTATCCAGCCACGCGTGAATGATCTAGCAGCAGCAGCGATTCCTTACGGGAGAGCAGACGGCTATTATGAATTCACTAATATTACTAACCAGACTTTGACATTTATCAATCAAGGTACAAATCAAGTTTTGGTGGATAGAGTGCCATTACGCATTGAACTGGAAGGAGAATATACTGGTGTTATTTATGGAAATGCCATACCTGGCAAATTTATTTTACTCAAAGACACTGTTATACAAAACGCATCCACGAACCCACGTATACGTTTTCTAAATGTAGCAGAAGGCGTACAAGCTGTAGATTTGTTTATTGGAACGGATAGAATCGAAAGCTTGAGCAATCGTAGCCAAGAAGATCAATCCAATAGCAGACTGAGCGAACGATTCATCTTAAGTACAAGGCCAGCCGGAGCCACAGATATTACTGTCAGAGATCAGCAAGGCAATGTCATTGCTACTTTACCATCTTACAACTTTGGTGCAGCACGGTACTATACCATCATGCTTTTAGGAGATAGCGCTTTTAATGAACAAAGCCCTACTGCCGAAGACCGACTTAAAGCATTAAGAATAAACACATTTGCACATTAAGAATAAGTTTAGGACTGGTGGTTTTTGTATCTTCGAGTTACAAAAACCACTTATCTTTTCCTCTTTCCCATATTTCTGCTGCCCCCAAAAAAACGGGTAATAGCTAATTACTACCAAATTTCCCCAATCTATCCCAATAATAGCTACAATTAACCTCTTTTGACAGATTCATCAATGAAATGAAGCAAAAGTTAGTGTCTTACTGACACATTTGCAGGCAACCAACCAAATGTACTATTGCAGGGAGATAGCCAATAAATACGGCATTTTGCAATTATTGAATTTTGTGGAAATACACAAAAATTTAAAAAAATCACCAATTTTCCCTCGTTTTGCACGGATATTGCTCCATTTTAGGTGAAAAAGTGGAGAAAATCTTCATTTTCATAATTTTTAAAATCAAAATTACATATCTATGAAGGTACTCGTAATTGGAGGGGGGAATATGGGCTTCACGTACGCGGAAGCTATTGCAAAATCAACTATTTTAAAAGCGAACGACTTGATGATTTTGGATAAATCTGAAGAGCGCGTTGCTGAATTATCCACCAACCCACTGTTGGATGGCTATACCGAATTGAGTGCATGCTTACCTGCAGCAGACGTGATATTTATCGCCGTAAAACCAAATCACGCTCAGGGCTTGATGGAGCAGATGCGCCCTTTTGTAAACGAGGAGCAGGTTTTCGTATCGATCATGGCTGGCGTGACGATCAAGGTTATTCAAGAAGGACTTGGCATGAGCAAAGTGATCCGCGCTATGCCGAATCTACCAGCACAAGTTGGGTTAGGAATGACCTCTTTTACAGCGTCTAAAGAAGTGTCGCGATTAGAGCGTTCTACCATCAAGCAATTACTGGATACGACCGGACGCTCAATCTATCTAGACACCGAGAATGATATCGATGCATCGACAGGAATCTCAGGATCTGGCCCAGCCTATATCTTTTACTTCATGCAATCGATGATGGAAGCTGCACAACAAATGGGTTTTTCTGGAAGAGAAGCGCGCACGTTGGTTTATCAAACATTTGCAGGAGCGGTAGAACTTTTTGGCTCTTCTGACTTAGATCCAAATGCTTGGATGGCCAAAGTAGCATCCAAAGGCGGAACGACACAAGCTGCCTTGGACTCGATGGAAGATAATAACGTGAAAGAACAAATTAAAGAAGCCGCTTATGCTGCATTCAACCGAGCGGTAGAACTTGGAAAAGAATTCAATCATGCATAATAACACAGAGAAAGAATCTAAACCTATTAAACGTGTAGTGATCAAAGTGGGTACTCACGTTATAACAAATAAAGACAATCGCATCGTAGAAAAGGTGCTTCAAAAGTTAGTAGATCAGATTGCTTACCTGCACGAGCAAGATATAATGACCGTTCTAGTATCATCTGGCTCCGTAATAGCGGGAAAAGAAGTAATGCGTCATCAACTCAAAACGGATGATAAAATTATTCGCCGCCAGGTATTTTCCGCTATAGGCCAGCCGCGCATGATGCGCCATTACTATACTTTATTCCGTTCTTATGGAATTCGCTGCGCACAGGTATTAGCTACCAAAAGAGATTTTGACGCTGGTCCGCATCGCGAGAATATGATTAACTGCTATGAAGGATTACTTCAGGAAGGTGTCGTACCGATTGCCAACGAAGATGATGCTGTTTCACTATCCATGTCTACCTTTACAGACAACGACGAATTGGCTAGTTTGGTAGCAGAACTAATCAAGGCTGATATGCTGATTTTGCTTACCGATGCAGACGGCTTCTTTAGCGGACATCCGGAAGATCCTGATAGTGAATTGCTCAGCCACATCAGTGCGGACGAACCCGTAGAGCAATTTGTGCAAGAAAGTACAAAAGGCGAAGCGCAGGGCCGTGGTGGCATGAAATCCAAATTAAATATCGCCAAAAAAACCGCAAATCTGGGGATTACAACCTATATTGCAAATGGCAAACGACCGAATGTCGTACTCGATATTGTGAATGGTGTAGATGTAGGTACGAAATTTACCGTATAGCCAGTCCGCAACCTATTCATTAAACCAAAAAAAGAAAAATAACATGAAACGTTTACATACAGACATTAAAAATCAGGTGTTGACGTCAATGATCAACATATTGGACAGTAGCCGCAGCGATATTTTGGCTGCAAACGCTGAAGACATTGCTAATTTTGAGGGCAAAGATCAAGCACTCTATGATCGATTGCTGGTAAATGATAAGAAGATCGACGAAATGATTCGTGCCGTCCGGGAAGTAGCCGGACAGGAAGATCCGGTCGGTAAGACCATTTCTGACCTCACTTTAGAAAATGGTTTACATATTGTCAATCAGACTGCGCCATTCGGCACGATCATGATCATCTACGAATCAAGGCCAGATGTAACTATCGAAGCTGCCGTATTGGCTTTCAAAGCCAACAATCGGATATTGTTAAAAGGTGGTAAAGAAGCTATTCATACCAATCAGGCATTGGTGCGTTGCTGGCACAAGGCGCTGGCAGAGCACGATCTACAGGAAGATTGGATTCAATTATTGACTCTTAATCGGGAAGATACACAAGAATTTTTGCGCAACCCACCGCAACGCTTAGATCTTATTGTACCGCGGGGAGGCGAACGCCTGATCGCTTTTGTGAAAGAGCACGCGCGCTGCGCGGTCTTGATCAGTGGCCGTGGTAATAATTTTGCCTACATTGCTGAAGATGCAGATTGGGAAATGGCACTCAAAGTAGTTGTTCATTCCAAAATTGATAAAATCAGTGCATGCAATGCCTTAGATAAAATTTTGATTAATCCGGCTTTGCCGAATTTTGAAGAAAGAGTACAAGAATTGGGCAAGCATTTTGCGCAGGAATCAGTTGAAATTTTAGCTGATGAATCGCTCCGCAATTATTTCGCTTCGGCTCAGGCGCTTTCTGACGAGGCCTGGCATGAAGAGTTTCTTGCGAAGAAGATTGCCATCGGCACCGCGCATGAATTGGCTGCTGCCGTCCAAAAAATAAACGATTGCAGTGGTGGTCATTCGGCCATTATTTTCACCAAAGCTACCGAGAAAGCGCAAGCTTTTATGGAGCAAGTTGATTGCGCTGCAGTATATCACAATGCGTCGACAAGATTCACCGATGGTGGACAAATGGGTGTTGGTGCTGAGTTGGCCATAAGTACCGATAAATTGCATCATCGTGGACCGCTTGGTTTGGAGCAATTAGTGACCAATAAATATTACGTATTTGGCGAAGGACAAATTCGCGAATAGTTCGCATATTGGTAAATTTCACCAAGCATGTTTATCACAAACACAAAAGGCATCCTAATTGGATGCCTTTTGTGTTTGTGCCCCCCACCAAGCGTCGAGGAGTTCTTGATTTTCTTCGACCCATTCCCGGGCGGTTTCCTTTTCGTTTTTGCTAGCTTCCATGCGTGTTAGCAATTCTGAGAGCACGTCTTCCTCAAAGAAAGCATGCTGAAAATAACGATATACTTCTGGATAATCTCTTTCAAAATCATCACGTACAAATGTTTCTATATGTTCGGTATCGCCATAGATCTTCTTCGGGTCTTCGAGAAACTTCACATCGTATCGACCAAAGAGCCAATGCGGTTGCCACGCTGTTACGACGATCCAGCGCTCCTCGTCGATCGCCTTTTGCAGTTCCGAAGCCATCGCAATCATGGAAGAATTTAATTGTCGATAATCCAGATCGTATGCCAGCAGCACGCTATCGGTATATGTTGCCATTCCAGACCCGCGCTCGATACCCACGATTCTACCGCCAAATTTTTCCTTATTCGCGTTGAGCTCTTCAATGGAATTAATATCTACATATTTGGGCACCACCAATCCTAGGCGCGCGCTTCGTAATTGATACCAGCACTCCTAATATGATCAAAAGGTGCAACCTTGTCGCCGTGCGTGGTAGGCAACCATACATTCATAAAAACATCGGTATCGCCATTGTCCATGGATGCTAACAACAAATTGGGCGCGGCTTTGTGTGTGACGACTAGATAGCCTTTCTGCGAAAGAAATTCTTTGGTAACCATCGTCATGGCATTTCCTTCGGCCCAACCTTCTACCATACCCATACTGATACGTTTACCTATTCTTCCGCCACAGCTTCCGGATACAAGAAAGAGTACGAGAAAAAAGAATATACTATATATTATACGTTTCATTTAACACTAATTTTATTACCGAAGCCTTGCGTGATGCGATCCAGAACGATAGCTAGGATGACAACGGATAAGCCACTTTCAAAACCTAAACCAATATCGAGATTATTGATTCCTTCTAATACCTTCTCTCCTAGTCCGCCAGCTGCGATCATACCAGCAATCACCACCATAGATAGCGATAACAATATTGTCTGATTCACGCCCGTCAAGATCGTCTTCAATGCCAACGGTAGCTCGACTTTGAACAAAATCTGTTTTTGTGTGGCACCTAATGAGCGCGCAGCCTCCAACACATCAGCCGGTACTTGCTGGATGCCCAAAGCAGTTAATCGCACTGCTGGCGGCATAGCAAATATAATGGTGGCAAATGCGCCAGGAAGTTTTCCGATACTGAAAAACAACACCGCCGGAATCAAGTAAACGAATGCCGGCATAGTTTGCATCAAATCGAGCAATGGTCGAATCACGCGATGTGCCGTCATATTCTTGGCCGACCATATGCCTAATGGGATAGCGATGATTAAGGCGATTATCGTCGATGATATAATCAAAGCCAAAGTTTGCATCGTTTCTTCCCAAAATCCCATTAAATAAATAAGTGCTAAACCAAGTAAGGTAAACACGGCCACTCCACGGCTCGCGTAGCGCCATGCTGCGTAAGTAAATATAGCTATGGTGATGAAAAATGGCACACTGACCAACACCCATTCGATGCTTTCGATCCCAGCGTTGCCAGAAGTTTTTATAAAATCAAATAACGGTCGCAGATTAGCCATCAACCATTTGACCGCGATGGCAATGTATTGTCCTATATCTATTGTTTTTTCCATGTTTTATTGGTGGTTGGCGTTTTCTTTCAATTCTGTTATCTCTTGCTCGTTGAAGCGTGTGGCTTCAATCACGACCGAGTTTTGGGACACGATACCTAGCAATACACCACTATCTTTATCAGTGACGGCAATAGGCGAGCGTGTCGCAGTGATCAAAGGCAACATTTCTTCCACAGTCACTTCTGTAGTGACAGTCGGCACGTCTTTCTTTAGAATACTGGCTACAGTCGGCTCTTTTCGTTTCGCACATAATACAGCATCATTTACCCATACAAATCCTAAAAAAGTCTGATTATCATCGACCACGGGTAACACATCTAATCCTGTACTTCGCATTTTTCGCAACGTCCCTTCGGGTCCATCTTTCCCAAAGCGTACTGTCGTCGGTTTGCGATGCATCAGGGAGCCCGCTGTAATGATGGTCTTGCGATCTACTTTTTCTACAAAGGCTTCGACATACGGCGTAGCCGGATTGGTTAGTATTTCTTCGGCAGTACCAATCTGCTCAATTATGCCATCTTTCATGATCACAATACGATCGCCCAGCTTAATGGCTTCATCGAGATCATGTGTGACAAATATGACGGTTTTACGAAGTTTGTTTTGTAAGCTGATTAATTCATCTTGCATCTCGGTTTTGATTAATGGATCAAGTGCGGAGAAAGCCTCATCCATTAACAGTACCTCTGGATCATTGGTAAGTGCGCGCGCCAAGCCAACACGCTGCTGCATACCACCGGACAGCTGCGCCGGAGATTGTTGCTCAAAACCTTGCAAGCCGACGGTGTCAATCGCTTGCTGAGCTTTCTTCGTTCTTACGTCTAGCTCTTCGCCTCTTATCTCTAAGCCAAATGCCACATTGTCTAGTACGCTACGATGTGGTAGCAACCCGAATTTTTGGAATACCATGCTCATTTCGGTACGGCGCACGTCCAATAGTTCTTGATGATTCTTTCGGGTCACATCATTTCCATTGACATAGATATTTCCACCTGTGGGCTCTATTAGTCGATTTAGACAACGTAGTAAGGTCGATTTTCCACTACCGGATAATCCCATGATAACAAAAAATTCTCCTTCGTAAATCTCAAAATTTGCCTTATTGATACCTACAGTGCATTGGGTTTTTACTAGGATTTCCTTTTTGGTATGGCCTTCATTTAACATTTTCAGCGCATTATCTTTATGCTTTCCGAAAATCAATACTAAATCTTCGACCTTAATTTTAATGGGTCTTTCTTCTTTCATAATCATCTATAAATTGAAAATAGCCGATGGGCTTATTATTAATTGGACGGACCGATAGGGTTTCCGCAAAATTCCAAAATTCATTAACGATTTTGTCGTAATGGAACAGGAATAAAAGTCGTCGTGCTATTGGGAAGTTAACGATACTGTGTCGCCACGCACGGAGGAATCTTCAAAGAGTTGTTGCGCGACGTTTTTCTGATTTTATAAAATAAGCAATAGTTGATATTGTATATTTTGTGTTTCCTCATTGATACAAAGATACAAAAAATAAAAAACGTCCTTTTGGAACGTTTTCACAATCAAATACGCTTATTTTTTCGACCATACCAGATCATAAATCCGGTAACGGGCAAGGATGCGCATATCAAACTCACTAAAAAGGCAATAATCTTCGTCGGCAGGTTAAAGATAGAACCAACATGAATATCATAGTTCGCACCAACCATTCGCTCACCTAAGTTCTTGTCTTTATAATCATGTGTATGCAACAATTCAGCAGAATGTTCGTCAAATATCAGCTGGCTCATCTTGTGGTAGGAATACGAGAGATGTTTGACGTATACCTCAAAATTAGGGTGTTCGTGCTCATCCAAATGCTCATCTCCCAAATCTAAGGCAAAGCCATAACTTTCTGGATAAAGTCGTTTTACTTGATTGGCAATCGAATCTAAAGTATATTCAGTACGTAAAGCTGCTGGCGCCGTAGTCGTGATGTGCGAATGATCGGGATACACCGTCTCCCCACCAGAAAACACCACATAAACAAATGCTTGTATGACAAAAAAACAATAGAATAAGCCTGTAACCGAAAAGATCAGCGCGAAAATAGACCCATAAAATCCCAGAATACTATGCAGATCGTAGTTCTTACGCTTGGATTTTGTTTTTTTCTTCCAAACAAATTGAAAACGTTGCTTTCTACCTGCTTTATTGCGTGGCCACCATAGTACAATACCTGAAATGAGCATAAACACGAATAAACATACAGGTATGCCGACTACATATTTACCCCAATCGGATTGTAGCAGAAAACTAAAATGGATCATCTTGACGATGTTAAAGAAACCCATCTTCTCGTCGTACACGCGAAGCACTTCTCCCGAGTAGGGATTTACATAGATAAGTTTATAGATTACCACTTCATCAAAGTAATGCCATGCATCGGGATTTCGCTCGTAGTAATAATATTGGTAAGACATCGCCGGATCAATTGGCACATTTACCCAATGTAGCGGATATTCTTCCGGCACAGCTTTTTCAACCTGCTTAGCCAATACAGAAATCGGAATTAATTCTTTCGAATCACTATTTGGTTCGTGATGGTACAGTACATCTTTACGGGTGAGATTTTCAAACTCATCTTTAAAAACATACAAAGCACCTGTGATCGAAATGATGACCACAGGTATGCCCACGGCAAGGCCAAACCACAAGTGTAATTTGCCAAACCAATGTTTTAAAAACGATTTATTCTTCTTTTTTGTAACCGGCATCTCTCCTACTATTTTGATAAATCTACGATATGGCTATGCTAAAAGCGGTACGTCACATTACCGATGATATTTCTTGATGGCTGCGCATTGGCAGTACTGTACCCAATCCAGTATTGTTCATTCGCCAGATTATCCATTCGTACTCCAAAACGGAATTGCTTGTAGTCGTAATAGGCATTTGCGTTCAAAACCGTATATTTTGGCAACTCGAATACATCCGTAGTGGTGTTAAAAATCGGAATGGCACCTACATGATTGCCACCAAAGCCAAATGCCAATCCCTTCAGCGTACCATCTAAGAAGTTGTAGTTTGCATAGAAGTTTGCTTGCCACGGTGCCGCTCCTGTCGTTGGGCGTCTGCCCGAAATACTCGCGTCCGAAGTTTCGGTGATGCGCGAATCATTATAGCTCACACCGCCAATGACGGTAAAGCCTTTCACGAGATAGGCATTCACTTCTAATTCTACGCCTCTACTAATACGTTCGCCCAATTGATTTTGCACAAAATTAAAGGTACCTGGAATAGAAATACCGGTAGATTGTATCGAGTTTTGAACGGTGATATCATAATAACTCAAAGAAGCATTCACACGGCCATTTAGCAAATCTGCCTTGAAACCGCCTTCCCATTGATTCGCGGTTTCGGGTTTTGACAATGCGACCGCGCCCGATACGTCGGTGAAAAAGTAACCGTTGGAGGTGAAACTGTTTTGGTAATTACCAAAAACAGAAAATTTGTCTTTCACGATCTCGTAGACGGCGCCGAATTTTGGCGACCAGCCAGATTGTTTGTAAGGTTCGGTAGGTGTATTATAGGAATTGCCCCCTAAAAAATGATTTGTCTCGTAACGCAAAGCTGCCATCACATTTAAACCAGGCAAAACGGTCAGCACATTAGACGCGTAAAAGCTATAGGTATCCTTATCATCGATCAATGGAAATGTAGCTGCATCATAGCTTCCTTGATCTTTTAAGTTCTGGTAATAAGCATCCACTAAATTAGCATCAAATGTAGAATAATTGCCCCCTACAAATGGTACGAACTGAATAGTTGAAGCAGAAAGAAACATCTGGCGATTATTGGTTCGCATGTAGTCGCCACCGACAACCAATCTATTGCGCATGGCACCAACCTGTCCGTCAAAATTAAAATTCTGTTGGATCTGAAAGATATCCTGATGGCTATTAATTGTAGACTGATCTGCTTGATGTAACCCAACCGAACCAGTATTCTCAAAAAGGTTCATTCGGCCGACATAGAAAAATGGGTTGCGACCATCCGACTTGTTGTACGCTTTGTTTATAGCAGTTGTAGATAGGATACGCTCAGAGATTTGATAATGTGCAGTGGCAAATAAATTACTTGTACGACCAGTATTGTATAATCCATCACCAATATAAGATTCTCTGTATTGCATGCCCGTATCATCTACTAATTCGCGCATATTGCGGTAGCCAAGCTGGGATGGCGGAAACCAAAAGAATACATTTTGCTCGCCGATCGCCTTATTCTCAAAATGCTCATACTCTAAGTTGATATCCAAACGATCATTTACACGCCATGTAAAACTTGGTGCCAATATGAAGAATTGGTTTTTGGCATCAGCCTTTTGAAAGGTTCCGGTGTTTGTATAAGCGGTGTTTAAGCGAAACAATAGCGAATTATCGTTATTCAGCGGCGTATTTATATCTGCTTGTGCACGATAATGATTGAAGCTACCTCCAAATATGGCAACTTGACCGCCAAATTCTTCATATGGTTTCTTCGTGACACGATTGATCACACCTCCATATGAAGTTGGTCCAGTACCGAATAAAGTTGCAGATGGACCTTTAAGTACTTCGATCTTCTCTACGTTAATGGCATCCATCATCGAAGTAACTGGAGCTACATACCCATCACGCAAAGAGTTATTGGTGACGAAGCCACGCAGATTCACATACGCTCCACCGTCACCACCACGATTGGTTGCATTCCACATTTTCTGCAAGCCAACGACATTTCTAAAACCATCATCTACTGTAGTAATCTGTTGGTTCTCTAGTGCTACGCGGTCAATAGAAGAAAACACTTGCGAGTTCTCAATTGCCTTAAGGGGCATACGATTGACGGTTGGAGAGTTTTTCTTAACATATCCCTCAATAATAACATCTTCCACTTTGCGGCTGATGCTGGTATCGCGCATTCTGGTAGGGTATTTTGCAGATTGTGCAACAAGTGCTTGTGTTGCCAATACGAATGTAATAATCGATAAACAAAGCTTCATATGGTAAATTTTGTCAGCAAATATATCTTTATTTTTAATAAGTCTAAATAGTTTTTGTGTTTTTTATTATTGAATTTGCGTGGATCGGCACAAAAAAAGGGCTCCCGTAATCGGAAGCCCTAAGCACAATTTTAAGAACAAACAATGCTATTGTGGATAGCCCGGATTTTGATCCAAATTAGGATTTAGAACTCGTTGTCTATTTGGAATCGGGAACAAAGTCTTATTGATATCAGATGGTTGGTGATCCCACCATGTATTGGTGTGGAACACACCGAAACGAATTAGATCTTGACGACGGTATCCCTCAAAGATAAACTCGCGACCGCGCTCAGCAAGCAACTCATTCAGCGTTAATGTTGCAGTTGTATACAAGTTCGCTGCACGATCTGCTTCGGCATATGCACGAGATTTAGACGCATTGATTAGATCTACCGCCTCTTGGTTGGCAGCACCACCAGCGCGACGCATAATTGCTTCAGCTTTGGCAAAATAAACCCACGTCAACCGGTACACATTCCAGTCTGTACTGTTATAGCTTGGATGCTCTAAGTGCCCTAATTTGTATTTATTAAAACGCACACCACTATTCCCCTCTCCTGTCGTCATATTAGAAGGCAACAACTCTGGGTCAGTGCCATTTGCCTCCGCTTGTAAGTTTAGTCGAATATTGTCAACAAATACAATCGGAAGTCCCTGATATTCATCGGACGCTCCGAGAACTGGTTGTGTAGGATCAGAAAATTTCATCTGAGGGCCAATTAGTAACCATTCTTGCTTACGCAAATCAGCATCTTGGAAAGTGGTGTAAACACCTGGAATAACAACACATCCATTATTTCCATTACGACCACCACCGGTGATATCACGTTGGTTGAAGTAGAAGAAGTCACCAGTCCACTGCGGTTGCGTATTTGAGCGTTGGAATTCGTAAGCTATCGACATGATTACCTCTTTCGAAAGATGGTTTTCTGGTCTAAACGCATCGGTAATATTCGCGTCAAGAGCCATAGTTCCATTTTGCGCACCACCTGCACCATTAATCAATTGGTTCGCGGCTGCAATACAGTCATCCCAGCGAGCTGTACCTGTCCACACTTCTGCGTTCAAGTATAATTCAACCAACATCGCATAACCTGCTGCACGAGATACACGGCCAGTCATCGCGGTAGAAAGCACAGGAACATTGTTGATGTTTTCTAAGATTTCTTTTTCAATAAAATTGAATACTTCCGTGCGAGAAGCCGTAGCAGGATTGATAGGAATACCTACTTGTGTTACGATAGGCACATTACCCCACAGATCCATAATTTTTAGATAATGGAAAGCGCGGAACAATTTCAATTCACCGATATAGGCGGCCTTTTCTTCTTCAGAAATACCCATAGCTGACGCTTCGCGACGCTCTAAGTTCTCAATCGGGTCAGTACAGAGACCCATCCCCCAAAACATCAGACGCCATGCGTCCCGAACTGTATCTTCGTCAGGCGTCCAAGTATGACCGTGAAGACGAATCCAGTTTCCACCATCTAGCCCGTGTCTACCTTTTTGTGGCCAAGCCAATTGATCAGCAGAATATTCACTTAAACGCCACCAACCATTTTGTCCTGGGGTAGCCCAAGCGTTAGCATGCGTATAAGGACGGAGAACTGCCGATAGCGTCTCCATTTTATTGTTATAATAATTATCGGTAATCAGCTGATCGTATACCGTTTCTTCAAGATCTGTACATGCACTCATGGTAGATAAAGCGGTAACCATCCCCATTGCATATACCCATTTTTTCAGTTCTTTTCTCATAATAATGTGATGTTAAAGCAAAAACACTTACTGCTTAGAATCCAATGTTTAAACCAAATAAGAATGATCTCGTATTTGGAAATATACCTCTGTTATCAATACCTGGATCGAGGCCTGTATCTTTAATAAAATCTGGATCATTACCCGTATATTTAGTAAACAACGCTAAGTTGGTTCCAGTAGCATACACGCGAAGATTACGAATACGCTCATTGTTCAACTTAAATGTGTAGCCCAAAGTGACTTCATCTAGTTTGAAATGTGAACCTCTTTCTAAGTAATAATCAGAATATACATAGCCACCATTTTGTTCCGCATGACGATCAAATGCATCATTTAGTACGTTTCCTGGTAGTGTTACACGGTTACCGTAGGACATCTGTAAGGTATTCAAGATATCGTAATCGAAGCGACCGCGGAAAAATGCTCTCAAATCGAAATTCTTATAGGCTACGACTGAGTTAAAGGAAAGGTAATATTTAGGTAATGCATTACCAAGAATAGCCAAATCAGTATTCGCCATATCGACGGTACTTTGATTCAATTGCGCCTGAGGAACAACTTCACCTGCTTTGTTGAAGAATAACCAGTTACCAGTTTCATCAAAACCTGCAAAACGTTTGCCATAGAAATCGCCTATTCTAGAGCCTTCGAAAGTACGAATAGCGTCACCTAGTGCACCAAAGCCACCGATGTTTCCAAAAGTTCTTGAATCTGCTTTATAGGTATCGTTAGAGAACGAAGTTAAGCGGTTTCTATTACTACTACCAATAATATCAACAGACCATGTTACTTCTTGCGTGCGTACCGGGACAAGATTTAAGGTAAGTTCGATACCCTTAGATGAGATTGTTCCTACGTTAGTAAAGATATTATCCAAAATCAATGATGGTTGCTGGGATGTATATGATCCTAAAAGATCTCTCGTATCACGACGATACACATCGATAGCACCACCTACGCGTCCTTCTAACAATGAAAAGTCAACACCAATATTGGTCTCTACCTTCGTTTCCCAGCGTAGGTTTGGATTTGGGTTTCTATTTGGACCGTACGTCTGGCGCCAAACATTATCTGGGTAGATATAATTATTACCCGTACCTAGCGTCACTAAGGACATATAGTTGGCAATATCCTGATTTCCTGTCACACCATAACTTGCACGTAATTTCAAGTCATTCACCCAAGAAACCTCTTGCATGAAATCTTCTTGAGAAATATTCCAAGCGGCACCTAAAGCACCAAAGTTACCCCATTTGTTATTGCGACCAAAGCGCGTAGAACCATCTCTACGGTATGTTCCTTGGAAGCTATATTTGCCATCGTAAGAATAGATTAAACGACCTAGGAAACCAATAACTTTATTGTCGTTCTTATAACTTCCCATAGAAGCAAAGCCCTGAGTTAAAGCGTTACCTGCGTTTAAATTATTTTCCTGAAACACATCATTTTGAAATCCCAAGTTTCTTGCATCAAATCCCTGATTCACATCATAACGATAACTGTAACCAGCTACGGCATTTACCGAATGTACGTCATTGATCATGCGGTTGAAGGAGATCGTCGGTTCAAAGGCATATCTATACTCTAAACGAGAAGATTGGTAAGCATTACCTAACAGACCACGATCATTCTTGAACGAAGGTTCTGATGCAAGGCTTGCGTAAGCACCATCATTCCATCCGTTACGTTGCACTGATCCAAAAACATTAAATTTCAAATCTTGCATAATCTCGTAGCCAACAGTACCAGAGATGGTGGTAGTTTGTTGTTGACGTCTGTTAGTCTGCTCATACAAACGAGCAACCTCATTAGTACTCGTTTGGTCATAAAACCAACTGCCATCTTCATTACGAATTGGCAATGTAGGATTACGTGAGTAAGCCCATAACCAAGGACCGCCAGCACGCAAATCATTAGCATTAGTACTACCACCACCTAGCAAATTAAATTCACCAAAGTTGGTCGCAAAGTCCACTTGCGTTGTCAATTTGTTATCTAAGCCTCTGCCGTTGAAGTTGGCGCGCACACCATATTCTTGACGACCGTTTTCTTTTGCAATACTTTGTAAATCTCTAAAGTAAGTACTTGCACGAAAACTGTTGTTTTCTCCACCTCCAGATATAGCCAACGTATGATACTGGCTTACATTATTTCTACGCACCAATTGTTCTATGGCGTCAACATTTGCACCAAAATCTTGGCTTTCAGGAATAATTCCTTCTGCAATTTTTTGACGGTATTCTGCCGCATTCATAAAGTCAGGCTCACGCTGCAATATGTCTTTACTCACATAAGTAGCATAATCAAACCTAGTTTTTCCAGGAACACCTTTTTTGGTAGTTACCAAGATAACACCTCCATTAGCTTGTGTACCATAAATCGCAGCAGCAGAACCGTCTTTTAATACAGTCATCGACTCAATATCTTCTTGCTGTAATAGATCAAGATTACCACCTGGTATACCGTCAATAACGATTAGTGGTGAATTAGTTCCTGCAATTGATGTAGCTCCACGAAGCTGTATACCTACTCCAGTATTTGGGTTTCCACCACTTCGAGAGATTTGCAAACCGGCAACTTTACCTTGCAATAAATCCATCGCATTACGTGCGGCACTTTGGCGAAAATCCTCAGCCTTCACCGTTGTAGATGCAGCTGTGATTTCACTTTTACGAGCTGTACCGTAGCCAACAACGACAACTTCGTCCATACTTCTATTGTCCGTACGCAATACTACTTGCAGACGAGATGAGGATCCTACTCGTACCTCCTGCGGTTGAAAAGCAATGTAGCTAAATTGCAAAACATCATTAGTCGATGCTTGTATGGTGAAATTACCATTATCATCGGTCACAGCTGTTGTATTACCTCCTTTTACACGTACTGTAACACCTACCAGAGGAGCTTGGTCGGTAGCACTACTAACGACACCGCTGATCGCACGTGTCTGTGCAAAGACAGATGATATACCTGTAGTAAATAACATGAGCAGCGTCAAAAACGCGCTTACCAGTAGCCTCGAGCGCATTCGACTCTGGCTACGCAATAAATTGTGTAGTTTATTCATTATTGATGTGATTGGTTTAATTAGGTCGGAAAAACTTGAAAAAACAATCAAGTTGCAAATTCCAATAAAATGTTAAAACGTTTTAGTTGGTGTAGATTTAATTCATAGGCAGCAAATAGTTTAGGTCGATAACAAATTCGTATTAGTTAGGGTAAATTTAAAGTATAATAGGAGATCAACTTGTGAACAAATTCCCAATACATTGTTAATGAAATGTTAATTGTGCCAGATTACGCTATTTTAGCAAATAGAGTAGCGATCCGACACGGTAACCGTACGGAGGATTCATTTAACTATATAATTCAGAGTCGAATTTTTAAGCTAATGGTAGTGTAAACCAAAAAGTGGATCCACGGCCTTCTTCGCTATACAAACCAATCGTGCCGCCATGCCGCTCAATGATATCTTTACAGATATACAGCCCTAGTCCCAAGCCTGAGTAATTGTTGGATTCTTCGGCCCTAAAAAACCTGTCAAAAACAAAATCTTGCTTATCCGCCGGTATTCCGATACCAAAGTCTTTTACCGATAAGTATACTTTTTGCTGGGACTGTTTTACAAGTTGTACAACAATATCCTTTGAGTCAGGCGAATACTTAATAGCATTTGATAAAAAGTTGTTAATGACCTGCTCGATACGATACTGATCGGCTGTGACCATGATCTCCGTCGTAGAATCTACGTCGATAGCCAACGAATGATCTTCCGCCTGTAGACTACTCACCAAATCTGCAAGTACTTCGGCAATATTAAATTCACTATAATTCAGCTGTAGCTTACCAGCATGAATTTTGGTAACATCAAGCAGATCGTTAATTAAGAAGGTGAGCTTATCGGTTTGCTTCAAACTCCTACCCACAAACTCCTCTATAGTTGACTTCGATTTATCTGTATTGATGTAGCGCATGGCAATTTGGAGCATCCCTTTTAAGCTGGTCAGTGGTGTCTTCAATTCATGACTAGCAATGCTCATGAATTCATCTTTGCGGCGCATAAGATCTTTAGTCGCTAGCTGCGCTTTCACAAGTTCGGTTACTTCAAAACCAAAAAACGCGACCCCATCAATCTCTTCTTTCTCGTTAAAGACTGGTGTGAAGAGATAATCTAACCAAGCTTTGCCTATTTCATTACCTTGCTTGTCATACTTAGCGATTGGAAGTGCTTTACCAGAAAGCGCGACTCCCTCCTGTTGTATCTGTGCGTCTGCCTGATACAATTTTTGATCAACGGCTGTAGCGTGTGCTTCGCGCGTGCTCAAGCCTTGGAAAGGCAGATCTGCATAAAACTGATTAAACGCCGTATTGGTATACTCGTATGTCAGCTTCTTACCGCGCCGTATGGATATCAACGCCGGTACATGCGCGAATAGCTCATAAAACTCCTTCTGCTGTCGCAACACAAAATCTTTTAGCTCCTGTTTGTCGGATTCTGCCTCTTTAAGTCGCGTAACATCGATGACCGAGCCGACCATTCGATACGGTACACCATTAGAATCTAATTGTATGCTTCCTCGATCAAGAACTTCGACGTAGTTCCCATCTGCTTTTGCAAACCGATATTCTGCTGACCAGTTTTCTTCTTGTTCATTTATCGCCTTGTGCACGCTATCTTTTACTCGCTGTCGATCTTCCGGATGAATCTGTTCATACCAAAATCCTGTACTTTCTGTATGGTCTTCTCGCTCAAATCCAAACATTTTATCAAAGTTTTGATTTCGCCAGATAACATTATTCACCAAATCCCAATCCCAGATAGTATCGTTGGTCGCCATGGATACGAGATTGAAGCGATTTTCGCTCTCAGCAAGACTTGATGTACGCTCTCTAACTCGGTTTTCGAGCTGGTTATTCAGTTCTTTGAGCGATTCACGTGTATGTACTAGTTCATTGAAGTTCTTCTTAAGACTTTGTTCATTCTTTTTGCGCTCGGTGACATCGGTGTATGTTACAGCCAACATATCATTCATTTTGGAAGCTGTCACGATATACCAATTTTGATTATTGAGCTGTACTTCAGTTTCCAAATGATCGTCACTAGCATAAATTCCTTTAAACCTATCCAACAGATTGTTGTCCATCAGGTCAGATAGTTGATTTTTTAGCTTCAATCCTGACAGTGAATCTTCCTTCCGATTAGATATAGCGATGGCTGTTTTGTTGGCTGCCAAGCATTCAAAATCTATTATATGTTTGGCGCTGGATCGAATAGGTTTATAAATAAGAATTGCGCTAAGACTCGCGCTGAATACGGCGGCTATGATATTATTCTGCTCATTTAACGTCGTGATATCAATGAATGTAATAACGACTCCATCTTTCTTGCCATCTATTTTGGTATAAGGCATTATGCGCATCAGACAGGTTCTGCTATTACGAAGCTCGATTTCTTTTTCGGTTATGAAATTCGATTGCGTCAACGAATCATTGATATCTTGTAAGAAATGATCGTATTTGATATTATTGGAAATATGACTGATCGGGCGACCTATATCGGCTTCGATGAGGTTGACCATTTCTACCGCTGCGGGGTTGAATTTGCGAATATGCCCGTTTCTATCCAGAAAAATCTGGCCAATATCAACGCTTTTAAAATAATTGTTTAAATCGTCATTAAGCTCAATGAGTTCGGTGATTTTTTGCTGGTGCTCTGCGTTCAACGTATGCAACTCCTCGTTTAGAGATTGCAATTCTTCATTGCCGGATTGCAGTTCTTCATTGGCCGAAATCAACTCTTCGTTGCTCGATTGCAATTCTTCGTTGGTGGTCTCCATTTCCTCCACGGCGATCTGCAAATTAGATCGGGTTTCGCTGAGTTCGTTTTCCAATTCCATCACATAACCCGTCTGCTGCTCACTGGCATCTATTGGCACGATGTATTGCGGCGCCACGAGATCCGCTTCAATTTCTTTAAATACGATCAATGTATAGGGTTGTGCAACCTCATCACTTGGCGGACACACATCGATATTCACATAGACATCTTCGTTGCCTCTGCGTAAACGGGTTCTTTTTATTGATTCGGTTTTGTTCTCTTTCCATACCGACCGAATGGTGTTACTCAGCATAAAAGATAGTTCTTTATGCACCATCTTCAATAAATTGACCTCAAACTTTTTGTCGGGCAGCGCCAGAAAGCGACGGTAATCTCCTACTGTATCACGCACTTCAAAATTGCGATCGATAAAAACGCCCACGTAGCCATATTGTGCTACAAGAAATCGCTGAAATTGCTCTTCGGCCGACACTTTGATCTTTTGCCTTATCGGCATGGAAAAACGACCAGAATTGTCGGTACGGCCACCAGAAGGAAAATCGTTTGGTCGAGGAATGATTCCGCTTTTGCGATAGATTTTCCACTTGCCGCTAATTTCTGTAACACCATCTTTGATGGGAGCAATAGTCTCACTCGGACCTAGAAAAAGAAAACCGGCGGTATTAAGCGAGTAGTGAAAAGTTGTAAGTATCTTTTGCTGTAATATGCTGTTCATATAGATCAACATATTTCGGCAACATATCAGATCGTTCTTGATAAAAGGCGGACTTTTAATAACGTTGTGTTTTGCAAATACGATCTGCTTACGAATGTGCGGAACAACCGATATGCGTTGGCCATCGTGGATAAAATAATCTTCGAGTATGACGTCGGGTATAAATTTTATAAACGACTCGGGATAGCTATTCTTTGAAGCAATATCCAGACTGGCATCGTCAATATCGGAGGCGAAAATTTTTACTTCGATATGTTTATCGATCGTTTGCAGGTATTGATCAATCAAAATAGCTATCGAATATACTTCCTCACCCGTGCTACAGGCGCACACCCATATTTTGACTGTATCGCCATCGTCTTTACGTGCAACGAGTTCGGGAATGACCTTGCTTTTGATTATTTTAAAGGCAGCCTCGTCTCGAAAAAAGCGTGTCACTCCGATTAGGAAATCTTTGCTTAACAAAGATATTTCTTGCTTATTCTCTAATAGATACTCGACGTATTCTTTGGTCAGCTCGATATTTAACTCTTTCATCCGACGTCCAATTCGCCGAAAGATGGTAGGTGTCTTATAGAGCGAGAAATCGTGCCCGGTGCGCTGGTAAATTAAGTCAAAAATCTTATCCAGACTTTGTACGTCGATGCCGCCATTTTCTACTTCTCGGATGGGTGCCGACGTGATGTGCGCTGTAATTTTGTCGTACATTTCGGAGGTGGGCACTACAAAATCTACAGCGCCTGAAGCAATAGCATTTACTGGCATACTATCGAATTTGGCCGTATCCGGTTGCTGCGCGATGACTAAGCCACCATTTTCTTTGATCGCTTCAATCCCTTTGGTACCATCTTGCCCAGTGCCCGACAATACTATTGCGATTGCTCGCTCTGCTTTGTCTTTTGCCAGACTTAAAAAGAAATTGTCAATGGCATTATTCGGTACTTTTTCACCTTTCTTTTCCAGATGCAATCGTCCTGCCCTAATACTAATCAATTTGTCGTTGGGAATAACATACACATAAGCCGGTTCTACAAGCTTTCCTTCGGTCGCCTCGACGACTTTCATATGCGTATGCTTAGAGACTAGCTCGACCAAAAGGCTTTTGTAATCTGATGAAAGATGCTGAATCAGCACATAGGCGACATCAATATCGGAGGGAATACGATCAAAAAGGTCATGAATTGCTTCCAAACCGCCTGCGGATGCGCCGATCGCAACAACATAAGTGGACAAAGTCTGTGGTGTATTTGCCATGAAAGTAGCGCCGTTATGATTTAAATTCTAAAAGAAAGCTGCGGATAGTAGTTGCGATCTGAATTTCTTGCTCGTGCCAAGGTTGCGCCAATTGATTTACCGTTTCCAACCAGATTTTAAACGAATGTCTTGGATGATAGGTTACTCCATTATCTTCAAAATTGATCGCTTGATTTGGATTACCACCCCACTCGATCGTTTGGACAACTTCTGGACGAAAGCAGACTAAATATTCGGGCGCGTGGGCCGAAATAGGAATCACCAACATGCCGCTAGCTATCTCGCTAAATCGAGCTGCCTCCTGTATTACTCCAGCAACATGCTGTGTGCTGTAAACTTTCCGTATATCTTTGGCTTGCAGCCAAAGAAGGAGATTATCTAAAAAATTATGATCAGGTACTTGCCCATCGGTGTATTGCTTGCCTGCACTAAATAGCACTGCACCTGTAGACTTAAACAATTTTAATAATGAGGTGTCGGACTTCTGCCCAAAGAGACCTTTGGTGATCGATCCTGTGCTATAGATCGCATCAACAATAGCGTTGCGGCCGGCTTGTAGTTGGGAGATAAAATGATATTCATCTGCATTGATAACGGATGAAATTTTGTTAGAAATCACGTTAGACAACAGACCAAAATTAGCACTTTCATCAAAGGTAAGATGATATGCTGAGGCATGATTACACGAAATTAGCCCCCAAAGAACACCATTATGAACGACTCGAATAGACATGGATCCGATCATCTTCATGTTTTTCATATATTCACGATGCACCTCTGCCACACCACGAAGATGACAGGAAGAAAGATCGGTAAACGTACTAGTTAATGGATTGATCACGGGGAAAAGACGCGCCGGTGTATAGGTACGATCGGGTATTAGTCGAAGTGGATTTTTTAGGTAAAGATCACGTGCTTGCTTTGGCACATCCGATGCGGGAAAAGTGACCCCAAGATAGTTTTCCAATCCATTGCTCTTTTGTTCTGAGATCACGGTACCATTCCATTCTTCATCGAACTTATACATCATTACGCCATCAATGTCTAGCATTTCCTTCAGCTTAGACACGATCAGGTCACACAGCTCTGCAAGATTGTTCACACCTTCCATTGCTGTTACGAGATTTTTGATATCTTGCACTCCTGCCGATAGGTGCTTATGGGGCGATTGCTCTTGTAGCTCGATGATAAAATAAGCTTCTTTCTCGTGCACTAAAGCAAAATAGGTCTTCGATGCGATCTCAATTGTATACGTATCGTTCTTGCCCACATGTGTGCTCACATCACCTTTGATCTGCTCTTCCGAAAGGCCACACAATTCACAAAAATTCATCCCAATAATATCTTGGTGATTGATATTCAGTTGCTCCATCGTATTGGCACTAGTTTGCACGATGGTACAATTTTCCTTATCAATGACCACAATCGCCCCATGGGGTTGAATGGTGTTGATGTGATGTATAGGCAAGGCTCCACAAAAATCGGAGTCAAAATTTTTATTATGCATTTAGTGTGAAACGCTAAAATTTTCAAATGTACAGCAAGTTAAGAAAATATTGTTACATGTGCATTTATCTCTAATCTTAGAGTAGTATATTCATCGCGTCACAGTCCTTTTTAATCTTTTATTATCTTTGGTCGATATCTTAGCCTTTGGCCAGCATTGAATACTGGCTATCATCCGGACCGAGAAATAACAGCTATAATATCGCTCCTGCGAGGCAATGTTAAACATATATATATGCAAAAGCAGCATTTTTTAGCGTTAGATGGATTACGCGGTGTAGCCGCCATCGCGATCGTTATTTTTCATTTCATGGAATGGATATTTCCACAATTTGAAGATAATGTGATTGGCCATGGCTTTCTTGCCGTGGATTTCTTCTTCTGTCTGTCAGGATTTGTGATGGGCTATGCCTACGATGATCGACTAGAGAGTATGAGCTTGGGTAAGTTTTTTAGCTTGCGGCTCATTCGCTTGCAGCCTTTAGTTGTTATTGGATCAATTTTGGGTTTGGTTGGTTTGCTCTGGTCGCCCTATAGCGTAGCCGATGCAAAAAGTATCCCGCAGTATATACAGCTTTTTATCTGTTCGGTATTGCTTATCCCCTTGCCAGTACTGGAGGAAAAAGCCTTTAATCTTTTCAGCCTAAATGCACCGGCATGGTCATTATTTTGGGAATATGTTGCTAATATCTTTTACGCTCTTGTACTAGTACGTATTAGCGCAAAACATTTATATCTGCTGGCTGGTGTGGCCGCAATTGCTTTGGTTTATGCTAGTTATTCTTATGGTAACCTTGCTGGCGGCTGGAGTATAGACAATTGGGAAGTGGGCGGTATTCGTCTTGCTTACTCATTCTGTGCGGGATTACTTATTTACCGTCGAAATTGGATTATCACCAATCGCTTCGGATACCTCACTCCCGCAATATTATTGAGTATAGCTTTGTTGATGCCGTTCACCGTTGCTAATTGGTTGATTGAGTCATGCATTGTGCTTTTTCTTTTTCCTATTATCGTAGCTTTGGGAGCAGGTACAAGGATGCCGAAAGGCGTGCAGCCACTGGGCGCTTTTCTAGGCGCTATTTCATATCCACTTTACATGACGCATTATGCCGCTATTTGGATTTTTGGCGACTATTTGCAGAGTGATGTATTCGACTCAACACTCCTACCCTATATCGTAATAGGCGGCAGCATTTGTTTGATTCTTTTTGCATACGTTATCATGAAATTAGTAGACATTCCGATCAGGAAATACCTAACAAAACGCTATCTGCGTATCACTTAAAACACCTTGGTTAGCTTAAGTTCGCACATAGTTTTTACCTTTGTAGCATGAAAAAAATGTTCCATAGTGTGGTAGAACTGTTGCCGTCGATGATCGAAGCCTTTCAGAATCATTCGATGTGCGACTTATTAGAAGAAGGCGACATCATCTCCTTTATGCCTATCGAAAACACTTCTACGGCACAAGACTTTGTAGCGCAGACGAATAAGTTATTGGCAGATTACTTTGACGTGCACGACGAACTATGCTATGCCGACGACAGCTATCTGGACGGCGAAGATAATCCCATTTTCTTCTGGAAGGATTACCTCAGCTGCTTCTACACGTTTAAGTTAGTAGAAGAAGAGGTACCATTCGACAAGAATTTGGCAGGCACACGTTTTGGATTATTTGAAATAGTTGATATCGCTTATATAAATGATGTTAATAAACGTTTCAAACAGAGGAGAATTAATGGCATACGACTAGAATATAAAGTAAAATCTACTCCTTTGGATAGAAACAAGCATTGGAACCGGACCTACGACAAGGAGTTTTAAAAACATTCTTTTCCCGTAGTAATTCTCCTTCTCAATTTTTATGTCTTGGCATTTGAAAACGCCAATTACACGATGATTTTAGCAATTGGCATCATAAACCAATGACACGATATGAGATGATTTTTCACCACACAAAAGAGGCCTTTTAAAAAAGGCCTCTTTTGTGTGGTGAAATGGTTACACTATAAGCGAACTACTGCATGTGACGATCACATTAAACTTTGCTACCTAGTGTACAAATAAGAATTAACTTACTAATTACATGGAACGATTCGTCTTCCATATCCATTACCCGTCATATACGTTACTCCTTCTACACTTTGTGTAGCAATAACTGTATTATCAGAATTTCTATTCCACGTGATACTGTTAAATTGATTGCCATTGGTTAAGCGCAGAGGCTCCAAATTACCGCCGCTCGATGACTTGCTTCCTAATAGGGAAATATCGCCCGACGCACTAATGATCACACGCAAAATAGGGTTTGAAGCATTGCCATTCATGTTGTAGATTTCTGAAATGCCTTCACTTCCCCACACCGTTCCATCAGCAAACTCAACATTCCGAGACAAATCGGCAACCCCAGTTTGAAATTGTAGCTCCTGTACCGCGAGTAATGTATTATTGATCTCCAGATTAAAAGAGTTATCTAGTCGATGTATATCAAACGTGAAACCATAGTCCGCAGCAGGCGCTGTAAAAGTTTGAGAATTACCATCTGCGAGATCAAATGTAGCCCCACCGGATACCACCTCCGTACAAGGACTTTGCAACTTCATGACTAAATTGTAACGTGTGCCTGGCGTGATTTTTAAATTATTGATTACGACATCGGCTTTCGTAATATTATTCGCAGTCAACGTACCAACATTAAATTCTGCGGTCGTCGTGCTCGGCGATATTAATAATGTTGGACTGGATGTAATACTACGAACTCCACCTCCTAGGCTTGGGAAAACAACTTCTGCGCCATTAGAAGCGGCAGATCCATATGTAACAACACCATCAGAAAAAGTAATACTACCATCTTGCCGAACAGGACGAATCGTTGGGTTATCAACTGCGGTTATATTTCCGGCTGTACTTTGATCTAATTCGATTCTAGTCGTGATTTGACTGTATTGATGTTTAAGTGTTAAATCCAATGTGTTTTCACCGTACACTAATTCAACATCCTTTCTGAAATACAATAAAGGACCGGCAATATTATTTAGCCTAGCGGTACTAAGATTCGCTTTGTCACTAGGATTTGGCAACGCTGTTGTACCGTTTACAGAATAAGCTATAAACGTATAAGATTTCCCTGCATCTAGATTGAAACCCTCTACGGAACTTTCTTTACCCACCTGATAATCTTTTTCTTCTACGAAAGCTCCAGAACCGTCGTATACTAATACTCTATAACGTACATCTTGACCAAGTGGTGTTAATACTGTAGCAGCACGGTTACGACTTGATCCAGTAGCACTATTACGCATATCACTTGATCGCTCTTTGGAAAGCGTCGCTACAAAATTCATATCATCACCAAAAGGAACAATTTGAGTTTGTACATCATCTTCTACCTCTGAAACGGTCACTGATCGAGCGGAAGAGGCATTCCCATCATCATCATTCTCTTCTTGATCTTCGGCGCCCAAAAGACGAATAGAAACGGTAGCTTCACCGTTACTTGGTTGTTCTTTTTCCTGCTTTACACAGGCCGCAAGCAGCAATATACTACTTAAAACTATTGCAAATGTATTTTTTAATTTCATCTGAAGAGTATATCTAGTTACCAAACAATTGTACGTGTATCCGTCGGATCTTCGTCCCACTCTTCCATTACGCGCTGATCGGTGGTAATAGGACTAACTGTTGCGGATCCTGCTGCGATGGAATGCTCGATTTCAAGATAATTTACTGTAATAGATAGTGCCTGATAAGGCCGCTTACTTGGGTAATCCATTGTATAGTTTTTCTAGTTGAGATGATTTCGCCTACAACTTAACGCTAGGTATTAAACGCTAAATTTGCGGCAAAACTACGTATAAGTACGCTATAAACCAACATGATAACGATTTAATTTCGACAATAGTAGATAACTACCTATCATACTGATAGTTAATTTTTATACACAATATTTCCCTAATTAGAGGATAATTTATTTTTTTATAGAAATCATACCAACAATTTGCTATTTGGCAAATAATATATTGTCCAGATCAATATTGTATGTAAATTAGAATCAATGTATATGAATAATCAACTGTATAGCAGCAACTAGAGCTGACGTACGTATTTGTTATTCAATTATATAACCAATTAACAGGCCTGGTTTCAAATCAACTAATTGAGAGTATATTTTTTAATATGTCTTTTTGCACCTGTTATTTTGGTCTATGATCCTGCAGTTTGAACTAGAAAATTAATATTGATATTATGCGAATTGTTGCCAACCCAAAAATTATTGGTGCTATGATAAAAGCGCTGGACACCAATCTCTTTTGCATGAGAATCAGATTTGCATGCGAAGTTTCTTACTCCATTCTAGAGGACGATTCGTACATCGAAATCAAGCCACGCAAAGGACAACATCTTAATCCTGATGAGTTAGTATGGTTGGGGTTTTTTGCTAAAGATGAATTACAAAGTAATGGTATTCATATTAAAAGCACTTATTAGCAGGACGATTCGCTCACATTACCCATATTCACTCCATTGCCAAATTTAAGGTGATAAATACCGCATTTAGATTATGCTAAAACAGTCTACATAGCGTATCTTTGCTTCAAACAGAATAGTTTTACATGGTTCAAGATATCAAAATCAGCAAAAACGCTTTTGTGCTGGATGATCACCAACTTTTTGCTGATTCCTTTACACTGCTATTGGAACGCTACCTGCAATTTGAAAACATACAATCTTTTTCAAAAGCAGAAGATTTGATTACTTGCATGACTGCTTTCGGCACAAAAAAAGTATTCGTGTTTCTGGATTATTACCTATACCATGAAAATGGGCTGCAGGTATGTTCGGAAATCAAACGTCTTAACAAAAAAGCCTATATCATTTTTACCACCAGTGCGATTTCCACCGGTGTTCTGCACAATCTTATCTCAGCAAAACCCCACGGCATACTGAGCAAATCAAGTGATATCCCGACTATGATTCAATTGATAAATGAAGTTGCCAACGGAAATATTGTAGTTGATGAAAATTTGAAATCGATTTTAGAAACATTCGAACAAACGCCTACGTTTACTCCAAGAGAGCTTCAACTGCTAAAGCATTTTTCGCTTGGCAGTAGTATTTCTGACGTTGCAGAGCAAATGTTTCTAAGTAAGCATACCATAGTTGCACACAGACGCAAGATGATGGCCAAAGCCAACTGCAAATCTATCGGACAATTGATACGATTTGCTCACGATAATGATTTGATTTAGCAGCGCACTACATTATTTCTTTTCAGGTTGCTTTTCCTCTTCACTGGTCATCTCCAAATCAAACCAGAATTGAGCGCCAACACCCGGCTCGGATTTTAGATTCAGGTGTGTGTTATTCGCATTCAAATAGAGAATACATAATGACAAACCGATTCCTGTAGCTTTTTCACCCCAAGTGCCAATAACTCCTTTTTGCGAAAGCTCTGTTAGCTTTCGATCTATTTTCGTATCAAACCCAACACCCGTATCCCGTATCATAATGCGCACTTTATTTTCATCCACTTTTTGTGCACTTACATAGATATAATCATCTGCGCCACAGAATTTCAATGCATTGTTAAGGAGATTATTAATGGTAATTCTGATCATTTGCTTATCAGCTCTTACAAACGTGGTATCGGCAGGAGATTCGATTTCGATCTGTATACGTTTCTTTTGAGCTCTTCGACGATACAGCGCCACTGTCTCGGTGATAACGCTAGCAATATTAAAAGCTTCAGAGGTAGATCGAAGACCGTCACGTTGCCCGACAATCCATGTAAGCATCTCATCAAGAAATTTTTTGAGCGTTGCCATTTCCATTCGGGCTTTCTGCAACATATTTTTAGTTTCCTTTTCAGAAAGAAAACCGTCTTCAAACATCTTTAGAAGCGATACAATACTGGCTACAGGCGCACGTAAATCGTGTGCTACGACAGAAATCAAATGCTGTTTGAAACGATAACCTTCATCTAGCTGCATATTTTGTCGCTCGACCTGATCTAACACGATCCGCAACTCTTTGTTGTGAGATTTCTTCTTTCGGATTATAATATAAAGCAGAAAAGTTTTCGAAATGACTGCTAAAGAAAATATCCCTATTATCATCAGCGTGCTTTTGCGACTTTCCGACTCCTGATGCGCTAAAGCTTCCGCTTGCTTTGCTGTAAATTCTGCCTTGAGACGTTCTGTTTCCAAAAGTCCAAGAGCTGAAGATTCCTTGTACAAGGCGCTTTCAGAGTCGCGCGCAGCCTTATTAAACTGAAGCGCACGTTTTAAATCGCCCCTCTCTTCATAAATTGCTGCCAACCTGTTTGAGGCACTCAACACATGTTTTAGATCATTTTCGCGCCGGGCTAAATTGTAAGAAATTCGCGCATATTTCTCAATACTATCCAATTTACCCTGATTATCAAAATACGCCATTAAATCGCTTACATACGTCAAACTATCGGTCAACGCTGCCTTCGGCTTTATATTTTCATTTTGAGATTGAGCAGCAACTTTTGATATAAACAGGGTGAGGCCCAAACTGAGTAGGAGTACATGTATTGTACGATTACTAAATATCATTATCTAATGTTTTTATAGGTATTTCGATCTTGCTCGTTATTCTTGCCTGATAGAACCTTGCGATTATAAAGGTAGCACTTAACGATTTTTTTGTTAATGTAAATTAACCCCGTAAATATACGTGTTTTACCTTTACAATTGCACGACGAAATTTAATTGATAGAGGTAAAATTTACTATCAAACAAAGTATGAGGTCGGTTAATATTGTAAACATAATCTGGACATAAATCATTTTTGAATAAATGGAAGCACTATCACTAATTAAGCTATATTACGATAATAGATGTAAAAACGACAATAAATCTGCGCTTTTAATTGCTCAATGCTATTAAACCAAGGCTATTTGTCTTACAGATTTTGGGCGCTATGCCGTTTTGTTTCTACAAATCAGTATTTCATCATCAAGGGATAATAATTACTTTCGGATTCTCTTCGTAATGAAGTGTTAGCTTTTTCTGCTCCGCATTCGTGTATTCATTCGTGTGTAGTATTTGTGATAATGGTAGAAATATAAATTAATTGCCTACACGTAGTGGATCGTTAGCATATTTCGTAGGCAGTCCTTATCTTTAAAAAGATATGATTAGTTATAGTACCGCAGCACTTCTTTTCCCGGCAATCAGTTTGATCATGCTTGCCTATACAAATCGTTTTCTTGCTTTAGCAGCTTTGGTAAGATCACTGCATGCCAAATACCTAGAACATCGTCAAGGCGGCGTGCTAAAAGGCCAAATCGGCAACTTGCGTTTTCGCTTGAAGCTACTTCGTCATATGCAAGGCATGGGTGTTTTAAGTTTCATAGCCTGCATTATCTGCGTATATGGTATTTATCTCGAAAGCGTTATTCTCACAGAAATTACTTTTGCCTTAAGTCTCTTATTTTTCACGATCTCGTTAGTGCTCTCTTTTATTGAAATCCAATTTAGTAATAGAGCGCTAGAATTGGAGCTGAGCGATATGGAAGAGCAAGGAGAAAAATCCTTCGTGAAGTATTTTAAGAAAAGATTCGATCATCGTAAAAAAGAGCTATAATCCCGCAACATCCCGATAAACAGCGTACAAAAGTAGGTATTATCATTTCGCTCTTGATTTGACATCAAAACGACAAAATTTAGATGTTATAACACATATTTTTCGTATATTTACGCTGAAAATAGAATGGTGATAGCATAGCTTTCAAGCTTATCACTTTAATCAAGATGCTTATGAAAAAATTAGGTTTTTTATCATTTGGACACTGGGCCAATCATCCGGCTTATCAGGCACGTACGGCTAGTGATACGCTATTGCAATCTATTGATTTGGCTGTCGCAGCCGAAGAATTGGGATTGGATGGCGCATATTTTAGAGTTCATCATTTTGCGAAGCAACTTGCCTCTCCATTTCCATTGTTGGCAGCTGTTGGCGCTAAAACAAGCCGTATCGAAATTGGCACGGGCGTGATCGACATGCGCTACGAAAACCCATTATACATGGTAGAGGATGCAGGTGCCGCAGATTTGATATCCGAAGGACGACTGCAATTGGGCATTAGTAGAGGTTCGCCAGAGCAAGTGATTGATGGCTGGCGTTATTTCGGCCATGAGCTAAAAGATGGCGAGACCGATGCTGATATGGGCAGACGAAAAGCGTTGGAATTTTTGGAAAAATTAAACGGTCGTGGTTTTGCCGAGCCAAATCCTAATCCTATGTTTCCAAATCCACCGGGATTGCTCCGATTAGAGCCGCACGCTCCAGGATTGCGCGACCGCATTTGGTGGGGCGCAGCTTCTAATGCAACTGCTATATGGGCAGCCGAGCAAGGGATGCACTTGCAAAGCTCCACCTTAAAATACGATGAAAACGGCAAACCATTCCACATACAGCAGGCCGAACAGATACGTTTGTATCGAGAAGCTTGGAAAAAAGCCGGTCATGCAGGTGAGCCACGGGTATCGGTCAGTCGTTCTATTTTTGCGATCACCAATGATCAAGATCGTTTGTACTTTGGCCATGAAAACGACAGAGGCGACAAAATCGGAATGATCGAGGCCGACAAACGTGCTATTTTTGGAAGGAGTTATGCAGCAGAACCAGATGAATTAATAAAAGAATTGGCAAAAGATGAAGCCATACAGGAGGCTGATACTTTACTACTCACTATTCCAAATACCTTAGGAGTAGATTATAATGTACATGTTTTATCCAGCATTTTGCAGGACGTAGCGCCCGGATTGGGTTGGCGATAAGTACGGCAGACAATTTTTAAATGCCACAAAGCCAGATCATATTGTATGGTCTGGCTTTGTGTATATATCGCTAAGATCAGTATTAGCGAAATAAAAGCAACGCAATCAATAAAGTTACGATCACATTAAAAGTTTGCGCTATCAAAAATGCATATAAAGGTTTTTTGTTGTTGTGCTGAAACAAATCCTTAAAATTGGTCTCCAAACCAATGGAGGTGAACGCTAATACAAACCATAGTCCTTGCAAACTTTTCAGACTATCTTTCACCGCATCAATCTGTACTTGTGGTACTAAGAATGAGAATAGCAATGACGCTGCCACAAAACCTACTACAAATTTGGGAAAGCGCTCCCAAATCACTTTTAATGTCGGCTTTTCACGTTTAGTTTCATCATCTACCGACTTTGCATAGGTCCAGTACACGCTGATACAAAATGCAGCGATACCGAGTAATACATTTTGCGAGAACTTCACAATTGTACTGATTTTCAGCGCCTCTTCACCGACTAATGAACCTGATGCTACTACCGCGCCTGTAGTATCAATACTACCGCCCAACCACGCACCTGTTACTTCTTGCGAAAGCCCCATCCAATCGGCCATATACGGCATGAAAATCATCATGGGTATCGCGGTGATCAATACCAGAGAAATCACATAAGATAGTTTCTTACTATCTCCTTGTATAGCTCCCGATGTAGCTATTGCCGCAGAAACACCGCAAATGGATACGGCACTGGAAAGCATGAGCGACATCTCTTTATCTATCTTCAACTTCTTACAAATCCAAAACGCGAAGTACCAAACTGAAATAACGACTACCAAGGCCTGTATCAATCCTAGCGATCCTGCTTTCAGGATATCTCTAAATATAACAGTGGTACCAAGTAATACGAGCCCAATCTTAACATAAAGCTCTGTATTGAGCGATGCTCTGAACCAATCTGGCAAACGAAAAAGGTTACTAATGGCTAGGCCGATACCCAGACTAAAGATAACTGCTTCCAAATTATATTCCTGCACCCACATATTTCCTGATATTGCTAGTGCAATCAGGGTGAGAAAAAACACGATTGGAAATACAACAAGAAGCGGGCGCAGAGATTTTTTCAGTAAGATTGCACCTAAAATTGCAATTCCAAACGTAATCAGGAATTGCATCAATATTTTGTAGAGATTTGGCAAAGCGAGCACTTTTGCCATCAATTCTTGTGATGAAACCCATCCAAAACTTGGTTTTGGAACAATGATGCCCGCCAAAGCCAGCATAATGATTCCCATACCTAAAATAACGACTACCCAATCTTCAGATAGTTTACTTAATCGTAACATGTATTGATTTTAATTAGTTATTTGGCTAGTAGCCAATCCTGCAAATATAGGCCTAATGGGTTACTTCTCCTATTTCCTCCAAAGACTTCCCTTTGGTTTCGGGAATAAAAAGTATAAAAACAAAAGATAGCACAACCATCACAGCATAAAATAGAAAAATATAATACGCTCCATCTGATATTTGCTCCACGATAACAGGAAACAAGCCCGATACAATGGCAGCAAACAACCAATGTGTGGTACTACCAAGAGATGTACCCTGCGAACGTACTTCATTAGGAAAAATCTCCGAGATGAACACCCAGATCACCGCTCCTTGTGATAGCGCAAAAGCAGCAATAAAGCCAACGATATACCACAGCAGATAAGGAGTGCCGCCATCCTTCAAGCCAAATGCAGCACATAGTAAAAATATAAACATGCCTAGCGCTCCGGTCAGCAACAACTTTTTGCGGCCAAATTTGTCTATTATACTCATTCCTAGAAGCGTAAACACGAGGTTTGTACCGCCAATAAATATGGGTTGCAGGTATGCGGTTTCACCTTCAAATCCTGCCATCTCGAAGATACGAGGCGCATAGTATAAGATGGCATTGATTCCCACCATCTGATTGAAAAAAGCAAGTAACACTGCCATCACTATCGGCTTGGTATAAGCTTTTTGAAAAAGATTAACCTGCGCTGCTTTCTTTTCTATAATCGCATCGCTGGGCACTTGCCCAATTTTATTAAACAATGGCAAAGCTTCTTCCCTACCACGATGCAACAGTACCCAACGCGGACTTTCGGGCACCGCCAGTATTAACACACAAAACAAGACTGATGGTACGGCCATAATGCCGAGCATATATCGCCATGCATCTTCACCGATTCCTGAAAAGAAATAATTGGTGAGGTATGCGACAAAAATACCAGACACCACCATAATTTGAAACAAACCTGTGAGCTTACCTCGATCCTTTGCAGGCGCAATTTCAGAAATATAAACCGGACCAGCTACAGAGCTGATACCAACCGCCAGACCGCCTAAAAGGCGAAAAAACAAAAATACGGACCAAATTGGAGCTATAGCACAACCAATTGCAGAAAGCAAATACAGGATAGCGACAAATGTTAACGTAGGTTTGCGGCCATACTTTTCAGCCGTTCTGCCTGCAATGATAGCACCGATGATCGTTCCGATTAAAGACATGGCGACCGTCAATCCATGCCAAAAGGAATCAAGCGCCCAAAGTTGCTGTATGATTCGTTCTGCTCCTGAAATGACGGCAGTCTCAAATCCAAAAAGAAAACCGCCTAGCGAAGCGACAAGTGAAAATTTCCATACATTTTTCATAGGTTTCGTGACTTTAATCGGCAATTACATCTATTCAGAAAATCTGCGGAAGATGCTTTTAGGTTTACATTTCTAATATCGCTAATTAAAGTACGTTTATTTTACGAAATGCGCGAACGATGAGATAAAATGATACAAATTTGGCGCAAAAATACAATTTATAGAAGCTATGAATCGGCCAGAAAGCGGGCAAACCATTGGCCCGAGTCTTTAATTATACGGCGCTGCGACTCGAAATCTACGTGAACCAAACCAAATCTAGGGTGATAACCCTCGGCCCACTCAAAATTATCCAAGAAAGTCCACACGAAATAACCTCGGACATCCACACCCTCTTGCTTAGCGCGATGCATGTGTGTGATGGCTTCCTGCAAATATGCTGTACGTTCGGTATCATTTACGGTATTACGCGTTACCTCATCGGGAAAAGAAGCTCCATTTTCCGTCACCATTAGCGGTGGCATATTTTCATATGTGCTATATTTTTTCAGGATATGATAAAGCGATTCAGGATACACCTCCCAATTCATCGTAGTTGTAGGCACTTGGCGATCTTGCGCCGTGACCAATTTAGCTCGTAGGTAGGGAATAAAATAGGAATGCGCCACAATCTCACGCGTATAGTTTTGCACACCAACAAAATCCATATCAAACTTAAGATCTTGCTCATCGCCTGCTCGCATATATTTTTCGATCTTACGAAGCGTCTTGATTTCTTCTGTGGGATAGCCAAGTCCTAGCAATGGTTCTACAAACAGACGATTGAGCAAGGCATCCGCTCGTTTGGCAGCCTGCACATCGCGATCTTTAGTGCTCAGAGGTTCTATATGTGAAGTCGAGAATGTCGTGCCTACAATACTATCAGGTTGCAGGGATTTAATAATTCGTGCGCCAAGTGCCTGCGACAATGCTGCATGATGTGTTGCTGATAGAAAAGAACTCAATCCTCGGCGACCTGGCGCATGGATTCCTAGAAAGTAGCCTGCTCCGGTGAATACCATTGGTTCATTCAATACCATCCAGTGCTTCACCCGATCTCCGAAATTTCGTACACAGCACGATACAAATTCTCCAAACCATTCCAATACATCGCGATTTGTCCATCCACCCTTTATCTCTAGGCTCGACGGGAGATCCCAATGATATAGAGTGATCCAAGGTGTAATTCCCAATTCCAACATATGATCAATCAATCGATTGTAATAATCAATGCCCGCTTGGTTTACTTCTCCCCTGCCTACCGGAAATATACGACTCCACGAAATCGAAAATCGGTGATGACGGATGTTCATATCGCTCATTAACTGCAGATCATCGGCATAGCGATGGTAAAAATCGCAGGCTACGTCTCCATTTGCACCATGCGCTATTTTTCCAGATTTTCGCACGAAGTCATCCCATATTGAAAATCCTTTTCCGTCGTGCAAATATCCTCCTTCGATCTGATAAGCCGCCGTAGAGACACCCCAGATGAAATCGTTGCCGAATGGTACTTTGCTCAATCCCATGAAAGCAATTTACTAATCTTCAAATAACCAACTTCTAATGTATCTTCTTCTGCAAATTCGCTGTCAGCTGTGATCTTGAGAGAATATTTTGTCTTAAAACTCGGACTCAGAAGATCAGTAACCTCGTAAATATCATCTACGTCAATCCCATATTTATCGTCGATGTGCGACGAGGTATGATGTTTCCAAAAAGTGGAAGATTTTGCTACTTGAGTAGCTTCCGCCAAATTGCTAGCTACGACTATTTGCTTATAATGGTATTCTTCCATATCCTGCGGCTTATATCCGCCAAGGTTCACGAAGTAAAGCTTCTGATCGCTTTCGTAGGCGAAGTCATTTTTTAAAACTACTTCAACACTAAAGCCACCCACATGGGAGATTTTGCGCCAGGAGTCAATATGCATTTTACCAACCAGTTCCGGCCAAAATAGCTCCATCTGTGGCACCAAATCCTTAAGTGAATCGCCAACACCAAAAAAGACGTCATGTTGTTCGGTGTGTCTACCATCAGGCTTGCCACCTATCACTATCATAAATAATTCCATGTGGTTGTGTTTTCGCTTTTCTACGATCAATAGTTATGCCCAAGTTCCTATCGGCATCATTTGCTAATTAATGTCGATAGGAACTATATAGCGATCCAAATGTAATCATATCACATTAAAGAAAAATTAAATTAAAAAAATCCCCTATACTATACTTAGGCTTTTTTACCACGCCCGATCTTCATCAACGGGGGCGTAAGAAATGACGCTATTCCTACGACCATCACCAAACCGCCTGCTATCACAAACGCGGGTGCTACGCCTACTTTTTCGGCGATCAAGCCTGTGAATAATAGGCCTATGATACTAGGCAATATTGCTATACTAAAATATAAAGAAAATACACGGCCTAGCATCTGCGGCATCACTTCCTCCTGTATGGTAGTCATAAATGCTGCAGAAAAGACGGACATCGCGATACCCGACAAGGTGGTGACGACTACAAAAGCTATAAACCACGAAGGTGGAATGGCACCACATAAAAGAAATGCAAACCCAAGTACGATATGCATTGCATTAACTAGGATTATTTTAGGCGTTGTGATTCTCAAAACACTTAACACAGATCCACCGACCAGCATACCTATACCCCATACCACCTCAATTAAGCTGATCTCCCATTTGCCACCGCCATAATAACCCGTCGTAAGTAACGGAAACATAATTGCTGCCGGCATCACGAAAAAAGTAACCAACATGGCATAAAAAAATAGAAAACTGAGACCTTTATTGCGATAAATCGCTCCGAAACCTTCTTTTAACTCCGTAAAAACGGTATTAACAGAACCTTGGTTTGTTACTTTCAGGTGCGGTATTTTTACAAAAAGTAAGGAAGAAATCGCTAGTACGGCTCCAATAATATCTAAGTACAACACATCAGCAATTGCAAAGTAGGTGATAGCCAAAGTGCCCAATGCTGGACCAGCAATCGTACTAATCGATTGCAACATTTGGTTGATACCAGATACGCGAAGCAGTTCTTTCTCTGGTACGATTAAAGGAGCAATAGCCTGCATCGCTGGTGATTGAAAAGCGTTGCCAACAGATCGGCAAGCCAGCAGAGCATAAATCCAAAACAAATCGACCCGCTCATTGCGCAGCAAAAAAGTCATTGCAAAGGCGCAAACTGCAATAAAACCATCGGAATACATCATCACTTTCTTGCGATCCCAGCGATCAATAAATACACCAGCAAACGGCCCAATCAGCGCCTGCGGCAATAGACCAGCAATACCAGCAAAAGCCAACACTTCGGCAGACTGATGTTCCAGACTCAACCAAATAATGACTGCAAAATGAACGGCATAACTCGTAATCATGGAGAAAAATTGCCCAGTCCAAATAAATAGGTACGTCCTATACCATTTTTGATTTTCCATAAAATAAATACTAAGAAACAACAATAAATTATACACGCTGTCTTCGGCAAGACAGCCAGATAATCAGACGATTCGACTGATTACTTAGTGACCACTGGCAGCCAAGGTTTGGCCACCATTGTTGTATAGATGGAGATGCTCATGGCATAAAGATATAAATTCTTCTCAGATTATCACCAAAAATAAAAACGAGACTATCTCGTGAGACAGTCTCGTTTTTATTTTGGTAAAAACTGCTAAAAGCAGTTTTAAAATTATGCTTGAATAGAAGGTACGCCAACTAATTCATTCGTATCTGCTTCGTAATCGATGCCATCTACTTGGAAACCAAACAAACCGAAGAATTCTTCACGGTATCCTTTGATATCAGAGATTTCTTCTAAGTTTTCTGTAGAGATTTGTTGCCACAAGGCAGCTACTTCTTCTTGTACATCAGCACGCATTTCCCAATCGTCTACGCGAATACGTCCTTTTTCGTCTAACGCTGGTGCATGTCCGCTGTACAATTGTGTTGCAAATAAACGTTGCATTTGCTCTACTGTACCTTCGTGAATGCCTTTTTCTTTCATCACTTTGTACAACAACGAAATATACAAAGGTACGACAGGAATAGCCGAGCTAGACTGCGTCACCAACGCTTTGTTGACAGACACGTAAGATACGCCTTTCAAATCAGCAAGCAATTCATTCAAGGCAGGAACTGTGGCCTCTAAGTTATCTTTTGCACGACCGATTGTACCATTACGGTAAATTGGGTAAGTCAGCTCAGGGCCTATATATGAATAAGCAACCGTTTTCACTCCTTCTGCTAAAACACCAGCAGCTTTTAGATCTTCGATCCAGAATTGCCAATCTTCACCACCCATTACCGCTACGGTGTTCTCGATATCCTCTTCATTCTCAATAGGATTGATCGTAATATCAGAAACCACACCGCTATGGAAATCTACCGTTTTATCGGTAAATGGTTGACCAATTGGTTTCAACACAGAACCATGTGCCACACCTGTTTTTGGATGTGTACGACGTGGAGATGCTAACGAATAGACCACAAGATCTACCTGTCCTAAATCTTCCTTAATCAATTCGATGGTTTGCTTTTTCACCTCATCAGAAAAGGCGTCACCATTGATACTTTTTGCATATAATCCAGCTGCTGTAGCTTCTTTTTCGAATGCGGCTGAATTGTACCATCCAGCGGTCCCCGGTTTGCCAGCTGCCGCGGGTTTTTCAAAGAAAACACCGATTGTGGCTGCGCCTGAACCAAACGCTGCCGTGATACGAGATGAAAGTCCGAAGCCGGTCGATGCACCGATCACCAATACTTTTTTAGGACCATTTTCAATGGTTCCTTTGGACTGAACATAATCAATTTGATTTTTCACGTTCTGAGCAGTGCCATCAGGATGGGTGGTCAGACAGATAAATCCTCGTACGCGTGGTTGAATAATCATATGAAAAGGGTTGTTAAACTAAATCTGTTTTTAAATTAAGGTGCAAAATAAGTAATTATTCCACAGAATCCCATTAGAGAGGACACTCTTTTGAGAATTTTACTACCACTATCGTATCCAAATGCTTGGAGCACAGTTCAACAATAAGGCTTTAGCGCTATGCGCATATTTTCTATCTTTACTGTTATGAATTGGGAAGTTTGGAAAAATGACTTTAAGCGATATCTGCTTTTGGAGCGTGGACTTTCCAGCAATTCCATTGATGCATACCTCTTAGATGTCTCAAAGTTCGAAGCATACGCTATAGATAGGCAAATCGCACTACACAGCATCACTCCCTTAGACATTCAACAGTTTTTAGGTCACGTAAATCAACAAGATATTGCGGCTACTTCGCAAGCTAGGTTGCTCTCTGCATTAAAGTCTTTTTTTACTTTTTTAGAAATTGAATATGATATGCGGAATAATCCGGCTATACTGATCGAAGCACCACGACTCATGCGCAAATTGCCCGATGTACTTAGCATCGATGAAATTAATCGTTTGATCGATAGCATTGATTTATCCCTACCCGAAGGAATGCGTAACAAAGCAATACTGGAAGTGCTGTACGGCTGTGGGTTACGTGTTTCCGAATTGGTCTCGTTGAAAATTTCGAACCTATTCTTAACCGACGAGTTTATAAAAGTAGAAGGTAAAGGCAGCAAAGAACGCCTCATTCCCATTGGTAAACAAGCCATTAAATACCTTAATTTTTACTTGCAAGAGAATAGATCAATTGCACCGATCAAAGCAGGTCAGGAAGACATGGTTTTTTTGAACAGACGCGGGGCAGCCCTATCTCGAGTGATGATTTTTCTAATGATAAAAAAACAAGCGATGCAAGCAGGTATTACCAAACAGATCAGTCCGCATACATTTCGACATAGCTTTGCAACACATCTTGTCGAGGGTGGTGCCGATCTACGTGCGGTTCAGGATATGTTGGGACATGAAAGCATCAGCACCACCGAAATATATACCCATTTGGATAATGCATATCTTCATACCGTCATCACAGAATTTCACCCAAGATCTAAAAAATATATCGTTTCAAGAAAATAAAGCTTGCAACTTCATTGCATTTAAAGTACCTTTGTGCCGTGACGAAGAAAAGTAAATACTTTAAGTTTGTTGGGATGCTATCATGTATTGCACTATGGATATTTTCCATAGGTGTTGGCACGCTGCATCACCACTTACCTGAAGATTTGCAAAATGCTCATGATCAACATGAAACGCACCATCGTACCAACCATGATAATGCAGATCACTGCCATCATACCCATCACGATGAATCTAATCAAGAGTGTGGCATATGCTTTCTGATTCATCACAATAATCCGGTAGTTATATCCTACCAATCAATCAGCTTTGCGGTACTCGCTCCGTTTGCAATTCCTACTTTAGCAACTCCGTATTTGTTGTCCTTTCTAGATGACAGCGATTCCAGAGCTTTATCGCTTCGCGGCCCACCATTGGCTTAAATAGTATTTCGTACACCTCGTATCCTCAATTTTATTTTTTTTCAATTTTATAGATCGAACACATGTTTCGTTATCTGTGGATGTTAGCATTGCTACTACACTTCGGTTTAGATGCAAATGCACAAACGTCTTGTTTATTCACTATTTCTGGTACTGCTGTCGATGTAGAAGCAAAGCCCTTGGCGGGTGTAGCTGTTCGCAACGCAACCAACAGTAGTATAACCTATACCGATCGGTATGGCAATTTTAGGCTTAAGAAACAATGTGCTGGTAGGCAACTTCTCACGTTCAGTCTTTTAGGTTATGACACGCAGGAGAAGACGCTCAGCTTGCCAACGTCCGAATCTTTGCATATCACGATGAAAATCAGCATAGTGCACGTACAAGACGTTACCATAACAGGGATACAATCTGAACATATCACGAGCAGCAAGCACCATCTATCAGCAGATACCAGACAAGAGCTTCGAGCGAAGCCATTGGCAGAGATGCTCAGCCAAATTGCGGGTGTTACGCAATTAAATACAGGATCGACCATTTCCAAACCCGTCATAAATGGTTTGCATAGTAACCGTGTTTTGGTACTCAATCATGGCGTGAGACAGGAAGGACAACAGTGGGGCGCCGAACACGCACCTGAGATTGATCCCTTTACTGCAGATCGCTTGGAGGTAATAAAAGGTGCGGAAGGCGTGCGCTATGGTGCAGATGCTCTGGGTGGCGTAGTAATAAGCGCAGCAAATCCTATTGATCCAAGCAAAATTACTGGTCGTGTTGATCTCTTAGGACAGTCAAATGGTCGTGGTGGTGTGGGAAATGTTAGATTGGAAGGCGGTATCACATCGCTTCCCAACTTGGCATGGCGCATACAAGCATCAACAAAGAAAATTGGAAATCTAAAGACCGCGGAATATATTTTAGGAAACACAGGTGCCCAAGAGCTAAACCTTTCTGGTTTGTTGCAGTACCAAACGGGAATCATGATTTGGAGTTTTTCTACAGTCACTTCGGCACTAATTTGGGTGTTTTTTATGGTGCACATGTGAGTACGCTAGATGATATTCTGGCCAACATCGAACGCGGCAGACCATCAACAACGTATAATTTCACCTACGATATTGAGTCGCCCCGCCAACGAGTAGATCACGATCTATCTAAAATCAAATGGGGTTACGATCTAACTGGAAATACTAAGATAGAGACACAGTTTGCTTTTCAACGCAATCGACGCAAAGAATACGACCTAAGACGCGTACTCTCCGACGACACCCCAATGGCAGATATGAACCTCATGACACAAACATTGGACATCGCCATAAAATCAGGTCATCATCGTATTGGTATCGCTGGTATGTTACAGGTGAATAATAATGTGCCAGGCACTGGAACTACTCCCATTATTCCCAACTTCGAAAATCACAATTTAGGAATTTATGCCATCACACAACAACATTGGGGTAAATTTCATGGAGAAATTGGTGCAAGATACGACTACCGCTATTTTGACGTAGCCGGGTTTCGATATGATTATAGTAGCATCGATGAAAATGGCGTCGTAAGACAATACTTGCTAACGGATAATCGTCATTTTCACAATTGGAGCGGCTCGGCTGGTTTGGCATATCATGCTTCGTCTGCATGGACTTTGAAAACTAATCTGGGCTTAGCATGGCGGGCGCCATCGGCCAATGAATTGTACAGTGATGGGCTACATCATGGCAGTGGTACCTACGAAGTCGGCGATCCAAACTTGGCTTCGGAGCGCGGATATAAATGGGTGAACTCTATCTCGTTTAAAAGGGAACGAATTTCGATCACTACCGATCTATATGCACAATATATTCGAGATTACATTTACGCCATGCCCAATCCCGATTCAGTTCGGCAGACGATACGAGGCACATTTCCAGTATTTAATTATCGCCAGCAAGATGCTTTCTTCTATGGTGTTGATTTGCAATTGGATTGGGAGTTTGGCGCGGCGTGGTCTTACGCATTAAAAGGTGCGCTGGTACGCGCCAGAGATCTGGATAATAACACTTATTTTCCATTCATTCCAGCAGACAGAATAACGCAAAGTATCAAATGGCAATATGGTGAAAAACCGGAAGATTATTTCCGATTGGCACATGTATTTGTTGACCGACAACATAGATTTGATCCAGCCACCGACTACACCAGCCCGCCTCCATCTTATCATCTATTTAATGCTTATGCCAGCAGGCGATTTACAATTTATAAACAGGATATACAGGCAAATCTGGGCATTGAAAATTTATTCAATGTGCTTTACAGGGATTACATGGACCGCATGCGCTACTTTTCGCACCAGATGGGCAGAAATATAACTCTAGGTTTCACATTTCAATTTTAAAACAACAGTATTATGAACAAAAAATGGATTTTTCTTTTGACCGCAGTAGCTACGCTAGCTTTTCAATCTTGTCAAAAAGATGACCCTGTTCCCGAAGTGATCAGGAAGAAGTAGGTACGGCAACGTTAATCTTCACCGAAGTACATCGTGAAGCGCACGATGATCATTTTCATTACGAAGACTTTCCTGGTGCACATGTCGACACTATTCATTTCACTCCAGCACCTAACGGACAATTGCTACCTCCTGTAGGCGCACACTTTCATTTAGACAAAGGTAAAACATATCGTGTATCGCTGCAAACTACTGATTTTGCGGGCAGAAGATCTGAACAAACTTTTGTAACTCGTGACGATATACATCAGGTTTTCTTTACTGCAAATCCGGCCTCCGAGATCAATACTTTTTCATACGTTTATGCGGATAGGAATGCAGCAGGTCAAAACGTCAATGTCGGCGTTACAGGCTACATGACCATTTTGGATACGTCACGCACTTTTATTATGCGTTATGTAATGCGCCATCTAAATCCTGGTGTAAAGGCCAATATCACGGCAGCAGATTGGAACAATCCTAATTTTTTGAATTTTGCAGGAGCTACCGATCTAGACTTGAGCTTCGAAATGCATTTCGTAGATGGTGGCGGTCACGGCCATTAACAAGCAGTGCATTCATTATCAAAAGGTTGCTTTTTTAGCAACCTTTTTTTTAGTAATAAGTCCAGAAAAATAGTATTTTTGCCGCAATGCCTGCGTAGTTCAATGGATAGAATATCAGATTCCGGTTCTGACGATGTGGGTTCGAATCTCGCCGCGGGCACCCAAAAAAAGCGCTTTACAGATGTAAGCGCTTTTTTACGTTGTGTAAAGACCGTATTCACCATTTCGATATTGAAATCTTATTAATGGTAGTTAATCGTTCGGGAGATTGGTCGTATCGGTTGAAGTTGTATCTAAATTAATGACTTCTTCCGTAGATTGATTGATATTATACCGCTGTTGGTCGGCAGGTTCTACCGGTGTTAATTCATTATCGACATCGTCTGCGCGCTCTTGCGAAGAATGACATGACATAAAACTAAATGCGCTTATTCCCAAGATGGTGTATATTAGCTTTCTCATAGTATTATTTTTTTGATTCCTATTTTTAGAACAGTCCAAGTCGTAGAATTGTTTACCCTAAGATTACCTATCTTCGCATAGTTCAATTCCGCTAGCTCAAATATATCTTACATGATACACACCCTTTTGATCATTTTGATTGCATTGGCCATCATTAATATACTCATTATGCTCTTCAAGAAATCGGATGACAATTCCGTTGTCCAATGGCGACATTTGGAGCAGAGTTTGCAGCGCTTAGATCATCAACTCGAGCGGATGGACAAATCCATTCGTGATGATTTGCATCGGCATCGCAACGAGAATAGCACGCTGGCACAGGGCTCTCGTGAGGAATTATCACAAAATTTTCGGGCGCTAGAAAAAAGTGCGCAGGAACAAGCGCAGGCCTTACATACCTTTTTGGGACAACGTTTTGAAGGTTTGACTAAGCAACAATATGAGATCAACAAGACGTCTAATGAGCACCTGAAAGACATCAAAATAAATATAGAAAACCATCTAAAAACATTACGCGAAGACAATAACCGCCAGTTGGAACAAATGCGGCATACCGTCGATGAAAAATTGCAGTCTACGCTGGAAAAAAGACTTGGCGAATCCTTTAAGCTGGTAAGCGAACGACTGGAGCTCGTACACCGTGGTTTGGGCGAAATGCAAAGCTTAGCTACTGGCGTCGGCGACCTGAAGAAAGTGCTCTCTAATGTAAAAACGCGTGGTATTTTAGGCGAATATCAGCTCGCTAATATTTTAGAACAATTGCTCACTAATGAGCAATACGCACAAAATGTAGCGACAAAGAAAGGATCGCAGGCTCACGTAGAATTTGCCATTAAACTACCGGGCAAAGACAGTGACGAAACCGTATGGATGCCAGTAGATTCGAAATTTCCAATGGAAAATTATCAGGCTTTGTTAGATGCCTACGAATTGGGTGAGAAAACCCAAATCGACTTGCAGCAAAAAATTTTGATGCGCAATGTAGAAGCTTTCGCAAAAGATATTAGCGATAAATACATTGATCCTCCGCATACTACTGATTTTGCGATCATGTTTTTGCCTGTAGAGAGCCTTTATGCAGAAATTTTGCGCCACCCTGGATTGTTTGAAACATTGCAACGCAAATATAGAATAACCATAACTGGCCCCACCACCCTATCGGCACTGTTAAACAGTTTACAGATGGGCTTCCGCACACTCGCTGTACAGAAACGTAGTAGTGAGGTATGGAAAATACTAGAAGCCGTCAAAACGGAGTTCAAGAAGTTTTCTGATCAATTGGACAAAGTCGACAAGCAATTGAGCTCCGCATCCAAATCGTTGCACGATTTGCGCCTTACCCGCACCAACATGATGAGCCGAAAGCTACGCGATGTAGGCACACTTGACACGCAAGAATCGAACGAATTGTTGGATCTACCAGTTAGTGAGGACGAGTAGATACTATTCTACCTACTGGATACAACATATGCGTGTCTTCATAGTAGATTGATTTTTTGTAAATCCAATCTAACTGTGCTCTACCATTTTTGGCGAAGGCAGGTTCATTCGCTTTCTTACGCTCCAGCTCTTGTTTCCAAGCCGGATTGGCATCCAACAAACGCTGAGCTTCTTCCTCAAATATATAAGGAGAAAAATATTCTTTTTGACTAAGGATACCATCAAAAAAATTCCAGCGAAAAAAAGAATCATGTGCTTGCGGCTCCAGCGTTTCGATCAGATACCGGTTAGCCTCTTGGTCCATTTCTATCCACCAATCTCCTGCGTAAAACTGCCGCTCCATCACGACTGGCTTAATCTCCACATCCTCATGCATATAATGCCCTTCATAAGGTGACGTAGCTGTTTTTACGGCTGTGATATAATACATTTCCAGACGAATCATCGTATCCTGTTTTAGTGGATGAAGTTGCACACCATTCGCTTGCAGCCTTTCGATGACGCGATCATAAGCCTGCGGTATCACGTACGCTATTGGCTTCTGCACTTCGTTGGCAACTCGGTAATGTTTCCAATGTGGTATTTGCATCGTTTTGGGCTGTGCACGATCATAATACAAACGATTGTGTCCGCTAATTGCACTCTTCTTTTGCTCCGCTTGGTAACCCAGAAAAGTGATCGAATCCACGCGTGTCGTGTCCAAAGCCCATGTAATAGGAAAAATCTGCTGCGTTTTTGCAGATTGCTTGACCTGATTACGAGTGAACAACAAATCTTCCCTTTCTTGCACCATAACATTCACTAAATGCTGCAATAAGGTATACGTAGATAATACACGCTCTTCATATGATTTCCACATGTGGGTCTCGGGCATAAAGCCAATGGTATGATGTAGCGCGGCGTAGCCGGACGAATAACGAGGAGTTTCCAGAAAATCCACCAACCCTGATTCTGGCGTTGCACCAACTGTATTTACATAAGGTATCATCGGGTATCCCGAAGTTTGCATGCGTTGATAGAGCGCTTTTGTAAATCGTTCTTCCATTAGCGCAGCTAATGGTGGGGCAATCTTGTCCTTTTGCGTAGCAATTAAGGTCATGATATATTGATAATCAGCACCATTACTAGCGTGCGTGTCAAAGAACATATCTGGATCCCATGCGCTGAACAATCGCTGAAATAACAAGGAATTTCTCGTATCGGCCTTGATAAAATCCCGATTCAGGTCATAATTTTGGCGGCTGCCTCGAAAACCATACGTCACCGGACCATTCTGATTAACTCGCGAAACTCCTCTATTAAGCATGCCAGCAACATTATATACTGGAATGAGACAAATAACCACATCGTCAGGTAATGTATTGCGCTGCAAAATATCTCTCGAAAATAGCATTCCGACGTCAATACCTTCGGGTTCTCCCGGATGAATTCCATTATTCACTAACAAAATAGCTTTACCTTTTGCTTTAATACTTTCAGGATCGAAGTCCTTATCCTTCGACATAACGAATAGATGGAGTGGTTTGCCAACATCTGTAATACCTACCTCAAGCAGTTTGCATTCTGGATATTGCTTATCCAATGCTGTGTAAAATTGCAATAACTCCTCGTACGTAGCAGTTGTATTTCGCTTAGCATCGAGCTCAAGCGATGTACTCTGCGCATGAGCATTGGTACAAAAGCAGCAGAAAATGAACAATAAAGATGAGAAGTACTGGAGGAAAGACGACATATCGAAATGCATTTTATTCAAATATACATAAAGAAGTTATTCACTATAACAGCCCTTCGTCCCTAAAACTATAATAAGCTTGATCCGTGAAGATGATATGGTCATTTACTCGAATATCCATCAATACGGCTGCATCGGCAATCCGCTTAGTAAGTTGCTTATCTGCAAGACTCGGAGAAAGTGTGCCAGAGGGATGGTTATGTATCAAAATCATCGAATGCGCATTGGCCTGAAGTGCATATTTTAAGATAATACGAATATCAACCGGTGCAAAATCATTACCTCCACGACTAATGAGTTGCTTATCTATCAATTTACAGCCCGTGTTTAAGTATAAAACCCAGAACTCCTCATGCGGCAAGTCTTGCAATCGCTCTCTGAAAAAATTAAAAACTCGCTTACTACTATTAAGCACTGACGAAGGCATTTCAAGAGTATCTTTGCGGCGACGCCCAATTTCTAAAGCAGCTATGATAGTAATCGCTTTTGCTTGACCAATTCCGTGATAACGACAAAGATCTGCTACGTCCAACTTGGATAATAAAGACAAATTGTTTTCCACGCCCGAAAGTACACGTCTGCAAAGCTCCACGGCACTTTCCTGAGGCGATCCTGAGCCGATCAGAATCGCTAATAATTCTGCATTAGATAGTGCGCGCCGACCTTGCTCTATTAATTTTTCTCTGGGCCGATCTGACTCCGCCCATTCGTGTATCGCCAACTTCATTACCACAAAACTTTTATTATATTAATTATCTTTTAAAGATAAATTATTTTCTAAAAATAACAGTAATGATTAGCCTTAATCTTCTCATTTTCTCCTTATCATCAGAAAACGTATCTTTGTCAAATAGCAATTTTAGATATGAGTAAAGCAATAATTAAAACCGAAAAAGGTGATATGACCGTGCAGTTCTACACAGAAGATGCACCTAAGACCGTGGAAAACTTCATTAAACTAGCTAAATCAGGTTATTATAATGGATTAACTTTCCACCGTGTGATTCCTGATTTTGTAATCCAAGGCGGTTGCCCTAATACACGCGAAGGCGCCACAGGAATGCCCGGTACTGGCGGTCCAGGATACCATATTGATTGTGAATTGACTGGTGAAAACCAATATCATGATCGTGGTGTATTGTCTATGGCGCATGCAGGTAGGAATACGGGTGGATCACAATTTTTCGTATGTCACAGCCGTACTAACACTGCTCACTTAGATCGTAACCATACTTGTTTCGGTAAAGTGATTGAAAATGTTGATGTTGTAGATGATATCCGTCAAGGTGATCGCATTTTGAGTATCGACGTAATCGAAGACTAGTAATCTATTCATAAATACGCACAACAAAAAGATATGAATTTAAGAGGATTAGTTTCTGTAACAGGTAAGCCGGGATTATTTAAGTTAATCGGTCAAAACAAAGGTGGTTTCATCTTAGAGAGCTTAGATGCAGCGAAGGTAAAATCAGTCATCAACCTTTCGAATACGAAGATGGCAACTTTGGAAGATATCACGATCTATGGCGAAGAAGAAGAAATCCGGTTATTAGAGATTTTTGAAACTTTGAAAAATAGCGATATTGAAGTGCCTGCTGTGAAAGCCGATGGCAATACGCTTCGTGAATTTTTCAGAGAAGTGGCTCCAGGTCACGATGAGAGCCGTGTATACAGCTCCGATATTAAGAAAGTTATTACGTGGTACACGATCATCAAAGAACTTCCTTTGTTTGATGAAGAATCTCCAGAACCCCTTGGCGAAGAGCAAGCTTAAAACTGAAGCGGGTTTCATCCTGACTTAGCAGTTACACAAAAGGCCGGATTTACATGATGTAAATCCGGCCTTTTTTTTCTCGATTGCTTTATAAGCAACACTATTACTATTCTGCTTTATCAGCCTGTTTTTGTCGAATAATGTTTAATGCCGCACCCGCTTTAAACCAACCAATTTGTTGTGCATTGTACGAATGGTTTACTTCAATCTCATCCGAAGTACCATCCTCGTGGTGCAATACTAAAGTCAACGATTTATTTGGAGCAAAATCTGTTAAACCGATAATATCAATCGTATCATTTTCCAATACTTTATCATAATCATCCTTATCAGCAAACGTTAGTGCTAACATGCCTTGCTTTTTTAGATTAGTTTCATGGATACGAGCAAAAGATTTTACTAAAACCGCACGCACGCCCAAATGCCGAGGCTCCATTGCCGCATGCTCGCGCGATGATCCTTCTCCATAGTTCTCATCTCCTACTACGATTGATCCAATTCCTTGTGCTTTATAATCACGCTGTGTAGCTGGCACAGCGCCGTATTCGCCAGTCAGCTGGTTTTTCACGGTATCGGTTTCGTCATTGAAGAAGTTGACTGCACCAATCAACAGATTGTTGGAAATATTATCCAAATGACCGCGATATTTTAACCATGGGCCGGCCATAGAAATATGATCGGTCGTACATTTTCCTTTTGCTTTGATCAGGAGTTTTAGCCCCTTCAAATCTGTACCTTCCCACGCAGCAAATGGCTCGAGCAATTGCAAACGATCTGACGTTGGCGATACATCCACACTAACGTCAGAACCATCCTTCGCTGGAGCCTGATAGCCCGCATCTTCCACGGCAAATCCTTTTGATGGCAACTCGTCTCCTGTAGGCGGATCTAATTTGACCTGCTCTCCATTTCGGTTCGTTAAGGTATCAGTAACAGGATTAAAGCCTAAATCGCCGGAGATCGCAATCGCAGCAACCATCTCTGGTGATGTTACGAATGCATAGGTGTTTGGATTACCATCGGCACGTTTAGCAAAGTTACGGTTGAAGGAATGTACGATCGTATTTTTCTCGCGCTTATCCGCGCCTGCGCGATCCCACATCCCGATGCATGGCCCACAAGCGTTCGTAAACAACGTAGCATTGAGATCGGTGAATGTTTTCAGCAAACCATCACGATCGGCGGTGTAGCGCACTTGCTCAGATCCTGGATTAATTCCAAATTCCGCCTTAGTCACTAATCCTTTATCGATTGCTTGTTTAGCTATAGAAGCCGCTCGGGACAAATCTTCATAAGAGGAGTTCGTACAGGAGCCGATCAATCCCCATTCTACCTTAGTAGGCCAACCATTTTTATCCGCCTCATCTCGCATGCGAGATATCGGCGTGTACAAATCTGGTGTGAAAGGGCCATTCAATGAAGGCTCAAGGTCAGAAAGATTGATTTCAATCAATTGATCAAAATAGGTATCGGGATCTGCATACACTTCATCATCTCCAGTAAGGTGTTCTTTAATTTTATTAGCTGCATCGGCAACATCAGCACGGTCTGTTGCGCGCAAATAGCGCTCCATCGATTCGTCATATCCGAATGTCGACGTGGTGGCACCGATCTCAGCACCCATATTACAGATGGTTCCTTTACCAGTACACGAAAGGGATTTGGCACCTTCTCCGAAATACTCTACAATAGCACCTGTACCACCTTTCACCGTCAGGATTCCTGCGACTTTCAAAATCACATCTTTAGCGGTTGCCCAACCAGATAATTTACCGGTTAGTTTAACACCAATTAGCTTTGGAAATTTCAACTCCCAAGGCAAACCGGCCATAACATCACACGCATCTGCACCTCCGACACCAATGGCTACCATACCGAGTCCGCCAGCGTTGACCGTGTGCGAATCTGTACCAATCATCATACCGCCTGGAAACGCATAGTTTTCCAATACAACCTGATGAATAATACCAGCACCGGGCTTCCAGAAGCCAATACCATATTTATTGGATACAGAGCTCAAGAAATTAAACACTTCGGAGCTTTCTTCCTTAGCACGCGTCAGATCCTGCTGCGCGCCATCTCTTGCTTGGATGAGGTGATCACAATGAACCGTAGAGGGCACAGCTACCTTTGGTCTGCCAGCCTGCATAAATTGCAACAAAGCCATTTGAGCGGTAGCATCCTGCATCGCCACGCGATCTGGTGCAAAATCCACGTACGATTGTCCTCTTTCGTATGCTTCTTGTGCATTACCATTCCACAAGTGGGTATAAAGAATCTTTTCTGCTAAAGTCAAGGGGCGGCCAACCACTTTACGGGCAGCGTTTACACGCTCCTCATAAAGGCTGTACACCTTCTCAATCATATTGATATCAAAAGCCATATTATTTTAATTTATCTCTTCTCAATTGTCTAATAATAGTTCAAAACTATTACAGATTACCCTACCAATTGTTTTTCAAGTGGTGTAAATTTTGTCAGGTTTATACCTTCAACTGCGACTTTATATTCCTCAATGGTCGGTATTCTGCCCAAGATAGATGACAAGACTACTACCGGAGTAGATGCTAGTAAAGATTCACCTTTCTTACGCTCCGAATCTTCTACAACGCGACCTTGGAAAAGTCTTGTAGAGGTGGCCATCACGGTATCTCCTTTTGCTGCTTTCTCCTGATTACCCATACACAGGTTACAACCTGGTCGCTCTAGATACATGATATTCTCATATTCTGTACGTGCGGTATTTTTAGGCATCAAATCGCTGAATTCAAAACCCGAATAACGTTGTAGTATTTCCCAATCTCCTTCTGACTCCAGTTCGTCAATGATGTTGTAGGTTGGCGCTGCCACTACCAGTGGTGCGTTAAAAGCTACCTTACCTTGCTGCGCTTCTAAGTTCTTGAGCATTTGAGCCACGATCTTCAAATCGCCTTTATGTACCATACATGATCCTACGAAGCCCAAATCCACTTTTTTGGCACCTTCATAATACGACAGGTCGCGAATAGTATCGTGAGTATATCGTTTAGATACATCTTTATTAGTCACATCTGGATCTGCAATCATTGGTTCATTGATCACATCCAAGTCAATGACTACTTCTGCATAATATTTAGCATTCTCATCAGGTGTCAAAGCAGGGATGGCGCCAGATTTAATTTCGGCGATACGTTTATCCGCTTTGTTGATCAAGCCTTGTAGTACTTGATTTTTGTTATCCATACCTTTTTCGATCATGATTTGAATGCGGCTTTTGGCAATCTCCAATGACTCGATTAAGGTGTCGTCTTGCGAAATACAGATAGATGCTTTTGCTTTCATCTCCGCTGTCCAGTCCGTGAATGTAAAGGCTTGATCGGCCAACAATGTACCTATGTGCACCTCAATGATCCGACCTTGGAAAACATTTTCTCCACCGAACTGCTGCAACATTTGTGATTGTGTAGCATGCACTACATCACGAAAATCCATATGCTCTTGCATGCTACCTTTGAAAGTGACTTTCACAGATTCTGGAATTGGCATAGAAGCTTCACCTGTGGCTAAAGCTAAAGCAACAGTTCCGGAGTCAGCACCAAATGCTACACCTTTGGACATCCTAGTGTGTGAGTCACCACCGATGATGATGGCCCATTCATCGATGGTAATATCATTTAGTACTTTGTGGATTACGTCTGTCATTGCATGATACTGATCTTTAGGATCACGAGCGGTAATCAATCCAAAGCCATTCATGAATTTCATCAATTTTGGAATGTTGGCTTGTGCCTTTTTATCCCAAACAGATGCCGTATGACAGCCTGATTGATAAGCGCCATCTACAACTGGTGAAATAACAGTGGCAGCCATAGCTTCCAATTCTTGTGCGGTCATCAATCCGGTTGTATCTTGCGATCCGACAATATTCACTTGGACACGAACATCTGAACCGGCATGCAATATCTTCCCTGGCGTAACCCCTACTGCGTTCTTATTAAAGATCTTCTCTACAGCCGTCAATCCCTGTCCGTCTACAGAAACTTCTTTTGAAGGAGCAAATACCAATGGCGTTTCGATATCTAACAATTGTGCCGCAAAAGTTTGGATTTTCTTACCAAATACGATGGCATAAGAACCGCCAGCTTTGATAAACTCCATTTTCTGTGGCGTCAACGCTTTAGAGATATCAATAAGCTCTCTTTCGCCTTGATATAATTTTTTTGTCTTAGTATTGATAGTCAACTCTGTGCCAGTAGCCACCGAATAAACTTCTTCTAGGATTGGCTCATTTTTTTCATTGCGCAATACATTGCCCACTGCATCTACTTTCTTCACCCAATTCTTTAAATCGATACCTATACCACCTGTCACATCCACAGTTGTCAAGAAAATAGGTGAAATACCATTTGTACCGCCGACAATTGGCGCAATATTTACAAAAGGTACGTAAGGGCTAGCTTGCTTTCCAGTCCACAACGCCACGTTGTTCACGCCAGACATGCGTGAAGATCCTACACCCATTGTACCTTTCTCTGCAATCAGCATCACACTTCTATCAGGATGCTGCATCTGCAAGTCCTGAATCTGCTGTTGCGCTTCTGGAGTTATCATACACTTACCATGCAACTCACGATCAGAACGCGAATGCGCTTGATTACCTGGAGAAAGCAAATCGGTCGATATATCTCCTTCACCTGCAATAAAGGTTACAATCTTGATTTCTTCTGGAACCTCTGGAAGTTTAGTAAAAAATTCTGCCTTCGCATAACTTTCTACAATTTCTCTAGCGATCGGATTTCCGCTGTGAAAGGCATCTTTCAAACGATCGGTATCTGCTTCGTAAAGGAAAACCTGTGTTTTTAGTACCTCGGCCGCTTGTGTGGCAATCGCTTGATTAGCACCTAAAGCAAGATCCAAAAGCACAGCTATGGATGGCCCACCTTTCATGTGCGACAGCAACTCAAATGCATAAGTAGGTGTAATCTCCGCCACCGCTTCTTGTTCTAGAATAATCTCTTTCAAGAATTGCGCCTTTACACCTGCAGCACTAGTAGTACCCGGTAAGGTATTGTATATAAATAACTTTAGTGACTCTGCTCTGTGCTCGTGCTGGTTATCCTTAATTTGTTCGATAATTGCACTCAGCAACTCATCGCTATCGATTGGTTTAGGATGTAGCCCTTGATGCTTTCTACCTTCTACTTCCTGTATATATTCGTTGTAAATATTCATATCAAATCTTAATATTTTCGCTGATGGCGGATCTGTGACAGGCGATCAGCCCCAATTTTTATTTTAATAACCTTTGCTTCAAAACAAATAGAACACCATATCCTATTTACCTAAACCTAACATATTCAATAGTATACAAAAAATTTTGATTAAAAAGAAATACATTGCATACTACACCGCACCGACTGGAATTACCTTTCATTCATAAATTGGAAGAATCACCTTTTCATTTACACTGCATTGAAGATGATAGCCAGGGCACGAAAATCATCATTCTTTGGCAACTTTCTCACGATTTCTTACCTATTCGTAGCGAAAAAATAACGCCGTAACTCTATAGGCAAAAATACTAAATAACCAGCTTTTATACGAAAATAACCCTAATAGGTGGTAAATTTGGAAATATTCTAAATTAACACTTAAACAATTAACTCACAGATTGTTACAATGAATAGTGCGAAACTTGATTTATAAGAATAATTTAGATAGTTCGCAGATCGGAATCAGCTAATTTAAGCGCTTCAATGGTATCGATCGGATTAGCTGAATTGAACACAAAACTACCAGCCACTAAGACATCAGCCCCTGCCTCTATCAATGCTGTAGCATTGCTTAAACTGACTCCACCATCGATTTCAATCAATAAGCTATCATTCACTCCCGTCGCCAGCTGCCGCAATTCACGAATTTTTGTATACGTATGTTCGATAAACTGCTGACCGCCAAAACCTGGATTAACCGACATAATAAGTACCATATCTACATCAGCGATCATGTCTTTAAGCAAATGTACGGGCGTGTGAGGATTAAGCGCTACTCCCGCCAAGCACCCTAATTCTTTGATCGCTGCAATACTACGATGCAGATGCGTACACGCTTCAAAATGTACAGTTATATTTGCCGCTCCAGCCTCCTTGAACTCGGCAAAATACCGATCCGGCTGCTCTATCATCAAATGCACATCCAAAGGTTTAGTGGCGTATTGGTGTATTGCTTTCATCACCGGAAAACCGAAAGATATATTGGGCACAAACACACCGTCCATAATATCGATATGAAACCAGTCGGCCTTACTTTGATTGACCATATCTACATCTCGTTGAAGATGGGCAAAATCTGCTGCGAGCATTGAAGGCGCGATGAGGTGCGGTGTAATCATGTTCATGGTGGTTTTTGAATAAAATCAAAGATACAAGGTTCTGTATCAAATCGCAACGACAAATAGGAAACCCCAAATGGACTCGTAAAATATTGTTTGATAATATTTTAGGTTTTACAACTTATTACTCTTATCTTTGCACCGCCTTAGGCAATATAGCCTATTGTATAATTTATTTCATGAACCCATTTTTAGAATTGGGAATCCGTCATGAGATTGTTAATGCAGTCACCGAGTTAGGTTTCGAAAAACCTTCTCCTATCCAGGAACAAGCCATTCCTGTTTTATTGACTGGCAACAACGATTTTGTCGGATTAGCCCAAACCGGCACAGGGAAGACAGCAGCATTCGGTCTCCCTCTATTAGAACAAATCGATCCTTCACAAAAGCATCCACAAGCCTTAGTACTTTGCCCGACACGTGAATTGTGTTTGCAAATCTCTAGAGATTTGGAAAAATTCGCAAAATACATCGACGGTGTGAGCGTGGTTGCTGTATATGGAGGTGCGAACATTAGTGATCAATTGCGCCAAATCAGACGTGGTGTACAGATCGTAGTCGCTACTCCAGGACGTATGCTGGATATCATCGGCCGTAAAGCTGTTGATTTTTCACAGGTAAATTACGTTGTATTGGACGAAGCAGACGAGATGCTTAACATGGGATTTCAGGAGGATATCAATAATATTCTTTCAGAAACTCCAGACACAAAAAAAACTTGGTTATTTTCTGCCACGATGCCTAAAGAGGTTCGTCGTATTGCGCAGAAATACATGACCGATCCATTTGAATTGACCGTAGGAACTAAAAATACGGGAAATGCAAACATCGAACACCAGTACTTCTTGATCAGAGCTAGAGACAAATACGCTGCTTTCAAACGCATCGTTGACTCGTACCCTCAGATCTTCGGAATCGTATTCTGTCGTACTAAGATCGAAACACAAGAGATCGCAGAAGCGTTGATGAAAGATGGTTACAATGCAGATTCATTGCACGGTGATTTATCGCAGCAGCAACGTGACCGCGTGATGAAACGTTACCGTGACCGTAGCCTTCAGTTGCTTATTGCAACGGACGTAGCTGCTCGTGGTATCGATGTAAACGATGTAACTCACGTAATCAACTATTCGTTGCCAGATGAGGTAGAGAACTATACACACCGTTCTGGTCGTACAGCTCGTGCCGGAAAAACAGGTATTTCGATTTCGTTGGTAAATGTGAAAGAGTTGAGCAAAATTCGTCATATCGAAAAAATCATTGGTAAACCTTTCGAAAAGAAAAATGTGCCAACTGGTTCAGAAGTATGTGAGAAACAGCTTTTCAAAATCGTTGACAAAATCAATAATGTAACGGTCAATCAAGACGAGATCGCACCATTTTTACCTGCGATCATGGATAACTTCCAAGATTTGAGTAAAGAAGAGATCATCGCACGTTTTGCTTCTTTAGAATTCAACAAGTTCTTAGATTATTACCGCAATGCGCCAGATCTTAACGTAGACGCGCGCGATATTCGCTCGGATCGTGGTGAACGTGGAGATCGTCGTGAAGGCCGTAGCAGAGAAGGTTCTAAAGGATATACTCGTTTGTTTATCAACCTAGGATCGGTAGATGATTTCTCTCGTGGTGATATGTTGGGTTACATCTGTAACAATACACGTATCTCTGGTAAGAATATCGGTAAAATCGACTTGAAAGGCGTATTTACCTTCTTCGAGGTGCAAGACGCTGAAGTGGAAAAGGTAATCCAAGGATTCCAGAATGTAGACTTCAACGGTCGTGGTGTACGCATCGAAGTTTCAGGTGAAGGCGGTGGTGGCGGCGAACGTCGTGGCCGCAGCGGTGGCGGAGATCGTCCTCGTGGTGGCCGTCCAAGTGGCGGACGCTCTTACCGTTCTGACGATAGCAGAGGCGGTGGATTCAAAGACTTTTCTGGAAAACGCAGATCTTCTTCTTCGTCTTCTAGAAGCAAGTTCTAAATCTTAGCTTTATAATACACTAAAAGGGATCAATAGTATACTACTGTTGATCCCTTTGTTTTTTGCATATTATTCTTTTTTTAACGCTTTCATTGCTACTAAGGAGCACACACACCCATCAAACCCTATTACCTTTCATTAGCTTGCATCCAAAGGACGGAATGTCACCTTCTTCATATCTGGTAAGAAATAAGCTATAATTCCTAATAAAGGCAAATAAGAACAAACTTGGTAAATGAAGTTGATGGATGTATGATCTGCCCACCAGCCCAGAACAGCAGATCCTAATCCGCCCATACCAAAAGCAAAACCATAAAATAAGCCTGAAACCATGCCCAATTTGCGTGGCAACAACTCTTGCGCGAAAACGAGTATAGCCGCAAAAGCGGAGGAAAGAATAAGTCCGATTATAACGATGAGTATGCCCGTCCAAAATAGGTCTACGTAGGGCAATAGTAATGTAAATGGCGCACAACCCAACACCGAGAACCAAATAATGTATTTGCGACCCACGTAATCACCCAACATTCCTCCCAGAAGAGAACCGACCGCGACCGCAATTAAGAAATAAAACAGATACACTTGCGCTTGTACTTCGGTCAAACCAAAACGTTGAATCGTATAGAACTGAAAATAACTCGTAATACTAGCGGTGTAGAAGTATTTTGAAAAGATGAGTACTAATAAGATGACGACAGACCAATTGATCTTTGCCGGAGATAAATCGGGCAGTAAGATCGCTTTCTTAGGGCGAGATTGCACCAAACGCAGATGTCGGCTGTACCAACGGCCAATATAACCCAAAATGACTTGTGAAATTATCGCGATCAGGGCAAACCAAAGAATATACAATTGACCATTCGGAATGACGATCCAAGCTATCAACAACGGCGCTAAAGCAGCGCCCGTATTTCCACCGATCTGAAACATGGCTTGCGCAAAACTTCTTCGGCCTCCGGCCGACATGTAGGCTACGCGTGCCGATTCGGGATGAAAGATCGAAGAGCCAATCCCGACTAAAATTACAGAAATCAAAATCCACTCGTAATTGGCTGCGTAGGCTAAAGAGACCATCCCCGCCGTAGAAAACAACATGCCGATTACTTGTGAATAGGGTTTAGGATGCTTATCGGTATAAGCGCCAACTACAGGCTGAAAAATGGAAGCTGATAATTGAAAACACAGCGTGATGACACCAATCTGTGCCATACTCAGATCGTACTGCGCTTCTAGACGTGGATAAATTGCCGGAATAACGGATTGCAATAAATCGTTGAACAAATGCGCAACACATACTGCCAGCAAGAGCGCATAAGTTGGCTTCTGTAGATTATTCGAAGCGAAAATAGAGGGCATAAAGCAAATATGTTAGCGAAGAAAAATCTTAATTTTTGTAGTTAATCAATTCGGTGTATAACACTTCACCCGAACTCGGCCTTGGTGCTTGCTTTAGTACGACTTCTCCATCTTTAACAATGATGTAATACGGAATACCAAATGCCTTACGCCCTTGATAAATTTGGGAAAATTTCGCTTGAATATCCTTGTACAGCGATTTGTTTGCACGCATGTGATAGCCAGATAAATCACGTTGTTGAATAAATTCCTGCCATTTTTGGTGATCCTTATCTTGATCCATCGATAGGTATAGCAGATCAATGTCATGCTTGGCAGCTACATCATGCAAAGCATCTTTATAGGCAAATTCGGCAATGCATGGTCCGCACCACGTAGCCCAAAGGTCAATATACACTGTGCGGCCTGAAAATTTGGCCAGTACTTGATCAAAAGTATTAAGCTTTTCATATTCTTCTACAAACACTGCCTTAGAAGATTGTTGCGTACTATGTATGGCCGATTGACCTGCACCCCATAAAGGCAACATGCACAATAAAACATAGAATAATTTCATGTTTACTAGGATTTGATATCACTGCCGTACATCAGAATGATGATCATGCAGTTAGTGTTATTTATAAATCTGAATATCAACTGTACCATCAGCTTTGATTGTACCTCGGTACATACCAGCCGTGTTGAATGGCATCGCAACTTCACCTTGCTGATTGATCGCGATCAAACCGCCATCTCCACCCAAATCTTCGACCTTTTTAATGGTTGCTTCAGCAGCTTCTTTTAATGTCGCTCCGCCATACTGAATCCGAGCAGCCACATCGTAGGCGGCTACCGCACGAATAAAAAACTCACCCCAGCCAGTACAAGAAACAGCAACTGTCTTATTATCTGCATAATTACCAGCACCCGTAATCGGCGCATCGCCCACTCGACCATATCGTTTGTTGGTCATGCCCCCAGTCGATGTTGCTGCGGCCAGATTTCCAGCGCGATCAACTGCTACAGCGCCCACCGTACCATATTTGTAATCTTTATATACTTCGGGAATACTTGATTGCTCATCATGATCCAATTGGGTAGCTAAAGAATCTAATGCTCTAGCTTTCTGCAATCCTTGCCAGCGTTCTTTGGTGTAGAAATAGCTTGGATCTACGATGTCCAAACCTTGTTCTTTTGCAAATTGCTCTGCCCCATCACCTACCATCATCACGTGTGGAGAATGTTGCATCACGCGCGCGCCAGTTGGATCGGACTTTTTACATTAGTAACTCCCGCTACAGCGCCAGCACTCAAGGTCTTACCGTCCATAATAGCAGCATCCAACTCATTTTTGCCGTCGCTGGTAAACACAGCGCCTTTTCCAGCATTGAACAATGGATTTTCTTCCAAAACCTTTACGGCAGCTTCTACAGCATCCAAGCTAGTACCATCTTCCTGCTGCAATACGCGATAACCAGCTAACAACGCCTGCTTCAAGCCATCTTTATATGCAGTTTCCATCGAGTCGGTCAGGTTTTTCTTCAAAATTGTACCTGCACCACCGTGAATAGCCATTACGTACGTATCTTGCTGCGCCACGGCAAACTGCAGCGCGAAGCACATGGATAAAGTGGTGAGCATCAGGAATTTTCGGATCATCTTAAAAGAATTTGTATTTGCCTTATTGAGCGCGTTGTCTAATAGCTTCATAAATCACCACGCCAGCCGATACCGACACATTCAGGGATTTGATTTCTCCGAACATTGGGATGCGCGCTAGTTTGTCCGATATTCGAATCAAATCGTCCGAAACGCCCACATCTTCAGCCCCCATCACGATACAGGTCGGCACGGTATAATCTACATCATGAATTGAATCTTCGGTTTTCTCCGTACTCACCACCATCTGTACGCCTGAATCGATCAAGAAACGTCCTACTTTTCCCAAAGAATCTTGGCGACAAACAGGAATTTTATACAAAGCACCGGCTGAGGTCTTAATCGCATCTGGATTGATTTCTGCCGATCCTTTTTTCGGTACAATGATGGCGTGCACTCCAGCACATTCGGCCGTACGTGCAATGGCACCCATATTACGCACATCCGTCACGCCGTCGAGCATTAATAATAGCGGAGTTTCTCCTTTCTCATAAATGGTGGGCAACAAATCTTCAATCTGTTGGTACGTAATCGGTGAAATCACCGCAATCACCCCTTGATGATTTTTGCGAGTAATGCGGTTCAGCTTTTCAATAGGCACTTGTTGGGAAGGTAAATTGTGCTCTTTGAGTAAGGCCTTCAATTCCATCAACAATCCACCACTTAGCCCTCGCTGAATAAAAAGGGATTCAATCTCTTTCCCACTATCTATGGCTTCCATCACGGCACGAATACCAAATACCATCTGATTAGACTCTCTTTTTTCACCACGAGGTTCTCTACGCTGAAATTGCTGCATAATTTGTTACTATTAAAAGCTCAAAAGTAATCATTAAAATCGACGTAAGACGGGATACCCTAGGAAAAGATCGTTTGCCAACTGAGCGTAAATAATTTATCATTTTCAATAGGCAAAATTCTCTTCCATCTGATACTTTCACTTAATGAGGATTAATTTGTTATTTTTAATTCGCAAAACCTGAGCTATGAAACAGCAATTTATTGAAAAAGTGTCCGCATCGTACAAACCAAAAGGTGCTTTTATACAATTAGGATCTGGTATTTTGGACGGTGAAGTGGTAACTGACGCAAAAGTAAACTTAGCGCTTCGCATGATGAACCGACACGGCCTGATTGCTGGTGCAACGGGAACGGGCAAAACACGTACTTTGCAACTCATAGCCGAACAACTTTCGGATGCGGGCGTGCCGGTATTTATGTTGGACGTAAAAGGTGATTTATCGGGCCTGGCCGAACCTGGAAAAACCAATGACGCATTACTAGAAAGAGGCCAAGCGGTTGGAATCCCTTTCGAACCTTCTTCATTTCCAGTCGAGCTATTTTCATTAAGCGGCAAGTTAGGCGCTCCTATGCGTCTAACCGTAGGCGATTTTGGCCCTGTGTTGCTATCTCGCATTCTTGACCTTAATGATACGCAGTCAGGTGTGTTGAGCGCCATATTTAAATATGCACAAGACACCGATCTGCCCCTCGTAGATCTGGACGACTTAAAGAAGTTGCTTTCCTATTTATCAGAAGGCGCTGGCGCAGCCGAAATCAAAGACGATTATGGACGCATCAGCAGTGCCAGTTCTGGCGCCATACTCAGAAAGATTGTAGCTATCGAACAGCAAGGTGTTGCTCACCTATTTGGCGAAAAAGAATTCGATATCCAAGATCTTTTTGGCAAGGTAGATGGCAAAGGAGTTATTACGCTGTTAAATATCGCGGATGTTCAGGATCAGCCACAGCTATTTTCCACTTTTTTATTGAGTTTGCTCGCCCAATTATTCAAAAAATTGCCCGAGGTAGGCGATCTGGATCAACCCAAATTGGTTTTCTTTTTTGATGAAGCGCATTTATTATTCAATGGTGCATCAAAAGCTTTTCTTGGGCAAATCGAACAGATTGTGCGATTGATCCGCTCCAAAGGAGTCGGCGTTTTCTTTTGTACGCAAGCGGCAAGTGATATAGCAGAAAGTGTGTTAGGGCAGCTTGGAAACAGAGTGCAACATGCGCTGCGCGCATTTACACCTAATGATGCAGAAAACTTGCGTAAAACGGTGCGTACCTATCCTACTTCAGAATTCTACGCCATTGATAAAATACTGACGGCATTGGGAACAGGACAAGCATTAATCACCGTATTGAATGACAAAGGTATCCCGACCGAGGTAGTAGCCACGCACCTTGTGCCTGCGCGCGCCGTTATGGGACCTGCATCGCCTGAAACGTATAATCGTATCATTGCAGGATCTGACGCTACAACAAATATCAGGAACGCGTCGAGCGGCGATCAGCAGCCGAAATTATTATCGAACGCCAGCAACAGCAAGAAGCTATTTTAGCACGTGAACAGATCGAAAAAGCTGCGCAGAAGGCAGCATCGAGCTCCAAAACGACATCTTCACCACGCTCTAGAAGACAAACTCCGCTAGAAGCGGCACAAACTACCGCCAGTAGGACATTAGCACGCGAGGGAACCAAATTATTAGGAAAATTAGCAAACGGATTGTTAGATATGTTCCTCAAAAGAAGGAAGTAAACCGTATCTTGTAGTTAGCTATGAAAATATTGACCGCTTCTGACATCCGCAAAGCCGATCAGGCTACCATAGATCGGCAAGGCCTGCGGTCTTTCGATTTAATGGAACGCGCGGCAAATAGCTTGTATAAACAAATCACAGAGGATTATCCTTCGTTTGAAACTTCGTTTGTGATCTTTTGTGGTACCGGGAATAATGGTGGTGATGGCTTGGCGCTGGGACGGTTACTTTTTCAATCTGGCCGTGACGTACGCATCTTTCTGCATCAGGCAGACAAATACAGCGCCGATAATCAGGAAAACCAGAAACGGCTGCAACAAGCAGGCATCCCGATAAAGTGCTTTACAGATGCTATCCCGACAGACTTTGAAACGCAAGATGTGCTTATCGATTCGCTCTATGGCATTGGACTTTCTCGTCCTTTGTCCAAAGCATGGCGAGCTGTTATTGAGGCCATCAATGCATCGGATCGTGCAATATTGGCGATCGACATTCCTTCGGGAATGTATTCAGATCAGCCTTCTTCAAAAGAGATGCTCGTCATCAAAGCGCATCATACATATACTTTGCAATGTCCCAAAATTGCCTTACTACAACCAGAAAACGCAGCATATGTGGGCGAACTAACGGTAGTAGATATACAATTGGATACGAGCGCATTATCAGCAGTTGATAGTTCTTATTTTTTCACCACATTAGATACGATTCAATCACGCTGTTCGTTGCCGAGTCGCTTTGCGCACAAAGGCACGTTTGGCCATGCCTTGATCGTGGGCGGAAGCTATGGTAAAATCGGCGCTATTCATCTCAGCGCAAAAGCCGCACTTCGAACTGGTTGTGGTATGGTCACAATCTATAGCGCAGCTTGTGCCAACCCGATCCTGCAAACAAATTTTCCAGAAGCGATGTTGCAGACAGATCCCGAACTCAATCATATAACTTCTTTTCCAAAGACTATCGATTCTTACGCTGCCATCGGAGTCGGAATGGGAATGGGGCAAAGTGCAGATACAAAGCAAGCGTTTTTTCAATTTTTACGAGCGCTAGCTGCTTCGAAATCCCCTAAATTGGTATTGGATGCAGATGCATTGAATCTATTAGCGCAGCAGCCCGAAAGCTTAAATGATCTACCATTAGAAAGCATCCTCACGCCACATCCAAAAGAACTACAACGCCTAATCGGATCTTGGACCGACGACTGGGAAAAGCTCGAAAAAACGCGCGCATTTGCGCAGCAACATCAGGTCGTCGTGTTGATTAAGGGCGCTAACACGGCAGTAGTATTACCCGACGGAACGATCCATTTTAATACCACTGGCAATTGGGGAATGGCTACAGCAGGCAGTGGCGACGTACTGGCGGGCATCATCACCTCGCTGCTCGCGCAAGGATTTTCTAGCGAAGATGCTGCGCTTACAGGCGTTTATTTGCATGGCTTGGCTGGCGATCTCGCTGTGCAAACCATGCATCCAAAAAGCCTGATAGCGTCGGATATTATCGACGGTATTTCAAAGGCTTGGCATGTAGTTTTGCCATTTTGTATTACGTAGTGATTCCAGAGAATATGCGGCAAGGGTTTCCCCACTCCCCACAAAATTGATATATTGCGTTTCCAAATAGCAACTGTACCATGCAAATTTCCTTTCGACATATTTTTTCTAAATCTAGCTCTGTCTTATCCGCACTTTTTTTTAATGAGTGGCACTTTTACCTTCGCACAACAAACACAAAAACCGCCGTTGCATGGTAAACATTGGATGGCGATTACGGGCAAACCGCTAGCGGCGACAGCTGGAGCGCAATTATTTCAGCAGGGCGGAAATGCGGTCGATGCAGCTTGTGCGATGTTGGGCGCGACCTGTACCATGTGGGATGTATTGAGCTGGGGCGGAGAAACCCAAGCATTAATCTATCATCCAGAACTCAAAAAAGTGATCGCCATCAATGCGTTGGGCGTGGCACCGACTGGAGCAACGGTTGATTTTTTCAAATCAAAAGGTTACGAGTTTCCGCCAGAATATGGCCCATTAGCCGCAGTTACTCCGGGCACACCGGGCGGTTTATGCTATATGCTCGCCAAGTATGGTACAAAAAGTTTGAAAGAAGTATTGCAACCGTCTATGCAAATGGCGGCCGGCTATCCAATCGAGGCACAAACAGCAAATAGTATCGAGCGTGGTAAAGAACGGATCAAACAATGGCCGTATAGCAAGGAAGTATTCTTAGTGCACCAAGGTGAAGAGCGCGAAGCGCCCGAAGCTGGTGAAATATTTGTGCAAAAAGAGCTGCTTCAAACGTTAGAGAAAATGGTCGAAGCGGAACAAAATGCATTAGCCGCGGGCAAAAGTCGCGAAGAGGCGATTATGGCAGCACACCATCGTTTTTATACGGGAGATATCGCAGCAGAATTCGTTCGTGGCAGTCAGGAGCATGGTGGACTCATCACGATGGAAGATTTGGCTAACTGGCGCCCGATTGAGGAAGAACCTTTGCAGATCAACTATAAAGGCATTGATGTGTATAAGCTACAGTCTTGGACGCAAGGACCAGCCATGCTGCAAGCCTTGAATATCCTCAAGCAATTTGATTTAAAAGGCATGGGATACAATTCGGCGCCATATATTCATACCGTGTATCAAGCCATGAATCTGGCTTTTGCGGATCGTGATTTCTATTATGGGGATCCCGCATTCCAACCCAAAACACCAATCGACGGTTTGTTAAGTGATGGCTATGCGGTGAAAAGAGCCGCCCAAATAGATCCTACAAAAAATGATCCTTCTGTCGAGCCGGGCGATCCATATCCTTTTGAAAGTCGTCAAAATCCTTATCTTGATTTATTGGCGAAAAGACGACAACTGACAGATACTACAGCACGTGAACAAGGTGATTTCGTACCAAAACATGACGCTACCGCTCATCTGCAAAATACTGACAGCTTATATCATGATCGCTTACTTCGTGGTACCACAAGTATCGAAGCAGCGGACGCGGAAGGCTGGGTAATATCGATTACGCCGAGCGGCGGATGGTTGCCCGCATTTATCGCCGGCCATACTGGCGTCGGCATGAGCCAACGCTTGCAAAGCTTTGTATTGGATCCGCTGATCAGTCCATTCAATGTAGTTGAGCCGGGCAAACGTCCGCGCGTAACCTTGACACCTGCTATGGCACTCAAGGATGGCAAACCTTACTTATCCTTTGCCGTGCAAGGTGGTGATACGCAAGATCAAAACCTGTTGCAATTCTTTTTGAATGTAACGGAGTTCGGCATGACGCCACAGCAAGCGGCTGAAGCAGCGAACATCAATAGCAATCAATTGTGGTTGTCTCTGGGTGGTACAAAATTAGCCGATCGTAAGCCCAGAGCAGGCAGTCTATTGTTAGATAAACGCACGCCAGCCGATGTCGTGAAGCAATTGGAAGCAATGGGATATGCTATTCAATTTGGCGAACGAAATAGTGGACCGATCAATGCCATTTATTTCGATGATAAGCACGGTACGCTTTGGGGCGGCAGTAGCAACCACGGCGAAGATTATGGAATTGCCTGGTAGCAAAAAACTATTGATCCAGTAGACTAAAAATAAATTGTTTTTACGTACTTTTGGGACACTTTTTAGCGCGTGTACCCAGAATGATTAACGTTAAACATATTTCCAAAACATATACAACCAGTAAAGGAAGACAAGTTCAAGCATTGGATGATGTGTCCTTCACGGTGAAGAAAGGGGAAATTTTCGGTATTATTGGAAGTTCCGGAGCAGGGAAAAGTACGATTTTGCGCTGTCTCAACCTTTTGGAAAGACCTGACAAGGGCGAAATTTGGTTAGCTAATACGCAGCTCACCAATCTGAGCGAACGACAACTGCAGCGAGAAAGACAGCAGATCGGAATGATTTTTCAGCATTTCAACTTACTGTCATCGCGTACTATTTTTGACAATATTGCATTGCCACTGGAGCTTACTAAAACCCCCAAGCACGATCTTCATACACGTGTGACTGAATTATTGGAATTAGTAGGATTATCGGACAAAGCAAATGACTATCCAAGCAATCTTTCGGGCGGACAAAAACAGCGTGTGGCTATTGCACGCGCTTTGGCCAACAACCCTACTCTATTGCTATGTGACGAAGCAACGAGTGCATTAGACCCGGGAACTACTAAATCCATTCTCAACCTTTTGCAGACAATCAATACCAAACTGCAAATTACGATCGTATTGATCACCCATGAGATTCATGTGGTAAAAGCGATCTGTGATCGCGTCGCGGTTGTGCAAGATGGCAAGATTGTAGAACTAGGTGATCGTTCTCAGATCTTTGGATCGCCAGAGCACCCCCATACCGCCGCATTCGTTGCATCTGCTGTACAAGCTGATTTGCCAATCGCTTATCAGTTGCAAGTACAGCCCGAAAAAATCGCAAATACCGACGATGTGCTGATACGCATACAAGCACGTGATAATACCGATTATTCTTTTGCTGAATTGCAGCAGAAATTTTCTATACGTGTTGCCATCATCGAAGCACGCATCGAAACCATCGGAGAATTGAAAATCAGTTCGTCCATAGTTCGCCTTTCTGGAGATCAATTAGATGAAGCTGTCGCATTTTCCTCAAATCATTACTTTAACACCGAAATATTAGGCTATGTCTCCCGAAGTTATTAATCTGCTTATTGCTGGAACTGGGGAAACCCTCGTCATGACCTTTGTATCGTGCTTTTTTGGATTTTGCCTTGGGCTGCCGACTGGAATTTATCTTTTTGCTTCGCGCAAAGGAGGCATGTTGGAAAATCGTACGGCACACAATATCACATCTTTTGTCGTAAACGTATCTCGATCCATTCCTTTCATTATCCTGATTGTATGGATGATTCCGTTTACTAGAAGTATCGTCGGCACGTCGATTGGGCTCAAAGCAGCCTTAGTACCACTAAGTATTGGTGCAGCGCCATTTATTGCACGACTTATTGAGAATAGCTTAATGGATCTGCCGGTCGGTTTAGTAGAAACTGCGAAGCTATGGGCGCCACACAATTTCAAATTATCAAAAAAGTGCTATTACCAGAAGCATTGCCTTCTATTATCAATCATGCGACCGTTACGCTTATCACTTTAGTCGGTTACTCAGCAATGGGCGGCGCCGTTGGAGCTGGCGGATTAGGACAGATTGGTTATCAATACGGCTATATTGGATATGATGCACAGATTATGAATGCCGTGCTCATTTTACTTATTTTGATGGTCATCCTGATCCAATACAGTGGAGATTTTATATCCAAAAAATTCGATCATCGTTAATCTTATTATTACTCAATACACACATTATGCGTTACATCATCGCTCCTCTAATTTCTTTTGTTTTATCCACACTTTTCCTCGCTTGCGGCAGCAATGCTACTGACGAACATACCATTCGTGTAGGTATCGTTGCTGGCCCAGAAAAAGAAATTGCCGAGGCAGCCAAAAAAGTAGCAAAAGAAAAATTCAATTTGGAAGTAGAATTAGTCACTTTCAATGATTACGTAATGCCCAATGAAGCACTAAGCACTGGCGATATTGATGCCAATGCTTTCCAACATGTACCCTATCTTACCGAGCAATCCAAGCAACGCGGATATAAATTGGCGGTGATTGGAAATACATTTGTATATCCAATTGTGGCGTATTCCAAAAAGATCAAATCAGTGGCAGAGTTAGCCAACAATGCGACCATTGCGATCCCAAATGATCCTACCAATGGTGGCCGTTCCCTATTGATGTTGCAAGAGCAAGGGTTGATCAACTTGAAGGACAATACGGGCATTATGCCGAAAGTGATCGACATCACAGCTAATCCCAAAAATTTGCGAATCTTAGAACTTGAAGCACCACAACTTCCTAAGGTATTGGACGATAAAGAAGTAGCTATTGCTATCATAAACAACAATTTCGCAGCACAGGCAGGGTTGGATGCGGATAAATTGGGGCTTTTCCGCGAAAGCAAAGATTCCCCTTATATGAATGTGATCGTGACACGGGAAGACAATAAAGATTTGGAAAAAGTCAAACAATTTTTGCAAGCGTACCAATCCGACGAAGTAGAGCAGAAAGCCTTAGAATTATTCAAAGGACAAGCTGTAAAAGGCTGGTAATAAATTACTAAAGATCAAACTTCTCATTAAGGTACTTCCAGTAACGCTTTGGTACATGCTGAAGATGCAGTTTGGTATTTTTACGTTCGGTGATATTGGTACTACGAAAATACCGACGCCATAATTCATCGTATAAAGCTTCACGCTCTTCACCACGAGCGATTAGCTCCGCTTCGGAAGGAAGATCGCTTAGATGAATTTCCACCACCTCGGTCTGATTATAATAAACGCCATAATCGCGCTTGATATCATAAATCACCCACGATTGATCCGCGTAGCGATCTCTAAAATGCGGAATGATGAGTGGCAAAACGTTAAAGTCAGGATCAATTTTGGCAAAAAACAGCTCATCACTTAATTTCCGAAACCGCACAAAAGCCTTGAATCGGTGTCGCTCACGCGATACCGATTTATTTATTTGTTTGATGCGCAACACATCTTCATGTCCATAATTTCGAGATAAATTCACTCCTTCAGGCGTAAGATAATGACGCACCAATCGCAAGATAAGATCTTCTACACCATCCAATTCGGAAAGGTAAGCCGCATATAATTCCTGAAAATCCTTCTTCCCTACCCGATGAATAATTCCTTTTTTTACGCGTGCAGCTTTCGCCTCATCAGTATGTACTTCATGCCGTGCGCCAAAGAGATCGGCTTGATCGGCGTACGCATCGCTCCGTATCGTCGCTGACACAAACTTATATTCGTAGACCTCGAATAGAGCGGTTAACAATCCGACCCAGCTACCATCGTAGGACAACGTGATTCGTTGCTGCATGGCCAACATTAGAATAAAGTCAATTGTTGATTAAATACCTTTTTGTACTTGGTGTGCGAGGCTGCCAAGATGTAATGTTTAATCATTTCGGCTGGCCGATCCGACATTAGCGGCACAAAACCTTGACAGGATATAAAGTAGCGCACTTTATTGGCTGATATTCCAATTTTTTGCAAATGTTCCATCCGTAGTGCACCGAATCTTCGCGCAGCAACAATCTTTTTGGCCGAAGTAACACCGATTCCAGGTACACGTACAATCGCCTCGTAAGGTGCACGGTTAATATCGACCGGAAACTGATGCATATTTCGCAAGGCCCAACCCAATTTTGGATCGATATCGAGGTCTAAATTCGGATGGCGTTCGTTCACTATTTCATCGCGCTTAAAACCATAAAAACGCAACAGCCAATCGGATTGATAGAGTCGATTTTCGCGTATCACAGGCACATCTGATCCAAGACCGGGAAGACGATTGTCGTTAGAAATCGGTATGTATCCAGAGTAATACACTCGTTTTAAATTATACTGCGAATAATAATGGTCTGCCGTCTTCATAATATGCATATCGGATTCGCCCGAGGCACCGATAATCATCTGTGTACTTTGGCCAGCAGGCGCAAATTTGGGGGTAGAGCGAAAAATCTTCTTCTCTTCTTTAGTGCGAATGATCTGATTTTTTAAATAATCCATCGGCACATCCATGTCTTTCCGATTCTTCTCTGGAGCTAATAGTTTCAAACCCGTCTCAGTCGGTATTTCCAGATTTACACTTAAGCGATCGGCGTACAAACCTGCTTCGTTGAGCAAATCGTCAGATGCACCGGGAATTGTTTTTAGATGGATATAGCCATTGAAATTATGCTCTTGTCGTAGTTTTTTGGCAATTAGCACTAATCTTTCCATGGTATAATCTGCATTCTTGAAAATGCCCGAGCTTAAAAAAAGACCTTCAATATAATTCCTTCGGTAAAAATTTATAGTTAAATCAACAACTTCTTGTACCGTGAATGCCGCGCGTTTAATATCATTGCTCCTTCTTGAAACACAGTAGGCGCAATCGAAAATACAATGATTTGTGAGCAATATTTTGAGTAGCGATACACAGCGACCATCTTCCGTATAGGTATGACAGATGCCAGCTCCTGTATTTCCTAAACCACCTTTCTTGTTTTTTCGATCGCTTCCGCTCGAACTACAACTAACATCGTATTTCGCCGCATCGGCCAAAATTTCCAACTTTTCCTTAATCCGATCGTCTGCCATACTATTTTTTTTGGATTCGATGATTGATTTTCTTACGACCAATCTGATTACCAAATATAAATAAAACTAATTTTATTAGCAATAAAACTATAAAAAATAGTATTTGCCGTAATATTGGTCACCGAGAAGATGTGAGGTGAAAGAGTATTCAAGGAAAGTAACTTGGATTTGGTGTTAATATCTCCGATTAATGGCATAAAAAAAAGGTTTTCAAACGGGGAGAATGAAAACCTTTACTAACCAATTATAAACCTAAATTATGATGACACAAAGATAGTGTAAAAAATACACTATCAAAATTATTTCGAACTATTTTTTAATTTCAGACAAAACGATGACACGAAGCGGGATACTATTCAAGATAAAACTAGATTAGCCATACGCAATAAGATGACAAATAGCTAAAAAAGTATTTACTGAACACCTATTCCTTCAGCTTGACCTTTATACTATGTGTGCCCGCAATTAATTTTTGCGGCGAATTTTTGGCTGCATTTTCCGGCAGGTAAAGTGTTGCGCTGGCGTTAGCAGGAATAGTTACGGTATACGTTACCGTCTTATCAGCATTCCGCTTCCATTTGGAAACTATAGTACCATATGGCGAACGATGACTCACTTCCGAATGTGCCAATCCTTGTGGAAACATTGGGCGCAGCAAGGTATGTTTAAAACCTGGTCGCTCTGGATCAGGATGTATGCCTCCGATAGATTTGAAAAACCAACCTCCGATCTCGCCAAACATCATGTGATTATCCGAAATGTCTCTTTCAGCCTGCAAATCCCAATTTTCTAATAAGGTAGTTGCTCCATTCACTACCCACCAACCCCACGACGGATAAGTATCTTGCACCGCAACTTTATACGCTGTCGCTCCATAACCGTTGTCTTTCAAAGCATCCAATAATGCCTTTGCGCCTAAAACACCGACATCAAGATGGAAATTAGTTTCTTCTACTTTTTTATTCAAATTGGCGGCTACTTTTGCAATCATATCTTCTGGCACGACTTTCCAAAACAAAGGCACACTCAATTCCGTCTGTGTACCATCGGCATATATGCCTTGCTCTCGATCTAGGAACTTGGTATTGATCGCATTTTTAATTTTTTGGCTCAATGCTTCATATTTTTGTTGATCTTGAGTTTTCCCAAAAAGTTTAGCTGCTTTTGCCAGAATAAAGGCATCGGTATAGAAATAGACTGAAGAAGTCAATTCTAGATTCGATGTGGACTGCACCGGCACCCAATCTCCCCGACCAAAAGTCGTCAGCCCGGTAGGACTAATCCGCTCGACATAATCCACATACCGTTTGATGTTTTCATACGAATCTGCCAACAATTTCGAATCACCATAGAACATATAAACTTGCCATGGAATGATCGCAATTGTACTTGTCCAATCCAGACCATTTGCTGTGCCATAACCCCAACCGCCTGTCGGAATAATGTCGGGCAAAACGCCATTTGGTTGCTGCTCATCGCGATGATCAGCAATCCATTTTTCGTACACGGTGATTCCCTCAAAATTGTATAAAGCGGTCTCAATAGCCAAATGCCCATCGCCCGTCCAACCATTCTTTTCGCGTTGCGGACAATCCGTTGGGTATCCCATCAAATTGGACAGATACGCATTATTAGTGACGCGCCACAAATCGTTAATTAGTTTAGAGGATGTTTTCACTTCGCCTAGCGGCGCTACATCACTATGCATAAAAAATGCCGTTACATTGCTAGCATCTAAATGAATTGGTTCACTGCTACTTATCTCCACATAGCGAAATCCTTTATAGTTGAATTTCGCGGTGAACTGATCTTCTTTTCTTCCGCTCAGCGTCAAAATATCAGTTTGGAAAGGATCTTCTTCCTTATCACCGTGGTAATACACATCAATATTTGACAAGTCGATCCGACCGTCGTTATGCAGTCGTTCACCATGTTTGATCTTTAGGATTGTGCCTTCCGCGCCCTTTGCTCGGACATGCGTAACGCCTGCCATATTTTGCCCCATATCAAATACATAAGTGCAATCATTGATCTTTTGGACGGATTGCGGTTCGTACCGACGACCAAACCGGATAGGCACCATTTGTTGCGAAACAATATTGGCGGAGGGAAAACTACGGTAACGAACACCTTGCCATTTCTGATCATCAAATCCCGGACTATCCCAACCTGCCTGTTCTAATCGCGCATCATAATGTTCAGCTGTATAAATACTATTGAAGGTAATCGGTCCTGAGGACGTTTTCCAATCGCGCTCGGATTTGATAGTTTCTGCCGTACCATCGGTGTACACGACATGAAGATCTAAACAAAAAGTCGGTCTTGCTCGCCAGGGCGCATTATGAAAATCCCATACGCCCAACGATTGATGATTGTACCAACCGTTGCCTAATACCACGCCGAGCGCGTTTTGACCTTCCTGCAACTGTGCCGTCACATCATGCGTGACGTAAAGCGTTCGCCGATCAAATCGCGTATACATCGGATCCAAACGATGATCTCCCACCTTTTGTCCGTTGAGCGACAGCTCGTACAATCCGGCCACAGCAATGTATGCGCGAGCACGAGCAACTTCTTTTTTCAGTGTAAACTCCTTTCGAAAATAAGGTGCGGGTTTGTGATCAATGCCATGATGATCGCTAATCCAAGCTCCTTGCCATTGATCCGTGCCCATTTTTCCGGTTTCAAAAATGCTGACCTCCGAACGGTGGTCTTTTCCATCCTTATCCCATGCGATTACTTTCCAGAAATACCGCGTTTGCGGCTGCAACGCCTTACCCTCAAATGTCAGTAATATCTTATCGTCTATTTGTTTTCCTGTATCCCAGATTTGTCCGCGGTCGTTCGCCACCGCCATCGAATCCGTATCCACGAGAATACGATAAGCGGTCTGAACTGCGCCCTGTCGATTATCATTGAGCTTCCAGCTCAATCGCGGATGATCACTATCTATACCGAGCGGATTTACCAGGTGTTCGCAACGAAGGTCGGAAGGCGATCCATCAACAGTATTTGCCATAACGCACTGACACATAATAAATAGGGATAGCAATACAGATAAGCTCTTTATCAATAGAGAAGCAATAGGAGAATGGGTCGAGATCATTAAAATTTTGAAATGCGTACAACGGTCGGTTATACAGGTCATAAAGTATGTTTACAAGGCTGATATAGCCATAAATATAGTACTTCTAATGAAATTATTCGGAACGCAGTTTAGAACATGACGTTAATTATGATGCGAAAAGCAGTAGTCATTGATTGACAATACGACAAAAAACATCATCCAACGAAAATTATTTCCCACAAATACCATAACTTACTCTACTAATCAAGCAAACTAGCACATGAAATCTTCTTATCAACCAGATGTTATCATTATTGGCGCCGGCTTGGCAGGACTAACTGCTGCCATGGAAATCACGAAGGTTGGAAAAAAAGTGCTTCTACTGGATCAAGAAACCGAAGCAAATATCGGAGGACAAGCTTTTTGGTCTTTCGGCGGATTATTTCTGATTAACTCACCCCAGCAGCGGCGAATGGGAATAAAAGATTCTTATGAACTCGCACTTCAGGATTGGAAAGGCACTGCAAACTTTGATCGTGAAGATGATTACTGGCCGCGGAAATGGGCGGAAGCTTATTTGCAATTTGCCGCAAATGAAAAATATACTTACGTCTCTAAGCTTGGCATCAGATTTCTATTTATGGTAGGATGGGCTGAGCGCGGAGATGGATCTGCTGACGGACACGGAAATTCTGTACCTCGTTTTCACGTTAGCTGGGGAACTGGCACCGGCGTAGTAAAACCTTTTGTAGATAAAGCATATGAAGCCCAAAGTAAGGGACTGTTACAGATGAGATTTCGCCACAGCGTCACGGCATTGGTGATGGAGAACCATATCGTAAAAGGCGTAAAGGGCAATATTTTGGAGCGTGATGACAAGGCAAGAGGAGTCGCTACAAACAGAAACATTATTGCGCCCTTCGAATATTATGCTGACCACGTGATTATTGCCTCTGGAGGCATAGGAGCCAACGCGGAATTGGTTGGTACAAATTGGCCAGATCGATTAGGAGCCGCTCCGAAAGACATGCTTTGCGGAGTTCCAAGCTATGTTGATGGGAAAATGATCGGTATCTCAGCGCAGTATGGAGCACACATTATTAATCGCGACAGAATGTGGCATTATACAGAAGGAATACAAAACTGGAATCCCATATGGCCAAACCACGGCATCAGAATATTACCCGGGCCATCCTCCATGTGGTTTGATGCTCGAGGAACGCGACTCCCAGCGCCATATCTACCGGGCTTCGACACCTTGGGGACTTTGAAATATTTACAGAATACGGGCTTCACCTACTCTTGGTTTATCCTTACTCAAAAAATAATCAAAAAAGAATTTGCGCTTTCTGGATCAGAACAAAACCCTGATATTACAGATAAAGATTACTGGCGAGTTGTGAAAAGACTCTTTGGTACAAAAGCTCCTGATCCTGTGGAAGCTTTCAAAAAATACGGTAAGGACTTTCTGGTATCAGATAATCTGGAAACGTTGGTCGATAAAATGAATGAACTATCTGGCGAAAACCTATTAGATTATAAAAAAATTAAGGAGCAGATCGACGCCAGAGATCGTGAACTAGACAATAACTATTCGAAAGACACCCAAGTCAATTATATCCGAAATACCCGAAAATACATGGGAGATCGATTAGGTCGTGTCGCGGCTTTACATAAAATCTTAGATCCTAAAAACGGCCCCTTGATTGCCGTTCGTCTTCATATTCTTACTCGTAAAACATTGGGCGGTATTAAAACCAATCTTAATGCACAGGTATTACAGGAAGATGATGGAGTAATCCAGGGTTTGTACGCTGTAGGCGAAGCAGCGGGCTTCGGCGGTGGCGGCATGCATGGATACCGAGCTTTGGAAGGCACCTTTCTCGGCGGTTGCATTTTCTCGGGAATGAAGGCCGGGCAGTACATTGCAAGGCTTTAAAAAAGCTCATTAACTCATCAAATACAAAAACACGAGTCGTAGCATATCTAAAACAAGACAGCAATGAAAAAGTACTTCGATAATAAAGTGATCTGGATAACAGGCGCTTCGTCTGGCATAGGTGAAGCGCTAGTATATGAATTAGCATCTAAAACCACAGCAAACATCATCCTGTCGTCTAGAAAAGAAAAAGAACTAAACGAGGTCGCACAAAATGCCAAACTTGATGCAGATCGGTACGTGATATTACCGTTGGATCTGGAAGATACTGCAACACTCCCAGATGCTGTAGCGCAAGCTACGCGCGCATTTGGAAAAGTGGATATCATGATTAATAACGCAGGAATATCCCAACGCTCTTTAGCCATTGAAACAAGCTTGGATGTGGATATGCGCCTGATGAATATTAACTTTTTTGGAACCGTAGCACTTACTAAGGCCATATTACCGCATATGATAACTGCGGAAAGTGGTCATATCGTCGTTGTATCCAGTTTAATGGGCGCTTTTGCTGCGCCGATGCGCAGCAGTTATGCAGCTGCCAAGCATGCATTGCACGGATTCTTTGATGCATTACGAGCCGAAATGTATTCCAAGAATATTCTAATCACAATTATCTGTCCGGGTTACGTGCAAACTAATATTTCTATCAACGCATTGACCGGTGATGGCACACCACAAGGTACAATGGATGACGCTACGAGTAAAGGTGTCGCTGTAGAAAAATGTGCAAAAAAAATGCTTGTAGCCATAGCAAATAGAAAAAACCAAGCTTTTATTGGAGGCCAGGAAGTAATGGGAGCTTATCTAAAGCGATTTTTTCCTCTTATGCTCGCCAAAATCATTCGTCATAGAAAAGTGGTGTAGCACCTACTTAGCGCTACGTGTGAACGAATAAGTTGCTGATTACATAAAAATTTGTATTTTTATCGAATTGGATAATTTTAAAGACACGCTACCTGTCTTTCGCACTGTACTTAATTTCTAAACACGAACAACTAATGATTTATAGGCATATCTATAGATTTTTTCTTTCGCAATACCTCATTCATCAATTCGTCACCTTATCCTTCTGTTTTACATGTATTTTGCTTCTAAGTACTTCTGTGCTGCATGCACAGGAGCCTACACAGCGATATGAAGGCCGATACAGACTACTCGACTCGGTAACTGGAACAGCGATCTATGACTATACAATGGTGGCCGACGACACAGTAAAGAATGGCAACTTTCGCTTTCAGCAATTTATAGAACATTATCAGGATAGCGATACCATTCATGGTTTTGTATTAGACGGGCCCTTTTCTGGAAATATAAAAAACGGTCCTTGGCGATTCGTATCGCGGGATTTTACTGTATCTGGCAATCCGCAAGCATTAGACGCAAGAGTGGTCTACGACGTGAATGGACAAGAATCGTTGATCAAAACCACATTCAAATCTGGCATCGTCAACGGACAATACGAGTTGATTGATCGTAACTTAGTGGATTCGTACGCGGCAGACACGACTTATTATGCTCAATTTTCTTACGAAATGGGGCAGCCACAAGGCGCTTTGCGCGGCTCCGCCCCAAATTTGCGCATCGAAGGGCAGTTCGATCAGGAAGGATTTCCGCATGGCGACTGGCGTTTTACCCATATTCAAGATAGTATAGCGGATATAATAGAAATTCGTCGTTACGACCATGGCTTTTTCAGTAAGCACTATTATGAGTTAGAGCGTCAACGTTATGAAATAAGCCACATCGGCTTCGATACGCTAGTGCGTAGCGGACAAGGATTGCTTACCCGGTTGCCTGTTACTTCAACCTACTTCCGTGCTTTGGAATACACGGAGTTATTAATGGATACCACTGCGCTAAGTGGCGTATTTACAGATGGCAATTTGCAAATACTACTCAGTCGTAGCAATCAGTTTATGGAACGCGTATTGGCAAATCCGGCATCTTATCGAGGCAAAAACGTGTGGCAACGTGTTGCTGGCAGTACATTGATCCCCCCAATACGCATCAAAATCCGCAAATTTCCATTCTCTGATGAAGAAAAACGTCTCAATTTAGCTAACGAAAAATTACTGCGCGAAACGCGCCTGATTATCAATCAGTTTTTGGATAATCCTGCCGTGCAAACCGGCCGCTTCTCTCAAGAAGAATTGGCACGTAGCTTTGCTGCGTTCGGTATTTATGAATCTCGATTGGCCGCTCTGGCGCCACCACTCGCTTTCTTGGTCGATGAAGCTGCAGAATATGTAGATCACCACGCGATTCTAAATCGCAAAAAATTAGCATTAAGCTATCCAGACAGTATTTCTTATGAGCATAGGGACACGACCAAAATAGCTTTGTACAACTTTCCACCAGCGCTGGAGAATTATGAAGTAGCTGCTATCAACCGTCACTTGACCGCCATCTTTAACGATGTCCAACGTGTGGTACAGCAATCAGGAAAATTTGTGCAGCAAGTCCTGGCGCAAGGTGAACTTACCAGCAAGGAGCAACAACTTATTGATTTGCGCGATTCGGTGATGCACGCGTTTTCTGAGCAGGAAACAGCTCAACCGTTCACGCCTTTACATCGTCGGTTCAGCGAAGCCGTCCATCTTCAGCTCGATTCCACATTCCGCTCCTATAGCTTGTTATCCGTCCAAGATCGTTTAATAGCTATAGACAGTTTATTGTCCTGTTATCAAGCCTACGGCGGTCTGCATGCTACATTAGGCCAATTGCAGCAGCGCCTAGATCAAATAGACGAAGAGTACACACGGAGCATCTGGAATGCTTACACCTACACGTATATGGAAGAGCGCGTGAAAGAGCGTTTGTATAATACGTATCATGACGAACTCATACCCTATTTGCTAACCACTTTGCAGCAGAATCTGGATTGTAATACCTTGAGTACATCGCTGTCGCGCATCTATTCCTTACTGGATCGTATGATGGATTTGCGTATGGAAGATACACGCGAACTTGAACGCCAACTCCGGCGCGCACCTAAAGATCCGGAGCAGTATTTTGAAATCATTAGTAATAAACGAGTAACTGAAGGATAAACATGACATTTAATACACGTGCCATCACTTTATTACTAACATCATGGTTTCTATTTTCGTTTCCTGCGAACGCCCAAGATGAACGGCCTGACGAGGCCATAAAACAACCTCTCTCCACCGCCGCATGGAACGGTTTCTATGGCAAATTTAGAATTAGTGACAAAATTTTCTGGGATGCGCAATTTCATTACCGCCGAGTTGGAAACGAGTCAGCAGACTATCTGGGGCAAATGGGACAGATCTATAATCGACATGCCATTAATTACTTGGTTAATGAACGTTTCAGCGTATCATTAGGTCCGGTATTGCGGCTCAACTTCTCTCCAGATCCCGGAAATCCTGAATTTGACAACTTGGTACTTGAACCTCGTATTTGGCACGAATACCTATTTGCGATGCCCCTTAGCCGCAGCATGATCTATCATCGAATCCGTATTGAGCATCGGTGGAGCCGCTCGAATGCTGTAGGTGCCGACTGGATCTTTCGCAACCGTTGGCGCTACAAATTCTACATGAATATCCCTCTCAATAACAATAAGTTGGCACCGGGCACCGTATTCTTTACTCCAGATATTGAGATCATTATGCAAAACGGAAAAAAAGTAGTGGATAGCCCGTTAGAAGACCTTCGAATTAATCCATCGATTGGTTACATCCTAAATCCGCGCGTAAAATTGACCGTCGGCATGATGTACACTACCGGCCAAACCTTAGACGCTGGTTACTTGTATACTAATCGTTGGATTTTTAGAACAAATGCCTATTTCTCTTTAGATTTTCGCAAAAAGGAATCCCGCGTGCCTCGCACACGCCTTTTCGATTAATCCCATAGGATAGAAAATCATGGCTAAAAGGATCTTAAATAAGAAATGACAATGACACAAAAAGTAATCTGGATATCGGTCGTAATCGTACTGTCGCTCTTCGGAGCCATCCTATATTTGAGCTTTCAAAATAAGACATTACGAGCTACAGTTGCTGATCTGGAAACATTTTCGAAAACCGAAACGAAGGATAGTACAGATAGAAATCCTTTACAAACAATTGATAAGTTATTGTTCTCGGGTCGGTATCTAGATGCGCTGCAACAATATCAAGAATTGCAAGCAGATAGTGCGTACCAAAATCATAAAGAAGAACTGCTAGCTCGATTGGCCGTGACACGCAGTCTGATTGCGAATGCAAGCACTCCTCCTACGCAGCCAGCAACACCGTCTAAGCAAGACAGTACAGCTGTGGCGGCTACTCCATCAGACCACAATGTGACCAATAACCAAATAGCATTAGCAACAAAAAACACTGACAGTCTAGAGAATAAGATTACCGACCTCAACAGAAAATTGAGCGCTCGAGAACGCGCACTTGAAGAAAAAGAGCAACTAAAAGCTATCACGATCCAAGGTCCTACTGGACAAACGATTCAATATGTGGGCGACACCAAAAATGGCATGGCGCACGGCACAGGCACGGGCGTGTGGGATGCTTCTGGTGGCACATACAATGGCGATTGGAAAGAAAATAAGCGAGATGGATATGGCGTGTACAACTGGAAAGATGGCGTACGTTATGAAGGAGAATTTCGCCAGGACAAAAGGGAGGGTAAAGGATCATATTATTGGCCTAGCGGAGAACGCTATGTTGGCCAGTGGAAAAATAATCAGCGGCATGGGCAAGGGGTGCTATATGACAAAGACGGAAACGTTAGTTATGATGGTAATTGGGAGAACGACAAGACAAAACGAAAGTAGACCACGAATTATAGAATTACTTATTGAACCGCCACAACTCCGCCTTTCTGCTGTTTGGCCGGATTTATGCTAATCAATTATATAATTTTGAAAATTGGTTCATAATATTTTAAATATGAAAAACTTTTTAGGAGTAATCGGTCTTGCTTTTGTATTCGCTTCTTGTCAAGGAAATGCCGACAAAAGTATTACCCCAAATGATGAGCAAGACAGCACGATGGCTGTTAGCCATGGTTTAGATAATGGGCACTACTGTTTTGTTCGCACAGAGGGCACGGAAAATCAAGATACAACAAAAGTGCACTTACTGATTGACCAGAATGAGATCAGTGGGGAGATGGATTGGATTCCGCTGGAAAAAGATGCGCGAAAGGGCACATTAAAAGGAAGCATAGAAGGCGAAGATGTCGCGGTGCAATGGACTTATATGCAAGAAGGTATGCAGGATACACTCAACCTTAACTTTAGATTAACTAAAGGAATGGAGTTGTATCAAAAACCCTTGAAAGTAAACACAGAAAGCCAACGTGAACAGACGGATGAAGCAGCAGCATATTCAATAAAATATGCCGCGGTAGATTGCAAATAATTTATCTTTCATAATTAACTAGTTAACAAAATATGCATAACCTACTATTCGTTAATATCGGTTCTTTCGAGATTGTAGTGATCATCGCTGCTCTAATAGCGCTACTATACCTACTAGTAGCCGTGTTCCAGATCTTAAATCGGGAGACAGGTGTTACTAAGGTTCTTTGGATCTTGATTGTACTGTTTTTCCCCTATCTTGGAGCCACTATCTACTTCTTATCCCGCTATCTCGATAGTAAGAAGCGTAAAGAAAATGCGCGTCGCGATCGCGAAGTGCAGTAATGAGAAATACTTTCAATAGCTGGTGTAAAGCATCTGAAAACGTCAAACATTTTCGGCTGATTTATATCTTCTCAAAGGGTTTGTAGAAACCATTATAACACTCAAATTATGCTCAAGTGCCATATCAACCAACGAACAATCGGTTAACAGCAATCGCACTTGAGCATTATTGAACTTTTGTCGACTATCTATCGAAATCGGATAAACGCGCGTACATTTCAGCAATAGCAAACTGATCAAGCAGCCATTTTTTGTCCGTTTTACGCGATGTTTCTTTCCAATCTTTGCTAAAAAGGCCATCCTTATCACGCATCTCGTCCCAAGCATGATCCATATTGGCTTTGAAGGCATTGATATACTGCACATCGTTATCCTGATGATATAGCTCCACATAGCCGCGTAGCATCACGGCGATAAACCAATTATCACTTCGATTTAATACTGGGTACGAGTCAGAATCTTCTTTCGTGAAGAATCGAGCCATTCCGCCCTTCGCTGATGCTTGAGCATCATTAAGATATTCTTTCTTTCTAGTGATTTTGTACAGCAACGCCCCCGCTTGAATCATCTGCCCTGTATTGTACGGATATTTGGCCGTTTGCACCTTCCCTTCCAGATTGATATTATCCCAATACACATTATCTTCGGGATCTTGCAAATTGTCCTTCGTCCATTGATATAATGTTATCGCTTGATCCAGATAATCTTGGGATTTGGTCGCATCGTACAGCTTGAGTAAGTACACCACAGCTGGTGCATTAGAGCAGGTATTTTTGGATTCCTTTTTCTGTTCGCACCAATAGATCCCACCACCCAATTTATCATCCATACCGCTTGCTACAAAGCGCCAAATCTCCTGTGCCTTTTCCAGATAATGTTTTTCTTTCGTATGTAGATACAGGTCAGTAAAATCAATACCCAGCCAGACATTATCATCATAAAATCGATCTGACGGCGCGGCACTGTTAATGTATGATGCATATCCGGCTGGCTGCCGTGTATCATAGTAATTTTCTAAACCAGGAAGTACGACACTATCGATATGACTTTTGACATTTGCTTCATCATCAGCCTGCTCAAGCAATGCGACGTAAGCGGATAAACTTCCAGAAAAAGGCCATAGATAAGAATAAGGATTAGTTTTAGCTTTGCCCTCATTACCCGCAAGATAGCTTGCGGTATAATTATCGTCAAACGGATAATTCTCTCGTAGCAATTGCTTACCGTCAGGCACGGCATAGCGTATTTCAATGTTGGCTAGTGTTTCACGCGCTTTATCAGAATAGTCATTCTTGGCAGGCACTTGTGCTAATAAGGTAGAAGTCAAACAGCACGCTATCCCCGCGGCTAATAGGTTTTTGATATTTATGCTCTTCATTATTTAAGTTTATAGCATGGTAGTATATTCTAACTGATAATTCTAAAACCTGCCGTCGCTTTTCGCAATGCTATATCGTTTTACTAAATGAATACTATGACATCAACATCAAAAAGTCGAGCAATATGGTTTATTTTATGACCGTGTTAAAGGACGGAATAGTTCATGCGACACAGCCTGGACTCAAAGCTATTCCATGTACAACAGGTTACTGGAATTACAAAATGTAAATTAATTAAAAATTAGTAGCTAAAACCTTATGTAACTATTGCAGCTGCAATTAATCCTACAAATGTGGCTGCTATTGTGGTAATCTTCTTAGCTTTTGACTGATTATCGGAGATTAAAATACTTAAAACTCCAAACAGTGGAGCTTCGGCAAAAACAAAATCCAAAAAACCACGATTTTGGCCCCTATCTTTTAAGATCTTACTCATAATCTTTATATTTAAATTTGCGTTGAAATTTTCTTATCCTTAAGCCAACATATTAAAGATAATCATCTTTTGTGAATTATAGCACCTTCACCAATATCTTTTAACTAATATATACATGGAATAGAAACTCAATATGATCACATTTCGGATCAATACCGTAGTCCAGCAGCGTAATCTTACCATTAACTAGATATGACTAATGGTAGCCTTACCTTTTTTGGAAGCGAGCAAGGAAGATTTTTTTGCTCAAACCCGTTGGGCTTGGTCATTGACGACTGTGGGCATTGTCGGGTAATTTGCCTACGAAAAGGCCAAAGGAAATTTGCCTACTGCTCATATCTAAGAGTTATGCAAGCAAAGTTTGGACAGATAAGAAAAGCAGACGGAAATTTAGTTGGGTAAAGGATCGGTTGCAAAGTTGAAAGTCTTGGAAATAGACAGATTGAGAAATTATGTAACTTTATAGCTTAAACGACTATAACAATGGAACTTAGTTACGAATTAGCAAGAAGATTCAGAGAAGTGGTTCTGAATGGAACTTTTATAGCAAACACCAATTATAAAGACCAATTAGATGGTCTTGATTGGAGATTGGCAACAAAAGAAATGGGTGATCTTAATTCAATCGCAACCCTCGCACAACATATTCACTACTACATACAAGGAGTTAAAACTGCTTTTAAGGAGGCTGTTTTAACTATAAGTGATAAATATAGCTTTGATTTTCCGGCTATTACTTCAAGTGACCAATGGGAAGCCTTTTTAAATGTCTTTTGGCGAGATTCCGAAGATTTTGCTCAAATTATTGAACAAATTCCTGCAGAACGTCTTCAAGAGATTTTTATCGTTGAGAAATATGGCACCTATCTCCTAAACATAGAGTCGATGATCGAACACTGCTATTACCACTTGGGGCAAATAGTACTATTGAAGAAGCATTTTGTTTAAATCCCTAAATTGACTTGATTTTGTGGTAGATCCCTATATTACGTGAAGAGGCTTTTTATAACTCTTGTATTCGTAGTAATTCTTTCAGAAGCGGTTTTGTAAGTGCTCCCAAAAATGAAGCCTTACCATTTTGGTAGCCTTACCCTTTTCAAACAATGAATAAATATGAAAACGTTCTTTACGTTTTCAAAGATTCCTTCATATATAACCACGGACTTAGTCCATTTAATGATTTGTGAGTGATTACTATTGTAGTCGATCTGCCATTCTAATTTTTCCATAATAGGTTTCAAAGCCTCTATTTGGATAGGTGCCTGCCAGATCCATGAGTTTAGCAACCACTTCCTCATCATCTTTCGCGTGGCTATAATAGTACATGCTACGGCTCATGCAGCCAATTTTACAAGTTCTATGAACACTGATCCCTTCCTCAACCATTGTACAGCTCACTAGCTCTTTACGTTCACAAAGCTTTAAAGCTTTTTATTCATTAGTGATTGTCTCAATGTATTCACGAACTCCTTACAGTCGGTTTTCAATAATGTCTTTTAGAATTCGGTGATCAAGGCTTAAATCGGCAAACATCCGCTTCAGTCGTGAATTTTCTTCCTGCAGCGCCTGAACTCTTTCAGATGTTGCACATCCATACCGCCATACTTGTGCTTCCATTGGTAAAAAGTTGGTGCTGATATGCCGTGCTCCCGACAGATATCTTTAGTGGATTTACCGGATTCATATTCTTTAAGAATATTGATAATCTGATGCTCTGAAAATTTGCTCTTTTTCATAATGTTTAACAAACTAAATTTAATATTTCTATTTAGTTTGAAAAACAGGTAAGGCTACCAAAACAGTATCTAGCAAAGTGGAACTTGAGGAAGTTATCAAATTGCGTATTGTACCAACCGCAAATTCTACCAAACACTGATTCTATCCAAGTATTAGCATTTGTCAGAAAACTCGACAACATAGGATAAGACTTAATATCAACACTTTACACTAAACATAATCTGTCAAAACTCTGCCAAAATCACTATATTCACAATAAAAAATAAGGAAATAAAAAAAAGAAAAGTGTCTTTAAACAAGAAAGAGCAGCTTTTTGAAGCTGCTCTTAAATTCGCGGAGAGGGCGGGATTCGAACCCGCGGTACCGTTTCCAGTACGACAGTTTAGCAAACTGTTCCTTTCGGCCACTCAGGCACCTCTCCGTTATTGACAGTGCAAACATAACGGAAAATTTTCATTCTGCAAAGCAATTTTTTACTTCCAGATGCAATGATTTGACAGTCAAAAAGTTCTTTTAATCATCTGCGGATTTCTTCTTCAATACATCGTAATCAATCCGTACATGATGTATACTTTTCAGCATAGATTTGAATATCGCCGCTACCTGAGAAATTTCTTTCATCGTGATATTAGCATTCATAAATTGCTTTTGCATCAACTTATGATCCACGATTTTGTCCACAAGATTATTGATAGATTGCTCCGTATATTCTTTCATCGCACGAGAGGCTGCTTCCACCGAATCGGCAATCATCAGCACTGCCGATTCCTTCGAGAAAGGAATCGGGCCAGGATAGCGAAACAGCTCTTCATCCACCAATTTATCTGGATTATTTTTCATGGATAAATTATAAAAATAATCGACCTTAGTGGTGCCGTGGTGTGTGCGAATAAAATCGACAACGACCTCCGGCAATTGATTTTTACGTGCGATCTCCACCCCTTTCAATACGTGCGAAATAATAATCTGTGCGCTTTGTTCTGGTGTTAGCTCCTCGTGCGGATTATTTCCAGTCTTCTGATTTTCTATAAAATACAAAGGGTTGGACATTTTTCCGATATCATGGTAGAGCGCTCCGGCTCGGATAAGCAATGGATTACCTCCTATTCGATACACAGCAGCTTCTGCCAGATTGGCGACTTGTAGCGAGTGTTGGAATGTCCCTGGTGCTCGGATCGATAATTCGCGAAGTAGTTTGGAGTTACTATTTGTCAATTCCATCAGAGTTAGATCGGAAACAACACCAAAAAGTTTTTCAAAGGCGTAGATTAACGGATACGCCAGTAAGGTGAGTCCTACACTAATGACGAAAGGCAAAACATCATTCCAATAAATACTGTCAAACGTACCGTTGCGCGTGAGTACTAATCCTGTATATGAGATGATATAAGATGCTAAGATTAGCAAGCTAGATAGCAAGAATTGCTCTCGCTTTACCATTGTCCGTATACTATAGATCGCTACAATACCTGTAACCAATTGTAAGAAAACGAAATCAAAACTGTTTGGAACGAATAAGGCAGCCATCAACACCATCAGTAAATGAATGTTAAGGGCTACGCGTGTATCAAATAAAATTCGGAAGATGATAGGTACAATACAATATGGAATGTAGTACAAACTCGGAATTTTAATTTTAATTGCCCAGCTCAGCACCCCCAACATCGTGATAATGACCGCAAAGATAATCATCAACAATCGGTTGTTATTGTAAATATCGAGGCGAAAGAAATACAAAAACATCATCACCAAAACCATGATGAGTAGCACCATTAGAAAATTACCAAATAGGACTAAACCTTGCTTACCGCCCATCTGTGCTTCATTTTCATAAACACGTCGAAGGGATTCTAGCTTTTGGAGAATTTCATTATTTATGACTTTTCCTTGTTCTACAATCAACTCATCCCGTTGTACTATACCTCTCGTAGTTGAAATGTTGGCTAAAGCTGTTTGTTCGGCTTTCTCAGTTTGCCCCTCATTGAATACGAGATTGACTGCAACATAATTCTTTAACAGATCGGACAGCCATTTTTTTTGTTGTACAAAACGGTTACGATCTACTGTGCGTTCAATATATGCGTAAGCACTTTCGATCGTGTAGATATTCGCTGTATTGCGTTGTTGGGCCACATTATCTTCTACGAGGATAAAGTTGTATTCAGCCTCAGAACCTGTCGCTGAGGTATTTCCCTTTAATTGGTATCTGCTATTGAGTGAGATCACGCCTCGATTATACACGTAATCTAATATAGCTGTACCTACACCGCGATAACGTTCGATATCTTGTGAAGGCAAAGTATCTAGTTGTGCGGCTTGCCACTTCTCGCCTAAGTCAATATTAAATTGATCGAGCTGCTCTTTGCTCACGACTTCATTAACATTGTAGATCGGATGTACCGTCTTGAGAATTTGTTGCCGATCTCTATCTAGTTCATCTTGCGTTTTAAGAATAGCAAAATCATGAGGTGAAACTAAATTTTCGTGATTCCAGGGCTTACCTTTTTGATAATCATATCGAAACCGAGGTTGCTTAGGCATAAATAAGCAGACCATCAGGATCGTTACAACGACCATAACATATTTCAATATAGGCGAATTGTACTGGAGCTTTTCTTTGTTATAATTGATCTTTAGTTTTGCCACGTGCTGATTCGTTCTAGTGCATAGTAACCCGCGGTTTTGTCACTTTTCCGCTAGGCATTCTTACAAAAGTAGGAAAAGTATCGTGGTCTTTCATTTTAATATCGTAGATTAGCCAAGTACTTTAGGGGTGTCTGCATAGTTCGCAGGCTGAGATTTTACCCTTTGAACCTGATCTGGATCATACCAGCGTAGGGAAAAGTGAATCGTCATCTTCGGTGCTTTCGCACTATAGCTGTCATTCCCTAAAGTGTAGGCATATACATAAATCTACAAGGAATGACACTCAACATCAATCAGCAGCAACGTTTTTTTGAAGATCCGCCTCAGCATGTCGCCGCATTGGTCGCGCTCGAGATGCAAGGCCATACAAAAGGCATTGCGGTAGCCATCAATCAGCACGTAATCCCCAAAGAACGATGGGCGGATACGCCATTGCACGAGCAGGATCAAATCCTCATTATTACTGCCACACAAGGCGGATAACTCGCACCTATTCTATTCCAAAAATTAATACTATGATAACGCACACGATTTCTAACTCCCCTTTTCCCAATTCTCAGAAAGTATATATTAAAGGTTCGCTATTCCCGATCGAGGTAGCCATGCGCGAGATTACGCTCAGCCCCACGAAGATGAGCAACGGTCGTATCGAGCACAATCCGCCTGTCACCATTTACGACACCTCTGGAGCGTATACCGATGAAAATGCCAACATTGATATTCGTAAAGGGCTTCTGCGCCTGCGCGAATCGTGGATTATGAATCGCAATGATGTGGATATGCTAGATGAAATTAGTTCGGATTACGGCAAATCAAGATTAGCCGATACGAAGCTGAATGAACTTCGGTTTGAATATAGCCACCGACCGCTCGCCGCAAAACCAGGCCACAATGTATCGCAATTGTATTATGCGAAGCAGGGCATCATCACACCAGAGATGGAGTACGTAGCGATTCGCGAAAACCAACGCATCGAACAGTTGCAGGGCGCGACCAACCGTATGGATCACCAGCATGCCGGCAATAGCTTCGGTGCCAATACACCGCAACAAAGAATTACACCAGAATTTGTGCGCAACGAGATCGCTTGCGGACGCGCTATCATCCCCAACAATATCAATCATCCGGAAAGTGAGCCGATGATCATTGGTCGAAATTTCCTAGTGAAAATCAATGCCAATATTGGTAATAGCGCCGTCACGTCGAGTATTGAAGAAGAGGTAGAAAAAGCCGTATGGGCATGCCGATGGGGTGCTGATACGATTATGGACCTATCGACTGGAAAGAATATTCATGAAACGCGGGAATGGATTATTCGTAATTCGCCCGTACCGATTGGCACGGTACCGATTTATCAAGCGCTGGAGAAGGTTAATGGCGTGGCAGAAGATTTGACCTGGGAAATTTTTAGGGATACCTTGATTGAGCAAGCCGAGCAAGGCGTTTCTTACTTCACCATTCACGCCGGAGTTCTTCTACGATACATCCATCTCACAGCGCAACGTGTGACCGGAATTGTATCTAGAGGCGGTTCCATCATGGCGAAATGGTGTTTGTTTCATCATAAAGAAAACTTCTTATACACGCATTTTGAAGACATCTGCGAAATCATGAAGCGCTACGACGTCGCTTTTTCACTGGGTGACGGATTGCGCCCCGGCGCGATTGCCGATGCAAATGATGCTGCACAGTTTGCTGAACTAGAAACCTTAGGCGAACTAACCAAAATAGCATGGAAGCACGATGTACAGGTGATGATCGAAGGTCCGGGGCACGTGCCGATGCACATGATCAAAGAAAACATGGAAAAGCAACTAGCCGAATGCGACGAAGCACCTTTCTACACGCTCGGCCCACTTACGACCGACATTGCACCCGGATATGATCATATTACGTCGGCCATCGGCGCAGCCATGATCGGCTGGTATGGTTGCGCGATGCTGTGCTACGTTACTCCGAAAGAACATTTGGGCTTGCCTAATAAAAAGGACGTAAAAGATGGCGTAATCACGTACAAGCTCGCAGCACATGCAGCAGATTTGGCCAAAGGCCATCCCGGAGCACAATATCGTGATAATGCCTTGAGTAAAGCTCGCTTTGAGTTTCGATGGGAAGATCAATTCAATCTGTCGCTTGATCCGGATACCGCGCGTGAATTTCATGACGAAACCTTACCGGCTGATGGTGCGAAGGTGGCGCACTTCTGCTCGATGTGCGGACCAAAATTTTGCTCCATGAAGATCACGCAGGAAATTAGAGATAGTGCCGAACAAGGCATGTTCGAGAAGTCGCAGGAATTTATCGATCAAGGCAAACAGTTGTATTTATGATGATCGTACTCACACCCGAATATGCTGCCGATCAGGAAATAGAAACCGTCATCCGTTTACTGGATGCTGGCTTGGATTTGTTGCATATCCGCAAGTATGATTACAGTATCGAGCAAACTGCGACATATATACGTCGTATACCAAGTTATTATCACGGCAAATTGGTTTTGCATGAGCATCACGAGCTTGCGTCAACATTTGATCTCAAACACTTGCATATGAGCGAAACTATGCGACAGGAATGGTCTGCTAAGCCTTTGCCGCAAGGGATCCAATTTTCGACCTCGACACACGATATCTCGTCGTTCAATCAATTGGATAATCGCTGGCACTATGCTTTTCTAAGTCCATTCTACCCCAGCATATCCAAACCGGGTTACGGCTCTTCGTCGAATATGCTGCAGCAGACAAGCAAGAGAACCAACCAGTCCGTACGACTTATCGCTTTGGGCGGCATGAATACTACAAATATCGCAGCCACGTTATCGGCCGATGTGGATGGCATCGCTTTGCTAGGTGCTATCTGGGAAAGTGACAATCCTATACAAACATTTGAAGATTGCTGCACTGCGGCATCGACAACACCATTACTCTTTAAGAAATGATCTCATCTTCACTCTATCCTAAAATACAGTACATCTCGCAAGGAGAAACCTTGACAGCACAAATGCAACACATTCGACAGGCATTAGATGCTGGTGCAGAATGGATACAGATACGTTGGAAACAACCGAAGGATCTTGCTTTCCATAAATTTTGTCGTGCGGTAAAGGAGCATTGCATTTCCTACCAAGCCATTTGTCTGCTCAACGATCATGTCGATACCGCACGTGCCACCGATGTCGATGGAGTACATCTAGGACTTACGGATATGCCTGTAGCAGATGCGCGTGTATTGCTCGGCTCCGATAAGATAATCGGCGGAACGGCCAATACGCTGGCTGATGTGGTGCAGCGAATGGAAGAAAATTGCGATTACATCGGTATAGGTCCGTGGCGCTACACCACTACCAAACAAAACCTTAGTCCGATCTTGGGATTGGAAGGTTTCACCAAAATTGTACAAGATCTACAGCAGCTTAATTGTGTGGTACCGCCACTCTACGCGATCGGAGGGATTCGTTTAGAGGACATCTCGATCTTGCAGCAAATAGGCGTATATGGCATTGCCGTCTCTACACTCATTACAGAACAGCCTCAACAGATTACCTCCATTAAATCCTTATTGACATGAAAGATTTAAAGATTGCAAACAGACATTTTAATTCCCGTTTATTTTTAGGAACAGGCAAATTTGGCAACTTACAGCAGATGCACGAGGCCATGATAGCTGCTTCGACCGAATTAGTCACGATGGCCTTGAAACGGGTAGATCATCAAGCAGAATCTGATCAATTACTTGACGCACTGGATATTCCTAATCTTCACCTGCTACCCAACACATCGGGTGCACGAAATGCAAAAGAAGCGGTATTAGCGGCTATGCTTGCGCGTGAAGCGTTGGAAACGAATTGGGTGAAATTAGAAATTCATCCCGATCCACGCTACCTCCTGCCCGACCCGATCGAAACATTGGCCGCTACCGAAGAATTAGCAAAGGCCGGTTTCGTCGTGATGCCTTACATTCACGCAGATCCGGTGTTGTGCAAGCGATTAGAAGAAGCAGGTACTGCAGTGGTGATGCCTTTGGGCGCGCCGATTGGCACCAATAAAGGCTTGCGAACCATTGATTTTTTGGAAATCATCATCGAGCAGAGTCGCGTTCCGGTCGTGGTAGATGCCGGAATTGGCAGTCCCGCCGATGCTGCGAAAGCCATGGAAATCGGCGCCGATGCTGTGTTAGTGAATACAGCCATTGCAGCTGCAAGAGAACCTGCTCGCATGGCCGAAGCATTCAAAGAAGCCGTAATCGCTGGCCGAAAAGCATACGAATCGGGCTTGGGCTCGCAAAGCACACACAGCGTCGCCTCCAGTCCACTCACCTCATTTCTTACCGATTAACCCTTGCTTGCTCATGTCTACATTCAAAGAAACCTTCGCGTGCTACCAATGGGATACGATCCAACGAAAAATATATGACAGCACGCCAGAAGATGTAAAACGTGTCTTACAAAAGGATCGTCATGATCTGGAAGATTTTCTGGTGCTGCTATCGCCTGCAGCGGAAGCCGAACTAGAACAAATGGCACAATTAACAAGATCTATCACGCAACGGCGATTTGGAAAGACAATACAATTGTACGCTCCGCTGTACCTTAGCAACGAATGCCAAAACATCTGTACCTACTGTGGTTTTAGCATGGATAATAAGATCAAACGCAAAACACTCTCTGATGCTGAACTGCTATTGGAAGCCATGGCACTAAAAGCGATGGGATTACAGCATGTATTGCTGGTGAGTGGCGAAGCAAATAAAATAGTAGGCGTCGAATATTTCGAGAATGCCATCCGCCTACTAAAACCACATTTCTCACAAATATCCATCGAGGTGCAACCGTTGGAACAGGAAGAATATGAAGTAATTCAGCAAGCTGGCGTACATACCGTCCTGGTCTATCAAGAAACATACCATCAGGAGGTGTACAAAGCATATCATCGGAAAGGAAAAAAATCCAATTTTGATTATCGATTGGAGACGCCCGACCGGATTGGCAAAGCGGGTATACATAAGATAGGTTTGGGCGTGCTACTCGGATTAGAAGATTGGCGTACGGATAGTTTTTTCAATGCATTGCACATTCACTATTTGCAAAAACAGTACTGGCGTACCAAGTACAGTGTATCATTCCCACGTCTTCGTCCTGCGGAAGGCATCATCGAACCCAACTTCGTGATGGAAGACCGGCATTTATTGCAGTTGATTTGTGCTTACCGTATCTGGAATCCAGATTTGGAAATATCTATATCCACACGAGAAAGCGAGCATTTTCGAAATCATATTATTCCGCTCGGCGTTACGACGATGAGCGCTGCTTCTAAAACCAATCCGGGCGGTTATGCGGTAGATCCGCAATCGCTAGAGCAATTTGAAATCAGTGATGAGCGAAGTATGGAAGCGATCATTGATCTGATCAGAAATTCGGGATACGATCCGATTATGAAAGATTGGGATGGTGCCTATAGTGGACAACATAACGGATAAATTATGAGCGAAAACGCAGCAGCATTCTCGCGGTACAGCCGCCAAATATTTATAGAAGAGATCGGCGTAGCAGGGCAACGCAAAATTATGGAAAGCAAAATTTTGGTGATAGGCGCGGGCGGATTGGGTAGTCCGGCGATTCAATACCTCGCTGCAGCGGGTGTTGGCATTGTAGGAATCGTCGATTTTGACCGTTTAGAAGAACATAATCTCAACCGACAAATATTGCACCGCACGGCCGATGTAGGAAACCTAAAAGTGGACAGCGCTGCACGCTTCGTGCAAGCACTCAATCCGTTGGTCAAGGTGCAGAAACACGAAGTAGAATTAGCGGCTTCCAACGCCACGGATCTGTTATCTGGCTATGATGTCATCGTCGATGGATCGGACAATTTTAGAACACGCTATCTGGTAAACGACGTTTGCGTCGCGGTACAAAAACCCTTAGTATATGGAAGCATATTCGGATTTGAAGGCCAGCTAGCGGTATTTAATTACGCTGGCAGCAAAAATTTGCGAGATTTATTCCCAGAGCCGCCTTCGGCGAATGATATTCCAGATTGCGACAGCAACGGTGTGCTGGGAGCATTGCCCGGAATCATCGGCAGTATGATGGCCATGCAGGCGCTCAAGATCGTGCTTGACCTTCCGGTAGATAGCAATCAACTAACAATGGTAGATACGATGCGTTGGAATTTTACTAAGATCAACTTTTAAATGCCATTTCACCCTATAAGAAAAAGCCTGTGGAGCAGTTTGCTTCACAGGCTTTTTCTTATAGGGCATTGCGCTGGCTTAAATAAAAGAAGCCCAGTCTGATTTTTCCTGATATTCTACGATTGGCGCAGCATCATTGAAGTCGACGAAGTCCGACAAAAACGCCTTTACATCCATTTCTACATGCTTAGCAGCCTGCTCGAACAAATCTGTACGGAATCCTTTTGATACCATATGATCCACATACTGCAAACATACCAAACGCGCAATGGCTTTTCCTAGCACTACCAACTGACGTTGCACTAAATTTGTTGCAGAAAGCGAAATATCAAAATGCTTTTTGAATCTATCCATCACACGGCTTGTATGCTCGAATTGCGACAAGAAAGTGCCGATATGTGTTTCTTTTGCCTTCTTCATTTGCTTGACCACAATCTCTGAAATCTGCGTATATAGCATTTCATTTGATCCTTCGAAGATCTGGAAAGGACGGCTATCCACAATTCCACGACCAGCAATATGATTCAACTTATACCCACTTGACCCTGATAATTGAACCGCAATCTGAGCAGATTCTTGCATCAAGTCCGAAACGAGCGCCTTCATCGAGTTAGCTTGCAAACCTTCGGTTGCAAGATCAAACTCAATACCGCTAACATTGGAGCTCCAAGCACACATACCCGAGCACAACGTATAAGCAGATTGAATACGAGATAATTGATATTGCACAGAATCAATCTGGAAAAGCGACTGAGCGCCCATTTTGCGTTGCAAGCAATGCGCTAAGGAGTCATCCAGCAAACGCTGAATAAAGCCCATCCCCATTCCTGGGAATTGCATACGGCTACGGTGTAAGATATCCAGCATCATTTTGATCCCGGTGCTATGCTGCTGCAGTTTATGCGTATGAGGAATCGTAAGATCAATTTTATTAAGTCCGTATGGGATCATATAGAGTCCCAAATTCTTAAAATATTCTTCTACAGGAATGTGTTGCTCGGCCTTACTATTGTCGGTTACAAAAAACTCTACATCACGGGCCAAATCGCCATCTTGATTCTTCTTACGAGCGGCTACAATCCAAAAATCAGCCATTCCTGTAAGGCCTTGCCAATGTTTCTGTCCCTCGAGTTTAAACTCATTATCCAGCTCTTTGTAATTCGTGCGCATATTTAGCGCATCACTTCCAAAGTCAGGCTCGGTTATCATCAATCCGCCCATGGCACGCTCCTTCAAAAAGCGATCAAAAATACCCTGTTGAATATCTGCGTGACCATATTTGGCCAAAGGCTCCAAAAATAAGGCAATGTTGATACCAAAGGTCAACGACAAAGACAAAGACTCATAAGACGCGGCAGAAAGAATGCCAAGACATTCGCGCACATTGGCACCCCGACCTCCAAATTGGTCAGGAATAGCTACCGAAAGTGGATTTTGTTCCATGATGCCACGCCATACATGATCCGGCAAACCTCTTTCGAGACTAAGCTCGTTTATATCGTTTTCGCTATTAAAAATCTCATGGAGACGTTTTTCGAATCTCTCTATAAATACCGCGTATTGTTCTTTCATCCTTTTCTTTACGTACTTTATGTATCAGTGTTAGTCTCGTTTTTTATTACGGTTCAAACTTTTTTTTGTTTACAATGCACAAATATAATCGTTTATGCACGAGAAAGAGAATGACAGTACTCAATCGAAAGAATAAATTCAGATTTATTTTAACATTTGGCCAACAAAATACTTTGTTCTATCTTATTAAGTTGTTTTTGACAGCTATTTTGATTAGTGCTGCCGAGTTCTTGACGCCCAACTTGTCGATCAGATTTTGACGGTGCCCCTCCACGGTTCGCTTACTGATAAAAAGCTTATCTGCAATCTCCAAGTTCGTGTACCCTTCACCGATTAGTTGTAATATTTCGCTTTCGCGATCACTAATATCCACTCGAATCCGAGCTTGCTCATTGCTTTCTTCTATCTGTGTAGCAGAACGAATTTTGTCCAAGAGTGTCATCGTTAGTTCGGCACAAATAAATGTACCTCCATTAGATACTTGCTGTATAGCAAACAGCAATTCGTCGTAAGCGGAGTTTTTAACCATATATCCGTCTACGCCAAGGTCAAACGCTTCTATAAGATAAGGAATATCTGCCAGCATCGACAAAATAATAATTTTTACTGAAGGATGTGCTTGCTTAAGCTGCCGGATCAGCTCCATACCACCTATGCCTTCCATCGTTAGATCCGTAATAACCAGATTTGCATCGCCACCTTCATTGACCAAACGTAGTACCTCTTCACCATTATTCGCCTCACCAACTACCTCTAATCCTTCATGAGAATCTAAAAGCAGTTTTATACCATTTCTGACTACCAGATGATCTTCAGCAAGAATTATTTTTATCATAGGATGTTTTTCTAATATCAATTATGTATGCTGGTAATAAGTGCTGAATATGCAAGTACATCCATGACTTTTACCACTCTTAAAACAGCGATGCGAAATTTTTGTTTGTGGCGTAAAGGTTACAAAATATTTTTTATTAAAAATACATTATAAAGAGAATATTAGGAAAATAAAAAATGTATTTAAATTTATGCTCAAAAATTCTGATGATATTTATTGAGCATTGCGTTAGTATAAAAATTTCTTTATATTAGGATACTCTATAGGAAGGTTCCATGTCAGAATTAGCGCAAGACCGTCAAACACTTATCCAATCTTATGGACTATTGATCTGCACTGATGCATTTGATCAAATTGTTGGAATAAGCGCTGCAATAAGAAAAATGACAGGTGCACCCGCTATGCATTTCTTAGGTCGTGATATCCGTGATTTTCTTTCTATCTATTTACCCACGCAATCGTCGTACATCGTATCCATTATTAGAGATATTAAACATCAGGATATTGCAAATAAAATTCTCGAGGTTAGTTGTCGTGACCAAGAGTACATACTTCACCTATCTCAAGTAAATAGTTACATTCACTGGGAATGGGAAAGGAAAACTACGGATGATTCTGGCGCTTTCCATATGCACGATATTGCACATGTACTAGAGTCAAGCAACAAATCTCTTTGGCATAAATTAGCCGAAAACATATATCAAATATTGGAATTTGATCGTGTGCATATCTATCAGATTTATGAAAATAACACAAGCGAGGTTATTGCAGAATATGTAAAGGACAAATCTAAATCCTTGCTAGGGTCAAGATTTTCTGCTGATTTTTACCATCCAGATGATTTGAAAAATCATCTGGCCTCACCGTATAGGTATGTACCCGATCTATTTGCTCCGCATTGTATTTTTCATGAATTAGCAGACGAGCATGTTGATGTGATCCACTCCCATTTGTATCCGCTACCTCTGTTGCACAGAGATTTTGCACGCAGTCTAGGAGCCAAAAGCTTAATTGCTTTTCCTCTTGTAGCAAATGGCCGACTTTGGGGCATATTAATTGCGTACAGCTCGTACTTGAGAAACGTGCACTTGCAAAAACGTCAACTTTGCCAGCTCATTTGTACTTACGCTGCCAAAAGACAGGAATCTAACATTAAAAATAATTTGTTAGCATTTCAAGAAAATATTCATGACACGCTACAAGGTATACGCAATGACCTTCTGGCTAATACCAATATACTGCTAACGCTCAGCAAGCATCTACCTAATATGCAGCGACTTGTACAGGCTGACGGCTGCGTGATTTGTAACTCTGAGGAAATGCATGTTCATGGAATCGTACCATCGAAAGCACAAATTATTCAGGTTGCCGATCTCATTCGTACACTAAAAAATAAGAGTCTCTTCTTAGATAGCAATTTCAGATTACGATACGCCGATCAGATAGAGGGTGATCTGAACTTTGCGGGAGTAATGGCATTAAAGCTTGGTAAAGAATCCGAAATCAAAATAATGTGGTTTCGACAAGAGGATGTTGATTTGGTATATCAAGTGGTACCTCTGTGCCAAGATTTATCTCCTGAAGCACACGGTAGCGATGAAACCTTATACACCCATGAAACATGGCGCAAGCAAGTAACTGATACCGCCAAATCATGGAATACAAACGATCTATATTTTGCAGAACATTTGCGAGCACTATTGCAAGATACATTACTAGCCAAGTCTGAGGAAAAAGACAGAATTAATCAGAAGTTGATCCTCCTAAACAATGAACTAGAAATGCTAACTTTCACTTTATCACATGATCTCAAAAACCCACTATCGGTTGTCAAAACTATGCTCGCAAATGCTTTCTCGAAAGGCCATAACCCCCAGCGACAAGCGCTGGATAGATATGTTGTTGGATGGTGTAGAAGATATAGAAAGTATGCTAGACAGCGTACTTTCTGTCGGAAAAAGCAAGGTTTATCATTTTGAGCAGACAGAAATACCGATGGCACAAATGATAGAAAAGATCGTAACACATAGCAAACTTGTACATGATTGTGGGAAGACCAAGGTAGTATATGACGAGTTGATTCCGATATGGGGCGAGCGAAACTTATTACACCAAATATTCCAAAACATTATCGGAAACGCTGTTAAATACAGTAAAAATCGTAAAAGTCCGTATATACATATTCGAAGTTTCAAAAAAGAATTTGAAACGATTTATGAAATACAGGACAATGGAATTGGAATACCAGCTAACGAACTGGAGAATATTTTTCACGTACACAAAAGATCATCCAACGTAGGTAAAATTGCCGGCACCGGCGTAGGGCTAGCCTTGTACGTCGTATATTGGATCGGCTACAAGCCGGCATCTTGCTAGAGAGCACGACTGAAAGTGGCACAAAAGTAACTTTGACGTTTAAAACAAAGCCACCTGTAACATGAATTACAAATGGCTTGAGTATGCAATGAATACCTATATTTTAATTCTAAGCCCTATTGGCGCGGATAGAAGAAAAGTGCATAAATAATCAGTAGCAGTACTACTGCAATAGCTATTACCCATTTAATCGTTTTACCAGCAGGTTTGTCATCTGGCTCATTCTTCACGACATCAGGTACTTTTTTTTCATTCTTATATGGTCTTTCGTCGCCCATATTAGTGTCTTTCATGTTTTCCATAGTTATTCCTTTTTTTTCAATCAATCAGTAGAACGGCAAGCGCGACATGAAATAACCGCTTAGTTATCTACAGCAATACTTGCAAGGGTATAACCGTAGTTTTCGACGAAGGTTTTGCGCAACTACTATTTAGTTAACTGTATACCGCATGGCACACCTGGAAATTATAAAGATAAAGCTGCATTTTTAACCTCCATTTTTTCCCTGGATTTTTCTGCTACACGTGATTCCTTCAATTGCGTCAAAGCACCTTGTTGCTTATACAACTCAGGCAACGATTTGAAAGCATAATACATGATATCTTCCCAGTCTTTGCGTTGCAAAATAAGCTCATGTAAAGCAATCGATCGCAAAAGGTTATCGGCACTCAACTCAATAAATGCAATCTCGAACTGCATACTATCTTTCGTAAGCTGTGTATCCAGATGTTTCCAGATCAAATCAAAATCTTCCTGCTCCAAAGCTACCGACCGCCCATCACAGAGGTATACAAAATCTTCTTGGGTACCCGTGTAATAATTTCGCAGTTTCTCACATGCCATTTGTATTTCGGGACTAGGATTGTTTGATGAAGCTATATCACAAAGCGCCATTCCCTCTGTGCGGAGCAAAAACAGCTCATTGACCACGAACATCTCATCTTCAGTTTCTTTAACCGAAGCGGATTGACAGGAGGTAACCAGCAAACCCAAAGCAATAATGATTAGTGAATACTTCGTCATAAGTAACGATGTAACCACAATTCTTATACCGCTAGCGAAATCGCACCAAAAACCGCGTACTATAATCACAAAAGCACGTAGTTACCACGATTCGAGCGCTTGCGAATGGATTATTTACCATTAGTACACGTTCAGCGGATCGTATTTTTCAATAACAAGTAAGTTATAAATATCACATTTTAGTAAACAACCTACGCTCAAGAACGTTGTAAATGCATAGTAAAGACATCGCTCCGGTATGATGATCACTCCGGTTTAATGTTTTGCTACGGCCTAGAAAAATGCAAAGTTGTATACAATAAACATATTATAAAGGAGCTAATCCACATAAGCGGTTTATAAAACATTATCATTATTACACATTAATAAGTTTACTATGCAGACAATCAATTTAGAATTACTGAAAGAACTGACAAATGTCCAAGATGAGCCATGCGTATCGCTCTATATGACTACACATAAAGTACATCCTGCTAGTGCATCTGATTCTATATCATTTAAAAATCTTTATAAAAAGACACTTCTTTATATTCAGGAGCATAAGCTGATAGAGCACGAAGCATTATTGAAATCGGTAGAGAAGTTGATAGAGGATAAAAAATTCTGGGATAACGGGAGTCATGGTTTAGCGATCTTTATCTCTAAAGAGGATACAAAAATTATTCGCCTTCCTCAGGAGGTACAAGAAATATCATGTGTGGCCAATGCTTTCTGTATCAAACCACTGTTCAAAATGCTTCACGAGAATCAGGAGTACTATTTACTAGCGCTAGGGTTAGATAGCGTAAAATTATTAAAAGGTGATCGCAACCATATTGAGGAATTGCCGATCGAAGACAAACTGCCGCAAAGCATGAAAGAAGCTTTGGGCGACCAACTCACAGACAATCACTTTCATGCCTCGGTAGTTGAAGGCGCCGGCTTGCACGGATACATGGAAAAGAGCCAGGAAGAAGATATTGATATGGATCGTTTTTTTCGCAAAATTGATAAAGGTATCCTAGAGCATTTTGACATTCCTGCCAAAACTCCTCTGTTTTTGGCAGCTTTGCCCGAACACCACACCAATTTTGCACGTATTAGCAAAAATGGCAATCTATCTTCCGTACATATTCCAATCAATCCACACTCACTAAGTCGAAGCGAGCTTCTAAAAAAGGTACAAGAAGTACTAGACGACACATTAGCGAAACGTAAAGCGAATATTCTGGAGAGACAACAACTAGCAGCACAAGAGAATAAGAGTAGCACGGAGATTTCGGACATCGTACGAGACGCAATTGACGGAAAAGTGGAAATACTGTGCATAGAAAATGGCCGGGGAATAAAGGGTTCAATCAATACTGATAAGCGAGATATCGATGAACATGCTAATTTAAGTACAGATGTCATCAATGAATTGGCACGTATGGTATTTAACTTTGGCGGCGAAGTGATTGTATTAGACGAAGCCGAAATGCCAACAAAAGACGGTGTGTTTACACTAAATAGATATTAACATCAGCTCGACTGATCAAAGATTGCAAGATCCATGTTGTGTAAATGCAGACACAGCGTGGATCTTTTGTTTTTATAAGACAATCCATTATTAAATTAGGACAATCTTACGTTATCAGACCTTTATTATTGCGAAGGTAGGTGTAATAGTAGTACATTTGCACTATCATAATTTAGGTTTATAATTGGTTAGTAAAGGTTTTCATTCTCCCCGTTTGAAAACCTTTTTTTATTTTACAGCCATCTATATTTTTACCCGCATCAAAATCAAATATGTCAATTTCATCTTACATAACCAGACTTTTTACAAAAAACAACAAAAAACTTTTTAATAAAACCCTATTTATAACCTAAATAGGGTTTTATTATTAAAAATCGAATAATTTTATATTAAAAAATCATTAAAAGACACTAAAACAGTGAAAAAACAACACATATATTTCATAAAAAATGTAAAAAACAATAAATTTTCGAATTAATATCACAAAAAAGATGAAACAACATTGATATTATGAAAATAAATACTACATTTGTATATCATCATAACAAAAATTTAGGTTTATAATTGGTTAGCAAAGGTTTTCATCCTCCCCGTTTGAAAACCTTTCTTTTTTTACCATCAACCATATTCAGGATTAACTAGCTTAAGATATTTTGGCCGATTGTTTGTATCAGTAGTTAGATCCTATATGTACAGCAGCATTAGAAACCTTTTGAAGGCCCCACGTTTCCTTTTAGTAGTGCTTTGCAGCCTGTGCTGCAACGGCTTTGCTCAACATCCTGTACACGAGATTGAGTTGACGCGCCATGTAGCGGATACCGCTAAACAACGCGACCTTATTGACATTGCCAAAAACATCTTACACATCAGACCAGGTAATACTGTTGATAGTACTGGAAAAAAGGTATACTTTTCATTTCTACCTTTTTCTACCGCTGTACCTGGTGGCGGGCAAGCGCTGATAACGACTACGACCGCAGGTTTTTATCTGGGAGACCGGGAAACCACCAATATGTCGCGCATGACATTTACGCCTTACACCAATTTTGCACGACGCTTTGGATTGCCCATTAGGTCGTATGTATGGTTGGAAAACAATACTTGGGTGATTGACGGCGACATCCGATTACTAAAATATCCTATTGAAACGTGGGGTGTCGGTCGAGAATATGGAAATGACGAACATTTAATGATGGATTACACTTATTTGCGTATCTATCAGCATGCTTTAAAAAGGATCTGCGATGGTCTTTTTCTTGGAGGAGGATATAACTTAGATTATTGGATGAACATTCGAAGCCAAGAGCATCAGCTACTGAGTGACTACACGAGCTACCCTCATGGCACAGATGATCGCGAATATATTCTATCATCAGGACTCAGTCTTAATATGATCTACGATACGCGTGCCAACTCAATCAATCCATGGGCGGGCAACTACGCCAACATTCGCCTGCGCACCAATCCCAAATTTATGGGTAGCCAACAGAATTGGAATTCGCTGTTCGTTGAGACGAGACGATATCATCGCTTTACACGAGACCCTAATGAGCAAAACATGCTCGCAATTCGACAATTTTTATGGACAGTATTCAACTCACCTGCTCCGTATCTCGACCTTCCAACATTAGCTGGAGATACTTACAATAGCTCGGGTCGCGGCTTCCCTCTAAATAGATTCAGAGGGAAATCATTGTATTATGCCGAAGCAGAATATAGACGAAATCTAACGAGCAACGGACTTTTTGGGTTTGTAGCCTTTGTAAACGCGAATACGGTAAGCGGACCTGAAAGTTCATTTTTCCGCACTTGGAATTTCGGGTCAGGGGTTGGGGCCCGCATAAAATTCAATAAGAATGCAGGAACTAACATTGCAATTGACTATGGTGTAAGTCGCCATCATCATGGCGTACACCTTTCGCTGGGTGAAGTTTTTTAATTTGCACTGCTATTGGTGACTTAACTATTTTGCAACCTGATGCTGTACTCACTAACTGCGGAAAAAGTATCTAAATTATAACTTAAATAGTACTCCAAACTCCATAATAAAAGGGTAGCAACTTGCGTTGCTACCCTTTTATTATGGATGCGTTATTAAATCGCCAAGGCGACTATAATTTACCAATCTCTTGCGCTAGATCGATGATTTTGTTAGAATAACCCCACTCATTGTCGTACCAAGATACCACTTTTACGAAGTTGTCATTCAACGAAATACCAGCTTTAGCATCGAAGATAGATGTACGGGCATCTCCCAAAAAGTCGGTGGAAACTACCTCGTCTTCTGTGTATCCCAAGATACCTTTTAATTCACCTTCAGAAGCTTCTTTCATGGCATTTTTAACATCTTCGTAAGAAGCACCTTTCTCTAAGCGTACTGTTAAATCTACTACTGAAACATCAGCTGTAGGTACACGGAAAGACATACCAGTTAATTTTCCTTTTAGTTCTGGCAATACTAACCCTACTGCTTTAGCAGCACCTGTAGAAGAAGGAATGATATTTTGGTAAGCACCACGTCCACCTCTCCAATCTTTTGCAGATGGGCTATCAACTGTTTTTTGAGTTGCTGTTACAGCGTGTACTGTGGTCATTAAACCTTCAGCAATACCAAACTTATCATTCAACACTTTCGCCACTGGAGCCAAACAGTTGGTAGTACAAGACGCGTTTGACACGATAGTATGTTCAGCAGTCAAAGACTTGTGATTTACACCCATTACGAAGGTAGGAGTATCATCTTTAGCTGGTGCAGACATAACTACTTTCTTAGCACCTGCATCGATATGCTTTTGTGCAGTTTCTTGAGTTAAGAACAAGCCGGTAGATTCAATGATGATCTCCGCACCTACTTCGTTCCATTTCAAATTCGCAGGATCACGTTCTGCCGTTACGCGGATTGTTTTACCATTCACGACAAGATTTCCGTCTTTCACCTCAACTGTACCATCAAACTGACCGTGTGTAGAGTCATATTTTAACATGTAAGCCATGTAATCTGGCTCCACTAAGTCGTTGATACCGACTACTTCAATATCTTCACGTTTTACAGCAGCTCTGAAAGCCAATCGGCCAATGCGACCAAATCCGTTAATTCCAATTTTCATAACTATATAATTTATTATTTACTATTCTATTTAAAATTTTTGTTCACTTTCTATTGCAGTTTTAATGCAAAAACTCAACTTTTCGTCGTATAATATTTGATCAGATTCTGCACTGGCTCGTGTACTATCGTTCCAACTGGCAAGTGATACTCAGCTGCCAACTCGGTAAGCCACGTTGCATACTTACTAGCAACAGATCCAGTAAAATTAACCACAGAATCTGGATATGCTTCTGACAAAGGCACTAGATATGTCTTAATATAAGTTTCCAATCCTCTCTTTATGATAGCAGACATATAAGGATCGTCTTTGTTTTCTAATATAAAATCAGAGAAAGAATTAAGAAAAATGTTGGGGTTGGGCTGGTTATATATTTTGTCCATAATGGTTTTTCGATCTAGGGGATGGCTTTGTAAAAACTTTTCTCTAAAACCCTGAGGCATTAGTTCACTCAAGAAGTCCCGTAAAAGCTGCCTTGCCAACCAATTTGCCGACCCTTCATCCGCCATAATATAACCTAAACCGTAGTTGTTATTGATGATTTTTTTCCCATTATAGTAAGCAGCGTTTGATCCACTCCCGATAATGCCAATAATCCCCTTTTCGTTACCAAAAGTAGCAATAGCAGAAGCTAGAATATCGTGGTGCACTTTCACTTTGGCATTCTTGAAAAAGTCTTGAAATACACGATCTACCTTCTCTTGACGATCATTAGATGATGCTCCCGCACCAAAAAAATAGATTCGACGAATTTTTTCAGCGTTATTGATTAAATGCGTATTGCGATTAAATATCTGGTAAATGGTGCGCTCGTCTTGCACATAAGGATTGATCCCAGTGGTCTTAAAACCATACAACACTCTTCCTTTCTCAGCTATCCGCCAATCCGCAAACTTAGAACCACTGTATACTACTACAATCATGTATGACGCCTTGATATGTCGGTTTATCCGATAATTTAATAGGTTATATGGACATTACCTTGGATATTTCTAATAATTCTTTGTCTAATTTGTACACATCGCTATGCAAAGCTACGTGGAGCGGTGTAGTAACGATCTGATTGCCTTTGAACCCAATTGTCGATTTGGAGTTCCCCTTCAGCAATTCTTTCACTGCATGATAGCCCATTCGTGTAGCCAAAATACGGTCAAAACTACTGGGTGACCCACCCCGCTGCAAGTGTCCTAAGATACTAACTTTTGTGTCAAAGAAATCAAATTTTTCTTTGACACACTTCGCTACATGATATGCACCGCCATTTTTCTCGCCTTCTGCTACAATCACGATCATGGAGGATTTGTTCTTATCCATGCCATCTTCTAGCATTTCTATCAATTCATCAATTGCGGTATCCTTTTCGGGCATCAAGATCGCCTCAGCACCAGCTGCTACACCGGCATTCAACGCAATACATCCCGAATCGCGCCCCATCACTTCGACAAAAAACAAGCGACTATGGGATGCTGCTGTATCCCTGATTTTATCTATTGCTTCAATTACGGTATTATTTGCCGTATCATACCCAATAGTATAATCAGTACCAAATAGATCGTTGTCGATCGTTCCCGGAATACACATTACAGGGATATCGTACTCGTCCGAAAAAACCTCTGCACCTGTAAAGGTGCCATCGCCACCAATGGTTACCAGTGCATCTATATGCGCATTTTTGAGATTTTGATAAGCAGTAGCGCGCCCTTCTTTTGTGCGAAACTCCGGACAACGCGCCGATTTTAAGACGGTACCGCCTTGTGTCAAAATTGAACTTACCGAGCGACTGTCCATCGTGAATAAGTCATTTTCGATCAAACCTTCGTATCCACGGTATATGCCAGTTACTTCAATTTTATGATATATAGCTGTACGAACTACGGCACGGATGGCTGCATTCATGCCTGGTGCATCTCCGCCAGAAGTTAGTACGCCTATTCTTTTTATACTTGTCATGTGTAGGACTAATCTATGTTATATATACGAATATAATGTGTATTTATTACACTATTAAATTTTTTTTTAGTTTTGTGTTGTTTTCGGGATATTTATCCGGATAATTGTTACTTTTGATATTAACCGCCATATTAGGTACTTAAAAGGGAGGTCTGTGCATTCTCAATTCACCATTGATTGCGTTATACTAAGTTTTGACAACGGAACGTTGCAGGTATTACTTACCGAGCGTAACGAATATCCTTACAAAGATTGGTGGTCCATTCCTGGCTATTTTGTAGATAAATATGAAGAGATGGAAGATGCGGTATACCGTATATGCCATGAGATGACCGGACTCAAAAACATCTATATGGATCAGCTGGCGGCCTTTGCGGGGGTAAAACGACATCCAGAAGGTCGAATTTTGACAGTTGCTTACTTGGCTTTCGTTCAATATGATAGTATTAAAAGCAAGATAAAGCCTGTATCAACGTATATGAAGCAAGCCAAATGGTTTGCGATAAATGACCTTCCCGATCTTGCTTTTGACCATTTAGAAATTATAAACAAAAGCTTGGGTCGTCTTAAAAACACCATATCCTACTCCGCATCTTTGTACGAATTACTCCCTGAGAAGTTCACACTTACCCAATTACAGCTCTTACACGAAGCGATATTGGGTAAAACCTTGGACAAAAGAAACTTTCGGAAAAAAATTAATACGCTAGGTTACCTCAAACCCCTAGATGAGTACCAGAAAGGAGTTTCTTACCGTGCCGCAAAATTGTACAAGCTCGATAAACGAAAATTCCATAAAGTTATTGGTCAGGGATAATAACTGACAGATCGAAAGTCGAATTTTCAATTATTACTCCGTTATACCATTATCAATTGTCTCACAATTGTCTTTTTTAATTTTTATTTCTCACAATATTTTTACTTTTTATATTTTTGAACAATTTATAACAAAAGTCAAATAGTATAAATGTTCTAAAATGTCAGAAAACAGGAAAGATGAGATAGTTGAGGCGGCTTTGAAAAGATTCTCCCATTTTGGTATTCAGAAAACTACAATGAATGAAATTGCTGATGATCTGCGGATTACCAAAGCAAATCTATATTATTACTATCCGGACAAATCGACTTTATTAGGCGATTGTATAAAATTCGTAGTTAACGAAATGTCAAAGAAGGAATACGATATAATACAGGCAAATGAGGGAGGGTTGCTAGGCACACTATTCTCCCTATTCGAGCTTCATAACAACTATGCAAAAGATTATTACATGCTGTCTTTGTATGAGAAGGCTGAAATTATTCGGGAATTGAGCATGCAGTGTATGGTGCAAGAGTTTGATCAGCGTAATATTCAAAACCTTCGCATACTCTTCCAACGTGCTATTGAAACGAAAGAATTGATCTTGACGGATCTGGACATGGCGACAAAAGCATTCCATGAGATAATTAAAGGGCTTTCTATGTTTCACCGGATTTCAGACATTATCACAGGCATACCAAATGTTGATAATACAGAGAAAATATTAGCAAGCCAAAAGCGTGCTGCCAAATTTATTTTAGAAGGAAAATTAATTAGTAAATAACCAGAATGAAAAACATTAAATTGATCGCACTCGTGGTATCTGGTGTACTCGCTGCGCCATCTTTATTCGCACAAGAGCAACTGACCCTACAGCAGGCTATTCGCTATGCACTGGAGCATAAAATCGACGCGCAAAAAGCAAAATTAGATATTACTAATGCTGAAAACAAAATAGCCGAAACCAGATCGGGAGCTCTTCCTCAGATAAATGCAGAAGGTGGAGTGACTTATAATCCAATCATTCAACAAAATGCTATTGATGTAAGCGCTATTGGCGGTGCACTTCCTGGCGTAGAACCTGGCACTCCACCGGTCGAAGGCGGCAATGAAGGCGGTTCACTTGCCTTAGTTGCTTTTGGTACGCCTTGGACATCTGCCAATACAGTATCTTTAAATCAGCAGATTTTCAACCAAGCACTATTCACCGGCTTGAAAGCTGCAAAATCAAGTCGCGAATTTTACCAAATCAATTATATGCTCACCGAAGAGCAGCTGATAGAAAAAATTGCGAATGCTTACTATGAAGTTTTCCAGACACAGCAAACACTAAAAACGGTACAGACAAATTTAGACAATACACGCAAAAGCATGTCGATCATTAAAGGTTTGTACGAAGCTGGCTTACAAAAGAAAATCGATCTCGACCGAATCCAAGTAGCAGTTACCAATTTGGAATCGCAAAAGCAACAAACACTAAACGGATTACAACTCCAAAAAAATGCTTTAAAATTTGCTATGGGAATGAATATTTCTAACGCAATTGAGCTGCCTGAGGAAACTTTTCACGTAGATGTGTCGAAGATTTATGAAGATGCAGACACTGAAACCAGAACTGAATTAAGATTACTTGACAAACAAGCCGAACTCTTAGAGTTTAATAAAAAAGCTGCGATTGCAGAATACTATCCAACCGTATCGGTTAGTGCAAACTACGGAGTAATGGGATTTTCACGTGATTTCTTCCTGACCAAGCCATCTACTTCACGATGGGCTGATTTCTCGGCAATAGGCTTAAACATTCGAATTCCTATCTTCAATGGCTTCGCTACACGCAGTAAGGTAAGACAGGCCGAAGTGGAATTGCAAGCATTACGTTACGACCGAATGGACACCAAATTGGCCTTAGATCTGGATAACGAAAACGCTAAATCGCAGATGAAAAACAGCCTCCTAGTCATTCGTTCTAACGAAGACAACGTAAAATTGGCCAATGAAGTTTTACGCGACACCGAAAACAACTACAAAAATGGCTTAGCTAGCTTGACAGAGCTATTAGACGCAGAAAAAGCCTATGCCGACGCACAAAATAATTATACTACATCCTTATTGGATTATAAAATAGCAGAGGTACAACTCATTAAATCTAAAGGAGAATTAAAATCACTTATTAACGAATAACTTTAAGCAAGACCCTACAAATGAAACGAACAATTATCACTATAGTAGTCATAGCCGCAGCCCTAGCAGGTATCGTCTATTTATTACAGAAAAACAAAGCGCATAACGAAGCGGAAACACAGGCAGCTGCAGCTACAAATCCCAAGGTATCTGTACGTACTGACACTGCCAGCAACCGAATGATGAATTTGGCTTATATCTCAAATGGCACATTTGAACCAAAACAAATGGTCACGGTATCTGCGGAAGCACAAGGACGCGTCGTAAGAGTATTGGTAGATGAAGGAAATGCAGTTCGCGCCGGACAAACTCTTGCTGTAGTAGAATCTGACCGCATCAATGTCAATGTATCAAATGCTGAAGTAAATATGAGCCAAGCAAAAAGTGACCTAGATCGCTACGAAAGCGCATTTAAATCAGGCGGTGTCACGGAGCAACAGCTGGAACAAGCAAGATCTCAATACGAAACTGCAAAAAACAACTATCGTACAGCAGAGATAAACGCAAAGGATATCACGATCAAAACATCGGTAGGTGGTATCGTTAACAGCCGCAAAATCGAACCAGGTACATATGTAAGTCCAGGTACGGCTGCTTTTGAAATTGTGAACGTTAGCACACTAAAACTTCGCGTAAACGTGGATGAAAAAAATGTCGCTCCGTTACAGCTAGGTCAAGAAGTCGAGATCGCTGCTAGCGTATATCCAGAAGACGCATATACCGGCAAGATCACTTTTATTTCTCCAGTAGCAGATCGTAGCTTGAATTTTCCAGTAGAAATCGAGATACAAAACACCTCCGATAAGCCTTTACGTGCAGGTATGTATGGCACAGCTACTTTCGGCGTAAACAAGAAGGCAGATGTCTTAATCGTTCCTCGTACTGCCTTCGTTGGTTCTGTGAGCGACAATAAGGTATTCGTAGCGCGCGAAGGTAAAGCTATCGAAACTAAAGTCGTATCCGGACGCAGCTTCGGCGACTATATTGAAGTGCTCTCTGGTCTCAAAGCTGGCGATGTGGTCGTGACTACTGGTCAGATCAACTTGCTAAACGGTACCGAGATCGAAATTATTAAGTAAGTAATCTCACAAAATATCAGGCATGAAAATAAGTGAAGTTTCCATTAAGCGACCTAGTATCATTATAGTACTATTTATACTATTGACGCTAGGTGGTCTATTTTCATACTCTCAACTCGGGTATGAATTAATTCCAAAATTTGAAACAAACGTAATCTCGGTACAAACAGTATATCCGGGAGCCTCTCCTACTGAGGTAGAAAATACTGTAACTCGTGTCTTAGAAGACGCGGTATCCTCCCTAGAAAGCATCAAAAAAATTGAAGCTACATCTATGGAGAATCTCTCCATCGTGATGATTACCCTGAATACAGGTGCAGATGTTAACTTCTTATTGACTGATGCACAGCGTAAAATCAACGCCGTACTCAACGATCTTCCAGACGATGTCGACCCGCCTTCGTTGAACAAGTTCTCTCTCGATGATGTCGCCATCATGAGTTTGGCAGTAACGTCTAATCTCTCGGAGAAAGATCTATATGATTTGTTAGATCAAAAAATTCAACCGGTCTTCGCACGTATTAATGGTGTAGCTAAAGTAGATATGGTGGGTGGCGAGCAACGCCAGATTCAGGTGAGTATCGATCCGGATAAATTGCGCGGCTATCGTATTCCATTGACTCAGGTGCAACAGATGATCGCCTCTTCGAATCTTGATTTTCCTACCGGAAGCGTAAGTACCGACGAAAAACGTACGACCATCCGTCTGGCAGGTAAGGTAAACACGATCGATGAATTAAGAAATTTACCTATTTCAACCTCAGCTGGCTCGATCATTTATCTACGCGATATTGCCGATGTACAAGATGGTATTGCCGAAATTGAAAAAATTGCCCGATTGGATCGTAAAAACACTATTTTACTACAAGTATTCAAGCAATCTGATGCGAATGCCGTAGAAGTGTCCGAACTCGTTCAAGCGACTATAAACCAAATCGAGACGGATTATGCCACAAACAATATCAATATCTTCTTGGCTTCCGATTCTTCCGAATTTACGTTGAGTTCGGCCGACAATGTGGTGCACGATTTAGTTATTGCTATTGTACTTGTGGGTTTAATTATGCTATTCTTCTTGCATAGTTTGCGAAATGCAGCGATTACCATGGTAGCTATTCCATTATCATTAATCGCGACATTCATTGGATTGTTAATTATGGGTTATACCCTAAATCTGATGTCGTTATTAGCGCTATCCTTAGTGGTTGGTATTCTTGTAGATGATGCGATCGTAGTATTGGAGAATATTCACCGACATATGGAGATGGGCAAAAACAAAGTACGGGCAGCGTACGATGGCGCGAGCGAGATCGGCTTTACCGTATCAGCGATTACCTTAGTAATTGTAGTTGTATTCTTGCCGATAGCCTTGTCATCAGGTCTTGTAGCCGACATCTTAAAACAATTCTGTGTAACGGTGATCATCGCAACATCACTATCTTTCTTAGTTTCATTTACTGTCGTGCCTTGGTTATATTCGCGATTCGGAAAGCTAGAGCATGTGAGCAATACTTCGTTCTTTGGTCGTATCATCAACGGTTTTGAAAATGGGTTGACTAGCTTCACTCATTGGATATCAGATTTATTGAAATGGTCTATCAAAACTCGCCTCAACAAAGTATTAACGTTACTATTAGCCATCATTTTATTCGCAGCATCTATCGCCCTACTGCCACTAGGATTTATCGGTTCAGATTTCTTCCCAAGTAGTGATCGTGGTGAATTTTTGGTACAGCTAGAGCTGGAGAAAGACGCTTCCTTGCAAACTTCTAATCAGTTTACGCAACGTGCAGAAGCATTTATCGCAAGCAAACCAGAGATCGAGCGAATGATTACGACCGTAGGTCAGTCCAGTGATGGTGTGATGTCCACTGGTGGATCCAGGTACAAATCAGAGATTCAAGTCTTCCTAAAAGATGAGTACAAGACGCAGATCAATTCTCGTGTTTACTCTGCACAATTGAAACGAGAGCTCGAAAAAGAGCTAGTCGGACCAAAAATCAAGATGGTAGCGATGGGCCTTATTGGTGCCGAGCAAGCGCCATTGAAGTTAACAATCATTGGCTCTACCATGGAAGATGCACTAGCCTTCGCCGAAAAAGCTGCGGATCAATTGCGTCAAGTACCAGGCGCTGTAGGTGTTAAGCTGACTTCGGAAACAGGTAATCCAGAAATCAACGTGGAAGTTGATCGTGAGAAAATGACCTCACTCGGATTAAACATCTCAACAGTCGGTATGAGCATGCAAACTGCCTTTGCCGGGAATACGGACAATAAGTTCCGTGCTGGCGACAATGAGTACGAGATCAACATTCAGTTTGATGATAAAGGCCGCTATAACATTGGCAACGTGCAAGATCTGGAATTCATAAATAATAACGGCGAAGCAGTCAAGCTAGTGCAATTTGCCAAAGTAGGATACAGCTCTGGCCCTACTTTATTGGAGCGCCGCGACAAATCACCTGCCGTCTCAGTAGAAGGACAAATAATCGGTAGATCGGGTGGTGCTGTAGCTGCCGATTGGCAAGCGCAGTTCGAACAAATTGAACGTGCGCCTGGTGTACAATACTTATGGGGTGGCAACATGGAAAACCAATCCGAAGGTTTCGGCACGTTAGGAATCGCATTAGTAGCTTCTATCTTGCTGGTATATTTGGTCATGGTAGCATTATATGACTCTTTCGCAACACCATTCATCGTATTGTTCTCCATACCATTATCTTTCATTGGTGCACTATTAGCACTTGCATTGACCAATGAGTCGCTCAACATTTTTACCATCTTAGGTATCATTATGTTGATTGGTTTGGTAGCAAAAAATGCCATCCTATTAGTAGATTTTGCGAATCACAAGAAAGAGGCTGGCGCCAATACATTCGATGCCTTGGTTGCAGCGAACCACGCTCGTTTGCGCCCGATCCTAATGACGACCATCGCAATGGTATTTGGTATGGTGCCAATCGCAATGGCTACTGGAGATGGAGCAGATACCAACCGCGGTTTGGCAATCGTCATTATCGGCGGATTGATCTCTTCTCTATTCTTAACTTTGGTTATTGTGCCTGTCGTTTACTCAATCTTCGATGGATTCCAACGTCGTTTTGGCAGCAAGGAGAAAACAAATTATATCGATCTAATGGTCGAAGATTTTGAATTGCGCGAAGATTACGTCGATGAAATGGATGTAAAACACACATAATACTACAATTCTAAAATAAAATTTTCAAATGCCTTGATGTAATTTAAATACCCATCAAGGCATTTTTTTGGTTTAAAATTCGCGCTTATAGCGCAGCATAAAAAAATAAGAAGCTCGCAATCATTACGTTATTAAAGATCATAGACTTTTTAGAAAAGAATGTTTGCTACAATTATATAATTATGCTATTTTTGTATCACGAAAAAAACGGTAGGTATAGCTCAGTTGGTTAGAGCACTAGATTGTGGTTCTAGGGGTCGTGGGTTCGAGCCCCATTACTTACCCAAAAGAGCGAAGATTATTCTTCGCTCTTTTGTTTTATTATAGGCATTTCTTAAACGGTACGACCAAAATGCTTCTGCACAAGTAGTGCAAGCTCTTCAGCAGATATTTTCGTATCCTGACTACTTTCAATACTCCACACACGACTACTCATATCAAATTTCAATAGATACGGCTCAGTCAACCCTGCTTCTTGCACCTTAAAAAAGTGGTTTTCTGTATTGTAAGTCACATCAAATTCTATAGGCACTCCGCCAATATTATGGGTGAAATTTCTCGTATAACTCATATATTCATTTTTTTAGTGGGTATATCCCTGAAAAATTCTATAAAATAAGATCAATCTTCCAACTTAGCCTCTCGTAAATGAGTTCGCAGTTTTTCTGGCACGAGATGACTTTTATCTGGATGATAGTAAATCTTATCACCTACACGTAGATGCTCTCCTGATTGTGGGTTGAAACCTACGGCCGGCAAATCGTCACTTTCTTCGTAAAAATAAGCATCGAAGATTTCACTTGCGGAATAACTGGCCATATCGGGCTTTTGTTGTACAAAATCAGCACGATATTGTTCTATTTTCTCTAAAAGCTTTTCCTTAGTAAACATAGTTTTAGGTGTATGTGTCTTAATAATGTCGTGAGCAAGCTCTCTAAAACAAACATCCCGACCGCCATATTGTTTTTGGGATCGGGATGATGAAAAGGTGATACATACGGAATATCTCGGTATATAGATAACCTAAGTATGCACTGGTATCTAACAGGATTTAGTTTTCTGAAGATTTAGCTTTAGTCGAGGAAGTGCCTACTGTACGCTTTCCTTTATAATTTTTCTTTCGTGAATTTTTAGGTTTCTGAGGTCTTCCCGTCTTAGGGTTGTACACCGGCCCTACTCCCAATCCTTCAGGAAGTGGCTTCTTTTCGATCTCATATTCTATAAGATGCTCAATACGTGCAAAACGAGATTGATCTTTTTCGTTTATAAACGTTATTGCTGTTCCTGTAGTAGAGGCACGTGCCGTTCGTCCAACTCTATGCACATAATCTTCGGGATCGGGAGGCACATCGTAATTGACAACTAAACTTATACCTACAATATCGATACCTCTACTAATCACGTCTGTACCAATCAATACGCGCAAACGCTTTGAGCGAAATTTATTAATGATCGATTCTCGCTGCGCCTGTTCCAAATCCGAATGAAATCCCTCTGCTTCGATACCACTTTTGGAAAGGTCGCGAGCCAGAGTTTTTACAATTTCCTTCTTCGATGCAAAAACGATAATACTAGTATAATCTTGATTCGACAAAATATGCCGAATTAATTTACCTTTTTGATCATCATAGGTCATATAAGCATGTTGATCAATTCCAGCAGACGGTTTAGAGATCGCTATATTAATTTCTTGCGGTTCCTCGAGTATTTTCTTTGCTAAAGTGCGGATCTTAGCGGGCATCGTTGCTGAAAACAATAAGCTCTGACGCTTAATTGGCAGATAGCTTATAATTCGGAGAATGTCATCATGAAAACCCATATCTAACATGGTGTCTGCCTCATCTAGGACAAGATGCTCCAACCGAGTAAAGTCAAACTTTCCCGAACTCATATGACTAATTAAACGGCCTGGCGTAGCTACAATAATATTGACTCCTTCACGTATAGCGCGCTTTTGCTGTTCATAACCCATACCATCTCCACCTCCGTACACGGAGATAGAAGTAGCACCAGTAAAATAACCAAGCCCCATGATCTGCTGATCAATCTGTAAGGCTAGCTCACGAGTAGGCACTAGAATGATAGTATTAACAAATTCTTTTGGATCTTTACAAATCTTGTTAAGGATTGGAAGCAAATAGGCCGCAGTTTTACCCGTTCCTGTTTGCGCGCAAGCGATAAGATCCTTATTATCCAATATTACGGGTATAGTTTGCTCTTGTATAGGAGTTGCCTGCTCAAACCCCATACTTTCTAATCCCTCTTCCAACGTGGGAACGAAACCAAATTCGGTAAATTTCAATATATAATGTTTGGTATAAATAAAAACTTTTGTAATGTACTACTTTTTTATGGTATATAACGACAAACGCTGCCCGTTCAAGGGCAGCGTTTGTTTTATCGAAAAGCTGATGTACTATTTAATCTTGTTCGTATCTTCCGCTTTCAATCTCTCCACGAAGCACGCTTCGCTTCTTACCATATACGAAATAAATTACAACTCCTAATAACATCCAAAGACCAAGACGCTCCCAACTTTCGATCGGTAGCGAGGCCATCATTGCTACGCAAACCAGCACACCCAAAACAGGGATTAGCGGCACCAAAGGCGTTTTAAAAGGACGTTCGGCGGTTGGGTTTTTGTAACGTAAGACGATTACGCCGATACACACTAAGCTAAATGCAAACAGTGTACCGATACTTACCATATGTCCTAAATCTGAGACAGGCACAAATCCCGCAAAAATACTTACAAATACCATAAAAATAAGGTTTGTTTTCCAAGGAGTTTGTCTTTTAGAAAGGTCAGAAAACATCTTTGGAAGTAAACCATCTTTACTCATGGTATAAAAAACACGGCTCTGGCCTAATAACATCACCAAGATAACTGAGGTATAACCTGCAATAATAGTGACAGTCATCGCGGTATTTAGAAACGTATAACCTGTAGCTGCAAATGCTGTTGCTACTGGACTGGCATCACCTTGAAAATCTTTATAATTCGCTAAACCAGTAAGCACGTACGAAAAAGCCACATAAAAAATAGTACAAATAATCAGTGACCCAATGATACCAATCGGCATACCTTTCTTAGGATTAATCGCTTCTTGCGCCGCCGTACTCACCGCATCAAATCCGATAAAAGCAAAGAACACAACTCCCGCTGCTCGTAGAATACCGCTGATACCATAATGACCGAAATACCCTTCGCTGAAGAAGTCAAACATGCCTATTTTGCCCGCTTTTAACAATTCCTCTCCCTGATTAATAGGTATAAACGGATCGTGATTAGCTGGATTGATAAAACTCCACCCCAATATGATAAAGATTAGTACCACAGCAATTTTGAGAATGACGAGTATGTTGTTAACTAAAGCAGATTCTTGCGTGCCTCGCATCAATAAAAGTGATATCAACACTACAATAATAATGGCTGGAAGATTGACAATACCACCTTCCCAGGGACCATGTAAGATAGCTTCTGGCAACCCTTGCCCAAAAATATTTACAACTAACTGGTTGACATACTGCGACCAGCTCGCGGATACGGTTGCAGCTGCCAAAGCATATTCTAAGACCAAATCCCAACCAATGATCCACGCCATGAACTCGCCCATCGTGGCGTACGAATAAGTATATGCACTACCGGCAACCGGTATCATAGAAGCAAATTCAGCATAGCAAAGACCTGCAAATGCGCAGCCAATCGCAGCGATCACAAACGCAATAGTAACTGCCGGCCCGGCATGATCTGCTGCCGCAATACCCGTCAACGAAAATAACCCAGCACCTATAATAGCACCTACGCCTAGTGCTATAAGACCAGTACTGGTCAATGTTCTTTTTAGTGTTCCTTCTCCACTTTGCTGCGCCTCAGCAACCAATTTTGATATGGATTTCTTATACCACATGATTTAGATTAATTTTTAGATAGTGTAAACGTACAAAAAAATACAAAAAACAGACAGCATATCGCCGTAAATAGTAAGTATTAGGGAAAATTATCGATTAAAAAATAGAAAATTATAAATTTTAAGCGGTTCATACTGCATTTTTGAAAAATTACAGGTCTGCGAAGAGTCTCTTTCAAATCACAGTTGCCAGCAGAATAAGACACTGAACTATTGACTAAAAATTTACAAAAGTCAAATTCAGTTTGTGCTGTATATCCGTATTTTTACGCAGTCTTCACGGTATTTACCTTAACGAAAAAATGATTGCATTACATAAAAGAGAAAAATATACCAAAACCATAACGCTACTAGTGGTGTACTTCGTCTCTATACTATTTGCACAAGCACAAATAGGAATTGGCGTACAGGGTGGCGGTAATTTAAGTAAGGCTATCGGTTCTGAATTTCGATCTTCTAACCGTATCGGTCTTCAGTTTGGCGCATTCCTGAGTTATGGTCTGAATCCTTATTTCACGTTGCAATTGGAGCCCGGCTACAATATATCCCGGATAAGAACTAACGAAACCACACAAGCACTACCCCAAGGAATCACTAAGGCCACGCGTTCGGTTGACTATTTCAACCTTCCATTACTTGCAAAGCTTACACTCACGCCACAATTTGCTTTACTCGCGGGTATAGAGTTCAACAAGCTATTGAACGAAGACAGACATCTACTGAATAATAACCAACCTGCCTTTCAAACTAATCTTCAAACGGGATATGTTTTAGGTATAGAATTTCGTAAATTATACCTAAGATATCGTAGACATAACGGTTTTAGTCAGATCAATAGTCCAAACGATTCCTACATCCAGCAATTGCAAATTGGACTTCGTTTTCGCCTAATGTAAGCAAATCTTTGCGACATGGTTCTGTTGTGTGTACGGTCACAACCCAATGCATCTTATTTCTCTACCCCGCGTAATCAACTATTTGGCAACCACACCATCCATATCTGCATATAACTTTTCAACCATATCTACCATCAACGTACTTCCTATAACCAACGGCGTGCGTTGATGCAACTCCTTTGGGTGTATCTCTAAGATACGGTCTTTTCCAGTGGAAGCTTTACCACCAGCTTGCTCTAAGATAAAAGCCATTGGATTACATTCATACATCAGCCTTAGTTTACCATTCCGATGTCGTACACTTTCTGGATACATAAATATGCCTCCTTTTAGCATAGTGCGATGTAAATCGGCCACCAAAGAACCAATATAGCGCAAAGAATATGGCCGACCTGTAGGTAGGTTTTCTTCCTGACAACGCTTCACATACTCTTTTATAGCAGGAGGAAAGTTGACAAAGTTTCCTTGATTAATAGAATATGTGTTTCCATTTTCGGGAATTCGCATAGTAGGATGCGACAAGCAGAACTCGCCAATGCTAGGATCAAGAGTAAAACCGTTAACACCATGCCCAGTCGTATACACCAACATGGTAGATGAACCGTAAAGAATATAGCCCGCGGCTACTTGATTGATTCCTTGTTGCAAAATATCCTGCTCTGATAAACGACCCGACGAAGACTTGCGTCGGTAAATAGAAAAAATGGTTCCAATGGATATATTTACGTCAATATTTGATGAACCATCTAAGGGATCAATACACACGATATACTTCCCTTCAGAAGATCCTTCGGAAGATGAAAAGTCCAATCCTTCTTCATGTTCTTCAGAAGCTATGTAGCAGCATTCACCTCCTCGCTGCAGCGCCGAGATAAATTCACGGTCGGCTAATACATCTAGCTTCTGCTGTTCTTCACCTTGCACATTCACCTGACCGAAGGATCCCAGAATCTCGGCCAAACCAGCTTTATTCACTTCTCGGTTAACCACTTTCGCCGCAATACCAATATCACGGAGTAACCGGGATAGCTCTCCTTTTGCAAATGGAAATTCTGCTTGCTTCTCAATAATAAATTGCCCTAATGTCTTATATTCCATGACGTTTAACCCAAAGATTTAAGGGGTATATTTTTGATAATTTTCCTCAAAGAGATCTTTTAATTCCTGTGCTTTGTGAATATAGCTATCTGCATTCTGCCAAAGCGATTGCGGATCTAAAATAGTATCTGGAACTAATGGACAAGCCGTAGGCATAGCTAGGTCGAATATAGGATGTTTTACAAAATGCTCATCATCTAATGCGCCTGTCATTACGCCGCGAATCATGGCTCGTGTGTGATAAAGCGGTATTCGGCGTCCAATTCCATATGGCCCTCCGATCCAACCGGTATTGACAAGCCACACTTGCGAAGAACTATCGTGCTGCAAGCGATCGCGAAGCATTTCTGCATAACGCATGGCATGCAAAGGCAAGAAAGCTTGACCAAAACAAGCGGAAAATGTAGCTACAGGCTCGGCAATACCAACTTCTGTGCCGGCTACCTTAGCCGTGTAACCGTTCAAAAAGTAATACATCGCCTGTTCCACCGTCAACCTAGACAGCGGAGGCAGCACACCGAATGCATCTGCAGTCAAAAAGAAAATATGTTTTGGTGCAGCTGATCGGTTGTCTTTTACTACATGCGGAATATAATGTATGGGGTAGGAAACACGGATGTTTTCGGTGACCGAACTATTGCTATAATCTAACATTCGGCTATTAGGTGCAAAAAGCATATTCTCTGTCAAGGCGCCAAACCGGATAGCACGGAAAATATCTGGTTCGCTCTCTACTCTGAGGTTAATACATTTAGCATAACAGCCACCTTCCAAATTAAAAATTCCATCATCAGACCAGCCATGCTCATCGTCGCCAATGAGGTAGCGATCCTGATCCGCAGATAAAGTGGTCTTTCCTGTTCCCGACAAGCCAAAAAATAGCGCAGTATCCCCATCTTTTCCCATATTAGCTGCACAATGCATGGAAAGTACATTATGCTCTTCTGGCAAAATGTAGTTCATCATAGAGAACATACTCTTCTTTATTTCACCGGTATATTCTGTACCAATAATTAACACCTTTCTCGAAGTAAAATCCAAGATCACAGCATTCGAAGCGCGAAGTCCCAATTCTTTATGGTTATCGATTTTTAATTTCGATGCAACCCATACCGTCCAATCTCTGTTATTTTCCACTTTTCGCTCTGAAAGGAACATATTTTGGATAAATAAATCTTGTGCAGCAAGCTCGGTTACAAAATGAATTTTTCTACCATATTTGCTATCTGTAGCAACATTTGCAGTGCGTGTATAGAGCACCTTACTACGATCTAGATACTGCTTCACTTGCACTACTAAAGCATCGAATACTTCAGTAGACACACCTTGATTAATTTCATTCCAATGTACCGATCGCTCGGTTGTATCATCGCGTACGATATAACGATCACGAGGTGAGCGTCCGGTAAAAGTTCCGGTCATAATATTAAGCGATCCTGAAGCCGATAAAGTTGCTTCTTTGTGCTTTATAGCGTGCTCAATTAACTCAGAAGGAGTCAATTCGCTATAAACCTCACCCGCTGGCTCCAATCCAAGGCCAGGTAAAGATTCTTGCAGAATTTTGTGCATTGCAATTTAATAGTTATGTTACAGGAAACAAAATTAACCATTATACGATATACAATACACCAAATATCACTTATTGTAGTAATTACACCCGCATAATCACTTGATTTACAGTGTTTTAAATTTTAGATTAAATTTTGATAAATAGCTAAAACATTTTAGTTAATTTTCACTTTAAAAACACTAAATAAACCATAAAACAAATATTATTCGAAGTTGTAACCTGCTGTCGATTAGAATACTATCCAGTACGAAATGTCATTTATTAAAAGTTTTATCCGTTTTCATGTCTTAAGCCTTGACTGGCTAAACAAAAACACTATCTTTGTTTTGTATATCATTCGATTATACAAATCAACACCTTCTTCAAGCGATTCAGGTCTTGATTTATAAAGAAGTGGCGAGAGACTGGCTCGATGACCCGCTGGCAACCAACAACACAAAGTTGAAAAGGTGCCAATTCCTGTCCAAAATTTTGTTTTGGAGTATATAAATAATAGAACAGATGAACGAAAAAACACACATTACACCTTCATTTGGAGACACATTATGTCCTGTCTCTTTGCTAGCTACAATTAGCTATAGCGCTTTTAAAGCAGTCTACTCAGTTCGAATGCGTTAGTCGTTGTTTTGCTTGCAGTATCGTGATTTTCTGCACACTAATACAGCAAGCAAAACGAAATAAACGACTTACTTTTTCGTAGCAGACTACTTTCTATCTTTTTACATCATAAATAAATCATTATGACTTACAAAAAAGCTTTACAATTCGAAACCCTACAAATTCACGCTGGACAAGAGGCTGACGCTACTACTGGTTCGCGAGCACTTCCTATATATCAAACTTCTTCTTACGTATTTGACAATGCGGAGCATGGCGCCAACCTTTTTGCATTAAAAGAGTTTGGTAATATCTACACCCGGATTATGAACCCGACGACGGATGTATTTGAAAAGCGTATTGCCGCCTTAGAAGGCGGAGTTGCAGCAGTGGCCGTCGCCTCAGGACAAGCGGCGCAGTTTATAGCGCTGAATAATATTTTAGAAAGTGGCGACAATTTTATTTCAAGCTCTCATCTCTATGGAGGAACTTTCAATCAATTTAAGGTCGCTTTCAAGAGATTAGGCATTGAGGTACGCTTCGCAGACCAAGGCGAACCAGACCATTTTGAAAAGCTGATTGACGAGCGCACCAAAGCGCTTTATGTAGAAACAATTGGCAACCCAGCTTATAGCATTCCTGATTTTGAACGCTTGTCTGCAATTTCCAAGAAATATGATCTTCCGATCGTTGTTGACAACACTTTTGGAGCGGGAGGCTATCTCTTCAAACCATTGGAACATGGGGCGCACATCGTCGTAGAGTCTGCAACGAAATGGATCGGCGGACACGGCACCAGTATCGGCGGCGTCATTGTCGACGGCGGCAACTACAATTGGGGCAACGGTAAATTCAAACAGTTTTCAGAACCATCAGAAGGCTATCACGGATTGGTCTTCTCGGACGTATTCGGCGTAAATAGTTCCTTTGGTAACATTCAGTTTGCAATCCGTGCCCGAGTGGAAGGATTAAGAGATTTTGGCCCTGCACTATCTCCTTTCAATTCATTCTTACTGACACAAGGATTAGAAACATTATCGCTACGCGTGCAACGACATGTGGATAATGCTTTAGAAATTGCACAGTGGCTTGAAAATCATCCGCAGGTAGAATCTGTGAGCTATCCCGGGCTAAAAAGCCATCCTTATCATGATGCCGCGCAGAAATACCTGAAAAATGGATATGGAGCAGTATTATCTTTTGCCATTCGTGGTGGAAGTGAAAAAGCGAACGAATTTATAGACGCATTATCCTTAATTAGCCATGTTGCAAACGTAGGTGATGCCAAAACGCTGATTATCCATCCATCAGCGACCACCCATCAGCAATTAAGTGCGGCGGACCAACAACGCTCTGGCGTGTACCCTGGATTACTACGTTTGTCTGTCGGAATCGAGCACATCGACGACATCAAAGCCGATCTTGAGCATGCTTTTGAGTCCTTATAAATTGAGATCTAACTAAAAAAACAATTTGAGATAAAATGAGTGAAAAATTAACGATTGGGATGTTTGGTTTTGGCGTAGTTGGCCAAGGTTTGTACGACATTATTAAAACCAAAGATCTAAATCTTGAGATTAAAAAATTTGTCATTAAAAATCCGACGAAGCAACGCTCACTTCCCGAGCATCTGTTTACTACCGATGCTGATGAAGTACTAAATGATCCGGCTATCAATACAATATTGGAGCTTATCGACGATGCGGATGCGGCATTTGAAATTACCAAGCACGCACTGTATGCTGGCAAAAACGTCGTGTCAGCCAACAAGAAGATGATCGCCACACATCTGGAAGAATTAGCAAACATACAACAAGAGACAGGAAAATCTTTACTCTACGAAGGAGCAGTATGTGGCTCTATTCCGATCATTCGCAATTTGGAAGAGTACTACGACAATGAGCTACTGCATAGTGTAAGTGGGATTTTCAATGGCTCGTCCAATTATATTTTATCCAAAATTTTTAACGAAAATCAGGATTACCATACCGCATTAAAGAAAGCACAAGATTTAGGCTTTGCAGAAACAGACCCCACACTCGACGTTGGTGGCTATGATCCTAAATACAAATTAGCGATAGTAGCCAATCATGCCTATGGCATTTACGTAAAGCCCGAAGACATTCTTAACCTAGGAATTGATAAGCTTGGACAAGCCGATATCACATACGCCCGCGAGAAAAATTATAAGATCAAATTGATCCCACTAGCCAAAGAGGTAAATGGTAAAATCATTTTGTATGTATTGCCCAAATTTGTAACCAAAGACAACCTATTGTACAGCGTAGAAAACGAAAATAATGGTGTGTTGGTCAAAGCAGCTTTTGCAGATGAGCAATTCTTCTTCGGGAAAGGTGCCGGCGGCCATCCTACAGGATCTGCAGTACTGTCGGATATTACAGCGCTACGATACGGATATCGTTATGAGTTCAAGAAACACTCCAAAGCTCAAGAAGTAAGCTATAGCACCGATTACGAATTGACGGTATATTTACGCTATCAAGACGAGTCTATCTTAGAAAAACTGCGTTTCAATAGTATTTCGGAACGTTTCTACGGTCAGGATTCTATGTACGTGATTGGAAAAATAAATCTGCAAACGATCATTGCACATCGCGACCTCATACATCAAGATGGCAACTTCTTGGCAGAGATAGCATAACCCATATAGTCATGTGTTATACAAACGACTCTTTTCGCGTGTAACACATGACTTTTTTCTAGCGCTGGAATGCCGCTATGAATTCCATTATACGATGTTCAAAAAAGGGGTTGAATATATTATAGAAAAGAAAAAAGTGCGCTCAAAGGGAGTCGAACCCCTAACCTCCTGATCCGTAGTCAGGTGCTCTATCCAATTAAGCTATGAGCGCATTTTTCAACCAGCGGTGTAGTACCGTTTTGGTGAGGCAAATATCGGTACTTTTTCGATTATTGCAAACTTTTTGTGCACTTTAGGGTCATTAATATGGATTGGAAAACATATCCAATTGAAAACAAAAGATTTAAATTTAGCAATACATAAATGGCCGAACGCACTAAAAGAAGTAAAATTAGAATAAACGACATTAGCATCTCCTATTTTATTAAAAAAGCTTCTCAGAAAGAGCAAAGAACAGTGATCTTTCTACATGGATTTCCCTTTAACAAAACAATGTGGTCTGCCCAATTGGAAGCACTAGACGAATCCACTACCGGAATTGCATTAGACATTCGTGGACACGGAAACAGTACATCGGGACATAGCTTTCTATCGATCGATCTTTTTGCAAAAGATCTTATCGCATTTATCAAAAAAATGGCGTTAAAAGAGGTCGTAGTTTGTGGTATTTCTATGGGCGGCTATGTTGCCTTGCGCGCTTATGAGATCGCGCCAACGGTATTCTCCGGCCTCATCTTAAGCGATACGCATAGCCAAGCAGATGATAAAGCTGCCAAGCAAAAAAGATTTGACTCTATCGAAGCAGTACTGACACATGGCCGCCGACCATTTGCCATCGGATTCATCGAGAATGTATTTGCACATCCTCGTGCAGAGCAAAATCTGGCATCGGTAGATCTAATAAAAAGCAGTATTCGTAGAAATAGTATCACTAGCATCTGCGCCACCTTGCTTGCTTTAGCTGCGCGCACGGATACATCGGAGGTACTTTCGGCTATTTCCGTACCCACTTTACTGCTGCGGGGTGAACAAGATAAAATAACACCAGCGGCGTTGATGCAGGAAATGCATGCCCATATTCCACAATCCGAATTCGTAAGCATCGCAAATAGCGGCCATCTTCCTAATCTCGAAACCCGATTGCATTTAACGAATCGTTGTTAAATTTCTTGAAGAAGATAGCAGCGGTTACTACCGCTTAGCTCACACTTTTTTATTTTTAAGCGTAACATCTGGAAGCAACAAATCGGTCCACTTCATTCCTTTTTCTACGAGGTCGAGCGTACGGTGATAATCCCAAATACCTGCTGTATTATGCGGCACACTAATAACATAATCTGGCTGATGCAGGTCTATTGACAATTGACTCAAACGCCTTCGCATAGCGAAATATGCTTCCTGTAAAACGGTCAATGATGTATACTTTCCGCCACTTGCAACGGTGCCAAATGCTGGGTCGGGCCGCCCGTCGAGATTGACCACTACGACCAAATTTCGTTTCGATTTTTTAACGTAGTTAATGGGAAGAGGATTAAAGACGCCACCATCGACCAAATACCGACCATCAGAATCTACTCCTGTAAAAACGGCTGGTATGGCAATAGACGCGCGTATAGCATCATACACACTTCCCTTATCAAAAATCACTTCGCATTCATTTGTTAAATCAGTCGCAATCGCCACATAGCGTAGTGGTAAATTTTCAATCAAGGTATCCGGAAACACTAATTTGAGTGACTCTAAGGCCTTCGTTCCTTTCAAAATTCCAAACCAAGGGTTGGAGAAATCCATTAATTGAAAGACCTTCATACGCGTCACTCCTTTCAGCCAGTCTTCCAATTCGTCCAGCTTGCCCTGCGCATATGCCGCCCCGATCAATGAACCAATGGAGCAGCCCACGATCTCATCGATGATATAGCCTTTTTGTAGCAACATCTTTATAACACCAATCTGTACCAAACCCCTCGCTCCGCCGCTCCCAAGCACTAACGACACCTTCCGTTTGCTCTTAAAAAAGTTCATATTCTAAAGTACATGATTTTCATCAAATTATACATTGTCATATTTCTGTACAAATCAAAATTTAAGTGTTTAAACATCATTATTTGGTCTTATTTTTGTTCGACAGAATAAAATTAACGAGTATGAATCTTCACGAGCAATTGAACTGGCGATATGCCACAAAAAAAATGAATGGTACTGCTGTACCACAAGATAAAGTAGATTACATTATTGAAGCGGCTCGCCTAGCACCCACTTCTTCAGGGCTACAACCTTTCCGCATTGTTGAGATTTCGAATGCTGAATTGAAAGAAAAAATTCAGCCTATTGCATTCTCTCAGTCGCAAATTGTAGATGCTTCGCACCTTTTGGTTTTTGCAGCATTCGATGAATACACCACAGAACGGGTCGACAAAGTATTTGCGCAGCAAGAAGCCGAGCGTGGATTGCCTGCTGGTGCGAGCAACGAGTATAAAGGAATGTTGATGCAGAATTTTGCAGCACAGAGCAAAGAAGATCACTTCAATCATGCTGCTAGACAGGCTTACATTGGTTTCGGAATGGCTATAGCCGCCGCAGCTGAGCTTCAGGTAGACGCCACACCTATGGAAGGATTCGTCAATGCACAGTTGGACGAAATTTTGGGTCTTGGTGAGAAAGGTTTAAAATCGGTAACAATCCTGGCATTGGGCTACCGAGATGAGGCTAATGATTGGTTGGTCAATCTTAAAAAAGTGCGTACAGACAAATCGGAATTTGTCATTGAGCACAAATAAAGCACTAAAAATAAAAAAAGCCGGAAAACTTAGAGTTTTCGGCTTTTTTTGTTTTTAGTAATCTACTGAACGATTTTTACTATGGCGTGTTTTTGAGCAGTTCTAGAAAGAACGTCCAGAATTTGGCGACCGATGGTATGGAAGCACGCTCATCTGGAGAGTGGGCGCCACGGATCGTTGGACCAATGGATACCATTTTTAAGTCTGGATACGCCTCACCTATCAAACCACATTCTAAGCCACCATGTCCGGCACAGACCAAAGGATCTTCTCCAAATAAACGTTTGTAAATATCGGCGGTGAGCTGTACCAGCTCGCCATCAGGCTCGGGTTCCCAACCTGGGTAATCTCCTGAAAATGCTACCTCGGCACCTATTAATTCAAAAGTAGACCGTAACATCATCGCCAGATAATCCTTTGATGACTGTATCGCTGACCTCGTCAAACAGAGGACTGTATATTTGCCCTGTTTTAGTACAATGCGTGCGACATTATTCGATGTTTCTACCAAATCCGGGAAAACAGGACTCATGCGGAACACACCATGATGCGCCGCATTGCAAGCTGCCACAAATTCTTGTTGTGAATTCGAAGTAAGTACCGACAATTCCTCCTGTATATCTGTCTGCGTCGTGCTGAGCACTAAATTCGGTTCGGTGTGCGCATAATCTTTTGCAATCACTTGTCCAAGCCTTTTTACAAGATCGTGAACGGCCACAGCATCCACTGAACGACAAGCCAACGTTGCTTTTGCTTCACGCGGAATAGCATTGCGTAATCCCCCGCCTTCTACAGCGTACAGACGAACATCTGCTTCGCGGATAAGCGTATCCAAGACACGCATCAGCACTTTATTGGCATTAGCCAACCCTTTGTTGATATCCATACCAGAGTGGCCTCCTTGCAAACCACTTACTGAGATTTCGACAAGCGTTTGATATTCTTCGGTCGACTCTACACTCAATGCTCCAGTAGCCGTCACATCGACGCCACCGGCACAGCCAATCGTGATTTCATGATCTTCTTCGGTATCAAGATTTAGCAAATACTTTCCTGTTAGCCAACCCGGAGTCAGTGCTTTGGCTCCAGTCATTCCAGTTTCTTCATCGATCGTAAACAGCGCTTCAATCTCTGGATGTGGAATATCAGTAGAGGACAGAATGCCCATAATCGCCGCAACTCCAAGTCCGTTATCTGCGCCCAAGGTAGTGCCTTTTGCTCTTACCCAATCACCATCCACAAACATGTTGATCCCCGATGTTGCAAAATCAAAATCTGTAGTAGCATTTTTTTGATGCACCATATCCAGATGCGCTTGCAATACCACTGTTTTTTTGGATTCGTAACCGGCGGTAGCTGCTTTGCGTATTAATACATTTCCAATCTCATCGCGCTCTGCCGATAGCTGCAATGATTTGCCGAAGGAAAGCATGAATTCGATGATAGCTTCCTCTTTCTTGGATGCACGAGGAATCGCGTTGATAGCCGCAAAATGAGACCAGATCGCAGTAGGCTCAAGCGTATGTATACTCATAAATATTCTTTAATAGTTGTTGTACGACCAAATGTACCAGTTCGTGCAGCAAATGGCAACTTTCGTAAGAAATACTACGCAAATTGGTATATTAGAACTTACTATTGCTTTACGTACTTATGAAAACTGCAAAAGAAAAGATGATTGCCGGCGAACCTTACCGCGCAGATGGCCGCGAGCTATTTGACGAACGCCAAAAAGCGAAAGAAGTACTAATGGAATACAATAGCTTGCTTCCCAATCGCATAAAAGATCGTGCGCGGATTATTAAAGATCTTTTTGGTAAGACGGGTAAAGCATTTTGGATTGAACCTCCCTTTCGCTGCGATTATGGTTATAATATCGAGATCGGCGAAAATTTCTATGCTAACTTCAACTTGACCATACTGGATTGTGCTTTGGTCAGCATTGGTAAAAATGTACTATTCGGCCCGAACGTTTCTTTGTTCACGGCAGGGCACCCCATTCATGCTGAGCCCCGCGCTGCAGGATGGGAATATGCGTTGCCAATCTACATCGGAGATTCTTGTTGGATCGGCGGCAATACGGTAATAAATGCTGGCGTCACGATTGGCGAAAATACCGTCATCGGATCTGGATCTGTCGTGACGAAATCGGTCCCTGCCAATGTTGTTGCTGCTGGAAACCCTTGTCGTGTGATCAAGACCATTACCGAAGCCGATAAGGACTATTATTATAAAGACCGCAAATTTTAAACCTGAGCCCGATACTTCGTTTTCATCTGCTCAATATCATGTTGGGTATAATTTGGAGTAGCACCCGACTGCGAGGTAACGAATCCGCTGAGGCAAATCGCTTGTTCGAGTGTTGCCTCGGGATGCATGCCCGAAAGATGCGCAGAGAGGAAACCCGCCAAAAAAGAATCTCCACTACCAACAGTATCTTGCACAGTAACCTTTGCAGCGGGCAGACTATACACTGTATCTCCTTCGTAATAAGTAGCGCCTGATGCTCCTTGCGAAAGGATGACTTGAGGGACATCAAAATAATCTTGCAGGAAGAAGACGCCGTCTTTTGGTTTGTTGTAGTTTTTACCTAAATAAGAAAGCACCAATTGCAGCTCCGGCGCATTAAATTTTGCTAAATGTGATTTTTTAAGCAGTGCTATCAGCAACTCCTGATCGATAAATGGTGGCCTCAGATTCACATCGAAAACCCGATATCGACTCTCTTCCAACAGTGCAAATAGCGTGTTGCGAGATACGGAATGGCGCGCGGCCAAAGATCCAAATACGAAGGTGGACGAATGCTGCACCTGTTGCAGATCAGTCTCCCTTAATTGGATATAGTCCCAAGCTACACTTTCCTTAATTTCGTAATGTGCTTCATTGTCTTCGTCAATCGTGGCTACTACTGTACTTGTTGCATAGTTTGCATTTTTCTGTATTCCAGCAGCCGAAATAGTCCAATGATTTAGCTTTTGCAATAACGCATCGCCCAAGTCGTCCTGTCCTACTGCTGAGATCATATGTACGTTTATTCCCATTTGCTGCAAATGGTAGCCGACGTTAAACGGCGCTCCGCCAGCAGTTTTATCTTTTCCGGGAAAGAGGTCCCAAAGGATTTCTCCAAAACAGGTCGCTTTCAAAGTTGGTTGTGATTGTTGCATATATCATCTGTCATTACGCCATTGATCGAAGGCATATATCCGTGAATAATAGAAATTACAAATTACACATTTTAAATGACTATTGACCATAATCTGGCGAGCAGAATCCTTAAATTGCACTGCATCATCCACCGATTTTTTTGACTTGGCTACAGACATTTTTTGGATTTACGATCGCTAAATCCTATATTTACCAGTGAATTAATACATATGATTTTATTCATCACACATCACGTACATGTCCATCATCGCCATTGTGGCGATAGATAAATGTATGTGTTTCTACGTGAAGCATTCCATCCCATGGATGTTCGAATAATAATTAGTATCCTTCAACAAATAATTAAAAGATATTTTGAAAAATCTAAAGATTGCTATCCAAAAGTCGGGTAGACTGAATGAGAAATCAGTACAGTTACTTAAAAATTGTGGACTAGATTTCGAAAACTATAAAAGTTCGCTTATCACGATTGTTTCCAACTTCAATTTAGAAATTCTCTTTTTGCGCGACGATGATATTCCTGATTACGTCGAGCAAGGAATAGCCGATTTGGGAATTGTAGGCGAAAACGTGATTGATGAATCATTAGCCAATGTTGACTATTTGCAGCGCTTGGGCTTTGGAAAATGTACGCTAAAGTTAGCAGTACCCAAAGACACCAATTATAATGATATCAAAGACCTCGACGGCAAATCTATAGCCACCTCCTACCCTAACATTCTCGGAAAATTTTTAAAAGAAAAACAAATTTCGGCAGAGATACACCCGATTTCGGGTTCGGTCGAGATCGCACCAGGTTTGGGATTGAGTGAAGCGATTTGCGACATCGTATCTACCGGCGGCACGTTGAAGAATAATGGCTTGAAGCCCTTTGCAGATGTAAGCACCTCCGAAGCAATTTTGATCGGGCGGGCAGGTTTAGCAGAGAATCCTATTCTGTGCGAATTACTACAACGCATTCAATCGGTATTGCGCGCTAAAGAAACAAAATATGTGGTTCTCAACGTTGAGAAAACCAATCTTCCGCAAATAACAGAATTACTGAAAGGTGTAAAATCGCCCACAATCGTGCCTTTGGCAGAAGAAGGTTGGGTAGCAGTACATACGGTGATTCCTGAAGAAGATTTTTGGGGCAAAATCAATACGCTAAAATCAGCTGGAGCACAAGGAATCGTGGTGATGCCGATTGAAAAAATCATATTATAAGCATGTTAAAGACGTATCAATACGAACAGCTATCGGCAGAAGATATTGACCGCCTAACGTTGCGGAATACGGATCCAAACAACGCCATTCAGGATACGGTGGAGCAGATCATTACGCAAGTCGAGCAAAACGGCGACGATGCGTTGCGGCAGCTCGCACTAAAATACGATCAAATCTCATTGGATGCTTTGTATTTGGATGAGGCAGAAATCGAAGCTTTGGCAGCTACCATTTCTCGACAGCAACAAAGGGCGCTGGAGATTGCCTTTCAAAATATTCATAAATTCCACGCGACGCAGCTTAAGAAAGAGCGCACGGTCGAGACGATGCCGGGCGTGACCTGCTGGCGCGAAGTGCGACCAATTGAGAAAGTTGGCTTGTACATTCCTGGCGGATCTGCGGTATTGCCTTCAACTTTATTAATGTTGGGCGTGCCGGCGCGTATTGCAGGATGTAAAGAAATTGTGGTGTGTTCGCCACCACAAAAAGATGGCAAAGTAAATGGTTTTATCGCCTATTGCTTAAAGCTATTGCAGATTAAAAGAATTTATCTTACAGGCGGTGCACAAGCCGTAGCCGCAATGGCTTACGGAACGGAAAGCGTTCCGCGTGTTGATAAGATTTTCGGGCCGGGCAATCAGTTCGTCACCAAGGCAAAATCGCTGATTCAAAGCCGCACGCAGGTCAGCATTGATATGCCGGCCGGACCTTCGGAAGTGTTGGTGATTGCAGATGAATCGGCCAATGCCGATTATATTGCGGCGGATTTGCTGGCACAAGCCGAGCATGGCGCCGATAGTCAAGCGGTGCTTGTTTCGACCAGCTCCACGTTGATTGAAGCGGTAAATCAAGCTTTGCAGCAGCAGTTGGGAGAGCTTCCACGTGCTGCCATTGCGCAAAAAGCCATAGAAAACTCTTACGCTATTTGCACCACAGATATTACTACTGCTTTAGCATTTTCCAACAAGTATGCACCAGAACATCTGATTATCCAATCGGATGATTGGAAACGCTTAGTATACGGCGTGCAAAATGCGGGATCCGTATTTTTGGGCCATCTCACACCAGAAAGTGTGGGCGATTATGCCTCTGGCACCAACCACACCTTACCAACATCGGGCTACGCGCGATCTTATTCTGGTGTTTCGGTAGATTCTTTTGTAAAGAAGATTACGTTTCAGCAATTATCTCAAGATGCTTACGCCAAATTGGCTCCACAGTGGAAATTCTAGCTGAGCTGGAAGGTTTGCAAGCACATAAAAATGCGGTGAGCATTCGGTTAAAAGATCTGGAATCTTAACGGATCGCCTACAGCAAAACAAAAACGTCCTTTGCTATTGTAGCAAAGGACGTTTCTATTATAGTTAAGCCGCTAAAGTTCTTTATTCATCATTATTTCATCAAGAAGCCGCCACCCAACAAGTCATCGCCTTCATAGAATACGGCTGACTGCCCGGGTGCAATACCTTTCACTTTATGCATAAAATCTACCTGCATCGTAGTGCCTTGCTGCGTGATGGTGGACAACATGCCCGAATCTTTGTAGCGAATCTTGGTCACCGCTTCCATAGGCTGATCCAAAGAAGCGTATTTCACCAAGTTCACGTCGCGTACGAAAGCTTGTGATTTTTCTAACTCATGCTCTTCGCCCAATACCACAGAATTGCTTTCTGGCAAGATCTCTAACACAAACATCGGCTTACCTAAAGCAATGCCTAATCCTTTGCGTTGCCCGATCGTGAAGTACGGATAGCCGATGTGTTGACCAACGACAGTACCATCAGATAGCAAGAAGTTTCCAGGACCAATTTCCTGATCTAAGGTTGGCTTTTTATGCCTTAAAAACGCACGATAATCATTCTCTGGTACAAAACAAATCTCATAACTCTCTGACTTAGCAGCTAGTTCTTTTTGTCCCATATCCAGCGCCATCTGGCGAATCTCCGCTTTTGTGAAACTTCCTAACGGAAATTGTGTACGCGCTAAGTTCTCTTGCGTAACGCCCCAAAGCACGTAAGACTGGTCTTTATTCTCGTCGCGCCCTTTGGAGATCACATAGCGATTGTTGTTGTGCAATCGGATGTTGGCATAATGACCCGTAGCGATAAACTCGCAATCCAACATATTGGCGCGTTTCATTAGAGCCTCCCACTTGATGTGTGTATTACACAACACGCAAGGGTTGGGTGTACGGCCGGCAATGTATTCATCCACAAAATTGTCGATCACAAAGTCGCCAAACTCACCTCTAATATCCAATATATAATGTGGAAAACCATAACTCACCGCCAGCGAGCGGGCGCATTAATACTATCTAGACTACAACAGCCCGTTTCCTTTGACGAACCGCCTGAAGCAGCGTAGTCCCAGGTTTTCATCGTGATTCCGATGACCTCATATCCTTGTTCATGGAGCATTACCGCAGCGACGGAACTATCCACTCCGCCACTCATAGCTACCAATACTCTTCCTCTTTTACTCATAGCATTTCAATGGAGGGACAAAGATACCCTTAATAATCTTTTCCCTTGTTTATTTGTTGTCAAAAATTATCTGCATACAAATCAAGCATTTGCTTACTTAGCAGAAAATATTTACTAAAAATGTTTCTATTTTAGAAAAAAGGAGCTACATTTGCAACGCAACAAACAACAAGAATATTGTCGCAAAAGGTGCCATAGCTCAGTTGGTAGAGCAAAGGACTGAAAATCCTTGTGTCGCTGGTTCGAATCCAGCTGGCACCACAAAAATTTTCCACTGCAAACCTTCCCTTTTTTTTACGCACGTATATTGATTGACTTAGGACATATTAGTTTTTTGTAACATCAAAGCAAATACGAGATTGCACAACGACAGCTAAAGTCAGCTCCGACAGAAAGCACTTTACTTCTTTGGCTTCTTAGATTGCATGCAGAAATTGGTGCGAAAAACGCTATAATGATCATCATCGCCGTAATAAAGAATCATAATCGCAACAGCCTAAGAAATACCAGTTTCTGAACTAGTCAGTTTTCATCAATAATAGTGGTGTATATCATTATTTCACCGACATAGTCATCGTCAGGTTATCAAAATATTCCCCATCTTTTTTGAAGAAATCCCTGATTAATCCACCATCAATAAAACCCATTTTACGATATAGAGCTAGTGCAATTTCATTTTTGGTATAAACTTGCAACCAAAGTAATTCTAATATAGGCGATTGCTGTGCCCATAGAACAACAGCACGAAGTGATGTGGTGCCTAAACCCGTGTTGCGCCAATCTTCGATCATACCCATGCCGATCATAGCTGTGTGCGCCATAATTTTTCTACTACTTCCCGTCAAGTCGATGTTTGCCACGATTTTTCCATTGTGTTCAGCGATCAGGAGTAGCGAATTCTCTTGCGCTGCAAAGCACGTAATCCATTCGCGCGCTTGTTGATTCGTCATGGTTAGTTCTTCTTCAAGTTTTGGAACAAAATTGCTCTGAGGCAAATAGGTGCGAATGGCTTGTAATATATGCTCGGCGTCCGGCGTTTCGGCCTCTCGAATAGTTACCATCTTCCCGTTCTTTAACAGGATATCCTGCTTGTTAAACTTAGACATGCTATCCATAATTATTCCGCTTTGGAAAGCTTTTTTCGATATGCATAAAATTCGGAGTCATTGCCTTTTCTGATAAAACCGATCCGTTCATACAGACTTTGCGCGGTATAATTATCTACAGCAGTAGAAAGATCTACAAAGGTAGCACCGTCCAATCTGGCAAAAGCGATGGCTTCCTGGATCAGCTTTTCGCCGATTCCTTTTTTACGAAATTTTGGATCGACAAAAAGATCGTTGAGCACCCAATCTCGAATTGCTCGCATCGATGAAAACTTGGGGTACAATTGAGTAAACCCAATAGCCACATCAGAATCTATAGCTGCAAAGACTACTGACTCATTATTTTTCAAACGCTGTTGTAAAAACGCACGCGCTAAATCTATGTCGGATGGTTGTTTGTAAAAAATACGGTAATCGTTAAACAACTTTACTACCAATTCACATTGTGACTGCTCTATTCTTATTATTTTCATGTATCAAAAATCTCGTATTGGAATTAATGTTTAAAACGGTTTATCCTTAAAACTACTTTTTAGAGTTGGACAGCATGCTTATATTATAATCAGCAGACTTTCCTTTGGGAATCGACAGTGAAGTAGTTAAAAAATCAGTCCAACGCGACAGCATATTTCCAGACAGATGCATAACGATATTGGCAATGCTATTGGTTTCGTTATTATTTTTCTCAAAAAGCTGATCATCGGTAAGCTGATCAAAAGTAGCGTTGCCCAATTTTTTGTAATAGGCAAATTGATTTTTTGCGCTATTTAAATAATCTAACATCATGGCTTTGGTTTTACGTTGTACAGGGAAGCATATTTAAAAGACTAAATCGCTATTTGCAATTTAATGAAATTCTCAAATATTTCCACTTCTATCAACAAGTAGGTCCGTCCGCTGCTCGACTCAAGCTTTGACGCAAATTTATCGTGGTGATTAGATGCCTATTACGAATAATTGTGTGCGAAGCATTTGCAATTTATCGGCACTTTTATACCTTTGTAACGTTGTCAGCAGCAAATGCTGATAGCGCAACATCTGAAAGTAACAGATTAAAAATAAAAACTTATGGTGCCATAGCTCAGTTGGTAGAGCAAAGGACTGAAAATCCTTGTGTCGCTGGTTCGAATCCAGCTGGCACCACCTCTAAAAGTGATATCTAATCACTTCAATTAAAGCATTTTTTTGGGAAATTAGCTCAGCTGGTTTAGAGCACTACCTCGACAAGGTAGGGGTCACTGGTTCGAACCCAGTATTTCCCACGTGATTATTCCTTAAAAACGCATTGGTAATTAGCTGATGCGTTTTTTTATGCCCTCCTTCTAGGTTCATTTTATGAATAAAAAAACAATGTATCATAGTGATATTGTTGTTCCTGAATCTCTTGCAAATTGTAATTAATATCTTGAACCGTCGTACAAATAGGTATTAAAGGATAAACGAGTTCTAAAACAAAATAATAAAACATAAAAAAACCCCCTTTCTCTACCAGAATTCAGGGGGTTAGTACCTAACTACTTGTTACCCGGGGGGATTGGGTATCCATATTATTATGTACAATAATAATAATAAATTTTAATAATTTCAGTAATTAGAGAATTTTATAATTAAATTTTATTTCACTTTTTACAGATCAGACATTTTAAGGCTCTCAGTGCATAGTGCCACATGAATGATATTTTACGACGCTATTCGAACCATAATATTTGTTATAAGTACCTACTATTGTTCGCCTTATAACATTATAACACAACTTAAATACTATGTAACAATAATGATAATTTTCCTGAATCAATGAATCAATGATAAGAGTTAGCAATGAGCCCAGTGCATAGCATACCATTGGAATCTTAAAAAACACAGATTAATAGGCCGCAGAGGTGGACGCAAAAGGTATAATAGCACGAAATAATGAAACCCCAACGATGCAGAATGATTTATAATTTCTTAAATTTTTGGTAACAATGATTTTTTAACTTTATATTGTATACGCAACCTATTGAAGATTATCTCTAAAGTGACCAAAACTAAAATATGCGCCACAATTTATAAACTTTTTCATGACTCTACTGTTCCATTATTAGCGCTGCATTTCTAAAATTAGTACTGACATGACGACAAAAAAACACGAAACGAACCAACTTTACCAAAGCTCAACCATTATTATCGGAGCGATTCTTTGTTATACTAATCCATTGCACCATCCTACGCCGGGTATTCAGACATGGGCAATGAATAATAACAGGCCTATTAACTATAGATCGGAAGTAGATCCGAAAGAAGATCAGCGAATTCGTGACAATAAAGATCCAGAGCAACAACCTAATCCGGACAAAAAGGAAGAAGTTAATAAACCTAGCAAAGAGGATGAAAATATTGAAACTCCGGACAAAGAGGAGCGCATGCCAGAAGATCTTCCGGACACGGAAGACCCAAATGAGGCAATGGATGATATTCAAGAAGACTAGTTTCACTAGCTTGATATAAAGAGAAGCAATCAACCTCAAGTAGGCTTGATTGCTTCTTTCTTTAGCGCTGTTTCATATGCAATAATCGAAAAAAAGTAAATTTTGTTCTGCGCATTGTATGTTGAGTACTTAGGAAAGAATGTATGTGTTATTTTGTGGATCAATATACTGATGAGTAGTAATATATTTTCGAAAGGATATTAAGCAAAAAAGGAGGCATTATTGCCTCCTTCTTTGCTTAATATTAAAAAAATCTAAATGCTTATCGCATAGCCGACCTTTAGAATTCATCGGCCTGATTGATCACCTCTTTGTGGTTGCTGGCATTTGTACGCGTCTTGGTCTTATGCTTATTAATCTGTCGTCGTATGGACTCCAATGCTAAATCAACCGCTTCTTCAAAGCTCTTGGCTTGCGCCTTAGCAAACAGCTGATTTCCAGGAATGTTAAATTTGAATTCTACAAATTTGTCGGCTTCGCCGCCAACACTTTCTACCCGTAAATTGCATAGCCCATCAATAATGTTGTCCAGAAACTGGTTCAACTTTTCTGCTTTTTTGTTAATGAACTCAACTAACTTCGGATCTGCATCAAATTTAATGCATTGTACAGTAATATTCATTTTTCCTCCTTTTTTTAAGCCTTTGGATGGGCTTGTTTATAAATTAACTTTAGACGTTCTGCCGAATTGTGCGTGTACACTTGTGTAGTCACTAATCCCGCATGACCTAATATTTCCTTTATTGCATTTAGATCAGCACCATTATCCAATAACGATGTTGCGAAGCTGTGCCGAAGCACGTGCGGGCTTCTTTTGCTCTGCGATGTGATCGTGGTCAGATACTTTTTTACGATCTGATAAATCATAGATGCATAGGCAGGCTTTCCTTTATTAGTAACGATCAGATGGGTTGACATGTTTTGCAGAATAACAGATTTCTTTTCCGCTTGATAGCTAACAATCTGATCATAAAGCATATCATGTATTGGAATTAATCTTTCCTTATTTCGTTTTCCAATAATACGGATCTGTCTGCTGTAGCTATCAATATCCGCGTCGTGATGGTGAGTAATTCTGCTAAGCGAATACCTGTTCCAAAAAGCAATTCCATCACCAAAAGATCGCGCCTCTGTCGAAACGTCAGCTCATCATGATCTTCTTGATCGAGTAGGCTAACTAGCTTTTCTTTATCTACTATAGTTGGTAATTTCTTCGGAGTACGTAACGATTTTAGCGCCGAAGCTGGATTCTGCGATAGCACTCCTTCTCGGACCAAAAATTTGAAGAAGGACTTCACCACTGAAATAGTTCTATTTACCGAAGATGATGCCTTACCCAATTCTGTTTGTAAACTGATATAATAGCGTAACGTACGATAATCAACCTGATGAACGGGCATTTTTTGTTCTTCCAAAAAACTTTCAAACCGTTCTAACTCTAGCTTGTAAGCTACTGCGGTATGTTTGGAAAACCTCCGCTCGTAGGTCAGGTAATTTAAAAATCGCTCGTTGTGCATAGGGTTATAATCCTTTTGCTGTAATTTAATAAAGAAAGAATAGAATTACAATAGGCAATTTTTCGGAATAGTATATATCTCCAAAAATATTTTAGATTTGTCGCACTAAATATTGTTGTATGAATGCGCTATATTTTATTGCCTTCTGGGCTTGTCAGTTAGTATCGAGTGTGTTATTTAAGTATGGTGGATTGTATCCTAAATACCACTGGCATGCTCTTATCGCGGGTAATGCAATTCTGCTTACGGCAAGCTGGTTTTTAATACAGCTTTTTCGTCATTTCCCACAGCCCATTGTGATCGCACTGTGCGCTGGCGGCACTTTTGTAACAGTGCAGTTTGGTATGGCGCTTTATTTCAGGCAATCACTTTCTTGGTTACAAATTGTTGGTCTGTTTTTTATAGTTGTTGGTATTGTCATTACCGCATATGGCACTACTGGCTCATTCTCCTTGAACAAGAATTAACATTATAAGAAAGTTATTTCTCCAAAAAACGAAACAGCATGAAAATTCGGATTCGCACTCCGAATTGGTTTCCAAGACATATAATGTGGCTTTGGCAAGTGATCCCCGCACTTATAAAAGTTGGCCTGAGCAGATGTTCGTGATAGCGCGCTTCCGTCCTGCCCCAATACATCGAAGGGGATTGCTAAAATCATTTGCCAATCTCTTCTTCCTGCGAAATGCCTTACCTGAGTGAATGTACTGATACGATTTACGTCGTCAATTTCCATCCGTACTTTATCCGATCCATCGCAATTCCGTTTACCGATCAAACCTGTTCCAAGCAGATTGAACTCAATATTGAAATACGATTTTCCACCGTCAAAGGAAACAAAGCATTCCACGCAGCTATCTTCATAAACAGGATCGTTGTGCCGTATCGCATTCGCCCGCACAAACTCTTCTGCTACATCGTAATGCAATAACAGCGCTTCGGCACTGTAAGCTATTTGAAAACGAACTTGAGGTGTATAAGGGAATTGATCTGCCCAATTTGCATTAGCGATAGGTTGCCATTCGACATTCTCAAAAGCGCGCACAGCGTCATGATAGCTTTGCCAATCGCCGATCTGAGCTGTAATAAATTTTACAAAAAGCATAAAGTCTATGATGTTATAGCGTGTTGAATAATACTGCGCAATTTGTCACGTTGCGATTCTAACTCGGTGAGCAATTTAAACTGTGCCTGAGCGCGTACCAGATTATGATTCGAAAACTGAGTCTTATAATAAGGATCATACTCAATGTAATCTGTTAAAAAACGAACAACTTGCATAAAAGGAAGTAAATATACACCATATAGCAGCGATTCAATCTCACCATCGCTAAGAAATGCACCGGCTTTTTCTAGATAACCTTTCACATAAGCTTCGTAGAGTGGTACATTAAGTTTCACTTTATTTAAATCTCGCTCATCTTCTCTGCCACGATTAATGATCGTGCGGATAGCATCGCCGAAATCAAATGCAACATATCCGGGCATAACCGTATCTAGGTCAATAACACATTGCGGCTGATCATCGCGATCAAGCAACACATTATTGAATTTCGTATCGTTGTGAATAATGCGGAGTGGTGATGCACTGACAATGCGTTGTAGAAAATCTTGGCACATGGCGGTCTCACGCGATGCTATTTCTCGCAGAAGTACTTCTACCGCCTCCTCTTTCGCGCGCCCCTTGGGGTGGGCGCGTAAAGCTTTATGTAGATTTTCCAGCCGATGTTCAATATCGTGGAATCGTGGTAGTACGACATGTATTTTTTTGCATCAAGATCAGCGAGTTCGCGCTGAAATGAGCCAAACGCTATCCCTGCTGCATAAGCTTGCATCTTTGTCGTCACCACATCTACACTGTGGGTATTTTCTATTAACCAAAACATACGCCAAGATTCACCATTAGTGTCTTTATAAAACAGTTGGTTAGTGTGCGTTGGAATAATAGTCAGCGTTTTGCGCTGAACCTCTTTTTTTCCTAAATGTGCAAGTTTGGTTTGCAAATGACGACACACCAAATCCACATTTTCCATCAAATTTTGAGCATCCGGAAAAATAAAACGATTAATTCGCTGCAGTAAATAAGAAGTACCGCCTTCAGGTGCTGTATCTAATCTATAGGTATCATTTATATGACCTGATCCATAGCGATAAGCTTGTACAATAGCCCCTTCTGTACGAAAGTGCTTCGCTATAGACAGTATAAGCTCTATTTCATTTTGCATGATTACTTCGGAAAAGTTAGCTGGAAACTATTGTTTAAAGTCTCCCCATTTTTGTACTGCAATATGACAAAATCTATAGAGTAATAGAAGTAATCAACGCATGCAATCGTTTGCGCAATTTTCCAAAATATGTGCAACATCCCCATTAATGAATAATCCATCAGTTTCTGAGATCGATGATTTTACATATTCGTCATACTCTCCTAACGTACACGATATATAGTAGAGATACCTTTGCCCACGAAAAACAAAACACTACCGTGTAAAAACTATTAGCGTAAAAATTAAGGACATGAATCTCAATCTACCAGTCTTTTTTCGAAAAATCGGAAAAACCAGTTATGCATTACTATTGCTCGCGATCTCGCTTAGTGTTGCGCATACAAGTCATGCATCTGAAGCTACTGCCGCAATGTGGCAAGAATACATCCGCATCAAGGGCACTGTGCGAAGCAGCAACGATCAAACACCTATTGCAGGCGCCACCATGATGATCAATAATCAAGTATTGGGCAAAACAGATGATCGTGGAAGGTTTGATCTACGAGTCCCTGCGGGCAGCGAGCTCACTGTTGTGAATATTGGATTTGACAAAGCTACCATTCGGGTAGATCAAGCTCAGAACGACTTGCTTATCAGCCTATCGACCGGCTCTGCCAACATCGATGCCGTCGTAGTTACAGCGTTAGGCATCAAACGCGAAGCACGTGAATTAGGATATGCGGTAAGCACCATTAAGGGAGACGAATTAACGAACGCGATGCCAACCAACTGGGCCGATGGATTAAAAGGAAAGGTCGCTGGCTTAAATCTGACTCAAGCAGGCTCAGGCCCACTGAACAGTGCAAGAATAAATCTACGTGGAGATCGTTCGTTGGATCCATCGAAAAATGAAGCCTTGATCGTCATCGACGGCATCCCAATGATCAACAGCACCGGACGTGCAACTTCAGGAGTAAACGATGCTTACGGTGCCGGAGTATCATCGGGTGACAAAGATATTCCAATCGATTTTGGGAATGGTTTAGGTGATATTAATCCTGATGATATTGAATCGGTAACGGTATTAAAAGGACCTGCCGCAGCTGCCTTGTATGGTAGCCGCGCAAGCAATGGCGCTTTGATAATCACCACCAAGAAAGGCATGAATCGGGACGGAAAAGTAGGTATAACCATAAATTCCAACTCAGCGATCAACGACATTCTACGCTGGCCAGATATGCAGTATGAATACGGACAGGGAAACAACAATCGAAATGCTGCCGGCGAACTTTACTATTCCTATGGTTTATCAGAAGATGGTCCAAATACCGGATCCACCTCAAGTGCTTGGGGACCAAAGTTCGATGGTCAATCATACTTTCAGTATGATCCAACAACGGAAGCTCAATCTACCGAACGGTTACCATGGAAACCGTACAAAAATAATGTTAGAGATCTATATCAAACAGGTAGTACATTGACCAATAGCATCGCACTTGATGGTGCCACAGATCGTTTTTCAGCACGTGCTTCATTGACACACACGAAAAACAATTGGATTTTAAAGAATACCGGATTTGAGCGTTTGGTAGCCTCGCTCAATACCAGTGCGCAGATCTCCGACAAACTCAAAATCAATGCGAAGTTTGCCTATACGAGCAAAACGAGCGACAACCTACCAGGAACGGGATACAACAACCAATCTATAAACTACTTTACGATCTTTCAGAACCCAAATATTGACCTTGCAGTGTATGAGCCAAGGTGGCAACGTGGGCAAAATCAGTTGCAACAAATACATCCGTATAGCTCCTACATCGAGAATCCTTATGTTATTCTGTATGAAATGACAAACAGTATAAATAGTATGAATATCGACGGAAACTTGCAAGGTATCTATACCTTCAATCCGAAGTGGGAATTAATGTTTCGCTCTGGTCTCAACTTGCGTCAAGATCAAAGAGAAAGCCGCAGGCCATTTGACACGGCAAACTTTCCTAGGGGATATTACAAACAGCAAGATGTCAACTTTTTAGAATCGAACACCGATGCATTACTTACCTTCCGCGACTCTTGGGATGACCGATTTACGCTATCCGCTTCGCTAGGAGGAAATATCCGGAAGTATGATAGCAAGAACAACAATGCCATTGCTCGCGGACTCACATTGCCTGGCATTTACAAATTAAGCAATGCTATGGATGTCGCCGTATCGGAAGTAACCGCCATTGGAGGGCAAGTAAATAGCATATATGGATTCGCGAATCTGGGTTGGGACAATAAAGTTTTCGTGGATATTACTGGTCGCAACGATTGGTCTTCTACCCTACCATCAGCGAATCGTTCTTATTTCTATCCCTCAATAAGTACTAGCTACATTCTTTCAGAAATCTTTGAGCTGCCTGCTATCTTATCTTTTGCTAAGGCAAGAGCGTCTTGGGCAATGGTAGGCAACGATACCGATCCATATCGTATTAACAAGTATTTTCAACCTTCACCGTTTGCAGGATCAGCGAATGCGCCATCTGTATTGCATAATGCCAACTTAAAACCAGAAATATCAAAATCTTGGGAAGTCGGAATAGATATCTCTTTGTTAAATAACCGAATCAATGCGGATGTAAATTATTACAACAATCTGTCAACAAACCAAGTTTTACGCGTTCCATTAGATATAACCACAGGATACAGTAGCGCATTTATCAATGGAGGTAAGATTCGTAACCGTGGGATTGAGGTTTTACTCAGCGGGCGTCCAGTAGTAACTGAAAAATTTAGTTGGACTGCGACTGTCAACTGGGCTCGCAATCGTAATAAAATTCTCAGTTTGAGTGAAGATCTGGATACTCAAGAACAAATTATAGCCCAAAGTGGTGCCGGTGCTGTGTCTATCATCGCACGCGAAGGAGGCACTACAGGTGATTTATATGGTTTTGGATTGGTACGCAACGAAGCAGGCCAAGTGGTATACAATGCACAAACTGGACTTGCCTTGCGGCCAACACAAACGCAATTAATTGGCAATGCCTACGCCGATTGGCGTGGTGGTTTCAATAATGAGTTTCGCTACTGCAATTGGAGTTTGGGTATATTATTAGACGGGCAATACGGCGGCCTCATCTATTCGCAAACGCACCACAAAATGACCGAACAAGGTAAACTGGCGCATACACTTTACGGAAGAGAAACTATGACAATCATTGGCGACGGTGTAGTACGCAATGACGATGGCACATACTCACCAAATACCACCGCTGCACCGATCAATACGTGGTACGGAGATTACTATCGTCGTGCCAATGTAGAAACAAACAGTTTTGATGCTTCGTATTTGAAATTGCGCGAACTGAGAATTGCTTATAATCTACCGCAATCTGTTGCCAAACGCCTACGCGTATCAAATGTGAATCTAGCGCTATTCGGTCGCGATCTGGCAATGTGGTCTACATTTCCGATCTACGATCCAGAAACAGCAGCATTGAACGGCGACGTGATCATGCCTGGCGTAGAAATGGGCCAAATGCCTACGCCACGCACCTTCGGCTTCAACCTACAATTATCACTATAAATTACAGCAAAAAAACGATGAAAAAACTTATCTATATATTCCTCGGAGCGTCCATCTTGTTTACTGAATCATCGTGCACCAATGATTTTGATGAGCTAAACATTGACCCCAATCGTATCGAGCAAGTTACGCCAGGTAGTTTGGTAACGCCAACCATCTATGGCATGAGCAATTATTTTACCGTGCGAAGCTACGATTTCACGTGGCAGATTATGCAAGTCGGATTGCCCAATCCGAGTGTACAATTGGGTGTACACCGCTATGACCTGACACCAGGAGCTGGAAACGGAACCTGGAATACTTGCTATACTTGGCTACGCAATGTAAGAGAAATGCGCGAAGCTGCAGATGCATTTGGCCAACCGGCATATCATGCTGTTGCTGCCACTCTACAAGCTTATATTGGTGGCATACTGACCGATGCCTTTGGCGATGTTCCATTTTCTGATGCTCTGCGAGCAGAAGACGGAATAAGCCAACCAAAATTTGATACTCAGGAAGAGATTTACGCTAAAATGATCGCAGATTTGGAGGAGGCCAATGAGATTTATAGTAGCGATGCCACCATGAATGGCAACGACATCTTATACAATAATGATAAGGGAAAATGGCGTAAGTTTAATAATTCGCTACTCCTTCGGTTATTGTTACGTACTTCCAAACGTACTGATTTCGACAGCTACAGTCGTATTCGCGAGATATTGGCCGACCCAGCGACCTATCCTATCTTCACTTCCAATGCAGAAGCCGCATTGCTCACGATCACTGGTGTAGCACCTTATAACTATGCTTGGGCACGAAGACAAGATTATGTCAATTTTGAAGCCATGTCTAGTTTCTTCGTGGACATGTTGAATGAGTTGGAAGATCCGCGCAGGCCGCTATTTATGACGCAAGCCAGCCGTCTAGTAGACGGAAAACAAGAAACGATCGGATACAGAGGTATACCAAGCGCACACTCTGGAAATGAGTCACAATTTGATTATTCACCAAGTACGCCTAATGGCAATTTGATGATTTATGATGCGATCGGTACACCGATTATACAAGTAATCATGAGCTACGCCGAAGTAGAGTTCATCAAAGCGGAAGTAGCCTTGCATTTCCAACAATTAGATGAGGCTAGAGAAGCATATGAGAAAGGTGTACTAGCTGCCTTGACACAATGGCCAAATAGTACGATGCCCGATAATTACTTCGATAATCCAGCCGCTGCCTTTGATGGCACCTTGGAGCGCGTGCTTGACCAGAAATACCTAGCGTTGTTCTTTAACGATTACCAACAGTGGTACGAACATCGCCGTACAGGATTTCCAGCACTGCCTAAAACGGAGTTCATGTTAAACGATGGTATCATGCCATCCAGGTTTATGTATCATAATGATGTACAGCGATTCAATCCTGATAACTATCGCGAGGTAGTTGATCGCATCGCTGAAGACGGGTTTTATACTAAGGTATGGTGGGAAAGATAATGTCCATAAAACATTGCTTCAAAGCCCGTGGATGTACCAGTTCACGGGCTTTGCTGTGATCCAGCACAAAACTGCAAGGCTTCTTTTAAGCATAGTGCGCGCTACGGCAAATTAGGCAACAAATCAATTAGATGTTTACGCTATTACCCGTAAAAAGATCCATCATGAGGACACCAAAATTTACCTTGCAAACAAAAACCAACTGTCATTAATAAGAAAATAAATTGACAATAAAAGAATTATTTACTATATTTGAGAAAAAAATTAAACTTAAAATCTTTAAAAGATCGAAGATTTTAACACACACTAGTTATTTATTTTGAGTAATAAAGAAAGTCTGCGTGCCCACAAATGCCCGCACTGTGGCCAAAGTAATTACATAATACGAGTACCAAGATCATCAACCGTCAAGGTACTGCTGTTTTTCCTACCTCTGAAAAGGTTTAAATGCCAATCTTGCAATAACAAATTCTACAAGATCTAACTCTTTACGCGCCAAATATTTGTGACCTTTTATTCAAAGGTCATTCGATCACTATGTTTAAACATCCTCGCTAATCGATCCATATGCTGACATCGGCTGCTATATCTCGCAATCTTTTAGCAACGATCGACATTTTTCTTTTTGTAAAACTGATGAGTTAGCATTTAAATCATATATATCACCACTCGATATTTCAGACATCTTTCTGTGCATATATTTTATCAAATGCATTAAAAAAATAACACCTGAAGCATCAATTTAACTTTTGTCCTATTTTGAATAGAATCGCTAGACAATTGACGCAATAACGTTTGTGCAGGAACACCTGACAAAACATTCTATAAAACACATATAATTAATGCCTTATAGAATGTATAAGCATCGCATACATACTATACACCCCACTAGAACAACTACCTATTTCACACAAGAATGTGATTTATTTTTTTCATCCACAAAGGAAAAGTTGATTAGTTTTTTTACGTAGATAGTTGTATTGTTAAATGACAATCCCTAAGTTTATGACAACCGATGAAAACAGAACTGCGAATTCAATCGTAGCTCGAAACACTAATTGATTAATAAACTACTAACTCTATAAATCTACATCCTCACACTATGAACATTCGTTATCGAGTCTTTAAAAAGACTTTTTGTCCTGTGCTGACGTTACTTTTAGCTTTTCCACTAAAAGATTCATTGGCCAAAGAGTCTTCCGTGCCCTTATGGCATGCTGGAAGCAATCTGTCCATCCTGCAACAATCTACAATTACAGGGCGCGTAAATTCTATGTCTGGCAATGAAGCACTTTCTGGTGTATCAGTCGTTGTGAAAGGTACTCAGATTGCTACGAGTACAAATGCCGAGGGCTATTTTTCTTTAGAAAATGTTGCTCCTGATGCAACACTGGTATTTACAATGGTTGGGTACAGAACGCTGGAAGAGCCCGTAAATCAAAGAACTACGCTTTCCATTTCGCTACAAGACGATTTATCGAACTTGGACGAAGTCGTGGTTGTCGGTTACGGCACGCAAAAAAAGGAAACCATCACTGGATCGGTAGCTACTGTGAAAAGTGCTGAATTAGTAAAATCGCCAACATTAAATGTATCTAATGCATTAGCAGGCCGTATGGCAGGTATTACAGCGACACAAGGAAGTGCAGAACCTGGTAACGACGGCTCCAATATCAGGATTCGTGGTACGAATACTTTTGGAAACTCAGAGCCATTGATTGTAATCGACGGTATACCGGCGCGACAAGGTGGGTTTGAGCGATTGAATCCTCAAGATATCGACAATATTTCAGTCCTTAAAGATGCGGCAGCAGCCATCTACGGAGCACGCGCGGCCAACGGGGTGATCTTAGTAACGACCAAACAAGGTAAAGAAGGAAAACCATCTTTGTCGTACACGTTTAACCAAGGATTCTCTCAGCCGACTTATATTCCGCAACTTGCCGACGCCGCTCAATACGCGGAAATGCGTAACGAACTGGAAATCTTCAAGCTTCCTGTAAGTGAGTGGTCTGCTGTAAATACTGCTTTTCGTAATCAGGGTTTCTTCGAACGACCAAATGGGAGCACGATAACTGCGCCTTTTTCGCCACAAGATTTTCAATTGTTTCGAGAAGGCTCCAATCCGTGGAGTCACCCAAACACCGACTGGTATGGCGCCACCTTAAAAAATTGGACACCACAAGCGCAGCATAATCTACAACTAAGCGGCGGGTCAGATAACTTTAGATATCTCACCTCCGTCGGATACCAAACACAAGATGCATTTTATAAGAACTCGGCCACCAATTATAGCCAATACGATATGCGTATCAACTTAGAAGGCGAGATTAATGATTATGTTAGTGTGCGCGTTGGCGTGCTGGGCAGACAGGAGGATCGCAATTTTCCGACAAAAAGCGCGGGCACTATCTTTCGGATGCTGATGCGTGGCAACCCTACTCAACCTGCATTTTGGCCGAATGGACTTCCAGGACCTGACATCGAACATGGTGAAAATCCGGTAGTGATTACAACAGACCAAACCGGCTATGACCGCAGCAAACGGTATTATTTCCAAACCAATGGCCAGATCGACATCAAAGTGCCAGGTGTAGAAGGACTGAAATTTACCGGTACGGCATCTGCGGACAAATACATTCAACAAACCAAACGTTGGGAGATTCCATGGTATCTATACACATGGCAAGGAGAATATGAAGCAGATGGCGTAACTCCACAATTAATCCCAGGATTACGTGGTCCAAGGCCTGACCCAGCATTGAGCCAAGGAAATGAAGATCAACTCAATATCCTCTTGGGAGCCATGGCTAACTATGACCGCAGTTTTGGCAATCACAGCTTTAACTTAATGGCTGGTGTAAACCGAGAAACTATTCGTAATGACAATTTTAGTGCCTTCAGACGTTACTTTATCTCTTCCGCTATTGATCAAATGTTTGCCGGTGGAGATGCCGAGAAAGACAATGGCGGGGGCGCTTGGGAGCGTGCTCGACTCAATTACTTCGGCCGTTTAGGTTACAATTATCAAGAAAAATATATCGCAGAATTCTTGTGGCGGTACGACGGATCATACATGTTCCCACAAGCAAGCAGATATGGATTTTTCCCTGGTGTGCTAGCTGCATGGCGTATCTCCGAAGAGAACTTTTGGAAGGATAATGTTTCCTTTGTCAACTCCTTGAAATTACGCGGATCTTATGGTCAAATGGGTAATGATAATATCTTCTTCAACGACGAACTACAGGAGTATCAATATTTCTCTACGTATGGATTTGGTACATACATCGTAGACGGCAATTTAGTAAAGTCATTGTATGAAACACGCGTACCAAATAGCTTCATCACATGGGAAGTAGCCAACAATTACAATATTGGTTTGGACGGACAACTCTTTAATGGCAAGGTAAACTTCGAGTTTGACATGTTCCTCAACCGTCGTAGCAGTATATTGTGGCAGCGAAATGCATCTGTACCTCAAAGTACTGGTATGACACTACCGGCAGAAAATATTGGTAAAATGGAAAATAGAGGTTTTGACCTCAACATCGGATACAATGGTAGTATAGGAGAATTGCGCTACAACGTCAATGTAAACGGTGGATATGCCAAAAATAAAATTCTATTCTGGGACGAAGCTGCTGGAGCACCAGAATGGCAACGCACCACCGGAAGAATGCTCAATGCTGGATTGTATTATATTCATGATGGCGTATTTAGAGATGAAGCAGAAATTGCCGCCAACACACTTGATTATAGCGCAATCACGAACAACCTACGCCCAGGAGATATGAAATTCAAAGACTACGATGGCGATGGCAAAATCACACCCGACGATCGCGTACGTCGAGACAAAAGTAATATTCCTACTTTCCAAGGCGGGATGAACATAGGGCTGCAATACAAGAATTTTGATCTGACGATCCTATTTCAAGGAGCGGCTGGTGCGGAGCTTCCTGTGAGTACGGAAGAATCTGGCGCCATCGGCAATTACCTATTACAATTTTATGAAAATAGATGGACGCCGGATAATCCTAGTAGCGAACATCCACGGATTACGGACCGTAGCGATCAATACTACTCGAGCGGCAATACCTATTGGTTAGAAAGCACCGATTATATACGCTTGAAAAACGTCGAAATTGGCTACAACTTCCCAGTAGAGTGGACAAAAAGAATAGGCATGAACAACTTTAGGGTATACGCCAATGGTCTAAACTTATTTACCATCAGTAAGATGACCGCATACGATCCCGAATCTGTTACGCAGACCGGCCAATATTATCCACAAGCAAGAGTTATCAATTTTGGCGCAGCCGTAACTTTTTAAAATTTGAATCATGAACAATAAAAAATCAATTTTCACTTATATAATTGCCTGCATATTTACTCAATCATTGATTTCGTGTAATGATGATTTTGTGAGTACGCAACCATTGGAAGAAGTACCCAAAGAAGTGACCTGGGGCGACCCTGCTTTAGCAGAAGCCTTTGTTTTTGAGATCTACAATGGATTAGGCCAAGGTGGTTTCGACGAAGAAATGCAGTCTTCTTTGACCGACGAATCGATGTTTACACACCCCGGTCGAGGTATCAATACAATCACCGAATCTCGCTCTAACCCCGCAGATCAAGGCATGATCAAAGATAGCTACGGCTATGGCCCGCTGTATGGCCGTATTAGAGCTTGTAATATTGCTATTGAAAATCTTACCGAACCCTTGTTTACAGATAATGGTAGAGCCAATAACCTACTCGGTCAAGCGTATTTTTTGCGTGCTTATTATTATCAACAATTACTACGCTTTTACGGCGGTGTACCGCTGATTGACCGGGTCTACGAGCTCGGTGAAGACGACTATATGGCAGAGAGAAACTCCTACGAAGAATGTGTCAACTTTATAGTTAATGATTGCGATCGCGCAGCAGAGCTCCTAACTGGCGGAAGCCGTGCTGCCGGCCGAGCTACTGATGTGGCGGCTTTAGCGCTCAAAGCACGCGTATTGTTATACGCCGCCAGCGATTTGCACGATATCCCAACTGCCAATTCCAAAGCGACAACTATGGCAGGATACGATGCTCCACAATTGTTAGGATATACTAGCGGTAGCCGTACTGAACGGTGGCAAAAGGCAAAAGATGCGGCATTCGAGGTCGTACGTATGACTAATTTGGGCTATCAAATGGATTTGACAGCGCCAGCCACCGCGGAAGAAGGTACAGAACATTACAAAATACTCTCATTAGGAGGTGGTAGCAAAACGGTATCGGCAGATGGCGTATCCGAATTGCTACTTGCCCGCCACTTCATTGATCTTAAAGATGAAGCAGGAAATTATATAGGTCGTAATAATGGTCCTAACGGATACCACAACTGGGCAGGAAATACCCCCATTCAAAATTTTGTTGATGATTATGAAATGATTGATGGAACACGTTTCTCATGGGAGAATAGTGTACACAGGGCTAGCCCGTATCAGAATAGAGATCCACGATTATACGCCACCATATTATACGATGGCGCCGATTGGAAACCTCGCACATCTGATGTAGCTGGCCGCGATCCAGCAAATCAAATCCAAACTGGCCGTTATCAGATCAATAACGCGGCTGGCGATGTAGTTACACATCAAGGATTGGACACACGAAATAGCCCTATCGAAGATTGGAATGGCTCGTACACAGGCTACTATTTCCGTAAATTTACGGATCCAGATCCTGCTGTGGTCGATCAAAATACTCGCCAATATATTCCTTGGCCGGTATTGAAATATACAGAGGCTGTATTGAATTATGTAGAAGCGTGTATTGAATTGGGCGAAGAAGCAGAAGCTAAAAATTGGCTCAACAAGATTCGTTTTAGAGCAGGGATGCCAGCCATCACAGAGGCAGGTGATCAATTACGTAGTCGCTACCGCAATGAGCGACGCATCGAACTCGCTTTCGAGGAGCATCGCTTCTTTGATACCCGACGGTGGATGATCGCTCCGCAAACTACTGGCTCAAAAATCCGATTAATCAATGTAGTTGGCACCCTAAAGCCAGGAGCGCAAGTACGCACATACCAGTACAATCCAGACAATTATAATTATACGTACACGCCGGTAGAACTAGAGCCGGGTATCGAAAACAGACAATGGCAAGATAAAATGTATTTCATGTGTTTCCACCGCGACGAAACCAATCGAAATACCAAATTGGTACAAAACCCAGGATACGAGTAGTCGTACTATCCGATAAAGAATAAGGCCTGAAAGAGTGATCTTTCAGGCCTTACTTGTAAACACGCTAAAGTTAGTATCATAAACTATGGCTTCACATATGGTATAAACCCGTCGGAAAAAGCTTCTTTGTAAGCACCACCTTGCTCATAAATAAGATAAACCTCTATACCTGGCAGGGTCTCGGCTAGTGCAATTCCTTCGGTCGGTGATAATGCCATAAATACATTGTCGTATGCATCTGCCTGCATAGCGGTAGGTGCGATAATAGTTGCACTAACCACATTATTTTGTAGCGGATATCCGGTACTTGGATTCATATGATGATGTACTTTCTTGCCTTCGTATTCTGCTACCTTACGGTAATTGCCTGATGTGGTCACCGCAAGGTCTGCAAGTTGCAAAACAAAAGTGGAAGATTCCGCGCCAACAGGTCTTTCAATGGCTACTTCATAGTTATTCCCATCTACTTTGGTACCTTTTGTACGGATTTCTCCTCCTACTTCTACCAAATAACTTTCAATGCCCGATTTGTCTAATAATTGCGCAACCACATCTACCGTATATCCTTGTGCAATACCATTTAGATCAATGGCGATCCGCGAATCTTGCTTATGCAATACGTCTCCCTGAAGCCAAATTTTGTTCATCCCGACGTATGATAATACAGTGTCGATCGCCGATTGCTTAGGGTAGTCATCTATTCCTTCTGATCCAAAACCCCATAAATCTACTAGCGGCTTCACCGTGATATCAAATAATCCTTTTGATTTTTCGTGCACGCGAAATGCTTCACGGAGAACGTTCTGCATATGCGTATCGATCAACAGTTCATAATGATACTGTCTATTAAACATGCTGATGAGTGAATGAGGCTGATACAACGACATCGATTGATCAATGGTATGCATCACACTATCTATCGAAGATTTAAAGACAATTTCATGTTCAGCTAGGTATTGAATTTGATATGTGGTGCCTTGTGCCTTACCTTCCATAAAAAAAGTCTTTTGCTGTGCTACTGCACTGCAAAAGACCATGAAGCATAGTATTAGAGCTGCGAATACTTGTCGCATGTACTAAATGTATAATTCAGTATTGATGCCTGGTACAGCCACGGTGTAAATACCGTTGCTATCTGGCAGCACTTTTGGATTGGCATCCCAAGCATACTTTTCTGGCGATAAATCAATCTGAGAAAGTAGTGCATCATCCCAACGGATTACCTTTCCGGTATAGCATGCTAAACGCCCGATAATACCAGTTAATGTACTGTATGCACCATACTCGGCATTGTCAAACTTATATTCATTGTTGGCAATTGCTTCAAATAATTCTTTATGCTCTTGCTGGTAGGCATTGGGATTGCCTTTTGGATCGTGCCGATAAATTTCATTGCCGCGCGCGTCCCACAAGACTGCCTGATTGCCAGCCGAAAGATATACGCGACCTTTAGAACCCTGAAACGTTTCGTCTACCCGATTCGAGATACCTTCAAAATGACGACATTGGCTATATACCACTGATCCATCATCGTAGGTAAGTTCTACAGCAAAATTATCGTAAATCTCACCATACTCCTTGTCGGTACGATGTGCGCGGCTACCTGTTCCTTGTATAGATACGGGATATTTGCCCTTCACCCAGTTGGCGATATCGATGTTGTGCACATGTTGTTCTACAATATGATCACCACACAACCAGTTGAAGTAGTACCAATTACGCATTTGATATTCCATTTCTGACTGTTCTGGCTTGCGTGGTTTTACCCATACGCCACCACTATTCCAATAAACCTGTCCCGAATGAATATCACCAATAGCGCCATCTTGAATACGTTGGATCGCTTCTCTATAATTATTTTGATAACGTCTTTGTAAGCCTACAACGACGTTGAGCTTCTTGCGTTTTGCCTCTTTGGCCGCCGCCAAAACTCGATGCACACCTGGAATATCGACAGCCACCGGTTTTTCCATAAATACGTGTTTCCCCGCGTTTACGGCTTCTTCAAAATGCATTGGTCGAAATCCGGGAGGCGTAGCCAATAATACCACATCCGCATCTTTGATTGCTGCTTTGTATCCTTCAAAGCCTACATATTTACGGCTATCTGGTACATCGACCTTATCTCCAAATTTTTCTTTAAGTGTATTGTACGTAGAATCAAGGTTGTCTTGAAAAGCATCAGCCATCGCTACCAGCTTGATGTTCTGACCAGAAGCAAATGCGTCAAATGTAGCTCCCGTTCCGCGTCCACCGCAGCCAACGAGGGCAATTTTGATTTCGTCTGACCCTGCCACGAATATGCGGCCTAGGCTGGAAGATGCTAAAAATGTACTCGCGGCCAAGGTCGTGCCCGCTTTCATAAAATCACGTCGATTAAAGTTATTCATCATTTTAGATTTATTGTTAGAATAGATAATAGTTAGAAGTCTTTGATAGGAGCTTTATCATAATAGGCCATAATTTCCTCATGCGAGGGCTTGGTCACGGGTCGCACCAATCGCATTCCTACAAAAGGCGCTTCTGGAAACCACCAGTTGGATTTTGGAATCTGTGGATCAAGTTGCTTCCATATCGGATCCGATGCCATGCGTGCTGCTGATCGCAGTTCTTGCGCAGCACTTTCGAAAGATCCGCCACGTACACTATGTGGATATAGCTTGGTCGGTATTAATACAGGATTTTCGGCTACTCCGTTAGCATACTGTTTGTAATAATCAGCATCGTACTGATCATAAGTCCATTCGGCCACGTTCCCCAACATATCAAAAAGTCCCCAAGCATTGGGTTTCTTTTTTCCAACCGCAGCCGTTTTACCGCCGCTATTCGGTGCAAACCAGGCATAATCACCTAATGCTGTCTCATCATCTCCAAACGGATAAACTGTGGTAGATCCAGCTCGACAGGCATATTCCCATTCGGCTTCCGTTGGTAATCGATAAAATTCGCCCGTACGTGCGTACAACCATTTGCAAAATTGTATCGCATTGTAATGCGTCATGGCCAACGCTGGATGTCCCTGCTTTCCCATTCCAAACGTCATGTCCAAATACGGTTTGGTTGGGCGAGTCACTGCGTCTACATTAGGATCTAGTTTTTCTTGCTTGTTGTGCCTCACTTCAAGATCTTTGTACACAAATGGTTCGTAGAGATCCCACGTAACTTCAAACGTCCCCATCCAAAATGGGGCAATAAGCACACGGTGCGCTGGTTGCTCGTCGGCAACACCAGATTGCGTACTGCCCATTACGAATTCTCCACCAGGAATCGCTTCCATAGAAAATTGTAGACTAGTACCCTCCAACTGTTGTACATATCGCTCATGCTTATCTTGTGCTTGAACGCAAAACACTGTCATTATACTAACCGCTGCTAACGATTGCTTCAATATATTGGTTATCATTTCAATAGGTTGATGTAGATGATCCAAGATAGGGAATATTTGTTATTTCTAAAACTAAATGCTCCTACGAGCAAGTTTGAAATCTGCTTTCAGGCAATTCCAACAAAATCTTTACTTTACAAGACGTGATATTACCATTCCACCACTACATTTGAAATGCATGTGATATAGAAAATTAGTAAAGTATTGACTATCTTAGATGGACTAACAATTAGTGAACCGGAGCGCACCGCTCCGCAATGATAGAATAAACCTATGAAAAGAAAAGATTTTTTGCGAAATGCCGGCCTGTTGGCAGCGTCCGGAGCAATGTGGAATACTGGCCTATTTGCCAATAACCAACGAACCATTAAGGTTGGATTGATTGGCGTAAATGGCATGGGCTGGGCCAACCTGACCGCTTTACTAAAAGTTCCTAATGTTGTCTGTACGGCTCTTTGCGATGTTGATGAGCGGATCTTAGATAAGCGAATCGCTGAGGTAGAAAAATTGCAAACCACCAAAGTCAAAAGAATTATTGACCATCAAGAACTATTAAAAGGAGATCTGGTAGATGCTGTCATCATTGCTACGCCCGATCACTGGCACTGCTTGCAAATGGTAGATGCTGTCAAAGCGGGTAAGCATGTGTACGTGGAAAAACCAATCGGTAATTCTATCAAAGAATGCGAAGCATGGTTGCCGCGGCGCAAAAGTATAACAGCATTGTACAAGTAGGCCAATGGCAACGCAGTCAGCAGCATTTTGCTGATGCGATCGATTTTGTACACTCTGGTAAATTAGGAAAGATCCGTTTAGTAAAAGCTTGGGCCTATCAGGGCTGGATGAAAAGCATTCCCGTAAAACCTGATGAAGCGGTACCGACAGGTGTCCATTATGATAAATGGCTTGGGCCGGCAAAACGGCGACCATTCAACCCAAATCGTTTTCATTTCGAGTTTCGCTGGTTCTGGGACTATGCTGGCGGTTTGATGACCGATTGGGGCGTGCATATGCTCGACTATGCTTTAATTGGAATGCAAGCGGCAGATCCAAAATCGATCATGGCTTCTGGCGGAAAGTTTGCCTATCCTGATGATGCGGCTGAAACCCCAGATACGCTCACAACCGTTTTTGAATTTGATGATTTTAATATTCAATGGGAACATGCCAATGGCATTGATCTTGGTCCTTACTCTCGCAATCACGGAGTATCATTTATTGGCAATAAAGGAACGTTGGTACTAAACCGAGAAGGCTGGGAAGTAATTCCAGAAGGAGACAGAATGCAAGCGATTGCATTGCAACGATCAAAAGATAATGGACTGGAAAAACATATGGTCAACTTCGCAGATGCCATCCGAAGCAATGATCCCAAAATTCTGAAAGCTCCAATAGAAGCTGGTGCCAATATTGCCATCTTTTCGCAAATGGGAAATATTGCTTATCGCACAGGCAAAAAATTGTATTGGGATAAATCAAAGAGAAACTTTACGGACAAATCGGCCAACGAGCTATTAGTGGCTAAATACAACAATGGCTACAAACTCCCGCAAGTATAAAACAAAAAAATCAAATGATTCATCTAATTTAAACTACTATAATACATGAAAAAACGCTATATCTGTACGATCTTAATGATAGCAGCTACATCATCACTTATGGCTCAAACACAATTCAAACCCGAGGATACAGAATTTTACACGCCCAAACCTCCCGTAGTAACACTGGCAGCAAACGGCGTACCCAGCGATGCAATCAGCCTTTTTGACGGCAACGGGTTGCAGCAATGGGTTAGTCAAAAAAACAATCAAGCAAAAGCCGACTGGACGGTCGTAGACGGACAGCTCGAAGTAAAACCCGGTAGCGGAGATATTCAGACTAAAGAAGAATTCGAAAACTTTCAACTGCATGTAGAGTGGCAAAGTCCCGCCGTAGTGAAAGGTAATGGTCAAGGGCGCGGGAATAGCGGTATTTTCTTACAAGGACTTTATGAAATACAAGTGCTGGATAACGATAATAATCCCACTTACGTAAATGGGCAGGCAGGAAGTATCTACAAGCAGCGTCCACCACTGGTCGAAGTGAGAGCCAATGAATCAAAATGGCACACTTACGACATCATCTTCAAAGCGCCCCAGTTCAATAAAGATGGCATGCTAATCGCAAAAGCTACCGTCACGGTACTACACAACGGTGTTTTAGTACAAAATAACACACAAATCGAAGGCACAACAGAATATATCGGAATGCCTGTGATGAAAGCGCATGGACCGGGCCCCATCATTTTACAAGATCACGGAGATTTGGTACGATTCCGTAATATTTGGATTCGCCCATTGTAGTCGTACTCAACAACCAAGCATTAGGTCGTGAATGAAAAATTCACGACCATTATTTTTCTCGACAGTTGCTTTCCCCAATCGCTATACAAATCACTTTACTAATACACTGCTTTCTATAAACTTGAAACAAACAAACTTTACGAAACTTTGTCCCTACTAAATACATGGTATAGAAACCTATGATTACAGAAGTTGGTATTATCCTCTTATTAATATTATTGAATGCCATATTAGCGGCATCCGAGACAGCCATATTAGCCAGTCGAAAATCAAGACTGCAAGTCGGTGCCCGCAAAAATAGAAGTACCGCCGCCGCTGTATTATTACTAAAAAATAATCCAAATCGTTTTCTGCTGACTATACAAATTGGCATTACTTTAATAGGTATTCTTATAGGCGTGATCAGTAGCGGTCACATCGCCACCGCGCTGGCTAATCGTCTAGCAGAGATCACGTGGCTCGCACCGTATAGTGTACCAGTAGCGATTACAATGATCGTTTTGGTGACTACGTATCTGGCATTGGTCGTTGGCGAATTGATTCCAAAACGCATGGGCAACGCCAATCCCGAGCGCTACGCTACGTGGATCGCCAAACCCATGATGGTTTTGAATAAATTGATCCGCCCATTTACATGGTTACTCAATAAATCAACCGATATCATCAGCGCTATTTTCAAAATCAGCACCGTACGTGAGACCGTTACCGAAGAGGAAATCAAAGCACTCGTAGATGAAGGAGTAAGCAGTGGAATCATTGAGCATATTGAGCATGATCTGGTAGATCGAATCCTAAGCTTAGGCGATAAGAAAGCTATCAACTTGATGGTGCACCGCAGCAAGATCACGTATCTCGATATCAATAATAGTTTCGAACAGCACCGGGAGTTTATCTTGAGTGCAGAGCATACCGAATACCCGGTGTGCGATGGATCTTTTGACAAAATCATTGGAGTAGTACATAGCAAAGCACTATTTAAGGCGTACCTCACTGGCAGTGTGTTGAATTTAGAAGAATTGATGAAGCCAATACCTTTCGTACACGAAAATAGTTTTGCATATGCTGCCTTAGAATCATTAAGGCAATCAGAGGTAACTCAGGCTGCAGTAGTAGATGAATATGGTAGCCCGCAAGGTATCATTACAATGTATGACATCATGGACAATTTGGTCGGCGGATTTGCGGTCGAGGATATGAGTGACCATAAACACATTCGCCAGCGCACAGATGGTACCTACATAGTAGATGGAAGTTATCAGATCGATGATTTTTTCCATTTCTTCCATCTCGTTCCTTCAGAGAAGGAGCAAAATGATCTCGCAGGCACTACTACGGTGGCTGGCTTGGTATTTCTACTATTAGACCAGATTCCAAAAGAAGGCGATACAATATCGTTCCAACACCTAACCTTTGAGGTCATTGACATGGATGTTCACAGAATTGATAAATTGTGTGTTAGCCTATCGGAGCGTCGTGATGAGGAGATATCCGATCTATAAAATAGCACGTGCTACTTCGAAAACTTATAAATCAATCCCAGGGTGAATACAGCATTGCCCGCTTTCAAATAATTATTATCGACCACACCAATGTTAAATCCATTGGTGTATTGGAGTTGGAATGATCTGTTGAGCTGCATACGAGTGTAGAAGACAGGCTCGATAAACAAATTCTCCTCCATAGGCGATGTTATCCCATCAATCCAGAAATCTTTCATACGAATGAAACTTCCGCGAATGGCTGTTCCGTAGCTGAATTCTCGGGATCGGCCAAATAATCGTACGTTTTCGCGCTTGCGTGATATATTGGCTTGCACAAAAATCTTTTCAAAATCCATCTCCCGAATCTCAGTTGGCATCATACCAGTCGTTGTGGCACGTGTATCTGCATCGCGCGCATTGCCCAATCCATAACCAGCATATAATTCGAAAATACGATCCGATTTTTTGCCGAAAGTGGTGAAGTAGCCCAGCCCGCCTTCGTACATGTATTGTTTGTATTCCTGATTTCCTGATGAATTATCTACATACGACCCATTAGCCATCACGGCTACATGCTTGCCGACAGCGACAGCGAGATTGCCACTGGCATTTCCTTTAATATTGCTGTGCGCTGCTGCATATACTTCTCCTTGATTAGCAAACATAGGCGTAGCAGGTACATTTGGTTGGTAGATAGAGCTACATCCTGATAATACGAACGCAGCAAGCAGGTATAAGAGAAGAAAATTCTTATTCATAGAATCAATTAAGGTGATGCGCAACCATACCGAAATACTGTGCCAAATCATCTTAATGGAGTTTAACGCTAAATAATTCCTTTGCGAATCAACTCGGCTTCCATCTGTTTTTGTACTTTAATCGCTTCCTCGCGCGCTTTGTCCGCAAAATCGCGACCGCTAGAAGCATAAATGATTGCGCGTGTACTATTGACTAGCAAACCGCATTGCGCATTCATACCGTATTGACATACTTCTTCCAACGATCCGCCCTGCGCTCCTACTCCAGGCACCAATAGAAAATGATCTGGTGCATGTGCGCGAATGTTCAGGAAAGCTTCGCCACGAGTGGCTCCTACCACATACATGATATTATCGGTACTGCCCCACGTATTCACTTGATCGATTACTTCTTCAAACAGCTGTTTGCCAGCTTTATCTGAAAAATTTTGGAAATTTTTGCTCCCTGCATTGGAGGTTAGTGCCAGTACGATTGCCCATTTGTTCTCAAATTCCAAAAATGGCGTGACGCTATCTTCTCCCATATAGGGCGCGATGGTAATGGCATCAAAATCTAAACCAGAAACATTGGAGTCGAAGAAAGCTTGCGCATACATTTTAGAAGTATTGCCAATATCGCCGCGCTTAGCATCGGCGATGCGAAGTGTGTTTTTTGGAAGTATCTCGCAGGTTTTACGAAGTGATTCCCATCCTTTGGTGCCGTAGCACTCATAAAAAGCGATATTAGGTTTGTAAGCGACGCATAAATCTTCGGTAGCCGCCACGATTTCTTTATTGAACGCGAAGATAGGATCTTCCTCTCCCAGAAGATGCTCTGGAATCTTGGTTAAGTCGGTATCAAGCCCGACACATAGAAAACTTTTCTTACTTACAATTTCTTTAAACAAAGATTCTCTAGTCATACAACTTATTCGGCGGCTAATTTTTTTAAATAATCAACAAACTCTGGGTCACTATAATCGGCCATTCCTTTATGCGTAAATACGCGCTGTCCATGTTTGTCCAATACGACGGTAGCAGGAATGGCGCCACTCATCCAGGTAGAAGGAATCGCACTTCTTGGCACAAAAATCGGCAAATCCAGCTTTTGCTTCTTCAAGAACTCCTGCGCAACAGCCATATCACCGTCTACCTCTACCAACATAAATTTGATATCATCTTGCACGCCGATGTTCTTGATCATGGTTTGAATTGAAGGCATTTCGGCCACACAGGGACCACACCAAGTTGCCCAAAAATTAATAAACACGACTTTCCCTTTGAGATCCTTCGTGTGAATCATTTGACCATCAACATCCATCAGTTTAAGACCTTCAGCGCTAGCAACCACATCGGAAGTACGCTCACGCTCATCATTGCTTGCCGGATTTGTTTCGATCTTTGGTTTGAATAAACCAATTTTCATAAGTCCCTGTTGCAATACTGCTCGGCTGGCAGGCCAAAACATCAACAAAATGAGCACAACCAGTATACCGTATACTATCTTACTTCCTAAAGAAAATCTAGGCTTATTATCCATCGTCATCGTGTTTATAGATCAAATTTCTCCAACTGCTTTAGCAAAGTAGCGAAATCTTTTGGGTAATCGGCTTCGAAAGCATATTCCTTACCGTCGATAGCGAAAGCTACCGATTTGGAATGCAAGGCAAAGCGTTTCATGATAGGTTGCTCTTCTTGGCTTTTGGAAAGCGTAAAACCTCGCTTTTTGATCTGCGACAGGTACACAGGCTTGCCTTTGTACATCGCATCGCCTACAATCGAAGCGCGCTGCGTGGCCAGATGAATACGAATCTGGTGCATACGACCTGTTACTGGCCGGCATTCGACCAATGTGTAATGCTTGAAGTATTGTATGCTTTTGAAGAACGTCTCTGCGCGCTTTCCATTTGCCCGATCGATGGATACATTTTTATTGCCTTGATTTAAGATCGGAAGATCGACCAACAAATCGTCAAAGGTATGTGTACCTTCGATAATGGCATGGTATACCTTGCGCACGCGTCGTCTTTCAAATTCGATGGATACGGCACGATAGGTTTCTGGGTTTTTGGCAATCAATAATACACCCGACGTGTCCTTATCTAGACGATGACACACCTGCGCATCCTCGTGATAGCGTTTCGCTAATCGTAAAATATTGATTTCATCGCCCTCTCGCTGATCTAATGACGATACAAAGGGTGGCTTATTGATGACGATCAGATTCTCATCTTCATGGATAATCAGATCTTCAAATTTCGGAAATTTGAAAAGACGTACGTCGGCTTGAATCATGTGGCAAAAATACAAATAAGCAGAGACTTTTAGATTATCTTCCCAAAATACCTACTTTTGCTTAGTGCACATAGCCAATCTGCTATGCATTTATTTCATTAAACACATCAAGTACATGTCAGTCCACAACGTTATAAAGAGAGTCACTACATCTAGTTTACAAAGTATGAAACAACGCCAAGAGAAAATCAGTATGCTCACCGCGTACGATTATTCGATGGCGCGTGTGCTGGATGAGGCAGGCTTAGATGTTTTACTAATTGGTGATTCAGCAGCGAATGTTTTTGCAGGCCATGAGACGACTTTGCCTATTACGCTCGATCAGATGATTTATCACGCGGCGTCGGTAGCACGTGCCGCAAAACGCGCTATGGTCGTAGCCGATTTGCCCTTTGGCACGTACCAAGGCGCTGTACATGATGCATACAACGCGGCTGTGCGCATGATGAAAGAATCAGGCGCACATGCCTTGAAATTGGAAGGCGGTGTGGAGGTGATTGACAATATTCGAAAGATCGTACAAGCAGGCATTCCTGTATGCGGACACCTCGGCCTGACGCCGCAATCTATCTACCAATTTGGTGACTTTGGGGTGCGCGCGAAGGAAGAAGCAGAAGCTGCGAAACTAAAATCAGACGCGTTACTTCTTCAGGAAGCAGGCTGTTTTGCCGTGGTACTGGAGAAAATACCTGCTCAATTAGCTAAGGAGGTGTCGCAATTGCTCAGGATCCCAACTATTGGAATTGGAGCTGGCAATGGCTGTGATGGACAGGTGTTAGTGGTGAACGATCTGCTGGGCTTGACCAAAGATTTTAAGCCTAAATTTCTGCGCAGATATCTTGATTTATATAGCGATATTAGTAAAGCCGCATCGCAATATGTCGACGATGTGAAATCTGGAAGCTACCCGAATGAATCCGAGCAATATTAATCTCCTATGCTAAAGATCTTATTTATAGGCGCCCTTCTTGGCATGTTACTGTACTTCAGCTTCAGCCGTTTGAAGCGCTCTTTTGGCACGGCTTCAATAAAAAAAATCCGTCCTGGATATATTTCGATAGAAGCAGATCCGACAGACACCAAACGGGCAATTCGCTCTACAGCGCTAACGGTAGGTACGGGCGGCATCCTATTACTTATCATCTTGCTACTAGGATTAAAAATCAAGATCTTACTCATTTTATTGCCTATAGCACTGTATCTCATTTGCCAGATCTTCTTGCTCGCCAACCACATGAATGCGATTCGTAAACGAAAAGTATGGTTCAATCCTCAGACCTCCGACTTGTGGATTGAAGACAGCGCACAGGGTAATTACTCGGTGAATATATACCGAGATATCACAGCGGTAAAATCCATTGGTGCAATTCAGCAAAATCGAGATGTGTTTTTTGGCTATCACGAATTGATGACCACAAAAGGATCAATCCGCCTTTCGTCGTTACTAAGTGAGAATCGACAAAACAATTTTTTCTTTGATACACTCCGAGATGGATTCGATGTTAAACCACATCGTTCTCTATTTCCCCTATTGTAAAATTCATTATGGATGCCCTACCTCTTAACGCGAATGATTTATTTGGATATTATGCATTGGGAGAAAAGGCGGTTACTATCGTTTTCGGAGACCGTATAGATCCCGCAATTCCTCCAAAAATACGATTTGTTGAAAATTTGCTAAAGCATGCCCCCTTTCCCGGCTTGCTGACTACCGTAGCAGCGTATACGACGCTGTGCATACAGTACGATCCTTTTGTTCTAAAATCTGCGTACGACATAGGTGCGCAGAGCACAGCTGAATGGATATTCGACCATATCAGTATACTTATGCAGCAGCAACCTTCACAAACGGAATTCATGACCGACGTTCTCAGCATACCAGTATGTTACGGTGGTGAGTACGGTCCGGATTTAGAGCATGTCGCAGCACATACAGGGCTTAGCGCATCAGAAATTATCAAACGCCACACATCTACTACATATCTTATTTATATGATGGGTTTTTTGCCAGGATTTCCATATCTCGGTGGACTCGACCCATCTTTAGCGACGCCACGAAAAACGACACCACAACAAAAAGTACCCGCAGGATCAGTAGGAATCGCAGGCGCACAAACTGGCATCTACCCTTTAGAGAGTCCTGGCGGTTGGCAACTCATTGGGCGTACGCCCCTGCCACTTTTTGATCCTGAGCAGGCATCACCTATATTGCTGCGAAGCGGTCAAGAAATTCGTTTCGAAGCTATGGATCACTCCCATTTTGACGCATATCGACAAGATTGTTATGGCAATAAAACTTCTTAAAGCAGGACCATTCAGTTCTATTCAGGACCTAGGGCGTCTGGACTATCTGTCGTTTGGTGTGCCTAAGGCAGGTGCGATGGATACCTTATCAGTTCGTATCGCCAACGAGGCTCTCCGCAATGCAGCCCAAGCCGCTGTAATAGAACTAACCTATGCACAGGCTGAAATAGAAATCCTTTCAGATATGTTGTTAGCGTATGCTGGACAAGGCGCTGTGTTGGCTAACGGAAAAATCCCTTTACCAGCTAATCGCCCACTGGCACTGGTGAAAGGCACACGATTAAAATTAATCCCTGACGGAATGGGATGTAGAACTTACCTTGCCACCACCGGCGGATGGGATGTTCCAATTGCTATGGGAAGCAGGAGCACTTATTTGCAAGCCAAAATCGGCGGTATAAATGGACGGCTGCTTCAGAATGGCGATATACTGTGTGCCACAGCGTGGACCACGGAACATCAGTCTTTCTTCACGCAGTTGCAACAAAGCAATCGCAGCTTTCCGCTTTGGTATATCGGATCAGGTAGAAATTTGACGACGCCAGATATACCAGTCATTCGTGTAGTACGTGGACCGGAAGCCGACTGGTTTAGTACAGAAAGCTGGCATAAATTTCTTTCTTCGGCCTTTGAAGTGGATCGCAATAGTAACCGCATGGGTTACATCTTGGAAGGACATGATATCCAACGGATCAATAAAGCAGAATTGCTTTCGACTGCGGTATTACCAGGCACGATACAGATACCCGGAAATGGAAGGCCGGTACTTCTAATGGCAGATTGCCAAACCACGGGCGGATATCCTCGTATAGCGCAAGTAGCCGCTATTGATCTACCGCTTTGCGGACAATTAAAACCGGGTGATCAAATTTACTTTCAGGAGATTTCGACCAAAGAGGCTGAAGTTTTATATCTTGATGAACAATACTATTTTCAAAAAATAAGAAGAGCAATCGACCTCCGATACTACACCAAATGAAGTACAGCATTGATATAAACTGCGATTTGGGCGAAACGCCGGGATGCCAGACCAATACACAAGATGAAGCTTTACTAAACTTGGTTTCGTCGGCCAACATTGCGTGTGGGTTCCATGCTGGCGACGCGATGCGCATGGAAATAACCGTGGCTGCAGCGCTACGCAAAGGCGTTGCTATTGGCGCACATCCAGGACTAGATGACAAAGCTAATTTTGGACGAAAACCGCTACCTATTGTTCCTAAAGAAGCTTATCAATTAGTGCTTTATCAAATAGGCGCATTAGCGGCATTTGTTCATGTTGCAAAAGGTACTCTAAAACATGTAAAACTCCATGGTGCGCTCTATAATATGGTAGCCGAAGATCGCTCTCTTTCGGAGGCTATTGTACGCGCGATCGTAGATTTTGATCCATCGCTTAAGTTATATGCTTTAGCAGGTAGTGTTACGGTGGATATTGCGAAAGAGCAAGGTATTAAAGTAGTACAGGAAGGTTTTGTCGACCGACGTTATCAATCGGATGGCACATTGGTCTCGCGTCAAAACCCGTTGGCCATAATTAGCGATAGAGAAGAAGCCTTGGAGCAATCCATCCTGATGATAAAGCATAAAGCCGTCCGCAGTATTAATGGCACACAGATACCTCGCGACATAGAAACCATTTGTATTCACGGAGACGGAGAGCATGCGCTTTCATTTGCTGAAGACCTAAACACCCACCTCCGAAAAGAAAACATAGAAATTAACGCACCTATATCATGAAAAAATCGAATTGGGGAGCGCTGTTGAGCGCAGCATTTCTGATGGCGATTTCTGCGATCGGACCAGGTTTTCTAACACAAACCGCTTTATTCACCTCACAATTGGGCGCGAGTTTCGGATTCATTATCCTTGCTTCTATCTTGGTCGATATTGTTGCTCAGATGAATATTTGGCGTGTAGTAGCTGTAAGCGGATCACCTGCTCAAGAGATAGCAAATAAATTATTACCTGGTCTCGGGTATGGATTGGCTGCTATGGTGGCTTTTGGAGGTTTGGCTTTTAACATTGGGAATCTTGCAGGTGCCGGCCTAGGTTTACAAGTCCTATTTGGCATGGATGTTACCCTGGGAGCCGTATGCAGCGCTATCATAGCGATTGGGATTTTTTTATATAAGGAAGCAAGCCGAGCGATGGACATCTTTGTCAAAATCCTCGGTGTTATGATGATTTTTCTCATGCTTTATATCGCATTTAAGAGCAACCCACCCTTACTCGAAACAGCAGTGCGCACTGTTTCACCTCAGCACTTTAGTTTTACGGCACTTGTCACGATAATCGGTGGTACTGTAGGTGGCTACATCACCTTTGCAGGCGCACATCGGCTATTGGATCAGGGCATACATGGCGTTGATAATCTACGTACGGTAGATCGCGGCGCAATAAGTGCTATAGGAATTGCTTCGGTAATGCGTATTCTGCTATTTATTGCGGCGCTGGGTGTCGTTTCGGCAGGTCATCTAATTGACCCGAACAATCCACCTGCTTCGGTATTCCGATGGGCCGGGGGCGCATTGGGATACAAAATATTTGGACTGGTGATGTGGGCTGCAGCTATTACCTCTGTTATTGGCTCTGCTTATACCTCTATTACCTTTATCAAAAGCTTCCATACTGTTATCCAATCCAATCTACGAGTGGTAACGGTCTGCTTTATTCTGATCTCTTGTATCTTATACGCATGCATTGGTAACCCCGTACAGACCTTGGTCGTAGCAGGCGCACTTAATGGGTTTATTCTTCCACTGGCTCTTGCGGTAATGCTTATAGCCGCACAACAAACTACGATTGTGGGTCAGTATCGTCAACCCATCTGGCTCACTTACGCTGGAATCGCTATCGCTATGATTATGGCGTACATGGGAGTTCAGACGTTATTCGAACTTTTTACCTGATAGCATTCGTATATTTATAATTCGACTGTTTGCTCTATATCGCTTAACATTCTATCAAACAGATCCAATACATGTTGGCGCTCTTGCTCATTTTGAAAATTAATTCCAAAAAATGGTTTTTTATTATGGTGCGAGTATGCAGAAAGATACTGTACACCACCTACCAATAAAGCAAATATAGCTTCCAGATCTATTTTAACCTCTGAGTCATCTAAGCTTTGACTTCTTCTTTGAATAAAATTTTGATCATTTTGATTTCGAAGTTTAGCATATTCTTGCAAGGCCGGAATTTTTGCAGAAAGCTCCCAAACGAGTACCTGACTTAGTAAAGGGTTAGCAAGTAATGTATTCATTCGTTGTTTTACAAAGTTTCCTATCGCTTGATCATCTTCTGGATCTACCGATGCTTCCTTAAACTGCACATCGTCCAGCTGTAGAAATTGAGCAATCATATTCGAAAAATTTCCGAAATGATAATAAAGTAATTTACGATCTATACCACTGTAGGCACTGACGGAGGCAACATTGACCTTACCGCAACCTTCTTCTATTAGGATATTACTTATCCCTTTTAACATTTTAGCTTTTGTAATTGTTGATCTTTTTCGTTTCATCATGATAAAGAGAAATTAGCCCTCTATCTAAATAAATTTAAATCTGCGGACGCTTAACATTTTGGTATCAAAACAAAAAAAAGTCCCTTAAATTATCATTTAAGGGACTTTTAAAAAGCTTACACAAAATCAATGTACATATAAAACGCTGTGCATTTTTTCGAGAGTATCCTCTGGAATTTTGATTACCTTTCTGTCGTACGTCATCAGACCATTTGTTTCTACCTCCACATCTGTTGTCTGCGTATATACCGCTGCCGACAATCCCTTAGGGATCAACTTAGAGAGGTCGTTTATTGCTTTTTGATATCGTTCTTTCAGTTCTTCTTTATTTTTAAACGACACATAGCCCCAGTTATCTTTATCTTGCCAAGTGTGTCCGTCGATCGGCAAACCAAATCCACCATATTCTCCTAAAGCAAGGATAAACTGATCTCCAAACAGCCGTGGATCGGGCATGGCGGCATCAGGATAGTTGTGTATATCTAATATATGACCAACATAGGCAAAATTGCCACCACTCGCACTATTAACCAAACGAGATGGATCATACGTCATCGTCCAATCGGTCATTTCCTTCGTTTTGAACTGTCCCCATGCTTCATTAAATGGTACCCAGATTACGATACTTGGAAAGTTGTGTAACTGATCCATGATGGATTTCCATTCTTTACGATGGATTGCCTCCGATTCTGGCGTACGGTCTTTATCGTGCTTTCCATTGGATATTTTTCCGGGCTGCATATCCCACGTATTACCTCCTAAATCTCCACTAGGCATATCTTGCCAAACTAAAATCCCTAAGCTATCACAATGGCGATACCATCGTGCTGGTTCTACTTTAATATGCTTACGAATCATATTAAAGCCCATTTCCTTCGTTTTAATAATATCGAATTTTAGCGCTTCATCCGATGGTGCGGTATGCAAACCGTCAGGCCACCAACCTTGATCGAGTGGACCGTAATGGAAAACGAACTTATCATTTAGGTACATACGTTGTATGCCTTGATCGTCGGCTTTCATACTGATTTTGCGCATAGCGAAGTAACTTTTTGCCTGATCTACGACTTTGCCACCTCGCAGTACTTTCACCTGTAGATCGTAAAGTTTGGGTTTATCAGGACTCCACAGTTCGATATTTTGTAGGGGCAGATCTATTGTACTGTTGGCCGCCGCCGTAGCTTCTGCGATTTTATTGCTACCGTCAAATGCTTCGACAATCAACTGGTCGCCTGATTGTGCCGCTTCGATAGTCGCCGATACCGATAAAGTTGATTTGTCTACATTCGGCGTTTGCTTGGTTGCTACGATGTACGTTTTCGGCACAGATTCGATCCATACCGTTTGCCAGATACCCGACACTGGTGTATACCATATGCCATGCGGATTATTAATCTGCTTGCCGCGAGGTTGTGGCCCATCGCTTGTAGGATCCCATACGCGAATCACGACTTCTTGCTTTTCTCCCTTTTTCAATGCTGCACTGATGTCCATAGAGAATGGGTCAAATCCGCCTTCGTGCTGGCCAATATGCTGACCATTGATGTAGACATCGCAGCGCCAATCTACTGCACCAAAGTGCAGTAAGGTTTTTCCTTTTTGCCAATTTTTGGGCACGCTTATTTCATTTTTGTACCATAGCGCTTGGTCTTTGCTAAGTGAACGACCTACGCCAGAAAGGGATGATTCGACGGCGAAGGGCACCAAGATATCTCCATCCCATTGCGTCGGTGCAGCCGATACGTTTTGCTCAACAATAGCATATTTCCACAGACCATTTAGATTTTTCCAATTGTCGGTTCTTTCTAACTGTGGCCGCGGATACTCGGGGTGCGGTTGTTTATAATTGAGGTTTTCGCCCCAAGTGGTCATGATCTTATCGCCTGCTGGCTTCCATTCTTGCGCTTTGGCCGAGGCAAAGCCGACCGCTACCACACAAGCTAAAATGCGTAGTTTGTTCATTATAGATGTTTTTCTGATGTATTACTTGATAGTATAATCCGTGATTGACAGCTGTTTGTAATGCGAAGCTATACTTTATAAAATTGTTCCCAACCTTTTGCAGGCGGCGGACCAACTAGCAGAGCATTAGCAAATTGATCGTTCGTGATTTCCTTCCGTACCGGATCGAAGTCCATTTTGGTATTAAGCCTTTGCGCGATTACTCCAAGACAGAATACTTGACTAAGCGGACCTGCTATATCAAAAGGAGAACGGGTTTTCTCTTCTCCTTTACAGGCTTTCAAGAAGTTGGCAAAGTGATTGGATGGAGATGCCTGCACTTCTGGCAAGCGGCGTTCCATTTCCTTCGCTTTGTCTTCTGGAATGATTGAGAGCGTGCTGCCATGCGATCCACCTTTGAAAGTCAAATCTTTACCGTAGATGATTTTACCGGGATTCAGTTTGGCAGGTTCTATCGCTCCTGTACTTGGCGGTGGGATATTGGGATCTAGCCCAGATACGCCATAGCCTTCGGGAATAGGTGGAAGATTATCGATACCATCGTACCAATTGATATCTAGCTTCGGCATATTCTTACGTTTTGGAAAGCTAAATTTTAGTGTAGAGGACATCGGAAAGAAGAAGGAATTATGTCCATCCAACATTACTGCCTCCACACGCGTTGGCAAACCTAACGCCAAAAATTCATGCGCCGTATCTAAAATATGTGCTCCCCAATCACCCAAAGCGCCCATACCAAAATCAAACCAACAACGCCATTGTCCGTTCACAAAATCTTTGTTATAATCGTGTCCTAAGGTTTGCATTTGCCATATTTCCCAATCTAAAGTACTAGGAATCGCTTCGGCTGTTGGAAATCGCTTGATATTTGGATCCCAACCATGCCAACGCCGAGGCATATTCATATGTGCATCGATACGCGTTACATCTTTGATGATCCCGGCCTCTTTCCATGCTTTAAATTGGAAATAGTTGGCTTCTGAATGCCCTTGGTTGCCCATCTGCGTAACGACATTATGGTGTTTTTTTGCCTTTTGCATCATCAGTTCAACTTCGTTGAATGTCTGTGCCATAGGTTTTTCAACATACACATGCTTACCTTGATCGATGGCTAGCATGGTGACTGCGAAGTGTGCAAAATCTGGCGTACCGATCGATACTGCATCAAAATCTTTTCCGGCTTCGTCAAACATCCGCCTAAAATCCTGAAACTTACGAGCATCTGGAAACATTTGAAGAATTTCCTGCGTTTGTTTGGCTCCCATGTCGACATCGCAAAGCGCTACCACGTTACATAAGCCAGTTTTATAAAGCTCTTTGATAATTTCAGCGGCACGATTACCAATACCAACACAAGCAAGATTGACACGCTCATTAGCCGAGGCTAATTGTACGTTACCTAGAACGCTATTCGATAGCAACATAGCGCCGCCAGCCATAGCAGTACGAGAAATAAAGCTCCTGCGCGATAAATAATGATTCATAGTTCGTTTATTTTAGGGTGCGGGTTTATTTGCGTTTATTAATTTTAATATTGCGGAATGACACTTCATCACCATGATCCTGGAGTAGAATATGCCCCTCTTTAGCTTCACCAAAGTTTTCCCAATCTTTGTATTTACTTTTGGCTACTAGGTCCTTGAATTCTTGCGATCCGCGTTTGTAAGACACCATCTTAACACCGTTTAGGTAATGCGTTACGTTATTGTCTGCGTCGACCACAACGCGCCCACGATTCCACTGCCCTACTGGTCTACGAGCACGGTCATCGCGTTTGGAAGTAATGAGATCATACAATGAAGCCAAAGTACGGTTGCCATCGCGTCCCATCTTTGCATCTGGATGCAGTGCGTCGTCCAACACTTGGAATTCCAGACCGATCGCCGAGCCTACAGTTTGCTCCTTGAGCGTAACAAAATATTTTACACCACTGTTAGCACCTGGTGTCAATTTGAATTCGAAAGAAAGATCAAAAACGGCATACTTGTCGCGCGTAATGATGTCGCCACCATTGGTAGATTCACCGCCATCCGATTTTTGCACTTTGATAATGCCATCACCTACTTTCCAACCTTGTGCAGGGAAGTTTTGATCGCGCACACTGCGCCACTGATCGGCGGAGTTTCCATCAAACAATAGATGCCAGCCAGCTTTCTTTTCGGCTGCACTGAGGTGGTTCGGCTTAAGGTTTACGATGTGTTGTTCTTTGGCAAAAGAAGAAGGTTTCAAGTTCTCGGTCTGTATGCGTATATTTTTGAAATACACCTTTTTGCCATCCTGATCGTCGGTGATGCTATGAACTTGTAATCCGATAAACCCTTTCTGATCCAACGTATCGACTACATAGGCAACGGGTACACCGTTTACCCAAGTGCGTAGCTCATCACCAATAGCTTCGATGCGTAAGTGATTATATTCATTTCTCTTATAAGCCGACTTTGCTTTTTCGTTCAGATCTAATGGGTATAACCAACCGCGCCGCGCTTCGTCATAAATACCACCTGTCCAAGCCCGATCGCTAGGATCTACTTCTACCTGGCGGCCATATACACGACCTCTACCGCCATCTGCCTGCATATCGATGTGACTGCGCGTTTGTACACCAGAATTGGTTTCCACTCCTTCTAGCTTAATATCCAACTCAAGAATAAAGTCACCGTACTCCTGCTCTGTGATTAAAAAAGAATTAGGCGTACCTTTGGTCATGGTTCCGACAATTTCCCCATTTGCGACATGGTAAGGCGCTTTGCCACCGACTGCTTTCCAGCCTTGTAGCGTTTGTCCGTCAAATAAATCCGTCCAACCACGTTTTTGTGCAAAACTTTGTGTCGGCAAGCCAATTAATAAAGCAGCACCGGCAATGGTTGCTACTTGACACCAAGATTTTACTTTTCTTTCTATCATCAATTTTGTACTCATCTTTAGCTTTTGTTTGATAATTCTAGTTTATTGAATTAGTGTTAAAAGAACCTTTTCTATTTTGGCAGGCTGTACCCATTATGATAACGAGTAGCAAGTAATTTGTTTGCCTGTTTGTCTGTAAACTTGCGTTTATGTTTATCCCAATACAATTTTTGACCCGATCGGTACGCAATATTGCCCAGTTGTGCAAAAATGGCGATATGTGCACCAGCTTCTATTGGAGCATTCAATATTTGCGGTTTCTGTTGTACGATGGCGTCTACAAAGTTCACCATATGCTTATTTAAGCCATCATCGACCGCTTTTTGGAAGACTACAGCTGGCATACGATCTCCTTCGGGAATGACTTCCCACCCAGCACGATTGAGTACTAGCGTGCCATTATCACCGACGAAAGCGACGCCATGATCACGACTGTAAGGTCCGCCGCTAATACCCACTGTGTGCTCCCACTGGATATTAAAATCTTCAAACTCGTACACTGCCGTCAACGTATCGGGTGTTTCTGAAGCGCCATCTGGCGCGGCAAACTTACCTCCTGCCGCAATCACTGATACTGGATCTGATACTTTCATACCTAGCAACGCATAGTCCAACATGTGTACGCCCCAATCGGTCATCAGACCGCCGGCATAATCCCAAAACCATCGAAATTCGAAATGGAAACGATTGGGATTGAACGCTCTCTTTTCAGCTGGGCCGAGCCACTTTTCATAATCAACATAGGATGGTGCTATTGCATCAGGCTTTTTCGTAATAGGTGTTTTCCAGCCAACGTAAGACCAAGCTTTTACCTGCCGAATCTTCCCTAGTTTACCCGAATGCACAAAGTCGACTGCGTCTTTAAAGTGCTGCTGGCTACGCTGCCACTGCCCAACTTGCACGATAGCGTTACGTGATTGTGCTGCTGCCACCATGATTTCGCATTCGACGATAGAGTTTCCAATCGGTTTTTCTACGTACACGTGCTTGCCTGCGTGTACAGCATCTACCATCTGCAAACAGTGCCAGTGATCTGGTGTACCTATAATTACGGCATCAACATTCGCATCTTTTAGCAACTCTTTATAATCTGTATACGTTGTTACGTTTATATTTTGAGTGGCTAACTCAGCAACGCGCTGTGCGAGCACCTCTTTATCTACGTCGCAGAGTGCGGTACACTGCACCCGACTATCTCGTAGGATAGCTTTCAAATTGGACCAGCCCATACCGTGGATGCCGATTACGCCAACGCGCACCGCTTTTGCAGTATACGATTGGGCAAATGCTCCCCAACTTGTAATGGAGGCCGCTAATAGTACTGTATTGGTAATAAATTTTTTTCTGTCCATTTGGTTAGTTGCTTTTTCTTTACGAAAAGCTTCGATTTTTGGTGTTCTTGCAGAAATAAGCTTCAGTTAAGCAGTCCGCCTGACCCTCGCTAGAGATTTTTGCATGTAACCGATGGCCGTTTCAGAATGGTTTCACGAATTAAACCCTGAAAAAATGCCTTACCATAAATAGTTTATTTAAGGACTGCTATCCCAAAGTTAACCATTTTATAGTGTAAATTGTACCATATCCGATCAAATTCATTTCAATTTGTATCACTAACGTAATACTATGGAAAAGTCAAATATCATGGATAAATCTGTAGAAACTGAATACTTTCTCCCCTAAACACAGGCTTTTTGATCCCATTTTCGTCTTCTAAATTCCAATCAAATGGAACGATAGCGGTACGACGTGGACCCACTGCAGTAGCCGAGTTGTGGGTATGGCATATGTAAAACCATTGATTATTTTTCTGAAAAACATCCCCGTGCCCTGTACCAGGCCACGACGTGTGATTCACACTTAAAAGTGGCTCATTACCATATTTAACCCAAGGCCCGCTAGGTCGGTCGGCTACTGCTAACCCGACTGCGTAATACGGATTTCGAAAATCATTTGCAGAATAAAAGAGGTAATACTTATTATCCCGTTTGATCACCGTTGGACCTTCAACGACTGGCCAAGAAACATTATCGGTGTTTTCCCAAGGTAGTGAGGCATCCAATATTTCCACTAATGTTCCTGATTTGATAGATGCATAATCGTTATTCAGCTCGGCGACGAAAATGCGATTGCCATTTTGCAACTTAACATGGTAAAGGTATTTTTTACCATCGTCATCACGATAAACGAATGGATCGATCTGCTTACCCTCTGTAATAAGAGGTGCCTGCTGCTGTTGCTTAAATGGACCAAGTGGCGATGAACTTTGTGCAATGGCAATATTTTCATTAGCTGTATATGCCATATAATAAATATTTCCTTCCTTCCATACATGTGGTGCCCAAAATCCTTTGTCGCCAAAGACATCATCTTTAATTAACGCAAACCCATTATTAGCTCCTACTGGCCCCTCCCAATGTGTAAGATTTGATGATCGATAAACGCGAAATCCTTGATTGGGCTGATCTCCATCGGTGCCATACAGATAATAGACGCCATTGTCTTCAAAAATCGTGGGATCTGCTGCAAAAATGGAAAGAGAATCTGCCAGGTGTTGCTTGTTCTTCATCGGCGATTCGTTACTATAACTGCAACATATTAGTACTACAGAAGACATGACCGTACTAAGGCGCACAAGAAATCTGTACAAGAGCATACTGAAATTCATAACTAATGGCTTTTAAATACTTTTTATTGCTAATCCTCGATATTTACTGTTGGTCCGTCCACGCGAAGATTACCTTGTTTATCGATCACCAAACGGTCGATAAAAGCCAGGCGCTGATCTCCAGTTTTGTTTGTGCGAGCGTGATATACACACCAAGTAGTCCCGCTGCGATCGGTTACTAAGCTGTTATGACCTGTTCCTGTTACGATTCCTCCTTCGGTAGTGTTTTTCTGCAGAATGGGATTATTAGGTGATTTGTCAAAAGGTCCAAGAGGATGAGTAGATGTGGCGTACCCCACTGCGTAATTTTCTCCACCAAAATAGTTCGCAGAGTACATCATATAATAGGTATTCCCTTCTTTAAACAAATAAGATCCTTCCGTCCATCGGCGGTTCACTTCACCGCTTGTCACCGAGCGGCTTTCCCATTCCGATTGTTGATCGTCCATATTTACTGGGGGACGTAATAGAAGCACAGGCTCACCAACTACACGGGAAAAATCGGCGGCTAATTCTACACCATATATCCAACTTTCTTCTATCGAGTCAAACATTCCTTCCTTTTTTGCCCATCTCGAAATTTCAGAATCTACAGCATGCTTATAGCAACATCTCGAATAATACATATATACCTTCCCATTGTCGGCGAAATAGAGGTTTGCATCAATTATTGGATAACCAGGATCAAAGATAGGGCCCGAAGATTGGTCTATAAACGGTCCCAACGGACTATCAGATTCTGCCACTCCGATTCGGAAATTTTCAATTTCATTAGTAGGATTATCCTTCCAGTGGGCACTGTAAAAGAGATAATATTTTCCCTTATACTCGTAAACTTCTGGTGCCCAAAAATCTTTGACACCCCAAGCGTGTTCTTGCTCGTTAGTATAGGCTACGCCTTCTTTTTCCCAGGAGGTCATATCATCAGACACATACACCACAAAACCATTATCTACTCCGCCTGTACCATACATGTAATACCGATCAGAAGGCTTGTCATATAACACGAAAGGATCGCCAAATGGTACATCCAATGGATTTTTCGGCTGCACCTGCTCTGAAACAGACTGCTTGCAAGCTACCTGAAATACAAGGAGGCCTATGATTAAGAGATGTAGTTTCATGGTTTAATATTAGTATTTAGTGGTATAGCTAGTACCACGAGAAACCTAGTTTAAATAAATATGATAGTTAGCGATAACAGTCGATACGTCCTGAATAAGCACGCATCTATTATTTTATTTTGTTTATAATTGCAAGTGAAATAAGCAAATTTTCACGCGTCTACCTATTGCAAAAGTGTGAAATAATCATGTTAAAAATTTGTCGATTTATCTCAAAAACGTTTAAAATCGTCTCATTGATGTCGGTTCGGCTTTGGCTGCGCATAGCGCTATGTTGGCTATTTTTGAGTACAAGTAGTGCTTTTGCACAGCTTTATTTCAACAATTTTCAGGTCGCAAATGGATTGTCTAACAATGCTGTGTTGTGCAGTGCCCAAGATCAGGATAGTTTTTTGTGGTTTGGCACGCGACATGGGCTAAATCGATTTGATGGTTATAATTTCAAAACTTATTATGCTGATCCCACCAGCCAAAGTGGATTAGGGAGTAATTTCATTCATAGCCTTTGTGTAGCTGATAATAAGGAAATTTGGGTGGGCACCGATCAAGGCCTGTACATTTTTGATCCGTACCGACAAACTTTTTCATTGCTAACTGAAACGCTCACCAAAGAAATCGTCCAAATTCAAAAAGATCGTACCGGAGACATGTGGTTTGTGGCTAATAATGAGTTATTTCATTACGATATTAAGGAGCGGAAGTTGACTTGCAAAGTAAGTTATACGCAAGATCATGTCGCGCACTTCTGTATCGATCGAGACAATAAGATATGGTACGGCACTGGAACAAGCATCATTTCGCTCGCTACGAAAGATCGCTATACGTTAAAGGTTCACCCAAACTGGAATAACCGCATCGAGAAATTATACGTGGATGAGCAAAATGATATATGGATAGGCACATCTAGTAACGGTGTATACAAATTGTCGGGATCTAGTCAACAAGTGTCGCACGTGATTCCTAATATCCAAGCTAATACGCCACTTTTTGTTCGAGATATTATAGAAGTTGATCAAAATCAACTATGGATTGCCACAGAAATGGGGCTCTTGCTTTATAATAAGAAAGATGGCACGTATTCTATTCAACGACATGAGAAGGATAATCCATGGAGTTTGAGTGATAATGCTTTGTATACCATCATAAAGGATCACCAACAAGGCATTTGGATAGGAACTTTTTTTGGTGGCTTGAACTATTACCATCAGCAACACAACTTTTTTGAGAAAATATTTCCTCGCTATTCGAGGAATTCTATTCAAGGGCATGCAACGAGAGAGATTATTGAAGATCAGTATTACAATATCTGGATAGGAACGGAAGATGAAGGACTGACATGCTGGAATCCTAAAAGCAATACGTTCGAAACGTTGGATCCGAATTCTGGACTTTCTCACAGTAACGTACATGGTCTAGCATTAGTGGGCGACAGTCTGCTAGTAGGTACATTCTACAAGGGCATGGACGTAGTGGATGTACGAAGCAAGCGAGTGCTCAAATCTTTCAACATCGCATCAACTCAGGGTGCGTTAGGCGACGATTTTGTGTATTCGATATATAAGACTCGTGACTCGAGCGTGCTCTTGGCAACATCCAAAGGTTTATACCAATTTTTTGCGGGAGCCGACCGTTTTAGTTATGTACAGCATGCACCCAAACATGTGTTTTATACCTCCATTTTTGAAGATAAAAAAGAAAATATCTGGTTAACTACTTGGCGAAACGGTGTGATCAAACTCAATCGCAGTAAGGGCACTCTAGAGCGATATTGGCATGACCCTAAAGATAAAAATTCGATCAACAGCAATCGTGCAAATCGTGTATTTCAAGATCATACCGGGCAGATTTGGATCGGTACCGAAAGTGGTATAGCACTCTGGAACGAAAACAACAACAACTTTGAGCGCATAACCACTAGAAATGGCCTTCCTAGCAATATGATTTTGGGATTTGAACAAGATGTGATGCATAATATATGGATCAGTACATCGCAAGGTTTGGTAAAAATGGAATACAATAAAAAAGCTGTGGAGACATTCGATACCGAGCTCGGAATTTTGGACCTTCAGTTCAACTATAACTCTGCCTTTAAAGATTCGCAGGGATACCTGTACTTTGGTTCCACGAAAGGCCTAATTCGCTTTAATCCGCAAGTGTTAAGCTCGCTATACCGCACCAACATGGTGACGCCGATATACATTACTGGCATACAATCTCATCAACGAGAGCTTACTATTGGCGGAGCGCCTGGAGATCTTACCCGATCGATTACGTACGCCGATGCAATTACTTTAGAGCACGATGAATCCACAATAAGCATTGATTTTGCTGCTCTTAATTACGTTTCTGCGCAATCCACTTCGTACCGATACAGATTGCTTGGACTGGATTCGGCTTGGACATTTCTCCGTAAAAACAATAAAGCGAATTTTACTAAAATTCCACCCGGAAGATACACTTTTCAAGTATTGGCATGCGATGCAAATGGATTACCGATTTCGAAAGAGAAACACTTACAAATCATCATCAGACCGCCGCTATGGGCAAGCCTTCCTGCATTTGTGTTTTACGGTATATTTATTCTGGCTGCGATTAGCCTGGCGATCTATTTTTACGATCGCCATGTGCGAGAGAAAAACCGACGCCGATTACAAACGATAAAGTCGCACAAGGAACGTGAACTGTACCGAGCAAAAATGGATTTTTTCATGCGTGTGACGCATGAAATCAAGACGCCACTCACGCTGATCAAAGCTCCTTTGGAAAAAATACATACGCTGCCACATGATGAAAAAACAAGCAAATGGCTGAATACCATACAGATCAACACGGATAGGTTAATTTCACTTACAGAGCAGTTGCTTGATTTTCGTAAAGTAGAGAGTGATGAAGTGTCTTTGCATCTTCAGTTACAAAACATAGCTCCACTTGTACGACTCTGTGTGACGGAATTTGATCCTATAATCGAAAACAGATCGCTACAGGTAAGCTTACGCCTGCAAGAAGCTGTGGAAGCCTATATTGATGTGGAGGTGATCTATAAGATTATCAGCAATCTACTTTCCAACGCTGTTAAATATGCCGATAGTATAGTGATCATCACATTGAGTGAAGATGCAGACAGCGATACATTTAGCTGCGTCATCAAAAATGATGGTATAAAGCTACAAGCTGCTGATGTGGTCGAAATATTTAAGCCTTTTCATCGCTCGAGCGTACATTATCAGGTTAGCGGCTCTGGCTTAGGACTGGCTTTAGCTTATTCGTTCACCAATCTGCATAGTGGCGAATTATTTTATGACAATGGCGATTCATCGCTTAATACCTTTGTTCTTCGCATTCCTAAGGATGCGCGTACGTCGGTCATCAATTCAAATTCATAAAAAAAGACCTCGCGGCCACTGGCCATCGAGGTCTTAACAACAGATAAAATTAAACTATATCTTCTTCCGATTATCGTTAGAATCGGTATCTATCAATTTATTGTTTGGATCTACGCCAACTTCTACCGGCTTGCTATCTACGATGATTTTCAGCTTATTATTAATCTGATTGATCTTCACGCGTTGCATATAAATTGGATTATCAATTTCATACGTTCCGTTCTTTTTTGGCTCGCCAAATACGGCTATATCCACGTAATCAGACAAAGGGAGTGATTGCACCTCTGCTTTGCCGACCTTGCTTTTTAATGCTGTACCTTCGGCATCTTCAAAACTTTTTTTGCCTTTAGCATCTGTCCGATACTTAGATACCTGAAATTGTACATCAAGCGCATACTGACCATTTGCCAGAGCTTCCGAATTTACTTGGATCAACTTGTTATCATACAAGGTGATCGTCTCAAACATATCCTTTACCGCGTACTGCAACGAATCTGGCACATGCTCATGTAATAGATCCACAAACTCTAGTGATGTCGTATAAGGTGGATACTGAAACGCAACTGCATCAATATAATCGCTCAACAGCGCATTGAATGCTTGCTCGCCCATCAGGTCACTGAGTGCATACATCGCCAAAGAACCCTTATTATAATGAATGTAAGATTGATTCTCGTTATACATCAACGGATTCTCTCCCAACTGTTCGCTAGAGCGGCCACGGAGATAACTATCCAATGCTTCTTTCAAAAAGCGCCGCATCTGATGATGGCCATAGGTATGTTCTAGCACTTTTAGCGAGCTATATTCTGCCAGCGATTCGGACATCATTGTAGCACCTTTCACGCCAGCACCAATTACTTGGTGCGCCCACCACTGATGCGCAAATTCGTGCGCTATCACACTGTACGGGTAATCGATTCCATTAGGATTGTCCTCGTCCACTTTGGCAATAAATCCTATGGCTTCTGAAAAAGGCACCGTGTTAGCAAATGCCTGCGCAAATGTGCCGTGCGTTTTTGGAAACTCAACAACGCGTAACTGTGTAAATTGATAGGGACTAAAGTTCGATTCGTAATAAGCCAACGACTTCTTTAGCGAAGCCATCATGCGCTCGAGATTGTAGGTATGATCCCGATGATAATAAATCTCCAAATTCACATCATTCAGCGAATCACGCATGACCTCAAAACGACCGGAGATTATCGAATAAAAGTTAAGCATTTTATTATCCATCTGATAATGGAAATACCGTCTTCCATCTTTGCTGATCCATTCCTTTTGCAAATATCCTGGTGCTATGGCAATTTGATCGCCCGACGTACTTACGGTCGCTTCAAAATCGATCCAATCCGCATCGTGTGAGATATAGTTATTGCCCAAAGCGGCTGAATCTGTCGGGTCAGGCATCCGATCTTTTGGAGGAAGTCCGTACTTGGCTCTCACCTTGTTATCAGTCAGTTCCGCTCTTGCATCATATGCAAATGTCGGAAACATGCTGCTATTCAAAAATGAACCATTAGCCAAAATCGGCGATTTATCTTTGAGGAACGTGTTGGGCTCATTAGCAAAAGAAAATTCCATTTCCATGGTATCTAGCGGTTGCAATGTCCTTGCCAGCGCATATATCCTAATGTTGGCCACGGTATCATCCACTATGGTACTATTCTCAATAGAAAATTGCTCTGCCGTTATATTGTCACTATGCGACATAAACAGCGTATCGATAGGCTCATTCGTTTTATTGACATAACGCATACGTATCGAAGCTGTATAGTCCCGCTGTTCGGGAAAGATATCCATATCAAGTTTCACATCAATCAGCCGTGGTGATGGCTTATCGCCATAGTGGCTGTATGCTTTTTCCATTTCCACCCTGATCTTTTCTTTATCTTGCTCAGACACATACGGTTCTGCAATATTATTATGATAATAAATCGCATATCCTAGGCTTACAAATGCGATAGCAGCCAATGAGGTAGGTATAAGCAAGCTAGCTGTTGCGCGCTGCCGCAATGTACTGAATCGGGCTCTAAGATTATCCACCAATCCGCGACGCCAAAATAGCAATGCAATACCCGACAATACAATACCAAAAAGAAACCAATATAATCTGTAGTAGAAGTAACCACGCAAACTTCCATAGCCATTCATATCCGAATAGTCGTAACTAGGAGCCATATTGAATTTGAATATGATCTGTTCAATTCCTACTTTAGAAAGAAATGGCAATCCGATAAATACGATCAGACAAACGATAAAGCCAACAAAGTAATTCTTAAAGAAAGTATGTACAAACAAGGCAAAAAGAATATACACCAAGTATTTGGGCAAATCTAATACATAAAGCTCCATCAAATAATGGCCGATCTCAAAGTGAAAGAAACCATGATACATTTGATACCCAATACCGGTAAGCATGCTAGTAAGTAGAATCAACATCGTCATCTGCACTAATGCCAAGGCTTTGGACAGAAAAAGTACCCAATTTGGGATCGCAGTAGAATCCATCAAGAGATCCATTTTTGACATGCGTGCGCGCTGCACCAAGATTCCAGCGAACAGGAAAATCAAAATAACAATGAAAAAACTATATACCGATCCAATAGTAGAAAGTAATTTCCAGGTTAGCGGATAAGTTTCGGTTCCCATAATACTACCGACAGACTCGCTAACGATTAGCACCATTAGCACAGCGACAACCATGATGACGATAAAAGTCCAGTTGCGCACGATCGCCTTCAAGTCATAAAATGACAAACGAAAGGCTACTACTAAGCGACTCCAGAAATCGTAAAAGAGCCGTACTGTTGGCAAATCGATCTTCATCACACTACCAAAATTTTCCTTTACCAGTCGCGTGCCAGCTTGGCGCTTAGTTGTAAGCTGATGCCCCAAGTACGAAAAATCGAACGACCGATAGATCACCGTCCCGATAATCGCGGCTACCGCGCCCCAAATCAATCTGTTATACAATAGCACGCCCGAAAGTGGTAAAAATCGGATATTTTGTTCCTCCACACTCCAATATTTAGAATAGTACGTGATCGGATTGAAGCCAAATGGATCCAATAAAGCGACGGTATAGAGATTATCCATATTACGCGTCATGGTATCCAGCGCCGTCTGCAGCACAAGTAACAATAACACAAAGATGAAACCGACATAAATGTTGCGCGAATAGTTGACCACCGCAAATACGATCAAGCCAAACAGCACCATATTAGGAACAATCAAGACAACAAAGGCCTGAAAATACGCCATCACATGATTAGGCCCTATCAAATCTTTATTTACATTCGGCATATACTGCCCAACCAAAAAACCCAGTATACAAGCCATGGGAATCAGTAAGGTAATGAGCAAACTACTTAGAAATTTGGCAGAAAGATACGCTGGTTTTGTCAAGGGATAAGAAAACAGTACCTGATGTACCTGATATTGATAATCGCGAAATACCGAAGCGCCTATAATCGTTGGTAATAGGAAATAAACTAAAGTAGAGAAAGCATTGAGAAAGCCTACAATATTGATCGGCGAATTGATAAAGGTCGGACTGGACGTAGTAACAGTCACTGCATCAAATGCGCCCAACGATGACATCGTAGTGAACACCGAGATGACGAAAAACAACGCGAAATACACATAAAAAACGGGATTGTGTAGCCAACGTTTGATTTCAAAAGTAAATATCGTACTAAACATGAGCGCTATCTCTCTTGAGTGAAACAAAATAAACATCTTCTAAAATAGGTGGAGTTGCTACAAACTGTTCACCCGGGCTTTGCTCTGCGAATACACGAATATTCAGCGAGTTATCTCGATTATAACTGGACGAAAGCACATGATATTGATTATTGATCGTTTCAAAAGTTTCTCGCGCTATATTGGTGGTCCATACCTTACCTTGAAGCGCATCTTCTCCTGCTTGCGAACTACCGCGGTAAAGTACTTTCCCGCCATTTACGATCGCCAATTCGTGGCACAATTCACGTACATCGTCCACGATGTGCGTCGAAAAGATAACGGTATGGTTGGTACTAATCTCGCGTAACACATTGAGAAAGCGTTGCCGCTCTGCCGGATCCAAGCCCGCAGTTGGCTCATCCACAATAATGAGTTTAGGATTATTCAGCAATAGTTGGGCTATGCCGAAGCGCTGTTTCATACCGCCAGAATATCCGCTAACGCTTTTGGATTTCACTTGAGATAGATTGGTAATTTCCAGCACTTCGTGTACAATTTTCTTACGATCTGCACGACTATAAATACCTTTGAGATGCGCAAAATAATTTAACAGATCTTCTGCCGACATATTCGGGTAAACCCCAAACTCTTGCGGAAGATAACCAAGCACTTGCCGCAATTGCATTGGATTTTTGAGCACATCAATATCACCAAATGTAATCGTACCTTCATCCGGCCGCTGCAAAGTAGCGATAGTACGCATCAAGGTCGACTTGCCAGCACCATTAGGGCCAAGCAATCCAAACATGCCCGGCTGTATCGCCAAATCGATGCCATCTAGCGCCTTCACGCCATTATCATAAGTTTTAGTTAGGCTATTAATTCGCAATTCCATGTTGTTAGTTTTTTAATATTAGTAGCTATTGGCCATATTTTGTTACAAAAAAAAAGGAAGAACCTTCACGGATCTTCCTTTAATCTATCTTTTTATCGAAAGTTTATTTTCTATAGTATTTCATAGCTTCTGGAAGTAGCGATTCCAATTGGCTGATACGTCTGGCATCGCTAGGGTGAGTACTTAAAAATTCTGGCTGCGATTGTCCCGATTTTGCATTCGCCATTCTACTCCAAAACTGTACTGCTTCGTTTGGATCATAACCTGCCAATGCCATAATAATGATGCCGGCACGATCTGCTGCTAACTCATCTTGTCTGGAGAAGCTCAACATACCAATGTTACCACCGATACCATAAACTTGGTTAAAAATCCCGATACTTTTGTTTCTACTTAATTGCGCTGCGCCGCCAATCACAGCACCGCCCAATTGCAGTGCCATCTGATTCGATATTTGTGCCACCGAATGCTCTTCAATCGCATGTGCGATCTCATGCCCCATCACAGTAGCCAAACCTGCTTCAGTTGCAGTTATCGGAAGAATCCCTGTGTAAACAGCGACCTTACCACCGGGCATACACCAAGCATTTACATCTGGACTTTCTACTAAATTAAATTCCCAATTAAAATTAAATTTATCAGCTATACCGCGTTCGGTCAAAAACTGCTGTGTAGCTGTCGCAATGCGATTACCTACATTTTTCACCATTGTTGCCTGCGCTGTACCGGTTACTACTTTTGAACTATTAGTCCCCAAGAATTCTTTGTAAGCCACTGAAGCTTGCTGGTTAATGGTCTCCGAGTCGACTAATCGAAGATATCTGCGTCCAGTAATGGCCGATGTGGCACAACCAACTACTACGGCAAAGATTAACGCTAATGGTATATACTTTAAAAATTTCTTCATAATACTATAAAAATGTGTTTGACAATTACTGGTATCTGTAGTACGCTATGTAAACACAAATGCTATGCCTAAAATCATCCAGACCTTTTCCGGAAAAGATATATTTTCGATTCATGGCCTTTTAAGAGACGCTCGATATTCTTTTGATGTGTCACTAAAATAAGTGCACAAATTGCGATTCCGTATAGTAATATCGACGGAACGCTAGTTTTAAATATAAATGCAATGCTTAAAGGAAAAGTAAAGCCAGCCATAATGGATCCCAACGAAACATAATTAGTTAGGGCTAAAATCACGATAAAAACGCTCACACACAAAAGTGCAGCGTATAAATGGATCGCAAGTACCATCCCACACAGGGTAGCAACCCCTTTACCTCCTCTGAAACCGGCGAATATCGGAAATAAGTGCCCAATGACTGCAATGACGCCCAAAGCAAGTTGAAAATTGACAAATGTAGCAGCATTCGCATTTCCGATGACCGACGAATCTAATAAATAGGGAAGATTAGTAGCGGTCCAACCTTTCAAAATATCTACCAACATGACGACAGATCCTGCCTTACCACCTAATACTCGAAAGGTGTTGGTCGCTCCAGCATTTCCACTTCCATACTCGCGCACATCTACCCCATAAAACGCACGCCCAAACCAAACCGCTGTCGGTATAGAACCAAAGAGATAAGCCAAAATGACGATGCCTGACAAATAAAGGGAAATCATGCTAATAAATGTATTAAATTAATTTGGCTTTTAGACTTAAGTCCAAACTCTTGACAGAATGTGTTAGCGCACCAACAGATACAAAATCTACACCAGCCAGCGCATAAGATCGTATGGTGTCAAATGTAATTCCACCCGATGACTCTGTAATTAACCTTCCCGCTATCATGTCAACGGCTTTGCGAGTATCTTCCGGGGTAAAATTATCCAACATCACGCGGTCAACTCTTTCAGATGAATTAAGAACCTCTTTCAACTCCTGCTCATTTCGTACTTCGATTTCTATCGGGATAGAAAGTCCTTTCGCAGTGCGATACGCAAAAGCGCTATCAAGTGCAGCAGCAATTCCACCTGCGTAATCTACATGATTATCCTTAATAAGGATCATATCGTACAATCCAAAACGATGATTTGCACCTCCTCCAATTCGCACAGCTTCCTTTTCCAAAAAACGAATGCCAGGAGTAGTCTTGCGAGTATCTAAAACCTGGGTCGCAGTACCTCGCAACAGCTCAACATATTCTCGAGTTCGTGTAGCAATACCCGACATACGCTGCATCACATTCAATAGCAACCTTTCAATTTTCAGAATAGAATGGATCTTGCCTCGCATGTAGAGCACGATATCGCCAACCGATACCAGATCTCCGTCATTGCAAAGCTGTTCGATTTGCATAGCTGGATCTATTTGCTGTATTATTTCGAGTCCAACCTCAACACCTGCGAGTACGCCCGCCTCTTTCACCAACAATTTAGCCTCGCCGGATTGACTTACAGAAACAGTGGAAAGTGTCGTATGATCTCCTTCACCAACATCCTCCTTCATCGCCAACGCCACAAATTGATGCAGCCGTTCCCGAAAATTCCTATCCATATGACCTTGATAATTTAAGCGAATATGGAAAAAATTTGGCTGAATCGAAAGTAATGCACAAAAAAATATTGCTCTATTCGATGCGTAATTCACTTATTTGGACCTTTTCCTTCACCATATCAAACTGTACAAAAACTCGAAAAGTGTTAGAAGCGGTTACAAATTCGTAAATGCGATAATTCTGCTTATCATTTTTAACAGGCACCTGTTTTACCTCTATCGCGCGATAGTTTCTCAAAAAATCCTTCAAAATCATTTCAGACTGAAATTTGGAATAATAACCAGTCTCTTTGCGTAGTGTGATAGATACGTTATCGGTGAAGTAAGGCGCAATTTTCTTAGAATCCCCCTCTTTAAGACCTACATAAATTTCTCGTTCCGCTTGGCCAAGTATATTAAGGGAGATAATTAGCGCTATAGGCAACGTAAATAAAGGTGTAAGTAACGTCATTGAACTTGAAATCCCTCAGAAAAAAATTTAAACAATATGGTAGATAGATAAAACGTATGTTCACACACCTATCAACTTTTGTGCCAACCACATTTGCAGGTACTATTTACAGTTGATTGATCGGTTTTGTTATCATAACAAGTATATTTGTCCTAATGAGCTTAAACACGAAAAAGGTAGCACTTTTAATCTTAGATGGATTAGGCTACGGTAAGAATGATGAATCCAACGCAGTTTTGGCTTCCAAAACGCCTTTCTTAGACCAACTGTTTGCAACATATCCGCATTCCAAATTAGAAGCTTCTGGAGAAGCTGTCGGTTTGCCGCACGGGCAAATGGGCAACTCTGAAGTGGGCCATATGAACCTTGGCGCAGGCCGTGTTGTTTATCAAGAATTGGGAAGAATTAATAAGGCGGTTCGCGAAAAAGAATTCAACAGTGACCCAGTGATCCAGAAAGCATTTGAAACTGCGAAAGCTAATCATAAAAATGTACATTTTATTGGCCTTGTTTCCGATGGAGGTGTGCATGCACATATCGAACATCTCAAAGGCTTGTGCGATGCTGCGAAACACGCCGGCCTTACCAATGAAAACGTATTTATTCACGCATTCACGGATGGGCGCGATACCGATCCTAATGGTGCAGTGGGATATTTGACAGATTTGCAACAGCATCTGACGAATTCAGTAGGGACGCTAGCCTCTGCAATCGGTAGATACTACGCAATGGATAGAGATAATCGCTGGGAGCGCGTCAAAAAAACATACGATTTATTAGTTCATGGCACAGCGACGCTAACGACTGATCTTGTGGCTTCCATAAAAGCGTCATACGCGGAAGGCATTACCGACGAGTTTATAGAGCCTTTAGCGGTTGCAGGCGCCGACGGCAAACCAGTGACTACTATCCAGCCTGGCGATATTGTTATTTGCTTTAATTTCCGTACCGATCGAGGTCGTGAAATTACGATTGCATTAACGCAAGAAGAATTCGTAGAGTACGATATGAAACCATTGCCATTGCATTATGTAACGCTTACCTCGTACGACGATACTTTTAAAGGCATTGAAGTTGTTTTTAGAAAAGACAATCTGACGAATACCTTGGGTCAGATCTTAGCCGGCGAAGGAAAAACACAGGTTCGCATCGCCGAAACAGAGAAATATCCGCATGTTACTTTCTTTTTCTCCGGCGGTCAGGAAGATGCATTTCCAAATGAAAGCCGTTTGCTTGTGCCTTCTCCGAAGGTTGCCACATACGATTTGCAGCCAGAGATGAGCGCGCAAGGAATAGTCGATGCGATCACGCAAGAAATGGACGATAACCATCCAGACTTCATCTGCCTGAACTTCGCAAACCCAGATATGGTTGGCCATACTGGTGTATTTGAAGCAGTGGTGAAAGCAGTAGAAACGGTGGACAATTGTACTAAACAAGTAGTCGAAAAAGGGCTATCGAAAGGTTATTCCTTTATTATACTTGCAGATCATGGCAACTCGGAGTTTATGCTTAATGCAGATGGTTCGGTAAATACAGCACATACGACTAATTTAGTACCCTGCATTTTGATCGACCAATATTACAAAACGATCAATGATGGTAAGTTAGGAGATGTAGCGCCAACGATTCTACGCTTGATGGATTTACCTATTCCGGAGGAAATGACTGGCAATGTATTGGTATAAAACTAAATTGGCTCATTCTGCAAACATGATTATTATCTGCAGCTTACTAGCAGTAGCAGTGAGCTGCAGTAAACCGCATGACGCAGCAACTGATGCAAATACGTCCAACTATTATCCTGTACAAGCTTTCTTCAAAAAAGAAGTAGATAGCTTGCGACAGCATAATCCTACCGTTCAGAAAACGGTAGGTAAAGACGCGGATGAAGAGACGAAGACTGTTCATATTAAAAACTGGGAGGCCGAATTAGGCGCATTTCTCGCGATTGATCTAACGAAAGCTACTTACGCGGGCATGTACGAAGTGGATAGTACGGAAAGGCAGATTCTTTATACCGCAAAATCGGATGATGTAGATATTCAATCCTTGTCCATCTTGTTCGATGAATCCCATCAAGTGACCACTATCACTGCTATGAAGAATGAAGACAATTTCCTGTACCAGAATCGAGAGCAACTATCCTACCTGAGAGGTAAAGGTTATACGCTGTTTAAGGAACAACATATTTTATTGTTGGGTACTACTCAATATCAAATTGTCGGTAAATTCGACACGAATTAATGATCGATAACGCTTTTATAAGATTTCTCTATACGCCTTAACAGCGTATAGAGATTTTTTTTATGAATGGTACGACAGCAGCGAAACCACATTTTTACTAAAACGATCCAGCCGTCCGCTGGCTTGAAGGAAAGCTAAATTTATTAAAAAGCAGAAACCAGTAACCTGCCCTCCCACTTTTTCCACCAGTTTAGACGCGGCCACTACTGTACCACCCGTAGCTAAAAGATCGTCATGTATCAGTACACGCGTACCTGGCGCGATTGCATCTTCATGGATTTCGATGGTTGCTTGTCCGTATTCCAGCTTATAAGATTCAGACACGGTTTTGTGCGGGAGTTTTCCTTGCTTACGAATAGGCACAAACGGTTTATTCAAGTGATTGGCGAGCATCAGACCAAATAAAAAACCACGGCTTTCTATACCTGCAATAACATCGAATTCAATATTCTCCAATTGGTTGGCAAATTCAGTAACGACCTCACTACAAACATCTGCATGCTGCAAAATTGGTGTTATATCTTTGAATACTATTCCCGGTTGTGGGAAGTTCGGGACATCACGTACTAGTGATTTTAATTTTTGTTCAAGCATGTATTATTGAAAATCTAAATAGGATTCAATTTTAACAAAAAAATCTGTATCCAGCGTTACTATTTTTCGCATATCGTCAATCGACTGAAATGGACCGTGCTGCTTTCTGTAGTTGACGATATGCGTAGCTTGGCCTTTAGTGATGTATGGATGTTTTTGTAGATCATGCGCATTGAGATGATTGACTCGAAGTCTGCGAAATATCGGCGATTCGAGATAAAGCTGTGGTAGCCACTCTTCCAAACGCTCTTCGGGTAATCCATAAACTTCGCGAAGCTGTCCTATTTGATAAAAACCACCTAACAATTCTCGATACCTCACTATTCGCGTCGCATAAACACTACCAATACCCCGGAGCGTTTTCCAATCTGTCGTATCAGCAACATTAACATCGATTCGGATTGCCTTTTTATCTTGCTGCGTTTTGGTATCCACTCGCCAGGATGGTGTGCCTGATACATTGTCAATCTTGTTACTACTACTTGTATTTTCTTTGGTCGGAATACGAATAAATGGTGCTAATTGCCGATACAAAGCTTCATCAATGACATACAGCTTACGCACGTCTTCTTTCCTGACGAACACGCCTCCTCTATCTTCGTAACGATGAATGACAGCAATCTGTTTTTCCGTTAAACCAAATTTTGCCCATTCCTCTGAGGGCAAACGATTTGGATTAAATGGTCGCAGATGAATAGCTTTTTTTACCTTCGCTTGGCTATCACGCGTGGTATAATGCTTCGCTTCGCTTTCCGGAAATACTTGTATAGCATATGTAGATACAGGGTATGGTTTGCGAATATACGACCACACACTTGGCAACAGCATCAGCACTACAATAAAAATTGTAAATACAAGAAAGCCGTTGCGTTCTTTGTACGTAAGATTGAAAAACTCCTGCAAACGTTTCATTCTTATCTAGAATTAGGTGATCAACAATTCCTTGATTGGCGATTTATATCCTTAAATTTGGGATAAAATTTTAACGTACACAATACATGCACATCGTCAAAGCGCCATTTCTACTACGTAGTTTTTATCCCGAAGCGACATGGAATAAATCCCGGAGAGAAAAGAAAATTTATCTCACATTTGATGATGGCCCTATACCTGAGGTCACGCCATGGATTTTGGATGTATTAAATGATCTAAATGTAAAAGCCACTTTTTTCTGTGTAGGTGAGAATGTGCAAAAAAATCCGGCTATTCTCCAGCGCTTACTACGTGAAGGGCATGCAGTGGGCAACCACACCATGAACCACCTCAAAGGATGGGATACTGCGCTAGAAACCTACTTAGCTAATGTCGAAAATTGCCAGAGATTACTGCACACTACACTTTTCCGTCCGCCATATGGCCGTGCCAAAAAATCACAATTGAAGGTATTGAAGGAGCACTACGAAATCATCATGTGGGATGTACTGACAGGTGATTATGATGCGAGAATATCGCCGGAGCAATGTCTAAAAAATGCAGTAAAATACACTAAAAATGGAAGTATTATTGTATTCCATGATAATGTAAAATCTTTCACCAATGTTCAATATGCACTCCCGCGAATGATTGAGCGCCTCCGAAAAAAAGGATACGAATTTGCTTTATTGTAAGGTATCTTGGATACTTATTTCCTGATATGTAGAGAAATCGAACTCATATATCATGGCGCTACTCACCCCAAAATAGCCCAATGCACCATTTGAAATATTGGACGTAGGATTTGCCGGAGCAGCAGATCCAGGATTTGTCGATTGGAGTTCATCCCAATATCTAAAAACCGCAGCACTTACAGATTGGCGCCGAACAACGACTTTGGAGTTGATATCTATATCATTATCGACACTTCCCACTTGATGCGTGACATACAATCCATCATTGAACTTATCACTAAACACGCTAAAAAATTTAAAAGGTCTGCCATCTACAGAAACATTGTACTTATAGTAGTTGGGTACTCCTGCTGGATCCTGAAAGCGAAATGTGGCGAAATAATAGGTGTCGTTAAATATATTTTCTCGAAGCATGCCTACTGAATCTACTGGCACCTGTGCTGGCATACTTTCGGTAGATTCATATACCTTCTCATCAACAATTACGCGAAGCGTGTAAGTACTATTTTCTCGAGCGCTGAAACTCCGACTTACATAACCTTGGTGTTCGGGCGAATAGATAAAATTAGAAGTATTATTTCGCGGTCCGGTTACCTCCACAACTGCATCAGTCACCACTTCATGTGGCCTAGCATCATTAAAAGGTACTGTTCGGGTCACGTAAATTACCTGCGCACTTGGAAGATTGTTCAAATCGGCCTCGATTACGACGCGTTGGTCGGCATCATTCAAGTTTATGTCAATCACTTCCTCACATGATGATAGCAAATGACAAAAAAGAAGAAGTAAAAAGGAGCTATAAAATCTTTTCATTTTGCTAAAACTTAAAATTCCAAGTAACCGACGGAATGGCGCCAAATAATGCAATCCTATATGCTTCTGTGATATTCGGATTCACCTCATTCTCGCGGAAGTCGATGATGTACGCATTGCGTCGGTTGTAAGCATTGTAGACGCCAAAAGCCCAGCTCGAACGAAAGCGTTTTTTCTCTGGTGTAGGTTCGTAAACTACTGAAAGATCTAAACGGTGATAGTCTGGCATGCGATAGCCATTTCGTTCTGTGTAATAAAACCTTGTGCTTCCGTCTAACTGGTATTTGCCGGAAGGAAATGTAATGGCATTACCCGTGTTGTACACAAATGTTGCACCGGCAGTCCATCTTTTTGACAATTCATACATCGCGACAATTGAGATATCATGCGTACGATCTTGTCGTGCATTGAACCATTCTCCACCATTTATTTGGTCAAATTGGCGTTCACTCTTGGCTAGTGTATAACTTATCCATCCGTTGAGTTTACCGCGATTTTTCCGCAAAAGCCATTCAATACCATATGCTCTACCTTTTCCAAAAAGCAAGTCGCCTTCCAACTGATTGTTAGCCTGCAAATCAGCCCCATTCCTAAAATCGATCTGATTTTGCATATCCTTATAATAGATTTCGGTAGAGAACTCGTACCCATTATTCGCAAAATTCTGAAAATAGCCCAAAGATACTTGATCGGCTATTTGCGGTTTAATATTCATGCTGCTAATAACATATTGATCTGTGGGTAAGCTCGACGTGGTATTGGTCAATTGATGCAAGTGTTGTACAATCCGATTATAGGACGCTTTGATACTATTATTACGATTTAATTGATAACTCATCGAGAGCCGTGGCTCTAGATTAAGATAATTTTTTACCACTTCGCGTCCGTACTGCTTTTCACCAATCGCTTCGCCATCGCTATCGAATTCGTAAAATGTACCCGGTCCCATAACCGTGAAGTTGGTAAGACGCAAACCATAGATCATTGAGAAGCGATCAGATACTTTCCATTCGTCTGAAGCATAGATCGCCGATTCGTATCCTTGGCGTGTATCTACCGAGATAGAGTTAACTGTACTATTATCCGCTGCATTGAGACTGGCTGGACTAATCTTTTGGTTCAAAACATTCACACCAAATCGGATAGAATGCCGATTCAGACCATAGTAGGTAAAATCTTGTTTAAGGTTCCAATTTTTTATTTGTGATGCAATACCAAAATCATTGTCGTTACTATTTACACGTACATTGTATGTAAAATCACTGTAAATCAATGAGGTATTACTAAACAGTTTTTCATTTAATATACTATTCCAACGCAAGGTAGCTGTCGCATTTCCCCAGTCAAAACTAAAGCGATCAGAATATCCCAAATCATCTTTACCGAAATAACCAGATAAATAAAGCGTATTACGATCATTGATCTTATAGTTCATCTTTGCATTGAGATCGTAAAAGTAGAGCTTGCTTTGGTTTATATTCTCGTCGTTAGACAGTTTTAAGAATAAATCAGCGTAAGTACGGCGACCACTGACCATGAATGAGCTTTTGTCTTTGACAATTGGACCATCAATTTTCAATCGCGAGGCGATTAATCCGACCCCACCCTCGACACCAAATTCTTTTTTATTTCCATCTAACATATTGATGTCCAATACAGAAGAGATACGTCCACCATATTGTGCTGGAATACCGCCTTTAAACAAATTGACATCTTTGATCGCATCCGAATTAAAGGTTGAAAAGAAGCCTAATAAGTGAGACGCGTTGTACACAATAGCCTCATCCAACAAAATAAGATTTTGATCTCCACCACCACCACGCACGAAAAAGTTGGATGAACCTTCATTGCCGGTAGCCACACCTGGCAATAATTGAATTGTTTTGAGAATATCTGGTTCTCCAAAAATTACTGGAACTTTCTTAATCTCCTCTGTGGTAATCTTTACGGCGCCCATCTGCGGACTCCTAACTTGGTTGGGTCTAGAAGATGCAGATACAACTATTTCCTCGATTTCTTTTTCCGCATTACTAATTTCGAAACTACGTTGCACATTTTTATTCAGCTCCACCGTACTGGATAACGTACTATATCCCACATAAGATACTTCTACACGGTGGGTGCCAACAGGTACTTGTATGGAAAAAAACCATAGCTATTGGTACTTGCCGAAATATCTAAGTCTGGAAATCGTATCATCGCACCAATCATGGTTTCGCCAGATTCCGCATTCTTTACGAAACCACTTAAGGTAACCCGATTTTGTGCTTGAGCAACTGCCGTAAAAAGCAATAACGTATATAGTGCAAAGAATATCCTAAGCATCACGAGTAGTTAGTTGTGTGAATCTTGTTTTTTAGAACCACCGAAAAATTGGTGAAAAAAAGCAAATTGAAAATCAAGTGATTTGGAGACATAAGCCCAATCATGTTTGCCAGGCATACTCTGATAATGGTGTGGTATATTAAGATAAGTCATGCGATTATGCAATCGTAAATTTACTTCATGAAAAAAATCATCACGACCACAGTCGATGTATATAGGCAATGGATTGCTACCTACCAGATGCAGCATTTCCATCACGGTGTGCGATTCCCAAGTTGAAGCATTTTGCGCATAAGAACCTAAGCGCTTGGCCATATCCCAGTTATTAGGAAATGGACGAATATCAACACCACCAGCGATGCTCGCGACCGCTCCGTAAACATCTTGGTGCCGTAGCGCGAGATAAAGCGCACCATGTCCGCCCATACTAAATCCTGTGATGGCACGATAGCGTGCTTCTGAGCTAGCTGGAAAGTTTGCGGAGATATAATCTACTAATTCGTTGGAGACGAATGTTTCATACTGAAAATTTTGATCACCATCCACATCCCAATACCATGAACCATATCCGCCATCAGGGCATACGACTAAAATTTGATAGCGATCTACCAACTCCTGAAGCTGCGCAACACGCTGAATATAATCGCTGTATTTGCCGCTGTAACCATGTAATAAGTAAAGAGTTGGCAATGAACTTTCAGTCGTATTTGTTGGCTGCACGACGACTGTTTTAATGTTTTTCTGCATGCTATTACTAAACACCTCAACGGTATCGACTTGCGCACCTACTAGTTGCTGGCAACATAGCAGAAAGCACAATAGAATATAGGGTAGCTTCATTAGTTATCGAATTGATACCGATAAAGGTACGAATCCAAACCCAATGGTCGTTCACTAATTGTATAAAAACTTCGTCCATCGCGATCAAACGCAATACCTTCTCCCTGAGGTTCTGGTGCGTAAGGAATTTCATTAAACGATGTGCGCAAAGCCGCTACTACCGATTGCGCGGGCTTACGCTTCCAATGATAGATGCTGGTAAGGTTTTTAATCAATATATCTTGCCCGTTGCTAGATATATCTGCCGCCGTGACAAAAAATAACGGTAACTCTATTTCTTTTTTTAGAAGATACGGTTTGCTCGTGGCGGCATCATATGTGGAGTGCTTTTGCAAAAAATCAGCGCTATACACGTGCACATGAAAATCTCTTTTGGAAATGAGTATCAATTGATCCGTTAGCGGATCTACAAAAAAGGCCTCTGCATCGCGCGGTCCATCGGGATACACAACCTGGTAGGAATCGAGATGCGTAACAGTTGCCTGCTTTTCGCCTTTTTGCCAAATAGGCTCGACAAATACATGAAATGCAACGTGCTTGCGTTTGCTCCGATTATCGCCGATATCACCCACTATTAAATGATATTTTCCATCGCGCATCATCCATCCAATTTCTTCAAAATCTTTCGCAGTTATACCTTCCAAAATATAGGTACATAAGAGATTCGCAGCCGAATCAATCAAATATATATGTGCATCATCCCCACTATCGTTGTGCACCCAAAAACAGTTTGGATTAGCCACCGATGGCACAATGCCCGATAATTCCTGTAAAGAAGGATGTTTGACTTTTCCGAGAACTTGTCGGTTTTCTACCGAATGTACCTGAGCCTGCATCAAGCTGATAGAAAATACTATCAACGTCAAGATCAGGCTAAATCGCACATACATTAATTTCATCTTATAGCGATGCCAGAGATACACAAATGATATTAGTTAGCAGCAAAAGCGGCTATCAACTGCGCGCGATAGGAATTATCTTTTTCGGATATCTCAAACGACTTGCGGTAAGTATCCAACACGGCAAAAACTTCTGCTTCGGCCCCCATATCGTTTTCTAAGAAAAGTTTAAAACTGTACGTTGCCTGCTTATTTTTGTCCAAATCTATGGCTTCGTTATTGGACGAAAACACTAGTGGTGCGATCGTACTAGCAGTCATCTTTCCGGTATCTTTGAGGTCAAACAGATCTTGCAAAGCCTGCACAAAATGATCGGAGCTGGCTCCTAAAGAAGAGAATCGGATCGCTCCCGGTACAAAACCATTATCTTGATCTGGCTCACCTGTAGCGGTTACGCCCGCAGCAATTTGCTTTAACACTTCGATCTTCAGTCCGACTGTATCTTCCTTAAACAAAGATTTAGTCGTGTAAATCATCGTCGAATCCGTCTCTTCGGTATCGACAATATTCAGAAAAAACTTAAACTTAGCGGCGTTTTCATCATTGACGAATGGCCTACTTTCTAACACTTGCTGATTGCTATCCGCATCTGAAGTGCCTTTCTCCTGCTTCTGCGGAGATTGACAACCTACAATAGCACCAAACAAGGCACATATCCCTACGACTGTATATTTCATATTCATAGTTATTTCGTTTTGATCGTTAAACAAATCTGCAAAAAATTAGTTTGAGTTCGAAATGCGCTATCGAGTTATTTTGCGCAATCCCTTAAGCTATCTCGCTATAAAATCAATGCATCGTATAATACTTCTACTGGATGAAAGGCACGTCGCCCGCTGCCATCAGCAATTTGGTGTCTACAAGATGTACCTGCTGCGACAATGATGGATTCGCCGGCCGCCCGTACCGCTGGCAACAATACCAATTCCGCAATTTTCATAGAAACCTCATAGTGCTCTTTTTCATAACCGAACGAACCCGCCATACCGCAGCAACCGGACGGAATCAGCTCCACTTGATAATTGGCTGGAAAGGATAATATACTCGTGGTATGCTGCATCAACTGAAACGCTTTTTGATAACAATGACCGTGTATCTTTAGGCTCTTTGCAGTATTGGTGAAGGCGGTTTTGGCGATATGACCACGCAACATCTCTTGATCCAAAAATTCATCAATCGTCAATGCATACTGTGCCAAATGCTGTGCTGCGGGCTTCCAATCGGCATCAGCCAAGTCGAGATATTCATCGCGTAACGTCAGAATGGCCGATGGTTCTAGACCAATAATTGGCATTTGGTCACTAACTAACGAAGCAAGTGCCTGCACATTGTGGCGAGCCAATTCTTTCGCTTCTTTTACAAACCCTTTGGACAAGTAAGTACGTCCGCTCTCTTTGTGAGCTGGAATAATAACTTCGTACCCCAAGTGTTCGAGCAATAAGATAGCTTTTCGTCCGATTTCGGCATCATTGTAATTGGTAAATTCGTCGCAAAAGAAATATACCTTTCGCGTAGCAACTTTTATACTGGATCGCCGCGATTTCCACCTTTGCAATGTGGTATCGGCCACCGATGGCAGCGATCGTTGTGGGGCAAAACCGATGACTCGTTTTACGATGGCTGAAGCCAGCGACGAACGCACGATCGCATTATAAAGTGGTGCAGCCAAAGAGGCTATTCGTTGTAATGTGGTAAAATGAGCGATCATCTTAGCACGAAATGAAGCGCCAAACTGATCATAGTAATGCTGCAAAAACTCTGCTTTCATCTTCGCCATATCTACTTGAGATGGGCATTCACTTTTACAGGCTTTGCAGCTAAGGCAGAGATCCATCACCTCTTTGATTTCTTCGTGTGCAAAGCGGTTTTTTTGTGTAGAGGAGGTTAGAAATTGTCTCAGAATATTGGCTCTTGCACGTGTCGTATCCTTTTCATCGCGTGTAGCCATAAAAGATGGGCACATCGTGCCGCCACTCACCTCAGTTTTTCGACAATCTCCAGATCCAGAGCATTTCTCGGCAAGCCGTAGTATACCTTCTTGTTTTGTAAAGTCAAAATACGTCTTGACCGCTTCGGGCGTATTGCCTATTGTATAGCGTAGTGAAGTATCCATCTGTGGTGTATCGACAATTTTATGTCGATTAAAGATACCCATGGGATCAAATATATATTTTACTTGTTGGAGTAAAGCGTAGACGTCCTGACCGAGCACTTTGCTGATAAATTCGCCACGCAGGCGACCATCACCGTGTTCGCCACTTAAGGAACCATTATACTTGAGCACGAGATCGCTGGTTTTTTCTAATATTCGTCTAAACTGCTGTACGCCTTTCGGCGATTTAAGATTGAGAAAAGGCTCGATATGCAATTCGCCTGCACCGGCGTGTGCATAATAAGAAGCAAGCACACCTTCTTCGGCCAGCAGCGCTTGCACATCGGTTACGTATGCAGGCAAATCTTCTGGCGCCACGGCACAATCTTCTATTAAGTTCACCGGCTGCGAGTCGCCAGGAAGATTTCTGATTAGACCTAAACCTGCTTTGCGCACATCCCACACCAAATTAGCTTGGTCGCCTATCACCAGCGGATAAGCATAGCCCAAACTTTGAGCTTGTAAATCAGCTTTTAAAGCTTCGGCCTTCGCCATCACTTGCTCTGCCGTTTCTGCCCGAAACTCCACGATGAGCAACGCAGCTGGATCGCCCGATATAAAAAAACGATTGTGTTGATAAGTAGGGTGACCTACTGTAAAATCTAAAATATATTTATCAATCAATTCAGAGGCCTGCGGTGCATGCCGCAACGCAATGATATTCCCGTGCATACAGGAAATCATATCGGCAAAGTGCACACATAGCACGCCTACTTGTGCGGGTGGCAGCGGCATTAATTTTAGCTTTGCTTCGAGCATAATGCCCAATGTACCCTCGGAGCCAGCCAACAATTGGCAAAGATCAAATGGCCGATCCTCCGCTGCTAACAAATCTAGTGCATAACCGGTATTTCGCCTGGTCAACGTTTCTTTGGGGTAACCATTAGCAATAGTATTGCGATTCGCTTTGTCGGTCAATAAATCATTCAGCTGACGGTATATTTCGCCTTCTCGGTTTTTCAGATGGAGCTTTTGCAACAATTGCGCTGGCGAAAGTGCTTCGATTTCCATACGTGAGCCATCATCCAATAATATTGTTGCCGACAGCAGGTTTTGCCGTGTATCTCCCCACACTATGGAATGCAAACCTGATGAATTGTTGCCGACCATGCCACCGATCATCGCACGACTTGCTGTCGAAGTTTCGGGACCAAACATCAATCCATACGGCTTTAGGAATGCATTTAGGTCATCACGGATCACACCGGGCTGCACACGCACCCATCCTTCCTGAAGGTTCAGCTCGAGAATATCGCGAAAACAGCGAGACATATCTAGCACAATACCGCTACCAACTACTTGTCCAGCTAGTGAAGTGCCAGCCGTACGCGGAATAAGCGTCATATGATGTGATTTGGCAAAATTTATCAATTGTTGAATATCCGCTTCATCCTGCGGAATAGCAACAGCCATAGGCAACTCCTGATAGATCGAAGCATCTGTTGCGTAGGCCATAAGCATGGTCTTATGAGCAGCAATATCCTGATCGTAATAAAGCTTTCCGTTTAAATTAGGAGAAAGCGAGCTCAGTACTTCTTTATTCATAAACTTCTGTACAATCACATCCACGCGCGTGGTATGACAAACATAATCAAAACCAGCCTGATTATCTCGATAAGCTCAGTGGGGCTGACAAATGACCTGCAAAAACATTCAAGAATATTATTCACAACTAACCGCAACACACTGTCTTATATTCTCAAAAACCACAACACAAGGAATAATATTCACTATTTACAATAAATTAACGAACAATATTCAGATAATATTTACTTTTGTGGCGCTATGGAAAAAGTGGAATATAATTTAGATCAGATCGACCTGCAAATACTACGGATCATGCAGCAAAATGCCCGCACGAATAATGCAGATATTGCGCGGGAGTTGGGCATGGCACCGTCGGCAATATTGGAGCGAGTAAAGAAGCTTGAACACAAAAGTGTTATTTTGGATTATCACACGCATATCAATCCAGATGCCTTAGATCAGAAGATGCTGTCATTTATATTCATCAAATCACACGACAATATCGGCGATCAGCGTGTAGGTCTTTTACTGGCCAAAATACCAGAAGTATTAGAGGTACACGATATTGCTGGAGATGATGGTTATTTAATCAAAGTACGCACCAGCGACTCCAGTGGTTTGGTCGATTTGATGCGAAATACATTGAGTCAGATCGATGGTATTATATCCACTCGCACCACTATTGTATTGGAAACCGTGAAGGAAAGTCACAAGTTGGTCATTCCTTCGTAGTAAAATTTTAGAATAATTGTTATGGTAAAAAAATTACAATCGCCATTTGGGCTAATTATTTTTGCTTATCTGGTTGTATATATCGTATGGGGATCTACCTTCTTCTTTATTGAAAAGGCTTTGCATGCTTTTCCACCGTTTGTTATTGGTTCTATTCGTTTCTTGACGGCAGGTACGATCCTGATGGTGTATTGTAAGATCAAAGGTTATCGACTGTATGAACCTCGTGCGGTGAAGCAAGCCTTATTCGTAGGTTTCTTATTACTATTTCTGGATATGGCTGCTGTGATATGGTCAGAACAGTTTATCTCGAGTGGAATTGTCTCGATTATTTCCGCTGCTACCGTAATCTGGTTTATTGTATTGGACAAACCGCGTTGGAAAGAAAATTTTAGCAGCCCTACGACAGTGATTGGTCTCATAATGGGCTTCTTGGGCGTATTGATGCTTTTTGCCGAGCAAATATTCAATGATAGCGTAGATGAGCACGATCAGTCCATGGTACTGATTGCTATGATTGTAATGACTATGGGTACAATCGCATGGACAATTGGATCGCTTTACAGCAAATATAGCAGAAAGCCTTCTGATGAAATTATTGAAATTGATGGGCAAAAAACAGCCAAATCGAAGGATTTGCATGTAAGCGTAAAAACGGCTTGGCAAATGCTCACTGCCGGTGTGGTATTTACCTTGGTGGGCACTACTAATGGTGATTATGCAGGATTTGATGCCGCTAGTGTCCCTTTAGAGTATTGGGGCGCAATTGTTTATCTGATTTTCATGGGATCGATTCTAGCTTTTAGTTCTTACATATGGCTCTTGCAGGTAAGACCAGCGACCGAAGTAAGCACGCACGCGTACGTCAATCCTATTGTTGCACTCTTATTGGCTCACTTTTTTACCGATCATATCGTGACCGGACTTCAGATATTAGGTTTATGTGTGGTATTAAGTAGTGTTTTATTAATGAATTGGCGCATGTATTCAGATACCAAACTGATTCATAACCTGAAAAGAAAACGTCGTATCAAAAAGCTTCGGAACATGGCTCCAAAATCTAGTATACCACGAATAGTCGAAATTGCCGAATTTGCTGAAAACGAAGCAAAAGAAAGACGTTAAAAATTTTTAATACAAATTCTTGCAACATTACGATATTTCATTGCGTCTTGAAGTTATGAAAGTCGGCGTATAGATCGGCTAAGTGCTATAAAAAACAGTAGGTGAAATTTTTACCGGTTAATCTTACCTACTGACCGAAAATAGCGCGTAGCTTGTCGAATCATTATTCTGCGGAATCCGTATGTACGCTACTTTTGAAGAAACAATTAAACATAACTTCAAAAAATATGAAAAAGATATTCATCACCCTCACCGCAGCGATCTTAGTAACGTTAAGCCTGAACTCTTTCGCTTCTACACTAGTAAATCCTTTAAAGAGTTACAATTCTAACCGCATCGTAGCGACCTACGTCGAGATGATCTCATCTGGCAATTACGAATGGAGCGAGCACTTATTAGCAAAAGATTTTGAATACGTGAACGATGTCAATAAGACAAAGAATAGCCGTTCTGAGTACTTAAGATTTTTGAAGAAAAACAAAGGTTTAAAATACGATTGCACAAGCAAATACGAAATTCTGGATGAAGTAGGCAATACCAGCATCGCCAAAGCAACGATGAACTTTGGCCACTTCAGCCGCGTAGACTATATCACGCTAAACCGTACTGTTGACGGCTGGCAAGTGAGTAAAGTCGTGACCACATACCCTTAGAAGCTGGGTATTTTGTTTCAGTGTGTGTAAAGCCTACATTTAGTGTAGGCTTTTTTTGTGTTCGAAGCACAAATATTAAACCTTTTAATGCTGTGTTGGTCTGTTATTTGAGTATTTATTTATCATGAGAAAAATCTTAATTACACTACTTATTCTCGTCCTTTTGGGCTTTGCTGGTTGGATCATTTGGAAACGGTTTAGCCCGGCTGATAATGTAGAATCACGGCATCAGATATTAGTAGAACGTATCGAAGCTATGGGCAAATTGGAGTTGGTAAAATACCGACTTAGCGATGTCGTAGAACATAAAAACATCAGCGCGTATCTGCCAGATGCGTCCGTACTACTGATTGTGAAAGCGGATGCTGTGGGCTGTGTAGATTTAGCTCAAATCAGTGCTAATGATGTGGAGGTGATTGGCGATTCGGTAATTATACAGTTGCCTCGACCAGAGATTTGCTACGTACGTATCGATCACGACGAGTCTCGTGTATATGATACCAAGATGGCTTTCTTTCGCGAAGCACAATTGGTGGACGCAGCCTACAAGGCAGCAGAAACTCAAATCCGGAAGGAAGTACGGCAATCGGACATTTTGGAGCAAACAAAATCGAATGCGTTACACGTATTTCGCCCACTGTTGGAAGGCCTCGGATTCCGCAAGATCAATCTCTCTTTTGCGCCGTAAAGGTACACAGGCCACATAAGCACCTGCGAATTTGTTAAAGAAATGTTAACAATTAATATTTATACAACATTCGGGATATACTGGCGTTTTAGTAGTATAATTTCATAATTTAGGTTAATAATTGGTTTGGTAAAGTCCTGAAACTCCCCGTTTCAGGACTTTTTTTTGTGATCGAACTTAAGCAACCTTTGCTTAATAATTGTGCACGAGAACCGCACAGACACACGCTTAAATACACCACTCCACCAACCAAATAGGCGATAAATAGACATCGAACTATTGTGTATATTTGAAAGTGAATAATTCAGCATCAAATCTTAGCACGCAAAGCTTCAGTCAATTAATACAGGGCTACTTTGGAGATCTTACTCACGAAGAATTGTTAACAGTTAGCTCCTATTTTGATGAAGAAAAGCTGCGCAAAAATGATTTCTTTACAAGGACAGATAAAGTTTGTGATAAGCTGAGCATTGTTAAATCGGGTATTTTAAGAGTTTATGCCTTATCGGACGGAAAAGAAATCACACAATGGATAGCTACCGAAAACTTTCTGATTACGGAAGTATTGGGTTTCTTTTTTGATCAACCCAATCGATGGAATATACAAGCATTCACAGAAACCCAGCTTTTGACTATCACCAAGACAAATTACCTGAAGCTTTGCAGCGAATTCCCGAAGTGGAATGAAATTGAAAAACGATTTATTGTTAAATGCTTTGGTATGATTGAGGACAGAGTTTTTTCTCATTTAGCAATGACGGCGGAAGAAAGATACGACCTTTATTTTAAACAAAACAAGGCATTATTTAATCAAGTTCCTTTGCAATACATTGCTTCTGTCCTGGGAATGACACCCGAAACATTTAGCCGAATAAGAAAACGCCGAACCGAAAATTCTTGATCTATATCAAGAGCTTCTTCTGTATAGTTTCAGAACTTTGTTCTGTAAAAGCAGTATAAATGAAGAATCTATTGAAACTTGAAGAATTAGGTCAGTTTATGTTATCGATCATATTGTTTAACCAATTAGAATACGCGTGGTGGGTATTTATTGTCTGTATCCTGATGCCAGATTTGTCGATGATTGGCTATTTCACTAACACGAAGATTGGCGCGATTCTATACAATTTATTTCACCATAAATTAATTGCCATTACTATCCTGAGTTTAGGATTATGGCTACAGTATTCTCCACTTACCTTGGTAGGTATAATTTTATTTGGACATGCTGCTATGGATCGAGTGTTTGGTTTTGGATTAAAGTTTGAGGACAGCTTTAAGAATACGCATTTAGGACAAATTGGGTAATCCAATCGAACCTAGAAACTATCAACATCATTCCAGATCGCTGGTTCTGTGCTATTTTGCAGAAGCTTCCTTCGTTTTGCGATAGAGATCCAGTACGAAATCCAGTTGTTGCTCTTGTGTCAATTGTGAGTTATCCAATACAACAGCATCTTCGGCTTGGCGTAGCGGACTTTCTTCGCGGTTGCTGTCGATATGATCGCGATGTGCTAAATTTTCTACTACCGCTTCCATCGTGAGCTGCTCACCTTTAGCTGCCAATTCGGCAAAGCGTCTTTCGGCACGGATATACGGATCAGCAGTCATGAATATTTTGAGATCAGCACTCGGAAATACCGTCGTTCCGATATCACGTCCATCCATCACAATATTACGTTTTGCGCCTAATTTCTGTTGCTGCGCAACCATTGCCGTACGTACTTGCTTCAAGGCACTCACTTCGCTCACTAACGAAGAAACTTCCATCGTGCGAATAGCTTCCGAAATATCTTCTCCGTTCAACAGGATTTGTGTTTGTTGACTATTAGGAATAAAATCAATGTGAATATCGGCAATAGCTTTCGCCACTTGTGCTTCATCGTTCATATCGACGTTATTCTGTATAAAATACAGTGTGACGGCGCGATACATCGCACCACTATCTACGAAAACGAAGTTTAATTTCTTGGCCAAAGCTTTGGCCACTGTACTCTTGCCGCAGGACGAAAAGCCATCAATCGCGATCACAAAATTGTTCTTCGCCATTAGTTTTGTCCTCCTATCATCACACCGGGTTTACCAATAAATGGCGCATTGATCAGGTTTTCGTCTACGATGCTTTCGGGCAGAAATATGTATTTTTTGTCATACATGATATTGTCTTCGTAGTAGCTTACCCAATATTCATTGGTCAGTCCAAACACTTCCGTATCAATAGCCTCAATCTTCACGGCAGATTGTGCACCAACATCACCTAAAAAGTGCCGCAATGTGGTAGTTTTAACTTCTCGATTATCTTTTGTGCCGTATCCTTTAGAAGATACCAATACATTTTGAATTTGGGTATCCTTCTCATTGATAAGATATACATTCCATACCTTACCTTGTGGCGAGTCACTTTCTAACACGACGGCTACATCTACACCTGTTACACTATTTTCTGGCAGATCCTTCTTCATATGATTAGGATTTCTTTTTCGCAGTTGTCTTCTTTGTCGTTGCCGCCTTTTTCTTCGGTGTTTTCGTAGCAGTTTTGGCAGCAGCTTTTGTGGCTACCGCACCCTTTTTAGGTTTTGGTGCCGTTTCTGCCCATTTGAGTACGTCTTCGTAGGTGATTTTCTCTACTTCTGTACCTTTAGGGATTTTAATATTTTGCTTGCCCATTCGAATAAATGGACCCCAACGGCCATTCTCGATCTGAGCATCTGGATTTTCATCAAATACGCGAATCACTTTATCCCGATCTTTCTGACGCTTCTCTTCAATAATCGTGATCGCCTCTTGCTCAGTAACATCCAAAGGATCTACTCCTTTAGGCAGAGAATAAAAAGAGCTGTCGTGGCGAATATAAGGACCAAATCGACCTATTGCGACAGACATATCTTTATCTTCATAGCTACCGACCTTCTTCGGCAATTTGAACAGTTCTAACGCATCTTCGAGCGTGATGGTTTCGATCATCTGCCCTTTGCGCAAAGAAGCAAAACGTGGTTTTTCTTCATCGTCTTGAGACCCGATCTGTACCAGTGGCCCAAATTTACCAACGCGTACACTAATAGGTTTGCCTGATGCAGGATCTACACCCAATTCGCGTTCACTATTGGCACGATCAGCATTTTCCATGGTATCTTGCACTTCGCTATGAAAAGGACCATAGAAATCTTCCAACATATCTGTCCATTCCTTCGCACCATGAGCGATCTCATCAAACTCCTTCTCTACTTTGGCGGTGAAGTGATAATCTACAATTCCTTTGAAGTGTTGAAGCAAAAAGTCATTGACCAACATACCGATATCTGTCGGAAACATTTTATTGCGTTCGGCACCAGTGATTTCGGTTTTCGTTTCTTGATGCACTTCTTTATTGCGTACGGTCAAAACATCGAACTGTCGTTCGCGGCCTTCGCGTTCTTCTTTGATTACGTAACCTCGATTCTGTATTGTCGAGATGGTCGGTGCATAAGTAGATGGTCTACCAATACCTAATTCTTCTAATTTCTTTACCAGAGATGCCTCAGTAAAGCGCGCTGGCGGTCTGGAGAAACGTTCTGTAGCCGATAAATCATTCAGCTGAAGCGATTGCCCTTTGCTCAATGGCGGCAATAAAGCATTGTCGCCATCATTTTCTAACGCACTTTCTTGATCTTCATCTATGGATTCCATATATACCTTCAGAAATCCATCAAATTTCATGATCTCTCCATTCGCTACAAATTCTTCGGCTCGTGTCGAGATATGAATCTTAGCGACTGTTTTTTCGAATTCAGCTTCGCTCATTTGAGACGCAATAGCACGCTTCCAAATTAGCTCATACAATCTCCTTTCGGAAGCATCCATTTCGACGGTGTGATGCGAAAAATAAGTAGGACGAATGGCTTCGTGCGCCTCTTGTGCGCCGGCAGATTTGGTTTTGAATTGGCGTTGTTTATGGTATTTGTCGCCGTATGCGTTCACAATCTCTGCGCGCGCACTTTCCATCGCGGTGTCCGACAAGTTTACGGAGTCGGTACGCATATAAGTGATGTGCCCAGCTTCGTATAACCGTTGTGCTACCTGCATGGTACGTGCTACAGAAAAACCTAATTTTCGGCTGGCTTCTTGTTGAAGTGTAGAAGTGGTAAATGGAGCTGAGGGGCTTCGTTTAGATGGTTTCTTCTCGAGCGAATTGATCTCAAAAGATGCCGCAATACAATCTTGCAGAAAATCGTGTGCTTCCTGTTTCTGATCAAACCGTTGTGGCAATTCTGCTTTAAATAGTTCGCGTGCATTGCCTGTAGAAAATACAGCAACCACCTTGAACGATGCAGTAGCTTCGAACTTATTAATCTCGCGCTCACGATCTACAATCAAGCGAACGGCTACCGATTGTACGCGACCGGCAGATAAAGAAGGTTTGACCTTGCGCCACAATACGGGCGACAATTCAAAACCAACTAAGCGATCCAGCACGCGGCGAGCCTGCTGTGCATTAACCAAATTGTAATCAATCTTACGGGGTGCTTCTATGGCTTTTAAGATAGCAGGCTTGGTAATTTCGTGAAATACGATTCGTTTGGTATTGTCATCCTTCAGACCGAGCGTCTCATAAAGGTGCCATGATATGGCTTCTCCTTCGCGATCCTCATCGGATGCGAGCCATACCGTTTCGGCTTGTTTAGCAAGTTTCTTTAGTTCGCTGACTACCGCTTTTTTATCCGATGGTACTTCGTATCGTTGCTGAAACTTATTGGCGGTATCGATAGCGTCATCAGTCTTTACCAGATCTCGGATGTGTCCGTAGCTAGATTTTACGAGGAAATCTTTACCTAAATAACCTTCTATCGTCTTAGCCTTTGCAGGGGACTCTACTATCAATAAATTCTTCGCCATTAATGCCTCTTTAGATTCTTGCAAAGAAAACGTTTTTAGAACGCATTGCCAATACAATTGGTCTAATTTTGTCGGAAAAGTTAATAATAGTAGCAAAACTTGACAGGAATTACGCAATTCCGGTATATTATCCGAGTATAAAATTTCAGTACGCCTACCTTCCACCCCATCATTTGACATCACTTATATTACTAACTTCGGCGCGACCCTCCAATTCACTTAAAAAACATACTTACCAAGTATTAATAAAAATTTAACATTACGTATTCCCAGTTTTTTTTACATTTGCACCGCATGGAAACGCGCATGAACCGGCTGCTGACCTTATTAGGGTTCTGGATGTTCACCATCTCAATGGTGTCAGGCCAAACTATGCCAGACAAGCTGCGTACAGTTTTGCCGATTCCAACACAATGCGAATTTGTAGCTGCATCGGACTCCCCTATTTCCGCGAATCCTGCACCGCACCATCACCAGTTTTCGGTCAATTCTTCTTCTCATCACGCTATCGATCAAGCGATTGAGCAAGTAGAAGAAATATCGGTCAAAAAAGAAGATGCCACGCCACAGACAGATCGTTTTGCGCAACAGGGATTTCACCCAAGATGGTGCTACGATGAGCTCGCTCAATCCATAACTTGCTTACCAAGTTATACTAGACATATTGCCAACCAATTGGCAATCCGTACCGAACGGTACATACTTTTCCAAGATTTTCGCATTTAGCCTTCTTCCCTTCTCCTATCTGGAGCTTTGCTAAACTGCACTAAATATGGCAGTTAGCGTTCATTTGGTGTACCATCGCCTGTGTACCTACAATTTGCATCTGCGTTCACTACACCATCTCCCAAAACGTATTTATTAAATCAATATCTGATTAACATCATATCTAGTATGAAATTCAACACCATTTTGTATAGCTTGGTATCGCTATGCATAGCTACATCTTGCCAACAAAAGCACACGCATACAGAAGAAGAAGGGCACTACACAGCCACATCGCCGCTTGTACAAGACACCACCATTACCAAACAATACGTCAGCCAGATCCGGTCGATCCGACATATTGAAATCCGCTCACAAGAACGAGGTTATCTGGAAAAGGTATTTGTAGACGAAGGACAGTACGTGCACAAAGGACAGCTCCTGTTCCAAATCATGCCCAATGTTTATAACGCCGAGTTTCATAAAACAGAAGCCGAATTAGAAACAAACCGCATAGAAGTGCTCAATGCGCAAACCCTATTTGATAAAAATGTGGTCTCAGCCAATGAACTCGCTTTGGCAAAAGCTAAATACAAACGTGCTGAAGCCGAAATGGAACTTGCTAAAACGCATCTTCAATTTACGCGCATCACCGCACCTTATGATGGTTATGTAGATCACCTGAATCTTCGTCTAGGAAGTTTAGTCGATGAAGGCGATCTATTGACCAGCCTTTCAGATAATAGCCAGATGTGGGTATATTTCAATGTACCAGAGGCCGAATACCTTAATTATAAAAACAACGCCAACGAGCATAACCTCGATCAGGTACAGCTCTTCTTGGCCAATCAGCAGGTTTTCGAAAACTCCGGTAAAGTCGAAACCATCGAAGCGGACTTCAACAACGAAACGGGTAACATTGCTTTCCGGGCGACATTCCCTAACCCTAAAAACATCTTAAGAAATGGACAAACCGGTACGATCCTCATGGCTGTGCCGATGCCGCATGCGGTGATCATTCCGCAAAAAGCCAGCTTTGAGATTATGGACAAAAGATATGTTTATGTGATCAATGCGGACAATCAAGTAAAATTGACTCCGATCCAAGTGAAAGCGGAAATGCCTGATCTATTTATAGTAGGATCTGGATTAACCGGACAGGAAAAAATCTTGTTGGAAGGCATTCGTAAAGTACAAGATGGCAATAAAGTGGTGGTCGACTACGAAGCACCGCGCGAAGCGATGAGCAAACTCACCTTGGCTAGCGAATAAGTTATACGTCCACCTTAAAGTATTAAGAAACATGTTTGAAAAATTTATAAAACGGCCGGTGCTTGCCATCGTCCTCTCTATTGTGGTCGTGTTCCTCGGCTTATTGGCCATCGGCACACTTCCGATTTCGCAATTTCCAGACATCGCCCCTCCTGTGGTCGTAGTGAACATTGCTTATCCTGGCGCCAGCGCCAATGTATTGACTGAATCCGTACTTATTCCGATGGAAAAGTCTATTAACGGTGCACCAGGAATGAAATACATGACTTCCGATGCCACCAGCGCGGGTGAAGCGACGATCATGGTTTATTTTGATTTGGGAACAGATCCCAGCCAAGCGATGGTCAATGTAAAAACGCGTATTGAGCAAGTCACGAACCGACTGCCAGAACTCGTACAACGCGAAGGTTTGGTGGTAAGTTATACTTCGCCTAATATGTTGATGTACGTCAATGTGTACAGTAAAGATCCAAATGCGGATCAGAAATTCCTCTACAACTTTGCCAACGTCAATGTCATCCCAGAAATCTCCCGACTGAATGGCGTAGGTAGTGCCAAAATTTTGGGAAGCCGGATTTACGCCATGCGAATCTGGCTGAATCCAGATCGCATGCGCGCCTACAATATCTCGACGGATGAAGTAATGGAAGCGATGAGCCAACAAAGTATTATCGGAACACCGGGTCGCCTCGGACAAAGTACGGGCAAGCGTTCTCAATCACTAGAATATGTGCTCACCTACAAAGGCCGATACAATAAAACGGATCAATACGAAAACATCATTATCCGCTCCAATCCCGAAGGCGAAAGCTTGAAATTGAAAGATATCGGAACGGTTGAACTAGGTAGTGAATTCTATGATATTTATTCTAATCTTGACGGCTTGCCTTCAGCCTCCATTACCTTAAAACAAAACTACGGCAGTAATGCCAATGAGGTAATCAAAGAGGTAAAGGACAAGCTCGAAGAAATTAAAGCTTCTTCCTTCCCTCCCGGAATGGATTATAAAATCACCTACGATGTATCCAATTTCTTAAATGCTTCCATTGACAAAGTCGTGCATACCTTGGGTGAAGCCTTCATCTTGGTGGCGCTCGTGGTTTACTTGTTTTTGGGCGATTGGCGCTCAACACTAATCCCCATTATTGCAGTTCCCGTTTCGCTCATTGGAGCATTTATGTTTATGCAGGCATTTGGATTGACCATCAACCTCATCACACTCTTTGCCTTGGTGCTGGCGATCGGTGTGGTGGTGGATGATGCCATTGTGGTCGTAGAAGCCGTGCATGCGAAAATGCATGAAAAGCATCTGCGACCTTATGCTGCCGTGGTGGAAGTCATCAAAGAGATTAGCGGCGCGGTAATCGCGATCACCTTATTAATGACTGCGGTGTTTGTTCCGGTAGCTTTTATGACAGGACCAGTCGGTGTATTCTTCCGGCAATTTGCCATCACGATGGCCTGTTCCATTGTCATTTCAGGTTTCGTAGCCTTGACGCTCACACCAGTGCTTTGCGCGATGCTGCTCAAACCGCATAAAGGCAAGAAAGCCAAACTCAATCCTATCGAGAAATTCTTGGCCGTATTCAACAAAAAATTCGACCGTTTGAATGTTCGTTATGCGTTATTCTTAAAACGCATCGTCAACCGTCGCGTGGTGACCTTTACCTTATTGGCGGCATTTGCGGTCGGTATTTTTGGTATTTCGAGAACACTTCCGTCAGGTTTTATACCTAATGAGGATCAAGGAATGATTTACGCCATCGTACAAACGCCGCCAGGATCTACGCTGGAACGTACCAATGATCTGGCGCGCCAACTGCAAAAAGCAGCCGAGCATGTGGATGGCGTAGCTTCGGTAACAGCTTTGGCGGGTTACGAAATCCTGACCGAAGGCCGTGGATCCAACGCTGGAACCTGTCTGATCGAGCTCAAAGATTGGTCGGAGCGCACGCACAGCGTACCGGAAATTATTGAACAGCTTGAAGAGCATACCAAAAATATTGCGGGTGCTACGATTGAATTCTTTGGTCCACCAGCGGTACCGGGATATGGTGCGGCAGGCGGTTTTTCATTGCGATTATTAGATAAAACCAATACGGACGATTATAAAGCATTGGAGCAGGTGAATGACGAATTTATGGCTGCTTTGCGCAAGCGCAAAGAATTGACCGGTATGTTTACGTTCTTTTCGGCCAACTATCCTCAATTCGAACTAGAAATTGATAACGAAGCCGCCATGCAAAAAGGCGTCAACATTGAAAATGCGATGAACAACCTCTCTATCTTGATTGGTAGTACATACGAGCAAGGTTTTATCCGCTTCGGTACTTTTTATAAAGTGTATGTGCAAGCATCGCCAGAATACCGCGCTTTGCCAGACGATATTATGAAATTGTACGTGAAGAACGACCGCGACGAAATGGTACCGTACTCCGCATTCATGACCATGCACAAAACGCAGGGATTGAATGAGATTACACGTTATAATATGTATCCATCATCGGCTATTAAAGGCGAACCGGCCAATGGCTATAGTACAGGAGAAGCCATTCAGGCAATTCAAGAAGTAGCCGCGCAAACTTTGCCGCGAGGATACGATATTGGCTGGGAAGGATTAACAAAAGATGAAGCCGCTCGTGGTAATGAGGCCATTTATATCTTCTTAGTCGTACTCGGCTTCGTATACCTGGTATTAGCAGCACAATACGAAAGTTTCATCATCCCGCTATCGGTTATCTTTTCGCTACCTGCCGGAATATTCGGTACCTTTTTATTACTCAAGATCATGGGCTTAGCCAATGATGTGTATGCGCAAGTGGGATTAGTCATGCTCGTCGGTTTGCTCGGTAAGAATGCGGTCTTGATTGTGGAGTTTGCGATGCAAAAACATGCCGAAGGTCTTTCGATCTACCGCGCTGCCGTGATGGGCGCGCGCGTCCGTTTCCGTCCGATCTTGATGACTTCTTTTGCTTTTATCGCCGGTATGATTCCGATGGTGATGGCGCACGGACCAGGTGCGATCGGAAACCGCACAATCGGCGCTGCAGCCGCCGGCGGTATGTTGCTCGGTACGATCTTCGGCGTCATCGTCGTGCCTGGATTGTATTTCATCTTCGGAACGATTGCCAACAAACGGAAACTCATCAAAGACGAGGAAGAAATGCCTTTGCTCGAAAAAATTGAAAACTAATGAAAAGAACAACTTTATTATATAGCACGCTGCTCGTAGCATCCGCTTTAGCAAGCAGCTGCGGCACGCCAAAGATTATTGAAAAACAAGCGTCTACTGCGAATTTACCACAAGCTTACGCACAGGCAGATTCTACGCGGAATATAGCCGATTTGCATTGGAACAAATACTTCAATGATCCGCATTTGGTGAAACTGATAGATACTGCTTTATTGCATAATCAGGAATTGAATGTGATGTTGCAAGAGATCGCCATCTCGAGCAATGAGGTGTTGGCACGCAAAGGGGAATACTTACCATTCGTCGGTGTGCGCGGTGGAGCTGGCGTAGAAAAACGAAGCGAAAACACGCCATTAGGTGCGCTGGAAAGAGAAGTGGAGATTCGCCACGGAAAAGAAAACCCAGAACCGATGCCCGACTTTGGCGCCGCATTGTTTGCCAATTGGGAAATCGATATATGGCATAAGTTGCACAATGCCACGAAGGCAGCACAATTGCGTTTTTTATCGTCGGTAGAAGGTAAGAATTTTATGGTGACTAATCTGGTCGCGGAGATTGCCAACAGCTATTATGAGTTGTTGGCGCTCGATCAGCAACGCATCATCTTGCAACAAAATATCGCCTTGCAGGAGAATGCCTTGACGACTGCCAAAGTACAAAAACTGGCTACCCGTGTAACGGAATTAGCGGTCAAAAAGTTTGAGGCTGAATTGCTTAAAACGCAAAGCTTGCAATTTGAGATCGATCAGCACATCGTGGAGACTGAAAATAAACTGAACTATTTGGCAGGGCGTTTCCCGCAGCACATTGAGCGCACCACTGCCGAGTTTGATGAAAACACGTTAGCCGCTTTGGATGCTGGCTTGCCAGCACAATTATTAGAAAACCGTCCCGATGTGCGGCAAGCAGAACTCAGCATGGCAGCTGCAGATCTGGATGTGAAAGTAGCCAAAGCACGTTTTTATCCTTCCTTGGGCATTTCTGCCTCAATCGGTTATCAAGCTTTCAACCCGGCTTATCTGTTGAAGACGCCACAATCGTTGGTGTATTCATTGGCTGGAGATTTGATGGCACCGTTGGTGAATAAAAAAGCCATTCAGGCAGATTATCTAACGGCCAATTCCAAGCAAATCCAGTCGGTATTTGAGTACGAACAAACGGTATTAAATGCTTATGTAGAAGTGGCCAATCAGCTTTCCAAATACCACAATGCGGTAGAAGGAACGCGATACAAAAACAAGCAAGTAAATGTACTCAATGAGTCGATACAGATTGCCAACGATCTATTTAGCGCGGCACATGCCGACTACATGGAAGTGCTGACCACACAACGCGATGTACTCGAATCTAAATTTGAACTAATCGAATCGCAGAAATCACAATACAACGCCTTGGTGGATCTCTACCGATCGCTCGGCGGCGGTTGGCAATAAAAAAACAAACAGGGCAATCCGAAATGGATTGCCCTGTCTGTTTTTATATAGCTAGGAAATACTTATCCCAATACCCACAAATTCAACAGGAAACAGAACATGAATACCACCGAAGCGATGCCGTTCGTAGTCATGAAAGCGCGATCTACTTTACTCAAATCGGTCGGGCTCACAATACGGTGCTGATAGATCAGCAGTCCGCCGTAGCAAACCAATCCTACATAATAGGGCCAGCTAACTGGAATATAAAACAGAGGCAACAAGACAAATACAAATGACAATACATGTAGCAAAGTCGAAATCTGCAGGGCTTTGGCGGCGCCAAAACGCGCGGGAATAGAATGCAGACCATGCTCCCGATCGAAGGATTCGTCTTGCAAAGCATAAATAATATCAAATCCGCTCACCCAAGTTAAAACCGAAAAACCGAAAAAAATTGGAACGATATGAAACTGTCCAGCTACCGCTAAATAGGCGCCAACAGGCGCTAATCCCAAACCTAAACCCAATACCAAATGGCACAAAGGTGATATGCGCTTCATGTAAGAATAGAACAACACGACGAATAGGGCAATCGGCGCCAAAAACAAGCAAAGCGGATTAATAAAATAGGTGGCGACAATGAATATCGCGCAATTCACAATCGTAAAAATAAGCGCTTCGCGCGGAGCCACTCTCCCTGAAGGAATATCACGTACCGCGGTACGCGCGTTCAAAGCGTCGATATCGCGATCTAAATAGCGATTGAAAGCCATAGCTGAATTGCGCGCGGTGACCATACAGATCAACATCAACACAAAGAGAAGCCAATCGAAATGAAACAAGCCCATGGTGACCGCTAAGAAAAAACCGATAATCGCGAAAGGTAATGCGAAAATACTATGTGCGAAGAGCACTAAAGACATGTACTTCTTCATACTTTTGGAGGCAATACGAAGTTTTCATTAATATCACCAATGGTATTCAACAGCTCATCACACCCGATTTTCGTTTCCGACGAGGTTAAGAAATGAGCCGGAACTTCTTCAAACCATTGTTTTAAAGCGCGGCGAAATTTAGCGATATTTTGATCCGATTTTACGGCAGAATGCTTATCTGCTTTGGTAAATACTAACATAAAAGGCAATCCTTTTTCTCCCAACCAATACACAAAGTCCAAATCAATTTTCTGCGGTTCATGACGGCTATCGATCAATACAAATACACATTGCAACGTTTCACGACGCGTAAGATAAGCACGAATAAATTTTTCCCAGTCTGCACGATTCTTTTTCGAAGTTTGAGCAAACCCATAACCCGGAAGATCGACCAAATACCAATTATCATTAATCAAAAAATGATTGATCAATTGCGTTTTTCCTGGTTTTTGAGACGTTTTTGCCAAATATTTTCGACCGGTAATCGCATTGATGAGCGAGGATTTACCGACATTGGATCGGCCAATGAAAGCATACTCTGGCTTGTTAGGCTCGGGTAATTTATCGATTTGTGTATTGCTGCAGATGAACTCTGCGGTTTTGATCACCATACGCAAAGGTAGCATTTCTCCATGAAAACGGGAGAATAGACGCTACGCTTGCTGTTATCTTCAAAAACATCATGCTTGACGAGATTTTTTCAGTAATTTGAGCCTCGAAAAAACCAATCTTATCCATGTTAGACATTCGCAACATTGTGAAGCAATACGCCAACCACCGCGCGTTGGACGATGTTTCTCTTTTCGTCCCCGAAGGGCAAATATTCGGTTTATTAGGTCCAAATGGCGCAGGCAAAACATCCTTAATCCGTATTATCAACCAAATCACTGCACCAGATGCAGGTGAAATATATTTTCAAGGAGAATCGCTGCAACCCAAACACATCAGTCGTATTGGTTATCTACCAGAAGAACGTGGATTGTACAAGAAGATGGAGATTGGTGAACAAATGATTTATCTGGCTCAGCTAAAAGGATTATCAAAGGAAGACGCCAAAAAGAAAATAAAATATTGGTTCGAAAAATTGCAGATAGAAAGTTGGTGGAAAAAGAAAGTAGAAGACCTCAGTAAAGGGATGCAACAAAAAGTGCAATTTGTAGCCACGGTATTGCATGAGCCCGAGCTGATTATTCTTGATGAACCTTTTTCGGGCTTCGATCCCGTTAATGCGCAGATCATTCAGGACGAAATTTTGGAACTGAACAAAAAAGGAGCTACCATCATCTACTCTACTCATCGTATGGAATCGGTTGAAGAGCTATGCGATCATATCGCGCTGATCAATAAATCAAAGAAAATATTGGACGGAGCAGTTAAAGAAATCAAAGCCAGCCACAAGAATCAAACCTATAAGGTGAGCTATACAAGCAAATCTGCGGCAGATTCGCTACCTAGTAGTAGTGAACTATACAGTGTACTAGAACAGGTGAAGGATGATGATGAACATACCGCTAAAATCCAAATTTCGCCATCTTACAACCTCAACGATGTGCTGTCGTTTCTGATTCCACAGATTAGTATTCATCAGGTGTTGGAAATCGTACCATCGATGAACGATATTTTTATCGAACAGGTTACCAATAACAAACAGTTTTAAGCAGTATCCAACATGAACAAAATTGCACTTATTATCCAGCGCGAATACTTATCCAGAGTACGTAAAAAATCCTTCTTATTAGTCACCTTTTTGGTGCCCGTATTTTTCATTGCACTTTATGCAGGTATCTTTTACCTCACTAAAAAAAGCTTTGAAGATACGCATGCTACCGTCTTTGTGCTGGATCAGCAAGGCGGCATCAGCGCACAGCTCGAAAACAATCGCAACATCACCTACAGCAAATCTAATGTTGAGTTGCAGGAGCAAATTTCTGAGATCAAAGGCAAGAAAGATAACATCAACATATTGATTATCCCAGCAGACTTCTACAGCAGCAAACGCATTGAGCTGCTATCTTCTGGCAAACCCAATATGGCGACACAAAGTGAGGTAAAAAGTCATCTGACGACCATCCTACAAGCTCATCAATATTCTGAACTAGGCATGGATCCTAGTCTCATTCGTGATTTGGATTCTAATATCCGCATTACTTCCAAAGAATTAACAGATACTGGCGACGCGAAAGATAGCGATACGCGAGTGGCGATGGGAATATCCATCGCACTAGCCCTTTTAGTGTATCTGTCCTTATTTTTATATGGCACACAAGTAATGCGTGGCATTATCGAAGAAAAATCCAGTCGAATTGTGGAGGTTATTATTTCTTCTGTCAAGCCTTTTCAACTGATGATGGGTAAGATCATAGGAATCGGATTAGTCGGCTTAACACAATTTCTGTTGTGGATCATTTTGAGTGCAGGCCTGATATCTGCGGCCTCGGTATTTATGGACAAACCTGAAGAGATGACCAGTGCGATGCCGGCTACGGCAGGTATGGATCAAATTTCCGCCACAGACAATGCAGGCGCATTTGATTTAAAAGTTGCCATGAACTCGATTGATTTTCCAGAATTATTGATTTGTTTCTTTCTATTTTTTCTTGCAGGCTATTTATTATACAGTGCGCTCTTCGCAGCGGTGGGCTCGGCGGTAGACAACGAAACCGAGACAAATCAATTTATGATGCCGATCACGATGCCATTGCTTTTAGCTTATGCGCTATCCTTTGGCGTTATTGTCAATGATCCGCATGGATCCATTGCCACATGGCTCAGCTTTATTCCGCTAACTTCGCCTATCGCCATGCTGGTACGAATACCTTTTGATGTTCCTCTATGGCAGATCGTGACCTCATTTGCTATTCTTGTAGTGGGTTTCTTATTTACAACTTGGGTAGCAGCGCGTATTTATCGGGTCGGAATTTTGATGTATGGTAAAAAAGCTAGCATCAAAGAACTCATTAAGTGGTTCAGCTATAAACGATAGAAAAGTAAATGTAAAAGAAAACGCCCTGATTATATAGTTATGATCAGGGCGTTTTTAATAGGAATTATAGAATCGTTGATTATAATATTAAAATCAACAACAAGATAATGATGATAATAGCACCTACTGATAAGTAAACGCCACCACCCAATGCTTTTGATTCTTTTTTCAACTCCTTCAACTCTTTTTTCATGGCCTTGCGTTCTGCTTTGGTCATGTTACTACGATCCATTGTTTTGATTTCGTTCACACGCGCTTCAATTTCAGCAATACGTGCTTCTGTTGCCGGATCAGCAGCTACTTCTTTCGGATTAGGCTCGTTATTATTAGCCAATACCGGTTGTACAAATGTTATTGCGCAAAAAATGGCAATCATCGAAAAATAAAATTTTGATCTCATAAGGTATAATTTTTTGATATAATTATGTGTCTTGTATGTCTAAACAACAATTCGACCAAAAATGTTTATATACGCCTTAAAAGTTTTATTTTTTATATAAAAGAAAAGGAGATCCGTCGGATCTCCCTTTTTTAGCCAGCAGTAAAACTGGGCAAATATGGTTGGATTATAACTTATCGTTGGAGTTAACCGCATTCAACTCTTCAAAAGCTTGTTTTAAACGAGTAACGAATGCTTCTTCACCTTTGCGCAACCAAACGCGTGGATCGTAGTATTTTTTATTAGGAGAATCTGCTCCCTCTGGATTGCCAATCTGCGCTTGCAAATAATCATGGTTTTTGGCATCATATTGGCGTACACCGTCCCAGAAAGCCCACTGCATATCGGTATCGATGTTCATTTTGATGGCACCGTATGATAGTGCTTCTGTAATCTCTTCTGGCGAAGAACCTGAACCACCATGGAATACGAAGTTGACTGGTTTTTGTGCATCTAATTTGAATTTCTCGCGAATATACTCTTGCGAGTTATGCAAGATTACAGGTTGTAGTTTGACATTACCTGGTTTGTATACACCGTGCACGTTACCAAAAGCGGCTGCTACAGTGAATTTATCAGATATTTTAGACAATTCTTCATATGCATAAGCTACCTCTTCTGGTTGCGTATATAGTTTTGAGCTGTCTACATCTGTGTTATCAACACCATCTTCTTCGCCACCAGTAACACCCAATTCGATTTCGATGGTCATACCGAGTGGTTTCATACGCGCAAGATATTTCGCAGAGATTTCGATATTCTCTTCCAAAGGCTCTTCAGAAAGATCTAACATATGAGATGAGAATAAAGGCTTGCCATGTTGTGCATGGAATTTTTCGCCAGCATCTAGTAATCCGTCAATCCAAGGCAATAGTTTTTTGGCCGCGTGATCGGTGTGCAAGATCACCGCTACACCATAGTGCTCTGCCAACAAATGTACGTGTTGTGCCGCAGATACAGCACCTAATACGCACGCTTTTAGATTATCGTTATCAGCAGTTTTTCCAGCATAGAACTGTGCGCCACCATTTGATAATTGAATAATTACTGGTGAATTGACTGCTTTAGCAGTTTCCATCACCGCATTCAATGAATTAGTACCAATAATATTAACGGCAGGCAAAGCAAATTTGTGTTCTTTCGCTTTCTCGAACAGTTCTTGTACCTGATCTCCTGTCAATACACCTTTATAATCTTTTAGGCTCATATGTGTTTTGAGATAAATTATTAAAAAAACTTTTGTCTTTAAAGATACGCAAAAATACAGAAGATAAAAAGCATAGTGTAAATTATACACTAATATATCACGTCATTTATGGGCTTTAACAAATGACGTGTCAGTGCTAGTTCATAATTGTGAAACGATCGCCCCTATCCTTGGCATATCCCCAAAATCACGTATCTTTGTCTCTAGATGAAAGTGAACAATTTATTAGAGCGTGCCTTACAGTTTGACTTCCTAACGCAAGAAGAGGGTGTTTTTCTGTATCATCATGCGGCGACTGCCGATCTTGCTTATGTGGCCAATGAATTACGAAAAATTCAAGTCCCGCATGGCAAAGTGACCTGGCAAATCGATCGCAATGTAAACACGACCAATGTGTGTATCGCCAATTGTAAGTTTTGTAACTTTTTCCGGCGCCCAGGCCACGAAGATAGCTACATCACTGACATCGAAACATATAAACAGAAGATCGAGGAAACATTTAAATACGGTGGCGATCAGCTGCTATTACAAGGCGGTCATCATCCGGATTTGGGATTATCGTTTTACAACAATATCTTCAAAGAGCTTAAGTCCCTTTACCCAAATTTACGATTACATTCTCTTGGCCCACCCGAGATTGCACATATTTCGAAATTAGAAAACATGTCGCATATCGATGTGCTCCGTTCCTTGAAAGAATCTGGACTAGATTCTTTACCAGGTGCTGGAGCAGAAATATTAAATGATCGGGTACGTAGATTGATCTCTAAAGGAAAATGCGGTGGTCAAGAATGGCTCGATGTAATGCGCGCCGCGCACCAGATCAACTTGCCTACGTCTGCTACCATGATGTTTGGACATATTGAAACGATTGAAGAACGCTTCGAACATTTGGTATGGATCAGAGAAGTGCAGCAGGAGAAACCAGCCGATCATTATGGTTTTGTAGCCTTTATCCCTTGGCCTTTCCAAGATGATGGCACATTGCTAAAACGTCTTCGTGGCATTACGAATGACGTGACCGGAGACGAATATATTCGCATGATTGCTTTGAGTCGTATTATGCTTCCCAATATCAAAAATATTCAGGCTTCTTGGCTCACCGTTGGTAAACGCACAGCGCAGTTATGTCTACACGCAGGCGCCAATGATTTTGGATCGATCATGATTGAAGAAAATGTGGTTTCTGCAGCCGGAGCGCCGCATCGCTTCACTTCTACTTCGATCCAAGAGTCGATTAAAGAAGCAGGTTTTGAACCACAACTACGTAATCAGGTCTATGATTTTCGAACCATGCCACAGCAGATGGAAGTGCAGGTAATCGATTATTAAGCCACATCGGAAAGACGCTCAAGTAGCATCTTATAATATATTTATTCTTGGCTGTTTTTACGACTAATTGTGTGTCTATAGCGTAATAATCACATGGGTCGAAGTAGCATTTTTCCTACACGACTAGATGAGTAGAGTGCAACTCATGCTATCGTATGTACATCGCGTCATTGTTTATTGTGCAAGTAATTTGAATACCAAAAAAACAAACTACATAACTACCTGAAATACAGTTTGATATTTTTAGTAAAAAAATCGTAAAATATATTTTTGTTGTATATTTTTACACAAAATAACAGATAGCTAAGCAATGGAAAACGTGATGGAAACGATGGAAAAAAGTGTGCTGGAAGATGAGAAATTATTCAACTTCGATGGCCCTGAAGACGACGACAGCGACTTCGACGACGACTTGGATTTAGAAGGTTTGGACCTGGGTGGTGACGACGATTTTGATGATGACGACTTTTAGTTGCACACATTAGCTAATGCGCTAAATGAAAACAAAAAAGACAGCGTCATCGGCTGTCTTTTCTGTTTCGGAGGATATTTACTATTTCTTATGTAACTGTTCGTAAAGATCAATTACTTTCTTTTGCAAATCGATCACTTCAAGCTCACGAGTTTGCAATCTTTTTCCTAACTCTTTCATCTCCTCCCTTACGCCTTTACTTTCGTCTGAGTCCGCATCAGATAACAATAATACCAAGCTAAGCTCGAAAAGATTTGCAATTTGATTTAAACGAGAAAGATTAACGTCTGTAATACCTGTTTCAATTTTAGAAAAAGCCGGAATTGAGATATCTAATCTCTTGGCTACATCTTCCTGGCTCCAGCCTCTCTGATGTCTTAACAGTCTAATTTTTTTTCCTAATGTGTTCATAGATAAATTTTGTACTCTTTTGTTTATAGCAGATAGAGCAAATTTAACTAAAAAATATAAAACACAGAAATAAAACAAGAAAATTCTACGCCTCTTTCAAAAATTTATCAGCAAGACTAGCTATATTAATACCATTATGAGTGTTAGAACTCATAAAGAGCAAGTTATACCCATTTGAACGAAATGATTCTAAAAAAGACTCTAACTCAACCACATCATTAATGATGTGGAACGAAGGATGATCAAACGCTTTAGCAAGCTGATCCTCCAGTTCTACAGTGGTAATATTTTTTTCTTTGTATGAATTTAAATTAACAAAAGCTACCGCATGATCAGATTCTTGCATGCTGTGCTTGTATTGCATCATCAGTTCTTCCTCTACGGCATCATATGGATTAAGCTCGATAAAAGTAACAAGGGCTTTTGCCGGAAATTGCTCTTTTATCGCATGTATGCTGGATTTCACTTTAGATGGACTATGCGCAAAATCTTGGTAAACGACACTACCATTACCACTTGCCACAAACTCCAAATAGCGTATAGAGCTCTTAAAATCTTGAATAGCCGTATAAAACTCATTCCTTTTTACGCCAAGCCATTCGCAAACAGTATAAGCACCGACGATATTGGATAGATTATGCTTACCAAAAACCTTTAAAGAATATTCATGACCACACACTGTCACAGATGTCACTCCTTTATTAATGCTATATTCTGGCAATTTGTAACCGTGCCTATTGAACTTCAGATCCTTCGTCTCTTCTAAAATCTGATGAAGGCTTGCATTGTCTTTATTATAGATTAATGTTCCTTTAGGTGTTATACTCTCGATGAATTTTCGAAATTGATCAAAGTAATCTTCACTCGATATTACCGTGCGAAAACTATCCCATTCGATACCCGTTATCAATGCGATATTAGGATGATACAAGTGGAATTTTGAACGATTATCTAAAGTCGAAGCATAGTATTCATCACCTTCAATGATGATAAGCGGATTCGTATTGGTTAGCTTCACCAATGAATCAAAACCTTCCAACTGAGCACCTACCAGATAATCAAAATCTACCTCCATCTTCTTTAAAACGTGCATTATCATACTGGTAACGGTAGTTTTACCATAAGTACCTGCAATGACAACTCGAGTTTTATTGATACTTTGCTCGTATACGAACTCTGGATATGAATAAATTTTCACCCCTAGCTGCCGAGCTTTCTCTAACTCGCTATTATCCTCCAACGCATGTTTGCCTAAGATGATGGCATCGAGCTCTTCGGTGACTTTATCGGGAAACCAACCTAACTCCGATGGTAAAAGTTGAGCTTTCTCCAAACGTGATTTTGATGGCTCTACAATCTGATCGTCTGAACCAGTCACCTGATGACCTTGCTCGGCCAAAGTAATGGCCAAATTGTGCATGATACTACCACCAATCGCTATAAAATGTACACGCATATCTCTTACTAACCTATCTTGCTACTATTTTACAAACATCGCAGAACACCAACGATCTAAAACGTGATGATTATTGAATGTCAAACCACATGAAAGTGCCTTTTGTTTTAACATCTCCAAATCCTCACCCTCATAAAACCCTGACACATAAAGCTTGCCATTCGTATTCAAGCAATCAGAATAGCTTTCCATTTGGTCAAATAAAATATTTCGGTTGATATTAGCCAAAATCACATCAAACCGCTTACCGATGATCTGCTCCTGAGAACCCAATACCACATCAATATTTTTCACATGATTTAAAGCACTATTCTCAATCACACTTTGAACGCAGATTTCATCATAATCGACTGCGAGAATAGATTTAGCATCACGTTTTGCTGCCGCAATGGCAAGGATTCCAGTGCCACATCCCATATCTAATACCGATGCATCTTTCAAATCGGCATTCAGCACGTAGGATAACATCATCGCTGTTGTTTGATGGTGTCCGGTTCCAAAAGACATTTTTGGATCGATTACGATCTCATACTCATACTGCGGTTGCGACTCATGAAATGTAGCCCGCACATACAAGCGATCGTCAACCGTAATGGGTTGAAAATTGCTTTCCCACAGCACATTCCAATTTTGATCTTCTATTTCTTGCACCTGATAATCTACCTCGTAATCTGTCGCCTCGCGAACCAGCAAAGCTTCTAATGCAGGAATATCCAGATTAGCCGATGGAATATAAGCTACGAAACCATCCGTAGAATCTTCGAACGTATCGTAGCCTATAACACCTAATTCGGCTATCAGTAGATCTTTTTGCCACACTTCCATGTCGGAAGATGAAAAAGCAACTGATGTATATTTCATATTTATTTAGTGTTGAATACCTTCACGATATCCAAAAAGTCACGTGATTTCAGTGAAGCACCGCCGATCAAACCGCCATCAATGTCTTTTTGTGAAAATAAGCTTTCTGCATTTGACGGATTGCAACTTCCGCCATAAAGAATTGATGTAGCATCTGCTACCGCTTCACCATACTTTTCGGCAACCGTAGCTCGAATAAAAGCGTGCACTTCTTGTGCTTGCTCTGGCGATGCAGTTAGCCCAGTTCCAATTGCCCAAACTGGCTCATAAGCCAATACTACTTGTGCGAAATCGCTTGCAGAAAGGTGGAACAAAGCTGTCTCTAATTGTGCCTTAATAACATCAAAAAAACTACCTGACTCACGCTCCTCTTTGGTCTCGCCAATACAGAAAATAGGTTTTAACTGATGCTTAAGCGTAGCATCTACCTTCTCTGCCAATAAAGCATTTGTCTCGTGGAAGTAAGCACGACGCTCTGAATGGCCTAATATAACATATGCAGCACCAACAGATTTCACCTGCGAGGCCGAAATTTCGCCCGTGTACGCTCCAGACTCTGCTTGGTGAATGTTCTGCGCACCTACATGCACATTATTGACACCATTTGCCAGTTTTGCAATACTAGATAAATGTATAGCAGGACTACAAACAACGACCTCCTGAGCACCAATCACTTCATCCTTAGCCATGTTTACAATTTCTGAAAATAAGCTCACACCAGACTCATAGTCTAAATTCATTTTCCAATTTCCTGCAACGATATTCTTACGCATAATTTTTATTTTGATAATTTGTATAAATACTCTTTTCTTAAATAATCCGTATCAGTATACTGATATTCAAAGATACGGGAATCCAAAGGATTCATCGTATTAATTTTTTTCGCACCGGCACGTTCCAGCATCGTCAGGAACTTATCCAACTGATAATTTGTGGCATTCGTATCTGTAAGCCATAGAAAGTCCGGAACGAACTTGGGCACAAAACCTGATAATGCCACCTGCACTCCAACACCAACTACCGTACCAGTGGTAAAGCGTGTGTGGATAGCAACCATCGCAAAATCTCCCATGATCATACCGCATTTTTGCATACCTGTATCCCGATACGCATGGCTAGCATAATCGTACAGTCGCACATTCTTCCAATCATTTCTTAAATTGGAATTAGATGTACCAGCACCCAGGTTGCAACCTTCTCCAATAACGGCACAGCCCAAATAACCTTCGTGTCCTTTTGCCGAGTTGCCCCAAATCACCGTATTATTGATCTCGCCGCAAACTGTTGAGCCAGGCCCGATCGTGACGTTGGGATAAATCCGAGATCCTGTTTTCACGCGGGCACCTGCACAAATCGCAGCTGGCCCCTTAATCGATATACCATCTTCTAATATTGCGCCTTCGCCAATGTAAATTGGCCCTTCTTCGGCGTTGAGCGTAGCACCACGAAACGAATGTACTCCATCAATTTTTATTTGATCGCCGTAGTATGTATTGTGTTTTGGTAATGACCCTGAGTTAGTATCGGAAAAATTTCTTCGTAAATCTTCGGTTATTTCAATTGCATTGACGCGGTAAACATCTTCAGGATAATTAATAAATCGCACCAAGTCATTATATTCTACTGCTCGTAAGGTACTCAAAAGTAAGGGCGTAAAATCATGTAATTTATCAATATTACATGCAATCCATTCGCCCTGCGTCATCAAGACAGTGCCGACCGATAAGTTTCGGATTTCTTCCACCAATCGATCATTGGGTATCACATTGCCTTTGATAACAATTGCAGATGCGAGCTGATCGATCGAATTACCATACTTTCCACGCAGATAATCTACGGTAAGAAAGAATATCGTCTTATTTTTGGTGTACCATGCCCATTTCTGCGCAATCGTATTGATACCTACTCGAAGATCTGAGACTGGTCGTGTAGCGACCAATGGCAATAATTGACGGCGCCACGGCGCATCATCAAACAGAAACACACTATCGATCATGGCATAAAGATACAAAACTATAGCAGAGGTACTACATGCTGTTCATGGGTGTGCTGATAACGTAAATACGTAAACAAAAAAAGTCTCGATCGTATTGATCGAGACTTTTATATGTATACATCTGTATTGACAGATTATTACTTCTTGTTGTAACGGCTGCGGAATTTGTCGATACGTCCTGCTGTATCTACCAACTTCATTTTACCGGTATAAAATGGGTGCGAAGTGTGGGAAATCTCCAATTTGACCAATGGATACTCGTTACCATCTTCCCAAGTGGTCGTCTCTTTTGTATCTACACATGATTTTGTCAAGAAAGCGTAGTCGTTAGACATATCTTTGAAGACTACTAATCTGTAGTTTGATGGATGCAAATCTTTTTTCATTTTATCTTATGATTACTTGTATACTCAATAATTGAGGTGCAAAGTTAACGTATTTCGCAAACATAATCAAACATTTCAGTAAATAATGTTGCATTGTCCCTCAGGAATGGGCCTGACATCATGTAACGCAATTTTAAGTCAATTTAGCCCTTTAAATTTCCTAAGTTTGCAATTGGAAAAATAAGAAAAAAGAAAATCATATGGCACTTTCCGCACAGGAACAGCAACGCAGGGAGAATTTACAAGGCATTATCAATTTAGGTATAAACCCTTACCCTGCCGAGGAGTTTGAAGTCAATGTAACCGCAGCCGATATCACGGAAAATTACAAAAGAGATAAGTTAAACTATAAGAACATCAGTTTTGCAGGAAGGATTATGAGCCGCCGGATCATGGGTAGCGCATCTTTCGTAGAATTACAGGATTCTACCGGACGCATTCAAGCTTATGTGAAGCGCGACGATATCTGTGCTGGTGAAGATAAGGCGCTATACAATACTGTTTTTAAGAAACTTTTAGATATTGGCGACATTATCGGTATTAAAGGGTATGTATTTACTACGCAAACGGGCGAAATCAGTATACATGTACAAGAGCTTAAAGTACTTACTAAAGCTTTGCGCCCATTACCTATCGTAAAAGAGGCAGATGGCAAAGTATATGATGCCTTCACCGATCCGGAGCAACGCTACCGTATGCGCTATGTGGATCTGATTGTAAATGCACAAAACAAAGAAATTTTTGTGAAGCGCACGAAGCTTTACAGTGCGATGCGTCGATTTTTTGATGACGCAGGCTATATGGAGGTAGAAACTCCGGTACTACAATCTATACCAGGTGGCGCGGCGGCTCGTCCGTTTGTAACACATCACAATGCGTTGGATATTCCACTTTATCTGCGGATCGCGAACGAATTATACCTAAAACGACTGATCGTAGGCGGATTCGACGGTGTATATGAATTCTCTAAAAACTTCCGTAATGAAGGAATGGATCGTACGCACAATCCAGAATTCACTGCTATGGAAATCTACGTAGCGTACAAGGATTACAACTGGATGATGGAGTTCACTGAAAAACTATTGGAGCATTGTGCGATTGCAGTAAATGGTACTTCTGAGGCTACATTTGGCGAGCACAAAGTGGATTTCAAAGCGCCTTATGCACGTGTAACGATGACTGATGCGATCAAGCAGTTTACAGGCTTTGATATCTCTGGAAAATCTGAAGCGCAATTGCGCGAAGCAGCCTTGGGCATGGGCATCGCGGTAAACGAGACAATGGGCAAAGGAAAGTTGATTGATGAAATTTTTGGCGAAAAATGTGAAGGCAATTTCATTCAGCCGACTTTCATCACCGACTACCCTATTGAAATGTCGCCATTAACGAAGAAACATCGCGATAATCCGGAATTGACAGAACGATTCGAATTGATGGTATGTGGTAAAGAAATTGCCAATGCGTATTCGGAGTTGAATGATCCGATCGATCAGCGTGCACGTTTTGAAGATCAGCTAACGCTTTCCGAAAAAGGTGATGATGAAGCAATGTTTATCGATCAGGATTTCTTGCGTGCATTAGAGTACGGTATGCCACCTACTTCAGGATTAGGAATTGGCATGGATCGCTTAATCATGTTCTTGACCAATAATCCTTCTATTCAAGAAGTATTATTCTTCCCGCAGATGCGTCCTGAGAAAGTCAGCAAAGTATCTGCCGACGACGAATTTGCTGCATTGGGTATTCCTGCTGGCTGGATTCCTGTCTTACAAAAAATGGGGTTTGAGACTATCGAATCCTTGAAAGAGGCGAATCCAAATAAGGTATTTAATGACTTGGGCGGAATGCGCAAGAAATTAAAACTCGATCTGTCCATGCCTTCGAAGGAAGAAGTGACAGCTTGGTTTGCAGCAGCGCAGTAAACCTGTTATAAACTAGCATAAAAAATGGGCGAACATCGAGATGTTCGCCCATTTTTTATGCTTCTACTTTCTTAGTGGCTGTCGTGTCCGAAGGTTTTCGCCCTTCTGTTCTTTTTCCTGGTCTACTTGTTCCGTAAGACCCTGTAATGATTTTTCCTCTTTTCGTTTTCTTATCACCTTTACCCATAGTTTCTAGTTTTAATGAACATTAAGATTTAAACTCTATATCAGCAATGTATTAATTTATGATGAAAGATGCAAATGAGGAAGCCCTACCCAAGTTGAGAATCTGCACTATGTATCAAAGAAAAATCCCGCTTCCTTTCGGAGCGGGATTGCATGTTATAGCAATATAAACCTTAGCCGCGACTATTGTAGTTTGGCGCTTCTTTGGTAATTTGAATATTGTGCGGATGCGATTCACGTAAACCGGCACCAGTAATTTTAACAAATTGTGCTTCTTGCAAACGTTCAATGCTTGCTGCACCACAGTAGCCCATCGAAGCGCGCAAGCCGCCAATGTATTGATACACCACCTCAGCCAATGTGCCTTTGAATGGTACACGGCCCACAATACCTTCTGGCACGAGTTTCTTGATATCCTCTTCCACATCTTGGAAGTAACGATCTTTGGAACCTTTTTCCATAGCTTCGACCGAACCCATTCCACGGTATGATTTGAACTTCCGACCTTCGTAGATGATCGTTTCTCCAGGCGCTTCTTCCACACCGGCAAAAAGAGAACCCGCCATAATCGTATTTGCGCCAGCTGCGATCGCTTTAGCAATATCACCTGTTTGCTTAATACCGCCGTCTGCGATCAATGGTACTCCTGTTCCTTTCAGTGCTTTCGCTACTTCATAAACGGCATATAATTGAGGCACTCCTACTCCTGCAATAATACGTGTGGTACATATCGAACCTGGACCAATTCCCACTTTTACAGCATCTGCTCCAGCTTCTGCCAAATCTTTTGCCGCACGACCTGTTGCGATGTTACCAACAATAACCTGTAAATCAGGATAAGCAGCTTTCACTTCCTTCAACTTATTGATTACTCCCAAAGAATGACCATGTGCGGTATCGATCGTAACTACATCAACGCCTGCTTTAACAAGTGCATCGACGCGCTCGATCGTATCATGCGTCACACCGACTGCAGCACCGACTAACAAACGACCGTGCTCATCTTTAGCTGCATTAGGATAATGTCTATATTTCTGAATATCTTTAAACGTAATCAACCCTTTCAACACGCCATTACTATCCACCACCGGAAGTTTTTCAATTTTATAATCGTGCAAGATTTCTTCAGCACGGATCAAATCAGTCCCTTCTGGAGCAGTCACCAAATTAGCTTTGGTCATCAATTCAGCAATCGGTCTACGCATATCTTTTTGAAAACGTAAATCGCGATTCGTCACAATACCTTGCAATTTGCCAGCTGAATCAATTACAGGAATACCACCAATTTTGTGGTCACGCATAATCTGGAAAGCATCACCAACAGTTGCATCCGTAGTTAATGTCACTGGATCTTGAATCATGCCACTTTCCGACCGCTTGACCTTACGAACTTCGGCCGCTTGCTCTTCAATCGTCATGTTCTTATGCAACATACCAATGCCGCCCGCCTGCGCTATCGCGATAGCAAGATCAGCACCTGTAACGGTATCCATCGCAGCAGATACTAAAGGAATGTTAATTTTGATTTTACGCGTCAGATAGGTACTTGTATCAACATCGCGAGGTAAGATTTCCGAATAAGCTGGAACTAATAGTACGTCGTCGTAAGTAAGTCCTTCTGCTACAAATTTGTGTGGGTCTAGTTGCATGGGCAAATATCTAAAGGGATTTCTATTTGCCAGACAAAAGTACTGAATAAATATGATTATATCAAGAGCGTCCAGTTTAAAATTAATTTTATCTTCAGAATTTTGCGCAACACTATGCCTTTTGGCAGGGTAATTGCTCACCTGTCGCCATATCAAATACAAAAATTATTAAGTTATCTAATTACATCAACTATGAAAAAGGTACTACTATCATTAGGCGCTGCATTTGCACTTGCATTTAGCGCACAAGAAGCAAAAGCACAGACTCCGTACGGAACAGCCCTTGGTTTAGGTATTGATTTAGGAGATGGCCGTACATTCGTAGGTCCACAAATTAAGCACAACTTTGGCGGCAATAACGCAGCAAATGCACAGGTTTTATTTGGTGGTGGCGCAACTATTCTAGGAGTAGATTACTCGTACAACCAAGCAATACAAGGCGCTAATGGACTAACATGGTATTTAGGTGTAGGTCCGCAAATCGGTTTTAATAATGAAAGAACTTACTTCGCGCTTCGTCCAGCAGCCGGTCTAGAGTTCAAAGTCCCTCAAGCGCCCTTAGCTATGCACTTTGACTGGAAGCCTTGGTGGAATTTAACGAACAGATCAAACTTTGAGCCAGCTCGTTTCAGCATCGGTTTGAAATTTACATTGAACTAAAAAAAAATCAAATAATAAGAAAGCGCTCTTTTTGCTATGCAAAAGGAGCGCTTTCTTTTGCTATACTGTTAAACATTATGGCGAACACAAACTTAACCGTCAATTGTTTGTGATAATACTCTTGTTTTTTCCATTTTTTTATACCTTTGCAAATCTTGAATATTTTTATTATTAAACTGAAAATACAACAAATCTTAATTATAACGACTGATAGAAATGCAGAGTAAAGGGCTGATTAAATTTTTGGTAGTAGTGGTTTCGTTAGCATGCCTCTACTCCCTATCTTTCACTTTTGTAACCAGAAAAGTGGAAAGCGATGCCGCAGAATACGCACAGGGCGACATGCTCAAAGAAAAAGCGTATTTGGATTCGGTTGCTGGGCAGGTAGTGTACAATCTTGGTGTGGCCAAGTATACCTATCGCGAAGCGAAAGCACGGGAGATTGCTTTAGGACTAGATCTTAAAGGTGGTATGAACGTTACGATGGAAATCTCACTCGATGAGTTGATCCGTAACCTAGCGAACAATCCAAAGGATCAAGCTTTCAACAAATCGTTGGAAAGTGCTTTAGCTAAAAGCAAATCGACTAATACGTCGTTGATCGACTTATTTGTAGATGAGTACAAAGCATCTGGTTCAGGCACACCGATTGCCTCTTTCTTTGCTACAAAAGATAATGCAGCATCTGTTAATGCTAACAATTCAGAAGGTCAAGTTCGCACTTGGCTGAAACGCGAAGCAGACAATGCCATCGAAAATTCATACAAAGTTTTGCGTACGCGTATCGACAAGTTCGGTGTAGCTTCTCCAAACATCCAGATTCAGCAAGGTACTAACCGTATCTTAGTCGAACTTCCGGGTATTAAAGACGAAGATCGCGTTCGTAAATTGCTACAAGGATCCGCTAAATTGGAGTTTTTTGAAACGCATAGCAACCCTGATGTCTACCCATTATTGGAAAATATCGACAAAACTTTAGCAGCAGCTTTGCGTAATGATAAAACAAGCACTGCTTCAGCAACAAGCAACGATACTACCGCTACAGATAGCACTGCTTCAGATGCTAACCTATTAGCCAATTTAGGTGCGAAGAACAATGAGACAGATACTTCAGCAGTACAAGCGCAGCTAGCGCAGCAAAATCCGCTGTTTGCAATTCTAAATCCTTCCGTGTACCAAGGGCAAAACGGACAACCTTCACTTACGCCTGGTGCAACAGTAGGTTATGCACATTTGAAGGATACCGCACGCGTTAACCAATACTTAACTCGCCCTGAAGTACGTTCGATGATTCCTTCGAACTTAAAATTTATGTGGTCTGTAAAACCGGAACACAACTCACCTGATTTTTTATCACTTTTTGCGATAAAAACAAGTAATACCGAGACAGGTGCCGTACTTACAGGTGACGTAATCACCGAAGCACGCGACGATTTCGATCAGAACAACAGACCTGTTGTATCTATGGGAATGAATGCCGAAGGCGCTCGTCAATGGAGACGCATCACAGCACAAGCCGCACAAAGCAACGCTTCTATCGCGATTATCTTAGATGGCGTCGTTTATTCGGCACCTACGGTGAATGAGGAGATTCCAGGTGGCAACTCTTCTATCTCTGGCAACTTTACGATCGATGATACCAAAGATTTGGCCAATGTATTGAAAGCAGGTCGCCTTCCTACTACCGCAAAAATCGTAGAAGAAGCGATCGTCGGACCTTCCTTAGGTCAGGCAGCGATTGACGCTGGTGTCAATTCAGCAGTAATTGGTTTTATTGTTGTCATGATTTTCATGGTAGCGTATTACAACCGTGCAGGTATTGCTGCCAACATCGCTGTGGTATTCAACGTGTTTTTCTTACTAGGAATTCTAGCTTCGCTGAATGCAGTATTAACCTTACCAGGTATTGCCGGTATCGTATTGACAATGGGAACCGCCGTCGATGCGAACGTGCTAATCTATGAACGTATTCGTGAGGAATTGGGTCTTGGTAAATCCATGCGTCAAGCCATTGCAGATGGTTATAAGCATGCAATGCCGTCGATTCTCGATTCACAAATCACTACATTATTAGTAGGTGTCATCTTGTTCTTCACCGGATCTGGACCTATTCAAGGTTTCGCAACGACGTTGATCATTGGTATCATTACCTCATTGTTCACAGCGATTTTCATTTCTCGTTTAATTTTCGAATACTTGTTAGATAAGGGCAAAAAGATTTCTGTGTCTTTCCCTTGGTCTGCGAATACATTGCAAAATGCCAACTTCCAGTTTGTAGCAAAAAGAAAATTATATTTCACTATTTCGATCGTAGTATCTATACTGTGTATCATCTCGATCTTCACGAAGGGATTCTCTCTTGGTGTAGATTTCCAAGGTGGTCGTACGTACACCGTACGTTACGATAATAATGTAAACTTAGAGGATGTACGCAGCAATTTAGATGCTGTATTTGGACTAACTACCGAGGTAAAAACCTTCGGTAGCGAAAACCAGATTAAAGTAACTACGACGTATCACATCGAAGAAACCAGTGACGAAGCCGATGGCGAAGTATTGGCAAAGCTGAATGAAGGGTTATCAAAAGTCGGTGACAACAAATACGAAATACTTTCGCAACAAAAAGTTGGTCCTTCTATTGCTAGTGATATTCGTGACCGTGCAATCTATGCAGCTATATTCTCTATTTTAATCATCGCTGCGTATATATTGATCCGTTTCCGCAGATGGCAATATTCAGTGTCTGCGGCCATTTCTACTACACACGATGGTATCGTATTATTGGGTATCTTTTCGGTGTTAGATGGTTTAGTGCCATTCTCTTTAGATATTGATCAGCACTTCGTAGCTGCGTTATTGACCGTATTAGCTTACTCAGTAAATGACACCGTCGTAGTATTTGACCGCCTTCGTGAATACTTATCAAAACCTTTTGGTAAAAACGAAAACTTAGGCAGCACGATCAACAAAGCGATCAACTCTACATTAAGCCGTACTATCATTACGTCGTTGACGTTGATCTTTGTATTGGCGGTACTGTTTATCTTCGGTGGCGAGGTGATTAGAGGTTTCTCTTTCGCGATCTTGATCGGTATTATTGTAGCAACCTACTCATCCATCTTTATCGCAGCACCTACAATGTACGACTTGACACCAGACGATAGTGCGGTGCAAGAAAGTTCACCAAAGGTGAAAGAAACAAAAGCAGTAACAAACTAATCGGATAAGATAGTTTCTATACAAAAAAAGAGCGGGCTTTCTAAAAATAGAAAGCCCGCTCTTTTTCATCATGATGCGAAGTAAGGGTTAACAAAAGTTAAAGCAATTGCAAACCGAGCAATCTTGGCGTATATTTGACTATTCATAATTTTAGGTTAATAATTGGTTAGTTTAGCATTGCCACTCTCCCGAGTGGCAATGCTTTTTTTATACATAGCCATACGGTGCTAAGTAATACTATTATAGCAGGTCTATGACATATTTAGCAGGCAAGCTATTGTCGATATTCCCCATTTTTAATTAGCTTTGAACCGTATTTAGACGACAATGATGAAAGGTAAATTTTCAATAGTAGCTGTTGCTATCGCCCTTATGATATCGGCCTGCAACAATAATGATAACAGTAATAATCAGGTAGCAGATCCGCACGAAGGACACGACCATAGTACACACACAGAATCGGCTGCTACACATGGGCAAACTCCTCCACCGGCGCAGCCTGAAGAACAAGATCCAACAGCTAGTATCCCGGATTTCAAGTTTTACAAAGTAAAATCAGGATTTGGATATGAGAAAAAAGATATCCCAAGCGGTAAGAATACAGTATTCATCTTGTTTGACCCATCATGCGGGCATTGCCAGCAGGAGGCCCAAGCCTTATCCAAAAATTATGATAAGATTAAAGACATCAATATCTTATACATTTCCATGAACGACCCCGGTTTAATGGTTAACTTCTTACCTTCATTTGGCAAGGAGCTGGATGGTAAACCAAATGTTGAAATGTTGTACGACAGAAATCAGGAATTTATCCGCAAATTTCATATTCCAAACATGTTTCCGGCAAATTATGTATACGGAGCGGATGGCAACTTAAAAACGCATTGGGTCGGAGAAAAAAGTATAGAAGAAATCTTGACAGCCTTCGTACAATAATAGTATAAATGAGGATTGCAATCAATGGATTCGGAAGAATAGGTAGGCACACCCTACGTCATTTACTTCAGCGAGAATTGGATGGTGTTACGGTGGTAGCGATCAATGATCTGGCCGATGCCGCAACGCTGGCTCATCTTTTCAAATACGACTCGGTACATGGTCCTGCTACTATGCCTGTGTCTCATGAGAATGGTCATCTAGAAATTGGAACACAATCGATACAGATTTTAAATGAAAAAGATCCTGAGCGATTACCTTGGTCGATACTAGGAATAGATTTAGTGATAGAATCGACTGGATACTTTACCACATCTGCTGCAGCCGCGAAACACCTCACCGCTGGTGCTCGACAAGTTGTCATTTCTGCACCTTCACCAGATAAGGAAATTCCAACGGTAGTTTTAGGCATCAACGATGCTACGTTTGATTGGAATGCGCCGATATTCTCAAATGCCTCCTGTACTACAAACAATGTAGCACCACTTGTTAAAATATTAGACGATAACTGGGCTATTCAAGATGGTTATATTACCACAGTGCACTCCATGACAGGAGATCAGAACTTACACGATGCCCCACATCGAGATTTGCGACGCGCACGCGCGGCTTCTTCATCGATTATTCCGACCTCGACAGGAGCAGCAAAAGCTATTACCAATGTATTTACCCACTTGGATGGCAAGCTCGGTGGTGCCGGCATTCGTGTACCGGTTTTGAATGGTTCTTTGACGGATTTCACCTGTACCCTGGCCAAACCGACGACCGTCGAAAAAATCAACGAAAAATTCAAGCAGCTGCCGAAGGTGATCTGAAAAATATACTGTATTACACCGAGGATCCGATTGTGTCGGTCGACATCATTAATAATCCGTACTCCTGTGTGTTTGATGCCCAGCTTACGTCTATCGTTGGGGGATTAGTAAAAGTAGTTGGGTGGTACGATAACGAATACGGCTATTCGAGTAGGATGGTGGATATTGTGCATATCTTGAGTCGCTTAAAGTCGACCTTCGACGCCTAATCCAAAAAGCGCAAAATCATATTTTACTGGATCCAATGGATCCAGTAATCGCAATTGAGCGGTGAGTTCCATCGCCATATTCCAGTTGACAGTTGGTGTTGTGATCATGCCTAGCTTTCGTCCTACGCGCTCTACATGCACATCACACGGACATATCAAATCCGCTGGGCGGATTCTGGTCCAAATTCCGAAATCAACCCCTTGTGCATCGCGACGTACCATCCAGCGCAGAAACATATTTAAACGCTTGCAGCTTGACTTCTGCATTGGCGAGCTAACGTGTTTACGCGTGCGTTCCGGATAGTCTAATAGAGAAAAGAAATAGGATTTAAAATAATTTAGCGCTTGCTCTACAGATACACGTTCACGATCTTCTTGTCCCCATACGAAGGCCATTTCCAGCGAGTCGTGCTGCGTATAATGATGGCGTAAGAAAGCTATGAAATAGAGTAGATCCGTATCGTTGAACGTACGATGCTTGAACCCCAGCAAACCTGCGAGATCCTGATCAGAATGATGCAGTACAAAGGCATATGGTTCGCCCTGCATGCGTGCAATCAGTTCCGTACATTTATTGATAATCGTCTTGCGCTGTCCCCAAGCCAATATGCTGGCAAATAACCCCATTATCTCCACATCCTGCTTCAAAGTAAAGCGATGCGGAATCACGATTGGGTCGGATTCAATAAAATCCGGACGGTTGTACTCAGCCACTTTTTGATCCAAAAATTCTTTTAAATCAAAATGAGCCATATCTGATTAACCTACGATCTGTTTGTAAATAGCGTCTTTGAGCTGCTGAATATTTTTACCGGAAACCGATGAAATAAACAGGTATGGAATATCTTGCGGTACTTGCGCTTTCATCTGTTCTTCTAATTCATCATCCAACATATCGGATTTCGTAATCGCCAGCAAACGTGGCTTGTCTACTAACTCCGGGTTGTAGGCAGTAAGCTCGCGCAGTAGGATATCGTACTCTTCAGCGATGGTGCGATCAGTATCTGCTGGCACCATAAATAGTAAAACAGAATTTCGCTCGATATGTCGTAGAAACCGATAACCTAATCCTTTACCTTCTGACGCTCCTTCGATAATACCCGGAATATCTGCCATGACAAAGGATTTATTGTCGCGATAAGAGACAATTCCTAAGTTGGGCACAATCGTGGTAAAAGGATAATCCGCAATTTCTGGCTTAGCTGCAGATACTACGGATAGTAAAGTTGATTTTCCAGCATTCGGAAATCCAACTAAACCTACGTCCGCTAGTACTTTTAGCTCCAAGATCATCCATTCCTCTTTTCCGGGAATACCAGGTTGCGAATACCGTGGAGTTTGTTGCGTCGGTGTCTTGAAGTGCCAGTTGCCCAAGCCGCCTTTACCACCTTCCGTTAAGATTTTTGTTTCACCATCTTCGGTGATTTCAAAGAGCACTTCTCCGGTTTCTGCATTTTTGGCAATTGTACCTAGCGGTACTTCCAATATTTCATCTTTACCCGTCGCACCGGAGCGCAGCGCGCTGCCACCCCGTTCGCCATCGGCTGCGATAATATGTTTACGATATTTTAAATGCAGTAACGTCCAGTGATTGGTGGAGCCTTTGAGAATGATATGGCCACCGCGACCACCGTCGCCGCCATCAGGACCACCTTTGGCAGTAAACTTGTCTCTATGCAGATGCGCCGAGCCTGCACCTCCGTGGCCAGAACGACAACATACTTTTACATAATCAACAAAATTAGAACCCTGTGCCATATCAATATTATAATTACTGTAGATTAACCTACTTGATGTTTATCGATCACATTAGATAAGTTGCCGAATATCTCGTCAATCTCTCCAATACCGTCGATCTTATTTAATTTTCCCTGTTTTTCGTAGTACGGCAATACGTGTATCGTCTTGCTAAAGTACTCTTCAATACGCTTTTTCAATTTATCAGCGGCATCATCTGCACGACCAGAGATTTCTTGTCTTTTGGCAATACGCGTAGTTAGCTCTTCTTCGCTAACATCTAACGCAAGTACCGTACTGATCGGCTGTCCATTAGATTCTAAAAACTGATCCAGCGCTTCTGCTTGAGCTACCGTACGCGGAAAACCGTCGAAGATAAAACCCTTTGCATCTTGATGCTCATTGATCTCCTGCTCAAGCATAGAGATAGTAATCGAATCCGGCACCAAATTACCATCAGCGATAATTTGATTTACCTTCTTGCCCAGTTCAGTTTCGTTCTTAATATGCGCACGAAACATATCTCCAGTAGAGATGTGATGCAGTCCATATTGAGCGATTAGTTTTTCCGACTGTGTGCCCTTACCTGCACCAGGGGGGCCAAAAATTACAAGGTTTAACATAACTTTCTGTTATTTTGTTTATTGCAAAATAAAAGCCTAATCCGTGGATCGAATTAGGCTTTGATGTTAATAACGTGCGCTCAAAGGGAGTCGAACCCCTAACCTCCTGATCCGTAGTCAGGTGCTCTATCCAATTAAGCTATGAGCGCCGCTTCCAAAATTCAACGAGTCAGGCTCGATTTCGTTTTGGTGTTGCAAATATAGTAAAATGCTAGATGTTAACAAATATTTTTTCTTCAAATATGAATTGAATCAAGTGTTGCATGCTACCTATACCGAGCAAAGAGCCTAAAAATGAATAATCTAGCGCAATGCGAATAAGTCATCAACACCTAGCAATTTTCTACTTGTAAAGCCCTCGCCATACGTAGCCTGTATGCTACGTCCAAATTCGCGCGCCCTACCCTCGGTATACAAAATAAAATCTGGTGTAGAAATATAAGTTTGCGGTTCGTCACTATCCACCGGCGCATTAAACTGTGTTGTATAAGCCAAAATTGACTCTTTCTTAACTTCCCAGTAAGGTGTTATATCTAATATAATGTCAGGCTGTATGTATTTATCCTGAATTAACTGCAACTGTAAACGTGGACGAAAGCTCTCTTGCAAACCATTTGCATCGCGCGTCTCTATTCTTCTCAATCCTGACAAGAAGAGCGCATCATTCACCAATTTGCTCGCCCGGCCATGATCCGGATGACGATCATCGACTGCGTTCGTAATCACGACTTCAGGACGATATTGCCGAATGCATTGTATTATCGCAAGCTGATGCTCTTCATTATTTTCGAAAAAGCCATCTCTCAAACCCAGATTAACGCGCATTGCGACGCCTAGAATAGTGGCCGCGGCTTGTGCTTCTGCCGCACGGGTTTCTGCTGTTCCACGCGTACCCAACTCGCCTCGTGTCAAATCCACGATTCCTACCTTTTTACCCTCTGCTACATACCTAGCAATCGTACCACCTGCACCCAGTTCTGCATCATCGGGATGCACTGTAATCACCATCAAATCCAATTCCATACCGGTAGATTATTGTTTAAAAAATATAAACAAATATAATGTTTAAACGCGTATTTTGGGAGAATAATTAAAATTATAATTTCGACGTACAATGATCATTACATACAATAAATAACTAGTAACTAGCGTGTACCAGCCATCGGTCGCGCCTGTTCGTATTCGCGTATAATGGTTTCTATTACGTAATCTTCTTGTGGATCGTAGGTACTTTTGAGATTGTGCCCAACGACACGAGCCACACCTTGATACACAAAGGCAGCTACGCCACCTTTCATCTCTTTAACGAGATCGTAACTCGTATTGCCCGTTTGCCGCTCGATTAATTTGATTAATATTTTGCCTTGACTGATCGAAAGATTCTTGACCTCCGAATTGATTTTGTGCTTGATTTCGCGTTCGCATTCTTTGACCAACTGCTTATGCTCTTTTTTATTCTCAGCCTGAGCCAAATCCCGATCCAATTGCGCATAGCGTTTTTGAGCATAAATTGCATAGGGAAGAACGCGCAAAACATTGCGTTTTAGACGAAGATACTGCATACGCTCTTCTTCGCTTTTCCATAGTCGAACACCAACAACGACCACTTCGGGAATCAAAAAAGCAGGCACCACCTCTCCACTTTCCAAACGAACCGTCTGATAGCTATCAACCACTTGCGCTTTGCCCTCCCCATAGTGGGGCATAACCAATTGTTGAGCACGACCTAAAAAAGGAAGAAATACACACATTACAACCGCACATATCAAGACTCTCATACCCGAATTAAATCGCAAATTCATTTTAAAAACACACGGATTTTCCTTAAATTTATGTTTAAACAAAAATCATGCTACTTTAGTACACTCGCTAGGACAAGTAAAGATAAAGTAAATTGAAGGAACTCACAACCTTGGGAGACGATATGGAAGAATATGTGATTGATATTGAGGCGGAAAACAAGGAGATAAGAAAACGATATCGAGCACTGTTAAGAGCATGTAAGCCTACCTTACAACGTGGGGACAAACAGGAAATTCGTCGGGCGTTTGACTTGTCGCTCGAAAGCCATAAAGAAATGCGCCGAAAATCCGGCGAACCATACATTTATCATCCAATAGCGGTTGCTCAAATCGCTGCTGAAGAGATCGGACTAGGTACCACATCCATCGTGTGTGCTCTGCTACATGATGTGGTAGAAGATACAAGCATGACCGTGGAAGCCATCGAACAACAGTTCGGCAAAAAGGTAGCTCGCATCATCGACGGATTGACCAAGATTTCGGGCATCTTCGATACGAATAGCTCTATTCAAGCGGAGAATTTTAGAAAAATGCTCTTGACGCTGGCAGATGATGTTCGTGTGATCTTAATCAAACTTGCTGACCGACTGCATAATATGCGGACGATGGAATTCATGGCACGACATAAGCAGCTGAAGATCGCCTCAGAAACGAGCTATTTATACGCGCCGCTTGCTCATCGATTGGGGCTGTACGCGATCAAATCAGAATTGGAAGATCTGTCTATGAAATATACAGATCCTGACACGTACAAGTTTATCGCACGAAAACTGAATGAGAAAAAGGCTGAACGTGAAAAGTTCATTGCCAGCTTCGTGGCTCCAATCAAAGAAATTTTGGCTGGCGAAGGCATCAAGGCAGATGTATTCGGCCGGCCGAAATCGATTCACTCTATCTGGAACAAGATGCGCAAGAAATCAATTCCTTTTGAAGAGGTGTACGATCTTTTTGCCATTCGTGTGATTATCGATACGGTCGACGAAAAAGAAAAAACAGAGTGTTGGAAGGTTTATTCGATTGTAACAGACCTTTATCGGCCCAACCCCGATCGTTTGCGCGATTGGATTTCTTCTCCAAAAGGAAACGGCTACGAATCGTTGCACACCACCTTGATGGGTCCGCGCGGACAATGGGTCGAAGTGCAAATCCGCACGAAACGCATGAATGAGATCGCGGAGAAAGGTTTCGCTGCACACTGGAAATACAAAGAATCTAATTCCGATAGCGGTCTCGATCAGTGGATCCAGAAAGTACGTGATGTACTTAGCACGGCAGAACCTGATGCGATCGATTTCGTGGATGATTTTAAGATGAATCTTTTTTCAGACGAGATTTTCATTTTTACTCCAAAAGGTACATTAGTACAGTTGCCGCATAATGCCACAGCGCTAGATTTTGCCTTTGAAATTCACTCCGACATTGGCGCTACCTGTATTGGAGCGAAGGTAAACCATAAGTTAGTACCGCTATCTCATCCGCTTCATAACGGCGATCAGGTGGAAATCATTACATCAGCAAAACAGAGCCCCAAAGAAGATTGGCTTAGTTTTGTCGTCACCGCAAAAGCGCGCTCGAAGATCAAATCTTCCCTCAAAGAAGAGAAACGGCGCGTGGCTGAAGATGGTAAGGAAATTCTAGAAAGGAAGTTAAAATCCCTAAAAATCACCTACAACACCGACAATATCAACAAGATCGCTAATCACTTCAAGTTTGCGAGCTCTCAGGATTTGTTTTTTCAAGTAGCAAAGGGCACAATAGATATTAAGAACTTAAGAGAATTTGCCGCATCCGAGAAATCGGAAGACGCCAATAAAAATGAGTTCCAATCACATGTATCCGGATTGGTCGATAAGATCAATAGAAAGGACATGGATACTATCCTAATTGGTGACGATCTGCAGAAAATTGATTATACATTGGCGCCCTGCTGTAACCCAATACCAGGAGATGATATTTTTGGATTCCTTACAGTGAATGATGGAATCAAAATTCACCGTACCAGCTGTCCGAATGCATCTCGCCTTATGGCCAATTATGGCTACCGCATTTTAAAAGCACAATGGTCTTCGTCACAGCGCAACACTTCCTTTCTTACTGGCCTTCGTATCGTAGGAATTGACGATGTTGGACTAGTCAATAAAATTACCACCGTAATCTCTAGAAACTTCAACGTCAACATTCGCTCACTATCCATCTCCAGCAATGAAGGCATATTCGAAGGCAGTATCATGGTTTTTGTAAATGACATTGAGCAACTAGACAACCTGATCAGCAACGTATTGCGTATCCCCGGTATTACCGGCGTAACACGCTACGAATCAGAAAGTAGAAATTAAAATAGCACAACACACAGCGCGCCTTTAATAGGACATTAAGTTGATATGATATTCCCGCAAATTTTGGTAAATTTGTACAGAAGAATACAAGGAATGTATGAAGCAAGGTGAAAGTTACGAAACAGTAAAAAAGATATTTGAAGCATATCTGGAAAACAAGAATCTGAGAAAGACTCCAGAGCGTTATGCTATTTTGGAAGAGATCTATTCGCGGACAGATCACTTCGATGTGGAATCGTTGTACATCCACATGAAAAACAAGAAATATCGCGTAAGTAGAGCGACGGTGTACAATACATTAGAGCTATTAGTGTCGTGTGATTTGGTGACCAAGCATCAGTTTGGACGCAATATGGCACAATTTGAAAAATCCTATGGCTATAAGCAGCATGACCATGTCATCTGTATTGAGTGCAACAAAGTGGTGGAGTTTTGCGATCCGCGTATTCATCAGATTCAAAGCATGATGGGTGAGTTATTGAAGTTTGAAATCAAACATCACTCGCTCAACTTATATGGAGTCTGCGAAGAATGCAGAGAAAAACAATCAGCTACGACGATTCCTACTGTCACCACAGCAAGCGAAGTTTAGTGATTAACATGCTTTTTTGACATAAGTTTCACTTTTCTAGATAACAATAGTACTTTTGTTCGGGATAATTGAACACATCATTATCCCGAACTTTTTATTTAGTACACATTGCAAAGTATACAATTTATTTAATCATATATCTCAATTCAATATGCAAGTTGATGTCCTTTTGGGCTTACAATGGGGAGACGAAGGTAAAGGAAAAATCGTCGATGTTTTTTGCCCAAAATACGATTTGATTGCCCGTTTTCAAGGCGGCCCGAATGCTGGCCATACGCTGGAGTTTGATAACAAGAAATTTGTTTTAAACACTATTCCTTCCGGAATCTTTAACGAAGATACCTTGAACTTAATAGGAAATGGTGTAGTTATTGACCCGATCATCCTCAAAAGAGAACTGGACAATCTGAAACAAGCTGGATTCGACCCCGTTTCGAAAGGCAAATTGGTCATTGCGCGCAAAGCACATCTGATCTTGCCTACACACCAACTATTGGATGCAGCATCTGAGAGCAACATGGGTACGGGCAAAATTGGTTCTACCTTAAAAGGTATCGGACCTACCTATATGGACAAAACTGGTCGCAATGGCTTGCGTGTGGGCGACACTACCTTGCCAGACTTCTTGGATCGCTACGAGAAACTAAAGCAAAAACACCTTTCAATTTTAGCGCACTACGGTGATTTACCTGATTTTGCTGATCGTGAAAAGGCATTTTTAGAAGCGGTAGAATTCCTTAAGACTATTCCACACGTCGATTCAGAACATCTTGTCAATCAATACTTGAAAGCCGGTCAACGCGTATTGGCAGAAGGTGCTCAAGGCACTTTATTAGATGTCGACTTTGGATCTTATCCATTTGTCACTTCTTCCAACACCACGACAGCAGGTGCTTGTACCGGCTTAGGCATTGCTCCTAATCGGATTGGCGCTGTTTACGGCATATTCAAAGCATACGCGACACGTGTTGGTGGCGGCCCTTTCCCGACCGAATTACACGATGAAACAGGTGAGCAACTTCGTAAATTAGGCCATGAATTTGGTGCGACCACTGGTCGTGCTAGACGTACCGGATGGATTGATATTCCAGCGTTGAAATATGCCATCATGATCAATGGTGTGACCGAATTAATCATGATGAAAGCAGACGTACTAGACACGTTTGATAAAATTTATGCCTGCACGCATTATAAGCATAATGGCGAGGTAATCGACTATATGCCCTACGAAATCATCACCAATGAAGCAGAGCCTGTTTATGAAGAAATTGAGGGCTGGAATCAGGATTTAACGGGTATCCGCAAAGCTGATGAAATTCCGGCTGCGCTTAAAAATTACATTACATACTTAGAGAATGCACTGGAAGTGCCGATCAAATACCTTTCTGTAGGCCCGGATCGCGTACAGACTATCGTACTTTAAGAAAGTATATAGAATGCCTACGGCAACGTTTACGATAGAAGGAGCCGATTTTCTGCCTAAAGCAGTGCTTTGGGCAGAATCTTTTGAATCCGCTTGTTTGCTACACTCCAACGCATTTGCAGATCCTTATACTGCTATTGAGAGTATACTGGCTGTGGGTGTACGAGATGAGATCGTAGCCGATCATACAGGCACATTTCAGAAAATAGAAAATTTTAAAACCAAACATCCTAACGACTGGATGTTTGGTTTTTTTGGGTATGATCTAAAGAACCAAATCGAAGAGCTACGTACCGACCTACCGGATGGACTGGCATTTCCGGATGCCTATTTTTTTATACCTCAAATACTTATCCACTTCCAAGAAAAGCATGTTTTGATCCATGCTCCAGACGGCATAGATATTCAATCAATCTACGAATCCATTTGCCACACAAGCATAAATCTGAAGAAACCGATATTAAATCGCCCTTTCCAGAAGCGCATGAGCAAAGCAACCTATTTGGAATCATTTCATCAGTTAAAGAAACACATTCAACGTGGGGATATATATGAAGTGAATCTGTGTCAGGAGTTTTATCAGACGGATTGTTTTATTGATCCTCCTAGTGTGTATTGGCATCTAAATACGGTTTCCCCTACTCCGTTTTCCACCTTTTTCAAGTTTGGCGATCAGTACATTCTGTCGGCTTCACCCGAACGTTTTATTGCCAAACGAGGCAATACGCTTCTTTCTCAACCAATCAAGGGCACAGCCAAGCGTGGCAAAACCACGCACGAAGATCTCGAAATTATAGAGCGCCTACGCTCAGATCCCAAAGAAATGGCAGAAAATGTCATGATCGTTGATTTGGTACGTAACGATCTGACGCGCAGTGCCAAAGCTGGTAGTGTTACCGCGCAACGTATACCACAGGTTCACACCTTTAGCCAAGTTCATCAATTAGTATCTACTATTACCTGCGAAATTGACCCCAAAGTCACAGATCTGGAAGCGATCAAACGTGTGTTTCCTGCTGGCTCTATGACGGGTGCACCTAAAGTAAGTGCGATGGCTTTATGCGATCGTTATGAAAAGTCAAAACGCGGTGTGTACGCCGGTGCTGTGGGCTATTTCTCACCGGACGGCAATTTTGACTTTAATGTTGTAATCCGAACATTGCTTTACAATCGCTCTAAACGCTACCTATCTTTCCATACGGGCGGTGCTATTACAATTGATGCAGATGCTGAAAACGAGTACGCCGAATGCCTTTTGAAGGCCAATGCTATCTTAACGGCATTGCAAACAAAACTAGAAAACTGACGCCTTCCTTTTCGTATCTGTATGCCATTTGGCACATTTACCATGCCAGTAGAGTGTTAAGAATACGTTATTTAATACGAATCCCCGGAATACCACAGCTAATTCTCAAAATAAACGAGTACATTTACAAAGTAAAAAATTGCATCGCCTGATAAATAGCTGTGCTCATAAAAATATCAAATATTTCGCTACATACGTAATACCCTTATTTCTACATCTTTCCAACTTATATAACCAAGGAAAGTAAGGCGAAATTATGCAAAACATCACCATGAAAAAATCAACAAAATTCAACAATACAAATACATCCTTCTCCAAAATTTTGAAAAGTAGGGTAAATGACTATTTCGCCAGCTCTGCACAACGGACCACTGGCGGTACTAAAATGTATAAAAAGACAATCGTCTTGATCAGTTCTGCGGTGCTGTTATATAGTATCTTGGTTTTTGCATCGCCTTTCTGGCCGATATCTGTAATATTGTGTGTTTTGTTGGGGATTAATTTTGCAGCTATTGGGTTCAATATCATGCACGATGCAGGCCACAATAGCTTATCGAGCAACAAAAATGTAAATACCTTTCTTTCCTATTCACTCAATGCGCTGGGAGGTAATATCTACCTGTGGAAACTGAAGCACAATATCGCCCATCATACCTACACCAATATTGAAGGTGAAGACCATGATATTGAGATCAAATTTTTGCGCATACACGATTCTCAGGAACCCAAGCTGCACCATCGCTTTCAGCATCTTTACTTCCCAATTTTATACGCCATATCGTATTTAGCATGGATCTTTTTCCAAGATTATGAAAAATATTTTAGACGCCGTTTAGGGAAGCATTCAGCCCTATTTAACATGCCTAATAAGGAAAAATGGATTTTTTGGATCAGTAAGGTGCTGCACTTTCAGGTTTTCATCACGATCCCAGTTCTCCTTGTTGGCTGGCTTCCGGCCTTAATTGGTTTGCTGATCGCAGGTTTTGCCTGTGGCATATGCTTAGCTACTGTATTTCAACTAGCACATGTAGTTTCAGAAACTGAATTTACTGCAAGCGAACCGGGCCGAATGGAGGACGAATGGACTGTACATCAGCTAAATACGACAGCGAACTTTGCCACGCGCAACAAGGTACTCACGTGGTTATTGGGCGGACTTAACTTTCAAGTCGAACATCATTTATTCCCGAAAATTAGCCATATACATTATCCAGAGATTAATAAGATCGTAAAGAATGTTTGTGCGGAGTTTCGGGTAAACTATATAGAATTTGCTTCATTAGCTCAGGCTTGGAAATCGCACACCAGCGTCATCAAAAGTATGTCGCGCTAGGCTATTATGTTCAGAACTAATAGAAAAAACAGCTGCAATTGATAAAAAAGTCACATTTGCAGCATGCATCGGTATATCGTGGTGTGAGTAGTTGAAGCTATTTACACCATTTTCATTTAATGATCTATACACCAACGTATTCGCAAATATTTGGGCACAAAAAAACCGTCTTGCATCGCAAAACGGTTTATACAATATATGCAAAAATTAACTTATATCAACTTAACATTTACTGCGTTTGGTCCTTTACGACCTTGTTCAACTTCAAAAGACACGTGATCATGCTCACGGATATCTTGAGTCAATCCTGAAACATGAACGAAAACTTCTTGACCACCGTCATTTGGAGTTATAAATCCGAAACCCTTGGTCTCGTTGAAAAATTTTACTATGCCTTCTTGCATTACTTTTTGGTATAAAATATTATTAATGATGTAAATGTACACAAAAATTATTAACAATAGGTACAAAACCTAAAGCCATTTCGGTACGTAATATTTCTTCGGCGACCTGGCATTGGTGTAGTGTGTACTTTAAATTTTACTTATTCCCTATTCCATCTGATTATTCATAGCTATAGATATGTATCCATCAACGCTGACCGTTCCCTTATATTCTCCAACCAGCACGCCAGCTTCATGCATTTTCAGTACAATCTCCTGCTTAGGAATAGCGTCGATGGCACTGGCACTCCGTCCATGCACAATACATTTTTTTTCATAGCAAAGATAATTTAAATTCTAATGTAATTGGTTGTGAGACAAAGACGGAACTAGCAGTTGTAGAAATATATGAACGCCCAACCACTTGCTGTGGAAGACCGCATTAGTAACTGAAAAAATACTTGATCTTAATTGCCTAAAAACAATATCCGTAGTTCAATCCTTTTTTATACTGAATGCATAAACATGCTTCATTAGGCACAAAATATAGACACTATGGCAACGAAAGTAGAGACAAAAATAACAGGTTTAAAAAAGGATAAAAAAGAAGATACTTATCGAGAATTGACCTCTGTCGTAAAAAAGAATAAGGAAAACAAGCAGGATAAAGACGCAGAAGCCGGCGTAGATGCTGGCGACGAACAGCTGAATGATACGCCTAACGATCCAGAAGCCAAAATTACAAAGAAGAAAAATTAGCGAAGCTGGTCATTTTAGTCGGATTTGGCTTATTTAGGTTACTCGTAGCGCTTTTCGTAGCTTTTGAAAAGATATTAGCCAGCTTCCTTTGTGAGATATCGCTTCACGATCATGATGAGATCATCCATTTCAAATGGTTTGGCCAGATATCCATCCGCACCAGCGCTATCTGCAATCTCGGCAATGTCTTTATTAGCAGACATGAGCACAATTGGTACGTGACGCGTATGCGGTTGATCTTTTAGCTGCCTACAAATCACTCGGCCATCGGCGCCAGACATCCAAATATCCAGGAGAATCAAATCTGGCATATCTGCGGGCGGTAGCTGTGTCACCCGGTTAGGTTCGATTAGCTGATGTACTTCGTATCCTTCACTTTCCAGAATAATACTAACCACATCTAAGATGCCCTCGTTATCATCGATTACCAGTATTTTTTTCATTTTTGTCTTTTTAGTGGAAGTGAGATCATAAATGTCGATCCCTTGCCTTCAGTACTATGCACTGTAAGATCGCCATGATGCCTGCTCATAATTTTGCTGGAAATGAATAACCCCAACCCTAAACCCGCGAAGGTATTTTGAAGAAAACCATCGGCCCTGAAAAACTGATCGAACACATTCTGCTGATTTTTATCGGATATACCAATTCCAAAATCCTGAACAGATAGCCTAACTTGATCCTTCTCCAATGAAGTTTTTACCAATACTTCATCGGCTTGTGGAGAATATTTGATGGCATTGGACAATAAGTTGGTAATTACTTGCCCAATACGATTGCGATCACCTAGTACCTCTACTGATTGATCCAAATTGATTTTAATCTGGTGCTTTCTAGAGGTTTGTTGCATCTCTTCCGTGACTTCGACTACTAAACTATTAAAATCAAAATGGTCTATATTATACTCTAGTTGGCCTGCGGTTACTTTTGTGGCATCGAGCAAATCACCAATCAAAGCGGTAAGTTTATTGATCTGATTATCCATCTTGGCCAAAAAACTCTCCGCCTCTTTGTTGCCTTCTTTCTGAAATCGACGATGTAGCGCTTGCGTGTAACCCTTAATACTTGTTACCGGAGTTTTCAATTCGTGTGAAGCCATACTGATGAAATCGTTTTTCTGCCTTTCCAGTTTGACCTTTTCTGCAATTTGCTTTTGTAATTCCTCCGAAAAGACCTTCTGCTGTAGCAGATCATTCTTTCGTTCGGTAATATCATCCAAAGCCAGCAGAATGAGTTGCTCACCATTGGCCTTTTTTACCGGGTGAATATTGAATTTGACAACTCGCTCGCCTAGCGTTGGGAAAGTAAAACTAATTTCTTTCTCTATAACCTGTTCATCATTTTGCTGGATACGCGTGAACTCGCTAGCTAATCCCGGAATATTCCAGCCGCCATTTTGCAACTGGTAAAAACTCTTACCTACGGCTTGTTCTTGACTTATTTTGAATGTTTTGCAGAAGGCATAATTGACACTCTGAATCATCAGGTCGCTATTCAACATAATGAGTGGCTCGTGCAACACTGCAATGGTTGCCTCCGCGAGCTTGCGACTAATGTTCAACTCCTCATTACTTTCAAAGAGCTCTTGATTTACAGTAAGTAATTCTTCATTGGTACTCTGAAGTTCTTCTTTACTGGTCTCCAGTTCTTCGTTCAGACTTTGTAGCTCCTCGCTACCACTTAAGAGTTCCTCATTAGAGCTTTGCAGTTCTTCTTTAGCAATTTCCTGAGCTTCCGTGATATTACGCATATCTTCACGAATCTGCGTCAGTTCTCTTTCAAGTTGCAAAATTCGTTCCTGCTCCGCTGTCTTCACCGTTTTAGAAGACAACTTTCGCCGTGTCGGCAAGGCGGGCTCCTCTTTAAATAGTACTAAATAATAAGGATCAAAGGTGTTGAGCAGCGGAATAACTTCTATTCCAACCAATATCTCACCACCATTGATAGAGACGCCAGATTTAGAAAATGGTTCAACTGATGATTTTGCGCGATGTAGTGCATTGCGCAACTCAAACGACAGACCATCTTTTGCCATCTTCATCAGATTAAAGGTAGCTTTACCAGATGGTGGCTCCAAAAACCGGCTTGTACTTCCACGAAATTGCACTATATCGAACTGATCATTGACTATGACGCCTGGAGGCGCATGCTTTGACAATACAATTTCGTCTGCACTTTTCTGGTAATCTTCTGTCTTTACTTCTTTGCTACGAAGCGTCATATTTTCTTCCTCAACGGCCGTTTGTTTACCACCACCCATGATGGTGATGTACCTGCCGACTCCAGGTTTTCGGGTATAAAATTTACTTTTACGCTGTAGTGGGTTAAAAAAATCGGATGCTGATCCGACCGTTTCCGAATTACCGAGCCACAATATTCCTTTATCTCGCAGTGCGTAATGGAAGATCGCGATGGTCTTCTTTTGCAAAAATGGTTTGAAATAGATCATTACATTCCTACAGGAAATTAAATCCATCTTAGCGAAGGGAGGATCTTTCAGAAAATTGTGCACCGCAAACACGCACATATCTCGGATCGTTTTAGAAACCACATAATGATCCTTATGCTTGTCAAAGTATTTTGCCAGACGCGCAACACTTACGCCCTCCAATTCTTTTTTGTGGTACATCCCGCTCCGAGCAATTTTGATGGATTTATCGGAAATATCTGTAGCAAAAATATGAATGCGTTGCTGATGCAATTGTTGTCCAAAGAATTCGTGCAAAGCAATCGCGATAGAATACGGTTCTTGACCGGTGGAGCAGCCTGCCACCCAAATGCGTATTGGTTCACCGTCATTTTTACCCTCTAAAATTAGTGGGACAATCTTCTTAATCAATAATTCAAAGCAATACGGATCTCTGAAAAATGCCGTGACGGATATCAGCAAATCATAGAACAATAGATCCTGCTCTATCGGATGATCGGTAATATAGGTCAGATAATCCGATATATCTGCAATCTTTAACATCAGCATCCTGCGGACGATACGCCGGCGAACTGTTGTCTGCTTATACAAACTAAAGTCAGCTTCTTTGCGCTGATGCATCAACTCCATGATCTTGCGATAGGTCGTTTCCTCATCTACGGATTCGGATACTGGCTCGCTGGCAGACCAGCCCTGCCGTAGCATGGCAAAATAATCCGTCAGCTTTCTACCAATTTGATCCGGAGGTAAAACAAAGTCGATAATGTTGGCGTCGATCGCATGCCCGGGCATTGCCGTGTAGCCAGCAGAATTGTCTTGAGCAATGGTTAATCCGCCTTGTTCTCTAATTGCACGCATTCCTGCGGTACCATCAACGCCCATTCCCGAAAGTATAACGGCCGCGGAACTAGCTTCGTACGATGTTGCCATGGACATAAATAAGGCATCTACTGCCTTATTTGCTTTTTCTTTGGTCGGTCTGGGATTGAGTTTTAGCAAACCATTGGCAACGGTAACTATCTTGCCTGGTGGAATGACATAGATATGATCCCGCTCGATATGCAGATGTTCTGTAATGGATACTACAGGTATAGATGTAATCTTTTGCAGAAGATCGGGCAATAAGCTATTTTTCTCAGGATAAAGATGTTGTACTACGATAAATGCCATACCGGAGTAGGCAGGTATAGTAGACAGCATGGCTTTGATAGCTTCCAATCCGCCTGCGGATGCGCCAACCCCTATAACAGGAAATTGTTCATTGATTTCGGACTGATTATTCTTTCTGTTTAATCCCATAGATCTCGGCCTTGCTATCGTAGGCTATTTGATAGCAAGATAGCATTCTAAGAGCACAAATCGTGCTAAATTTACTCGTTTAGCATAAATTAATCGCTTAATTATGGACCAGTGAGCAGCACGGTAGCTACATCTTCATTTTTTATTGAATGTACTAAGAGATAACATCTACTGCTACAAAGGTTTGTATGAATTTGGCACATAAAATAACAATCGGATACTAACAGGGGGAACCTATCAGGTGGCCTTAGTAAAAATCCGCAGAATTGATAAAGTATATGTATCCACATTACTTTTAATAGAACCATACAAAAATCAATACACCCAAATTTCCCATTGGTATGTCGCAATCGGTCTTTATCGTTATTCATGTAGCGCTCCTCCTACAAAAGAAAATTACTTATCACCAACCCCATCACTTTAACATTATTTTTACCTCAACAATTACAGTTTAAGTAGGAGTTAATTACCAAAAATAGGAAAAACGAATCCATCTTTAGACAACCTTAGAACTATGAAAAATTTCACCAAACATGATAATGCTAGCAGCTTAAAGCTATATGCTACACCAAATATCGATACAGAATTTGTTTGTTTGGAACACAGCATTGCTGCTGGATCTGCAATTGTAACACCTTTAGACGAAAATTCAGAGGTATTACATGAATGGGAGACAGGAACGGATGTGTCTGGGGATTTATTGTGGTAAATCCGTGTTAACCGACACCGGTCAACACGGATGTCGGTTAATGTATGCTATATCCATTAATCTTCGCGTCATTGTCAGATCGACAATGTCTTGTTAAGACAAAAAAATGACTCAACAGCTTTCTCATGTATTGCCAATTGCTTAACTTGTCGTATGATCATCGTACGACATGAAACAACACGTTTTATTCGCTGAAAGCGGCAAATCTCCTAAGTGGCTAACGATATTATTTTTGATATCTTATATACTACTTTTGTATGGGGTATTCCGACAGTTTTTTTATAACTCGCCCATTGGAAACAAACCAATGAAAGACGTGCCATTACTCCTGTTCACTATTCTTTACGGCATCTTTATCTATTTCATGGCCAACCTCCGAAGAGAACTCAAAATTACTCAGGAAGGATTCTATCTTAATACGATTCCCTTGGTATATGGCGATTTACTTAGATGGGATCGCATTAAGGAAATTCGAATTGAAAATTATAATCCCGTAAAAGAAAACTTAGGAATTGGATTTCGGAGCGCAAACGCACAAATGGCTTATTTACGAGGAGGACAACCGGGAATAAAAATTATTTGTCATAATGATGATCGCATACTATTGGCAGCTCGCGATCAACAAAAGCTCATATTTACGTTCACCCAACTTGGTCTCATCCACAATCCATAATAAGCATCGCTTACTAGATACTAGTTGAGGAGTGCAGTGTGCTAACGATTATCCAACTCTGCGCAAAGTTGCTTACAATTGAATTTGCAACGCAAAATGCTTTACATTTTTACGGTTATACGTATACGAAACGTGGATAACGCCATCGGCTGCTCGAATAATAGTTGGATAGCTAAATTCTCCATTCTCTTCGTCCTCAAATGTAAAAATATCCTGCCAATTCTGGCCATCTTTAGAGCATGCTAATCGTAACTTTGCCCTTCCTTCCCACCAGTCTTTTCCCGGTACATCTGGATTGTACACGATAAATAATGTGTCGTTTATACAAATTACGTCAGTGCCCGAGTTGGGATTAATTAAGTTGGTGCGCTCCATGGTAGACCAAGTGTGCCCTCGATCTTGCGAGGTTGCTGTGGTCACTACGCCTTCTTTACTACGACAAAATATTTGTAGTTTCCCATTTTGATACTCCACTACACTTGGTTGAATGGTGTTAAGATCTGCAGGATGATTGATAGGCTGAACCGTCCAGGTTTTTTGATGATCATCACTAATCTCGATATGTGACAGCCAGCGTTCTTCACTGATTTCTACGCTAGAAGGAGATACGATGGATCCATCCTGTAGTTGCAGAGGACGATTTTTGATTGGGCCAAGAATTCCATTGGGCAATTTTTGTGGCTCACTCCAGGTTAAGCCGCCATCATTCGATGTTTTGAACATTCCCCACCATTCGCGTGGATTGGGCCCGACTTTGTAATATAAATGAATTTTTTGCTCATTTTTTTCCCGAAATAACACTGGATTCCAACAGGGATACTGTAGCGTGTCATTAATCTTACCATCAGCCCATACGGTTGGTTTCTCCCATTTACCATCTACTTGACGTGAACCATAAATAGCGACATCTTGATTTCCTTCATGACTACCAGCAAACCAACTTGATAGCAAAGTACCATCTTGAGTTTCTTCTAATGTAGAAGCATGACATTGGGCGAAGAAAATTTTTTCTTGGAAAAGAAACTCATCTCGCAGTTTTAGTACGCTTGGTAGCGTGGTAGTTTGCTGCAATGTTTGGGCGGATAAAGATAAGGTCATCAGGCACAGCAAAATCGAACTAGGGAAAGCAAATTTCATAAATTATATATTTTTTAAAGGCAGTGATTTCAGCACCTTGATATCGTTTATTGTCAAGATGGCAAAGACAGAAAAATTAGCTGTATTTAGCAAAAAATTAGGGATAAATAATGACGAAAACAATCGATTTAAATATTAATGATGCTCAGTACAAAGCTACTCTTTATCGACTGCTAGCTCACGAGCTGCTGCTTCGCTCAATAAGGCATCTAAGTATTCTATTGCTTGAGGCGAGGATGGTCTTATGCCGTCATTATCCACGATTATTCCTTGCCCGTTGAGAATGACGGTGTGTGGAATAGCATTTATCTGAAAGAAGTCTTGAAATTGTTTTTTTGCGTCTTCTAATAAGAGCCAGTCCATCTGCTGATCTGCAATGATTTTTTCTCGTGCATCGCGTTTATCGTCAGCTAGCGCGATGCTTGCAAAAATGATATTTTCATTATCTTGATAGTGCTCCTTTAGCTTTTTGAGATGAGGTATTTCTACCAAGCAAGGACCACACCAGCTGGCCCACGTTTCTAGATATATTACCTTACCTTCAATATCCTTCAACTTTAAGGTTGCGCCTGTCCTTTCGTTACGCACAATGATATCTGCTGAGACAACTTTGCCCTGCTCAATTTGACTCGCAAATTTTACGACCTCATCAGATTTAGATTTAAGATCGCGCAGGTAGTGCTCATTTTCTATGAGCGCCACAGTCTTTTGTAGTTGTAGTGCCTCGTCCAATGTGCGGGTTTTCTGTATGCGCTTGCTAATGTTCTGATGCAGTACGACATCTCGAACTTGACCCGAAAACAATTCGTTCAAGATATAAATATCTTTCAGTGAATGATCCGCATATTGCTGCGCTACGGCTTCAGGATAAGCAAAAAAATCACTCGCTACGAATGAATTAAGATAACTAAGAAATAACTGAAAACTTCTTGAATGTAGATTGTTGGGATTGTTGACCTGTGTCCACAAGTCTGGGAATCCCAGTCGAGGCAAATTCTGCATGACCTCCGACATAGTCAAATCATTACTATATGCATAGTTGCCCAAAAATTGCCAAAGGCCGTAATAGGTGTTATCGGTAACTAGAAGAGATTTCCACTCTTGGATGTAAGGCAAATCAGGTTGACGCTGTGCTAAGCTATCTAATGTTTGCGCTGTTTTACTTACGGATGTATTGAGATCTTCTATATATTGAGCCAGCGGAAGTTCTATATCACTCCATAGATAATTAACCGCCAAATTTTGAATAAAGATGTTATTGATTTCACTTCCTTCGCCGGCCATACGCATTTGTTTTCTATCTATACGAAAAGTAGCTGTATCTACTCTTGCCTCGAATAGTAGGTGATAACTAGGAGCGATACAGATCGCGACAGATTCGCCTCTTTGTATCAGACTATCTACTTGTACATGTAAATCTACCTGCATAGGTACATCAATCAAACTCGATAAATCTACGTCAAAAGTACCTTGTGCTGATACTGGTATCTGAATCGGTGTTAGGTGTGAGGGATGTGTCAAAGTTAATAGCATGCGTGATTTATCGCCAGCATAATTGATACGCCCCGCAAGCGTAGTAGTTTTTTGTGCGAAAAGAAAGAAATGGCATGAGCAGAAAAAACAAAGCAATAAATATTTCATAAATAATCGTTCAGCAGACGGGGATAGTAGATATAAACCTAAAGATAGTGAAAACATACTTATTATAATATTTAAAAAAAAGCATGCTGCACGAATACTAGTCGGTAGCTGCCACCCACTGGGAGTAAGTGCGTGAATATTTATCTTATGTATACTATGTTCTTTTAGATAATACTCACTTTTGCAAAAATAGTTTATGGATCACTATCGCTGCATCATGTTTCTAAAAGAAGTATTTACATTCCCCATTATTGCTCGTTTAGCATTTATTTGGTTGGTAGCAAGCTTGTTCTTGTTTTCTGATTCTATATTTATTGAATCAACGCTATCTAATACGATGGCGATCACGGTATTCTTCATCATCCTTATTACCATCATCATCGCTTCATACGGCGCTGTAGCGCAAGCAGACAAACTTGCTAACTTATTAGGCGAACCGTATGGCACATTAATCCTGACCTTATCGATTGTATCGATCGAAGTTGTACTGATTGCCGCAATGATGCTAGGACCTACGGAATTACCTAGCATTGGAAAAGATTCGATTTTTTCGGTAATGATGATTATCATGAATCTCGTTATTGGTTTGTGTATTTTAGTTGGCTCTGCAAAGCATAAAGAGCAAAATTATAACGGCTCAGGTGCATTAACATATATTGCTATGATTAGCATTTTGGGCGGTTTTGCGCTGATTCTACCCAACTATATTATAGGCAATGGTAGTGGCGAATTTTCTTTTGCACAAGCGATGACAATTGCGACATTGATCTTGTTGATTTATGCACAATTTTTGAAATACCAGATGACGGACTATCGACATCTATATGTACAACCAGAGTCACCGCATATCATTACCGCTAGCTCCCAGACTACAAATCCTAAAGATGAGGACTTACCGATTTCGTCCAACGCGGTAAGTTCATCCCGTTTGGTAGTTTATTTTCGCGTTTTTCTTTTATTCTTAATGATCTTACCAATCGTACTACTATCACACGATATGGCGACAATTGTTGATTTTGGTATCCGAAAAGCAAGTTTGCCTCCCGCGTTGGGCGGCGTTCTGATCGCGATCATTGTTTTCATTCCCGAATCCATGACGGCATTGAATGCAGCATTGAATAATGAATTTCAACGCACCATCAATCTGTGTCACGGTGCATTTGTTTCTACAGTCGGATTGACCGTACCAACTATCTTATTTATCGGATTGCTCACGTCCAAAACAGTTCGTTTTGGTCTAAATTCTACCGAGTTAGTGCTTTTTTTGCTTACCCTATTTCTTAGTTTAATTACCTTTCATGGCAAACGTACCTCCCCTATATTAGGAATGCTCCATCTCGCATTATTTGCACTTTTTATATTGTTATTATTTAATCCGTAAAATGTTAATCTTCGTCATTATTACTTATAAATAATTCATTATCCTTTTGGGACACGATCTCCAAAAACCGGTCATAATGTTTCAAGACGTCACTAATGAGTTCATTTTTGGTAAAATACTTCACATCGTACCCTTCCCTACCATCGCCAAAATACGTTTTAGGAAAGTATGTTTTCTGATGCTCTACGTCTGGCAAATTACGCTCTTGTCTAAAATATTCGGCTACAAGTTTGCGATGACATTTGATGCCATAAACAAAGTTGTCCACTGTATCGTGTGAAATTGATATCTCGATGCGCAGCGGCTCGTCGTATTTCTGTATCATGGCGTTAATACCATTACTGTCAAACTCGGCTTTTAGCTCGGTGAGCGCAGGCTCTACATGGCTATCAATAAAATCATTTATTGCAGATTTGCTTTTAAAATTGACCATCTTTTTTAATCGTTCTTTCCATGATTCGCCCGACCAAGGTATAGTCGTTACCGAAAATGTACTATCATAATAATTCTGATCGATAATTAAAGCTTTCATCAGCGAAATGGAAAATAAGACCATAATAACGGCAAATGGTAAGGCGGTAATTAAGGTCATGATTTGAAGCGATTGCAACCCACCAGCATTTAATAACATCAGCGCCAGTAAAGCCAGCAACACACCCCAAAAAATAGTCTGCCATTTGGGCGAATACTTCGCATTTCGTGTAGAATAGTATTCATTACCAAGATACCGGAATCGGCAGAAGTGACAAAAAAGATGATGACGATAATAATCGCCAGTGCACTAGCAATCTGCGAACCTGGAAAGTAATTAAGAAATTGAAACATCATAGAATCTGGGTCTGAAACCAATGCACCTAATGCTCCTTTGGCTATATGTGCATCAATCCAAATCGCAGAATTTCCAAACACGGTCATCCAGATGAAAATAAAAAATGTCGGTAATAATAAAACCGCACCTATAAATTCTCTTACTGTGCGACCTCGAGAAATTTTGGCAATGAATAGTCCGACAAACGGCGCCCACGATATCCACCAAGCCCAATAAAGGATGGTCCAATTATAAAACCACGGCAAGGCTCTTTCATCATAAATATGGGTATCGAATGTGAGTGCAAAAAAATTGTTTATATAATTACCGACGCCATCGGTAAAAGCCCCAATAATATAGTTGGTGGGCCCCATAAATAAAACAAATAGCATGAGCAGTATGGCTGCAACAATATTTGTATTACTGAGTAATTTGATGCCTTTGTCAACGCCTGAGATGGCAGATATAATGGACAGGGAAACCAAAACAGACACTAAAATCATTTGGTAGAAGAAACTAGTTTCTGGCAATATACCCAACTGCTGTAAACCTGAATTTATCTGCACCACACCAAAACCCAATGTAGTAGTGATACCAAAAAAAGTACTACAAAGTGCGAATACATCAATCAAAGTACCCCATTTGCCAGTCATTCGATCTTTGAGTAATGGATACAAACAACTGCGAAGAGACAACGGCAACTTATACCTAAAAGCGAAGTAGGCTAGGCACAAACCAACTAAGCCATATATTGCCCAAGCATGAATTCCATAATGAAAGAAGGTATATAATTGCGCGTTCTTCGCGCGGAGCTGAAAATCGGTTTCTGAAAATGCAGTAGTCGTATAATGCGTCATCGGCTCTGCGACACTGAAGTACATCAAACCGATTCCCATGCCTGCCGCAAAAAGCATGGCTATCCAAGAGAAAAAGGAGTGCTCGGGCGTGCTATCATTGGGGCCTAGCTTAATATTACCATATTTGCTAAATATCAAAAACAGCAAAAAAAGCACGAAAATAGTAATGGCCCAGACATAAACCCAATTCAAATTTACAAATACAAACTCCTTAATCCTGCTCAATGTTGCTTCGGTTGCCTGCGGAAAAATAGCCGAAAAAAGGCATACTGATAGGATAAATATCAAACTTGGAATGGTAACGCTAAGATCCATACTGGTGCTTAGACCGCGCTTATATTTTTTCATAACTTGTCGTAATGTGTATTAAACCTATTAGGTCGCCTATTTGTTTAGATTTTTATTTTGCCGAGATCAGTGTGCGTGTGATAAATCGTGACATCTCAGTAGAAAAATATAAAAAATGAGTAGATTTATACTTAGAATCTAACATTACGACAACCTAAAATTTCACCTATGTCATTTCAATCGTATATTGATAATATCCAAAAAAAGACCGGCAAATCTCCATCAGACTTTAAATTGCTAGCTGAAGAAAAAGGCTTTTTAAAAAATGGTGCATTAACCGTTAAAGCTACGCAGGTTACCGACTGGCTTAAGGAAGAATTTAGCTTGGGACATGGCCATGCAATGGCCATATATGCTAGTTTAAAAGGAAAAACTAGCTAGCAACGTCTAGCTTTTTGTTTGGTGGTTTTTTGTTTTTTATTCCACCACAAAATATAACCGGTCACAGGCAAACTCGCACAGCCAAGCGCAGCCATAAAAACTAAAAACTTCGTAGTAAAACCCCATATTGCGCCTGTGTGCAAATCAAAATTGAGGGCCGCTAATAAATCACCAGTTTTTAACTTCTCGTGTGAGGCTATCTGCGCTATCGTCATATCTGCGCTGTGCACATAATACCAATAAAAGAGCCCACTCCGATCTTCCTGCAAACGAATTTGCACATCGATAATTGGTGCGTCGGCGGGGCGCAATCGTATAGACATCATCCCCGCATCTGGATGCTTGTCTAATGCGTGAGCGAGCAAATTATCTAGCGGTGATTCAAATGGTTTAGAAATCTGCAACTGTGGTTCGTGTGGTGGTCTCTGATCTACGTTCGCCGATGCGAACTGATTGATAAACTGGCTATATGTTTTTTTCCAACTCGGGAAGCTGAAGAGTAATCCTGTCACACAAAGTAGTACTGCCAGTGGAAATACATAAAACCCAAAAACATTGTGCATATCGTAATTGAACCTCTTCCACTTTGCTTTTCGATTAAGCCACAGGCTTCGTTTAAGCGGCTTACCGCGCCACTTTTTTGGCCACCAGAGCACCATACCTGTCAACAAAAGAATCACAAAAAATAGTGTACTATATGCAACCAATGCGTGCCCATATGTTTTACCTAATAATAGATTCATATGCAGCTGCAAGACAAGTTGAAAAAACTCATTCTTAGAATCTTCGATGGCAACACACTCACCCGTGTACGGGTTCATGAATACGCGCTTATAATAGCGGAAGTAATTCCAATGCCCAAATGCAGATGGATCCACATCAGAAGCGCGAAATATCCAACTACGATTTGGTGCAGGATACAAATCTATTCGCGATATGTTTTGTTCTGCGGGAAGCTCTGCTTGCGCTCTTTCGATCAGTTCGGTGAGCTCCAGAGGCGGCGTTACAGTCGTTGTAGGTGGTTCAATAAAATATTTGTTGGGATATATCCACAACTTTAGTTCATCATGAAATGTATAAATAGCTCCGCTAAGGCTCACCAAGAATACGATCAATCCGGTTATTAAGCCGAGCCATTTATGCGCCCAAAGAACACCTTTTTTAAGCATATTAGAACTTGTACTGCAAATTTAATGAGGCAAGAGAGCCTTCACCACGCACATAGTTAGCCGCATTAGCACCATACTGGCTGTACACTGTATAATATGTTTTGTTGAGAAGATTTGCCACTCCCAAACCCAGCATCCAGCTGTTATTTAAGCGATATGAAGCATTAAAGTTCAATAAATCTACTGATTCGACCGGGCCTTCATTTGCACGAAAAACACCATTGGCATTGCGCTCAAAACGGTTGCGCGATCCAGTATGCACCCAAGATAGCTGGAAAGAAAGATCATTACGCGGGTTGAAGTCAAGATATCCAGTTGCTTTTGGTGGCATTATACGGCTACCATTCAAGTATGTACTGCTGCCATCTTCTGCCGCTTCTACTTTACCTTCAACAAAGGAATATGTGCCACCGATCGTCCATTGCGGACTAATGCGTAAATCGGCTGTTGCTTCAAAACCATGAATTCGCTCGGGCGCTCTTTGTGACACGAAATAACCTGCATCATTAGCAACCACACTCAAGCCCAACTTTGAAGTACTTATGAAATAGGCTGCCGAAAAATGAAGATTGCGCCATTGACTGGAGAATCCGGCTTCATAATTATTTGTCACAATCGGATCGGTCTGTACACGAGAAAGATCGCTATCAGTGGCATTGCGTACTATGCGGCCCAATTCATTGATCGTAAAACCCTGCGAAAAGCTGATAAAGGGATTAAAAAGTGCGTATTTATTATAACGCAGACCTGCGTTTAGTGTGGTAGCGCTGTAAGGTATTCGCCCTCCTTCGACGGCGACACTTCCTTCACCATCTGGGCCAGTGGCCAATGTATTAAAGTCATTGATGTTGACTTTTGCATTTTCGTAACGTATGCCTCCCTTGAAAATCAACTGATCTAAGAGATTTACAGTCAATTGTGCAAAGGGTGCATAGTTTATCATATCCATCTTTGGAACGAAAACACGGCCATCTGTAAGATCTTGGAAGGTTACATCATTTAGGATATCCAAGCCATAAGTTACTTGAGAAGGTAGCTTAGCTACTTCGAAAGAAGTATTTAAATCTAATCGAAGACCCTTTTTATTAGAATTGATCATGGTCTGCCCGGGACCAAACCAGGAAGGAGTTTGTTCGACGTAACGATTCATAGAACTAAAACTATTGACAAACGCGGCGGCATTGAGCGAAGTGTTTGCAAATATTTCGGCATTACGATAGCTTAACATGGCATTGTGATTGAATCGCGTACCTGTGTGCTCACCAGGATCGGTTCCTTGCACGCCATAAGTGGGATTTTGGCCGTATACGCCAATTTGGCTAATGTAGCGAGCCTGCTGTAGGCTATTGAAAAAGTTGTAACTAGGGTTAAATCAGACTTTTGATCTATGGCATATCCCACTTTCAAGAAGGCATTGTATTGTCTGTTGTTCGACAATCCGTCGGTTTGACCTAAAGGCAAACCATCACCATCTTTTTGCAAACCTGTATAGTCCATTACCCCACTTACTGCATAATTCCATTTATTTTTTCGACCATACAGACTTTGCGCTAAACGGTATCCGCCTGTTTCGCTCGCGTTATATGGGGCAAGAGTACCACGCAACGTCGTGCTTCCGCCAATGGTGGCTGCATTAGCGTCATTTCGTTTAGTAATGTAATTGATCACACCACCAGCTGAACCGTTTCCATAAATTGAAGTTGCACCTTTAATGACTTCTATACGTTCTAGCACGGCAGGATCGATCGAGCGCATATCTCGTGCTCCATTCATCAATGGCGTAGATTGCGGAATACCATCAATTAAAATAAGTACTGCGCGACCTCGCAATGTCTGCCCAGCGTTGCTGCCTTTCGCAGTTGATGTTCCTAAGCCGGGAATGGTATTGCCCAATACGCCTGCCAAATTGGTACTAATTTGACTTTGCATAGCAATATCACGCTCATTGAGTATAGAAATGGACGAAGGAACGTTTGCCATGCTTTCGGGCTTGCGGCCTGCAGTAACGACTACTTGTTCCATTCTTTGACCAGAACCTAAGGTAAAGTTGATCGGTCCGCTTACAGTGTCAATATTTATATTTCGCACTAAATCCGAATAGCCAACCTTACTGATTCGGATCTGAAATTGCTTGCGGCTTGGACGATCTACTTGTAGCGAACCCCGTGCATTGGTTTTTCCTAATTCGTGGGAATCGATCCATACTTGTACATTGGCTATTGGTTGAGATGTGGCATCTGCAACAGCAACTTCAAGAATTTGTCCGCAGAGTTCTGTACTAAATAATAGTAGCGTTGTGAATAATATAAGATATCTACCTGTATTAGAAAGATTCATTTTTATTTAGACTTGTTTTAAATAATTGCAAACATACAAAAACATTCTAAATCGTTGACACCAAATGTGGGTAAAATTCAAAATTTGTGCGGACAAATTATTTCTTAGCGATCAGCCTCAATAGCATCTCCGTGTAGGTATAAAGCAGGTGGGCTTATATTGGATATAAATACAGATCGTGGAATTTCTTACAGAAAATCCACGATCTCAACATGGTTGTTTTTAAAAAAGAGAATTTTGTTTTTACCAGTTGTATCCGATTGAAAACATGAAGTTTCTCGGTGTACCGACAAAGCCCCGAGTATAATCAAAGCCACCAAGATAGTAGTAGCGATCAAATATATTATTCATATTTAGGGAAACGCGCAATCGGTGAACGTGATAATACAACGCCGCATTAGCTACTGTATATGCTGGCCACTGATCCCAAATCATCGTCCCTGAATCGTCTGTACGTGCGGCATTATCCATCCGACGACGATCCACATAGTTTACACCAACGCCCATTCCTAAGCCTCGTAGCTTTGTTTCGGAAAACAAATATTTGAGCCAAGCTCCTGCCATGTTTCTGGGAGCGTTACTTAACGCTTGTCCTTCTTCGCCCACCAAGTTAGATGAACGTACTTCAGTATGGTTGAATGTATAATTGGCCATCACTTGAAACTCGCGACTCAGCTGCCCACGAAGATCCAACTCGACTCCCTGCGAAATTACATGGCCCGACTGTCTGTACACTGGAAATCCAGCGTCCGACTGAGCTCCAGTCGCTAACAGCATATTGTTTCTTGCAATATGGAAAACAGACAATTCAGTCTGCAATTGATTTTGAAAAAAACCGGCTTTAAAGCCGCTTTCTACTTGGTAACTATCTTCTGCCACGAATGGTCTGTCTGCACCATAATCGGTGTAATTATAAATAAAATCAGCACCTACCGGAATATATCCCTTTGAATAGCTTGCAAAATAATTGACTTGCGGATTGATGACAAAGGTTAAACCGGCTCTTGGCAACCAAACATTTTGTGCTGTCGAAAAGCTAGACTGCAAATCGGCACTGCTAGAACGGTAATATTCGTGGCGCAACCCTAGAATTAAATGCAAGCGATCTGCTATTGACACTTGATCTTGCAAATAAAAACCATAGCTATTGTACGGATTTAAAAATGGGAACGAGGGCTCGGGTAGAAACACGAGAGATGAAATATCATAAATCGGCCTAGTAGTAGCATTAAGATCAATCGTAAGCGGAACTTCGGTATCGCCTTCTCGACGAGAGCGTGCTTCCCTTAATACATTATTTTTATCCCCTGCATATTGCGCATAGTCCATTCCCAAAACAATATGATGAAGATGGCCTTGCGATCCCAAAGCATAGCGCAAATAACCCACTACGTTATCTGTATAATCAGTAGCTTGCTTAGACTGAAAGCGCATGTTCATGATGGTATTCTCTGGCGGATTGGCATACGTATTTAAAGTACGAAACTCATTGAGCTCTTCTTTATATATGGACTTCATATAACTAGCATGTAAAGAAAGAGCAGGTGTTATTTGTTGTGTCAACCTACCGGAAAAAGTTAGAAAGTTATTTCGCATGAAATCGGTAGGCTGATTCACATTAAAGGAGCGCGGCTGCCCGAAGAAATCATCATTTCGAATTCCCAAACCGCGATCCAGAAAGCCATCAAATTTATCGTATGTGACGTCGACATCTATTTGTGTTCCATCAATCGGTTTAAAAGTAAAAGACGGCGCAATTAAAATAGTCTTCCGACTATTGTTGTCGCGAAACGTTCGTGAATCTTCATGGGCAACATTGAGACGATACAAGATTCGTTTAGAAGAATCTAACCCACCACCAATATCCAACGTTGATCGAAAAGTTTGAAAACTACCCAACGAGAATGCAACGGCACCATGTCGCTCTTCCATCGGTTTTTTGGTAACCAGATTGATTGTACCACCAGGTGCAATATCACCAAAAAGCGAAGCTCCAGGACCTTTCAATACTTCGATACTTTCCAAATTTGCTGTCAACGGTGTGCGCCAAAAGCTGGTACCATATCCATAGCCTGAGCGCATCCCGTTTAATAACCTAAAGCCAGTAGCATAACCGCTGTTAAAACCACGAATAGTAAGATCATCGTAAGATGAAGCTTGGTTCACGCCTGCCAGATCTTGAACCATCTCTGTAATCACAAATGCTTGCCTATCCTCCATCAATTCCCTACTCACTAGAGATACAGATTGCGGTAGTTGTTTCAAAGCACCAGAAAACTTACCACCTAGCTCTGTTTGATTAATTAAATATGAATTATTACGCCTTCCCGTAACTGATATTTCTTCGACATTTACTTGATCCGTAAACAATTGTACAAACAGCCCTGTATTCGGATTCCAATTTTGTGCGTCCAGCGTGATTCTGCGAAACTGATAACCTACGAGGCTAAACTGTATCTCTACAGGCAGTTGAACAGGTTTCAAAAAGCGATAACTACCGTCAGCTTTCGTCTGAATGGCTGGCTGGTCATTTACGGAAACAATAACGCCCTGAAGAGGCTGTCCATTGGCTTGCATAACCTTACCGTGAAATCCAGAAATTGTCTGCGAGAATGAATCTGTGCTGAAGAGTATCAGCAGCATAGCGGCTATATGCCGGAGATTTTTAATAAGCCTCATGTTTTAAAAAGTAATTTTTTTAACCAAAGGTACAATTTAGCTTTCAATTTGCATAACCATATGAATGGTTTCTAGACCATCGTGCACAGACGAAATTAAGTTGTTAAAGCTTTGCTTTGCCCAAAAAACTTCTGCTCCAGGCAAAAAAGGATGCGTATGCATGTACAAATTTTGCACATCACGCTCGGCAGCAATGTCTTTCAAACATTGCACTAAATAACTGGCCAATCCCCGCCTTCGCCAGTGTGGTTCTACAAATAATTTGACAACCTCCGTAACGCTACTATCTCCAAAATTAAAATGATCGGTAAAACGGCCGTCGTATTTAAGCATGCCAATAGTTCCTATGATATTATCATTTGAATCTCTGGCTACTAGAAAAACACCATCTTTATCCTTGATATAAGTTTCTTCAAACGCGCACAAGTCGCGTGGTAGTACGTCATGGTCCAACATCGGGAAAAGATGTCGGCGCACGCTACGCACATAATCGACTACCTCGTCAATTTGCATTTTGCCGATCGAAACGATTGTTACATTGTCTTCAAAAATCATTTGAGGTAATCCGTGGGATAATAAGATTTCTATCACCATGTTTAACTGATGCAAGCGGCACCTGATAAGCTTCTTCAAGCGACTGATGAATTTCTAAAACTGATAATTGGCTCAGCGAACGTAGTTGCTGATTCTGCATTAAAAACAAGCGTTCACCATACAAAAATGCCAAATTTGGATCATGCATAATACAGATAATCGTTTTACCTTCTGAAGTAAGACGTTGTAAATTCTCCAAAACTTTTACTTGATAATGCAAATCCAAGTGATTAGTGGGTTCATCGAGCAGGATAATATCAGGATCTTGTACCATTACTCGACATAATAATACTAATTGACGCTCACCACCCGAAAGTTGTGTGTAAGGCCGATCTTTATATACCCAAAGATTAAATTGCTTTAGCACTGTTTCGACACGCTGTCTATCTTCCGCACGTGGTGCAAAATGAGTAAAAGAAGCTCTTCCAGTCATCACAACATCAAATACGGAAAACGGAAACGTGGTCTGGTGAAATTGGCTCATGAATCCAATGCGAACATCAGATGCACGTTGTCGCTTAATAGCTCTACGCTCGATGCCATTTATCTTAACACAGCCGTGATAGTCTTTTTGTACGCCTGCTAAAATCTGGAATAAGCTCGATTTTCCACTACCATTACGGCCCAAAATTACTGAGAATTCACCGCGCATAAATGTAGCATCGAGCTCCTTGAGGATCTGGAGCTTCCCATAACAGAATGACAACTTCTCGATGGTGATCAATTTCATCAGGCACTCCAATTTATAGCATTTTTACGCATCAGATAGATAAATAATGGCGTGCCCAGCATCATGGTAAATACGCCAACCGGAATTTCGAACGGTAGCAATGTTCTTGAGAAATCATCTATTAACAGTAAAAATGTGCCACCAATTAAGATGTTAGCCCACGTGCCCTGCGCGTTGCTTGGACCGACCAACATTCTGCTGATATGTGGCACAATTAATCCGAATAGACTGATCATGCCTACTGCTGCTACAGACGATGCCGTAATCATGGTGGCAGCACCAATCATGACCAATTTAATGATTTTGGGATCGACGCCCACTGCAATGGCTTCCTGTTCACCTAGCGAAAGTAAATCTAATTTCCACCGTAAAGCCAAGATAACTGCAATACCTAGTAAAATAGGTAGTACCGCTGTACGAACTTTTGCCCAAGAGGCTGTATGCAAATTACCCATCGTCCACTGTACGATGGACTGTAATTTATATGGATCACTAAGATATTGTAAGACGGTAAGAAATGCGGTAAAAACACCAGAGATGATCATTCCTGCCAACACCATAGTTACCAACGAGCCTCTGGATCCAGTGTACGAGACGAAATAAGTAATCACCACGGCAACCACTCCAAAAAGAAATGCGGACAAATTGAGTGGTATTAGGGAAATAAGCATAGACAAAGCTGCGCCGAACGCCGATCCAGAGGATATTCCTAATGAAAAAGGATCGACTATGGGATTACGAAATACAGCCTGCAAAACTCCACCTGCAACAGCTAGAGCCGCGCCCACCATAAATGTAAGTAATATCCTAGGTAATCGTACTTGCCAGAGAATTGTTTCTAAATTACGATCGCTCACCGAAATTTCTAATCCGAAAGCAGAGGCACAGCGTGCGTACATATGGTATAACAAATCCGTAATACTGACAAACCCTGTACTACCCAATGCTAAAGAAAATAATAATACCATAACAGGTATTATTATTAGTAAACATATCTTCCACGCTTGCATTTTATTCTATACTCATTTTCTTTTCATATAAGAAATCTACAATTTCTTGCAACGCATCCTTAAAATCTTGGTCAGTAGTGTAGTCTTGATATCCCCAATGCCGGAGCTGTTTTGCAAATAAAAGAAATTTTACGGTGTGCGGATCGAAGAAGAAAGTAGGTTCCATAGCAAAAACCTGTTTATTTACTACTGCAGGAAGCGCCGCCAACTCCGCTAGGCGGTACACGTCTTCCACATCAGAATTCCATAAGACGATCATATCTGGATTCCATTTGTAAATCGATTCTGCGCTTACATTTGGTGCTTCCATTTCTAAAGGGCAAGCATTTACTGCGCCAGCAACCTGAATAGCGAGATCCACCAACGAACCTCGACCTGACGTAGAAAATACTCGACCTTTGGACCAACCATAGTACACACTTTTTTTAACAGTTTCTACTTCACTTCCAATTTTTTCAATCGCATTATTAACATAATTGACGATATCTTCTGCTCGCTCTTTCTTTCCTATCAGTTTACCGACATTGATAAGTTCATCATAAATATGGGCTTTATCTTTGCTAGACACAACGAATACAGGAATATCTAAGCCTTCCAACTGCGCAATGGTCTCGATATCATACTCATAGACAATGGCTAGATCGGCCTGTAGGCTTATCACCTTTTCTACATGAGTCGATCTTCCTCCAAAAGTGGGCGTTGCAATCGATTTCTTAGCTATTCGCGGATCTAACTGCGATAAATAATAATACGAAGAGGAATTTTGATACACCTGCTGTGGTATTCCCACCAGTTTATCTCCTGCACCAAGCATATACATCTCATCAACAAATGGTTCAAACAGTACGACGACGCGTTCTGCATGGCGTGGCAATACAATTTCCACTCCTCGCGCATCGGTCGCACGTACTTGGCTAGCAGCTGCACCTGATTCTCCTTTTTGTGCACAGCCAACTGCCAGCGATATGATGACGCATAGTACTACAAAGAAATGTATTAAACCTACCTCTTTCACCGACATCCAACTTTTGTTTTTTATACTATTGCTTGCCATTCTTAGAATTGCTGTAAGGCTTGATTTGGTATAAGTTTTCTATTTTCTAAACGAATATTCACGCCATATTTTGCAGACAGAGCTTCGTAAAGTCGTGCGTCATATGCTACTCCAAATGTATTATGTTCGACATAAAATACGGGAAGATGCCGATTTCCTACGTCGTAACAGAAATCTCCTATGGTATCCGCATCATTGCTGGTTAATACCATGCAAGGACATGCGAGCGTACTGATGCTGATATACATATCATCATTACTATAGATCACTTGGCCATCATTCAGGTATTTGTGAAGGCGGCGCTGCAAGCAAACTTCAGTTCCTTGTACCGTATTGCGCTTTATGAGTGATCTCCCTGCCTCGAACCATTCGATGCAGAGCTGTTCTTCGCGCAAATGCGTCAAATCGATGTCCAGCTGTTCATCTGTTATTTGTAGCATAGTTTTTTAAGAAACTGAAGCTGCTGATTTTTTGGCATTCACTTTCTCTTGCAACCAATCACACCATTGATCCAAACCATCTCCTTTCAGACTACTGATGGAGATCACTTCGAGATTTGGATTTACTTCGCGCGCATCTTTGGTTACTGCATCTACTGAAAAGGGCACATATGGTAGTAAATCTGCCTTCGAGACGACCATCATTTCACTAGTTAAAAACATACGTGGATATTTTTTTGGCTTATCGTCTCCTTCTGTCGCAGCCAATAGTGTTACGCGATAATCTTCTCCTAAGTCAAATGCTGCAGGGCATACCAAGTTTCCTACGTTCTCTATGAATAGTAGATCAACATTATCCAAATTGATGTGATCTAGTGCTTGTAAAATCATTTGGCTTCTATGTGGCACATACCGCCAGTGACAATTTGTAAAGCGTTGATTCCGACTTCACGCATTCGTACTGCATCACGTTCTGTTTCTGGATCACCCACCAAAACGGCGATATTGATTTTTTTGCCTAATCGTTTACCCGTTTCTTGCATAAGCGTTGTTTTGCCGCTACCTGGTGACGAACAAATATTGATTACACAGATGTCACTCAATCGCTCGCGGATAGCTTTGGCCACAAAATCATTAGCTTTCAGCAAGTTAAGCGAAGTATTCTCACATTGTACAGAGCCTACTGGCATCTGGTTGCTCTTCGGGCTAATTGTATTACTCATATAGCATCTTTTTTAAATATAACCTGACTAATTCTCAACTCTTCTCCTTGTATTATTTGGCTAGATGGTGTACCACAATGACATACAAAACGATGGAAGAGCACTTCAAATGCTTCTTTGCAGTTCGTGCAAAAAGCATGTATTGATAATACTTTCACCTCCAACTCTACATCCGCAAACTGCGGATGATCAATTACGTAGGCTTCAAAAGCATTTTGAATCAATATGGGCTGGATATTACTAAGTAATCCGGCCTCTAATTGGATTTTCACTATTAATTTGTAGCGATCTGGATACTCCTGCTGCAGCGTGTCGAAGATTTCTTCTACTATCCCTGTTTCATGCATATTGATTACTGTCTTACTAACTACGCTGCATTAGATCTCTTTTGCCTTTTTCTTGCTACGACCGATTTCTTTTTTGTGGAAGACAGCGTTTCGTCGATAACTTCACTTTCTTCATCAGCTTTATTCTGTGTATTTTCTTCTGCTACTATCGAAGCTTGCCGGTGTTGAGTGTACTCCCAGCACATTTGCCCCAACATAGATAGAAAATTGTATAACAATTCGCCATTATCACCTAGTGCACGCAATAGAATAGTATCTTCACCAGCATCTGTAAATCCGAAGGATATATCTTCGTATTCGCCAGCTAGAATCTCGTCCATCTCTTGTTTCATACCTGCGGCATAAGGGCTAGAATAAATAAAAGTAGCCTGATGCGTATAGCCTTCAAAAAATAGCATATCGGATACTGGCTGCTCTGCAGATTTGAGACATTGGTTATCGGTAAAAATTAGCTTATTATCCCTAAACAATGTGGTACGCATATGTACTTTATTGAATAAAAAAGCTTCGTTCATGTAAATTCTTCCTGCAGCCAATATGTCACCCCAAATCAATGTCGAGGAAGCTTCCATCTCGATTTTATTTTCTGCCTTGAAAATCGAACCTTTAAACGGCGTTATCGGATGCGGAACATAATGCAATATACAGTTTTCGTTTAAATTAACAAAAGTATCTTGAAATGAACCTGTTTTTGCCGGATGCACTTTGTTGAACGACTGAGTATGCAGCTTCATATGAGCTCCTGCCTTCATATCGACATTGATCGTTAGCCGGTCTCCGTCCATGATACCAGGTGAGGCGCTCATAATGATCATTTCTAAATGTGCCTGAGCACGAGGTGCTCCGTAATGCGTAAGTTTATAAGGGGCATTATGAAAGCTTTCCTTTAACACGCTATACTTTTCGTCCCGTTCTACATTAATATTGATCCTGCTCTCCATCAATTGGTTTTTAGTTTTCTAATAAAGCATTTTTTTTGATCCAGCTTTTTACATCTTCGAGGCCTTGCAGTGTCATTAGATTCGTGAAAATGAATGGTCGATCTCCACGCATCCGTTTGGTGTCGCTTTCCATGATCGAAAGATCGGCATGTACGTACGGAGCTAAATCTATTTTATTAATGAGCAAAAGATCTGACCGCGTTATTCCAGGACCTCCTTTACGAGGAATTTTTTCGCCCTCGGCTACGTCAATAACGAAAATGGTCAGATCGGCCAGATCCGGACTAAATGTAGCTGTAAGATTATCTCCTCCACTTTCTACAAAAACAATTTCTGTATCGGGAAAACGGGATACTAATTCTTCAACTGCTTCGATATTCATAGAGGCATCTTCGCGAATAGCCGTATGTGGGCACCCGCCAGTCTCTACGCCAGCAATTCGTTCTGCAGGTAGTGTTGAGTTTTTTTGTAGAAATTGCGCGTCTTCGCGTGTATAAATATCATTAGTGACCACACAGATGCTGTAATCTGTAGCCATCTGACGAGTTAATCGCTCGATTAGCGCTGTTTTGCCAGAGCCCACAGGTCCTGCAACGCCTATTTTCACATATTTTCTTTCCATACTATTTTCTATGATATATAGATTCGGGTATATAATTTTTCATGCTGCATACAGCGCATATCTTGCGCTACACAACAATTGCCAAGCATATCTTCATCCATATCTGCTTGGCTGTTTACTAATTCCTGAATTAATCCTTGCAAGTCGAACAATATTTGTTGACCGTCCATCTGACTAATAGGTACCAACTTGGCACAATTCGTAACGATACCATTTAGCGTGTTATAATAAAACGCACTCAGCGCATCCTCATACGAGATGCCTTGCGAATGTGCATACATCGCAAAAGCAATTGGATAATGCCCTCCGGCCTCACCAGTTTGTATGGCCTCGAAATAACTTTTGCAACGACGCACGGCGCCAAAGCCATCCACCACTTTCAGAAAGCGTATTGCTAACTTTTTGCTAGCCTGACGGATTTCATAAGGCGATTTGAACGAACTAATTAATCGATCTAGAGAAAGCATTTTGACTTTAGAAAACTTACCGTCGCACAACTGCCAGGCTTTGGTAAAAAATGCGGCATCATTATAATACATATTGTACCGCAACATCCTTTTCGCATAGGTTTTCGTGGTAGCACTGTTATGCACTATTCCTTTATGGATATAAGTTTCCAAACCATATGAGTGCGTAAAGCTCCTATCGGAAATACGGAATCATTGATTTGTAGCAAGGTCAATAATGGATTCATTTACGTTTTTTGATAAGGTTACTTTAAACTTTGTTTTACGTGTCCACTGATGTATTTTCAGGGTTTTTAATTGCTCCAGTACAGCTTCCCGTTGCTCCACGATATAGCCTTGTTTTTGAAATCGATGATGGAGCGGGGCTTCATACGCTACCACAATCTGATCTGCTGATTGAATTGCAATAGGCACGTGCCTATTGCCAATATCAAAACAAATTTTGGCCATCTCCAAGCTATTTCTTGGTTTAATGAACAGACAGGGACAAGGCACCACACGTACTACGACACAGAAATCATGCTGTACGTACAGCACATCCCCAGTCTTCAGCGGTTTAGATTGGTTATTTTTAAAACCGATCTCGCGCCCAGCAACGGTAGTCCTACGCAATACACCCTTATCTAAATCGAACCAATCTAACTCAAGATAATCCTTTTCCAAATCTTGCAAAAGGTACGTTTCCGTATGTGTATTGCCTAAAACCTCTGTCGCCAAAATCATTAAAACAGGAAATATCGCTGTGCCATTGGCAACTCAGCCAGTGGTTCACAGGTTGCTAGAACTCCGTCTACAGTTACATCATATGTTTCTGGATCGACCACAATGTTTGGGGTCGCATCGTTATGAACCATATCCTTTTTCATAACCGTACGACATCCTTCTACAGGAAGACTTTTACGGGCAAGACCAAGCGAGGCAATTGTACCATTATCGATAGATACTTTGGATACAAAATTGAAACAAATATTGCTCATCGCCTTTCCATAATTTCCAAACATCTGACGGTAAAGTACAGGCTGAGGCATCGGAATTGATCCATTAGCATCTCCCATTTTTGCTGCCAAAATCATCCCACCTTTGATAATCATTTCGGGTTTTACGCCAAACATTTCGGGCTTCCAAAGAACTAAATCAGCATGTTTGCCGACTTCTATCGAGCCGACATATTTATCAATACCATGCGCCTTGGCTGGGTTAATTGTGTATTTTGAAATGTATCGTTTTACACGGTAATTGTCATTACCTGTACCTTTATCTTTATCTAAAGGTCCTCGCTGGATTTTCATTTTGTGAGCCGTTTGAAAAGTACGCGAAATTACCTCGCCCACTCGGCCCATTGCCTGACTATCAGAACTCATAATCGAGAATACACCCATATCTTGAAGAATATCTTCTGCAGCGATGGATTGAGGACGAATACGAGAATCAGCAAAGTCGACATCTTCTTTTACACTCTTATCTAAGTGATGTACTACCATCAACATATCCAAATGTTCATCGACCGTATTCACGGTGAAAGGTTTGGTCGGATTGGTTGACGCAGGGAGGATGTTTGGATACATCGCAATTTTTATAATGTCTGGCGCGTGTCCTCCTCCTGCTCCTTCAGTATGGAAAGTATGAATTACTCGGCCATCTATTGCTGCAACAGTATCTTCTAAAAAGCCCGCCTCATTAAGTGTATCAGTATGGATAGCAACCTGTACATCGTACTTATCCGCAACTTTTAGTGCAGCATCGATTGTTGCTGGTGTAGCGCCCCAATCTTCGTGAATCTTTACGCCCAAAGCTCCAGCTTCAATTTGCTCTTCTATTGGACGTGTCGTCGACACATTTCCTTTACCAAAAATACCGACATTAATAGGCAAAGTTTCAAAGGCTTCTAGCATCTTGTGTATATGCCACTTGCCCGGAGTTACGGTTGTCGCATTTGAACCATCAGCTGGTCCAGTACCACCGCCGATAAAGGTGGTAACACCGCTATACAAGGCGGTTTCGATTTGTGTAGGACTAATAAAATGAATATGCGTATCAATACCACCAGCAGTTAGAATCATACCAGCGCCGCCATGTACTTCTGTAGAAGCGCCAATGATCATACCTGGAGTTATTCCGTCTTGTGTATCTGGATTCCCGGCTTTTCCTACACCGACAATTTTACCATCTTTGATACCCACATCGGCCTTTACTATACCCCAATGATCAATAACAATGACGTTATTAATACAAAAATCAAGTACATCCTCATCTCTCAATGCGCGGGCCGATTGTCCCATACCATCGCGGATCGTCTTGCCACCACCGAATTTATTTTCTTCTCCGTAGATGGCGTAATCTTTTTCAATCTCAATCAACAACTCGGTATCGGCCAATCGTACTCGGTCTCCCGTTGTTGGGCCAAATAACGAGGCATATCTATCTCGCGGAATATACAACTCGCCGTCCTCATAACGGATTGATGCTTTATCCAAGCCAAGTTTTTCTAATCCTAAAGCATTTAACTTTGTGGTAGCAATGCTGGCAGATGCAAGTCCTACAATCTTAATCCAGTCTCTTCTATTCCATTCACCCATAGTATACGAATTTTTGGTGTTACTGTGTTGATTTATACTTCTGTTTTTTCATTTTACCGACTCCGGCTTTTTTCACCTTTTCGTCGGTGTACTTACCATTGGTAAGACTATTGAAACCAAATATTTCGCGATTTCCACCCATTTCGACCAAGATGACATCTTTCTTTTCTCCTGGTTCAAAACGGATCGCAGTACTTGCTGGGATGTTAAGCCGCATACCAAACGCTTTTTCGCGATCGAAATCCAAGGCCTTGTTTACCTCAAAAAAATGATAATGCGATCCCACTTGAATCGGGCGATCACCTGTATTTGCTACAGCAATAGTCGTGGTGCGGTAGCCAACGTTGGCTTTGATCTCTGCCGCTTGTAAAAAATATTCTCCAGGTACCATATGTATCTTTTTTATGTTATCGAATAGGATCGTGTACAGTTACCAGCTTGGTGCCGTCAGGAAAGGTAACTTCAATTTGTACGTCGTGAATCATCTCTGGCACACCTTCCATCACCTGCTTACGTTTTAATAGTTTGGTGCCCCATTCCATTAATTCGGCTACGGTTTTTCCATCGCGCGCCTTCTCCATAAGCTCTGCACTGATGTAGGCTATACTTTCTGGATAATTGAGTTTCACCCCACGCTTTAGGCGCTTCGCTGCGAGCTCTCCCGCCATATGCAGCATCAACTTTTCAGTTTCTCTTGGTGTTAATTGCATCGTATATATGTATTAGATAAAAACCTGTGTGACCATTTATTAGTAAATCGGAATGGTAAAATACCCTCCTACAGCAATTCGACTAAATTGAACGGGATCTAAATTTAAGCGATCAGCATAAGTGACATTATTGCCAATGTATCCTAGATAAAAACGTAAATCCTGATTAGGAAAAGGTTTGTGTTGCAGCGCGGCAAAATAGGTGTAGTTGGTACGAAAATCTTTGCCAAAAGTATCATCATCACCGCTACCCGCCGTTTCAATAGCACCTTTCAATGCCAACTCCCATTTATCCGTGAGAAATTGATCATAGCGCAAGACAGCAGATTTGTACACAATATTTTGAGCAAGCTGACGAGCTGCCCCAGTATAAGAATAAAAGTCATTGATGGCATTTGAAGCAATAAGTGCATGATCCACACCCAAGTGAGAATATTGTAGATCTAAATAAACCATCTGCCTATCCGTCAAAAACTTATTAGCTAACGAAATAGCTTGTGTTGGTTTACCTTCAGCAAATTGTGCTAAATTATATGACCACTTGGTATGAAAACGTTGATCTGCAAAAGCACCTATCCACGTCAAATAACCACCAATTGGCGCTTTAGCCCGCCGAAGATCACCGGCAACAAAACCATTGTTGGCCAAATGTGTGTCAAACGTATTGTTGACCGTATTGTACATTTGCACATGAAAGCTGTGATCGGCATTAAGATCATATGATAGCTTGCCACCGACAACGAAAAGATTCAAAATTCTGTCGACGTAATCTGTAAAAAGGAATTCGTAAATTGGATTGTTCTGAAACTCGTACGAACCTACCATGGCACTTTGTTTACCCAAGGTAACTGCCCAGTCGTTGTTTTTGCCAAACTTATACTTCATGAAAGCAAAATCTAATGCTTGTGATGAATTATCTAAACCAGATTGGCTGAATGAGCGATTGAGTCTAAAACGAATATTGTAGGATAATCGATCGTTGTAATCGCCATGAAATAGAATCCGGGCTTCCTCCAAGTTAAAGCGCGCTAATGCATCTTCCCTTCCTAGATTGTCCGCGTCAAAAGCGGAGCGCATCAGGAAATCAAAATTGAACAATTGAGATCGATCGTTTTCTCGTGCGGCGGTTGTATCTACCTGATTGAGGCCTAATTTGGGAATCAATGCCTCACGATCATCCTGTGCCCAAACAGGTAATGCCAAAATGCTAATAAAGAAAAGTGCTAAAAGGTGCTTCATTATGGAATGTAAAGTACGCGTGTTAGCAAGTATACTTTACACTCCTAAGAATGTGGTAAGAACAAGATTAAAATAGTCTTAGAGTTTATTTAATTTAGGCAGCACCACGCTGACATGTGTACCTTTTCCTTCCACAGAATGTATAAACAGGTTTCCGTCGTGCAGATCTATAATATTTTTCGCTAATAAAAGACCTAATCCCGTTCCTTGGATGTTACGAACATTACTTGCTCGAAAGAAGGAATCGTAGACATAATCTTTCTCACTTGATGGAATGCCTACTCCATAGTCTTTTATGTCTATCACAAATTCTGTTGGTTGACTTTGGAGCGAGATGATTACATCTGCCTCTTTTCCATATTTGCAGGCGTTGGACACAATATTACTAAGGGCGATAAATAATAAATTTTCGTTCCCGAAAACTTCTAACATTTCCCCTACTTCCGGCGTAGTTGCTAAATCCAAATAGATGGAAGGATGGCCGCTCGCTTTACTTTCCGAGCTCAGTACGCGAAACAACACTTCATCTAACCGTACATTTGAATAATCTTTTTTGCTATCCTCCAAACCTGACCGTGCTATCATCAATAGATTATTAATCATGGTGATGATTTGATCCGTCTCATTGATGATACGCAATAAAGATTGCATTGAATCTTTATTTAGCCCTGGCACTTGTACAGCAAGCTCGGCTTCACCTTTTATGATCGTTAGCGGCGTTCTAAATGAATGCGAGGCATTTGCCACAAAGCTTTTCTGCGAGTTTACGGATACTTCTAGACGTTCGATCATTTGGTTAAAACTTTCTATTAATCTAGCTATCTCATCATACGCCTTATTTGGGCTGGCTATTCTTAGGTGTAGATTTGTGATACTGATTTTATTGATTTCTTGATTAATGGTAGCAATAGGTTTAATGATATGCCGGGCAAATAAATAAGAGATTAGCGCAACAATCAGCATACATACGCCTGCGGCATTTAATAATGTACGATCTAAATTAACTTGCTCAGCTAATCCATAATTATCTCTGCCAGAAGAAATGACAATCAAATTTTTGTCGGCATCGGGATCGGAAAAGTACAATGCAAAATAGGCGGTATCTCGATCCATATACTGCGCTTTGCCGTCTGTAATTACATCGCGATAGAAATGAGTAGGCAATGGCAAATCAGGCTTTGCAACCACGTCCGAAAAACGCTTATCAACTCGAATAATGTAGTCTTTACCAGCAGACAATTGCCGGAGATAGGTGCGCATTATCTCGTAATAAATTTCATTAATATGCTCTGCTTCTTCAATCGTATGCTTGCCTACGATTTGAGCATTCTCTTCTAGTCGATGAAAAAATTTAGTACGCAAGCTATCGCGTGTGAAATACGATATATATACCGCAAAACCTGCGATAAGCACCCAACAAATGAGATTAAATAGTACTATAATCTTAGTTTGTAGCTTCATCGGGGTCTTTTAAGATATATCCCATGCCTACCTTTGTGTGCAATAGCTTTTTATCAAAACCTTTATCAATCTTGTTGCGCAGATAATTGATATACACATCGACGACATTGGTACTAAGATTAAATTCCATATGCCATACATTTTCAAGAATATCCATACGAGATACTACACGTTTGGCATTGCGTATCAGATACTCTAGTAACCGAAATTCGGTGGCTGTTAACGCGATTGGATTTCCGGCACGCTTCGCACTTTTACTATCCAAATCCAGGTGCAAATCGGCTAATGATAAAGTGTTTGGCTGTAGTTTTTCTTTACTATCTGTTTTCTTTCTCAGGAAGCGACTGACTCGTGCTTTGAGCTCCGTCATGTTAAATGGTTTGGTCAGATAATCATCTGCGTCATTCTCAAATCCATCTACGATATCTTCTGGCTGATCGAGGGCTGAAAGTATTAGCACCGGAACTTGGCGACCGTGTTCGCGAATTTGTTTACAAACCTTGAGGCCATCCATACCAGGAAGCATAATATCCAAGATGATGAGATCGTAAACATTAGAGAGCGCCATATCAAGACCAGATGTTCCGGATAGTGCAACTGATATATTGAAATTTGGATCTGCCAGACCACGACGAACTAGCGATACGACGGCGGTATCATCTTCAATTAAAAGAATTTCCATCATTACTAATTCAGTTTTGCTTTTTGATATTGCGACATCATGCTAGTTGGCAGCGATAATTCCAAATATATTAAATTATTGAGTAGAATACTGCTCGGCGGCTAGATTTGTATGGATCTGGAAGCAATCATCATAAGCTAATCCATATTTCTTGCGAAGTCGGTGTTTTGCTTTACGAATAGATTCTTGACCAACTCCCAGCAAATTCGCCATTTCATGGTTGCTGACGCCAATTTTCTGTAGCAGTACGATGCGTAATTGCGATTCTGTTATGCCTACCAAGTGTTGTATCACATGATCGTAAAATTCGCGATACTCGGCGAAAAATACGCGTTTGAAACGTGACCAATTATCCTCACTCATCAAATGTTCTGACAGTAAATCTTGCAGTTTTTCACGCTGTGCTACGTGGATGCTTGTAGTAGCACTTTCTAGCTTGCTTACCTCTTCTTTGAGATGATCTATTGCCGCATTACGCTCTTCGATAAACTTTCTATAGGATTTAATCGTTTGCTGCACCTGTGCGTATCGGTCTTCAGATTTGTATTTGGCTAAAGATATCGTAGCGATTTTACTTTCGAAAACGGCATGCTGCAAACGTAGTGTTCGTACTTTGGATATGCGCAATAACACCGTTAATAGCAGCAGTAAGGTGCAGATCACCAATAAAGCTATACCTATTAGATTTGATTTTTGCAACTTGGTTTCCTGCGCTTTTTTGTTCCATTCTGCTTGCTCGCGCAAAAGAATTAGCTTCACATTTTTCACGGCGTCGGAGCATCGGTATATTTGAGCTGTTCTTCTACCAGACGTAGTTGTTTGTACAGGTCAAGCAGTGCATCATGGTTGTTTATACTTTCAAACAATTGCAATTTGAGCAACAAAATATCTCGCTGAAAACCTAAAAGATTATCTTTATCAGCGGCAAAACTTTCTGCTTTTAATAATAGCGATTTTGCCTCATCCCAGCGCTGCATATCTAGGTACAATGTACTGAGTCGTATCTGCGCAAACATGGCATTACGTTTATCTTCATGTTGCTCTGATAATGCAATATCTTCCAATAAAAGTTGTTCTGCGGCCGCATATTCCCTGTTTTTTTTCTATGACTGCGAGCTCACCCAACACCTTCGCATAGCGAATGGGATCGTACGTTTTTGCACTAGCTTTGGCTTTTATAAAATACTCTTTTGCTTTGATAGTATCATTCAGTAACAGGTATTCGTATCCCAAACTGTATTCAATAACTGCCGTATCTTTTTCAGCGATGTGCTGCGCCAATAGCGCTTGCTCCAAATTTTGTATTGCTAATTGATGGTCACCAACATTGCCATAGAAATATGCATTTTTGATAAGACAGTCAACAGGATCTAACTCGATTGTAGTATGTGATTCTGCTAAATATTTTGAAGTTTCCAAAAAATAGGGCAAAGCCCGCTCGAGATGGGTATGACGATAATAGTAAAAACCTATTTGAGATTTGACCCAAACGGTTAAACTGGCATATCCAAGTTTTGACGCCAGAGAATCTGCCTGTTTGAGCACTTGTTCTGTACTTGGCTGAATCTGCATCTGATAGTTGGCATTTAATTGCTCACTTCGCACCATTTTCACGATATCAAGCATGGCGTTTTCTCTCGAATTTGCCGGCTTGATCACTGATAAGGCTGCGTCTGATCGTTCGTTATCAGCTCCAGATCTTTCGTGCATAAGTGCGCTATTGATCTGGTTTATTATTTTATTACTGATTGGCTCAGTGCAGGCACCGGATAGGGTTAAAAGTAATAATAGAATTAACAATTTAGGCAATCGCATGGTATTGGACTTGAGCTTGCGAAGATACTCAAATTAATTAGCCCAATCATACAGGATCTAACATTGTCATCTTTTAGCTTTGCTACGCTACGGGAACGCGCTAAATTCTTAGCAAGCACACTTAACCACCTCGTGATTAACGTTTTATAGAACTAAAGTGATGCAATTAGGTCATTTTCCGTAGCTTTGCCCAAATGAAAGTAGCACATCTTATTACTATTTCTTGCTTGATGGGTTTATTTTTTGAATATCATCAACCGTGGACCACAAAAAATAGAACAAAACCCTCGCTGATCACGTCTCAGAATGCGGCTATTTTGGAAACGAAAGAATCCAATCGCTCAGCAGAAGACGATCTGATTGTATTTGCTAGAAAATTTTTGGGTGTCAAGTATCAATACGGACAAGCAGATCCAAAACGTGGTTTTGATTGCTCCGGCTTCGTTTACTTTGTTTTTAAGGAATTTGGAATCAGCTTACCCAGAAGTTCATCTGGCATGGGGCAAGCCGGAGCAGATATTTCTCTGGAAGAAGCAAAAGCGGGCGACATCATCTTATTTACGGGCACCAATCCTGCCAATCGCCGTATTGGGCATGTCGGCATTGTCCTGACCAACACGGATAGTCAAGGTTTACGATTTATACACGCTAGCTCTGGCAAAGCGCAAGCCGTGACCGAAACGAATCTAGAAGGTAGCTATCAAAGAAGATTTATGAAAATTGTGCGTGTTCTTTAGCGCAAATTCAAAAGCACGTAAAGCATTCTCCTGCTATTTATTTCTATTATACTCGTAATTTCATGACACCAGATAACTTAACCAAACAGCTAGCATTTATCAAAGAGATCGATAAATTAAAATACGTACAACGCAGAACAAAGCTATTCAATAGTGATCGTTGCGAGAATAGCGCAGAGCACAGTTGGCATTTAGCCGTGATGGCTATCGTACTCGCCGAGCATGCCAATGAGCCGATAAACATATTGAAGGTGATCAAGATGGTGCTTGTGCACGATGTCGTAGAAATCGATGCGGGTGATACCTTCATCTACGATACAGAGAAAAATCATGAAAATACGGAAGAAGAGCGCCTGGGAGCACAGCGAATTTTTGGATTACTGCCAGAAAATACTGCCGCAGAATTACTAGAAATTTGGGAAGAATTTGAAGCTGGAAAAACGCCAGAAGCCAAGTTTGCACGAGCGATGGATCGCCTAGAACCATTATTACAAAACAGCTCAAATAATGGTGGAACGTGGAAAGAGCCAGGCGTGCACTACGACAAAGTATTTGCCAAAAAAAGCGTAATCAAAGAAGGTGCTAAGACGCTATGGACTTATGCGAAAACTTTAATAGAAGATGGCGTAAAAAAAGGCTTTTTAAGAAAAAACCCAGCAGAATAATTTTTATTCTTCCACGTAGTCAAGATCTTTCCCAAAGCTTTCTTTTAATTGATTAAGAGCTAATAGGGCTATGACGACTGTCATTGCCCCGATCACCATGGCTCCTTCCAAAATACCAATTTTATCTTTAAAATATTGAAAACCTAGCGTAATGGCTACTAATGAACCACGCACAAAATTAGGAACCGTCGTCGTGACCGTAGCCCGTAGATTTGTACCGAATTGCTCTGCTGCTATGGTGACAAATGTTGCCCAATAGCCCGATGCAAAACCCAATAGCAAACTAAGCATAATAAACCCCTCTGGCGTGAGCCCAAAAGAATTAAGGTAAATGCCAACTACGACGGTAGTAAGAATAATGAAGCTCAACATCACTTTTTTACGAGATTGTAAAACTTGAGCCAGTAAACCCGCCACCACATCGCCAATAGAAATACCAATGTAGCAGTACATAATGCCCTTTCCAGCATCAATTATTCCTGTAGCATTCAATGCTCTTCCGAATTCGGGCGAAAAGGTAATAAGTACACCTACAACATACCACAAAGGTAAACCTATCAAAATACAGCACATATATTTTTTAAATCGGGACCAATTGTTGAAAAGCATGAGCAGATTTCCACGTTGAACATTTTTATCTGTAGCCTCTTTGAACATGCCAGATTCCACCAAACCAATACGCAATGTGAGCAACAATAAGCCCATGCCCCCGCCAATGAAATAACTCGTTTGCCAAGTGTAGCGAGCACTAATTAAAGCAGCCATCACTGCTCCTAACAAACCCACAGAAGCTACAATCATAGTTCCATAGCCTCTATATTTTTTACTCATTGTTTCTGTCACCAGCGTTATCCCGGCACCTAATTCTCCTGCCAAGCCTACTCCACCAATAAATCGAATGACCGCATATTGATCCACATTGGTCACAAAACCATTTGCAATATTGGCAAGCGAATAGGTAATAATAGAACCAAACAAAACGCTCAACCTGCCCTTTTTATCGCCTAGCACACCCCACAAAATTCCGCCAACAAGCATACCAAACATCTGACTATTAATGATCATCGCTCCTACACGCAACATATCATCTTCAGAAACTCCCAAATCTGAAAGACTTTTTATTCGCACTACTGAAAAAAGTATTAGATCGTATATATCGACAAAATATCCTAGCGAGGCTACCAGTACGATAAGTACAGTGTTTTTGCGGTTAAGTGGCGCATTCATGAATAATTGACTTAGATTATAATTTAGTAAAACTACATTTTTTTAACTACAAATTTTCAAATGATTTTTTTTAGAAGTCATTTGAATGCTTAATAGGGCTTGCTCTACCAACCATAAAAATTCAACTTATGTGGGATCAAGCATATAGTTAAATGAATACCCTACGGTAAGTAATTACAAATTAATCCCATAATGATCTGCAAGCGCAGTTTTTGCAGCATGATAGCCAGACATGCCATGCACACCACCACCTGGTGGGGTTGAGGATGAGCAGATGTACACATTATTCATTGATGTCCGATATGGTGTTAGCGAACGCACAGGTCTGGTATACAGTTGGAAAACATCCATAATTCCACCATTAATATCTCCCCCTACATAATTCGGATTGTAGGCCTCCAATTGTGCTGGAAGATAAGTGTGTCTTGCCAATATCGTGTCTCTAAACCGGGCGCAAATCTTTCGACTTGCGCTTCTATCTCTTCGGTATAATCTTCTGGAGAACCATTCGGCACATGACAATAGGCCCAACCCGTATGCTTACCATCTGGAGCGCGTTGCTTATCAAATGCACTTTGCTGTGTAAAGAGCACAAAAGGTTTATCTACTTTTTTTCCGTAGTGGCTTGCTTTTTCACTTGCCGCAATTTCTGCATAGGTATTTCCCAAATGAACCGTAGCAGCTTCTTGACAACGTATATCTCGAAAAGGTGTTTTTTCAGAAAGTGCCCAATCAATTTTAAAAACGCCCATGCCCTGCCGGAATCGTTGTAGCTGACGAACATATCCTGCCGAAAAGTTTAGTCCTTTCAATTCTAACAACTGTTTTGGAGTCAGATCAAGAATTAGGAGTTTATACGAAGGTAGCGAGGCCGTATCTGTTACCCAACTTCCGGTTTGCAAATGTCCGCCTAAAGATTGATAATAGCTCAATAAAGCATTGGCAATAGCTTGCGAACCACCAATAGGCACTGGCCACCCATATTTGTTACCTACAGCAGACAGCACCATGGCGATGGCCGAAGTCGTCCAATTACTCAAAGGTTGAATGCCGTGCGCTGCCATCCCTGCCCAAAGCGCAGCAGCTTGATCGGTTTGAAAACGTTGCGCCGTCCAGCTCGCGGGTTGCAGCGCATGTAGACCAAATTCGACTAGTTTCCATGGTTTTTCTGGAAATCGTAGTGGCCCCATAATCGCTCTTGCCAATAATTCCCAATCTGCTACGATTGGCTCGATCAGACTTTGATAACGTTGGCCATCTGCGCCCAAAGCGGCAATTGTATCAGACAGATTATTATGTAAAAAAGCAGTAGTACCATTATCCAAAGGATGCGCTACCGCGTACTTAGGCGTAAGAAATTTGAGACCGTGTGCCCCTAATGGCAACGAGTTAAAGAAAGGCGAAGCCATGGCCATAGGATGTATCGCAGAGCATACATCGTGCTTAAAACCTGGTAATGTTAGTTCTTTCGTACGCATTCCGCCACCGATCTGTTGATCGCCTTCGATTAAGAGCGTACTGAGTCCTCGCTGCTGCAATGTAATAGCAGCAGCAAGCCCATTCGGACCAGAACCTACAATAATAGCTTCGTACCTACTCATCCTATAATTCTACCTCAAAAATCAAGATATAAAGAAATATCCAGAAACCCCGTCTCTACATGCGGTAACGAATCCGTCTGGAAAAGCTTCAACACAAAAAATTCGACATGCTACTAAGATCAATTTCTAGAAAGACCTGCCTAAGTACCGCACCTGGTGCACAAAAAGCAAACTGTCATATTAAAAACATAATCTTAAATGCGCATCGCACCGCTTAGTACAAATTCTCACCATACCACAATTATTGGGAGAAAGTATAAAATGCAGTGAAATAGCTATGTGCGAGAGATTGTTTCATTCAAACAATATAAACGCCTGCATTTACAAAATTTGGAACAATTTTTGACGATGTAATTGTTTACTAAACCTTTTCTAATCTCCTCATTCTGAATACGTATAATATCGGTATATTGGCAAATATTACGGTTATTTTTCGTATTTTTGCAAACATTTCATTAAGGAAGGCATTTAATATAGTAGATGAGACAGCTTAAAATTACACAATCCATTACCAACCGTGAATCTCAATCGTTAGATAAGTATCTTCACGAAATTGGTAAAGTAGACTTAATTACTGCGGAAGAAGAAGTAATCTTAGCGCAACGTATCCGAGAGGGTGATCAAGTAGCGCTAGAAAAACTTACCAAAACGAATCTACGGTTTGTCGTCTCTGTCGCCAAGCAATATCAGAATCAAGGTTTAACATTAGGTGACTTGATTAACGAAGGTAACTTAGGCCTAATTAAGGCGGCAAAGCGGTTCGACGAAACTAAAGGATTTAAGTTTATTTCTTACGCGGTATGGTGGATTCGCCAATCTATATTACAAGCCATCGCTGAGCAGTCAAGAATCGTTCGTTTGCCTTTGAACCAGGTCGGTTCTTTGAGTAAAATTAGTAAAGCTTTTTCTAAGCTTGAACAAGAATACGAACGCGAACCTTCTCCTGAAGAATTGGCAGATATCCTAGAAACCACAGTAGATAAAGTATCTGATACATTAAGTAATTCAGGTAGACATGTTTCGATGGACGCTCCATTTGTACAAGGGGAAGAAAACACATTGTTAGATGTGTTAGAGAACAAAGATCCGGATACGGATAGCTCTCTAATCGACGAATCATTATCCGAAGAGATCAAACGTTCATTAGCTACATTAACCGAGCGTGAGCGCGAAATTATCGTGTTGTTTTTCGGATTAGGATCCAATCACCAATTATCTTTAGAAGAGATCGGTGAAAAATTCAGCTTGACACGCGAGCGTGTAAGACAGATTAAGGACAAAGCATTGCAACGTTTGCGCCACACTTCCAGAAGTAGAATTCTGAAGTCGTACTTAGGCTAGAAAAGCATTCTTGCATCATATTGGACATGAAAACGTAGATGCGTAGCCATAAGCTACGCATTTTTTATTGCCACCATCATTAGCGGGTCTTTCTTTGACCGCTATACAGCCGAAACTGCGACGCAAAACGCAGCGCAGCCACTACATACAGCGTTACAAAAACCCGTATATTTGAAAACATGATTGAATTATACACAGACGGTGCTTCTAGCGGAAACCCAGGCCCCGGCGGATATGGCACTATTTTAAGAACAGTCTACAAAGGCGATAACGAACAATTGTACGGAAAGCTGATCGAAAAGGAATATTCTGGAGGTTTTCGCAAGACGACCAACAATCGTATGGAATTGCTTGCCGTTATCATAGGGTTGGAGGCACTGAAATCTATCAATCAACAAGTTACAATTTATTCGGATTCAAAGTACGTCATCGACGCCATCGATAAGAAATGGGTTTATGGTTGGATACAGAAAGGATTCGTAGGAAAGAAAAATAAAGATCTTTGGATGCGTTTGATGCAGCTCTACAAATTACACCAAATAAGATTGGTGTGGGTAAAAGGGCACGCAGGGCATCCGCTCAATGAACGCTGCGATCGCTTAGCTGTTGCTGCATCCAAGAATAAAGCCGAATGGAAGATCGATCACATCTTCGAGGCCGAAGCTGCGAAGGTTTAGCAAAAAGAAAGTCTTGTCCTCTCGGACAAGACTTCCCACATTTAAAACATATAATCAATCACTACCCTACTTATTATCTTACTTACTACCTACACTGTGTATAGATAGAGTAGAAAAAGGGCATAACGTTTAATCTAGCTTTTGTTAAAAGATGTTAAGCATCTCAAGTGAAAAGGAAAAAGCCTGACAGTGTAATCACTGTCAGGCTTTTGTACCCAGAGCCGGGATCGAACCGGCATGGATTGCTCCACTGGTGTTTGAGACCAGCGCGTCTACCAATTCCGCCATCTGGGCATCTCTGGTTACTTCCTTTGTTTGAAGTGATGCAAATATAGGGACTCCAACTTGATTTGCAAAATGAAATCATCATCTATAACCAAAGCGACTGATTTATAGCGTATTTATTTTCAACTCGATTGTAGTTCAGTCATCACCTGCTACCATTATCCGCAAACAGCGCAACAAAATACGCCATAGAGCGATTACTATTCTCTAACGAGTGATCGGTCTAAATGTACATATCCGCCATCTACGTGGATTAATTGTCCTGTGGTATGGCTTGATTTATTTGACAGCAGGAATACGCACATATCCGCTATTTCGTCTGCAGTAGTCATACGATTGCCCAACGGAATACGATCTGTAATTTTTTTCAAAGTTTCGGTCGGATTATCCAGCGTTTGAATCCAACGATCGTATTGCGGTGTCGCCGCTTCCGCCACTATAATCGCATTTACACGAATCTGAAAGGGCAACAATTCTACAGCCCACTCGCGTGTAAGCGCATTGCGACCACCATTTGCTGCCGCATATGCCGATGTTTCGCCTTGTCCCGTCTCCGCTGTCTTTGAGCTGATATTAATGATTGCTCCTTTAGATGCTTTTAAGGCATCTAAAGCATGGTGGGCCATTAGGTAGTAGTGCACCAGATTTTTGTGTAACGAAGACACAAAAGCGTCGTAATTACCTGATGCCAATCCTACTCCATCATTTACACCTGCATTGTTTACCAGTCCATCAATTCGCCCATATTGCGCTATCGTTTGCTGCACCGCACGTTCGCACGCGGCAGGATCCGACAACTCCGCTTCTATGGCCAATGCTTCTGCTCCCAATGCTTGTACTTCGTGTACCACCAATTGATTGTCGCTAGCACTTCGGCCTACGATGACAGGAATGGCACCTTCCTTCGCTAAAGACAATACGATGCCTCTGCCAATACCTTTCGCACCACCGGTAACTATAATTACTTTATTTTTTAAATGTAAATCCATTTTTATGCATTAAAATTTATAAACTCTTCGTGCATTTTCGCCCCAAAAAGCTGCCATTTCTTCCGGTGTAAAATCACCAATTCTACTCGACATAATCTCTTTGTTCTCTTTATAGCTGGCTGCGATCAGGCATACTGGCCAATCAGATCCAAATAGTATCCTATCCTTCCCAAAGCGATTTATCACATGATCAATGTACGGTGCAAAATCTGTCAGCGTCCAGTTATCCCAGTCTGCTTCTGTCGCTAAACCAGAAATTTTACACACCACATTGGGATTTTTGGCGAGATCGACAATGAAGCTGGCCCAGCTTTCAGCCTCGCCAGATTTGATATTTGGCTTAGCCATATGATCTAGCACAAACTGTTGATCTGGATGTTGCTGTACGCAAGCCAAAGTAGATGCAAAATGCCGCGGGCGAATCAGCAGATCATACGTGTAGTTGTATTTCGTCAAAGCGCTCATGGATCTTTGCACGGCATCACGCATTAAAAAATCAGGATCAGCCTCAGCTTCGACCACATGACGAAAACCTTTTATGATTGGCATTTCACTGAAACGCGCTAAATGCTCCTCCACATCATCGGCTGTCAGATCGACCCATCCTACTACGCCTTTTATCATACGATACATGGTAGATAAATCGACCAAGAACTGCGTTTCTTCCAGCGTACAGGATGCTTGGACGGCGATTACGCCATCCATTTTATTGGCATGCAATTCGGCTCGCAGATCGGTCGGCATAAAATCACGCTGAATTGCGCTCATTTCTTCTGTTATCCAACTGTCGCGCTCCGCGTTATAAATCCAAAAATGTTGATGTGCATCTATCTTCATGCGTGTTTTGATTTAGTCAAAGGGGTTCAATTCCATTCTTAGCGATACGCAATCACTTCCTGACGCGATTCGCCCAAGTAATCTGCTCCCAGTTCAATCACATCTCCTGGCTTCAGATAGATCGGCGGATTAAAACCTAATCCCACACCCGCTGGTGTACCAGTCGAGATCACATCTCCTGGCAACAATGTCATAAACTGGGATACGTAAGAGACAATAAATGGCACATTGAAGATTAAGTTTTTGGTATTTCCATCTTGATAAGTTTTACCATTTACCTTTAGCCACAAACGTACGTTGTTGATATCGGGAATTTCTTCTTTAGTGGTTAACACCGGTCCGATTGGTGCAAACGTATCACAACCTTTCCCTTTGTCCCACGTACCACCACGCTCTAATTGATAAGCACGCTCGGATACATCATTGTGCAATACATATCCTGCCACGTGGTTCAAAGCGTCCGCCTCCGAAACATACGATGCTTTTTTCTCGATCACAATACCAAATTCTACTTCCCAATCCGTTTTCTCTGATCCCTTGGGGATTACGACTTGATCAAAAGGACCGACTAAAGATGTGGTAGATTTCATGAAAATGATAGGTTCCGCCGGAATTGCGGCACCAGTTTCTTCTGCATGATCTTTGTAATTCAAACCAATACAGACAATTTTGGATGGACGCGCTATCGGCGATCCGATCCGCACATCAGCTGGTACTTCGGGCAATTGCCCCTCCTGATCTTGTACGTACTTTGCTAACTTTGAAAGTCCGTTCTCGGCAAAAAAATGCTCATTATAATCGCCACCGAAGGCCGAAACATCGTAATTCTTCTCTCCTACTTTGATACCGATTTTTTCGTTACCGGCTTCTCCAAAACGTATTAACTGCATGTATATATGTTATTTTAATTGTTCAAATTAATAAATCCGCCATCAATCGGATAATCATTACCGGTGATAAAAGCTGCATCATCGCTGCATAAAAATAAGGCTAACTTAGCAATTTCATCAGGCGCAGCCATTCGGCCGATCGGTTGCGATTTCGACAATTTCTCGAACATTTCGGCTTCCTGACCCGGATAATTAGCTTGTATAAAACCATCCACAAAGGGAGTATGCACCCGCGCTGGCGAAATGCTATTACAACGAATATGATCTTGTAAATAATCTCTGGCCACGGATAAGGTCATGGCATGAATAGCACCTTTGCTCATCGAATACGCAAAACGATCGCTGATACCAACCAATGCCGCTATCGAAGCCATATTAAGGATCACACCTCCACCTTGAGCTTTCATAATGGGTACTACGGCATACAAAAGATTATATGCCCCTTTTACATTTACTTGAAACACGCGTTCAAAATCAGATTCGGTACATTTTTCCACGTTACCCACATGAGCAATTCCGGCATTATTCACCAAAATATCGATCTTAGCCAACTGCTGAACCAAATCTAACACTTCTTTTTGGTCGGTCACATTGCACTGATGATACACTGCCCGACCACCTAGATGAACGATCTCCTGTACAACGGCATTGGATACCGCTTCGTTCATATCCACTATATGCACCTCCGCTCCTGCTGCCGCAAAGCTCATGCTAATTGCTCTACCTATTCCGCTACCGCCACCGGTAACCACTGCTAACTTATCTTTTAATGTATTCATTTTTGTCTATTTTACAAGGATACGCCTCGTCTCCACGGAATGAAGTCATCCTGTCCTAATTTTACCGCTTTACAGACTTCGCGACCACTCGCCACCTCTATCACATAATCCAATATTCGATGTGCCGATTCGGCAATACTTTCTTCGCCATCGATAATAGTTCCGCAATTGAAATCTATGATATCTGGCATGCGTTTGTACGTGGCCGTATTGGTAGCAATCTTAATCACAGGCGCAATAGGATTACCCGTTGGTGTTCCTAATCCGGTTGTAAATAATACCAGATTTGCACCAGCACCCACTTCTGCCGTAGTACTTTCTACATCGTTGCCTGGAGTACAAAGTAGGTTTAATCCTGGCTTATTAGCTACTTCGGGATAATCGACGACTGCTTGCACAGGCGAAGTGCCGCCCTTTTTGGCCGCTCCTGCCGATTTGATCGCGTCTGTAATTAATCCATCGCGGATATTACCAGGCGACGGATTCATGTAAAATCCTGAACCATCAGCTTCGGCCTTGGCGTTGTAAGTACGCATCAGATGAATAAATTTTTCGGCCATTGGTTCATCCACACACCGATCACTCATTTCTTGCTCTACGCCACATAATTCCGGAAATTCTGCTAGAATAACAGATCCTCCTAACGTGACGAGCATATCCGAAAGATATCCTAGGGCTGGATTGGCTGAGATACCAGAGAAACCATCCGAACCGCCACATTCAAGACCGATACATAGTTTAGATAGTGGTGCAGGTTGACGCATAATTTGATTAGCCATCGCCAATCCGGCAAACGTGGATTTAATAGCGTTTTGCATCAAGCGTTGCTCGGTACCTTCTATCTGCTGTTCAAAGATGTACAACGGTTTATCAAAATTAGGATCGCGCTTAGCAATTTCCTCACGTAAGATCGAGGCTTGCGCATGCTGACAACCAAGGCTTAGCACGGTGCACCCGCCACATTGGGATGAGTGATATATCCTGCCAATAATCCACAAAGTGCATCCGAATCCATCCGTGTACCGCCGCAGCCCATGTCGTGATTCAAAAACTTAACACCATCCACATTAGGAAATACGCGATTCGGCTGTCGGTCTATCGCTGTAGGGGATAGATCAGCGTCTAGCAATTGAGCAATATCTGCGCCCGATCGAAATTGGCGGATTAGCTCATCTACTTCGCTCGAATAATCGGACGATTGCACGCGATATCCTAACTTGTCTTCCAAAGCAGACTTCAGCGTCAATACATTGCGATTTTCGCAAAAAACTAACGGAATAACTAACCAATGATTTGCCGTCCCGACGGTGCCATTACTGCGGTGAAAACCGTCAAATGTACGATCAGCGATAGCCGACACATCTGGCTTTTGCCACTCGATTTTGCGCTCACCCAGACGGAAATCTTCCGCGGCGTGTCGCAGATTTTCCGTATTAATCAGTTCCCCGGTTGACAAGGCCACATTCACTTTGCCCACCAAGACACCGTACATAAATACTTCTCCATCTACCGCAAGATCTGTTATCGTAAATTTATGTTTGGCTTTGACAGGCTGCTGCAAAGCAAACTGTTGCCCACCAAAATCTACCACAAAACCTGCCGGCAGATCGCTTAATGCCACCAATACATTATCCTTCGGATGGATCTGTAGAAAAGGTAGGCGTTCATTATCTCTTGTCATAATCTATTTTTCTCGGGAGATGATTACCCGTTTATTTCAAAAATTTTATCCATCAACACCCACTTTTCTCCTGCTTTTGCACCTGGTATAGCGACTTGATATTTCCACATAAGCTTTTCCCATTCCTGCACATGTTCGCTTTCGGCATCCGCATTTGCTTTTTGTTCGAAACTAAAATTGTCCGACACTTCCATCACCATCATCAACCGATTACCAAAACGGTAGATGGCCATGTGATGTACACCTGACCGTAAAATGGATTCTTTTATTTCTGGCCACACTTCGCGGTGGTATGCCTCATATTCTTCAATCAAATCTGGTTTATCTACTAGATCCAATGCTAATACATATCGTGTCATGTCAATATTGCTGTTGTGATTTTATGATAGTTTTTCTGTTGTATTCGCACTAGCATTCCTATTATACAGGGCAAATAGTACGACGATAATAAAGCAAAGCAATACAAAAAAGTACGAATACGGCATATGCCCCGTAATATCGGTAATATAGGCGGCGCCTAATGGAATAATTGCACCACCAACAATTGACATGACGATAAGGCTGGATGCTGGTTTTGTATCGGGCCCAACGCCTTGAATACCCATCGCAAAAATAGTAGGAAACATAATCGACATAAAAAAGGTGATACCTAACAGCGCGTATAAAGTAATCATGCCGCTGCCAAAAATCACGACCAAAGTCAGTATACTAGCAATAATTGCGTAAGCTGCCAATAATTTGGCAGGCTGCACAAATTTCATAAAGAATGAACCTATAAAGCGGCCAATCATAAATAGGAAACCGGCTATCCCTGCATAATACTTACTTTCTAATCCGCTCATACCGAGCGCTTCTTTGGCAAACACGAGTAAAAAGCTAAATACATATACTTGTGCACCAATGTAAAAAAATTGAGCTATGACGGCCCAGCGCACCTGCGAATGCTTTAGTACACCGATAAAACCCGCACTTTTTTCAGATGTATCATCTTCTTTAATATCAGGCAATTTGGTAAAGAAAAACAGTATGGCTACTGCCAAGATAATCCCACCCAATACGATGTAAGGTCCTTTCACTAATGATGTTTCTGCCTGTATATAAGCTAATCTTGCAGCTTCGCTCAATCGCGCTAGTTCCTCAGGATTCAAAGGCTCTTCGGCCAAGATAAAATAACCACCTACTAATGGCGCTAGCGATGCCGCCAAGCCATTGAAAGATTGTGCAAAGTTCAAACGTTCGGTAGCACGTGCCGGATCGCCTAATACCGTAATGTATGGATTGGCCGCAGTTTCTAAAATCGTAAGCCCACAGGATAGCACAAATAACGCTGATAAGAAAAAAGGATAACTTACGGTATTGGCCGCAGGTACAAACATAAAGCATCCTAAAGCAAAAAGGCATAAACCCACTAAAATACCAGCTTTATAACCATAACGTTGCATAATTAGACCAGCGGGAATGGCCAGTAAAAAGTAGGCAACAAAGACCGAGGAATCAATCAAAGATGCTTGCAGGTGCGATAGACTGAAAGCACTTTGCAAATGCTTAATCAGGATCGGATCAAGATTGTGAATAAATCCCCAAAAAAAGAAAAGTGAGGTGATTAACACCAGGGCAAAGGTATAACTGTTTTTACTTTTCATCACAGATGATGTATAATTGATTACACGAATTAACGAAGTTACCTTCGAAATTCATTGAATGTTATTACCTAAATAATAAACAATATTACCACTATACAATTTATGTTGAGTATTTTTGGGAATATATCTAATATTTTATTGCATGCAGAGACTGCACCGTTACGAATCGGAACAGCAAAGTTTCCAGATCCGCAAGGATCGCATTCCGCAGTACCATCAAATCTGGCACTATCATGAAGAGTTAGAATTGATTTACATTAAACAGGGCTTGGGCACATTTTTTATTGGGGATTGCATCCAACGTTTTGAGCACGGAGCCTGCGTATTGATTGGCAAAAATGTACCGCATTACTGGCATTTTGATGAGGATTATAGCCGAGATGCACAGTCGGAAATCTATGTGATCCATTTTCGGGAAGATTTTGCGGGAAAGGATTTTTTGGCGCTGCCAGAGATGACAGAAGTTCGTCGTGTGCTACAGCAAGCTCAAAAGGGATGGTGGATTGAAAATTTGCCTGATCCAATAGCAATTTGTTTCCGAGATATGGCTAACGAAACCATTGGTTTCCAAAAACTTTACCAACTATTGCAGGTATTGCACCAATTTTCGCGGTTCGCACCAAAGATAAACTTAATCAGTTCGGCCTACGATATACAACAACAGCACGAAGAGGTAAGCCGTATGAATACGATCATTAGTTTCATCAACACGCATTACCGCACAGATTTAGAACTAGGCACGTTGGCCAATATATCGGGTATGACGCGTAATTCCTTCTGCCGTTATTTCAAGCAGCGTACTGGAAAGACACTGACAGCTTTTATCACGGCGTTGCGCGTTGCGCATGCTTGCAAGCTACTTCGGGATTCGCGCGTATCTATCAAAGAATGTTGCTTTGACTCGGGTTTCAACAATTTTGTCAGCTTTCATAAAGCCTTCAAAAAGATTTCGGGCACTACGCCGCTGGCTTATCGCAGTGCTTTCGCTTAATGGTTCAATGCTTTGGCCATACGCACAAGCGCTTCATGCAAAATGTTTCGAGGACAGGCAACATTAATACGAATGTGGCCTGCTGCATTACTCACAAAAACTGCTTCATCTTCAATCAATACGCCGGCATTTTGAGCAAAGAATACTGACCATCGAGCGATCTCCTTTCGTTGAGGCACATAGTCCGACAAATCGATCCAAGCCAAATAAGTAGCTTCTGGAATCGAAAAATGTGCCTTCGGAAGATGCTCTGTTATCAATTCTTTTAGAAAATTTAAATTGTTATCAATGTACTGATTGAGCTGTTTAAGCCACTCCGCGCCATGTTCGTAGGCAGCTTGAGTCGCTACGATACTCAATGGCGAATGATAGTCGTTGTACAAACGCTTCCATTGTGTCCGCATAGCAGTATGCTTGATAAAAACATGAGATAGCATATTGCCTGCCAGATTAAAACTTTTGCTGGCTGCAGAACAGGTGATTATACGATCGGAGTCTGGAAATAGCGCTGCTATTGGTACATGTTTTTGGCCCGCACGCAATAAATCGCTATGCACTTCATCAGAAATGATCCATACATCATTCGCCAAACATAGCTTACCAAGCTCGGTCAGTTCGTCCACGGTCCACACGCGGCCTGTGGGATTGTACGGATGACATAATATAAAGATGCGGATACGATTAGCCGGATTCATAATCTGCTGCTTAATGTCTGCAAAATCCATCTCGTACCGACCTCCGTTTTTCAACAAAGAACTACATAAGACCTCACGACCAGATTGATCGCCCGCCTTTTTGAATGGCCCGTACGATGGCGTGGTTATGAGCACTTGCTCGTCTGCCTTAGCCAATAATGGAACTAAACGGTACAGTGCCGTCACTATTCCAGGAGCCGACACCAATTCTTCGGTATTGATATTCCAATCATAATTCGCAGCAAACCAACGCTGCAACACTTCTCCATAATGCGAATCATAGATTTTGGAATAGCCTAGAATTTTTTGATCCAGTCTGGCACGAATGGCATCTAAAACAGGCGGCGGACTGGAGAAAGCCATATCGGCCACCCACAATCGGATGAGTTCGTGATCCGCATACGGAATGTTCAAATCCGGATCATTTGGAAAAAGATACGCTTTCCATCCATCGTAAGTCAGACTATTGGTGCCCGCTCTGTCTATTATTTCATCAAAATCATATATCATAAACGTGTGTAGCACCAAACTATGATCTGGTGCTACACAAAGATGTTTAAAACATCACATACATCCTAGCGCTATTGATTAGGACAATGCGGCTTTTACCGTATCTTTCATTGCTGTGGTCGGCCGGCCAATTAGTTTGGAGAGCGTCTTATCTTCGCTATACAAATCGCCTTTAGAAGCCGAAACATCCCAACTCGCTATCAGGCCAGCAAAATCTTCGGGCACATGATGCGAAACTAGCGCACTTTTATACGCTGCCTCCGGTAAGTTGCGATAAGGCACATCTTTACCAGTAAACTCGGATATAGCAGCCGCAAGATCAGCCAATGTGTAAGCTTGGTCACCTGCTAACTCATATACCTTGCCTTCGTGATCTGCTCCAAGCAATACTGCTACTGCTGCTTCTGCCAAGTCTTCGCGCGAAGCAGAAGAGATCTTACCATCTCCAGCGCTACCAATAAAAGCGCCAGCGGCAACCGCATTGGTTGCTGATGCCGCATAATTTTCGGTATACCAAGCGTTGCGCAAGATGGTGTACGGAATACCAGCAGCTTTTAGCGATTTTTCGCTAGCCAAATATTCTCCCGCTAGATTCAATGTCGAATGGTCTACATTGACTAAACTGGTAAACACCAGTTGCGAAACCCCGGCTTTCTTCGCAGCGTGAATCACCGATTCGTGGTGTTGCAGCCGTTTTCCGATTTCGTTACTAGAAATTAGCAACAAACGATCAACCCCCGCTAAAGCTTCTTCCATATGTGCGGGCTGATCATAATCGAAGGCGCGCACTTCTACACCAAGATCATTGGCCTGCTGAGGATTGCGAGCCAAAGCAATTACTGTTGCATCGGCTTGTTTTAATTTCTCTACTACCAAACGACCTAGTTGTCCGGTAGCTCCTGTCACTGCTATTTTCATATATTATCAAGTTTATTTGTAATAAATATTGTTACATTATAAGTCAAAAAAAGAGGATCAAAACTGATCGACAAAATTTTGCAAAGTTTGCTCATTCAGCGAAGCTAGTACGATACGATCTGTAGCTACATAGAGATGATCCAGGCGATTATTTATTTCCTTTCCTACCGGACATTTAGGATTAGTATTCTTGTTTTTTTTGCCTAAAATATCGGTATTGCGGATAGCTTGGTAAAGATCACCTAATTTGATTTCACTCCCGGATACCTGCAATCGCGAACCACCATCCTTGCCTTTTCTACTAACAACCCAGCCCCTTTCCTGCAATACGCTCAACTCCTTACGTACCACAACAGGATTCACATTGATGCTACTTGCTATCCAATCGGAGCTCAGCCACTCCTTGTGGTACTTAGACAGGAGCGATAGAATGTGCAAGGCCGTAGCAAATCGTGTATTATTCATTTCGGTACAAAGATAAGGCTTGAATATTAATGTAACAAATTTTATTACATTAATAGTTGTAAAATAGATTAAAAATAAGCCAAAACACTGATTATCAAGATAATATTTTTTCAAATGCTTTACGCGAGCTACCTCTAAATACCACTTCACCACAATATTGATAGCCCAACTTTTCGAAAATTCGGAGCATCGCTTTATTATCAAAATTGGTGTCGGCACGTATGCTTAATATGTCGTTTTCTTTGGCAAATGCCTCGATATGCAGCAATAGTTGCTGCGCTATACCTTTTCCAATATATTTGTTAGAAATAGCTACACGGTGGAACACGACAAAGGATTGGTCAGATAGCCACGCGCCTTGAATATGCTGATAAGCTGGTTCGTCGTCTATTAATAGTGCGCAATATCCTACCAGTTGATCTCCATCCAACAGCACATAGCCTGCTTTGCGCTGAATGTCTTGCTGAATAACTGCTAAATTAGGATATCCATCTTGCCATTGCGAACTACCATCGGATTTACGACGCTGTATCGCTTCTTCCAATATCTGCCAAATCGCATTCGCCATCTCTGGCCGCGCTAATCTAAAGCTGTACTCATTATTCATGCCTGCAAATCATTATTTCTTCAAGTATGCTTGCCAAGTTAGGATAAAATCCTTAAAATCGACTTACCAACATCGTGTTGCAAATAAACAAATAGATATATGCCCTTACAAAAAGAACTGTTGTGGACGCTCTTACCCTTTAATGAGCTATCGACTACCGAACTTTATGAAATTTTACGCAGTCGATCTGAGGTATTCGTGGTGGAGCAAAACTGCATTTATCAAGATTTGGACAGCAAGGATTTACAATGCCTGCACCTTATCGGTCGTGAAGAAGTAGCTGGCCCGCTAGCTGCTTACACGCGCATTGTGCCACCAGGAATTTCTTTTACCGAACCCTCAATCGGTCGCGTGCTCACCACAGCGGCTTTCAGAAGACATTCTTATGGCAAGCAACTGATGCTTAAAAGTATAGAAGTGGTGAAAGCACATTTTCCTCACCAAGGAATCCGAATTGGTGCGCAAACCTATCTCGACCAGTTTTATCAATCTCTGGGTTTCAAACCAGACGGCGAAAAATATGACGAGGATGGTATCGAACACGTCGAAATGTGTTATACACAACATACATAATTCACAAGCTAAACAATCCGTCTGTTTTATGTTTAAACACTGACTAATCGCCTCATATTACCTCCAAAAAACTTTCGCAATTCACTCGATTTATTATGGCAATTAATTGCCTTAAATCTTTTATTATTACTAAATTTGCGTAATTATAAAGATGATTTTATATTTAAATGGATAAGTTAACTTATTTGAGTAACGCAGACACCAGCTATATCGAAGGACTCTACCAATCGTATAAAGAGGATCCTAGCTCGGTTGATTTTGGATGGCAGAAATTTTTTGAAGGTTTTGAATTCGGGCAAACGGCCGAAGGCTCTGAAGGAGAGAATTTTGATCAAGTATCTGATCACGCTATTAAGGAAATCAACGTTTTGAACATGATACACGGATACCGTGATCGTGGGCACCTATTTACTGACACCAATCCAGTGCGCGAGCGCCGTAAGTACTACCCAGGCAAAGAACTGGAGACTTTCGGTCTGTCTGACGCGACATGGATACAGTGTTCAATGCAGGTGTTGAGATTGGTATCGGGCCAGCAAAGTTACGCGAGATTCGTCAACTTATCGAAGATACCTACTGCCGATCTATCGGCGTAGAATTTAGATATATCCGTAATCCGGAGAAAATCAAATGGTTGCAAGACAAGATGGAAGCGGAGCGCAACACGCCAAACTATTCCACTGACCAGAAAAAAAGAATTCTTCAAAAAATCAATAAAGCCGTCGTCTTTGAAAGCTTCTTGGGCACCAAATTTCTGGGCCAGAAACGTTTCTCTTTGGAAGGTGCAGAGAGCTTGATTCCAGCATTAGATTCCGTTATCGAAAAAGGTGCTGATATCGGCATTCAGGAATTTATGATTGGTATGGCACATCGCGGACGTTTGAACGTGTTGGCGAATATCATGGGTAAATCCTACAAATCTATCTTTTCAGAGTTTGAAGGCAAAATGTACAAAGACGAGGATCCAGAAATGGCATTTGGCGGCGACGTGAAATACCACTTGGGTTTCTCTTCTGATATTAAAACCGATAGCGGAAAAGATGTACACCTGAGTCTGGCACCTAACCCTTCACACCTTGAGACGGTAGATCCAATCGTAGAAGGAATTGTTCGCTCCAAAATCGATATGAAATACGATGGCGACTCTTCTAAGATCGCTCCGATCCTGATTCATGGAGACGCGGCTATCGCCGGTCAGGGCGTGGTGTACGAGGTAACGCAAATGTCCAAATTAGATGGATACAAAACTGGCGGAACCATTCACATTGTGATCAATAACCAAGTTGGTTTCACTACCAATTATAAAGATGCGCGTTCGGGAACGTATTGTACCGACGTGGCAAAAATCTCTTCTTCTCCGGTATTCCATGTAAATGGTGATAATGCCGAAGCAGTCGTGTATGCCATCAATCTAGCAGTACAATACCGTCAAAAATATAAAACAGACGTTTATATCGATCTGCTATGTTACCGCCGCTACGGACATAATGAAGCGGATGAACCAAAATTCACCCAACCATTATTGTATAAAGCGATCGAAAAGCATGCTAACCCGAAAGATATTTACGCCAAAAAATTGGTGGATGAAGGAAGCATAGATAACAACTATGCCAAGGAAGTAGAGAAAGAATTCAAAACCTACCTGCAATCCCAACTCAATGACGCGAAGAAAATCGAGAATATCGAAGATGAAGCACCGATGTTTGGTGGTGCGTGGAAAGGTCTTCGCCCAGCTCGCAAGGTAGATTTGGACGACGCGGTAAAAACGCGTATCTCTGCTGATTCTTTTAAAGCGTTAGCAAAACAAATCACCGAATTACCGAAAGAGAAAAAATTCTTTCGCAAGATCTCGAAGCTATTTGAAGATCGCAGCAAGATGATCGAAAAAGATTCATACGATTGGGCAATGGGTGAGTTGATGGCTTATGCCAGCTTATTGGCCGATGGTAAACGCGTGCGTATCTCCGGTCAGGATGTTCAACGTGGTACTTTTTCGCATCGTCACGCGGTACTGACTTTAGAGGATTCAGAAGAGAAATACGTGCCATTGGCGCAAGTGGATGGCGGAGATCGTTTCAGCATCTACAACTCCTTACTTTCCGAATATGCGGTATTAGGTTTTGAATATGGCTATGCCCTGGCAAATCCAAATGCATTGACCGTATGGGAAGCGCAGTTTGGTGACTTCTACAATGGTGCACAAATTATTATCGACCAGTATTTGGCCAGTGCAGAAAGCAAATGGAGACGTTCTAACGGTATGGTCTTGATGTTGCCACATGGTATGGAAGGGCAAGGTCCGGAGCACTCGTCTGCACGAATCGAGCGATTCTTGGAACTATGTGCTCATGGCAACATGATTCTGGCTAATTGTACATCACCTGCAAATTATTTTCATTTGTTACGCCGTCAGTTAGTCCGCGATTTCCGTAAACCGCTCGTTGTTTTCACGCCTAAGAGTTTGCTGCGCCATCCAAAAGTTACTTCAAAACTAGCTGATTTTACGGATAATGACTTCCAACCGGTATTAGACGACACCTATGCTAAAGCAGCTAGCGTGAAGCGTGTTCTATTTTGTTCTGGTAAAGTATATTTTGATCTGTTGGAGAAACAGCAAGCTGATAAACGTACGGACGTAGCTATTGTACGTATCGAGCAATTGTATCCAGCGCCAGTAGCGCAACTAGAAGAGATTCGCGCACGTTACAAAAAAGCAACAGATTTCGTTTGGGTACAAGAAGAGAATGAAAATATGGGTGCATGGCCATATTATTGTCGCAAATTCCGCAAATCCGATATTGAATTTACCGATGTGATTTCTAGAACAGAAAATGCGAGTCCGGCTACTGGTTACATGAAAAAGCACACGGTACAACAAGAAGAAATCGTTAATAAATCATTTGCATAAACAACAAACGCAAATCGGCAGCACGGTTTAGTGCTTTACCGGTTAAAAAAACAACATTATGAGCTTAGAGATAAAAGTTCCTACCGTAGGCGAATCCATCACCGAAGTTGTTTTGGCCCAGTGGCTAAAACAAGATGGAGATTACGTAGAGATGGATGAAAACATTGCTGAGTTAGAGTCCGACAAAGCGACTTTTGAATTGCCTGCTGAGCAAGCTGGTATTTTGAAGATTATCGCACAGGAAGGCGATACATTGGAGATTGGTGCCGTAGTTTGTACCATCGAAGATGGCGATGCTCCATCTGGCGGTGGTGATAGCGATAAGAAAGAAGAGAAAAAAGAAGAATCTAAAAGCTCAGATAACAAAGAGGCAAAAGAATCTGCTTCTGAAGATGAAAGTGAAGATTCATATGCGGCAGGTACCGCATCTCCAGCTGCTGCAAAGATTTTGCGTGAAAAAGGAATTGACGTGAGCGCGGTAAAAGGAACTGGTAAAGACGGTCGTATCACTAAAGAAGATGCGGAAAAAGCGCAAGCGAAGTCCAAATCTGAATCTAAACCAGCTGCATCAACAGCTACTAAATCAACGGAAACGCCTGCTGCAAGTGCGCCAGGCGAACGCAACGAAAGACGCGAACGCATGAGTTCATTGCGTAAGACCGTAGCACGCAGATTAGTATCTGTAAAGAATGAAACTGCAATGCTTACCACATTTAATGAGGTAAACATGCAGCCAATCATGGATCTACGTGGCAAATACAAAGATGCTTTCAAAGATAAGCATGGCGTCGGTCTTGGCTTTATGTCGTTCTTCACGAAAGCCGTTACCACAGCCTTGAAAGAATGGCCTGCGGTAAATGCACGCTTGGAAGAAAACGAGATTGTGTATTCTGATTTTGTAGATGTTTCTATTGCCGTATCTGGACCTAAAGGTTTGGTGGTACCAATCATTCGCAACGCGGAATCAATGAGCTTATATCAAATCGAAAAATCGGTCGTTGATCTAGCAGTAAAGGCACGCGACAACAAATTGTCAATTGATGAAATGACAGGCGGAACGTTTACCATCACCAATGGTGGTGTATTCGGATCGATGATGTCTACTCCAATCATCAATGCGCCACAATCTGCGATCTTGGGTATGCACAACATTGTGCAACGTCCGATTGCGGAGAATGGTCAAGTCGTGATTCGTCCGATGATGTACATTGCATTATCATACGATCACCGCATCATTGATGGTCGCGAGTCAGTTAGCTTCCTAGTACGTGTTAAACAGTTGTTGGAAGATCCAGCTCGCTTATTATTAGAAGTATAATAGGCGGTGGCAACTGCTAAAGCAAACATAATTAATCCCCAAACCTTATCGGTTTTGGGGATTTTTAATTTTAAGGATTATCGGATTTTACTAATCCAACACCGCAAAACTTTTGCGGATAATATCCAGCGCTTCTAAAAGCTCTTCTTCGGTAATCACCAATGGTGGCGCAAAGCGAATCTTATCACCATGAGTCGGCTTGGCCAATAGGCCATTTTGCAACAATTCATAGCAGAGGATTTCTGCGGCTTTATCATTGGAATGCTTGACGACTATTGCATTTAACAAACCTTTACCGCGTACTTCTGCAATATGTGGATGATTCCAAGAGCGAATGGTGTCGCGAAATATCTGACCAAGTCGATCCGCATTTTCACTTAAATTTTCATCGACTAACACCTGCAATGCAGCCATCGCTGTCGCCGCCGCCAAAGGACTGCCTCCGAAGGTAGAGCCGTGCTCGCCTGGCTGAATCGTAAGCATAATTTCATCATCGGCCAACACCGCCGAAATCGGCATAGTGCCTCCGCTTAGTGCTTTTCCCAAAATCAAAATATCTGGACGCACGTCTTCATGATCGCAAGCCAGCATTTTGCCCGTACGCGCCAATCCGGTTTGAATCTCATCGGCAATAAACAACACATTCGCATCCCGACAAATCTGTGCCGCACTTTTTAGATAACCATCCTCTGGTACCACAACTCCCGCTTCGCCCTGAATGGGCTCAACCAAAAAAGCGACCACGTTAGGATCTTTCACTACTTGTTTCAGCGCTTCGAGATCATTGAATGGAATGGTTTCATAACCGGGCATATATGGACCAAAACCAGATTTTGCGGTGAGATCGGTACTAAATGAAATAACATTCAGTGTACGACCATGAAAGTTCTCTGCTGCCGTAACCACTTTAGCTTGATCTTCGGGAACATGTTTTACCCGATATCCCCAACGCCGAGCTAGTTTAATTGCTGTTTCTACGGCTTCTACTCCCCCATTCATCGGCAGCACTTTATCAAAGCCGAAGAGCGCGGTGATGTACTCGGTGTATTCCACAAATTTTTCTGCGTGAAATGCGCGCGATGTCAGCGTTAATGTCCGTGCTTGATCCACAAATACATCTACAATCTTGGGATGACAATGTCCTTGGTTCACCGCCGAATAGCCAGACAAAAAGTCAAAAAAACGTTTCCCGTTGACGTCCCATACATAAATTCCTTCTCCCTTATTCAATACAACTGGAAGTGGATGATAATTGTGTGCACCAAACTTTTCTTCTCTTTGAATATATGATAAAGTAATTTCGTCGATAGCAATTGGATAACTTGTCATGAGCATTATTTCGTGTTAGTGTCTTACCAATATACTCATTTTGTTGGATACCTTTCCAAATCTCATCTGGTAGATGCTATACTAGAAAAGTCCTAATGGCACAACTGAATGGTAAGCTCAGCAGAAATAATATCAACTACTTTGTTAATTCAGTTACTATTTTTCTAAAATTTTCTACACTGATTCGTACATCTTCGACATTATTATCCCAATTATATTCGTATTCGGCAGCGATCATTCCGGCGAACTGCTGACGCTTCAATTCAGCAATTACCCCTGGAATATCAATAGCTCCTGTACCCCAATGTACATCATGCGCCTTTTTACTCGATTGTTCATTCAGATCTTTGAAATGCAAATGAAATACTTTCCCTTCTAGCTTTTTAAGACTTGCTACAGGATCTAAGCCCGATCGTAGCCAATGTCCTATATCTGCCGCTACGCCTATTTTATTGCTTTTACCTTGTATAGCTTGCAAGACCGTTTCGGGTTGCCAGTAGTACGATGGCGAGGCATGATTATGAATCGCAGCACGAATGTCAAATTCGTCGCAAAGTTTCGAAATCTCGTCAAGCATAGCGATATCTGGCTCACAGGTGATGGTCTCTATCCCCATGCTTTTGGCGAATTCAAAAACTTTTCTCCACTCTGTCGCATCTTTCGCTTTTATCACACCGTAAGCTTGCCAACGCATATTGTTAGCTTTCAATAGCTTTTTGATATACTTACGGCTATCTTCGGACATATGATAATCCATTTTTTCTTGAATTCCTCCTCCTATTTCTTGTTGTGGGTACGCTTCTACATAGTGTAGATCACAACTGGCGATTTTCACGACCGCTTCGCTAAACGTAAACTTTTTGAACGTGTACGCTTGTGCTCCGAGCTGCCAACCAAGCTTTGTTTCTGGGTGATGATTTCGTGATCGTTGCATTTTGTTGGATGAAGCACATCCACCAATGATTAGGACGAAGACGATATAAATCAAGGTATGGCGTCTAGCCATTCTCATTACTTTTCTAGGGGATAATTTTATGCTTTTGATCATAGTTTACATTTATAGATTACGTTTTTTTAATTCGGTTACCGCATGATCCACAGCTCTTGCTGTCAATGCCATGTAGGTGAGTGTTGGATTCTGTGTTGCTGTCGAAGTCATGCATGCGCCATCGGTGACATACACATTTTTACACAGATGCAATTGATTCCATTTGTTGAGCGATGATGTTTTGAGATCATGGCCCATGCGTACTCCACCCATTTCGTGAATATCATTGCCCGGTCGGCGACCATCATCCTGCGTTCGAATATCTTGAAATCCAGCCTTATGAAACATTTCTGTCATTTGCTCATAATAATCACTTCTACGCTGCCAATCATCTTCGGCGTAGTCTACAGAAATATGGAGCAATGGTATGCCCCATTTATCGGTTTGTTGATCTGCTAACCATACTCGATTTTCTTTTTTGGGAATCGTCTCGGCCATCATGTGCGAATGCACTCTCCAATTGCTCCACGATCCATTCAGCAGATTGGCTTTGAGGTTGTCTCCGATATCGTCGCTATTTCGGATAATTTGCCTACCAGCTCCAAACGTCGCTGCCCAGCCACGCAGAAAATCAGTTTCCTGCTTCTGCACATTTCTAAAGTTTGGAATATAGCCACCACCCGCCGGATTGCGACCATCTGTTCGATACTCGAGCAGACCGTCGTAACTTGCACTAATACGCGCGGTGTAATTATGAAATGCGATGTAATGACCTATTAAATCATTATCGTTGCCTAGGCCATTTGGAAATCGATCAGAAATTGAATTCAGTAGGATTTGGTTGGTATTTAAGGTAGAAGCATTCACAAAAATAATCTTTGCAAAAAATCTATTTCTTCGCCACTATCGGTATCGATCACTTTTACGCCAATTGCTTTTTGCTGATCTTGATCATATAGAATAGAATGTACCGTCGAAAATGGTCTCAACGTCAGGTTTCCTGTTTTCATAGCCCATGGCAGCGTCGAGGAGTTGCTACTGAAATAGCCTCCAAAAGGACAACCTCGTTGGCATAAAACTCTATTTTGACATTTTACGCGACCTTGTTCTATATGTATGGCTTTTGGTTCGGATAGATGCGCACATCGCGCGCTGATGATATGCCGTTGCTTTCCATAATGTTGATGCACTGTTTTTTGGAAATAATCTTCCACCGCATTTAATGGATAGCCGGGCAAAAATTCCCCATCTGGCAACGTATCTAATCCATCTTTGTTGCCGGCTATGCCGACAAATCGTTCGACGTGGTCATACCAAGGCGCGATATCTGCATATCTAATGGGCCAGTCCACGGCAAATCCATCTCTAGCTGGTCCTTCAAAATCATATTGACTCCAGCGTTGCGTTTGTCTGGCCCAAATGAGTGATTTCCCGCCGACTTGATATCCGCGTATCCAGTCGAATTCTTTTTCTTGAATATACGGATGTTCCTCATCGCTGGCGAAAAAGTGCTTGGTATCTTCTTTATAGGCATAACAACGATTTGCGATTGGATTTGCCTGTTTGTCCGCGTAGGTGATCTCTCCTCGATGCTCCAATTCGTATGGATACAAGTTCGTGGTTGGATAATCCTTAATATGTGCCACATCGCGACCACGTTCTAAGACTAGTGTCTTTAATCCCTTTTCCGTCAATTCTTTTGCAGCCCAGCCTCCGCTTGCTCCAGAGCCAATCACAATTGCGTCAAACGTACGTGCTTTTACAGTATCTCCTACGATATTTGCCATATATGCATTCTATTTTCTAATCGTTTCATAGTTGTTTAGTTATCCATTGGGAAATAGCCGTTATATCTTCCCGGAGCGATTTCATAATTCACCAAATTGGTCATCACATAGGATGAACTCATATAACCTTGGATCGCGCGCCGCTTCATAATCTTGAAAAATGCGATCAATGATTCGTCATCTGATTCTTCGACTCGCGTCAATAACTCAGTTTGTTGGTTTCTTTCCGCATCATTAAACGGCATCGAAAGTTGCTTTTGAGACCATGTCGCAAATTGCTTTAAACCGTCTTCAAACTGTTTTTGACTTTCTGGGTCATGACAATCATCTACCATTTTTAACACAAACAAATGCAAGAGCAACTCTTTTCCTCCAGGTGTATCATCCGCCGGAATCAATACCTCTACCAATGATTCGAGCATAACTTCATCCGATTCCTTGATCGATAGATGGGTCAATTTAATACTTGCCCGCCCAGAATCTCGAAAACAAGCTGGCAAAATCAAGGTGCCGCCCGCAATGTAAAGCATGGTTCGCAGCGCCGATCTGCGATTTATTGTTTTAGCCATCCGGTTGTATGGTTTATTTCTTGCTTAAAGACAGTATTTGGTTCTGTTCCAATAATCGTTTCTCGAGTTCGGCATAATTGACATCCTGTACAGGTATTTGCTGATCAATAGCCAACACCGCTGCTGTGGCAACGCTTTCGCCCAATATCATAAATACAGGTTCCATTCTGATGCTTCCAAAGGCGATATGCGAACTGGAAAGACAGACAGGCACCATCAGGTTGGTACACTCTTCCCGTTTAGGTACTAGCGAACCGTACGAGATCTGATAAGGTTGTTTTGGAGCCACGCCAATATCACCCTCGTTTTGCACAAAGCCATCCGGCTTGATGTACCGTTGTGCATTGTGCGAATCCAATACATACGAACCCATCCCGACAGGATTGTCGATCTTGCGCTCACTAAATGTATCATGCTCTGTCATCACATATTCACCAATCATCCTGCGAGCTTCGCGGATATAGAGTTGATGTGGCCAATGCCCATTGTCTACGAACTCATCTTTTGCCAATCCCCATTGAGACATTTCATTACGTACATCGTCTGGCACGCGAATATCATTACTTAAAAAGTACATTAAGCCTTGTTGATAATCCGCATGCTCCTGTATGATTTCTTTCCGGCGTTCGTAACTTGCTTCGGGGTAATCATAATTCATTCCGATAAAATCGGTACTAAACGGCCCATGATTATTGGTGTCTGTTTTGCGATTTGGTACTGGGTCAAATTTTTGGAATGTCTCTCGCCATCCAGCATCAAATACTCGCGCCAACAACTCGTAATTATCCGCTTTATAATTATCTGGCTCGGAGAATGGCACCCGATTCTCTGGGTGGTTGCTCAAACACATCCGAAAACAATAGGCCTGCAAACGATGATCGCCCTCGCCGTAATTTCCTGGAAAATCTGCCGATACGCCGTATAAAAGCTGGCTCGTCGTATCACCCGGGATTTTGTAAGGACTGATATCACTTTTGAACCAATGTCCGTGATGTAAGACGCCCACCTGCACACCATTCCATTTCTCGCCATACACACTATTCGCTTCTCTGCCGACATGGTAATTTACTCCTGCAGCAGCCAGTAGATCTCCTTCGTAGGTCGCATCGATAAATACTTTCCCGGCGTAGCGGTGACCGCTCAAAGTGCTTATAGAAGCTATTTTCCCATCATTTTTGTGAACACCCTTTTCTCGGTCCAGCCATTCGTCTCGCCTCACATCAATAGCGTATTCCTGCACGTAGTCTTCAAAAACACTTTCGGCTACATGCGGCTCAAAAATCCACATCGTTCTGGAATCTCCATCAATTGCTGGTGTACCTTGCCCCTTATTGCCATATTCCGATTGATGCTGCCATTTCCAAGCAGCACTGTCTTGGTAGTGCAAATATATTCGATGATAAAAGTCTCTGGCCAAACCGCCAATAACGGATTTGTCTCCGGTATCGGTAAAGCCCAGTCCTCCGGCTGAAAGGCCTCCAAGATGCTTATCCGGAGAAACAACGATCACAGATTTTCCGGCTTTCTTCGCTTGTACTGCCGCTATAATAGCTGCCGAAGTACCGCCATAAATAATAATATCTGCTTCGTACTCGGAGGTTTTTCCACCACAAGAGCTCAACATTCCCAGCAAAAGAAGATATAATAAAAGGTTCTTCATGTTTGACATATTTAAGTTTTTCATAGTTGCTTTTTTGCGCTTACACAGCCGTATTAACTTCACTTATTGGTTGATAGAATAGATTGGACAATATGCGGTGCGATAATCTGTTCACCGGCCTTCTGATTGGGATGTATTCCGTCTGGCACGTATTTTCGAAACTCTTCTTCTCCCTTTTCCAATATTCTCAACCAATTTGGATAATGATCGATCAGTAGGATTCCTTTCTCGGAAGCCACTTCTCTGTACATATCGTAATAGTCTTGGAGATGAGGACGCAGTGCGGCCGACTTACCAATCGGCATGTTCATCACTTGTAAAATAATTTCGCAGGAATCACTATGCAGCTTGATGCGATCAATCATATAGATCAAATTCAATCGTGCAACAGCAACAGGGGTGTTATATTCTGCGAAAGCATCATTAATCCCGAATTCCAAAAAGACAGCATCCGGCTGCTTCATAATCACACTATCCTCCAGGTTTTTCACTCCCCAAGTAGACCACATCCCGCCTTTCCCTGCCAGCGTATAGCTGATCAGATTATTACCATATTGTTTTGCTAAATGGGCAGTAACTGGGCGCATCCAAGCATGTCCATTTCCGCCGCTAGACAAACTGGTACCATATACCACGACATGTTGGGGAATTCCTTTTTCTAATTGCTTTACGAATCTGGATTGCCCTAAAACAAGCACATGTGAAAGAAAAACGCCACAAAAAAGGATCCATATTCTCTTCATGTTATGCGCTGATTTTTGTTTAATAGCCTGGATTTTGATCTGCATGCGTCAATGCTGGATTACTATTTATTTCATTTTCTGGAAGGGGTAGAAGCATTCTTTCTGGAATATAGCTTTTCCCAACTGCTTGAAATGCCTCTTGCACTTTTCCTGTACGTTTTAAGTCCCACCAGCGCTTAGCTTCCAATAAAAACTCATATCCACGCTCTTGCAGCACGATATTTCTAAATGCATTCACATCTCCGATACTAGCGTAATCTACTGGCGAAGCGGTATTTAATGGATAACCATAGGCTCGTCTTTTGATCACATTCAGTCGTTCCAACGCAAGCGGAGTTACCGACTGGGAAGCTAGAGCTGCCGCTTCGGCGTAAACTAAATAGGCTTCGGCATACCGCAGAATCGGAAGGCTATAGACATTCAGCCCAGCTCTATTAGAAATGAATTTTTTGAATAAAATGGGAGATGTCGAAGGTAAATTCACCTCGTTGCCGTTCCGATCGAGATGTTTGGTATATAGATTAAACGGTTTTCGCATGTCATTATCATCCCAGCTGTTACCGATGAAAGAATTGGTTTTCGGAATCCACGCCCAAAATCCGCGACTTGAGTAATTGTATGGAGGCGTATCGCCTCGATGCAGATACAGGGGAATTTCAGAGAATCGATTCTCCGAATGGTGGACTGAAAATATATCTTCGGAACAAGTTTGGGTAGCAAATATTTTATAAAAATCGTCTGGCTGATCGACTTCGACTAAGGCATAGGTACCTGAATTAATCACTTCCTCTGCTTTTGAGGCAGCTTTGGCCCATTCGCCAAGAGTAAGATACACATTTGCAAGGAGCAGCTTAGCAGCGCCAACGGACGCTCTGCCCGTCTCGGCGCCTACCGAAGTGGGCAAATCATTTTGTGCCAGTTCTAGATCTTCTACAATCAACGCGTACACTTGTTCTTCTGGTTCACGTGGGGCAGCCAAGGCACTAAGATCTCGAGCTTCATGCAGTCGAATAGGCACTGCACCCCAAGCTTTTACTAAGTTAAAATAAGCCATCGCCCGAATAAAACGTGCTTCTGCCACGATTCTCTTCTTCACATTGTCCGACATATTTTCGATGCCAGGTACATTATCCAACACCGCATTTGCTCTGTTGATCGATTGGTAAAGTACAGACCAACCGGTCGCCGCGCGACCGATGCCTGCATTATCTAGTACTTGACTAAAATTGGAGATCGGAGCTTGAGAACCTCTTCCTTCGATGTAATCGGCATGCAGCTCTAGCAGCAGATAATAATTGATATTATAATAATCAATTCCAAACGAAGAATAGGCTCCGGCAATAGCACCCAATGCGTCCGTCTCGTTCTGATAGAAGTTTACCCGGCTGATAAAATCTTCAGGAATCTCATCCAAGTCGGTACTGCAGGAGGTGCACCACGTGGTGGCCAGTACGATAAGTGCGATTATAATTGGTTTCATGATAGTGGTCTTTTAAAATGAAAAATTAATTCCAGCCAGGTACATTTTGGCTGTGGGATAAGCCGTCTGGTCAATTCCCATACGAAGTCGATCGCCGACTCCTTGCGAATCTGATCCTGTCGTATTGACATCTGGATCAATACCAGGATAATTGGTAATCGTAAATAAGTTGACTCCTGATATATAGATTTGCGCACGTTTTATCTTAGAATTGGTCAATTTGTCGATCGGTATATTATAGGCGAGTCGTACAGATTTCAAGCGAATGTAGCTTCCGTCTTCTATAAATCGGTCGGATACATCCAATGGCGACGTAGAACTTACTCTAGGATATTTTGCATTCGGATTTGGATTTTCTGCTGTCCAATAATTGCCTATAAGATCACGAAATTGATTGCTACCTCGTTGAAAAGAATTTAGATTATTCCCAGCAGTTGCCCAAAAAATATCGTTTCCGGACACACCTTCTATGAAGAGATTGAGTTCAAAACCTTTGTAAGAAAAATCACTATTGATGCCGTAAATAAAATCTGGGTAAGGGTTACCGATAATGATTCTATCCAGTGCATTTATTTCCCCATCTTGATTTTGATCCACGTATTTGATTCTGCCCTGATCGTCTAAACCATCTTCCACCAAACCAAAAAACATACCGAAGGGATAGCCTTCTCGCGCGATGTTCATGCTTGATCTAAAAAGGTCAAGCGAACTACTAAAGATGTCATTTCCGCCGGCTAAGCTAATGATTTTACTTCTGTTGGTAGAAAGGCGAACGGCCGCATTCCACTTAAATTCTTTCGTTAGGATATTGGAAGACACGTCAAATTCGAAGCCTTGATTTCGGATCTCACCAATATTCTGCAGCATCGTTCCGAAGCCGATCGAAGGAGGTAGTGGTACAGAGGCTAATAAATCTGTAGTTCGCTTGTTGAAATAATCTGCGGTAACTGTCACTCGGTTATTCCACAATGTTACGTCCACTCCCACATCGGCTTGCGTCGTCGTTTCCCACCTCAAAGCAGGATTAGCAATACCTGTCGGTACATACCCGATAATTTCCGTACTGTTTCCATAAATAGATCGTACCGGTGAGATGCGATCTAGCGATTGATACGGCGAGAGCGCGGTGTTGCCAGTCATCCCGATGGAAGCTCTTACTTTCAAATCATTAATAGCTTCAATATCTTGGAGAAATGGTTCGTTGCTTGCTCGCCAAGCTACCGCTCCTGATGGGAATGCGGCCCATTTATTGTTTTCTCCAAACCTAGATGAGCCATCGGCACGGATACTGGCAGTAAACAAGTATTTTTCTGCCAAAGAGTAATTTGCTCTCGCCAACCATGATGACATGGCCCATCTGGAAATTCCCGACGACGGAGGATTGATCGTTTCGGCAACTCCTAAATTAAAATTCGCGGTATTATTATTAGAGAAACCACTGACTCCAATATTTGAAAAACGATTCAGATCATTTTGAAAGGTGAAGCCACCGGTAAGATCCAAGCGTTGTTGTGTACCGAAAGATTTTGTATAATTCAGGATATTCTCATTTAAGAATGAGGTGCGATACGATGTGCCTTGAGATGCAGCGCCCCTATCGTTAGGATAGATCAGTGGCACAAACAATTCGCTTGCACCATGATGCGTCTCAAGACCCAATAAGGTCTTGAAAGTTAAGCCCTCTGCCAAATTTACGGTAAAACTGGTGTTACCGACCACCACGTTGGTTAGATTACGATTTTTATACGGTTCGCTGAAAACCATGGGATTCGACACCTCTGCGAAAGAGTAAATTTGACGAATTTGCGTGTACAATCCATTTTCATCGGTTATACTCAGTGTTGGTGGCGCAGAAATAGCGCCAGAGTACATTGAATTTCCGGCATTTCCATTATCTACTGGAACCTGAAAGCGCTCTCTTCGCGATAGATTGACATTGAAATCCATGCTCAACCAATCGAAAAGGCGGTGATCCATATTCATCCGAACAGACCCTCGCTTAGCACCGGTATTGATAATGATACCATCTTGGTCATAGTAATTTCCCGAAAGCGAATACCTTGTTTTCTCAGAGCTTCCTGAGATCGTGATGGTATGGTTGTGCATAGGGGCTTTTCGCAAAATTTCGCGCTGCCAGTCTGTACCAGGACCTTGAATTTCATCCAGATTAAAAATTGGATCTTGATTCGCGTTCTTCAACCACTCGTTTGCAATTATCGCATATTCTCGAGCATCTAGTACTTCCATTCGTTTGATGTCTTCTTGTATACCAAACTGACTTTGCACATCGATCCGTGTTGGTTGTCCGGATTTTCCTTTTTTCGAGGTGATGATTACCACGCCATTGGCTCCGCGAGCACCATAAATCGCTGTTGCAGATGCGTCTTTCAGAATATCCATAGATTCGATATCCGATGGATTGAGGTAACTAATATCTCCGGTTATCGGAAAACCGTCTACAACATACAAAGGTTGATTATCTCCGATCATCGAATTGGCACCTCGTATGCGCACCTCCATACGTGCTCCTGGAGCACCAGAATTTTGAACTACGCGTACTCCCGTAGCTCCAGCTTTCATCGCTTGTTCTATATTATAGACTGGCACCGCTTCGAGTTGCGCAGTTTTTACTTGCGCAACAGCTCCCGTCAGGTCAGATTTTCGTACTGTGCCATATCCTACTACCACGACTTCTTCAAAATTATTGATTGCCGGTTGTAAGGTTATGTTGATGACGGATTTATTGGCTATCGCCACTTCCTCGGGTCCGTAGCCAATCATGGAGAAGACCAAAACAGTTGCCTCACTTGGAACTTGTATCTCGTAGGTCCCTTGCAAAGAGGTAGTGGTTTCTAGATCTTTATTTTTAAGTCGCACGGTTACACCTTCCAACGGGTTTCCGTCCTTATCAACAACTAAGCCCGAAATAATGCGCTGTTGTGATTTTTCTACTGCTAGAGTACGCTGCTTTTTGGGGCGTACGGTTGCTGGCCGAATGGTGATGATGTCATCTTCTAAAGACCATTCAAGATGATGTCCTTCCAAGATCTTGCGCATCGCATCCGCAAAATCTACTTTCTCAATCTGTACATTTATGCGTGTATCGGCAATATGATCGCCTCGAAATAAGAACGAGTATCCCTGCTGCCGCTGAATATCTTTCATCACGTGCCGCAGATTTGTATTCTTTGCGTGCAAGGTGATTTTTTGCGCAATACCCTCTGCGGTGGCTTGTAGAACAAAGAGAAAGGTTAAAAAAAATGCTATTTTCATAATTAGTAGCCGTCGGTCTATAAAAGGCCACGAAGGTGCTTTTACAAATGGTGTAAAACTCATAAATTCGTATCGTTTGGGTGATTGAAAATTGGTCTATAACTAGGTTATGTAAATAACTAGTTTGTCATGTATTCCAAACAAACTTACGGATGATGTCTTCAGCATCATCCGTTACTATTTTGTAAAGAATGGCTCATCGAAATACTTTATAGCATCATTACGAAGTGTCCATAAGAATCCTCCTTATTTAAGTTTATAATTGGTGCATTTCTGCTACCAACGCCAAGCTGTTGATGTTGGCGTTAATTAGTTACTATTTTTCTCGCCGAGAACGACTAATGTGCGCCGATTTTTAATTTCAACCAATTTGAAATTTAGGCCACTTATTTTCAATGATGACAATACTGACCCAAGATTTTTCTTGCGATCAATCATACCGAATATAGGCGTATTGGGCGCTGCTGTTTCGTACAGCACATCGATATCATACCATCTCGCCAACTGGGCAAGTACTAGTTGAGGAGATAGCCGATCGAAATAAAAAAAACCGTCTTTCCAGGCGATAAATTGTTCCACATCAACTTTACGGATAGTGGTTTTGTGTTTAGATAATACGGCTTGCTCTCCCGGAGATAATAATGTGCTATTTTTGGCATCACTCCTCAAAACGCGCACGCTACCTTCAAGTAGTGTGGTTTTTGTTTCGTCGTCATCTTCGTAATCCGAAACATTGAAACCCGTACCTAATACTTCGACCAATTGCCTTTTGGTCTTAACTTGGAAAGGTATTAATGTGGTATGCTTATCTGCACCTTGATATGGTAATGATGTTATGTCAAAAAAGGCTTCTCCTTCTAACTCTACTACACGTTGTTTTTTATCAAATTTAAGCGGATATCGAAGACTAGATGCTGCGTTGAGCCACACTTTTGAACCATCCGGCAATGTGATTTGATAGGTTCCACCCTTTGGAGTAGTCAATGTGGCATAAGATATACGTCGATTATCTGCATTCTCTTTCAGCAAACGACTCCCGTCTCGATATGTAATATCTTCGTCACTCATCACAATCCCATTTTCGCTTTCATCTAATGCGACACTTGTACCGTCATCGAAAGATAGCGTAGCGCGATTTCCTCCCGGCAAAATTTGCTGAGCATCTACTCCACGTGAAAAGTCCTTGTCGTTTAGCAGGTTTTGTTGCGATGTGTATACTTTCCAAAATACGAAACCAAAACATACGATTATTGCGGCTGCCGCGTAGGGCACCCAGCGATTTTTTGTAATGCGCAAAACGGGTTTATCAATCGTATCGAATACGTGACGTTTTACTCGTCGGGATGCCTGCTTGATTTCTTTGGAGGTACGTAATGCTTCGCTGCCTTTCATATGTTGATTCAAGGCGGCTTCAACGTATAGCTTTTCTTCTATCGTAGCATTTCCAGCCAAATATTTTTCAATCAACTCCTGCGAAGGTTTATTTTTCATGGTAGTCGGGCGCTATTTTGTGTACCCCTGTATATTATAGTACACACGTGCGGGTTATTAATCCCGACTTTTTTTATTTTTTTTTGCTACGAAAGCAAAACTGTCAAAGCTACGGACAAACCTAGACGCAATCGCATATTTACAACTGCTTGACTTAGAAGGTTTTTAACTGTTTTATCAGATACATTTAGTGTATCTGCGATGACTTCATTGCTACAATTTTCAAAATGTGTCATCATAAATACTTTGCCCATTTTGCCAGGGAGCGATTGCGCTATATTTTCTAATCTAGTGATCAACTCTTGCTCAATAAGCATCTGATCTGCTGTATCATATTTGTGGGTTAGATACTGTAGCAGCTCTTGCTTAAATGCAGTACGATTATCTTTGGATCGCTCCTGATTTAGAAATCCATTTCGCACGCTCACCTTTAAATAATTGAAAAGACTTCTGGAATGATCAAATCGTTCTCGATTTTCCCAAACACGGACAAATACTTCTTGGATAAGATCTTCACTTTCTTGGGTGTCTCGGGTTAGCCGATCAGCATACTCCAGTAAAAAATGATAATAACGATTAAAAAGTTCTTCAAAAGCTTTCCTATCCCCCTTGTTCAAAAGTGGTACTAACTTGTCTTCAAGCAGTGTCTGATAATTGGTTAGCTTCATAGGTTCTGAAATGCTTATTTAGCTAAACTAAAAAAATTGAGCGAATTAATATAGTATAACACTTTCAGAAATTGGCAAAGATTTCCGTACATAGGCGTATGTGACAGCACTGCTGACTAAGCAAATATCATTTTCTTCATAATTATGGTCGTAAGTAATAATCCCACATTATCTTCGGCTTAGCTAAGCCATAGTAATTATTGAGTTGTGAAGTAGTTATGAACGATTGTGCATACAATCCTTACTAGAAAAGGATCTAGGATACAAAGTCAAAATATTGTAATAAAGTCTAGAAAATGTATACATTTGCCACGATATATACACATCTGTCTCATGGACAATAAATCACATCTTAATCGCCTTAGTGCCGCCGGCCTACTAATTAGTATTGGAATTATTTTTGGTGATATTGGCACTTCTCCCTTATACGTTTTCAAGGCGATTTTTCATCAAGAAGTTATCCAAGAGAGTCTCATTCTCGGTAGCTTATCTTGTATATTTTGGACGCTAACTCTACAAACTACCGTCAAATACGTAATTATCACCCTCCGTGCAGATAACAACGGAGAAGGTGGAATTTTGTCGCTTTACTCTTTGGTAAGACGCAAAAGTAAATGGTTGATTATCCCGGCTATTTTGGGTGCGTCTACCTTGTTGGCCGACGGTATGATTACGCCAGCAATTACGATATCTTCGGCAGTGGAAGGATTGTCAATGATGAACGCCAACATTCCGACTGTTCCGATCGTGGTACTTATCATTTCCTTATTATTTATAATCCAGCGCTTCGGCACCTCCGTAGTTGGTCGTGTTTTTGGTCCCATTATGCTCATCTGGTTTGTAGTGATTGGGACATTGGGCTTACTGCATATAGACGAGGCACCGCACGTACTAAAAGCGCTAAATCCTTTGTATGCCGTACAAACGATCGTTCAACATCCGAATTCGCTATTTATTATTGGTGCTATCTTTCTATGTACGACGGGGGCTGAGGCACTTTATTCGGACATGGGGCACTGTGGCAAATCTAATATCCGTATTAGTTGGATCTTTGTGAAAAGCATGCTGTTGCTCAATTATCTTGGGCAAGGAGCGTGGTTGCTTACACATCAAGGAGCGCGCCTAGGAGAGTTAAATCCCTTCTTCGGAATCATGCCTGAATGGTTTGTGGTGCCTGGTATTGTTATCGCTACGATCGCTGCTATTGTCGCCAGCCAAGCGATGATATCTGGAGCATATACCTTAATATCGGAAGCAGTAAGATTGAACATTTGGCCGAAAGTATCTATTCGCTATCCTAGTGATCACAAAGGTCAATTGTATGTACCATCCATTAATTTGATCCTGTATCTTGGATGTATTTTGATTATTGCTGTGTTTCGCAAATCGAGTAATATGGAAGCGGCATACGGTCTAGCTATCAACCTAACTTTTATCACCACAACAGTATTGATGTGCTATTTTATGGTGCGCAAGCGTGTCCCAAAAATCTGGATCGTGCTATTTGCTATAGTATACTTCGTAATCGAATTGGCATTTCTGGCAGGTAATCTTGTCAAATTCACGCATGGAGGCTGGTTAACTTTGGTACTGGCATCGGCAATATTTTTTGTTATGTACGCTTGGTATATGGCGCGAAAAATCAAGAACGCTTACATCCGCTTTGTGGATATTCGTAAGTATTATGGGATTCTATCTGATCTAAGTTCGGACACCAGCATACCGCCATTTGCTTCACAGCTTGTATATCTTACAAGCGCCAACAATACACACGATATTGAGGACAAAATTGTTTATTCCATCATCAACAAAAAACCTAAGCGTGCCGATGTGTATTGGTTTGTACATGTCGATGTGATGGATACGCCTCATGCCAGAGATTATACCGTTAAACAATTGATACCAGGCAAACTGATTCGCATCGATTTCAAACTTGGATTTCGTGAAGAACAAAAAATTAGTTTGCTCTTCCGCAAAGTGGTAGAAGATATGGTCTCGAAAGGTGAAATTGATATTACCAGCCGCTACGGTACACTACGTAAACATCAGATCGCAGGAGATTTTAACTTCGTTGTGTTAGAAAAAGTATTTTCTAAGTCGTCAAACCTATCTTGGGGTAATAAAATTATCATGGAAATGTACAAGGTCTTACGCACTTTTAGCCTGAGTGAGGAGAAGAGCTTTGGCTTGGATAGCAGCTTTGTGACCTTAGAACGCGTACCGCTTAATATTCCAGACACTAAACAAGTGACGCTGCGGCGTTTAAATTAAACAAAAAAGAGGCTTATTTAGCCTCTTTTTTGTTTGTCCTTTCGCGCACCTTATCCCGCTCGTAAGTTGTCATATGACGTTCTTTCTTCGTCGGATAAATATCATCAATCGTAATCAAAATACCGGTTTCCTCGACCTCGCCAAATTCGTCATTGAGGGCCGTACCGAATGTCATCATACTCGGGGATATATTCATGTAGGTATTGATAAGCGGCGGTATATTTTCGCCTAATGCACGGATTTTTGAATTTAAAAGTTTATAACCTTCCTTGTAAGGTAAATTATCAAATATGCCTTCAAATGTAGAAATATCTGTTTTGTACCCTAGGAATAAAGATTCGACAGGTTTTGCCAATTGTTCTTTATCTGGAAAATAATGCGCCATAAAATACATCAACAAATCGCGAGCCACTGCGTTGTAGTGAGGATACATGGTGACTTTACCAAATAAATACTTGATCTCTGGATTGGTAATAACCACTGCACCTAGACCATCCCAAAGATTATCCAAGGAATAAATGCCACGTCGGTTTTCGCTGGAAGGTTGATATTTAGGTTGAACCCATGATCTCCCCAACTCTATGGTATAAGGCAGGTACTCGTTGACGAACTTTTCCGAAATATCAAAATAATGAGCTGTAGAAAGGTGAATATTGCCCTCGCTGTCAATGGCTTTGTCGCAACGGATGACACGGTATCCGGCAATGATTTCTTCATCTTCCGGACTCCAAGCGATCAATTGATCATAATTATGCTCACATGTATCATTTTCATCGATATCCAACGGCAAGCCTGTACCACCACCAGCACCGCGAAATGTGAGTTCCCGTAGTCTGCCAATTTCTTGCATAATATGAGGTGCGGTATGGTAATTCACCAGATACACTTCATTATTACCATTATTTGTATGTCGCAAAAAAGACGCTGAAGTCAATTCTGCTTTTATTAACGCTCTATCTACTGGTGCAATAATCTCTTGCATACTATACTATTCTTCTCTATCTATTTTTGGACTGCCCCATGTCGTACACTATTGTACGCACTTCGTTTGCCCATGAACGTTCATTTTTTGACGCATCAAAATGAGTGTACGGTATTCTTTTGCCAATGATGATCTTTACCTGTTTATTTTTCTGCGAAAACATTTCGTCAGGCAAATACAACATTTCAATATTGGCTTTGATACCCAATTGCGCTCTTATACGTGCCAGATTATAAAAAAAATTGGAATTCTTTCCATCAATATAAACGGGCACAACGTCTTTTTTATACTTCTTAGCTTTTGAAATGAAGCTCTTTTTCCACTCTAAATCCTGAATTTTGCCGGCTATTTTACGCGAAACCAGCCCTGCCGGAAAAACCAATAAAGCTTGATCAGAGGCGTACGCATGCTCAATAGCCGCAATGCCGCTTTTACTTTGCCCACCCAACTTATTGACCGGAATAAACAGTGGCTCCAGATTACGTACATTCAGTAGAATGTCGTTCACTAGAAACTTTACATCTTTACGGTATCGGCCAATGGCCTGCATAAAAGCAACACCATCCAATCCACCTAGCGGATGATTAGAAGCAAAAATAACACTATCGTTTAATGGAATGTGTTCGGCCCCTTCAAGGATCACCTTTACGCCAAGCTCCTCCAAAAGTGAATCAACAAAATCCAACCCATAGTCGTCTTTGTATTCGCGCATGATGTAATTGATATCATCTTCGTGTATCACACGCTGCAAATAACTCATTAGAGGTTTGGGAATCCACTTGGCTAGTGTTGGGTTTTTTTTATGAATAACGCTCCGTATCTCTATAAATTTGTCTTGCTCTACTGATCTCATAAAGTGTTAAATACCCTACTCCTTTCTTGTAAAAATACATAATTTATGACATCTACGAATAACTTTGGTAAAAAAAGTGCTCTCCGCAAGCCTTCTATGCTACATGATCCCCTGAATGTTATTAACTTAGCATACGATCACGATACTATAAAGGAAAACACGAAACGATTAAACGTTGGCGCAGATCTCAGTCTAACAAAGTATTAACGAATAAGGAACAGTATGTATATAGGCGAAATCATTTCTAATCTTTATGCAGAAGTCAAGCCGCAAGACACGGTCGAACGCGTATTGCACCGCATCAGCGAATTTCACTTCCATCAATTACCCATAGTGCAGGACAGCGAGTTCATCGGCCTAGTTCGTGAGGAAGATTTACTAGCCGAGGAGGACGAATCCAAAGCCATTGCCGATATCAAGCGTACCTCACCATTCGTGTATGTATACGACTACCAGCATATTTTTGATGGCCTACAGATTATGGCGATACATGATCACGATATACTACCTGTCTTAAATAAAGATCATCAGTATATGGGCATTATCTCTCAAAAAGAGATTTTGAAAGCATTAAACCATACCTTGGCCAATAATGAAGCTGGTGCAGTGATTGTGTTAGAAATGGATAGTCGCGATTATACGCTTTCGCAGGTTTCGCATATCATCGAGTCGGAAAACACGCGAATTCTTAGTATTTCTTCACGACAATTACCAGATTCTGATCGGATCGAAATGACGATTAAAGTCAATAAGAACAATATTGCAGCCATTGTCGCGTCATTATGGCGCTTTGATTATGTCGTAAAAGCAACCTTCAATGATGGTAGTGATAAAAACGATATTCAAGATCGCTACAATCTTTTAATGAACTACCTGGAGTTATAATGAACAATTATTGCGACATTTGCCCGCTGTAAATATTTGCTCACATGAAAACTACCATAGCAATCTATGGACGCGAATTCAATCCCTCGGTCAACACATATGTGGAGGAGTTATTTCGTTTTCTGGCTGCACGTGAAATAGACGTGTTTATCTATGAACCTTTTTTTGCTTTCTTAAAGGACGAGCTGTATTGTCCATCGTACTTTAAGACCTTCCACACACTTAAAGACATTGAGCAGCCGATAGATTTTATGCTAGGTTTGGGCGGTGACGGTACCATGCTTTCTGCTGTATCTTTGATACGTGATTCGGGGATTCCGATCGTTGGGATTAATTTTGGTCGTCTTGGTTTTCTAGCCAACATTGCCAAAAATGATATTGAAGAAGCATTGGACGCGATCTTGAATAAGCAATATACTATACAATCCCGCTGCGTTTTAGCCGTGTCGAGTGAAGAAGATGAGCTGTTTGGCAATGAGAATTTTGCGCTCAACGACATCACCGTATTTAAATATGATACTTCGGCGATGATTACTGTGCAGGCAAAGTTAGATCAACAATTACTAAACGATTACTGGGCGGATGGCTTGATCATTGCGACACCAACAGGGTCAACGGCGTATTCGTTGAGCTGTGGCGGCCCTATTATCATGCCGGGCAGTGGCAATTTTGTGATCACTCCTGTATCTCCTCATAATTTAAATGTAAGGCCAATAGTCATCTCCGCAGAATCAGAGCTTGATTTAAAAATTGATAGTCGCACGGAGAAATATATCTTGAGCTGCGATTCCAGAAGTAAGACATTGCCAAGTAAAACCACCTTAAAAATCAGGAAAGCAGATTTTGAAATCAACCTGATTCGTCTGAAAAAGGATCAGTATTTCAGCATTTTGAGAGAAAAATTGCTTTGGGGATTAGACGTACGGAATTATTAAACACCGCTAACGCCGATCTTGGAGCTAGCCTAGCTCCACAGCATTGGCTTCATAAGATACTTCCTAGAAAAAAAAGCTATCTTTACGCCCGATATAGTATGGACAAACCGTAGGTCCGACATGCATTTTCACGAATAAGTAATGGATTTCAAAAACAAAATCAATAAGGACAGCCTACCTCAGCATATCGCCATCATTATGGATGGAAATGGCCGCTGGGCGAGAGAAAAAGGAGAAGACCGCGTTTTTGGACATCAAAATGGTGTGAATTCGGTTCGCGAAACGCTCGAAGGTTGTGTTGAAATAGGTGTACCATTCGTCACGCTATATGCATTCTCTACCGAAAATTGGAATCGCCCTAAAGAAGAAGTACAAGCTTTAATGGAGATACTCGTGCACTCGCTATCTACCGAGGTAGAAACCTTCAAAAAAACCGCGTCAAATTACATGCGATAGGTAATATTGATGATTTACCTGCACATTGCCAACGTACATTGCAGGAAACCATCGACCAGACCGAAGATAAAGCAGTATGCACCTTGACCCTCGCGCTAAGCTATGGTGCGCGAGCAGAAATTTTACAAGCCACGCAAAAAATTGCGCAGCGCGTGCAAGCTGGCGAACTTGCTACAACAGATATCACCGAAAAATTGTTTTCGGAAAATCTATACACTACAGGCCTTCCAGATCCAGATCTGATGATTCGTACTAGTGGCGAACAGCGTATCAGCAACTTTATGCTTTGGCAAATGGCTTACACCGAATTGGTATTCTTACCGATTATGTGGCCCGAATTTACGCGTGAGAATCTGTACGAATGCATATTTAACTACCAAAACCGAGAAAGAAGATTCGGTAAGATTAGTGAACAGTTGTAAGATTTGTTTACTTTTGACCCTTTGCCCTGTTTTAACAATTCTTAAAACTTGAGATAGGTCTTTTAACATAAATTAACAAGAGATTGGTGTACTTTAGCACCGACAATAATTAGTAGATGAAGCACATATTTGTTAAACTCGCCTTTATAATCTTCGCACTTTCCGTTTTTTATTCAGCACAGGCTCAAACACCTGGAAATCGCCCTATTAACCTTAGCGACCCGGACGAACTGTCGTACCTGAATCAGAAAAATTTCATCATTGCTGGCGTAGATGTTAAGGGAGTAGAATACTTGGACAAAGATGTCCTTATTACTATTTCAAAGCTGGCGGTCGGCCAATATATAGAGGTGCCTAGCGAGCAAACTGCAAGCGTAATCAAAGATTTGATGGCGCAAAATCTGTTCGAAGAGGTACAATTATACGCAACGAATATCCAAGGCGAGAATATCTTTTTGGAGATTCGCGTGGTAGAAAGACCTCGCTTGGCAGGCATCAACGTCGTGGGTCTAAAAAAGAGTCAGGCAGATGAGGTACGTAAGCGACTTAATGCCGGATCAGGTAAGATTGTGAACGAGAATCTGCTTCGAACTACACGTAGTACGGTCGAAAAGTATTTGCGAGAAAAATCATTCTTATACCCCGACATTACGATTACTACTGCTCCAGATTCTCTACAAGCCAACTACGAAACCGTGACTGTTAATGTGGAGAAAAACAGCAAGATTAAGGTTCGTGATGTCAACTTTACGGGAGCAGAAAACTTCACCGATCGCCAGTTGCGTAAATTCTTGAAAGGCGTAAAACCACGCGCATGGTTTCGCATATTTGGGCCAGGTCGTTTTAAAGAAGACAAATATCTAGAAGCCAAAGAAAACCTCATCGCCAAGATGCAGGATAAAGGCTACCGCGATGCCGAAATTTTGCGAGACAGCATCTGGCGTTACAACAAAAAAAGAATCAATATCGACATAGATCTGTATGAAGGGCCTCGATATTATGTGGGAGATATTACATGGACAGGTAATTCCAAATACCAAGACTCGATATTGAATCTTATATTCGGAATTAACAAGGGCGATGTATATAGCGAGGAGAAAATCCACGCGCGATTGATGGGGCCTACAAGAGCTAGTGATGATATTGCGGCCTTATATCAGAATGATGGTTATCTGACGTTCCAAATTGAACCAATCATTAAGCGCATCTCCAAAGACACGATCGATTTGGAAATCCAAATGTTTGAAGGTAAACAGTACACCATTAATAACGTCATTTTAAAAGGTAACGATGTCACCAATGATCGTGTAGTATTGCGATCTATATTCCTCAAACCTGGAATGAAATATTCTAGGGAAGCTCTCGTAAGTAGTATTCGAGAAATTTCTCAGCTCGGGATGTTTGATGAACAAAAAATATCACCAAATCCCATGAAGAATCTTAATATGGAGGAAGGTACTACCGACTTAGAATTTACAGTAGCAGAAAAAGCTTCTGACCAAGTCGAGCTTTCCGGTGGTTACGGTGCTGGACAAGTGATCGGTACCTTGGGTCTAAACTTCAACAACTTCTCTACTAGCAATTTTTTCAAAAAAGATTCGTGGAAGCCACTACCGCGAGGAGATGGGCAAAGGTTCAGTATTCGTGGACAAACTTCAGGTAGAAGATACCAATCGTACAACTTCTCCTTTTCAGAACCTTGGTTAGGTGGTAAGAAACCGATATATTTTGGTCTGAATGCTTATGTATCCAACATGCGAGAAATGTTTTTCCAAGGATCGCAATGGGTGGAAAGAGAGAATGCACCATTCATTAATATGCACGGTGTAACTGCTACGTTAGGTAAGCGTTTGCAGTGGCCAGATCGTTATTTCCAGATCAACAGTTCGTTATCATTTCAACGGTACGTCTTAAATAATTATGCAGGATTATTCTTGTTCGCCGACGGGGATTCTTACAACATCAACTTTACACAAGAGATCAGTCGTAATACAGTAGATGCACCGATCTACCCAACTTCGGGTTCCAACATCCGTTTGAGCGTTCAATTAACTCCGCCATATTCATTATGGAATAATATTGACTACGCAACAGCACCAGCTAATGAAGTGTACAAGTTTGTAGAATACCACAAGTGGAAGTTTGATTCCCAATGGTATACCACGATTGCCGGAAAGTTGGTTCTTAAGTCACAAGCTCAGTTTGGTTATTTAGGAATGTATAGTAATCAAGCACCTATATCACCGTTCGAGCGTTTCGTATTAGGTGGTGATGGTATGCAAGGTTTTGACTTTTTGCAAGGTACAGAGATCATTGCGATGCGTGGATACGCCAATGGTACAGTGATTCCAGAATCTACAGGTGGCGGTAGTGCACAAAATATTGCCATACGTTCGGGTTCACCAATATACGCAAGATATCAATTGGAACTTCGCCATCCGATTATGCTGAATGAGCAAGCTACAGTATTTGCACTTGCATTTGCCGAAGCTGGTAATACGTGGAATAATTTCCGCGAATTCAACCCGTTCAAAGTACGCCGTACAATGGGTATTGGAGCACGTATCTTCTTACCAATATTTGGTATGTTGGGTATCGATTACGGTCACGCATTTGATCCGATCCCAGGTATGCCGGAAAGTCGATGGAGACAGAACTTTACGTTTAGTATTATTCAAAATATGGGCGGTTTCTAAACAGCACTATATAAGAGAAAAAATAAAGAAGGTTATCTGATTTTAGATAACCTTCTTTATTTTAGCTACAGCCTGATGGAATTGTAGCATTTGAAAACACATTGACGTTCCTTCTACATGGACGATTGGCAGTTAAATTTAAGTTAAAAATAGACGTCGATACCTTTTAGCCACGATTATTTTTTGTTACTTTGTGACTCGAAAAGCATATTTTTTTGACAATATGAACAACAGAATGTTTGAAAATTTAAACTTTTTGAACTTTAAATTGTCAGAAAGATTAAATAGGAAAAATTAAAGCATATATTGATGAAAAAGATTCTTATAATAACGGCAGCACTAGCGCTTTCAATCAGCGCAGGTTTTGCACAACAGAAACTCGCTTATGTAAATTCAGAATATGTTTTAAAACACATTCCAGAATATGCAGCTGCGCAGAAGCAGTTAGATGACCTTTCTACCAAATGGCAGGAAGAAGTAGATGCCAAGTTCGAAGAGATTGAGCGCTTATATAAAGCATATCAGAATGATCAGACATTATTGAATGATGATATGCGAAGACGCCGCGAAGACGAGATTGTAAATAAAGAACGTGAAGTAAAAGATTTACAGAGAAAGCGTTTTGGTTTCGAGGGTGAGTTGTTCAAGCAACGTTCTCAACTGATTCAACCAATTCAACAACGCCTTACTAAAGCCATTCAGGACATTGCGGCTGCAGAAAGTTTGGATCTGATTTTAGACAGAAGTACGGAAGCGACATTTTTATTTGCTAACCCAGCATTAGACAAAAGCAATGCTGTAATCACGAAGCTCGGCTTCAAACCTGATCCTAAACTAGCGGATTAAGTTTTTTTTTTAGTATAATTGCGCAAACTAATACGATTAACAAAATAAACAAAACAACAAACTTATCGCAGTATAAGATTTTAGATTAACATGAATATGATGACAAATGTATGGAAAGGTGTAGCTGTAGCGGCGGGATTATTCGTAGCTACACATGTGGCGAGTGCTCAGCAAAAGATTGGACACATTAATTCTCAGGAATTGATGCAAGCTACGCCCGAATTTAAAACTGCGCAAACTCAAATTCAAACCTTAAGAGAAACTAAAGAGAAAGAGTATCAAGGTATGTTGGAGTTGTATCAGAAAAAGCAAACTGAGGCAAATGAGAAAGCGATGAATCGCAGCGAAGCCAACAAAGCGACTCTTGACACTGAGATACAAGGATTGGTTGCTGAAATGCGCCAAATGGAAGAGCGTATTCAAGCAACTAACGGTCAAGCACAAGAAGAGCTTCAGAAAAAATATCAAGAATTGATGAACCCTATCGAGACGAAGGTAATCAATGCAATCAATACCGTAGCAAAAGATAAAGGATATGCTTACGTGCTGGATTTGGCCAGCGGAAGTGTATTTTACTTTGATGGTGGTGATGATCTTACGCCAGACGTAAAAGCAAAATTGGGAATCTAATATTTCTCAATAATGAGTTGGAAAGCCGCTACATAAACTGTAGCGGCTTTTTTTTGTTATATAGATTAGTAATTTTTATTTCGTCTAAATAGGATATTATGCTCGCATAGCATTATACTATTTGATATATTTGTAGCAAACTGATTATAAAAACGATGATAGCTCAACTCTTATTTGCGATATTATTGGTTTTTGCGGGATGGCTATTCTACAAAAATGCCTACAAAATATACCGTAATATTCGCCTTGGCCGATCCGTGAATCGTTTTGGTTCGCCTGCAGAACGCACCAAACTGATGTTATTGGTAGCGTTTGGTCAAAAGAAAATGTTCAAACGGCCAATTCCCGCACTACTCCACCTTTTTGTGTATTTGGGCTTCGTGATTATAAATATTGAAATGTTGGAAATCATTATTGATGGCATTGCTGGTACGCACCGCGTGTTTGCATTTATGGGTGATTTTTACAGTTTTTTGATCGCTAGTTTCGAATGGCTAGCATTATCGGTATTTACTGCGTGTCTGATTTTCCTGATCCGACGCAACATTTTAAGAGTCAAACGGCTCAACCAAAAAGAGCTCAATAATTGGCCAAGAACAGATGCTAATCTAATTTTGATCGCCGAAATTCTATTGATGGGTGCTTTTCTTTTTATGAATGCAGCAGATCACAAGTTACAAGGATTACAGGCAGATCATTATATAGTGGCCGGAAGTTTTCCCGTCAGCCAATACCTAACAGGAATTTTACCATCCAATGTAGGAACGTTAATCGTAATGGAGCGCTTTTTTTGGTGGTTTCATATTATAGGCGTATTGGCCTTTCTCAATTATTTGCCTCTTTCCAAACACTTACATATCTTACTGGCTTTCCCAAATACGTATTTCAGCAATTTAAGACCCAAAGGGCAATTTGCCAATATGCCGAGCGTAACTGCAGAAGTAAAATCTATGTTGGATCCGTCTTTGCCGCCTCCTGAAGGTGAAGTTTCGCGATTTGGAGTGAAAGATGTGCATGATTTGACCTGGAAAAATTTACTGGATGCCTATACTTGCACGGAGTGCGGTCGCTGTACGGCTTCTTGTCCTGCAAATATAACTGGTAAGCTACTTTCACCACGGAAAATTATGATGGATACACGAGATCGCCTTGCTGTGGTTGGCAAAAACATAGATCATAATAAAGGGCAGTTTGTAGATGATGGACAATCGCTGATCGACACTCACATTAGTAGAGAAGAGATTTGGGCATGTACAAGTTGTAATGCCTGTGTAGAAGCGTGCCCCGTCAATATAGATCCACTGCAGATTATTATGGGACTTCGGCAGTATGCTATCATGGAAGAATCTAAAGCCCCTGCAAGCGTTAACAATATGCTTTCTAACTTAGAAAACAACGGTGCGCCGTGGAAGTATGCTCAAGCAGACCGTGCAAACTGGGCTAATTCTCAATAAGAAACAATCGCGAATATAATAGTAGAAAGCGCCGAATGGCCATTTCACCTTTAAGATACAGTATCACATGGAAAATCAACTTCATATCCCAACTGCAGCAGAGTTATTAGCTAAAGGCGAATCGCCCGACTTACTTTTTTGGGTAGGTTGTGCAGGCAGTTTTGACGAACGTGCGCAGCGTATCACACGCGATATTTGCAAAATTCTCCAGTATGTAGGCATCAAATATGCGATACTTGGCACCGAAGAAAGCTGTACTGGTGACCCAGCCAAGCGTGCTGGCAATGAGTTTTTATTCCAGATGCAGGCCATGATGAACATTCAGGTATTGGATGGATATGAAATCAAAAAAATTGTAACGGCTTGTCCACATTGTTTTAATACGCTAAAGAATGAATACCCGGAATTAGGCGGACGATATGAGGTGATACATCATACAGAACTCATACAGTCACTAATCAATGAAGGAAAACTAAAACCTAGCGACGGACATGCATTCAAGGGAAAAAAAATAACCTATCATGACCCCTGCTACTTGGGTCGTGCCAATGAGGTATACGAAGCTCCGCGTAAAGTATTGGAATCTTTAGATACTGATTTAGTGGAACTGAAACGCTGCCGTAGCAATGGACTTTGCTGTGGTGCCGGTGGTGCACAGATGTTCAAAGAGCCCGAACCGGGCAGTAAGGACATCAATGTTGAGCGCATCGAAGATGTCATAGCGTCCAAAGCCAATATTGTGGCTGCTGCCTGTCCATTTTGTATGACAATGCTACGAGACGGCGTCAAGGTCAAGGAACAAGAAGATCGTATACAAGTGCTAGATATTGCAGAGATTACGGTAAAGGCTAATAATATATAAGCTATATTTCAATTTAAACATATAGTTGGCTAAAGTGCTTGTTATTCATGATTTAAAAAGGATTAGCTGTGCTAAATTTCAATAATTTAACTGTAATATTGTAAGCAATATACGACAGGTATTAGCTTCTATTAGTGAAAATTATGTGGTACCACAGCAACTCCTCCCCTAAACGGAAAATCCGTTTCATACTATCTTTTGCCTTTCTTTTTCTACATTATTTTGTGCAGCCAGCATCTGTCGTTGCTCAGGAACGAGATGATAGAGCTACGATTGGTAACTTCAAAGGAATCCAGTTTATGAGTCCGGATAGCTTGTTTTACACAAATTTCCGATTTCGGATGCAAAACCGACTGCGATACACCAACGTATTGGACGAACAAAGCAATAATGAATGGGAAGCACGTGTCCGCAGATTACGCCTGCGAATGGACGGTTATATCTATACTCCAAAAATATCGTATAGTGTACAATTAGCTTTTACACGAGGAGACCAAGATTTTGACGATACCGGAGTACCCAACATCGTGCGAGACGCGGTTATGTTTTATAACTTTACAGATGATTTCTATGTTTCATTCGGTCAAAACAAGCTGCCTGGTAACCGCCAAAGGGTAAACTCCTCGGGTCAGTTACAATTTGCAGAACGCTCCTTAGTCAATGCAGCCTTTAATATAGATCGTGATTTCAATGTCACGATGCACCTTAATAAGCAAGTAAATAATATGCCGATCCACGCTAAATTTGCCGTTTCTACGGGTGAAGGCCGGGTTGCTATTACTACTGACGAGGGATTAGCGTATACTGGACGAATGGAATTTTTGCCATTAGGCGAATTTACAAATGATGGCGATTATTCAGAAGGTGATCTGGAACGCGAACCTACCCCAAAACTATCATTGGCAGCTGGCTATAGCTACAATGATCGCACGACGAGAGCGGGCGGACAAACCGGAAAATTGGTAAGCAATCCCATGACGTTAAAGACAGCTTATGCAGACATGATCTTTAAATATACGGGTTGGGCATATATGGCAGAATACATGCGCCGCGACGTCGATAATCCACTCAATTTTTTGCAAAGCGATCCTTTACAAGCGGTTCATGCGTACAAGGGCTGGGGAGTAAATCAGCAACTTTCCTACTTGCTACACGATGGCTATGAGATCGCTAGTCGTTATACTTATGTCAAGCCCCATCATGATATTGAAGCCGTCGAATTGCAGACCGAAGTAATAGAACTTGGCCTTACCAAATATTTCAAAGCTCACCGACTTAAGTTTCAAGCTAATGCCTCTTATTTATTTCGTGACGGCGAATTCAACAACAGCAATCAAATGGGAACATGGGGTGGCACATTTCAAGTTGAGTTGGGCATATAAGCCTCCACCACCCCAGTATTTAGAAAGTTTTCCGCATCAATTGGAAAGCGCATCTTTGGAAAAGGATTGCTTCAGTAGACGTAGATCATCGGATGCGGGCGCTTCAAACACTTCCAGATCGAAAAACTTAATTGCCGCAAACAAATGGTCAAAAATATCGGCCATCGCTTCTTCATAAAATGCCCACGAAGTACCATCTGTAAACATATATAGCTCCAAAGGAAGCCCATGTTCGGTAGGTGCTAGCTGGCGAACCATTACCATAGAACTTTGCTGGATACGCGGATGTGCTTTTGCGTAAGCAGAAAGATAAGTACGGAAAAGTCCGATATTAGTCATTCTGCGACCATTAACCGGCATGCTTTCGTCTGGAAGAAACTCTTGATTGTAGGTCTGAATTTCTGCGAGTCGCTGATCAATAAAATCTTGTAATAAGCGGATCTGGCGTAGTTTTGCGATCTCTTCGTCTCCAAGATATCGAATAGATGAAATTTTGACATTAACTGCTCGTTTGATCCGGCGACCTCCTGATTGCTGCATCCCACGATAGTTTGTAAATGACTCCGTGAGCAAAGTATGCGTTGGTATCGTAACGATGGTACGGTCAAAATTTCGAATACGTATATTATTAAGATTGATCTGCAACACATCACCATCGGCATTGTATCTCTTCATTTCAACCCAATCTCCTACCCTCACAGAATCATTAGCAGATACTTGAATACTGGCAACGAAACCGAGGATAGTATCTTTGAATACTAACATCAGAATCGCGGAGGCGGCTCCCATAGAAATCAGGAAATCACCTGGTGACTTCCCTGTTATCACGGTAAAGAGAATTGTTCCTCCGATGAAATATAGCACGATCTGCAAGACTTGTAGATAGCTATCCAAAGGCTTGTCTACAAAACCAGGCTTATTTTGGAAAACATCCCGACCAGTTTTGAATACTGAGTTAATCAATCGAAGCGCGATAAAAGCAATTATAAGGTTTAATGACGCTTCAAGGAATGAGAGAGTCGCTGGGAAACCACGAAAAACCAACGGCAAAAACGCCTGTGTTATCGTCAGCAAAATCAATAAACTCAGGTTTGAAAAAAACTTATTCTCCACAAGTCGTTCGTGCGCTACTTGTTGTGAGCGTCGCATCATTTTGGAAAATACACGTATAAAGATATTGCGCACCAGATAATCCACCATAAAAAGTACAATGGTCATCGCGATCAATAAGGCGGCAGTAGTGAATATGTGGGTAAGTTGGCTATTGAGCTGCAAATGGGCTAGCTGCTGGTACGTAGCATTGTAGATTTGTGTGTTGACCTGTTCGTCAGCCAAAAATTGTTCAATCGTATCCTTCATCTTGCAAAAATAGGAATCCATATCTGGATAACAAAAAACCCCTCTTCGAGCGCTCAAAGGATCGAAGAAGGGTAAGCGTATCGGGCAATAAACTGTTTTATTCTTCTGAAATACTATCCGATGCAGGAGCTTTATCGATCAATTCCATAAACTGATCTAGTTTTGGCGTGATAATGATCTGCGTACGACGATTGCGTGCTTTACCTTGCGCAGTGGCATTGTCAGCGATCGGATTGTATTCACCACGACCACCTGCAGTCATCCGCTTAGGATCTACCCCATAGGTATTTTGTAATGCCTGTACAACCGATGAGGCTCGTAATGTACTAAGATCCCAGTTATTGCGGATATTTTTCTGCGTAATCGGATCCGGATCCGTATTACCCTCTACCAGCACATCATAATCTCTATAATCTTGAATAATTTTGGCAATCTTGCTTAACGTAGCACCTGCCTGATCTGAGATCTCATAACTACCAGAGCGATACAGCATATTGTCTGCCAAAGAAATGTACACTACCCCCTTAAGCACTTGCACATCCACATCTTGCAATTCTTCTCTGCTCAGTGAACGCGTGAGTCGGTTGGTCAATACCATATTCAGCGAGTCGCTCTTATTTTTGGTATTCACCAAATGCTGAATGTAGCGATTAGAGGCATTAATCTCATCTACCAGCTTTGAAATATTGACGTTTCCTTGCGTATTCTGGCTGATACTATTATCTAGCGTACCTTGCAATCTCGCTAATGCTTCTTTGAGTGAAGCGTTATTACGTTTTTCCGATTCCAGTTGATCTTCTAGACTTTTGACACGCGCACGTGACTCTGCTAATTCTACCTGACTTTGTTGGTAACGCTCGCCCAACGTACGATGCTCAGCTTCAAGAGCTCGATGCACCTTCTTACTAACTCCACACGCACTGAAAACCACCGTACCGACGATTATCAAGCATAATGCCATATTTTTTGTTTTTTCATATTAGAATTGTGTTTAATGACGTTATACGAATGTAGATACTTAGATCGTGCCAAAATGTAAAAAAATATTAAAATTATTTGTCGTTCGTAGCGGCACATAAACCGACCTTACGGGAGTTTTTACCGACTCCCCGCAGCCATTCACCTAAATTCACTATCAAACATCTGGCAGTGCTGCTACTTTTGATTAAAAGAAATAAGTTATCCATTTAAAAATTACGACCATGTCATTTAAAGAAACATTCAGCATTAACGGTGAAAACCTACTAAAAAAAATCAAAGATCTTATTGCGGAAGGCAATGTACGTAAGATCTCCATTGCAGATAAACAGAATAAAGAAATCATCAGCTTTCCTGTCACTATCGGGGTAGTCGGTATCGTTTTAGCGCCGATATTCGCCGCGGTCGGTGCTTTGGCTGCAATCTTGACAGAATGCAAAATCACCGTAGAACGTACTGATTCGCCTTCAGACGAATCACCATCATCTACTGCTGATAATGCCAGCAATCCGGTAGCGCCGACGCCTCCGACAGACGATCCGCACGCTCCACAGTTTTAAATTTTGACAGCAAATTGAGAAAAGCCCATGCATTATACCATGGGCTTTTGCTAATTTCGTACATATCAAGATCGGAAATACGCTATGGATACGACGCTTTATATAAGAAATATGGTATGCAATCGTTGTATCATGGTCGTAGAGCAGCAGATGGATAAATGGAAACTGCCCGTGTCGCATATTGCGCTGGGCGAGGTAACTACTACAGCACCAATCTCCGACAAGCAATTAGATACAATTCGCAAAGATCTGGAAGCGCTGGGCTTTGGCCTAATAGACGACAAACGCCAACAAACTGTTGAGCGCGTAAAGACAGCAATTATTAAATTGATTTATCAAAAAGATCTGATTCAGAAAATTAATCTCTCAATGTGGTTGGAAGAAGAGCTTAATGAGGATTATGCCCATCTGTCAGCTTGGTTTTCAGAATTGGAATCGACTACGATTGAAAAGTTTTTCATAGCACAGAAAATAGAAAGGGTCAAAGAATTGCTACGCTATGAAGAACTCACGCTGTCTCAGATTGCCGATCAAATGCATTATTCTAGTGTCGCTTACCTAAGTAATCAGTTCAAAAAGGTTACAGGCATTTCTCCCTCCCAGTATAAGCAATCCACCGAAAATACCAGAACACCACTCGATGCGGTGAAATCTTACAAGTAAAACGCGGTAGAACGTAAGCATTTCTGTACACTTGATCCCGATATTTGTCTATACAAACCTCTTATTGGTTGATATGACGAAAGAATATAATACAATCGTATCTCTGGGCAAAAAAAACCTTACCCAAGCGGATGAAAACAAAATACGGCAACTGCTTTTGCATGCCGGTATCAGCGTGACGGCACAATTGGATGCATCACAACTGTTAATAGCAAGCAAAGATAGAGAGCTGTTAAAGCAAATCATTGCCGTGCTGCGGCAAAAAGGCTACGCGCCTGTTACGCAAAAACAAGAAATCCCGGTACTAGATATGAGCTGTGCTTCTTGTGCTAGCAGCATTCAAAGCATGATGCTTGCCCAGCCGGGCGTACTACACGCCAACGTTAATTTTGCCAATACCAGCGCAGAGGTAGAATATTTACCAGATTTAATTCAAGAACAAGATTTACAGAAAGTTGTACGCGCTATCGGTTTTGATCTACTATTAGAGCCAGCCGCTTCTCGTGAAGAGAAGAAAGATGTCTTACAGCAGGCTCAATACAGCAAATTAAAGCGAAAAACCATCATTGCTCTACTGCTAGCGTTACCCGTCTTCGTATATGGTATGTTCTTCATGCATGCGCCTTTTGCCAACTGGATTATGTTTGCGTGTACTACGCCACTACTTTTTTGGGTAGGTCGCGACTTTTTTGTGCACGCTTGGAAACAAGCGCAACATCGTACCGTTACAATGGATACACTCGTCGCGCTGAGTACGGGTACAGCATATATATTTAGCGTTTTTACTTTGTTTTTTCCGGATTTTTGGCTCAAAAGCGGGCTGGCGGCGCATGTATATTTTGAAGCTGCCGCCGTCATTATCGCTTTCGTGTTGCTAGGCAAATTGCTGGAAGCCCGGGCAAAAAGCCATACTTCAGAAGCGATCAACAAATTGATGGGTATGCAGCCCAAAACAGTTGTTCGGCTGGATGCACAAGGTGCCCAGCAAGAGGTTGAGATTGCAGAGGTAATTGTCAACGATTTGATACTGGTTCGCCCGGGCGAAAAAATACCGGTTGACGGAGTGGTAGAACAAGGGCAATCGTTTGTCGATGAAAGTATGCTAAGCGGCGAATCTGCGGCAGTTTCGAAAGGCAAAGGCGAGTCTGTATACGCCGGAACAGTTAATCAGCGAGGCAGCTTTCAGTTTCGCGCACAAAAAGTAGGTCAGGAAACAGTGTTAGCACAAATCATTGCTTTAGTGCGCCATGCGCAAGGAAGCAAAGCGCCCGTGCAAAAACTGGTTGACAAAATTGCTGGTATTTTTGTTCCTATTGTTATGGGTATTGCACTATTGAGCATGCTGATCTGGATACTTTTTGGTGGCGAACATGGACTGACGCAAGGCATTATGGTGTTCGTCACGGTGCTGGTCATCGCGTGTCCATGCGCTTTAGGCTTGGCTACACCAACGGCCATCATGGTCGGCGTTGGTCGTGCGGCCGCGGCCGGAATTTTAATTAAAGATGCCGAAAGTATTGAAAAAGCTAAAGATCTGGATGTAGTAGTATTTGATAAGACGGGCACTCTTACGGTAGGTCGTCCACAGCTGACGGATCAATACTGGCTAGATAATGAAGATCAGCACCATAAAAACGTGCTCGTGGCCATGGAGCGATTATCTGAGCATCCGCTAGCCAATGCCATCGTCACAGCTTGGCCGGACGCTCCTATGCTTGAAGTCGATAATTTTGAGAGCGTAACCGGCTATGGTATTTCGGCGGTATATGACGGCAACGCTTATTTTGCCGGCAATCGCAGGTTCATGACCAACAACAAGGTGCCTATTACCAATTCGCAATTAGAACAAGCTGCGGAATACGCGAAATCGGGCCAAACGGTAATTTGGTTTGCCCTAGCGCAACGCGTACTCGCTCTATTAGCAATTGCAGATCCAATTAAAGATAGCACGCAATCTGCTATTACCACCCTGCACCAAATGGGTATCCAAACTCATATGTTGACTGGAGATAACGAAGCTACTGCAACTGCAATCGCTGAACAAGCAAATATTCAACATGTACAAGCGGAGGTATCGCCAGAAGGTAAAGCGCAATTCATCGCAAAATTACAATCTGCCGGCCATATAGTCGGGATGGTGGGTGATGGGATTAATGATAGCGCTGCACTGGCAAAGGCAGACGTTAGTATTGCGATGGGCAAAGGAAGTGATATCGCGATGGATGTGGCTAAGATGACCATCATTTCATCCGATTTGTGCCAAGTTGCTGTGGCTATTAAGCTGTCGCAATTAACAGTGAAAACCATTCGGCAGAATCTTTTTTGGGCATTTATATACAACGTAGTAGGCATTCCAATTGCGGCGGGCATTTTGTATCCTAGCTTTGGTTTTTTGCTGAGTCCGATGATTGCCAGTGCTGCGATGGCTTTGAGCAGTGTATCGGTCGTATCCAATAGCTTGCGACTCAAATGGCGGAATATTGGTTCTGTGGTAGAGGAAATCAAATAACTATATCATATAATAAATAGCACAACATGGAAAATAACGTATTGACCTTCAAAACCAGCATCAACTGTGGAAGCTGTATCAAAGCTGTAACTCCGTTTTTATCAGAAGTTGGAGGCATTAATCACTGGGAAGTTGACACAACCAATCCCGCCAAAATCCTGACAGTGGAGACCAGCGGTGCAACGGCAGAGGAAGTGCTCGAGGCAGTACAAAAAGCAGGTTTTACAGCGACAGCGCTGTAAGTTTGAGCTTCGCTGGCGCCTAACAAATCAAAAAGTCAGCCTCTGTTTCTAAGAAAAGAAACAGAGGCTGACTTATGGTACAATTTCAAATGCAATCCGTAAACGTGGCAATTATGCCGTCGGCGCCAGAGATTCCAGCAAAGTTGCAATCCGCACTTCAAATGTGGCGAGTTCTTTATTCTGAGAAAGTATAAAACTATTATCAGACAACTTGCCGACAACCGTTTCCATCTCCTCGTCCGAATCATACAGCATTTTACGAAATTCGCTTTCGTAATCTTTCGCTCTCGTACGCTCGATTTCGTCTCGAATCCAGCGCTTGGTTTCTAGTGCTTCTTGCAATAATCCCTGAACAAAAGCCGCATCCCAATTCGCAGCCTGCACGCCGGTTAATTCTTGTAAAGATGCCATGCTATGAAGTACCTTTTCGTGGAGATAGCTACTACTCAATTGATGGTAACGCTGGTGAATTTCCAGCCAAGAATTAAGCGTACCCGCTTTTATATCAGATATCAATGCTTGTAAATCTTGATCTGGTATGAGCTGATTTCCTACGTTAGTAAAAGTCTTGCGTTGTAGCGGCTCACTTTGTAGTAATTGCCAAAGATCGTCCAACGAATTACTTTCAGTATAGGCCAACAGTTGTGTAGCTGCATAATAGCGTATCATGCGTTGGAACAAATGGTATACCTCTTTTGGCTTCTTTAACACGACATTTCGACGGGAGTTTTCTACATTCTTAAGCAATACTTCATACGGAAAACCCGCTGCTGGATCTTTCAACGCTTGTAGCGCCTCATCGCCTAATAAACCGACCGCATTTTCGATTTCCGAGAAGGTATTAAACATCTCATTAACAGTATCCGGCGCGATTACATCGTACTCCAAATGCTGATTTTTCAGTTTACGGTTATCTCGCGCGGTAAACTTGCTGGTATTGCGCATTAGCGCGTACATATTGTACATAAACCAATAGCCTGGGATGATGACCAAGCGATCCTGATGCACATCATTGCTAATGAGTGAAAATGGAATGCGAATGTCCAGTTCATGCAAGAAATCTCCCTTGACGATCAATGAGTAAGACGCAAAACGCGAATTGTGCTTCAAACTCACACACAAGCCCGGCCAGAAGCCACGCCCTGCCATCAGTTCACCATCTGCTGCGCGAGAATTATGGTTGGATCCCACCGTCGCGCCAGCCGCCATATTACTCTGCCCCATGATCAACGAAGCGCAAAGGAAAGAATTATTATGATGCTGCTCGTGAGCTGGAAACAATAAAGAATTTAGCACTTCGCAGCAAGATATCGTAGAATTGTCCCCTAGAAATGAGTTAATCAAGCGCGCACCGTATTTCAATTGGGAGAAAGAAGACAGGATAAACCGTACGGCTTTGACGCCATAAAAAATACGACAACCGTAGCCTACAATACCATTGACCAATTCGCAGCCTTCACCAATTTGCGTATACGCAGATGAGATCGAATTGACGGTGACATTCTTAATTTTATTAACGCCTTTGATATAGGCATCGGAGCCAATCTGCACGTTTTTGATGGTGTGGCAATTCTTGATAACGGTACGTTCGCCGATCATGCTGTAATAACCCCGTTTGGACGAAAACTGCAAATCGGTGATTTCATGCAGTCGACGCTGAAAATCGGCATCATCACGATGGCGCGTCCAAAGATAAACGTCGCCAGCCTGCATGCCATTGAATGGAAGTACAGATCGACCGCCATTTTCATTGCACAACTCTAAATAGATCCGACTTTCGGGATCATCACCATCTTTGAGCACGCCATTTCCAAATTTTGCATTGGAGCTGGTTTCCATTTCATCGATATTCGTGAGGATGACCTCCTTGCCCACGATGTAGTGCGCCATATAGCGCACATGATGGATGGCGCAGTAATCTCCTATATCCGAACTAATAATCTGCGAATGGTAAATACCCGACGCTAAACGCAAATCCCGATATTCGACATAGATTTCGTCCATTTTACCAATACGCACCAAACCATAGAACTTGGAATGGCGAATCTGCTCGGGAATAAAGCCGGCTTTGCTAACGAGCACATCGCCCCAATTGGACGACTCGTTGCCCAACGCAGTTAGCCGATCGATCTCTGCCGCTGTTAAATGCCGGAATTGATCCGAAGCAACAGGATTCTGTTGAAATCGTAGGTAATATTCATCTTGCCCTGCGGGCAAGTATTCTTTGGGCACGAAATCGTAACCCAAAGAACGAAGTGGTCTCTTATTTATATAGGCCATAAGCGCTTATTCGACAGTCACGGATTTGGCTAAGTTACGCGGCTGATCCACATCCAATCCGCGCTCTACTCCAATATAATAGGCCAATAACTGCAACGGAATAGCTGCCAATAATGGCGCAATAATTTCATCGCAGCTAGGCACCACCATAATATCGTCTGCCAATTCTTCTACTCTATTATCTCCCTCACTGACTATCGCAATAATTTTTCCTTTTCGGGCTTTAATTTCCTGTATGTTACTTACGATTTTTTCGTGATAACTATCTTTTGTAGCGACAAAAATGACGGGCAGTGTTTCGTCCACCAAGGCGATAGGTCCATGTTTCATCTCTGCTGCCGGATAGCCTTCAGCGTGAATGTAAGAGATTTCTTTCAGCTTCAAAGCGCCTTCTAGCGCGGTTGGGAAGTTGTATCCACGACCTAAGTACAGCACGTCATTAGCATCGCTGTATTTCTTCGCGATGCGCTGGATCTCTTCTACCTGGTTGTCCAGTATCCATTGCACTTTCTCTGGCACCGCATCCAATTGTTGGATGAAATAGGTGAATTTTTGATCGTCGATCGTACCTTTTAATTTCGCAATTTTCAAGGCAATCAATTGCAACACGGCCAATTGTGCGGTATACGCTTTGGTGCTGGCTACGCCAATCTCTGGACCAGCGTGTGTGTACGAGCCTGCATTAGATATACGTGCGATCGATGATCCGACTACATTCACCAATCCGTAAATTGTTGCCCCTTGTTCTTTGGCATTTTCTAGCGCCACCAAGGTATCTGCGGTTTCGCCACTTTGCGAGATCGCTATAATCACATCTTCACTAGATATTATTGGATTCCGGTATCGGAATTCGGAAGCGTATTCCACTTCTACGTTGATACGACACAATTCTTCGATCACATATTCGGCTACCAGCGCCGAATGCCAACTCGTACCGCAAGCTACAATGATGATTCGGCGCGCCGCCATAATCTTATCAGCGATCGCATCAATACCGCTCAGAGTTATTTGATTCTTGTGCGCGTCCATGCGTCCGCGAAGCGAATCAAAAATCGTTTGAGGTTGTTCAAAAATCTCTTTAAGCATGAAGTGATCGTACCCATTCTTTTCGATAGCAGCTAACTCCATATCCAATTTTTGGACATACGGTGTGATGATTTCGTTACCTAAATTTTTTAGAATGAGTTCATCTGGTTTCACAATGGCTAACTCGTAGTCATTGATATATACTACCTCTTTAGTATAAGCCAACATCGGCGAAGCATCAGAACCTAAGAAATGCTCGTTCTGTCCAATGCCAATCACCAATGGACTGCCTTTGCGCGCAGCAATAATGGTATCAGGATAAGCCTGATCAATCAATAAGATCACGTAGGCACCTGTAACTCGCTTCAATGCGATGCGAATAGCTTCTTCCAGCGAGCACTCATTTTTGATTTGAATATCTTCGATGAAATTCAATAATACTTCCGAGTCGGTATCGCTATGAAAAACGTAACCTTCTTTTAGCAACTCCGTTTTGAGTTGCGCATAATTCTCTATAATACCATTGTGAATCATGGCGATACGACCTGATCGCGACAAATGTGGATGCGCATTACGATCACAAGGCTCGCCGTGTGTAGCCCAACGGGTATGTCCGATACCGGTATGTGCTGCTACGTCGCTAACGCCTACATGAGCTTCAAGTTTTGCTACTTTGCCTTCTTTCTTAAATACGGTGACACCTTTATCTTGCAACAATGCTACGCCCGCACTATCGTAACCGCGATATTCTAATTTTTTTAAACCATCAATCAGAATGGGATAGGCTTGCTTGCCACCTGTATAACCAACTATTCCGCACATATATAAGCTTGTAAAATTTATTATTTTATTCCTAGGACTATTAAAATCCGTTCGAATATATCAATTATCGTAGAAAATCTGTAAGCGCAGTGCTCCTTTTTTGGACAGCCAAAAAAAGTGCGGCGCCTGCTTCTTGAAAAAAGCAGGCGCCGCATGGAATTACTATACCTTACTAAACCGTATTAGTTTAACTCAAATTTATACCCCACTCCCTTCACGGTGGTGACATACAATTCACCAATTTTCTCTCTCAACTTACGAATATGAACATCGATGGTACGATTTGTCACAACTACCGAATCTTCCCAAATCGCTTTCAAAATCTGTTCGCGAGTGAAAACCTTATTGGGTTTGGAAGCTAAAAGATACAACAGCTCAAACTCCTTCTTTGCCAATACAAACTTTTCATCACCTCTAAACACCAGAAAAGAATCTCTATCAATCACGAGATCCATAATTTCTAATTTATCACTCTGCTCATCGCTAGCATCATTGGCATTACGGCGTAGTATAGCGTTGATACGGCTAATCAATGCACGAGGTTTGATCGGCTTGGCAATGTAATCATCTGCGCCAACGTGGAAGCCTGCAATCTCTGAATATTCTTCACTGCGGGCTGTCAGAAATATGACAAAGGTGTTTTTGAACTCAGGCATTGATCGCATCAGCCTACAGGCCTCAATTCCGTCCATTTCTGGCATCATCACATCCAAAATAATTAAATCTGGATTGATTTCTTTAGCCACACGAATGGCTTCCTTGCCATTATTGGCGGTAGATACCTGAAAGCCTTCTCTGCTCAGATTGTAAGATATGATGTCTACAATATCTTGCTCATCATCTACAACCAAAATTTTTGGTTTGGAATTGCTCATACTCATTTTTTCTACTAAAGTATGTAGTTAATGGTAAGATAAAGTTACACAAATGTTATGATATTGTTAACCCGAGCAAGATATAATAACATCCGGTCAATATTAATTTAAGGTTTTCTTAAGAAAATCTTCAAGTGCTTTGCCTCGGAGGTTTTTAGCGATAATATTGCCTGAGGGATCTAACAGGTAAGATGTTGGAATGGCGCGAATACGGTAATCGATAATCAAAGGTGAGCTCCATGCTTTGAGATCTGAAATATTCGTCCACGTCAATCCATCATCCTTCATCGCTCGCATCCACGATCCAGGATTATCATCCAAAGATACGCCAAGCACTTCAAAACCGTGATCTTTGAATGCCGCGTATTGTTTTACGATGTTCGGATTCTCTTCGCGACATGGCAAACACCACGAAGCCCAAAAATCTACCAAGGTGTACTTACCTTTGAAATCGGTCAGCTTTACCAGTTTATTTTGCGTCGTGTAAGCCTCAAAATAGGGTGCGGGCTGGCCGATGGCCAGTGCGCGCAATTTATCAACTTCGGCTTTGAATTCAGTGACATATCTATTGTCGGTGAACTGATCTTTGATTTGATCGCCATAGGCAATCAGTTCTACCTCTGCGATTTCGGGTTCTAAAGTGCTCATGGCGTAGAATCCAGCGAGATTGGGTTGCTCATTCGCAAATGCAACAGCTTGCTGTATATAACGCTTCATGTGCGGCTCAAAACGTTGTAGCATCTCACTGCGCAAATTTTGAATTTGTTCGGAAGATTTGTCCACGGTGGCCGCTGTAAACACTTTTTGTAAAGAATCCTGTACAAATTCTATCCTATTTTTTGCTGGGGCGAATGATTTCAGTATTTCAGATAGCTCAGAGCCCGATAACTGATACTGCTCTGGCTGTTGCAGGTCGGTGTCAAACTTCACCGGCTGGCCGGGTTCCAGAATTATCGGATACCGATTTTTGCCAACAACGACGGTCAGTAAGCGAGGTTGTGTGCTTCCTCGCTCAAATCGAAAACGATTGCCATCGGCAATAAACACGGAATCCAACTTACGCTCTCCTTCAAAGAAGGATACGACTTTAATGTTTCCTGGGTTATTTATTGTACCCGATATGGTAATATTCTCCTTAGAATCGCAGCCCTGCAACCCTGCCAAGGACAACGCTACGATACCTAACTGATACCAGATTTTGAGTAATTTCATATTAGATTACAAATTCACGAGCACGCTCCAATGCGCGATCAATTCCACTTACATCTTTACCACCTGCTGTGGCGAAAAACGGCTGACCGCCACCACCACCTTGCACTTCTTTGGCCAATTCGCGAATAATAGCACCAGCATTCCATCCTTTAGCCTTCGCCAGCTCATCAGCAATCATGACTAGCAAGAATGGTTTATCGTCGATCACGGTTGCTAAAACTAAAAACAGATTGGGCACAGCATCACGAAGTGCGTATGCTAATCCTTTGACGGCTTCAGCATGAGGAATAGCTACTCGAGCTGCCAAATATTGTACATCGCCGATCGGAGTTACTTGATCTAATAGCGTGGTTTTTAGCGCTAGAGAGCGATCGGTAATTGCTTGTTGTACTTCTTTCTTCAGTGCGCTATTCTCGTCGAGGATCTTCTCCAAGGATTGCACAAAGTCTTTTGGGTTATGCAGCAATTCTTTCATGCTACTTACCATCTCAAACTGCTCACGAATCAAGCCAGCTGATCGACGGCCCGTTACCGCTTCGATACGGCGTACACCAGCTGCTACAGCAGATTCACTCACAATCTTGAAGAAGCCGATTTTGCCTGTAGCCGACACATGCGTACCGCCACACAATTCTTTTGAGAAATCATCATCAAAAGTGATCACACGTACGTAATCGCCATATTTCTCTCCGAATAAGGCTGTCACGCCAGATGCAATAGCTTCTTGATATGGCGTATTGCGCTCTTCTTTCAGCGCGATGTTTGCACGTATTTTGGCATTGACAATATCTTCAACTTGTTTTATTTCTTCGTCTGTCACTTTCGAGAAATGCATTATATCGAACCGGAGTACATCTGGCGATACCAACGAACCTTTTTGCTGCACATGCGTGCCCAATACTTCGCGTAGCGCAGCGTGCAATAAATGCGTTGCAGAGTGATTAGCTTCAGAATCAGTGCGCTTTTCAGCATCTACCGTTGCAACAAAATCTCCTTCTAATGAAGCAGGAAGTTGGTCGACAAAGTGTACGATTAGCGCATTTTCCTTTTTGGTCGATACAATATTTATTTTTTCCTGTGTAACGGTGTTGACCAAAGTACCCACGTCGCCCACTTGGCCGCCACCTTCGGGATAGAAAGGCGTCACGTCCAAAATTAATTGGTATTGATCTTTGCCTTTGGCTGTTACTTTACGATATTTCACGATCTGAGCTTGTGCAGATAATGTATCATAACCCACGAATTCGGTTTGTACATCGTCTTGCAATACGGTCCAATCCGATAAATCCAATATGGTTGCCGCCCTCGACCGTTCTTTCTGTTTGTTTAGCGCCGCTTGAAAACCTGCCATATCTACCGTCAGGTTTTTCTCGCGAGCTAACAGTTCGGTCAGATCGATTGGAAAACCGTAGGTATCAAATAGCTCAAACGCAAATTCACCATCGATTTGCTTGGCAGTATCATCATAACTCTCAAACCGTTGTATCCCTGTAGTCAGCGTTCGTAAGAAAGACAACTCCTCTTCGAGCACTACTTTTTGTACAAAATCTACCTGATCACTAAGCACAGCGAAAACACCTTTGAACTGTTGCGATAATATCGGCACTAATTCGTTCAAAAATGGCTCTTTGAAACCTAGAAATGTATACGCATACCGTACGGCACGACGCAAAATACGACGGATAACGTACCCAGCTTTATTATTAGATGGCAATTGCCCATCTGCAATGGTAAAACTGACGGCACGTACGTGATCGGCCAATACGCGCATGGCAATATCTGTTTGCTCATTTTGCCCGTACGGAATTCCAGATCGTTGAGAAGTAAATGAGATTAAAGGTTGAAATACGTCGGTATCATAGTTAGATACTTTTCCTTGAATCGCGCGTACCAAACGCTCAAATCCCATACCGGTATCTACGTGTTGTGCCGGTAATGATTCCAATGCGCCAGATTTCAAACGATTATATTGCATGAATACAAGATTCCATATTTCGATCACTTGCGGATCATCCTGATTGACAAGATCAGCACCTGAAACCGCTGCACGCTCAGCATCGGGACGCATATCATAATGAATCTCTGAACATGGACCACATGGACCAGTATCGCCCATTTCCCAGAAATTGTCCTTCTTATTTCCTAAGAGAATGCGATCTTCCGCGATGAATGCTTTCCAAAAATCGTATGCTTCCATATCCTTGGCTAGGCCGTCGCCTTCGTCACCTTCAAAAATGGTGACATAAAGACGGTCTACATCCAGTTTATACACTTCAGTCAATAATTCCCAAGCCCAAGCAATTGCTTCTTTCTTGAAATAATCGCCAAAAGACCAGTTGCCCAGCATTTCGAATAAGGTATGATGGTAAGTATCAATCCCCACTTCTTCCAAGTCATTGTGCTTGCCCGAAACGCGCAAGCAGCGCTGACTATCAGTCGCACGAGAATAGCTGGCCACGCGCTCTCCTAAAAACAATTCCTTGAACTGATTCATACCTGCATTGGTAAACATCAGTGTGGGATCATTTTTGACGACGACAGGTGCCGATGGTACAATTTGGTGTCCTTTTTGATTAAAAAAGTGCAAGAATGCTTCGCGAATTTCTCTACTAGTCATTAAAAATGTGCCTAAAAATTTGAATCGCAAATTTACTTAAATTTGCCGAGGAAATGATGCTCAAAGGGCAGGTTTCGAACAACAAATCAAATATATTCCCTATATTTAAAAAACAAAGACACGACTATAAGCTATACTATGCGAAATACAATTCTGGCGCCGACAGATTTTTCACCCAACTCACGTAACGCCATACACTACGCTTGCCAACTTGCTAAACTCAAGGGATATGATGTTCATTTGCTGCACTTTTACACCAGTAATACAGCAAATTTTACTGATGAATCAAATCAAGATGAACTACCGGAGGATAGCCACATACTGAAGGCAGATGTGATGATGCAGGAGTTGAAAACAGAGCTGGCAAACGCTTATCCAGAAATTGTCATTACGGCTGTATGCGAAAGGGGATTAATTGATGAAAAATTGCCGCAAGAAGCCGCTGAGCAGCGTTATGTATTGATTGTAATGGGCGCTACTGGAGCATCAGCGCGAAAATCGATCTATTACGGTAGCACAACAGTCGCCATTACAGCGCAATCACCAATTCCGGTCGTAGCCGTACCCGAAGGCTATACGTCCTTTTCTTTTCAACACATTAGCTTACTTACCAAATTCAAAACTGAAGAACTGGAAACCCTGCGCGCCTTTATTGCGATTATCGGCGAACCTAAAAAGCTTTCGCTGACGCATGTATATCGGGAAGAAAGTGACGTTGATGCGATGCAAGAGCACCTGGAATCTTGGGCTTTCAACATCAGGGAAATGGACATCATCAAACAAGTGGATATTGATTGTGCGCCTATTGCTAAGAATGACGTCAATCTGGATACAGTGCCCGAAGTGGTGAACAGCTTAATTGAGAAGGGAAATCCTGACATCATCCTTGTCACCAAAACACGAAAATCTTTCTTCGAAAGACTATTCAGAAGCTCTGTCTCGAAAGCAATCGCATTAGAATTGCGCAAACCAACATTTTTTGATCGCATTGACGAAGCTTAAGTACTTCTGCCATGCAGACAACAGTCACTTAAAATGGTTAAAAACGATCTAATACCAATCGTATTGCCCGTTCAATAACATCTTGTGGCTGCGTACTAAATGTCGTATTTACGCGACTTGCCAATATTGCATTGATAGAGATAGCTCGATGCCCAAACATATTAGATAAGGCATAGATTCCCGCGGTTTCCATTTCCAGATTTGTAATGTGCCGACCTACCAAATCCAGACTGGCAGCAAGCTCGATAAACTGAGGAACTGTCGTTTGGGTACGCACCTTTCGACCTTGAGGGCCATAAAATCCTGGAGCTGTCACCGTCACTCCTTTATAAAGATCGTAAGCATATTTTTCTATAAGAGCTGTATGGGCTTTGCCTACATAGGGTTTCATCCCCATATCTGCGAATGCTTGAGCCATTATTTTCTGAATTTCCACTTCCTCCTCGGTATACTGCTTCTTATAAAACTGCATTAATGAATCGAACCCAACCGCAAACTCACTAACAATAATCTGATCCACTGGAATATCGCTACGCACCGAACCGCTCGTACCAATTCGAATTATATCAACATACTTGATTTCTGGCTTCAGCATCTTGGTTTGTAAATCAACATTGAACAATGCGTCGATCTCGTTAATGACGATATCGATATTATCGGTACCAATACCAGTTGATACGACCGATATGCGTTTGCCCCTCAAGTACCCCGTATGAGTGATAAACTCACGCTTACCTTTTTTAATTTCAATCTCATCAAAATACTTCGAAACCAAGGGAACGCGTTCCTGATCGCCTACAAAAATAATGGTATCAGCAATATCTTCTGGGAGAAGATTAAGATGGTAAACGCTGCCATCTTGGTTCAGTATTAACTCAGAATCATAAATCATATCGTCTTTAGATAACGTAGGCTAGTCTGCTCAACCTTCTCCAATCGGCCAACAATGGCATTGACTTGTATTTTGCGGATCGAAATACGCACGAGGCAGTCATTGTCGAATTCTTGTTGTAGTAGGCTAATATTCTCTTCCTTAATGATACGCATAATGTCATTCATTTGCAAGTACGGAAATCTCACTTCGTAAACATCATTAATTGTTTTCTCGATAATTGGCACCGATTCTAATGCGATTTGCGCAGCATTTTTATACGCATTGATAAGACCAGGCACACCGAGTAACGTACCACCAAAATAACGCACAACCACTACGAGGATATTGGTTAAATCCAATGATAGTAACACATTTAAAATCGGTCTTCCAGCGGTGCCAGATGGCTCACCATCATCGTTAATGCGAAATACGGATCGATCTGGTGTGAGCCGATATCCGTAACAATAATGCCGCGCTTTGGGGTGCAAAAGCTTCAGCGCAGCGATCAGTTCTTTCAACTGGGATTCATCTTCAAATGGGTACGCAGACGCAATAAATTTACTACCCCTATCACTGAAAACACCTTCACCAGCACTACTTATCGTTCGATATGAATCTTCAAATAAACTCAATATATTTTTCTTTAATACAACAAAAGGATTGTGGACTAGCACACGCAGCCTAACTGCAGGTATGCATGGTCGCTAGCTACAAATATCATCATTACAACTAAGAATCATGGTTTAATATTCAAAGACCACACCGAAAAAATCAGTTCTTCCTGCTTTTCGTACCGCTAAAACTATCGTCAAAATAATTGCACCCTTAGCATTTACTGCATAGATAAAGATTAACTATTAAACTACTCTGTTACAACGAAAAATAATTATTCACGCAAACACGATAATAACTGACTTGCTAAAGCGTTTTTTGTAAAAAAATATTCTTTTTACGAAAAAAATAAAAAATATATAAAAATAGCTGCGTACAATTGTTTAATATAAAATTCTTAATTATGTAAATTTTTAATCTAAACTAAATTATTATGAAAAAATTATGTCTTTTATTGCTTACAGTATTTCTCTTTTCCTGTTCAAAGAACGACGAGATTTTACGGGTTGAATCTCAAGATGAGGCAGATGCTGCGACTCTCCTTTTTAACGCAACAGGTTCAGCTAACAAGAAGTACGGGAAAGCAGGACCGTACAAAGTGTCTACAAATGCCGTACAAGGAGATTGCCGCCAACTACTAGGGATAGCACAACGTATTCTTGGTAAATTCAAACTTATAAATCCGGAAATACGATGCAGTTCGTCATTTCCCTATGGATTTGAACAGCGATTATTGACCGAGGTATCCTATCCTACGAATATTAGCTCGTTGGAAAAACTTCCAGTAATCAGCTTTGTAGGAGGATTATTATCCAATCACGGTAATTACGATGCATTAGTCAAATTGTGGGTTAGCTATGGATTCGTTGTGGTAAATAGCAATAATTTTGGGAACTTCTCACCGTCGGTACATTTGCATGGCCTTCATGAAATTGTACGCTTAAACAACGACCCTGCATCTCCGCTCTATAACAAGGTAGATTTTTCCAGAACATTACTTTCCGGACATTCGGCCGGTGGATCGGGCGCCATGGAGATATCGAAATTACCCGACGGCGCACTTAGTGAAATTCATGCCGACCTGAAATTAATAGGTTCATTCCCTTTAGAAGCTAGCTTCGCGGCAAGTGGAGTTGGCGTCAATGTACCCACATTAATACTGACTGGATCTCTTGACATCGCAGTGCCGCCATACAGCTTTCCACTTACCAATCAGTTTTATCGAATTACTAATGCGCCAGCTTGGTATGCCTGCGCCAGTAAAGCGGATCACGGAAGTCCGATCCTAGAACTGAAAAGAAATGAGTTTGCTGGCATTAGCGTTGCGTTTATACTTTACAAGGCTAAAAATGATGCTGCGGCTGCGAAGTATTTTGTAGGTTCGAAATATGAACTTACTAAAGATAGCCAATTTGTACAAGACAAAAGCTTAGCTCAGAAAGCTATACTATTAACAAAAAGACAAAATATTGCTGTCCAACGGAATGCGCTAGCAAGCAGACTTTAAAAATCCACGAAGTATTAGTAATGAACAAACCTTCTTCCAAAGACAAAAAAATACGTTGACTTGGAAGAAGGTTTTTATTACAAAGAAATTTCTGCTCCAGACCACATCACGCGAGGACATCCATAATAAAAAACATCAGATAAAGATTTACGACACATTGAACCTTATCTGATATTAATAGATTCTTTTCTAACACAGGTGACTTGCACCATCATTATCTGTAGCATTAAAGATTTATGCTTATTTGATAAATCATGCTTTCAGCAAAGTCAGAAAGACCAATGCCAACGAACAATAACATACCCTAAAGCCTATATCTTTAAAAATATTATTCATCATAACGATAAAATATCACCTCCATCTTACACACCTTATTATAACTTCAGTAAAAAATAACAGCTTTTTAAGAAAATAATTATTACAATTGAGAATTTTAAATATGTAAAAATACATGTTTCAGATGGTTTTGATTGCTTTAGTTATATTTTTAATTTATTATTTTATTTATTTTAATAAAATTGATTATCATTATAACAATCAACAGAATGTAAACCTTTATAGCAAAACTTACCACCATGAAAAAATTATGTGTTTTATTCGCATTCCTACTTCTTTTTTCTTGTTCGAAGAATGAAGAAATTCTGAAAGTGGAGACCAGTGAATCTCCCCAAGCTCAGATCCCTCCTGGATTAAGAGTAATATTTCAAAATCTTGTGAACGATACTCGAGCAAATCAGTCACTTAGCAACGCCATTCTTTCTGGTATTTTTAAAAATGATCCTGCCTTTGGTATAGCAAATAATGAGTACAATAGACCAGGTCCTCATCGTGTATCGACGATCAATGTGGAAAGGAATATGTGCAGCGGCCTGGGTGCAATACAAAACTTTTTAGGCTACCTTGGCATTGTAGATCCTGGTGTACAATGTAATAATGCATTTCCATACGCTACGCCGACAGGAGAATCACGGAAATATTTTATCCTTCCGATATTCAATCGCTTGAAAATGTACCAGTAATTAGCTTCGTAGGCGGCCTCCTTTCTAATGCAGCCAACTATGATGCATTGATCAATCTTTGGACGAGCTATGGATTCATTGTAGTGAATAGCAATAATTTTATAAATTTTAGCCCAACGCTACACTTTACTGGGATACAGCAACTTGTTGCCGAAAATAACGATCCTAGCTCCCCGCTATACAACAAAGCTGATTTATCCAAAATCTTGGTATCAGGTCATTCTGCCGGAGGAGGTGGAGCCTTATTAATCTCATCTTCGCTCGTGAGACCGTTTTTAAGAGCTGTTGATCCAAATATTAACATAGCCGGCTCTTTCCCGATGCAAGCTAGCTTTAATGCTACAGGCCTGACCGTTGATGCGCCTACACTAATCTTAACTGGCCAAAATGATCTAACAGTTATCCCATACCTGCAAGGGCTTTTAACACAATACAATCTTATTTCCCGAAGTCCAGCATGGTATATCTGCACAAGGAATTCGACACATCTTACTCCAACTGTAGAACTTGCACGCAACGACTACGCTGGCATTACAGTGGCATTTATACGTTTCTTAGGACAAAACAATCGTGACGCAGCAAGATATTTCGTAGGCACACCATATAGAGCAACGCAAGACCCAGCATTCATTCAAGCAAGCACGTCCATTATTCCAACTCCTACTCATCCTATAAGAGTTCAGCGAAATAACCCAGCAAATTTGTTACCTACACCAGCAACAACAGAAACAACAGCCACATCTATACCATTTGAATAGTAAGCTAGTAGGCGTTTAATCTTTTTTGTATCGAATAATGTACCATCCCCTTTAATGTCAACTATGAATAAGTTGGGCATTAAAGTGGATGGTACATTGTGTTTAAAAAAGCTATATCAAAAATCAATAGAAAACACGATATGGCTTAACCACAACAAAATACTTTGTTACAATCAGAATATGTATAAAACAGAAATTCACGAATGAGATATAATTAAACGAATTAACTTAAAAATAATAATAAAAAATAAAAAAAATATCATAAGATTGATTTCAATTAACACGTATAATGAGTTTTTTATCATTTAATTAAAATCACTATTATGAGAATCTTAAGCATCTTATTAATGACATTGATTCTTTTTTCGTGCTCGAAAAAAGGCGATCTACCACCGGTTCAGATTACTGAAGATGATGCTAACGCATCGTTATTATTCAATGCCACTGGCGACGCAAATAATGAATATGGAAAAATGGGGCCGTACACAGTATCTACTAATGCCGTTAGAGGTGATTGTTTACAATTAGTCGGAGTAGCCACTAAAGTACTGGGCACCATAAGGATATTAGATCCCGGCATACGTTGTAGCTCATCATTTCCTTATGGATTCGACAGCCAGTTTTCCACAGAAGTTTTTTACCCTGCAAATATTAAATCACTTGACAAGCTACCTGTCATAAATTTTGTAGGTGGTATCCTATCAGATCAAGGACATTACACCACACTAGCAAGTTTATGGGCTAGCTACGGCTTTATAGTAGTAAACTCTGGAAACTTCATAAACACGGTGCCTACAATGCACATTTTTGGAGCTAAAGAAGTGTCGAATTTGAACAATGATCCGTCTTCAGATTTATACAACAAAGTAGATTTGTCAAAAATGATAATAGCAGGACACTCTGCTGGCGGAGGAGCTACATTATTAACATCGAGCTTGAGTCAGACAGCGCTGAACTTAATCGATCCTCATATACGCATCATTGCCTCACTTCCAATCCAGCCAGGCCCATTAGCTTTGGGCTCCACCGCTAAAGCCCCTACTTTTTTACTGACTGGTTTACTAGATCTTGTCGTACCTGCTTGGGGATGGCCACAATTGCAAGGAAACTTTATTAGATCTGTGCCAGCTTGGACTGCTACCGCAACAACTGCAACACATTTGAGTCCTACAGAACCATTAGGTAAAAACGAATATGCCGGCATATCCGTAGCATGGATGCTATACAATGGCAAGAATGACAAAGACGCAGCAAATTACTTCATTGGCAAGGACTTCAGACTATCGTCAGATGAGCAATTTGTTCAGGGAGGCTCCACACCTAGGCTTGTACCATTGAGAGTTCAACGGAATAGTTTGGCGGAAAGGTTGTAGAACGCTATTTTGAATAAGGTTTCAATCATTAAACGAAGCCACACTATCGAATCTTTTCCCGTCATCATATTCAGTATTATCATGTTATCTTGACGGGAATTGATTTTCGCTTAGTATTACAAATAAGAAATCATCAGTACCGAAACGATGGCTAGAGCAATCCCTATCATATTCATCTTCGAAAGCTTTTCATTAAATAGCCACACGCCTACTATTGCACCCAATGCGATCACGCCAATATTCATCCCGGTAAACACAACAGATGGGCTATCGGCAAGAGTTTGATGTGCTTTCATATAAAATAAGATATTACCAAAATTGAGCACACCCAAGATTAACCCAAAGAAAAGTGCGCTTTTCGATATCCTACGGTTATGCATAGCGCGATCATAAGTGAGCTTACAAAAAGCAAACAGCATAGCGCCACAAAATATGAAAAACATAGAGGTAGTGTAAGGCACGCTGCGCTCTAGCGCCACCATCTTAAATAAGATATCAATAGCTCCATAACCCACAAATACAAGCAGTGGAAATAATAGATAATGTGATTGACCACGCGACTGCTGCCCCTTTCTCCAACCTATTAATGCAATTACAGCCAAGAATCCGACGACAATTCCTGCTAAACGAATAAAACTAAACTCTTCGTGAAACAACCAAGCCGCAGCAAGAATGGATATCACGAGCGATAGCCGCTGTGCCACCTCGGTACGTATCAAACCTGCATGACGTAAAGATTGTGATAAAATCATAAACAATGTAGGCAACAATATCGCGACAGCTACGTAGATAGCCCAAGGAAGAGACGATAGCTGGATACCGGAAAAGCTAGGTTGAAAAATGAAATAGGTAAGACATACCGCTGCTGGATAATTCCAAACGATCATTTGCCAAATATCCAAGCCATTCTGACGTGCGTACTTTAGTAAGACGGCAACCGAAACAGAACATAGAACGCTAAATAATACAAAATGCATGATTTCGCAAAGCTAAAAAACAAATTCCAAACTCTGAACAACCATATTTCTGGTCAAAACAACAAAAATATATCACAGTAAAAAAGAATATTTAGACGCTTAAAAAACGCATTTTTAACCATCATTTTTTTAACAAAAAATAAGGCTAATTATTACATTAAAAAATCATACAAAAAAAACATAAAAAAACACCTTAAACTAATTTAAACAAATCTTAAGATAAGTAATCACGTAAATTCAATGACTAAATTCCGTCAAAAAAAGACCTATTTTAAGCGATTTTTAAAGCAAAAAAACAGCACAATTTATCATTGATATTACAACACTTTCAAACAAAAAAGTCAAATAATTTTGCAATTATCAATTTTTGAACTACTTTTGAAAACAGAACGAGACGAATGAACAGATTTTATACACAACCGTATTTTAGCTTCTTTTATTATCACGAATAATAACAGGGATACTATTGTGTACATACTATAAAAAGTAAACAGAGGTCCCGCAGCAAAACGGGGCCTTTTTTTTTGAATTACATCTACATGGAACCAGAGAAATTAAAGATTGCAATACAGGGCGTGAAAGGCTCTTTTCATGAGGAAGCCGCCTACAAATACTTTGGCAACGACATCGAAACCTTGGAATGCGAATCCTTCAAAAGAACCTGCGAATTACTGAAGCAGGGCAAAGCAGATTTCGTGGTAATGGCGATCGAGAATTCTATTGCTGGAAGTATTCTCCCGAATTACAATCTATTGCGCGATTATCGCTTTCACATCTTAGGCGAAGTGCACTTACATATTCAGCAGCATTTGCTCGCATTGCCGGGCACAAAACTGGAAGATATCAAATTTGTAGAATCTCATCCGATCGCTATTCGCCAGTGCGACGAATTTTTGAGCGAACATCCTGAGTGGATAGTTAAAGAAGGAATGGATACAGCAGCCTGCGCACAAGCTATCGTCTCAGACAAGCTGACCAATACCGCAGCTATTGCTGGTGAGGCCGCCGCAAAGATTTACGGACTTGATATTATCGAGCGCCGTATCGAAACAAATAAAAAAAATGCAACCCGTTTCCTAATTCTTTCTAACGATGTAGTTGAACAGAAGAATGCAAATAAAGCTTCCCTATCATTCCAAACGGGCAATGCAGTAGGCTCGCTAGCGATCATATTGCAATGCTTCGCCGAGCAAAATGTAAATCTGAGCAAGATCCAATCTATGCCAGTAGTAGGCAAACGCAATGAGTACGACTTCTACGTAGATGTAGAATGGAAGAAACAATCGGATTATGACGCTGCAATCCGTAAAGTATTGAAGCACTCGGTGAATTTTAACATCATGGGCGAATACATTAAAAACGAACGCGTTTAACTTTTTATCAGAAAAAATAAAAACATATATACAATGAAACATTCATTAGACATTTTGCCATTAAGTTCATGGATTGATACGGGCGACAAGCCTTTGGTAATTGCAGGACCTTGCAGTGCCGAAACTGAAGAACAAGTGGTATCAACAGCTCACCTATTGGCGAATACCGGAAAAGTGCATGTATTACGTGCCGGAATTTGGAAACCACGTACTCGTCCAGGAGAATTTGAAGGAATCGGAAGCGTTGGATTAGAGTGGTTGAAAAGAGCAAAAGCAGAGACTGGATTGCCGACGGCTACCGAAGTTGCAACTGCAAAACACGTGGAAGAAGCGTTGGCAGCAGGAGTAGATGTGCTTTGGATTGGCGCACGTTCTACCGCTAACCCATTCACGGTACAAGAAATTGCCGATGCTTTGCAAGGCGTAGATGTTCCCGTGATCGTGAAAAACCCAGTAAACCCAGATTTATCGTTATGGATTGGTGCCTTGGAGCGTGTAAACCGTGCCGGCATCAAAAAACTGGCAGCAATCCACCGCGGGTTCTCCTCTTTCGAGAAAACCGCTTTCCGTAACGAACCAATGTGGGATATTGCAATTCAGTTGAAAACCATTGCACCAGAATTACCGATTATCAACGACCCAAGCCACATCTGTGGAAACCGTGAATTGCTTCCATATATCTCACAAAAAGCGTTAGATATGGATATGCAAGGATTAATTATAGAATCTCATATCGACCCTTCAGTAGCTTGGACAGATGCCAAACAACAACTCACACCAAGTGCACTAGCTGATATGCTGAGCAATATTGCAGTACGCCAAGCGGAATCCAACAACCCTGCTTTCGAAGATAAACTATCGGAACTACGTCAAAACATTGATAAACTTGACAATGATATCATCAAAATGATAGGCGATCGCATGAAAATTGCAGAGAAAATCGGCGAATACAAACGTGACAACAATGTAACCATCTTACAAGTTAACCGTTGGGACGAAATCGTACAGAAACGCGTACAATTAGCCAAAGCGTTGAATATCGGCGAAGACTTCGCGGTGAAATACTTAGAGTTATTGCATAACGAATCTATTCGTAAACAGAATGAGGTAATGAATAGCAAAACGATTGCAGAAGCATAATGAGCGAACTTAAAAAAGTCTCCTTATCGCATGCTAATAAGACTATAAGCGGAACGGTAGTGCTCACGGGTTCAAAATCCGAGAGCAACCGCGCCCTTATCATTCAGGCGCTCAGCAAAGGCAGCGTTAGCGTAGCCAATCTTTCGGAAGCGGCTGATACGGTTACGATGGGCGAAGCCCTTGCTATTGCAAGCGAAGCGTCTTCTAATAATGATCGGGCGAAAATCGATATCGGCCCTGCGGGAACAGCGATGCGATTCTTAACATCATTTTTAAGTTTATCGAACGGATCATTTGAACTGACCGGAAGTGCTCGAATGCAAGAGCGGCCAATCAAACTTTTGGTAGATGCTTTACTATCTATCGGCGCTAAGATCGGCTATGCAAAGCAAGAAGGTTATCCTCCACTGCATATCGAAGGCCCATTAGAGCAAACGCAAAACGCCGTTTCCATCGCAGGCGATATTAGCAGTCAATACATTTCGTCGTTGCTACTGTTAGCTCCGGCGCTGCCACAAGGACTAAACCTTCAAATTGAGGGCGAGCTAACTTCCAAACCATATGTGAGCATGACGCTTGATATGCTACGCGAAGCAGGAATAGAATATCAATGGAATCAACAAAAGATTAGTATTCCAGCGCAATCATTTGGAGAAGCAACCTTGTATATAGAGCCCGATTGGAGTGCGGCATCCTATTGGTACGCGATCGTTGCTTTGGCCCAAGAAGCTTCCTTGTTTTTGCCTGGCTTAAAGAAAAGCAGCTTGCAGGGAGACATTGCCATTGCTAATATTATGACACATTTTGGCGTGCATACTACTTTTGGAGAAGATGGTATTGCATTGCAGAAAGGTGCCCCTACTAGCAAACCAGTATTCTTAGATTTAAAAGAATGCCCAGATTTGGCTCAGACTATTATTGTCATTGCGGCAGCACTAAAGATCCCGACGACTTTAACCGGATTAGAAACCCTTAAGATCAAAGAGACGGATCGCATCGCGGCACTACAAAACGAAATCGGCAAATTTGGCTGTAAACTTCATGAGAACAGCGGCACGTACACGCTCGATACTACGGCATATTTTGTACCTGAAGAGCTGGTGATCGACACCTACGAAGACCATCGGATGGCTATGGCATTTGCGCCGCTTGCGCTTCATTTCCCGCTAGTTAGCATAAATGACCCTGCGGTAGTCAACAAGTCTTACCCTGACTTTTGGCAACATTTACAAGATCAGCAATTCAACTTAGTTTAGTGATCGATTCAACGATCACGATCACATAATTACAAATAATTCGGCATCAAAAATTTCACTTTTGATGCCGAATTGATATATTTACAACCTAAACTTAACTATGGCAGGAAATTCTTTTGGCGATCTGTTCCGTATCACGACGTATGGTGAATCTCACGGAAAGGCTATTGGCGTGATCATAGACGGATGCCCGTCGCAGATTGATATTGATGAAGAATTCATTCAGGCGGAGTTAGACAAACGCAAACCTGGGCAATCAAAGATCACGACGCAGCGTAAGGAAAGCGACATAGCTCACATCTTATCTGGTGTGTTCGAAGGAAAATCTACCGGTACTCCGATTGCGATCAATATTCCAAACGAAGATCAACGATCCAAGGATTATTCTCATATCAAAGATAAGTTTCGTCCATCGCACGCCGATTACACCTATCAAGTGAAATATGGTATTCGTGATTATCGAGGAGGTGGGCGTTCTTCCGCGCGCGAAACCGCTGCCAGAGTAGCAGCAGGTGCGATTGCCAAATTATTTCTAAAAAAACATGGCATAGAGATTTTTGCTCATGTTTCTGGCGTAGGGCAGCTGGAAGCTCCAAATGTGGACGTATCTGACCTCGCAGAATTGCTAAAACTTCGCGAAAACAATATTGTACGATGTGCTGATCCGGCAACTGCCGCCGAAATGATCGAATTCATTGATCAGGTTCGCAAAAATGGCGATACTGTTGGTGGAAGAATATCTACAGTTATCCGCGGATTGCCAGTCGGGCTGGGCGAGCCAGTATTCGATAAGTTACATGCTGATCTGGGTAAAGCTATGTTAAGTATCAATGCTGTACATGGCTTCGAATACGGATCGGGTTTTGCTGGTTCAGAAATGTTGGGATCAGAACATAACGACATCTTTGTAGCAGAAGAAGGCAGACCTGCGCGTACTAAAACCAATTTTTCGGGAGGCATACAAGGCGGGCTTTCCAACGGGATGGACGTTATGTTTCGTACCGCTTTCAAACCAGTTGCTACCATTATGCGTGATCAACATACGATCGATGATAAGGGTAGCGAAACAACTATTTCAGGCAAGGGCCGACATGATCCTTGTGTGGTGCCACGTGCCGTCATCATTGTCGAAGCAATGGCTGCCTTGGTGATTGCCGATCATTTATTAAAATACCAAACTAATGCGCGATAATCGCTTTGTTCTAGCCTGTGATATTGGCGGAACGCACATAACTTCTGCTATTGTAGATACCGAAACTTGGCTTATACTATCGGATACAATTACGCGGCAACACGTTGACTCATCTACAGATGCTAAATCGATTTTATTGAGTTGGACAGACTGTATGCACGCCTGCATAAACAACAGTAAAAAAGAAATCAACGAAATAGGCATTGCCATGCCCGGTCCATTCGACTACGAAGAAGGCCGCTCTTTAATGATAGGTCAAACCAAGTATGATAGTTTATATCAAATGGTGGTCACGCAGCCAATCATAGAAAATTTGGTTGGACTACCGATAAAAAAAATCTCCTATATCAATGATGCTGCCGCATTCTTACAGGGCGAGATATTTGCGCAAGGTTTAGATTACAAAGACAAGATCTTGGGCATAACCTTAGGTACAGGGCTGGGAAGTGCCGTCTGGAGTAATGGTCAAAAAGCATTTGATGCGGCTCTATGGGAAGCCCCATTTCGAGATACGATATTTGAAGAATTTCTGGTCACAAGATGGTTTACTAAACGTTTTAACGAACTGACTGGGCTAACTAAGCCCGGTTTGAAGGAAATCCTCGAAGAACATGGAGAGCTTCGCGAGACCGCAATTCTATTGGACGAATACGTTAAGCATTTACTCGACTTTCTCGCTTATTTCAGCAGCCAACACGGAGCTACAGATTTTATCATTGGAGGCAATATCACGAAGGCATGGAATAAGATTTGCGCTAGCCAAAGATCAGCTATAGCGCAGTATAATATTGAGCTTGGCAAATATCAAGAACACGCTGCCATTATAGGCGCTGCCTCGCTATTTAATACGCAGCAATCGATCGCTAGTAGTAACGCTAGATGAAAAGTTGAAAAAGAACAGTCTAGGGACTGTCCTTTTCAACTTTTGTGAAACCATTAAAGACCCGTATTCAACCTTTAAAAAATAGCTGGATACTTTTGAGGATTAGTTTCACTAATCATCGCATATACCATTTCAATAACATCATCTACAGAAGGTTTGGTAAAATAATCACCATCGGAGCCATACGGAGGACGGTGTGCCTTTGCCGTCAAAGTACGAGGTTGGCTATCTAATGAGTAATAACCTTTTTGATCTTCCAGAATTTTATTTAATAGGTAAGCTGAAGCACCGCCTGGAAAGTCTTCATCTACCACTAATAATTTATTGGTCTTTTGTAGCGAATTAGCGCAAATCTTATCACGATCAAAGGGAATTAAATATTGGGCATCAATAATCTCCAAAGAGATACCTAACTTATCTAATTCTAACGAAGCTTCTTGCACAATTCTTAAAGTAGAACCGTATGATACCACGGTGATATCATGGCCTTCGCGTACCACTTCTGCCACACCCAGAGGAACGGTAAAATCACTAACGTTTTGTGGCATCTTCTCTTTCAATCGATAGCCATTCAAACACTCTACAACCAAGGCTGGCTCGTCAGACTTTAGCAACATATTATACATACCTGCCGCTTGTGTCATATTGCGTGGCACGCAGATGTGTATACCTCTTAAAGCTCCCAGTAGTACAGACATTGGCGAGCCAGAATGCCATACGCCTTCTAGTCGATGACCACGAGTGCGTATGATTAGTGGAGCCTTTTGTCTACCTTTGGTGCGATAACTAAGACTTGCAAGATCATCGCTCAGTACGGGTAAAGCGTAAAGCAAATAGTCTAAATACTGAATCTCTGCAATTGGCCGAAGGCCACGCAAAGCCAGACCAATACCCTTTCCTATAATAGTAGATTCACGTATACCGGTATCGAAAATTCGATCTACACCAAACTGCTCTTGCAGGCCGGCAAATCCTTGATTAACATCTCCGATTTTACCAACATCTTCTCCGAAAGCTATCAATCTATCATCTTTGGCAAAATGCTCACGAAAACAGGCATTAAGCACTTCTCTCCCATCTACGACGGGAGATTCGCTTTCGTAACTCGGTTGAATGGTATCTACTAAGGAGGGCTGTTGACTGGTATTAGAAAACAGGAAATCATTGTACCTATCTTTATTAATTTCTTGCTGTTGACGATACCAACTTAATAAGGCTTCCTTACCTTCAACGACCTCGCCGCGAAGCTCTCTCAATGCGCGACGTATATTCCCGTAAATTTCATGCAATGAGTATTCGGTTAAGGATTGTAGCGTCTTGAGTGGAATCTCGACACGCTCGTCATCAATACTATTCAACAACGCGACTGCTTGATCAAAGTCTTTTTGCAAATGCTTTTGGTAATCAGTCCACGCCCGTCGCTGCTCGGCGCGTACTTTTTCTTTACTCTCCTTTTCGATACTTACGAGTGTGTCTTCTGTTGCGATTCCAGACTCCATGATCCAGTTACGCATTTTTAAGTTACAATCGTATTCTTCCTCCCATTTCAAGCGGTCGCCAGTCTTGTAACGCTCATGCGAACCTGAGGTCGAATGCCCTTGCGGTTGCGTCATCTCACATACATGTACGATGCATGGTTGATGTTTTTCTCTTGCCAAATCGGCAGCTTTTTTATAAACTTCGCAGAGGCCCGGATAGTCCCAACCACCTACTTTAAAAATTTCAAAGCCCGCACCATATTCATCCCTTTGAAACCCTTTAAGTACTTGAGAAATATCTGACTTAGTAGTCTGTACATCATTTGGAACGGAAATTCCATAACCATCATCCCAAATAGATACGACTATCGGCAGTTGCTTAACGCCAACAGCATTAATTGTTTCCCAAAAAACCCCTTCTGAGGTAGAGGCATTGCCTATATTACAAAACACAACCTCATTTCCATTATTTGAGAAATACTTCAAATAGCTCAGTGCATCATTATCTCTATAATGTTTGGATGCTAAGCCCAAACCGACAGAACGCGCCATTTGGCCTCCTGTTGTAGAAATATCTGAAGCCGAATTTTTTTGCTGTGTCTGATTCAACCATTGTCCTTGTTCGTCTAGCAGCTGAGTCGAGAAGTGGCAGTTCATCTGCCTACCACCAGAAGCTGGCTCGATATCTAAATCAGGCGTTGCGTATAATTGACTAAAAAATTGATAAATATCTGTAAAACCTAAGGCAAAGGCCATCGTTTGATCGCGATAATAACCCGAACGCCAGTCACCATCTTGAAAAACTTTAGATAAAGCGATTTGAGCTAATTCTTTGCCATCTCCAAATATTCCGAACTTCGCTTTACCAGTAAGCACCTCCTTTCGCCCTAATAAACTTACCTGCCGGCTCTCTACAGCTAGCCTGTAATCACTAATTATCAGATCACGAAACTCTTCGAAACTGAGCTTTGATGAATCAAAATCTACGGTGTGGGTCGCGTTCGTATTAGACATTATTTAATATGGTTTCTAACAAAAATAGTAAAATTTTATATCGTTCTTATCACGTTACTCTAATAAAAAACAGCCATATTGACATACTTGAAACGAAATTCCGCAAAGATTCATTACTTTTAGCATCTTTGAAGCAATATGAGTACGATACACTTTTTTGATGCCAATAAACATTCTTCCGGTTCGATGGGTAACTTGGAAAAGACGATCAATCTGCAACATCTACTAGACATTCCTTTGGCTAGTCGGGATCCGAAATGGGTGGCAGATTTTTTAGATAATATCGATGAGTGCAATCTGCAGTTGGCGGAGCCTGAGGTAGCGGTTGCCAATGATAGCTTTGCGTACATGAATGCGCATACAGTTGATGCCGAAAAGAACTTTAGAGCTTTTGTGATTCGCAATGAATTGGATACGATATTGGCCAACGGATTTGGTCTAGTGATTAATGCACATAAGGATCAGCCTGATTGGATATTTTCTCATGGAGATCTTCTTAATCTGAAGCTCAACAATGAATTTTATACGGATGATAGTGCTTTCTCCGAGCACGGCAAAGATTTTGTACTTCCTAAAGATGAAAGCGTACTGGTTGGGCAACCTTCGGAAGATATTTTGCCTACCCAATCCCGCATGCATATTAGATCATTTTTGGAATATACGGGCATAAGTAATGGAAAAGTAATGCTAATTGCTCGTAATTATGAGAACGAAGAGCTGATGACTCAGGATCTTATATTTAATATTACACCAAAGATGTTTGCCACTCAAAATGCATATGTGCAAGTAATGAATACGATCTCGTGGTTTTTACCAAGGCACTATTCTATCGCTGGAGTAGACGAGCTCAGTGTAGAATCTGGCTTCGAACAAATCTAATAATATCTTTAAATACGAAATTTTAAATACATGTATTTATTTAATGTAAGGGTTTATGGAATATTAATAAATCAAGAAAACGAGGTACTTGTAAGCGATGAGCAAGTCGGAAACTTTTGTTTTACTAAATTTCCAGGTGGCGGATTAGAATATGGAGAAGGCTTGCTTGATGCATTGAAGAGAGAGTATTTGGAAGAATGCAATCTGGAGATTGACATCGTGCAGCACTTGTATACGACAGATTTTTTTGAAAAGTCATCATTCAATGACAGCCAAATCATATCGATCTACTATCTTATAAGACCAAAGTCTGGAAAAGATCTAACGGCAGATCATGCGATGTTTATGCCGACACACGTACTTGCTGCGGATAATCCTGATAAGGAGATTAAATTTAGGCTCGTGGCTGCTACACAAGACATTACAGATATTTTCACATTTAGAACTGATAAAGCGGCTTGGGATAGCTACCTAAACTGGAAAACAGCGCAAAGAACAAGATAATTTCCCTAAAAAACATGTTAATAAAAAAATTAAAAAGCTTAAAATCAATTAGTTGTATTATTTAAGCTAAATATTGGGGTTTTTTTCTCATTCCTATTGTATAATATAGCAATACTATTTATCTTTATATATCGCTAAACGAAAAGTTGAGCTAATAAGCGCGAAGCTTTGCGCCGCTTTTTGTATAGCCTTTTAGATTCGAAAAACACCTAGTTCCATAGGGTTTTTATTAATAGTTAGTGTGATTATAGGCGATACTCCCCGTATCGCCTTTTTTATTAATCTTTTCAAAAAGATTGATCTGGCACTATTCAACTTTTTTCAAGAATTATTTCCAAAGCTTTGTTACACACTTTCGCCAAATCGCGCGTGAAGCTTTTCTTACTGGTCAACACCTGTGAACAGTAGGCTAAAAGTGTACTGGTTGATATCAGATCCCCTTTTACTTTTACAAAACCATATAACATTTTTTTTAATAACGCTAAATCTTCTGACTCGAGTGTAGCAGCTATTTTGTTATTAGCTAAATAATGGTCTATAATCTTCTCTGATTCTTCAATCATTTTCAAATATAGAAATTATTTTAACTATATTTACTAATTAGGGTAAATAATTTTTAAATTTAAATACTGTTATTAAATTATAGATTTATTCTTAATAAAAAAGACAAGCATCCAATTGGATGCTTGTCTTTTTTATTAGCTGTGTGCTGTACTTAGCTAAACAACTTGCTCTGGAGTTTTTGCATAGCTATCGTTATGCACATTAGCTACTGCGCGACCTGATGGATCGTTAACATTTTGAAATGATGCGTCCCATGCCAATGCCTCCGGCGTGCTACAAGCCACTGATTTTACAGATGGCACAGTACTCGCTGCTGCTTCAGATGGAAAATGGGATTCAAAGATCGTGCGGTAATAGAACTCTTCTTTATTCTTTGGCGTATTGAGAGGGAAACGCTGTGCCGCCTGCTCAAATGCAACGTCACTTACCTTTGCTTCTGCCTGTGCCTTTAATGTATCAATCCAACTATAGCCTACGCCATCCGAGAATTGCTCTTTTTGCCGCCAAGCAATACTTTCTGGCAAATAATCTTCAAAAGCTTTACGCACTACCCATTTTTCCATACGACCATCTTTGATCATTTTGTCCGCTGGATTGATACGCATCGCTACGTCCATGAATTCTTTATCTAAGAACGGTACGCGACCCTCTACGCCCCATGCAGCAAGCGACTTATTCGCACGCAGACAGTCGTACAGATACAATTTTTTTAGTTTACGAACAGTTTCTTCGTGAAATTCTTGGGCATTTGGAGCTTTGTGAAAATACAAGTATCCACCAAATAGCTCATCAGAACCTTCTCCAGAAAGCACCATTTTGATTCCCATTGACTTGATGACACGCGCCAAGAGATACATCGGCGTTGACGCTCTAATGGTCGTTACGTCGTACGTTTCTAGGTGATAAATCACATCTCGAACTGCATCTAAACCTTCTTGAATAGTGAAATTAATTTCATGGTGAATCGTGCCTATATGATCAGCGGCTTTCTTCGCTGCAATTAAATCCGGCGCGCCTTTTAATCCTACCGCAAAAGAGTGCAAACGAGGATACCATGCCTCTTCTGCATCATCCGATTCTACGCGTTTAGAAGCATATTTTTTCGTGATCGCCGCAATTACCGACGAATCCAATCCTCCAGAAAGCAATACACCATAAGGAACATCAGACATTAATTGGCGATGCACTGCATCTTCCAAAGCTTGCTTCAGATCCTGGATATCAGTATCACTTTCCTTTACCGCATCGTACGATTCCCAGTCCTTGCTGTACCATTTTTTCGGAGTAAGCCCTTCCGCGCTATGGATGTAATGCCCCGGAGGAAATTGCTCTATGCGGGTACAAAAACCTTCTAATGATTTCAACTCTGAGGCAACAAACAATTGTTCGTCCTCGTCATATCCGTAATACAATGGTATGATACCCATATGATCACGAGCAACTAAAAAACTATCGTTGCGTGCGTCGTATAATGCAAAACCAAAAATCCCATTTAAATCGGCAATGAACGAAGCTCCATGCTTTAAATACAAGGCGAGTATTACTTCCGAATCGGATTGTGTCGCAAATGGATAATCAGGTAATGTCGCACGAAGTTCACGATGATTGTAGATCTCGCCATTTACAGCTAAAACCACTTGTTTGTCTTCGCTATATAAAGGCTGGCTCCCCGACTGCGGATCTACGATCGCTAACCGCTCATGCGCCAAAAGCGCTTTAGCAGAGCTAAATATGCCTGACCAATCTGGTCCTCTATGGCGTATACGTTTAGACATTTCTAAGACTTGAGGCCTTAGCGATTCTTCTGTTTTTTTTTATGTCAAATGCTGCAATAATCCCGCACATACAATCTTAAATTTTAATCGAATTGAATCTTCTATCAATACTATATAACAAAGAAACAGATTAAAAAACTAAATTCATAATGTTTTTAATGTTTTGTTGAATTATTTACAACATAAAGACAAAGTGATTAATACGATCGTATTAAATTTTGAAAATACTTGAAACAAACATTAAATAATACCGTGAAGCGGCCCTCCTCTTGTACCTAATTGATCTATGCGCCTTTCTACGGCTGGATCTTTGATCAATGCTGGCGCATGATGAGGTTTTGTACGTGCATCGATGATTAACGGACCATTACACCCCCAGTGTTTGAATCTGACGGAAGCATCTACTCCATAAATGTCATGTGATGGGTTGCTCCGTGTGAAGGTGACCCATACAAAATTAGCTGGTGATGCTGCAGCAAATTCAGCATCGTCAGCTATAACGATCAACCTAATTCCGCTTAACCGATCTACGGCAATCGAATTACTCCAGACATCGATTTTCTGCTGCTCCGACTCATAGCTTTCAAAAACACTTCCATCTACCACTACCACGCCAGGCAAAGCCATTTTTGCGGAGCCAAAAGGTCGCTGAAAATCTAAACCCACAGGTATTTCTGTCGCCAATGTATATTTGGGTGACCCGACAGCAGCAAAAACTACCTTCGACCCGGCATTCAATCCGTCACCAGAGTAATCCAAGGTATCTATTGTCGTATTGGTCTGAAAATGCACATCTCTATCCCACTCTATTCGCTCGAGAATATGACTGAGATAGCCTACCACATCATGAATATCAAGCTTTGGATTGTCCTCAAAAGAAGAAATAAACAAGTATTTTGCTAGACTCAATTGATTCTTACCCAATATCTGATTGGCGATCGTCAAAAGTTCCTGCGGACGGTCCACTTTCTGATAAGGTGTATATCTTTCGCTACCTATAGCGAACAGCAGTGGATGCACACCAGCAGCGTCAACAGCATGTACTGCATGTAAACCATTGATCTCCATCGGAATCGCCGCTCCTGTTATTTCGTGAATTAGCGCACCAAAACTGGTATCTTCTTGTGGCGGTCTGCCCACCACGGTAAAAGACCAGATCGCATTTTTGCGGTGATACACCCGATGTACTTTCATCAGCGGAAATGGATGCGTTAGCGAATAATAGCCAATATGATCACCAAAAGGGCCTTCGGGCTTATTCTCATTAGGATATACGGTGCCAGTAATTACAAAGTCGGCATCTGCCGAAAGGCAAAAACCTTCTTCATCATAGAAATATCTAAATCTTCTGTTGCCCAATGCGCCAGCAAAGATCGTTTCAGACAAACCTTCTGGCAGCGGCATCACGGCAGAAAGTGGGTGAGATGGCGGGCCACCTACAAAAATCGAAACTTTCAATGGCTTACCTAACGCATTAGCTTTAGCTTGATGCACTCCTATTCCACGATGCAATTGATAATGTAAACCAATCTCTTCATCGGGAATATACTCATTGCCAGAAAGCTGAATACGATACATGCCCAAATTGGCATTCATGATTCCAGGACGATCTGCATCTTCTGTATAGACCTGAGGCATTGTGACGAATGCACCGCCGTCCATCGGCCAGTTGACAATTTGGGGCAAAGCAGAAATCGTAGTACGCCCGTGAAGAATTGGAGCACCACTTTTCTTCTTCCAAGGTAATGCACCAAGAGCAGTCATTGCCGAACCTGCGTAGTAAAATGGTTTTTTTACTACCGACATGGGATCCATTTTGACGTCTACTAGCTTTTTTACATTGGCTAGTGAGTCGCGGAACATAAACTTCGATCTATCTAGCGTACCGAACAAGTTTGAAACTGCCGGAAATTGACTTCCCTTAATACGCTCAAAAAAGATTGCTGGTCCAGCAGCATCATACACCCGCATATGTATCGCAGCCATCTCTAGGTAAGGATCTACCTCTTCTTTTATTCTAATAAGATGACCATGCTGTTCTAGATCTGCAACGCAATCGGCTAAACTTTTGTATCCCATATCATATTCTATGTAGCTAACACAAAAGTAACAGTATAAACACCGTCTTTTTATTAAAACGCTAAAAAATACCTATTAAAGTTTTTGGCGATTTACTGGTCATACAATATGACTTCTTCGATTGGTGTGAAGGAAAAGGAAACACGTTTGGCCCAAGCTGAATTATCAAGAGGATATTCATAACGAAACATTCGTTTGATTTCGAAGTGATCCTCTTTATGTAATTTTCTTTTACGCTGAAAAAACAAGTTGTATAAAAAGTGAGGCACAGCGACGCGACGTTATTCACCTTATTGAGGCTTTTATACAATCGAAATAGCTCTTTAACGCTCATCTTCTGCACACCACCCAACTCGAGTATCTGATTGATGAACTCAGTCTTCCAGCTGATCGAACGAATCCACCGAAGCACATCAAGCGCAGCTATGGGTCTAAACTCTACATTAGCCATAGCCTCATCGTACCACACATATTTTTCGGACATAAGTTGTCGGAAATAGCGATCAGCAAGGCTGTGTTTTCCTAAGGCAATATTAGCGATGACAATTGTGTAGTCGATAGCATACTCGATAAATAACTGTTGGATGTATCTGATATAATTTTGGTCTACCAAGCGAGCAAAGTATATAACACGGTTACATTTGTTAGTTTGTAGTAGAGTGATGAAATTTTTGATTCTGGTAAGTTCAACCTGCAAACTTACTTGATCATCAAGGTTGGTTGAGGGTGCAAAACAAATCCCTACCTCAAAATCGTTCACTGCACAATCCATATAAGCATGCTCTTTCCTCAATAAATCGACCGACAGCAAATTAGCTGTTACAGGCTCAAAACCAGTTGCCTCAAACAGCTTTACGTCTCTAATCAGCCCAAATACCTGAAATTCGTCTGAAGCTAAATTACTCGCCGCTCGCCTCCCCAAATAGCTATTAAGTCCGCTAATAAGCATACTCATACTCTGAATTTATTTTTTAGTTCTCGAAGAACTTATAAGTAGAATTATTTTCAAGATTAGAACACCCACGTTTGATGTTTTGTTTTATTACGGTCTCGTTCCCGATTTTATACGTGTTGTACAATGTCTTAATCGTGTCAAATATAAGACCTATTGCCCTATTGCGCTCTTTAAAACTTATATTTGTAATAAGTAAGATTCACACAATTTATGGATAAAAAGAAGGTTGTTCTTGTTTGGTTCAGGAATGATTTGCGCTTACACGACAATGAGATTCTACTCGAGGCAGTCCAAAAAGCTGATTTAGTAATTCCAGTATATTGCTTCGATCCCCGCTACTATAATACCAACAAATATGGTGGTAAAAACACGGGTGCTTTGCGTGCACAATTTATCCTTGAAACAGTACAATCTTTTAAAGAGAGCTTACGCGATTTGGGAGGAGATCTTTTAACTTACTATGGATATCCTGAAGAGATTATACCCCGTTTGGCAGTAAAGTATGACGCAGATGAAGTTTATCATCATCGTGAAGTCGCTCAACGCGAGACACAAATTTCCGAAAAAGTAGAATCTGCTTTATGGCAATCTTGCCGCATCAATCTGAAGCATTTTATTGGGCATACAATGTATCATAAGGAAGATCTTCCTTTTCCGATACGAGATATACCAGAATCATTTACGCTGTTCAAAAAAAGGTGGAGCGCGAGAGCCAAGTAAGACCGGTGCTACCTGCGATTGATCAAATTCTTATTCCAAATCATTTAGAATCTACAGAAATTCCCTCGCTTGCAACTTTAGGGTTTTCAGAGCAAGAAGTTGATTCCATTGCGGGCAAGAAGTTAATTGGTGGTGAGCAGAATGGCCTCAAAAATCTGGAGATGATTTTAGAAGATGCATATAAAGGATTTCATGATTTCACGTTGATATCACCTTATATGGCTACTGGCGTGCTATCGCCCATACTTGTTTATCATCGTTTGCATGCGGCAATGACGCCAACTAACAAAAAGCGTTTGGAGCGAAGAACTGCTCGTCTTTTTTGGCGCGATTACTTTCGCTTTATGCTCAAAAAGTATCCTAATGTATACTTCAAACTATCGGGTCATCATGGCACGACAACTCCAGAACGAGCAAACGTGTTAGATGAAGCAGACTGGAAGTCGGGCCATACCGGCGAGTCTTTTATAGATGAAACGATCGACATCTTAAAAAGCACGGGAAACCTTCCTTCAGAAGCGCGCACGGTTTTATCCCTTTATCTGATACAAGAAACTAACTGCTCTTGGCTAGAAAGCGCTGCTTTTTTTGAAGAATACCTCTTGGATTATAATCCGGCTACTACGTATGGTATTTGGTCTCACGTAGCAGGAGTTGGTACAAGTAAAAAAGACAATCTAACAGGAATTAGTTGGAAAGAAGCGCTTGCTAAACATTATCCCAAAGGATTACAGTATACACAAAATCCCTCAAAAGCTTAATCAGCATTTCTCGTGATTTGATCCATAAGCCGTAGTGCCGCCATATCAGCGACACGCGAGATTATGATCTTAGCGATCAAAATAGGATGCTTGCCGTACTAATAAGCTCGGTATTTATTAAACACGGCGGATTTGGAAACAAAACCTTGATAGTAGCCGTTTTCATCTAATACGGGCAAAATCCACACATCTTCACGATTCATCTTCTGCATCACGAGCTCCATATTTGCATCAAGAGAAACGGTATCGATCGGTTTTTCTGCCAGCTCAGCCATAGTTTTTTTCAAACCTTCTGGATGTTCGCCGAGTAGAATTTCTAGTAAGCGTTCGCTATAGATAACTCCCAAAAACTTACTTTCAAAATCCACCACCGGAAAGATATTACGTTTAGTATGAATAATATCATGACTCCGCTCTTGCGGAAACTCATCAGGCCGCAAGATGGTAAAATTATTCTCCAGTACATAGCGTAGCTTCATCATACTCAACACGGTACGATCTTTATCCTCGTGGCTTATCAAATCGCCTTGCTCAGCCAATCCTTTGGTATATATGGAATGCTTTAAGGTTACTCGATTTATAAAATAAGCTATTGCCGTAACTAACATCAAAGGTACCATCAATGCATAGCCACCGGTGATTTCGGCGATCAAGAATATAGCGGTTAATGGCGCATGCATCATACCTGCAAGAGCTCCTGCCATGCCTGCCACAGTGAAATTCGCAATATTAAGATCTACCACTCCTGTGAGATTCAGACCGTACGAAAAAGCAAATCCCAACAAACCACCAACCACTAGGCTCGGACCAAAAACGCCACCATTACCACCACCATTCAATGTGATTAGTGCGGCAAATGTTTTGGCAAACACCGTACATAGGGCAAATATCACGACCATAATACCGGTCTGACTGTAGTCGGCAAATATGCTATTCTGCAACATGGCCATATGGTTACCATCAAGAATTTGTTGGATTGCCAAATAGCCTTCACCATAGAGGGCAGGGAAGATAAAAATAAGTATTCCCAAACTGATACCGCTAATCCAAACCTTGCGATATGGATTGTGCACCTTATTGTATTGCATACGTAACCAACCGGCAAGCTTGGCAAAATAGATCGAAAAACCTCCTACAATAAAGGCAAGTAAGATATAGAAAAACAAAGCACTAAACACCCAATCGTCGGTGACTAAATGGAATAATGGCTCGCTATAAATGGATCTAGAAATAACGGCTGCTGTAGCTGTAGAAATCAATAAAGGGATAAATACCGGAATGGAAAACTCAGGTAGTAGGATTTCGATAGCAAAAATCATACCTGCAACCGGACTATTAAAAGCTCCAGAAATACCAGCAGCAGCACCGCAAGCTAGCAACAATGTAACTTCGCGATAGCTCAGACCAAAGAAGCGCCCCATGTTTGAGCCAATCGCTGCTCCAGAATATGCAATAGGCGCTTCGAGTCCTGATGACCCTCCGAAACCAACTGTAATGGCACTCGTAACAATCTGTGAGTAGATATTATGAGGTTCAATCTTGCTGGAGTTGCGCGATATCGCATACATTATAGGTGTCATCCCGTGGCCCAATTCTTTTTTGCGGATAAATCGGCGCACATACACTACACTTAGTAGAATACCTACTAAAGGAAAAAGCAGGTACAAATAATATTTATATTGGGAGCGCACTTCATCTTGCAAAAATGCTGCGATGCCGTGCGTCATGCCTTTCAGCAGCGCCGCTGCCAAGCCTCCTACAATACCAACCAATAAGGCCACCAGAATCAAAAAATTTCTATTAGAAATTTTTTGCATACGCCATTTGTTGAGCTGATCGATGAAGCGGTAGAGCTTGGTGGTTATGTTCATTATTATTGAATTATTGACAGGAATGGATAACGTAGTATGTAATTCAATGCAAAATTAGGGATTGTGTTTGGAATTCAGCAAATTTCGGATTTTATTTACGTGCTATCTTTCCGACCTTTGAAATATACATACAATAAGGACATGGAAGACCTGACCGCCGTCAATTACAAACGGATTGAAAAAGCGATTGCATATATCACTGATAATTTTGGAAAACAACCTAGTTTGGAGGAGATTGCACAGCAAGTACATTTGAGCCCATTTCATTTTCAGCGGCTTTTTGCAGAATGGGCAGGCACAACTCCGAAAAGATTTTTACAGTATATCAGCGTATCACATGCGAAAGAATTGTTGAGAAAAGAGAAAGCAACACTTTGGCAAGCTAGCGAAGCTACTGGCTTATCAAGTACTAGTCGATTGCACGATATGTTTGTACAACTAGAAGGGATGACTCCTGCCGAATACAAGCACGGAGGCAAACACTTACAAATCGACTACCATATAAACACGACACGATTTGGCGAAATATTGATCGCCAATACGAGTAAAGGCATTTGCCATCTGAGTTTTATAACTCAAGATCGGGAATCGCAGGTACAGCATTTGATTGCCCAATTCCCTAATGCAACGTTTGCAGCGCAACATAATGAGATACAGGCAAAAGCTCTTCGCATCTTTCAGCACGACTGGACAGATATGCCTCGAGTCAAATTACATCTAAAGGGTACGGAATTTCAACTCAAAGTATGGCAATGCTTATTAGAAATCCCAACAGGATCGTTGTGTAGCTACGGACAAATTGCTCATGCGATAGGTACGCCACTAGCGCACAGAGCAGTTGGGACATCGATCGGAAGAAATCCAATCGCCTTTTTGATACCTTGCCACCGGGTGATTCAGACAGCTGGAGGCATTGGCGGATATAGATGGGGCATTAACAGAAAAAAAGCAATTATTGGATGGGAAGCAGCAACACATCAATAGAATATTTACCAATGGACGGTAGTGCTATCTACTTTGGCATTATCTGGACACAAGAAGACGCTAACGCGCTATTGGAAGAACTACTTGCTAACATTATGTGGAAGAATGATGAGGCAATAATCTTTGGCAAGCATATTATCACTAAAAGAAAGGTGGCTTGGTATGGCGATCAGGCCTATGATTACACCTATTCTAACACGACCAAGCGCGCTTTACCTTGGACAGCAGCGCTAATGACCATCAAAAAGAATGTAGAAAAACTAACTGGAGAGACGTATAATTCCTGCCTTCTCAATCTGTATCATGATGGTGCTGAAGGGATGGCGTGGCATAGCGATAGCGAATCAGCATTAAAGAAGCATGGAGCCATTGCCTCAGTTAGTTTTGGCGCACAGCGCAAATTTTGTTTTAAACACAAAGAATCGAAGGAAAGGATCGATCTTCAATTAGAACACGGCAGCCTGCTGGTGATGTCTGGCGTTACACAACAACATTGGCTACATCGGCTTCCGCCAACCAAAAAAGTACTAACTCCACGTGTCAACCTGACTTTCCGAACCATAATCTAGCACGTCATAAATGCACATACTAAACATGAGATCACGTAATCTCGGCCAACCTGCTGAAGAAAACGCGTACGATGCTCACAAAGTTCTGTAAACTGAAACAAAATGAATGATCTTAAAAAAATACTTAAAAGCATATACCCCCTACCGGATCAATCAGTGGCACTAATGGAAGAAAAAATAAGCTTTATAAAGCTAAAAAGGGTCATTTACTAATGCAAGCACATCGGTTGGAAAAGCATATGTATTTCATTTCAAGTGGTGTTGTACGAGCATATGCTGACTCCGAGAGAGGCGAAATTACATTCTGGTTTGGCCAAGAAGGAGAAGCGGTACTTTCTATGGCAAGTTATGTGATGGATATACCAAGCTACGAAAACATTGCTCTTATCGAGGATTGTGAACTTTATAAAATCGAGAAGCAAGATCTGCAACAACTTTATAACGAAGATGTACATCTGGCCAATTGGGGTCGAAAATTAGCGGAGTACGAATTGCTAAAGGCCGAGCGCCGCGCTATATCACGAGAGCTGATGTCAGCCACAGAGCGTTATGCCAAATTATTAGCCGAAACCCCCAATCTGATCAAACGTATTCCACTTAAATACATTGCGTCTTACCTAGGTATCACACAAGTAAGTTTAAGTAGAATTCGTAAAGGAAATTAGGGATGTTCTATAAAACTATCCCTATCTTTATTTGTTCAATAAAAAAACAATAATTAGGTCATGATGAAATTTTCTAAAGCAACATTTTTAGTAACTGCCTTGCTAATGGGTCAGGCAGCCATAGCACAATTTAAACAGGCGCCCCTTCCTTATGCTTACGACGCACTTGAGCGCGCCGTAGATGCGCAAACAATGGAGATCCACTATTCTAAACATGGCGCCGCATATACTGCTAACCTCAATAAAGCGGTAGCTGGTACAGCAATGGAGAACGAAAGCGTAGAAAAAATTCTTGCCAACGTATCCGCTAATAGCGATGCACTTCGTAATAATGCTGGTGGGCACTACAATCACGAACTGTTTTGGACCATATTGACGCCAAATAAAGACACAAAGCCATCTGCCGCATTAGCCAAAGCTATTGACGGCGAATTTGGATCATTAGACAAATTAAAAGAACAATTAAATAAAGCGGGTGCCGATCGTTTTGGATCAGGTTGGGCATGGTTATCAGTTGATAGCAACGGTAAGTTATTCGTATCCTCTACTGCTAACCAAGACAATCCAATGATGGATATCGCAGAGAAAAAGGGTACTCCTATTTTGGGAATTGATGTATGGGAACATGCTTATTATTTAAAATACCAAAACAAAAGAGCAGATTATTTAGGCGCATTTTGGACCGTAGTAAATTGGCCCGAAGTAAGCCGTCGTTACGAAGCAGCTGTTAGCAAATAATATTGCACATACTTGCAATGTGCTTGAAAGAATAGGGCTTGTTTTCCACCAAAGAAAATAAGCCCTATGTATTTTTATAAGGTATGATGAGATAGCTCATGCCGATCGACAAGCACTAAATAGGTCAATTGGATGTAATTTCTATTAGCGAATGCGACACTTACTTTCAGCTACTATGCACAAGCACATGGCGCAAAAAACTCATTGACAGAACCTAACGTCCAAACGCATAAATCATGGAGCAGTAAAAAATAACTTCTGATTTATAATAACTTTTCGCGATATTTGCATGTATTTTTGCACAGGCAAGTAAGTATGCACTTCCTTATTATAGTTGAGATGATAACGCATACTAGAAATTCGAGAAGATTTGCGTTACAAAAATAGATAACTATACACAAGAATAAACGTTTACAGGAGAGATACAGTTGCAGAGCATGTACAATAAACAATACGCTTCGATCACAGCGATAGGTGGTTACCTTCCCCAACAAGTAAGAACAAATCATGATTTAGAGCAGGCTTGTGCCACATCTGATGAGTGGATTGTAAAGCGTACCGGAATAAAAGAACGACGCATACTAGAAAAAAATTTAGCGACTTCGGACATGGCTGTAGCTGCGATACGGAATATGGTTGCAGAATACAAACGCGACATTCATGATATCGACGCTATACTAGTTGCCACATCTACTCCGGATATGCTGATGCCGGCTACAGCCAATTTAATTGCAGAAAAACTGGGTCTTACCAATATTTGGGCATTCGATGTAAACGCAGCCTGTTCGGGCTTTTTGTATGCACTGGATTTAGGCGCATCTTTAGTAGAAACGAACCGTTATCGCAACGTAGTGGTTGTTGGTGCTGATAATATTAGTTCATTTGTTAACATCGAAGATCGAAGCACCAATATTCTTTTTGGTGATGGCGCAGGCGTAGTATGGCTCGAGCCATCGAAAGAAGAAGGCATTATGGATGCTTTTCTTCAAAGTAACGGAATCGGCAAAGAGTACTTAAATATCGAAGCTGGTGGCTCGTTGTATCCATTTAATGGAGATATCGTAGTAGATAATGATCGAAAATATATCCGCCAGGACGGCAAAGTCGTGTTCAAGCAAGCTATTCAATCCATGAGTGACGCTTGTAAGCATGTGCTAAGCAGAAATAATTTGACAATAGAGGATGTACGTTGGTTGGTACCGCATCAAGCGAACAAGCGTATCATAGATGCCGTCGGTAAGGAAATAAATATTGAGGAAGGCAAAACACTTTCTAACATTGAATATTTAGGAAACACGATTGCAGCAACAATTCCCTTATGTATTTGGGAAAATGTGAAGAAACTGAATAAAGGGGATTTGGTGATGTTAACGGCCTTTGGAGCTGGGTTTTCTTGGGGTGCCAGCCTATTACGATGGATGATCGAGTAAGCCTGTAAGACGAAATTCAAAAACACTTTTATCAAGGCTATTAAGCAGGAACGGTGCAAAGTTCGCAAACTTTACACCGTTTTTTTATCTACGTAAACTCATCTAAATAGATATTAGATACCTGCCAATCCCCACAACGCAATGCCTAGCAAAATCGCCCAGACACCATTATATTGAGCTTGGTTCATTACCCATCCCCACGAAGGATAATACAAAGTAAAATATTTAACGTAGGTATTGTAGGTCATTAAGGAAACAGTGATACTAATCATTGATGAATAGCTAGATCGCTGCTGATTACTACCAATCGGAAAGCTACCGACGGGACTAAAATGAAATGCTGGCTTCTGATATCGACATTGTTTAGAAAAACACTCCCTTAAAGAGACACCAACAGAGACATTCGCGAACAATCATTAAAAGCATGCAAGTTTAGCGTACTAACGTCACATATCACGAATTATCTATTTTCCATCACTCGACAAAATTCACATTTCTCTCACCTATTTCCTCTAGATCTTGACAGTAGAAATTAATATATTATTTTTCATACCACTGTCAATTAAATCTATAAATAAGCATCAGAAACAATTTATCGAAATAAAAATTTATTGTGGCACAGCCATTTACAAATGCTAATCTAAAAATAATTAATTAATAAAATATCATTAAAGTGAATTTTTTTATAAAAAAGCGAATTGCTATTAGGGTATAAGTAACATATACTGATAAAATTATTGTGTGGCTTAGCTTATAAAAGGATCAAGCAAGAGCAAAAAACCTAGCTGCTATTCGGACAAACTTCACGATAACTTAACAGCAAATTAGTTTTAGCTAATCATGCCAAACATATGTTTGTAGTATAAAATTTAGGTTTATAATTGGTTAGTAAAGATTTTCATTCTCCCCGTTTGAAAATCTTTTTTTTCATTTAGATAGTAATGCATGAAATGATGCGCACATCAATATCATTTTGCATGCTTCTGTAGATTTTTAAGTGTCTCCATAAACTCATTTTTATTCTTGCCGACGGAGTTTAGCATAATGGTAAGAACCAAGTAAATTTTTTATTTAATTTTTTCTCTTGATCATCCATAATTGTTAGAAAGCACCCGTTGGCGTAGCCCCCTAAAAATCAAAACATTTAACGCATTTCACTATGCCAGCATAGCATAGTGAAATGCGTTAAATAGTTCGACACCTGTAAAATTTTCCCACATATTACTCTAAATATCATTTATAGCTAAAACATTTTAGTGACATCGCAAAAATTAAAAATGAGAAAAACTATTGATGTTTACACTTGTAATATGTATCTTTGTGCATTCATAATTTTAGGTTAATAATTGGTTAGTTTAAAGACTTTCAGCCTCCCCGGTTGAAAGTCTTTTTTTTATGTATTCTAACCACTTGAGTAAATAAAAAACAACCCTACTGATACTATCACAATTACCGTTAATATTTATGTCTTAAAACATTGGCATACTTGTTGCGAATGTAGTTCAGAGAAAGACACTAACCCATTTTTTTGAGGGGAATTAAAATTAATATTATCACACCAACTATATAAGAAGGTGGTCATAAACTGGCCACCTCTCTTTATTTTAAAATCGATGCATTTTAGAGTAAACTTGAGTAGCTATATCTGCTAGCTTGCCACACCCATAAGCTTATTTGAGTTTCGCGGATCAAATAGCGATATTTGGCCATGAGATATCTTCGATCCTTTATCTGTATCATAGTGCATTTTACTGCAATCTTACCACTATTTTCACAACAAATATCTTCTTCTAGCGATTTAACAACTGTGATTGAAAACGGTGATTTATTATTTGTAGGAGCTTCAAACGAAAACCTTTCGGGAGCAATAGATCGAGTTACGCAAACCAATTCCTCAACCAATTTCGATCATGTCGCGCTACTAGAAGTAATAGATGACTCTATTTTTGTACTGCACGCCAACACCAGGAATGGATCAGTAAGAGAACCACTGAACAGCTTTTTGTCGCATGATTCCATTTCGCAAAAACAATACGCCGTGTATCGTTTAAAACCAGCATATCAAGCCGCCATCCCTGCTGCATTAGTAGAAGCTAAAAAATGGTTGGGTCTACCATATAATTTTACCTACATCTTGAACGATGAGAGCCTGTATTGTTCAGACCTTATAGAGCGAATCTTCAGAGCAGACCAAATCTTTACACTAGAACCGATGACTTTCTTGGATCCGGCTACGCAAAAGACAGATACCTTCTGGGCCAACTATTATTTTAAAATGAACTTGGAAGTACCTGAAGGCTTGCCGGGTTGTAATCCCAATGGATTAGCCGCCAGCGACAAATTAGAGTTTGTAGCGCAGTGGAAGAATTTGTAGCAAGATTTTCTACAGATGGTCCAAGGTAGGATTCAGAAAAGAGAATCCGGCATCCTCCACTTTTCGAGATGACACGGGAGCATGTTTCAGCAATTCCTGGGATAGTTCGCCTAGGCCAATTTTCAACAATGAAGCTGGTATAGGAATCTGGATTGCGAAAGTAGATTTTTTCTTTAGAAGTTTTTTGGTCAACATTGCTTGCCCTTCGGGTTTGGGCGCGACAGCGTTGAAAGCTCCTGCTAGTGTGGGAGTAACGGCAACAAAAGTATACAAGCGAAGCAGATCTTCCAGACTGATCCAGCTAAATACTTGTTTACCATGGCCGAAGCATGGTGCTACACGAAAAGCAAATGCCTTGCGCATCGCCTTCCACATGCCGCCATCGGGATGCAAAACAAGACCTGTACGTATCCACACAATACGAACCTTGCTGGCTGAAAGTGATTGAGTTGCAGCTTCCCATTCCGCACATACGTGCGCCAAAAAATCGTTCGCAGCTGGATCAGTTTCGATAAAAGATCGCTCGCCAGAAGCAGATCCGTACCAACCGATGGCAGAAGCCGACACAAAAGTCTTTACGTTCTTTCCCATGTTATTGACCCACTGTGTCAATAGCTTCGTACTTTCGGTACGGCTTTCTAACAAGACTTTTTTACGTTGCTTTGTCCAACGCTTTGCCGCAATGTTTGCCCCTGCCAAATGAATAATGGTGTCAATATCCGTAGGCACATCGGAGGATATAAAACTACTTTTAACATCCCATTTACAGTAACGTACTCTCGGTTGTGATTTACTATCGCTTTCATCACGAACCAATACGGTAATCTGTACATCAGGAAATGTGGCCAAGAGATGGTTGATCAATCGACTACCTATAAAGCCGGTTCCACCGGATATGAGGATATTTTTCATCGCTACATTCGTTTTTTCAAATGTGACATACTTGTAGTAATTGTCTTCGTAGTACAACAGCGAATCGCCTGCAATTGTTCGATAGCATCATAGATTGCTGCAATCCATAGTTATTGTATGCTAAAGGCGTAGCAAGTTTGCTACGCCTTTAGCATACAAAATTCAAATGCTTTAATCGAACCGGTCAGCATTCATGATTTTAGTCCAGGCTTTGGCAAAATCCTGCACGAATTTCTGCTTTGCATCGGCACTACCGTATACTTCGGCGATGGCACGTAGTTCAGCATTAGAACCAAAAACCAAATCTGCCCGACTGGCCGTCCAACGAAGCTCGCCGCTGGAGCGGTCGTGTGCTTCGTAGCGTTGTTTATCTGCCGTAACGGCTTTCCATTCGTTTCTCATATCCAACAAATTCACGAAGAAATCGTTACTTAGCACGCCTGGATTAGTTGTAAATACACCATCAGAACTTCCATTATAATTCGCTCCCAATACACGCAATCCACCTACCAGCACGGTAAGTTCGGGACCAGTAAGTCCGAGTAGCTGCGCTCTATCCACCAATAATTCTTCTTGGGATGCGCTGTATTGTTTAGGATGGTAGTTTCTAAATCCATCAGCAATAGGTTCTAGGTATTCAAAAGATTGCACATCAGTCTGTTCTTGCGTGGCATCCATCCGTCCAGGTCGGAATGGTATTTGGATAGCATGGCCCGCAGCCTGCTCTACAGCAGCATCACCAGCCAGTATTATGAGATCTGCTAGCGATATTTTTTTACCATCTGCCTGCGATTGCTCAAAGGAGGTTTGAATCTCTTCTAGTTTGGCCAACACCTTTTGTAATTGGATAGGATTATTAACTTCCCAGTCCTTTTGTGGAGCTAAACGAACCCGAGCACCGTTTGCACCCCCACGTTTATCAGATCCTCGGAAGGTAGATGCCGACGCCCATGCCGTACTAATTAACTGGGTTGGTGTTAGGCCAGAGTGTAATACTTGTTCTTTCAACTTGGCGACATCCTGATCATTGACCAATGGATGATCAACAGCAGGAATAGGATCTTGCCATAACAAGATCTCTGCTGGCACTTCTGGACCAAGATACAATTCCCGAGGCCCCATATCTCGATGGGTTAGTTTAAACCATGCGCGTGAAAACGCATCTGCAAACTCATCTGGGTTCTCATAAAATCTTCTGGAAATCTTTTCATACTCCGGATCAAAACGCAAGGATAAATCGGTAGTCAACATGGTCGGCGCATGCTTCTTACCTTCTACAAATGCATCAGGAATAATATTTTCAGCATTTTTCGCCACCCATTGGTGTGCTCCTGCTGGACTTTTGGTAAGCTCCCACTCAAAGCCGAAAAGATTCTCGAAAAAATTATTTCCCCATTTCGTAGGCGTAGTTGTCCAAGTGACTTCCAATCCACTGGTAATCGTATCACCACCTTTTCCGGATCCAAAACTATTTTGCCACCCCAGTCCTTGCATTTCTAAGCCAGCCGCTTCTGGTTCGACACCCACGTGATCGTCAGCTGGTGCTGCGCCATGCGTTTTACCAAACGTGTGTCCACCAGCGATCAATGCTACAGTTTCTTCATCATTCATGGCCATGCGGCCAAATGTATCGCGAATATCTTTGGCTGCGAGAATAGGATCCGGATTGCCATCAGGCCCTTCCGGATTCACATAGATTAACCCCATTTGTACTGCAGCCAGTGGTTTTTCTAGATTTCGAGAATGCACATCACCATCGGCATCGTCGTCAGATACTACAACGCCGTGTTGTTTATCTGCTCCGTCGGATCCATGACCATAGCGTAAATCTCCGCCAAGCCAGGTGGTTTCTGATCCCCAGTACACATCCTCATCAGATTCCCATACATCTGCTCGGCCACCTGCAAATCCAAAAGTTTTGAAGCCCATAGACTCTAGCGCCACATTACCTGTTAATATCAAAAGGTCTGCCCAAGAAATATGGCGACCATATTTCTGCTTAATTGGCCATAACAAGCGACGTGCCTTATCTAAACTGACATTATCAGGCCAACTATTTAATGGCGCAAAACGTTGTTGCCCAGAGCCTGCGCCACCACGACCATCTCCTACGCGATACGTGCCTGCACTATGCCAGGCCATACGAACGAAAAGTGGACCGTAATGGCCGAAATCTGCAGGCCACCAATCTTGTGAATCGGTCATCAAAGCGTGTAAATCTTTTTTTACCGCTTCAAGATCCAAACTATTGAATGCATCTGCATAGTTAAAATCAGGATCCATCGGATCGGACAAGGCAGAATGCTGCCTTAAGATATTTAATTTAAGTTGCTTTGGCCACCAGTCTTTATTAGCTGTACCATGCCCTGCTACTGCTTTCGTCGACGCTCCATTACCATTATGAAATGGGCATTTTCCTAAATCGTTCGATTCTCTTTCCATTTGTATAACGTATGATTTAATAAATTTTATCCCTCATGCACTTCAATCTTCATAAAGATATGATAATATGTAAATTAATGAAAATCAATTAACTCGATAGTGATATAGCCAAAAACTATTCACTACAGTCTTATGTATACGCCCGCTTGCAGGTTACCGCTTTTACAACTACCTTTAATCGCACGTATACTTACGAATTATATCATGGCGGATCGCAAAGACCAGAAAATAGCAATGTTAATAGACGCGGACAACGTGTCTTACAAAAAAATAGAAGAAATTTTAAACGAGGTCAATCGCTACGGTGTACCCTCCATCAAACGAATTTATGGTGACTGGACCAGTCCATTTGTAGAGAATTGGAAATCTAGTTTACTAACGCATGCCATCACCCCCATACAGCAGTATAGTTATACACAGGGCAAGAATTCTACCGATTCAGCACTGATAATTGACGCGATGGACATTCTTCATTCGGATCGAGTTGATGGATTTTGTATCGTGTCTAGCGATAGCGATTTTACGCGCTTAGCTACTCGACTACGCGAATCCGGCAAACTAGTTATCGGCATTGGCGAACGCAAAACGCCAAAGCCTTTTATCGCATCCTGCGATAAATTCATCTACGTGGAGATCCTAGACCACAAGTCGGCGTCTAAAAAGAAAACAACCGACAATACCGCGCCTACGACTGGTAATAAACCAACACCAAGACCGGCAACCAAAGAAAGTACTCCTTTAGATGAAGACACATTATTATTACTAAAAGATACGGTAGATGATACAGCAGATGAGAGCGGATGGGCCTTTTTGGGAGAAATCGGTAATCTGCTCATCAAGCGCAAACCTGATTTCGATGCGCGAAATCACGGCTTCGAAAAGATATCGCATCTCTTTAAATCGCGAAAAGCTGATTTCGAAGTGGATGAAAGAACCACAGAAAAATCAAAAAATAAGCTGTACTATGTACGTAATATCTTAGGGAATGAAGCAACCACCGAAGTAGCTGAAGCCCCCGCAGCGGTAGCAGAAACAGAACCCGTCATGGATTATATCACGCTGCCATCAGCAGGAAATAAAATCAGTGCAGATGATGTCAGAAAACATCAAATACGAATTACGAAAGAGCTAAAATATTTCTTCCCAGCACGTGCACGCAAAATCACGATCGTTATTAAAGACAAATTTGAATGTACACTATCGCATCGGAGAGATCGATCGGATGTATTAAACCTAGGTAAAGATGCTGCTGCGCAGTTGGGTCTAGTGGAAGGGGCAACATTTGTTGTAAATAAAGTGAATGAAACAACGTACCGCATGTCCAATAGCAACGATATAATTACCCATGATGTTAAAAAAAGTTAAGCAATGAACTTGACTGTACTATTTCAGAATTACATGCGTTCTATAGGCAGTAGTAATTTTTTCATAATAGGTTAATAATTGGTTAGTTAGTTTAGAAGTCCTGAAGTTCCCCACTTCAGGACTTCTTTTTTTGATTGACTGCATGGAAGCGATACTATGAAGTGGTAATAAATACGTGTTTTGCAAAAACACAAGAATTAAACACATAAAAAACTGAAATTTCTTACATATGGCACAAATATTGTTTTCATCATAGTGTTTGGTTAATAATTGGTTTGTCGAAAGTCTTGAAGCTCCCATTTCAGGACTTTCTTTTTTTTCTATAGTCGTACTCCTCGTTTCAAATCACCAACCGCCTTTTGGAGAAATTTGATATATTTGTTGTAGAGCTACCTTATAAATCTATGATAAATTCGATGCACCCTACTGAGGCAACCATCGTAATTGCCGATGACCATCAAGAAATTTTGGACTTTATAGCCGATGACCTGGAAGAGCAATACCGTGTAATAAAAATGACTAACGGTCAAGAAGCCTTGGATTATATCAAACTATATCCGGTAGATCTTATCGTTAGCGATTTAATAATGCCCATCATGGATGGCTATGAGTTATGCACCGCTATAAAGGATGATTTGCAGTACAGCCATATCCCATTTATTATGCTTACGGCAAAGAATAGCTTGCAATCCAAAATTGAAGGATTAGAATTTGGCGCTGATGCTTATATCGAAAAGCCTTTCTCACCAACCTTCTTACAAGCTCAAATTTCTAGCTTACTGCGAAATCGCAAATCTTTGCGGGCGCATTATGATGCTACTCCCCCTGCCCAATCAGATGTCGACGCGGAGGCAACCGGCGATCAGTTGTTTTTGCAGAAATTGAATACACTTATCTTAGAAAACATGTCCGAGCAAACTTTATGTGTGGATATGCTGGCAGAACGAATGTGCATGAGCAGGCCGACTTTATATCGCAAAATTAAGGCTCTTTCTGATCTGTCACCCAATGAATTAATCAATATCACGAGATTAAAAAAAGCTGCTCAGTTGCTAACAAACCATGGATATAAGGTGTACGAAATTGCTAATAAATTAGGTTTTAGCACTCCGTCACACTTCACCCGAAACTTTCAAAAACAATTTGGCATCAGTCCGAAAGAGTTTATTATTAAGATGAAGAAAAATGCATCGTCATCTCATAATTAGCTGAAAATATCTGTGAAATATTTAAACCATGAAACGTAATTATTCCATGCTGCTGCAGAAAATTTTCACAATCCGGAATCTTGAGCATTGGAATGAAAATATTCTGATATTAGGCGTCAATTAAACAATTGGGAGCAGATGAGACGACTAATCGCAAGCATTCAGTATGCAGTACAAGGATTACGTACTGTATTCACGCAGGAAGCGAATTTCAGGATACATCTCATCATTATGCTATTAGTGATCGCTTTAGGTTTGATGCTATCCCTCTCCGCAGTAGAATGGACGATAATCACTTTAAGCGCTGGATTGGTGATCAGTATGGAATGTATCAACTCCGCATTAGAATATCTGGCCGACTTTGTGTCGTCCGATATACATCCACAAATTAAAAAAGTAAAAGATGCAGCCGCCGCCGCTGTACTAGTCACGGCAATAAGTGCTGCTGCTGTCGGGCTATTCATTTTTATACCCAAGATTTCGAATCTTCTTTGATTTCGTGTTATGCATTAGCTTAACACCGTAGCTTCGTTATTAACCAGTTGTCTCAGCGCTACTTCGTAAGCCTTAGAGGATAACATTATTTTCTGGGAATTCTCATTTCTGATTTTTTGCAAAGCCGTAAAGATTACCTGAGATACATCTGTGAAGAGAGCTTGATCGCTAATTTCGATATTAGGTTGCATTAAATAGGAAAACACACGTGCCATGCCACAATTAGCAATAAAATCTGGTATAACCGCAACATGCCGATCTGCAAATTCCATCACTGGGCCGTAGAATATCTCACGATCGGCGAAGGGAACATTGGCACCAGAGGATATCAGTTCCAATCCGTTAGCAATTAGGCTTTCTACATTACTTTGAGAAACTAGTCGTGATGCAGCCGCAGGCACAAAAATCTGTGCTCCAATTTGCCAAATCTCTTCGTTTATCTCCTCGTATGGTCTTAACAGTGGAGACAACAGCATATTGCCATCGCGCTCTAGAAAAAGTTTTTTAATTTCTTCTAACGTGAACCCTTCCGTGGCAATAAGTCCGCCTACGCGATCGATGATTCCTACAATTTTTACTCCCATTCTGGCCAGATAGAATGCCGCAGAAGCCGCAACATTTCCCCAACCTTGTATAATTGCACGCTTGCCTACACAGGAACCATCGTATAGGGTATAAAAATGCTGGATTGATTGTGCCACGCCATAGCCCGTAATCATGTCAGCGACTCGATACTTTCTTTTCAGATCCGGAGAATACTGCACATCTTCTATTACTTTAGAAACACCATATCGAAGTTGGCCAATTTGATGGATACGCGCATTTTCTTGCACGTTGAAATGTCCGCTCAATATCCCTTCTTGTGGATGCCACAAACCATACTTTTCGGTAAGCGGAATCACATCATGAATTTCGTCGACATTCAGATCACCTCCCGTACCATAATAGGCTTTTAATAATGGTGTAACTGCTTTAAACCAGCGCTTCAATACGCCATCGCGCCTAGGGTCAGTGGGATTGAAATTTATTCCTGATTTTGCACCACCAATTGCTGGCCCAGAAACCGTGAATTTCACCTCCATGGTTTTTGCGAGACCTACTACTTCTTCACGATCGAGTCCCAAACGCATTCTTGTACCACCACCTGCTGCACCTCCACGCAATGAATTGATTACAATCCATCCTTCTGCATCTGTCTCAGTGTCTTTCCACTCGAAGATGATTTCGGGACGTGTATGCTCGAATGTCGACATTAAATCTTTCATATGTGCTCACAATTATAAATTACCTCTTAGTTCCTGTTCGCGTTCGATTGCTTCAAACAAGGCCTTAAAATTTCCAGCACCAAAACTTTGCGCTCCACGCCGTTGAATTATCTCATAAAACAAGGTTGGACGATCCTCTATTGGTTTAGTGAAGATCTGCAATAAATAACCTTCCTCATCCCGATCAACCATGATTCCTAACGCTTTGAGTATTTGTATCTCCTCTTCAATTGCCCCTACACGATCAGGCAGCATGTCATAATAGCTATCAGGCGGCGGCGACAAAAATTCCACACCTCTTGATTTTAATGCTCGAACAGTCGCTACGATATCATGAGTGGCTAATGCTGCATGTTGCACACCTTCTCCTTCATAAAATTCTAGATATTCTTCAATCTGAGATTTCTTTTTCCCCTCCGCCGGTTCGTTGATCGGGAATTTTACAAACCCATTGCCATTGCTCATAACTTTGCTCATCAACGCAGAATATTCGGTGTTAATTTGCTTATCATCGAAGGATAAGATGTTGACAAATCCCATTACATTCTGATACCATTCGACCATATGATTCATGCGATCCCAACCTACATTTCCAACACAATGATCCACATACAATAAACCTGTTTCTATTGGATTATAATCGCTTTCCCAATGCTTATAACCAGGCATAAACGATCCACGATAATCTTTACGCTCTACGAATAAATGTACTGTTTCGCCGTAAGTATATATTCCCGCCATACGTACCGCACCATGTTCGTCGGTTAATACTTGCGGCTCTTGGTATGCACGAGCACCACGCTTTACTGTTTCTTCAAATGCTTTATAGGCGTCATCTACCCACAAAGCCAATATTTTGACGCCGTCGCCGTGCTTCTTAACATGCTCAGAAATTGGATGTTCGGATCGTAGTGCAGTCGTCAGTACAATCCTGATTTTGTTTTGTCTTAGTACGTAAGAACAGCGATCTCGAACACCGGTTTCGGGACCAGCGTAGGCTTCGGATTGAAAGCCGAATGCAGTCTTGTAAAAATGTGCGGCTTGCTTAGCATTGCCTACATAAAATTCGATGTGATCAGTACCATTGATCGGCAAAAAATCTGCTGCTTGAGAGATTTTTTGGGCAAAAGTTTGAGTCATGATTTTGGATTTAAATTGTATTACCGTACATAAGTAATCATCTACTGTAAAACGAAAAATAGGGGAAAAGCAACTCGAACAGCATTTGCTCGAGTAGGGTACTAAAGGTTAGTGTTGGGCAAAAACCATATCGGCTAGTATATTCTTACGAAATAGAGCCAAACCGAGGGAACGAATTATAATCGTTAGAATATTGAGCGCTGTCATAAATATTATATGCACAAATATAATTAATTTACATTTTAAAATATAATATTAATTATAAAATAATTAAATATCTAATATAATACTATTTTGATATTATCATTGTGAGCTAGACGTATACCATCGTTGATCAACTTCTGGATTAGAGGTGTGTTATTGGATAGATTTATTAGTAAGTCTTCGATGCGTGCGGCAGCTTTCACATTCCTACTATCTAATGCCAATTCTAGTAACTCGACTAGAGCAAGCCAGTTCTGGTTGAGTACGGCGATATGATCATCGAGAAATTGCTCAAAATTTATAGTCGTAGCTTGCTCCCTGATAGTACGTATCGTAGCATAAAGCGCAGCTAATTCCTGCTCTTTGCCACTATGAGCGAGATTTTCAGTTTTATGAACAGATATTGTAATCTTGGGATCAAAAGTGGATTTATCAGCAGCTCCCGAGTATACTGAAACAATCTGCTCACCAACTGCCATATCGTACCTGCCCCATGCAGGCTCAAAATAAATTTCTCCACTGCCAATATCCCGCACAGTACAATCACTAAAACTTAGCAGGCACAATTTCGATTTATAAAAAATATGGTCGATCAACTTACCACGTACTTGAATTCCTGATTTAAAGTTAATTTCCGCCATTTCACCTGCAATCAGACCTATTTTTTTTAGATCTTGCAACTGACAATCTTCCAAACCCCGTTCTGAGCCAATTATAGATCCCACAGGACTTCCAAAACCCTCCGGATGTTGTATTTTGCCATGATCACTCAATTGCTGATTGTCAATGGCAAGTGCTGTCGGACCTATTGTACCTATATAAGATAGCTGTTGCGGGTTTCCAGCTTGTAGAAATGTACCAGAAACTTGTAATCCTGAGCTATAAACACATGTACATGTATTACCACTAGCTATGGCCAAATCAACTCCATATTTTCCCCCTCTTCTAAAAGACATCCTATCGGCAAACTCGTCTAAAACTTTTCGTAAATGCGCAAAATCTGGAGTAACGAATAATTGAGGTTGCTCTGTCGTAATATCATATGAGTAAGCTATAGCATCGATCGTGTACGCTAACTTAGGAACATCCGACTGCATGCAGTTCGCGCTTTCGCCAATAGACGATAATAATCCCGCGCCATAAATTTTAGGGTTTTCGATGGTGCCGATCAACCCATATTCCACTGTCCACCAGTGCAATCTACTGAGCAGTGCCATTTCTGATGGCTCGCCCATATTTTCCTGGATATTGTTCAATACTGAATTTGCAGCTTCCAGCTCATCGCTAGTGACATCTGTGCGTTCTTTCAAGATTGATAGATGGCGAATGGCTTCATAAAGTTGAAAATCTTGTGCAGAGTACATCGCTTTACTGCCTACTTCACCAAAATATTGCAAGTAATCAGCATACTCTTGTTCGCCGATTATAGGCGCATGGCCAGACGATTCATGGATGATATCCGGAGCGGGCGTATATTCTATATGTTTTAGTTGGCGAATATCTGCCGCAATTACCAGTACACGATGTGCTTGAAATTCCATAAACGCCGATGGTGGAATAAAGCCATCGACCGTGACAGCTCCCCAACCAATTTGTGACAAGCTATCATTCATAGTTTGTAAATCAGGAATTTGCTCAATACTCAAACCTGCCTTACGCAAACCTGGGATATATGGATAGTAGGCTACGTCTTTTAAGTATGCGTAGTTTTGCCGCATTACATAGCGCCAAACGGCTTGATCAATGGCGGTATAGCGCTGATAATTTTGCGGCACTACAAATTGCCTAAGGTGTGCAGGCAAATTTTTGAGTACCGGATTATTGTACGTATTCATTTAAAAATAATTAAACACCAATTTAACTATTTTTTTAACCAATTGGCAAATTATATTCCCAATAGTTTTACTATGTGCCGTTCTATCGCATCTGGCTTGGCTAATGGTGAGAATCGCTTAATAGGCACGCCATCTTTATCGATCAAAAATTTGGTAAAGTTCCACTTTATGCGCTTACCAAAAGTTCCGGGCAGTTGTTCTTTAAGAAAGGCAAAAACGGGATGTGTATTTGGTCCATTCACATCTGATTTTGCCATTAACTGGAAGGTGACACCGTGATTTTTCTGACAGGTATGCGCCATACTTTCATTAGTTTCAGGTTCTTGATTTGCAAATTGATCGCAAGGAAAACCTAATACCACCAATCCTTTTTTGGCATATAGTTGATGTAACCTTTCTAAGCCTTCAAACTGTGGTGCAAGTCCACATTTGGTTGCTGTATTCACAATAAGAACCACTTTACCCTTTAAGCTTTCCATTAGCAATGGATCCCCAGCGGGTTTTGCTGCACTCAAATTATAAAATGTAGTCATAATTTCTAAATTAGCACAAAAAGCCAGATATGTCATACAGACAAAATCTGGCTTTTATAGTTGTTACGTAAAATGTCGCTAAAGGATTTTAGACATTAAGATCACCTTGACGCCCGACGTCTTTTTTGGCACCTGTAACTGCGCTGGCAGCGACTTTAAAGAAGGTGACCAACTTATTGGATTTGGTATCCCAGTAGTGAGCCTCATCTGGCACTACGCGCAATACGCGAATATTCGGATCCTCTTTTCCTTTTTCAAACCATCCTTCGATCATTTTATTCCAGTATTTATCAATACGGTCTTGATCTCTCGATATTTCAGCATGACCGTTGATGCTCAGAAAGCTATAGTTGCTTACGTCAGAATACAACAGACTAACTTTATCATTAGCCTCTAGGTGTATATGCGTGTCACTTTCTGCTGAAAATAGGAACCAGATGCTCCCAGAATCGTCTACTTCTTGGCGGCTCATTGGCACAGCGTGCACAAAAGTACTTGCTGTTGGGTAGCTGCCCAGCATTCCAATATCGATTTTGTCCACTAATTCTTTCAGTTTATCTATAGCTTCTTGGTTGTGAAGATTTTCTGTACTCATATCTATTTTGATTGTTTGATAGGATAACAATTGGGACAAAAATTTGTTGGAATACCATTCATAAAAATCAAATACTGCGAATAGTTGTTTATCCAATAGCATACATTAAACCTAGAAGACATGACACAAGAAGAAGCACTGGAAAAAGGAAAAGCCTACTATAAAAAGCACGTAGCTGGAAATAGTATCGAGGAAGAAAAAGGATTCCACATGGTAGAAGATACGGATGATTATTCGATTTTCTTGGATAATAATACGGCCGATATATCGGATCCCGCACTTTTATCCATCGGGGATGCCGATGGACACGAAAAGTTTTTGGAGCGCTATCAACACATTGAGGATAACAGTGCTTATTGCGAAACCATCGGATCGAGTATGTATCGCGTTTGTGCGATTCCAAAGTAGTCCGTATATAAAAGGGGCGCATTCAGATGCGCCCCTTTTAAAATTATTATACTAACCAGAAGGAAGTGTACGATCTACTCGATTGGTAGTTCTACTTCTTTGATCTTGTTTAAGACATAGTGCGGTGCAAGCTCGGAAGTGATTTCTTGCTCATCTTCATCAAGCTGTTTGATGTCGTTTTTACCGATCTTAAATTTTAGATTCACCTCTGTTCCTTTTAGATGAGCCACTTTACCACCATCATGCCACATGATTCTTCCATTATCATCGACTTTCTGATCACGATCTTCATAGTCTTGTGTGATTCGAAACGTGTCATTGTTGTTTAGCACCACTGTGGTTTTGATACCCGGACAATCCGCACAAGGTACTACGCCTTCATAAGTACCTGGCCAATCACCTACGGTTTCGGCCATCGGTGCGGAACCATCTTCTGCTGTAGATGCTGCACTCTCAGCTGGATCATCTGCGTTTTCTGTTTTGGATTGCCCGCATCCTGTCACGAGGGCTATACCTAGCAAATAAATAAAAATGTATCTCATAACGATTCGTTTTAGCTCTACCATTTACAAATTCCTTGCCATAAGCTGATGAAAGAATTCATCGCAAGTCGAGATGAGATAACGCATAATTTTCTAAAAAACTACGCAAACGTATACTATAGAAACACTAAGTATCTATCTGCATGGGAAAACCAACTGTAAATCGACTTCCGTATCCCGGCACACTTTCTACTTTCACGATGCCGTTATTATGCTTGATTAATTCGTGACAAAGAAGTAGTCCCAATCCAGCGCCTGGCTCATTGTCTGTCCCGAGGGATCGTTCTTGTATTGTGTGAAACAAGTATTCAGCTTGATCCTTTTCCATGCCAATGCCGTTATCTTGTATATGAATAAATCCATAGCCCATATCTTTCGATACCGATATTTTCACAAAATCATTAGAGTTACTAAATTTAATGGCATTGCTAAGTACATTTCGCAAAATAATCATCAGATGGTCCGGATCGACATACAACGGGAAATATCGATCGACATCTGCGATTATTTTTATCCTTTTAGAGTCGCTCGAGGCTTGAATGAGCGGGATTAAATTATCTACCACTTCAGCAACCTGAGTCGTAGCATTCAGCTTTTGCTGCCCGCGCATACTCCTACTGCTCCAGCTCAATATATCGTCTAATACTTCTTTTTGCTTTGCAATTTGTTTTTGTAATTGCAAGATATATTCTTCCGATACCGAGCCATTAATCACTTGTTGGTGTAGCAGAAAGACCATATCTTCTAGCATGGAAAATGGACTTCGAACATCATGAGCAACGATGGACATGATCCTTTCTTTGTCTTGGTTTAAAATCTGTAACCTTTGCCGTTGCTCTTCAATCTGCATCACATTATTATAAATAATATTTTTGAAGAAATGCACAGCTACCACAATAAAGAAAAGTGACCCAATGGTATTGATTAGAATTCGGCTTTTGGGCACGTGATCCGTCAGTAAAAGTTCTGGCGGAAAAAGCTTTATAGATACAATCCCAGCGATAACCAATCCGCCCATAAACCATTGTATTGTTCGATTATCGTAAAGCAACATGCAAACGATCATGATGCACAGCAGAAAATTTTCACCGGCATTACCATAGAACAAGGCTCCAAAATAAAAGAAGAAGAAATTGACTCCTAATAGGATGAATTTAGCAAACTCATGCTTCTTATAATACTGTAAAAATAGGATGAAAACACAGGAAATGCCATTGGAAAAATTTATGAGCGACAAGAGATAGCGACCTTCATATAAGTTAACAAGCGCAAATACAAACATTGCCGGAATACATATGATGGCAATTAGATTTACCATATGCACACGTTTTACTTCCATGTAAGCCATTTGATGGTTAACTCCCAGGTGAGATAGCATCCGCCATAAGCGCGAGAATATCGTCTTATTCATAATTTTCGGTGCAAAAATAGCGATTCTAGCGAAAAATTGTGTATACATTTTCAAGCTTCATACAAAACTGATATTGAGTTTACATTTTGCTTGGCTAAAGGCTATCGCCTAGCTTCGAGCAAACATATTTGTTCTAATGCCGTTGTAAAGAATAAACAGAGATACTATGAAAAAACAGATCAACATCGATGTCGCTTCATTTTACCAATCTGACTACCAGCACCTTTCTTGGAGTATAGAAGATGGTCAAGAGTCGGGAAAATCAGTGCTAGAGGGAAGCCAATCGGGAGCAACTTCCATCAGCGACGCATTAGCAAAACATTTGCAACAGATCGGCCAATCCCTTCGAGAATCGGATAGCTTAAGTGACTACGATATGTCTTTGTCGTTTGACGAAGGGATGGAAGATCAGCAAAAAGATGAGTTTACAGCGGCTTTTAATGATTCTAATACGCGAGACGAATCGTTTTAATAATGCCCGTTTTTATACAACGGCACCAATATCAAAGCCACCAATCTACCGATTGGTGGCTTTGATATTTGCAATAGTTAAGGAAGATTATGATGGATTATAGCCCGGATTTTGAACCAAGGTAGGATCTACTTGGAACTGTGCGGCTGGTATTGGATAAATAAAATATTGCTCGTTGGTCAACGTACTATATTTCGATAACGCCAATCCGGTACGACAGTAGTCGAACCACGTTTCGCCTTCAAACATTAATTCTTTTTCTTTCTCTTCCTGAATAGCGACAATGTACTCGTCGAGGCTCGTATAGCTGCCGATTGGCTGCAATACGCCCGCGCGCGCTTGTACTGCTGCTAAGGACTGATAAGAAGCATTGCTCACGGCATTGTCGACACGCGCTCGTGCCTCTGCGTGAATAAGATATACTTCTGCCAAACGAATTAAGGGAAAATTCTGCGTAGCCGGCACTATGTTCGGATATTTGGCGATGTACCAACGATCTGTAAGATCTGCACGCGTACCCAATCGTACCGTTGCCGCTTTTCTAATGTCCAATGAATCGTACAAATTGGCGACCACATTGCCTCTGGCAAAAGTACGGTTACCGTCGTTGTCTCCAATTTCGTTGGCCCAAGGATTGGTAGCTTGCTCGTCAAATTGCAGTTCGAAAATAGATTCTGTGGTATTTTCTGTTTGCCAGATATTGATATAATTATCCACCAGATTGAAACCACCATTTTGAATTACATCTTCCGATAATCGTACCGCCTCGCTATAATCATTGCTAAACTTCGTGGCATGATATAAGTATACTTTGGCTAGTAATGCCTTTGCTGCCCAACGATTCGCTCTACCCTTTTGAGCTAAACCCGATCCGGCAGAAAGCGGCAATATCTCGACAGCTCGTGTTAGGTCTTCGATGATTTGAGTATATAATTGCTCCGTATTGGCTTGCGGAGCGTACTCGTCGGTCTGCTCGCCAGAAGGCGTAAGCTCCAACGGAACATTGCCAAATGCGCGCGCCAAGAAAAAATAGTGTAAAGCTCGTATGAACCTGGCTTCGCCCTCCAACTGACCTTTTCGCTCATCGCTTATCACCGCAGCATCCATTTGAGGTACCATCATAATAATGCCGTTTGCTGCATTAATCGTTTGATAACTTACCTGCCACATATTCGCTAACCAGATATTGGAGGGTGGTAGTGGCTGTGAGGTTCCACCATCGGGATTGATGATACCATGCGTAGCAAAATTTTCGAACTCGGGAAAGCTACTCACATGTGCCAGATGATTGGCCGAGAACTCTGGAATCATGAGTATAGCTTGACCATAAGAGAAGCTATTCATCATAGAGCGATACATACCATTGACCGCTGCATTAGCGCTTTCTTCTGAGGTAAAGATACTTTCGGGAGAACGCTGTGCTACGGGCATTCGATCTAAAAAATCGTTGCAGGATGTCGTAAAAATGGTCACGAAAAGGGCGAAGAATAAAACGGCTGTATTTTTAGTTTTCATATTGTTCAAAGCTAATGCGTGATTTAAAATGTTAAGTTAACCCCGGTGGTGAAAATGCGCGGCTGCGGATAGCTGCCATAATCATATCCGTAGATCAAGCCGGTATTGGCTCCGCCATGACTCGATGCGACCTCTGGATCGTAACCGCGATATTTGGTAAATACGAAGGCATTCTGTACCGTGAAGTACCAGCGCAGGCCTTTCGTGCGCAAGCGCGAATTCACACCTTCTGAAAATGTATATCCCAACGTGATGTTGCGCAGGCGAAAGAATGATCCATCTTCTACAAAGCGATCTGAAATTGTAGCATTATTGAGGTCGCCTGGAGATACGCGTGGCACATCGGTGATATCGCCCGGCTGGCGCCATCTATCGACCCAATCCACCAAACCGTTGCTACTATTATTGAAGCCCGATAGGGCCGTAAATAAGTTGTAATTGAAGATATCATTGCCATAAGAAAACTGTCCCATAATGCTAAGATCAAAGTTCTTGTAGTAGAAATTATTGGTGATACCACCAAAAAAGTCGGGGTTGGGATCGCCAATGACCGTACGATCGCGGTACTCTGTTGGCAGCACGACGTCGCCATCTACACCACGATAATCAATCATACCCGTCTGTGGATTGACACCGATCGTTTGCCAACCGGAAAACGATCCGAGCGGTAGGCCAGGTTTAGCAATATTCAAATCGCCTACACCGCCAAGCATTTCATTTACACCTTCTGGCAAAGAGATTACCTTATTGCGATTAAATGTCATATTAAGTGAAGTCGTCCAACGAAAATCTCCGACTAGGTTTCGGGAAGTCAACTCAAATTCAAAACCTTTATTTTCAATTTCACCAAAATTTGTAAAACGATTGATAAATCCTAAACTATGCCGAATAGGCACACTGATCAATAAATCGGAGGTGCGTTTGTAATAATAATCTGCCAATACAGAAATACGATTATTGAATAAACCGAAGTCGACACCAATATCGGTTTGCGTCGTTGTCTCCCATTTCAATTGGTTATCGCCCAATATATTTGGAATAAAACCGGGCGATCCGATATAATTATTACCGGCAGAATAGAGCGTATAACTGGCATAGTTACCGATGTTCTGATTTCCGGTTTTACCCCAGCTGGCACGCAATTTCAGATCACTGATGGTCGGAGAATCTTTCAGAAAATCTTCTTGAGAAACGCGCCACGCAGCAGCAAATGCCGGAAATACCGCCCAACGATTGTCTGCGCCGAAGCGTGAAGAACCGTCCCAACGCACATTAGCATTCAGGATATATTTATCTTGAAAAACATAGTTGACGCGACCAAATCCAGATGCAATAGCCCATTCTTCTGGAAAAGCATTGGCGCCGGTAATGATACCGCCTCCGACGATCTGATTGACATCGTTGTCTACAAAATTAGATCGTTGTGCATGTACAAATTCTAACCGCGATTCCTGTAGCGAGAAACCTGCCAGCGCATTGATATAATGATCGTCATATCGCTTATCGAACGTCAAGGTAGTTTCATTGATCCATAATTGATCGCGAGTATTACGTCTTGCTCCTATACCCCGTTGTGCTGTGAAAGCACGTAAACCGGTTGGAGGCATAAAAAAAGTTTCATCGATGAAACTGACATCGACGCCAAAACGCGTCATCAACGTCAAAGAAGGAATAAAGTTATAATCCACCTGCCCGTTAGCCAAAATCCTGAAGGTTTGTGCTTCATTGGTCGGCAATTGCAACATGGCTACTGGATTTTCGCGAGACGTAATTACCTCATCGTACACGTAGCGGCCGGATTCATCAAATACAGGCAAATTTGGTGGCGCTACAAAACCGCTTTTGGTAGCTCCTTCGCGCGAGTTTTCTTCCTGCACTCTTTTGTTCATCGCGCGCGTAATGTTTACTGCGGTCGAAAATCGCAATTTGTCACTATGCTGATGATCCAAGTTCAACCGACCGCTTAAGCGATTGAAATCAGAATACAACAAAGTACCGCCCTGACGCATATACCCCACAGAAGTATAGTATTGAGTACGCTCGCCACCGCCTCTGGAAGATATCTCGTAATTGCGCGTAGGTGCAGTTCTGAAGATTTCATCTTGCCAATTGGTATTGATATTCGGATTGCTTAGAATCTGTTCAGGAATGGTAATGATCGTATCTGGATTAATTGCTTGTGCCTGCCGCTGCATCTGCCCGTAAAAATCTCGCATGTAATCTTGATATTGTTCCGTATTCATCATTTCGTAATAACGCTCGCGCGGTACCTGAGAAAAACCTTCATACATATTAAAGCTGAATTCACTTCCCCCTGCACTACCTTTTTTGGTGGTAATTAGCACGACTCCGTTGGCTGCTCGAGAGCCATAAATGGATGAAGAAGCAGCATCTTTCAGAATCTCTACCGACTGTACGTCAGATGGATTGATAGAAGACAAAATATTGATTCCTTGAGTACCGCCACCAAAATCAAAGCTAGAGCCGCCCGTAAAATTGGTGGTACTATTTACCGGTATTCCATCTACTACATAGAGCGGATCTGAACTGGCATTGATGGAAGTCGTACCGCGCACTCGGATATTGAGCCCGCCACCTGGTGATCCAGATTTTTGAGTGACCTGTACACCGCCTGCTTTTCCCTGAATTGCTTGAGAGATACTTGGCAATACTTCATTCTCGATTTCGTCTGAGCCGATGCTGGATACGGCTGTTGGTAGTGTCTCTCGGCGCATGGTGCCATAGCCGACGGCCACTACTTTCACCGATTCAATGGTATTGGTTTCCGGCGTCATCACGATCTGTATGTTTGCTCGATCACCTACCGGCTGTGTGACGGGCTGAAATCCTAGAGAAGTGAATTCCAAAATCTGCTCGTTGCTGGCTGACAATTGAAAACGTCCTTCATTGTCTGTAGATACGCTGGTCGATGTGCCTTGAATCTTTACGCTGACGCCGCCTAATGGGCCGGAAGGGCCAGACACAACACCACTTCTTTGGATTTCAGCAATCGCCGTATCTGTCGCAGCCGCAGTTATAGTGGAGGTTGTGCTATCGGTTTGGTCATTCTGGCCTATCGCGGTAATACTCGTATCCTGCGCTACGGCACTATCAGCTCGTTCCTCGGCAACTAATTCGGCTTCGGCTAACGTAACTGTTAGCGTGATATCGAGTTCGCGCTGATTATTGACAAAAACCTCTTTGACGGCATAGGGAGATTTCAATACCATCAATGCTCCATTGGGGTTAGCGCTAATTGAAAATTCTCCATCAGTGTTGGAGGTCACGGAATTGGAGGTTCCTTTTTCTGTGATGACGGCACCCGCAATAGCGACGCCTACAGAATCTGTGATTTTCCCTTTCACTTCAATGGAATCTGCTTTTACCGTTAGATGATGATCCGATGTGTTATTCGCGTGTAGTGAATTGCCTGCCCACACAAAAAGGCAGGTCAATAGGATGATGTAATAGCTGTGCTTTGCCATGAGTCTCTTCTTAAATTTGGAATGCTTTTCTGAATGGAGGTGGTAAATGGTATTGCTACGTCTTATTTCTGAACTTTCGTTTGGAAGCTCAAATGCCTCTGTAATATATCTGAATTGTTACATTAGTATGTTTTTCTACCAATTAACGCACGGATCAGCACTTTGTTTGAAATATGAATACAAAAAAACGCCTGCTGCAAACACATATGTGCTTGTAGCAGGCGCTGTAAGGTGCGTAGTGCTTCGTACTACTATATTTTAGGAGCTTTACGCAATAATTGCTTGAATTTCGCTTATAATTTTTTGCGCAATATCTTCAGCAGCTTCCGGCGTCTTGCCTTCACTATAAATTCTAATAATAGGTTCTGTATTGGATTTGCGCAAGTGTACCCATTCATGTTCAAAGTCGATTTTTAGACCATCGATCGTGCTATGAGTTTCATGTGCGTACTTCTCCTGCATTTGCGACAATAATGAATCTATATCGAGTTCTGGTGTAAGCGTAATTTTATTTTTGGACATATAGTACTGCGGCAGCGACGCACGATAAGCTGATGGCTTTTGTTTTAATTTGGCTAGATGCGTTAAGAACAACGCGACACCCACAAGTGCATCACGACCGTAATGCGAATCTGGGTAAATAATACCGCCATTACCTTCACCGCCGATTACGGCGTTTACCTCTTTCATCTTCGTAACTACGTTGACCTCGCCTACTGCTGCAGCATAGTATTGGCCGCCGTGGTGTACTGTGACATCGCGCAACGCGCGTGTTGATGATAAGTTTGACACGGTGTTACCCGATTTCTGTGATAAAATATAATCTGCAACAGCGACTAAGGTATATTCTTCGCCAAACAATTCACCGTCTTCCATCATAAATACCAACCGATCCACATCTGGATCTACGGCAATTCCTAGGTCTGCCTTATTTTCAATTACGGCTTGGGAAAGATCAACCAGATGTTCTTTTAATGGTTCTGGATTATGTGGAAATTCACCATTTGGCGCACAATGTATAGGATAAATCGTCGGCACACCGAGCGCTTTTAACAAAGCTGGGATATAAATACCGCCTGAGCTGTTTACTGCATCAACGGCTATTTTAAAATTAGCCTGACTAATGGCTGCTGCATCTACCAATGGTAAAGCTAGCACGGCATCGATATGTTTTTGCAAATAGCTATCGTCTTCACGCACTTTACCCAACTGATTATATTCTGCAAAATCAAATTCTAGGCTTTCACCCAATGCCAGCACTTCTTGACCTTCTACATCGCTAATAAATTCGCCCTGCGCATTCAGCAATTTCAATGCATTCCATTGGCCTGGATTATGTGAAGCGGTCAAAATAATACCGCCTGCGGCGGATTCCAATGGCACAGCTATTTCAACAGTGGGTGTCGTTGACAAACCAAGATCCACTACATCAATACCAATACTTTGTAACGTACCAATCACTAACCTCGCCACCATATCGCCCGATACGCGGGCATCTCTACCTACGACAATAGTGCGAGAAGTAGCACCTTGCGTAATGATCTTGCCAAATGCTGCAGTAAACTTTACAATATCTATAGGAGTAAGATTTTCACCTGCTCTGCCGCCGATGGTTCCTCTAATACCAGATATCGATTTTATTAATGTCATATGCTATAAAATAAGATTACGGGCTAAAATACACGAAATAATCCATCAAATTGAATTTTTAATTTTGAAATCCAGATTGTCGGAGTATCTTTGTCGCAACATTGTTTCATTTAACAGCAAGAACGAAATTGCATTGAAATATTTTATAGATTTGGAGTCCTTAAAGATCCAGCAACCATCTGTGAAATTTTTATCATTATGCTTGAAAGAATTATTCAAATAGATCAGGAAGTTTTTCTGATGTTCAATCAGGGTGCCAGCAATGCGATTTTCGATTGGTTATTACCGATTCTTCGAAATCCGTTTACGTGGGCGCCGCTTTACCTTTTTTTGGTAATATTTTTCATTAAACATTACGGTAAGGTTGGTATACTAATCGTAGTAATGACGTTGGTTAACTTCGGTATTTCGGACGGGGTATCTTCACATTTGATTAAGAAAACGGTCAAGCGGGTACGTCCTTGTAATGATGAAACCTTCAAACAGCAGATCAATCTGCGCGTACGATGTAGTGGCGGCTATAGCTTTACTTCGTCTCATGCCACCAACCATTTCGCTATGGCTTTCTTCTGGATCGTACTCTTTCGTCGACGTTGGAAGCACGTTTTTTGGTTGGGTTTCTTATGGGCGTTTATGATTTCTATTTCTCAGGTATATGTAGGCGTACATTACCCTTTAGATATTCTGTTTGGCGCTTTGTTAGGTACTGGTATTGGCGTGCTCAATGGCTATCTCTTTCATCGATTTTTCCCGAATCTTCTTACGCCTAAACAGCAAAATACAGTAACAACAACAATATGAGTCCGGCATCGATTATCTCTATCCTTTTCATTTCGGCCTTTGCGGCTGGTATCAGTGTGTTTTTTGTCAAACGCGACAATGCACAATTTCTAAAATTGATACTATCGTTTAGTGGAGCCTATTTGTTTGCCATCACGGTACTTCATTTAATACCACATGCTTACTTAGGTGGGCAGACGGATCCCGAGATTATCGGACTTTATATATTAGGTGGCTTTATTTTTCAATTGCTATTGGAGCAGTTTTCTCAAGGCATCGAACATGGTCATATTCATCAGCACGATTACAAGATCTTTCCATTGGGAATCTTGATCAGCTTGTGCTTACATGCTTTTTTGGAAGGTATGCCACTGGTAGCAGGCCATCAAAACCAATTGGTATTTGGTATTGCGATACATCACATTCCTGCAGCATTTGCTTTAGGTAGTTTGCTGCTCAACACCAACTTATCGAAGGCGAAGATTATGTTGTACATCGGTATCTTCGCCGCGATGACACCGCTAGGATTTATGACCAGTAAAACCATTAGCTCAGGCGGTGTTGGTGAGATTTCACAGCATTTTGATAAGTTAATGGCGATTGTAATCGGTATTTTCTTGCATATTTCTACAACAATCCTATTTGAGTCTGGCTCTGCCGATCACCACAAATTTAACCGTAAGAAGATGATTGCTATCGTTTTAGGTATATTGGTATCGCTTGCAAATTTCTTATTCGACGGGCACGACCACTCTCATCATCCTCACCACGGCACACATCCACATGAGCATCATGATCATGATCATAGTCCTGATCATGTTCACTAAAGCGCATCCTTACCTCTAAATTTGTCCAGCAATTTGTTGAGCTCGATACACTGCTTTTCGGTGATATTGTGTGGAAGTACATCTACTAGCATCATTTGATGTTCAATCTCCTCCAATAGATCTAATCCTTTTTGTGTAATTAACAGATCGACGGCTCTTTTATCTTTATCGCAAGACGTGCGTGAAACCAGATCTTTGGCTATAATCCTATCAATCAGACGTGATATATCTGATGTTTTGGTGAGCATACGATCCCGTAATAACGAATTTTTTACCGGTGACGGGTATTGGCCTCGCAATATCCGCAACACATTAAACTGCTGTACCGTAAGATCATATTTGCTTGCACGCTCTTCTAGCAGATTGGTCAACCAGTTATGTGTATACACAATGTTTATCGTGGCTTTGTGCCATTCGCTACTGAACTTTTTCGCTTGAATTTTATCTTCCAATCGTGCCATGCTTAAATTATTTATACGTGATCTAAATAGCAATTAGTAGGCAATTATCTATATTTGCACAGGTAGTCTGTCATTCACGAAGTACTAAAATAGCAAAAAATGCAAAAGAATGTGAATCTAGGAAGTTTAATTACTGGAGAAAAAGCAAAAATAAGTCAGTTAGATACCGAATCTTTGCCTGCCAAGTTTTACGAACTCGGTTTTGTCCCGGGGGCGCTAGTAGAGGTAAAGCACAAGGCGCCATTCCACGGCCCTATCTGTATCAATATCATCGCAAATAATACACTAATCGCACTCCGCAAATCAGAAGCGTTACGCATCACTGCAGAAAGAATATAATGAAGAAAAAAGTCATCGCATTACTCGGAAATCCAAACGTAGGTAAAACCTCTCTGTTCAATCGATTGACCAAACTAAATCAGAAAGTCGGTAATTACCCCGGTGTCACCGTTGAAAAGCGAGAAGGCACACTGGTTCATCAAAACACGAAATATCATATCATAGATCTTCCAGGCACATACACCCTCTATCCCAATTCTTTGGACGAGGAAGTGGTGTACGATACGCTATCGGATACGAAGGGTTCATATCATCCTGATCTGGTCGTAGTAGTAGCAGAACCTGCTACACTAAAACGGGCTATTGTATTGTATCAGCAAGTGAGAGAAATGGGATTACCTGCCATCTTCGTCCTTAATATGGTCGATGAGATGACTGAGAAAGGTATCAGTATTGATTTTGACGCTTTGAGACGATTACTACGTACTGAAATCTATCAAACAAATGCGCGCACTGGCAAAGGTATTGAAGAGTTGATTGCGGGATTAGACAACGATCCATCTCTGTACATCAGCACCTTTCAAGTTCCCGCAAAATATGCTGCTGCCTTAGTCGATGCAAAACGTTTATTCCCTCTGGCAAAAGAATATAGTACTTGGCTCAATCTTGCTCAGGAAAACTCTAAAGTACTAACCGCCGATCAACGCGCAGGTATTGTACAAATTCGTCAGCAATATGGCATCACGCCACAACAACTTCAAAGAGATGAATCGTTGGTTCGCCACGAAGAGCTGGATCGCGCTCTTGAGCAAATTGTGATCAGGGGCGAAAACAAGGCATTGACTACGACTGCTAAAATTGATCGTTTCTTAATGCATCCTTTGATAGGTTATGCTATTTTCTTAGGTGTTCTGTTATTGATATTTCAAGCGATATTCGCGTGGTCAGCCCCACTCATGGACTGGATCGACAATAGCTTTAGCGATTTGGCAGCATATCTCAGCGCCCAACTACCCGAAGGGCCATTAAGCTCTTTATTCACGGAGGGAATTGTAACCGGCATCGGGGGTATCGTAATTTTTCTTCCGCAGATTGTGATTTTGTTCATCTTTATATCATTCATGGAAGAGACCGGCTATATGAGTCGCGTCGTATTCTTGATGGATCGATGGCTTCGACCTTTCGGCCTGAATGGAAAATCGGTGATCCCGTTAATGTCTGGTGCAGCCTGTGCTATTCCTGCCGTCATGTCTGCACGTAATATTGAGAATCCTAAAGAACGTCTTCTCACTATGTTGGTCACTCCTTTCATGACCTGCTCCGCGCGCCTGCCCATTTATATCGTGATTATTGGCTTAGTGATTCCCGAAGGCACTTTCCTAGGATTCAACATACAAGGATTAGTACTATTCGGATTATACATTTTAGGTGTAGTTAGTGCGCTAGCTTCGGCCTGGGTATTAAATATCTTTATCAAAAGTGTACACAAAAGCTATCTAGTCTTTGAAATACCAACCTATAAGATGCCAGACTGGAAAAATGTGGCTACAAATGTATGGGAAAAATCATCGGGCTTCCTGATTGGTGCGGGTAAGATCATCTTAGCAATATCCATTATCCTATGGGTACTCGGAAACTTTGGCCCGAATGATCGATTTTATGACGCAGAAAGTTACGTAGCGACAGAGCAACCTTCATTGGAAGGCGACGAACTAGAAACGGCTGTCGCGTCGTATCAACTTGAGCATTCTTTTTTGGGCTACATCGGAATGGGCATTGAGCCCATCGTGCGGCCTTTGGGTTATGATTGGAAAATGGGAATCGGCTTGATTTCTTCTTTCGCTGCACGTGAGGTGTTTGTCGGCACAATGGCCGTGGTCTATAGTTTGGGCGACGACGTGGACATCGAAGACGATGGTGAACGCACCACACTATTTGAGCGCATGAAAAATGAAACCAATCGCAACACAGGTCGACCAGCGTACAACTTTGCCTCAGGTATCTCATTGTTACTTTTTTATGCCTTTGCCATGCAATGTATGGCCACAATCGCTGTAGTAAAGAAGGAAACTGGATCATGGAAATGGACATTGATACAACTTGGTTTTATGACGGGAATCGCCTATCTTGCAGCCTTAGTTGCCTATCAACTATTAAAATAAAGATCAAATATTCGTTATGATCGTACAATATATTATCATTGCCATCCTATTCATTATTGCCATTGTAATGGTTATAAAGCATGTATTTCCTAAAAAATCTACAGACGCAGGTTGCGGTGGAAATTGTAAATGTGATGCCAAACTTCAGAAAAATTAGTTAACCAAACGTGCAAGAACAAAACGACAATCAACTCAAGCGAGGCTTAAGTAACCGCCATATTCAGCTAATCGCGCTTGGGGGCGCCATCGGTACTGGCCTTTTTTTAGGTGTTGGCCAAGCCGCAATTCTTGCAGGGCCTGCCGTAATCTTAGGTTATGGTATTGCCGGAATAATTGCTTTTCTAATAATGCGGCAGCTCGGAGAATGGTAGTCCATGAGCCCGTATCGGGTTCATTCAGCTATTTCGCTAATCGCTATTGGGGATCTTTTGCCGGATTTGCATCAGGTTGGAACTATTGGATTTTATACATCTTGGTGAGTATGGCCGAGCTAACGGCCATTGGCAAATACATGAATTACTGGTGGCCAGAGCTTCCTTTGTGGATTTCTAGCTTATTCTTTTTCATCGTAATCAATTTGATTAATCTGGCCTCCGTTAAGATATATGGCGAAACCGAGTTTTGGTTTTCTATCGTAAAAGTGATTGCCATCATCGGGATGATCCTGTTTGGTACTTACTTGCTCATTAGCGGCACAGGCGGCGATCAGGCTTCACTGAGCAACCTGTATCAAGATGGAGGTTTTTTTCCAAAAGGATTGATTGCCCAACTGCCCGACGGCTCTTACGAAGGTTTGCTCGTGGCACTCGTGGTCATTATGTTTTCTTTCGGCGGGTTGGAATTAGTGGGAATCACCGCAGCTGAAGCGGAGAATCCAGAGAAAAACATTCCTAAAGCGACTAATCAAGTGCTCTTTAGAATTCTCATTTTCTACATTGGAGCCTTGATCATCTTATTTTCTTTACTTCCTTGGCAACAAATAGATCGAGATACCAGCCCATTTGTCACCGTTTTCGCATCGCTGGATGCGCTTAAGCTACAAATTTTTGGCGCTACGATATCGTTTTCCAACCTGATCGCTAATGCGCTTAACTTAATCGTACTAACTGCCGCATTATCCGTATACAATAGTTGTGTATATAGCAATTCGCGCATGTTATACGGCTTAGCCAAGCAAGGTAACGCACCACAGTTCTTGACCAAACTCAATAGGAGCCACTCTCCTATCAGTGCCATTCTCGTATCGGCTATTTTTGTGGCAGTCACCGTGCTGATCAACAAATTGATCCCGGAGCAAGCATTAGAAATCTTGATGTCGTTAGTCGTATCTGCGCTGGTGATTAATTGGATTATGATCACATTGACGCATATCTTTTTCCGCAGGGAAATGAAATTGCAAAGAACGAGCACGAAGTTTCCAACTATCCTTTATCCCCTTACCAATTACCTATCCTTGATATTCTTGATTGGGGTACTTGTGATGATGTGCTTCACAGTTTTCAAAATCTCGGTGTTACTTATGCCAATTTGGATACTGCTATTGTGGATTTGCTACCGATTCATTGTACAACGAAAAGCAAGCGTGGAATAGTCCTTTAAGGATAGGGGAATTTGATCACCTATTGGCTTAGAATCACATATTTTCTTCCGTCCCCACATCAGTTTTATAGTGCTTTCGTAGCGCGGATTCGTAATGTGTCTAACAAAGAAAAAGTGCCTGATGTATGACATCGAGGCACTTTAACGTTTATTGGATTTTAATTGTTGACTGATTAATCTATTTCAAGTTGTCGCGGTACACCTTCGCTTTTTTCAACTCCGTTTGGATATCCTTGCGGGATGCGTCAAACGTCAATACTTTCTCGAAATCAGTAACCGCTTTATTATACGATTCTGTCGCAGCAGCTTTGTTGTAACCAGCACCAGCATTACCTTTCAGGATACCCAAATCGCGGTACGCCGTACCTCTATTCTGGTACAATTTTGCATCCTGTGCATCCATTGTGATGGCCTTTGTATAATCGGCAATGGCAGACTCTAATAAGGCTTGACGTTGCTTAGCATCAATTTTAGATTCTGTACTCACTGCCACTGCATTATTGGCTTTTGCTTTGTAATAATAAGCAGAAGTATTTTTAGGATTTAACGCTACAACCTTGGTAAACGAATCTGCAGCTTTCTTAAACTCTCCATTTTGAAAAAGCGCATATCCTAGAAGGTAATGTACATCCGCATCGGCCGATTCTGCTGGCATCGATTTTTGCAAATGCGTAATTGCCGTTTTAAAATCACCGCTTAGCAGGGCTTTTTCTCCTGCACGTACGTTAGGGTTTTTATGTTCTGCTTGCTGCGCCTCCGCCGAATAAACAGATAATGCAAGCGCTAAGGCTGCCATTCCAATTTTTACTTTTCTCATATTCAATCTCTTAACTTAAATTACAAATAGACTTCAAATAAATCCCCTGTATGGAGTAAAAGTGTACTAAATAGTTTAATCAAACAATTAATATTTATAAACATTTCCACATTTCCGCTAGGGAGTGTTGCGCCAAATAATTAACTTACGTCAATAAGTCTGACATTAACTCGAACAAAACTGACGTTATTGCAGTTATTCCAGAGGGTGTAAGCATAAATAGTACCAAAATAATCTTTGGCACTTAGGTTGCACCATCTGCATTTTATCATTTAAAATTCGTAGCGGCATTCTTGCGTAGACAAGATGTCAGCAAACGTAAGCTAATATATGAGTAAAGACAATACCTTCGATTTCAATAATGTGCTACCTATCATAAACGAAGAAACAGAGTTTTTCCCGCTTTTGAGCCAAGAAGATGAGGATGAAATGAGTAATGCTGATATTCCGGAAGTACTACCCATTCTTCCGCTACGCAATACGGTACTGTTTCCCGGAGTTGTGATTCCGATTACGGTCGGTAGAGACAAATCTATCAAGTTAATCAAAGATGCTTATAAAGGTGATCGCACGATTGGCGTAGCTTCTCAGAAAGATATGACCGTCGAAGACCCTCTGTTTGAAGAATTAAATGATGTGGGAACCGTAGCCAACATTATTAAATTGCTACAGATGCCTGACGGTAATACGACGGTGATTATTCAGGGAAAGCAACGTTTTAAACTGAATGCTGTCGTACAAACTGAGCCTTACATGCTGGCACAGGTGGAACGTTATGACGAGGAAAAGCCAAAAACCAGTAGCAAGGAATTCAAAGCTTTAATTTCTTCGATCAAGGAGCTAGCACAACAGATAATTCAGCTTTCACCTAATCTGCCCAGCGAAGCAGGAATCGCAATCAAGAACATTGATAGCCCTACCTTCTTAGTCAACTTTATATCTTCCAACCTTTCTCTTGAACTAGGTAGTAAGCAAGAGTTGTTAGAAAAGGTGGATTTCGTGAAACGGGCGAAATTGCTTTTGGAACACCTAACCACAGAGATTCAGATGCTGGAGCTGAAGAATCAGATTCAGAATAAAGTGCGCGTAGATCTAGATAAACAGCAGCGCGATTACTTTTTGCACCAACAGCTGAAAACTATTCAAGAAGAATTAGGTGGCAATACGCCTGATCTGGAAATCGATAGTTTACGTACTCGTGCTAAAACGAAGAAATGGCCAAAAGATGTCGGAACGCATTTCGACAAAGAGTTGGAAAAACTGGCTCGTATCAATCCAGCAGCCGCGGATTACTCCGTGCAACTCAACTACCTCGAACTGCTACTAGATTTGCCATGGCATAGTTATACTAAAGACAATTTTGATTTGGCTCGCGCCGAAAAGACGCTAGACAAAGATCATTATGGCTTAGAAAAAGTAAAGCAACGGATTGTAGAATATCTAGCCGTTCTGAAACTTAAAAATGACATGAAAGCCCCGATCTTATGTTTGGTAGGCCCTCCAGGAGTCGGAAAAACTTCTTTAGGAAAATCTATTGCTAAAGCATTAGGTCGCAAGTATACGCGCATGGCACTGGGCGGTGTGCGTGACGAGGCAGAGATTCGCGGACATCGCAAAACGTATATAGGTGCTATGCCAGGCCGCATTATTCAATCGCTGAAAAAGGCAGGATCTTCCAATCCCGTATTCGTATTAGACGAGATCGACAAGATTGGATCAGATTTTAAAGGTGATCCATCATCTGCCTTACTCGAAGTATTGGATCCGGAGCAAAATACGAATTTCTACGACACTACGTGGAGATGGAATACGATCTTTCGAAGGTCATGTTTATTGCCACAGCCAACTCTTTAAGCAGCATTCAGCCGGCTTTATTGGATCGGATGGAGATCATTGAAGTGAATGGATATACCATCGAAGAAAAAGTAGAAATTGGTAAAAAACACCTGTTGCCAAAGCAACGTGAGATGCATGGTCTGAAAACTAAAGACATTTCACTCAGCGCGAAAAGTATCGAAAAGATCATCGATGAATACACACGAGAATCGGGTGTACGTGGTTTAGAGAAAAAGATAGGAAGTGTGGTGCGCGGTATAGCGACGAAGATCGTGATGGAAAAACCCTATCAAACCAATATCTCGGCTACGCAGGTAGAAGAAATATTAGGCGCTCCTATCTTCGACAAAGACTTGTATGAAGACAACAACATTGCTGGCGTGGTTACAGGATTGGCATGGACTTCTGTAGGTGGCGATATCCTGTATATCGAATCCAGCTTGAGTCGTGGTAAAGGCAAACTGAGCCTTACGGGAAACCTAGGCGACGTGATGAAAGAATCTGCCGCAATTGCGATGGCCTACTTGCGCTCGCACGCAGAAGATTTTGGTATTGATTATCGAATTTTTGACGAGTGGGATGTGAATGTGCACGTACCTGCCGGTGCCACTCCAAAAGATGGCCCTTCTGCCGGTATCACGATGCTCACTGCCTTAACTTCCTTATTCACACAACGTAAAATTCGTGCTAATCTGGCGATGACAGGTGAGATTACACTCCGTGGCAAGGTACTACCAGTTGGTGGTATCAAAGAGAAGATCTTGGCAGCCAAACGCTCCAATATAGACACCATCATACTTTGCAAATCCAATGAGAAGGATATTTTAGAAATTAAGGAAGATTATATCAAAAACATGAAATTCCATTATGTAAAAGATATGCGGGAAGTGATACAACTAGCCTTACTGGATGAGAAGGTAAAGCACGCTAAAGATTTGACTTACGTGGGGCAAGATCTGCACAAGAAATAATCATAACGATCAATTCATACTAAAAAAAGACCCACATGAGCGTGGGGTCTTTTTTTTAGTATGAATTGTATGCTTCATGAAGCAATTACAGACGTTGATTTGCTCCTGATGAATCGATAGTTGATCCCAAAATAAGTTATTATTAGGTATGGCGCCGATGGTTATTTCCTAGCTAAGCTTTAGCCAATCGTAATTTTTCAGTAGGCAAATCATCTTCCATACCGACAAAGTAGCTTTCAAACCCAAATTTTTGCAAAATCCGCTTGGAAGCAGTATTTGCAGGATCGATGATGCCGATTATCGCCATTTCTGGAGCAACTTCATCGGCTAAAGCAAGCATTTGCGCACACAATCGCGTGGCTAATCCCTTTCCCCAGAATGCTTCTTTCAAAATATATCCCACCTCGAGGCAACGCGTATCCAGTGGATAAAACTCTAGCTTACAATCACCTATAAAAGTATCTTTATGATCATAAACCTTAAAATAACCTAATCGCTCGTGCTTTGCATTGATTTGCAACATACTATCAAACTTTTCCCTCGCTTCTGCCTCGCTCAAAGCCTTTTCGGTAATGTACTTCATCACCGCCTCATCACTTACCATCTGGTAATAATCTGCAAAATCACTTGCCTGGTATTTTCGCAGAAAAATAGATTGATCAATCATGTTCATAGATAGTTGAAAACACTAATTTAAAATCTATGTTCAACATTTTGGTCATCATATTGCATTCCGTAATTAGTAAACAAGCGAAAAATATAACTATTCAGCGCCTACGAACAAGCCTATTCCTTGTAGGAATGATACCATGGCGACATCCATATGCCGTAGCCCTTCGTAGATTTGTGCATGCAAATGCTTTCCAACAGCCTGAGATTCCAAAACCTCCAATAAACGATCAAATGGCTTTAAGCTCCATTCTGCATCCTCTGCCCCACCAATGCTTAAGAATATCTGCTGATTGGTAAGCCGATCACTCTCAGCAAAATTCTTTTGAAGATAGAAATCATGGTACCATAAGGATGGGCTTGCAGATACAAAACCCACAAAATCTTTCCGTTGTAGCGAAGCTTGTTTTAGTGAGGTGTACAAAGTAATATATCCTCCAAATGAATGACCTGCCAATATCCGTTTGGGATTAGTAAACCCATCTTGCTCCAACTTAGGAACAAGCTCATCCGCAAGAAAGTGATAATATTGGTCGCCGCCACCTGATGTTTCCATTTCATCAGAGGGCAATGCTTCGGGATACAGGTAATCCCGATTTCGTAGCGAATCCATTTTGTGCAAAGATCCATATCCAATTCCCACCAATATCATTGGCGGCCAAATACCTACTTCTTCATACTGATGCACAATCGGAGCAACAAGTGGAAAATAGAGATCTGCATCTGTCAATAGTACGATAGGATATTGTTGCGACGCATTTTTATCGTAACCCTTTGGATATTGCACACTGACCTCGAAAGAATCTTGCACATTTTTGGAATACATACGCTCCACTGTCCAATCCGGAGAAAAAGAAATATTTTCCACCTTGGTGGTCGTCTGGCAGGCGCTTAAACCTATAATTAATAGCAGCGTAACAACAATTGAGTTCTTATTCATTTTCATGTTTAGTTTTAATATATCTCATTAATTCATAGATAACAGTATCAGAAATATCATGGACGGAAGGTCGCTGTAAGCGGACAAATTCCTGCAATTTGATCCCCGTAAGTCCCGTCATTTTCTTCACTAAAAGAGAATCGAAATGCTGTTCGATATAATGGTTTTTGCTATGCCACACGACGTCTGCATCATCCCCTACGCTTTTACTTTTACGAAGCTTGCCAATTACAGACAAAAGATCAATCGACAGTAAGCTAGACGTGCTGCTCCCTCGATTGGGCAACATGGGCTTACTCAATGTAGCACGATCTATGAAAATGCTTTGCCAGCTTGGTGTTGTTTTTTGGGATAACTTTTTAAAATAATCCCGCGCTTGCAGACTATCAGGCTGAAAAAGCAAACGATTGATCTGGATCTCTTCCAATATAATCGTGTCAGCATCTTGCTGAAGCGTCGTTTGAAGAACTGGCTGTTGCTGCGGGCTTGTATCTCGTTGCTCTATCTTTACTTTAGAAATCCCGCTATTCCTACTCAGCGAAGGTGTTTTATGAGGGTTGTATTCTACGTGCCATAGCATAGTAGATAGGCTAATAATAAAGCGATAATAAGTCAGAAACATTTTCAATAGGTTGTCGATTCTGGAGGCAATATAAGATCACATCTTATTGATCAAAAGAGTTTTAACGAACATTAACATCGCGATTAGGAGCATTAGGTAGTTTAACTTGTACTGCTGCCACGATGGTATTCAGCTGGTTAAGCGCTTGATTGACTAGCTCGATATGATATTATTATTGAGAAATATTCCCTAGATTTATGCAAATACTAAGGAAACTAACAACCTTCCGGTCAACGGAATTATGAATATGCCGCGTCATTATTAATATAAACTTAACGCAATGGTGAAACCGTTGATTTTAAGATATAGTACTTTTGTGACGCCAGAACTACTCATGAAAATGATAATAAAGCGACATCAAACGCCACAAAATCTTACTGCCATCGCAGCTGGCGATGAGGTCGCGTTTGCTCAATTTTATCAATATCATTTCGAACGATTAGCTACCGAAGTATTTCACATCTTGAAAGACAAAAGGCAGACCGAAGAGGTGCTGCAAGATGTTTTTACAACAATATGGCACAAAAGAGAAAATCTACTCACTATTAACAACCTCGAAGGATATCTCTTTGTACTAGCTCGCAATGCATCTCTGAACCAACTGCGTCGTAATGTGCGACAAGCGCGAATAGAATTGGATTATTTGCAAGAGCAAGATAGGTGGTCGGATACACTGGACGAACCCACGCGAGAAGAACGCTACCTACCATGGATTGATCTGGCGATCGAACAATTGCCCGCACAGCAAAAGAAAGCCTACATTCTATCTCAATTCAAGGGGAAAAAATATTTGGAGGTTGCTAGCGAGATGAATATCTCTCGCGAAACCGTAAAAAAATACTTGCAACTTGCACGGCTTTCTATTAAAAGTTATCTCACCAAGCACCGGGACTCTATCGTCAGTCTTTTTTTTACTTTTTTAATTTTTTAATACCCCCTTTTTTCGCACGGCGTTGTCCTATCAATGTAAAGCATTAGCTTGACAGCCATACATGCCAGACGAGAACAAAGAATACATTGCATTAATACAAAAACAAATCGACGGGACAATTACGAAAGTAGAATTGGTCCGCCTTGACCACCTCAGCGCGCAAATTCCTGAAAGCGAGCAGGCATCATTATTTGCGCAAGTGTGGCAAAACGCATTAGAAAAAGACAATCCCAAAACGCATCCATTCTCTGCGGAAGAATCCCGCCATATTTTTCAGCAAGTCATCGCGGAAGATAGCCATACAATCGAACCTCAGAAGAATTATATACGACAACCGAAAATATGGAAATGGATCTCTACTGCCGCTGCGCTACTTGTGATAGGAATCGGAGCTGCGCTCCTGTACCATAAGTACAACGTAGCCAGCTTACCGGAAAGAACTTTAGCTGACGTGAATTTGGCATCGCCAGACATAGAGCCCGGCCGTAATCGTGCCGTATTCCTTACCGAAGATGGAAAAGCGATCACCTTAGATAGCAATCGTGTGGGACTGATCGAGAAAGATGAAACTTTCTCTATCGTACAATCAGAAACAGGGGAAATCCAATATACCCATACGCAGAACGCTCCTATAAAACAGCATACGGTAAAAACGCCACGAGGAGGGCAAATTAACTTTCTTCTTCCCGATGGCACCAAAGTTTGGTTGAATGCCGAATCTTCGATCAGCTTCGCATCTAATATGGGCGCAGGAGATCGCATAGTAAAAATGACCGGTGAAGTTTATTTTGAAGTCACCAAATCAGCCGGCCGTAGCTTTGTAGTTGATGGGCAATTTGGGCAAATCGAAGTACTCGGCACAAAATTTAACGTGAACACGTATGATACCAAAGAGACAACTGCAGCCTTATTGACCGGAGCCATCCGATTACAGACATCTGCGGGCAGTGTGCATATGCAACCCGATCAGCTCACCACTATTGCAGCCGATGGCAGTATGCACACCGTACACGATCCCAACGTCAAAAATATTATACAATGGAAAGATGGATTTTTTCATTTCGATCGTGCAGATGTTCACACGATTGCCGGTCAGCTAGCGAGATGGTACGATATTGATGTCAAAATTGCGGGAAAACGCCAAAATACCGCCATCAATGGAACTATATCACGAAACGTAAAACTTTCTACAATGCTAGAAATGCTGGATTACCTAGGACTAAAAGCAACCTATAAAAATAATAACCTCACTGTGAATGTCAAAAACCCTTAAGCCTATGAAATAAGAAATCTGCCAATAAGACTACGGGAGCGACGCTTTAAAAGCCAGAAGGTGCAGCAACACCTTCTGACGAAATGATCTGCTCCCAAAGCAACTGTACCAATCACCTATTTAACGAACAAAGATCAATTTAAAAGTATGCATTTTGATTTGAATGTACATGGAGGTCATAAAAATATACTTTATCGCTTCCTAGTAATTACCAAGTATGTAGTGATAGCGCTACTGCTATCCATATCTAATGTGGGCGCTACCAGTTATGCTCAGCACTTCACACTAAAAGAGCCCCAGGCGAAATTAACCACATTGTTAACCAAGATTGAAAAGCAGATTACACATCGCTTTGTCTACGACAACTCCGAGATTGAGCACATTCTAATACCAGCGACCAATCTACAATCCGTATCCCTAACCGAAGGATTAGATATGCTGCTTAAACAGCAGCAGTTGGATTACAAAGTATTTGACGACTATATCATTATTCGCCGATCAAATGTCGCGAAAACGAAAAAACTCCCAGCAAAACAGCACACCATTTCTGGTGTAGTACGCGATCAATCTGCACAACCTATAGAAGGCGTCAATATTGCAATCAAAGGCCAACCTCAACAAAGAACCAGCTCAGACCGAAATGGTGCATTTAGCTTGAGCACTTTGCAAGCAGATGCCACATTAGTGTTTACTCATATTTCTTTCGTGACAAGAGAACAACCGATACCCAATTCCGGCGAGATGAACGTGACCTTGCAACCCGGCAATGATAATATTGATGAAGTGGTCGTTGTAGGCTACGGCACGCAGCGAAAAGCAAACCTAACCGGATCGGTAAGTTCCATCTCGGGCGAAGCATTGGAAAGCAGACCTATCGCTAATATTGGAACTGGCCTACAAGGGCAAATGCCGGGTTTGACAGTACGAAGTAATGGCAACACAGCGCCGGGCAATCGATCACCACAATTTCGTATTCGTGGAGTCGGCACATGGGGCGATGCTAATCCGCTGATCGTAATCGATGGTATTCCAGGAGGGAATATCAATATTCTAAATCCGGATGATGTAGAAAGCATCTCGGTATTGAAAGATGCCGCTTCCTCGTCTATTTATGGTGTGCGAGGCGCGAATGGAGTCATCATCGTGACCACCAAAAAAGGTAAATCTGGGCAAACCAATATTAGTCTGAACAGCTATTTCGGACAGCAAACGCCTACAGCGCTGCCGAAGTTTCTAGGCTCGGCAGATTATATGACTTTGCAAAACGAAGCCAACATCAATGCCGGTACCAACCCAACCTACACTGACGAACAAATTGCAATAGCTCGTAATGGTAGCGACCCCAACTATTTCGCCAATACCAATTGGATTGACGAAGTGTACCGATCTAGTGCACCGCAGCAAAATCATAATTTGAGCTTGAATGGCGGAAGTGACAATACGCAGTATTACGCTTCGTACGGTTATCTCAATGAGGGTGGCTCGTAGTAGGTGACAATTTCAAAGCACATCGCCACAATGCACGTATTCGCTTGAATACACAGATCGGCGAAAGGTTAAAAGTGGATGGAAACTTGGGTTATATCGATCGATCGAACGATGGTAGCGCGTCGGGCACTGGAGCTCTTTCTGCGGCCTTAGGTATTCGTCCGCTAGTGCCCGTGCGATTTACAAATGATAGTTGGGGATATCATGGTGGACAGAGTAATCCTGTCGCTATCGCCTCTGATGGCGGCACGAATAGTTTTACATCTCAAGAGATCACAGCGAATCTAGCTGCCACGCTAAATATTGCAAAAGGTTTGGATCTAAAGGGGCAGTATGGATTAGTAAAATACAATTCCAAAAGAACGATACATTTAAAAACCATCAATTACTATAGCCCGGATGATGAACAATTGATCTACCAGACCAATTTCCCGAATAAAGTGACGATGGAACATTACTCCGGTACCTACCAAACTTTTATCGGAACGTTGAACTACAACCGTACTTTTCAGGAAAAACATAATTTGACTGGTTTACTGGGTTATTCTCTGGAAGAAAATGTAGGAGCAGATTTTGGCGCATCGCGTACGCATATCCCTGTTGATTTGCCATCGCTATCGCTTGGTACCGAAAATCAGTTGAATGAAAGCTCGAGCAACCAAAATGCGCTAATGTCTTTCTTTGGGCGTGTCAATTATGATTATGAGGGTCGCTATTTGTTAGAAGGAAACTTCCGTCGAGATGGTTCTTCCCGATTCCATCCCGATGTGCGTTGGAATTGGTTCGGCTCATTCTCGGCAGGCTGGGTATTTACCGAAGAAGCCTTTTTTGACAGTTTGCGCGACACATGGAACTTAGGTAAGGTTCGATTTTCCTATGGAACACAAGGGAACGATCGCGTAGGACGCGATCATCCATTTATGCCGATTCTTTCTTCAGCACAAATCACTTCTAATAATCCAATTGGCAACGTTGGACGAGTGGGCTTCCGCCAGTCCTTTATTCCAAATCAGCTCGTTTCTTGGGAATCTTCCGAAAAGATGAATATCGGGCTGGATCTCGCCTTTTTTGCTCAGCGACTCACTGTGACCGGAGAGTATTTTATTAATAACACCCGTGATCTCTTACTCAATACGCCACTACCGGATGTGATTGGTGTGGGGTCGGGCTATCCTTCGCAAAATGCCGGCGCCATGCAAAACAAAGGTTGGGAAGTAGTCCTTGGCTGGCAAGATCACATCGGCGACTTTAGCTACCGTGCGAATTTCAACCTTTCTGATGTGAGAAATAAAATCACCCATTTGGATGATTACGCGGTGAGTTTGGGCAACAATGTTCGCTTAGTCGGCCACCCATTGGATGCCTACTACGGATTTAAAGTAGATCGTATCGCACAGGAAAGTGATTTTACCACGGTAGACGGAAGGCTTGTACCTAACTTTCCGTTTCAGCGCGGTGACCTTGTGGGGCCCGGCGATCTCATCTATGTACCGACGGATCCAGAAGCGACAGAAATTACCGTGGGCAATGATCGCCATGTATTGGGAAGTGATATTCCACGATATACGTATGGATTTCGCGGTGATTTGGCCTACAAAAACTTTGATTTCAGCTTCTTTCTGCAAGGTGTTGGTAAGGTTGATGGATATTTAGGTGGCAATGCACGTCACGCATTTATCAACAATAGTGCTTTGCCACAGGAGATACATTTGGATCGTTGGACTCCTGACAATACCGATGCATCTTATCCACGCTTCGTGTATCTGCGTGATCACAATACGCGCTTATCATCCAAATGGATCGAAGATGCTTCGTACCTACGGTTGAAAAATGTACAAATTGGCTACACCTTCTCGCCGGAATGGATGGAGCGACTTCGCGTTAGCAAATTGAGACTCTACGCATCTGCAGACAACTTATTGACCAAAACTAACTTTTTCTATGGTTATGATCCGGAAGTGCCGGGAGGTAATACTGGTGGATATTACCCGCAAGTCAAAACGTTTGTATTTGGCATCAATTTAAATTTAAGATAAAAGGCAATGACATTACGACATAAAAAATACCACAAAATCATTTATACATTTTCGGCGATCAGCCTGATCGGCTTAGCGAGTTGCAGCGATTTTTTGGATCGTGTACCGCAGGATGAAATCGTAAATGAGACGTACTGGAAAACACAGGAGCATCTTGAGATGGCGGCTACCGCTATTTACTCCCGCGTGAAAGCAAAGAATTTCGTAGATATGGAAAACATGGGCGAAAATACCATGTGGCCGTCGACAAATCAGTACAAGGATATTGGTTCTGGTGTATTTCCTGTTACCCAACCTACCGTAAATAGTGAATGGGCAAATATGTATCGCGACGTACGAGAATGCAACGCATTTCTGGAAAACTATGCCGGAGCGACGGAGAATCAAGTGGGTGCCAAAGAGCGATTAGCAGCAGAAGTGCGCGTGATTCGCGCACTGGCTTATAGCTTTCTAACTTCGTTTTACGGTGATATTCCGTTGCTCACCAAAACATTGAATCCTGATGATCCCGAATTGTATGACGACCGGACACCGCAGTCTGAAGTAGTGGATTTTCTCTTGCAAGATCTTGATGCTGCCGCAGCCGCATTGCCAAGTGGAATACCATCAGGAGAAAATCTAGGTCGCGTGAGCAAAGGAACCGCATTGACCTTGAAGTCACGTATTGCACTTACCTATGGTAGGTATGACGTAGCGGAGCAGGCTGCCAAAGCGGTGATGGATATGGGCGTATACGAACTATATAACACGGGAAATCCTGAGACGAATTATTGGGAGCTTTTCACTCGTGCTGGCAAATTGGCCGGAGGTCGAAATAAGGAAACCATTTTTGCACGCATGCACCTTACTGATGTGATTATGCATAATTTAAGCCGTGAAATTCAGGTTCCCGACCAATTCGCACGCTTTGTGCCAACACGATCGCTGGTAGAATCCTACTTATGTTCTGATGGATTGCCTATCGACAAATCTCCGCTGTACAAGGATGACACTTATGCCGACATATTTCAAAATAGAGATCCGCGTATGACGCAAACGATCTTGGTACCGGGCGATAAGTGGGGTGGTAGATTTGACGGACGACCGATTGCAGAAAACTCCGACCCAACAATTTTTCAAGTACCAAAATTCAGTCAAGATGGCCGTGGATCAGTGACAACCACAGGTTATTATTACAAAAAATATGTGGAGCCTACTGCGGTAGGATTAGTCGGTAGAGATGATAACGACATCCACCATATGCGCTATGCAGAGGTGTTGCTGAACTATGCAGAAGCCAGATTGGAGCAAGGAAAATTAACACAAAGTGATCTAGATATATCTATCAATCTTTTGCGCGATCGCGTCGGGATGACACGCATGAATCTCAACTTCCTCGCACAAAATGGTATGGATGTACGTGCCGAAATCAGACGCGAACGCCGTGTAGAATTGGTGTTGGAAGGACATCGTTATTTCGACGTCAGACGTTGGAAGCAGGGCGAACTGCTTGGCCGAGACATCGAAGGAGTAAAAGCGAGCTGGTTCTCCCAGTTGAATGCTGATACTTACCGAAAAAGCACCGATGGATTTTTATTAGTGCAATGGACACGTGCTTTCGAAAGCCCTAAAAACTATTTGTGGCCTGTGCCACAAACGCAATTCGAGCGCAATCCAAATCTGGGACAAAATCCAGGTTGGTAAGCTTACATTTTGCACATAAGGTACGGCAGCCGGTAATGCTGCCGTACCTTTTCATACTACTCAACTAACGCTCAAGTAAACCGATATGGATATCTTAAAACAAGTAGCACTACTTTTAACACTAACGCTTTCTGCCATTGCAAACGTATCTGCACAATATGCTCCTTTGGCATCGGGAGACCAAGATCTGAAGATCATGTCTTACAACATACATCATGCAAATCCACCTAGCATAGCAGAAAAAATCGATATTGATGCCATTGTGGCTACTATTCGCAACCAAAACCCCGATTTGGTGGCGTTGCAAGAGGTAGATGTACGCACCAAACGTAGCGGACAAATCGATCAAGCGAAATTAATCGCGGAAGCCTTAGGCATGTATTATTATTTTGCTAAAGCCATTGATTTTGATGGTGGCGAATATGGGCAAGCAATACTTTCCAAACGACCATTTACTAATCCGCAGATACATCGTCTTTCGTCGGTAACAGACTCAAGGTCCGAACCACGAATTATGCTGACTATTGATGTGCAGTGGAATACTGATCTAGTAATAACCTTCGCTACGACACATTTGGATGCGCAGAGAAACCCGCAAAATCGCAACTTACAAGCAAAGGAATTAGTCGAAATCGCGGCTAAAAATCCTCATCCAATCGTAATCGCAGGCGATCTGAATATGACCACAGATCAGGAAGCTTTTGCAGTATTGAGAAAGGTGCTCCAACCCACGTGTAGCGACTGTGGCTTCACCATTCCGGTCATTAATCCAAATAAAACCATTGATTTTATCTTGACCAGGATCAAGGATTCTTGGAAAGTGCTGTCGCATCAAGTTGTGCAAGAGCACTATGCTTCCGACCATTTACCCGTCACAGCGGTGTTACGCTGTATTGATTAACTATTTGTGATATTTTATCTATCTTAATCCTTTCGATTAGTATAATCTACATCTATACCAATAATCTACGGACGCATGTCTGAAAAACATCTAAAACATGACATCAAATAAAATAATAAGACGCGATTTTATTAAGAAAGCGCTAGTCGGTGCCACTGCCTTTGCCATCGTGCCAAGACATGTGTTGGGCGGAAATGGCTTCTTGGCTCCAAGCGATCATCTTACCAAAGGAGTAATTGGCGTGGGCTCTATGGGTCGCGGGCATTTTGAGTATGCCGGCACTAAGACGGTTGCCATTTGTGACGTGGATACGCGGCATTTAGCATTGGCGCAAAAACAATTAAAAGACCGGGCAACAGAATACCGAGATTATCGGGATCTGATCCAAGATGCCAAGGTAGACATTGTGCATATCGCTACACCTCCGCACTGGCACGGCATCATGGCGGTAGATGCTGCACGCGCTGGAAAAGATATCTGGTGCGAAAAACCAATGACGCGTACTATTGGTGAAGGAAAGCGTGTAAAAGAAGCTGTAGCGCAACACGGCAATATGTTTCGTTTGAATACGTGGTTCAGATTCGACAGTATATTTTACGGAATGCAAGTACCGACCAAAAAGATTAAAAAAGTGGTCGACACGGGTATGTTGGGCTGGCCATTAAAAGTAACCATCAGTAAGCATACAGGATTCGATTGGAAATTCTACTGGGTGGGCAATGAGAATCTGCCCGAAGAGCAAATTCCGACAGAGCTGGACTATGACATGTGGCTTGGGCCAGCGCCTTACAAACCATATAGCTCACATCGCGTGCATACCACGTTTCGCGGTTATTGGGATTATGATGGTGGTGGGCTTGGAGATATGGGCCAGCATTACTTGGATCCTGTACAATATTTCTTAGGCAAAGACAATGAAAGCCCGATCAAGATCGAAGTAGATGCTCCACAACAGCATTATGACGCGGTAGGTACTTGGCGCAAAATCACGTATACTTATGCAGATGGCTGCCAGATCATACTCGATGGAGACGGCTCAGAGGTAGGAAAACCTTACATCGAAGGTCCCGATGGCAAACTATTTAAAGGTTTTGTATCCGATATTCCCGACCTAGAACGCAAGCTATCGCAATATCCCGATCCAGCGCCACAGGTAGATGATTTTCTAGAATCATGCCGTTCTCGCGAGAAGTTTGCACTTAATGAGCAAAATGGATATTATTCGGCTACATTGGTTAACCTGGGGTTGGCAGCATTACGGCTGAATCGCACATTACATTACGATTCCGACAAGCAAGAGTTTGTTGGGGATCCGGGCGCCAACCTCCTGATTAATCAACCCATGCGTGGACCTTGGACTATTTAAGAAACTCCGATGAAAAAAATCACATATACACTACTCCTATTCTTCTTGTTGCAGGCTGCTGCTTATGCGCAGTTACCAACAGATCGAACCACCGCAACCAAAATAGCGGATCTACTCATGCAGCAACCTGCGATGACGCAGGAAGCATTCGCTGCGGCAATGCAGGAGCTCGAACACTTTAACGCGGCAGAGATCGCCACCTTGGTAACAGAAATAGAAAATAAAGACAACGACATCACTCCTATTACCTATGCATTGAATTCGTATGCCTACTTCGTGATGCAGGACGGCAAAGAAAGCCAGCGCAAAACTTTTGTGGAAGGACTAGGCAACAGCCTTGCGCAATTGCAAGCCAAAGAGAAAAAAGCCTTCGTATTAGAATTGTTGAAAAAGACAGCCGATACAGAAAGTTTGGCGATTATCGCACCATATTTGTCGGATGACGATTTGGTAGATGATGCTACGCTAGTGCTGCATGCTATAGGCTCGGAAGAAGCCGTGGCAACGTTGGCAAAAGCCCTACCAAATGCCAAAAGTGAGAAGCAAGCTGCCGCTCTGATTACTGCTTTAGGAGATTTAAAAGCCAAACAGGCAGAAACTGATATCATTGCTACGCTCCAGCAATACACCAATACTGCTTTTCAACGCAACGCGCTCATTGCACTCAGTAAAATCGGTGGCAGCGCTTCCGAAAGATTGTTTCTGGATAAAGCAGCACAAGTTAGGTATGCATTTGAGCTTACCCTTGCGGCATCGCTGAGCTTGGATTATGCCGAAAATCGATTAGCTGACGGTGATAAAAAGACAACGGAAAAAATCGTGAATACCGTTTTCCGCCAAAGTAGCGTGACCGAATCACCTGCACTTAAAGGACGCGCATTAATGCTATCCGCTACGATCAATAGCAACAAAGCCAAGAAAGAGATCATGCGCGGCATTGTGTCCCCTAACGCTAGCTATCGTGGTATCGCACTGCAACTATTGGGCGAATATGGTACAAACAAAGATACCCGTGCATTAATAGGAATGCTAAAAAATGCCTCACCGGATATACAAGAAAGCTTATTTAATTATTTGAGCCATCACGGCGAAGCACAAGATGCCAAGTCAGTACAGAACAGCTTACCACAGATCAAAGATAGTCGCGTGAAAGTGGCAGCATTGCATGCATTAATACAATTAGACAACGCCGCCGCAACGGATCTGATGATACAGCAATTGACACAAGTAGATCAGCAAAGCAAAGAGGCGATAAAAGAACTACTCCTGAGCACGCAAGATCCCATTGCTGTGCAAACCGTGCAAAAAGCATTGCCTACTGCCGATGCAGCCACACAAATCATCTTGTTGCAATTCTTATCCACCCGTTCTGACGAACAATCGATGCAATCATTGCTACCTTTGCTGGCCTCGTCTGATTCGCTGGTACGTCAGCAAGCCTACAAAACATTACCTACTTTAGCTAATGCAAATCATATCGAGAAGCTCCTTTCATTGGCGACTGCTGCGACAGCAGAAGAGATCCCGTATGTACAAGAAGCCGTGGTGAATGCCTTGCAGGCAGATGCTAACAAATCAAAACGTATAGAGCAATTGGCAGCAAACCTCTCGCTAGAAGACAATAAACAAGTAGTATTCCTATTTCCAATTTTTGCTGGCGCCGGCGATGATAAAGCCCTGCCGCTAGTACAGCAAGCACTTAATACAGCTTCTAATCGGGAGATCGCAATCAACACCTTGGCCAACTGGTCTGAACCAGCGGCACTACCGAGCTTGATTGCACTTTCTCGCGAAGAGAAGAGCACTTCATTGAATGTAGTGCTGGCAGGCTTGGTAAAGCAAGTGAATGGCAGTACTGCCACGCCAGAGCAGAAAACATTGTACCTGAAGGACGCTTTTGAGCAAGCAGAAAGCAGCGCACAAAAACGGACAATACTACAAAGTTTACAAGCGACAGGCACTTTTCAGGCATTGATGTTCGCCGGTAGTTTCTTGGAAGATCCGGATCTGAAACGTGCTGCCACAAACACCGTCATGAATATCGCGCTTGATAACCGAGCATATACCGGTACGATGGTTCGGCAAATGCTAACGCAAGCTATGGATAATCTGGCAGGTGCTGAAAGCGCTTACTTAGCTGCTGCTATCGCACGTCATTTGGCCGAGATGCCAAAATCAGAAAGTTTTATCTCCTTGTTTAACGGAAAAGATTTAAGTGGCTGGAAAGGTTTGGTCGAAAATCCGATCAAGCGAAACGCAATGTCAGCACAAGAACTAAGTAAAAAACAAGTAGCGGCAGATCAGGATATGCAAGCCAGCTGGACAGCTGAAGACGGCCTTCTGATCTTTGGCGGAAAAGGTGATAACATCGCTACCGATAAGCAATATGGCGACTTTGAGCTATTGGTAGACTGGAAATTGGATCCTCAGGGCGAAGAGCCAGATGCTGGCATTTACCTTCGTGGCACTCCACAGGTGCAGATCTGGGATATTTCTCGCGTCAATGTTGGTGCACAAGTGGGCTCCGGCGGTTTGTACAACAACAAAACCCATGCAAAAGATCCATTGAAAGTAGCGGATAATCCACTAGGCGAATGGAACACATTCAAAATCAAAATGGTCGGCGATAAAGTGTGGGTATGGTTAAACGGTGAGCAAGTTGTTGACAGCACGGTATTGGAAAACTATTGGGATGGCAACCAATCTATTTTCCCAATGGAACAGATCGAATTGCAGGCGCATGGTTCAAAGGTATGGTATCGCGACATTTACCTTAAGGAATTGCCACGCAAAGAAGTTTTTGAAGTCACCGGCATCGAAAAACAGGAAGGTTTTGAAATGCTATTTGACGGTAATGATTTAGATAAATGGACTGAATCTACTGCTTACGAAATCACGCCACAAGGTTATTTACGAGCTAATCCCGAAGCCAAATACGGAAAGAATCTATACACCAAAGAAGAGTTTGGTGACTTCGTATACCGCTTTGATTTTAAACTTACCTCAGGAGCCAACAATGGCGTGGGCATCCGTACGCCATTGGAAGGCGATGCAGCTTATGTAGGCACCGAGATTCAGATTTTGGATAATGACGCCGATATCTACAAAAATCTAAAAGAGCATCAATATCACGGTTCGGCGTATGGAGTTATTGCTGCTAAGCGTGAAGGATTGAAACCATTAGGCGAGTGGAATACGCAAGAAATCTATTTGAAAGGCAATCGCATTAAGGTCACGCTAAATGGAATCGTGATCTTAGATGGCGATCTGGCCGAAGCCTCCAAAAATGGTACACTAGACGGCAAAGACCATCCTGGCCTCAAGAATACTAAAGGGCATCTTGGTTTCTTAGGCCACGGTTCGGAAGTCTTTTTCCGAAATATTCGGATAAAGCGCTTGTAGAACGAATAAGTTTACATAAAAAAAAGGAGCATCTATTGATGCTCCTTTTTTTATGTCCTAGTACACATACGTAGTAAATCATTTTTATCAATACAGCATACCGTGTACCGCGGACTACTGCCCTATCATCACAAGATCATTAAAATAAAAACTTTTTAATAATTTTTAAAAGATTATCTTTATTTGATAATTATTATCTATAGATTTGCCTTAGCGAAACGATACGCACTGTAGCCAAACCTATCCGTTGTGATTGAAACAAAAATATCTATTATAAAGTCCTTATGCTATCGGCGTTTACAGTCGATCAGCGAAATCGCCAATAACATAACGCGTAGCATCCCGAGCACAACCAAAAAACTGCAAGAATTAGCTATAGATGGCATTGTCACCCCAGTTGGTTTAGCGCGTTCTACTGGCGGTAGAAGAGCTTTGCAATATCAATTACAAGTAGACAATCTTCCTTTGATTATATCTGTAGCGATCGACCAATACTATAGCAGCGTCGCCTTACTCAATTTTGATCATAGTTATCATAGTAAGATACTAACGATCAAAAACACATTAAGTGATGTTGGAGCTTTCGAGAAGCTGGTAGCGCTTATTAACGAATTGAAAAGCAAGGCTGGGAAGCGCAAAATATTTGCTATTGGATTGACGGTGCCAGGTTTTGTCGATACGGCTCATGGCATTAATGCATCCTATCCGGCAGAAAATCCGTTTTGCAATATCAAAAACCGATTTGAGCAGTCGTTTGGCGTACAAACTTTATTAGAGAATGACTCGGCGGCGATCGCCATTGCCGAAAAGCGATTTGGTAAGCAGCAGGCGTCTAAAGATATGCTCGTAGTTAATCTTAATTGGGGTATAGGTTTAGGAATGATTATCGATGGCAAGCTCTTTCGTGGACATAGTGGTTTTGCTGGAGAATTTAGTCATATTCCACTTTCTGAAAAAGGACAACTTTGCTCTTGCGGCAAGCGTGGCTGTTTGGAAGTAGAAGCTTCGTTAATTTCTGCCATAAGCTATGTCCACAGTCGATTAGCAAAAGGTGAACCGTCGTCACTCATGGAATATTATGCGCAGAACGGGCATATCACGGGCGAGTGCCTAATTGATGCAGCAAAGTTGGGCGATCATTTGGCGTTATCGGCTATTGAGTCTATTGCGTATGCAATTGGCAAAGGATTAGCCACCTTGATTCACATTATCAACCCCGAACACATTGTATTAAGCGGACGCGGCGCTCGATTGGGAGATATTCTTCCTAATGCAATTCAAACTTCTGTCAGAAAATATACTATAGAAAGGCTACGCAGGCAAACACAGTTTTCCATCTCAGAAATTGAGTATCCCCAATTATTAGGCGGTGCATGTCTTGCCATTGAGAATGCCGATTATGAAAATCTAACAAAACACACTAAACAACTATAACATGAACAAATTCTACATCACTTACTGCACTATGCTGCTCATCATGCTGTACAGCATGCCGGCGGCTTTTGCACAGCAAATCGTCACTGGGAGGGTGACTGATGCAAATGGACCACTCTCGGGCGTTACTGTTCGTGTAAATGGAACCGATAGACAAGCACAAACAGACGGGAATGGAATTTACAGTATAAGAGCGGCTAACGGTAATTTAGTTCAATTTTCCTTAATAGGATACGGCGCGAGAGAGGTAATGATAACCTCAGATGTGCAAGACGTCGTGTTGAGCGAAGATACTGGAGATATTGCAGAAGTTGTCGTGACGGCCTTGGGGATCAAACGAGAACGCAAGTCTTTGGGCTATGCAGTACAAGAGATTGGAGGCGCTGAACTATTGGAAACCCGTGAAGCTAATTTAGCAAATGCCTTATCTGGAAAAGCAGCTGGCCTGCAAGTAGCGCGCTCAAGTAATGGAGCTGGAAGCTCAGCAAAGATCGTATTGAGGGGCTTTAATTCGCTCACAGGCGATAACCAACCACTCATAGTTGTTGATGGTATTCCTATGAACAATTTTACTGGCACGACGGAGAACGGCTATTTCGGTGCTGGCTTAGATATGGGAAATGGTCTTGGTGATATTAGCGCTGATGACATCGAAAGTATGACGATTTTGAAAGGCGGCTCTGCAGCGGCTTTGTATGGCACGCGTGCAGGTAACGGCGTTATCCTTATTACTACCAAATCAGGGCGTTCTAAAGCAGGATTAGGAATCACGGCCTCTTCCAATATGGGCATCGAAACAATCTTTATGCAGCCAAAATTTCAAAACCAGTTTGGTCAAGGACTGAACGGCGCATTTGATCCTACTAGTCCCATGAGTTGGGGTCCGCGTATTGAAGGACAATTAGTAACCAAATGGAATGGACAAGAGGAAGCACTAGCTGCCCACGACAATTTGAATGCGTATTTGCAGAATGGAATAACACAAAATCATAATGTGGCGTTTCAACAGCAGTATGGAAATACTAATATATACACCGCCGTTAATCGATTAGATAACCGCAGCATCCTACCGACCAACCGTTTTACGCGAACAAACTTGACCACACGTATGGGCACCAAATTCGGTGCAGACGAACGCTGGTATACCGATGTGAAGGTGCAGTATAGCAATACGCAAGGAGTCAATCGTCCGATCAATGGTCGCGATTGGAGTAGCATCTATGCCTTGCAAATGTTACCAAGGTCATTAAATATTTTAGATTTTCGAGATAATGTCAATGAATTTGGCCAGATGATCTGGTACCAAGGTGGTGCCGCGAGCTTCAATCCCTACTGGCGATTAGACAACAACCGCAATGAAGATCAAAGGGATCGATTCTTACTCAACGGATCGCTCGGTTATCAATTCAACGACTGGTTAAAAGGCGAAATAAAAGCTGGCGCCGACTTATATACCAATAATACACAAATGCGAGAACGCGCTGGCGGACCATCATCCGAAAATGGTAGTTTTAGTACTGGCAAAAATGTATTCCGCGAGACAAACTATCAAGCACTATTAATAGCCCAAAAAGATAATATCTTGGGTAAATTTGGTGGTAACGCCACTTTTGGAGGTAACTTAATGCACCAAAAGTCCGATGGTATTAACATTCATGTGGGTGAATTGCAAATTCCAAACTTATTTACACCAACTAACTCTGTCGGAGCACCAACCATTATTCCATTTTATTCTGAGCGGAAAATTAATTCTGTATTTGCCTCAGCAGGAGTTAACTACGATGCTTTTATATTCTTAGAATCTACTTTTAGAAATGATTGGACATCCACTCTACATCCAGATAATCGGTCATTCTTTTACCCTTCGTTCAATTTATCTTATGTGCTGACCGAACATATTACGAAAGCTGGCGGTACCCTACCTACGTGGTTAAATCATACCAAGCTACGCGCATCGTATGCCGAAGTAGGTAATGATATGAATCCATATCAACTGTACAACCTTTATGAGATTGGCGGTGATCCTAATGGAAATATTACTGCAAATCCACAACCCATTTTCTTTGATTCGATGGTGAGAAATGAGTTGATCCGTAATATCGAATTTGGTGGTGAAGTTCGGTTATTCGAGAATCGAATATCTCTTGATTTGAGTTGGTATAAATCGAACGCTTTTAATCAGCTCATAGACCTACCGCTTGATCCGTCAAGCGGATTTGCCGCGCGCAAAATTAACGGTGGAAACATACAGAACAAAGGTTGGGAACTTATGGCAAATGCCAACATCATTAACAGAGAAAGTTCTTTCCGTTGGGACGCCACACTAAACCTCAGTCGCAACATCAACTCTGTAATAGATATTGCTGCCAATTTTGATGTCGACCGCTATTCGATCGGTGGTTTTGACGATTTGACATTCTTCGCTAGAACAGGTGGCATGTATGGCGAAATTTGGGGTCATCGTAATCGTCGGGTTGATGACGCCAGCAGTCCATTTCACGGACAATTGCTGCTTAACGAACAAGGACTACCAATCCGTGCCGAAAATCCAGAATACCTTGGTGAGCAACAAGCACGCGAAATGGCTAGCATAATAAATAACTTTTCCTATAAAAACTTTGGCTTGTCATTTCAGGTCGATGCGCGCTTTGGTGGCCTAATGTACCTTGGTACACATCGTGGAATGCAAAGCGTAGGCACGGCAGCGATCACGGCGCAAAATGGGAATCGCGAGAATTTTGTAGTAGCTGGTGCAGTTGGATCTGCTGGCAATTATACTCAAAACGAAACTGCGGTAACACCACAACAGTACTACACCGCAATCGCCACTGCTAACAACTTAGGTATACACGAGGAGTACCTGTATGATGCAACTAATATCCGTCTACGCAATGTGCAGGTTAATTATAATTTCCCAAGAAAAATTTTGAGCAAATCTGCATTTCAAAGCGCTCGTATTTTCGCCTCTTGCAACAATGTATGGATGATTCACAGTAAGACCGATGGTATAGATCCCGAATCTACCTTCGCTACTGGAAGTAATGCCATCGGATTTGAAAATGGCGCTCCTCCCACTATGCGCTCATTTATCTTCGGATTTTCACTAGGGTTTTAACGCGTTCGAGAAAAAGATTTTGATATGAAAACAACATTAAAAAGAGGGATGATCTTCGTCCTAGCATCGTTGGCAATATTATCTTCCTGCAAGGATTTTGAAGATCTAAACAATGATCCCAATGGCGCTAATAATCAACAAGTTCAGATAGAATATTTCATTAATGGATCGATCACTGGTGCTCAGCAGGATCCACATATCGCCGAGCGCATTTTCGTATTATATTGGAAAACTGCAGGCCGCCAGCAATTGGGTGGTGGCATTGTTAGTGGTGCACACAACGACGGTTGGTCCGTAGATTATTATGGAAGAAGTTATATGTCAGGTTGGTTAGCCAGCATCTACTCAGCTGTAGATTTAGCCAATCAGCGCATAGCAGCGAATGCCGATGTACCGCATACAAACAATATGTTGCAAGTGGCGAGAATTTGGCGGGCTTATTTGCTCAGTGAATTAAGCGACACCTTTGGGCCCATCCCATTAGATGGGTGGCAAGGGCACAATCCTACGTACTCTTCTGTGCAGGATGTCTATAATTTTTTACTTACCGAATTGCGCGAAGCAAGCGAATCGATCAATACCTCAGTAACTGTACCAGCAGATGTGCGTCGATTTGATCCTGCGTACGGTTTTGACTTTGTTAAATGGCAGAAGTATGCCAATTCTATGCGCATGCGCTTGGCGATGCGTCTGTCTGAGATAGATGCGGCTAAGGCACGGACAGAATTTGAAGCAGCTGTATCTCAACCCTACATCGCAACAGCAGACGATATGTTTTCCGTTGCTGAGTTAGGAACAGCTTTTAATCCTCTTGCAGGTGTAATGACACGTACTTGGAATCCATTTATACTCAGCGCTACGTTGAATAACTTATATCTTGGTTTAGGTGGTATACATACGGCTACTTCTTTAGGTGCATCATATACCGATCACATAAAACCAGAGAATTATATCGGAATATATTACCCAAACCATTTTGCCACAGCCACCAATGATCCTTCTGCCGGATACTGGTTAGATGGATTGCCCGCAGTAATTGATCCACGAGCCTACGCCAGCTTTGCCATTCCAGGAGATTTCACCAATCCACAATTTAATTTTAGCCCAGATCAAGCGACTGCACGCGCAACCACTCGCAACCTGCTAAATAATGATGGCACCGGCACATATCGTACGATAAACGCTGCATTTACTTGGAATGCTTTTGCGCCAGGCGACTGGGCTGCAAAAGGCGCGAGAAATCAGGCAAGGGCATGGCCAGGTGCCATGCCTCGCTTAACAAACCAATTCCGAAATGGAACCAACAGCCGTGTGTTTTTTGCCAATTGGGAAACAAGTTTTTTGATTGCCGAAGCTGCACTACGTGGATGGGCTGTGCCAATGTCAGCACAAGTAGCGTATGAGGCTGGAGTAACCGCTAACTTTACGTACTGGAACTTGTCTGCGCACGCAGCCAATTATCTAACAAGTACAGACTATAACCGCATCGGCACATCAGTGAGTTGGACACACACCATAGAGCCGGGAAATACCCATACCATGCAGTTTGTGGATGGTGAAACAGGTGCTTCAGGTACAGTACAAATTCGTTATCCGTCGAATGGTTTGTACCGCGATGGTGCAGTACGCAATGATGCGTTGACCAAAATCATCACGCAGAAGTTTATTGCTCAAAACCCGTACTTACCTCTAGAAACTTGGAGCGATCACCGTCGCCTAGGTTTACCATTCTTTGAGAATCCTGCTGTAGAGCAACCGATCGTAACTATGCCGGACTTGAACGCTAGTAATTATATGACGAGTAGCATACGTTTCTTTCCACAACGGGTGAACTATCCGTCAACGCTACGCAACAATAATGAAGCTGGATACAATCAAGCTGTGAGTGCTTTGGGCGGACCCGACGCGGTGCTTACTCCGCTTTGGTGGGCAAAGCAACAGTAACATATTATCGATAAATAAAAATAAAGGCCATCTAAATAGATGGCCTTTATTTTTATTTACTGGACTGATTAATGACTATCTGCCAGTGTCCAGTCATTGTTAAAAAATCCAACATCTACTAAGCCAGATGCACCTTTCGTTAGCATATCAATCGAGAAAAACATATAATCTGGAAATCCGCTCGCACCTGCAAAATATTGATTGGCCGTAGCTGCTTTCATTCCTGTTATACCAGTCCCGGTGATGACGCCGATAGAATGGCTCGTACTTCCTGACTTTGGCCAAACAAAATATCCGCCAAAATCCTTGGCTGAAAGCACTTTTTCGCCCATCTTCAACGTGCCGGCATCAACTTGAATTGGACAATCTGCCAGCAACATACTCCACGCACTGTTTGTTTTAGCATTTCCAACCAAGATAATATTGCGATCAGCATATTTAGCTGGATCAAAATCCTTATCGGCTACGATATCAAACGAACCGTTGCCGCGGTAATACCAGGATTCAGCATCATAACGCACTTTTTCCCATGCCCACGCGTTCTCCTCTGCCGTCCCGTTTGTACCGTAGACGTAAACCATATTATGCTGGAAAGCTTCCTTAAAGGTGCCGTTGCGATGCGGACCTTTATCTGCTAAATTGGGCGCTGCTACGATTTGCCAATTCTCCGACTGTTTCAGTAAATAGATATGACCGTCTTGCACTTGCGCCAAAGACGATTCAATTTGGCTCAAACTATCCAGTACGATTGTCACCATTCCTTCTTGCCCAAAGTTAGAGACATCAAGCTTCAACATTTTAACATTATCCGTTTTTCCGATTATTTGGCGCTTTTCCAAATCGCGAGTTAGTTGAATATGTGAATAATCCAACGCCTTTTCCTGCTGATAAATGGTAGCCCAATAGTAGCTGGCTGAAATACCCGGATTCGAGGTCTTGAAATCCACTTCGTTCACCTCGCTGTCCGATTTGCGCTGATGCCATTTAAAATAGTCAAACAGAGGTTTCCAATCCACACTTTCATTGCTATACCAATGCGATCCACCCGGATATTCATAATAATTAAAATCGGGGTGAAAACTGCCCAATACGGCTCTCATTTGTCGAGCGTATGTAACTGGAACGGTACGATCTGCGTCGCCATGCAGTACATACACGCCCAAAGGTTTATAATTTGTGGCATATGCGATGACATCGCTCTGATTGCTCGATCTTAGCAAAGTATTTTCCAATGTATTACCTCCTTGATCTGGGATAATTCCATCTGCCGAGCCATATCCTTTCAAGGTTGGGTAACCAGCGCAAGGTGCAATCGCCGCCCATTTGTCAGGATAAGTAGCGCCGAGAAACCACGTTCCGTGGCCGCCCATCGAATGGCCAGTCAAGTAGACGCGTTTTGCGTCATGTTGAATAGTTTTCTTTGCTAGGCTTAATACTTCCAACGCATCCAATCTGCCCCAATCTTCCCAGTTAAAGCCGCGTGGTCGGCGATTGGTAGGTGCTACCAATGTACCCCAATCTTTGGATTCATACGCTTGCGCTTGTCCTAGGGCTTCTACTCCTGCACCATGCACCGAGAAAAACAAGCCTTTATCTGCTGCATCTCCGCCAATGGCTGGATTTACTGCATAATACTGCACGCTACCATCGATCTCACTAACAAAGGTGATGCGATAGGCTTGGCTATTGTCCAAAGAGCGTAAGGATATGACTTGTTCGTCTTTTACTTTCGCACCTTGCACCAACGCAATAGATGCCGCGATGTCACCCGTTTGCTGTACCCCAGATCCGTCAATTGCTGCCATCACCTTTCTCGTGCTATGTGGCGCGATAGCCGGTATTTCGCGTTCTAGCGATTTGCCAGCAACTGTAGTTCTAATTATGGTGTTTGTCATTGCTTTATCCGTCGCATTCACTACCGTAACACCGAGCAGCAAAGCTGCATTATCACGACCAGTGACGATATCTGGAAGCGTTAAATCTTCTGTAGCTAAGAATAAAGATTTTTCAGGGAAAACCAGTTCTGCGGCCACGAACGTTCCACGCACGTAGAATTCATTCTTTCCTTTTTTAAGACGCACTGGGATATTGAGCCAGCCCATTCTGTATGGATCGCCTGCATGCAGTTCACCATTCACCACTACCGCGCTATTACCTTTGATATTTAATACTGCATCTTGATTTTTAGCAGCTTGGTAGGTCAAGTACAAATAACTTGATCCAAATCCTCGCCTTTGTGGCGCCGGGGTGCGTGGCACATTTTCCGTTTGTACTGCAATGCGACCTGGCCCAGGAGGATTATTGGGGTTAGATAAATTTCCGCCCGCATTTCTTTGCGGCCGAAAGAAACCTGCGGTATCTGCCGTAATTTTCATCCAAGAGGATTCGGTGTCGCCCGTCCACGACTTGCCTTCTGCTGGATTTTCTATGCTATTTTGATAAAATTGGCCTAGAAAGGAATCAGCATAAACTGCTTCTCGACCGTAATTGAATGGAATTTGAAGAAATAATCCTTCGGTGAATGTGTGTTTTTTCTGCGCTTGCAACGTCAGCGCCATTCCGAGGGTACAGAGCCACGTGAGGGCGGGTTTAAGTGGAGAAAATGTCTTGTGTCTGCTCTATTCATAGATTGTTTACTAAAGTATAATTAAGGTTCGTTGTTTATTGCTGTATGCTGGTTTTCGTCGCCTGGTTGGTAGGGTAAATAGATCATCAAGAGCGTCATCATCTCCTGATCGGATTTCATATTGGAATAGGAGAAAATATTTTGCGGTGGCGAGAAAGGATTGAAAGGGTTAGCTGCGGTGTTGTCATATGCACATTCCATATGAATAACTGCGCCCTTCGGAATTTTCATGAATTTTTTGTACCGATACATTTCTTGCCATCGATAATCCCAGTCTGGGATATTTACTAACGGGATGGTATCATTATTCTCCAATGTGGCATATACTTTGAAAGATTTGCCGATGTAATGCATATGCGGCCATATATAGAGCATGGAAAGATCCTCCCCGGGATTTTTAAATTTCAAGGAGTAATGACTGACTTTATCAGCAGGAATCATAAAGAAGGAAGGCTGAATATCCAGTTCCCCTATTCCTCCGGATCCGAAACTGACCACTTTTACTTCTCGCTCCACTGGTACATCCGTGAAGAACAAGTGAACGCCATTGACCGATAGCTCATCAATCGGTGTAGCGGAAAAATGAACGGTTAATAAGATCACGCCGCGTTTTGGCATCTTCCAACCTATTTTTGGCGGATAAGCTTCTGCGGAAGCACCCGGAATCCAGCCGCCATAGTAAGCCATGTTTCGCTTAAACTTTTTATAGGGATCATTATATCTTATTTCTCCATCGGTATGATTAGCGATCGCTGGAGCAGCATGAATGTCTATTGCGGGATCTTCAATGATTTGAACCGCATAGTTAACATGATGAACGAGTTTTTTATTATTGGAGTAGAATTCGATGGCCTCCACGTTAAACGATCTTTCCAATTCAAAAGGAATCTTGAACTCTACGAAGCGCTCTCGGTTATTACCTTTCACTAAAAAGGTGTCTGCGGTGACCAATGTCATATCGGCAGCACGACCATAACCCGTGAATGGAGCCGCATCAGGTTGATTTTCTCTTACATTTCTTTTTCCTTCTTTTGCACCAGCATCTACCCAAGATACAATGGTTTGGATCTCTTTTTCGGTGAGCGAGCGATCATTGTCGAAATGCACATAATCATTATCTGCTTTCCAAGGTGGCATATAGCGCGATTGCACGACTTCTTTAATAAAAGTAGCCCGCTTGGCTAGGTCATCATAGCTAACCAATGGAAATGGTGCTGCTTCACCATCTCGGTGACAAGACACGCATTTACGCTGAATGATTGGTCGTACATCTTTAAAAAAAGTCTGTGCAGGCAAATCGAAGGGAAACCATAGGCTGACAAACCCAAATAGGAGAATAATAAATGTTTTCATCGTTATCGCATGTTAATGAAACAGCCTTTTGCGACCGTTTTGCTGATTCGAATAGGTTCGTGATGCAGCAAACTTTCAATAGCGTCTTTCAGGTAAAAATCGGTGACTACGACACGTTTTTTTCCTAATTCTTGTAAGGCGTTATCAATGGCACCAAAATATTGTACGCCTTCTGTATTGTATAAGGCTACTGAGGGCGTGACAGTAGCTCCTACATCTCGCGTCAATTCAAAATCGGAATCTTGATACAGCGCGATATCTAATGCATATTTTTCGGCGAATTTTCGGATCACATCTGGAGCATAGGCTTTACCAGGGAAAATGCCCAAAAATTGGATCTTTGATTTGTATTGCTGATTGAGTTGGATGATGGTTTGGGTATAGTTTTGACAGAGAGGGCACTCCGGCGACAGAAAAAAAAGCACTAAAGGCTTTTGTGTATCAATATGATAAGGCAATTCGGTAAAAATATCGAGCAATGTGTGCTTCTCGAAATTATGCTGTTGTGCTACCAACGCATGGCTCAATAGTAAGGAAATGAAAACAAGCAAGCTGCGTAGAGTTGAAGTAATAGGCATAACCGAAATTTATTTAAAAATAAGTATTGCTTGGTAGTAAGCAAATAGCACCAGCATAAAAGCTGGTGCTATTGCAATTATTAGATTTATTGTTTATCCCACCATATTCTTCCTTGAATATCGGATGGTTGTCCAAACTCTGGATCACTCATCATTTGGTCAATAGCGGCTTTTTTATTATCAAAATTGTATTCTCCAGTCACTGGGAAACCAATATTAAATCGGCGAGGCATTTTTGATACGCTGCCGGTATTTGTCCAATCTTCGAACATTAGCGCTGTATTTTTATTTGGCATACCTGTACGTTTTACCAATGCCCAAGCCTCATTGAAGTTACGGAAGTAATTCAAATATGCTTGTAACACGATTTGCTCCAATCCAGTAGCTGCATTGTAGGCAATTCCCGGTTTGGCTTTAAAGGCAGCGATCTCTGCGTCGGTTAGTGCTACGTAATCCACAATTTGTGTTGATGCAGCAAGCTTATCATAAAAACGCAACGAGGCTTCGATACCTTTGGTGTACCATTCGCTCGCATTTTCGCTAGACCAACCGCGTTGGGCGATTTCTGCTCTTATAAAGCATAGGTCTGCATAGGTAAGCACTGGAAAGATACCAATTCCTGTTCCTCCATTATTCTCTGGCTGAAATAAGCGATCCTGTATGCGTGAGACGGTATCTAAGGTAATGGTATTTTCACCATCACGAATCTGTAATGGCGCAAAGAATCGCGCTTTCGTAGGATCTTCCGCAGCTTCTGGGTTAGAGTATTGGCCGTAGTAACGTCTTGGATTATAAACAGCATTTGCAGGAATTACATTCTGCTCTTTCGCACGCTGGAAATTTTCCTCACTCCATTGATTAGGACGGAAGAAAAAGCGTAATCTTGGATCTTCATTATTCCACATGTAATTCACCACGCCTGACTCACCAACGAAAAGGCGACCATTACCGGTGATATTCCAGTTACCTCCTTGCGTGAAGTTCGGGCGAGCTGTTAAACTCCAATCGTCATCAGCGCTAGCGATCAATCCGGCAGGGTGATTCAGTACATCCTGTACTACAGCTTGCAATCTTGCTGGATCACGTTTCATCAATCGCAAAGCAATCATCAGCCGCAATGAATTGGCTGCTTTTGCCCATTTGGCCGCGTCACCATTAAAATACAAATCTTGATCGCCGTAGCTGAACTGCTCCACTGGCTGTGGTGTGCTTAGAATAGTCGCTGCCTCTTTCAATTCTTGATCGAAGATGGTGAATAGTTCCGACTGCGTTTCATATTTTGGTCGCAAGGTACCATTATAGCGCGCTTGGAATGCCTCTGTATATGGAATGCTACCATTTACATCTGACACATACCACGCCTGCCAAGCCTTGAGAACACTTGGAATCGCTCTTTTATATACATTTCTCGCTTTTTCGTCTTCGGGCATACGGTCGATGAGCGTTTGTACATCCACCAACAATGGCCCAATATCTTCAAAAAACTTCCCATAGCGATTGTTCGCGTTGGCCGCGTTGTCGGTCACCCCAACACTATTACCAGTGATCTGCAAGAAGACTCGAGACCATCTACTAATGTAGCTATAGTTATCATAAAAGGCTTCCATATCGTTATCCTGCGTCATGATAACGGCTTGGGTAAATAAGTAATCTACCGGCGGATTGAGTACCGCATCGGGATCTGTATTGTACTCTGCAAACTTGTCTCGGCTGCATCCCAAGATGGTGGCCTGTGCGACAAGGGCAAAGGTGATATATTTTACTGTTTTTAAAATTGTCATAACAGAGGTGTATTAGAAATTGGTATTGATAGTGAAATTGAAGTTTCTCATTAATGGTGTACCTCCACCTAACATAGATGCTGCTGCAGATGTAGAGCGCAAATCTTCAGGGTTCAAATTATCAGGCAATGAATTGTATAAGAAACCTAAATTGCGACCATTAACGGTCAATCTCAAATTGTTCAACTTAAGTCTGCTAGCTACTGTCTGTGGCAGGTCATAACTGACAGATACATCACGAACCATGATCCATGATGACTCGAATGCAGAGCGCTCACGAATACCTGTACCCCATCCGTAAGATGAGTTGTAGTAATTTACGTCACTGATCGGTACTGTTAATCCACGATCGGTGGTTTCTTGGTAGGTTAATCCGCCAACATCCTGTCCGCCAATTCGTGTACCTTGTGCAAATACACCATCAGGTACAACGCCCCAAGCTTGATTGCCAGCTGCATTAGTGAATTCGACACTACCCTCCATGCCTGGTCTACCCCAAAGCGAACTCGCAATTTGACCAGTTTGCATACCATAGTTGTATGTCGGTGAGTAAACGTAGCCACCAAATTTAGCATCTAGCATAAAACTTACTGAAAATGACTTGTAGTTGAAACGGTTAATAATACTTCCCATAAAGCTAGGCAATACGGATCCAATAACCGTTTCTCTTTCCAGTCCTTGTCCATAATCTTGAGAACGAACGAATCTACCCATGTTTGTGCCTAACAAAGTCATCACGTTTTTACCATTATTCACATGATCAACTGGATTGCCACTCGCATCTCTCGCTTGGAAAAGCGCATGTCCGTAGTTGGATACCATTGTACCATAAGAACCTCCTACTTTCGCAATGGTACGAATACCATCATCCGACTCCAACTCGTGGATATCTACGCCTGGTGCCAGTCGCAATATCTTATCGCGATTACGTGTAAAATTGAAGAATGTATCCCAGGAGAAGTCTCCCACTTTTACAGGAGTACCATGCACACCAAGCTCTATACCGTAGTTGCGGATATGGCCACTATTGATTAATGCTCTAGTTACACCGCTCTCACGAGATACGGGCAAATCAATAATTTGATCTCTAGTGTCGCGGCTATAGTACGTCGCATTAACACCAAATCGGTTGTTGAACATTTTCATTTCTGTTCCTACTTCCCATGTGCTACTACGCTCTGGACGAAGATTGCTATTTCCTAATCGCTTAGAATCAAAGTTATAAACTGAGATACCTTGTGTGTAAGGATCGCGAGGCGTATAGAAGCCAGTCATCGCGTTGTATACATTAGTTCCTTTACCTACCTGATTGTAGGAAGCACGTAGTTTACCAAATGATAAAACATCTCCGGTAAGACCTAACATATCGGAGAATACCCAAGCCGCATCCGTTCCGTAGTAGAAGTAGGAGTAATTACCCGTTCCATCTGGATACACCAAGCTCGAATCCCAGTCATTACGCCCGTACAAATTCAGGGTCAGACCATTTTTGTAATCGACCGCTGTTTGAAAGATAGCCGATACGGAACGCTGTTGGTTTGGCTTATCTTCAGTGGTGATAGGGCGCAAACGCGAATTGCTTAATCTGAATACATCAGGAATCAGCATACCATCGGTTCTCGAATTGATACCATTTCGTGAGGAGTGATTTAATTCTAGACCTGCTTGTCCCATTACATCAAAATCTCCGAAAGAGCGATTGGCACGCAAACTGTTAATGTAACGAGTTTGAAGAACTCTACTACTATAGTTACTGTAGTTACCACCTTCAAAGCGATCTTCAAAACCACGATTCATAATCTGGCGGTTGGTAGCAAAAAGGTTGGCGCTAAAATTACTTTCGAGCGTAAGCCATTCCGTAAAATTGATACGGCTATTTAAGTTACCTCTAAAATTATCTTCGGTATTCATCTGCTTTTGTTCGTAAAGATTGAAAAGCAGCGAAGTACGGCCCGAAGCGTCATCGGTATTCACTCCACCATTGATTGGATCGATATAGTTATCTCTCCAGTATAACAAATCATATTGTCTAGGTAACCCGAACGATAAACGGTACAGCAGGTTGTTGTTCATGTTCCAGCGATCACCTCCATACTGCGGGTTAAACGCCGCACTATTAACATACGTAACTCCCCCATCCAACTGAATTGCATTACCAAGTCTTTGCGTAGCGCGAAGATTAAAGTTATTCCGATCCAGTCTATTATTAGGGGAAGCACCTTTGGCATAAGCATTAGAATATGAAAAACGGAAAGTTGTACGCTCATTTCCACCTTGCAATGACAAGTTGGTATTCATATAACGCCCTGTCTCATAAATATCTAACGGATGATTATTTACCTGAAAAGGTACTACTCGACCATCTACGTCGCGTATTGGGCGACCATCGAATTTTTTACCAAAACTGTAAGCATAATTGGTAGTTGGTATCTGCTCGATCCCATCCGCTCCTACCACATACTCTGCATTGGGATTGGTTCCTGGACCATAAATATCCTGAAAATTAACCGTAGAATACGGTTGATCAAAACCCTGCGTATGTGTCAGTCCGATACCAAAACCGCGCTGCGAATAACCTTTTTTGGTAGTAATCATGATCACACCATTACTCGCGCGGCTACCATACAATGCCGTTACCGAACCGCCATTTAACACTGAAATAGATTCGATATCATCAGGGTTGATGTTTTTCAAAATGTTACCGAAATCCTGATCACCACCACGGTGTGGTAATACGACCTCTTCATCCATAATGATACCGTCTACTACGATTAGCGGGGTATTTCCGAATGGGTCTAAAGATCCTGCACCACGGATTAGGAAACGTGGTGAAGATTGCGGCCCGCCAGTTCCGACGTTCACCTGTAATCCTGGTACCATACCTTGTAAAGCAGCAATAGGATTGATTGCATTGGTTTGTCTAATTTGATCACCCGAAATTTGTGTCATGGCATAACCCAATTGGCGGCGCTCCCTCTGCTCGCCCAATCCGGTAACGACCACTTCATCGATATTACCCGCGTCGGCTTGGAGCTGTATATCGATAGTAGGCGCAGAACCGACCTGAAGTTCTGCAGAAATAAAGCCAATACTAGAGAAGCGCAAACGATCTCCAGAAGTAGCCGTAATTGTAAAGCGCCCTCGACCATCCGTCTGAGCAACACGATTCGTTCCGACCAACGTTACCGTAACTCCCGGTAGAGGTCCATTCACATCCTTCACCGTACCGGTGATCTGTGACTGCTGCGCGAATACTGCACCAATGGCAAATACCATTAGTAGTAGCAAAGCGCATGTTTTGAAATTGATTTGATTCATAATTATTATTGATTTGGTAATGTGCTGGCTAATGAATAGGCGGTTATGGTAGAGAAATCGAGTTCATAAACAGCTAAGGCATAGGTCCCAATAAGCTGTGGATTTTCAATATCGGATATAATTATTTGTGTAAAACGTGCAATATGCGGTATCGCATATTTTTGAATGGCAATTTGTATTTCTGGCAATAGAATGGCGTTCATTTTCGCTCCACGACCACTTATGGTAATATACTGTGGGTTGATAATATGAATGAGTGTCGCTATACCCTTACCTAGCATTCCAGCGATCTTCTGAGCTTCTTCTACAGCAAGCTGATCTCCTAGGTTTACGGCCTCTATAAATTCATCACCTGTTATCGATCCGTTTTGCTGATAAGTTACTGCCAGTAACGATGGCTCGCCCTTGTCAATACGTTTTACAACGGCCGTAAGCGCCGTAATTAGAGAAGCGCTTACTTCAAGGCATCCTCGCTTCCCGCAAGAACATAGCAATTCTGTATCGGCTAGTGGAATATGGCTAAATTCTCCCGCATGACCGCTGTGCCCCTTAAAAAGCTTACCGTCTATGATGATTCCCAATCCAACTCCCCAATTTAGATTGACGACTAAAAGATCCTTTGCATATTTCTGGGCACCGAATGACTTCTCGGCCATAGCTATAGCAACCGAATCATTTTCGACAACTACGGGCACATCCAACAAACGCTGCAAACCTTCTCTAAGGTTATGAAAAGAATCGGACTGCGGATAAGAATTATTGACACCTGTACGCGAATCGATGAATCCAGGCATAGACAATCCTATCATACATATTTGTTGTCTGCCGTACTGTGCAACAAAGGTTCTGCAGCATTCGATTAGCTTATTAAATGCCTCCTTTGTGTTTTTTAGTGGATTGTAAATATTCTTAATAGCACAAATAGGATTGCCCGAGATGTCATACACGCCGAAGGAAGTATAATATTGATCTATTGCAATGGAAAGAACGTAAGGAAGTTGCGCAACATTTAATGCAAAACGTTGCGCTCTTCTGCCCCCAGTAGATGGTGCTAACCCCTGCTCGACCACAAGATTTGCATCTAGCAATCGATTGATTATTCCTGTAATATTAGGAATACTCTTGTTTATCAGTAGAGATAGCTCTGCAATGGAATGCCCACGATTTATCGATAGACACCGCATTATTTGGCTAATTGATTTCGCCATTGGTAGAAAATAAGAGCTTGCACGGTAGACGTAACAGGCTAATAAGATTTGGTTTGTTAATAATATGTGGCAGCAAGATAATAACAAATTGTTATCAAATTAAAATCTTTTTAATTTTTTTATAAAGAAAATTTTAAATCGGATTTATTGTAAGTCCTTCGAAAGGTAATTTGACAAAAGTCAGATCGTACCTTTATTGTACGATAATGGTTGTTGAGGCCAGCATGCTGCGAACCTTAACGCGATATTCTTAAGTAGAAGAACGATTAAACTGATATTGAGTTACCAGATAAATCGTATTACCTTAATGCATAAATGATATACGCCACATATCAACACATATTTGCGCTATATCGCACACAGTCTTTTACGTTTGAAAAGATCAGCCAAACGGGAAGATGGCAGCACTCCAATTCTAAAAGAAAAATATTCGTAACGCAAAAAATCCCATCATTTCTGATGGGATTTTCTTGCGGAGAGTGAGGGATTCGAACCCCCGGACCTGTGACAGTCAACAGTTTTCAAGACTGCCGCATTCGACCACTCTGCCAACTCTCCGCGACAAAAGTAGAAATTCTGTACAGATTCCCAAAATTTAATTTCAAAATATTTGACTCAACACTTAACTATTCTTCAATTAAGGAAATAATACACTGTATAGCAACTAAATAGAATTTGCTACATAATTTCTTGTTTTTAGAATGCTAGCACTCTGCGCAGATCTGTTTTCGGATATATCCTTTTAGGATATACTTAAGGCGTAGAATTTGACAAAATAATTTTGCAATGCTGCGACAAATAGCTACTTTTGCTCCACAATAAGGCGCGCCAATAGCTCAGTTGGATAGAGCAACGGTTTTCTAAACCGTCGGTCAGGGGTTCGAATCCCTTTTGGCGTACTAAAAGTGCTTTAAACATGTTTAAAGGCACTTTTTACTAGTAAAATTTCTTCGCAACGTACTTATACTTGCGAAGTACCAAGTTTACAACGTTATCGTAAACAGCTGGAAACCATACAATTACCGTTCGTCAAAGATCAATCGCAAATTAAAGCACGAATAGCTCCAGAAGTATTTCTTTAAAAAATATCGCACTTCGCAACGCTATTTGTTATGAATGATCAGAACAATGATGTCAAATTTTATGTGGCATTAGACAGTAAAAAGAAAGCAAACGGAACTCAGAAAGTATTTCTTAGGCTTTATCAAAAGGGAAAAAAAATTGATTTCTTCACAGGAATTGTATGGACTGCTGAATACTTCGATAAATCGAATGAACGGTTAAAACCTAGATTTTCCGATGACCCTGACGTACATCCCCACAATATGACGATCGGTCAATATAAAAGCCTTGTTCACAAAATCATCATCAATGCTTATGTAAACGACTTATCAATCAGTATCGATGATATTGTCACGAATTTGAAATCACTTGATTCAAATACCGATTTCCTAATGTTTTGCCGAGAACTTGGTTTAAAAAACGTTAGAAGTGGGATCATTACATATGAAACATTTCAGAGGCACAGAGTTAGTTTCAATAAATTAATTGAGTTCTGGAATTCTGATATCATCCCCATTGATGAAATTACCACAAATAAAATTGAAGCATTAGATGCATACTTTCGAAAGCTATATAAAGCACATAATACAATCTCTGGCTATCATAAAGATATTAAAGGTTATTTGAATAAGGCAGTTAAAGCTGGACTTATTAAAACAAACCCTTACGATCACTTTAGACCGGTTAGATACATTCAAGGTGACCGAGAAGTTTTAACTCAAGATGAATTGAAGAGATTAATGGACGTATTTCGTAGCGGAAATTTACTTCCAGAAGAGCATGAAGTACTCAGAAGATTTTTATTTAGTTGCTTAACAGGAATCAGGATATCAGACACACATAGCCTTAGATCCGACCAAATAAAAAATGGATTTCTATTAATTAATCCCCACAAAGGCAGAAAATATGGTAAAAAGATCAAGCTGCCAATTTCCTTGACAGCTCAATCCTTAATTGCCAATCGCGAGGGTATCATCTTTACAAAATCAAGTGACCAACAGATAAATAGAATGCTTAAGGTGATAGCAGCTCATGCAAAAATCTATAAACGTATTTCCTATCACTGTGCAAGAGATACTTTCGGTACCATATTTATTGAAAGAGGTGGAGACGTAAAATCCCTCTGCGATCTTATGGGGCACAGCGATATAAGAATCACCATGATATATCTTAAAATGTCTGATCAACGTAAAGTACAACTCATGAACAATTTTGATGATATTTTTGATTAGGTTTTAGCGCCCTCCGCATGCTTTTATTTATTCTATTAATTATTCAAGAATTACAGGATTGCGTACGCTCCACATGTCCATTACAGCTAGGAATGCAGAATTTTGACACACCATATAATTGCTCTCATCAACCGCCATAGCATTAGCATTGTCTCCACTTCCAGCGGTAGCTGGACGTCTAGCAGCTGAACCTAGCAACGGGACGTTAAAGAAGGGAGATATAATGGCATAGAAGAATGTTGCTGCCGCAATGTAAGTACCGGTGCCAAACGCGAGATGTGTTCCGTCTCTTGTTAAACCATTTCCGCCGTCAACTATTGGATCGGTAACAAGTCTAGCATTTTGGATAGCTACTCCAGTCGGAATGATTATATCTATACCAATTTCATTAAAAACCTTTTTAGAGGCTTCCAACGTCAAATTGAGCCTTTCTAAACCAGTCGGTTTTGTAGCGTAACTGTCTGCATAACTCCATATGGAATTCCATGCAAAACAAACTTTTTGGTTTGTACAATACTTTCTAGCATGATTAATGATTTTCGAAACATTGGAGTAAGTCGCGAAGTTTGTAGAATATAATGATGCCTGTTGGAATACGATTACATCCCAATGTTTAGAAAGTATTGAATTAATTGATCCACTTTCTTCACCAATAGACAATGTGCCGCCACGACGTTCCAGGCTTACATTGCTATTATTTTGAAAATTACTCCACCAGTCATTTAGAGATCCTCCAGATTGAAAGGCTACAAATACTGCAATATTAGATGCTGGGATATTTGAAGCGTCAATAAATCGATTGATATCACGTGTAGTATCAACTGCGTAACTATTGGAAATAAATAAGATTCGGAGAGTTTGCCCTGCTGTTGGTAACGGATTATTCCTGAATCTAGGTGGTGTAAATAAGACTGATGGCTGATCACCACCCATAGCAGACTCTACAGCAGTTAATCTGGAGTCAAGTACTTCCGCTCTATTTCTCGTGATAGAAAGTGAAAAAGCAGCATAACCTGTTTGAATACAGGTTGTGTAAAGCCATCCGTCTTCGATGACCTCATAATTAAAAGGATTAGTCAATGTATTCACATTTGCAGCAGATAGTAGTTTGACTACTCGACTCACATTCGTGATATAATAACCTCTAGAATTTGCCCCACCTCTAGTTCGTAAGCTAATTATATCTCCCTTGAATATCTTCACCTTACCTGCATTAAAATCTTGTGTTGTGCCGTTCCCAAATATAGAAGGAGATTCGGGCATAACACCACCAACTCCTGCACTAGTATTCCAAAACCTACCCGTAGTCAAAATTGAATTATTGTAAGAAATAGTCTGAATGCTACTGTCTGGTATTTTTCCAAGATCAACCAACTGCCAGATTGAGTCATCCCAGTAGAAATACCATCTCTTATCACTTGTCACCTCAGGAAAACCCTGATAAAACCCAGGCCGTGGCTCAAACTTTCGCTTTTTCCCAGCTGGACCTGCTGGAATAACTGCTGGAACTTGCGCAGTTCCTGGTGCTATTGGATCTATTAAATCCCCAACGAGTCCATCTGCAATTTCTTTTTTAATTGCAGCCATTTTTTGAACCGCTTCCCATGCCGATGCTCCATCATAAACTGTAATATTTACATCGTTCATATCGTTACACTTGATTTTATAAAAAATTTGCCAGCAACAAAGCGACGAGTGGTGGTCGCTTTCTTAAAAAGAATATCATAATACAATACGTTTGCTCTAATTGTAATCAATTCCGCTCCAAAAGAAACTTTGACAGTATTATCATCCACACTAATTCCTGCACCAATTGTCTTTTCAAAAACTGGATAAGCCTCACTATTTGGCTCTGTTCTAGCGGTTAGTTTAATATCGTATCCAGCCAATGGGATCGCGCTACCAGCATCATCATTAAACTCCAAAATAACCTCACGGGTATCGCCTTGGATCAATGAAATATCCAGCGATACTTGGGAATCAAAAAGCGTCAAATTTTCAAACATTGTACTAGTTTTTTATCAAATATCATCACGCTAAAACCTTAATAAAAGGACACAAAAAAGCCATCCACGATTCACATCGGAGATGGCCCCAAGCATACAACAACTATCTACCAATTAAAACTAAACCATTCACTTCATCATATCTACATAATGCCGCAGAATCCTCAATATGTCGCACTTCTAAAACGGTATTCTTCCCTAACTTTTTATACTGCACAGGATGTTTAATACCCCACACAGTCAGCACATTTTGGCACCATTGCTTCACGTACGTTTGATCTTTCCCAAGCCATAATTCGGGATAAATGTAAACTACAGGCTCATCAGCAAACGCTTTCATTAAGCCCATCTCTTGTAGTTTTTTAATTGCGCTGAACTTCTTAGTTAGATCTTGAATTCCTTTTGTGATTGACATGATACAAATATTGCTTAATTGGTCACATAGGGAAAGGACACTAAATACCGGAATAGGTATTCAAGTCATCTGGTACAATTTCAATCGTGGTGTATGAATAGCCTCCACTTACATATCCAGTTATTAACCATTCCTCATCCGTATACAATGTCACATTTTCCGCCGTCTCAACATCGTAATCGGCAGCTGATTCTCCGGTAGGCACATGTAGGATCCTTTTAAATCTGAACTTAAATTTTGAGACTGTTTTAGGTATAGTCGCAAATGGATCAGAAAAGAATAGTAACTGAGGTTTTGCGTGGATCTCGTAGCTTCCGTTAGGGAATTCAGTTCTTTTTTCATCAATAAACCTCCACGCAATATAGACATGTTCAGCAGGCTCTACTGTTTCGAATGGTACTGCTTGCATGTCAGCAGGATTTATCAATCCATAGACCTTATGGTATAAATAGCCTTTGACTTTCGCAAAAATATTACTGCTTCTATAAGCTGGTTCAAATGTAATTCGATCTGGAAGGAACGGCGTTTTTATTCCGTTATATAGTGACATACTGCTGATCTGCATCGGGTTGACATGCATCCATCGATCTATTGGTATTCTTGCATCAAACTCTACTGATTCCGTTAGCGTCATCATCCGGTAGAATTTGCTCGCAATAGTTTCAAGCCAATTATTTGCTGCGTCTAGATTTGTACTGACCCAGCCCTCCCTTAATAATCCATTAGCATCACGATTGTCGCTAGTCGCGTACGGTATAAGTCGATCAAAAACAAACTGCCCAGTAGATCGAATGCCTCGAAATGAAACAAATCGCAACGTGAAGCCATTCTTCGAAATTTCCCCTTTTTTATTAAAAGCACTACTGTTGACATACTGATCACTATATACGTTGGCAACCTGAGAAACCTGAATTTGTCTAAAAGGTAGTGGCATAAATCCCGAAAATTTACCGCTATTCATAATTGGTGCGCTGATGGTGATGTCTACAGGTTTATGATCACCAGGCAACCCTAGGCGTTTGCTTCGCGTGAACGGCAAAAAATTGTATGTATCATCCCCATCATCGACGCCTAGGTTGAATAAAAATGCCTTATCCTTCACACCTTTCACTTTCGTCGTTTTATCAATAATCCAGCTAGAGAAATCGAGGACAGATGGATTACTGAGTATCTCCCCTGGCATTTCGAAACGCGCCTTTTTTGATAATGAATCGAAATAGATAAATAGTCCTAAATCATTTCTAAGTAATTTAAAGAATGAGCTGATCGAAATTTTTGGAAGATGCCTAGCTGGATAGATTACAAAGTTCCCTGCCGATATCTCAGATGCAGTGTAATATCCAGTGTTATAGATAAGCCATGTCATAACTTCCGGATCATTTAAAAAGCTCCCTTCTGCTTCAAATCCTACTCTTTTGCATATTTCTTTGATCACCCACACCAAATAGAACATGGGATTAAATAGGCGATCTCCGCTCACATCATATTGATCACCTGAACCGTCGGGTACGTACTGTGATAAAAAACGGTTGACAATTGCGGATTCGCTTAAATCTCTATTTCCCCAGATAGCAAAGTTTGTGTATTGAGGAAAGGCGTAGGGCAAACTATAGGGCGTCTGTGCAGATAATTTCATCTGCCTCTTCGAATCTTCCAGATCGTTACCAATATGCATGGACTCAGGATCTCTATTGAGTCCATCTACTTTAATGAAAATATCAGATAAGGTTTGCTCAGAAATCTTTTGTGATATGATTGCATTATCCACCAGTAGAACAGCTGGCAGTTTCTGGTGTTCAATATCTAGGCTTAATGTTGCGTTTTTCCATGTCTGTCCAAATAGAGATATGGAAACTTGCAGATCGATACGAGCTAATCTGTTTTCAATTAAGTTGGCAAAATTTAAAGCTAACAGATTCTTTTCAGACCATTTTAGATTTACTGGATAGGAGTAGCTTCCACGAAACAATTCGGATTCATTGAATACAGTGGAATACCACTCAACAGTGAGCTGGCTTCCATCCTCAATATCTAGATCAACATTTTTATATGTAATTGAAAAACCGTGTGCCATCTATTTACTCCAAATTCTGTTCTCATTTGCCGCTAACAATTCAAACGCAATTGCCTTTAAATTATCTCCATCCACGTCATCTACGATACTATCCGTATTTAAGGTGACCGGTACATATCGATCATCAATGATAATGTACTTGTACCCTGATAGCATAAAATCACGGAAGGCTGCAATTTCTGTAAGTGCGCGATATCCGCTGTTTACTTTCCACGTATTGCGTGCTGCAATATCCATTTCTCTTGTTTGATGCACTTGCCTATTATTGCTTTTCACGAATGTATTATCGGATCTTTTGATGTCATATCCAGATTCTTTTTTCCCATAAACCCAAACCGTTGAAAGTGAGCCCAAACTATTTATAAAAGCCAAACTAGTCACGTTCACCAGAAGACGACTTTCAACCTTTTGAGAATAAATAGTTGTGATTGGTGTATCTCCGGATTCCAGCCAAATAGAAAAATGTGATATATCTTGATCATGCATCAAAGCTGGATCCCATTGCGGAACTCCAACAGGAATAGTAAGCTTTTCATTAGATGACCAAGTTCCTATCGATTTACGAAACTGCCGCTGTAAATTATCTTTATAGATCACATTCATGCAAACAAATACATCAGCTCGATCCTCTTCAATGTTGAGAATACTTACCCATTGTGGTTGGGTAATATGTAAAGATCCCACATCATTGCTTAGCCACCGGAAAAGTCCGTTCGAATACTTTTCTCGAATATTGACACTATCGTCCGAATCAATGCCCCCCAATGCTACACGTAGTGTTTCCGAATTATGTATTGTTTGAACACGTTGTGGTTCTCCATACATTTCAGCAAAGCGGATGAAGAAAGATCTAATTGCGCGAGAATCACGTAACGGTGTGGTATCGTTTAAGTGAGGAAGTATCGGCGGAGTAGCCTGCAAAATTGTGGTTAAATAATCTTGTATATCCCACTTAACAGATCCACTTTGATCCACCTCTGCAATGGAGGAAGAAACTAATGTACTATTTACCCATAGTTCAAGATGAATTGCAAAGTTAGGTCTGTAAACTTTGTCAATAGCAGAAACTTGTTCAGATCCTACGATATTACTTAATCCAGGCTTTAGGGTAATCCCCATTTTAATGCTCGGATGTTTTGAGACAAATCGAATAGTAGTTTCATTAGGCATGGATAAACCAAAATCCTTATCGACATAGTAATTTGTCTTTAGCACATCCATTACATTTTGTTGCCATGTTCGATCACCATCACCGGTAAGTGGAAGAATAAAGCCTTTTGAGAATACCTCCGTCTGAAAAACAAAAATATAATCTGCTCCATTCCACGAGAGAATAAAGTATGATCCTACCGATGGTGGAACAATCAAACTGATGTCAAATACCTGTGGTCTGCCAGTCTCAGAAATTAAGCTGTCGGTTTTCAACTCAAAAACTACCGGATTACGGCTAAAGGCCACTTCGGGCGGATGCTGAAGGATTTGGATAGCCATCAAAAAGTAATTGGAATAGTAAAAGATATTGTAAACTGATAACCGTAATATCCAAGCAGTAGTGGACCTATCGGAGAATAGGTCGATTCTAGTTCATAGGTTACCAGTTTATTTGGAACAATACCTGTGAATCTTTTTTTACGAGTTGTCATCACAAGATCAAGACCGATTTGTTTGCAGCGATTGCGTACATCCCGAACTCGCTCCTTCCCCTTTTTGGAATCTACGATCATGATGTTAAAATTCATCGTATCCGTGTTGTTGGCAGATTCGTTACCCGACAATCGACCGTCAGGTTCATCAACTAATAAAGCCGGTGTACGGAGCAAATTGCGAAGCGCGTTATCTAATTCATCAAAATCATAGCCATCATCAATAACATAAAAGCTTACCCTTTTACCCGCTTCATGTGAAATCAAAGGATGTTCTGTAGCTAAGCGCTCAAAATAATCAAAGATGTCGCTGTGATTCATACACGAATATCGCGCACATCAGATCACAAGGAAAGGACAGTATTACTGCCGCGCAGCCATTGCGCGTTCATACTCATCGATGCGCTCAGCCATGTGCTTCAAGAAAAGATAAAGATTGGTGTTGCGTGTATGATCGAAGCTGCCAAACTTATCCCCACTATATGCTAAAATATGATCTTCTAAATCTTGCAATCCAGTATTAGGTCTAGTAAATGGCCCATCACTTGGAGCCGAAGTTTTGTAGATGGTTGGAAATGATTTTCGGACATATGTTCGACAGCTTTCATAATAAAATTTTATAGCTAGCAGCTTTACTGGATGTAATGTCCATCGAAATAAATTAGCGCGTTTACCAACAGTGTAGTCATCTAAGGGCAATCGTATATCATCCCCTCGACGCTTACCTTTAGGCCGAAAAAGTGTAGCAGCTAAAAGATGTAGGAATTTGGTTTGTCCAGTATGAAGGTACATATCGTAATAAAGCTCTGTTTGCCGGTATTCTGCAATGGTCAGATTAGACAACTTGTGAGCAGGGCCATAATACTTCATAAACCCTATGCGAAAAGAATCAAGTATATTATCCGTAGCCTGCGCGCTCAGTAAAAAATCCAATTTTTGGCGCAGTTCGTAACGATGCGCCGCATTAAGGAGTTTCCACCACTTGCCGGAAATGTTGTAAAATAATCTGGTGGCAAGATCCAGAGCTTCATCAACATGTAGCTCCATTCTCAAAATACCACACCACAGTAGGTATTGCCTGCGCGAAAGATTACTCCAACCATCCACTCGACGAAACTTCAAAGTCCGCCCTTTATATTCCAATTTGATTTCTTTCATATTAATTCGATTGATCAGACCACTGTTCCCCTAGCCATGCCGGTATCCGGTGCCCCAGATCCTCAATTAAAATTTCCTGTAGTCGAAGAGATTCAGCAGTCTTTAATTTACTGTACCATCTCTTGGGTTGACGAGATGCGTAGGATACATTTGCACCATATCGTTTACTAGCGATTAGGTTTGCTTTATTTGTTTTCCTTTCATACGCTTTTACACCTCGGCCAACTCCCATATCACGAAATCGCCCGTACATCGCAAACTTGATCATTACCGCTTCGACATCACCGCCGTTCATTTCTAACTGCCGTTTGAAGCTATTAAATAGATTTTGAGTAATACCAATTTTGTGTTTGCGTAACGATTCCTGAAAATGATCAATTGCATACTTCGCCCACGCTGAGACTATTCGACGTGGTACCAATTCCATAAGACTCTGTTCGTGGTTTGCCATTATGCATTCACTCTATTGGTAATCCGGTCAATCTCCTCTTGATGATCTTGGAAAACCCTGTTGCTGATCACAATTTGACGATTAGAATCATCCTTCTCTAAAATTTGTTGCAGGATAGCCACTACATCACTATTATCTGTACGCGGTGCACTAACTTGTACTACCGGTGCTGATGTTGTCATTGCTGATGATCTTCTGTATCTTTCAGATTCAAGTGCAGTAGTGCCAATATGAATTCTAGCTCCATTTTTCCGCTGTGAGCTATAAAGTAATGTGTCTACGACTTCCCGATTATTTGCATAGGTATTTCGTGATAGAATAGGTTCGCCGCCTTCAATATTCCCTAGAATATTTCCACCACGAGAATCCACCAGATTGATGCCGCCTTGGCTGTGTTGCGATCCTTGCGGAAGTATACCGCCCTTTTCAAATTGCGGTGCCTTCTGGCTTGCAATTACAGCAACCTGCGCCGCACCAGCAGCGCCAGCTGCCGCCGCTAGAAAGATATTAGGTAAAGCCCGAGTAACTGCCAATGCGGTACTGATTACTGCTTGTAGTAAGGATGCCTTTTGCTCGGCTTTCCAAGCGCGCAATTTTTCTGCACGCTCGAGTTTATCGTACTTATCATTGATCGCCTTTTTTTGGCGCTCAGTAAGATTCTGATTTTCGAGTTCACGCTGGCGATCTTTCTGCATCTGAGAAAGTCGCGCAGATGATTCGGCAGCGATATTGTTGGAGATAATAGAGAAGGTTGCATCAGAAATACTTTGAGCAATCCCGACCGCCATCTGCTTGCGCTCATCTTGGTACCGGTAATTAATTTCATTTATTTCTTTTTGCTTATTGGATTCATAAGCTGCAATCACTTCTTTGAATGCTTCAGACTCCTGAATCTCCGAGCTATTCTTCTCCTTTAGAAGCTTAATTTCCTTATCGTAATGCTTTACAACTGATGCGATACGCTGCTCACGACGCATATGGGAGAAGTTTTCGCCATCTTGTTCCAACTGTCGTTTTACTTCTTGTAGTCGCTCTTCCTCTCGGATCTTGGCGTCCGTAATTTCAATTTCACGGCTGACCTCGATTTGCTTTTTCATTTCTGCATTATCACCTGTGTCTTTTAGTAAAGAGTCATAATGCTTATTTATACGGACACGTTCTTGGTCATATTCAGAAAGTGATTTTTGAATCATCTGCTCGCGGAAAGCGAGTATGTTTTTCATTGCATCCTCTTCGTGTTTGACACGTAAATCGTCCGTAGCTTTCTTTTTTGCTGTTTTGAGGTCTTCAATCTTCTGGATAGCATTGGCTTTCTGTTCAGCTGTTACGCCTTCACGCGTCAAGAATTCAGTAAACTTGTCAATCTTTTGTTTGTATGATAATTCCAGCTGCTTGATTTCCTTATCATTCTTCTCCATCTGATTGATCAGTTGCTGCGCGGCAAATAATTCCTCCTCTTTAAGCATACGCTCGTAATGCTCTTTTGTCTGCTTTGCAATACGCTCCTGTTTTTCCTTCTCGCGCTCAGCATCTGTCTTAGGTTTCTTATTTTCCTTGCCGATGAGTTTGTTTCCTTCACCTTCTTTAGCTTCGAGTGTTTTTAATCTTTTTTCGAGCTTGTCAACCCATTCACTTGCCTCTTCAAAAACAACGGTTGATGTAGACGGATTTGCCATAACATCCTTCAGTTCCTCAATTCGTTTTTTGATGGCATCTGAGTCCTGCATGAATTTCTTAGTTCCTACAGATGATAATGCCTCCGCTGATTTCCGGAGGGCATTCGCCCCTAGTTTGTCAAGATCAACCTCTGTTACATATATCTCATTACGAACCTGCTCTAATTGGCCATTGATACTAAGGATATCATCATTTGTGGCTTTCCTAATGCTAGTCCTACCATCTCCATTTTCGTTATAAACTGAAATATTACCGCTTTTACGAATATCAGCAGCCTGAGCCAACAAACGTTTTTCACGCGCTTTTAATCGATCTCGTTCTGCTTTTCCTTCTGCAATCGCGGTTTTGTTAACGATAGATAAATACCGTTCATGTTCTAAAATATTATTTTTCAGAATACCGGTATTGATGCTTAGCGCATTCCCATATTTATCCACTTCTTCCACAGCGATAGGCCACTGCTCAGATAGCTGCTTGATAATATTTCTAAGTTCAATATGCTCCTCACGGTTCAATGTGCCTTTTGCCTTTAACTCTTCATACCTAGTTATCAATGGTGTAAGACTAGATTCCATTTCATTAAATTGCCTTTCTGTACTTTGGTAGGTACTCATTGCCTTTTCGAATTCGGAACGATTGTCAATTATTGCAGCGGTGATATCAGTCATCCATTTTCGAAAGCCTGAACTTTGCCACATTTGGTCTAATTTGTTCCAAATCTTATCAAGATTGGCGGCCAAATTATTGTTTACTGTATTGAATTCTTCCAGCACTGATGTGCCGGCCTTAAACTCATCATTGGATAACCGCTGACGACGACGAAGCATTTCGGTATTTTCAGCTAATGCCCCTAGTGCGGCAATTCCGCGTGCACCGGAGATCTCCAAAACACCCATGTTGGTTGCCAAAGCTTCCAATCCACCACCAGCAGTACGAGCCCCTTCCAAAACACGGATCAATGCCTCGTTGGCATCTTCATTCAAAAGTTTGGCAAATTCAGCCGTCGACATTCCGGCTATCTTGGCATTTTTCGGAATATCCTTACCAAGACCGACGATAAACTGACCAATCGCAGTGGCACCAGATTCCATTGATTGACCCAGCTCATCCACTGTCGCAGCAAGCCCTAAAGTATCTGCTAATGATATTCCAGCAGCTGGAGCGATACCGGCCATGCGCTGGGTGAAATCGACCAAGTTCTTTTCTGCCGCGGATCCACTAGCACCTAAACTATTGATGGCAGAACCCACTTTCATCAATGCTTCTTCTAAGCCATAATCATCCTTGATATTGAAAATATCGACTAGTTTACCAAGCGAGCGCACTGAATCTTCAACACCTCCAAGGTCTTCACCCAAAGCGACCCCAATTTTATCAGCCGCACGTACGAATCCTTCGACATCTTTTGATGCCGTGTAACCTAATTTACCAGCGATTTGCGCTAAGCCCAGCAAGTCATTACTAGCAGTCCTAGTGTCCATCTGCTTAAATTTTTCATTTAAGCGATCCACTGCTTCTTCGGAAAGTCCGGTGGTTTTCTGCACACCAGCCATCACATCAGATAACTCTGCATTTTTCTGAATGGCTGTAATTAAACCTGATTTTACAGTTTGAAAAAGCGCGGCAAAACCTAATCCAGCCGCTGCCTGCTTAGCGAGAGTTTTCCAGTTTAATGAGAGTTCCTTTGATTGATTATTGACGCCACGAATAGCATCGCGTTGTTCGTCCCAAGCACGTTTAACTTTTTGAAGCTCTTGAACTTTCCGTTGATACAATTCAGGATTGTCCGCCTCTTTCATCTTATTGAGCTCAGCGTTCAACTTGAAATAAGTATCACGCAAATCATTCACCGCTGTTTTTGCTTGCTTATTGTCAATTATAAGCTTTAAAACACTCTCCGTATCCGTCCTTCCCCTCGCCATAGAAACAAAAATGCCCCTTAAAAAGGGGCACCGAAAGGACAGTATACCTACAAAAAAGCCTGTTAACGACGCATATACAATATTATTGATATTATTACGATAGCTACTGCCATACCTATCCCAATCCACATTCCCCACGTTGCAAAAAAGGACGGTTTACTTTCACTTTCTTTTTTATGTTGCTCAATTTGTTGATTCTGACCTTCCTGTTCTACACTGTCTTTCTTATGTTGCAATTTTTTAGTTGCTTCTCCTGCTATATCGCGAGCCGCATCCGTATGCCGTTTGGTATCCTGTGTGATACTATCCGCTTCAGCTGTAATTGTACCGTCAGGTGCAATAGTTACTTGAGATCCTTTAGGTGGATAAATTTTTGTTTTCCCATTAAATGTCGTTACTGATCTCTCGTTTACATTTATGCGGCCACTTTCCACTACGGTCATATCGGTTTTTACCTGAGCATTCCTCGTAGATTCAACTTTTTCCGATGACTTCTCCGACCGTTTAGACTTTCTGAATAAGCCACAACTCGAAAGGGCAAAGCAGGTTAGCGCGATTAACAATATTTTACTCATAGCTTTTCAATTTTGGTAGATACGTCAGTTAATTTCACTGTAATAGAATCCAATAACGGCACAAGATCATCTAATGGCTGAGTAATGCTTTGCGTTGGTACTGGTCTACTCTGCGGTTGATCGCCAATTGTGACGATTAATGTTATTAGAATTATCCATTTCATTTTCTGTTCCCTCTCTGCTTTTGTTGTTGAGCAACACTATCCACCTTCACTGCTGCGCTATCTACTTTGATAGCTGCCTCAGTAACTTTGTTTACCGCCGGTCGGATCTCCTCGATCATCTGCTGATATAGTCCACCTTGCATTTCTAGCATCTTCTCATTAAGCTTTCTTTCTGCGTCGCGCGAATCCTTATTCAAATCAATGATGTAGTAAAATACTAGATTGAATACAGTTACTATGACAACCATCGCGTACGTAACTGGATGCTTTACAATCTGAAAGAAAGTTGGCTGCTTGCCTTGATCTTCCATTTTCATTTAACTGATAAGCTTAAAATAATACTGTACCCATTTACGAGTATCGTCAATACCATTGTACCCACCATTTATTCTAAAACGTATCAATCTGATGCTATTCTCACTAATATCCCTGACCAGATTCCAGAGATTCCTATCTTCAAAGTAAAAAATAGCGCTTTCCCAGTAATACTTATCTGCTACTTGTTCGGGGTGGGAAACTAGATCAACATCTAAAAAAGCACCCATACGCTCATAAGACCATTTTCCTGTTGCCTGCAATGCACCACGTCCTCGATAATTCCATCCGTCGTCTGGTTTGTCGTTTCCCATTCGTCCACCGTAAACATTGTTTGCTAGTGCTTTCGGATTACGTACAAAGGGCTGTGCATCGACGGTAGTTTTGAATCTCCTAGGCCAAACTGCCATAATTCTCTGTGCGGAAGTATAATTCATGTTTTCGGTATGAATTTTAAACCCGCCAGTTTCGTGATGAACATTACCAAACCAGTGAGCAACCATCGCTTTCGTAGGTACTTTAAAGTGGCATTGGAATTTTGTTAAGGTCTCATTCCCAATTACACCATCCGGTGTAGCTCCAACAATTTTCTGTAACGCTTGAATTCTCTCCATCATCACCCTCACTAATCGCATTTACATTAAATAAACATTACTTTCCGGATCATTAAAGCCCTCCGGATTAAATGGCTTTGCCACATTGAAACTTCCCCAATCTTGAGGATTTGCATCTATTAATTTTGCTGCCAAAATGATTTGAGATTCCCCTTCGCTAGTAAGTTTTGTTAACAAAGAACTCAGTATGCGTTGTTGTACAACTGTCAAACCTTCAATGTTGTCGGAATTCGTGCCGAACGTGGAAATTGAAGCTTGAAAGACTCCTGATTCGGTAACTTGAACCGCTCGGTATGGAATTGCCTCTGCAACAGCCAATGGCCCCAGAATTCTGTGAAAAATTCTTAATAACTTTCGGTCGACCATTTGCAAAGAGTCTTGTAATAATTTTGAATGCAAATGTGAGATCAATTCTGAACCAAAGTTCTTCACCAATACATCATCTTGTATAAAGCGTAATTGGGGTCGAATGATCTGAAAAAGATGTGCAGTAATAGTTATGCCGGAAAATTGAGCTAGTTCGTTTGAATTACGGAACAAGGTATCAAAGTAGTTCAGCCGCTCAATCGAGCTATGCCATAACGGAAATGATTTTTTATGCGATTCCATGTAAGATAGCAGCTGTTCAAATGCTTTCCATCCGCGCTCTTTGGCGTCACGCCGAAACGTGATGAGCTTCTTATCACTCGCAGGAAGCATCGTTCCAGATTTCATAACGTGAATACCGGAATTCGATATTTGCACCGCTCCAGTACTCGCATATCCATCAAGAGAAAGATTAACAACAGCCTTGCGCAGAATTCTTGCCCCGAAATTGTCTGCTAATAATTCGGGTAACGAGTTATCACCGATAAGTTGCAAAATTTCAAACTCTGCATCATCAATGAAAGTCTGTAAACCAACTAAGGAAAAATTGACATCAACGCCACTACAGGCTTCTTTGATCTGGTCATCTTGCGTAACTATTCTCATAATTTAGTTTACTACCTCCTTACTTGTCGAATGGCTCTTGTCTAAAGTTTCCAATTCAATTTCAATCATCTTAAAACATAAACCCGGATACTTCTGTGTCCAGCCATTGTACTCTGCTATAAAATATAGTGGTTCAAGTATCACGTCACGGTAAGGTTGGAGCAAAGCGACATATATGTTAAATGCCACTCGCTTATCGGAGCCAGATCCTCCACCCATTTTCTTGCCTGGTCCATCACCAACCAATGTCGGATCTACACCCAGTGCACGCATTAGGTGTTCGGACGCCTCGCGACTATCTTCTAAATTGTTGCCATCAATCTTGACCTGTTCAATCGGCACAATCTTCCAACCCGGCAGCTCTTTCCCAGCCATGTCGTATCCCACTTCTACAAGAATAGTTTTGCCCTCATTTAGTGATCCAGTAAGCTGATTATTGACTTCTTTAACCTTATTTTTCTTAATCTGCTTTTGCTCTTCCATGGTCAATTTATTCCAATCCTTATAGGCAGATGGCCAGTAGTTGACAGGAATTTGCAGTATATATTTTGCGGATAGCATTCGCTCCAATAGCGAGCGTTTACTAAGCGGTATCCTGCGTGCTATATCTGCCCAACCAGAGGTGAGAAATCCATTCCATTTCGCTAATTGGTAATATGATTTACCGGGACTTGGATACGATACTGGATAAATGAAAGAATCCTTTTTCAGATTTTGAACATCTTCTACCCTTGTGTTACTGTATGGATCAACGACATCATATTTTATAGTTTCCGGATCCTTAGCTTTTGCTTCCGGCCAATTTGCATTGACATAACAGTTCTTTACAGAACCTCTATTATCCATGCGCGACCAACGGCAAAAACTTGCGTCTTGCGTACCTAGGTATGCAATAGATTTCCCATCAACTGATTTTATCAATTCTGGAAATACATTCCAAAACCAGAATAGATCTGTAGCAGCTTCGCGCGTATATCGCTTGAAAGTAGTGTCTTGTAAAAAGCTATCTATATCCAGATCAACAACAGGTTTGAAAGCCCACGTTTGAGACTCTTCATTAAAGTAACGCTGAAATGCTACTACTTCCTTTCCTTGTAATGCGCGTGCCTGCCAATCTAATAGAGCAGGAAGTTCTGTGCTTTGCTCAGCTGCTTTGATAACCTTTTGAGGAAAATCATTGTCTTCGCCCCAGTTTGCGATCTCACTACTTTGACTCTCACCTTTTATTTTTGGACTAGAAGGTGGCTTGGATAATGGGGCAAGATTATTTACCTGCCCCATATCTACGAGCACTTCACCGCCACCTATTAACGCATATTGCTCATCTACAAAATCAACCTCACCAGCCATACATTATTGCGTTATTTTCAATCCGTTAAATTTTATCACTAAGTGAGGATGTATAGTCGTAATCCGGTCGCTATTTTTATGACGGATATTCCGTGTCATATTATCATAGTGATTTGGATTACGCACTTTATCCTCTCTCTTGGAGGGACCACCTACAAAAACGGCTGAATCATAAGTGATCCTCTTCCCTCCTGTTCCTTTCTTCAGATCTGCCGTTACGAAAGTGATGGAAAACGGGATAAAATCTCTATCCTGTCCGCGCATCATCATCGTATTAAGCATATCTCTCACACTTATGAATTCAACCATGGTCAAATATCTCCAGATACGCGCAGGCGCGAAAGGACACTCCAAAAGGAAAGTATTTCATACGCAAATCATTCCAGTCAAAAAAGACACATCTACCTTTTAATGAATAGTTTACCTCCAAAAACGAAAAAATAGCGTTAGAGAGACAGACAGATGACCCCGCCACGCACTATCGGCGAGGGAAAGTGAACGAGCAAAAAAAAAGGATATATGAATGGCTCGCCTCATACGCGGCGAGCCGAATTTGATTAGGCTGATATCAGATCGCCGATTGGAGTCTGGTATCCGTAAGTGGTATTGAACTTCCCGATGTAAAGCGTATCCATTGCATCGCCCAAGTGCGGCGCATCCTCGGGTTTGACTGCGGAGTTCTGCTCAGGACGTTTATCCTTTTCAAATCCATTTTTAGTTTTACGTGTTGCCGTTTGTTGCATTGAAGTCAGCAAAGCATCGCAATTGAGCTTATTGAACCGAACTGGAATAAACCGCTCATCTCGCTCAGCTAAGATGGACTCCCACATTCTAAATCTTATATCATGTCTAGGCTGTTGACCGATATACCTACGCTCTACAGACCACCCATTATCCTCATACCGCTTCACTACCATGTCCGCTAGGGTTTCCAAGCGCGTCGCGTCGGTTACGAGCGCAGTATGGTCATAGTAATAGATTACATGCCGAGTGTCGTGATATGTGTAGTAAGTGCAAAATTCATCAATCAAATCGTCCAACACTTTTCTTTCATCACGCTTCACATACATGGATTTCAGTACACGATACGCTCTTCTTGTTTCCTGTGCACATACCAATGATTTTATCTTGGAATTATAGTCTAGAGATATATCTATTGGCATCCCCTTTATAAGATCCGAATCCATCCGGCAATCTTTCACTAATCCATTAGGTAAATAAATACCTTGGCTATCTATGTGCGTATAGTCGAATGCATCATAGGTGTGGTGATCACTGTCTAGCAAATGGTAGAATCCATTTTCAGTCGTGATTGTTCGCTCATTCAATACAGCAGCACGAAATACTGGCCATATCAACTCACGTCGCCATTGCCGGATCTGCTCTTCTCCTAAAATCTGGATGTTATCTAGGCTCGATGCTTCAGAGTAGTATACAAGACCTTTGCGTAAATGATTAAGAACCTTGCTGTACTCCTTCAGTTTACGCAATAGGTATCTTTGGCGTGATACATTATTTGCTGACACGGCCTCGTAATATTCCAATTCCAGCTTATTAGCTTCCAGCTGAATCGCCATCACCTGAGAGGCATCCTTAGCGTCCATTTGCTCGCGCTTATCCAAAATCCAACGACCCTTGGGATCAGTAGGCATATCAGTAAACATCGTAATCATGTGGTGTTCAGGAAGGTTTCCAAAATATTCCAGATTACCACGATTAATTGGCGCAATATCATCCATATAGCGTTGGTGGTTTAGAAATCGTGCCTCATCAGCGATAATAGCATCTACGTTCTTACCATTTGCTAAACCTGGTCGATCTTGAGATATCAGATGAAATACATGACCATTGTACCACGTAATGCTATGCTCATAGTGCAGCACTGGGTAAATTGCAGGCTTAATGTTAAGTGATGTAGGCGGACGTTTCCGAACGAAAAAATGAAGATTCTCGACATATCCTAATCGTTCCCAGCTTTTAATCAATGGAGGCAACGTTCTATCAAGTAATTGCATGTAGGTCGTACCTACAATTCCTGTGGCACCGCGAGGCATTACATTGGCAGCATGAGAGGATCTATATGCAATCGGCCCTTGGGTTTTGCCAGTGGCTCTTCCCCATACACCATATTCTTCCTTTGCTAAAGTTAGTATCGATCTAAGCTGTGGCTTGTTCCACCACAACTTTACATCTTTATAATTACTCTCCATCTTCCTCCTCTACATCTTCTGCATCGTCAAGTATCTTTTCAATAACGCCTTTCTTCATTTCTTTCAGTAGTCGGGCTACCAAAGCATCAGGATTGTCAGTTTTGGGAAACGGTTGATCCAGTTCTGATGGATCACTAACAATAATAGGTCGTATTGGATGAAAATCCTCTGGCTTGAAGTTTTGATCATCTGGTCTATCCAGCTGGCGAATTTTTGCGAGTTCTCTGTATATTGCTGCAAACGCACGATAATCACCATCAGCCTGCGCTTTTGCTGCAACATCTTCGCCCCAATGAATCATCATACCTCTTCCAAATTCTTTATCAGCTCTACTTTCAGTAGTTAGGAAGAACTTTTCAGCCATTTGAATATCTGCATATGCTTGAGAAAGCGATACCTGAAATCGTGAAACTTGCCATTGTGCAAGCTCAGATTTCCGGTATGGCCTGCTATACTTAAAATCATATGCCGCTCCAGTAAGTACGCTTACTCTAGGCTCAGTCACTATGTACCCCTTCCGTAGGCGGTTGTCCACTTCGCTGATCCGTTCCAGAACCTGTTTATCATCAGGGGACAATTTATCCAAATCGCCTTTTAGGAAGGCTTTTAATATTCGATCTAAAACTGTTGTTCCTTTCACATCTTTCGGACGTAGAAAATTAGCCATTAGCAGCCTCCTTTCTCAACTCGTCCAATAGCTCCAATTTCGATTTTAGTAGCTGTTGTGTTTGTTCCCGATTACGCAATTCCGGTTTTTCCAGTCTTTTCCGAGTTTTCCATATCTGCACATATAGACGCTGTATTTCTGGGGTTGTGAATTCCGGCTTTTCCGCTTTTTCCGGTAAGGTTCCATGTAGCTCCAGATGGTCGATTTTGTCCAATGTTTCCTGTTTTCGACTCTGCAATCTTAATATTTGAAATGCAGTTTCTTTTAGCACTGATTCGGATCTAGCCTTGGTAAGGGCAAACATATTAGCATCTATTTGCCGGTAGATTTGCTGGCGCTCATGACGAAGTTTTTTGAGCAGGAATGAATTGTCTCGATGTGGCAATTCCGGCTTTGAGATCGGATCGGAATTACCGGAAATTCCGGAATTTCCGATAATTCCGGATAATTCTTCAACCAATTTGCTGCGCGTATAATCGCTCTCACCCTGTTGAAAGATATTCTTCAAAAACTCGTTCGTTCCGAATTGCGAATAAAGACGAACGCCACTTTCATAATCTGGATTTTTTAGCCAAATTCTCACACTCTCCATACATCAAAAATCCGAAAGGGAAAGTATCAGGGAAAGGACATATATTTGAACAATTAACCTATTAAATTTAACTTATGATCATTGTTCCGCATAGCTTACATTCCTATTCTGTTTTTAGATTTATTAATAAATTGTCTGAAGCTGACACTTCAAAAGATCTTGTAATTGATTTTTCGCAAAACACATTTATGGATCCATGCAGTATGTTAGTATTAAGCAGTGAATTAGCATTTTGCAAAAAAAAGTTTTACAATGTTCATTTGAAAAATTATGATCACCTAGGATATCCACTACATATGAATTTTTTCCACTCTCTTGGATTATCTGAATTAAGTAATGCTAATGCTCATCCTAACTATATTCCGATAATGATTCGAAGTTGTAAAGACATAATTAAAGATGCAGCGGATAGAAGTATGTTATATCAAGAATATTTGACAAACCATTTTGTAAAACAATTCACAGAAATATTGTCGAATCATTTAAACGAAGTTTCAAGTGAAATTACTGAATATTGTATACGTGAAATGTTAAGAAATATTTTAGAACACAGCGATTCTCCCCAACTTGGAATATGTGCACAATATTTTCCTACAAAAGGCCAAATCCAGATATCCATTAGAGATATTGGTGTAGGACTTACCGACAGTCTAAAACTAAATCCAAAACTAAAAATATCTTCACCTTTTGATGCAATAAAATACGCCACTGAACCAGGTATTAGTGGTAAAGTATACTCAGGCATGAAAAATAAGCCAACGGGAGAATGGGTTAATTCTGGCTGGGGCATAGCTATGACAAAATCCATCTGTACATTAGGAGGAAGCTTTTTAATAGCGAGTGATAATCTTAGTGCATATTATTGCACTCCAAGTATTTGGAATGATGGTGCCCCGATATACACAAAAAGTAATTTTTCAGGCACTGTAATCTCAATGAATATTCCTGTAAGATTCAACGAGAAGTTAAAGGATTTACTAAATCACTTCAACAATAATAGGCCAATCAAAGGTTTGAGGCCATCGCCAAAATCGCTGCAACTTTAAAAAAAGCTTCCCTTTTGGAAAGCTTTTTTTCTTACTTATTTTTTTCGGCAATTGATTTTCCCAGAGCTTGAGCACCAGCTTCAGGTGTTCCTGGCAAATCGCCCTTGTATACATAAAATGGCACTGCCGAATAAGCTTGGAAAGCGGAACGAATTCCAACTTCACCAGCGGGGCCGGTACCAAATGATACGTTTCCAGAAACAACTTGTGCTGCCAGTTCCTCGCTGCCTATCTGGTAGAAGTCACCTCCACCAATTCGCTTAATTAATACAATACCACGATAGTTTTTGATTGCTGCAGCTGTACCTAAATTACCGGCGTTGATGTTTGGCAAAAAGAACTCCGCGGGCCCTTGTCTAAATACCTTTGATAATTCTTCACCTTCCAACTCAGCTGTTGCACCAGATTTGGAATAGAGCATTTGAAATTCAATAGGGGTTTTACCGGATATCATTTCGTGACTTTCGGTAATTTCAACTACTGATGCTGCTGTGGTTCCATCTGTCGCAACTTTAGCCACTTTTGACATCCAAGACAATGGAATAAAGTAGGCTTTCTCCTGAAGTCCAGATGCATTTTCTTGACCATCAACAAACGTCTGCTTTAAGTCTGTAATGTTACTATAGTTTCTTCCCATAACTTATTTTGTATTAAAGTTCTGTAATTGCTCCAGAACCAATTTCTACTAAACGATTCAAAACATCGTTATCCTTGGCGATTTCCTCCGGTGTTTTACCATCTACGCCGAAGTTTACTTTGTATTGCTTGCTGCCAACTTTTGCTTTGACAAAGTTATCTTTTGGAGTATTGACTTGAGCGATGGCATCGTTTGCTACATCGGTAGCTTCCTTCAATTGCTTTTTCAAGCCATCATTTTCATCCTTTAGTTTTGCACTTGATTGCTTCAGGTTTTCAATAGTTTTATCTTTTGATGCCTGAGCATTTTTTACGGCTTCTGCCGTTTTAGTTTTGCTATCCGAAACTAACTTATCGTAAGCTTCCTGCGCCTCTTCTAGTGTTTTAAATTTTGACATGTGATATTGAATTAATAATGAGAATAAGGGAGCCATACCACGGCTCCCTTGTTAGCTAGATCTGATCGTTGATGGCCATGGCATCATAGTCTTGAACACCAAATCCAAGAACTCCAGTAATACCGTAGTCCAAATGATACATTTGTGGAATTACTCTGATATCACTGTAGTCGCTTTCTTCATCAGTTGCGGCAATTAGATTGTCTTTAGATACAACCTCCAAAGAGTCAGAGCCAGTTTTCCAAGTAACTGGACGCAATTCACATTTTTTGTCTGTCAACGGCAAATACTTCATTGTGCCATCTTTCTCAGTATATTTTGAGATGTTCTCAAAACTGTCTAGCAACTTTTCGAAGTTGGAGAAAGAACAATACAAAATGCCGCCTTGAGTACGTAACCATTCAGGCGCTCCACGCCATACAGCTTTGAACTGCTCGTATGCGTTATCTCTAGTGATTGCACCAGTTGAAATAACATTTTTGATTAACATATTTGCGCGAGCCTTACGGATTTTGGTGCCTAATCCTTCGGTGATTGCTTTTGCATCAGCTGCTTTAAATTTTTGAGGTGCTGTTAATGGCGTTTCGCCAGCAGATGTACTTGCCGTTACCTCATAAAAGCGAGTCTCACCATTCACTACATAATGAATAAGATCATCAACCGCATAAGTAGCACTCGAAGAATAAGCGGAGAAAGCGGTTTTTCCTTCACCCCACCATACGGTCACATCATTAATATCAGCTGCCAACTGCTTATTCACTTGCTCAAAAGTAAATTGAGCAAAGGGGATTGTCATGTTATTAGCTCCTTCTCCACGCCCACGCAATGATGAAAGATAAGTATCACGGTATCGATCTGGTTGAATTTGGAAATCGCGCTGCCATTTTTCCACTGTTAGCTCCTGATCAGAAAATACAATATCATTACCACGTGGACTGAATACCCCTGTAAATGGCTTTGGCTGATTATTGATTTTTAGCTTTAACAATTGCTCCCGATCTTTGACGCCATAACGGGCATTAACATCTTGAAATATAGTAAGGCCGTTAATAAATCTTGTATAAATTTGCTTTCGATACTTTCCAACATACTTCGCCAGAGCTGATAAATCGGGATTCATTGTATCAAAGAAAGCGCCTTGAGCTTTGGGGGCAAAACTCATAAATAAGGAAAACGCACCTACTCCCCAGGCAGCAGCTCTGCTTCCCGTGATCATCTCCACGAATCCCATCAACACCATAATCATCACAAGTCCTGCGCTTAGCAAGTAGAGTGCTCCAAATTTTTTCATTTTTTATTATTAGATTTTCGATTAATTATTCAGTTCTTTCAAAATGAACTACTTTGCGTTCATTTGTTGCGCTTTACGATCAACAGAAGTCATAAACTCTTCATCGCCAGATTCCTGCTCACCTGTGTTTACGACATCGTCCTTGTCGGTAGATGGCTTCCCTGCTTCCGCAGCTGGTTTACCTTTTAACGCAGCAATCTCATCCGACAGTTTCTTGATCTCCGAATCCTTTTCGGAAATAGAAGTTTCAAACGCCTTCTTGTCTTTCAAAAGGTTTTCTTTGTCAGTTTTCAATGACGTGTTTTCATTCTGAACCGTTTCCAATTCGGAATCCAAAACCATTGTAACGCCTTCAATCCCATTTTCCACCATCTGTGCATTTGCTTCCTCAAGCTCTTGAGCGGTGATTGATCCGGCGGCTTTTTTGGCTAGCGCGGACATTTTTGAAAATTTATTCCCAAACATACTTTCGTTATTAAGATTTTGATTTAATACAGGTTTAAGGCGGTTCGCCAATTTGTTCACTAATTCATCTGAAGGTTCCTGCGCATTTTGATCATACCATGCAGCTATTTGGCCGACCGACATATTTCGAACATTATCTGGAGTTTCGGTAGCCTCGTAATTTTCAATCACATCGATCAGACCTTCGTTAAGTGCTTGTTTAGGACTAAAAAAATGATCTTGATGATTTAGATATTCTGCTTTAACGTTTTCAAGAGATTCGCCAGTTCTGGCTGATATTAGATCGCCTAATACATCATCGTATGTATCCAAGACGTCAGCTTCCGTTCGAAGGTCTAAAGCGTTTCCATAAACAAGCGTGGATACTGAATGCAACATTAACAATGAACCTTTCGCCATATGTACCCGACCTTTCTTTGCCGAGATGGCAATCATTGCTCCCATGCTGTAGGCAATACCATCCACATAGGTATGAACTTCTTTAGTTGATGCCTTAATCAAATTACAGATCGGCAATCCTTCATGTACACTTCCTCCAGGGGAGTTGATATGTACATTAATTCGATCACAGGTTTTTTCAAGATTTTTGAAAGATCTAACAAAGTCATTCGCAGTATTGTCATCCCAATAACTGCCGATTACACCATAAATTCTCATCTCACCCACGTTCGGAGATTGTGAATTCAATACCGCGAAATATCTTTGTTTCATAAACCTAACAACCAATTAACAAATTCAATAACTCAAATATCAACATGTCAAAAGGTGAGAGAAAGGACAGCTAAAAGCTACAGCAGGGCAGGCAGTAATTGATCTACAGAAAAAGTCACCACATTATGATTCATATCTTTCGGGGCAGATCCTGTGTCGCTACTTCTTGACACTGTTACCGGTTCCTCAGGCGTTCCGATTACTCTGGACCGCCCATTAAGATCAGTAATTTTTAAAACTGAGACTTTGCCTATGTATGTTCTTAATTTAAATGAGACAACGTTCGATTGGTATTGTATTTCAAACAAGCCTTCGTAATGATGGTAAACACCGTTGTCACTATCTTTTTCCTCACCTTTCATTGTTCCAGAAGATGGGATAAAAGCTATCTCTTGCCAGCCTTTATTGGGATGAAATGATACGGGGTTGAATGACTTGAAATCAGTAATGTGAGCTATTTGAACTTTAGCAATACCACCAATATTGTCGCCTTGATGTAATTCGAATAATTTAGCCATAGTACAAAATGACCTATTGAATGATCAGATGGAAAGGACGAATTTATTTATTTGTGCGGAGACATGTATGTTTTTGCGTGGACACAATGGACATAAAGGACACGGATGTGATTGGGTTGTGTTTAAAATGTTGTTATACAGTGTTTTATATTATTTGTGTTAATGTTTTTTGTGTCCACGTGAAATGAAAACGTGCTAAATACTGTGTTTTTTGTGTCCACCTGTGTCCTTGGTTATTTGAAAAAATGTAGTATTTCTTTAAAATAATGAGAATTGGGTTTTCTCAACAGGTATTTCTTGTATCATCAATGGGATAGTCAATAGCGGCTCTTTAATCTCAGCTACCTTTCTTTTTTCTCTACGTTCACGGTTTCTATAGTACCATCTTTTTAGATTGTCGAAGGTAATATCATCTTCATAAAAATTATAAAACTCGATGTACCTGCGAATGTTGTAATCGACTAATTTATCAGTGCTGTTTGGATGATGGCACCACCGATACATGTCTTGCTTGATCATTAGATCTACAGCCTTTGAGAAACTTTTAATATCATCGCCACATATATATCCTCCATGTTTACGCAACATGCCATCTGAAACAATAATATCAATCCAGCCGCCAAGATCATATTTGCGAGATGGCCGCACCTTTGAAGGATCTACTTTATCAAATGGGCGAAATACACTTTTTAGTAAAGCGGTAATTGGATTATCCTCTGATAGTAAAATCTTTTTACCATACCAAAAGTTGATAAATATTTCAACATGAGGTTCAACCGTAAGTCGGATAAGGTTAGACATAGAGGTAATTATTGTTTGACAAATCAAAAATAAACAATCTAATTCTTTTGTTTTCAATATTTTACAAAAATAGCTTTACCTGTTTTACTGGTTGGACATGCGTGGACACGGTTGGACACGATTAATATGATTTGTAGCAGGAGAAAGTAGATAATCTATTTTATATAGTATTGATTATGAATAGTATAATATTGATCTATATAAAGAATGTCCGTAGTGTCCATCGTGTCCACGTGTATTATACGGTTTACGTACAAAATGTAAAAACTTTTTTTTATTGCTAAATCTAACTGCATTGAATATATATTTGCTAATAATATTAGTTTTTTAGATATGATTACAATCTACCATACATCTCCGCAATTCAGCTTTATTCCACTAACATATATCCATCAGGGTGTTAGCGCAGGTTTCCCATCTCCTGCAATGGATTTCGAAGATTTAAAGATTGATCTCAATACGGAAATTGTGAAGCATCCGAGCTCTACATACTACGGACGTGTAAAGGGTGTATCAATGAAGAATGCTGGTATTGATGATGGTGACCTGCTAGTGATTGATAAAAGCCTCGAGCCAATTGATGGTAGAATAGCGGTATGTTTCCTTGACGGAGAATTTACAGCCAAGCGGATACGTATTGTAGGACGTAGTGTAATGCTCATGCCAGAGAATGATGACTATAAGCCGATCACCGTTACCCCAGAAAATGATTTTGTAGTTTGGGGAATCGTTACGCATGTTATTAAGAATGTGTAGTCATGTACGCGCTGATCGATTGCAACAACTTTTATGCTAGCTGTGAGCGTGTTTTTCGTCCAGAGCTTCGTGGGAAACCCATTGTCGTGCTTTCCAATCAGGATGGCTGCGTCATAGCGCGAAGCAATGAAGCAAAGGATCTCGGTATTCCTATGGGCGCCCCAGCTTTTAAATATCAAGAGATCTTCGATAAGCAAAACATTCATGTGTTTTCCTCCAATTATCAATTGTATGGTGACATGAGCAATCGTGTTATGACAATACTTGGCCAGTACAGTCCGGAAAGTGAGATATACAGTATTGATGAATGCTTTTTAAAGTTTGACGGCTTTGAGCACTTTGACTTGTTTGATCACGGTCAGCGTATGCGTTTGGAAGTATTGCGCGGCACCGGTATTCCAGTGTCGGTGGGAATCGCACCAACAAAAGCATTGGCCAAGCTTGCCAACAGAATCGCAAAGAAGTTTCCCAATGAAACCAAGTCGGTGTTTATCATGGCAACAGAAGAACAACGTACTAAAGCTTTGCGCTGGCTGAAGGTAGAAGATATTTGGGGAGTAGGGCGGAAGCATGCGGCAAGGTTGATGCAGCAGGGAATAAAGACCGCTTACGATTTTACCCAGATGGAAGATGCTTGGATACAAAAGCACATGGCCATCGTCGGTATTAGATTGAAGCGTGATCTTTGTGGACACCGCACTTTAAACCTTGAAGAAACAGGCATCCGCAAAAACATTGCATGTACCAGATCCTTTGCGAAAAACATTAATAGCATCGAAGAGTTGGGAGAACGTGTATCAACCTATGCGGCCACATGCTCCGAAAAATTACGAAAGCAGAACAGCTGCTGTAAAGAGATGTCTGTTTTCCTGCTCACCAATAAACATCGTGCAGATCAGCCACAATACAATCGGAGCATCAATATAAAACTTCCATTTGCAACCAATTCGGCCATTGAGTTGTCAAAGTTTGCAACGCTTGCACTAATCAGGATATATCAATCCGGCTATGGGTATAAAAAGGCTGGAGTAATCGTACACGATTTAGTGCCAGAGGAAGCAGTGCAGCTATCTTTATTTACTGATAAAGATAACCGGCACCCAGATCTTATGAAGGTGCTGGATAAAATGAATAGGCGTTACGGACAAAACACCGTACGCCTGAGCATTCAAGAAAAAGGAAAGTGGCTCATGCGAAGGGAGAAGCTGTCCAAAATGTACACCACTGATATACGAGATATCATTACAATCGTTCTCTAAATAGCATCTTGAATGCTTGGATAGTTGGTGTCGCCTCTCATCTTAGTTACTTCCACCGTGCGATGGCTAGCAAGCTCACCTTTAAATGGGATGATCAGCTGCTCAATCTCCCCACGGCCATCAGCGAATAACCAAGCGTCACGACTTTCTTCCGGAACGATTAGAGGCATGCGTTTGCCTACGTTATGGATGCCAGCCATTTGCTTGTTTGCTTCTGTGGTCAATATGGAAAATGTAGGATACTCTTTTCCTTCTTCATTTCGCCACATATTGTAGACTATGCCTAAAGTAAATATCTCTCGATCCGGCATGTACACAAAGAAATTCTGATTATTGACTTGGCCATCTGTAGCATGCGGCTCAAAAAATCCATTAACATATAGTAAACCTCTGAATTTTCCAATTAGGTATTTGTAAGAGTTTTTCTCATATATCTCATCACCTCGGGCATTGAGCGTGTTGGCTGATTTGTTCGCATCTGCTTCGCTTTTTTTCCAATAAGGTATAAGCTTCCACCTGGCTGGAATTATCTCATCTACGTTGCTATTCAGTGTTACTGGAAGGTATGGCCGAGCAAATCCATTGATGTGAAAGATCTCAGGCTGATCGTAAAGCACGTCTTTCCCTTTAATCGCTTTCTGTAGTTCCCTTTTTCCTGGAGTGGCTGTATGATAGCACATAAGTAGTATATTTAGATACAAGTTACATCTATCTATGCGCTTTGTCAAATTAACTCATTACGAGCTGCGCAGGTTGCGCGACCAAGGATATAACATTCTGAGATCAACATCGCCGCTAAGCAGCGAAAATCCTTCTTGGTATCCAGATACTGTAAACCTAGATGATTTTATGCATTGGGAGAACAAGGATTTTCAATTACTGAATGTTCCATTCGAAGAAAAGCACCTGCTGGTTATTACAGATGCATTGGATAATATTCGGGAAGAGGATTTGATTGGTGAGGTCTGGGTGTGACAAAACACTAATATAACTAACCAAATTTAACTATGATGAATTATGAAATAACACTGCCTCCTATCTTTATGAAGGTGTCAAGTAAAGAAAGATTGGAAAGTTTTAGAAATGGAGACATATTTTTCTCAGATTTTAAAACTTTTAGGGACGATAAAAATCCGAACTATATAGACAAACTTGCTGCATCTGTATATGGTTTGGAGGCTAAAAGGCCAAATTATGATTATTATAGAAACGATCCGTTAGAAGGAGTTAAATCTATACATTTTGGCGAAAACTATGAAGTCAAAGTTACTTATAGAGATGATTTTGCAAAGGTTCTGTGTTTGTTTGGTTTCAGCCACAATTGGGCACCAAATTCTAAAATTTCTGAAGAGATGTCAGAATTCGGAACTCATTTTTTGATATTTAATTCACGATCATTTTTAACCAACCTATTTCCCGAGGTGCAAAAATATAGTCTAGGACCATCGCCAGTATTTGATTATGTAGAATTCTACGATATTGTGCCCAATAAAAACATAGATAACTTATCACAGCTTCACAAAAAAAGATATTACGAATATCAATGTGAATACAGAATATTAGCAAACTTAAATGTAGATACAATTAATATAGGGCCAAGTTTGACTACTGAGAACTCCAGTATATTACTACCAATACAGGAACTGAAAAATGCTGAATATATATTTGAAGAATTGCCAAAAGATAATGTATAACATATAATTTCAAACTTTTCTATTCACTTTCATTCTTACTCTTATTACTTAATCACTACACGATCCAGCGTCACAATTTGAGTAATCAATAAAATCCAATTGTGTCTGTAGCGGTAAACCTTTGATCCATTCCATTGATGCTGAGTAAGTACGTTTCCCGACTTGCCTACGCTTGAATGTATTACCTTTGAACTTCTCTGCATCATCAGCCCATTTCATACGATTCCAATTGATAGGGTCATTCCATTGCTGCTGTAGCTGTTGTATGGTATGGTGAAAACACATTACACAATTGGATATTGGAGGGAAAACATATTCCGGTCTGCCTTTCCAATATTTCACCACCTCGGCTTTTGTAATACCATGCTCAATCAATGGGAATGACGGCACGCGGTAGTAATCCTTTTTATAGTAGTTGAATGGATTCGGTTTCAGTTTTCGCTCACCTTTGCGTACCATATTTTCTACACCCATTATATCCCACCAACGAACCAAGTAAGATGGAATCTGCATTTGGTTGATCACAGTTTGGAGATCGAAAGTAGGATCCGGTACGCGATCCTTTATTTCAACTAGCCGAAAAAACATGTTTACCGTTCGGTCGAGCTCGTCTAAACGAAAACCTATGCGACACTCTACAGGGTCAACTTTAGATATCCTATTTCGAATGTAATTGTACATCGGAACAATCTTTAAATGCTCTGTGCACATGCGGGTTTGGGAGTTTGGCAAACGCTCAATTGCCATATCATCATACGTCTTGAATTTTGAAAGTCCCCAATTATGAGTAAATACGACTTCAACGCCACCTAGCGAAACAGGATCGCTTGAGCTGCATAATTCCTGTGAAAGCTTATGCATAACAACTAATGTCCGATCATCTTCCGCGCTCATCCAGAAGCCCGGGTGAAACATCCGAAGCCACGATTGAGCCGCAAGCAGTCCATCCACTTTGCCGCGTGCGCAATTAGATTCTGGAGTATACTTGTACGCTTCCTGTTCGACGCAAGCAAAAATGTTGTGATCAGCAGGGAAATGGATGCCCATGAATGATGATGTTTGTCCACCGGATAGGCTATTTACTTTTATCATTATGGTTTGGGATTTGAGTTTGAATATTGTACCCAAACTTATTGGACAATTCGATGATGGCTCGTTTGTGTTTGGGTTGAAGCAGTTCCAGATCAAGATGTGATATGTAGACGGTCCGCTCCCTTGAAGAATATTTTAACACGCCTTTAATTCGCTGGTGTAAACGATATCGGCGGCGTGCATTAGATTTTTGATTCATCTAATTAATCGGTTTTCATAAATGTTAGCCAAATAGTTCGACCGTGCTTTCCGGTAGTATGACCAAATAAGGGTTTGTAAGGAATTAAAGTCAAAACTTGACTGAGCTTAATTTGAATCTCATTCCATTTGAAAATCAGCACACCATTTGGTTCAAGCACGCGCATACATTCGTCGAACCCAGCTTTAATATCTAACTCCCAGGTCGGAAGTAATACACCATATTTTTTCGCCATCCAAGTCTCATGACCCAGCTGCTTTAAATGCGGGGGATCAAAGACGACTAGTTTAAATGACTGATCGGGATAAGGCATATCTCGAAAATCAGCAATAACATCTGGCTTAACGATTAATTGACGGTCATCGCACAATACATGTTCTTCGCTACGGATATCCTGATAGATAACATCAGGATGATTCTTATCAAACCAAAACATTCGACTTCCACAACATGCGTCAAGTACTTTTTTGCTTGTTAATTGCACTTTGACCCTCCTTTCACCAATTCTAAAACATCCTCTGATACTTCCAATTCTTCTAGCCAAGAAACGTAGCCTAGTTGTAGCATGCTCTCCTGTTTTACCAATACAGTCTCGCTGTAAGGGCGCAAATGCTTCACTCCACAATTATCGATCAACACGATCTTATCAAGCCTATGTGGCCTTTCGCCAATCACCGGCATACGCTCAGCGATTGGTACTTCTATGTATATTTTAGGCATGGGTTACCTCCGTAGCTGATTTGATAAGTTCTTTTGCCTTTTCTAAGCTTTCCATTAATATAGCAGAAGATGATTTTGATGAGTTTTCAAAGTCTGAAACAATTGTGTAAAGAAGGTTTAGCATTTCGGGAGCCTTGCTAATTAGTAGGGCGTCTGCATATCCCTCAGTTTCACCTTGCGAAATGCCCTGCGCGATGTAAATCTTTCCAAAGCTCCATCCTTCTTCCACAAGTCTAACGCCGTATGAATCATCAAAATCATCATACGTTGTTGTCCATTTTCCCTTTGTTCCTTTAAATTCCATTGGACACCTCGCTTTCTTGGTTTGCCGATCCTGCAATTGTACTTTCCATTTCAACGACTTTCGGCAAAATAGTAGGTTTAGTGTATTTCTTTTTACGGTTTACTATTGTGGTTGAGTTTTCCATTACGCTTGAGATATTTTTAAATACATATCCTTTAAATGCCATATTTTCAATAGTGTAATTGAGGTTGTATACATCCCAATACAATAGACCTTCACCAGTTCTTCCCTGCACGGTAAGTGTTTGAGGGTTCCAATTCTTTCGAAGAATATCAATGTAGTTCTGAATCGAATTGATGTAGATATTTGCTTTTAGCTTATCCAAATCAGTCATGTTTTGGAGTAATACTTCTTCGCTGATCGTTTTCATAATATTCCTTTTTAAAAATCCGCTGATAATTGCTGAGCAGGTGGGAATCCTTCCTCACCGCTGCTACCTGATTCCTCTTTGTCAGGATTGTATTCTAATTTCATTTCCTCATATTTCTGACGTAGTTTGGTTTCATCAGGATCGCGTATAAGGTCAACGTCCAACTCTTTGTAATTGAATTGAAGTGCGTAGCTATACTTCTTTCCAATTTTCTTTTTGATACGTCCTACGTAGGACTTTGAATCAGATTTTAAATAGTTCTCAAGCGTTGGCTTATCCAGTACATTGACTTCGCGACGATCATGCATAGCCTTTACATAGTGGTGGTATACATCCTGTAGGTAGATGTAGATGTATCCATTGGCAAGCTTAAAATGATCATCTTCGCTGATTTGATAGGTGGTTACCAGCTGCTCTACTACTTGCCAGAATTTCGAAGTATCATCACTTCCTTTCAGAATGAAATACTGATGCATTACCATATCAATGCACTGCTTTTTAAAATCTTCTATAGCAAATGGCAGCATATTAAGTTTGTCCATCATTTTCGCTACGGCCAGCAGCATCGAGTAATTACCTAATAGCCGTTCGTCTACTTCGTTGTTGTTGACATCGGTTGCCAACTCGCGCAATGTAGCTTCGTAGATCCCTTGAAAATCCTTTGCAAAATGTTCGCGGTTTTTAAGCATGTCCATAGTTAAATGGGATAGTCCCAAGTCTTCCATTCGCTGTAAATCGCGATAGTTTTTCCGCTGTTCCTCAGTTCGCTTTGTCTCAGCGAACGTTAGTAGAATGTGACGAGTGAATAATGCAGGTTCGGCAGTAGGCATTTCTTGGCCAGACAGCCAAACGGCAGACAGGATCGGTGTGGACTCTGTCGTGAATCCGTTATCTTTTTTACCGCGCTCATAGCCGATACGGTCGTACAGGTTTTTGATGGATTCAATTACTTTGATCGGAAGGTTATTCTTGTATTCATCTAGCCATACAAGGCCATTACTGAACTGCGCCATTTTGCGCATGAAGCCTACAATCGTGGTAGCACCGCCTAGCATGATCTGATCTTGCTTTAATCCCCACATCCGTGTTAATGATTGAGTCATGGTGCCTTTACCAGATCCGCGCTTTCCGTAGCTAAATGGCATGGGCATTCTCAAACCCATAGATTTGAAAAGGATATCGGAAAAGAGAGCACAAACCCAGAATACCAATCCGATGCGGCCATTCTCACCAAATACCTGCACATACTGTTTTGCCCAATCTTCGTACTTAACGGGACTGTCAATGTAAATGAACTTCTTCTCATTCATAAAAAGATCATCCTTATCGGCAAACACCTTCGATAAAGCCGGTATGAAGTAGTTCACTTTCTGCCCATCTTTCTCTTTGGTTACGATACCAAATTCGTCGATTTTATGAAATGTATTCTGGGTAGTATCAAACAAACCATTAGCAAAGCCATAGAACTTACCGCGTTTATTCCAGCCTAGTGTGCTGATATTTTCGGTGTGCAGCTCGTGGCGTTGCAACATGTCTTGTAAGCGTACTAAGTCCTGATCTGCACCTTTAAAAATGAAGTTTCCTAAACGTGCAATCACCTTTTTGAAAGATCCGGCACTCACAAAATCATCTGTATTGATTCGAAGTATCTTATCCAGTCCGTGTACATTGGTAATCTGCATCAGGCGGTAGGCTTCATCCGCTCCGGTGTTGATGTGATAGAGCACGCGCAGCTTGAAGTTTGATATCTCCCTAGCAATGCCTTTCAAATCTAAAGACCAGTATGTACCAGTTGACTGTTTGAAGTAAAGACCATACTTTATGTAATCATCTGATTCGATCCTATTCCCGATAATCTGAAATGCCTCATTAGCTTTCTGCGCTTCTTGAATGGTGCGTGGTAGTTTAGAATCTAAGCCATAAGCATTCGCTAGCGAAAAGAACTTTGCGGCGCTTTTGAATCTTCCTTTTTTGATAGCATCGGTGAATTTATCATCTGCTGCTTTATGATCATAAAAAGCATAGATCTGAGATACGCGGTGAAAATATTCTCTAGCTGATTCACCTAGCGAAGCAAGAGAAAATGCAATTAGTTGCCAATCATCGTAGCCAGATGTCAAATCCAAGTTTCTCGATTCCAATTGCTCTACTACATGTTTTACACGTAGCAATGTTTTGTTATCTGAGAATTGAGTTTCAGCATCACTTTCCTTTTTATCAGAATTGACAATGGCGCGCGCCGTAGCAATATCACCAGATGGCAAAGCTTCGTCCATATCGGGAGAAACTGGATACACTTTTGATGTAGCGTTGAAGTACAGATTCGAATCCCATGAGGTAAAGCAAACACGTGGCACATCCTTGCCTGACTCATCGATAGCAAGCTGAAAGTTATCGTCGAAGAATTGCGCAAGTGATCTAAAAGCTTGCTGCTGGTAAGCGGCTACTGTGGGAAAACGCTTTTCACCATCTATCTTTACTACTACTTTTAATCCGGCTCCAGATGGTGAAATGAAAACTAAGGCAACAAAGTCTATACTAGAAAAATCCTTTTTAAGCTGTTCGAGTTTTTTTGGCTCAATATCATCGAAGTCAAGGACAATAAGACCAGAATGAGACTTCAAAGCATCGGCAATGCGTTTGGTGAATGTACCAGAGAAAGTGAAGTAAGGTAGTGTATTTTTCAATCCGCGTCTTATATCTGGATTGTCGGCATTACGGATTTGCAGCACCTCAGCTTTGAATCGATCTGAACGGATCATTTCTACGGCTTCTTGAAGCGTGATCTCCCGTTGCGGAACTACACTACGTATTGGGCCAGGGTAATAACTAAACTTGTAGGTATTCATTTATGGTTTTTTGCGGTTTGATAGTTTGTAGATAAGGGATGCGCAGCACAACACTAGCGCGATCCCTATGTCAAATACGTTGATTTGGAAGTTAGAAAGGAAGGTCATCATCGTCCCCAGCTTTTGTAGCTTCCGCGATTACCGTAATCTGCTTCAATCCGACATTTACAGAGTAAGCCTTTCCTCCAGTGGATTTGTCGAATGATCGGCCTTGTAATGTGATGTCTGCTTCGACTACCTTGCCAACAGAATTGACATTGAATCCATGTTTATCAATATTCTCATTGAATACGCTAACACCCCATTCTTCATCTGCTGATTTCTTTTCATTGGTGTAACGATCCACATATCCTGGAACGAAAATCACGATTGTCTGGATTCGACCTTCGCCATTTTGCCCATAAGTTTGTACTGGTAATACTTCTTTGATTATTCCTTTGATTTTAGTTAATGCCATGATATTTTATTTAATGAGTGAGCGGACTTGATCTAGATTTACCATTGGTAGCATTGTACCGATGGTTTTTTGGGGTAGAGCATCATATGCCTCCGGGAAGTGTTTTTTCAATTGCACTGGGGTACGTAGATTAAGGATAGTATTTTCTACAATGGCCATCGCTTTTTTGTAATCTTTTCTTGCTTCATCCAATTTATTCTGTAGATCCTTTATCTCATGAAAGTCTTTTAGATTCAGATCTAGATAAAGATTGTATCCTTTAGGCGTAGTGGGAACGCGATTATTAAGACTTACCAAATCGGTTGTTGAGCGAATGTTCTGTCCAGTATTTTCATAGATAAAGAAACATTGCTTTGTGCTGCCGAAGTAATCTACGTATGTCTCAAAAGCTTTAAGTAATTCAGGTTTGTAGCACTTTAAAGCTTTTTCGGTTGCTAAGGTTGATAATTCCGTCTGAATGGTCTGAATTGATTTTAATTTCTTCGCTAGAAGTTTTTTGGCAATTTGACTTGCCAAGTTTTTTGAAATTCTTGTTGTTGACATGATTGTATAGTTTAATTATGAGTTTTATTGATAGCGTCTTTATATTCCTTGCACCACATCAGCATTGGGCCAATGATCTTATGTGCATACTCAAATTGTGAGCTTCCATTTTTTGGAATCAGGAGAAGAAAAAATTCCAGATTATCGACCACTCTTTTGCACAGAACGTGAAGCTTCGCAGATTGACTGTTAATCAGCATCAGCAAAATTTTATCTACAGCTGCCGCACGCTGCCCGTTTAGTTCCTTAGTCGCTTTGTAGGCTTTGTTTCGTTGGATAGTCCAAGAGCGAAGTGAATTGTATATAAAGCTGTGCACTTCGCTTTGCCACTTCCGTTCAACATCTACCCAACTAGATACATTGATCTCTTTGGAAGGGATGCGCATTTCTTTTGGGTAGAGAATAACCGCCTTGCGGCTTTGCTCATTAACATTTATTTGTAGCATGGTATTAGGGTTATTTGGGTTCGTAGATGTTTTTCCGGATAGCAAATGCGGTCATCATAGCTTTGCTATTGACACCTAGCTTCTGCTGTATATTTTGATTATGACTGGAAACGGTTTCCTCAGATATGAAAAGGCGATCTGCGATAAGCTTATTTGGCAATCCTTCAGCAACGAGTTTCAATACAAGTAGTTCCTGCTTTGTAAGGTGTCCGTTCTCAACTTTGATAGTAGCACACAACTTTCCTTCTTGTGCACAATTGCCGCGACGGCCACAATCGAAGTATTCGGTGTAATCGATCACACCATCAGAGTCGATATCTGGATCGTTATCAAAACCACCAAAGCGGCAAATAATGTATTGGCGAAGCATTTCCTCTTCTTGAGTAAGATCCCATTCCAATAATGCTTTGATAACTTCTGGATGTTCTTGCATATCCTGCAATACGCGCTCAAGAATCCAAGTAGGGAATTCACCCCAATTGTAAACCTTACCATCATGCAGACATTTGATGTCGTTATTATGTACGTAGAACTCTACACCCTTATCCTCCAATCCCGGTGGAATAGCTTGCTGTATATTGGTTAAATTGATCATTTCACAGCATTTTTTAGACGCTTAAGCCTTTTGTGTTTTTGCACTTTGCTTTCTTCAATTAATCTAATAGCGATGTCGATAACACTATCATTCATTCTTTTTCCCGAAAGCACGTAAGAAACCATTGATACGCTCAAACCAGTTTCGGACGATATAATTGTAATAGCGCCTTTTGGTAAGTTTTTCCGAAGTGTGTTTAGATCCTTATTCTCCATTTAGTATTTATATGGGATTTCAATAATGTAATGTAATGTGAATATTTGTTCCACAATTATAGAACATATATTCTTAAAGTGAAAATATTGTCAAATAAAAGTGAATATTATGTCTACAACATTCTGATTATCAAGGAAAAAAAATTCAGATTTTTACGACATGAAATTCGTAATAGGCGAAAAAATTAAGGAAAAAGTAGAAGAACGTGGCGTTACGCAAAAGGCTTTTGCTTCTGCAATAGGAATGACTCCTCGAAATCTAGAGCGATTTTTCGAGCGTTCAGACATATCAATAAATCAATTAGTAAGAGCTTCAGAGTTTTTAAACTTTGATTTTGTTTCCTTGTACATTGAGAACTCACCTCATGGAAAAAATATTCCACAAATAGTGAAAGAAAATTCTGTCAACTACCATAATAAACTGAAAGATGTATCGGTACAGATATCTATATCAGGAGATGTAGAAACTATATCGAAGCAACTTTCTTCATTACTGATTAAAATACAATCAGAGGCTGAGCAACGAGGACTGCATTTAATATAATGGTGATGATTAAAGATTTAGAGATTGGGAACTATGTTCTCATTAATAAGGAAGCGTTTGGAAAAATTGTTTCAATACAGAATGATGTGGCATTGTGCGATTTTAGAAATTTCAGAAATAACAGCCATGGTCGCGAATACTTTTTATTATCGATAGTACAACAGTTCGACCTTCAAACTTATTTGGAACAGGGAGGTGATTTATTATGCTAACGTCTTTATTACAAGAATGAATCGAACTTACATATCTTATATGGCCATTTTAATTGTTTATAAACATGATAAAATGGAATAGATTTTTGAGCTTTAGCGCTATAGTAATATATTCTATTATAGCGTTAGTGACATATTTTTATGTTCAACATTTCTTAGAAAATGCTCGTTTGCATACGATTATCTCAATCTCTATAAATGTAATCTCAGTAGCAGGGTTTTTAGTTACTATAAATCAACTGATGACTGTGCGAGAAAATGAAACTGCAAATAGAAAAGAAACCCAAAAGGAATTACAGAACTATTTTAATACGCTTGTATTTCAGGATTTAACAATGAAATTTCATGTATTGGATAGTACAGAAAGTGATATAAGAGGTGATCGATGGGAAGATAGTTTAAGAGGGTTAAGGGATATTACAAAATTACTTGACATACTAGAAACTTTAATTTCGAAATTAAACCTTGAAATTGATTTGGACACGGTTGCAGTTTATCGAAGATCTATCAACCATCATATCAGCCTAGTTGAACGTAAAATACAATTCCCGACTGCGAAGATTACAAAGCAGGATATTACCTCAAATCTACGTGACTTGTCAACATTAATACATAAGCAAATCATTAGTTTAAAAGCCAACACATACAATGGAGAAAATATATAAAATACTTGAACAGTTGCTTGAACGAACCAAAGCTAAAAAAGCAAATTGGAAGAAAGTCGATAACGGTTTTTTGATTAGTCTTGATGGAAAGTCTTATCTCACTATTTCATCTTATGAAAAAAATCAATGGGAGTATGTTTACATATTAACGATTTATAACGATCAAGGTTACAGAATTGTTAATCAGGACACTGACGGAGATGAGCAATTGTTTAATATTCTAGATCATTTGTATGAGGCAATCAACAATCTTTATTACAAAGTAGATGAGACACTCGATTCTATTATTGGCAAACTAGAGGGGTCAAGTGAAGCGGTAGGTGATCCCAATTTTAAAATCAAAAAGGTTGACGATGATCTTCCCTTTTAAATCTGAGTATTAATTATTCTCAAAATTTTTTGAAATTTTCGCACATACATCGCAATTTTAATATAAACAACTGAAATATAATACTCTGGGGTTATCCTTTTGGCGTACTACTCTAAAATACATTTAAAAGCCCTTTTTCAATCGATTAAGGGCTTTTTTTATGCGATGACCAAATGAGAAGCAACATTCCGTATAAGAACTACTCCACGGTATAGGTTTTTCTAAGATTGTCTAAACTTAGTCTGATCTACCTAGCATGCTATTAGCCATCATTACCTTTTCATCAAAAATATTATTCCTAAATTTTACCATATCTAGTTTTATAATATTCCTATGATAATAAAAATAGAAGTCAAATGATCCACCTACAATACCTTTCTCTGGAATATAGACAAACCTATCAATACCTCGATCTACCTCATATAAGTGAGATGGCATATGCCAATCTGTCAAAGACCAAAATTGATAAGCCTCTGAGTTTCCAATAATGAATTTTCTTGAAAGAAACTCCCTTCGATCTCTTAACCGATCAAAAGAAGAATAACCGTCGGAATAACTTTCTAATGGAAAATCACTTTTAATCCCTCTATAATATTCCGCCATTGAATTGATAGTGACCGGAGTTTGTTCCTTATTTATTGTACCCCAAACTGAATTGAACATATCAGGCTGATCACGTAATGCAAAAAACTGAAGCAAAGTGTTGTAAGCCTTGTAATATTCTCCATGTCTTTTTACAACAAATTTGTATTCATTCAAAAATTTATTGTTCTCGTTATACGTGCCAGAATATAATTCATATAATGAAAGCTGCTTTAATTTCAACAAGTCCTGAAAGCTAAGCGTATCGTCGGCAAGATCAGATAAATCAATTTTTTCCCATAAATCCAAGGATTCGACATCAGGCAATACACTAAACAAGATGATTTCTCTGCCATTCCTCGTGTCAGTCTTAAATTTTGGAAAAATATTAAATATTTCGACTTGCGAATTTACAGCATATAGTTCTTCAGTGTCGAGCGTATAACTCTTGATCGTATACGATGAATGCTCTTCGTTCAGTACAAAATACTTTTCTTGTGCTTGGCTGAAAGAGACAAGAACTAGAAAACTAATAAAGGTAAAAGCAGATTTAATTAAGGCATTCTGTCCCATAACTTCCATTTTTATAAGCTTTTTTATAAAAAAGATCACACATGCTACTTACATCTCGAGTTTTTTATAGTACTTCTGCCTCGTAATCGGCAGATTATCCACTATATTTATCAAAGCACAAAGCTATATTCAGCTTCACTTTTGTCAAAAAATATAGATGCGTGCCTAGCTTCGTGATACATGATGAAGCAATATATACTCTTTTGGCGCAGTATTGAATATTTTTTTGATTTAAAGTAATAGTTTTCATCGTGCCTATCTCAGGACATCCTATGCATCGTAGTAAATCTTATCAAATCAGTCGCCTTTAATACCTCGCCAGCTTTCATGATTCAGAGAGCACGCTGGCGAATGCCTGCCATAGCATTTATTACTTTTATAAATTCGGATTTAGGGTTATCATGATCTAAGGTCGAATAGAACTTCTTCCAATGATAAATGAATTCTAATAGAGTATAAAATTTCCGTTCCTTAACTTATGGTTATAGCAAATACGAAGTTTGATTCGTAAATTATTGATCAAAAAATACCAGCCTCTTTACTAGGGTAAAACAAAAAAAACAGATCTACGATCTGTTTTTTTACTAGTTAATAAAAAATAATCCCGCTCTATTTCCCAGATAGAGCTTTGTGGATTACTTAATCCATACGTTTGAAAACACCGTTTGCATCGAAAACCAGATCGAATCCATTCGTCAATTCGACATCGAATTCTTTTCCATCTTTCTCGATACTTGTGATCTGTTGTCCTTCGTAATTTCCATTAACATACGTAACGATTGGCTCAGGAATGAAGGTGTAAGGTATAGCAGTATTGTTATTTCCGTCCACTTCCGTCCAGTTGCCATTTTTATCAAAAACGATTTCGGTTCCATCGGTCAGGTAAACCGTGTACTCCCGACCTGCCAAACCTTCTTTCTCTTTCTTCACATGCGATACCTTAATATTCGCAAAATGTGTACTTAAAAAAGTGTTTGATGCAACAGGAAGATCTTCAGATTGAATTACTTCTTCTTTATCGCAGGATACGGTTGCCACGGCCATTGTCAATAATACCAAAGCGTTTAAGATAACATTTTTCATTTGTTGTAGTGTAGAGTTATTGTTGATTGATCTTTAAAAATTCTCCTTTATTATTAAATTCTAATTCGATTCCGCTGGATATCGCTACGATATACCGCTGCTTGTTTCTTTCTATTTTTGTCACCGCCATTCGCGGAAAGCTACGTTGCAAATAAGTAATAATATTCGTCGGTACGATTGAAAGCGGAACAGCTTCTCTCCGAGCATCTATTTCGCTCCAATTTCCAGATTCATCAAATTTGATTCGTTCTCCACCTTTAAATACCACGCGATAAACAGTACTTTCAAACCATGATTGTACATCTTCCGTTACCGAAAACACATTCATGCGCGCATAATGCCGCTGCAAAAATTCTCGTGATTTATCAGGCAGTCTAGAAAGCGAAATGCGTTTATCTTGACTGTACGATTCACCTGCATTTGACAGGAGTACCAAACAGCTCAAAAAAGATATATGATGCATCCTCATACCCTTGCTAAATCTTATTAGGAACAAAGATGACGTGGCTTTTGGGAAAGATTTAGGAATTTGAGAAACTAATCGAAAAAATGTGAAAATTTCTTTCAAAGTGATATTCTACAGATCCTCCAGGGGTTATTTGAAGGATTGACTTCACGAGGGAAAGCCCCAATCCATTGGATTGTATACTGTCAGATCCTTTGTAAAAGCGATTAAAAATATAACTTTCTGGCAATGCACCTAAAGTGGTGCTATTAGCTATTTTCCAATTCTGTGAATCAACAACTATACGAATTTCGCCGCCCGTATCTGTATAACGTATTGCATTCCGAATTAGGTTTGAAAAAGCCATTGTCAATAAATCACGATTACCTTTAACGTAAAGATCTGCCTCCAACTTCACGTTTACTGTAATCCCCTTATGCTCGGCTACATCCAAAAAATTATTAAGCAACTCGTTCGTCAACTCATTAACATGAATTAGCTCATTCTGTACAAACTGTCTGTTTTCAATTCGTGATAGAAATAATAATGAGCGATTGAGATCGATCAATCGCTTCAAAGATGCCTTCGTGTCGGCAAGCTTAGACATGATCGCTTTTGGCACATCTTTCTCTTCTAAGATCAAATCAATTTTGTTAATAGCGATCGCTAATGGTGTTTGCAGCTCGTGGGAAGCATTTTCAATAAACAGTTTCTGATCTGCAAAAACGGCGGCATTTCTTTCGACCATTGACGCTATGTGTTGATGCAGATGCTGAAATTCCAACACATTCGTCTCCACAGGAGCAAAGGAAGTTGTAATACCAACTTGATAATCATTCAATGCCTCTAAAATATCTCTGAACGGACGTAAAGCTCTTTTGACAATATATTCTCTTAGTAAATAGATACTGGAAATCATTACGATATACAGCACTAATAAGGCCGTGGATAGATCTATAATCAGATCATCTCTTTCTACCGTAGATGCGCGAATTTCTAACAAATAGGTTTGCTTATCTGGCCCATAAAACATAGTAGTAAGTACACGGTAAGGCTCTTCTTCATCGTCGTACGGCATATAAAAAAATTCGTGCGAAAATCTATTGCGCTCATCAAACACGGTATCACGCAATGGTGTAATACGAAACTCATTCACAGCGTACTCACGGAGCTGCAATAAGGATGGGTCTTCGTACACCGCGCGTAGTATGTTGATTTTTTGATTTCTCAATCCATCATCAACATTATCATACACCTCATCGAGTATGTACGCATAGAAAAGGAGTGCCCAAATGGTCATGACCGCAAAAATTGCAATCATCAAATACCGCATTGTAAATTGCTTGATCGAAATGGCCATAACGTAACTATTATACTAATTTATATCCCACGCCATATACAGCTTGTATATCGACATCTGCGCCATGGTCACGCAATTTTTTGCGCAAATTCTTGATTTGAGAATAAATGAAGTTCAAACTATCGGCCTGATCAATAGCGTCGCCCCAAATGGATTCGGCAAGCAATACTTTTTGAACAAGTTTTTCGGGTCTGATCAGAAAATAATATAAAACGTCGAATTCTTTCCTATTAAGTGGTAACGCTGCGTCATTTACAAATACCATACGATCATCCGGTGCCAGTACGACATTTTTGTACGTGATTCGGTTATCTACATGATTATTATGTCGTCTTACTGCCGACTTGATCCGAGCCAATAATTCTGCCAAGTGAAATGGTTTGGCAAGGTAATCATCTGCCCCAAGATTTAATCCCTCAACCTTGTCCACGATTGATCCTTTTGCTGAAATAATTACCACTGGCGTATTATCTCCCTGCCCTCTTAATTTCTGTAAAAGTTGCATACCACTACCTCCTGGCAAGGTAATATCAAGCAGAATACAGGAATACGTATATAATGAGATTTTTTCCAGTCCTTCAATAAAATTATTTGCTACCTCCACGACGTATCCTTCGGCCGACAGAAACTCTGCCATAACATCTTGTAGGTCAATCTCGTCCTCTACGATCAAAATCTTCATAAAATGAATAATAAGGTTAATTTAAATTTTCTTTCAGCGCGTAAAAAAAAGGAACGACATTTGCTAAAAAGTATTAGACAACAAAAATAATGCTGCAATTCAAAAGGTTGTAATTTTGTCTGTAGCAATAGTACTTTGTTGACCAACTTTCTGACTCCTGCAAACATATACAGCTACCAGGTGTTTCTAACGTGAATATTAACAATATATACTCGTATTTTGAATAGATTTGGAAAAATCGCACTGAAGACTCTTCTATGGATCGTCGGTTCTGTTATCCTTTTAGTGCTTCTACTTATTGTACTAATCCGAATGCCTAAGATCCAAAACTTTGTGGTTGGTAAGGTGACTAATTATGTTGAAGGTAAGATTGGTACACCTGTGCGAATAGGTTACATTAATATTGCTTTCCCGAAAAAATTGGTATTGGAAGACATTTATTTTGAAGATCAATCCCAAGACACATTACTTTCTGGCGAACGCATTTTGGTAGATATCAATATGTGGCGCTTGCTCGACAATACAGTGGAGCTCCAGGAACTGGAAGTAAAAGGTGTCACTGCAAAAATCAATAGAACGCTACCCGACAGCACATTCAACTTTGATTACATCGTCAATGCTTTTGCTTCGCCAGAAAAACAACCTAAACAAGAAGAAAGCGAATCCAGTATGGTGTTCGACCTAGACAAGGTGCTTTTCGAACGCATTCGATTTGTGTACGACGATCAAGTAATTGGTACAGCTGCAGACCTCAATCTACAGCATTTTAGCACGAATATTAAGAAATTTGATTTGACCGGTGATATGGCTTTTGCGATGTCTACCATTAATTTGGATGGTGTGCAGGCCAACGTACGCCAGTGGACAGTAGCCGATAGTACTGATGCACCAGATGCTTCAGATTTTGGAATCGAAACTGCCGACACATCTGCTAGTGCCGCCATGCCAGCATTGGCAATTAACACCATCAACTTAACTAATATTCATATCAAGTACGATGACGAAGCATCGGGTATGGATACCAAGTTTGACTTGCGCAAACTAATTGCCAATATCGACGAAATGGATCTCAACAAAGAAGTGGTTCGCATCAAAGACGTCACTTTAGAAGAGTCTGATTCTTACGTATTATTTGGCAAAACAGACCAGCCAACTCCATCAGCTGCTGCATCGCAAGATACAAGCGCGACCGAAGCACAGCCGATGAATTGGGTAGTTAGCTTAGGAAAATTGAATGTAGAGAAAACCAATTTCTGGTTTAAAGATGAAAATCAACCAAGAACGAAAGGTCTGGATTTTTTCAACATGCGGTTATCCAATTTGGAGACCGATTTACAAGATTTGTATTATTCGTCGGATTCGATATCGGGCTCTTTAAAAAATTTATCCGTAAAAGATCACTCTGGTTTCTTTCTGAAGCAGGTGAAAGCAGATTTCGCCTATCATACTACTGGTGCAATGATCGAGAACCTATACGTCGAAACTTCTAAAAGTTTGATCCGCGATTATGTAAAAGTGAGTTATCCATCATTAGACGCCCTGTCTAATGACTTGAGTCAAGTACAGATTGAAGCGAACATCAAGAAAAGTCATATCGACATGAGCGATCTACGCTACTTGGCGCCCGATCTAGAACAGGAAGAAAGCATGAAGCCGTTATTGGCTCAAAAATTCTATATCGATGGCAGAGTTCATGGCCACGTCGATGATTTGTATATTCCAAATTTTGAATTCAAAACACTGGATAATACACACATGCTCGCAAAAGCCCATATTAAAGGCTTACCAGATGTGGAGAAATTATATATCGATTTGGATTTAAGAAAGTTTACCACAGGTAGAAGAGATATTGAGCGACTAGTAGCCAAATCGATGTTGCCAGACAGTATTCAGCTACCAAATTCTATTAGCCTTACTGGAAAGTTTAAAGGTGGAATGACCGCCTTTGCGACCAACATGGATCTCATTACCGAGCAAGGAAACGCTAGCGTTAACGGTAACATGAGCATGGCGCGAGATACGACGTACGATTTGCGTGTAGCCATTAATGATCTTAACATTGGTCAGATTCTTGGTCAAGATTCGGTCCTCGGCATTATTGCTGCCGAAGCGCATATAAAAGGTACAGGTTTGGATCCGAAAACCATGCTAGCACAAGTTCAAGGAACCGTAAATCGTGCGGACGCCATGGGTTACTCCTACCGCGACATTACGATGGATCTGGAAGCTGATCGCGGCGATATTCGCGGTAAAATAAATAGTCCGGATCCCAACGTACGCTTCGATCTGGATCTGGATGCTAATATGCACGATACCTATCCGCGATTAACGGCTTCCTTGATGATCGACAGCGTGAATTTCCAAAATCTGAAACTGATGAACGATGATTTCCGATATCACGGAGAAATTGTAGCAGACTTCGAAACTTTGGATATTGATTACTTGAATGGATCACTGAAAGTACTTAATTCAAATATAGCGCACAACAATGATCGCTATTACTTAGACACTGTGGCATTGACCGCGATGACTACTGCCGAACGCAGTAGAATCCTATTCAACTCAGAGATGCTGAATGCGCATTTGGTTGGCCGTTACAAAATTTCTGAACTGGGAACATCCATTCAAGACATTATCCGTGTTTATTATAACCCCACGAATACGATTGACACCACGAGTTACTCTCGCCAGCAATTCGAATTCAGTGCTCGTGCTAGCCATTCGCGAATTGTCCGCGAATTAGTCCCAGATCTGGAAGAAATGCGCGACATCACGTTGGATGGTACATTTGACAGTGATTCTAAAACTTTGATAGCGAAGATTCTAGCGCCTAAACTAATTTATTCGGGCACAGAAATAGAAAATGTTGGAGCAGACATCATTACGGTAGATAGCACGTTGTACTACAATACCTTGATTAACAGAATAAGTGTGAGTAGTGTGGAGCTGATCAATACAGTAATAAGTGGTGATGTCGCTAATAACAATGTAAACTTCGGCCTGTGGATTCGAGATAAGGAAAGCCAACCACAATACCATCTTGGCGCTAAAATGACCGCAGATAACAATAATTTCATCTTAAGCATGCTTGAAGATGGCTTGATGCTGAACTATGAAAACTGGAATGTGATGCCCAATAATCAAATTGCTTTTGGTGATGCAGGCATATTGGTACGCGATTTTGTGCTTCGAAATAATGGACAGGAATTATCCGTTTTATCACAAGACTCCACCTTCAATTCACCTATAGCATTGAATTTTAACAACTTCAGAATTGAAACCATCAGCAGAATGGTAGATTCAGAATCACTAGATGTCGGTGGAGGTATTAATGGAACAGCTACCGTATCCCGCTTAGAGAGCAGTCCAGTATTTATTTCTGATCTCACGATCGATGCATTCAGCTTCGCAAAACAAGAGGTAGGTGATATCAGCATAAAAGTCAACAATGAGCGAGAAAATACTTTTGCTGCTGACGTCGCAATCACGGGGAATGGCAACGATGTGCAGTTATTAGGAACATTCGTATCGCCACCACAAGGTGACGCGCAGATCAATGCAAGCCTTGAATTTAAACCGATGATGATGAAAACCTTGGAAGCATTTAGCTTTGGCAACCTTCGAGATACAGAAGGAACTATCACCGGCAAGATCGATATTGCAGGTACGACAACAACGCCTCGTATCACAGGTGGACTTACCTTTAACGACAGTAAGATGAATGTAGCGATGTTGAATTCAACCATGTTGATTAACAATCAAACCATATCATTAAACAATCAAGGAGTACAATTTAGACAGTTTGAAATTCGTGACGCCAAAAATAATACTGCCCGTATCAACGGAGCCGTGCGCACGACCGATTACAGCGATTTTGCTTTCAATCTTAACCTCAACATGGATGATTTCGAGGCGATGAATTCTACGATGGAAGACAATGATATGTTTTATGGTAAAATGTATCTCACCACCAACCTTCGTGTAACAGGCGATATGAATAGTCCGCGCGTAGATGGAAGTATTCGAGTGAACGACAATACAGACTTTTACTTTGTCGTACCAAACGAAAATCCGGGTGTAGCCGAGCGTGACGGTGTGGTGAAGTTTGTCAATCGTAGCGATAGCACGAGTAGAAATATATTTGCCCAGCTTGATTCCATCGCCACTGCACCTGCAGCACTTACCGGTATGGATATCAGTTTAAAATTACAAACAGATCCTGAAGCACGTTTTACCGTCGTACTCGATCCGGGTACACAGGATGAGCTGCATATTCAAGGTATAGCCGAGTTAACCGCCGGAATAGATGCGAGCGAAAAAATCACGATGTCAGGCACCTATACGATCGAAAAAGGAGAATACACCGTGCCACTCGGACCTTTGTCTCGCAGGTTTACCTTCCAGAAAGGAAGTGTTATCACCTGGGGTGGCGATCCATTGGATGCGAACATGAACATTACCGCAGTATATAGTAATCGATTCCCAACATTGGAATTAGTTCAAGGTCAAGTAGATCAGCAAGCTCAAAACTTGTATAGACAGCGTATTCCTTTTAATGTCTTGCTGAAGTTATCTGGAGCTTTATTTACGCCAGATCTAGCATTCGATATCCAATTGGACGACAATAGCACCATGGTGCCGCAAGATGTGACGAGCAATGTCAATATTGCATTAGCGAATATGCGAAACGATCCAGCAGAGCTGAACAAACAAGTTTTCTCTCTGATTGCACTCGGTAGATTTATGTCGGCAAATCCGTTCGAAAGTTTATCTGGTGGTGGTGGCGTCGAGGGCATGGCTCGCAGTACATTAAGTAACTTCCTAACGGGGCAATTGAATAATCTGACCTCTGATCTAATCCGCGGTGTGGACATTGACTTCAACTTGCAATCTGAACAAGACTTCCTTACCGGGAGTGCGCAGAACCGTACCGACTTAAACGTAGGTCTATCCAGAACGCTGTTTGATGATCGGCTTAAAGTTACGGTAGGATCCAATTTTGAAGTAGAGGGCAACGCCAGACCAGGGGAAAAAACGTCTAACATTGCAGGTGATGTGTCCCTAGAATACCGCTTATCTGAAGATGGCCGTTATATTGGTCGTGTATTTCGTAATAACCAATATCAACCTACTTTGCAGGGGCAGTTTATAGAAACAGGAATCGGTCTCGTAGCCAATATAACGTATGATAAGTTCCGCGAAATATTTATGAGTGCCAGGTCGGTCGAAAACTATTACAACACTAATAATGTGAACTTCCGTAGACGGTTTGACGTGGATCGAATTGAAACCGATTCTGTTTACAGAGATAGTGTACGAACGATAATTCAAGACAGTTTGGAACGTCGACTAAATAGAGATCGCCGCCATAACTTATCAACAAGCAGACCCGTTACAGCACAAGATCGTATCAGCAATAACGGCGTAACAAATTTCGGCGCGCGACCACGCAGCCCTAAAGATACCGTAAAAAGAAAAGAAAATACAGCCATAAGAAATGAGGAAGAAGAAAGGGAGTCCAATGAAAAATAATCACCTTTTAATTGCTACCGCATCACTGCTTCTCGTAGTGGGCTGTAATGCCACTAAGTATATTGCGGATGGCGAGCATCTTTTCGAAGAAGCCACAGTGAATATCCAGAACGACACCTTAGATAAAGATCGGAAAGAATTATTTGAAAGTCGACTGCAAAGTTACGTACGCCCAGAGCCCACCTCAAAATTGAAGGTAGCTCTTTGGAATATGGGTGGCGGACCAGATACGACGGTTGGATTTATAAAACGATTTATCAGACGCCAAGGAAAAGCTCCCGTACTGTTAAGTGAGGTCAATTACGAATATAATGAGAATCTGTTGCGAAATCGCCTAGAGAACCTCGGTTTTTTTCAGGCGCAAGTTACTTCCGACACGTTGATTAATGGCAAGAAAGCAACCGTGCAATTCGATGCCGTTGCGGGACCGGGGTACAAAATTAGAGAAGTTGCCTTTGATGTAGATTCGACAAAACAATGGGGTCGTGATATGGCTAGCACCAAAGATGCTACTCTATTGCGCCGCGGTAATAATTACAATCTGGATGTCGTCATTAATGAACGGGAGCGCATTGATGTAGCCATGAAAAACAAAGGCTACTATTATTTCAATGCAGACAACATGTTGTTGGATGTGGATAGTACCGTAGGAAGACATCAAGTAGACATGTTTATGACCGTAAAACCGGAAACCGCGGAACGCGCAAAACATCCTCAACGTATTGGAAAAATCGTGGTTTTTCCAGATTACACTCAATCAGCTGAGGGTTACACACGACGTATTCCTAGAGGAACCGAGGCTTACGAAGGCGAATATTATATTTACGATCCTGACAACAAGTTTAGAAAAAAAGTACTCGCTAACCACCTGTTCTTCCATAAAGGCGAAATGTATAATAGGGAAGATCATAATATGACGATCAATCACTTGGTCAATATGAATACCTTCCAATTCGTAAAAAATGACTTTGTCGATAGTCCGGATTCGGCCAACACGATGGATGTATATTATTACCTCACTCCTATGAAGCCGAGGACGTTACGCACCGAGCTCATCGGAAAGACAGCGACTGTATACAATGGTATTGAAGGTAGTGTAAACTGGAGTCTGAAAAACGCTTTTAAAGGTTTTGAGACACTCACCTTAACGGCTTTTGCTGGATTCGAAACACAAGTAGGTGGTGCAGCCTTAAACTCCAATTTTATTCGCTATGGTGCCGAAGCAGCTATCAGCTGGCCACGCCTGCTGTCTCCATACAAATGGGCACCTTCGCGGAAATACATCCCTCGCACCTTCGCTAGTTTGCGCTATGAGTTTCTAGATCGTCGTGCGTTCTATAGTTTAAACTCATTGACTTTTAACTTTGGGTATTCTTGGAAGGAAAATGAGCGCAAAGTTCATGACTTGACATTAGCGGAGATTATCTATGCCCAGCCCCGGAATGTGACAGAACAATACCGTAATCAAGCCATAACGTTTCCTTCCTTATTACATATCATCGAGCCGCAATTCTCTTTCGGACCAAACTACGTATTTACTTTCCAGAACAATATGGAGGATCGTACACACACCTACTTTGTACGCAGTGCGTTGAATACATCGGGTAATGTGCTAGGCTTGATTCAAGGAGCAGACGCATCTTCAGATAGTCCTGAGTTTCTGTTTGGCACGCGCTATGCGCAATTCATACGGGGTGAAGCAGATTTCAGACATTATTGGAAAATAACGCCAAAATCCACTTTTGTCACGCGAGCCATGATTGGTGTTAGTCATTCCTATGGCAACTCCATTCAACTTCCTTATTTGAAGCAATTCTTCTCGGGAGGCCCGAATGGTATGCGTGCGTTTCGCGCACGCTCTGTCGGACCTGGGTTGGTCAATGCAGCAGACTATGTGCCTGATGATTTTTTTGCTGATCAAACCGGAGATTTCAAGCTGGAACTCAACGCCGAGTATCGCGCGCCAATTTCTGGGATCTTCAACTGGGCAGCCTTTGTGGATGCCGGTAATATTTGGTTACAACGCCGGGATGAAACCAGACCTGGTGCAGAATTGACCACCAAATTCTACGAACAATTAGCCGTAGGTGGCGGTTTAGGCTTGCGTGTTGATATCGACTTTTTAGTGATCCGTACAGATTTGGCCATTCCATTTAGACAGCCGTACGTGCAGGAAAGTAATGGTTGGGTATTCAACCAAATCGACTTTGGAAATCGCGAATGGCGACGCAGAAACCTTGTCTTCAACTTGGCCATTGGATATCCATTCTAATACTCCGCAGGTGTAGGTTATTTTTTGTATCTTTAAAAGAATCAATAATCCACTAAGACATGAAAGTAACTGTAGTTGGTGCAGGAGCCGTAGGTGCGACTACTGCTGATAATATCATCCGAAGAAACATTGCCGAAGAGGTCGTTTTATTAGATATCAAAGATGGTTTTGCTGAGGGCAAAGCACAAGATATGTCGCAGACCGCCGCCCTGTTAGGATTTGAATCGAAGATCACCGGTGTCACAAACGATTATAGTTCCACAGCAGGTTCGTCCGTTGCCGTCATTACTTCGGGTATACCGCGTAAGCCAGGCATGACCAGAGAAGAACTAATTGGCACCAACGCCAATATTGTTAAGACTGTGGTCGAAAATTTAGTTCAACATTCACCAGAGGTTATTATCCTGATCGTTTCTAATCCAATGGATACGATGACGTATCTCGCGCTCAAAAGTAGTGGACTACCCAAAAACAGAATTATCGGCATGGGTGGCGCACTGGATTCTGCCCGATTTAAATATCAAATAGGGCAAAAATTAAATGCAGCCGCGACTGATCTGAATGCCATTGTGATTGGCGGTCACGGAGATACGACGATGATTCCACTGATTCAGCATGCAACTTGGAACAGTGTGCGCATTAGTGAGCTTTTGACTGCCGAAGAACAGAATGATATTATACAAAAAACCATGGTTGGTGGTGCTACATTAACCAGCTTAATTGGTACATCCGCTTGGTACGCTCCCGGTGCTGCCGCTGCTGCTATGGTAGAGAGCATTATCCGTAATCAGGGCAAACTATTCACCGCATCTGTGTATTTAGAGGGCGAATATGGACACGAAGATATTGCGTTGGGAGTACCAGTCATAATCAATAATAAAGGTTGGGATCGTATCATACCTATGCCTTTATCAGACGATGAACAAGAACTTTTAGGTAAAAGTGCTGATGCCGTGCGTAAGATGAATCAGGTACTATCTGATGAAGGCATCATTTAAATAACTTGTTCGCTTTTTAAACGCACTACATGACCAAAATACCTTTGGAAATCATCCAATTACAGCCGGATGGTTTCCATACACTTATAGAAATTAAGCTCCTAGATAAAACCTTTAAAATGGTAGTAGACACTGGGGCTTCTAAAACCGTGTTGGACAAAACCACCCTGCTCGATGCTGGAATAACGGAAGCCCAATTGAACTTAACAGACGTGTTATCTACGGGACTGGGTACGAATGCTATGGAAAGTTTTTTTGTACATATTCCAGAACTTAAGATAGGTGACTGGCATATTAAGAAGTTTGATTTTGCTGTATTAGATTTAAGCTCCATAAATTATGCTTATCGCAAGATGAATCTCGAGCCCGTAGTCGGTGTCTTAGGCGGAGATATTTTGCAGGCATATGGCGCCATAATCAACTACAAAACGGCCACATTACAGCTTACCAATCGCAAACGCAGAAAATTACAGGTTACTAATACCGCTTAAAGAGACGCCGTTTTATGTGCAATCTTAGGTATAGATAGAAGCCAAGTGAAATTAACACAGCGCAACTGCCCATCACATACAACGTATTTTTTAATCCAATCCACTCCGCCAAACTTCCGATCAGCAAACTTCCGATTGGAAATATCCCTTGGAATGCCATCACATAGTACGACATGGCGCGCGCGCGATAAGCCGACATCGCATGCGTCTGAATGTAGGTGTTGATAGATGAGTTTTGCATCATCATTCCAAATGCCACACAAGCCGTAAAAATCAATGCAGAAGGCAAGAAATGGGCATATGCCAGAAAAAGCAATGCTACTCCCATAATACCAGCGGAGAACATCACGCGATAACGTAAATTTTCTCCAGATTTTAGTCTAGCCATATTCACGGCACCAATCATCGCACCAAGCCCAGCCATACTTTCGAACCAAGAAAAAGTAGCCTCATTCCCATTAAACAGTTCACGTGCGACTGCAGGTAGCAAAGAAGTATATGGAATGACCAACAAACTAGAACAAGTCAAGACGATAATCAAAGAAGCGATGTGCGGCGACCTTTTAAGATAATGAAACCCCTCGATCAACCCTTCCCAATTACTACCTCTCCTACCCTCAAATGAGCGCTCTGTGACGCGCATAAGCATCAAACAGATGATAACAGGTACGAAGCTAACGAAGTTAACTGCAAAGCAGAACAACTCCCCATACGTGGTCAACAAAATACCACCAATCGCAGGGCCAACCATACGCGCCGCATTAAATATCGAAGAGTTCAACGCGATCGCATTAGGCAAATCTTTCTTATCATCAACCAACGAAACCATAAGCGACTGCCTACCCAGGACATCAAAAGCGTTAATTACTCCCTGAATAAAACCAAGAATAGATAATAGCAGCACAGATTCCTGGCCAGTATACACTAGCAAAGTAAGTAAACCTGCCTGCGCCATTAGGCCAAATTGCGTTTTCCTTACCAGATTATATTTCTTCCTTTTGTCTATAAAAGATCCAATAAATGGCGATAAGAATAGCGAAGGCGACAGCGATATAAAAGACACAAAACCTAGCCAGAATACCGAATTGGTGAGCGAATAAACCATCCAGCTGATAGCAACGCGCTGCATCCAGGTACCCATCAGCGAAATAGCCTGTCCGATAACATGTAACCTAAAATTGGGGTATTGCAGCGATCTAAAAATATTCATCAATCAAGATATGATTCGAATTTAAGAATTACCATTTATTCTTTGTGTTTTTTATAGTTAACTTTGGAACAACTAACCTATATGTTAGTTTTCACCAATAAGTTAATACACTAAAAATCAATACATCGAATATGAAGTTTTTTATCGACACGGCAAATCTGGAGCAAATCAAAGAAGCGCAGGATTTGGGCGTATTAGATGGGGTAACCACTAACCCGAGCCTAATGGCCAAAGAGGGTATTTCAGGACAGGACAATATCTTGAATCACTACAGAGCAATCTGCGATATCGTGGATGGTGATGTAAGTGCTGAAGTAATCGCTACGACCTACGACGAGATGATCAAAGAAGGCGAAGCATTAGCCGCTTTAAATGCTAAAATAGTGGTCAAAGTGCCTATGATTAAAGACGGTATAAAGGCCATAAAATACTTCTCGAGCAAGGGAATCAAAACCAATTGTACATTAGTATTTTCAGCTGGTCAAGCACTACTTGCAGCGAAGGCTGGGGCGACTTATGTATCTCCATTTATCGGTCGTTTGGACGATATCTCTGTAGACGGTTTAGCATTAATCGAGGAGATCCGTTTGATCTATGACAACTACGCATTCGAGACTCAAATCTTGGCGGCTTCAGTACGTCACAGTGCACACATTTTGGGTTGTGCTAAGCTCGGAGCAGATGTGATGACTGGACCACTTTCGGCGATGCTTTCGTTGTTGAAACACCCACTTACAGACAGTGGACTTACACAGTTTTTGGCAGACTATAATAAGGCTGCTGGCAAATAATATCGGACCTCTTTTGGACCGTTGTAATACCGTTGTCATATCCCATGGCGACGGTTTTTTTTTGTGCATATAATACGTAATTTTATGCCCTATGAAAGAAGATCAAAAAGGGTTGGCAGAGCCGAGCGAGATGACAGGTTTCAAAGACTTGCTTCGAAAAAATAAGCTGAAAGTAACCCAGCCCAGACTCCGTGTTTTGGAAATTATATCGGCAAAAGATAGTGCCATCTCACAACCGGAATTGGAAAAATTACTCGGAAAGGAAACTGACAGAGTGACGCTATATCGCATCTTAGCCAGCTTCGAAGAGAAGGGTATTCTTCATAAAGTATTTGACTTGCACGGGACGGCAACTTACGCAACCTGCTCACACAATTGCTCGGAACACAAGCACGAAGATCAGCACATTCACTTCATTTGCTCCTCGTGCAATAGCGTGATTTGCCTAGAAGAAATCTCAATCCCACCAATTCGAGTTCCCAAAAATTTCGCTCTTCAATCTGTCGCCGTGAACGCTGTCGGGCTTTGTGATAGGTGCCAGAGTTAGCAGCATATACCACACGCTACAATGTGCTAAAATTCTGAGAAATTCTATATGCTAAAAATTTAGTATATTACACATAATACACTAATAACTAATTAATTGAATTTTATTTATTGCATTGTTTATTCACGCAATACTATTTAGCAAAAACCATCAACAAATGATGGTTTTTGCGTTTACTGCCCTAACTGCCAATACAAGCCTTTTTAATTTTAGCAATTCATACTATAAATATTTTATAATCAGAATATTGAATAAGCTAAAATACTATTTTAATTTACATTTCGAAATAGCACACCCTACCCCTACCCTTCTACCTTGTATATGCCACAAAAAAAAGATTACCTTCGGGTAGACACCATTCGATAGATGGCCGCAATTCGCCAGCCTATAATTGAATCAAAAATTCGACACGAAACGATGAAGAATAAGACAGACAAAATCTATAAAGATGTTTTCGTAAAACTAATTGTAGAGATTTTTGAGAAAGGAAACAACAAACCACTCAACTATAAACAGGTCAGCGCCAAGCTGAATATTGATGACAACGAAGCGAAAGAAGCAATACGAGACATTCTGTCAGACAACTCCAAAAACGGATTATTCGTATCTCATGATCGGGGCAAGTACAAATTGAAATCTTTGAAGGTATATGTGTCCGGCAAAGTCGACATGACTGCTGACGGATCGGCCTTCATCGTTCCCGAAGATTCAGAAGATGGAGACATCTTTGTTGCTCCCCGAAAGCTTCGACAAGCGCTGCATGGCGACCTTGTCAAAGTGCACGTTTTTGAGCGTAAAGGCGGTCGCAAAAAAGAAGGTGAAGTGGTCGAAATCATACAGCGCGCAAAGACCGATTTCACAGGTACTATCGACATCTCCGGAAGCTTCGCTTTCTTCGTCGCGGACGACCGAAAAATGCATCACGACATCTTCATCCCGTTGGACAATTTGAATAGTGCGAAGAATGGCGAAAAGGTATTAGTATCGATTTTGGAATGGCCGCGCAGCGCCAAGAATCCGATCGGCATTGTGAAGAATGTATTGGGCAAAAAAGGAGAGAACAATACCGAGATGAATGCGATCTTGGCAGACTTCGGCTTCCCACTTAATTTCCCTCAAGAAGTGGAAGAAGAATCCAAAAATATCTCAACCGAAATCACCACTGAAGAGATCGCTAAGAGACGTGATTTTAGAGGCACGACAACCTTTACGATTGACCCGTTGGATGCCAAAGATTTTGATGATGCGATCTCCTTCGAACAACTGGAAAATGGCAACTACGAAATCGGTGTGCACATCGCCGATGTGTCGCATTATGTAATTCCTGATTCACCACTTGATAAGGAAGCTTTTGACCGCGGCACCTCCGTCTATCTGGTAGATCGTGTGATTCCCATGCTGCCCGAGCGCTTGTCCAACAACCTGTGTTCACTCCGACCCAAAGAAGACAAACTGTGTTTCTCGGCCGTCTTTGAATTGAACGATCAAGCACAGATTCAAAACGAATGGTTTGGCCGCACCGTTATTCATTCCGATCGCCGCTTCACTTATGAGGAAGCGCAAGAAGTAATCGAAAATAAATCAGGTGATTTTGCTGAAGAAATTTTAAAGCTCAATGAGCTTGCATACATCCTACGTGAAAAGAAATTCAAAAGTGGTGCCATCAGCTTCGAATCCGAAGAAGTAAAATTCCACCTCGACGAAAATGGTAAACCGACAGGCGTATATACCAAAGTACGTAAGGATGCACACAAGCTGATCGAAGATTTTATGCTATTAGCGAACAGACGCGTGGCTGAGTTCATCGGTAAGCGCGGCAAAGGAAAGAATAAACCGACCTTTGTTTATCGCTTCCACGATGTACCAAAACCCGATGCGCTAGCTTCCTTCTCTCAGTTCGCCTCACGATTTGGCCACAAAATGAATACCCGCACGGATAAAGAAACCGCCAAATCGCTGAATGCGCTGATGACCAAGATCGAAGGGCAGAAAGAGCAAAACATATTGACCTCGTTAGCGGTGCGTTCGATGGCCAAAGCGATCTACACCACCAAACACACTTCGCATTATGGATTGGCTTTTGACTACTACACACACTTCACCTCGCCTATTCGCCGATATCCCGATGTGATGGTACATCGCCTGCTACAATTCTATTTAGATGGCGGCGAGCAGGTCAATCCAGAGCATTACGAGAAATTGTGCGAGCACAGCTCGCAGATGGAAAAGAAAGCAGCAGAAGCAGAGCGCGCATCCATCAAATACAAACAAGCAGAATTCTTGCAAGATCAGATCGGCGTAGAATACACCGGATTAATTTCTGGCGTGACTGAATGGGGCATGTACGTAGAAATTGAAGAGAATAAGTGTGAAGGAATGATTCGCTTACGCGACATCAACGATGACTTCTACACATTAGACGAAAAGAATTATGCCATCATCGGACAGCGCAAGAAAAAAGTGTATCAACTTGGCGATGAGGTACAGATCAAAGTCAAAAAAGTAGATCTGGAGAAACGTCAAATTGATTTTACCTTAGTAAGCTAGGGTAATTCACGAAAAGCATTTAAAGAGCAAACACCATGCAAATAGAACAGGTAAATCACGATAATAAAGGCTATTTCAAAGCAACAGAAGATCATAAAGAAGCAGGGAGAATGACTTATTCTTGGGCCGGCGACAGCCGGATCATTATCGATCATACGGAGGTAAATCCTGATTTTAAAGGAAGAGGTGTCGGTAAGATCATACTGATGGAGATCGTGAGTTTCGCGAGAGCAAAGAACATCAAAATCTTGCCACTTTGTCCTTTTGCTAAAAGCGTATTCGACAAAGATGAAGAGATTCGGGATGTTTTGTAGTGTATCTCATCGTCCTAGCGACGAAGTACGACAAGGTAATCTGCCATAAGCAGAATACTATAACTAAAAAAAGCGCCAGAACTGATGTCCTGGCGCTTTGTATTGACCAAACTAACTTAGTATTGAAAACTAAGCACAGTAGGTGTAGTATCTGGTAAAATATCTTTGGTTTGTTCAACAATCACTCGACCGCCTTGTTCAATTTTATAAACTAATTTAAAAGGCTGCGTGAAGGCTGCAGCAGAAATTGTTACACTGGCAGCAAGATAGGAAGATGTGCTTTCGAATGTTGCCGTTTTTCCACCAGCAAAATACTCTTTGTTTAAGTCATAAATTGATTGACCTGATGTACCTGCTGCTCCGTTAACTTTCCATAATGTAGGACCTTGAGCACTTGAACCAATTACTTGCGCAGACATAGTACTTCCGCCTTCTCCCGTGTACCCTTCGGCTGTAACAGTAACCTTTAATACTCCTTTATCAGATGTAGGATTATCATCATCCTTAGAACATCCAACAAATGCAAATGTCACCAACGCCACTACAATAGCAGCTACCAACTTATTTTTCATAGTTTTAAAAAGGTAAATTATTAATGTTTTAAATAGTTTTTGTGCATTTGACAAATTACATGCCATAAACATACGAAATAAGCAAAATAATTATGTAAGATTGCTATTGAGCATGAAATAGTTATTGGCACTGGTAGAGCCATTATGCTTAATATTAAGATGCCCTTATTTTACATTCCACCTAGAGAATAGTAATAAATAATAAAAACACAGCAACTATTTACATCTAACTATTTAATATTCAAAAGGGAATAAGTATCTTTGCGGACTTTAAAAATTAATTTTAAACGAATTAAAAAACTAGAACAGGTAAATGCCTACTATTCAACAATTAGTTAGAAAAGGTAGAGTAGCTCTGGTTGACAAGAGTAAGTCACCAGCGTTGGACTCATGTCCACAGCGAAGAGGTGTATGTACACGTGTATATACTACTACCCCTAAAAAACCAAACTCAGCAATGCGTAAAGTTGCGCGTGTACGTCTTACAAATGGTAAAGAGGTGAATGCCTACATTCCAGGAGAAGGCCACAACTTGCAAGAGCACTCTATCGTGTTAATCCGCGGTGGTCGTGTGAAAGATTTACCAGGTGTACGTTACCACATCATCCGTGGTGCTTTAGATACATCAGGTGTAGCTGGTCGTAACCAACGTCGTTCTAAATACGGAACTAAACGTCCTAAACCAGGACAAGCAGCAGCAGCTCCTGCTAAAGGCAAAAAGAAATAATTAAACGGAGGAAAATAAAATGAGAAAGTCAAAACCAAAAAAGAGAATCATTTTACCTGATCCGAAGTTTAATGACGTTCAGGTAACGCGTTTCGTAAACAACATGATGTTCGATGGTAAAAAATCTATCGCATATTCTATCTTTTACGATGCAGTAGAATTAGTAGAGTCAAAAACTCAAGAGAACGGTCTTGAAGCTTGGAAAAAAGCATTAAACAATGTGATGCCTGCCGTAGAGGTAAAATCACGTCGTGTAGGTGGTGCTAACTTCCAAGTTCCTATGGAAGTTCGTCCAGATCGTAAAATCGCTTTGGGTATGAAATGGTTAATTTCTTATGCTCGCAAACGTGGTGAAAAAACTATGTTCGAAAAATTAGCAGGAGAAATCATTTCAGCTTCTAAAGGTGAAGGTGCAGCTGTGAAGAAGAAAGAAGATACGCACAAAATGGCGGAAGCTAACAAAGCGTTCTCACACTTCAGATTCTAATCGTGAAAACAACCAGAATCTAATAAGGCATACGCCGGCTTTGACATCCCGCAAGGGCTTGACAAAGCCGGTGTACTTATTTAAAAACATTGAACAACAATACAGGCATTAGCCTATCGCTTTAAAATTATTATGGCAAGAGATTTAAGATTAACTAGAAATATTGGTATCGCTGCCCACATCGATGCTGGTAAGACTACAACGACAGAGCGTATCCTTTACTACTCTGGCGTAAACCACAAAATCGGTGAGGTTCACGAAGGTGCATCTACCATGGACTGGATGGAGCAAGAAGCAGAGCGTGGTATCACGATCACTTCAGCAGCTACTACAGTTTTCTGGAACTACCGCGACAAAAAATACCAAGTAAACGTAATTGATACGCCAGGACACGTGGATTTTACCGTAGAGGTAAACCGTTCTTTGCGTGTATTAGACGGATTGGTATTCTTATTCTCCGCAGTAGACGGAGTAGAGCCACAGTCTGAGACAAACTGGCGTTTGGCTGATAACTACAAAGTGCCACGTATTGGTTTCGTAAACAAAATGGACCGTTCTGGTGCTGACTTCTTGAAAGTTGTTGGTCAAGTAAAATCTATGTTAGGTTCTGAAGCTGTTGCTTTGCAATTGCCAATCGGTGCCGAAGATACCTTCAAAGGTGTGGTTGATTTGATCAACAACCGTGGTATCGTATGGAACGAGCACGATAAAGGAATGACCTTTACAGAAGTGCCAATTCCTGACGATATGTTGGACGAGGTGGCTGAATACCGCGAGAAATTATTGGAAGCAGTAGCTGGATATGATGAGACTTTGATGGAGAAATCTTCGAAGATCCTAATTCATTGACTGAGCGCGAAATCTTGAACGCATTACGTGCAGCTGTTTTAGATAACTCTATCGTACCTATGGTATGTGGTTCATCTTTCAAAAACAAAGGTGTACAAACCATGCTTGACTTGGTAATGGAATTATTGCCTTCGCCAATGGATTCAGAAGGTGTTCAAGGTACACATCCTGACACTGGTGCTGAATTATTGCGTAAGCCAGATGTAAACGAGCCTTTCGCGGCTTTAGGATTCAAAATCGCGACTGACCCATTCGTAGGTCGTTTGTGTTTCATCCGTGCATACTCTGGTAAATTAGATGCAGGTTCTTACGTATTGAACACACGTTCTGGTAACAAAGAGCGTATCTCTCGTATCTTCCAAATGCACGCTAACAAGCAAAATCCTATCCCTTTCATCGAGGCTGGTGATATCGGTGCAGTAGTAGGTTTCAAAGACATCAAAACAGGTGATACACTTTGTGATGAAAAACACCCTATCGTGTTAGAGTCGATGAACTTCCCTGAGCCGGTTATCGGTTTAGCGATCGAGCCAAAAACACAAGCTGATATGGATCGTTTGGGTATTGGTCTTGGTAAATTGGCTGAAGAGGATCCAACATTCGTTGTGAACACCGACGAAGATACTGGTCAAACCGTAATCTCTGGTATGGGTGAGCTTCACTTAGAGATCTTGATCGATCGTTTGAAACGTGAGTTCAAAGTAGAAGTAAACCAAGGAGCTCCTCAAGTTTCTTACAAAGAGTCTATCAACGGTACTACTGAGCACCGTGAAGTATTCAAGAAACAATCAGGTGGTCGTGGTAAATTTGCGGACATTAAAGTGGTAATCTCTCCAGCAGATGAAGATCACGACTTGTCAAAATCTCCACTTCAATTCGTGAACGAGATCGTTGGTGGTAAAATCCCTAAAGAATTTATCCCTTCTGTTCAGAAAGGTTTTGAAACTTCAATGGCAAACGGTGTATTGGCTGGATATCCATTATCTGGTATGAAAGTTCGTTTGATCGATGGTTCATTCCACGCAGTCGATTCAGATTCACTATCTTTCGAGTTAGCAGGTCGTCAAGCATACCGTGAGGCATTGCCAAAATGTTCTCCAGTATTGATGGAGCCAATCATGAAAATCGAAGTATTGACTCCAGAAGAAAACATGGGTGATGTAATGGGTGACTTGAACCGTCGTCGTGGTCAGATGCAAGGTCTTGATTCTCGTAATGGTGCTCAAGTAATCAAAGCATTAGTTCCACTTTCTGAGATGTTTGGTTACGTGACTCAATTGCGTACGATTACTTCTGGACGTGCTACATCTACGATGGAGTTCGATCACTATGCAGAAGCTCCTCGTAACGTGATGGAAGAAGTAATCGCGAAAGCAAAAGGTAAACTTAAAGGTACTGAAGAATAATTCAGTCCTCAAAAATAAACCGATCGCCAGTTGTTAATAGCTCTAATTGGCGATCTTTTTAAAACAATTAAACAATAAACAATGAGCCAAAGAATCAGAATCAAATTGAAATCTTACGATTACAACTTGGTTGACAAATCAGCTGAGAAAATCGTAAAAACGGTAAAACCTACAGGTGCAGTAGTTAGCGGACCAATTCCATTGCCTACAGAGAAAAAAATCTATACGGTTTTACGTTCACCACACGTTAACAAAAAAGCGCGTGAGCAGTTCCAATTAAGTGCTTACAAAAGACTATTGGATATCTACTCTTCTAACTCTAAAACAGTTGACGCGTTGATGAAACTTGAATTGCCTTCAGGCGTTGAAGTTGAAATCAAAGTGTGATCGATTTTCAATCTGAAAAATCTAAAAGCTTCCAGTCCAACTGGGAGCTTTTTTCGTATATGTAATTTTGTGATTTGTAACAAATTCATATATATTTATAAACACTAACTGTGAACTACCTATGCAGGACTCCGAACTAACCAACGAGATACTGCTGTCCAAGTTAAAAGAAAGTGATCACAAAGCGTTTGAGGAAATATATAGACGCTTCTGGCGGTCATCATTTAGACAGCTTTATGCAAAATCAGGTGATCAAGAATTGTCCGAAGAGCTGACGCAGAAGATCTTTGTATCTCTGTGGGAGCGCCGTGCCGATTTACAGATCCAATATCTCCCAGCTTACTTCGCCGCCGCCGCGAAATTCAGTTTTATCAATCATCTTAAATCACGAATTAAAGTCGAGCGCTTTATGCACATTACGCAATCGGAAGATGAATTACAGCAGCAAAACAATAGCCTGGATACGTTGGCTGCTAAAGAACTGATGGAGCAGCTTTACAACGGGTTAGAGCGCTTGTCACCCAAGACACGACAAATATTCTTGATGAGCCGCATAGAATTCCAACCAATAAAAAAGATTGCGCTAGCCCTTCATCTATCTGAAAAAGCAGTAGAATACCACATCACCAAATCCCTAAAGACATTGCGTATCGTATTACGCGACTACCTTACGATAGGTATTGTCGCTATTGGGTTCAGTAGCACAGTTCTATTTTCCTAAAACAAGGAAATAAAAAAAGTTCAATTTTTATTTAGGGGTGTGGCTTACTTGTGCTACTTATAGTGTAGATCGCCGGATTATTTTCTGCGTTCGCTAACCGATATACACTATAAACTGACTTTTCTGATGAGTCGTAAACAATTTCAAGCTATACTGCAACGCTATCTGCAAAAAACTTGTACACCCGACGAAGCGCGTATGGTGCAGCAATGGTACGACAGCCTTCCAGAAAAAGATAAATTATCTTTTAGAGAGGAAGATTATCAAGCCATGGAAGAACGATTATGGCTTAAGATATCTCGATCTACGGAGAAGCCCCAACCTATCATTAGGATACCTACAAAAAACTATCGTTGGATAGCTGTTGCCGCTACGTTGCTATTACCAATCTTGGTGTTTACGTTTTGGCAACCGGCAGAACCGTTAGAAACTGTTTGCAATGATGGTACCGACACGGTTCGCGTGGGTTTACCGGACGGGTCGATCATTCAACTGTTGCAAGGTGGAAGATTAAGCTATCTTTCTGATTTTTCGCAGCGCAGCGTTTCGCTAGAAGGTAGTGCGATCTTTGATATTACGAATGATCCACTTAGACCTTTTCGAGTACTCCACGGTAAGATGACCACGGAAGCATTAGGTACTCATTTTTTGATACAAGACACGGATAAAGAACGGAGTGAAGTAATCGTATTTTCGGGCAAGGTACATGTATCGCAAACCTGCCATGATACTGCGCTACCAATGCGCCTCTTTACGAAATCATCCACCAATAATCTAACATTAGCCACTAATCATCGCGCAGTATTTAATAAAAAACGAGAAACATTACACGCTACCATTGTCGAAAAACCTAAACCTGTGGTGCTAGACAAGGCGTTACTTGCTCAAGTACGCTATCAGGCCATTGATCTCTCCAAATTGGCCAACAAGCTTAGCAAAATATATGAGCTTGATATACGGGTAACCCCCACCCATCAAAGTACCACGTTTACCGGCGATCTAGACAATCTAACACTGTTCGAACAGCTTGATCTGATCTGCGCTGTAACTGCTACACGCTATGTAATTAAGGATCGTCAAATTTCAATATTATAATGACTAACAGTAAAACACACAACTATGATAAAAACAAAAACTCAATTTCAAACCACCCACCTTCTAACTGCCAACAACATGTTGAACCAGCAGATGGACATCTGACCGAGAAAACCATTGGTAAACGAAAAAAATCAGAATTATGAACTTCACAAAATACAGTACCAGATTAGTCGCTATCAATAGAAAAGCCCTACGTTGTGGCTTGCTATTCTTAGCGCTGCTGGTTGGAGCGGAAACGCAAGGCGCAAAAAGCGAAAATCCAACCCATCAAAAAGTGACACTCACAGAGAAAAGAATTAGTTTGCAACGTACGATTAACGAAATCGAAAAGCAGACCGAAATCAAGTTTGTCTACAGCCCATCGGTATTGCAGACCACACGTATGCTTGATCTGAAAACGACAGATTGGGTACTCGGGCAGCTATTGAACCAGATACATACGGATCTTGATGTGCAATACAAATTAGAAAACAAGAAAATTTTATTGCTTCGTGCAACTGCACAAAATACTATTCGAGGCCAAGTAGTTGATGCTGCAAATAAACGAGGAATTGAAGGGGTAAGTATTGTCCTAAAGGGCACGAACATCAGTACGCGCACAGATGAAGACGGAAACTTCCAAATCAGCGCTAATGTGGGCGACGTGCTTACGTTTGATTACATCGGCTACACACAAAAAGATGTATCTGTGACATCTGCAACTGGTAATTTAACAGTACAAATCAGCGAATCCACCAGTAATTTGGATGAAGTGGTGGTTACTGGTTATGCTACACAGCGCCGTAAGGACTTAACCAGTGCAGTTTCTGTAGTAAATGTTTCAGAAATGAATCGCCAACCGTCTGGACAGATCAACAATCAATTACAAGGACAAGCATCAGGCGTTACGGTAATCGGTTCGGGTCAGCCCGGTCGCGAGCCGCAGGTGCGTATTCGCGGTATTAACACATTTGGCAATAACTCACCGTTATATGTAGTCGACGGTATTCCGATTCAGAACATCGTAGATCTTAACCCAAATGATATCGACCAGATGCAAGTATTGAAAGACGCTGGTTCGGCCTCGATATATGGTGCACGTGCAGCCAACGGTGTCATCATCATTACCACCAAAAAGGGAAAACAAGACGGCGAAGTGCGCGTGAATTATGATATGTTCTACGGTAGTCAGCGTCCTATTCGCGGCAACATTTGGGATATCGCTTCACCATTAGATAATGCTCGTTTGACCTTTCAGGCACAACGCAACAGCGGCTTGACCGACATTGGCAATGATCTTTATGGTACAGGTGCAGAACCTCGCCTACCAGATTACATTGCGCCGCAAGGCGCGATGGAAGGTGATCCTCGCGTAAACCCTGCATTATACAATGTGAATCCAAACTTTTTCGACAGAAATGCAGGCGATTTTTACCGTATAAACAGAGCCAATCATGCAGGCACAGATTGGGCAGATGAGATTTTCAGTAACGCACCGATCATGAGTCACAATATTGCGGTAAGCCACGGTAATGAAAAAGGCGCATTCCTATTCTCCGCGAATTATTTTGACCAGCAGGGTGTGCTGAAAAATACATTTATGAATCGCTATACGGTGCGTGCTAACTCCAACTATAAAATTGGTAACCGAGTGCGTATTGGAGAAAACATCACCTATTCCCTACGCCGTTCACCACAAACTGGTGAAGGTTCTATAACTGGAGGCATGGGAAATGACGGTATTGGCGAATTGGATGAAGGAAATGCCATTGGCATGAGTTTTCGACAAGCACCTATCATTCCGGTTTATGATATTATGGGAAATTATGCCGGTACTGCCGGTGGCGGATTGGGAAATGCACGTAATCCTGTAGCTATGCTGGATCGTATGCGCAATAACCGCAGCCAAAACAGCCGATTGATCGGTAATGTATTCGCCGAAGTGGATCTATGGAAAAATTTCACTGCGCGTACCGTATTCGGAGGTGAGATCAATGCCGGTAATTCACAACGTTTCGTATTCCCTCAATACGAAAACTTAGAAAACGAGGTGGCAAATGCCTACACAGAAAACTCCGTAGATGCTTGGAACTGGACATGGACCAATACCATTAACTACAAACAGAACTTCAATAATATCCATGATATCTCGGTAGTAGTAGGTACCGAATCTTTTCAGGAAAATTTCCGCTTTATGGAAGCAAGCACGCAAGGTTACGTGTCATTCGACCGTGATTTTGTCGACCTAAGTACAGGCTTTGGTGCGCAGACAGCCCGATCAGCCCGTGATGCTTCTACCCTATCATCCTATATCGGTCGTGTAGATTACAATTTTAAGCAAAAGTATTTGCTGGGTTTAACGATTCGCCGCGATGCGTCTTCTAAATTTTTAAATAATCAATCGGGTTGGTTTCCTGCAGTAAGTGCGGGTTGGCGCGTATCTGATGAGCAATTTATGTCGGGAGCTAAAAATTGGCTGAACGATTTCAAAATTCGTGGTGGATATGGAGTAATGGGTAATCAGCTCAACGTCAACTCACGCAACGCTTATGACACGTTCGTAGGGGTACGCCGTTCCTCCTACTATGACATCACAGGATCTGGAAATAGCACTGCATTAGGTATTCAACCTTTCCGCATAGGTAATCCCGATGCGCGTTGGGAGAAAAACATTAATACAAATGTTGGTTTTGATGCCACTTTATTCTCCCGCTTAGAGCTGAACGTAGATTACTATAGTAAAGTAGTGGACGACCTACTGTATAATCCCGAATTGCCTGGAACAGCGGGTCGCGCACTACAGCCATTTACCAACGTAGCTCGTATGAAAAACTCCGGACTAGATCTAGCCATTACCGGAAACTTTGATCTTGGACCAGATCTGAAATTAACCACGACCGGTACGTTGACTACCTACAAAAATAATATCGAAAGTATTTCGCAAAATAGTGACTACTTTGATGTGATCGGCACGCAATATCGGTACAATGGCAACTACGTCGTGCGAAACTCCGTAGGCAATCCGATGGGATCCTTCTTCGGATACCAGGTAGATGGATTCTGGAACTCACAAGAAGAAGTAAATGCAGCCAATGCGAGTGCAAGACAAGTCTCAGGAAATCCTGAAGCTGTGTATCAAACGGATATTGGCGTAGGTCGATTCCGTTATGCAGATGTTAATGGCGATGGTATCATCACTGCGGACGATCGTACCGTATTAGGAAACCCTAACCCAACGATGAGCTACGGACTAAATCTTGGGTTAACTTACAAAAATTGGGATTTCAGCGCATTCTTCTACGGCGTAGCGGGTAATGATATTTGGAACAATGTACGCTGGTATACTGACTTTTATTCGTCGTTCAATGGCAGTGCTAATAGCAATACGGCCGTGTACAATTCTTGGACACCAGAAAACATGAATGCCAAAGCACCAATACAAGAGCTAGACGGATTTACCAGCACCAAAAATGTACCTAACTCCTATTTCGTAGAGCCAGGAGGCTACCTCCGTTTGCGTAATGCGGCCTTGGGATATACTTTGCCACAAGAATGGTTGACTCGAGCACGTCTAAAACGCGTACGTATATATGTGCAGGCTGCCAATCTATTTACTATCACTAAATACACAGGACCAGACCCAGAAATCGCTGGTTCGACAACCGCATTCGGAATTGACCAAGGAACATACATCACACCTCGTCAGATCTTATTTGGATTGAATGTTGGGTTTTAAAATTTAGAAATTATGAAAACGAAACTTCTAACAATTATACAATGGGGATTATGCAGTACTTTGCTGATTTCCGGCTGTAGCAAATCATTTTTAGAACAAGGTCCAATAGGCGAACTTCCTGCAGAAGACCTTGGGAACAAAGTAGGCGTCATGTCTTTACTTACCGGAACCTACTCAGCATTAGCCGCCGCAAGCAACGACGACGGCTTAGGTGGTGGTGGTCCTTGGGAATCTTCGCCCGATAACTGGATTTATGGTTCGGTAGCGAGTGGCGAAGCCACAAAGGGAGTGATGGTGGAGATCAGCCCGCGATCAATCAGATAGCGCGCCTATCGTTTGATGCTAGTAATGGTTTTTTTAACAATAAATGGAAATCGTCTTTCGAAGGTGTTAATCGCGCCAATCAGACCTTACGATTTTTAAATCTTGCGACAGACGTAACCGATCAAGAGCGATTAGAAATTGCTGCACAAGCGCGTTTCTTACGTGCACATTTCTATTCGGATCTCAAGAAAATGTTTAATCAAGTGCCATGGATTGATGAAGCGAGCGAAACTTACTATGCACCGAATACAGCAGATATTTGGCCACAGATTCAGGCTGATTTTGAATATGCATACGAGAATCTTCCGGCGACACAAACTGAGGTGGGTCGAGTAAATAAATGGGCTGCAGGCGCTTACCTAGGCAAAACCTTGTTGTATCAAAAAAAATATCCAGAGGCTGTTACTGTTTTTACGGATGTCATCACCAATGGAGTAACCAGTAATGGACTACAGTACGACTTAGTGCCATTTAGAAACAACTTTGATGCGGCGACGAAGAATAACGCTGAGTCGGTATTTGCCATACAGATGGTAGCTAACGATGGGACAAACTCCATCACGTTTGCCAACTCTGGCGGTCGTTTGAATTTTCCATACGAAAGTCCATTTCGCTGCTGCGGGTTCTATCAGCCAACTCAAGATTTAGTCAATTCATATCGTACATCGCCGACCACAGGATTGCCTTATTTGGATGATTATAATAGTACTGCTATCGCTAGCGATATGAATGTTGCTTCCGATGCGGCTTTCACTCCTGATTCTACTACAGTAGATCCTCGGTTGGATTGGACGGTAGGAAGACGTGGAATTCCCTTTCATGATTGGGGCTTGCATCCAGGTCGTCGCTGGATTCGAGAACAATCGAGCGCAGGACCTTACAGTAATAAAAAGAACATTTATTGGCAAGCTACACAAGATAGGTTCTCAGACCAAAGTTCGTGGGCACCTGGCACCGCGATCAATGTACTAGTGATTCGTTTCGCGGATGTGTTATTAATGGCGGCCGAAGCTCAAGCACAAACCGGTTCTTTGGCAATAGCGCAGACGTATGTGAATCGCGTAAGAGCGCGAGCTGCCATACCATCGGGCTGGCTCTATAGTTACATCAATAACAGTGCACCAATGGCGGGCTTCAATACTACTCCTGCGGCTAATTATTTGATCAATGAATATCCAGCAGGCTACTTCAGTTCTCCTGAAATAGCATTGAAGGCAATCTATTTTGAGCGTAAGCTGGAGTTGGCCATGGAAGGTCATCGTTTCTTTGACTTATCGCGCTGGGGAATACTACAAACCACGATGAATACCTTCTACGAATATGAAGGCGGTATTACGACGGATGTGCGCGGTGCTACAGCTATTTCCCGCACAAACTATTTTCCGATTCCACAGAATCAAATTGATTTGAGTGTAATCAATGGATCGGCTACTTTAACTCAAAATCCGGGGTATTAGGATTAATCAATTTCACTATACATAACAAGCCCAGCCAAATGGCTGGGCTTGTTATTCTTATAATTTCGAAGAGTCTCACAAAATTATCGATGTTTGAAGTAAAAATTCAATCTCACTTATGTCTTACATACTACAGTATCAAGATAACACCAAATTGTGCACTTCTCAAGAAATTATTGAAAACGTTGAAGTTTGTTTTAAATTCCGAACTAGAACTACGAGTACTATTATCTCCGTTGTGGACAGTGCTAAATGTATGATAGGATAAGAAGTTTGGGTACAAGAAGTTCAACGCAATGCCTTTATCAAGAAAGAAATTAGCGCCAATCCCAGCTTTCGCCAAAACACCTTTCATCCTGTATTCTGATAAAATTTTTGATTGTTGCCACTGTTCTTGTCTAATCAAGTGGTAACCGACTGCCAGCTCCGTATATGGCTTTAATCGTGAACCTATTTCTAAAAAGTAGTAGCGGCCGAATGTTCCGACATCAAATGTTTTTAATTTTTGTCGATCCTCAGCTATAGTTCTAGGACGCCCTTCGGTGTTGCCATTCCCAAAACCAGCCGCCAAACCTACCGCAAAATGATCACTTAAAAAAGTTCCCACCTTTGGAACGAAATTAAAAGATGCTGTCCTGTCAAGGGTACTTTTATCGCGTACTACAGATGTCTGAATACTAGCCTCCAAAAAAATATCCTTCTTTTTAAATCCGAAATCCTGCGCTGATCCCGCAGAAGCAAACACTGCGATCAGGGTAATGGTCAATAATAATCTTTTCATAATTTGGTAAAATGCCCACGAAGATAATCTAAAGAACAGACATAATAAATTATTTTGAGAGCACAGTCTCAAATAAAAAACGCAGTGAAAATCACTGCGTTTTTTATTATTTAAAGAGAAATTTGTCTGTTTAGCCTGTTACTAGCTTCTTAGAATTGGATGCACTATTGTACAAAGCATCAATCGTCTTATTCAATGTTGTCGACGGACGCATCGCTTCAGAAGCTAACTCGTCTTTCGGGAAATAGTAACCACCAATATCTTGTGCTTTACCTTGCGCGTCGATCAACTCTTGATTGATTTTAGACTCGTTTTCTGCTAGCGCTTTTGCTACTGGCGTAAAACTTTCCGCTAACTCAGCATCAGCAGTTTGTGCTGCTAAAGCTTCAGCCCAGTAACTTGCCAAGTAGAAGTGCGATCCTCTGTTATCTAATTGACCAACTTTACGAGCTGGTGATTTATCATTAGCCAAGAATTTAGCATTTGCTTGATCCAAAGCATCCGCTAATATTTGCGCTTTTGCATTGTCTTGTGTTTGTGCTACATGCTCAAATGAAGCTTGCAATGCCAAAAACTCACCCAGTGAATCCCAACGTAGGTAGCCTTCAGTGACAAATTGCTCTACGTGCTTTGGTGCTGAACCGCCCGCTCCAGTTTCAAACAATCCACCGCCGTTCATCAATGGTACGATAGAAAGCATTTTAGCAGAAGTACCTAACTCTAAAATTGGGAATAAGTCTGTCAAATAATCACGCAATACATTGCCAGTTACAGAAATGGTATCCTCGCCTTTGCGAATACGATCAACCGAGAATTTGGTAGCTTCGATAGGCGCCAAGATCCGGATATCGACATCGCTAGTATCATGATCTTTTAGATAGCGTTCTACTTTTGCAATGATCTCACGATCGTGCGCACGATCTTTATCTAGCCAAAATACCGCTGGTGTATCAGATAATCGAGCACGATTTACCGCTAGTTTAACCCAGTCTTGGATCGGAGCATCTTTCGTTTGGCTCATGCGGAAAATATCGCCTTCCGCAACCGCTTGCTCCAATAGCACTACATCTTCACTACTCACGACACGGATCGTACCTTCTTCGGTAGCCTGAAACGTTTTATCATGTGAGCCATATTCTTCTGCTTTTTGTGCCATCAAGCCCACATTCGGCACTGATCCCATCGTAGTAGGATCGTATGCACCATTAGCTTTACAGTCTTCGATCACCGCTTTATAAACACCTGCGTAAGAACGATCTGGAATAATCGCTAATGTATCGCGCTCAGCACCATTTTTGTCCCACATCTTACCACCAATACGAATCATCGCTGGCATAGAAGCATCTACAATTACATCCGACGGTACATGTAGGTTGGTAATTCCTTTGTCCGAATTCACCATCGCCAAATCAGGACCTGCTTCTATTGCTGCTTCAATCGCAGCCTTTACTTCACTTTCTTGCGCGTGACCAGCAATTTTGCTATATACTTCGCCCAGACCGTTATTGGTATTGACACCTAATTCTGCGAATAGCGAACCAAATTGATCAAATACATCCTTAAAATAGACTTCTACAATAGCAGCGAAAATGATCGGGTCAGATACCTTCATCATCGTCGCTTTTAAATGCGCTGACAATAATATTCCTGATGCCTTTGCTTCTGCGATCGCAGCTTGTACAAAAACCTTCAGCTTCGCCACGCTCATTACAGAAGCATCAATAATTTCTCCTGCTTTTAGCTGTGCTAAGCCTTTCAGTTCTTGGATCTCACCTGTTGCATTTACAAATTCGATCTTGAACTGGGTATCGCTTTCTAGCGTCATTGATTTTTCTGAACCGTAGAAATCACCTTCCGACATAGAAGCTACTTCTGTTTTGCTATCGTTGGCCCAGGTACCCATGCGATGCGGATTGGCTTTCACATAGTTTTTAACCGCTTTTGGCGCACGACGATCAGAGTTACCTTCACGTAATACTGGATTCACTGCCGAACCTAGTACTTTAGAGTACGTAGCTTTTATATTCTTTTCTTCTTCCGTAGTTGGAGCATCCGGATAGTTAGGAATTGCAAAACCTGCTTTTTGCAACTCTGCGATCGCACTTTTCAATTGTGGTACGGATGCAGAAATATTCGGAAGCTTGATGATATTAGCTTCTGGAGTAGTCGCCAGCTGGCCTAATTCTGCCAAGGCATCGCTCGTCTTTTGCTCTTCTGACAATGCGTCGCTAAAGTGAGCCAAGATTCTTCCAGCAAGCGAAATGTCTTTCAACTCGACTTCGATATCTGCTGTCTTGGCAAACGCTTGGACTATGGGTAAAAATGAATAGGTGGCCAGCAAAGGCGCTTCGTCTGTTTTTGTATAAATAATTTTAGATGACATAATATCTTTTTTGTAATCACCTCAAAGATAGCAAAATCATTAGACATAGCCCGACCTAGCGTTGAGAATTCCGATGCGCAAAGTAGAAAACCACAGGTAATATGGTGAATGATAGAACTAGACAAATCAACAAGCCACCGACGATCATTATCGCCAACGGTTTTTGAATTTCGGAACCCATACCTGTGGACAACGCGGCAGGCAATAAGCCCATCGATCCCATCAGAGCAATCATTACAACCGGACGAATACGACTGCGCACGCCTTGCTGTATGGCTTCAATAAGACTGAACCTACGATTCAGATTATCTCGAATCACTCCTATTAGCACGATGCCATCAATAGTAGCTACACCAAACAGAATGATAAATCCTATACCTGCAGAGATTCCGAAAATCGTTCCTGTTATCCAAAGCGAGATAAAGCCTCCAATAAATGCGAACGGCAAAGTCAATGCTGCCACAGCTGTATCTGTAAAATTGCCGAAGTTGAAATACAGAAGTAGCAAAATAAGCACTAATGATACCGGTACTACTAAGCTTAACTGCTTAGCAGCACGCTCTTTACTCTCAAACTCTCCTGCCCATTCCATATGATTTTCTTTAGGCAGACTTACTTCTTGTGCCACAACACGCTTCGCATCTTCGATCGTGCTTCCTAAATCGCGCCCCTCGATACTAAACCCTACGCCGATATACCGACTATTTCCTTCGCGATAAATGAAAGCTGGACCCGTATGATAATCCACAGTCGCAATTTCTTGGAGTGGGATATTCTGACCGTTGCTAGTAGGGATCAAAATATTACGGATTTTTTCAGGTGTATCTCGATATCCTTCTTCAAATCGTAGTACAATATCAAACTGCCGATCTCCTTCGTAGAATTTGGTGGCAGCTTGGCCACCAATTGTCATGGCAATCACCGCCTGCACTTCATCTGTAAAAACACCGTACTTAGCCATTTCCGAATCATGTAGCTGTATCCGTAGTTCGGGCTGACCAATATTTTTGTAAACATTGATATCGGTTATTCCGCGTACCTTTTCGATGGATGCAGCTACTTGATTAGCGTAGCTTCCAAATCATAGAGATCGTCTCCAAAAATTTTGATGACGAGCGAACTTTTTACGCCGGCCACATATTCTTCTACGTTATCTTGGATTGGTTGACTAAAACCAAAGTTGACGCCGGGATATCGGTTTAGCTTCTCTCGCAAATCTTGAATGATTTGCTCTTTGGAAACACCGCCTTCCCATTCCCCTTCATCTTTAAGCTGCACGTTAAACTCAATATTAAAAAATCCGGTCGGATCGGTACCATCATTCGGACGCCCAGTTTGCGTCAGCACAAAATCAATCGCACTACTACTTTCACGCATCATTTGCTTCATCTCTTTGGTGAGTCGGGTGGATTCCTTAAGACTGATACTATTGGGTAAAGTAGCGCGAATATAGATAGCTCCTTCGTTAAGTTGCGGAAGAAATTCGGAACCGTAGTGCATAAATCGTACAATACAGATGCTTAAAATTCCAATAAAAATAGCAATCGTGGCCTTTTTATATCGAAATGCAGTGGCATACATCCCATAGATATTTCGTTGGAAAAAGCGGGTAATTGCATTTTCTTTTTCTTCGATATCTTTGGTAAATAACAGTTTACACATGGCCGGCACGTAGGTCAAACTCAAGATAAGAGAGCCAAATAGTGCATATCCTAGCGTAAATGCCAAAGGTGAAAACATTTTTCCTTCTACCTTTTGAAAGGAGAAAATTGGCAGCAACGCAACAATTAGGATCAGTAAAGCAAAGAAAATATAGGAAGCTACACTACCTGCACTTTTCTTGATAACACCCATCTTGCTCATCTTTGCAAAGCGTTCTTTGCCAACCTGATGAGATACGGTCGCGAGTGCTACAAATACGGTTTCAACGATTACCAAGGTACCTTCTAATAAGAGTCCAAAATCCAGCGAACCCATAGAAATTAGATTGGCAGGTAAGCCTTGAATCTTTAACATAATAATGGCAAAAAGGAATGCCAACGGAATTACAGATGCCACTATGAAAGTGGATTTCCAATTGTACAAGAAGATAAATACGATGAGTGAAACTAGCAATACGCCCTCCACTAAATTCCGAGATACGGTATTCACGGTATTGTCAACCAACTTCGTACGATCTATCACGGTTTCCATCTGCACATTTTCAGGAAGAATTCGTGTGTTTAGCTCTTCGATTTTAGTTTTCAATCGTTCGATAACCTCATTCGGATTCTCACCACGCAGCATAATCACGATGCCTTGTACCAAATCATCCTCATCGTTATAACCGACTTGCCCTAACCGTGGTTTGTTCGAAATAACTACATCAGCTACATTCTTGATGAGTACTGGTGTAGAGCGATTGAGTTTTATGGTAATATTTCCGATGTCCTCGATCTTGTCCAAAAGGCCAACGCCACGAACGACATATGCCTGGTCGCCTTGCTGAATAACATCTCCACCTACATTGATATTAGATCGTGCTACGGCTTCGTATACATCAAGAGGCGAAAGATCAAAGTTCTTTAGCTCGGTGGGGTTTATCTTAATTTCATAAATCTTTTCCTCGCCTCCGAAGCTCACGATATCTGCAACGCCTGATACACTCAAAAGCTCTCTTTCAATAACCCAATCTTGAATCGCTGACACCTCTTTTATTGGGAGATCACTTTTGATAACATAGCGAAATATTTCTCCTGTTGCACCAGAAGGTGGCTCTATCTCGGCATCTACATCTTCTGGGAGATTGACTCCGTTGAGCTTATTAGACACGTATTGCTGTGCATAGAAATCATCTACGCCATCTTCAAATTGTACGGTTACGACAGAAAGACCAAACAGCGAAATCGAGCGAATGTGTGACTTTCTGGGAATGCTGTTCATCTCTTTAGAGATAGGCAATGTAACCAACTTTTCCATTTCCTCGGCACTTCTGCCGGGCCATTGCGTAATGATGCGAGCTCGCGTATTGGTAACGTCTGGAAAAGCTTCTATAGGAGTATGGCGCAACGAATACACACCTGCAAAAAGCAGCAGCATCGTACCAAACAAAATGAGCGTCGTGTTACGCAGTGAAAAGGTAACAATCTGTTGTACAAACTTCTTCATGGTAACTTACTGATTTAGCTGTTCAAAGATCAACAGCGCGTTTGATCCAATTATTTTTTCATCCGCTGCAAAGCGCTCTTTTACGTATGTGTACTCTTCATTGCTCGCGATTTGATTAATTTGTCGTACTTCCAGTGCGCAGTCGTCTTTATAGATCACCACATATTCTTTGTTGTTGCTAAAAACCTTGGCTGCATTAGGAACGGCAAAAGCTTTTTCGGCTGAACTCTTGCGATCTATGATAATATCAGCACTCAATCCAGGCATTAAGTTGAGGTTTTGATTATCCAGTACGACACGCGCTTTTAGCACATGTTCTTCATTGTCGAATACATTATAAATTTTATCAATAGTACCTGTATATAGTTGATCAGGGTAAGCGACCGTACGTACCTTTACTTGATCGCCATTATTTACAAATCGTAGATTTCGTGCATAAATATTTACCATAACCCACACTTGCTTGAGATTTGATATAGAAAATAATGGCTCACTATCCTCTTTAATACTTTGGCCCGCGCTGATTGCTTTTTGTATTATATAGCCATCTTTGGGTGCCAAAATTTGAAAAGTACCGGGGCCTGCTGCTTTAAAAAGCTGTAATGATTGTACTACACGATCTAATTCTATTCGTGCACTGGCTAATTCATTCTCGGCTTCTAATACCTCTGGTTTAGATGCCAACCCGTCTTCGAGTAATTCTCTTTTGGTTTGTAACTGATGTTCAAGTGTCTGAATTTGACTTTGTTGAAAACGGCGCTGTTGTACTAAATCTTGGATTTCATTGGACTTAACTGTAGCCAGTACTTGCCCTTTGCGCACAAAATCACCAAGCTCGAATTGTACCTGTTCCACCGTGCCGACTAGCAAACTTTGAAATGCTACTAAATCATTTTCATTGTACTCAACCTTTCCTGAAAGCGCCAATTGCTCCGTAACGGGGCGTTCCAGTACTTCTAGGATAGCCATACTGCTTCGCAATTGTTCATCTATACAATATGTTCGTGTTGAATCTACTGATTGATCTTCAGCATTGGATTGGCTTGTCGTATTGGTACAAGAAGAAAGAGCCAAGCTGGCTAATATTACAAAATAATTTATTTGCTTATTCATGATGCTAAAAGTCATTACCAACTACAAATTGTAGTTCCTCGTAGGTGTTTAAATAGTTTTTTTGTATTTCCAACATCGACTGATACGATGCTCGCCAAGCTTGGGTAAAATCGATAAATTCCAATAAGGTTATTTGCTTAGAAAGCATGTTTTTATGATAGTTTTCCAACATCTTGCTCTCTGCATCCAAATCCAGATTAGACCAGCGATCGAGTGTTTGTCGATAATGCATGAGTTGCGAAGTAAGGCTTGCCAAACGCGTGTCTAGGGCGATTTCGATGGCCGATCGGTTAGCTCGTTCTTCTTCTATTTGGTATTGAGCGACCTTAATATTTCCTTTATTTCGATTGAATAATGGAAGATCCATACTGACGCCTAGTCCGAAAAAATCTTGCATTATATTTCCTCCGCGATCATAATTTACCTGCACGGTAAGATCTGGTTTTCTATTAGCAAGTGCGAGTTCTAGCTCCTTATCAGCAATAAGTTGCTGATTTTTCTGTCTTTTTATCCCCAGATTGTTCTCGTAAGCTTGTTGACGAGCATCCAGTGGCACCACGCGATTGAGCTTTTGTGGCATTTCTACAAAGGACAATTGTTCGACACTTATGCTTGGCATACTTGTGAGTGCTTGTAGCACACCTATTGCCTCAATCAATTCGGCTTGGAGATCCACTTGATCTTTTTCCATCGTCACTAATTCCGACTGAATTCTTAGCCAATCCGCTTTAGATACGTTTTGACTAGCGGCCTGTCTTTTGAAAGTTTCGCTAAGATTGGCAAATACAGCGACAGATTCTTGCAATTTTGCAAGATCATTAGTTATGACATATAATTCATTGTAGGCTTGCCGAAGATCTTTACGCAACTCGCGCATGAGCTCTTCATATTCGTAAACGGCATCATTTTTTTCAAGCGAACGGATAGCCACGCGCTTCTTCCGCTTTCCTGCTGTTTCGATCAATTGTTCCAAATCTACCGCAATTTGTTGCGTGCGACCGTAATTGCCAAATAATCGGGCAAACTGCTCACTGGTCTGATTGCTCCACAGATTTACTTCGCTAATACTTAAAGTAGGATTTTCCCATAATTTTTCTTGTACAATCTCGGCATCAGCTTGGTTGACTTGGAATCGGGAAGCAATGAGCATATAATTGTTCTGCAAGAAAGCAGCCTCCAATTGCTCTAGCGAGTAGGTTTGGGCTTGTCCGGGTTGCGAAAAGAGCAGGCCGGCCAATAGCAGAATATAAAATGTTTTCAAGACGTATTACTAATTTGTAAAGTCCCAAAAGTACTGCTCAAAGATTAAGCCTATTTCTGATTAAGATTAGAATATGATTAGAAATGCACGCCGCTTTCGCTTACGCCTTTAAAAACAGTAAGGTGACTGTCGTACCTGACATTCCAGAAGCAATTTTCATTTGTATTCCATGTAAAGAAAAAACAATACTGGCCATCGATAAGCCAATTCCTTTACCTTGATAAGCTCCCGTGTTTTGACCGCGAAAGAAGTTTTGTGTCGCCCGTTCTAGATCTTCTGCGGGAATTCCGATACCGTGGTCTACTATTCTAATACTCAATACTCCATTGTAATCATGTAGCGATAGATACACCGTTTGATTATCCGAATATTTGATGGCATTTTCAACTAAATTATTGATAGCCAATTCCAATAACTTATCGTTCCCGTGGATTTCTAACAATTGGTTGTCCTGCACATCGATATATACTTCGATCTGGGCGTTGTAGTACATTGTAGCATGTTCTACGACCTCCCATAACACCTCATCGATCCGCATCAGTGCAAAGTCAAAGTTCGTTTTTGCACCAGTTAGCAGCATCATATGATCTATGGTGGACTGCAAATCTTGAATATACTCATCCAACTGCAAGACCATCGCCTTGTATTCTTCCACCGATCTATCTTTTTGATTTGTCACCTCCAGCGTCCCTAACACCGCAGCAATTGGTGTACGAAGTTCGTGCGAAACATAATCGATGAAGTTCTTCTGAATATTAAATGTTTGGCTAATACGTTTGATAAATCGGTTATAACTTTGAACCAATTCATCGACCTCTTCATAACTATTATCTAGCGTCAATGGCGTGGTGAGGTTTTGATGGTCCCGGATATTGACTTGTTCGATAATTCGTAAAATAGGCTGATAAGCAATCTTACCGAGCCATCTTGAAAATAATAGAATAATCAGTAAGCTAGACAGGAATACCGCCGTGAGTATACCCAATAGCACATACATTAATTCATTGAAGCTTTCTTTACTGCTTCGCGTAAAAACCACAAAGTCGCCTTGATTATCAGGATAATATATACCAGCATAAAATGCGGTCTTAGATTCAAACACATGATAATCATCTACTCGCGTTTTTGCTAATACGCTTGGTGATATCAGCACATCTTGCTCCATATGACCATAGGCTTGCTTGTCGGTACTATCGTAAACAGCAATATTGGTCTTAGAAATTAATCGTTGTAATTCATTTTGCACACTTACGTGCTCGGCATGTGTTTGCTCGTCTTTTTCTAAATAATATACGGCCGCTACGAGGGTCGTATTTTGAAGATTTTTATATTCATTCTGGCGCGCCCAACGATAGAACAGTGTATAAATAACGACTGACGTTAAAACAAAAAGCACGCTGAAGATAACTAACGAATAATAAGAAAGACGTGATCTTAGCTTCATACAATCAGGTTTTAGCTTTTGAACATGTAGCCTATACCTTTCACGGTGTAGATGTATTTTGTATCAGCTGTTTCCAGTTTATTGCGCAGGTATGAAATATACACATCTACCACATTCGTCTGATTATCGAAATGAATATTCCACACGGCGTTTAATATTTGTAATCGACTTAGGGCCATATTTTTATGATCAACCAAATATTTAAACAACTTAAATTCTCGAGGAGATAGTTCAATTGCTGTACCATCCCTACTTACTTGGTATTGATTAAGATCAATTTGCAGATCCGCCACTTCCACAATGTTAGAGCGTGGCGTTGGCTGCCGTCCATGGCGTCGTGTCAATGCGTGGATCCTAGAACGCAATTCAGCAAAGTGAAAGGGCTTAGTCATATAATCGTCCGCACCAGAATCCAATGCAGAAACTTTATCACTCACTGTTTGCAATGCGCTTAGCATCAAAATTGGTACAAGATTCTTTTTATAGCGAAGCGACTGCACTAATTGAATGCCATCCATCTTGGGTAACATCACATCTACAATTATAAGATCCCACGACATCTCGATATAATGATCAAGCACATCTTCCGCATTTTTGGATAGCGTCACGGAATATCCCACTTCTTCCAATCCTTTAATGAGAAAGCTACTAATTCGGGTATCATCTTCAACAAGTAAGATTTGCATAGATCGATTGGGATATGGTTCACGACCGCAGAATGTTGCTCACGTACGGCAACAATTCACTTTGGGCTATACACGAAGATACTAATACAGGACGAAATAATACAAATATACCCTACCTTTGAAATACATACTCGCCAGTACATGGACATCTTCATCGAACAAGTAGAACGTTATCAGAAACTTTCCGCAACCAGCAAACAGGCTTTTTTGAAGATTTGCAAAAAACAGTCGGTGAAGAAAGGTGCTTTCTTACAACTTGCTGACAAACCCGCGAAATACATCTATTTTATTTTGGAAGGCTTAGTCGGATATTACGCCACGACCGAAAGTGGCGATGTGTGTTACAAAATGTTTTTTGCCGAGCACAGTTTCGTCGCGTCTACCGCCGCAATGATCAGTGGTATACCTAGTCAATTTGCCATTGTCGCGCTAGAAGATTGCGAAGTTATTCGATATCCAGGGGAAAGCTTTCGCCAGCTTTGCGACGCACGCCACGATATTGCTTTGTTTCACATGCATTATCTGGAAGTAAACTGGGTATGGAAAAAGGAGCCTATTGAAATCGCGCTTCGCAACAAAACTGCTAAAGAACGTTTTCGGGAGTTAGGCCATGAATTGCCTATGTACAACCGACTGAAAAAACTTCATATCGCCTCCTACCTTGGCATCACGTCGACACAATTAAGTAGAATCATTAAGGAGTCAAAAATCTAAAACCTCAACATTTGTATACTTTTTTGTAGGTACTACTTGCCACATTTGTCCTAAAAGACAAATGCAATGAGTATAACAAATAGACAAACCAGCAATCCAACGGAACTTTTTGATCCAACACCGTATGGATTTGCCCATAGTATCAAAGTCGAGAATCCAGCAGCTATCTGCTTCATATCTGGGCAAAGCGGTGGCACTGGACGTAATCACGAACTTTCGCCCGATTTCAGAACGCAAGTGCGCGCTGCCCTGCAAAATTTAAAACTACAGTTAGAGGCGCAATCTTTTGATTTGCAGGACGTGGTGAAAATTACTTTGTTGATCGTAGATCACAATGCAGACAAACTCGCAATTTGGAGTGAGGAAGCAGGCATGATGTGGGATAAGACTGCGCTGCCAACCAGCACACTCATTCCGGTACAACAATTAGCACTTAGCGGCATGCTTTTTGAAATCGATGCCATCGCGCAGAAAATCTAATTGAACACAATTTCAATTAAACGCTTATAAAGATGATAAAGGGAATTTACGAAACACATATACAGGTAAGTAATTTGGAGAAAGCCATTGCTTTCTACACACAAGTTTTGGGTTTAACAATTGGCCATGTAGAAGATGAACGGCGCGTCGCGTTCCTGTACATGCCCGCTAATGACAAAACTAGTATGCTAGGACTTTGGGAAGAAACCAATAATGTGCATACACGTCATTTTGCTTTTCACTGCGACAAAGACTTCATATTACATCAGGCTGTAGATTTTCTACAAAATCACAAGTTGCAACCATATAACTTTTTAAAAGATGGCTCTGTACAACCGATGGTCTTTTCGTGGATGCCTGCCATAGCGATCTATTTCAATGATCCCGATGGAAATTCTTTAGAGTTCTTAGCTTTGCTGGATGGCAAGCCGCAGCCAAACTTGGGCGTATTGTCGTACGAGGATTGGCTGGCGCAATCAGCATCATAATTCTATTATCTTTTGAGACGAAGCTACATATTTTTGTTCCATATTTTATTTGCGCATCTATAAATTATACGACATCATATATCAACACCAAGCACACTATTAAACACAAATAAACACCTATGAAATTCAATTTATTTTTATCCTTTACTACATTAGTGATTACTTTGTTGACAAGCTGCAACCGCCCATCAGCAGATGAATTTTTTCAAACCACGGTTTTAAATACGAATATTCTTAATGAATTTGCATCGGAACGTTTTGCCAAATCATTAATTGCGGAAACGGTTGAATTTCCGGATATACCAAGCACCAAGAATAATGGTGACGAAGCACAACAAATTGTAGACAACAAAATTGCTTACATCGAGCAGACAATAAAAAAGATCGAAGATAGTACAGCTCCAGATGAGGATGGCAAAATTATAAAGGAAAAAGCTTTGGATCTCTTCAAATTTGTGCTACCCGTCTATCAAAAAGAATATAAAAATCTGGCTATAATGTGTGATCAAAAGCAGGCAGAAAATGAAATCATGGCCGAGTCTGAAAAGATTATTGAAACATATGGATCGGCCTATGAAGAGAAATATGTTACTCTGCTAACTTTAGGACAAGATTACGCAGAGAAGCACCATCTAAATGTTTCTTTTGGAAATTAGGAACAGTAATAGACCATCATTTATTTAAAGATGAAAAACAACCACATCAACTACATTGAATTCAAGGCTCAAGATCTATCGGCTATTAAAGCGTTTTACAACGAGGCTTTCGCATGGATTTTTACAGATTACGGTCCTAATTACGTAGCATTTGCAGGAAGCGGCTTAGATGGCGGTTTTGAAAAAACTGAAGAGGATGTCATCAATGGGGCGCTAGTTGTGCTTTACCATGAAGATTTAGTTTTAGCAAAAGAGAATGTAATGCGAGCCAATGGAACCATTACGAAAGATATTTTTTCCTTCCCGGGAGGACATCGCTTTCAATTTCTAGATCCATCAGGAAATGAACTAGCTGTTTGGTCAGATCGATAAGCTATTTACTATCTCATATAGATGCTCTGGAATTTAAGTTTTAGAGCATCTCCATGTATTATTGTTCATAATTTAAGTCTTAATTGCTGCTAAACGTATTTTTCTACTCAATAGCAAATGTGCTACCAAGCCCAACAGTCCAAATGTCGCTCCTACCGCACAAACGCCTTCCCATTGGGCATATTGCCAAGCGATCGAAGCTAACCACGTGCCCATTGATCCACCAATGAAGTAAGAAACCATATACACGGTATTAAGCCGGTTTACTGCATCTGTTTTTAGTGTAAAGTAATCCGTTTGGTTGATAATATGGCTGCCTTGCACGCCTAAATCTAAAAGGATGATACCGATAATTAGTCCCCAATAAGTTTCTCCTGCAAAGTAAGTAAATCCCCAACTGCCTATCAAAACGAGCAATGAATACAAAATGGTACGATACGTACCAATAGCCGTTTGGAGTTTGCCCACTTTTGCTGCGGCCAAAGCTCCCACAGCGCCTGCTAATCCAAAACTTCCTACAACAGACGCGCCAACTTGGAAAGGCGGTTGCTCCATATGAAACACTAAAGTGGTAAATACGGCAGACATAGAGCCAAACGCCATAGCACCGCGAAAAGACGCCAACTGTAGAACAGGTTGCGTCCTTGCTAACTCAATCACGGAAAGCATCAATTGCTTATAGCTACCTTTAAAATTGGGATGTATCTCGGGAAGCATTTTGTAAATGATGAACCATACGAAAACCATGATTCCCGCTGCTATACCAAACATAGAACGCCAACCCCACCAATCGCCTACGATACCTCCGAAAAAGCGTGAAAGCAAAATTCCTAATAGCAAACCTGCCATCACCAATCCGATATTAGTAGATTTTTCTTGATCATTTGAAAGCTGTGCTGCGATTGGAACAAACAATTGTGGGATGACCGAAGTTGCTCCAATCAGCAAACTTGCTACATAGAGCATCCATAGTTCGCGAGCGAAAGTCATCCACAATAAAGCGGCGATCACCAAAACCAAATCTATTAGAATAAGTCGTTTCCGCAAAAGTTTATCGCCTAAAGGCACAATTAATAGTAATCCCAAAGCGTATCCTATTTGCGTAAGCACCGATATTTTTCCTGCCGCACTCTCCGAAACATGTAGCTCGTCTGCAATAAGCGCTAACAGCGGTTGATTGTAGTAATTATTGGCTACGACAAGACCTGATATGATAGCCATCAGCCAGACTAATGTGCGCGATAAGCCGACAGTTGTATTGCCTACAGCCAGATCTGTTTCCTTCATCAATTTAATCGTATGTTGTTTAAAACGATCATTACCAAATTTTCTGAGATAATGCTTTCAAGCGGCGGTAAAAAATAAGGCGGACCTTATAAAGGTCTGCCTTACTAATCTTATTAAAAAATACAACGTTACAAAACGCTGCGGAATGGATTTATTTTGCAAATGATACTGAACGAGTTTCCCGTATCACCGTTACTTTGATCTGACCTGGATAGGTCATCTCCGTTTGTATACGGTTAGAAATATCGGCTGCCAAAATTTCTGCATCCGTATCGTTTACTTTTTCACTCTCTACGACCACGCGCAATTCGCGACCAGCTTGTATAGCAAAGGTTTTTTCTACTCCAGGGTATGAAAGCGCTAGATCCTCTAATTCTTTCAATCGCTTGATGTAACTTTCCACAACTTCTCTACGAGCACCAGGACGGGCACCAGAGATGGCATCACAAGCTTGAATAATTGGCGAGATCATCGAAGTCATTTCGATCTCGTCGTGGTGAGCACCGATCGCGTTACATACTTCCGGATGCTCCTTATATTTCTCCGCCAACTGCATACCTAAAATAGCGTGTGGCAGTTCTGGATTATCATCGGGCACTTTACCAATATCGTGTAAAAGACCGGCACGTTTCGCATGTTTCACGTTCAGACCTAATTCTGCTGCCATTGTTGCGGCAAAGTTCGCTACCTCGCGTGAGTGTTGTAGCAAGTTTTGTCCGTAAGATGAGCGGTAACGCATACGACCAACCATCCGAATCAATTCTGGATGCAATCCGTGAATTCCTAAATCAATGGCAGTACGTTCACCGATTTCTACAATTTCATCTTCGATTTGTGAGCGTGTTTTCGCCACTACTTCTTCGATACGCGCTGGGTGAATACGACCATCCGTTACCAAACGGTGAAGCGATAAACGTGCGATCTCGCGACGCACTGGATCAAATCCAGAAAGGATAATTGCTTCAGGAGTATCATCCACAATGATTTCTACGCCCGTTGCCGCTTCCAATGCACGAATATTACGGCCTTCACGTCCAATAATGCGTCCTTTGACTTCGTCATTTTCAATATTGAAAATCGACACGGTATTCTCAATGGCAGATTCCGTAGCCGTACGCTGAATGGTTTGAATAACGACCTTTTTTGCTTCCTTGGACGCAGTGAGTTTTGCTTCGTCTACGATATCTTTTATCTGCATGATCGCCTGCGAACGCGCTTCTTCGCGCAGCGAACTTACCAATTGTTCTTTTGCTTCTTCAGCAGTCAATCCAGCGATCGTTTCTAGTTGTTTGATATGCTGATTCTTCAACGCTTCTACTTCTTCACGCTTTTTGTCATTGATTTCGATCATCTGCTCCAGCTTTTTACCACGAGCTTCGAGCTCTTGCTTATCGCGATTGGCATTCTCCAGCTTTTGGTTGAGCGATTGCTCCTTTTGTTTGATCGAATTTTCTTTTTGTGCAACTGTACTATTGCGCTGACTGACTTCTTTTTCGTGCTCAGCCTTTAATTGGAGGAATTTTTCCTTTGCTTCGAGCTGGCGTTGTTTTTTAACATGCTCAGCTTGTTTTTCGGCTTCTTTGACGATGCTTTCGGCCTTTTCATTAGCAGCCTGCTCCTGCTTCTTGAGTAGCATCTGCAACAGGTATCGTCCGATCACGATGCCTATTACGAGCGATATGATGATGGATATAGTGATAGATATATACATTTTATATAGAGTAAATAATTAAAATTCAGTCAAAAAAAACCGCAATTAAAAACCAGGTTCCATGTATTATTAAACTTCGAATTCACATGATTTGAGCGTATGATCATGACCTAGATGGCTTTCGCAAAATGGCCTACATCTTGTTTTGCTCGTGATATTGAAGCGTTAAGTTTAAAATAGTGACAACCCGAATTTAACTGCGGCAAATTCGTCGTTTTAAGCCCGTAAATAAAGAACGTATTTTTATTTATTAAAAAAATCAGTCAGCAATTTGTCTAATTCGTGTACAGATTGTTCAATGCCTTGACCTTGATCTTGCGCATTGCGTTCTGCTTTTATCATCCCTGTAGCATATTGTAATACACACATGGATAGCAAATCTTGCTTATCACGAACTGCATAATTGTCCTGCAATTCTTTTATTTTTTCATTGATCAATTTCGCAGCGTAACGTATCACCTCTTCTTCTTCCGTCTCTACGCGCAACGGATACACCCGGTCTGCGATATTTATTTTTATGGAAATGTCTCCCATTACTTTGAGCTTAAAAATGTATGCTATCCATGCTTCTTGCCTTTGGCTATTTCAGCAGATTGATACATTTATCTATTTCACGTACAAAATCGTTAATTTTTTGTTTCGTGTCAAGTACTTTTTCACTTATTGCCGCATCTGCCTCAGAGTTTTCAAAAGATTTAGCGACTGCCAGAGCTTTCACCTTCTCCTCCAATTGCTTTACTTTTTCTGAGCTTGTACCAAGCGCTACTTGAAGAGATTGGACCTCCAACTTCAACAAGTCATTTTCCTCTTGGTATGCTTCACACAATTGAATTAAATTTGTCGCCTTCTCGACGATAAGATTCATTTGCGCAGATAATGAAGCCATATTTTGCGATTATATCAAATGTTTTTCACTTAGCGCACCTCTGCGCCAACTTCCTTCTCAAAGTTAGTAATTAATTTTTGAATTACGCCATCAATTTGTTTATCCGTTAGCGTCTGATTCTCATCCTGAAGGGTAAAGCTAAGTGCATAAGACTTCTTGCCCACAGGCAATTTATCGCCTTTATATACGTCAAAAATTGCAACTTCTTTGAGCAATTTGCGCTCGGTTTTTTGTGCTAGCAATCGTAGCTGTTCGAATGATACCTTTTCGTCCAGCAGCAATGCCAAATCGCGCCGTACAGCCGGAAATTTCGAAATATCTTGAAATTTGATTGTTTGTTTCTTAATCATCTTCAACACGGCATCCCAATCAAATTGGGCGAAGAATACGCTGCGTTCTACATCCGCTTTTTTAAGATTTGCTTTGGATACTTCACCAAATTCCACAAGAATTTTTTCGCCCTTCTTGTAGGTCAGTCCATAGTTAAAGTACAAAGATTTGTTATCTTCCACGCGGATGCCATCAATGCGCAATCTTTTCAAAATGCCATCTACCACAGCTTTGATATCGTAGAAGTTTACAGAAGCTGCTGCATGATTCCATTGCTCCACCGCCTGCCGGCCGGTGATAGCGATCGCCAAATGATGTTTCTCTTGATATTTATCATCCACCAAATGATATGACTTGCCAAATTCAAATAGCTTCAGGTCCGCGCTCTTGCGTTTTTGATTGTAGGAAACGGCCGTCAAAGCAGAGAATAGCAAGTTTTGGCGCATGGTATCCAGATCCGTGCTGAGCGGATTCAACAACTTCACCGCCGTATCTACATTCTCAGCATATGCTTCCTTGCTCAACGAGTTAGACAAAATCTCGCGATAGCCATTGCCAATCAACAGATCAGCTACTTGATTCAAAATCACCTCACGATCAGGTTTTTGAACGGTATTTAAGGATGCTTTGATCTGTGTACCCAACTCAATATTATTGTAGCCGTAGATGCGTAATACTTCTTCGATCACATCGACTTCACGCGTCACATCAACCTTGAACGGCGGAACAGCCACTTCCAAAGCTTCTTCTGTCTCGTGCTCAATACCGATCCCTAAAGATTGGATGATCTCACGAATTTCTTCTTTAGGAATTTCTTTCCCGATTAACCGTTGTACATGGTTGTAAGCCACTTCAAAACGAAAAGCTTCCACTGGCGCTGGGTACAAATCTGTAATCTCCGAAGAAACCTGTCCACCAGCTACTTCTTGAATCAAAGCAGCGGCTTTCTTCAAGGCGATTACTGGCATGTTAGGATCGGTGCCCCGCTCAAAGCGGAACGAAGAATCTGTTTTTAAACCATGACGCTTCGCTGTTTTGCGCACGGTAACTGGATGGAAGTATGCGGATTCTAGAAATACATCGGTTGTCGTTTCGGTCACGCCCGATTCGGCTCCGCCAAATACACCGGCAATACACATTGGCTTTTCGGCATCCGCGATCACTAGATCTTCAGAAGTCAACTTGCGCTCCACCTCATCTAGTGTTACAAAGAGTTCTCCTTCTTTTGCTTTGCGTACCACGATTTTGTTTCCGGCAATCTTTGCTTGATCAAAGGCATGCAAAGGCTGCCCTAGGTCGTGTAATATATAATTGGTAACGTCGACCACATTGTTGATCGGACGCACACCAATAGTTTGTAATTTCTCTTTCAGCCAAGATGGTGATTCGGCTACAGTAATTCCACTGATATTTATTCCTGCATAGCGCGGCGCATCTTCTGTCGCAAGCACTACTACGGCTGTACCTTCCACTTGCGATTCTGTTACTGATTCAGTATTAATCGGTTGCAATTCTTTGCGGAAATATGCCGCCAGATCTCGCGCAACACCCAAATGAGAGGCGGCATCTGCACGATTGGGTGTCAGGCCAATTTCAAAACAAAAATCGTCTTCCATCTGGTAGAAGTCTTTCACCAACAAACCCGGAACGGTTCCTTCTGGCAATTCGACAATACCTGCGTGCGATGTACCTAGTCCGACTTCATCTTCACCACACAGCATCCCTTCAGATACTTCACCACGAATTTTTGATTTTGTAATCTTAAACGGCTCACCGCTGCTCGGATGGCAAACGGCTCCGGGAGGCGCTACGATTACTTTCAATCCAGCACGACAATTGGGCGCACCGCATACGATATGCAATGGCTCAGCTGCTCCTACATTCACAGTGGTGATTTGCAATTTATCAGCATTTGGATGGCGATCGCAAGTCAATACTTCACCAACAAGTAATCCTTCCAATCCGCCAGGAATACTTTGCACCTTGTCTACCGCCTCTACCTCCAGACCAATATCGGTCAGTATTAGTGACAGCTCGTCTGGTGTATACGGAGCGATATCGATAAAATTCTTAAGCCAATTATAGGAAATCTTCATGCTGATTCTTTTTTCGTGGTACAAATATAGAATTTTACGCTAAAATATGTAACCTACTCTTACCTTGCACAGCGCATAAATCAAGATTAATCCGTATTTTTGTTGCTTTATTTTTTATGCATAATCAAAGATGAGTATAGCGAAAACATACAGTCCTAAAGAAGCCGAAAACAAATGGTATTCCTATTGGAAGGAGAATGGATTTTTCCGTTCAGTGCCCGATGGTAGAGAGCCGTATACGATTGTGATGCCACCACCAAACGTGACAGGCGTGCTTCATATGGGACACATGTTGAACAATACCATTCAGGATGTATTGATTCGTAAGGCGCGTATGCAAGGCAAAAATGCTTGTTGGGTACCGGGAACGGATCATGCTTCTATCGCTACGGAAGCAAAAGTTGTCGCGATGTTGAAAGAGAAAGGCATCGACAAAAAAGACATTTCTCGTGAGGACTTTTTGAACTATGCTTGGGAATGGAAGGAGAAATATGGCGGCATTATCTTGAGTCAATTGGAGAAATTGGGCGCATCCTGTGATTGGGAACGCACCAAATTTACGATGGATCCTGATCTTTCGGATGCCGTACTCGATACCTTTATCAAATGGCACGAAGAAGGCTATATCTACCGTGGCGTACGCATGGTCAATTGGGATCCAAAAGGAAAAACCGCTTTATCTGACGAGGAAGTAATCCGCAAAGAAGTCAACCAAAAATTGTATTATATCCGCTATCAGATTAAAGATAGCGCAGATCATATCGTCATTGCGACCACTCGTCCAGAAACCATTATGGCGGATTCGGCGATCTGTATCAACCCGAACGATGAGCGCTACACACATCTAAAAGGAAAAACAGTACTCGTACCGATCATTAACCGCGAGATCCCCGTCATTTTAGACGAATATGTCGAGATGGATTTTGGAACGGGCTGCTTAAAAGTGACGCCAGCACATGATCTCAACGATTATGAATTGGGACAAAAACACAACCTGCCGGTGATCGATATCTTAAATGATGATGGTACGTTGAACGAAAAAGCAGAAATTTTCGTTGGTGAAGATCGCTTTATCGCTCGTAAGAAAGTGGCTAAGCAACTCGATGAGATTGGCCAACTAGAAAAAGTAGAAGATTATGTGTCGCAAGTTGGTTTTTCCGAGCGTACGGACGCAGCGATCGAGCCCAAGTTATCGATGCAATGGTGGTTGAAAATGGAAAAACTATCTAAACCAGCTTTGGATTATGTGCAAGATGGAACGATCAACTTGATTCCAGACAAGTTTTTTGCATCCTACAAACATTGGATGGAGAATGTGAAAGATTGGTGTATCTCACGCCAGCTTTGGTGGGGACAACGGATTCCGGCTTGGTACAACGACCGCAACGAATGGGTGATCTCCAAAACCGAGGAAGGCGCCAAAGAAGCCTTCGCAAAAGAAGGAAAATCAACAGAAGGCTTGCGTCAGGAAGACGATGTTCTAGATACGTGGTTCTCATCGGCTTTGTGGCCAATGTCTGTCTTTGATGGCGTTCGCAATCCGGATAATGCGGAGTTCCAATATTATTACCCGACCAACGATTTAGTTACCGCTCCCGAGATTTTATTCTTCTGGGTAGCGCGTATGATTATCGCGGGCCACGATTACACGCAAAAGCCTCCTTTCCGCAATGTTTATCTGACTGGAATTGTACGTGATAAACAAGGCCGCAAAATGTCCAAATCCTTGGGCAATTCGCCAGACCCAATCGAGTTGATGGAACAATATGGTACCGACGGCGTGCGCGTAGGTATGTTACTGTCTTCGCCTGCCGGCAATGACTTAATGTTTGACGTATCGTACTGTGAACAAGGACGGAATTTTGCCAATAAAGTATGGAATGCTTTCCGCTTGGTAAAAGGTTGGGAAACCACCGATAGCCCGGCAACTGATGCGCAAAAATTAGCCGCAAATTGGTTTGAGAACCGTTTCAATCAGGCTTTGGTAGAAATCGAAGATCACTTCGCGCACTATCGCTTATCCGACGCCTTGATGGCAACTTATAAATTGATTTGGGATGATTTCTGTGCTTGGTACTTAGAATTGGTCAAGCCAGCTTATCAAGCACCAATCGAGCGCGAAACATTAGATACGGTAAAAACGTTGTTCGAGCGTGTGTTGAAGTTAGCGCATCCTTTTATGCCTTTCCTTACCGAAGAACTTTGGCATGATGAGCTCTTTGGCGAGCGCACTGCCGAAGATTGTATTATCGTGGCATCGTATCCAGAGGTAGGTGCGATCGATGAAACACTTATCAAGGAATTTGGTACGGTACAACAGATTATTTCGGAAGTGCGTAACATTCGCAATTCGAAAGGAATCTCTCCTAAAATTGGTTTGCCTTTAGCAATTAATGCTACGCATATCAACTTCGAGCGCTACAGCGAAAGCATGATCAAACTGGCCAACATCTCGGAACTGACTTTCGTAAAAGAAAAAATCAGTGGTGCGGTAAGTTTCTTGGCTGGTAAAGATGAGTGCTATGTCGCGTTGGAAAATAATATTGATGTGGATGCCGAACGCGAGCGCATTACCAAAGAGATTGCGTATTTACAAGGATTCTTGGTATCTGTAGATAAGAAATTAGGCAACGAACGTTTTATGGCAAATGCAAAACCTGATGTAGTGCAGAACGAGCAAAACAAAAAATCGGATGCGATTGCCAAGTTGCAAATTCTGGAAGATAGCTTGGCAAGTTTGGGCTAATTATCGCAACACATAAAAAATCTCCCCGAATTGATCGAGGAGGTTTTTTTATGCTCTTGATAAAGGTTTTTTGAAGAGTTAGGAACTGCGCAAAGCCGCTGGGCTTTTAGCAGCAAAATCACAATACGAATGGAAAAAGAAGTTGAAAATTTGATTGTTCTGATAAAAAAAATCTAAAAAAATTAGACAATCATTTATTTGAAGAAGTGATATTTAGACTGAAAAACAAAGACTTAATAGCCTTCGATATTCTAGATTATATTTTCCATAACTCTATCATAAAAGATGAGATTTTACTATCAACTATAAAGAGTTCTTCAGAAAATCTTAAGTGTCAATTTGTTCAACCTCCAAGCAGTAGTGAAGAATTATTTCTCAACTTATCCTATAATAAGTTTTATGATTTGCAATCTGAAATCTATAATCCATCTTTTTGGGAACAATCTCCGATGTATAGGTTAGGCAGAATTAGTCAATTATTTTCAGTTTACGGAGAAATTTTAAATTACAAACCTATGCAAGATGTTTTAGAACAAATTGCGAAATTCAGACCTCCAATGGAATCTGAAATTTCATGGAAATTATTCAAGTTTATAAGAAATATATTAGCGCATTTTCCATTTTTTGATAGTTGGGAAGAAATTTGGATAAATAAGGCTTTAATAAACTGGAATAAAAAAGACCAAACTATTGACAAATTTTTAGAAAAATTTAATGGCCGTAATAGTGTAAAATATAGATATAAAGAAAAAAACAAGAAAGAATTCAATTACGCTACTATTAGTTTCCCTGAAACTTACGATAATAATAAGATCTACTTGAAGGACATAGTTAGTGAGAAAGATGGGGTAAAACTTGCAATTGTAATGATGTTAAGAGTAATAAATACACAAGTTATTTCAATAAAATAAACACTGGTGCCAACATCGGCTCGGCAAAATGGCGGCTTACTTGCTAAAATTTATCCATTACAACATCAATTTTCACAAACAAAAAAGCCTCGCCGATTAACTCGGCGAGCTTTTTACATCAAGTCAAGGCATTTACCTTGACGTAAAATACGCCAAAAGCGCCACCAGCGCACCGCCAATAATGATGATCCATTTATTCACACCACCACCATGCGCTCCTTCTTGGCTTCGATACTTATAGTCTCTTTTATATTTATCCAAATCCATGTTTTCCTCCTTTATTATATGATGAAATAAACAATCAATTTCCATAAAATTTATTCGTGATGATACGGCTCACCTCGCATAATCGAAAATGCGCGGTACAGTTGCTCCACAAAAAATAAGCGGATCATCTGATGGGAAAAAGTCATCTTTGATAAAGACAACAATCCGTTGGCACGCTGATACACCCGATCACTAAATCCGTATGGCCCGCCAATCACGACAACCATGTGCTGTACATTACTAACCATGTTTTTGTCCAGAAGTTTTGAAAAATCTACTGAACGGTATTGCTGCCCTTTTTCATCAAGCAACATCAGCGTATCCGAATTATCTACTTGTTTCAGTATCAATTCGCCCTCTTTTTCCTTTTGCTGCTCCTGACTTAGGTTTTTGCTGTTTTTAATATCAGGAATCACGGTGATATTAAACTTAACGTAATGAATCAACCGCTTGGTATATTTTGCGATACCTTCCTCAATATATTTCTCGTCCGTTTTCCCTACGCATACCAGCGTTACTTTCATGTCTTAATAAATTTCTATTTCGTATGGTAGGCGCGCTTGAATACCGGTATTTTGCATTACACGCTTCATATCGTTCAGGTACTTCACATGATCGCCCAGTTCGTCTTTTAAGAACCACATCTTTACTTTCTCTTTCGAAGTTTTGAATAGCGATTCGAATGGGTCCTTGGTACGCGGATATTCAGAGATTTTGTATGAATCCAATTTCGCCATTTTTGCCGCGCTTCTTACTGCATCATCCAAAGTTCCGAGACGGTCCACCAAACCTAGTTCTATCGCTTGGCTCCCTGTCCATACGCGTCCTTGTCCAATGCTATCTACTTGCGCAACTGTCAATCCACGGCCATCTGCTACACGTTGCATAAATTGCTGGTAAATTCGGTTAACTCCGCCTTGTACGATGGATCTTTCTTCGGCAGTGAGCGGCCGATCGATACTTACATCTGCGTAGGGACCAGTTTTGACGACGTCGAAATGAAGTCCTAACTTGTTATTAAACAAATTTTGCAGGTTTGGAATCAAACCAAAAACACCGATAGAACCAGTGAGCGTGCCTGCATCTGCAAAAATAGAATCTGCAGCAGCGGAAATGTAGTATCCTCCAGATGCAGCATAATCTCCCATCGATACGATCACCGGCTTGGCCTTTTTCGCTAAGCTTACTTCGCGCCAGATCAAATCAGAGGCTAAAGCGGATCCTCCAGGAGAATTTACCCGTAGAACGATTGCTTTTACTTTGTCATCTTCGCGCAGCTGGCGCAATTCGCGCGAAAGCGATTCGCCTCCAATCTGCTCATCACCAGAAGTGTTTCCATCTACAATATCACCAAAGGCATACAGTACGGCAATGCGTCCAGCACCAGAAGTTCCACTTACGCTAGATGATTTACGATAGTCTAGTAAAGAAATGGATGAAAGATCTTTCTTCTGATCAATGCCTACTTTATTTTTGAGCTTCACTAGCAATTCGTCGCGGTAGATCAGGCTATCTACGAATTTTTGTTTTACGGCATCTTCGGGAAATTGAATCAAATATTCATTCGCCACACGGCGCACCGCCTGTTCATCCAATGATCTTGCTGTTGCGATATCGCTCACAAATCCATCGTACAAACTATTGAGATATGCATTGACCTGCAAACGGTTGGCCGCACTCATTTCATTGAGGATAAAAGGCTCTACCGCGCTTTTATATGTTCCTACTTTCACTACCTGCATCTCAACGCCTAACTTGTCCAACGCATCTTTCATGAACATGACCGAACTGGACAACCCGCGAAAATCTACAGAACCCACTGGACTAATATACACTTCGTTGGCTACGGAAGATAAGTAATAGGCTTTTTGAGTCATTACATCGCTGTACGAAATGATAAATTTGCCAGATTCCTTGAAGTCAATCAATGCGTTGCGAATCGCACGAACCGTCGCAAAACCGGCATTCACAGTGCTAACATTGAGATAGATTCCCTTTATATTATTATCAGTCTTTGCTGTTTTTATCCGCGCTACGATATCATTAAGACCTAACGATCGTGTATTTGGAGTTCCTGGAATACTGATGTCATCAAAAGGAGAAGGCACAGTCTTTTCGGTAATCTGATGATCCAAAGTGATATGCAATACCGAATTGGCTGATACCGTTGGCTCACTGCTAGAACCAAGCGAGGAAACCACCACTGTAACAAGACCTATAAATAGAAGGCCTACTAAAATGGATGAAATAAAAACGCCTACTACAGTGGCGAGTACATATTTGAAAAATTGCTTCATACGTGCTGAGGTGATTGTCTTGTAAATCTAGTAGAAAAGCGCTAATAATAAAAGGAATTTCGTCGCATAGGTTGCCCGATCAGTTTATGTATAACACTTATCCTCTTATCTGATGTACTTTTACTATCTTGTATCAGTGAAACTAAATAGAGCATATATCCTATTGGGAGCTAATTTGGGCAAGCCAATTCAGCAATTGCAAGCCGCTGTAGCAGACATCACCAAGTTGATCGGCGAGGTAGTGCAAATTTCAAGTTTGTATGAGTCGGCAGCTTGGGGAATAGTTGATCAACCTTCTTTTATCAACCAGGTTCTTAGCGTAGACACAGAATTGTCTGCCTGCGCTCTGTTGCAGACCTGCCAACAGATTGAGAATAAGCTTGGTCGCGTGAGGGATATAAAATGGGGAGCGCGGGTAATTGATATTGACATCTTGTATTTTAATAATGATATTGTCGACAAACCTGATCTTACTATCCCACATCCTTATATTCGCGAACGTAGGTTTACGCTAATTCCTTTGGTAGAAATCGCTCCGAATTATATTAATCCCGTCTTGAAGCAAACGAATGATGAATTGCTCCAAGATTGCCTTGACCAATCTTCCGTGCATCAATTATATGAATAGCTATACTTTTATTCAACCGGATCTGATCAAGTCCAACATGTTTGGCGACGAACAAATGATCCAGACTTTCATAGGCATGTACCTAACACATTGTCGTTCCGACTTTGACAATCTTAGTGCTGCTGTTCATCGGCGCGATGTGCCAGAGATAGGTTCGAAAGCGCATCACATGAAACCCACCATGTCGTATATTGGAGCACGAGAATTGCATGTGCAGTTTCAGGAGGTGGAATCTGCCGCTCGTAATGGTACAGATGTAAGCATTATTCTTTCACTATTTGAGCATTTAGAACGCAACTTTGAAGTGATGATGCGAGAATTAGACCATTTCTACAGCACACTAAGTTAATCTTTTGCCTGACGCGCTGCCGACGAGAAGTGTAGCGTAGAAAATAAGATATATGACAGTAGTATAAACGGTAACGCTAGGTATTGGAGTAAAATAATCAGTACGATACAAGATAGTAAAAACAAGTATTTGTACCGATTGCTTGCCCACGTCAAGTTGCTGACCTTCATCGAAAACAATTTGATCTCTGATACTAAAAGATATGAACTGAGCACTATAATCGCTAACAAAAAGTAGCTTTGATCAAAAATTTCGGGAAACCGCTGCGCAATGAAAGGGAGCGAAATAATAACGAAGCTATTCATCGGCGTATTGACGCCTATAAAATCCGTAGATTGTCTGGTATCTACATTAAACTTCGCTAAGCGCAGCGCCGAAAATGCCGTTACGATATATCCAGCATAAGGCAAATATATAGATGAGGTAGTACCTTGCAACATCATGAAGAGAATCGTGCCTGGCAGGAATCCAAAACTAATAACATCGGCCAATGAATCTAACTCTTTACCAATGTCAGAACGAACATGCAAAAGCCGCGCCGCTGTACCATCCAAGAAATCGAATATACCGCACGCTAATAAACAATATAGTACCCACTCAAAGCGTCCGTTAAAAGCAAAGGATATGCCTACACATCCGGACAATAAGTTGAAGATGGTAATTGTATTGGGAATAAAACGTTTCATGCTGGAGCTTAAAAAAAATAAAAAGCCACCTTCTATAGGGAAGGTGGCCTAAAATTATGAATTTCGAGTGGAATTAGCTATTCATGCTAATCAAAAACTCTTCGTTGGACTTCGTACCACGCATCTGACTTAATAGGAATTCCATTGATTCTTGCGGGTTCATATCTGCCAAATGATTACGCAATACCCACAGTCTTTGCAATTGCTCTCGATCTACCAATAGATCATCGCGACGTGTGCTTGAAGCAGTTAGGTCGATAGCTGGGAAAATCCGTTTGTTAGAAAGCTTGCGATCAAGCTGCAACTCCATATTACCAGTACCTTTAAATTCTTCGAAGATGACTTCATCCATTTTAGATCCTGTATCAGTCAATGCTGTTGCAAGGATAGTCAGTGAGCCACCATCTTCGATATTACGTGCTGCACCAAAAAATCTTTTGGGTTTGTGTAATGCGTTGGCATCTACACCACCAGATAAAATTTTACCAGAAGCTGGTGCAACCGTATTATAAGCACGTGCTAAACGTGTAATAGAATCAAGTAGAATCACAACATCGTGACCGCACTCTACCATGCGTTTTGCTTTCTCTAATACGATATTAGCAATCTTCACATGGCGATCTGCAGGCTCGTCGAACGTAGAAGAGATTACCTCTGCACGTACGCTTCTAGCCATGTCTGTCACCTCTTCCGGACGCTCATCGATCAACAAAATAATCAAATAAACTTCTGGATGATTTTTAGCGATCGCATTAGCAACCTCTTTTAACAAGTTAGTTTTACCTGTTTTGGGTTGTGCTACGATCAATCCACGTTGCCCTTTACCAATTGGGGTGAAAAGATCCATAATCCGAGTTGAATAGTTTCCTACTCCGAGATCTAGATTTAATTTTTCATCTGGAAACAATGGGGTTAGATAATCAAAAGGAACTCGGTCACGGATTTCTGCCGGATTTTGCCCGTTAATAGACTCAACACGAACCAGTGGAAAATATTTTTCCCCTTCCTTTGGCGGGCGGATCGAGCCTCGAATATTATCACCAGTCTTTAAACCAAAAAGCTTGATCTGCGACTGCGAAACGTATATATCGTCTGGAGATGTTAGATAATTGTAATCAGAAGAACGTAAAAAACCATAACCATCTGGCATGATCTCTAATACACCTTCGTTCACAATAACATTATCGAAATCAGTAGATGTTGTTGAAGCTTTAGCAGCAGGTTGCTCTACAGGAGCCGCGGTGGATTCTGCAGGTCTTTCGGATGCTGCAGGCCTCTCTCTCTCTACTACTACTGTATCATCTGCTGAACGACGCCCAACAGAAACGGGTTCTACTCCTCCGGCAGTACGTGTACGCTTACGCTGGCGCGGCGTAGTATCTGTTTCTATAGCAGCAGCTTCCAATTCCTCATCTTGCGCCGGAGCAGTATCTTTAGAATCTGCAGCAATTTCGGAAATACGATCAATCAACTCTTGTTTTCTTAGTTTTTCTGTATCAGGGATCCCCAATACTTTAGCTATCTCGCGCAATTCAGACACGAGCTTAGTATTCAATTCTTTGATCTCCATTAATTTATATGTACAAAATACAGGATTATATTATCGAATTTTATCCCCTTTCGTCAATAACACTTTTAAACTCTTTCTTTGCTAGAACGTTGGAAAGGACGAAACTGTTTGAGGCTTCTTTTTCCAGTAAGGATAAACTTAGAACTGCTACAAAGAAAATCAATCGAAACGTTATTTCAAAATTAAAAAAATGTTTTTTGTAACATCCACTAGTTCAACCTCCCTAAAAGCACCCTATTGGCACTGCTAAATCGAATGTTCTTAATAATATCTGGCATTAACTCAAATTAATGCGTATGTTTATCACCGTCAAAAAAATATTATGAACAACAAACCTATACAAACGAACTACCCTGCGCTGTATACTTTGATAACAGTGTTTTTTTTCTGGGGATTTATTGCTGCTGGTAACAGCATTTTTATACCCTTTTGTAAGAATTACTTCAGTTTAGATCAGTTTCAATCACAACTTATTGACTTTGCTTATTACTCCGCTTATTACACGGGGGCATTATTACTTTTTATTTTTGGTACGCTTACCGGTAAAGATCTGGTTGGTAAATGGGGCTACAAACGCAGTATTGTATACGGCCTATTATTTTCTGCGGTAGGTGCTGCTGCCATGATTGGCGCAGTCGAGATCAATGTGTACACGGCCATGCTTATCGGTCTATTTATTGTAGCATTGGGATTCTCATTACAACAGACCGCTGCGAATTCATTTGCCGTAACCTTAGGCGATCCGAAGACAGGAGCTTCGCGCGTTAACCTAGGTGGCGGGGTCAACTCACTAGGAACAACAATTGGACCTTTGGTTATCGGATTTGCGCTGTTTGGCACATTTGAGACGGTATCTGATGCTGATATTGCTAATTTGCCTTTAAGCAAAGTGGTTATATTATACAGTGGCGTCGGCTTATTATTCTTGCTGGCGGCTGCCTTATTTTACTTTTCAAAGAAAGTACCAGCTGGATATAACTTGGAGCCTATGGAGCCCGCCAATAAAGCTAGAACAACGTTGATCGTGATGACAGTTTTATTGTTCTGCGCCTTTGCTCCGGTATTTTTGAGTTACAAAAGCGAACCCGCTTTGCAAATCGAAGCATTGCAGGAACAATTAAAAGCGGCGATGGATGCAGCGACGCAAACATCAATTTACGCACAAATCGAAGCGCTGAGACATCCATTAGAATTGAAACGCATGGCGTGGTTATCTGCTGCCTTGGTAGTAATTGTCGGTGGATTATTGTTTGCCTATAATCGTGCTAAGAAAAAACCAGAAGGTTGGGGAGCCATGCAGTATCCGCAATTGGTTTTAGGTATGCTGGCACTGTTTCTTTACGTTGGTATTGAAGTAGCAATAGGTAGTAACTTAGGAGAATTGCTCACTTTGGATGAATTCGGCAATTTACAGTCTTCGGAAATCACACCCTATATTTCGATGTATTGGGGTAGTATGATGATCGGGCGTTGGGCTGGAGCTTTAAGTGCATTCAACCTCATGACAAACACAAAAAAGGTGTTGATCGTTATCGTACCGCTTATCGCTTTTATGTTGATTATCGGAGTCAATAGTTTAGCTGGCTTTGATATGTCGGTATTGTACTACTACGTTATCTGCGTATTCATTCAAATCGCTGCATTTTTCTTTAGTAAAGATCGCCCTATTCGTACGCTAGTCATTTTTGGATCATTCGGATTGATCGCAATGGTTATTGGATTACTTACGGCTGGCACAGTCGCTATTTACGCTTTCTTAGCCGGTGGATTAGCTTGTTCGATCATGTGGGGTTCTATATTCAGTCTCTCAATTGTTGGGTTAGGAAAATACACTGAACAAGGTTCTGCATTCTTAGTAATGATGATCTTAGGCGGTGGTATATTACCTCCGATACAAGGAAAGTTGGCTGATATTATCGGTATTCACAACTCGTACATTGTTCCAGTTTTTGGATTCCTATATATCATAATTTTTGCAATTATGGTAAAAGGCTTCTTGAAAAAGCAGGGTATTGATATGGAGAAAATTGAAGTAGAAGCGAGCCATTAAGCCGTAGCCAAATTGTAACTTATACACTAAGTAACGATTTTCTTTTCCACAACAAAAACAGCCCTTAGATCAACCTAAGGGCTGTTTTTGTTGTAACACCATCCATTGTGCATTGAGATGTCGGCATTTATTTGTCCGGAGCGTTATTGAATTAGGGATTTATAATGTATTTTGCAAAACATTCATGTAGGCACAAATCTACTATGGTGAATTTATTGCGTATACGGTTACTAACACAAATATAAAAAATCAAAATTTCGATATAATGATTGTTATTGCTGATGGCGGATCTACCAAAACGAACTGGTGTTTGTTAGACGACTCCAAAAAGAAAATTTACTTCAACACAGAAGGATATAACCCTTACTTTGTGGACAGTGCTTACATTGTTGCATCTTTAAAAAAAGGTTTACCTAATGATATTCCTTTTCACGAGATCAATGAGGTTTATTACTATGGCGCTGGTGTGCACAATGAAGAGAAAGCAAACATTGTAAAAGAAGCCATCCAAGTGGTATTTCCACAATCTCAGGTCGAAGTCGGTCATGATTTATTAGCTGCCGCTCGTGCTCTGCTCGGTGACCAAGCCGGATTTGCCGCAATTTTAGGCACAGGTACAAATAGCTGCATCTACGATGGTTCGAAGATCACACACAATATCGACTCAGCCGCCTATATCTTGGGCGACGAAGGAAGCGGAAGCTACATTGGAAAAAAACTATTAACGGATTTCATTCGGGGCTTGATGCCGAAAGATGTTGCGGAAGTATTTTTCAATACGTACAAAATGCGCCCGATGAGATCATGGACAATGTGTATACTAAACCATTAGCCAACCGCTTCTGTGCTAGTTTTAGCAAGTTCGTTTACGACAATAATGTAAACATACAATACACAAGATCTATTGTGGATGATGCTTTCGAAGCCTTCTTTGCTAATCTTGTCAGCAAATATCCCGATTACCAATCGTACTCCTTTAACTGTATAGGTTCGGTTGGTTATAATTTTAGAAATGTACTAGCCGACAAAGCGAAACAGTACGGTATGACTGTCGGAAAGATCCTCCGCTCTCCTATCGATGATTTGGTAGAATACCATATCAAACAAGGATAATATACACAAGTGATTTCAATACAAAAAGGGCGACATAACACAATGTCGCCCTTTTATTGTCTATACGCTTACGCTGTTGTTCTTGACTACAATAATATGTCACCACCAATCAATGGCAGATAAAGCTTCTTACCATCCGCACTGAATGTTGATGCGGCCTTCTCTGGATCAATCGAGATGGGCGAGAATGTATTGTAATGTATACCGATTACGTTCTTGCATTGAATGAAATTAGCTGCTCGCAGTGCATCGTCTACATCCATCGTATAGTGCCCACCTATTGGCAGAAATGCCCAGTCTAACTCCAAATCAGCTAACAACTTCATTTCCATTGTCAAAGCAGTATCACCAGCGAAATAAATCTTTTTGTCGCCCACAAAAAAACGAAGCCCGCAGCCACGCCAGCGTACTTTCCATCTGGCGCACTGTTGGTATGTAAGGCATACACCATTTTCACTTTTCCGAATGGCAAATGCAGTGTACCTCCAAAATTAAAATCGATCACTTTATCATCTGGCACACCTTGAGACTTGACCCAAGCAGCCGTCTCTACAATGGCGGCTACCGTTGCATTACTTTGTTTTTGAATATGTGCCATATCAGCCACATGATCGCCGTGCGCATGACTTAAAAAAATGTAATCTGGCTTGATACGATCAATATCGATTTCTTTTGCTAATGGATTATGTGATATAAAAGGATCTAATAATACCTTTGTACCGTTGAAGTCAAATTCTACACAGGATTGTCCATAATAGGTTACTTTCATCTCTCTTGTTTATTTCTTTTGGTCTTTACGCTGTTATTAAATGGCTTAAAAACATTATCCTTTTCCAAATAGATCTCCTAATCCGCCAAGGTTGCCCAAAACATCTTGCGTAGCGGCCTGCATTTCTCCCTGACTAATTTGCTCTGCTTGAACCAATGCTTTGTTAATCGCTACAACTAATAACTCTTCTAACTGTTCGCGATCCACATTTTCCATATAGATAGGATCAATGGCTATTTCTTTTAATTCTTTATTGGCTGTCGCCATCACCTTGATCTTACCACCTTCTGCCTCACCATACACCGATATATTATCTAACCGGGCTTTGATCTCTTGGGCCTTTTGTTGCGCTTGAAATAGTTTGTCAAACATAGCTCTCTTTCTATTAATAATGCTGTCTCAAAAATATCAAAAATCACACCAATGAGTAGTTGTTTTCTCACTTTTTAAAATCGCTTCTGTACCTTTGGCAAAATTCGGAATACAAGCCACTATGGAGAAAGAGCGCGAATACCAAAAATTACTACAAACATTAAAAGTTACGGACACACCATCGTTCGAAAGATTGGAAGAAGAAATCGATATTGTATATCACAAGCTTAAATTCATTTCGATCGAATCGCGGCCTCGTGTCACATTGGTAAGTAATATTCGTGAACTCTCTCAAGATTTTAGTGCACTAACTCAGGAAGCATTGGAAATCGGCGGTGGCATTTGGCAATCCATCACAGACATTCGCCATGCCGAAAAAATAATCGTGGTGCAGCGCGACGAGCAATTGTATTCCGATCTTCCTGTGGTACTGCAAGACGACGCTCTCGCACAATCGCCCGCTGCCGTCAATAACGAAATTTACGTCATACAGCATGAAGTATTGGAGGATACCTCTGCTAACGGCTTTTTGAAACAAGTAGAAGTATTTGCGGAGATCGTACAATCGAAGTACTTCATCTATGGTCATCAGGGCCAAGACTGGGTTCAATTTGACCTCCGCTAATACTAATTATATGATTACGCGTAGTGCTTACGCAAACTTCTTTTGTAAGATTTGATACAGCTTCTCTACTGTTTGCGGCTTAGAAGCCCAATTATTTTTCAAGGAATAATTAGCTTGTAAGAATGCGTCTGCTTCCGCCATATTATCAAAGCGATTTAGCAGTTCAATAGCTTCGGTGTATGCCAGACTGTACCCATTAAATAAATCTTTGATAAACAATAGCTTATCATTCAAACTCACTGCAGACTTAAGATCGATGATTTGCTCTGTTTTGGTAGCTGGCGTTTTGAACTGGTTTGCATTAGTTAAGCCAGCACGTCTTTGCTGCTGAATCATCTCATTCAAGGTAAGCGGACGGCTAGTATTAGTTGTTGTTTCCTGACTATCCTGCGGCTGATTGAGTTCTATAGTTCGGCTTTCTTCTACTACCGAATTAACAACTGCATTCTCTTCTCTGACCGATTCTGTTGCACGCTCTTCATCAGCGCTTGCTCGCCAATTACTAACTGATGATTCTGATTCGGTCTGGCGCTCTACAGATGGCGTATTTATCGTTTCTCTATCTGAGCTCGTCGGTTCCTGCTGTTGTTCATCTGCCTCTGGTTCTTCTATTTCCTGCTGATCATATTCCGTCTCTGGCTCTTCAACATCTTCTTCTACTGGTTCGTCTTTCACCGGTTCTGGATCTGATGCTGCATCAGTACGAAATTCTTGCGTATTACTCACTTCCGTTTCTTCATGCTCCTGCGTATTTTGTGGGGCCGTCTCCGAAGAATTTTCTGTGGCTGTAGCTGGTGTAAAGATAATCTCACCCGTACCCTCAGCCTGCATTTGTACGGCATCTGATCCTAAATCGGGTTGCTTAGCAGTGAATTGACCTAAAAGCTCAAAATGTGCTGCCAAAAACTTGGACTTAGCTGCTAACATCCCTAATTGTACTGCAGCAAGCTGTCCTTCTTGCTCCTGTACTGCAGCATATTCTTCGTTGATCTCAACGAGTAAATCACCCGCCTTTACTAGCATATCGTTCTCTGAATACGACATATACGAAATATTTTATGTGATAAATATATACCTATTTGGTAACAGGCACAACTGCCAAAAAGTTTAGGCAAAAATTAAAAAACTGAGACTGACATGCTTGTCCATCCCAGCCCGTTCCTGTTCGTCAAAAATAACATTTAATTTCGATATTAGCACACTGGTTTGCATACACAAACAGCACATACAATAAATAAAACAGGCTCGATACATGATGCTTTTCTCTGAACATAATTTCACGCAACAACGTACTTCTCCTATCGGAAGTATTGAAGTAATTACGGGCTCTATGTTTTCGGGCAAGACGGAAGAATTGATTCGTAGATTACGACGAGCAAAATTCGCTAAGTTGCCCGTAGAAATCTTCAAACCGGAGGTTGATGTACGCTACGACGAGCAGTTTATCGTGTCGCATAATAGCAATAGCATACCATCTACACCAGTTGCGCATTCTTCTGCCATATTGCTACTCAGTGCTGAGACGAAGGTCGTCGGGATTGACGAAGCACAGTTTTTTGATGAAGAATTGCCTCATGTGTGTGTGCAACTGGCAAACAGAGGCATTCGCGTGGTCGTTGCTGGCTTGGATATGGATTTCAAAGCGCAGCCTTTTGGACCAATACCGGCTTTGATGGCGATTGCTGAGCACGTCACCAAAGTACATGCCGTATGCGTACGATGTGGGGCGCCTGCAGCATATTCGTACCGACTCAACGACCGCGAAGAACGCGTAATGTTGGGCGAAAAAGAGAGTTATGAACCAAGATGTCGCTCCTGTTATTTTTCCGGACAGCTAGGGTAAAAATTTAAGCACATCATTACTACGTATTTACAAATGATATTGCCACTTTTATCAAAAAAATACACGAAAACACTTGACAAATATCAATCCGCATCCTATCTTTGTGGCACAATAAAAAAATCCTAACTGCGGAAGTGGCGTAATTGGTAGCCGCACCAGACTTAGGATCTGGCGCCGCAAGGCGTGGGGGTTCGAGTCCCTTCTTCCGCACTCAAAATCCTCCCGACCAATAGACATCGGGAGGATTTTTTTATTAATGCGATTTTAAAAACTACGCAACAAAAAAGAGTATGAATATTTCACACCAGAAAATAGACGACATCAACGCCAGTATTACAGTTGAGTTGGCGCCTGAGGATTATAACCCTCAAGTAGATAAGGCCATTAAAGATCAGGCTAAAAAAGCAAAGCTACCAGGATTCCGTCCTGGAATGGTTCCTACAAGTCACATCAAACGTACGTACGGTAAATCAATTTTGTTTGACGAAGTCAATCGTTTGGTAAGTGATCAAATTTCTAACTATATCTCCGAGCAAAAGCTGGAAGTATTAGGACAACCTCTTCCAAAAGATGAGGAAGAATCTACCCAATACAACTGGGATTTCAACGATGCTTTTTCGTTCCAATATGAAATCGGCCTAGCACCAGCTTTCGATGTACCTTTCTCGGCAGAGACTGAATTTGTCGCTTATGATATCGAAGCGGACAAAGCTACGTTGGAAGAGCGCGTGAAAAACTTACGCAGAAGCTACGGTAAGATGATCAATCCTGAAGTATCTGAAGAAGGTGATGTATTGTATGCTACATTAAAGCAAAACAAAGAAGATGGCATCGAAAAAACAACTTCGGTACGTACTGATTTGGTAGAAAACGCAGCAATCAAAAAATCTTTCATCGGATTGAAAAAAGACGATGCCGTTAAATTCGATATCAAAAAAGCATTTAAAGTGGCCGATATTGCGCGCTTGCTAGGTGTTACAGAAGACGAAGCAACTGCTTTGGATGTAACAGAATTCGAATTGACGGTAAAGAATATCAATCGTCTGGAAGAAGCAGAATTGAACGAAGAATTTTTCAATAAGCTTTTCCCTGCTGGCGAAGTAACCACAGAAGAGCAATTCTTAGCGAAAGTGAAAGAAGAAGTTGAAAACTTGTTCAAGCAGAATTCTGACCAAAAGTTGCGCAACGATATTTATACCTTCGGAATGGATAAAGTAGAAGCTACTTTCCCAGAACCATTCTTGAAACGTTGGCTGAAAGCTACCAACCCAGAAATTTCTGATGAAGAGTTGGAAGAAGGATTTGCTGATTTCTTGAAAAACCTGAAATGGACTCTAATCGAGAATCGCATTGTAACAGCTAATAACTTAGAAGTAAAATACGACGAAGTGGTCAACTTGGCAAAAGAGCGTATCTATTCGCAAATCAAGATGTACAACATCAACGAAGAGCCTACAGATGAGCAATTGAACCAATTTGCGATGCAGTTGTTGCAAGACAGAGAACAAGCCAACCGCTTGTTTGAAGAAGCTAAAGCATTAAAGGTTTTTGATCACCTAAAAGGTATAATCAAACTGAAGTCGAAAAAAATTGACTACGATAAATTCGAAAAATTAGATAAATAAGCAGATAACTTTTATCTAGCAGTCATAAAATGCCGACATTGATGAAATGTCGGCATTTTTTGTTGAAAAGAAATTTCAGATAAATAAGATCATCTATGCTCACACAGATTAGAAAAGCTACACCTGATGATGCCACACGCCTAGCTCCCCTCCTAATGCTAGCGATGGAAGATATCGTTTATGAATTGATTGGACGTCAGGACAGCGCTCAAGCGATCGCATTTCTTACGCATTGTATAGCTCAACAAGACAATCAATATTCCTATCAACACATCTGGGTTGCCGAACTTAATGGAGCCATCTTGGGACATGCTTCGTTGTATGATGGTGCGAATTTAGTAATGTTGAGAAAGCCTGTACTGAACTACATTGCAACACGATTTCAGCACTACCCTGTCGTACATGACGAAACGGAATCTGGAGAAATCTATCTTGATACGATTGCGGTAGCATCACAAGCACAAGGTTTGGGTATTGGAAAACAATTACTCGTCCATATTATTGATGAGTACGTACACAGGCAGCATGCTACAATCGGTCTGCTAGTAGATCAAGAAAACCCTAAAGCGAAAAGCCTCTACATACGTACAGGCTTTTCAAAAGTTGCCGAAAAACAACTATTCGGAAAACGGTTAGATCATTTACAAATCAAACCTTAAATAGCGCATCGTTAAAAAATGACACACACTGGTGCTGGTACTTCAATATGCTTCCCTGTATCTTCCAAATCTCCCGTGAATGCATCACGTTTAAAGACGACAATACGATTGGTATCTTGATTAGCAACTAATACATATCCGCCATCTGGCGTGATCGCAAAATTGCGTGGTCCGGCTCCTTGTACACTATATTTATTTTGCCATTCTAGCAAACCATTTGGCAGTACGGCGTAGTGTAAGATAAGGTTGGCATCCCCGCGATTGGTCGCGTACAGACTTCCACCATCTGGCGAAATCTTCACGTCTGCCCCACCTTGTCTTCCTTCAAAACCATCACCATACAAGGAAACAATCTGTTTCAAGAGCCATTCGTCGTTTTCCTTACGGAATACCGCGATCTGCCCGGTTAATTCTTGCAAGCTATACAAAGTCAAGCCATCAGCGCTAAAAGCCAAATGCCGAGCTCCACCGCCTTTAATAGTATAGATGCTGGCTTGTTCATTCAACGTCAAGGCACCATTTCGGAGATCTGTACCATCATGACTCAAACTATAGATATGGATTTGGTCGCTACCCAAATCCGAAACGTATGCCAATCCTTCGTTAAAAAAGGTGGAATGAATATGTGCTTGCTGCTGCCGATCTGCATTAGGACCACCACCTTCGTACTCCAAAAGATCGTGGAGAATTAATTTCGAGCGGTTATCTGTCAAGCTAAATAAGGCCAGTGAACCTCCAGAGTAATTGGATACTAATGCAATATTGCCTGCTGCATCAAAAGCCACATGGCAAGGGTGATCTCCCAAGGTTGTGGACTTGTCAATTAGTTTGACATTGCCTGTCGAGATATCGAAAAGCGACAGCGTAGCTTGCTCACCTTCACCTTCGTTAACGGCTAAAAGGCGATTGTCATATTTTGCCAGAAATGATGGATTCGGTGTTTCAATGACCGAAATTGGCCTTGCTTCCCCTGAAGAAATGTCGAAATTATACCGATAAATGCCTTTGCTACCTGTTCCACTAGTGTACGTACCGACAAACATATCATATGATTGGGCTTCGCTAAGCGATGGGTTGAAAATCAGCGGGAATAAGAGCATACATAGAAATGTAATTTGCTTCATGCTATACGATATTAGAATCAATTAGGAAGGTAACTTATTAGAATTGATACCGCACCGAAAATCCGAAGGTATCAATAATTCGAAAACTAGATGATTGCAAAAAGTCGAAATAAGGCTTAATATCTAAAGAAACCGCTATGGGCGTCGTTGGAATATTGTATTCTACACCAGCAATACCATCTACACTCAAGGCCAATTCTGAGTTGCGTGCGTGAAAATTCACAGTACCATCTGGTTGTTGTGATTGAAATGCTTTTGTGGTATATGAGCCAATACTACCACCATATCCCCAGTACCAGCTAAAATCCTCGTTAATAGGCTGGTGATACTGGTACAATCCGACCAATCGAAATCGGCTCGATGTGGAGTTACTTTGTACACTCAAAATTCCTTCTACAGCATTCACATCATTCAACGCGTACCGATAATTAAAACCCGTCGCGCTTCCAAAACGTAAACCCGCAGCGTGTTGGCTTCTAAGTTGAGCATAAGTACTGCCCGAAAACAAAAATATGCATGTTAATAAGAGATAAAATTTCGTGATGTATTTCATAGTAAAGTACTATATTAATTGTTTTTGCGATTATACGAATGTTTCTGAAACAAGAATGCAAATTTAACGTTATTTCACTTTTAACTGATGTTAAATTTTATTTTTTTAAGCAAAAAACACTAACTTAGTAAACATACTTAGGCCACAAATTGTTATAAACCAAAAATTTACTTCCCACAGCCATGAGCGAATTTAAGCGTATTTTTGACATTATTCACAACTACCGTGATCATTTTGCAAAACCGATCATGGTAGGTGGTAAAAAAGGTGATTCCTGGAAAACAATCTCTACTTCCGAGTTTATCGAGGACATGGATTCCATTAGCAAAGCTTTAATTGCGAAGGGCGTGCAGAAAGGAGATCGTATTGGTTTGATGTCTGGAAATAGACCCGAATGGAATATGATTGATTTCGCATCAAATCAAATTGGTGCTGCAATTGTTCCGTTCTATCCTACCCTATCTCCCAAAGATCTCGCCTTCATCATTAAAGATTCTGAGGTCAAGATCTTATTTGTTAGCAATAATGATTTGTTAGTGAAGATTGAGGAAGCTATCAAAGATGAAAATTTGTCTGTCGATCTTTACACGATAGATGACATTCCTAATAATACTACACTGAACGATCTAATCGCCCTGGGTAGACAACAGGAAATAGACCTTCGCCCTTACAACGAGGCGGTCGATGAAGAAGACTTGCTTACCTTAATCTATACTTCTGGAACCACGGGTACACCAAAAGGTGTTTATCTATCTCACAAGAATATTATTAGCAATGTCAAAGGCTGTCAACATCTCGTACCTGATGACTGCAAGAAATCCATCAGCTTTTTGCCGCTATCGCACATTTTTGAGCGTATGGTAGTTTATCTCTATTTTTCTCGCGGCATACAGATATGGTACGCAGAGAGCCTAGATAATATCGTGGTTGATATAAACGAAGTAAAACCACAATTTTTCACCACCGTCCCTCGCGTGCTAGAAAAGGTATATGATAAGATTGTCGCTAAAGGAAAAAGCCTCACTGGGGTTAAAAAAGCATTATTTTTCTGGGCGTTAGAATTGGGTCATCAATACCAAGAGCCGGCTAAAAATTCAATGTGGTATAATTTCCGACTTGGTATCGCTCGTAAGTTGATTTTTTCTAAATGGAAAGATGCTTTAGGTGGAGAAGTAAAATTCATTATATCTGGTGGCGCAGCATTGCAAGAGCGATTGGCGCGCGTATTTTGGGCGGCCAATATCCGAGTACTTGAGGGATACGGACTTACAGAAACATCGCCCGTGATCTCTGTCAATTCTATGAAGGACACTGGCGTTAAATTTGGCTCTGTCGGCAAGGTACTAAGCAATCTCGATGTCAAAATCGCCGAAGATGGAGAGATTTTAGTAAAAGGGCCAAGTATTTCTAAAGGATATTATAAGAATGAGAAAGCGACAGCCGAAGTATTCGATGAGCAAGGTTTTTTCCATACAGGCGACATTGGTGAGCTGACCTCTGACGGCTTTTTACGTATAACGGATCGCAAGAAGGAAATGTTCAAAACCGCTGGTGGGAAATATGTGGCTCCACAAGTGATGGAAAACAAATTAATGGAATCTCCGTTTATTGGTCAGGTAATGGTCATTGGGGAAAACAGACGCTTTCCGAGTGCATTGATAATTCCAAATTTTGAAGACCTTGAAAAATGGGCTAAACATAAAAATATTTCTTTCTCATCCAGAGAAGAGTTGATAGGCCAAAAGGAAGTTCTTGAAAAATACGATCAAATTGTAGATAGTGCTATGACGAAGTTTGGTAAATGGGAAAAGGTTAAAAAAATCGAATTACTCCCTGAAGAGTGGACCATAGACAATGGCGAACTAACACCAAAACTGAGTTTAAGACGCAAAGTGATCTTGGAGAAAAATGACAAATTAATAGAAAAAATCTATGCTAGCGAAGAATAGCTTGTGCGCACCTTAATAACCTGATCTAGTCAAAATATAATTATTAAATCTTCAGGTTTATGTTGCAAAAAATTAAAGAGTATTTCAAGTTAGTGTACGATGCTGCTATGGGTTTTGTGGAGCACGATTGTTTAAAGATGAGTGCAGCACTTTCGTATTACACCGTGTTTTCTATAGGTCCATTGGTCATGATCCTGATTTGGACACTTGGCTTCTTTTACGGAAATCAGATCGGTGGTAGCGATGGTGCACAAAGCGAAGTGATGGAGGAGCTTACTGCATTATTTGGCGCCGATATAGCCGTGATGTTAGAGTCTGCTATTCAGAAAATATCTGAAGATTCGAAATCAAATATCGGGTTTGTCATCGGTATAGGAACATTAATCTTCACTTCTACTACGATATTCGTCAACATACAACAATCTATAAACACGATCTGGAATGTAAAACCAAAACCAAAAAAAGGGTGGTTAAAGATGATTGTGAATCGATTACTTTCATTTTCTATGATTTTGGGGTTAGCCTTTTTGCTAATGGCTTCTTTAATCCTCAGTAGTATCATAGGCCTATTATCTACCGAGATTGGCAATACTTTCTCTTGGATAAATATTGATCTGATTTCGTGGGTGAATACCGCTGTAACATTTGTAGTAATAGCCACCTTGTTTGGATTTATTTTTTCTGTACTCCCTGATGCGAAAGTGCGATTCAAAGATATCTTGGGCGGTGCGATTTTTACTGCATTATTATTTATGCTTGGTAAATGGGGTATTTCTATGTACCTAACTAATAATGCGACCGCCAGTGCATTTGGTGCTGCTGGCTCGATCATTATTTTATTAAGTTGGGTGTATTATACTTCTGCGATTATCTTTTTTGGAGCGGAGTTTACAAAACGGTATGCCATACGTTATGGCAATGGTATCCAACCTTCATCATTCGCGGTGGTTATCGAACAAACGGAGTACGAATACGACCCAGATACGGGCCAAAGAGAAAAAATTGAAAAACAAGATAACGAATAAATAAGAGAGGGCCTATTTTATAAAATAGGCCCTCTCTTATTTATTTTATTAAGCGCTACTGTTATAGCTTTCGAACTTCGCCTGTGATAGCATCTACTTCAATAACATCTCCATCGCTCAACTCATCCAGTAATCCTTCAATCGATACTATTGTTGGTACATTCATTTGCCGAGCCAAAAGGCAAAGTGGATTCCAAATCGTCCCTCGTTGTATCAATAATGCAGCTGCTGACACGAGGTGTTTTTCCAACTGCACGTTAGCACATTGTGTCACTAAAATCTCTCCTTCGGCCAATACAAAAGTTTCCTGACTATCCCATACACGAACAACACCTTGAACTTTGCCAAGACAGGCTACTAAACCTTGTATCCTTTCCGAGTAATTCGCTTCGTTTTCGAAAACAGAGAAATCATTGCTTTGATACGGTATGCCATATGTCGCAATCTGACTTGCAATAGGCGGTGATATTTGAAACCTTTCGTATTCTTCTTTTCGAACACCTACAAGCGCATTAATATCAGTTGTGATACTTCTGCCTTCGATAAAGTCAAAAATCTCTTCCTTACTCAAAAAATGAATATCGCTTTCAAACTCTAATATTCCCTCTTCCGCTAATCGTCGGCCTATTGCTGAAAACATCCTTAAAACGACGTTACAAAATTTCTTATAATCATAATCGAACTCTTCCTTCATCCGAAGCAGGGTGCGACTATCATGCAAAACTTTGTGATACCACCACCTTTTCGCCGGACGTCGTCGCAGGTGTTGCTCCATCTTTTCTTCTGCGCTAGTTTGGATCTGAGATTCTATCTGTCTAGCATGATCCAGATCGCTTATATGCCGGTGCAAAAAACTTTGCAATGTAGCGATCAGCTCAAGAGGAGCGTGATCTTTCTGATTGATTGCCGAGCTTTGCAATATGTCGTCATAGCCATCAATTTCAAGAAAGTACTTTTCAATAACATGCCGCAAGGCCACGGTTTCTTCTTGAGTGTCGTGTTGAATAAAGTGCCAAATTTGCTGCTTTTGCTCTGTTTCAAACAGAGCCTTTAATACGGCAGATGATTGGATTTTATGTGCAATTTCTACCCTGCGATGTAGTGGCTGCATGCTTGGTAGTGCACTAGAATCTGATAACAAATCAGTTGCCAAGCTATGCTTATTACCAATTGACAAGGACATGGTTTGTTGCTGCAACCAACCAAAGTATAGTTGAAAAAAGAAATCGGTCTGAAACGGTATGTTCCATCTAGTCAACACAGTGCGTTCTAACTGTAAATACAACTGCATGAGTTCATGAGCGCTTTTTGTCTGCCAGTCCATATACTGATACCGATGAAGCGTCTTTTCGGAGTACTTCCTGAACTCTCCAACTTTGCGGTGCAAAGCACGATATCGCTTATACATCTTCCCGGTTAATAGCACCATATTCCACCAAGCTTCATTGGTCGATCCTTTATAGACATCAGAAGTATCAAAACGGTACGTGGTCTGCTGTACTTTTGGCACAAAGTGCACATTCACTCGATTTTCAGGCAGCATGGCATCCAAAGTTTGCTGTACGCGCACATTACTATACAACCGACCTTGAATTAGTCCGACACTAGTAGAAAAAAACGCATTGTATCGCTTAATCATTCTTTTGGATGCACCAAAGAATGAAGCTCGATTTTTTTGATGCGCTTCCATATAGGTTTTGACACAAGAGAATGTTAAAGGCGTGATTACTCCGCCAAAGTTTTGCGAAAAGTTGGAATTGTCCCAAATAGTATACTCTCCTGAGGTATCTTTTAACTCGTCTAAACGGTAAATTGGCTGCGCTTGCAAGATGTGGAGATGTTCGTCATGTATCGCAAATTCGAGCTGATAGAATTGTTGATTCTCCATCCGCAGATCATCGAGCAGTTGTGATAATGTCACGAGGTGTTCATCTGCTACGGCTTGGTCATGCTGATGTATACGTGGCACCTGCTCCATATCAATGCTGCCATCTGGCTGAATAACTGCGCGCTCTCTTTTACGCTCAATTTGGCGATCTATCCCTCCTGATGCGAGGATATACGTGTCTGTCTGCGTATTTTCGGCATATCCGCTTATTCCGAAAACGGCCGAGATTAATTTTTCTTTGCGACTGCCGCGAGTCGGATGAAGTCCGAAAGCCAAACCGGAAGCGTGGGCATTTACGACCTTTTGGATAATCACAGCAATCCCCAAATTGGGAGCTAAGCGGTGCGTAGCGCGATAAGACAATATTTCATCCGAGAAGATCGAGCGCCATACGGCTTTAATTTTTTGTAAAACTTCAGCACGAGGAACGATTGCAAAACTTTCAAATTGATTATCAAATGCAGTTTCATGTCCCTTCTCGATCCACGCAGAAGGGCGTACCATGAAATGCGTATCTGCAGGAAATAAGAGAGCTAGCTCTGCTTCGACTGAAGGAGGGAAAACGTAACTATCCAACGCTCGTATCAAATCTCCTGTATTGGAAAGTGAGGATAGATTTTTAAATGCTTCGGCCATAAAATCTGCCGGAAGCACTACCCACCGAGGCACATTTACATCAAATTGTTGCAACTTGAAGAGCTCCTTTGCTTTTTCGCCAATTGCAGGGTGCGTGACGTAGTGCGTCTGACTGTCTTGTATGAAAATCATGTGGGTTAATTAAATGTACGTACAAGTGTTTTATCATCCTCATACAAAACTCCATCACCAAATAATAAGCCAAAATTAGAAAACGCAAACCGTTTGCTAGTCACTTTCGTTATAGAATCCTAATAGCTTTACTATTCAAACTTTTAAAGTTCTGTATTGTTATTATTTTGTTCCACTAATATTCAGCTGATATGACAAAATACTTGCTAAGCTTTTATTTACTACTTGTTGGCACGACTAGTATTTATGCTCAACACGATCGTTTGCGAGGTGTATATAAAATGGAAAAAGGTGATGCACACGTCTTATGGCTATTCGTAGATGGATACAGTTCAATGATTCATTACACAGATAAACAATACCTATCCACTACAGGCGGTCCGTTCTCCCTCGATGGCAACACAATTAGCGTACAAACTGAATACAATGATATAGACTCATCATCGGTTGGTAAAACCGTTCGCTATGAAATAAAATGGGAAGGTGAAAATCTAAAAGATCAATCCAATAATATCTGGACAAAGCAAACTAATAAAGCTGCTCCATTGGATGGCCTTTGGCGCATTACTGGAAGGCAGCAAGATGGTGAAATGACAACGATGAAACTGGGAGATCGCAAGACAATCAAACTGTTGGTAGATGGTCATTTTCAATGGTTGGCCATCAATCCCGCACAAGCAGGGTTCTATGGCACTGGCGGAGGCCAATATACATTTCAGAATAAAAAGTACACCGAGCATCTGATGTTTTTCTCCCGCGACAATACGCGCGTAGGTTCTTCCTTAAAGTTTGATGGAGAAATAAAGGACGGAGCTTGGCATCATCAGGGTATGAGCTCCAAGGGAGATGATATTCATGAAATATGGTCGAAAGAAACAAAATAAAAAAAGAGCTATATAGCTCTTTTTTTATACGTTAAATAGTTCCGAGCTGAGATAACGATCACCTCTATCGCATGCGATAAACACGATAACACCACGATCGATTTCGTGAGCGACTTGCAAAGCGGCATGAAATGCGCCACCTGTACTCATACCCACAAACACTCCCTCATTTGCCACTAATTCGCGTGTACGCCTCGTGGCGTCCGCTTGATCGACGTCGATAATTCGATCTACTCGCGATGCATCAAATATTTTGGGCAAATATTCTTGTGGCCATCGGCGAATCCCCGGAATAGACGAACCATCAGTTGGTTGGCAACCAATAATCTGAATATCCGGATTCTTTTCTTTGAAGAATCGTGAACAGCCCATGATAGTACCAGTCGTGCCCATAGCGCTCACAAAATGTGTAATCTGTCCGTTGGTATCTTTCCAAATTTCTGGTCCAGTTGTTTGATAGTGTGCTTTATAATTATCCTCATTAGCAAATTGGTTCAGCATAAAATAATTCGATTGCTGAGCCTTCTCTTCTGCATAATCACGACTTGCCTCCATAGAATCCATCAAGATGACCTTTGCACCAAAGGCTTCCATAGTGAGCACACGCTCGCGTGTGGAAGTCGATGGCATGACCAATTCGATCGGCACCTTGTACATAGCAGCAATCATAGCGAGGGCAATGCCTGTATTGCCACTAGTCGCTTCTATCAATGTAGAGCCTTCCGAAATATCGCCGCGCTCTAATGCCGAACGAATCATATTGAGCGCTGCCCTATCTTTGACCGATCCTGCGGGATTGTTGCCTTCCATCTTGGCGTAAATATGTACCTCTGGATTGCTATGAAATGCAGTGAGCTTTACGAGTGGCGTGTTACCAATTGTTTCAATAATAGAACCCATTATAAAATCGGTTTGGAGTCAAAAAATTTCATATTTGGTTGATGATATACTGTGGTATACGGCTCTATACTGCTCGTAAGCCACACATTGCCGCCTACTACAGAGTGATGTCCGACACGCGTATCTCCACCTAAAATCGTCGCACCAGCATATATTATAACATGATCTTCAATGATCGGATGGCGTTGTTTGCCTGCGAGCACTTTTTCTACACTCAATGCGCCCAAGGTTACGCCTTGATATAATTTGACATGATTGCCAATGACTGTGGTTTCACCGATAACAAGGCCCGTACCATGATCTATGTGAAGATACTCACCAATAGTCGCACCTGGATGAATGTCGATTCCGGTACGTTCGTGTGCATATTCGGTCAAAATTCTTGGAATCAAAGGTAAATCATACAACCACAACTGATGTGCCATGCGGTACATACACATTGCCAAAAAGCCAGGATAAGTGCGTACCACTTCGTGCAAGTTCTGAGCTGCAGGATCGCCATCCAAGATAGCTTGCGCATCGGTAAGCATGAGGTCATACAGCTTTGGTAAGCTATCAAAGAATTTGGACACAATAGCCTGATGATCACAGTTTCCACATTCTTTGCTGCCATGTAAAATATCGAAAAACTCATTTTCTAATTGTTTGAAGTGAGCTTTCAACACCGCTAGAGAATGCATTCTCTTTGGATTTCGCTCTGGAAAGAGCAATCGAAAGATATCTCGCGCCCACTCCCAGATCCGCACATTGCTTGGCATGTTTTGCGCTTCTTGCTGTTTAACAAATAAGTGCTGATAAAATTCCTCTTCCATTTCCCTGATCTTAACTACACAAATATACCTTTTTAATCTATGATCCTTATAGAACTAATCGATTAAATAACTGCTGTAAAGTCTCCGCCGGATCGCTTGATAATCCTACATGTACTGGCGCGCACTGTATCCATGTGCTACGATTGGCAGTAATCCAGCGCACACGCTCGGCTTGTTCCAGTTGAGCTAATTGTCCGGCATCGCGATCGCCCGCACAAATTTTCTGTAATGAAGTGAGATGCGCCTTCAAATGTGCGATATCCGCTTCCAAACATATGCATTTACATTTTGTATCATCTACTGCCCATCGGATTTGTGCATAGCGCTTACGTTTGCAATACAACAAAATGCCTACATTAATAAATTCTTCGCGCTCTACCCTGGGTACAAAACGAATTATCGAATACTCATATTCTACCTTCACGCGCTTGCTCAATTTGTTTCAAAAATACAGCCGATTGTTTTGCTCTTTGCACTAAAAAAGTGACGTACACCTGCCTCACTTCATCTGCCGAAGCGGTTCGCCCTGTTTCCTCCAGCCATTCGTCTGGTACGGCAGAGAGTATTTTCCAAAGATTGTCTTCGGTAAATAGATCGCGAAATTGCTGATCTACCTGCTGTACCTGCGTGGCATATCGTAGGAGTACGTGATCTTTGATTTGTACAAAAGGTTTGGCGACTTGATCTTCCCAGTGATCCCAGTTGTGATGAAAATAAAGTGATGCACCATGATCTATTAGCCATAGCTCGTGATGCCACACAAGCATGTTGGTATTGCGCACGGTACGATCCACATTCATAGTAAGGGCGTCGAGCCAAACAATTTTTGAGGCTTCCTCTTCTGAAACCTGCTCCACATTAGGATCAAAAGTGATTGCACCGTTCAAATAATGTACACCAAGATTTTTACCGACGCTGAACTTCAAAAGGTCTTGAATTTCTTCGTCTGGTTCGGTTCGGCCAAATGCTTCGTGTAATTCTGCAAATACCATTTCTGGCATTCTTAATCCCAGCCAACGCGTGATTTCGCCAACAATAAGCTCGGCCACTAATACTCGTTTGCCTTGCCCCGCTCCGCGAAACTTTATAACGTAGCTGAAATCGTCATCGGCATCTACCAGCGCGGGTAGCGATCCACCTTCGCGAAATGGCATCACATAACGCACGATTTCTACATTGCGTATCTCCGGCTTTTGTATATTCATGTAGTAATGTCTGTATTTTTGTAACAAATCTATGCAAGTTAACAGCTCTTTTTGCCACACGAGGGCTTCATGTTAACGCAGCATCTTACGAAGATAATTATTTCCAGAAGATTAAGCTTCGACAGTGCAAATCGACGCTGTCTGAGCACGAAATCCTTTGTGAGAGAATAAATACTATTCGTATATTGTTTCTTACTTTTGTATAACGCTTATCAGTAGCGAACATAACATATGGACACAAGCATCGAGTACAATCAGATCATAGATCATTGCCGCACATTATTTATAAAAAAAACGATTGATTACGGGACTTCGTGGCGCGTCATGCGCCCAACTTCGATTACCGATCAGATTTTTATAAAAGCACAGCGCATACGAACGTTAGAGGAAAAGCAAGTTTCGAAGGTAGGCGAAGGTGTGGTGGATGAGTATGTAGGGATCGTCAATTATTGTGTGATCGCGATGATCCAACTGGATCTGGGTGTTGCCGGAAATCTTGATTTAGACGCCCGCGAGACGGAACGTAAGTATGATGAAAAAATCCGACAAACGCGTGAACTCATGTTGGCCAAAAACCATGATTATGGTGAAGCTTGGCGAGATATGCGGCTATCTTCTTTGACGGACTTGATCCTCACCAAACTACATCGCGTCAAGCAAATTGAAGATAATAACGGGCAAACTTTGGTATCCGAAGGTTTGCAAGCCAATTACCAGGATATGCTCAACTATGCCGTATTTGCGTTAATTAAATTAGATTTACCTTCTAAATCATTGTAATGATGAACTCGACTACGATGTATACTTCTTCAGCATCACACCAAAAGCGTCCAAATTGGGCATTAACAATATCCCGTTTTTTGGTAGGATGTCTATTTATCTTTTCTGGACTGATAAAAGCGAATGATCCAAAAGGCTTTGGCTACAAATTGGAAGAATATTTTAAGGTGTTCAATCTATCTATGCTGGATGAATACAGTACTTGGATTGCAATCGTCATTTGTGCTTTCGAAATCATACTAGGAGCATTGCTACTGTTAGGGTTGGCTCGCAATAAAGTCAGCTGGGGTTTACTGCTTCTAACTATCTTCTTCACCTTTCTCACGTTTTATTCAGCATTTTTTGAAGTGGTCAGTTCGTGCGGTTGTTTTGGCGATGCCATTCCATTAACGCCATGGCAATCTTTCCTTAAAGATCTTGTCTTGCTGGGGTTAATTTTGATAATTGTACGATTCAGGCATCAGATAAAGCCGTTGATTAAAAGTAGATTTAGCAATAACCTTCTTACGATCCTCATCATAATAGTATCTTTCGGTGCGGGGATTTATACAATGAATTTTCTACCAATAATAGATTTCCTGCCATACCGTGAAGGTAATAATCTACCGCAGCAAATGGAGATTCCCGAGGATGCCGAACCAGATGTTTACGAACATATTTATACGTTGAAAAATAAAAGTACTGGAGAATCCAAAACCGTCAGCGATGAAGTTTATATGAACGAAAAAATCTGGGAAGATGAAAATTGGGAGATCATTGGCGATCCTAAATCCACGTTGATTAAAAAAGGTTTTGAACCAGCGATTGCTGATTTGATTATAAGTGATGCAGAGGGCAACGATGTTACGCAAGAAATTTTGACCAATCCTTATTTTAACTTCGTCGTGGTGAGCACTGATGTTACCAAATTATCTTCTGTCGATCTTTTAGCACTTGATCGGATTAATACGACCATTCGCGAAGTATCTGAAGATTATCCAATCCGGGCAGTATTACTTACCGCGAGCTCATCGCAAAATGTAAATTTTATAAACGATCAGTTAAACTTAGTTTTGGAAAGTTTCAACGCCGATTTAGTACCCTTAAAAAGCATGGTACGCTCCAATCCTGGCGTAATGCTGATGCAAAACGGAACCGTGATTAAGAAGTGGTCCAAACATACTTTCCCTAGTAAGGAACATTTAGAATCCCAATTTCTCAATAAACAATTTACACCTACGGCAAACTAAGCATGTCAAAACCGATTTTCATTGTAGGCTTTATGGGGAGTGGAAAAACGACCTGGGGCAAAAAATTAGCCAAAGCGCTTGACCGCACTTTTATAGATCTAGATGAGGTATTGGTGCAACGCATTGGCATGACCATACCACGATATTTTTCTCTTCATGGGGAAGAGGATTTTAGGAAATTAGAAAGTCAAGTATTGAAGGAGCACAATCTTCAGGATACGCTGATCTCGACAGGCGGTGGCACACCCTGCTTTTATGACAACATGGATTGGCTTTTGACACATGGTACGGCTGTATATTTGAAACATAGTCCAAAATCACTTTGGGCTCGTCTCAATGCTTCTGATGTAGCAAAGAGGCCTGCTTTGAAAGGATTGACTGGTAATGAACTACTGGAATTCATTACAGAAAAATTGGCAGAAAGGTCACCATTTTATGAACAATCTCAAATTCAAGTGGATCAAATACATACAAGCATTGGTGATTTAACACAACAGTTAAATAAACTGGATTAACTTCCGAAAAATTTCAATAAATACCTGTTTTTTTATTTCACTATTAGGTTAATTATTCCTTTTAGAAAGAAGTGATGCATACTATGGCATAATAGTTGCACACATGTGAATCGTAACTAAATTTGTATATTATGAAAAAAGTTTTATTATCTGGATTACTTACAATTGCTGTAGCGTTAGGATCATATGCTCAGCGTATTGAAACCATACCTCAAACTTCTGAAAATGTAGGCATGGAACCTATTCGTCAAGGCAACTGGATGGTAGGTGGATCTGTTGGAAGCCTTGGCTATAGCTTTGAAGGCGAAAGCTTCAACATCCAATTGAACCCGCGTGCTGGTTATTTTATCTCTGACGGAATTGCTATTGGTGCGCAAGCAGCATTAGGATTACAAACGGTTAGCGGAGATGGAGACAACGTATGGAACTACGGTATTTCGCCATTCGTTCGTTATTATTTCCCAGAAGGATCTAGTTCAACAGGTCGCTTCTTCGGTCATGGTAATGTAGGTATTGGCGGTTCATCACGTGGTGACGGTGCTTCCTTCGAAGCTGGTATAGCTGGCGGTTACGCTCACTTTATCACTAGAAATGTGGCTCTTGAGACTACTTTGGGATACAACTACAGCAAAGCTAACTTGAACTCTGCCGGTGGTGCTAGTGGTTTAGGTGTTTCTTTGGGATTCCAAATTTACCTTCCAGGAAACCGTCGATAATTTTTTGACGCTACACAAAATTTAAGAAAGGCTGCTGAACATTCTGTTCAGCAGCCTTCTTTTTATTATGCTTTTTTCATGCTGCCAGAATTCTGAAAACGCAGGTGCCAGCTAAAGGCTTCTTCCAACAAATGCGGTGTATGCCCCCCACGCTCGCATGCGCGATCAAAATAGGATTGCAACTCTTCACGATAATCTGGATGCGCGCAGTGATTTATAATTTTCTGCGCGCGTTCTCTTGGTGCTAATCCGCGCAAATCTGCCAATCCAACATCAGTAACCAAAACATCGACATCGTGCTCCGTATGATCGGTATGCGATACCATCGGAAGTACATGAGAAATTAGATTCCCTTTAGACGCGGCTTGTGTTACGAAAATACTCAAATAGGCATTCCTTGCGAAATCTCCAGAACCACCAATACCATTCATTATCTTGGTACCGCCCAGATGCGTAGAATTGACGTTGCCATAAATATCAAATTCTATCGCCGTGTTGATGGCAATTACTCCTAAGCGACGAATCAAGCCAGGCGTATTGGAGATATTTTGTGGACGCAGCACAAATTTGTCGCGATAGCGCTGCAAATTGCCAAAAACACGGTCATAGCATGCTTTTGACACTGTTACGGATGATGCTGACGCGAAACTCAATGTACCGCTATCGATCAGATCAAAGGTACTATCTTGTAGCACTTCGGAAAACATCGTCAGGTCGTAAAAATTGCTATCCTTAAAGCCCATCAGTACGGCATTCGCCACCTTACCAATACCAGCTTGAATCGGCAGCAAACGATCTGTCAGATTACCAACACGTACTTCCTGCTCAAAGAACTCTAAAATATGCTTCGCAATGGCAGATGTTTTCTCATCTGGATCCGCGATATCGGCGGGGCTATCTTGTACATCTGTAAAGACAATACCGACCACTTTTGCTGGATCAAGAGCAATAGTCTTTCTACCAATTTTGTTCCACGGTGCTACAATCGGTATCACATTGCGATGCGGATAATTTTCGGCCTGATAGATATCGTGAATACCATAAACACTTTCAGGTACAGCTGTATTGATTTCCAAAATGACTTTGGAAGCCAAAGCTGCAAATGCTACGGAGTTGCCAACCGATGTAGTCGGCACAATACTTCCATCACGATCAATATACGCCACCTCGATTACTGCTACATCTGGTCTTAGTTGCTGATGTAATAGCTCTGCACTTTCGCTGAGATGCTGATCAATAAATAGTACTTCGCCAGCATTAATCTTATTGCGCAAAGTGCGATCCACTTGAAATGGCATTCGCTTGCTCAACACGCCCGCTTCTGCCAATTTGCCGTCGGTATCGTGGCCTAGCGATGCGCCCGTGATTAATGTGATTTTAAAAGGTTCTCTTTTCGCTTTCTCTGCCAAGGCTGGCAACACGGCTTTGCTATCACCTGATTTGGTAAATCCGCTGGCACCTACGATCATGCCATCTTCAATAAATTCGGCAGCGGCTTCGGCACTCATTACTTTGTCTCGAAGACTTTCCAGTTTGATACGCTCTATCATCGTTTGTACTATTTTTAATATGTGTAAAAGCCCCCTATTTTCTAACTACCGAAATAGGGCGGAACTATCTAAATTTACGCAATTAGTATTTAATTATCTTTTTGCGAACGCATGATTAACATCTCGCAATAACACTTTGACTTTTTCGAATACTAAATACTGCCTACTATTGAACTGGAAGACGTATCATGTGAGCTTCATTTGATAAATCCAACTAAAAAAGGGATATTTAAGCCTAGCAAAAACCACCGTATGACAAACAGCTATGTGAATAAGTACTATATCACCGAGGTAGATCTTCAACCTGATAGTATTTATTGTCATCATGCCGTGATGGGTGAAGAGTTCATTAGCGAACATGATCATCGCAAGGGGCAATTTCTGTATACGGAGGGTGGAATGGTTTTTTTAAAGACAATTGAAAAATCCTATTTTCTTCCTGCAAGGCATTACATCTGGATTCCGCCGGGCGTGAGACATAGCATTCATCCCAGTAGTCCAGAAGTAATTATGCGCAATCTGTATTTCCCTACTTTCGATACAGACGGCGACTTTTTCAAGCAAGTGGGCATTTATCCGGTAACCGACCTGTTGATGGAACTGATCATGTACACCAATCGCTGGAATGGAAATATACTACCATCGGACACCATAAATTATACCATCGCAAAGTCTTTTAAATTACTGTTACCAGAACTTTCTAGTTCTAATTTATCGCTTTCACTACCCTATCCCAAAAACGTTAAGCTGCGAGAAATGGTAGCGTATCTGGAAGAGCACATTGCCGAATTAGTCAGTTTTAAGGATTTGGCAAATAGGTTTCACTTCAGTGAGCGCACCTTGGCTCGTTTGTTTCAGAAAGATCTGGGTATGTCCTTCATACAATACTATACTATTTTGCGCATGCTCACTGCCTTAAAATACTTACTAAACGACAAAATGAGCGTACAACAAGTAGCTGCGCGCGTGGGCTATAGCAGCCTTCCTACGTTTAGCAATACATTTTATAAAATTGTAGGTGTGCGACCGAGCGAGTACGTCAAAAACAAAGAATCTATTATTTAATACATTATATAAAACTACCCTACTATGAAACTTAAAATGGGCGCAATGCTCGCTGCCGGAATGGCTGTCTTACTTTCTTGTAATACATCTGGCAATTCTAGCTCAAAAACAACCGACCAAGATTCTATTCCAACGGCGATCAGTCTTTTCAATGGGAAAGATATGAATGATTGGATCCCAAAAATTCGATATCACGAAACAGGTGACAATTATGCGAATACCTTCCGCGTAGAGGATGGACTATTGAAGGTGAGGTATGACGGCGGTTACGATGAATTTAATCAGCAATATGGACATCTTGCATACAACACTCCCTATAGTTATTATTATCTACGCATCGAATACCGTTTTGTAGATGAGCAGACCAAAGGTGGCGAAGGCTGGGCATGGCGCAATTCGGGAGCAATGTTGCATGGGCAAGATCCAGCAACTATGTTAAAAGATCAGGATTTTCCAATTTCTGTCGAAGGCCAAATGTTGGGCGGAGATGGCACAACCGAACGAACTACTTCTAATCTTTGTACACCGGGGACCAATGTGGTTATTGATGAAAAGCTATTCACGCCACATTGCATCAATTCAACTTCTAAGACCTATCATGGTGACCAATGGGTAACGGCAGATTTCTTAGTGTTAGGAGATTCGCTAATACAGCATATCTTGGAAGATAAAGTTGTCTTATCTTATTCAAAACCGCAAATAGGTGGCGATAATGTATTGGCTCACGATGCAAAGCAAAAACAGGATGGAAAAGCGCTGACTGAAGGATATATCTATCTTCAGAGTGAAAGCCATCCGGTCGATTTCCGAAAAGTAGAATTGTACGATTTAAGTGACTACAAAAATAGTCCGGCAGATATTGACAGAATCGTAAAACAGATTCAGCAAAAAAAGCCGTAGCAATGGACTACAAACAGGAAAAGGGTGTATGAAAATACACCCTTTCTTGTATGATAAAAAGCTAAAAGTTATGCTAACTTATTAACGAACTTAGTCAATTTAGACTTGTTGTTAGATGCTTTTTTCTTGTGAATAACGTTTTTCTTTGCCAAACGATCCAACATAGAAATTACACGAGGCAACAAAGCTTGTGCTTCTTCTTGAGAAGTTGTAGTACGTAGTTTCTTGATTGCGTTACGCGTAGTCTTTGCTTGGTAACGGTTTCTCAAGCGCTTCGCAGCGTTTGATCTAATTCTTTTGATCGCGGATTTATGATTTGCCATCTTTCTTAGCTATAGTATTTTTATTATTTCTGTACTCAATTTGGAATGCAAAAATAGTATAGATAATCCATTATTCAAAATCTTTTTATCTTTTCATAATACTCCTTACTTTTGATTCATGCAAAAATTATCGCTTGAACAATTAAATCGTGTAGACATCGATACGTTTAAACAACAAGAAAAATTGCCCGTAGTGTTTGTCTTAGACAATGTACGAAGCATGCATAACGTAGGTTCAGCGTTTCGTACTGCAGATGCATTAAATATACAACAGATCGTGCTATGTGGTATCACGGGCACACCTCCGCATCGCGAAATTGAAAAAACGGCACTTGGCGCTACAAAATCTGTGACATGGTCACATCAGGCAAGTACTTTAGAGGCCGTTGAGAAATTGCGAGATGCCGGCTATACTGTTATTGCGGTCGAGCAGACTTCGAATAGCATACAGTTGCAGAACTTTGCACCGGAAGACACACAACAATATGCTTTTGTATTTGGCAACGAGGTACACGGTGTAGAGGAAGATGTAATTGCAGCATCTGATGCTACATTAGAGATTCCACAATTTGGCACCAAGCATTCTTTTAACGTTTCGGTCACGATGGGCATCGTGTTGTGGGACTTTATCTCCAAGATAAAATTCGCAAAGAAATAACAAAAATGGCCAAAGCAATGTTTTCAGAAGTCCCGACAAAATAGTAGCTTTGCTAGGCAAAATAAAACTGAAAAATGAGCGTATTAGTCAATAAAGATTCTAAAGTTATTGTACAGGGGTTCACTGGTAACGAAGGAACGTACCACGCTACTCAAATGATCGAGTACGGAACCAATTTGGTAGGTGGTGTTACTCCAGGAAAAGGCGGACAAAAACACCTTGATCGTCCTGTATTCAACACTGTGCAAGATGCCGTAGATGAGACTGGAGCAAATGTATCAATCATCTTCGTACCTCCTGCATTCGCAGCAGACGCGATCATGGAAGCTGCAGCTGCTGGTGTTGGCGTTATTGTATGTATTACGGAAGGTATCCCAACAAAAGATATGATTGAAGTAAAATCATATTTGAGTGATAAAAATTCTCGTCTAATCGGACCAAACTGTCCCGGTATCATTACAGCAGAAGAAGCAAAAATCGGCATCATGCCAGGTTTCATCTTCAAAAAAGGTAAAGTAGGTGTTGTATCTAAATCTGGTACATTGACATACGAAGCCGTAGATCAAACTGTAAAAGCTGGCTTAGGTATTACCACTGCTATCGGTATCGGTGGTGACCCAATCATTGGTACAACTACTAAAGAAGCCGTGGAATTATTGATGAACGATCCGGAAACGGAAGGCATCATCATGATTGGTGAAATCGGTGGTGGTATGGAAGCAGAAGCTGCACGGTGGATTAAAGAACACGGAACTAAACCAGTCGTTGGCTTTATCGCTGGACAAACTGCGCCTCCGGGACGCCGTATGGGTCACGCCGGAGCCATCGTAGGTGGAGCAGATGATACAGCTGCTGCTAAGATGAAAATTATGGCAGAGTGTGGTATTCGTGTCGTTGAATCTCCAGCTGAAATTGGTAAAGCTATTGCAGAAGAATTAGCAAAATAATCCTTCTTAGGATTTAATCGTATATTTAAAAAGCCGAGCATAAAAATGCTCGGCTTTTTTTGGGTTTCAAAAATTGTCCGCGATATGGCCAGCCGACTTACTTTATTTTTAGCACTCTTTTTTGTAGTCGATATTTACTTTTACCAAGCCATCATCACGGTTACGGATTTAGTATCTGTTCACATCGCGTATTGGCTGATCGATATATTACTGATCTCAGGATTGATTTCCATACTTGTAGCAGGCCGTCAGTTGCAGCGCGCACAACGCTGGCTAACTGGTTTATTTACAGTTCTACTGTCTCTGGCTATACCAAAACTAGTAGTTACTCCTCTACTCCTGATTGAGGATATTACTCGTCTGTTCAGAGGTTTTCCCGGCCGAAGTTTTTACGTGAGCGAATTGGTCTTGTTTCTAGCCGTACTTGTGCTTCTAGTGGTAATTTTTGGATTGACGCGAGGTAAGCATTTTTACCGCGTGCACAACACAACACTTTATTTTGAAGATCTCCCCTCCTCCTTCGATGGCTTTACAATCACTCAAATATCAGATATTCATGTCGGAAGCTTCACAAACGAAAAGCAAGTGCAAAAGGGCATCGACCTAGCCAACGCACAGCAAAGTGATCTTTTGCTATTCACAGGAGATTTGGTAAATCATGCGGCTTCAGAAATGGATCCATGGATTTCAGCGTTTGCTCAGCTACATGCTCCTTATGGCAAATACTCGGTATTGGGCAATCACGATTATGGCGATTATATACAATGGGAAAGTCAAACGGCCAAAATAGCTAATCTCGAACGATTGAAAGTAGTGCATCAGGAGATGGGATTCCATTTGCTATTAAACCAAGCAACACTAATCGAAAAAGATCGCGAATCGATCGCTTTAGTCGGTGTCGAAAACTGGGGTAAGAAAGGCTTCCAACAATATGGTGATTTACGCAAAGCAACTGCATCACTCCCTACTGGCATATTTAAAATATTGATGTCGCATGATCCTTCACATTGGGATGAGGTCAGTGTAGATCAAGAGCAGCACGTACATCTCACACTAGCAGGACACACGCACGGTATGCAGTTTGGCATTGAGCTATTTGGATTCAAGTGGAGTCCGATTCAGTATTTTTACAAACGCTGGGCGGGGCTCTATCAAAGTGATGGCAAATATCTTTATGTCAATCGTGGATTTGGTTATCATGGTCTCAAAGGACGGATTGGTATGTGGCCAGAAATTACGGTGTTGAGGTTGAAACGATCTAAATGATCTTTTAATAGATGTAAACCACTAGTATTTGGCAAAATATCATTTATATTTAAATGAACCAAAGCACATTCACCCACTATGAACGAACTTTATCATATTGAACGAGTATCGGACGATGATAAAACCATAATTCAAGATCTCGCAGATCTTACAATAGACAGCGTAAGGAATGGTGCATCTATCGGTTTTATGCGCAATGTAACGCAGACAGATGCCCGACAATTCTGGAATCAAGTTCTTGATAAGTCGTCTCAGGGAAAGGTTGTACTATTACTCGCTCGAGAATCCAATACTCATCAAGTAGTAGGAACGGTGCAATTACAGACCTACCTACCTAAGAATCAAACGCACAGGGCTGACATAGCAAAAATGATGGTGCATTCGGAGCATAGACGCAAGGGTATTGCCGAGCAACTTTTAATAGAAATCGAGAAAATCGCTTTAGCTCAAAACAGGCTTGTCCTTGTATTGGATACCGTGACGGGCAGTGCTGCTCATTACTTATATCAAAAATGCGGCTGGATCGAGGTCGGAAATATTCCCGATTACGCCATGTTACCTAATGGCGAATTATGCAGTACCACTTATTTTTATAAGAATCTACTCAAGACGATTGAGAATTACAGTTAAGAGTAGCTTCATTGTTTTGTTATAATTAACCTGCAGATTTACATAGTTCCACTCGATAACGGCGTTCGTCACAAATCACATAAATTTAGTACTAAGATTTTAATTCGTTAGTACAAAATTAGTATTATGCGTTACTCTTTGGCCATTTGTGAGGACGGATAATTTCATTGCGCCAGGCGGAACATTCGAAGGAACAGCCACTTTGATCATCTTTTCAGAAACACTAATCGGTATTACAGTTACACTACCAAAGTCAACAGCTGTCCAACCATTTTCAACATTAAACCCGGTTCCCAAAATAGTTATCTCCGTACCTGGCACACCTGAATTTGGAGAAAATGACGCGAACGTGGGCGCCATAATTGATAATTCGCCAGGAACTAAAATACGTTTTACTGGTGTCTCGACTATAATATTAACTTTCCCAGAAAGACCAGATGGAACGGTAGTAGTAAGTACAGTGGACGATGTAGCGTATCCATCAACTACCGTATTACCAACCAAAACTCTGTAATGCTGACCTGCCTCAAATCTACCTTCTATCTTAATGGTGTTACCTGGGAATGCTGTTGAGGGGCTAAAGCGCGTGGCTGAATATCCAATAATCTTCAGCTTATCTCTGGATGACAACAAATGCGGCCCTACTTTGATATAAACCGTATGATCGCCTTCTGGAGTTGCCAACGGCACTTCAAAAAAGACATTATCTGGTTCCCACATCAAATCCTGAAAGGAGCCAGTGCCTACCCTAACTTGAGGTCGTGCCCCATTTGGAGATGTTTTGGAAAAACTCGCCATACCTTTGACTTTTAACGAAACCGTTCTGCCTGAAAAAGCTGTAGATTGATCGAAAGAAACTATTTCTGGTGGTGTGACAACAAATTGATCAGGAAATTCGTATGGTCTACCGTTTATTATCGCGGTAATTTTTGATCTTTCTTGCACGGTAAAAGGCACATAAAACACGCCATCCCAATTTATAGGCACTCCGTCGCCGCCCATCGCAAACGATAATAAATTCATCGAAGGATAGTTATGAAGATTGTGCCCCGTGAATTGTATAGGCGTACCTACTGGACCGGTTTTCGGGAAAAAGTCAGAAAATTTGGCCAATACTGTAAAACCATGTTGTATAGTAGTTGACATACCGCCAATGTTCGCTTTCACATCAACTGTCCAGCCATGATATGCAGGAATATCTTCCGGAACGATTACCGATATACTAGTATCTGAAATATGAACAATACTTGCCAATGTGTTAGAAAAAGTAACAGATGACTGCTTTGCGTCTGCGGAGTGGAATTTACCAGACAACCGAACGGTATCACCTACTTGACCCATAGATGGATAAATACCGACCATTGTAGGAATCGGAATTTTAGCACTCATTGTACTTCCATATCTCGTACCCTGCCTATCAGTAATAAAGGCTCTTGCGTAAATCATCGGCTCCCTCCATAATTCAGAAGCAGGAACAAAATTTTCAATGTTGGCCTGGAACTCACCTAACTTAATATTTCCACCTAACGAGACCGAAGTATGTGCGCCAGAAGGAAGATCTGGAGAATAACCATAAATAAATCCATGATCTATACCTGCATCCGTACCCAGATCGGTAATGGTACCACGAAGAACTGCAGCACCCAGCGCAGGTATCTCAATCGCTAAAGTTTGTATGCGAGATCTTTCAGGAACCTCTTCTTTAGCACAACTTCCCACAATTAGGAAACAGAAAAAGTATAAGAAAAAAAGTGGCACAGTTAGTGTTGAAAACGCAAAGTTAACGATATTCCTACGTGTGGAAACGGAGGGCTTGAATAGGCAATAAAAGGCACTAAGAACAAGTACATTCCCTTTTATGGTACGCCAGCCATTCGCTAAAATAGCTGCGAAATAATTTTTCATAAAGTATTAGTTTGGCAGCCAAATATACCTTTTAGTTCTTAACATTCTCATGAGGTTGTCAATAATTAATTCATGAAAACAAAAGATACAGAGATAGCAGCTTGCCTAAGCTAGGTACCTCATAAAATGGAAAGCAAAAAAAAAGGAACCCGAAGGTTCCTTTTTCATATCTCTAACAAATTGATATCGGGTTTTAAACTCTATTTTACTGCGTCTACAACTGCTTTGAAAGCTTCTGGGTGGTTCATTGCTAAGTCAGCCAATACCTTACGGTTTAAGCCGATGTTTTTAGCATTCAATTTACCAATTAGTTGAGAATACGAAACACCGTGTTGACGGGCGCCCGCATTGATACGCTGGATCCATAAAGCTCTGAACTCGCGTTTTTTGGTTTTACGGTCGCGGTAAGCGTACTGTAAACCTTTTTCTACTGTATTTTTAGCAATAGTATAAACTTTGCTACGTGAACCGAAATAGCCTTTGGCTAATTTCAAGATTCTTTTTCTTCTTCTTCTCGAAGCTACTGCGTTAACCGAACGTGGCATAATGTTGAAATTTTATTTGGTTAAAGGCGTTACGTTTCTCAGCAATCTTACAACCTACAACCTGGTTAAAAAATTATTATTAATGAAGTGGACTTATTTACCGATAGCAAGCATGCGTTTCACATTGCCCATATCAGCATCATGAACATAACTAGTTTGTGTCAAGTTACGTTTTTGTTTAGTCGTTTTCTTAGTCAAGATGTGGCTTTTGAAGGCACTTTTTCTTGCGATTTTACCTGTTCCAGTTAGCTTAAAGCGTTTTTTAGCGCTGGAATTGGTTTTTACTTTTGGCATAATATTAAAAATTATATATCAATCTGTTAGATGTTTATTTTTTAGCCGCTACTTTCGGAGCTAGGGTCAAGAACATACGCTTACCTTCTAATTTAGGCAGCAATTCTACTTTACCATAGTCTTCTAGAGCTTGCGCGAAGCGGAGCAATAAGATCTCCCCTTGTTCCTTAAACACAATTGCCCGACCCTTGAAGTGCACGTAAGCGCGAACTTTCTCGCCACTTTCTAAGAACTTCATCGCATGCTTCAATTTAAACTCGAAGTCATGGTCGCTGGTGTTTGGTCCAAAACGGATCTCTTTGATGACAGTTTGTTTGGCATTTGCCTTGATCTCCTTTTGTTTTTTCTTTTGCTCGTAAACGAATTTACTATAGTCAATGATTTTACAAACCGGAGGCGTGGCATTTGGAGAGATCTCCACCAAATCCAACTCCAACTCATCAGCAAGTTCTACCGCTTTACGAGTGGGATAAATCCCAGGCTCAATATTATCACCTACTAAACGTACTTCAGGTACGCGGATGTTTTCATTGATGCGGTGTTCAGGTTCCTTCTTACGGATTGGCCCTCTACCTCTATTACCAAAATTGCTACTTTTTGCCAAATGCTTTTGAAATTTAAACCGTTATTTCTTTAATTAATAATTCTTTGAATGCTTCTGAGGTCATTGAACCCAGATCGACAGACCCATGCTTACGAACAGATACCGTGCCACTTTCGATCTCTTTATCCCCTATAATCAACATATAAGGCAATTTTTTCATCTCAGCATCACGGATTTTGCGACCTACCTTCTCGTCACGCAAGTCAATCAGTCCGCGAATATCGGAATTATTTAGGGAATTTAAAACATTTTGCGCGTATTCCTCGTATTTTTCGGACACTGGCAAGATGATAAATTGCTCAGGAGCAAGCCATAACGGGAACTGACCGGCGCAGTGTTCGATAAGGACTGCGACAAAACGTTCCAATGAACCAAATGGCGCACGGTGAATCATCACTGGACGGTGTTTTTGGTTATCACTTCCTGTATATTCTAATTCGAAACGCTCCGGTAAGTTATAATCTACTTGGATCGTACCCAACTGCCATTTACGCCCTAAAGCATCTTTGACCATGAAATCCAATTTTGGACCATAAAAGGCTGCTTCTCCATATTCAATCACCGAATTTAAGCCTTTTTCGGCAGTCGCTTCAATGATCGCTTGCTCCGCCAAAGTCCAGTTTTCTTCAGTACCAATGTATTTCGTTTTGTTATTCGGATCACGAAGCGATACCTGCGCAGTATAATCATCGAAACCCAAAGCACCAAAGACGTATAAAACTAAGTCGATTACTTTTTTGAATTCCTCTTTCACCTGATCTGGACGACAGAACAAATGTGCATCATCTTGCGTAAACCCACGCACGCGAGTCAATCCGTGCAATTCTCCCGACTGCTCGTAGCGATATACTGTTCCAAATTCTGCAAAACGTACCGGCAAATCTTTGTACGATCTTGGTTTTGTTTTATAGATCTCGCAATGGTGCGGGCAGTTCATCGGTTTTAAGAAAAACTCCTCGCCTTCTACCGGAGTTTTGATCGGCTGAAACGAATCTTCACCATATTTATCATAGTGACCCGAAGTCACATACAATTGTTTGTGTCCAATATGAGGCGTTACTACCGGTTCGTAACCTGCTTTCAACTGTGCTTTTTGCAAGAAATCCATCAGTTTCTGACGCAAAGCAGCACCTTTTGGTAACCATAGTGGCAAGCCCATTCCTACCTTCTCCGAGAAAGCGAATAACTCCAATTCCTTACCCAATTTACGGTGATCGCGTTTCTTCGCTTCTTCGATCATTTTCAAATAATCGGTTAGCTCCGATGCTTTAGGAAATGTAACACCGTAAATACGAGTCAATTGTTTGCGCGACTCATCGCCGCGCCAATACGCACCTGCAACATTGGTCAACTTGATCGCTTTGATCACGCCAGTTTGCGGAATGTGTGGCCCACGGCAAAGATCCGTGAACGAACCTTGTGAGTAAAAAGTGATTTTACCATCTTCCAGATCCTTGATTAGATCTAGTTTATACTCATCTCCTTTTTCTTCGAAATACGTGATAGCTTCTGCTTTGGAAACCGCACGGCGTTCAAAAACTTCTTTTTGCTTCGCCAGTTCCAACATCTTGTCTTCGACTTTCTTAAAGTCGTCAGAAGAAAATTCCTGATCGCCAAAATCTACGTCGTAATAGAATCCCGTCTGGATGGCAGGGCCAATACCAAATTTAATACCCGGATAAAGTGCTTCTAATGCTTCTGCCAACAAGTGGGCAGATGAGTGCCAGAAGGTAGATTTTCCTTGTTCATCATTCCAGGTCAGCAATTTGACATGTGCGTCTTGCTCGATCGCACGAGATGCATCCCATACTTCGCCATCTACTTCGGCAGCCAATACATTTCTGGCCAGACCTTCGGAAATAGACAAGGCAATCTGCATCGCAGTAACGCCGGATTCATACGCACGGACGGAGCCGTCAGGAAGTGTAATGTTAATCATATTACAACTTATGATTTTAGATTATAAAAAATGTTTGATAATACTCTTGAAGGCACAACATACCACGTTGGCATACTTCAAAAGCGTGTTTCACACTTTGGAAAACCCCATTCCAAAGTGCCACAAATGTCCGAAAAAAAATCAGAAAACCGCATATATTTGAATGATATGGATTTAATCCATCGCATTTAGCGATCTGCATCGTGCAAAGCTTGTGCATCTTGTGCTAATCGTATAAACTCGGCGCGATAACCTTCTTCATCCTTACCGCGAGAAGCTTTTGCTCGCGCAATCAATTGATCGAAATTAGCTTGTTGTTTATAGTCTGAATTACGAAGCAGCATGCCCAATTCCGCTACGGCGGTCGCAAAACGCAAATCATGCGAGGTTTGCGCTAACGGCGTTACTTTGGGATTCACCACGTGGGTAACTAGCTTACTCACTTCACCATCCGGCTCTTTGTAACGGAATTTTACCGTCGCCAGCTCCTTTTTATTAACGCTAGATTTCGGCTTAGTGTTCTCCTGATATTTCAGGTCATCCACGGATCCATCAAAATTGCTTTTTACACCTTGTGGAATGATTTCATACAAAGCGGTAACGACGTGGCCAACTCCCATATCGCCACCCAACTTTTCGTCGTTATTAAAATCTTCTGCTTCGAGCAGATTGTGCTCATAACCCACCAAGCGATACGACTGTACAAAATGCGGATTGAACTCGACTTGGATCTTCACATCCTTGGCCACGGTAAACAAACTAGCTCCAAATTCGGTGACGATTGCTTTTCGCGCTTCGGAAATGTTATCAATATACGCGTAGTTTCCATGTCCTTTATTGGCCAACATCTCTAGCTTGCTATCTTTATAATTACCCATTCCGTAGCCCAATATCGAGATGTAAATCCCGTCATTACGCTCTTTGGCAATCAGTTTTTCCATCTCTTCATCGCTAGATTCGCCGACATTGAAATCACCATCTGTGGCCATAATGATTCGATTATTTCCAGCTTTTGCAAAGTGAGCTCGCGCTATCTGATAGGCTTTGGTCATGCCAGCACCTCCGGCCGTAGAACCCGACGCCTGCAAAGCATCCAACGCATCCTTGATCTTTCTCTTCTCCTTACCAGAAGTACTCTCCAAAGCCACAACAGCAGAACCTGCGTAAGTAACAATTGCTACGCGATCTTCATCGCGCAATTGATCTACAAGCATCTTAAAAGAACTTTTTACTAACGGTAACTTATTGCTGCTGCTCATAGATCCTGACACGTCAATCAGAAAAACAAAATTAGCCGCAGGAAGATTTTCGCTAGGTATATCTTTCGCTTTGAGCGATAAACGCAACAGCTGATGCTGTGCATTCCACGGCGCATGCGTTACTTCGGTAACCACGCGAACAGGATCTCCATTTGTCGGGCCAGACAAATCGTACGTAAAATAGTTAATCATCTCTTCTACCCGAACAGCATCTGGATGCGGCATATGACCTTGACGCAGAAAACGACGCACATTGCTATACGATGCGGCGTCTACATCTGCTGCGAATGTGGACAACGGCTCTACATTGGTTCGCACAAATTTGTTTTCCTGTATTTTTTCGTAGCTTTCTGAGGAGTGGATACCGGCAGAGCGATACATTGGTCGCACATGCATACTACCGCCGAGGTATGCCGTTAGAGATTCTCCTCGTTTGATAGAATATTGACCAGCGTAAACATCCTGTCTAATTGGGATCGAATTGCGATCTCTTTCCATATTGTCGATTTGTAAAGCGACGTCAATCCGTGTTTCTTGACCAACCACGTGCTCTACCGCAGTAAATCTTTCCAGTGAAAACACCAGCACTTGCCCGAGTGCTGCATTTATCTGATAATATCCTTGTTGATCAGTATGGGTTTGTATAGATTTCCCTTTAACTCTGACAGATACGCCTCCGAGTGCTGCACCCGAACTTGCTTCTTTGACATATCCTGTTATACTTTTAGCCATCACCGTTTGGACGCCCAAAAGGATGATAAACATCCATACGCTTCTGAGTGTGTTTACTTTCATATTTGTCTCTCTTTATATTTTTTTTAATATTCACTTTAAACTACGCGCTCAGCAATGTGCTGCTAGTTGGTATAGCCCGCTTGTGTGCAAGGGATGCGCACGATCTTCCATTTCCATAAATGGATAAAAAAAATTATTTTGGGAAACAGAATGGGGCTATTCAAATCATCAAAGCGTGACGATACACCGGACGAATCATTGCTTTTACACTATCAAGTAAGCAAAGATTTGGCTTTGTTGGGCGAGGTATACCAGCGACATACGGAAATGGTTTATTACGTGTGTTTGCGGTATTTCAAGGATAGTGAGCGTAGCAAAGATGCCGTAATGCAAATTTTTGAAGAGCTCATTCTCAAAATAGAGCGGCAAGAGATCAAGAATTTTCAGAAATGGATCTATGTGGTAGCAAAGAACCACTGCCTCATGGCCTTGCGCTCTGATAAAGTTCGAAAGATAGATTTTTCGGAAGATTTTGTGGAATTATCTGTGGCTCCGCATCCCGAAGAAGATCATGTGATACAAGAACAACGATTGCAAACTTTGGAACATTGCATAGAAAAGTTACCAGAAAAGCAAAAGATAGCGGTACAGCTCTTTTTCCTAGAGGAAAAATGTTACAATGATATCGCAAACCTGACCGGATATAGTATGAATGGTGTGAAGAGCTACATACAAAACGGCAAAAGAAATCTGAAGCAGTGCATAGAAAGGGGAAAGGATGAGTAAGAGGCCAGATATAGCGTTGTTGCGTAGGTATGTACGTGGCGAATTGTCGCCTCAGCAGATGTATGAGATAGAAAAAGCTGCCGAGGCGGATGAATCGCTGATGGCCGTACTGCATGGCGTTGAAACAGAAAATACACAAGGTTTAACTGATGACATAATACCTGAACTGCAACAACGGATTCGGCAACGTAGCCACATACCTTTGCGTCGTACATCTTCAAACTCGTACCGTTGGATTGGGCTAGCTGCTTCTTTACTAATAGTACTCGGCATCGGTATGTACATTTTCTTCCCACTCGGCAACGATCAGCAAGAATTAGTACTACAAGTTCCTAGCGACGGACCGTCGTCGGACAGGATGAGGGAAAAATCGTCTTCGCTACCAGACGATTCTACCACGGTGGATCGTAAAGAAACAGCACCGACAAAAGATTTTGAAAAAAAACTTGCTTATAGCAATGTAGAAGAATCTGCTTCTCATCGTCTAAAGAATTCAAGCGCGTCTCGAAAAGCAGTACTCGATACCATTCCGATACAAATCTTCCCTTCTAACGCAGAGGAACTGGTTTCTATGAGTTTACATGATGATAACCCGAGTTTAATAGCGCACAACAACCATCAACCCCTAAATTTGCCCAAACGGCTATCCGCACGATCTGGCCGTCAAGCACGATCATCTACAGATGTGCAATCGGTATCGCTCGGCGAAATAAAATCTATCACGACAGGAATCATCATAGACCGCCAAACTCAGAAACCTATTGCGGGAGCTGTGATACAAGATCAAGAAATGAATACTTTGGCAAAGACTGATTCTACCGGGCGGTTTGTTGTGGGTTCTACAAGTGAAAAACCTATATTACGGATTCAATCAGATGGTTTTGAAACCACAGATCAGGTGGCCGACGGCGCTATGCGTATAGCGCTAAGACGAGCAAATAATGCTAAATCCATCAGAGCATCTAACCTAAGTGAACGTACAGCAAAACTTACGCAAAGCCGTCCGGCTGTAGGGCTCAAAGCATACCAATTATACGTAAATAACGTTGCTAAAGCCAGCGCATTGGGTAGCGGTGAAGTGACGTTGCAATTTGAAATTAATACGAAAGGTAGGCCAACCAATGTTGCGATAAAGAACAGCGGAGGTAAAAGACGGGATAAAGAAGCCATCAAGATCATAGAAAACGGCCCTAACTGGATCCAAGGAAGTGATCTTGAGCCTGTAGAATGGACGATTCAATTCTAAAACTTAACCTACAGCCATACGAGCGACCGGTGTTATATCTTGTCCGACGAATTCTCCCTTTTGAAACTTGTGATAACCAGCAATAGCAATCATAGCCGCATTGTCGGTACAATACTCAAATTTTGGAATAAATACCTCGGCGCGTAGCTGTTTACCTAGTCCCAGCAATTGGGTACGCAATCCGGAATTAGCGGATACACCACCAGCAATAGCAATCTGGCGAACGCCAGTTTGCTGCACGGCTTTTTTAAGCTTATTAAGCAAGATGGAAACGATACGCTCCTGTACACTCGCACACAAATCGGCCATGCGAGTATTTAAAAATTCAGGATCCTGACGCATTTCTCGTTGTACCAAATACAAAATAGCCGTTTTCAAGCCCGAGAAACTAAAGTTTAAGCCTGCAATCTGTGGTTCTGGAAGTGCAAATGCGCGAGCATTACCCGTAGCCGCATATTTATCAATCAAAGGGCCGCCAGGGTACGGCAAACCCAATATCTTTGCCGTTTTGTCAAAGGCTTCGCCTGCCGCGTCATCCAGCGTTTCGCCAATCAGCTCCATCTCAAAATAATCTTTGACCAATACGATCTGTGTATGGCCACCAGAGACAGTAAGACATAAGAAAGGAAACTGTGGCTGCGGATCTTCGATAAAATGCGCCAGTATATGTGCCTGCATATGGTTAATATCCAACAATGGAATTTGCCGAGCTAAAGCGAAAGATTTAGCAAAAGAAGTACCTACCAACAAGGAACCAAGCAAGCCCGGGCCACGCGTAAAAGCAACGGCGCTAATATCCTCTTTTGCAATGTTAGCTTGCTTAATTGCTTCGTGCACCGTCGGGATAATGTTCTGCTGATGTGCCCTAGAAGCCGCTTCGGGCACGACGCCGCCATACTTCGCATGTACGAGTTGGTTCGCAATAATATTTGACTTAATTTTGCCATCTATGCAGATAGATGCAGAGGTCTCGTCGCAGGAAGATTCTATACCAAGGATGACAGTCATAGCAGGAGTCGCACTTATTATTTTACAAAATTATCAAAAAAATAATTAAAATAATCGCCTATGTCCTGCTCACTATTGTGGTGAGTGTCGCGATATTGACCCTATCGCTACAATTTCCATCGGTACAAACCTATGCAGCAAAGAGGGCTGCAAAGTACTTATCTAAGGAGCTCAATGCTCAGGTATCGCTTTCGGCGATCTACTTTAAACCATTCTCAGCGCTTATTTTACATGATTTTACTTTGGACGATCCCGATGGCAATCGCATTGGTGCTAGCAAGCGCTTATTCGTTGGCCTTTCGTTAACAGGAATTGCTCAAAATAAAATAGATATTCAGGATATTCGGCTTACCGAAGCTTATATAAATTATACGGTTTATCAGGATAGTTCTAATTTCGACTTTCTAATTGATTATTTCGCACCGAAGAAGAAGCAAGGCACAAAACCTAAAAAAAGCTTAGAGCTTACTTTAGGGCGGGTGGAGTTGACAGATTGCCACTTTGCATACACCGATGCGACCAAAAAACACCACGACAAAGGCATCGACTTTTCCGATTTGGAGCTCACAGAATTTTCGGGTGTTTTCGATCGTATTTCTTTAGATTCAGCACAACGGCATGTTGATATCAAGCAACTTAGCTTCCGCGAAAAATCTGGATTCTATCTGCAGGAATTATCAACCTTCGCCACATTAGAGCCGCGAGCCATGATTTTCGAGGATTTGCGACTGAAGACCAATCGCTCCTTATTGACCGACTTTCTGCGGTTTGATTATGAGAAATTAGCAGATTTTGAAGACTTTATAAAACAGGTTAAGATCACGGCGCAGATCAATAATAGTACAATCGATTCAAGAGATATTGAATATTTTGCGCCTGATATGCGCTTTGTAAAGTTTTATACGCAAATACAAAGTGCTTCGCTTGCAGGTACTATTGCCGCTATGCAAGCACGCGATGTAGCACTATCCACAAAAAGCAACACTTCTTTAAAAGGGCAGTTTAATGTAACTGGCTTGCCTGCTATTGAACGTACCGTATTTGACTTTTCGCATATCGCGCTAACATCTCACGCAGACGATATCAGCGAATTGGTACGCGAACTATCAAACGATCCTACTTTTGCACTTCCAAATCAACTTACTCCGCTTGGGGCGCTCACATTCCGTGGAAGTTTTACAGGTTTATACAATGATTTCGAAGTTGACGGAAAATTTTCTACCGAGATTGGCGAAATCGAGACGCTTACTTCAATTGCCGTCGGGTCGGAATTGATCTACAGCGGTCATATAAGTTCGACTGCTTTCAATATCGCTGCGCTAACGGACAGCGATATGCTTGGCAACACTGGCGTGCAACTTGATTTTGAAGGTCGCAATACCGACTTGGCTACTTTGGATATCAAAGTTGGTGGAAGACTGCAACAATTTGACCTCAAAGATTATGCGCTGAGAGAAGTGGATTTTCAAGCTAACTTGCAAAACGAGCTTTTGCATTTAAATGGACATGTGGAGGATGTCGAAGCTACATTGGACTATGATGTCGCCATTGATTTCTCGCAAGAAGTACCCAATTACCAACTCACCTCGCACATCGACCGTCTTAATCTCAGTGCACTTTATCTTTTGCAAAAGGACAGCGTAATCGTAGCTAACACGGATCTTGAAGCTAGCTTCGCGGGAAGCGATATCAATAATCTGTCTGGCCACCTCGCCTCCCAAGATATTACTTTACACACCCTAGCAGGTGCTTTTGAAATCCAAGACTTTCGTTTCGAATCAGCAGGCGATCAGCTCAACCGGCAGCTTCGACTACAATCCAATGTGTTGGATGCGGATATGACTGGAACGATCGACCTTAATACGATTGAGGCTTATTTTCAGTCATTGGCCGTACAATACGCTCCTGCTATAGGTTTGGAGAAAAGGCCGTTTAACGATCAGAATTTTGACCTGAAAGTAGCCGTAAAATCCTTCGAACCTGTATCCGCTTTTTTGGATTTACCTTTGAAATTTGAAGAAGGTGCAACTTTAGAAGCTAATTTCTCATCCGATAATTACATCGGCAATTTTGTATTTATTAGTCCAAAAGCGTCATATAATCGCATTAAGTTGACCAATCTTCGTGTAGAAGAGCATACCGATGCCAAAAATTTTTCTCTGCGCTTACTAGCGGATCGCCTATCTCTTGCCGACAGTATTTTTGTAAACAAAGTTGCTATTGAGAATATTCTGACTAACGATAGCCTCACATTTGCTATTCATGCGGCAGAGGACCAGGCATCCGACCGATTGCGGTTACATGGACACATACATTTTGAACATAACAAACCGGCATTCATTCATTTTAATGAGTCGACTATCGTACTTAACAATGAACCTTGGGAGATACAAGCAGATACAGAGATTAGAGTATCGAAAGGAAAATTGTATTTCGAACAATTTCGATTTGCACAAAACCATGAAAACGTGGAATTCAATGGTATTTTATCCAACGAGGAAGATGATTTACGCGTTAGTTTCAACCGATTTGGTTTGAAATCCTTAGAAGCTATCACCAATCCGCTGGGTATTCATCTTCGGGGAGAGGTTAATGGCGAAGTAACGATCACTTCAGTGTTGCAGTCACCGCGCTTTAGAGCTAGCATTACGACCACACCAATCGTTTACAATACCATTCCAATCGGACAACTTAACTTCAACGCCAATTACAATCCGAGCACCAAACTGGTCGACGTCAAGGTGGATCTCTTGGATGCGCTACATCGCGGGTTTCAGTTGGATGGAACGTATAACTTGGCCGATACGGAGGAAGCTTTGCAGCTACGCGGCGAAATCCGCGAAATTGAATTGGTGTTATTTCAACCATTCTTGCAAGAGCTTGTTAGCGGCCTTGATGGCAAAAGTAATGCAGAAATCCGTATTGGAGGAACTTTTGCCAATCCAAAAATTTCGGGTACTGCAGAGATACAGCAAGCCAGTTTTACAGTGATGTATCTCAACACGCCGTACCACCTTGCACAACAATCTTTAATGGTGGAGAATAACGTAGTGCGTTTTGACAATCTACGGTTGTTCGACGCGCAACGACATGAAGCTGCGGCCTCCGGATATTTGGATCTCAATCAGCTTAGCAATCCAGATATTCAGGTAGAAGCGCGTGCCAACAATTTCCACGTATTGAATACGACGTACAAAGAAAATAATATGTATTATGGTACTGCGTATGCAACAGGCATTTTCAAATTTGCGGGTCGGACCTCGAACCTTAATATCGACATTAACGCATCTTCAAATCCGCATACGGTGATCACCATTCCACTGGATGCAGCGATGACTATTTCAGACAGCGACTTTATCTATATGGTAGAGGCCGACGACAAAAAGACGACGGTGGCGAAGAACCAATACTTCTTTCAAGGGTTGACGATGAACATGGATCTGAAAATCACACCCGACGCGGAAGTGAACTTGCAGACCGATATCGGCTCATTGAAAGGAACGGGAGAAGGCGAAGTAAGTCTTAAAATTTCTAGCAGAGGTGATTTTGAAATGTTTGGTGATTACAGTGTGAACTCCGGAAAATTTCACTTTGTAGCACAGGATTTTATCAATAAATATTTTGATATCAAACAAGGTGGTACGATCCGCTGGACAGGCGATCCTGCACAAGCACAACTTGATATTACAGCGCTGTATCAACAGCGTACATCTTTAGGAGCTTTATATGATGCTGCTGGACGAGAACGAAATGAAGAACGGGTGTTGGCACAGGCAGATATGATAATCCGCGGTACGCTGACTAGCCCAGATATTACGTTTGACTTGAGTTTTCCGCTTACGCCTTATGTGAAAGATGAGCTCCAAGCCTACTTTAGCGATGCCAACAACATCAACCAGCAAGCGCTCAGCTTAATCGTTCGCCGAAGCTTCACGGCCACAAGTGCGAGTAATGAATTTGGTCGGGAGGTCAATAATACCTTGCTTTCGGCAGGTACCGAATTCGCCTTCAATCAGCTGAATGCGATTATCTCCCAATCTTTGAATGTGAATTTTTTGGATCTAAATATTCGCTCTCTGAATGATGCGTCGGCTTCACTACGCTTGTTTGATGATCGGCTGATATTGACTGGAGGCGTCAGTGATCGTCGCAATCTGCAAACCACCGATCTTGCACTTTTCTCTGCGCGTGTGGCGACTGATGCAGAATTGACGTATCGTATACGTCGCGATGGAAGTTTGATGTTTAGAGCGTATAATCGACTAAATACGCGAAACATCCTATTTACGCCTACCGATGATTACATTAATGCGGTAGGATTGGTGTATCGTAAAGAATTCAATACTTTTCATCAATTCTTCAAACAGCTTTGGACGTTCAAAAAGAAGGAAGATGAACAGATAGACCTGACTGTACCAAGTGATACTACCGCTGCCCCAGTAACAGCTAATTAAGGTATTTTTTATAACAACGAAATCACCAATTCCTCCCATTCGTGATCGAGCGATCCCACATACGGTGGCTGCTTGGCGCGATCGTACCAGTAGTTGGCATTCCACAAATCGCCTTCTACTCGATGCAGATACGCGTGTACATGTGCAGATGTACGATCACTTAGCTGATCTACCAAATCATGGGCGGTACGCCAGTCGCCTTTGCCATCATACCATAGTGCCTTCAATGGTGCTGACCATGTGTTTTGCGGTGCCGCTTGTGCTAAACTGTTTTTGAATTCGGTTAATGTCTTCATCGGTATCGGAATATAGGTCACATTATGATTTGAATTTGCTTGCGAGTTGTGCGAGTTTTGTCGCCATGTCGCCGCCAGCATGTTGCTGTTTCTTGTTTTGCTTATTCGTATGTTTAGCACTTTTGTCCGTAGGGCGATCTACGCGATCTTGCCGTTTTCGCGGTTGTGCATCATCGTTTTTCATCGATAGGCTGATGCGATTGCGTTGTTCATCGACTTCGATGACTGTCACTTCGACTTTTTGCTGCACCTTGACTACTTCGCGAGGATCTTGCACATAGCGATTGGCGAGCTGGCTGAGATGCACCATACCATCCTGATGTACGCCAATATCGACAAATGCACCAAAATTGGTAATATTCGTCACAATACCAGGCAGTCGCATACCTACACGCAAATCCTTAACACTATTGACACCTTCCGTGAACGAAAACTGTTCAAACTGATCGCGCGGATCCAAGCCAGGCTTGGCTAATTCTGCCAAGATATCATGTAAGGTCGGCAAGCCTACTTCGCTAGATACATAGCGTTTTGGATCAATTTGCTTCCGCAATTGATCATCGCGCAACAATTCCTGAACGCTAGCGCTCAGATCCTTGGCCATCATTTCGACAAGGGCATATCGCTCTGGATGAACAGCCGAAGCATCCAAAGGATACTTCGCATCGCGGATTCGTAGAAATGCGGCTGATTGTTCAAATGCCTTAGCGCCTAATCTCGGAACTTTCTTCAGCTCTTTGCGCGAAGTAAATGGCCCATTTTCCCGTCGATAGTTTACAATTTGCTGAGCCAAGGCCGGTCCTAAGCCAGAAACATACGCTAAAATTTGTTTTGAAGCCGTGTTGAGCTCCACTCCTACTGCATTAACGCAGGAGATAACGGTATCGTCCAAGGCACTTTGCAATTTATTTTGATCTACGTCGTGCTGATATTGCCCGACTCCGATGGATTTTGGATCAATTTTCACTAGTTCTGCCAGTGGATCCATCAACCGTCGGCCAATGGATACCGCACCACGCACCGTAATATCCTGTTCAGGAAACTCCTCACGCGCAACTTCCGATGCGGAATAAATAGAGGCACCACTTTCGTTTACCATCACTATGGGAATGGTAAGCGATAGGTTACGAATGAATGTTTCGGTTTCGCGGCCTGCTGTGCCATTTCCGATCGCTATCGCGCCAACATGATATTTGTCGACCAAATGAATGATCGTCTTCTTTGCTTCGGCTTCGCCGCCCGCACCATTATGTGGGAAGATCGCAGTATTTTCTAAAAGACTGCCCTGTTCGTTGAGTACGACTGTCTTACATCCTGTGCGAAAGCCTGGATCGATAGCGATAAGTGAAACTGCACCTAAGGGCGCTGCCAATAACAATTGGCGCACATTTTCAGCAAAAACCTTAATTGCTTCCTCATCGGCTTGTTGTCTTGTCGATACGCGCATCTCGTTTTCCATCGACGGCTTGAGCAAGCGTTTGTAACTGTCTTGTATCGCCAATCGTAGTTGATCGGCTGCTTCGCCAACGCTTGTAATGTATTTTTTTTCGATCTGTGGTAGCACCTCGCTCTCATCCACGGTGATACCGAGGCTAAGTAACTCTTCTTTTTCACCACGGCGCATAGCTAATATGCGATGCGAAGGTGCATCTTTGATTAATTCTGTCCAATCAAAATAATCTCGATATTTCTGAGCACTGGCTTCTTTACCAGCAATCACCTGGCATACGAATTTTCCTTTTTTCTCTAGCATGCGGCGTGCTATTGTGCGCACTTCAGGGTCTTCGTTAATGATCTCCGCGACTATATCTCGCGCACCCGCTAACGCTTGATCGATCGAGTCCACACCCTTTTCGCTGTCTATAAAAGCTTCTGCTCGTGTTTGTAGATTGCGCACATCTTGTGCAAATAATATTTCTGCCAAGGGAAGTAATCCCTTTTCTCGTGCAATTGATGCGCGGGTTTTGCGCTTAGGTTTGTAGGGCAAGTAGAGATCTTCCAATGCGGACATCGTTGCTGTAGCGCGAATCTGCGCTTCTAAGTCCGGCGTTAGTTTTTCTTGCTCCAAGATTGACTTTAGCACTGCTTCTTTTCGTTTATCCAGATCACGTAATTGTTGCATACGATCTCGAATCGTCACTATTTGCACTTCGTCAAGACTGCCCGTCATTTCTTTTCGGTATCTGGCGATAAAAGGAATGGTGGCCCCCTCATCTAACAACTGAATGGTGGTCTGTACTTGTTTGAGCTGGATATTCAGCTCTTGTGCTATGCTAATTTCGGGAGACATCAGAAAATGCTGGGTTAGGTTAGATATATTATGAGCAAAATATCCGATCAAGACAGAGCGATGCTGAGCCTATAATCGGATATTGTTGTAGCTTTAGGAAAGCAGTGCTGCTTTTTTAGGCTTCTTTGGATTCAGAAGATGCGCTATCATCAGTGGTCGGACTAGCCATTGGCACATCTGCGACTACATTGCTTGGATTATGTTGTTGTGTTTCAGCTGGAGTAGTGAACTGTGGTACCGTAGATGCCGGTTTCGATTCCTCGGCATGCGCACGCATCTGTTCGGCCATTGATGCAGATGTAGGAGCAGAAGTCGCTACGGGGCTTTTCTTCGGCTCTTCTACCTCGACGTCTAAATCTCGTTCGAAGCTATTAATCTGATCAGATAATTCGCGTTTGATGCCATCTGATGCATCTTTGAATTCGCGGATACCTCTTCCTAAACCACGAGCCAATTCTGGTAATTTCTTTCCTCCAAATAGAAAAAGGATAACAATGATGATTAACATCATTTCTTGTGTCCCGATATTTAAAAACGCTAAATTCATGACTTTTATATCAATTATTAATGCTGCTAATGTACGCAAAAGTTCAGAATTTAGCAGACTAATCCATGTAAAGATCTTGTAGCTAAAGGGTGTGCAAAAGTTAACATCAAGATTTCCGCACTTCTATTTACCTTTGTCCATATTCAATTATCATGTTTGCTTCCATACGGAAAGATAAAGCTTTCTACATCAGTACTATGGCGCTAGCTGCGCCGATCGTCGTATCTCAATTAGGGCATACAATGGTGCATACGGCCGATACGATTATTGTCGGCCAATTTGCAGGTCGCATACCGCTAGCGGCTGTTTCTCTGGTGCATGCTGTTTTCATGGTGGTGCTAGTCATAGGATTGGGCATTGCTTATGGTATTACACCACTTATTGCACAATATAATGGTAAATCCGATTATAAAGAATGTGCAAAATTGCTCTCGAACAGTATCTGGCTAAATGTGTTGACCGGAATTATCCTTTTTTGCGCAGTGTACTGGGGCTCGATGTATGCGATGCAACATACTGATCAAGATCCATTGGTCGTAGAAACTGCCAAACCTTACCTATTTATCTTGGGGCTTTCCATTTTGCCGCTGATGATTTTCAATGCTTTTAAGCAATTTACCGAAGGTTTAGGATTTACTAGGCAAGCTATGAATATCACGATTTGGGGCAATGTATTGAATATTGTGATTGCATTGGTACTCGTACGTGGCATGTTTGGTTTTCCAGAGATGGGCATCCGTGGTGTTGGTATTGCTACTTTGGTGGATCGCGTTTTGATGATGATCGTGATGGCAACGTATGTGCTACGATCTAAAAATTTCAAACGATACATGTCCGACTTTTCTATTTATTTTTTAGAACGTACACGGATCAAAAGTATTTTTAAAATCGGTGCACCTGTAGCGATGCAGTACGTATTTGAAATCGGAGCATTTGCTACCGCAGCATTAATTGCTGGTAAAATCGGCGCATTGGAGCAAGCGGCACATCAGGTCGCTATAACTTTAGCCGCGATGACGTACATGATGGCCAGTGGTATAGCTTCGGCAGCTACTATCAAAACAGGCAATAGCTTTGGTACGGCAAACTTCCAACGTTTACAGAAGTTTGCGACGGTTTCGTACCGTCTGGTACTGGTATTTATGATTTTTTGGGCACTGATCTTTGCTTTGTTTAATCAGTATCTACCTTTGGTGATTACTCAAGACACAGAAGTAATTGGCCTTGCTGCGGCGTTATTGGTAATTGCAGGAATGTTTCAACTATTTGATGGAACGCAGGTTGTCGGGTTAGGTGTATTACGAGGAATGGGCGATGTCAATGTACCTACGGCTATTACATTTGTCGCGTATTGGATTATCGGCGTGCCTAGTGCATATGTGATGGGATTAGAATTTGGCTGGGGAATTCAAGGCGTTTGGTATGGCTTAACGCTGGGCCTATTAACTTCCACCGCTTTACTGTATTGGCGATATAAGACGATGATTGTTCGAAAAATGAACAGCACTGTACATTCGCAAACGCAAAGTGCTTAAATATTAGTCGTGATTTAGGGATCGTACTACACCGTACGATCCAAATCCCAATTCTCTAAATAATCTGCCACACGCTTGATAAATGTACCTCCCAGAGCACCATCGATTACGCGGTGGTCGTACGACATCGTGATGTACATAAAATGACGAATACCAATCAAATCTCCAGCTGGGGTCTCGATTACAGCTGGTTTCTTTTTGATCGTTCCTACAGCTAAAATTGCGGCTTGCGGCTGGTTGATGATCGGCATCCCGAAGATGTTGCCAAAAGCTCCAATATTCGTAAACGTAAATGTACCCCCTTGCGTGTCGTCGGGTTTTAATTTATTGTCACGAGCTCGTTGTGCCAAGTCATTCACCGCATGACTAATGCCTAGTAAACTTAATTGATCAGCATCTTTAATGACAGGGACAATCAAATTTCCATTTGGTAAGGCCGTAGCCATACCAATATTAATGTGTTTGCGACGAATGATTTGATAACCATCTGCCGACACGTTTATCATCGGAAAATCCTTCAGTGCCTTAGAAATAGCTTCAATGATGAGTGGAGTAAAAGTGATATTCTCGCCCTCTCTCTTGTTGAAGCCATCTTTGACACGGTTACGCCAATTAACAAGGTTGGTTACGTCGGCCTCTACGGCCGAAAATACATGTGGCGATGTGTGCACACTGCTCACCATATGATCGGCAATGAGTCGGCGCATCCTATCCATCTCGATTATTTCATCACCATCGCCTTTGGCAACTACCACTGGTTTGGCGACCGGCGACTGGCGTGATACATCAGAGGCTGTGCTTTCAGAAATAGCATGATTAAAACTATTTGATGCATCAGAATCGTCATCTGCTATAGCTTTCACATCAGATTTACTGTTCTTCTGCGCAATATATTTCAGTACATCATCTTTAGTAATACGTCCTTCTGCTCCACTACCAGAAACTTGATCGAGTTCGGCCAGTGAGATTCCTTCTTCCTGCGCAATACTCCGTACTAGTGGAGAATAGAATCTTTCTAAACTTTCAGCTACATGCAGTTTTCCTGACGACGTACTATCACTATCGGACTGCTCAACAGTAGATTCTACCTCCGTTAAACCTGGCACATCGTTAATATCTACAGGAATATCATCTTCTTCAGTAGAGGATGAAGTATCAGTATTACTTTGTTCGGTATCGCGATCAGACTCGTCTGTTTCGATGATTGCAATGGCTTCCCCTACTTGAACTACCGCTCCATCTTCGAACAAACGCTCTTTCAAGATACCTGATCTAGTAGATGGCACATCGGAATCCACTTTATCTGTTGCTACTTCCAATACAGACTCATCTTCCGCAATCGGATCTCCAATTTCCTTTAACCACTTAGTTACGGTTGCTTCCGTAACACTTTCACCCATTTTTGGAAGAGTAAGTTTATGCAGTGCCATTGTGTATCTTTTTTGAAGTGAATTACGAATATAGTCAATCTCCTTATAACGTAGGGTAATTCAAAATATAATTATTAAGAATGCAGTGGATACAAAATTTTATTCCTAACAACCTAAATTGCGCAACTCTTGCCATAGCAGGAGAAAACATTGTGTACTAGTGCGTTCGATATTAATATTGCGATCGTTCTGAAAATGGAACAACCTGGTGATTACGGTAGTTTTAGTAGCTAACGCAATCCAAATGGTGCCCACGGGTGTATCTTTTGTACCGCCATCAGGACCAGCAAACCCACTGGTCGCTAAAGCAAAGTCAACATCGAAGCTTTTTAATGCTCCCGTCGCCATCGCGCTCACAACTTGCTCACTTACCGCACCGTACATTTCTAAATCATGCTTACTAACGCTTAACATTTTCTGTTTTATCTCATTAGTATAGGACACTACAGAGCCTTTAAAGACATGACCTGCACCTGGGATCGCCGTAATACGGCTAGCAATAGTACCGCCAGTGCAGCTTTCTGCCGTAGCTAGTGTATAATTTTTCGAATGCATGAGTGGCAAGATAGCTCCTTCTAAATCTACATCTCCGAAAGTGACAAAATACTCATTTGTACGCGCCTTGATGTTATTAGCGAACACTTGCATTTCTGCCCTCAGTGCTTCAGCATCGTTACTCACGCCGGTTAGCCGTAGTCGTACCATACCCAATTTAGGCAAGTACGCAATTCGGATATAATCTGGCATATCGGCTTCGATATCTTGAATAGATTCTGCTAAGTGCGATTCACCAATCCCAGCAGTTAGGATATATATATTTACAATATGCCCTTGGTCTGCGACAGATGCTAATTTTGGCAACACATGCTGCGACATGATGTGTTTCATTTCGTACGGCACACCAGGCATAAAGACAAATGATTTGTCTTCGTGCGTATACCATAAGCCAGGTGCAGTGCCGAGCTCATTGAACAGGACTTCTCCATTCTGGAATACATCAGCCTGCATTTGATTAATAGCAGGCATAGCACGTTTGCGTTGTGCGAATATTCCTCGTACATGCTCCAATACGAGCTCATCGCGAACGAGGTTAGTGCCAAAATAGTTAGCAGCAGTTCGTTTGGTGATATCGTCTTTGGTAGGACCAAGACCACCCGTTACCAAAATAATATCTGCTCGCTGCTTGGCCTGTTCAAAAGCATCAATAATAGCATCCTCGCGATCGGCAACCGTAGCAATATGCACTACGGCGATATTTAACAGTAGTAATTGCTGTGCAATCCAAGCAGAATTAGAATCAACAATCTGACCTTGTAAAATTTCGTCGCCTATGGTTATGATTTCTGTTTTAATCGGCATAGTACGGTAGTTTAGAAACTAGAAAATGTAATGACTTTGGCGCTTCATTAGTTTTAAATCTTGCAATATTGCTGCTTTGGCGCGTATAGTCACGTTGTAACTCTGAAATTGGCCAATCGGCACCCACGAAAAGGACATCTCCCAACAATGCAAATCTCGATATATACTAAACTGCGGTATCACGACCTGCATTTGACCAAAATCGTAGCCTCCGTTGAATTGCACTTTCCACTTCGGCGTTACGTTAAAATCGCCATGCAATTGTACAGTACTCGTTATATTGCTACCCATGCGCTGTTCTTCCCTGTTAAAGACGCTGGCATAGTTAAAACTAAAAGAACCTGATAAGTTCCACGGAATATTGAAATCCACAAAAGCATTAGGATCTCGACTTACGCGCGCAAGCGCGTCGGCTTGCTCTTGAGTCATTCCTGGCATATTATTTTTCAGTGAATCGATATTATTATTGCGACTTCGCGAAGCATCTGGGTTAAAGCTGTAATCGAAAGACAGACCAAAATTTGTAAGACGTGCCAAGCTACCTTCGCGCAACATAAAACGGTTAATGCGTGTACCAGTTACTCGATCGTACGTATAGGGGTCAAATGCACCATTAAAATTCAGATTGATCTTTTCGTTAAATAATGATGTACGTCCCGAGAAACTAATCATGGACAATTTCAATGAGTCAGCTGCCACATTATAATTACCACTAAAAGTAAGACCCTGAAGTATTTTTACTTTTCTAATGCCTGATCCCGTAGTATCTTTATCTGAGCGAACTTTTGCCTCAATGTTATTGTCAACAGAAAAACCAATCCCCATAGAACGGCCTGCGGCCGGACCGCCGAATATCGCACCATCGAAAATAGAATACCGTGCAGCTTGCCCCTGTGGATTAATATAATCTCTATAAAATCCATAGCGCGGATCACCAAAGTCAGGTCGATAGTTTAAATTCACGGATGGCGTTACCACATGTCGTATAGCTTCTATTTTACCTATTTTTGGATATTGACCATATACTTTTGTAGAAAGCCCTGAAGACATGGAGTAATCGTATGCGCGGCGAAATCCTTGAATCGTATCACGCATATCGCGAAAACCAAGTTGATCGTTTTCTCTATAATTACGAATACTTTGCAAATACCACCTTTCGGTGTAATTAACCGCGGTATTGAACTGAAAATATTTCAGCACCTGCAACGAAAGTGCAATCGGAATGGTATGTTGCATACCATTTGTAAAATCGTTCAACGTTTCTTTTCGGAATAATAGCGAATCTGTAGTAGTCAACTTATTAGTTCCTTGCAAACTATATCCTACCGTAATGCGCTCATACCATCGCTGCCTTCCTTGTCCGTCGCCAAATTTAAAAGGGTTAAAGGTCGAAACGTTTAAGCTGAATGTCGGCAACTCCAAATCCAACCTTCCAGTAGCGATATCTTGCCGGTGGCTCATGGTCGAGGTAAAATTCACCTTTCCGTCAGCAAACACACGACCATAACTAATATTAGACGACATATTATTTTGTGTCAATTGTCGAAAATCGTTTGTACCATTTGCCGCCGTATTCCGAAAGTAAGAACTAGTACCAAAGTTGACGGATGCCGAAAAGGAAGTTCCCGGATTAGCCTCCTGGCGTTGTGTATGATTCCATGTGACGTTAAAATCCTGTGCCCGATTATAGCTCTCCGTTCCTTCTATACCAGTCGGCGTAGATCCATATCTAAGATTGAAACCACCGTTAAATTTATAGTTGACGATATATTGTGTACGCATTGATGCCTCAAAAGCACCTCTAGAATAAATATTTGTTCGAAATTCGGTATCCCAATAATCATTAAAAGTTAAGTACCAACCTAGGTCACGCATCGCGAATCCGCGGGTCGCATCTTCTCCAAACGAAGGAAAAAGCATACCTGAGGCCGGCTTATCTTGCTTTGGAAAAAAACCAAAAGGAATGGCAACAAATTTCATTGGAATATTCTGTACGACGAGATAGGAAGGACCTGCTATAATCTGATTTTTGACTACTAATCCTTTAGAAATCTTGATACCGAAATGCGTATGTGGCTCGGGTAAGTTACACGTGCTATACAAACCATCAAATAATGACATCTCTTCGTAAATGTTACGGCGTACTACCCTAGCTTGTACAAATGCGCCATCCACCTCAGTCATCACACCAAAGGTTTTCGGTATCTGAGTTTTATAGTTATAAAACAACGAGTCCACTGCAATCGGCCCTTCGCCCGGCATGATTACAACCGGCCGCCCAGCATACTTCCCATTATGATCATTTATACCCGAAGCAAAAAGTACATTCGTATTTCTGTCTAACCGAATGTAATCTGCGGCTAACTCAAAATCTTGATACTTGACCTTGGCACCACCATACAGATGAAGAATATTTCGACTTACTTCATTCACCGAAGAATCATTTGCCACAATCGTGACCACAGTTTCTAAATCGCTCTCAGAATCCTTCATGACAACTGTATCACGCCCTGTCACTTCTTTGAAGTTATTTTGCGCGGTATCAATTCCTAATGTATCTACCAACGACGAATCTCTTAACGGGATAGTATCTCGTGTAGGTCTAGCCTCCTGCGCAGTAGCGAATAAAACATTCACAAACACGAGGATAAGCATACCGAAAAGAGAAGTAAACGCTCTCAAAATAAATTATGAATGTTATGTTTGTATAATGTTGATATGTTCTCCGGCAAAAATAGTTAAAAAACCGATACTGTGAACGATTTTAACATTCTTCACCGAGCGTCGAAAAACCATTTACATGTACCAAAATGAGTATATTTTTAAACGAAGTGACAAATGATTTTGCTAAAAAATGTTAATTCTTTAATACGAGCGATATTTCTATCTTCCCTAATTTGCGGCAGTTTGGTTTATGCAAACGGATATACCTCCCAAAAAAATGCGCCTAAGCACATTAATCATGTGATCAACAAACCTTTTTCTTTAGTGGTGATCGATCCAGGCCATGGCGGCGACAAACCAGGAGCAAAAGGACGTATTTCAGCAGAAAAAGACATCGTTTTACAAGTTTCTAAAAAATTAAAAGCTGCAATAGAAGAAGAAATGCCCGGCGTAAAGGTGCTACTTACGCGCGATAGCGATGTGGACGTACCTTTCTACGAACGTACTGCCCTAGCAAATAACAATCACGCCGATCTCTTTCTTTCTGTACACTGCAATTCGGCAAACTCAGAACGCCGAGTCAAAGGGCGGACTCAGGTTACACGCAGACCGCACGTACGCGGTACCGAAACATTTGTTTGTGGATATAATCGCCTAGCGCAACAAGATGTCGCCATCCGTGAAAATGCCGATATTCTGTTAGAAGAGAATTATAAGGAAAACTATAACGGCTTCGATCCGAATGATCCTTCCACTTATATTGTATTTTCTCTAATGAAGCGAAAATATAGAGATCAAAGCATCAAAGTAGCCACCATGATGCAAGAAGAATATGTACAATCTGGCCGAGCAAATCGTGGCGTACAAGAGCTCTCCCTTGCGGTATTGGCTACCGCAGGAATGCCAGCCGTACTTACCGAAATCGGTTTTATAAGTAGTCCCGAAGAAGAGAATTTTATGCTCTCGGACCACGGACAAGCCGAGATAGTAAGTAACTTAACTACTGCTATTAAACGCTTTAAGACAAGTGTGGAACGTTAATTGTTATACGACACGAATATTCTACATACATTAACAATTATTTAATAAGTCATAGTATATTGATGATTCAAGAGCACTCAGCAACCCGACCTCAAAGAATTCAAAACATTGTATTACTTCTCTCGTTATCAACGCTGTTGATTGTTGTTTTTGGAAGTTTTAGGGAAAAACCAAACACTGATAAACCCGCACAAAAAATCAAAACAATCGTGTTAGATGCAGGCCACGGCGGGCACGATTCGGGAGCAGTAGGCTCGCAATCTCGCGAAAAGGATCTTGCCTTACAAATAACATTGAAACTCGGAAAAAAGATAGAACGCGAAATGTCCGGAGTAAAAGTTATCTATACACGTGATGATGATAGCTATCCAAAATTATATGAGCGCCCGGCCTTGGCTAATAAGCACCACGCCGATTTATTTATATCCATCCATTTGAATTCAGTGGGCAGGTCCTCCAGTAGATCCGCAAAAGGCACAGAAACTTTCGTTTTGGGTTTTAACAGCATGGTAAATCAAGATGTTGCGATGCGCGAAAATGCTTCTATTCTCTTGGAAGATAATTATGAAGAGAATTATGATGGATTTGACCCTAATGATCCTTCTACGTATATCGTATTTAAATATTTGAAGAAAATGTATCGAGATCAAAGCATCAAGCTCGCCAGTTATATGCAAGCAGAATACGCTCGATCAGGCCGTGTCAATCGCGGTGTCAAAGAACTTCCCTTGGCGGTATTAAAAACAGCAGGAATGCCCGCTGTACTAACTGAAGTTGGCTTTATCAGCAATTCGGAAGAAGAGAGATTCATGATGTCTGCACAAGGTCAACAAGAAATAGTAGATAATCTATTCAATGCTATAAATACGTATAGAAAAAATATGGAACGTTAAACTTTTCTTATATTAGAATGTTAACATACTAAAGAATCAAACTTACGCTATCATTTAAAGGCTAAATATTTTGAAAATTTCAAACGAAACTAAAGTCGGAGCGCTAACTGCCATTGCCATTGCATTGCTATTTATTGGCTATAGTTTTTTAAAGGGCAACGATGTTTTTACATCTGAAAACACTTACTACACGGAATATAATAATGTAGATGGACTTTCTGCATCAAAACCTGTGATGGTAAATGGCTACCAGATTGGGCGAGTATCTAGCCTAAAGATGCAGGACAATGGAAAGATCCGTGCCGAATTCAAAATTAAGAACGATTATGCCATTCCTTCCAATACGGTTGCTCGTATTGTAAGCGCCGACTTATTAGGCAGTAAAGCCATTGTGTTTGACTTGGGCAACAGTACGACGATGGCGCGTGATGGAGATCCCTTGCTTTCTGACATTCAGGCAAATTTGATGGAGAAAGTGGAACCTTTGCAACACAAGGTCGAAAATCTGGTAGTCAAGGTAGATTCTGTGCTAACCGCCGTCAATACGGCCTTGGACGATGAGTTTCAACGCGATTTTAAGCAAAGTCTTCGTAGCATATCGACATCCTTGAGTAATGTCGAAAAAATTACAAATGACGTAGAAGGTTTAGTTGGCTCAGAGCGTATGCGCTTGGCGCAAATTATGATGAACCTCGAGTCGATTACCAACAACTTTAAGCGGTATGATGGGCAAATCAATTCTATACTGAATAATCTAGACACAATGTCTAATAATTTGGCTCAGGTACAAGTTAAAGAAACAGTAGATAATGCGAACAAAGCGATGCAGGAAGTACATGCCATCACCCAAAAGATTCAAAACGGTGATGGATCGTTGAGCTTATTACTAAACGACGATAGATTGTATAACAACCTTAGCGATGCGTCAATGAATTTGGACAACTTGCTGAAGGATGTCAAAGAAAATCCGGGACGTTATATCCGCCTAAGCATCTTCGGCAAGAAAGACACTAAGTAATCATCCCTTTATATTTTCACACAAAAGAATAGGCCTGCGTATCGCGCAGGCCTATTCTTTTTTGTGTGTGTGTGTGTGTGTGTTGAAAATTGCTTTATAAGGTTTCTGCTAACCACCGGAAAAATTCGCGTTGCCACACCTGTGCATTGTGACCAGATAGTACCCAATGATTTTCTTCTGGCAAGTACACTAGTCTACTTTTAATGCCACGCAATTGTGCTGCTTGGAACGCTTCCAAACCTTGACCGATTGGCACTCTAAAATCTTTGCCACCTTGGATCACCATAATCGGCGCATCCCACTTTTCGATATGCTTAATCGGATTGAAAGCAGTATACGTTTGTTCGTTGGCTGAGTCCCAATAAGGGCCACCCAAATCTTTGTTGGCAAAAAACAATTCTTCGGTTGTGCCGTACCAAGAAGTCATGTTGAACAAGCCACAATGAGAAATAAAGGATTTGAATCGACCTTCGTGTACGCCCGCCAACATAAATACAGAATAGCCGCCATAACTTGCGCCAACCGCACCTAATCGCGCCGTATCGACATACGATTCGGTAGACAAATCATCTATCGCAGATAAATAATCGCGAATAGGTTGACCACCCCAATCTCCAGAAATATCTTCATTCCATTTCACTCCCCAACCTGGCATACCACGGCGGTTTGGTGCAATCACAATATAACCTTGTGAAGCGATTAATTGCAGATTCCAACGGAGCGAGTAAAATTGCGTTACCGCAGATTGTGGCCCGCCTTGGCAATACAATAAGGTGGGATATTTTTTTGTTGGATCAAAGTCCGGTGGATATACTACCCACGAAAAAAGATCTTGCCCATCGGTTGCTTTGGTAAAGCGGCCTTTTACTGGCGTTTCGGCGATGTGCGCGTAGGCATCATCATTCACTGTCGTAATCGCACTCAGCTCGCGCGATTTAAAATCATACCGATAAACTTCTGCAGCACGTGTAAGACGCGTAGAAGTCACTACCAAACCACCATCATACTCTCCAACGATTCCGGTGATATCAAACTCACCCTCGCTAATTTGTGTAATCTTTGGAAGCCCTTTAGTCGTTAGCTTATTCGGCACTTGTACTTCAAAAAGTTGCACAGTTCCTTTTACAGGCGCCGTGAAATAGATCTTTTTACCATCTCTGCTCCAAGTAAAAGCATTGACTGTTTCATCCCAATGTGCCGTCAGATTCAGTCGAATTTTATCGCCATCATCCTTTAATATAATATCATTCTTATCGGCTTCGTAACCATCCGTTTTCATGCTCAACCAAGCCAGCCGATTTCCGACAGGACTAAAACTCGGGTGAGTATCATACCCGTTCATTCCTTCAGTCAGGTTGCTCACCTGTCCGCTCGCCAAGTCGTAATGATAGATATCGGTATTGGTACTTAAAGCATATTCTTTGCCTGCTTTCTTTTTGGCTACGTATAAGATCGCTTTGCTATCTGGCGACCACGCAAAATCTTCGGCTCCGCCGAATGGTGCTTGCGGACTATAATACGGCTTGCCTTCTAGCAAGTCAATTCCTTCGCCCAACTTCCCATCAGCATAGCTGGCTACAAACGGATGCGTAAAGCGACCGTCATTGAAGGAATCCCAATGCCGAAAAGCCAGATCATCGTATACATATACATCACTTTTTGGCAAATCCTGGTATTTGTCTGGGCTGTGCACCGCATTCACGAGTACCGATTTGCTATATAGAATATGTTTTTTATCTGGCGAAAGCTTCACGTCGGATAGCTTGCCTTCGGTATCGGTCAGCTTGGTTTTCTGAGCACCATCAGCTTGCATCTTCCACAGATCACCTTTGTACAAATAGATGATCTCCCCTTGGCTATTGATCTCCAAAATAGTTTCTGATCCAGCTTCTGTGGTCAGTGGTGTCGGATTTCCGCCTTTTATCGGTACGACAAATAGATTGCGCTCGGCAGCGTTGGTCTCAAAACTGTATTGCGCGACACCGTAGATCAGGTTTTTACCATCGGGAGTCAATCGTTCGCCCGACACGCGACCTAGCTTCCACAGATCTTCTGCCGTTAAGGCTTTTCGGTCGGAAGAGATATTCACCACTTCCGTATTTTTTGTACGCTTTATTCGTTGTGGCACATCTTTCGAATTTTGTGCGTGCCCGAGTGTGGTGATACTCATCACCAGCAAGGCACCCAACATGTTTTTTGTATATGTCATTTAGTGTTGTTGTTTGTTGCATTCATCCGATGCGCTATCCAGCGATCAATTCTTTGGCATGTTGCAATGCTGCTTCGCCTGGCTGAGCGCCACTCAGCATTTTCGCGATTTCGACGATGCGCTCTTCCGGCGCCAACGCTTCGATCCGAGAAAGTGTGCGTTCGTCTTGATCTTCCTTGTATACTTTAAAATGGCGCTTACCTTTGGAAGCAATCTGCGGAAGATGCGTAATGGCAATCACTTGCATATGCGCTGCTAATGCATCCATCACCTCGCCTACTTGTAGCGCTACCTCGCCCGAGATACCTGTATCGATCTCGTCGAAGATAATGGTCGGTAATGAAGAAGACCGCGCCACCAATGATTTCACCGCAAGCATTACCCGCGAAAGCTCACCCCCAGAGGCGACTTTGTGAATTGGTTGTGGAGATTGCCCTTTATTCGCCGAGAATAAGAAAGCTACTTTGTCTGTACCATGGGTATTGAAGATATCGTTTTGTGTGAGTTGAATCTCCAAGACTGCATTAGGCATGCCTACTTTCTGCAAGGTTTTCTCAATTTCTTGTTTGATATCGGGCAGTACATTTTTTCGCTTTTCCGACAGGGCTTGCGCTGCTTCGAGGCTAAGCTGTTCGGCTTGTGCGACTTCTTCTTGCAAGCGACTCACTTCTTCTTCTTGATTATGGAGCGATTTCATTTTTTCGCGGAGGCTCTCGCCCAATGCGATTAATTCGTTGACATCAGCTACGCGGTATTTCTGGACCAATCCATAAAGGGTAGACAAGCGTTCGTTTACAAATTGTAATCGCTCTTCATCTACCGTGATGGACTGTTCTTTCTGTACCAATTCGGCTGCGATATCTTTGATTTCGATAATATTGCTATTCAATCGAGCCAGCAAGTCATCTCCTCCCGACAGATAGGTCGAGATCCGTTGCAGTTCGTGTTGTGTGTCGCGGAGGCTCTGCACGATGCTTTGCTCCGATTCTTCTACCAAATGAATGGACTGAAGCAATCCGCGTTTTATTTCTTCGGCATTCTCCAATTGCAGTTGCTCTGCTTCCAACGTATCTACTTCGCCTTCAGCAAGTTGAGCAGTATCCAATTCATTCACCACAAATTGGTTATAATCCAATTCCGTGTTGGATTTCGCAATAGCCTCTTCCAGCTGCCGCAATGTTTTGGTCGCCGTTTTGTAATGTTTCCATTGCGTATGGTACTCATTGAGCGCTGCTGCATTGCCAGCTACACTATCTAGCACGAGAAATTGAAAATCTTCCGTATTGATTTGGGTGGTCGCTTGCTGCGAATGGATATCGATCAATCGTTCGCTGAGTGCCTTCAGCACCTGCAACGTGACGGGCGAATCATTGACAAAAGCTCTGGATTTACCTTCTGGACTAATCTCTCTACGAATAATGGTTTCCGCCTCGTAATCCAGATCTTGCTCGTCAAACAAATCCTGCAATGCATACTGTTGAATATCAAAATATCCTTCGATAATACACTTGCTACCATCGTGGAATGCATATTTCCCTTCGACCCGATTGCCCAGTATCAATCCTAGTGCGCCCATGATAATGGATTTTCCGGCACCCGTTTCACCGGTAATGATGTTTAGCTTATCATCAAACTCGATATCTAGAGAATCTATCAAAGCGTAATTTCTAATCAGAAGCTTTCTTAGCATGCGTTGTCCGGTTATTGTGTAACCAAAGATAAAAAGGATTTATTAGATACACTGTTGCCCGAATGCGTAATGTGCCGGAAATCCGTATTTTTGTGTAATGCCTGATTTTACCAAGTCACTCGCCCGATATATGCCCGAAGCCGCAGCACCCATTATTTCTCAATGGATTGTGGATACCGAATGTCGTTTTCGTATTTCGCGTTCGCGCAGCACCAAACTCGGCGATTACCGAGCACCATTTCAAGGGCAAACTCACCAGATCTCGGTAAACCACGATCTCAATCCTTACGCATTTCTGATCACCACGGTGCACGAGTTTGCACATCTAAAAACGTGGACACAGCACAAACATCGGGTAAAGCCACACGGTTTGGAATGGAAAAACAACTTCAAGACCTTGATGACTCCATTCTTCAAGTTGCAGGTATTGCCACATGATGTGACGGTGGCACTCGTAAAATACATGGACAATCCAGCGGCATCGAGTTGCACCGATTTGAATTTGTATCGCACCCTAAAAAAATACGATCAGGGTGCAAGTGAAGTGATCACGGTCGAATCAGTGCCAATCGACAGTGTATTCTCCTTGAAAAATGGGCGTGTTTTCCAGAAAAAGGAAAAGTTAAGAAAGCGATTCGAATGTGTGGAATTGGCGACGGGCCGATTCTATTTGTTTCATCCTATCGCAGAAGTGATTCCGGTACCGCCCGCATAAACTATCCGACAATGGATATCTCGAAGAACTCTTATATTTGAATTATGTATAAAACGCTACCTATTCTAGCATTATCACTACTTGCATTGGCTTCCTGCCATTCACAAAGTGAACAATATGATGCCTCTACATTGGATTCAGCTGCACTGGCAGCCATTTCCGAAACTACTTATCGCAACTATGTCACCGAACTTTCTTCCGATGATTTTCTGGGAAGAAAACCATTCACCAAAGGTGATACATTGGCGGTACAGTATATAGAAAAACAATTCAAAGATTTGGGATTAGCACCGGGAAATGGTGATTCTTACTTTCAAGAAGTGCCGATGGTGCAGATTGACGCCAAACCAACAAACAACACCTGGACCTTTAGTGGTGCAAAAGGGCAAGTAAATGCGCGCTATCTGGATGATTTTGTGATTGGCTCACCGCAATTGAATGAGCAGATTCAGGTCAGTGATTCGGAATTGGTATTTGTAGGTTTTGGGATTGTAGCACCAGAATTTGACTGGAACGATTATGCTGATGTGGATGTAAAAGGAAAAACCGTCGTGGCGATGATTTCTGATCCCGGCCGTTACGACAAGAATTTGTTCAAAGCAGATACCATGACCTATTACGGTCGCTGGACATACAAATACGAAGAGGCCGCGCGACAAGGAGCTGCAGGCGTGATCCTGATTCACGAGACGGATGCCGCTAGTTATGGTTGGAACGTGGTACGCTCTGGCTGGTCTGGTCCACAACTAAGTTTAGTACCCCAAGAAAATGCACAGAATGTACAATTTCAGAGCTGGATAACCACACCAATTGCCGATCAACTCTTTGCCATTAGTACCATAGATGCTGGCGCGATGGAAGACGCCAAAAAGCCAGGATTCAAAGCGCGTGAGATGGGCGTAAAAACGGGTGTAACTTTGCAAAATAAAATCCGGAAATCGACCTCCAACAATGTGATTGCACAACTAAAAGGCACGAAGCGTCCAGATGAGGTAATTATCTACACCGCGCATTGGGATCATCTAGGCGTAGGCGAAGCCACGGATGGCGATTCTATCTTCAATGGCGCTATTGATAATGCGGCTGGCGTAGCCGCATTGTTTGAGATTGCAAAAGCATTCCAAGCGGCAAAAGTACAACCAGAACGTACCATCGTATTTATGGCGGTGACTGCCGAAGAAGAAGGTTTGCTCGGTTCGCAATATTACACGGAGCACCCAATTTTTCCATTAGATAAAACCGTCGGCAACTTAAACATGGATGCCTTCAACGCCGTTGGTGCGACCAAAGGCGTGTCTATCGTAGGTCGTGGACAGACGGAATTAGAAGATGTTGTAGCGCGTTCGGCTGCAAAATTCGATCGCGTAATAGTCGATTCTGGAAATCCGTCATCGGGCGGATTCTACCGCTCCGATCACTTCAACTTTGTGAAACAAGGCGTACCGGGCTTATTTATGGGGAGCGGCGGCGATTATCTAGAAACAGATACCGTTGCACTGAACAAGAGAAAAGAAGCGTTGGCGGGCACGTATCACACGGTGCACGATGAGATCAACGAGCATTGGGATCTCACTGGTATCTTGGCCGATATTCGTCTGTTTTTTGACATTGGCTATAGCCTGAGCATGGATACCGCATTTCCGAATTTTAAAAGCAAATCGGAATTCAAAGAATTAGGCGACAAACGGCTATCAAAGTAGTATATTTGAGCCGAGATAATCTATTGAAGTACTAATATTTTTATGATAACTGGAATGAAACATTTACACTCTACACTGGCTGTAGTACTGCTCATCGCTTTGGTGATTTCTATTGTAATTACTTTGGCTAACTATTTAGGCAAAAAACCATATAACCGCAAAATTGCACTGATTGGTTTTATTAGTGCTCACCTTCAGTTGTTGGCTGGATTGATTATTTATTTCGTTTCTCCGTTGGGATTGGAGAGCGTATCGGGTGCTAATATGAAAAATAGTCTTTCGCGCTTGTATTTTTTGGAGCATCCATTGGTAATGCTTTTGGCAATTGTATTAATCTCTGTAGGATATATTAAAGCAAAGAAACTAACCGATGCGCAAGCCGCTAATAAAACGGTATTGATTTTTTATGTGATTGGATTGATTTTGATCTTAACCCGTATTCCTTGGTCTACTTGGTCTTTATTAGGCTAATACAAGATTTTTAAAGTAAGTCGAGCGCTCAAACGATGTTTGAGCGTTTTTTTTTGACTTTCTATCTAATACGTTGAAATCTATATTTGAGGCTTCGCAACAGCACAGCTTATTATTCCTGATTATGACCGGAAAAAGTGCCTTCTGGTAAGTAAAACATCTCTAATTCTTTTTTATCATTTATAGTTCGGCAGGTACCATTTTGCAGTAACACCATCTTGGTACAAAGACTCAATGTAGAGTGATAGTCATGATCTGATACCACAATGCCTTTATGTACTCGAAAGCTCGAGATCTGAGCAGCAACTTCATCCTTAATGATGGGTGATAGTCCGGAAAAAGGTTCGTCCAACAAAATAAAAGTTGCAGGTTGATGCAATAGCAGCACAATTTCTAAAAATCGACATTCGCCGCCAGATAAGTCTACCACTAAATTATCTTTTACTCGTTCAATAATTGCGTGATGTAGAACACGTACTCTTTTTTCTTCTTCAGGTATCATGAGGCGCACGGCTTCTCGAACGCGCATAGCGGTGGGCAGAAAGCGATCTTGCGGCAGATAGCAAACTTCTTTTGATAAGAAGGGCTTTTCGATGCGCTTACCATTAAGTCTAATGTAACTATGTTTTGCCTTTAATGCGCCGAACAAGATTTTCATTAAAGTAGATTTCCCGCATCCGTTACGACCTATCAGCGCGACAATCTCTCCTACTTTACAATGTAAAAATCCTCCTGTAAGTAATGGCTTTCGAGCATCGTAACAAAACGCTACAGAATCTATATATAATTCTTTTAGTATCGATCCGTTCATTCTAATACATAAAAGTTTGTTCGTCGAACAAGTAATGAACTAAAAAGTAAATGATGATGGCAACGCTCAAATTTAGCAGAAAGGCTACTAGTTGTAAGCGAAAACGACTGTAACCTAAATTGTAGTACAGATACATGGTATTGTTTTCAAAAAATCGGACAATACCGACACTCACGAGGTAGCCAACTGTAGCAAACATACTGGCGTAAAACGAGATGTTGCCCAACAATAAGACTAATGCTATACTGAGAAAAATATTGATAAAGAGAATCGTTTTATAAAAATGCCAATAAATGCGCATGGTTAGTCTACTGTCGTTTCCTCGACAATATACACATCTTCATTGGTTCGTTTCATTTTGAATTTTTCGCGGGCGATCTTCTGGATAATGTCTGGATTGGATTTGACATCTTTAATCGCTGTAGATATGGTAGAGATTTCGTTGGTGTAATACTCTTTTTCGGCTTCTAGCTTTCTTCGCTCTTGCTGATAGTTGTATTGCGTAGCTAGGTCATACCGATCAAAGAAAGCCATCCAAGCGATAAAAACCGCAACGGCAATTAAATACTTATTTCGAACTACACTGACGAAGCGCTCCATAGACACAAAGATATTATTATCGCATTAATATGAATGCATTAAACAAAAAATAAATAATAATCCGTGTTTAACTGCTCACCTAGCACGATGCGCTAAAATCTACACTAATTTTTTGGTTCGATAAAAAAAGGCTATCAAAGTACTTCCGTACGCTGATAGCCTTTTAGAAAACAATCCTAAAACGGATTATTTTTTGGTTGCGTATTTGAATGCGCTACCGATGTATTTTGCATTGCTACCCAATTCTTCTTCGATGCGAAGCAATTGATTGTATTTTGCAATCCTGTCTGATCTAGAGATCGAACCTGTTTTGATTTGTCCACAGTTCAACGCTACTGCTAAGTCAGCAATGGTGTTATCTTCTGTTTCACCAGAACGGTGCGACATTACTGAAGTATAACCATTGTGCTGCGCCAAAGAAACTGCATTGATCGTTTCGGTCAACGAACCGATTTGGTTTACTTTTACCAAGATCGAGTTTGCTGTATCTGTATCAATACCTTCTTGAAGACGTTTTGTGTTCGTTACGAATAAATCGTCGCCTACTAATTGTACGCGATCACCGATTTTCTCGGTCAATAACTTCCAACCAGCCCAGTCATCTTCACCCATACCATCTTCGATCGAGATAATTGGATATTTCTCTGTCAATTCTGCTAAGTAGTTTACTTGCTCTTCTGTAGAACGAACCGCTCCGTTAGCACCTTCGAATTTCGAGTAATCGTATTTACCGTTTTCAAAAAATTCTGTAGAAGCACAATCTAATGCTAAGAATACGTCTTGACCCGCTTTGTAACCTGCTTGCTCAATCGCTTTCAATACTGTTTCGATCGCATCTTCTGTACCGTCGAATGTAGGTGCAAAACCACCTTCATCACCTACTGCTGTAGATAAGTTACGGTCGTGCAAGATTTTTTTCAACGTATGGAAGATTTCAGCTCCCCAACGAAGTGCTTCTGAGAAAGATGTAGCGCCTACTGGCATGATCATAAACTCTTGGAACGCGATAGGCGCATCAGAGTGCGATCCACCGTTGATGATGTTCATCATCGGAATAGGAAGCGTATTGGCATTGACACCACCGATGTAGCGGTACAATGGTTGACGGCTTTCTTGTGCGGCAGCTTTTGCAACAGCAAGAGAAACACCTAAAATCGCGTTAGCGCCTAAGTTGCCTTTGTTTTCGCTACCATCCAAATCAATCATGATTTTGTCAATGGCATTTTGCTCGAATACATCCACACCTTGCAAAGCTTCAGAGATTTTCGTGTTTACGTTCTCTACTGCTTTCAACACGCCTTTCCCTAAATATTTTGCTTTATCGCCATCACGCAATTCAACCGCTTCGTGGGCTCCTGTAGATGCTCCAGATGGAACAGCTGCACGACCAACAAAACCATTTTGTGTGGTTACATCAACTTCAATGGTTGGATTTCCGCGCGAATCTAGTATTTGGCGCGCATGTACATCGATTATTAAACTCATTTTTACTGTATATGGTTATCTAAAAATATCTTTCACACATAGTGTATCAAAAACACTAAGATACAAAACTTTGCCTTAGTTTTCAAAGATAGGAATTATCCATAGTGCTGCAAGCATTAACAAAAAGATAACAACATAAAAATGAGGCTTGTATCTTTATCCTTGCACGGCCGCTACAAACTCCTTGATAGACTTTGCCGGATCATCCGTCCGCATAAAGTTTTCGCCAATTAGAAATCCGCTATAGCCTACTTTCTGTAGTTCACGAATCGTCTCAGGATCTGAGATCCCACTTTCTGATACTTTGATGTAGCTGTCAGGAATCTGTGCGACCAACTCGTAAGAATGATCTAGTGAAACGCTGAAATCTTTCAGATTTCTGTTGTTCACGCCAATGGCATCAATCGTATCAAACAAACTACGGCTCAATTCTTCGGCATTGTGCACTTCTAATAGCACACTTAAGCCAAGCGATTGCGCATATTCGGACAAAGATTTGATCTCGTCGGCGTTCAAGCAAGCAGCAATCAACAAAATAATATCTGCTCCGTAAGCCTTCGCTTCGGTAATCTGATACGGATCGATGATGAACTCTTTGCGCAACAACGGAATTTGCAACACTTCACGTGCAGCCGTCAAATCGGCTAAACTTCCCTGAAAGAAATCCGCGTCGGTGAGCACAGAAACGGCAGAAACGCCCGCATTCTGGTATCCCTGTACCACTTCTTGTACAGTGACATTTCCGTTAATCACGCCTTTGGAAGGCGATGCACGTTTGTATTCGGCAATAATGCCGGTATGTCGGCCATCGGCAATAAAATCGCGCAAGCGATAGCACGTTCTGCCAAACAGCGGATAAGCTTCCAGCTCCGCAGCGCTTACTTTTGATTTTGCTACCGCAACTTCTTCCCGTTTCCGATCTATAATTGTATCTAATATGGTCATACTATAATTTCTAAATTAATTCCTAAAGCGTTGTATTTAGGAAAGCCAGTTGGCAATTAATTGGCGGCCATTATCTGTCAAGATCGATTCGGGATGAAATTGCATACCGCGCACATCGTATTCTTTATGAGATAATGCCATAATGATTCCATCGTTGTCTACCGCGGTGACTTTCAGGCAATCGGGCAAAGTGTCGCGATCCACCGCCCACGAATGGTAACGACCAATCTGCGAATCTTGTGGAAAATCTCGAAACAAACGTTCTCCCGAATCCAACACCTGAATACCAGTAGCGACGCCATGCAAAGGTTTCTTCATATTGAATAAAGTACCGCCATATACTTCGGCAATCGCTTGCTGACCTAAGCAAATTCCTAGAATTTGTTTGCTCGCGCCATAGCGACGAATTACATCCATCAGTAATCCGGCTTCGCTCGGAATTCCCGGTCCGGGAGATAATAGCAAACTATGATACGCTTCTACATCTTCCAAGGCAAATTTATCATTGCGCACCACGTCGTAATCCCGACCAAGCTCTTGCAGCAGATGCACCAAGTTGTAGGTAAACGAATCGTAATTATCGATGACTAATATTTTGTTATTGTGCATGCGGCAACTTGGTTTCTAAAGTGTGTATATTGTTTGGTATCTCTTCTGCCAAAGTGGCTGCTTTGGCGATGTAAGCATTTTTTAACTCGAGTAATTCGGCTATTCTGTGCTCAATGGTTTGCAGTGAATCTGCCACATGCTTTTGGTGTTCGCAGTATTCTAGTGGTCTTATCATCATAGCGTTTGTGCTAAATCTAATGCGCGACGCAAGGCCGCAATTTTGTTATTTACTTCTTGTAATTCACTCTCTGGATCCGAATCCAATACAATCCCGGCGCCAGCTTGGTAATGCAATACATTACCTTTACTCAGAAACGAGCGAATCATGATCGCGTGATTGAAATCTCCATTGAAACCCATAAAACCGATGGCCCCAGAATAAAACGATCGCTGCAAACCTTCGTAACGATCAATCAATGTCAAAGCCATATGCTTTGGTGCGCCAGATAATGTACCTGCCGGAAAGGTATCGCCCACCACATCAAATGGATTGGAGCCTGCATGCAGCTTACCTGTCACTTTGGAAACCAAATGGATAATGTGGGAATAATATTGTGCTTCTTTGTAAGATTTCACCTGTACATTGGTACAATGTCTGCTCAGATCGTTTCGCGCCAAATCTACCAACATCACGTGCTCGGCAGATTCTTTGGGATCATGCTTGAGCTGCTCGGCGATCTGCTCATCACGCTCCATATCGCCCGTACGTTTGAAAGTTCCTGCGATCGGATAAATGGTGGCTTCGTCTTTACGAATGGTCAATTGTGCCTCCGGCGAAGATCCAAAAATTCGGAAATCGCCATAATCAAAATAGAATAAATATGGTGATGGATTGACCGAGCGCAACGCGCGATAAACATTAAACTCGTCTCCCGTGAAGCCAACCGAAAATGCACGCGAAGGTACAATCTGGAAGACATCACCGCGCTGGATATGCGTTTTCATCTTACGCACCAATTCGCGAAACTCTTCATCAGTCATATTCGAACCTTCGTTTTCTTGTTTCTTGAAAGCGTATTCTGGGAAATTTCGATTTTGAATAATGTATTCCAACCGGTCTAGATCAGAAGTTTCATTCTCCAACAGGTTTTCAAAAAGAAATAATTGATTTCGGAAATGATCGATCGCGATGACATATTTGTATACATGGTATTGCATCGGTGGTATGTCGCGTTTAGGATCTTTTGGCGTAGTGAGCTGAATATCTTCATAATGCTCGACCGCATCAAACGAGAAATAACCAAACAAGCCATTAGATATGAGATTAATCTCCGGCACGGCTTCTGAATGGAAGGAATCTCGGAAGGCAGAAACTTCCTCCTTAAGATTGATCCCTTTTATTGGTTTACTTTGCTTCGGCCTATTCGGGTACGAAATATGTAACCCTTCTTGATTCAATACAATACCAGCGATGGGCTGACAACAGATATAACTGATATTATTATCGCGGCTCTGATATTCCGAACTTTCCAGTAATAAGCTATTGGGAAACACGTCGCGCAGGCGCAGATAGATACTTACCGGCGTAGTGGTATCTGCCAAGATCTTCTTGTAGTTCGTTTTAAATGTATATGACATGTATTCGCATTTTCTGATATAATGAGCTGTTTTTCTTCAAAACAAATGAGGCCCGACGTTCGCGTCGGGCCTCATGTAAATAGGATGTATCTTTTATATTATACACACCAATAGTTATGCCTGCCGACGCTGTTTGCACCCGGCCACCACCACGATTGATATGTTGTATTATTCGACATTGAGAAACAAATATAATATTATTTACGGATAATACTAATGCACAGTCAGAATAAATTAAAAAAAGGTTTCGAGCAAACATTTCACGTATTATTACGTTCTAAGAGCAGTGAATAAATAGTGAGACTCGGCGCATGCAAATGTGTTCAGCAACCCATAGAGTCGACAACATTACCGAAACGATAATAATGAGTCCGAAAAACAGTAACAAAGTAATCATTGTCTCTAATCGACTACCAGTAAAGATTGAAAGAAAAGAAGATGGATTGGTCATCAGCCCAAGTGAAGGAGGTTTGGCGACAGGACTTGGATCCATCTACAACGAAGGAAACAACATATGGGTAGGTTGGCCAGGCATCATTCCACAGGATGAAGCTGAAAGCGCATTTATCACTGAAGAATTGCGTTTGTTGAACCTTGTTCCTGTTTTCCTTACGGAGGAAGAGATACTGGGTTATTATGAAGGTTTCTCTAACGAAGTGCTTTGGCCAATATGTCATTACAGTCCTAGTTATGCGGTATATGATACCGACAACTGGAATAAATATGTGCAGGTTAACGAAAAATTCGGACAAATCGTACGCGAATACATCGACAGCGAAGATACCGTGTGGATACACGACTATCAGCTCATGCTACTGCCAAATGTACTGCGCAAGCAGTACGAAAGATTATCCATCGGCTATTTCCAACATATTCCATTTCCTCCGGATGAAGTATTCAGAAGCATTCCGTGGCGCAATGAATTATTACTAGGCATACTTGGCGCAGATTTAATTGCCTTTCATACTTTCAACGACACACAGCATTTTCTGGATGCATGTACGCACATCCTCAACATACCAATTCGTAATAATTACTTACAGATTCGAGGGCGTAGTGCATACGTTGAAGTGTACCCAATGGGTATAGATTTCGACAAGTTTAACACTTTATCGAAAGACAATGGAGTAAAACAGCGAGCACTGGAAATAAAATCATACTTTAAACAACGCAAAATCATCTTATCCATCGATCGACTGGATTATAGTAAGGGGATAATTCAACGGATTGTGGCGTTTGAAGAGCTACTCAAAAATTATCCTGAGCTGCGTGAGCAAGTAGTATTGTACATGTTGGTGGTACCATCTCGCGATAAAGTAAAACAGTATAAGCGCTTGCGTGATGAGATAGATCGTAAGGTTGGTAATATCAACTCTGTGTATGGCTCTACCGACTGGACTCCGATTGCTTATTTCTACAACTCTTATCCGGTCGAAGAGTTATCTTCTTTATATGTAGCAGCGGATGTATGCCTAATCACTTCCATACGCGACGGTATGAACCTTGTGAGTAAGGAATACATTGCTAGTAAGGAAGAAACTTCCGGCGTATTGGTATTGAGCGAATTGGCTGGTGCATCAAAAGAATTGATCGATGCGGTACACGTTAATCCCAATTCGGTCGACCAGATTAGTCATGCGTTGCACTTCGCATTGCATATGTCGGAAGACGAAAAGCAGAACCGCATGAAAGCTAACTTTGAGTTGGTCAAGAAGTTCAATATTCATCATTGGGTCGAAATTTTCTTTGCTCGCATGAAGGAAATCAAAATTCAACAACGCAAGGAATTTGCCCGCAAAATCCAACCTGAAAACAACGAGGCAATCTCAGCTGGCTTTTATAAAGCACAAAAAAGGATATTTTTTCTCGATTACGATGGTACGCTAATTGGCTTTCACAATGAAGCAGACAAAGCAACACCAACTGACGAGGTGTACCAATTGTTGGACACGTTGCAATCTGATCCGAACAATACCGTGGTCATCATTAGCGGGCGACCGCATCAAACTTTGGACAAATGGTTTGGCGACCGTGGCTACACATTAGTGGGCGAGCATGGCGTATGGAAAAAGCTACCTGGCGAAGCATGGCGAAGCAAATCCAATTTGTCGGATCGTTGGAAACCTTCGGTAAAACGTATCATGAATAAAATTGCTAATCGTACTGCTGGATCCTCCGTCGAGGAAAAAGAATACTCCATGGCTTGGCATTATCGTAAGGTCAATCTGGATTGGGCAGATTACGTGCGCAAGAATTAATGGATAGCTTACGCTACTTGATCCCGCATCATGGCTTGCAACTTTTGTATGGCGATAAGGTTATAGAAGTCAAGAATTCGGAGGTCAATAAAGGTAAAGCAGCTAACGGCATTGTTGAAAAACTACAGCCGGATTTTATCTTCGCAATGGGCGATGATGCTACCGATGAGGATATGTTTCATGAATTGCCAAGCGAGACGATATCAGTCAAAGTTGGTAGTAAAAAATCTGCTGCCAAGTATTATGTCGATAGCCAGCAGGATGCTATACAATTACTGCATTCTATATCCGGATTAGTTCAAAAAAATCAACCCGAATAACTTAATATATATAGGCTTTATATGTCGCAAAAACATCGTTATGAAAGCGGTATCATAGGTAACTGCTCTTATATTGCCCATGTGGGCAAAGACACCAATGTGAATTGGCTTTGTTGGCCTTCTTTCGAAGATTCATTTGTCTTCGGTTCGCTATTGGACAAGGACAAAGGTGGAGAATTCTCAATTAGACCCACTAGCGATATTTTGGAAAGCAAGCAATACTATGTAGATAATACTAATGTACTATGTACGGAAATTGTGAGTGAAGACGGCTCTTATCGAATTACAGATTTTGCGCCACGCTTTGAACAGTACGAACGGTACTACAAACCATTGATGCTGATCCGGAAAGTAGAACCGCTATCGGGCCATCCGCAGATCCGGGTAACGTGCGAACCTACTTATGATTACGGAAAGCAATCTTTCAAAAAAGATCGTGGTAGCAATCACGTACAATTTCACTCGGCCGATACACACATGCGCTTGGCTACGAATATGCCGATCAGTCATTTTTTCGAAAATGAGATGCCATTTCTATTAAACCAGACTGTCTACCTGATCCTGACGTATGGCAGCGCATTCGAGGCACCGATCGAGCGTACAGCTGAGGAGTTTCAGAAAAGAACTCAGCACTATTGGCAGAAATGGATTAAAAAAGCATCCATCCCGACATTTTATCAAAAAGAGGTTATTCGTTCAGCGTTAGTTCTCAAATTACACCAATATGAAGATACGGGCGCTATTATCGCGGCAAGTACGACCAGCTTACCGGAGCATCCGGGCTCTGGCCGCAATTGGGATTATCGCTACTGTTGGCTTCGTGATAGTTACTATGTGCTGACGGCTCTTAGCCACATCGGCCAGTTTGAAGAGATGGAAAAATATGCCTCTTACATTGCAAATATCACGCACATTGACCAAGATCGACTGCAACCGCTTTATGGAATTTTCGGACAGCACAAACTGACTGAAAGCACCTTGGATTATTTGGATGGCTATCTTGGTGAGCAACCGGTACGAATTGGTAATCAGGCACATGAACACATACAAAATGATGTGTACGGCCAAGCGCTGATCGCGCTCCTACCCTTACTGACGGATAGTCGTTATAATCACGAATCGAAGATCAATGTACGTGAGTGGACATCCTTTATCTTGAAAAAAATTGGAGCTACCATTGATGAGCTAGATGCAGGAATTTGGGAATTCCGAAACTTCGAGCAGCGCCACTGCTATTCTAATCTCTTTCAGTGGGCCGGCAGTACGGCAGCGTTGAAAATTGCACGTATGTACGGACTTAAAGATATTGAAGAAGAAGCCCAACGACTTAAGAAACGTGCTGCCGAACATATTGAAGGATGCTTTGATCCCGAAAATGGGGTTTATACAAATGCGATTGACAGCAAAAACTTAGATGCGAGCACCCTGCAACTCATCATGATGAATTACTTGGATCCATCCAGCGAAAAGGCCGCTAAACATCTCGAGGCACTTGAGCAGGAACTAAAAGCGGAGAACGGCTTATTCTATCGGTATCTGCATAAAGATGACTTTGGCAAACCCAAATCTACCTTTCTAGTATGTGCATTTTGGTACGTAGAAGCGTTAGCATGTGTCGGTCGTGTAGAAGAAGCAAAAGAGATCTTTGAGAAATTGATGCAATACAGCAACCACCTAATGTTGTTCAGTGAAGATGTTAGTGAATTCGACGGCAGCCAATGGGGCAATTTCCCACAAGCTTACAGCCACGTTGGCTTAGTCAACGCAGCATATAGGATAGCTGTAAAATTGGATAAACCAACTTTCTTCGAAAAAGAATAAATCCAAAATGATGTATCGTCCTCTGCGTCAATGAGGACGATACTTTAAAAAAGTGAAATGACATTTCATTTTTATTCTTTTTATTTCTACTTTTGTATCCCAGAAAATGAAAGAAAATCTTTATCTATCTGACGCTTCTTTACCGATGATTTTCATTGGTTATGTACGAAATTAATTTGCAGCCCGTTTGGGCTTTTTTTATGTATATAGCAAAGAATAGAATTAAAGATAATCTACTTAGTGTTTAACAATAGTTATTTTATACAACAATGACCAACTACAGCAAATTACCCGCGGTATTAGTACTCGAAGATGGCACCACTTTTCACGGAAAAGCAGCAGGAAAAATCGGAACTACCACTGGCGAGATCTGTTTTAACACGGGTACCACTGGATACCAAGAGATTTTTACAGACCCATCTTACTATGCGCAAATCATGGTGACTACAAATGCACATATTGGTAATTATGGCGTTGATGAGGACGATACCGAATCAAAAAAAATACAGATTGCTGGCTTGGTGTGTAAAAATTATAATGTGAACTATAGCCGTAAGATGGCTGATGGTTCAATCCAAAACTATTTTGAGGAAGAAAACCTTGTGGGTATTTCGGATATCGACACACGCTCTTTGGTACGCTATATCCGCGACAAAGGCGCGATGAATGCCATCATATCTTCAGAAAATCTAGATGTAGATGCCTTAGTAAAGCAGCTTAAAGATATACCATCAATGGCTGGTTTGGAGTTGTCATCTCACGTAACTACACAAGAACCATATTACTACGGTGAAGAAGATGCTACTACACGCATCGCCGTGTTAGATTTAGGTATCAAGAAAAACATATTGCGCAATTTTGATGCGCGTCAAGTGTACGCAAAAGTATTCCCTGCGAAAACTTCTTTCCAAGAAATGGAAGCATGGGGAGCTGATGGCTACTTTATCTCCAATGGCCCGGGCGACCCTGCTGCGATGGACTATGCCATCACAACGGTTAAAGAAATTTTGGCAGCAGATAAGCCAATGTTTGGAATCTGCTTAGGTCATCAGATCTTAGCATTAGCAAATGATATCCGTACGGAGAAAATGCATAATGGACACCGCGGTATCAACCATCCGGTAAAAAATATCATTGCTGATAAGTGTGAGATTACTTCTCAAAACCACGGTTTTGGTGTGATTCGTGAAGACATTGAAAAGTCGGACGCCGTAGAAGTAACGCACATCAACCTGAATGACAATTCGATCGAAGGAATTCGCGTGAAAGGCAAAAGAGCTTTTTCGGTGCAATATCACCCAGAATCTTCTCCTGGCCCACACGATTCTCGTTATCTTTTCGATGACTTTATCGCTATGGTAAAAGGATAAATTGGAAAAAAAACACAAAAACAATCGGCCGTTGATCTTAAACAACGGCCGATTGTTTTATAAACGCTACGGCTATTACAAGTAATAGCTGTATTTAATAGCCAGGATTCTGCTGCGCTCTCAAAGTTGGATTTGTCAGTACTTCGCTTTCAGGAATCGGCCAAAGAAATAAGAAACTACCATATGGAATCGCGCCAATATTGCGCACTATCGCTGGAGGCGCGTCAATATCATAGCTTGATAAACCGGCTAAGGAGGCGAATTCAATCTTAGCCGGTATACCGTTAGTTCCATATACTGGATCAAGCGCTAAGCGGTGAATATCTGGCCAACGACGACCTTCCCCAGCGAATTCAATTCTCCGCTCGTCCAATATTGCTTGTAGCAGATCAGCCGGAGCAGATAGTCCAAATCGTGCTTCTTGTGGCACAGATCTGTCTCGAACAGCATTCAACAAACTTAAAGCTTGCGCGCCACTCCCGAGTCTAGCATGCGCCTCGCTCGCATTGAGCAAAATCTCCGCATAGCGCAATATAGGAGCCCAATCGGCAAATATTAAAAAACTCCGATATTTGTTATTAAAAACTAATTGATATGAAGGATCTCCACTGACTTGTCTGAAGTGGAGCAATTCTCGGCGAAGATCTTGTGCGATCCAAAATGGCGAATTCCACAAAATCGGACTCGTAGATACCTGATTGCGACCTCCACTTGCTGTTGCATCTGGATTTGCTGTAGAAGCACCAAACACGGAGGCTAAGGAATTAACAACACCAGGATTAGCGATTCCGCTATTTGCAAATGAAAATATTGACTCTGTATTTCCAGCGTTATTAAGAAAAGGAATATCCGGAGTGGCCGTTAATTCATAACTGCCGATCGGACTGGTAAATAAATTGGATCCTGAAGCGCCTAGCTTATTGGCCTCGGCTACTACGCCAGCGTAATCTTGCTGATGTAGCTTTACTCTGGTTTTTAGTGCAATAGCAGCTCCTCGCGTCGCTCGTGAAATATTCAATACAATAGAAGTTCGCGATGTCGGCAAATTTTCTTCTGCAAAATCTAGATCTGTTAGAAGATGACCATATGCCTCTGCTACCGTACCTCTTCCTAACTCTAGATTTTGTGCGGCTGTAGCGCCATTAGTAATGGCTATGGTTCTGTAAGGAATTCCAGCTTTATCTCCAGCACCATCCGCAAATGGACGACAAAAATGGATTAGTAATTCATGATGAGCCAAGGCCCGCAAAAATCTACCTTCGCCTTCATAGGCCATTGCTAATTCGACCGGAATAACACCATTCTGATTGGCTCTTCGCACACCCTCTATCATCACGTTAGCTTGGTTGATTAAAGCATACAATTGTTCCCAATGACTTCTATTCTGTGGGCTTACTGCGGTATAGTTACTTTCGTAGATATTTACAAAAATTTGCTGCAAATTAATCATGTCTTCTCCGCGCATTTCTGCATGCTGTATGGCGGCTGACCCAAAAGGGTAACCACGATCTGAACCACCTTCATTCTCTCCTCCAATGGTTGCGATTCGATAGACACCATTGACTGTTAGTTCGATATTTCCAGGTGTGCTAAATGCGATTTCTTCAGGCAGATTATCTAAAGGATCAAGGTGCGTAAAACTCTTACAAGCACTACAAAAGACCATAACCACTATGGTCGATACAATTGCAACTTTTATTTTATCTATATAAATCATATTATTTGTGATTAAAAACCAATATTAAGGCCAAGAGTATAGGTACGGGGAATAGGATTAGCGCTGAAATCTAGTGCAGATTGTACATTAATCGCTTGCACATCTTGCAACAGAGCATTCCCTCCATTTACGTTGGATACTTCGGGATCTAAGCCTGTGTATGCTGTAATTACGAATGCATTTTGAACTTGCGCAAAGATTCGAAAACTATTCACATGGATCCGTGACAAAAAATTTGGATTCAGTGCGTAACCTACTCCTATATTCTGTGCGCGTAAAAAACTACCATTCTCTAAGAATCGACTATTTAAATTGCCTACTTGTAAGGCATAATTATCTGAATTGAAATATAATCTCGGCACATCGGTTATTTGTCCGGGAGTAGTCCAGCGATCTAATAATTCTCTACCAGCACCTGCAAAACCTTGTTGATTCAGAGATTCTTGGCGCGTTCTATTATATACTTTATTACCACCTGAGAATGTAAATAATATGGTGGCATCGAATCGTTTATAACGAAATGTATTGTTCAAACCTCCAAACCAGGTCGGATTAGAAAGACCCAAAATTCGTTTATCTGCTACAGTCAGACCCTCCGTAATTTGTGATTCGTCAGCACCATTTTCGGGATTGTAAATACTCCATGCGCCATTATTACCAAATCCACGTTGCACTACCGTGCCATCGGCTTTTTCGAACAAAGGATTTCCGTTGGCCGGATTTACGCCTCTACTAACGTATCCATAAAACGCTCCAATCGATTCGCCTTCGCGCACCGTATGATAAAGGTAGTTGATGGCTTGGCCATCGGCCAATCGCTGTACCTTATTTCGCAACAATGTGATATTAAAACTAGTGCTCCAACTAAATTTATCACGGGCAATATTGGTTGCGCTCACCCCAAGTTCAAATCCTCGGTTGTACATAGCGCCGACATTGCGATTAATAAAATTAGATGGTATTCCTAACGAAGGTGCAGTTGGTGTTGCCAAGATAAGGTTGTCAATATTATTGCTGAAATAGTCAGCAATGATGGATATTCGATTATCAAATAGTCCGACATCTACCCCTAAATCTATCTTTTGGCTGGTTTCAAATCTTAGATCGGGATTTGCCACCTGAAAATATCGCATCCCATTATTATCGCCGTACTGAGTACCCAGAAAAATACCTGCTGATGGATAATTACCAATTTCTGTATTTCCAACGATAGCCCAACTACCGCGAATTTTTAGGTTGCTGATGATTGACGACTGGAACAAATTCTCTTCAGACAATCGCCAACCAAGTGACGCTCCTGGCAGAAGTGCGGCTTGATTATGTCTTGGTAGTGCGGATAATCGATCGTTGCGCAAGCTTGTACTGAATAAATATTTGCCTCTGTAAACATAATGTATCCGTCCAAAATAAGAATCAAACGCATTTTCAGTTATACCTCCTCCTATAAGTTGGTTTCTCAATGTACCGGAAATAATGTTTTCATTTTCTCCAAAATAAGATGACGATAACCCCGTACCACCTGCATTAAAAAAACGATTTATACTTTTCTGCTGCTCCAGTCCTATCACTGCATTGATGCTATGATCGCCATAAACTTTATTGTAGGTCAACAAATTCTGCCAATTGTAGCGGAATCTTGGAAAACTAAATTGTACAATGCGACCGCCGACTGGTCTTCCATCTCCGTGGAATGGATTGAAATATAAGTAATCTTCTCCCAGCATATAGTTTATACCTATCTGCGTTCTGAAATCCAATCCATCCATTATGTGAAATTCCGCAAAGGCATTTCCGCTAACATTTAACTGCTGGGACTTGTAAATATTGTTTTCCAACACATAAGCTTGGTTCACATTACCTCGTATGGGTCTAGTATTTGCGCCTGAACCTAATGTTAATTGATCATTACTTAGATTATATGTTCCATCAGGCCATATTGCTGGCACATTGGGGAAAGCAAAGATGAGGCCCTGTATGGCGCTTGAAGTGGCATTGCCACTGATATTGAGACCACGATTGGCTGTGTGTGTAACGGCATTATTCACACCTATGGTCAAGCGATCATTTAATACTTTTTGCTCTAAACGAGTTCGCAAGGTATAGCGTTTGAGAGAATTTGGGTAGGTAATACCATCCATATCTGTGTAGCCCAGTGATACGAAATAATTTGTCTTATCACTTGCACCACCAATAGATAATGAATGATTTTGCTGGAAAGCGGAACGAAAAACGATGCTTTGCCAATCTGTATCGTAAAATTCATTTTCTCGACCAGGTATAGGTGTCGGGAAGGCAGCGTCTTCAAGATTGGCATTCCGAAGTTTTTCATTTGAAATCTCGATAAATTCTTCTGCATTCAACAAATCGAAACGCTTGGATGGTGTTGCTATCGCGAGCCAATTGTTGTACTCCAACTTTGCTAAACCTGATTGACCTCGTTTGGTAGTAATTAAGACAACACCATTGGCTGCACGTGAACCATATATGGCTGTCGATGCGCCATCTTTCAAAATTTCGACACTGGCAATATCATTTGGATTGATATCTGCTAGTGGGCTGGATTCGGTAAATGAACTAGCATTATTGGATATGTATGGCACTCCGTCTACAACGTACAAAGGATTTGAGTTATTGGAAATGGAGTTTGTACCACGAATACGAACTCGCGCCCCCTCTCCTAGCATACCACTAGGTGTGGTAGCTTGCACACCAGCTGCTTGTCCTTGCAAAAATTTATCGAAAGATGATAGGGCAACATCTTGAAAATTATCACCTTTTATTTTGCTGACCGATCCCGTTAGATCTGACCGACGGATTGTCCCATATCCCACGACAACGACTTCAGAAATATCAGAATCAACTGCAGTCATGCGGACATCAATTGTACTTTGTTTGTTAATGAGAATTTGTTGTTCTTTGTAGCCAAGTAAGGAAAAGCGAAGGTATTTGGCTTCTTCGGGCACGCTTATCTTATATGCACCGGACGCGTCGGTATGTGTGACAATGGTGGACCAACCTGGCAGAATTACGGATACACCCACTAAAGGCTGATTATCATTTGTAGATTTGACGGAGCCTGTGATCGTTCGTTGCTGAGCAGATACCAACTCGCCGCACAGCAAGAATATGATCAAAAAGAAAAGTTGTTTACACATTAAGATTGGAAATTATAGCTAAATTAGCTTTGTTAACTTTTAATTATAATAAATCCAAAATTAAATTATTTATTTTTCTAAAGTGTAAATATTTATATTTAATTAGATCAAATATAAATATTGTTACATCTAAACGTATCCCATTGTCGTTTAGAAGCAACTTTGCTATATATATAATCGCGTTTAATTAAACGATATGAAATATATTTTTTGAGATTATTATCTACAATAGCTATCATTTGGTAGTTCTCACCACCTATAATAATTGAACACTAAGGAATCGTAACCACAAAAAAAAGAGCTATCTCCTTATCGGAGATAGCTCTTCGCAATACATATGATTGTCTAAAAAATTTAGTCGTTTTGTTCAATCAAAGGATTGGCATCCAACTCTGGACGTGGGAAAACGAATTGCCAACGATCATCTCCCGCAGGAACTGACATCACGTTATTCACTGTTCCAGGAAGGAAGTTAGGCACCACTGTACGATCTAACGGCTGGTTCAAACGTTTCAAATCTAAGAAACGGAATCCTTCTCCCCAAAGTTCAACACGACGATGATTCCAGATTTCTTGCAATAAAGCAGATCCTGTATTTGTCGATTTTACCGCTTCAGAATCGCGAACACGAGTCAATTCAAACAAAGCGTCTTGTGCCAAACCATCTTGATTAGAGCTTGCATAAGCTTCTGCCAAGATCAATTGCATCTCCGAAAGGCGCATTAATGGCACATCTCCCCAAGAGTTCCCTGGTGCTTTGATTGAAAATTTGCGTGACATATATGGTTGTCTTGCAAATGCTGTAGTAGGTAACGGGAAGTTTTCAGCATCTGGTTCTGCCTCCCACATCAACTTACGCACATCTGTAGCAGGAATCCAGTCGTACAATGCCGAATTGATACGCTTAGGATTACCACGCATGAATGAAGTATTTGCGTTGTACGCAATTTGCGCGAAGTAAGATCCAAAAGCATCCGCTTGATCTGAAGATGGCATAGAAGCCCAAATCCACTCTGACATAGCCGGAGCATCGTTGAATCCTTGCTGATATTGCGCTTGATCCATTAATGGAAATGCTCCAGAAGTAATTAATCTATTCGCATACTCAATCGCCGCTGGATAATCGTGCATAGTTAAAGCTACGCGAGCACGTAAACCCAACGCAACATCTTGATTCGCGATGGATTTGTTAGTACGTGAAGTAGTTCCAATGTTAATAGCTTCTGTCAAATCATCAACAATCTGAGCATACACTTCGCTCACTGTTGATCTTGGCAATGCACCATCCAAAGAATTCAATACCAACGGTACGCCTAACTGGTCGTTTACACCTGAGCCAGTATGTCTTTTTCCGTAGAACTGCACTAAGTAGGAGTAAGCATACGCACGCAATGTTAACGCTTGAGATTTAACAGCATTTTTTTGATCATCTGTCGCTTCAATATTATCAACATTATCCAAGATGTAATTGGAGTCACCAATAATTTTGTAGAATGTACGGTAAACGTATTCGTTATAGCGGTGAACGTCAATACGGTGACCATCCCAGTTTCCTTCTCCAGTAGAGGTGAACCAGTTTGCAGAACTCATGTTAAGATCATCTCCCATAAAGTCCATGGCAAGCATAACACCTCCGACGCCTGGCTTGTTTTGCACGTTCCAGTCGATCAAGGTGGTACGCTCAAACATCAAACGGTAAATTCCGCTCAAAGCCGTATTGGCATTGTTGATAGTACTAAAGATTTCTTCCTGACTAACTTTATCTGTCGGAGAAGTCTCCAAATAATCTTTTTTGCACGCTGTCATAGATAAGATCAATGAAGCGGCACATATATAAAATTTTCTACTTTTCATAAATAAACAGGTTCTAAATTAAAATGAAGCATTTATACCTACACTGAAAATCCGTGTTGGGAAGTAAGTCGTTGAGTTTGTTCCGTCGAATGATTCTGTAGGGTTCAAACCTTTTCTCTTTGAGAATAAAGCCAAGTTTTCACCTGTAAAGAATACACGAGCTGATGACATATCAACGGCATTCAACCACTGCTGTGGTAAACGGTACGCCAAGTTAATATTACGAATATTTAAATAAGAAGCGTCGATCAGCCAACGGTCAGAAGCCGCATTAATGTTTGCATTATTTGCCTGATCTAATCTTGGAAGGTTAGCTGTAGTATTGTCCGTAGTCCAAGTATTCATCGCGTCAATATGATACGATTTACCAAATGTACCTGCTGACATTAAACCTGCATACTGACTATCATACATCTTTCCACCTAATTGGTAGGTTAATAAGAATGATAATGTCAAGTTTTTGTAGTTAAAGCTGTTGATGATCGAACCCATCACATCAGGAATAGCTGTACCAGCATAACCAAACTTCGCGTTATTTTGTGTAGTTACATACTCTACTCCATCTACCGTTCTGATTAGACTTTGAGCAGTTCCGTCTGCAGGAATGTACAATGACGCACCATCAGAAGGATCAACACCAGCATACTGACGTAACCAGAAAGCGTAATAATCTCTACCCACTTCACGTCTTTTCGATCCAGAAGTAATGACTGGAGTTTCTGCCGGCATTTTAGTGATTTCATTTTTGAAGGTGGTGAAGTTTTTGGTCAATGTCCAAGTGAAATTCTCATTTCTGATCAAATCACCACTTAATGAAATCTCAAAACCTCTGTTGTACATCGAACCCACGTTTCTGAATTGTGAACTAACCGCTGCGGACAATGGAAGCGGTACTGACATCAACAATCGATCAGATCCTCTTTTGTAATACTCGATCTCACCACGCAATCTGTTAGAGAACAAGGCAAAATCAACTCCTACGTTGAATGTATTCGAAGATTCCCATGTCAAATCAGGATTTGCCAAACTGTATAGTGATGTTCCTGGCTGTGAACCATTATTTAAGCCCAAGTTATACAATGCTTGGTAACCGAAGAAAATACGATTGTTATCAGCATCCAATAAATGGTTGTTACCAACTTGTCCGTAAGATGATTTCAGACGAAGATCATTTACCCAGGATACATTTTGCATAAAGTCTTCTTTGGATACTGCCCAAGCACCACCAATCGAGTAGAAGTTACCCCAACGTTTTTGTGGAGAGAATATGGAAGAACCATCTCTACGTACTCCTCCATCAATGAAGTATTTTTCATCGTAGTTGTAAGCTACTTTAGCGAAATACGACTCAATACGGTTCAAGTTTTTGTAACCTTCAGTTGAGAAAGGTGTAACGTAGTTATCAAACTCTGTAATTCCAGAAGTGATCTGGCCAGTTTTTGTCGCTTCTCTTCTTGAGAATGAATAATCATAATTCTCATGAGCTACCAAGGCATTAATATTGTGCACACCATTTAGTGTTTTGCGGTAATTAAGGACCTGATTAAAGGTATATGATCTTGTGATATCATTTAAAGCATTAGTCAATCCGTTGTAAGATACACCATCACCTACTGTGCTGTTGTAGATATAATCAAAGTTTCTGTTTGATAAATCTGCACTAAATGACGGGGTGAAAGTAAAGTCATTCAAAAATTTGAACTCTAAATATGCACGACCGCCTAGCAATGTACGTGTGTTCACACGATCATTTAGCATCGTTTCGTAAATTACATGACGACCAGGACTTGCACCTTGAGGTCTGTTTTGTGAACCTGGGTGAATCCCATAATCATAATAATGCTCTCCAGTTACAGGATTGATTATTGGATCGCCAGTAGTTGCATCATATGCATGAATCGGATAAATAGAACCAAGTCCACGAATAAAACTGAAAGGGTTGACAAAAGAACTAGCATTGCCAGTAGAGGCATCTACTGCCATCGTTCCTTCTGAGTTGGATCCTGAAATGTTTACTCCTGCTTTTAACCAATCTTTAACTTGTGAGTTGACATTAATACGTCCGTTGAATCTTTTGAAATCAGAGTTAATGATATACCCTTGATCGTTCAAGTAACCTAGAGAAACATAATAGTCAGTTTTCTCATTGCCTCCTGAAATATTCATGTTCGCGTCAGTACGCTTACCAGTACGTTGTACAGCATCGAACCAGTTGAAATCATCATATTTCAATCTAGCGTCAGGATTCATCTTACCATCAATATCCAAAATTTGATCATTAGCCACATTGAATGGGTTGTAAAACAAATTATTAAAGGCTGTTGACTGTGCCAATTCTTTTGCTGCAGCTTCCGTTAATGGGTTAGTAGCTCTAAACATAGCTGAGTGCTTGATGGCTTTGTAGGCAGTTGGGTAGTAATCAAATGTACCGACAGTTTCGTACTCTTGAATACCGCGTTGTGTAATACCTTGTATCAAGTTGACGCTCAAACTAGCAGCTCCACGACCTTTTTTAGTAGTAATCATAATCACCCCGTTACCAGCACGTGAACCATAAAGAGCCGCTGATGTTGCATCTTTCAATACGGAGATATTTTCGATATCATTCGCATTAATATCGCCGATGTTACCATCGAAAACAGCACCGTCAACCACATATAAAGGCTCGCTAGATGCGTTCATTGATCCAATACCGCGCAATCTCACATTTGCACCAGATCCAGGCTGACCGTTTCCGGAGCTTACTGAGATACCTGGAGCCATACCTGCTAATGCGTTTGTTACGTTAGATACCGTACGTTTTTCTAAATCTTCTGCTCCTAATGTAGCAACAGAACCTGTAATTTCCTGTCTACGAGCTGTACCGTAAGCAACAACAACAACTTCGTCTAACGCTTGGTTTGATGAAACTAGTGTAATGTTTACCTGAGTGCGGTTATTCACAGCAACTTCTTGGCTTTCGAAACCTACGTAGCTAAAAACCAATCTTCCAGCACCAGGTACTGAAATAGTATAGTTTCCAGATGCATCTGTTTGCGCACTTGTAGATCCGTCTTTTAAAGAAACAGATACTCCACTCATAGGACTTCCGTCGCTAGAGGAGGTAACTCTACCCGTTACAGCGCGATTTTGCGCATTTGATACTCCTAATCCTAAAATAAAGAGCATCAAAAAACTTAGTAAGTGTTTTTTCATATGTTCGTGTGTTAGTTAATATTGGCCAATAGTAGACATTAAAATCAATAATGCAAAAAAGTGTTAAATACACGAGTCATAGAAAAATTGGAACACTTATTGCAACAGTTTTATAATCATTTTTCAAACGACACCTCATTTCTTATTGGGATTCTTTTTTAATTTTTAAAGAAAAAATTAAGTCACACTGGTTTATTGTGCTGAATTCGTATTTTTTTTATTTTTTTATCGACAATTCACGGTTTGTCACAAAAAATCGTGTTGAAACAAATTGTTTTTTCAAAATATGCAAGCTATTTGGTCAAACATTCAAGTTTTTTCATTAATAACACAGATAGAATAACGATTTGACATTAAAAGATAAATCCTAATTCGGTGGCTTCATGGAGGTAATATTGTAACTAACACCAAAAAAGTAGAACTTATAAGAAACAGGATAACACCTTGATTTACATTATGATATTTGCATATTGGCTTGTAGAAGTGTGCAGACGCCATTTGCTACAGTCATCAAGGGTCAAAGACGTTCTCAAGTTGGAAAGATAATGTAATCGCCATGCCGATTTTGCTTAATAGGACGACTATATTGATCCTTTGAAGTCAATCATCGCAAATACGGTCCAATCCAATTATTGTATACAATCATACCACTACAGAAAAGAGAAATCATTGGTATTAAAAAAGCCGCCTCAAAATCTTGAGGCGGCTTTAATTCAGAATACAGTTCTCAATAAATTAGTGAGACAGATTCATTTTTTTGTGTAAGGATTTATTTGCGAATCCATACCCTAGTCTGTACAGGAATGATCTCCTGACCATCATTCAATGTTACTAAAAACATAAATGCGATTTCTTGTTGGGAAATATCTTCATCATCAATAAAATCTTGAATAAGGGCATTGTTAGCAGCACTTTTAGAACGAAACTCGTCAATAGTTGTCGTGAATGTCGCTCTATTCCCATTACCCGCAATCGGAGCGTCAATGTAAGTTGCTGCACGAACTCCACCAGCATTGATATTGGTCGCACCAGCATGTACACGTGATATGGATGTGATGGTTTTGCCCGAAGTTTCAGGTATGGCCAACGTAAAACTGATATTACCATCATTTAATGGTACAATAATGTACGGGTTGAAGCCATGTGTTGTCGCCCCTTCGAAGGTCACCGGAATATCTGGACGACT
>NZ_LQXS01000001.1 GCF_001586775.1 Sphingobacterium populi | reverse complement strand
AGTTATATGTTTTAAACGTGCAACTTTTACTTCAGTAGTATCATCGATACCGTTATTGTTTTTTTCGCAGCCACCTAGGATAAATAAACTGGATGCTAAAATAAATCTAAGAATAGTTTGGATTAAGTTATACATAGCCCTTGATTTTTATCAAAAATGCTAAAAAATATATTGTGTACTAAGATGTAATTTAAAAATTCTTGTTTTCGGGATTAATTCAAGGTGATTTTTGCGTATATGTCGGTATGCCCTGTATAATAGGGAGAACATTACTAACCAAATTAAAAATCATATTTTGCAATTTGCGATTTGCGAATTGCAAAATAAAAGCTTTTGTGTTACTTTTAATATATGAAACGCAGACATAATGGTATGAGGCCACAAGATATAGTTATTCTATCTAAGATATTGACTATAAAAGATGAAAGTTGGCAATTCAAAGATTTGGCACATTCACTGCAAATAAGTAATTCTGAAATATCGGAGTCATTGGAGAGAAGCGTGTATGCTGGTTTAATTGATTTTGGAAAGCGTAATATCAATCGCGGAAATTTGTTTGATTTTTTTATATACGGAATGAAATATGTATTTCCTGCACACCCAGGAGTCCTTACGAGAGGTGTGCCTACTGCTCATTCGCATCCTTTTCTGAAGTCATTTATTAGTAGTAACCAAGCTTATGTCTGGCCACTCTCTTCTGGATCAGTATTAGGTCAGGCTATAGAACCATTCTATGCCAATCAGGTCAAAGCTATAGAGGGAGACCAAGAACTTTATAAGTTGCTGGCATTATTAGACGTAATTAGAGTGGGCAAAATTCGTGAAAAAGCTGTTGCAGAGAAAGAAATAAAAGAACTATTAGGCTATGTCAAATCATATTAATATTGTAAGGATCAAGGCTGTGAACAATGCTTTACAAGGCTATGTCACAAAGTAGTTTTTGTAGGTGGATCAACGGTATCTCTTTATGCCGATCGTCCTGTACTTGAGATAAGGCCGACTGATGATATTGATGTGATTGTCGAGATACTTAACTACAGACAGCGACAGCAGTTGGAAGAACGTTTGAGAGAGATCGGTTTTACAAACGATATAGAATCTGGAGTAAATTGTCGGTTCAAGGTTTAAGGTGTTGTCGTTGACATTATGCCTACTGACGATTCGTCTATCGGTTTTAAAAATAAATGGTACCCGAAAGGTTACGAGCATGCCGAAAATTACACACTTGACGACGGGCAGGTTATCCGTATTCTTACAGGACCATATTTTCTCGCAACAAAGTTGGAGGCCTTCAAAGGACGAGGAGGTGGAGATGGCCGAATGAGCCACGATTTCGAAGACATCGTTTTCGTTTTAGAAAATAGGGAGCAGCTATGGGGGCATGGTACCAGCAGTACACCAAACCGTTTTGTTTATCAATATGACAAACTCAACCGGCTGACTAGTGGAACAAGCACCGGGACAGTAATGAGCGAAGTATTCACCTATGACGACATGGGCAATATCAAAACCCTAAAACGAGACAATGTTACCACCATTAGCTACACTTACAGCGGCAACCAGTTAAGTAGCCTGTCCGGTGGATTAAGCGGTAGCTATACCTATGACAACAACGGGAATGCCAAGACAGATCGTCTGGGGATGGCGTTCAATTACAACCACCTCAACCTACCGCGCACGGCAAACAAAGCGGGTAATAGCGTGAGCTATCTGTACGATGCGATGGGCAGCAAGCTACGCAAGTCAGCTACGGTCAATGGCACCCAAAGCCAGCAAGACTATATCGCTGGTATTGAATACAGCAAAACCGGTACCGGAGCTAGTGCGATCGAGATGATCCACACCGAGGAAGGCTATTTGCAGCGCAATGCGCAGAATAACACTTACAGCTACCACTATAACCAACTAGATCACCTAGGCAATGTACGTGCTACGGTACAAGTGGCCGAGAATGGTTCAACCTCAACCGTCATCCAGAAGCACGACTATTATCCGTTTGGCAAAGCCAAAGCGCTTGTCAACGGAGGTATAAATAAGTATCTTTACAATGGCAAGGAAATCCAGGGCGAGCTTGGAGATCAATATGATTACGGCGCTAGGTTCTATGATGCGGAGATCGGTAGATGGAACGTCGTGGACAGGTTTGCTGAGAAATATTCAAGTTTATCTCCCTATCAATATGGAGAACTAAACCCTATTATCAACATTGACATTAATGGAGATTCAACTTGGACAACAACTAGAGAGATTAGAAATGGAAATAATATCACAATTTATCATACAACCCATATAGAAGGTAAAGTTTTAAAACTCCATAATGGTACTGGTAGTGCCTCAGGTTTAGCTTCAAATCTTAATAGGCGATTAAATTCACAGAAACAGTCACTTTCGATAGAGAATAAGTTAGGGGGAACAACAACCCATATATATGGTATAAATGCTAATTTCAGTGCTGCATCTTCTATGGAAGATGTTAAAGGCAGTGATCATCTGGTTGTCACTGTAGATAAAGTTTTAGGAGATGCTGATCCGAAATTGGGAGGTGGGGTAGCAGGAGGTCTTGCGGATGTGGGAGGTAAGAATGGACGAGGAGGCATAATGCAGACTGCATTTCACGAAGTGGGGCATAATCTTGGTTTAAGGCATCCAGATAAAAATGATAGTAGTAATCCCATGTCGTATACCGGATCAGGAGCAAATTTTTCCAGAGCGCAATTAGTAGATATTTTTGGTTATGCAAGATCTGGTTTCTCAAATGGATTAAAAGGAGGTAGTCCCACTTATCGATCTCAAAACTTTCAGATGCTTAGAAATCCTTCTGTAAGGAGCGTTTCTACTAATGAGGCACCCTATTTACAGATGTGGCGTCGTATACCTAGACCGATTCTTAATAACTAAATCTTTGTATTCTATGAAAAACTTATTTAATATAATTTTTTATTTGGCTATTGTATTTTTACTCTGTTTATGTCTCTCCTGTGGGTTGAAAAATGGAGATGAAATAACTAAAGTTTCAGTTTTTTACAATCCATCTGGGATGTTTTTTTCATCAAATCAACATCTTTCAATTAGCTTTGATGGCAACACTTTCGTAGACACCCTTTTTGATCAGGATAGTTATATTGATAAAAGTTTGTTACTAAAGTGTCTTGATTTTTCTATCGGAGAGCCAAATAAATTAGCAATTGATATTAACGGAAAAGACACGATTATACATTTAAAGCCTACTGAAAAATGCGTTTCTCTATTTATAGATTATAATGATCATTATAAATTATTTGAAAAATTGGATGATATTGAGAATTTTAAACAGGAACATGGGGTAAAATATGACTATCAAAATCTGTTGGATAGCCTAGTAAAAGCTTCTGAAAGGGATTTAAAAAAGATAGGGGTCGATATACGTAGTGATACATGTTGGTGTAAGGATTAGCAAATACGATTACGGCGCTAGGTTCTATGATGCGGAGATAGGCAGGTGGAATGTGGTGGATCCGCTGTCGGTACAGATGAGAAGGCATTCTCCGTACAATTATGCGTTTGGCAATCCTATAAGATTTATAGATCCGGATGGGATGAGGCCTGAAGATTTTTTTGAAAAAGATAACATTGGTGTAAATAAGAAAGGGGATGTAGTGTATGATGATGGCAAAGATGACGGGAACTTGTTTTTAGTGAATGATAATGCTGGTAAGATAAATAACTTGGCTGATCTCAAGAATAATTCAACACAGTTATCCAAGGATTACCAGTGGGTAGCCAGTGAGGAACAATTGCTAGATTACGTAAAATCTCAATGGCATCATGCAGAAGGTGGCTTAAACGTTTTCTTAGAAATGAAGACCACAGAAACTACCGTATCTTTTATATCAAATCAAAGAAAAAGTGGTAGTCTAGGCGTTATTGGATTTCAAATGAACGCCGATGGATATGTTTCGGGAGCAGCTAGTATTTTTGAGACAAGTTTCAATATCGAAGTTGATCCCCAAATGAGAGGTAGCATTTTTACTAACCCTTATAATACAAGGAATACAATAGCTCACGAAAAGCGACATCTCTGGCAGATGTCTGAATTTCGGCAAGGGCTTATGAGGAGATCAGATGTGAATACGCTCGAAAGGGACGCTATAGGCTATCAAAGATCGGTGCCTTCTTGGAATAAAACCACATCAAGTTTTAAAAAATCTGTAAATACTTATGAAAAAAGACATTAGGTATCTTTTCTTATTTTTTCTTACGTTTCTTCAATTAGCATGTTTTCATGAAGAGAAGAAAGAAGATGTAATTCTGGTCGATATACAGATGCAGGTTTCTAAAGTAGGAAAGTTAAAAAATAATAGTTATAAAATAACTTTAGAGGCAAATCATGACAGAGTCTTGAATTTTGATGGCGCTTTATTTAGTGCTGGTTGTCCATATTATAGAGAATCTACAAACTTATTTAAATCTAAACCAAACCTTGCTCAATTTACTCATAGTCAAATAGTAATTGAAAACGAAAATCATGAATTCAAGGTTTATTCTTCTGGGTTGTTGGTTGATGGTAGGTCTATCTTTACTAATTGTTTTGAGGTCGATTCTATAACATTAGAACTCAAAGCTTTTTGTGAAGAATCTTTTGTAATTGGTGGTATGCCTGATCTATTTCAGATAAATAAGAATGATAAAAAGATAAGATTGCATTTATTTTATAGAGATATCAAGCATAAAGAGCAGGAATTTGTAGTGTCTTCTAAAAATTGGATAGCAATAGAATAATGAACAATGGGAATAGCTGGAATGTTTCCAGTACGACTACGGCGCAAGGTTCTATGACGCCGAGATAGGGAGGTGGAACGTCGTGGATCCGCTGGCGGAAACCTATTATTCCTATTCTCCATATACTTATACTGCTAATAACCCTATACGTTTTATCGATCCTGATGGAAGGTACTTCAGGGAGTATGATGATGAGGATGCCTACTATGCTGACAATCCCAATGGTAAATTAGATGGAAGTGATGGACATTGGTTGAAATCCGATCGAGAAAAGAGAACCTCAGTTTGGGGTAAGGCTAACGAGGTCAATCTACAAAAAGGTGATGGTTATAATGAGTACTCGACTATCAGCCAACGAAGAGATTTCTATGGTTGGTTTGCCGATAAGATTGATGCGAAAGGATTTGATAATAATTGGCCTGGGGCTGCTAATATTGTTGCTGGTCAGATGTCGAATATGGATAATCCGTTAATTGCTTGGTGGGCTGGTGATGATGTTGTGAGTTTTGCAAATGCGGGCAATAAAGCCATATTCAATGATGTCTTTGATAATCTTAGAGATCTTTATAATGGTCCTGTTATGAAAGGTGCAACAGCTGAAGCTTGGGATGCCGCAACTTTAAGGAATGAGCAGTTTAATGTCGTTCAGCCTCTTTACGAACAACAGTCTGCATCGACGATAAGTGTTCTTAGCAAAATGTCTAAAGGTCAGTCAATTTATGGGCCTGGTGTTACTGGTGCACTACGCTTTGAGGGCAATCTGTTGAAGGCGCAAGATCGATATAACCATGGAGCAGGAAAGGTAACAAATTTTTATAAACTCCAACAAACTTACAAAAAAGCAGGATGGCAAAGAGCTTATTAATATATACGTGTCTATTGATCGTTGTTGATCTTTTTTTTAATATCATCATCAATCTTGTTCAGGGTAATCCAAGAGGAATGATTATGATCTCAATAGTTGTCAGGATCATCTGTTTAGCAGTTCTTTTTTCTTCGATTGGACTAATTGTTCTGAGTCTTCTAAGGCAGCAAGCCCTTTTACTTGGTTTGGGTGTAACAACTGTTATAGTTTATCTGCTTGTTCCCATTATCATATACTTCCTAAAAGAAAATGAAAAGGGGTTGTGGCAGGTCTATATAGATGTACACCTTAAATCAGAGTTATTTGTTGCTATTTGTTTGCCATATATACTAGCTAGCTGCGTAAGTTTACTGATAGTTGGTCGATTGAAGCTGCTTTCGTTATAGGCGAATATAATATATGCTTGATAGCGAAGCCCGGTTATTTGATCGGCCTTTGTTATTTATTGCGCATAAGCTTTTCTGGCCTTATAATCCCTTATAAGTGCATCAAGCCCAAGAAATACCTGTTTCTGGTCGTCTTCGGGCATCACGGATATCTCCATGATCCTGCCGAGCGTAGCAGAATCCAATAGTGTATCCGTCTTTCCCGAAAGATAGTCCAGCGACACATCGAGTACATCAGCCAGTTTAGAGGCTACTTCCACAGAGGGCGTAACCTCGTCCCTTTCATACCGGCCGATGATATCACCGGAAGTTCCCACTTTCTTGCCCAGATCGCCCTGCGAGAGCTTCTTAGCCTTTCTCAATGTTATCAATCTTTGTTCAAGAGTCATACCTATCAGTCATTAAAATGCCATATCCTCGGCATTAATACAAAAATTAATGATATAAATATCCTATCAAAATAAAATAAGTCTTTTTTGTGATATATCTTTTAGATTTGTGATATATAGGTGTTAAAAAAGAAAAATAAAAAATATATTGCATCATCACAGAAGAGAAAGACAACGCTACAAAAGCGTTACCGCTATGGGGACGGCAGGGTCGTTCCCGAACTCCGGCTATCAGTTGTATGGCTGGAAGAAATGGGCTTTACCGGCGGACAGAAGCTGGATATCACGGTCAGCAAGGACAGGCTCATCATCACAAGAGGCAATGGGTAAACTGATCACGGACAACCCCGAACTGCTGCTGTTCACGGAATCCGGCTTTCATGTCACGGTACTGGGCGGTATCAAGCTGACAGGGCTTGACCGCCTGCGCGTGGCGCTGAAACTTACCCTAACAGGCAAAACGGAGAAAACGTACCGTCATAACCTTGACCTGTACAATGGCATCCAGTGCGGCCAGCTGGCCGAGCGTGCATCGGAGGTACTGGACCGAACGGAATCCGAGATGGCGGCACTGATCGGAAACCTGACCACCGCCCTTGAAAGTTACCGCAGTGAGCGGTTGGAAGAGATGAAGCCCAAGCAGGCAGAAAAAAGGGAACTTACCGAGAGCGAGCGCAAAGAAGCATTGAAGTTCACCTGATCCAGCGGACAGAAGAGGCTATTGCACAGAGCGGCGTGATCGGTGAGGAAACCATGCCCTGATCGCCTACCTGACCTATACGAGCCGAAAACGTCATGTGCCGCTGCACCTGATGTGTCTGGGTGCGAGCGGCACGGGCAAGACATGGCTGCAGGAAAAGGTGAGCGAACTGATGCCGGAGGAGGACAAACTGGAAATAACCACGTTGTCGAGCAATGCCTTCTATTACTTTGGACGAGAAGAACTGAAGCACAAACTGCTATTGATCGAAGACCTTGACGGAGCGGAATCGGTGCTGTATCCACTAAGAGAATTGCAGAGCAAGCGGCGGATCAGCAAAACCGTAACATTGAAGGACAATAAGGGCAACCTTAAAACGGTGACGCTGAACGTGGAAGGGCCGGTCTGCTTCAGCGGCTGTACGACATGGGAGAAACTGTATGAGGATAATGCCAACCGCTGTATATTGCTCTATATGGACGGCAGCAGCGAGCAGGATGGTAAAATCATGGAGTACCAGCGCAGGATGAGACACTATTAAAACCCTATACATTTCAATATTCTTCCACGGCATTGCCAGCGAGATTAAGTAATCAAATAGATCATTGGGGGTATGCGAACGAAAATCATCAGGCGACACTCTTTCCATTAGAATATTTTAGAATGCCCGGCGGCGACTTTCCGCCGTATAAAAAATTGTTGGGCGGCAATCGAGATACGGATTATCTACGTGTTAAAGCGGCTAGTTTAGAGCGTATCACCTATCCTACAGGCGGATATACTGTATTTGAATTGGAAGCGAATCAAGCAAAAGACCAATGGTTAGATCAAAATCTACCGGTAACCATACAACTTCCACCATATACTGACAAATTCGAGAGTGTTGCTGTCGATGGCAGCCAGCAATACACTTCTTTACCATTTTTGTTTCAGGGAGAAAGTAATACTACCACTTGGTTTACGGCAGATTTGCAGTACGATGGAAGAGCCTCTGCTGCTATGAAATTCGATTTATATAATAAATCGAATCAAATGATATTCACTAGGACCATCAATTTTACATCAAACTATGGTGCGATACAGGCGCAGTTTAGTGTGAACAATTTAGTTAAGAACGGTAATTACCATTTTCGTATTTCTTTGATAAACCATACTGATTATCATGATTATGCGCAGATAACGAGGCGAGAGATAAATCCTGGAACCAGTTACGACACCGTATTACGGCATGTACAACCTTATATAGGAGGACTAAGAGTGAAAAAACTGTCCGATTACGATGGTATTAGCAGCACGCCAGTAAAAGTTAGAGAATATGACTATTTACTAAAAGATGGTGTAACACCCTCAGGTACCTTGGGAATAAGGCCTGTATACAGTTATTTGGTTGCCTACGAAGCAAGGAGTGTTCCTAATATGGCATTGCAAGATAGTTATTTTATTTCACCTAGTAATACCAATTATCTCATAAGAACCACGGGCGCTATTCACAATGCGGTCTTTGTCAACGGAAGTCCAGAAGTGTATAGAAGAGTTACGGAACGGACAATTGGTTTGGAAGGTAATTTGGGCAAATCAGTTAGGACATTTACAAGTTTTGCTGAATCCCAACCCTATATATCCGAAACTTTTCCATTCATCGAACCTCAGGTAGCGAGTTACTATTACGGCAAACTATTAAAAGAAGAAATCTACGACAGTAATAATGTCTTGATAAGAAAACTTGAAAATACCTACGGCTTAAATAGTAACACGTATGCGACGAATACGCAACGTGTGGAAAGATTTAGATCAGTCATTTTTGCTCCAGTAAAGTTTGCTTGGTATGGTGCATCATCGAATCCGTCCATTGACCCTTCAGGGCAACCTCATTGGTTTGTCATGAAAGATATATCGCCGATGAATGGCAGGGCTTATTTAACGAAAAGTGTGGATGCCGAATTGGTATCGGGAGGCACATCGGCGGTTACCACCACCAACTACATTTATGATTCCAATTATTACCAACTCAAGGAAACTACCACGACCGATAGCCGTGGCCGAGTATATAAAAGCCAATTTAAATATCCTCATGATTTTACAGCGAATCATGTCGATGCGGGTACCTATCAGGAAATGCTCGGTAAAAATATAATTAGCCCTATTATTGAGGAGAAAATATCTATTGGAAGCACTCAACTGATAAAAAAAACAACTAGGTATTTGAAATGGCATAATAATTTTTTCGCACCTGATAGTGTCAAGACCCAAAAGAGAGAAATGGCGGAGGAAGACAGGATCGTTTACTTGCAATATGATCAGTATGGGGCACCACTTTCCGCGCAGCAAGTTTTGGGTCCAAAAGTTAATTACATTTGGAGTTATGGTGGTACGAGATTGATCGCACAAGTAAGTAACCTAGAGTATAGTCAAATACAAACGTTATTAGGTGGCCCAGCTGCTATTGATGTATTCCGAAATAAGAAATCGCCAACAGATGCAGAGATCGCAGCATTTATCCAGCCTCTTAGGACTGGAATGCCTGCCGAAGCCCAATTGATCAGCTTTACGCACCATACATTGCAAGGGATGACTACACAAACAGATCCTGCCGGTCGGCGAATATCGTACGAATATGATGAACACAATCGCTTAAAAGCAGTTTGGGATCAAGATGGGAAACTAATCGAAGAGTATCAATATCATTACCGTAACCAATAGTCAGCCTTTAATATGAAACGTATAACCAGAAATTTATGCTATTCCGTAGTGCTAGGTTTGGCTTTTCTAGGAAAAATTAACCCTGCTCGTGCTCAAATTAATCCGAATCCGGTTTTTACGTCTTATGCCGGACAGGAAACTATTTCTGCGACAGAAAGCGTCACGCTGAAGCCTGGTTTTGTAGTGCCATCAGGGAGCAATTTGCGCATTTTTATCAATAGCAACGTCACCTTAGGGACAGCTCCAACACTAACACAAAATTATGTGTTGACGACGAAATACCTAAATCCTTTTTCTACTAGACCAACCACGCTTACTACGGGAGATGCAAGGCAAGCTATAGAGTACCTGGATGGTTTAGGCCGCCCTATTCAACAAGTCAATGTAAAAGCTTCTCCATCTTTTAGCGATATCGTGACGCCAATTGGATATGATTCCTACGGACGAGGAGATCGAAAGTATCTTGCTTACTCCACCAATGCCCTAGTGGGCGGAGGATTTAAAGCAGATGCTATTGCTGCTCAAAAAACGTATTATGAAAGCACACCCCCGGCTGGCCAGGTAAGTACTTCCTTTGCCGTCGAGCGAGAGGTACTTGAAGCTTCTCCGATTAGCAGAATCTTGGAACAAGGTTTTGCAGGAGCAGTCTGGCAACCTGCTGCAAGTAGAACTACCAGTTCTGGGCGTACGCATAAATTGGAATACCTTACCAACAACACTGAATCGCTCTCCAATACGGCAACAACGCGCAATGTGGTACATTATGGCGTAAACTTAGATGCTGCTGGTGTGCCGACATTGACAGCCAATGGCTTTTATACTGCAGGAAGTTTAAAGGTGACCTTGCTTAGGAATGAGAATTGGGAATCGGCATCGGGTTTTAATAATCGGCTGAATACCGTAGAAGATTACAAGGACAAATCAGGTAACATCGTGCTGACGCGTACATTTAACCTTAATGGCAATACGCAGGAGATTCTTAGCACCTATTATGTGTATGATGATCTGGGAAATTTGACCTATGTACTGCCCCCAGGTCGTACTGGCGATTATAATCCAGACAGTGGGAATCTGCCTACGGCAGCTCAGTACACATCGTATGTTTACCAATACCGCTACGATGAGCGAAATCGTCTAGTGCAGAAACAGCTCCCTGGTAAAGGCATCGAATATATCGTGTATAACAAATTAGATCAGGTGGTCGCTGTGCAAGATGCTAATCAGCGAGGCCGTAATGAGTGGACTATCAACAAATACGATGCGCATGGCCGTCCAATTTTACAAGGTTTATGGATAAACACATCAACGCTTGATCAGGTAAGAAACGCCGCAAATACTCAAACCGCAGGCAACCTGTGGGAAGCGCGGTCAACAACGACAGCCAATGGCTACACCAATCGCGCTTGGCCGACTACCGCATTGGGTACAGTTTTGAGCACAAATTATTATGATAGTTATGGAAGTATACCCGGCTTGCCGCATAATGAGTCCACAAGCTATACAACCAAGCGAATCGGACTACTAGTCGCTAGTAAGGTCGCTGTAATTGGTAATAATTCCCCACTTATTCATCTGTGGACAGTAAATTATTATGATAACGAAGGTCGTGTGGTGAGAACGTATGCGCAGAATCTACTCGAAGGTTTCGATGACCTCACTAATGCGTACAATTTTTCGGGAGAGTTAACCTCTAGCACACGCTCTCATAGCCCAAAAGTAGGTTCTGCTACCAGTATTGCAATGAAATATACTTACGATCATATGGGCAGACCAAAAGAGACGCGACATCGTATCAATTTGCAGACAGAAGTGATTCTATCCCGACAAGTTTACAATGAAATTGGCCAATTAAGACAACAATCATTACATAGTGAGAATGGTGGTGGAAACTTTTTGACAACCACTACCCAATCTTACAATGAACGGGGTTGGCTGACCGAAATGAGCAACCCATTCTTTTCTCAAAAATTGGCCTATAATGTAGTTTCGGGCACATCAGCCCGACAGTATGGCGGCAATATAGCAGAGCAGGAATGGCGACAAGGCTCAGAAGCTTATCAGCGATTTTCCTATACGTACGATAGGCTTAACCGTTTGACCGATGGAGTCGCCACCAGTATGCGCGAAGAACTTAGCTACGATAAGATGGGGAATATTGCTTCGCTAAAGCGTGACAATGGCACAGCTATAAGTTATAGCTATTCAGGTAACCGCTTACAGTCTGTAACCGGCTGATTGGTAGGTACTTACACCTACGATTCTAATGGTAATGCACTGACCGACCGGACAGGAATGAGTTTTACCTATAATCAGCTCAATCTACCCAGTACCGCAAGTAAAACGGGTACAAATGTAAACTACTTCTATGATGTCCAGGGGATCAAATTACGAAAAGCAGCTACAGTAGGTAACAATTCCTCGCAACGCGACTATATTGCAGGGATAGAGTATAATAAAATTGGTAATGAGAGCCCAGCTATTGAAATGATCCATACAGAGAACGGCTATCTACAGAAGAACGATAACGATAATGCATATACCTATCATTACAATCTTACGGATCATCTGGGTAATGTGCGTGCGACTTTAAAGCGCAATACGGCAACTACTGCCGCGGTTATTCAGAAGCACGATTACTATCCGTTCGGCAAAGCTAAGGCGCTTGTAACCGCAGGTATCAATAAGTATCTTTATAATGGCAAGGAAATCCAGGGCGAGCTTGGTGGTCAGTATGATTATGGAGCAAGACTTTATGATGCGGAGATAGGGCGTTGGAATGTGGTGGATCCTTTGGCAGAACAAATGCGTAGACATAGTCCCTATAATTATGCATTCGACAATCCGATTCGATTCATAGATCCAGATGGTCGTCGTGCACAGGAATTTATTACTTCGGCTTTGGGAGTTAGTACGATGACCTTGTACGAACAATATATGGCAAGCAGAGAGGCTAGAGATGATAATGATGATGACTATACCGTGGATAAAAACGGAAGAATAAACCACGTGCGAACTACTTCGGACAATTTTGATAGACTTATTGCTCTGGATGAGAATGTTAATGAAACTAATGAATCTATGAAAGTTCAGAAAAATATATTAAGAGAACACTCAGGAGCATCTCCCAAGAAAAGTGATCATCCGGCTGATGTTTATTCAATAATGCAGGTTAATAATAAAAGGGGGGCTAAAGATTTGTTTGAGTTTCTAGCGAGCAAAACTAAAGTGGAATGGGGAAAAATTGATATGGCAAACGGAAGCATCATATCAACATCGCATCATAGAGGTAAAGAGCTTGCAAGTGCGACAATCTCACTTAGTCTTTTAGAAAACGGATTTTTTATGAATTCACAAAATTTCTTAACAATGAAAGGTGCAATATTGGGACAAATACATAGTCATCCGAATTCTACACGTTTGGGAAGCTCTAAATCAGATATGGAGTTTGCGAAACAGATAGAAGCTATCAATCCAAGGATACCGTTATCAATATATCATGTCAAATCTGGAGGTATCTATTTTCACTACAATTCACGAGAGAACTTAATACGATGAAGCTTTTTGTACTTATTTTATCTATAGCATTAATTGGCTGTCTCAATGAAAATAGGGATTCGAAGGTTGAAAGTCCAAACCAGCCCGTTATAAAGGAGCTGCCTGAACTTGAATATCTATGTGACACATCCTACATTGGAAAAGTAGTTAGTGAGCTTAAAGAAGAATACGGTTTTGGTGACTTGGGATTCGAGGATATAAGCATTTTAAAAATTCAGAATAGAAATGATAGCATATTTTTTGACTTTTCAATTATAGACCCTAAGTTCTTTGAATTGCATTCGAAAGAGTTTAGTCCTATTAAGTCATGCGGTTTTTTAAAAATAGAACACATCGATATTATCGTATTCGATCAGATGGGAGTATTTAAAGAGACCAGCAGATATAAAAAAATTGACTTTGGGGTACAGGAGATTGACTATTCTGTACCCTATGAGCCTTTACTTTTAAGATTTTGCCTAGAAAATGATGGACAATTAAATTTTCTTGAGGAGCAATGGCTGGATTACGGAAAATATTTGAATAAGCCATTTTAAAGCCTAAGAATGAAATAAATTAAAACTCAATTGTTAGCGTTGATATCTAAAAGATTTAAAGTCAATGGATAAATTTAAAGTATAGTGAAAATTCAAATATTATTTCAACTTTGAATGAGGTTTAAAACCGAACGAGTGGCATCACATATAATGGAAAAAGTCTTCAAGGCTAAACTTTCATTGCGCAAAAATATACATAGTCACCCTGGTTGGACTGAAAAAGGCCCCTCTGGTTTCAGGATGCAGGAACATGCCATGAAAAATTCTGATCGCAAAATGGCAGATTTTGCATTGGAGTATTTTCCAAATGCAATATTTAAGGTTTATCAAGTTAGAACCCAGGAATATATACGATATGACGGTCAGAAAATACATTAGAAGTCGGAGCTTATCTAAGCAATTGCTATTTTTAATTAAATTAATTTTAATTCCATGCTTAGTTAATGGTCAAGAGTTGCCTAAGGCTTTCAAAGAATTTGAACTAGACAATCCTATTATGAGTTTGCTTCTAGAAGAGATTGAGTTAATTAATGAAATTCCCAAAGGGGATTTCATTATAATCAATTACAGTGAGGATCGCGATCAAATAAAGATGGCTGTATTCGATAAGTATGATTTTATTGAAACACTTGTTTCCTTCGAGAAAAAAATAATTGGCATTGCAAGCTGTGGTTCAAAAACTTTCGCATTTATTGGAGACGCAGGTATTTTTCTTAAGGATGTGCATAAGAATATAAAAATTGACAATTACACTCGTTACTTTACGTGCACTAATAGATTGAGGATAAAAGCAGCTAAAAAACAAGGATTGATTTACTTTCCTACAACTAAAGATCCACTTTCAGCTTTTTTTAATTTGGATGGTGAAAAAGTAACGTATTTGAGATCGGAACTTATATTCGTGGTTGATGATAATTGGATACAATAATACCCATAAAGCTGATAAGTTTGGATATGCTGATTCCGTTCAAGTTGACGCCTCGCCCTACAATAGGTTGGTCATTTTCTGATATTCAAATTAAAAACTTTCTAATCTCTAGATTTTATAGCGCGAACATCTATATTTGAGTCTCAAAAAAACAAATCATAATCAGAATGGTAGCCTTACCTGTTTTTCAAGCAAAATAGAAATATTAAATTTAGTTTGTTAGACATTATGAAAAAGAGCAAATTTTCAGAGCATCAGATCGTCAATATTCTTAAAGAATATGAATCGGGTAAAGCCACGCGAGATATCTGTCGAGAACACGGCATATCAGCACCAACCTTTTATCAGTGGAAATAGAAGTACGGAGGTATGGATGCGCAGCATCTTAAAGAGTTGAAGGCTCTACAGGATGAAAACTCACGTCTAAAGCGCATGTTCGCTGATTTAAGCCTTGATCATCGAATTCTAAAAGACATTATTGAAAAAAAGCTTTAAAGCTTTGTGAACGTAAAGAGCTGGTGAGTGGTGTGGTTGCTGAGGAAGGGATCAGTGTTCATAGAGCTTTTAAAATTGTCTGCATGCGCCGTAGTATGTACTATTATACCCATACTAAAGACGATGAGGAGGTGATTACCAAACTCATGTATTTGGCGGGCAACTATCCAACAAGAGGCTTTGAAACCTATTATGGAAAAATTAGAATGGAGGGTTTGGTGTGGAACAGAAAGCGGGTTCTAAGAGTCTACAGAAGGATCAATCTGAAGCTTCGTAGTAAGCGTAAGCGTCGTATTCCGTCCAGAATCAAAGAGAAACTAATCGTTCCGGAAGGAATCAATAGAACGTGGTCAATCGAGTTAGCTTCGCTGCTACTTCGTGGTTATGAGCGATTCGCTTTCTAACGGTCGGAGGTTTCGAGTACTAAATGTGATGGATGATTATAACAGAGAATCTCTGATAAATGAAGCTTTCTTTTCGATTCCAGGTGTCAAACTCGTGCAAAAGTTGAAAGAATTGATATTCTCTAGACCTAAACCCAAACGTATACGAACAGATAACGGACCAGAGTTTGTGTCGAAGGTATTCATTGAGTTCTGTAGTAAAAATGACATTGAGCTACAATATATACAGCCTGGTAAGCCTTCACAGAATGCATACATTGAAAGACTAAACCGGACGTTTAGAGAGGACGTCTTGGACGCTTACTTGTTCGGATCACTACCTGAAGTCAATGCTATTTCTTACGAATGGCAGATTGATTACAACAGTAATCATCCTTATAAATCTTTAAACGGACTAAGTCCGTGGTTATATTTGAACAAATCTTTGATTACTTAAAGCGAGTAATTATACCTATTCACTGTTTGAAAAAGGGTAAGGCTTCAAAAACAGGTAAGGCTACCATTTCATATTTTGTTTCCGAATGGTCAGGCGAATCGAGTTAGCTATTTACGATTTCCGACTGCAATACCGATATGGGGGAACCATTGAAATAGAAATAACTGGTGGGTTTAAATTTCAGTCCAATAGAGGTGTTCTCACTAAACGCTTTGAAATAGTTTCAAATGGGGTGAATGGATTCATTGATCATGGTAGCGAAATTGTTGCAGCTAGAGTGGCTTTAGTGATACAATGGCGGATAGGAGAGTTTAATAATGGTACATTTCAAATTCCTATTCACCACTTAGTATCGACAGGTAATAATTTTGTAGTAAAAGTTAAGGGTTTAATAATCCATGGTCGTGTAGCCGAAACAATAAAAATGGATTGAATATAAGCGCTGTTAGCGCGAATTTCGGTGAGGTTCCGCAACGTTCATTTCGATCCTTTTCGGAAGATAGGATCGGTTTTGGAACAAAAACTCCAGAACACCGTCTCTACATTGTTGGCAAACTTCGCGCTCATGAAATTTTGGTAAATACGCAAAAAAACTGCCGACTAGGTTTTTGAGCCAGATTATGAGTTAACATCGTTAGATTCATTATCTTTATTCATAAAAACAAACAAGCATCTTCCGGAAATACCATCGGCAAAAGAGATGCTACAGCGAGATTTGGAAGTTGGGTCTTTTCAGATTGATCTGTTAAAAAAGATTGAGGAACTGACGCTATACGTAATAGACTTGCAATCGCAAATTCGCGAACTTCGAGGGGAGAGAAGTAAGTAGTAGATTTAAGTGAGATATATCATGAATAATTGACTTACGCGAAATATCTTTAGCGTATTACAAATAGGTTACAGTCCGTTTGCGGGGCAATTGTAAAATTATGGCAACAGTTAGCGCAAAGGTGTTTGGTCACCACAAAAAAGCAGATGGGACTTTTGGTATTAAAATCTGCATCCGACACAGGGGATTGAGAAAGAATAGCCTCACTTTGTTTATCGTGTGAGGAAAGTAAATTGCTTGAAGATGTAGATGGTTTAGGGGGAGAGGTGTTTATAGTGAAAGAGTTATATTTGAATAATGAAAAAACATCCGCTATTCCGACAAGCTGTGATAATCTCAATTGTTGCGCTTTCTATATTTAGTATAGCATTACTTTATGTGTCCGACCAGTCTACAAATGAGAAATTTGCAGCATTAGTGAAGTTTTTAGCAGGTATTGCTACACCATTCTTTTTGGTAATCATGTACATCCGCTACAAAGAACAGAGAAGTAATTAGTCTTACTTCGCAAGGATTAGGAAAAATCCAGCTACACGAATGATAGAAAAGATCTTACTTTAAACAGATGTAATAGTGGCTCGGTAAATTTACTTGTTGAGACGGAATTTGATCCTTGGCCATCGCCTTTCCGTATTCCCACTACACTTGAGCAAACGGCATTGTTAGAGTATGCGGTAGCTAGCGTTGTGGGAACGTTCAATAATGCGTATCTCATCACGTCGCCAAAAGTACTACGTAGCCCAAGATACGTAAATGTACAACTCACATTTCCGGCTTCCGGTAACCGTTATTTCGGAAATGGAGGATCAAACGATCGTGGTGTGAATTTCCGATGCATAGCAGAGTGATAAATATTAAACAGTAGTTTAATGTGAAGTAACAACCAGTTATAAATTACGTGGCGCAATGGCTACATAATTAATATATCACCTTATTTTTTCTCTTATATGAGTATATATTTGTTTCGGTAAATACGCAATGCGTATTAAGCAATGCAACGTTTGCAATATGGAGAACCACATTTTTATCATGCCTAAGCCGGCGTGTGAGTTGTCACGATTAATACTGAAAGTAGATTTCTAATATATCCTGTAGCGATGAGCTGTGATATAGTGGCGGCGGTTGATGCAAGTAAAGATGTGTAGCCTGAGTGGGGACACCAGGAATGATCAAGCGCGCAATTTACCATGATAATTAAGTTGTAGAAAATTGACCTAATAACACATATTTATTCTTATGAAAACGCTAAACCTTAATCGTATCGTAGTCACCGGCTTGTGTTTGATAGCATTATTTAACTCCTGCAGTAAATCCTCAGATGTTGCAAGTTCAGGCGATGGGAAGATAGCTAAGATGGAATTTGCGATCAGTCACAGTGAATATAAAGCAATCAAAAATTTCAATCGTGCAGCTACGCCCTATCTCACAAATGACTACGAACCCCAGATTTTGAGGAGTACTTTAGATATTGGAAATGATATGCTATTGATTGCCGAATTGGCGCCTGATGAACCACGGGAAACCCCGCAAGCTAATTCTGCTGGAGGAGGATATAAAGCTGCGATAGAGACCGACGATCTCGATGGTGGAATACGCTACCGAGTGGTGGTGTACGACAATACAGGTGCATTCGTGAGACAGCAAGAATACATACGTGGGTCGGAAGGATCCGCTCCTCCGATGAATTTGGATGGAGGTCAAACCTATACTTTTATCGTATACTCGGTCAATTCGAGTGCTGCATTGCCAGGTCCTACATTTATTGGCGGATTGCAAACACTTTTGACATCAGAACTGACGGTTGCAGGCAATCAAGATTTTATGTACTTCAGACGAGATGTGACCTTAGTAGGTGGCTCTACAAATAGGCTTGATATTGTGTTGAAGCATCAGTTTAGTCAAATAACAACAATTATAGATGCTACTCAAACAGGTTACAACGTGACGAACATAACTGCATCATTCGGTCCGCACAGTACTACAGCAATCGTTAGCCTTGAGACAGGGCTAATCGTAAGAGGAGCGCAGACCGCACGTTCAAGTGTGACCAGATCTTTTAGCAGTGGAACTACAATTGCAAGCTACGCAACGATCATTAATGCAGACGAAAATGTATTGACCAATTACGTGATCGCATCACTTACTATCGGGTCATTAACGATGACCAATATGACACCGTTTAGCAACCTTACTGTCTCACCTGGGGTGAAATACAACTTGACATTACGTATTACACCTACAGACGAGTTGATAACTCATGGCGGTCTGCCTGCAGCACGTATTAACGGGCAAATTTGGGCACGACATAATTTGGGCGTCGATACTAGTTTAGATCCGGATGCACCGATGACAGTAACACGGCATGGTGATTTTTATCAATGGGGAACTGCTGTAAGGTCTGGTGGTCCACAAGCAAATCGTGCAAATCCATTCCGAAATGGTAATGGTCCTGCGGCCAATACATGGAACTTTGGTACAGAACAAGCACCAATAAAATCCACAATAGACCCTTGTCCAGCAAACTATAGAATGCCATCTCGTCTAGAGTTTGAAACTCTTATTCAAAATACAAATCCGTCAAATTCAGGGCCTTTTAGTGGTGGTGGGACTTTCAACTCTGCTAAAGTATTAACCAGTAAACGTAACGCATCTGTAAAGTTAACTATACCAGCTCAGGGAGTACTATCTGCGACGGGAGCGAATGCACCTTTTGGAAACTTCGGGACGGATGGCCGAGGTAGTATAGCTTGGTTATGGTCTAGTTTATCTAACAGTACTGTTCGAGGTAGTCGATTTAGAGCAGACGTAGGAACAATTTATATGTTAAATCATACCGCCAACTTTAGTGTCAGGGCTTTTAGCTTGCCTATTCGCTGTATTGCTGAGTAACGTCATATTTATATGTGCCTCAAAATTGTTCTTATTCCAAGAATATGACTTCTTGAAGCAAGTAAATTAGAATCGAACATAGACTTGGTAGTATCCTTATCTGCTCGTAAGAAACAGGTAAGGATATTTTTTTTGACGCATTACCGTTTAAGAATAGAATTGCTTTTAGCAGTGTAGGAGTAATAAGATGTATTGGCCTAGACCTCGTCTGTGTGATGATTTGTTTGGGCAATTATCGAAGCGTTCCATTTGCCATTTTTCAAAAATAGCAACAGAGATTTCCCCTATAATATATTATCATCGATTAAATTTAGTGTTCGCAAGGTACTCCCTCTGGCAAGTGCATCGCTGATAAAAATATTTAAGAGGCTTGCTTCCGTAGAAGCTTAGCACTTGTTTTCTTTTGCGCAGCACATCTTCTATTTTGGATATTGCCATCATAAGTTTAGCAGCCACAGGCTTGGGCTTGGTAGCTCTTCGATTTCGTTTGGTAAAAGTTGGGTTCAAACGCAGGAATTATGGTTATAACTAGAATAGCGAAGGTGTCTTTTGTAAAAAAAACACCTTCGCTATTCTATCTATAAAACCTTTATCCGTACCACTTCTGTGAGCGGCCTAAAAGTGTCGATTGTTCATCGCATTACATTGCGTTTCGAACACACCGTACGGTGTGCGAAGCAGTCATTCCGAAGGGAGTGCTCGGGTTAACCATTCTAGAAGTAGCATTTGCTGGAAAAGCTACAATAAGCCCATTGTAAGTTTGATTATTGGGGTTTTGCAGGGGTGGTGGATTTGTCATAGAAAGAGAATTCATGTGCACTCCATGTTGATTATTTGTCTGGGGGGGAGTGAAAGACGGATTACCACCACTATAATAACCCATGCCATTCACATAAAGAAAAGCATACTCATTTGGTGGTGCTGCATCTGTCGATGGAAAGTACACAACAAGATTTTGGGCACCAGCGCCTGCACGTGTTCGCGGTCGACCAGCTAGATCATTTTGATCGGCTCTTGTACTCGTTCTCCAGATTCCGCGAGGTTGCATAAAACTGCACGGATCTCCGATCGGATTATTTAGTGGCGGTATTGTTACGAACGGAGCCGTTGTTCCAGTTTGATGTGGATAGCGTTTGCCATATCGCCAGTAGAACTCTCTAGGTGCATTACTAGCTTGTCTAAACGCCGTAGAAATGAATCGTACACGATCTATGCGGTACTCATTATCGCGAAAGTATAGTGCACCACTAGCCCAATAGTTATTCCCCATAAGCACACCTCTATGAGCAAAACGAAAATTTACTCGAAATACACGGCCTACAGAATTGTCTGCCGTGCCTGAGGTAAAAGTTGCCGTGCGTGGTGCTGTAGGTGCAACAAGCGCGCGCGCCCGAGTACCCGTCTGTACGATAGCAGCATCATCTGCAAAACCTCCACTTTCTGTAATATTCGCCGAATTAATCGTTACGGAGAAATTCGCCTGCTGTGCTGATAGCGCTGTATACAGAGAGTTCGTGGAAATTTTAGCAGAAGAATAGTTATGTGGCAAATCGCTCCCATTGATATCATCCAGGTTTGCAAAATTCAGGGCGACGCCAGCAGCATTATGCGGCGTTTGATTAGACAATTGACCTGTAAAAAGATCTAGTGTCGCAGTTGTCAGTTTTCCGACACCCCCGATGGTGGAGGTTAATTGAGCATTTAGTGAAGATATGTCGGTCACATAACGTCCCATTATGTCAAACATACCACGCGTATCGACTACGACTTCTACTTTTGAAGTTCTATGCCTGAAAAGAATATACTGTGTTGCAGTATTTGCTGTATTTGTGAATTGGCCACCTGAGGAATACAATGTGGGCTGATTAGGGCGCGTAGAAATAGTAGGGGCGACTGTACTTCCAATTTGTGGTACCGCATCTGTAATAGGATCGGTAGAATCATAGGAGTAAGCGATCCATCGGTAAGTCTTATCCATAATCAGTTTTACCGTTTTTCCTTGATTATCAGCCGCAGAAACAAAATCAGTATGCGTTACAAATCGCCACTCCGTGCCAGATTGTTCGTATATTAATATCCTAAACTGGCGTCCTGCGGGCATAGGTACAATAGCAGCTCGTTTTGCACTTGAGGAAAAAGTAGTTTTCGGAGATTCCGAATCCCACGAGCTCTCTATACGGTCTAACTCTGAAGAAACCATTAATGTGGTCGACATATCAAAATCCTCCACTTTTGTATCTTCGACAGTGTGATGGCTAGTAGTGGGCGTACTCGTACTGTTTACGCGGCGCTCTGGATTATGAGACAACATAGCGGCTCGCTCTTGAGCGTCATCTACACCATTAAGCTCAAAAGTGACCTCTGTTTCATCTTGAATCAGTTCTTTTTCATTACTTGTCTTCTGACAAGACATAAAAGTTAGGAATAATAGTGTAGCAAAGATAGGTGGCGAAAATAACTTTTTAAAAGTTTGCTTAAATGATAGTGTGTGCATGTGAAAATTTCAAAATAGGTGATCAACTGTAATTGTAGTTTACAAGAAAATGTCAGAATTGCTATTGTCTAAGACGGCCTCTTCGATGTCAGGTTGTCCTTGCGTAGTTCCAGATCCGGTAAAGGTCACATCCGAAGCTGCTGCTATGCACCCTTCCGTTTCAACAAATAGCACATCCATAAAAGGTGTTGAATAGTTTTTTTTCTCTCTCATGACTTTTTTTTAATAATAAAGTTCAAGACCAATTACTACTCCATCTGTAAATAAATCGGTGCGTTTTTTTTCTTTTCACAGCGATAAAAGTGAGATAATGTCGTTTTATGAATCTCTCATCGCTGTTGTAGTATCAGTCTTGAAATTGATAATACAAGGTTTGGGTTCATTTAGATGATGCTGTAAATTTAGTCATGATTGTTTGCGCGGGGAAATTTCACATTATAAATTATCGTATGGAGGAATATTAATAAGGCTAATTTTGCTATAGATACGCGCTAGCACGTTGTCAGATGCTATTTAAGTGTTTCAAATAGCAAAAATATGCTATATAGTTGATGCGTTAAATACCTGTTTTTTTACCGGGTAATACGGTTTTTTTTGGGTGTCAGGTGAGAAAATTGCTAATAAGTGCAGTTTCAGATAGGACTTTTTATCGGAAAGTGCTAAAAGTATTAAACTTCACATGAGGTTTTTTTATTTCTATCGGTCGATTTTTATTAATCATGTAAATCAAACTTTCTAGGTTGATTTGTCGCTAACAGATGCATCAGAGATTTCGACTATAATATCATGGGTGCTCCCTCTGGCAAGTGCATCGCTGATAAAAATATTTTACAGGATTCTGTAGAATCCTAGCGATTGTTTTCTTTTACACAGCATACTTTCTATTTGGATATTACCATCATAAGTCTAGCAGCCACTGGCTTGGTAGCTCTTCGATTTCGTTTGGTAAAAGTCGGGTCAAACTCAGGAATTATGGTTGCAGATAGAATAGCGAAGGTGTCTTTTGTAAAAAAACACCTTAGCTATTTTATCTTCTATCTATAAAACCTTTATCCGTACCGCTTTTGTGAGCGGCCTAAAAGTGCCGAATATTCATCGCATTACATTGCGTTTCGAACACACCGTACGGTGTGCGATGTAGCCATTTCGAAGGGAGGGCTTGGGTTACGCATAGTGGAAGTAGCGTTTGCTGGAAAAGATATAACAAGCCCGAGATAAGTTTGATTAGTAGGGTTTTGTAGGGGCGGTGGGTTTGTTAGTGAAAAAGAATTCAAGTGCACTCCATGTTGATTATTTGTCTGCGGGGGAGTAAAAGGAAGATTACCACTCCTATAAAAACCCATGCCATTCACATAAAGAAAAGCATACTCATTTGGTGGCGCTGCATCTGTCGATGGAAAGTACACAACAAGATTTTGGGCACCAGCTCCTGCACGTGTCCGCGGTCGACCAGCCAGATCATTTTGATCAGCTCTTGTGCTCGTTCTCCAGATTCCGCGAGGTTGCATAAAACTGCACGGATCTCCGATCGGATTATTTATTGGCGGTATTGTTACGAACGGAGGCATTGTTCCAGTTTGATGTGGATAGCGTTTACCATATCGCCAGTAGAACTCTCTAGGGGCATTATTAGCTTGTCTAAACGCAGTAGAAATAAATCGTACACGATCTATACGGTACTCATTATCGCGAAAGTATAGTGCACCACTAGCCCAATAGTTATTACCTATACGTACACCTCTATGGGCAAAACGAAAACTTAGTCGAAATACACGACCTACAGAATTATCCACCGTGCTTGAGGTAAAAGTTGCCGTGCGTGGCGCTGTTGGTGCAACAAGCACGCGCGCCCGAGTGCCCGTCTGTACGATAGCAGCATCATCCGCAAAACCTCCACTTTCTATAATATTCGCCGAATTGATCGTTGCGGAGAAGTTTGCCTGCTGTGCCGATAGCGCTGTATACAGAGAATTGGTGGAAATTTTAGCAGAAGAATAGTTATGTGGCAAATCGCTCCCATTGATATCATCCAGGTTCGCAAAATTCAGGGCGACGCCAGCAGCATTATGCGGCGTTTGATTAGACAATTGACCTGTAAAAAGATTTAGTGTCGCAGTTGTCAGTTTTCCGACACCCCCGATGGTGGAGGTTAATTGAACACCTAATAAAGGTATGTCGGTCACATAACGTCCCATTATGTCAAACATACCACGCGTATCGACCAAGACCTCTACTTTTGAAGTTCTATGCCTGAAAAGAATATACTGTGTTGCAGTATTTGCCGTATTTGTGAATTGGCCACCTGAGGAATACAATGTGGGCTGATTAGGGCGCGTAGAAATAGTAGGGGCGACTGTACTTCCGATTTGTGGTACCGCGTCTGTAATAGGATCGGTAGAATCATACGAGTAAGCGATCCATCGGTATGTCCTATCCATGGTCAATCTTACCGTCTTTCCCTGATTATCAGCTGCAGAAACAAAATCGTTATGCGAGACAAATCGCCACTCCGTGCCAGATTGTTGGTATATTAATATCCTAAACTGGCGTCCGGCCGGCATAGGTACAATAGCATTTCGTTTTACGTCTGATGGAAAACCTGTTTTCGGAGATTCCGAATCCCACGAGCTCTCTATACGGTCTAACTCTGAAGAAACCATTAATGTGGTCGACATATCAAAATCCTCCACTTTTGTATCTTCGACAGTATGATGGTTAGTAGTGGACGTACTCGTACTGTGGACTCGGCGCTCTGGATCATGTGACAGCGTAGCGGCTTGCTCCTGAACATCATCTACGCCATTAAGCTCAAAAGTGACCTCTGTTTCGTCTTGAATCAGTTCTCTTTCATTATTTGTCTTCTGACAAGACATAAAAGTTAGGAATAATAGTGTAGCAAAAATAGGTGGCGAAAGCAACTTTTTAGGAGTTTGCTTAAATGATAGTGTGTGCATGTGAAAATTTCAAAATAGGTGATCGACTATAATTGTAGTTTACAAGAAAATGTTAGCGTTACTATTATCTAAAACGGCCTCTTCGATGTCAGGTTGCCCTTGCGTAGTGCCAGATCCCGTGAAGGTAACTTCCGAAGCTGCTGCTATGCACCCTTCCGTTTTAACGAATAGCACATCCATAAAAGGTGTTGAATAGTTTTTTTTCTCTATCATGACTTTTTTAATAATAAACTTCAAGACCAATTACTACTCCATTTGTAAATAAATCGGTGCGTTTTATTTTTTGTCGTCACAGCAGTTTTTCGTGCTATATTGTGGTTCTAAGTCGTATACTGCTGCTGTAGTACCTGTCTTGACAATGCTAATACTAGATTACTTTCCTTTAAAATTTACTGTAAAGTTAATTTTAATTGCCTAAAGGAGGAAATTTATAGTAATTAATTATCTAATAAAGAAATGTAATTAACTGAAACATCTACTATACAGGCTCGCTAGTACGTTTTTTGATTTTAATGGTATGCTATATATAACAAAAATTTGCTATATCGATTTTACGGTAAATACTTGTTTGTGTAACGTTTATTACAGTATTTTTTTGGGAAATTCATGCAAAAATTAAAGATAAGTGCAGTCTTAATAATATCTACCCGTCGATATTAATTGATCCTGTACATTAAATATTCAAGATTGATTTGTCGCTAATCGATGCGACCACAATTTTGTTCTTCCGCAGATGTCGGAACTATGAGTAATACGTGTTTTTTGTTGCAAGATTTTGATAACTAGTATAATGTGAATTTATTCTATATAGCATAAGATAGTAGATATGATATTTTGCTATACATTTTTACCCATCTTTTCGCTAAATATCCCCCCTGATGGTGATGTCAATTAAGTAGTTTTACACTATTAATCGCAGGCTATAGTAATACCAAAACTACAGGTATAGCCTGAGTTGTAAACGCTAATGACTGCCATGAAATATTTTATTGACTTAACCAATTCGAAGATTTTAACCATGAAATTTTTTATAGATACCGCTAATCTAGGCGAGATCAAGGAGGCGCAAGACTTAGGTGTGCTTGATGGAGTGACCACTAATCCTTCTCTGATGGCTAAAGAAGGAATTAGCGGAACAGATGATGTGCTTGCGCACTACAAAGCAATATGTGATATCGTTGATGGAGATGTGAGCGCAGAGGTCATAGCTACGGATTACGATGGCATGATCAAGGAAGGATTAGCTTTGGCGAAGTTGGATGATAAGATTGTCGTCAAAATCCCGATGATTAAAGAGGGAGTAAAAGCGCTCAAGTATTTCTCTAAGGAAGGAATCAAAACGAACTGTACACTAGTATTTTCTACCGGACAAGCACTGTTGGCAGCGAAAGCTGGCGCAACGTACGTATCTCCATTTCTGGGTCGTTTGGATGATATTTCTACCGATGGACTAGGTCTTATCAAAGATATTCGTTTAGTATACGACAACTACGGTTATACCACTCAGATACTTGCCGCTTCTGTGCGCCACGGTATGCACATCGTTAACTGTGCTAAGATTGGCGCGGATGTTACGACCTCGCCATTGTCTGCGATTACCTCATTGCTTAAGCATCCATTAACTGATTCTGGGCTTGCTCAGTTTTTATCGGATCACCAGAAATCGGCAGGACTATTATAATATGAAGAATTCTATTTTGAATAACTACAGTATACATAATCTGGAAACGATCGCAACGCAAATACGTCGTGATATCGTTCGCATGGTACACGCGTGTCAATCTGGTCACCCTGGCGGTTCATTAGGATGTACAGAACTATTTGTTGCTTTGTATTTTGAAGTGATGAACAGGAAGGAAGGTTTCGACATGGGCGGTATGCATGAAGACTTGTTTTTTCTATCTAATGGACATATTTCTCCCGTTTTTTATAGTACGCTGGCCAGAGTCGGTTATTTCCCAGCGGAGGAGTTAGCCACCTTTCGTCAAATGAATTCACGACTACAAGGTCATCCTACTACGCACGAAGGACTTCCAGGAATTCGTATCGCATCGGGTTCGCTCGGTCAAGGGCTTTCGGTAGCGATAGGTGCTGCGCAAGCAAAACGCCTACATGGCGATAAGCATCTCGTGTTTGTACTAATGGGCGATGGGGAATTGCAGGAAGGGCAGATTTGGGAAGCCGCATTATATGCTCCGCATAACAAAATAGATAATCTGATTGCTATTGTAGATTACAATGGTGCTCAGATAGATGGTTCGACAGAGCAGGTACTTTCGTTAGGCAACCTGTATGCCAAATGGCACGCTTTCGGTTGGGACGTGTTAGAGATCAAAAATGGGAATGATATGATCTCTGTTGTGGATGGGCTTCGTGAAGCAACATCTAGATCAAGGCGACAAAAACCTGTTGTCGTATTACTACATTCCGAAATGGGAAATGGTGTGGATTTTATGATGGGTACACACAAGTGGCATGGTGCAGCACCAAATGATGAGCAACTTGCTGCGGCACTTGCGCAGAATGCAGAGACACTAGGCGATTATTAGGATGATGTGTGGACTATTACTGGTCAAGCACTTCACTATTATCAAAATATAAAGATGAAAAAATATACATATACTGTTTCAAAAGATACGCGATCAGGTTTTGGAGCAGGCTTATTGGAGGCAGGACGGCAGGATGAGAACGTCGTGGCACTATGTGCGGATTTGATTGGCTCTTTAAAAATGAATGATTTTATTGACGCATTTCCCGATCGCTTTTTCCAGATCGGTATTGCAGAAGCCAACATGATGGGTATTGCTGCTGGATTAACCATTGGTGGCAAGATTCCATTTACAGGTACTTTTGCCAACTTTTCTACCGGGAGGGTATACGATCAGATCCGGCAATCCATTGCCTACTCTGATAAAAATGTGAAGATTGCGGCATCGCATGCAGGTTTAACACTAGGTGAAGACGGTGCCACACATCAAATATTAGAAGATATCGGATTGATGAAAATGCTGCCTGGAATGACGGTCATCAATCCCTGCGACTATAATCAGACAAAGGCAGCAACTATTGCGGTAGCAAAGCATCGGGGACCCGTTTACCTCCGTTTTGGTAGACCGGTCGTGCCCATATTCACCGCCGAAGATCAAGTATTTGAAATTGGAAAAGCAGTGATGCTGAATGAAGGTAAAGATGTTACGATCATTGCGACCGGACATCTTGTGTGGGAAGCAATCCAAGCAGGAGAAAGATTGGAAGCGCTAGGCATTGATGCCGAGATTATCAATATACACACCATCAAGCCCTTGGACGATGAAGCAATTCTCCGATCCGTTCAAAAGACAAGATGCGTAGTCACGGCGGAAGAACATAACCGTATAGGAGGGCTGGGAGATAGTGTAGCACAGCTGCTTTCCAAAACACTGCCCGCACCTCAAGAATATGTGGCGGTGGATGACAGCTTTGGCGAATCTGGTACTCCTGCACAATTAATGGACAAATACGGGTTGAATGCATCTGCTATTGTTGATGCCGTACAAAAAGTAATTACCAGAAAAATGTAATTAGATGCGATTCTATCGCATATGAGCGTTTTTGGAAGTGATGGGGAGATCGTTTCTGATCTCAGTAATAGCCTAATAAATCTAACGAATTACTAGATATGATGAAATATGTATTAAGGTGTTTATTGACAATTGCGTCCATGGCCACCGTTCAATCGCAAGCCCAAAGTTTGGCGCCCAAAGGGTTTGATACGCAGAAAAATCTTTCTGTGACTGGTAAGATAGATACCATTACCTATCCTTCCAAGACGGTCGGCACAGAACGAAAAGCCCTAATCTACACACCACCAAGTTATTCGAGCAATATCAAATACCCTGTACTCTACCTACTACACGGCATCGGCGGTGATGAAAAAGAATGGTTTACGCATGGTGTGCCTCATATTATTCTCGATAACTTATACGCAGAAGGGAAGTTAGAACCCATGATCGTAGTGCTTCCGAATGGTCGCGCAATGCAAGACGATCGTGCAACTGGAAATATCATGCAAGAAGATAAAGTAAAAGCTTTCGCTACTTTCGAACGTGATTTGATCGATGATCTAATTCCTTTTATCGAACAGCATTATTCGGTCGAAAGTACGCCACAAAAACGCGCTATTGCAGGGCTATCAATGGGTGGCGGACAGTCGCTTAACTTTGGTTTGGGCAATTTAGATATCTTCGCATGGGTAGGCGGGTTTTCTTCCGCGCCAAATACCAAAAGTCCAGAACAGCTCGTACCTGATACTGAACTGGCCAAAAAGCAGTTAAAGTTATTGTGGATCTCCTGCGGCGATCAAGATCGTTTATTGCCATTCTCTAGCCGTACACACGATTATTTAAATGAGCACAAGGTGCCTCATATGTACCTCTATGAATTGGGAGGGCATGACTTCCGCGTATGGAAGCATGATTTATATCTCTTCTCACAGTTACTTTTTAAGGATTAAGAAATAAGTGTGCTCATGTGCTTGGTAGGTTGGTGAGGTGTAAAACATTCGACAAACCGAGTACTTTTCACGATTAGAAGATATAGATACATGACGATACATCCTATCCAAAACGCGACGCTTTTACTGCTGATAACTGTTCTTCCTTTTTGGTCGTTTGCACAATCCACACCACCTTTAAAATTGTGGTACGATCAGCCAGCAGATCCTTCGATCTGGGAGCAAGCGCTTCCTATAGGAAATGGACGCTTAGGTGCTATGGTTTACGGTATTCCTGCACACGAAGAGTTGCAGCTGAACGAGGAAACAATATGGGGAGGAAGACCATATCGAAATGACAATGATAAAGCATTGTCGGCACTGCCGGAAGTGCAGCGGTTATTATTCGAGGGCCAAGTGCAAGAAGCTGAAAAACGGATCAATGCATCATTTTTCACGAAAACGCATGGGATGCCTTATCAAACGGCCGGTAGTGTATTAATCGATTTTCCGGGGCATGAATCGTACACCGATTACTACCGGGAGCTAGATATTGAAAATGCTATCACACGCACGCAATACAAGGTAGGAGATGTGCATTATACACGCGAAATTTTGGCTTCCTTCACGGACGATGTGGTGATCATTCGGCTTACCGCCAGTAAGAAAAAAGCCTTAAATTTTACGTTGCGTTATAAAAATCCAGCACAACACCGTGTATTTGCCTCCGGGCATGCACTCGTACTGGAAGGTAAAGGAAGTGATCATGAAGGCATTCCGGGTGAGGTGATGTATGAGACACATACCGCTGTGCATCCAGAAGATGGTCAAATCAGGATGACCGAGAATTCCTTGATGGTTTCCGATGCTAGTGCGGTCACGCTGTATGTTTCTATGGCGACGAACTTTACCGACTACACTACTCTGGCCGCCGACCCGAGCTCAAGTGCTGCTAACAAATTGTCCGCTGCCATGCTCGTTCCATTTCAAAAAGCAAAAAAAAGGCATTCGGACTACTATGCGGCACAGTTCAATCGCTTTAAATTAACATTGGGTAAAAATACCACTTCTCCGAATACGACTACTAGCCAACAAATTGCTTCTTTTAAAGATACGCAAGACCCAGCGCTTGTAACCTTATTGGCGCAATTTGGAAGATATTTATTGATCTGCTCCTCGCAACCTGGTGGGCAGCCGGCAAATTTGCAAGGGATTTGGTGCAATTCCATGCGCCCAGCCTGGGATAGTAAATACACGATTAATATCAACACAGAAATGAACTATTGGCCAGCAGAAGTGACAAATCTGGCCGCCAATCACGAACCGCTATTGAGGATGATTACAGAGTTAAGCGAAAGTGGTCGGCAAACAGCGCAGACCATGTATGGCGCTTCTGGATGGGTAGCTCATCACAATACGGATATTTGGAGAGTGACTAGTCCGATCGATTTTGCGGCAGCCGGTATGTGGCCAACGGGTGGCACATGGCTGGCGCAGCATCTGTGGGAACATTACTTGTATGCTGGTGATCGACAGTTTTTAAAAAGTATTTATCCGGTGATGAAGGGTGCCTCAGACTTTTTGCTGACTAGTTTGGTAGAACATCCTCAGCATAAGGACAAGAATTGGCTCGTATTGTCACCATCTGTATCGCCAGAGCACGGGCCAATTGCGGCCGGTGTGACGATGGATAACCAGCTGGTTTTCGATATGCTCACACGCACAGCGTTAGCTAATGAGATACTCGGTGAGGATCAAACTTATAGGGCGCAACTGCGCCAGACATCGCTGCGCATTCCTCCGATGCAGATCGGAAAATATGGTCAGCTTCAAGAGTGGCTTGAAGACCGAGATGATCCTAAAAGCGATCACCGACACGTATCCCATCTCTACGGTCTTTATCCCGGCAATCAAATTTCTCCGTACCGCACGCCAGAACTGTTTGAGGCAGCTCGTAATTCTCTAAATTATAGAGGAGATATGGCTACCGGTTGGTCGATCGGTTGGAAAATTAACCTGTGGGCACGGTTATTAGATGGTAATCATGCCTATAAAATCATCAACAATATGTTGACCATTGCGGATGCTAACCGTAGAGAAGGTCGTACTTATCCCAATCTGTTTACCGCGCATCCACCGTTTCAGATTGATGGCAACTTTGGGCTGACTGCCGGTGTCGCTGAGATGCTTTTGCAAAGCCATGATGAGGCAATACATATATTGCCCGCACTTCCGGATGCTTGGTCATCAGGTGCGGTGAAGGGATTACGCGCCAGAGGCGGGTTTGAAATTGATGTGGTGTGGGAAAATGGGCAGGTTAATGACATCGCGGTGTATTCTTCTATCGGAGGAAATCTCCGTTTGCGGTCCTACACACCGCTACGTGGAAAAGGTTTGACAGAAGCTACTGGCCAAAATCCTAATACTCTTTCTAATGCTGTAGTGGGGTTGAGGCCATTGATCTCCGATCAAGCCACTTTGAAAGGAAGTGCATTGCGTACCATATATGAATATGATGTAAAAACCGTAGCCGGAAAGCGCTATACATTCCAGCAAAAAAGGTAACTGATCAGGAGAAGATACCTATGGAGTGGCGAGCTGTTTTTCTGAGATATAGGTACAGATAGACAAACACTGAGCAACTCATTTTACGTGTGTATACCATGATAAATAAAGACCATGATTAACCATTAATAGATGTTATTATTAGGAATAGACTTAGGAACATCCTCTATCAAAGTTTCTGTGTTAGACGCGCAGACCAATAGAAGAATTGCTTCAACGCAATATCCGGATAAAGAAGCAGCAATACTTTCCGAACAAACCGGATGGGCTGAGCAAGACCCACGTACGTGGTGGACCTACACAAAGGCCGCCATTCAAAAATTAAATAGCTTGGGATTATACAATCCGCAACACATCGGTGCTATTGGTATCGCATATCAAATGCATGGACTTGTCGCGGTTGATAAAGCACATGATCCTATTCGCAATGCAATCATCTGGTGTGATAGCCGCGCTGTCGCGATCGGCAATGAGGCCATGCAAGCTCTACAAGCAGATGGCTTTTTGCGATCGCATCTCAATTCGCCGGGAAATTTTACAGCATCAAAATTGGCTTGGGTGAAACGGTATGAGCCTGCGCTGTACGACAAGATTTACAAGTTTATGTTGCCAGGCGACTACCTCAGTATGTGTTTTACAGGAGAGATCAATTCCAACAGTAGCGCTCTGTCGGAGGGTATACTTTGGGATTTTCAGGAAAATGCGGTTTCGCGCACCCTATTATCCTACTATGGCATCAGTGAAGAACTTGTGCCAGATATCGTACCGGTATTTTCAAACTATGGCAGAATAAAGCCACAAATTGCGCAGGAGCTGAATCTTTCAACTGAAGCTTTTGTGAGCTACAAAGCAGGCGATCAACCTAATAATGCGCTATCTCTGAATGTGTTTGAGCCTGGTGAGGTGGCCGCTACAGCAGGTACATCGGGTGTTATCTATGCTGTCACCGACCAACTCACGTACGACAAAGAGTCCAGAGTTAACACGTTTGCCCATATCAACCATGAGCAAGATAACACCAATTTAGGCGTATTGCTATGCATAAACGGTACCGGGATACAGAATAGCTGGATAAAGAAAATAACCGCGCGTGGGCACGATTACTTTAAGATGAATCAGTTAGCCTCTGATGTTTCTATTGGGTCGGATGGCATTCGAGTACTGCCATTTGGTAATGGCGCTGAGCGGATGCTCAATAACAAAATTGTGCAGGCGCATATCGAAAATATTGATTTTGTCCGTCACGACGATGCTCATCTTTGGCGTGCTGCTCAAGAGGGTATCGCTTTTTCTTTCCGTTACGGTCTAGATATACTAAAGGAGAATGGCATTACACCAAAGGTGATTAGAGCTGGGCATGCCAATCTGTTTTTAAGCCCTGTATTTCAGCAATCTTTTGCAGGCGTGACCAATGTATCTGTGGAGCTCTTTGACAACGATGGGAGTGTAGGTGCAGCGATAGGCGCTGGTTTAGGCGCTCAAGTATTTTCGTCACGTAGCGATGCATTTGCCGGACTGGAAAAACATGCAACTATAGAACCCTCACATGTAGGGTTATATGATGAATTGTATGAGCAATGGAAAGATAGTTTAAATAGAAAACTTTAATAAAATATAAAAAAATGAAAATCATATCTGGAAATCAAGAGTATTTCAAAAACATCGGACAGATCAAGTACGAAGGGGTGGAATCAGACAATCCTTTGGCTTTTCGGTGGTACGATGCCGAACGCAAAATCGCTGGAAAAACAATGGCGGAGCATTTCAAGTTTGCGTGTGCGTATTGGCATTCGTTCAATGGGAATGGTTCTGATCCTTTTGGTGGACCTACTCAATTTTTTCCCTGGGATACCAAAAGTACAATTATCGATCGTGCAAAAGATAAGATGGATGCCGCATTTGAATTTATGACGAAAATGCAATTGCCCTACTATTGTTTTCACGACGTGGATTTGGTGGATTACACCGATGATGTTGCGCAGAATGAGAAGCATTTAGCGCAAATCGTAGCGTACGCTAAGCAAAAGCAAGCGGATAGTGGTATCAAATTATTGTGGGGTACTGCCAATCTATTTAGCCACCATCGTTATATGAATGGGGCATCTACCAACCCCGATTTCCATGTGGTAGCACATGGAGGAGCACAAGTAAAAGCAGCGATCGATGCTACGATCGCTTTGGGCGGTGAGAATTATGTTTTTTGGGGAGGTCGCGAAGGATATATGTCCTTGCTCAATACCGATATGCAAAGAGAACAAGATCATTTGGCTCGCTTTTTACATATGGCCAAAGATTATGCTCGTAAGAATGGATTCAAAGGAACATTTTTCATAGAGCCGAAGCCTTGCGAACCTTCCAAACATCAATACGATTACGATGCGGCCACCGTCATCGGATTTTTAAGGAAATACGATCTGTTAGATGACTTCAAGCTAAATTTGGAGGTCAACCACGCCACATTAGCAGGGCACACTTTTCAGCATGAGCTCCAAGTCGCTGTAGATGCAGGTTTGCTAGGTTCTATTGATGCCAATCGTGGAGATTATCAAAATGGTTGGGATACCGATCAGTTTCCAAACGATTTGAACGAGTTGACCGAATCTATGTTAATCATTTTAGAGGCTGGCGGCATCAACGATGGTGGAGTGAATTTTGATGCCAAGATCCGTCGCAATTCTACCGATCCGGCAGATCTATTCTATGCTCACATTGGCGGTATGGACAACTTTGCGAGGGCATTAGTAATTGCAGATAATATCTTGCAAAAATCTGACTATCGTCATCTTCGTGCGGCGCGTTATGCCAGTTTTGATAGTGGTGCAGGTGCCGATTTTGAGCAAGGAAAATTGACTTTAGAAAATTTAAGGGATTTTGCTGCCGCAAATGGAGAACCACAATTGATTAGTGGAAGACAGGAATATTTAGAAAATCTGATCAACCGCTATATCTAGAGCATATCATGCTCATATGATGCTACGCATAATGAATACATCGTTACTTTCATTATGCGTAGCATCATTATCATCAAGCAGTTGGTTTTTGTATTTGCTGAGAAACAGCTGATGAAACACAAAAAGCCAACAACTGCTAGCAGTTCGCTGCAATACATTGTACCAATTTTACATGCTATGAAAAAAAACATCTTACTGCATATATTCCTGTTTTTGCTTAGTCTATGTTGCTTCATGCAGCAGGTAAACGCGCAAAACCCCATTGTTCAAACCTCTTATACTGCCGATCCGGCTCCACTAGTTTATAACGATAAGGTATATCTCTACACCGGACAGGATGAAGATCAATCGACTTGGTTTGTAATGAACGATTGGAGGGTATATTCTTCTGACGATATGGTCAATTGGACGGATCACGGAGTAGTTATTTCTGCCAGTACTTTTGAATGGGCCAAAGGAGATGCGTGGGCGTCTCAATGTGTGGAAAGGAATGGGAAATTTTATTTTTATAGCACCGTTACATCCCGGTATAATGGTAAGCCTGCCATTGGCGTAGCTGTCGCCGACAGTCCTATTGGTCCTTTTTACGATGCACTTGGTAAGCCGCTCGCACAAACTGGTAAAGGAGATATCGACCCCACCGTATTTATTGATGACGACGGACAAGCCTACTTGTATTGGGGTAACCCATTTTTGTACTACGCAAAGCTTCACGAAGATATGATCTCCTTGAAAGGAGAAATTGTAAAAGTTCCTATGACCGAAGCGGCCTTTGGAAAGAGGGAAGGAAACGTGTCTGAGAGGCCGACATTGTATGAAGAAGGCCCATGGTTGTACAAGCGGGCAGATCTTTACTATCTTCTGTGGGCAGGCGGTCCTATACCAGAGCATATTGGCTATTCGGTGAGTAAATCACCTTCAGGGCCTTGGGAGTACAAAGGTACATTGATGCCGACCGAAGGCGCGAGTTTTACCAATCATCCTGGGCTGATGGATTACAGAGGAAAATCTTATTTCTTCTATCATAATGGAGCCCTGCCTGGAGGGAGCGGATTTAACCGATCCGTTGCTGTACAAATGGCTTCTTTTGACCCGTCGGGCGCAATCCGTCCGATGAAAATGACAGCAGCACCGGATCAACCACTGCAACCATTAATGCCGTACCAGAAAGTTGAAGCAGAAACGATGGCTTGGTCTGAAGGTATGAAAGCTAATCAAAATCGGCAGGTAGGGGTATTTCTAACCGCTCAGAAGGATGGCGCTTACACGGTCGTAAAAGGAGTTGATTTTGGTGAAGATGGAGCATCACGACTGGTGGCACGCATCGGTACTACTCACTTCAGTGATGTAGCGCTAGAGATACGGATTGGCAGTTTGAATGGCACATCGCTCGGCAAGGTAAAAGTACCATTGACTGGAGGAAACGACCGTTGGGAATTGGTAAGCATCGATATTCCCAAAACTACGGGCGTACAGGATGTGTATTTTGTTTTTCACGGAAAAGACCGTGCTAATGCCGCCTATTTCGACTATTGGAAATTAGAGAAATAACAGAGTTAGTGAATCATTTGCTATAGCAATGGAAGAGATCAAGAAGCAAATTGTAGGTACTGTACTGCTCATACTTTTTCTAACAAATAGTGCGACCGGGACAGTGCGGCTGCCTTCGCTAATCAGTGACCGAATGGTACTACAGCGCCACACCGAACTCAAAATTTGGGGATGGGCCGATCCCGGAGAAAAGGTAACGGTGCGTTTTGCGGGCAATCATTATTATACCGAAGGGAGTGAAGCAGGTAAATGGATGGTACATATTCCTGAACAAAAAGCGGGTGGTCCTTACAATATGGAAATTAATGAAATCATCATTCGTGATATCTTAATAGGAGATGTATGGCTATGTTCAGGTCAATCCAACATGGAGACACCCATAGCGCGATTAGTAGAGCGCTATCCTGATATTCCCATGTCCAATCAGCACATGATTCGATACTTCAAAGTACCTACGCTAAATACCGTCGAAAAGCCACAGGAAGATATCGCACCACATGGAAAGTGGTTTTCGGGAATCGCGTCAGACATCATGAATTGGACAGCGTTAGCGTATTTTTATGCTAAAGAATCATATGAGCACAATCGTGTTCCGATAGGTATGTTGGTTTCTAGCCTTGGAGGATCTGCGATCGAAAGCTGGATCAGCCAAGACCATCTTAAGGAGTTTCCACATTTGCAAATCGATCAAGTGGCTTTGGACAGTCTTCGCATCGTAAGCGAAGATCGAGGCTTGGGTAGCTGGACGAGAGAGGATTGGGATGATGCTAACTGGCAGCAGACATCCGTGCCTGGCATGTGGAAGGACAACCCGCAATTAGCTTCCCTTCGCGGCGTTGTTTATATGCGAAAAACATTTGAAATGCCTGATCAGATGGCTGGTAGGCATGCACGCGTTTTCTTAGGTACCTTAGTAGATAGCGACTCGGTCTTTGTTAATGGGCACTTTATTGGATCTACCTCTTATATGTATCCACCCAGAAAGTACGATATACCAGCCGGCCTGCTTCGCGCTGGGCGCAATGTTATCACCGTACGATTAAGATCCAATAGCGGTTATGGAGGTTTCATTACCGACAAGGCTTATTATGTCCAAGGAGATGATGTACGTGTAAATTTAGCCGGTCAATGGAAATATCGGATCGGCATCGATCTGGATAAAGCCAAACCACTGGTCGATCGTTTGGCTAATAAACGATCAGCGGGATCGGGTCTTTTCAATGGTATGATCTACCCTATACGAGATTATCAAGTCGCTGGTGCTATTTGGTATCAAGGAGAAAGTAACAGTGGGCAAACCCAATACTATATGACGCATTTGCAAAATTTGATAAAGAGCTGGCGTACGCTCTTGAACAAGCCTCAACTCCCGTTCTTACTGGTTCAGTTGCCTAATTATATGGAAAAGCAAGCGCAACCATCAGAGTCGGGCTGGGCGGCTATCCGCGAAGCCCAAGCACAGGTGGCCCAAGCACTACCTTACACGGCATTAGCAGTCACGTACGATGCGGGGGAATGGAATGACATTCATCCATTGAATAAAGAAGTCATTGCCAAGCGATTGCTTTTGGGCGCTCGAAAATTGCTCTATCAAGAGCAAATCGTTAGTTCCGGGCCGATGTATCAGAGCATGAAGATCGAAGGCGACCAGATTGTACTTCACTTTACCGAAATAGGTACAGGATTACGTACACGAGATGGCCAATCACTAAAACATTTCGCTATCGCGGGCGCCGATAAGCAGTTTGTATGGGCCGACGCCGTTATTAAAGGAGATAAAATTATTGTACGTCATGCTGACGTTCAAGAGCCAGTGGCCGTGCGCTATGCGTGGAGTGATAATCCAGAAGAAGCCAATCTAATCAATAAAGAAGGCTTGTTAGCTTCTCCTTTTCGTACGGATAACTGGTAAGTAGTAGCATGCAACACATAAGAAAAGCAAATATGATACGTCTGAATATCTGTCGGCACAATGCTGTTGAAGATAGAGGTAGCCATAGCCAACAATATTAGGCTTTAATAAGAATAACCAATTAGAAAAAAATAGAAAAGGACATGATGATGAAACTAAAAAGCATCAAAGAAAGACAACCCATCTTCTGCCTAGTAGCAGCAGCGCTATTGTTCTCTACGACGACCAGCCTACATGCGCAGCAGCAGCAGATGAATACCTCTAAACCACCTCAGCAACGCTATGTACATAACGCAGCGGGAAACCCTTACCTGCCACTTTGGGAGCACCTTCCCGATGGAGAGCCGCGTGTGTTTGAAGATCCGGATAAACCAGGTCAATACCGAGCCTACATTATTGGTTCGCACGATCTGCGGATGGATAGCTACTGTGGTCCCGACATCCGGATGTGGTCTGCACCCGTTGAAGACCTGAGCAGTTGGCGAGATGATGGTCCAATATTTACCTATGAGGTAGATGGGCAATGGGATGTAATGTATGCGCCCGATTTGGTAGAGGTAAAGCAGAAAGATGGTACCAAAGAGTACTATTTATATCCACATAGTAGAGGGCCAAACCGAGAAGCAATGGTAGCAAAGGGTAGTAGGCCGGATGGTCCATTCACGCCAATCAATCTCACCGACGACGGACGTAAAACGCTCCCGGGAAGCATGATTGGTTTTGACCCGGCAGTGTATATAGACTATGTGACAGATCCGGCTGATCCAGATTATGATATTGGATTTAGGGCTTATGTATATTGGGGTTTTCAAAGGTCATTAGCAGCCGAACTAGATCAGACAACGATGTATTCTGTACGACCTGGAACGAAAATTATCGACCGTTTTATTCCTGCTAGTGCGCGCTACGGTGTGCTCCGCGATCCAGAGGGCACCACCTTTCCGCACATTGCAGAAGGGGAAGATTTGGGTTCATTCAATTTTTTCGAAGCCTCCTCTATACGAAAAGTAGGCAATAAATATGTGTCGGTATATAGCGGTTATTCAGGTCCCGAGTACGGCATGAGCAGTTCGAATTCTACCTTACGCTATCTCGTAGGCGATTCTCCGCTAGGGCCCTGGAAAAGTGGCGGAGTGTTAGTCGATTCGCGCGGTCCTGTCTTGAACAAAGATGGTACAGCACTGCAAAGCACCAATGGCGGGCACAATACGCACGGCAGTATACAATTGATTAATGATCAATGGTATGCTTTTTACCACAGACCACCGCGAAACTTTGGTTTTGCCCGTCAGGCAGTTGTCGCTCCAGTTCATGTCGAGTGGGATGAAAAACCCGTATCCGAAGGTGGAACCGTACGGATCAGAGCTTTTGATCCTTATGGCCAAAATGAGCAATGGACCGTAAAGGATAGTGAAGGAAGAGAATATACCGGAGCAGAAGTAACATCCGAAGGCTTTCACATGTATGGATTAGATCCCTATCAATATTATTCAGCCGGTTACGCTAGCTATCTTTCGGATATTGGTAGCCAGCAAGATTCGTGGGATATTTGGGATAACCATATGCCCATCCATGTCAAAAATGGGGATATCATTGGTTATAAATACTTTGGTTTTGGCGGATTGGCACAAGATAAGGCTGGATTGAAGGCTTTTAAGGGTACGGAGAAAGGTAATAAAACAGCATTTAATGTATTTTTAATCCCAAAAACAAAGCAAAGCTTCAAAATACAGGTGTGGTTAGACGGCCCTTGGAACAATGCCACATGGAAAGGAACCCAGATTGGCGAAGTCGTAGTTCCCGCTAATGCTGCGGAGCAAGAAGCGCCCTTTACGATTGACGTATCAAAATTCGTGGATCATCTAGATCAAAAGCACGCCATATTTCTGGTGGCAGAAGGGAATGACGGCGGACAACTTTTCGAGTTGAGCGGCTTAGGTTTTAGTTCCAAAAAGCACAAAATCAATCGGCCACTCGTTCCTGGTGTGTCCATTGAGATAGATGGTCAAGCGATAGCATTACCAAAAACGCCCGTAAGATCTACCAATCAAAATGGTATTGTGGGTTACGATATTTATCAGGTGTCGGTACCACATACATCTGCAGGACAAGCGCCGAAAATAACAGCATCTTCCGATAATAAAAAAGTGAAGGTGACAATACAGCAAGCAGCCTCATCATCGGCTCCAGCTGTGGTAAAGTTTGATTTTAATGGCGTAGTAAAAACGTATAATATCAACTTCCAAAAGGACTAATTTAGTATTAAAACAATCTCATAATGAGTAAAAAAACAAGCAGCTTTTGGCAAGGGATTGCGCTCATAACAGTAGCTATTGGCTTATCTAGTAATCCTACATATGCACAGCAGTCCACAGTCAACAAAGCGACCAACCCGATCATCTTTGCAGATGTGCCCGATATGTCTATGATACGTGTAGGAGATACCTATTACATGAGCAGTACGACCATGCACATGAATCCGGGATTGCCGCTAATGAAATCACATGATTTAGTGAATTGGGAACTATTCGGTTATGGACATACCACGTTACAAGATAGGGATGAATTAAATTTAGACAATGGAAAAAGCACCTACGGTAGAGGTACATGGGCCAGTAGCCTTCGGTATCACAACAATACTTTTTATGTGAGTACCTTCGCGCAGACAACTGGTAAGACCTATATCTATAGCACGAAAGATATCGAATCGGGACCTTGGGAAGTCAACGAATTCGAACCGATGATGCATGATCATTCTCTATTTTTTGATAATGATAAATCTATATGATCTGGGGCGGGGGTAAAGTGGAGATCGTCGAGCTTCAAGCCGATTTATCTGGGATAAAGCCTGAAACGCAACGTGTTTTAATAGAAAATGCGACCCTTCCAAGTACGCCCGAAGGAGCGAAAGGTGGGCTACCAGCAGAGGGATCTCAGCTATTCAAAGTCAATGGCAAATATTACTTATTTAATATTTCCTGGCCTCCGGGAGGTATGCGTACCGTTATTGTACATCGGGCAGATAAATTGCATGGGCCTTACGAAGGGCGGGTCGTATTGCAAGATAAAGGCGTTGCGCAAGGAGGACTAATTGATATGCCAAACGGAGAATGGTATGCGTATCTGTTTCAAGATCATGGCGCAGTCGGAAGAATACCGTTTCTAGTGCCGGTAAAGTGGGAAAACGATTGGCCTGTTCTGGGGGGTGATGGCAAAGTACCGGCCGAATTGGATCTTCCGGCCAGTACAGGTTTAATTCCTGGGATTGTACATTCCGATGATTTCTCTCGAAAAGCAGGCGATCCGGCATTGCCTTTAGTTTGGCAATGGAATCACAATCCGGCGGATGAGCTTTGGTCTGTCGATGCCAGGAAAGGGTATTTGCGATTGACGACCGGTCGGGTAGATAATTCATTCCTGCAAGCTCGAAATACGCTGACACAACGTACGATAGGACCAACTTGCGTGGCTTCGACATCGATCGAAGTGAATAAGATGAAAGACGGTGATTTTGCAGGTCTTTCTTTATTACAGAAAAATTATGGATTAGTGGGCGTTCGTATGCATGGTAATACGAAGAGCTTAGTAATGGTCAATGCAACGACAGGTGTGCCAGAAGAGGTTGCAAATCTGTCATTGGAACAAGAGCACGTGCACCTAAAGGCCATGTGCGACTTCACCAACAAGAAAGATGTAGCCACATTTTTCTACAGCCTAGATGGTGAGAAGTGGATGCCGATCGGTACAGCTTTAAAAATGGCCTATACCATACCGCACTTTATGGGGTACCGTTTCGGATTGTTTAATTATGCGACAAAAGAAGCCGGTGGATACGTCGATTTTGACTATTTCAATATCGATTACGGTGACTAGTGAAGTTGCGATAAGTAACGCTCAAGCGACCTTTAACCGATAAGCCCTTTTGATGCAAGCTCAAGCACAGCCAATACGTAGAAAGGGCAATTCGCAAAATAATCTGCTAACTATAAATAGAAACCATTGCTATGAGAAAAATTTTTGGAAGTGCAGTACTTTTAATAGGACTGATATTTAGCCAATGCAAATCCGCACAAGATCAATACGATCATCCTTTTCGAGATCCAGATGTATCGGTCAATGAAAGAGTCGAGAATTTGTTAAGTCTGCTTACCCTTGAAGAAAAAGTAGGTCTGATGATGAATTCATCGAAAGCAGTGCCCCGTCTGGGTATTCCTGCTTACGATTGGTGGAACGAGGCTTTACATGGTGTGGCTCGTTCGGGCAAAGCAACGGTATTTCCGCAGGCTATCGGTATGGCAGCCACATGGGATGACAGCAATCATTTGAAGACCTTTCAAATTATTTCGGATGAAGCGCGTGCTAAGTACAATAAATCGTCGGAAGAAGACGAGCGCGGAAGGTACTATGGCCTATCATTTTGGACCCCAAATATCAACATATTTCGTGATCCACGATGGGGTCGTGGGCAAGAAACTTATGGTGAGGATCCCTTTCTGACTACGCAATTAGGACTTGCCGCTGTAAAAGGACTACAAGGAGACGATGACAAATTCTTCAAAACACATGCCTGCGCCAAGCATTATGCAGTACATAGTGGTCCCGAGTGGAATCGACATTCCTACGATGCGACGGTATCCAAGCGGGATCTTTGGGAAACGTATCTACCTGCTTTCGAAGCGCTGGTAAAGGAAGGCAATGTACAAGAAGTCATGTGTGCCTACAATGCTTTTGAAGGTGAGCCTTGCTGCGGGAGCAACACGCTATTGGTCGATATACTACGCAATCAATGGGGATTCAAAGGAATGGTAGTGTCCGACTGCTGGGCCATCAATGACTTTTATGAAAAAGGTCATCATGAGACACATGACAGTGCGGAAGCTGCAGCGGCAGATGCCGTTATTACTTCTACAGATCTTGAATGCGGCAGCACGTATGAAAATCTATTGTTGGCGGTAGAAAAAGGTATGATTTCGGAAGATCAAATAAATACTTCTTTGAGGCGGGTTTTGCGTGGATGGGTAGAACTCGGGCTGTTTGATCCAAAGGGAACGGGTCCATGGGATGATCTTTCGTATGATATTGTGGCTTCCGCAAAACATCGGCAGCAAGCGCTAGAGGTAGCTCGCCAGTCCATGACTTTGCTTAAAAATCAAAACAATACATTACCCTTAAGCAAAGAGATTAAAAAAATAGCTGTTGTGGGTGCCAATGCTGCTGACAGCCTCATGCTGTGGGGCAATTATAATGGTACTCCAACTTCTACGGTTACCATATTAGACGGGATTCGTAAAAAACTGCCGAATGCTGAAGTGATCTATGAGAAGGGGAGTGATTTAGTAGATCCCTGGGTGAGAAGTTCGCTTTATGACTCCTTTCAAACAGCGCAAGGTGGAGAGAAGGGTCTTAAAGTCGAGTTTTACAATAACAATAAATTGGAAGGAAAGCCTGTGCGCACATTGACCAACGATTTAGGAATAGAATATAGCAATCGTGGGGGTACAGCATTGGCACAAGATGTCGATATGGAAAATACTTCCACGCGCATTTCGGGAGTATTCGTAGCGCCATATACCGGCGAGGTTGTTTTCAAAGCAAATGCTTATGACGGGTATGTGCTAAAGATTGATGGTAAAGAAGTCGCCAAACGGACAGGTGCCTCTGCCATACAAGGAGAAGAATATGCCATGCGTATGCAACAAGGTAAGTCCTACTCCGTGGTAATGGAACATCGCCAAATGGGGAAAATCAATATTATTGGCCTTTCTGTATTTAAAAAGGAAAAGGCAGAATTCTCCGACCTCACCGAGCGACTGAAGAATGTGGACGCCATCGTGTATGTTGGCGGCCTTTCGCCGCGGTTAGAGGGCGAGGAGATGTTTGTCGACTATGAAGGTTTTCGTGGAGGAGATCGTACATCCATCGATTTGCCGCGCGTGCAAAGAGATTTATTAGCGGCGTTGCGCAAGACAGGAAAATCCGTCACGTTTGTATTATGTACTGGAAGTTCTCTCGCGTTAGAGCAAGATGAAAAAAACTATGATGCACTACTTTGCGCTTGGTACGGTGGCGAAGAGGCTGGAACCGCGGTCGCAGATGTCTTATTTGGAGATTACAATCCAGCAGGTAGATTACCAGTAACCTTTTATAAAACACTCGCGCAACTGGATGATGGACTTACCCAAACAGGCGATTCGAAACGTCAAGGTTTTGAAAATTACGATATGAAAGGTCGTACGTATCGCTATTTAGCGAGCCAGCCCTTATATGCATTCGGCCATGGGCTGAGTTATGCTACGTTTAACTATGGTCGTGTTGAGCTACAAAGTACTAAGATAGAAGGGGCGAAAGGAGTTCAGTTTTCTATTCCAGTGAGCAATATTTCGGATAGAGACGGCGAGGAAGTGATTCAGGTGTATGTGAGGCGTTTAGATGATCCGAATGCACCACTCAAGTCGTTGCGCGCATTTAGCAGAGTGCCTTTCAAAGGAAAGCAACGTAAAAAAATCGACATTAGCCTGTCCGCAGATTCATTTCGCTTCTACGATGATGCGCAGGGTAGTATGCGAATCAAGGAAGGGAAGTATCAAATACTTTATGGCGGCAGCTCTACAGACGATCAACTGCATAGCTTAGATATCGAGGTGATCTAGGATCGCTTACGCGAGAATTTATTCCACTAAATCCGAAGCTCCAATCCTGCATGCTGCTGACATGCAAGATTGGAGCTTTATATTTTGAAATGCTCGCTAGTAGTGTGCAGAACCCCTGTTTTATACATTTTTACTAGTTAATAAAACAAATGTATCATCTACCGCAGCAGCGTTAATCTAATTTTACAACACGGATGTCTGTCGGTACAACTTGGCGGGCGACCACATTATAAACTGTACTTAAACCTATTCCTACACTACATGATGTATCAAAGATGCTGTATCGTCTTTATTTTACTTTTTTTAAGCCGCACTCTTGTGGCACAAATCAATGAAAGTAACCGTTTTGTAACAGATGATGTACAGGATGGATACCTTCCACTTGTTATACAAAGTCAACCTATCCCGGTTGTCGTTAGTACAGAAGATTGGGTGGGAGTACAGCGTGCTGTCCATAATTTACGTGAAGATTTTCAACGAGTAACTTCGCATACACCGAGTAATGCTGCCGCAAAATACAGCGTTATTATAGGTACATTAGGTCATTCGCCACTCATCGATAATTTAGTGCAGGATCGTAAAATTGACCCCGCTGCATTATCCGGCAAAAATGAAAAATTCCTGATTCAGCTTATTGCTCATCCTATGGATGGTGTCGATTCTGCGTTGGTTATCGCAGGTAGTGATAAGCGGGGTACCATATACGGAACCTATGAACTGTCTGCGCAGATAGGCGTATCGCCTTGGTACTATTGGGCAGACGCGCCCATCGCAAAAAAGCAAGAACTGTATGTAAAACCTGGCGTGTATACGCAGGGCGAACCCGCTGTGCGATACCGTGGGATTTTTCTTAACGATGAATATCCTGGATTGACCCGATGGGCAAATCATACTTTTGGCGGTTACAACAGTGAGTTTTACGAGAAGGTTTTTGAATTGATTCTTCGGTTGAAAGGCAATTTTCTCTGGCCAGCCATGTGGGGCAGCGCTTTTTATGATGATGACCCAAAGAACGGAGCTTTGGCGGATGAGATGGGCATCGTAATGAGTACCTCCCACCATGAACCTATGGCACGAGCGCAGGCCGAATGGAAGCGCTATGGAAATGGAGGCGCGTGGGATTACGCGCAGAACAAGAAAGGACTTCAAGAATTTTGGAAAGGTGGAGTTCAGCGTACAAAGGACTGGGAAACCATCGTGACGATGGCCATGCGTGGAGATGGCGACGAGCCCATGAGCGACAACCAAAACATCAGCTTGCTACAAGACATCGTGCGCGATCAGCGTAAAATTATCACACAGGTAACGAATAAAAAAGCTGCAGCAACCCCGCAAGTATGGGCGCTCTATAAAGAAGTGCAGGATTATTACGATTCGGGGATGCAAGTACCTGATGATGTAACCTTACTGTTCTGCGATGACAATTGGGGCAATGTACGAAAAGTGCCGCCACTTGATCATAAACCTCGAGCTGGAGGGTATGGTATGTATTATCATTTTGATTATGTAGGCGCTCCACGGAATAGCAAATGGCTGAACGTAAGTCAGGTGTCTCGCGTATGGGAACAGATGAATATCGCTTACGAGCACGGAGTTGACCGCATCTGGGTAGTCAACGTAGGTGATCTAAAGCCGATGGAATATCCTATCTCTTTTTTCTTAGATATGGCTTGGGATCCAACGCGCTACCAACCGGCTAATCTCTATCAACACACGGTGGACTGGTGTGCGCAACAGTTTGGATCAACCTATGCCGAGGAAGCGGCACGGCTAATCGACACTTATACCAAGTACAATCATCGTGTGACACCAGAGCTGCTAAATCACCGCACCTACAGCCTAGAACATTACCAAGAGTTTGAAACGGTGACGATGGATTATCAAAAATTATTGATGGATGCCTTTCGATTATACAATAAGTTGCCATCAGCGTATCGTGATTCTTTTGACCAATTGGTGCTATTCCCCATTCAGGGTATGTCCAACTTGTATGATTTGTATTTCGCCAAAGCGAAAAATGATTTTTATGCGGACAAGCAGGATGTACAAGCCAATTATTGGGCAGATCAAGTCAAAGAGAGTTTTGTTCGAGATTCACTGCTCACCCTACATTTCAATACCTTATCTGATGGTAAGTGGCAACATATGATGGATCAGGTACGCATTGGCTACCGTAGTTGGAATAATCCACCGCATAGTATCATGCCAAGCGTAAGGTACGTAGATAGCACTGGCGTGGCATCCTCCAAGATTTTTTTAGAGCAGGATGGTCACATCTCGATCGAAGCTAGGAACTTTTTTCGGGCGCAAGGTGCGGGAAATGTAACTTGGGAAGAAATCCCCAATTTAGGCAAGACCGTATCAGCGATTACCACTTTGCCTATTACTGCTGCTATAGCAGACGGTGTGTCTGTAGAATACAAAATAAAGACCGAGTCCACCGGTCAAGCGAAGATACACGTGTTGACTTCACCCACATTAAATTTTAATGCTAATAAGGGATTACGCTACGCCATTTCAGTCGATGATGCCGAGGAAGTTATGGTAAACATCAACGGTCATTATCGAGGCGAATTAGGTAAATGGCAGGCCGAGCGGATTATCGATAACGTCACCGAACATCATATGGCACACGCTGGCGAACACACCATCCGAATACGACCACTAGATCACGGTATCGTCATACAGAAAATCATGATAGACTTTGGCGGATTGCTACCTTCTTATCTGGGTGCGCCACAAAGTAAGCAACAATAGACTACGAAATTATAAACTATACATAGCGCAAAATAGGCAATGAATACAGACGTGAAACAGGGAATAGAAACCAGAGGGTTTTATAAGCTTTCGCAAGTCCAGCGGATCGGTTTTGGTTCGGGAGATCTAGCCCAGAATCTCATTTATCAGACCGTTTCTATGTATCTGCTTCTATTTTATACCAATGTCTTTGGTATTTCTGCTGCTGCGGCAGGATTGATGTTTTTGATCGTAAGGATCGTGGATGTTTTATGGGATCCTGTAGTTGGCGCCTTTGTCGACAAGAAGAATCCTAAGTATGGTAAGTATCGGTCCTATCTGCTACTAAGTGGTATTCCGCTTACCGGGTTTGCGATACTGTGTTTTTGGAATGGTTTCTCGGGATCTTTAACCTATGCCTATATTACCTACGTCGGTCTGTCTATGCTATACACGCTGATCAACGTACCTTATGGTGCTTTAAATGCTTCGCTGACCAGAGATACAGATGAGATTACCAAGCTAACTTCTACGCGAATGTTTATGGCCAATCTAGGAGGATTAGCCGTAGGATATGGCGTGCCAATTGTGGTGCAATATTTCTCTCCCGACGGCAAAATAAATTCTTCAGCTTCTGGAGATGCTTGGTTTATTACAATGACCATATATGCTATCGCCGGATTATTCTTATTGATTTTTTGCTACACGCAAACAAAGGAACGGGTGGTGATGGACGAAAAAGAGACAGAAAATGTGCACGTTTCGGATCTATGGACTGAGTTTAGACGTAATAAGCCTTTGCGCGTGTTGGCTTATTTTTTTATTACCGCATTTGCGATGATGGCCATTGGCAATTCGGCTGGTTCATATTACATGATATATAATGTGCAAGCCCCACAAATGTTGCCCTATTTCATGGCGCTAGGATCCATACCCGCCTTTATTTTTATGCCTTTGGTGCCCGCTATCAAAAGGACAATCGGAAAGAGACAAATGTTTTACCTGTTTCTGAGCATCGCCATATTCGGCATGATCCTGCTCTATGTGATTTCGGTCGTTCCTGCGCTTAAAACTCAAATATGGCTCGTGCTTATTGCGCAGTTCGTCAAATCTACCGGTGTGATCGTGGCCACAGGTTACATGTGGGCACTAGTGCCAGAAGTGATTTCCTACGGAGAGCATACAACGGGTAAACGCATTTCAGGCATTGTAAATGCGCTGACGGGCATTTTCTATAAAGCAGGTATGGCGCTCGGAGGAGTAGTTCCTGGTTTGGTATTAGCTTACGTAGGTTTTGATCAACAAAATACGCTTCGACAATCTGCTTTCGCTGAGCAAGGTATTCTTTGGCTAGTAGCCGTTATTCCCGCCATGCTTCTTGTACTGGGCTTATGGATCATTTCTAAATATGATCTGGATGATGCTCTGATGGATAAAATTAATTACGAAATCGAATACCGATATAAAGACCAAATATGAAAACAAAAATGAAAAGCATCAAGGCATTACTGTTAACCACCGTGGTAGCTTCAGGAATAGCCTGTGCTAGTAACAGTTCGCGTGAAAAAATACCAACAAATGATCCGGTGGTACTAAAAGAAGCTTTCCAAGGTCGCTTCTACATTGGTACTGCATTAAATCTAGATCAGATCTGGGAACGTGATGGCGAGGCAATAGCCTTAGTACAGCAACAGTTCAATTCCATCGTGGCCGAGAATTGTATGAAGAGTATGTATCTGCAACCGCGCGAAGGAGAATTTAATTTTACCGATGCCGATCGCTTTGTCGCATTTGGTCAAAAACATGACATGCATCTCGTAGGTCACACCTTGATATGGCACTCCCAAGCTCCAAGATGGTTTTTTCTGATGAAAATGGAAAAGACGTATCGCGCGATGTACTGATTGCACGAATGCGCTCACATATTCACAAAGTAGTATCAAGGTACAAAGGTAAGATTGCAGGATGGGATGTAGTCAATGAGGCGGTATTGGATAATGGCGAATACCGAAAAAGTAAATTCTATCAGATCATTGGAGAAGATTTTATTCCCCTAGCATTCCAGTTCGCTCACGAAGCTGATCCAGATGCAGAGCTATACTACAATGATTATTCTACGGCCATTCCGGCCAAGCGGGATGGCATTGTAAAAGTTGTCAAAAGCATACAAGAGCGCGGTATACCTATTCATGGCATTGGCATGCAAGAGCACCAAGGTCTGTATCATCCTGAACTTGATGAAATCGAAAAAACCATTTTAGCATTTTCATCTACTGGCGCAAAGGTGATGGTCACAGAGTTGGATGTCTCTGTGTTGCCACATGCGCGCGAAAACCAAGGTGCCGAAATTAGCGAGACGTATGCGTACAAGAATGAGCTCAATCCATACGTAGATGGCTTGCCAGATAGCGTCATGAATAAACTAGGAGAACGATACGTAAACTTCTTTAAAGTGTATCTAAAACATAGCGATAAGATTTCCAGAGTAACCTTATGGGGTGTCGGGGATCAATATTCGTGGAAAAATGGCTGGCCGATTCCCGGTCGTACGGATTATCCATTACTATTTGACCGAAATTTTAAACCTAAACCCTTTGTACAAGACATCGTCAGTTTAGCCCGTAATGCTGCTGAAATAAAATAAAACACACGATGAAACAACAACCAAAATATTTATTTCCAGATGATTACATGGCAGATCCGTCTGCACACGTATTTGAAGGTAGATTATATATCTACCCTTCGCACGATTGGGAAAGCGGAAAGCCTGAGAATGATAATGGTGATCATTTTGATATGAAAGACTATCACGTATTCTCAATGGAAAGCGTGGATGGAGAAGTTATTCATCACGGCGAAATATTACGTGTAGAAGATGTGCCTTGGGCAGGCCGACAGCTTTGGGATTCGGATGTAGCGCACAAAAATGGCCAATATTTCCTCTATTTCTCGATGAAAGATAAGACCGATATTTTTCGGATTGGCGTAGCTATTAGCGATCGTCCGTCAGGACCATTTAAGCCTTTAGGTAACCCGATGGATGGGAGCTACAGTATCGATCCGTGCATCTTTGAAGATGCCGACAATCAGTATTATATGTATTTCGGCGGTATCTGGGGTGGTCAATTGCAATACTATCGGAACAACAAGTTAAATGCCGATGTCAATCTGCCTTTGTTCCATGAGCAGGCGCTCTCGCCAAAGGTCGCGCGATTGTCGGATGATATGCTGTCTATGGCCGAAGAACCCCGCGACGTACTCATATTGGATGAAACTGGACAACCACTGAAGCAAGGCGACACCGAACGTCGATTTTTCGAAGCATCCTGGATGCATATCTATCAGGGCAAATATTATTTCTCGTATTCAACAGGCGATACACATTTGCTATGCTATGCGGTTGGCGATAATCCATATGGGCCATTTACCTATCAAGGCGTCATACTACGCCCGTAGTAGGGTGGACCACCCACCACAGCATCGTCCAGTTTCAGGATAAATGGTGGCTGTTTTACCACGATTGCGTGCCATCGGACGGAAAGACCTGGTTGCGTAGTATGAAAGTGGTAGAACTTGAATATGATGATAACGGCCATATCAAAACGATAGAAGGAAAGCAAGTTCCTAATCTTGAGAATAGTGAAGTAGGGTAGTCACACATCATATATAGTAAGTTTTTGAATTTTTTGATTAACATGTTTACACGATTTTACAAAATATACTTAATCATCTTCACTGTTGTTTGGATTCCAGTGGGGCTGCTTCAGGCCGACGATGGCAGTCAATTATGGTTGCGTTATGATCGCGTGTCGGCACAGATAGCAGCTCTCCGAACGATTTCCAGCAAGAGCAGTCATGCCTCCGCGCAGCTTGCCGTACAAGAATTGGAGAACTACTGGGCTGGTCAGCATATTGAACTCGTGCTCGACCAGCGCAAACAAAGCTGGAAAGATGGGTATCAGATCCAAGGGAATAGCCAAAAATTGCGTATTACAGCGTACCAACCGATTGGCTTGCTGTACGGTGCATACGATCTACTTCGTAGACAACAGGTCGGTCAAGAATTTTCCGAGCCATTCGAGGTTTCCGAAATTCCAACGTTTGACCTTCGGGTTCTCAATCATTGGGACAATTTGGATCGTACCGTTGAGCGTGGGTACGCCGGTCATTCGCTCTGGCTATGGGATGAATTGCCCGGCAGCATATCTCCAAGATATGTCCAATATGCCCGTGCCAACGCATCGATTGGGATCAACACCGTTGTATTAAACAATGTTAATGCATCACCCCAAATACTTAGCTCCACTTATTTGCAGAAAGTAAAAGTATTGGCGGATCTCTTTCGCCCGTATGGCATTCAAGTGTACCTATCGGCGAATTTCTCATCGCCTGCCGTTATTGGCGGATTAGATGATTCGGATCCACTGCGCGATGAAGTACAGCAGTGGTGGGCCATGAAAGCGAAGGAAATCTATAATCTTATCCCAGATTTCGGCGGCTTTTTAGTAAAAGCTAATTCAGAAGGTCAGCCCGGTCCACAGGATTATGGCAGGACGCACGCTGAAGGAGCCAATATGCTGGCCGATGTTTTGCAGCCCTATAATGGACTCATCATGTGGCGAGCTTTTGTGTATAACCCTACAACGGAGGACCGCGCCAAGCAGGCTTATGCCGAATTTCTACCATTGGATGGCCAATTTCGGGACAATGTTATCATACAAACTAAAAATGGAGCGATAGATTTTCAGCCTCGTGAACCATTTCATCCCTTATTTGGCGCTATCAAAAAGTCGAAGCAAATGGTCGAATTTCAGATTACGCAAGAATATCTTGGCTTTTCTAATCATTTGGTCTACTTAGCACCATTATTCAAAGAAACTTTAGATGCCGATACCTATGCCTACGGTTCGAACAGCACGGTGGCCAAAATGACTGACGGTACCTATCACCAGCAGGGCAAAAGTGCTATAGCTGGCGTAGCTAACATCGGTGCGGATGACAATTGGACCGGACACCATTTCGCGCAAGCGAATTGGTATTCGTATGGTCGACTAGCCTGGAATCATACGCTTAGTGCTGCAGACATTGCCGAAGAATGGATTCAGGCCACATTCGATAAAGATCCCAATTTTGTGAAACCGGTCAAAGACGTGATGCTGAAATCTCGCGAAGCCGCCGTCAATTATATGATGCCATTGGGGCTCCACCATATTTTCGCATTCGACCATCATTACGGACCCGAGCCTTGGGGCGATATACCCAACGCACGAGCAGATTGGATGCCTTGGTATTATCACAATGCCAGTACAAGTGGAGTAGGTTTTGATCGTACAGCAACCGGAAGCAATGCCGTCGCGCAATACAACGAACCATTACAGCAAATATATAGCGATGTGGCGACGTGCCCCGAAACACTATTGTTGTGGTTTCACCATGTGCCCTGGACATATCAAATGCGTAACGGAAATACCTTATGGGATGAATTATGCTATCGGTACGATGCAGGTGTATCAGATGCACGACATTTTCAAAAACAGTGGGACGAACTCGAAGCATATGTAGATAAGGAACGGTTTCTGGATGTACAAAAAAGACTAGCGATTCAATCGCATGATGCGGTATGGTGGAAAGATGCCGTGCTCTTGTATTTTCAAACTTTTGCTAACAAACCCATTCCGCACGATATCGAACCGCCGAAACATCAATTGGAAGAATTAAAGAAAATAAAGCTCAATCTTAAGCATCACAACTAGTAGCACATGGAAAGATCGGCTGCAAAATGTTGATCTACTTCCGCGCTATAAACTCGTATAAGGTGCTAGTAAATTGGATAAAAAACGATGAAAAACTATTTAATACATATTAGCAAACGACTGTTCTTTCTATGTCTGTGTGTGGCGGTATTGCATGTAGCAAAAGCAGAGAAAATCAAGGTGCAAAGTCCAGATAAGCGCTTGTCCTTAACCTGTTTTGTAGAAGATGGTAAAGCATTTTACCAGGTTTTGTATGATGACGCAGTGATCATAAAGGCTTCCCCGCTAGGTTTACATACCAATGAGGGTATTTTCATGGACAAGTTGATCTTAGTGCAAGCTTCGCATGCTACAACAGAAAAAAACTACGCACAAGATCGGATCAAGAAATCCAGCATTTCTTACGCTGCAAATACCCTGCATGTCACGCTACAAAATGAGCAATCTCAGCATCTTTCCATACAATTTCAGATCAGTAATCATGATATTGGATTTCGGTACGAATTACCGATTTGGGGCGAACGCCGTGCTGTGGTCGTTCAAAATGAAGAAACAGGATATGCATTCCCCGAAAAAACGCAGCTGTTTTTGTCGGAAATGATGAAGCCTATGACAGGTTTCGCACGCACAGCTCCTAGTTATGAAGGACATTACCAGATCGATGTACCCGTTTCAACAGCCAAAAGGAATCCATACGGATATGTCTTTCCCGGTTTGTTTCATGTGGAAAACGATACCTGGGTTTTGCTATCCGAGACTGGCGTAAGCAGCTTGTATTGTGGATCTCACTTGGCGCAGAGCGATACCAATGGGCTATTTACTATAGCATACCCACATATGGAAGAAAATAATGGCTTTGGAAGTACGGGTGCTGCAATTTCGCTTCCCGGAGTAACGCCGTGGCGTACAATCACAGTCGGCAAATCACTGCAGTCCATTGTAGAAACCACGATTCCGTTTGATTTGGTAGAACCACTATATGAACCATCACAGCAATATCAATATGGGCGCGCGTCCTGGAGCTGGCTAATTTGGCAAGATCAAAGTATGAACTGGGACGACCAAGTAGCCTATATCGATCTTGCTTCTGCCATGAAGTTCGAGTATATCTTAATTGATGCACATTGGGATACACAGATTGGCCGTGATAGGATGCAAGATCTTATCTCCTATGCGAAAAGCAAACAGGTGGATGTATTTCTGTGGTACAACTCCAATGGTGCTGCCAACGACGCTCCGCAAGGACCAAGAAATCGCATGAATACCAGTGTAGTACGAAAAAAAGAAATGCAATGGCTGCAAAAAGCCGGTGTAAAGGGTTTGAAAGTCGACTTCTTTGGTGGTGATAAACAAGAAACCATACGCCAATATGAAGACATCTTGTCTGATGCGAATGATCATGGTTTGATGATCATTTTCCACGGTGCAACCTTGCCTCGAGGGTGGGAACGAATGTACCCCAATTTTGTAGGTAGCGAAGCAGTCATTGCATCAGAAATGCTTATTTTTTCCGAGCATGTGCGCGAGCAGGAAGCCATATTTGCTACGTTACATCCCTTTATACGCAATACGGTGGGCAGTATGGAATTTGGTGGCGTCTTGCTAAATAAGCACCTTAACAAGGGGAATACATCGGGCAATGACCGCCAAACCAGCAATGCATTTCAACTGGCAACTACGGTGCTTTTTCAAAACCCAGTGCAACCGTTTGCATTAACTCCAAATAACTTACAAGAGATCCCAAAATCTGAAATAGCGTTTTTACAAAATGTGCCTACTACGTGGGATGAAACGCTATTGTTGGACGGATACCCGGGCAAATATGTAGTACTGGCACGAAGACATGCTGATCGTTGGTACATAGGTGCCATTAATGCAGAATCAGAAGTAAAACACCTAACGGTAAAGCTGCCTATGCTCGATGGCAAAACGATGCATATGATAGGAGATGTATCCCTCACCGAAACTTTTCTAAAACAAGTGCCCATTAAGGATGGAGAATTGGCTATTTCTGTTCAGCCGAACGGCGGAGTAGTGATTTTCTAAAGCAAATAGAATTTATCCAAATCAATTGAAGAACAACAGTAATGATGAAATATTTTTCCCCTAAGATAGCCGGTAGTTTACTAACATTATTAAGCATTAGCTTACTGACTTCCTGCCATAATCCCGATGCCAAGGCGGAAGCTTTAGAAGAGGGAAAGGCTGTATTTAATAATTTTCAATACGTGGGTAACGATGCTATCTACGAACAGCATAACCTTTCTTCAGAAGAATTTTTTAGCCCGATTTTACAAGGCTGTTATCCTGATCCAAGTATTACTCGTAAGGGCGACGATTACTATCTAGTCAACTCCTCCTTCGTGATGTTCCCGGGCGTGCCGATATTTCATTCTAAGGATCTTGTAAACTGGACTCAGCTAGGACATGTATTGGATCGCGAAAGCCAGCTCAACGTGCAAGAAGCGGGTATCAGTGAAGGTGTTTATGCGCCTGATATTCAGTATAATAAACACAATGATACTTTCTACATGGTGACTACACACATATCGGCTGGTATAGGTAATATGGTAGTCAAAACGCAGGATCCCCAAAAGGGCAATTGGACTGATCCGATTCGTCTGCAAATTGATGGTATTGATCCAGCATTATTTTTCGATGAAGATGGCAAAGCATACTTGATTCATAATGATGCTCCTGACAAAGGAAAGGCTTTGTACGAAGGACATCGTGTAATCAAAATTTGGGATTACGATGTAGAGAGTGATCAAGTAGTGCCCGGCACTGATCGCATACTGGTAGATGGCGGTGTTAATATTCAAGATAAACCGATATGGATCGAAGGTCCGCATCTCTACAAAAAGGATGGTAAATACTATCTCATGTGTGCAGAAGGAGGTACAGGGAGTAACCATAGCGAAGTGATTTTTATTAGCGATCATCCCACAGGTCCTTTTACACCGGCCGCTACCAATCCTATACTTTCGCAAAGGCACTTAGATAAATCACGTCCTAATCCAGTCGAGTGGGCTGGTCATGCCGATCTGGTGCAGGGACCGGATGAAGCATGGTATGCGGTCTTCTTGGCGGTACGACCGAATGTCAACCGCAGAGTAAATACGGGACGCGAAACCTTTATTCTTCCAGTAGATTGGACAGGTAAGTGGCCCATATTTGTTGGAGGAATGGAACCTTTGAAGCCCACGATCCCTACACCGCAAGGAATAAGTAACCATACAGGAATCGATGGTTTCTTGCCAAATGGCAATTTCCGTTTTGAGGATAGTTTTAAGCAAGCGAATCTTGACCTACGCTGGGTTGCATTGCGCGGTCCTCGCGAAAAATTTGCACAGCAAACGGCACATGGTGTTCAACTAAATCCAGGAGGTCATAGCTTAGCAGATCGTAAACCGATATCAGCACTATTTTATCGTCAGCAACATCGTGACTTTAGTACGGAAGTGGAGATCGATTTTGTGCCAAAATCCACACGTGATTTTGCAGGAATAACCTGTTTGCAAAGCGAAGCTTTCTATTATTCATTGGGTGTTACCAAGATCAATAATGAGTATTATGTAGTCTTGGAGAAGATGGCTGATAGCCAATCCACTGTACTAGCTACCGAAAAGATTAGCCATCCTCGATCGCTCAGTTTGCGGGTAGAATCCAAAGATGATCGTTATCAATTTTCTTTCAAGCAGGCTGGTAATAGCTATAAGCCGATTGGTGCTGCGCTTTCTGGCGATATTTTGTCGACCGATGTGGCAGGAGGTTTCACCGGTACATTGATCGGTCTTTACGCCACCACCGCTAATCACATACAATTCAAGCCTCAATCATCCAATTAGTTCTACCAATAAATCGAGTTACATTATGCGTATTAAACGTCTATTACTGCCCCTTGTTTTACCGCTTTGCGTATCATCTATCTGCGCGCAGGAAAAGCTGTACCCTCATACTTTTTCCTTGGCAGATGTACAAATTGCGGAAGGGCCATTTCGTCATGCTATGAATCTGAACGTCGAAACACTCTTGGCTTATGATGTCGATCGGCTCTTAGCACCGTATCTCAAAGAAGCAGGTTTGGAACCAAAAGCACCAAGCTTTTCGAATTGGATAGGACTAGATGGACATATCGGAGGGCATTATCTTTCCGGATTGGCAATGCACTATGCCTCATCAGGAGATCAGCGTTTGTACGATCGGATACAGTATATCGTGGAAGAAATGAGACGCTGCCAATTGGCACATGGTGATGGATACGTGGGCGGTGTACCCAATGGGGCCAATTTGTGGCCGGAAATCAAAGCAGGTAATGTAGGGATAATCTGGGATTATTGGGTACCATGGTACAATCTACACAAGACGTTTGCTGGGCTGCGTGATGCTTGGTTGTACACCGATAATGATCTAGCAAAAACCATGTTTTTGGAATTTTGTGATTGGGCTATTCAGATCACCAACAATCTGGATGATCGGCAAATGGAATCCATGCTAAATAATGAATTTGGCGGCATGAACGAAGTGCTTGCAGATGCGTTCGCCATGACGAATGAACCCAAGTATTTAGCTGCTGCACGTCGCTTTTCTCATCGAGAGATTTTGGACAGTATGGCTATAGGAGTTGATAATTTGGATAATATGCACGCCAATACCCAAGTGCCTAAGGCAGTGGGTTATCAGCGTATTTCTGAACTAACGCACGATAGTACATTTCGCAAGGCTTCGGAATTTTTTTGGCATACAGTCGTCAGCAATCGATCCCTTTCTTTAGGTGGTAATAGTCGGCGTGAGCATTTTCCCTCCAAACAAGATTTTCTGAGCTATATGGAAGATCGAGAAGGCCCTGAATCATGCAATACCAACAACATGATGAAGCTTACTGCCGGTCTATTTCGCGAGCAACCAAATGCCGAATTAATGGATTTTTACGAGCGTGCTATGTACAACCATATCTTATCCACACAGCATCCACAACATGGTGGTTACGTTTACTTTACATCGGCTCGGCCTGCACATTACCGCGTGTATTCGCAAGTAAACAGTGCGATGTGGTGCTGTGTAGGAACAGGAATGGAAAATCATGGTAAGTACGGTGAATTGATTTATACCCACGTCGACGATTCGTTGTATGTTAACCTTTTTGTGGCATCAGCACTCAATTGGAAAGAAAAAGGAATTCAAGTAACACAAGAAACCAAATTTCCTAAAACGGGCGAGAGCAAAATTCATTTGGAGATGGATGTACCTCAAAAATTTGGACTCAAAATACGCTATCCAAGTTGGGTGCCAGTCGGAGCATTTCGACTTATGGTAGGAGGGCAGGAATATAGGCACGATGCGCAGCCGGGTACCTATGTGACGATTGACCGAACTTGGAAATCAGGAGATGTTGTAGAAATACTTTTTCCTATGCAGTACCGTATTGAGGAACTAATGGGCCATCCCGAGTATATTTCTCTTTTTAAAGGTCCGATATTAATGGGAGCAGCACTGGATCACGATGATCTGACAGGTTTGAAAGCGGATGATCATCGTTGGGCACACATCGCGCATGGACCATTAGTATCGATCTTTGATACTCCGATTTTGGTAGGAGATCGCGAGGAGTTGCTGAAGTCGCTTAATGCCAACGAATCCTTCGCGGAAGAATCGGGCGAAGTGGCTATTCCTGCCAACTTTATAGACACGCGCTTTCGCGGATTGCGTATCAAACCTTTTTTCTCGATACATGATACGCGATACATGATGTACTGGTTGCATACGACTTCAGCAGGCCTCGACTCGCTACAGCAGCGCAAACAAGCAGAAGAAGCACAAGCATTGCTTTTAGATCAATTGACATTAGATGTAGTCAAGTTAGGTGAGCAACAACCAGAAGTGGATCACAAATTTCATGGCGTGAAAGCAAACCGTGGAATTCATATGGGGCAATCCTATCGGGAAACAGCGCAGGGAGGATCGTTATCGGTGGAGCTGACGGCTGATCATCAAAAAGACTTGGCTTTAGTGATCACCTACTGGGGCTACGAGTCCGACGGAAAAATGATCGATATTTTTCTTAACGATCAGCTGCTGACTACCGAAGATGTTGGTGGTAAGTGGAATCAAAGTAGATTCTTCGAGCAAAAATATGTGATTCCCGAAGAACTTCTTCCTGATACGCAAAACCTGAAGGTACAAGTCAACGCTAAAGATGACCAAAAAGTACCAAAGATCTTTAAGATCCGACTCATTCGCAATAAGGATACCGACGACCAAAGTATTCCGCAGGCCAACGAGTATCTACAAAAGACATAAACATAAACTGTTAACTAAATTATATAACAATCTAATAATCAATTTACTAATTAATAATATATAAACCTTTATTTATACATGATGAACAAATTACAGACCTTTATGTATAGGGTACTCACACTATGTTGTTGGCCCGATACAAAAATGAGCTTGTCCATCTGCTTTGTACTTATGAGCGCAGCAGTATTTGCCCAGAGCACAGTTAGCGGAACAGTGACTTCTAGGAGTGGACAAGCATTACCCGATGTTACAGTCAATGTCAAAGGCTCGTCCACCAGTGCATTGTCTTCTGCGAATGGCCGCTATAGTATAGCTGCCTCGGTGGGCGATACGCTCGAGTTTGTGAACGTTGGTTTATCGCGCCAAACTGCGGTAGTCACTTCGCTCAACCAACCCATTAACGTCGTGTTCACCGATGATAATATCGCTGTAGACGAAGTCGTAGTCGTAGGATATGGTACGCAACGTCGAGAAGCCGTTACCGGCTCGGTATCCTCTATTGGAGGTGAAGCAATGCGCGATGTACCTTCAGCAAACATCACGCAAGCCTTACAGGGACGACTGCCTGGTGTACAAATGTCACAAACATCGTCACGACCAGGTGCTACTACTCAAATTCGTATTCGTGGTACGCGCTCACTCAACGCCAGCAATGATCCATTGATCGTACTGGATGGAATTCCATTCACGGGATCTATCGGAGACATCAATCCCAACGATATTAAGAGTATTGATGTCTTAAAAGATGCTTCTGCAACCGCGATTTATGGATCTAGAGGTGCCAATGGTGTCATGCTCGTAACGACCAATACAGGAACATTAGGACAACCCGCTCGGATCTCTTACAATAGTTTCCAAGGGTTTCAAACCATTTTTTCGAAATATCCGATGATGAACGGTCCCGAATTCGTGGAACTGCGCAGGGTAGCCGGCATGTTTCCTAATAATGGGGTCGACGAATCAGACGATGTTGATACGGATTGGCAGGACTTGATGTACCGCACAGGATACATTGTGAGTCAGGATTTAGGTGTATCCGGAGGGACAGAAAAAGGTGCCTATAATTTTGGTGCCGGCTATTATACCGATCAAGGCGTATTACCGCTGCAGGGATACGACCGGATTTCGTTACGCGGATCGGTAGATCAGCGCATAGGAGATTATATTCGTGTCGGTATCAATACCAATACCAATTACAATGTCACCAGAGGCCAACATGTTGGCCTTGGTGTGTTGAGCAATTCACCAATTGCCAATCCATACAATCCAGATGGTACATTTAAGCGTACTATTCAGATGCCACTCAATGAAAACTGGGTATCCACACGCTCCATTATTGAAGACCTTAGCGATCAATGGCTGAACGAAACACGCGCCTTTGCAACTTATAACGCCCTATTTGGAGAAATCGCTATTCCAGGCGTTGAAGGTCTGAAGTACCGCGCCAATCTAGGTTTGGATTACCGGCAAAACAATGGCGGTTGGTTTACTGGAGAAGGTATCAATAACATCAACCCGACATCACCATCTACCGCAGGAATCAACAATTCACACATTTACCATTATGTTATTGAGAACTTGCTGACTTATGATAAGACATTTGGATCGAAGCATAATCTAAACTTAACGGCTTTGTATTCGGCAGAGGAAAACCAGTTTGTACGCTCGGAAATGTCTGGTAGAGATATTCCGGCATCGGCCTTCCAATTTTATAACATTGGCCATGCTTTAGGTGAAATCATCGTGAATCCAGATGGTCAGGTTTATGAGAAATGGGGTTTGTTATCGTACATGGGACGAGCGATGTACTCGTACGATGATAAATATATGTTGAGTGTGACGATGCGGTCTGATGGCTCTTCCCGTTTGGCCAGAGGTAAAAAATGGCATACCTATCCGGCTATCTCAGCAGGTTGGAATATCGGTCGCGAATCTTTTATGGACAATGTTTCCTATATCGATATGCTAAAGCTTCGCGTGGGTTATGGACAAACGTCTAATCAAGCCATTAATCCTTATGCGACGTTAGGTAGGTTGTCTACACGACCGTACAACTTCGGTTCGGATAATTATGATGTCGGTTATTTCGTTTCGCAACTTCCTAATCCGCAATTGGGCTGGGAATATTCGCAAACTTATAATCTGGGTCTTGACTTTTCATTATTCAATAACCGCCTATCCGGTACAGCAGAATATTATGAAACCTACACACATGATTTGCTGCTGAATTTGAGAATGCCTGGATCTTCTGGTGTCGAAAGTTATACCGCGAATGTGGGGAGAACGCAGAATAAAGGGGTAGAATTTGCTTTAAATGGGATCATTTTGGATAACAAAAACGGATGGACATGGGAAGCCGGACTTAACCTTTACCGTAACCGCAATAAATTAACGGAACTAGCTTCTGGACAAACCAGAAATGAGAACAACTGGTGGTTTGTTGGTCATCCAATCGATGTAATCTTCGACTATGAATACAACGGCCTGTGGCAGGAGGGCGACCCTCATCTAGATATATTGGAACCAGGTGGAAACGTTGGAATGATCAAAGTGCATTATAATGGTGAGTTTGATGAGAATGGTGTACCTACACGTCCAATTGGTCCAGATGATCGTAGAATTATCGATATGCAGACCAATTTCATGGGTGGTTTTAATACGCGTTTGGCTTACAAAAACCTTGATTTCAGTATGGTCGGTATGTTTCAGCAAGGTGGTGTATTAATTAGCACCCTTCATTCCGGTTCCGGGTACCTCAACCTCATGTCTGGTCGTAGCAATAACGTGAAGATCGATTATTGGACACCAGAAAATACAGACGCTAGATATCCAAAACCAGGCGGTATCATGAGCGGTGACAACCCAAAATATGCGAACTCATTAGGATATTTTGACGCTTCCTATCTCAAAATTAGAACCATGACGTTGGGGTATAACTTCAATGATTCGCCATTTTTCCAAAATATGGGAATCAATCGTCTGCGTATGTACATGATGGTACAAAATCCTTTTGTGTTTTTCTCGCCATTCCATCGCGCTACAGGTATGGATCCAGAAACGAACTCCTATGCTGATGAAAATACAGCCGTGGCGGCGCACCAAAGTCGCCTGTTGACGATCGGGACGAATGCTCCGGCTACCCGCTCCTTTTTATTCGGCGTCAATCTGACTTTTTAATGAAAATCCTTATGAAAAAGATATCAAAATACATCAAGATAAGCGCACTGGCTATTCTGGCTACCGTAGCATCCTGCTCCAAGATTTTGGAAGAACAGCCGCGCAGTATATATGAACCTGGTTTTTTTGAAACCGAACGCGGTATTATGGGTGGACTGACATCCATGTACGCTCATTTGCGTTGGATTTATGGTCAAGCTTATTGGTATAACTCTGTACTAACCGGTACAGACGAAGTAACCTATGCACAACAAGCCGATCAAAATTTCTTAGTGATGGATCTAAGTGGTCGAGCAGTGATGAATGCCGAAAATAGCAGAGCTGATGCTATATGGGGCGTATGTTTCAGCAATATCAATACGGCTAATGGAATTCTGGAATTTGCGCAGAATGTCGATGGCATTACAGAAGCACATATTGGCGAAGCCAGATTTTTTCGGGCTTTTGATTATTTCTTGCTCGTACAAACTTTTGGTGGTGTGCCACTGGATTTGGGAGCAGGGGAGTTAGTATTCAATACAAGTACCACGCGTACCTCTGTACGTAATACGGTGCCTGAGGTGTATACGAAGGCGATATTTCCCGATCTTTTGCACGCGGTAGAAAACCTGCCAGAAAGTGGTCGGGTTATCGGCGGTGTCACCAAAACATTAGCTCGCCTTTACTTGGCCAAAGCTTATCTCACCTACGCATGGTGGTTACAAAATCCTAAAAACATTCCGACCTATCCCGCTGCTGATCGTGTAGATCCAGATGGGCATGATGCACAGTGGTATTTCCAGCAGGCTTACGACATTGCGGTACAAGGCATTGAAAATCCGGGACCATTCGCATTACAACCAACTTTTTATGACGTGCATGTCGCTACTAATGATCGTAATAACGAGTTATTACTTTTTGCAGATCATACGGAGTCTAGCGAGTTTTACAATGGTGGCAGTCTGACGTTTGGTAGCGGTGGTGCTCCCGACAATTTTGCAGGCTGGATGCTCACATGGAACTACACCGAGATTCGAAGCAGTTCTTCCAGTTCGGCTTGGGCGCCTGTAGCATCTGTGCAGCGCGAAGCGGCACAAGCATTGGGACGACCGTGGGTAAGGATGGCACCAACCATCGGCGCTATTACCAATACATTTGCGGATAAAACCAACGATTCTAGATACGACGGTACATTTACCAGCGTATACCGAGGCAATTGGAATAAAGCAGGTATACAAGGCCAGCTATACAATGCGAACTTCCTGCCTGTAAACCCGGGCGATGCCATTCTTACGTTTTTGGATGAAGAACCTTCGGAAACAATTAACTATGCGTCACCAACCAGTAGTAATGTAGGTGCCGGCGTACTTCCAAATCGTGCAGACTTTGTCGTTGCGCCCAATGGAATTAGTCGGCGAATATATCCTGGTCTTTGGAAACTTGGACCTTACCGTACAGACAGTGGCGGTGGCTTAGGTGAACCTAATGCGGGTAGTACTCGACCATTTGCTGCGGCAAAGTTCTCGGAATTGTACTTGGTGGCGGCTGAGGCCGCCGTAAAAGGTGCATCTATAAAAGCAGGTTTCTCCGCACGAGAATTGGTTAATGTGATCAGAGCGCGTGCAGGCGTATGGCGCTGGGACAATAATGGCAACACCGAAAAAGTGGAAGACAATAGTGCGGCTATGATTGCAGCTACTCCGGCAGATATTACGGTTGAATATATCTTAGCAGAGCGTTCTCGAGAATACTTCGGTGAAGGATACCGGTGGCACGATCTGGTTCGTACTCAGACTTGGACCGACATTGCATCTAGTTATGTAATCTGCGGCCCCAACTTAGGAGATAGAACGCCTATTACTTTTCAGCGAAATATACAAAATTTTCATTACTTGAGGCCAATTCCTTTGGGACAGTTGGATGCTATGGAGGGAGACCGTGGCACGTACCAAAATCCGGGATATGATTAATGTAATGACCATTGCCTTTTTTAAAAGGGCAATGGTTGTACTTCATTCTTTTCTTTAGGATGAATGCCCGCCCTGCATAGATGGCAGCTGCTTCTTACAATTATTGTTCAGTTGATTAATGAAGGGCGAGTACAGAAAATGAAATTACACACAAAAAGAGCCTAGTCTGCATATACGGACTAGGCTCTTTTTGTGTGCGTAATGATAGATCGATTACAAGTTTCTAGTAGTTCAAATTCCAGAATGGAAGTCCACCGTTAATTTTGCTTTTCAAAGCGAGCACGATGGTGCATCAATGCCTTTGCGTACTGCGTACCAAGCTGCCGATAGCCAGCGGGACTAAAGTGCAAACCATCTGTAGTGCCTTCACACTGCGCCGAACTCACGACGATAGCTTCAGGTAATACCGTCGGCAATGTTTGGATAATGGCATTCATGGACGCGCATTTTCCGCCAAATTCTTCAGTTAAGAGTTCGCCAGCTAGAAGCGGAGTTTCTGAAGAGCTCAAATGGAGGTCATTTATAATGTTGTCATAGATTCGTTTTACTTTGCGCGGCCAGTGCAGATCGCCGGTATTGGATTCGCCTTGATGTAATAATATACCTTTTATCACCCCAGATTCTTGAGCGATTTTTGCCAAAGAGATCATGTGTTCATAAGGATCGTTACCATAGGCAGATAGGGCACTTTTCATCCAGTCGGGCGCTGTTTTTACGTAGGTAGTAGTGCTGTCACGATCAAATAGTTCGATCCGGCATCCGCCCACAGCAACATTAATAATTCCGATACGTACCTCATCAGATGAATTTTGTGCTAAAGTTTTTCCAAAATAATCTGCCGGTGTTAATCCCGTATGGCATCGTGTGATGGGCGATTGAGCCAGATACCATTTGCCTTGCGCTCGCTCAAGATCTGGACAATCCACAGCTTGTAAGGAAAATACGCGAGCGTTTGTCACGGTATCTTGCGCTTCAAACTTCCCGTGTCCTTCCATATTAGATTGGCCAAAGCAGAGGTAAATATGAAAATTTGGATCCTGAGCTTGCGCAGTGCAGATGCCGATAATGCCTGCAAATAGGAGGCCTAGCTTATGTTTAATTGGAGAGCATATCATAGCGTTAGATTTAATGTTATATTTAAAAGATCAAGAAAGGGAAATATAAAAATATTTCCCTTTCTTGATCTTTTATTTTTGATTATTGGTTTTGTAATGCTTCCAATACGCCGCGGTAGGCCGGCTTGCGTTGGTAGCCAGCATTGTTTGTCCAAAGGCCAGATGCCACTGTCTGATTGGCAGCATCCGTTGGGCTGGTAAATAGTATCCCTGCTCTTCTTTCTCTCGGTATATGCTCCATGTAGGATTGCACTAACCATTTGTACATATTTTCTTGCTCCGTATATTGCGCATTGGTGGTTTGTTGTACTGTATTTCCAGTTTGGATGCGTACTGCTACTTTGATGAGTTTATTGGTTGCCGCCAAAGATTTAAACAAGTTTTCTACATGACTTTTGTCACTATTAAGTTGAAGATCCAACTCAGAGACAATGCCATGTATGGGCGCACCTTGCTTTTCGGTATGTTGAATAAAATCCATCAAAGCTTCGAGTTTAGCACTATTGTTCAAGAGATTCGTTTCGGTAATAAAAAATTTATCTTGCGAATTTGCCTGCTGTAGTAGCTGTTTTATCGCTATTGCGGCATAATCTTTACCCAAATAATCTTGCCAATAAAATGTGTTCGCTGGTAATGCTCGGCCTACTCCGCTGCGCAATTGGCTAGGATCGGTGTCATCTATTGGTTGATAGGCTACGCTCCAAGAGCTTACTTTGTCTTTGCCTGCTTCTGCAGTTGCATTTATCCATTTTTCTAATTCAGTGGTGAATATGGTTTTTCTTTCTTCAGGCGTCTTTACGATTGTTTGACCTTCCAATTCCCAGTCCATTTTGATATTATCCATATAATAATCGGCAGAACCGGTAGCGGAACCTATTGTTAATACAAAACTAGTCCACGCTTTTTGATCTGAAGTAAGGTTGAGATTAGCCAGAGGAAGATTAATCAAGCCGCGTCCCCAACTGTTTATCGTAATCCCGAAGCTGGCTGGACTACCATACTGACCTAAGTTTACGTCCTCCGCTTCAGCACTAATGCCCAGTCGCATACCTGCTCCATAGTAACCACAGCAGCCATCTCCCTTAAAATCGATCATAACGTTTTTATAATCTCCGACCGTGCGACCTTCGGGAAGGTTTATCCTTATTTGTGGAAAAGTTTGTGGACCTTTAATGTTGAGTACCTTGCCGGTTTCTCCGTTTGGATCATTGACCACTGCATTACTTCCCGATCCGATCATCGGGAATGAATGACCTAGTTCGTCGTCTTCAAAATCATGCACTACATCGGTGCCGCTTTCGCCCGGAATATAAATATCAGCGATCAGACTATTTAAAAAGGTCGAAAACTGATTCTCGTGCCACAGCAAATGCCCGAAGTGCACTTTTAACGGATTTTCGGTCTGACTATTGAGCTCCAACGCCTGAGATAGCGCTGTTAAGTTGGCACTTCCTTCTGCATTAAATACATTGACAGGATACACAGAAGTAGTTATACTTATTTCATTCATATGCTCTTGCATTAAGCGGTATAGGGAGTGGTTGGCTCCGACGGCTGAAAGAGCGATTTCTGCTCCTAAAGTAGGATGAGATGCTGGATCAGTACCGGTTACGGATCGCAATGTAACGAGTGCGTCTAAGGCTTCTTGATCAAATATACTTTGTGGTTTGTCGACGTCAAATATACGTGCCTCGTATTTGACACAACCTATGAAAGGTAGAGCAGCTATAAGCGCGATAACGACTTTGGTGCATAATCTCGTGATAATGTTCATCATCTTGGTGGCTTTAGAGTTATCGTAATATAGGATTGAAATATTCAGGTGATACCGCACGATCTCGCATTACTAAGGTATCTTTGGTCGTTATTTGTCCAGTGATCGTTCTGATATTTGGTGCATTACCAATGCTAATACCCGAGTACGCGACTTGATATTCAAGATATAGTGCATCACGATCTCTATTTGCCCAGCTATTTTTTTCTCCTTTTGAAACAAATTTTCCGGTACCTGTTGCGGTGTATCCAGGTGTATTGGTCGATATAGTACAGTTCCCCGAGTTATCAAATTCCAAATGAAGCGTACAGGAAAAGATGTTACCCGCATCCTGATCTCTAAATTGTATAGGAACAGTGGCTGATGTAAGTGAGCGAGTTGTCAACTTGTTGGTCTCGTCATGTTCTACGTATTGTGCACGACGCGTCACCGTTCTGCTAATATCCCCGGTCATGATATCACTTCCGCGGCGTAGATAATTTCCATGCCAGGGATTGATAAATTTCACGGCATAAAACACAAAATCCTTATGACTCAATATAGAATCGGCATGCATAACGCGGTTCATTTGCAATGGAATTGCATAAGTATTTACTAATGCATTGGGATCTGCGAAGAATGCGTCGAAAAATTGTACTTTGACGCCGCCCATAATATCACCAATACCGATATTGATCTGATTGGATAGTAAACTGTAATAATTGGCCGGCATTGGAACAATTTTATTGCCATTCTCGAAGTGGAGGCCTTCCAGCAAAGATTCGTTGACTTGCACGTCGATCAATACGTTATGCTGATTGTATCTTGTGCCACCCAGCGTGGCCTTAATTTCTACTTTTTTCTCATTATCTAAGGTGGTGTCGAAGTTCATGTCCTCTCCGAGAACGATCGTCCGGACGGGATACTGATTAGCAAAATATACCGTTTGGTAATCAAAATCAGGATGAATGATTTCTGCATTTTTACAGCCGATTACGGCTATAAAAATACTGGCTGTAGCTATTATTTTATTTAGCGATTTCATTGTTAGTTCATTTTAGTGCGTCAAAAAACTATTTACTATTCCCAACCGGTATTTTGTTGTAAGTTGCTGTATTTTAGCACTTCTGAAAATGGTATAGGGCCATAGTACATGTGGTTTTGGAACGTTCGGCCTTCGACAGGAATAGGTTGGTAGTTACTGCCATTTATATCCATTCCTGTTGCGGATTCTGTCAATGGCATTTTCCATCGGCGCAAATCCCAGAATCGGAAACTTTCAAAGCATAATTCTAGTCGACGTTCGTTGCGAATTAATGCGCGCATTTTGTCTTTATCGGCGCGGCATTCTTCCAAATAGGGATCATTATTAGTTGCGCCAACTCCCGCTCGTTGACGGATCGCCTTAATCACATCGTACGCGCTGTAGGCATTGCCTCCGGTACCGTCAGGTCCCCAAGCTTCATTGGCAGCTTCAGCATAGGATAAATAAATTTCGGTATAACGCACACGAGGGTAGTAGCGATTTCTGCGAACTGTATTAACGGGATCCAAGTTGACATCTGCACGAAGTCGTTTTCTCATGTAGTACCCGGTCCGAGAAGAGGTTTCCCGCGCATTAATAGCATCTGCAGTTCCAGAGGCACTTCCGGTCAAAATTTGTCTATTAGATACCCCTGCAGTACTTCCATTGTAAATAATGTACAGATTCAATCTAGGGTCTCTATCCGCATAAGGCGTTGCTGCATTGTAGCCACCGCTATTTTCACTATGATTAATCGGGTAACCATTAGCCATCGGAAAGGCATCTACCAAATTTTGTGTGGGATTGACTAGCGCATTGCCAAACAGACTTGGGGGTAGATTTTGCAATTCTTGATCAGAGTTATTCGGTTGAATTACTTCTCGCCAGATCATTTCAGGCGGATTAGTACCATTACTCAAATTATCAATCTCATTTCTATTATCGTAATAAGTATGTCCATTGTTAGGAAGGCCACTGATGCCCCCCTTGAAGTTGATTACGCTGGCTGCGGCGTTAGCTGCGGTCGCCCAATCGCTGTTGTTGCTTGTATGCTGGAAATAGGGGCTTGCAGCAAGGAGCGCCGTTCGCGCTCTAAAGGCTTTGGATATCAATCCATCAAAGAGCTGTCGGCTATATTCGCCCATCACGCGATTGTAGGCACTTACATCTTGGCTATATTTTCGAAGATGTTCGGGTATCTGTGCCGCTGTAGCGACATTATTATATTGCATGGGCAAATAAGCATCTGCACTATCCAGATCCATATAGATCTGATTGATACATTCCATAAAGCTTGCTCTAGGTACGTTAAAATCTGCCGTGCTCGGCATTGATTGTGTCATTAAGGGGACACCCATCAATTCGCCACTCGCATTAATACCGCCATGATTGCGCAATAAATAATAGATGTACAATGCGCGCAAACCAAATGCTTCGCCTCGCATTCTGATATTAAATAACTGCGCTGCCTCCGGATCTTCTGCCCAATCTACCAAATTCGAATTCTCTAAAAATATATTGAGGTATTGCATGGCGCCATAAGATTGACCCCATACCGATGTCGGGTTGAATGTAGGTGTCCACGAGCCCGTAGCAATTTGCAGATAGGGGTGTGATCGCTGATTAGTGACGGCATCATCCGTAGCGACATCACTATTGTCGTAGTATCCTGGGATTGTTCGGTATGCTGTCGTTAAAAATCCTTGTGCATAGCGTGCATCGGTATGCATTTGTTCTATCGTTTTTAGATTTTCCAGATCAGGATTAAGCCATTTCTCGCAGCTACTGAATAATAGGGCTGCTGATGCAAGGATTAATAGTGTATTCTTCATATCATCTGTATATTAAAATGATCAAATTAAAAGGAAGCTCGTACTCCCAGATTGTAGAATCGATTGTGTGGGGCAGCTCCAAAACCGGTTTCCATCATTTGGCGTTCATCAGAGATGACGAGCAAATTGTCTCCATTTGCGTAGAAACTCATGCGGCTAACGATGGATGAAGGTTTGAAAAAGCGCTCGTCCAGATCGTAGGTAATTTGTACGCGATTGAGGTTGAATCGATTGTTTTTAAACATCCAAAAAGTAGAGTTTTGGAAGTTGTTATTATTGCCCGTTGTGGTTAAGCGAGGATAGTTAGCGGTCGCTGCTGTCTCTTCTGTCCACCGGCCCAATACTTGATCCGAATATTTGCCAAGCCCTGTAACCCAATAGTAAGAATTGTTCTTGAAGCCAATAGCACCTGATTGTCCTGATCCGAGGGCAAAGAAAGTCAGGTTTTTCCATTTAAGGGTGATATTGAACCCATAATTGAATGGGTTGCAGCCCAGCCATATTTCCCCAAATCTACTTGATCGCGGTTGTCAATGATCCCATCGCCATTTACATCCCTGTATTTAATATCACCAGGTTTAATTTCGCCGCCAAAAGCCTGTCTAGCATGATTATTTATCTCTTCCTGATTTTGAAACAATCCTTCTGCTATATATCCCCACGCGGCGTCGAGTGGTCGTCCGGCACGGAATTGATAATTGTCTTCGTAGATCTCATCACGTTTCGTGGCTCGCGAGTTGAACAACATTCCTACTACGCCAAGATTATATCTTACGTTACCAATCTTGTCGTTGTAATTGACCGAAAAATCGAAACCCGTTCTTTGATCATTGTTAAAGTTAATCCACGGTAGAAAATCACCATTTCCAGAATAATAGGAAGGGAATACTGTCGCATTACCACGAGCTAACAAACCGTTTACATCTTGCCTGAAATAATTCGCATTCAGCATGATTCGATTGTCCAAAAAACCAGCATCCATGCCAAAACGCATTTCTTTACGCTCTACAAAATTTAGAAGCGGATTGCTTCCGCCTCCGGCCAATACCGTGAAGCCTCCAGCAGCTTTATCTCGCCATTCAAAATATCCGCCTAAATTGGTATTGTTACCATAGTTTCCTTGGTAGAGGTAATGGTTTCTATCGCCACCAGTGATATCGAGATCTTGTCTTAGCACGGCATAGGACGCAGTGAATCGCAATTCACTAACCGACGAAACATTGTCTTTGAAAAAATCCTCCTCGCTTAAGCGCCAGCCAATAGTTGCTGTTGGTGAAATCGCCCGCCTACTATGCTCCGGTAATTTGGTGGAATGAACGGCGGAACCCGAGAAATCGACGTAATACTTATGCCTGAAATTGTAAGCAGCTTGAAAGCCCACATTCGTATTTCGGATGGGATGGTAATCCGATCCGCCATTGGTATCGATATCGCTGGAAAATTGTGTCATGAAGCCCCAACCAAGTAATTTGGCAGATACATGATGATGCGCTTGAAATGTGCGATTATAATCAAGTTGTGCTAATATCGACATGGTTTGATGATACATTGAGGTTCCGATAAACTCGTTGGTACTGTTGCCATCGTTGCCAAACTTTTGAAGACCAGTAATCATTTCTACACCGTCTATGGTTTGCCATGTGGGCTGATATGTAGCATACGGAATGCTGTAGGCTTCGGTATAGCGCGAGGTATAATCCATGCTGTAGCGGCTGCTGAATCGCAATCCTTCTGTAATACCCTTAAGATCAGCATCTGCACCGACATTGAACATGAATGTGCGCATTCTATTTTTGATGTAGCCAGAAGCGATCAATTGAGAGAGATCGTTGGTTTGCAAAGTGGATAATCCGCCCAGCAAGTATTGCCCATTGACCAAATGTTGACTGTTTCGGACGATGGATTGGAGTTCTGGGTTTTGTGGATCTAATCGGTCAATTGGTATCAACGGGATTAATCCGTCGTGGTTGGGTCGCAAATTAGCAGTAGCGTCCCAAAAGTTGCCTCTCGCAGCGTAATTGTTATTAATGTTCGCTACGGCATCTGCCGATGCCTTCAGCCAAGGGGTTAGATTCATATCCACATTGGTTCGTACGTTGAAGGCCAGATCATTATTATTTCTCGCGTCACCCAATTTAAGGATACTGTTGTTGTACGACATACCCATATTGGTATAATACTTCGCGCGGTGATTACCTCCGGTAATCTCCGTCGTGATATCAGATCGTGTGGAGAAATCACGAAGGTATTCGCTAGATAGTAAATTGAGATCAGGATACCGATAAGGGTTTGTCCCGGCTGCGGTGTTGTAGATTGCTTCTGGACTATATCGTGGAGCTATACCATCATTTTGCAGCGCTTCGTTGTACAATGTCATGTACTCTGCTGCATTGAGGTAGCTTGGGTACCGCTTTGGGACAGCAATTCCGGTATTGGCTCGCACGTCGATGGTTAATGGTTGAACCTTTCCGCGTTGTGTATTTATTAATACCACACCTTTAGAACCGGCAGATCCATAAAGTGCTACGCTACTTGCATCTTTAAGTACCGTGATCGATTCTACTTCTACCAATCGTATATCTTCGGCTCTTCGTGGTACACCATCTACTAAAATCAGTGGTGCTTGTCCCCAAATATTTCCATTATAACCAGAGATAAAACTTCCTAAATTATCTAAGCTATTGGTTGCATAATTTTTGTTCAACAATTCAGTGACATCCAGATGGGATACTGCACCGACAAGATCTCGTTTGGCTGTACGACCAAATGCGACATGTATGCTGTCTGTAGTTGCAGGGTCAGTTTCTGGCAAATCATCCGCTAGTTCCTGTGCTTGTACATATCCAACATTCATCGAGAAGATCAGAAAAAGGCTACAAGCTATTGTGTTTATTTTAATCATTTTATCTGCTTATTTAATGCTACCAACCTGGATTTTGTGAAAACTCGGGATACATGCTGATGTCTGATACCAAAAATGGAAACCAATAATGTCGTGCAGAAAATTTGCGTTCAAACAATATCGTCTGTCTGAAATTGATTACTCGGGCATTTTTAGGATCTGCATATACCGCACTATTAGGAACCCCTGGAGCACGATTAAATTCGATTCCCATCTTGTAGGTATAAGGCCTTTCATGAAGGAGCAGCCAGCGTCTCAAATCTATAAATCGGTGACCTTCAAAGGCAAGTTCTACCGCTCTTTCTCTTCGGTACTCTTCGCGAAATGCAGCTTGAGAGGATAAGAATTTAGCATGTACATGACCTACACCTAAGCCCGGCCTATCTCTCACGAAATTGACTGCATCGACGGCTGTCTTACTGAAATTGGGTGATTTGCCGTTGGGTGAATCATATCCTTCCGAGGCGGCCTCGGCATAGAGCAGGTATACATCGGATAAACGTAAAAGGCTTAGCGAAAAAGCGTTGTTGTCGGCATATCCATCCCATTGATTCATATTTTTGGAGATAAACTTAGAAAGCATATAGCCTGTAAATACCGCTTTGGTTGGGTTAGCTGTACGATACAATCCTCCAGTAAACAGGCTGGCGTACTGTTTGTATTCGTCGTTACCAACATAGCCTCCATTCAAAACGGCTTGTTCTCCATCAAACATAATGTCATGGTAAAAGCGCGGATCTCTGTTGCGCCAAGGATACTGCGGGTCATAACCAGATTCTGAATCTGCCTGCGTAGGATTGGCAATTGGCAGTCCGTTTTCCATCCCATAAAAATCCACGTAATTGGCTGTTGGATATACTTTGATGCCGGAGTTGTTGATGTCCATCGGACGATAGTCGTTGACCTGATTCCACCTGAAGCGACCATTTATCTCGGCTGGATTCTCCATCATGATCGCCTCTGTGTAGCGATGTCCGTCTACAGTTACCGAGCCCGGTACTGCGTAATTTTGATTCCAAGTGTAGAATATACGGCTGTAATGCGAAAAGGGTATTAACTCATAAAGCCGGGTTGTTTCTGCAATTTGCAACGCTTCGCCCAAGGCCGCCGCTGCTCGTATACAATACTCCCGATTGTAGTTACGATCTCCCGTGGATTCTTGGTTCATTAATGGACTGCCGGCAAGTAATAGATTTTTGCCAAGAAATGATAATGCCATGATTTTGTTTGGTCGGCGGTCATTATTACCCATGGTTGGCCCAACGGTGGTCGCATTCCAGTCTACAGGAAGAAGTTCGGCTGCACGCTGCAGATCGGACGCTACTTTTTCGGCCGTTTCATGATAGTTGAGACGAGCAACACGCGGAGCTTGGTCGGGCGGCAATATCTCATCAATGTAAGGAAGACCACCCCAATATTGCATCAGCATAAAGTGGAACCAACCTCTGAAGAAATAGAGCTGCCCCTCAATTAGTCGTCGCTCTTCTTCAGTCGCCTCTGTCAATTTGTCCAGATTACCCAGACCGATGTTGGCTTTTCTTATAGCATACCAAGATAGTCCCCAAAGATTCCCTTTGTCGACCCTTGCGGTATTCGTCGGGTTGCCACCATTCTTGAACCACGATCCAAAAATGGCAGTGTTCCAAGCCCAATAATCACCATGATCAATATTGTACGCAAAAATCCGGGTTTCGGTAGGTTCCCACATTTCATCATCGCCAAAATTCCATGCGCTATGCGAACCAATTGATGTAATTAGAGGTACACAATTATAGAGTTCTTCCGTAAAGCCTTGAAAATTCCTGAAACTTTGGAAAGCTACTCCTTCGTCGATATCTGCCAGCGGAGATTTATCCAAATATTTTTCGCAAGAACTGGTTCCGACGATAATAAGCAAGATCGTGATGATCGCTAATCGGCTCTTTATTACGTTTGTTTTCATCTTTAGTAATTTTTTAAAAGGATAAATCAATACCTAAGTTGAATCGTCTTACAGTAGGGTAGGCACCACCTGATGAGCCTCCAGAAAAGTTCGACTCTCTGTCATCAGGCATTTTTGTCCATAAGAATAGGTTGTTGCCATTGGCAAATATTCGACAGGAGTTCAGTCCCAATCGTTCTACGGATTTTCCAGTTAAAGTATAGGCGATTTCCGCATTTTTTAAACGTAGATAAGATCCGTCGAATAAGTACCGGGTGCCGCTGCCACCTTCGGGCGATAGTGTGCCCCATCTCGGTAATGGTAAGTCGCCACCTCCATTCTCCAAAGTCCAAAAGTTTCCTTCAACGTAGGCTACGTTGGATTCAGAGTACGTATTGAATGTAGGAAAGGTGACCTCGCGTGTAACATTGTTCACACCGTAGAATTGTACAAAGAAACTAAGTCCTTTCCAATCGGTTCCTAAACTAAGATTGTAGGTATTCCTAGGGTTTCCAGCATAGGCGTAAGGGGCAACATCAAAGCGGTCGATAATGCCATCGCCATTATAATCGATGATGTTGTAATCTCCTGGCAGCTTTAGGCTGTTGTTTGAAATTCGCTCTGTACTGCCGTACACATCATCCCAAGTGGCTAAATGGCCGTTGTTAATATGCGTACGAACTTGTCCGAGTTGCCACCCCGCTTGCTGTTGATATTCGGGCAACAACAAAGGGTCATCTCTAAATAAAACTTTATTGACAGCATAGGTCATATTGGCATTAGCCCATAGTCGCAGACCGCTGGCTAGTCGCTTATTAAACTGAAGTTCGATTTCATATCCTTCACCACGAACTCTACCTAAGTTGGCGCGAGGTGCCGCTTGTCCGAAATAGGAAGGAACGGCGCGTTGGCCACCATCAATAATGATATCTGTACGAATGTCTCGGAAAAAATCGACGCTACCCGAAAACATACCTTGTAGTATGCTAAAATCAAGACCGATATTTTTCTTCTCCACATTTTCCCAAGATAAGTTAGGATTACCAAGTGTAGATATGCGATAAAAGGTGTATGGAGTATTTTGAATGTTGGTACCCATCTGTGCATTTCCGCCAAAAAGCCATTGATCCCGATAGAGCCATCTTCCAGAAACATTATCATCACCGATTCTCCCCCAAGATCCTCGGATTTTCAAGTTGTTGATAAAGTTGACGTCCTTTAAGAAGTTTTCGTTACTGATGACCCAACCAGCCGATAATGAAGGGAAAAATGCAAATCGGTATCCTTCGCCAAACATCTCGGATCCATTATACGCGCCATTGGCCTCGAAAAGATAGCGATTGTCGTACCCGTAGGTGGTCCGAAATACCCAATCCTCTCTATATCTTGGAAACATGCTACCGGTTGCAATGGTTTCTCTTAGAAACAGTCCCATAGCGCCTACATCATGTTTGCCAAACTGGCGATTATAATTGAGCTGACCAGAATAGTTGACACGGCGATAGGTGGCATCCTTGTCTACCTCCCCAGCGTTATTGATCCATCGTATCATATCCGAGTAATCCATCTGGGTATTGGTATCGATACCAAACATATAGACAATAACGCCAGTTTCGGGATTGACCCACATACGCTCCGGACCATCAGGATCTTCTACGCCACGCCTATGTTCTCTGAAGCTATGGTCATAAGAATAGTTAGCTCTAAAACTAAGTCCCGGAGTAATCATACTTAAGTCTTGGTTGACGATAAAGTCGGTCGTCAGCTGCGTGTTGGTGCCTCTTTCAATTCCAGATAGCGCTAAGTTGTAGACCGAGTTTGGTACATCATGATTTCTACCAGAGAAGAATCCCCATGTACCATTGGAGTAGATCGGTCTTAGCGCATCAGCGCCTGTGCGATATGCTGCGGTCCAAAATTGTCCGTCGTTGTTTCCAGGACTATCCCAAGGATATTTTCGGACGCCGTTTGAACCAAATAATTTGGTCGAGAATTTGGTGGTTTTGGTGAGGTTAAAATCTAAATTACTGCGGACATTGACCCGATCATAGCCGTATCCTGATCGATAGCCCCGGTTATTTTCGAATGATTTAAATAAGTCACCTTCCTTCACATAATCTACCGAAGCGAAGTAGGTCACGAAATCTGTACCGCCCGAAACGTTGGCATTCGCGCCGTATGACATGGCGTGCGATCTGAATAGTTCTTTCTCCCAATCTACATTTGGATAGCGGTCCCACTCTTCATCATTAGCAGGGTACCGATATTTTAGTAAAATATCTTCTGGACGGATATTGCCCCATCCTCCGGGATTTACGGATAATGCATTTTCTAATGTTCTATTCCGTAAAGTCAAGGCATCATAAGAGTCATATTTAGCGGGCAATTTTGAAGGTACTTTCGCTGTTGTATTTACTCGTCCTTGTATGTTTGCGCGCCCCATTTTTCCTTGCTTCGTGGTTATCAGGATAACGCCATTAGCACCTTTCACCCCAAATACAGCCGTTGCAGAAGCATCCTTCAAAACAGAAATACTTTCTACTGAGGCGATATCGATAGAGTTCATGGATCTTTCTACACCGTCTACTAATATCAGTGGAGCGCTATTGTTCCACGATGTTTGAGCGCGAATAAGAATCTGGGGATCCTCACCTCCAGGAATACCGGTAGAACTGCTAGTAGTCACACCGGGCAGATTCCCGGTCAAAGCCATTCCTAAATTTGTGACTCCACCCGTACGCTGCAGCACTTCACCGGTAGTTTGTGCGATGGAACCAACTAAACTTGCTTTTCGTTGGGTACCATAACCGATAACGACCGTTTCTTCTACGTCGATGGCGAGGTCGTTGAGTTCGATTGTAATTTGTGATTGCCCTGCAATGGCTATGGCGGATCGGTTGTACCCGATTTTGATAACCACGATGCTATCAGCGTTGGCGGGTACGCTGTTTAGTAAAAAGGAGCCATCCTCATTGGAGGAGACGGCTATTCGAGTGCCTTTTACAGAAACTGTAGCATCAGATATTGGTATGTTTTGTTTGTCGATCACCACGCCCCGAATGGTCGGTGGGGACTGCGCGTGAGCGAAAAAAAACGTGCTTAAAAGGAGTGTGAGTAGGATAAACCACCGATTATACATAAAACCTGTGTGCATTCTCCAGTGCTTGTAATAAATAAAACATGCTACCATATCATTTTCATTAGATTAAATTGGTCCTTTGCGTGTAATTGGTTGTTTGATAGGTATCATCTTCCTATCGTAAGGTAGTTTCTCATGGGGTGCGTTGGGATCTCATGAGCCATTGGTTACCTGAAATATGTCGGGTTAAAATGAAATGCGATATGTACATGATGTAGCGCTTTTCTTGATTTTAACTTCCATTTTGAGATAAAGCGTTCCTATGGTTCTTTACATTTAAACCGCTTATTTTTCATAATGCATCAAAATTTAGTCGTGATACTTACCCATTGCTGTAGACCAATGCGACCTGTTGCTTTATGCAAGCGATTGTTTTATTGTTACATATCGCTATGATGTGCCACATGCTGGCTATACAGCACGCGTCAAATACAAGTAGAAAGGTGCAATTAGTGATTTACACGATGCGTAGGTTTCCCTTAGGTTTATGGTTCTGATAAATTGATCAGTAATTCTTGCAAACAAAATTATCCGCTTGTAGGCTGTTGGAGTGGTAATATTGTCGAAAAAAGCGGTAAGAATGTATAACCTTAAAAAAAGGTGGGACAGGAGCTATCGTGATATGTTTTTGGAATGGTACTGCGGTAAAGTGATATGTATTTTAGATGTTCAAAAACAGTAATTGAGCACCTTATATGCTGGAAAAGATAATACATCGCAGCAAAAAGAGCTTACGAAATATCCTGTTAATGGGTAATATAAGTTATATTTACGAATCGTTTTTTCAGTCTAACCAAATTATAAACGAATTTTCTGATGCCTTTGATAAACATAATTATGAAAGCGGTTGCATTGTGTGTTTTTAGTATGTGTTTGATGGTAAGTTTTGCATCAGCGCAAGATAAAGCAATTGATTTTCAGCGCCTATATTCTAAAGATGGTCTATCTTCCAATACCATTCATGCATTAATACGGGATCAATTTGGTTTCCTTTGGATAGGTACTGAAGATGGTTTAAATCGATTTGATGGCACCAATTTCAAGATTTATAGGCGCAACCCGACAGAAAATGATGGACTCGGCGTTAATCATATCAGTTCTTTGCATGAAGATATTTCTGGACGCATCTGGATTGGTACAAATGGAGGTGGTTTAGCATACTATGACCGAAAAACGGATCGCATTGTTCATTATCATCCGACGACCACCACTGGCATGAGCACAGCCATCAACTCCGTGTATAGCGATAATCAAGGTAACGTATGGGTGAGTGCGTTTGGCGCATTTTATTGTATCGATGGTGATACGCAGCAGATCCGAACCGACGGAGCTTACGCAAAACTCAACCAAACATTAGAAGGAAAGATTTCATATTGTAGCTATAAAGACAAAAGCGGGAATTTGTGGATTGCGGCCGATCAACAGCTATATCAATACAATCGCAATTTAAACTTGGTAAAAGCATACGATGTGCCTAATGCGGGACAAAGCCATCGAGCCGATCGTATTATTCGGAGTATTGTTCAGGATGACTTGGGCAACCTATGGTTTGCTTCTACCGAGGGCCTTCTTCGCATAGATCACATACGTGAGAAGTTAGAATCTGTCTCACCACTATTAAAAGGGGGGCAGTTGTATAGCAATAACCTGTACGCCATTGATAAAGATAATGCTGGTAACCTGTGGATTGGTAGTGATAAAGGACTGCATGTTTTGCATATCAATACCTTCAAATTGAAGCAGTACAAACCTCAGAAGGGCGATTTGCAAAGTTTGAGTACACATTCGATACGTTCTATTTTGATAGATGATTACGGTATATCTTGGATCGGTACGTATCAAGGCGGATTGAACAAATATGATAGCAACCTGAATGAGTTTAATCTTCGCACCATTGATGGTGTACCATCCTACGCCGGCGATGGTGCTATCGTGACGGCGCTAGCCTCCATCCAGAAAAATGTATACATCGGAACGGATGGAGCAGGTGTATGGAAATACGATAAATCCAAACGTAGTCAACAACTAGTATCTTCATTGCCAAACGATTTAAACGTATTGGCCATGGAACAAGATGCCAATACCCTGTGGGTGGGCACCTATCAAGGAGGACTGTATGGCTATGATGTTGTAAAAAATGAAGTAACCAGGTTCAAAGCAGGCTCAGGTGCTACATATTTAAATAGCAATGAAATATTTGCACTGAAAAGTGATCGAAAAGGCAATCTGTGGATTGGCACCAATGGAGGAGGCGTAAATGTTTTGCATCCCGATCGGAAAACCATATCGAAGTATGATAAACTCGGGTACATTCGTGCTATCGAAGAAATGGACGACCATCAAATGTGGATTGGCACGTATGGAGCCGGTATAACCGTCATAAATCCGAATACTGGATCGTCCCGAAGTATCAATGCAGCATCACATAACTTACCCAGCAATTATGTTTCTTCGATTTATCATGATCGTAGTGGCAATACCTGGGTCGGGACAAACGGCGATGGAATTGGCGTGTTGAAGAAAGGTGAGCAGCGATTCCGAGTATTATCCGTTAACGATGGTCTTATTAATGGTGTCGTACAGAAAATCATGGAAGACAGTAGCGGTAAAATATGGATTAGTACCAGTCAGGGCCTAAGCTGCTATGATGTACAAGCAAATTTGTTCAAAAATTATTCGCACTCTTCCGGTTTACAGGCTGGAGCATTTAGTTTAGGTGCAGGCATTAAATTAGCCGATGGTGAACTATTTTTTGGTGGGCAGCGTGGCTTCAACCATTTTTACCCACAAAATCTCAAGATAAATCAAAACCCGGCTAAGATCGTACTGACTAATTTGCGCGTAAATAATACACCCGTGAATCCCGGACAAGATCAGCCTATAAGTACCTCTCTGCTGCTGGCAGAAAGGATAAAATTAAGATACGATCAAAACTTTGCCATATCTTTTGAAGCGCTCAACTTTACCGTACCCGAGGCCAATCAATACCAATATCTTTTAGAAGGATTCGACAAAGATTGGATAACGGTAGGTAAAGAGCACGTGGCGAATTATACCAATATTCCTCCCGGAAATTATCGTTTTAAAGTGCGAGCAAGTAATAACGATGGGGTTTGGGGCAACAATGAGCGATCTATCGAAGTAGTCATCTCGCCGCCCTGGTGGAAAACTATTCCAGCATACATATTGTACGCTGTGATGGCCCTAGGAACTTTATTATTAATCAGGGCGAGAGGTATACAACGTTTAAAAGCACAATTCGCTTTAGAACAAGAACGCGTCTCTGCCAAACAATTAATAGAACAAGAGCGAAAAGAGACAGAGCAATTGAGAAATCTTGATAGAATGAAGATCCAATTTTTGACCAATCTAAGTCATGAATTCAAAACACCAATTTCGTTAATCAAAGGACCTGTAGACAATCTGCTGCGCGAAATGCACAGCGAAAAAGCCGCAGAACAGCTCAAATTTGTACAACGCAACAGCGAGCGTTTACTAAGTTTAGTAAACCAGCTGCTAGATTTTAGAAAACTCGAAGAGAATGAGATAACCTTGCGTAATACAGATGGTGAACTCATGTCTTTCGTTCGACAATGCGTAACATCCTTTAGTGATCTTGCGATACAAAAAGACATAAATTTAAAAGTAACCTCCTGTACAAATGAACTTTTTGTTCGCTTCGACCAAGATAAGATCGAGCGCATACTATTTAACTTACTTTCTAATGCATTTAAGTTTACCCCGCGAGGAGGCAACATCGAAGTTTCCGTAGCGGCAGAGGTTATCGACAAGGCACAAGGCATCTTGCAGATTAATTTCGCTGTGCAGGATTCGGGTGTTGGTATTCCAGACCAATTCAAAGAAAAGGTCTTCGACAGCTTCTTTCAACTAAAGGCGGAAGAGCACATCCTCAATCAAGGATCTGGTATTGGACTTTCGATCGTCAAATCTTTCGTCGAACTTTATGGTGGTACGATCGCGGTGTCAAGCCAAGTTGGAAAAGGCAGCGTGTTTCAGTTTGATCTCAAACTCAAAAGATCAGCCGCAGTGCAGTCTCAAGATCAGGATGATACACCTACTGTGCTAGCGGCTAAAGATGAAGCGCCGACGGATCTGTCAGGATTCCCGAAAGTCTTAATCGTAGAAGATGACGCTGATTTTCGTCTTTATTTGAAAGGACATTTGCAGGAGCAGTATCAAATCGTCGAAGCGGAAAACGGAATGGATGGATGGCAAAAGGCACTTTTTCACCATCCAGATATTATCATTAGCGATGTCCAAATGCCTATTATGAATGGAGTGGAGCTAGTGCACAAGCTTCATCTAGACAAAAGAACGAAACAAATCCCTGTCATCTTACTAACAGCAGCTAACTTACCTAATGGTGCAGTATATGGTCTGGAATCGGGCGCAGTAGATTACCTCAATAAGCCCTTTGATATGAATCATTTTAAAGCAAAAGTGCATCGACTGTTGTCACTTAGCCAAGCATTTAAAGACAAATACTCGAAGCATATCGATATCGTATCACCCGAAGTGGAAATAGTATCCGAAAATGAAAAATTTTTAAAGAAAGCACACGCTTATGTCGAAGACAATATCGCAAATCCTCAGTTATCAGTCGAATCGTTAAGCGCTCATCTATCGATCAGCAGAGCGTCGTTATATAACAAATTGTTGGATTATACCGGAATGACTCCTGTAGAATATATTCGATCTATAAAGTTAGAAAAAGCAACACACCTGTTGTGTAAGAGTGATAAATCCATCGCCGAAGTGGCCTACGAATTAGGCTTTTCTGATCCGAATTATTTTACAAAAGTCTTTAAGGTCAAATTTAAACATACACCATCGGCTTATATACAAGCACGTCAGTCGGCCAAGTTAGCTGGACGAAAACAGGATTAACTGCTGGATGGTCGGAAATGTAAATCTTGGATGATCTACTTCTTTTATTAAATCTTTTTCTTTGACACTAAAAGAAAGAAGATCGCCATTTAAGTAGCGTATTTTCTTTATTGGATTCATGTAAAAATTAGTTAATTATGAAGATTTTGGTATTAGGAGGAACTGGTCTGTTAGGGAGCAGAGTGTGTGAAAAGTTGAAACAAGCGGGTAGCGGAGTCATTATTGGTGCACCCTCGCGCGGTATAGATATTTTAACGGGTGAAGGATTAGACGTTGTAAACATAGTGGAATATACTATCTATTGGCATCGTGTTGTGCAACAGTAATCACAGTAGATAGCAATCAACAGGTATTTCATTAATGGTAAACAGAAAGTGATCAGTAAAGGGATCTACTGTGGTAGCACAAAGCCTAGCTACGCCCAATAGCAGGTGGTCTTCATAATCAGTTCAGAGTGCAGAAAAAGCTAGAATGACTAATCTTTTTGTAACGTATTTTTGTAAATTTTACCGTCTTTGATGATCAGTAGAAAGTTCTTTTTCGGATTTGAAAGTAGCTCCAGGTTTTTCAGCGGGTCGCCATCCACCAGCAACAAATCTGCTAATGCCTGCTCTTCAATAACTCCTAATTTGCCCGGATACGGACTGCGTAATCCTGATAATTGCAATAATTCGGCGTTATCTTGCGTGATCATTTTTAAGATTTCAGCATTTGTAAACCATTTTTGAAGCCTTAATATATAGCTGTTTTGATCGTCGTTCAATTCAGGTTCGAAAAGAAAATCTGTACCCCAAGCTAGTTTAACGCCTAATTTTTTGGCCATAGGCCATACTCTTTCTTGCCCTTCCAATACGGGCTTACGTTTCGCTTTGCGCTGTGCGTCCATATTATCGTTATTGTCCATTAGGTTTTGAAGGCTCAGCCACACGTTGTTATCAGCTAGCATCTTTAAGGTTTCTTCGTCCAACATTTGTCCATGTTCAATCGATTTAACACCTGCTTCTATCGCGCGTTGTACTGCTCTCGGGGTATAGGCATGTACCATTACGTAAGTTCCCCAATCTTCTGCTGCTTCCACCGCGGCCTTCATCTCATCAAATGTGTACTGTGTCACATCAATTGGATCGTAGGCCGAAGATGTGCCACCGCCTGCCATTAATTTGATTTGGCTAGCACCAAAACGTAGGTTTTCTCTAACCGCAGTTAGTACTTCTGCGCGGCCATCAGCAATAAAGGTGGCTCCATAACGTTCGGCTCTGGAAACGACACCGAAAAACCGACGGGATCGCTCATCTGGGGTTCTAAAATCACCATGTCCTGCAGTTTGACTAATCGTAGCACCAGATGGCCAAACACGCGGACCTACCAATTGTCCTTTATCAATGGCAGCCTTCAAAGGGAAAATAGGGCCGCCAGCATCCCGCACACTCGTAAAGCCACGTAACAACATATCTTCGGCAGATTTGCCGACTTTTTCTAGTAAAAACTCCTCCGACAGATCGCTGGTTACCATTTGCGGAAGCGTGAGCGCTCCAAAAACCAAATGCACATGCACATCGATAAGTCCAGGCATCAAGGTTTTCCCCTTACCATCGATCTTCAACACGTCGCTGTGCTGTACCGAAATAGGAGAGGAGCTAATCTTGACGATGGTATTGTCCGATATCAATACATGCATCGGCGAGGTAAGATTTGCTGCCTGATGATCAATTAATCGGACATTCTGCAATAGCACCTGTTTGGTTTGTGCTGTAGCTACATATAGATTGGCCAAAAGTAATGCCGACGCAATAAGATATTTCATAAAAAGGTGGTTAAGCTTACATGCATAATGGGAGTAATTAGATATTCCACTCACTCCCTTAGTTTTGAACTACAAGTTATATCTTTTTAGTCAAAAACGCTATTAAATAATTACCCGATGATTCTTGCGTAGTGCATCGTATTTCTTTTTGAACTCAGAGGGTTTCATCCCAAATACTTTGGAAAACTGGGTGCGGAAATATTTTATGTCGTTAAAACCTGCGGCAAAGGCTGCTTCGCTCACATTAGAATCGGTTTCGATGAGTATCTGAGCAACCTTGCGAAGTCGTACAAAGCGTATAAATTCGTTGGCTGATTTGCCTGAAATGGCTTTTATTCGTTTATAAAAATTAGAATGGCTCATGCCAATCTGGTCGGCAAGCTCTTTTACACTAAACGATTCTTGATCGAGATTTTGTTCTACAATAGCGATTGATTTCTCTAAGAATAGGCGATGTTCTTTGGAGATCTTATGATTATTTGGTTGTAGGGTGATCTCATCGTAGAAATGGCGCTGCATATGGCTGCGACTCTGAATTAAGTTGTTGACACGTGCAATCAGCAGTTCTCGGTCAAATGGTTTGGTGACATAATCGTCTGCCTTGCCTTCCAAGCCTTTCAGTTTAATATCTTGTGAGTTACTCGCCGTGAGCAGGATGATCGGAATATGGCTCAGCGCCGGAATATTTTTGATGTGCTGGCAGAGGTCAATACCCGATAACTCGCCCATCACCACATCACTAATAATGATATCTGGCGGAGTTTGCTCAATCATGGTGATTCCGGTTTCCGCGCAATCTGCTTCTTGAATCTCGAAGTCATGCTGAAAGATTTTGCGGAGGTATTTTCTGATTTCTATATTGTCGTCTACTACCACCATCGTCTTTTTATCGCTTACCAGGTTTTGGTAATCGGGTGTTTCTTTTGTAGCTAAGACGGGATCTGTAGTGGGCGTTGCGACTTCTAGTTGAGCGGCCGGCGCATCGACAGATTGTGAGATGGATGGTGCTTCCATAAATTCGTCTATACTGGCACTGTGCTCTACCACATCTTCGAAAATGGTGAATTCAGCAAGATGTGTCTTGCCGTTTTGTAATAAAATTTCAAATTCTGTTCCTGCCGGAACATGTGGCCGATGGACAATACTTCCTTTGTGTGCAGATATAAAACTTTTTACTAAATATAGGCCAATCCCAAATCCACCCTTATTGGTATTATTTCCAATATAGTCTCGTTCAAAAACGTTGAATACTTGATCTTTATTTTGTGCTGCAATACCACAGCCTGTATCGATAATCTGAATTGAAAAATCGGCAGACCGCCATTGCAGTACCACACGAATACTACCACCATTTGGCGTGTATTTGAAGGCATTACTGATAAGGTTGAACAGACTGATTTCTATCTTTTCGCGGTCTAGCAGCAGCAGATGATGCTCAATATTACTCTCAAATTCATACTGGATGTGTTGTAAAGTTGCTTGTTGCTGAAAACAGGTAAACACTTCCTGCGTAAGGCTCACAATATCAGCTTTTACTAGGCGTAGCTGATCCATTCCGCTCTCCGTTTTGCGAAACAAAAGTAGCTTATCTACCAAGTTCAGCAAACGTTTGGAATTGCGGTACACGCGGTGTATATCCTCGCGATCAATCTGATGCGCCAGCTCCGTACTCATTTCTTTGAGTGGATTTACGATGAGTGTTAGTGGATTTCTAAATTCATGGGCAATGTGCGTAAAAAATGCAATTTGCTTTTCGTGAAGCTCCTTTTTCTTCTCTGCATTCACTTTCGCAAGATCAATTTCATATTTTAATCGTGTTTGCTTTCGGTCATATCTGATGTAAGCAAATATTGCTGTCATGATCAGCGCGATGTAAGCAAAGTAAGCCCAAAAGCTACGCCACCAAGGTGGCAATATCTCGATTTCAACTACTTTTTCGACGCCTGCCCAAACACCATCTGCATTCGTGGATTTAATCCTTAGCGTATATTTTCCTTCTTTCAGATTAGTGTAGTTGGCGGTTCTTACATTATCGACGTAGTTCCAGTCCTTATCCCATCCATCCAAAAAATAAGCATACTTTATTTTAGTCGGGAAAGAGAATTCGAGCGCCGAGAAATGTACATTGAGCACGGCATCGTGAAATGGAATTATGAGCTTGTCAATGTGATTTGTAGAACTATAAAATTTACTCTCGCTAAATAAATCGGTCGGTTTATTGTTTATGCTCAGTGCAGTGAGCACCATCTTCGAATCTCGTTGCAAAGATTTGAGTTGACCTGGGTGAAACAAGTTAAAACCGTGTATGCCACCAAAAGCTACGCTTCCGTCTGTCAGTTTGATAGCAGCATTGTAATTAAATTGATTGCTTTGCAATCCATCCGAATCATAGTAATTGGTAAATGCTTCTTTAGTCGAGTCGAAGTTCGCCAATCCATTGTAGGTAGACAACCAGAATGTGCCTGCATGATCTTGCAAGATATTGAGAACCGTGTTGCTCGGTAGGCCATCTTTTTCTGAATAGCGTTTAATCTTACATGTAGCTTTTTCATAGCGGAGCAAACCACCACCTTCTGTTGCCAGCCAGATATATCCGTCATTGTTTGTGTAAATATCCCGTACCGGAAATTCCGTGTTGATTATTTTATGTTCGCCCGTTACGAAGTTGCGCATCGTTAAGGTAGACCAGCTACCAAACCACATCACATCTGGCGATTCCTCATACATGCTCAACACATCAATAATGTCTTTTGCTTTTTCGTCAAATTGATCCGTACTCCGATTATAACAAAATAGGCCGCCACCATTTAATGTACTCACCCAAATGCGCTTTTTACTATCTGCATATATTTTCCACGTGGAAGTAAATAAGCGATTATTATCTTTAGCACGACAGCTGTACTGTTTGAAAAGACCCGTTTTGGGATCTAAACGGTTGATGCCACCACCATAAGTTGTAGCCCATACAAATCCATCCTCATCCTGCAAAACTCCTGTAATAAAGTTGTTATTTAGCTTTCCAGCGCTCCTTTTATCATCAGCAGCATAATGTGTAAAGTCGTTGGAATTGCGATTCCAATGCATCATGCCGCCACCATCGGTGCCAATCCACAAGTCATTCTTTTGGCCATTGGCAAAAGAAAGGATGAAATTTTTTGGATTTTGCCGATCATTTGCAGATCCAGGTTGTATTAAGTGGAATCGCGCTAAGCGATTGTCTACTACATTGATACCGCTTCGCAGCGTACCAATCCAATTACGTTGCATGTGATCGATATACATACTGTATACCGTCATACTTTTCATCCAGCCCGTACTTGCTTGATATTGTTCGAATCGGTTGGTTCTCTTGTCGAAGGTTAGGATACCATTTCCTTCAGATCCAATATATACTTTTTCGTATTTGGCGTAGAGCGAGGTGATTTCAAACGGTGCAAGGGCAGGATTAATAGGGTAGGTGGTGTAGGAATTTTGATACAAATCAAATTCGTACAAGTTATGCAGGTTATCATTAGAAGCTACCCAAATAGATTGCCCGTTTTCATCAACTTTTAGGGCAATGCTGCTTTTGATATGGTCGTCGATTACTTCTAACACATTGCTTTGCAAATTAAGGCGACAAAGTCCGTAATTATGAATAAATACCCATATTTCATTTTTTGCCGTTGCTACTACGCCTTGCGCATTGTAATCTAAGATTCTACTTCCGTCACGATATTGTAGCGGTACTTTAGTAGCGACAGGCTGCTCACCATTGGAGTCAACTTGTAATAAACCGTAGAGCGATGTCGCTGCAAATATTCCCTGTGTGGTGGAGTACGCTAGTTGGTTAACACTGGCAGATATGTTGGCTTGATCTTGCCGGAAAGGCGCATAATCTTTCCATTGAACGCGTTGAAAATCTTCATAATTTGATCCCAACCTAGCAAACCCCGATTTGCTGGCTACCCAAATCCGACCTTTATCATCTTGAGAAATATCAGTAATGCGGTTATCGGGCAATGATCGACGCTCGCCTGGCTGATTTTTAAACACCATAAACTGATAGCCGTCAAATCGGTTCAAGCCATCGAATGTGCCAAACCACATAAAGCCATCTCGATCTTCGAATATCGAGGTGACATTATTGTTCGAAAGTCCTTTTTCTATGCCGATATAGCGAATGGGGGGATTGTTCTCAGATTTTGCGGTTGATATACCTGCCGCGAACAAAAGCAGTATTAGTAAGATCTTCATTAGGTGGCTAGTCTTTCGCATCAGTCATTTCACAACAATGCCGTTGAATAAATATAACTTTAATAAAAGCTTAAAGCAAATTTAACACAAATAAAACACTTTCGCACATAATACAGAATTACGATTATCGCGCACAATTAGTTATAAATGGTATTATACACCCGTGTTTTGGTGAATATGACCCACCTCCGAAGTTTGTGAGCGCATAAATTTGCTTCTTACAAAACCATAATATAAAATCTATGAAAAGAAGCTTCCTACTAACCTGCTTTATTTTCCATTGTGTGTCCATCAGTTTTGCTCAAGATCAAAATTACCAATTGGTCTGGTCGGACGAATTTGACGGATCAGGTTCGGTCAATTCGCAGCATTGGAATTTTGAAAAAGGATTTCAACGCAATAACGAAGATCAATGGTATCAAGAAGAAAACGCCAGTATAAAAGATGGTGTATTGGTGATAGAAGCTAGGAAGGAGGTCAAACCTAACCCTACGTACGAAGCGAATAGCGAGCACTGGGCAAAATCACGTCAAAATATTCAGTATACGTCTTCTTCGATCAATACATCAGGCAAACACGCATGGAAATATGGCCGTTTTGAAATGCGTGCTAAAATCCCTGTTGGGCAGGGCATCTGGCCGGCATTTTGGACTTTAGGAGTCGATCGAGAATGGCCTTCTAATGGCGAGATCGATATCATGGAATATTACCAAGGCAACTTGTTAGCGAACATCGCTGTCGGCACGAATCGCCGTTGGCAAGCAGAATGGCACAATGGTAAAAAATCTGTAGCTGAGTTAGGAGGCGAGCAATGGGCGCAGGAGTTTCATGTGTGGCGGATGGATTGGGATGAGCAGGAGATCGCACTATATGTCGATGATATACTGCTAAACAAAGTGCCGCAAAGCAAATTGGCCAACAAAGATGGTTCGGGATTTTATCCTTTCAAACAACCGCATTATATGCTGTTGAATCTCGCGTTGGGCGGTGATAATGGCGGTGAAATCGACGAATCGCTCTTGCCTGCACGATATGAAATTGATTATGTGCGTGTATATCAGAAGGCTAGTCAGCGGCCTAAGCAAGTCGATACGCGCACAGCGTTCCATCCTGGCGAATTGTGGTTAGATCAAAACGGTGAACACATCAATGCGCATGGCGGTGGAGTACTGTACCACGATGGAATCTATTATTGGTACGGTGAGAAGCGAGGAGGAAAGGAATCACAAGGAGTTACGGTTTATTCTTCGCAGGATTTATATAGTTGGAAAGCAGAAGGTTTAGCATTAAAGACCTCAACAGATACGAGTAGCCCGATCACACAAGGAAGTATTATAGAGCGGCCAAAAGTGATTTATAACCAAAAAACGAAGAAATTTGTAATGTACTTTCATTTAGAACTCAAAGGAAAAGGTTATGAGGCGGCCTACGTTGGCCTAGCAACCAGCGATCATGCTGTAGGACCGTTTGTATTCCATAAAGCAGGGCGCGTTAATCCAAAGAAATGGCCACTAAATATGACTAAAGAGCAGCGTCAATCGCGTGTCACGGTTGACGATCATCCCGAGTGGTGGACCCCAAGCTGGATGACAGCGATCCGTGATGGGCTTTTTGTACGTCGCGATTTTGCAGGTGGACAGATGGCTCGGGATATGACATTATTTGTTGATGACGATCAGACTGCATATCATGTTTATTCTTCTGAAGATAATTTGACTATCCATATTGCCGAACTGACCAAAGATTATCTAGGCTATACCGGCAAGTACGTACGTGTAGATCCTGGTGGCCACAATGAAGCACCTGCCTTATTAAAAAAGGATGGAAAATACTACATGGTTACCTCAGGTTGTACCGGTTGGGCGCCTAACGCCGCTCGATTACTAACCGCAGATAAAATGCTGGGAGATTGGACGCGCCACGGTAATCCCGCTATCGGCTCAGGTGCAGATCGCACCTTCGAGTCTCAAAGTACACATATCCTTGCAGTACCTGGGAAAAAAGATAAATTTATCTTTATGGCAGATCGCTGGAATCCCAATAACCTGAAAGATAGTCGATACATTTGGTTGCCAATTGAGTTCGATGATGCCGGCTCACTGTTCTTCAAATGGCAAGATCGGTGGCAGTATTAAAAAATATTTTTTGTCATAAAATATCGATTTAAATCATTTAAAAAGGCTTTTAAAACGAATTCACCCCTTCTCAAAGATGAAAATGCCCACGTTGTGGGCATTTTTTTTATGGAAATTTGTCCCTTAACTAATCGATCCAAGCCAGTATACACAGACCGTGTATACCACATGAACCTAACACCATCGGCAACTAATCGGTAGGGAAAATATGAATCTTAATTACCAGAAAAAATGAGAAAAAATCGTTACCTCATTAAAAGCATCTTATTGATGTTTTATGTGATCGCAGTGGCACTCAACACCGCTTACGCGCAAAGTCGGCAAGTGAAAGGAACAGTTACTGCAGAAGGCCAACCTTTAGCAGGTGCGTCTGTGCAAGTGCAGGGTACGCAACAGGGAACTGCTACCAACGAACAGGGTGCATTTAGCATCGCCGTAAAAGCGACAGATGCATTAATCATTACTGCTATGGGCTACCAGCGGCAGAACATCAATTTAACCGATCAAAATGTTGGAGCCAATGGAGAATATACCCTCAATGTCGAGATGTTGACCTCCGGTGGCGATGCTTTAGAAGAAGTCGTCGTGGTCGGATTCGGAACGCAGAAGAAAACGAACTTAACAGGTTCGGTCGCTATTGTGGATGCTAAGCAATTGGAGAACAGACCCGTTCAAAGCGCCGTGCAAGCATTACAAGGCTTGGCGCCAGGACTTAATATCTCTCAAAACAGTGGTTCATTGGAAGCAGGTGCTTCGATCAACGTGCGAGGTTTGGGTACAATAGGTAGTTCGTCGTCCGCGCCACTGGTATTGATTGATGGTTCCGAAGGGTCGCTCACCGCACTAAATCCGCAGGATATCGAAAGCATTTCCGTGTTAAAAGATGCTGGGGCATCGTCCATTTACGGATCGAGAGCAGCTTTTGGGGTAATATTGGTTACTACAAAATCTGGAAAAGCGGGTAAAACTGTCGTCAATTACAACAATAATTTTCGTACGAACCGGCCAACTACTATGCCTTCCATGATGGACTCATACACATTTGCACAATACTTCAACCGCGCGGCAGTTAATGGCAATAGCGGATTGGTTTTTAGTGAATCACATCTACAACGAATATTAGATTATCAAAACGGTACGATCACCGGTTCTACTATTGTTGATCCTAATAATTCATCTCGGTGGGGTGAAGGATATGCCTATGGCAATGACAACGTAGATTGGTTCGACGTGATGTACAAAGATCAGGCATTTGCTCAGGAACACAACCTTAGCTTGAATGGAGGTTCGGAAAAAACGACATTTTATCTTTCTGGAAATGCCATGAAGCAAGGTGGTATGATGGCTTTCAATACCGATCACTACGATCGCTATGCCGTATCAGCCAAGATCAATTCGCAGGTTTCTGATTATTTTACAGTGGGTTACAATGCGAGATTAGTGCGTGAGGATTATCAACGTCCTGCCAACTTAACGAATGCGTTTTATGATGATTTGGGTCGTCAAGGTTGGCCAACGTTGCCACTTTACGATCCCAATGGCTACTTATTTAGTTCACCTTCTCCCGCTTTAGGTATGCGCGATGGTGGGCATGATAAATCAACTAAAGATTTCGTCTTTCAACAATTGCAATTGACCTTGGAGCCTATTGCTGGTTGGAAAACTGTAGGACAGATCAACTATCGCACTTCTACACAATTTAGACACTGGAATTCCCAGCAATTGTATAATTACGATGTAAATGGTGAACCGTACTTATTCAAACAATCATCTAACGTACACGAGTACGGATGGAAAGAAAACTACTATAATGCCAATGCCTACTCGGAATACGATAAATATCTAGGCAATCACCATATCAAAGGAATGGTTGGTTTTCAGGCAGAGTGGACCGGATACCGTAGTTTGAGTGCTCAACGCAATGGTATCATAGCACCTAACCAACCGGTGTTGGATTTGACAACCGGTACTGATCCTAACGGAGAATTAATCGTGCCGGCTGTTTCTGGACAATATCAAAATTGGGCTACAGCAGGTTTTTTTGGTCGTTTGAATTACGATTACCAAGAAAAGTACCTTTTTGAAGGTAACTTGCGCTACGATGCATCTTCTCGCTTCCGTCAGGGAACGCGTTGGGGTTGGTTCCCATCAGTGTCTGCTGGTTGGAATATTTCCAAAGAATCTTTCTTCGATAATTGGTCATCTACAGTAAATATGCTGAAGTTACGTGCTTCGTACGGAGAGCTAGGCAACCAAAGCACCAATGATTGGTACCCAACCTACGTGGTAATGCCAATTGGAGTAACTAATGGCGGATGGCTTTTGAATGGTACAGCACCAAATACAGCTAGCGCACCAGGTTTGGTAAGTTCGTTCCTAACTTGGGAATCAATCAATACAGCCAATATCGGCGTCGACTTTGCTTTAATGAGTAACCGATTAACAGGATCATTCGAGGTGTTTTCACGTAAAACATTGAACATGGTGGCTGATGCACCTACGCTTCCTGCTACATTGGGTACTGGCGTGCCACAAAGCAATAACACGGATCTAAAAACAACCGGATTTGAAGCGACCATTGGGTACAATGACCGTACCGCTGGTGGTTTTGGCTATGGTGCTAAATTCCTGCTTTCTGATTATCAAACTACCGTTACTCGTTTCAATAATGAAGCCGGTCAATTAGACAGATATCGTGTTGGGCAAAAGCTAGGCGAAATCTGGGGTTATGAAACCATTGGTATTGCCAAAACACAAGAAGAAATGGATGCTCACTTGGCAACTCTTCCAAATGGAGGTCAAAGCCGCTTAGGTCAGCAATGGGGTGCTGGTGATATTATGTACAAAGATCTCAATGGTGATGGCGTGATTGATTGGGGTGATGATACCGAAGGTAATCCTGGTGATAAACGCGTGATTGGTAACAATACACCACGTTATAGTTTTGGTTTGAACTTGAATGCAGATTACAAAAACTTTGACTTGAGTTTATTCTTTCAAGGTGTTGGAAAAAGAGACATTTGGCAGGGCGGATATTATTTCTGGGGAGCAACGTCAAACCAGTGGTTTTCCACTGGTTTGACGGCACACGAAGATTTCTTCCGTCCGGAAGGCGATCCATTAGGATCTAATCTCGACGCTTATTATGCTAGACCAGCATTTAACACGAGTAGAAATCAGCAAGTTCAAACCCGTTACTTGCAAGATGCCTCATACATCCGCTTGAAAAATATCATGTTAGGTTATACATTACCAGCGGGTACGATGGATCGTCTGGGAATTTCCAGAATGCGCGTATACATATCAGGTGAAAATGTATGGACTTCATCTAAAGTATCATCCGTATTCGATCCAGAAACAATCGATGGAGGTTCAAGCGGAACGGTGTATCCATTGAACAAAGTATGGTCAGCTGGTCTTAGTCTTACTTTTTAATTAGGGATATCATGAAATTGAATAATAAGTTTTTTACAAAATATATGCTCCTAATCGGAGCGGTGGCAGGTCTGAGTTCCTGCGAAAAGTTTTTAGACATAGAACCACCTTCCCAGATTATTCCCGAGAATTATCTGGAGGATGAAAGTCAATTAGCCGCATATACCATTGCGCGATACACCGAACTATTACCTTCACATGGCAACTGGTCTTACGGTACTTTCGGTATTGATGGTGGTACGGATAATATGGTAACTCCATCGGTCAACAATCGTTATGTACCAGGCCAACAACGTGTGGCTGCAAATGGAGGAGATTGGAGTTTTGGCGCTATATTTCAAGCAAATTATTACCTCAATACGGTAGTGCCTAAATGGCAAGCAGGTTCTATCTTTGGTACCTCTGCTAATATTGAGCACTATGTTGGCGAAGGATATTTTCTGCGTGCGATGGCCTACTTTCAAAAGCTGCAGGCCTTAGGTGACTTTCCAATTTTGAAAACCACCATGAACGATAGCGATCCGAATCTTTTGGTAGAGGCAAGCCGTCGTTCCCCGCGCAACGAGGTGGCACGTTTTATCTTGTCTGATCTGGATTCCGCTATTATGCTACTTAAAGTACAAGCACCAGGCGGGCGCAAACAGCGTATTGCGAAGCACGCGGCTTTACTTTTAAAGTCAAGAGTAGCTTTATATGAAGGCACTTGGTTGAAGTATTTTAAAGGTACAGCCTTTGTACCGAATGGTCCAGAGTGGCCAGGTGCAACCAAAGACTTTACTAGCAACTATCAATATCCATCTGGAGGTATTGATCAAGAAATCGATTTCTTTCTGACCGAGGCGATGTCAAGTGCGCAAGTAGTGGCAGATGAAGTAGCTTTAGTAGAAAATACCGGTATTATTGAATCTCCGGCAAATGAAAACCCGTATTATAATATGTTCTCTGCTGTAAATATGTCAACGTATAGCGAGGTATTGCTTTGGAGAGAGTATAGTCAAAGCGTGGTGACGCACAATGTGCCAGTCAATTCGCTTACAGGAAATTATGCTGTAGGTACGACACGTAGTATGGTTGAAAGTTTTCTAATGGCCAACGGTTTGCCAATTTACGCTACAGGGAGTGGATATCAAGGAGATGATTATATCGCCGATGTACGTGCTAATCGCGACGGACGATTGAATCTTTTCTTGAAAGAGCCTAACCAGCGCAATGTATTACTGAATAGAGGTGCTGGTAACACGGAAGTAGCTGTGGAGCCGACACCACAAATTCTGGCGACCAACTGGGAGCAAAAATATACGACTGGATATGCACTGCGAAAAGGTCTTTCTTACGACGCTATGCAGATGAATAATGGTCAAGGATATACGGGTAGTATTACATTCCGTGCTTCAGAAGCATACCTTAACTATATTGAGGCGTGTTACGAAAAGAATGGAAGTATAGATGGCAAAGCACAAGGTTATTGGAGAGCTTTGCGTACCCGTGCCAAAGTGGATCCGGATTATACCAAGACAATTGCTGCGACCGAGATGAGTAAAGAAACCTTGGATTGGGGGGCCTACTCGGCAGGAAATCTGATTAACCCAACCTTGTACAATATTCGTCGTGAGCGTCGCAATGAATTAATGGCTGAAGGTTTGCGTTGGATGGATTTGAAGCGGTGGCGTGCCATGGATCAGATGATACAAACGCCGTATCACTTCGAAGGTTTTAAACTTTGGGGCCCTATGGAAAACTGGTACGAGACAAGCGCTCTAGTATTTGGCGCATCCAATAGCAATGCTATAGTTTCCGATCCAGCTCGTAGTTCGTATTTACGTCCGTTAGAAATACAAGGCAGTTCGTTGGGTTACAATGGTGCACGCTTTACTATGGCTCACTATCTCGAACCAATTGCGGCGCTACATTTCATCCTCACTTCGGCGGACAATTCGGCGGCAACTTCCGTAATTTACCAAAATCCAGGATGGACCACAGCTGGTGGTTCAGCGCCAAACGGATTTTAAAAGATCGTTTTTATAGTTGTTTATTAGTAGCAGGCCATCGTAGTATGGTCTGCTTTTTTGTTTCGGCGCATTTTGTTTATTCTTTTCTTAGAAATCCTGCTCGTGTCATACATTCGTTACCAGTACTACGATCACCAATCCCATTCGGTCAATATACACCCTGTTTTGGGTAAAAATGTCCCCCTCCACAGCATGCATTTGCTTTTATCTTAGTGGTATAAACACATACTAGCCGATTTTCAATATTCGACCGCGTAGCGATATGCAGTCATTTTCAATCGATATGAAGAATAAATTGTATAAGATATTCGTTTTTTTTGCCGTATCTACGTTCGCTAGCGCAACCGCACTGGCGCAATCCAGTGTTACTTTAGTGGGATCTGGTGAGTCAAAAGCTACCCTTACCGATGCACAACGCAAAGGTATTCCATGGCTGGATGAGACGATCGTCGAAGTTAATCGGTTGCCGATGCGCAGTGATTATTTCGTGTACGAAAATCAGTCTGCCGCTAATAATGGAGATTGGAAACAATCCACAAATTATAAAAGTCTCAACGGTTCGTGGAAATTCAAATGGGTAGAAGCACCTGCAGATTTACCCAAAGGTTTTGAAAAGATCGATCACGACGATAGCCAATGGCCCAACTTTACTGTTCCGGGCAATTGGGAAATGAATGGCTATGGCTTCCCGATGTACACGACCTCCGGTTTTGAATTTACTTATTTGATCGGTCGTCCGAATCCACCGCACGTTCCGATGGATTTTAATCCTACCGCCGTGTATCGTCGGGAAGTAGAAATCGCTGATGATTGGGCAGACAAACATATAACGTTGCACATTGGCGCTGCCAAATCCAACTTGTCGGTATGGGTCAATGGCGAATACGTCGGTTACGGCGAAGATAGCAAACTACCTTCCGAATTTGACCTAAGTCCTTTTCTGAAAAAAGGTAAAAACCTCATCGCGCTAAAAGTCATGCGTTGGGGCGTGGCCAATTATCTCGAAGATCAGGATATGTGGCGATTGAGTGGTATTACGCGCGACTGCTATTTGCTGGCACGTAATTCAGAATATATGTATGATGTCGATATGGTGCCATCGCTGAACGACAACTACGAAAACGGAGTGCTGCATGCACAAGTAAAGCTCAATAAAGCTACAGATAAAGGGCATCAGGTATCATTCGTGCTAACGCGAGGCAAAGAAATTATCGGCCAGCAAACCGTTCCGGCAGCAAACTCTACGACCGTGAAAGTAGAAATTCCAGTCGCTAATCCCGCATTGTGGACGGCTGAAACACCAAACCTATATACTATCACCTCTACCTTGCTCGATGCGCAGGGCAATGTCTTGGAAGTTATTCCGACTAGGATTGGTTTTAGAAAGATTGAAATAAAAAACGGTCAATTCTTGGTGAATGGCCAACCCATTTTGATAAAAGGGGTAAACCGCCACGAAACCGATCCGAAGACAGGACAGGTGATCTCTCGCGAATCCATGATCAAGGATATTGAGTTGATGAAACAGTTTAATATCAACTCGGTCAGAAATAGTCATTACCCGAATGCAGAACTCTGGTTAGATTTATGTGACGAGTACGGTTTGTACGTCATCGATGAGGCCAATATCGAGTCGCATGGCATGGGCTACGATTTATCATACACGATGGCCAACCGACCGACATGGGAAAATGCACATGTTTCTCGTGTGACACGCCTGCAAGAACGCGATAAAAACCACGCTAGTGTGGTGATCTGGAGTATGGGTAACGAAGCGGGCAATGGCTATAATTTTTACAGAAGTTATGTCGCGATGAAAGAGCGCGATACCACCCGTCCGGTACAATATGAACGGGCTGTTGTCAACTATGGCGAATTACGATTTGATTGGAATACCGATCTGAATGTGCCGATGTACGCCAGTCCAGATGCGATGAAAAACTATGTAAAGCGCTACCCGAATCCGACCAAACCATTTATCCAATGTGAATATGCGCACGCCATGGGCAATTCACTCGGCAATTTCAAAGATTATTGGGATATCATACGTGAGCATAAAGGACATTTTCAAGGCGGTTATATTTGGGATTTCGTCGATCAGACCTTTCAGAAGATCAACGAGAAAGGCGATACCGTGTATACTTATGGCGGCGATTATGAACCCAAAGAAGCGATTACCGATTGGAATTTTGCTTCCAAAGGAATTTTTTATGCTAATCGTACGCCGTATCCGCATGCTTGGGAAATGAAAAAAGTCTATCAAGATATTCACACGAGCTTGTCGGGCGATGCAGCCGTGAATATTTATAATGAGAAGTTCTTTACCGATTTGAGCAATGTGAAAGCCGAGTTCGAAATCATCCGCAACGGCAAAAAAGTAGCCTCTTGGACCGTCGAACATTTATCCGTCGATCCGCAAGATACGATCACTTTGCCTTTCCAATGGGATAAGAAATTGGATGGAGAAACCTTCTTAAACGTTACCTACCGCCTTAAAACAGCAGAACCGCTGATTCCAGCGAATCATATTGTTGCGACGGAGCAATTGGCCTTAGGCGGGACATTCCCGACAACATCATCGGTAGTGGCAAATGGCAAATTATCCGCTCATCAAGATCCTTCTGGCATCGTCATAAAATCCAAAGATGTAGACATGCTCTTTGATGCGACGACGGGTGCGCTCAGTAAATTCGTGTACAAAGGCACTTCCTTGCTAGAGTCATCGTACTCGTTCAAAGCAAACTTTTGGCGCGCGCCAAATGACAATGATATTGGTGCCAAAATCCCGACCAAATTAGCCGCGTGGAAAGCAGCAACGCAGAAAACGGAAATAAAAGATATGCGCTTCGAGCTGAAGGACGATCTGGCGCACGTGACCGTGCAACAAGCACTTCCGAGTGTGTTCGCAACGTTAGAAATGAATTACGTGATTAATGCGGCAGGTGTCGTTTCCGTTTCGCAAAAGTTGGCCGTAGATACAGCACAGGAAATGGGAGTGCTGCCACGGTTCGGGATGCAATGGATCTTGCCGGCCGGTTTTGAGAACGTCGAATTTTACGGTCGTGGCCCACACGAGAATTACCTCGATCGCAATTTCAGTGCGCATGTTGGTCATTATCAGCAGACTGTCGATGCACAATATTTCCCTTACGTAATGCCCAACGAGACGGGCAACAAAACTGATCTACGTTGGTACAAAGTAACCAACAAGAAAGGTCGAGGCGTATTGATCGCAGCAGATAGTACCTTTAGCGCTAGTGCGTTGCATTATTTTGACGCAGATCTGGACGACGGCGAGAAACGTATACAGCGCCACGCGGCCGATCTAGTAAAACGACCACAAACACAACTAAACATCGATTTAAAACAAATGGGAGTAGGTGGTATCAACAGCTGGGGAGCATGGCCGTTGAAGCAATACCTCATTCCATATCAAAATTATACCTTTAACTTTCTAATTAAACCACTATAAACCTGTTATGGCAATTACCGGAAAACATATTTTCTCTCGAAAAAATCTCTTAAAAATAGCGCTGCTAGCTACTGCATTGCAGGTGCAATCCAATGATGTGTTAGCACAGAATCAAAAGACCTTTGTGGTAGATGTGAATCAGCCGAAAGGCGAGATCAATCCCAATATGTGGGGCATCTTCTTCGAAGATATTAACATGGGAGCAGATGGCGGCATTTATGCCGAGCTGATCAAAAATCGTTCTTTTGAATTTTTTAGACCAATGATGGGCTGGGAAAAGCTGGGTAAAAATACCGAAGCGAGCATGACCATCTTAAATCGGCAGGAAGAAGAACATCAAGCTAACCCACGCTATCTGCGCGTAGATACGCGAAAAGCAGATACCACGCTTGGGTTAAAAAACGAAGGTTTCCGCGGTATGGGAATCAAAGAAGGATTGGCTTATGATTTTTCCGTACTGTACCGTCAAGCCAATGCCGGCATTCGCGTCAAGTTAGAGTTATTGGATTCTACGGGTCAAGTAATTGGCGAAACAGCTTTTCAACCAACCGCAGATGTGCAAAACTGGCAAAGTGCTGAGGCACGTTTAGTGGCTACTAAGACAGATCCGAAAGGTTCTTTCCGCATGTGGTTTGAAGGTAACGGCGTGATCGACTTAGATATGATTTCGCTATTTCCAGAAGATACTTGGAAAGGACGCAAAAAAGGTTTGCGTGCCGATATGGTGCAAGCTTTGGCCGATCTCAAACCAGGATTTATACGTTTTCCAGGCGGCTGTATTGTTGAAGGATTTGACCTTTCGCAACGTTTCCAATGGAAGAAAACGGTGGGACCAATTGAAGATCGTCAGTTGATCATCAACCGTTGGAACACGGAGTTTGCGCATCGCTTAACGCCAGATTATTTCCAAACATTCGGCCTGGGATTTTATGAGTATTTCTTGATGGCAGAAGATATCGGTGCTGAGCCGTTACCAATTCTCAACTGTGGTATGGCTTGCCAATTCAATACGGGCGAATTAGTACCATTGGATGAGTTGGATCCTTATATTCAAGATGCCATCGATTTGATAGAATTTGCCAACGGTTCGGTGAACACCACATGGGGGAAAGTGCGTGCAGATATGGGACATCCAGAACCTTTTAACTTAAAGCTGTTAGGCGTAGGAAATGAAAACTGGGGACCTCAATATGTCGAACGCTTAGCCATTTTTCAAAAAATACTAAAGGAAAAACATCCAGAAGTCGAAATCATAGCGAGTGCAGGACCGTATTCTAGCGGAGAATATTTTGAATACTTGGACAAAGAGCTACGTACGATGAATGTAGATATTATCGACGAGCACTTCTACCAAGAACCAAAATGGTTCTTGAATAATGCCAAACGGTACGATAACTATGATCGTAAAGGACCAAAGATTTTTGCAGGTGAATACGCAGCACATAGCCGTGCCGCGACGCACGCAGAGCAGCGGAATAACTGGGAAGCTGCTTTGTCTGAAGCAGCATTCCTAACGGGATTGGAGCGCAATGCAGATGTCGTACAATTGGCTTCTTATGCGCCATTATTTGCGCATGCCGAAGGCTGGCAATGGAATCCAAACCTCATTTGGGTGGACAATATGAAAGTGTATCCTACACCGAGTTATTACGTACAAAAAGCATATTCGACTAATAGAGGAACACATATTTTGTCTTTGTTGGATCAAGGAGTTGCCGTTGCTGGTCAAGATAGCATCTACGCATCGGCAGTGCTCGATGAAGAACATCGTAACATTACCTTGAAGCTTGTAAATGTAAGTGGAGAAGCGAAACAAATCACGGTAAATCTGAATGGTTCACAAAAGTTAGATAAAAATGCACAAGTAGAATTTATCACAGCCAATGATCTAGGCGCATTCAATGCGGTAGGTAAAGAACTGCGCGTTGTTCCGCAGCAAACTACCTTACCAGTGAATAAGAAAAAAGTGGATTTGCCGATGCAGCCACATGCTTTTTATACCATTAAGATCAAGTATTAGATCTGAGCAATCGACGAGCTATGTTTAGAAAACGGAATGTATATTGGATACTTGCTTTTGCTGCTTTGACGGTTTCGACCGTTGAGGCACAAGACGGAGCGGTAAAGTTGCTTCCCATCAAGCAGGTGCGGTTGTTAGAGAGTCCATTTCTAAAAGCGCAATCGCTTAATCGTGATTACTTACTGGCCTTAGATGCCAATCGCTTACTCGCTCCGTTTCTTCGAGAAGCAGGTTTGCCTGCAAAAGCAGCGAGTTATACCAATTGGGAAAACTCTGGCTTAGATGGCCATACTGCCGGACATTATTTATCAGGTTTAGCGTTGTTGTACGCATCCACTGCTGATAAAACAATACAGGAACGATTAGAATATGTACTTACCGAATTGCAGCGCTGTCAAGACGCGCTCGGCACCGGATATATTGGAGGCGTGCCGGGTAGTACTGCGCTCTGGCAGGAGATTAGCAATGGTGATATTCGTGCAGGTAATTTTGATTTGAATGGCAAATGGGTACCGTTGTACAATATTCATAAAACCTTCGCTGGTCTGCGCGATGCCTATCAGGTAGCCGGTTATTCGGCGGCCAAAGACATGTTGATCAAGATGACCGACTGGGCGGTGAATGTGACCGACGGATTGAGCGATGCGCAAATGCAAGATATGCTACGAAGTGAGCATGGCGGGCTCAATGAGATTTTTGCCGATGTCGCTTTGTGGACAAAAAATCCAGCGCACGCTCGATTAGCAAAACGCTTTACACAAGAATCATTTCTCCAACCATTATTAAGTCAGGAAGATCACTTGACAGGAATGCATGCCAATACGCAGATTCCAAAAGTAATCGGCATAGAGCGCGTTGCCGACTTGGAAGATCAAGATGCTTGGCACGATGCCGCACAGTTCTTTTGGGAAACGGTGGTGCAGCATCGCAGTGTGGCGATCGGAGGGAATAGTACGTACGAGCATTTTCACCCTTCGGATGATTTCTCGAGCATGATTAGTAGTGTAGAAGGGCCAGAAACCTGCAATACTTACAATATGCTTAAGTTGAGTGCGCAACTCTTTCAGCGCACCGGTGATGTGCGCTACGCGGATTACTACGAGCGCGCGCTGTACAACCATATATTATCTTCACAACATCCACAGCACGGCGGATTGGTTTATTTCACGCCGATGCGGCCAGCACATTATCGCGTATATTCGCAACCTCAAACAAGTTTTTGGTGCTGTGTAGGCTCTGGATTAGAAAGCCATTCGAAATACGGCGAATTTATCTACGCGGAGCAGGATCAAGCGCTGTGGGTCAATCTATTTATACCTTCTGTATTGACTTGGGAGAGCAAAGGTGTGCGCCTAGTACAGCAACACCAATTCCCGAATACAGATACCGTTAATTTTAAAATACACGCTGATAAAGCGCAAAAGTTTACCCTACATCTACGAAAGCCAAAATGGACAAAAGGGGAGCACATCTCCCTTTTTGTCAACGGCAAAAAACAAATCATTCAGGATACTACGAATGGTTACTTAGCCGTGGAGCGCAAGTGGAAAGATGGCGACGAGGTCAAATTAGTGTTGCCGATGCATGTAGAACTGGAAACATTGCCAGACAATTCACCGTATCTCGCATTTAATTATGGCCCAGTGGTATTGGCGGGTACGAGTGCTGCACAAGAAGATATTGTCGGATTGCGTGCAGACGATAGTCGTGGTGGTCATATCGCCAAAGGCAAGCAAGTATCTGCTACGGAGATTCCCTTATTGGTTGGCGATACAGAAAGCTTAGCGCATTCGGTCGATGTCATTTCGGCAAAGGAACTTCGTTTTGCACTGCAAGCGCAAAATGCAAATGGAGAGATGCAGACGCAAGTATTGCAGCCATTTGCCCAAATTCATGATGCACGCTATCAGATTTATTGGCCCTATGCCGAATCGCAGCAAGAAGCCACACGTTATTTTGCAAGCGTGAGCGATGCATATCAGGAACGATTAGAAAAACTGACCATTGACCAAGTGCGTGTAGGACAACAACAACCTGAGTCCGATCACGGTATTCGTTCTGAAGCTTCGTCTACAGGGGCAGACAACGGTACGCAATGGAGAATGGCAACAGGTTGGTTTGGTTATCAATTAAGTAATCCATCTGCTGATGCAAAGTACCTGTATGTACATTATTTCACCGAAGGAGTTTATGATTTTACCATCACGGCCAATGATCTTCCGATCGCTACGATTCGATCTAAAGCGGGAGAAACAGCGCAGCAACAAATAATTGCTTTACCAGCTACGCTGAAATCCGAGCAAGAAATCACACTCCGTATCACAGCTAATGATGCAGCAAGCACTGCCAAATTAACAGATGTACGCCTGCTGAAAGACAATCCATCAGGTGGCCGCGTAAGTAATTTTTAATACTATGAAAAACACGTTAAAACGAATGAGAAAATCATACATTGGTTTGATAACTGCTCTGGTATTTGGGTCGTTTTCGCCCATTTTCGCACAGGAAGCCGTCAAAACATTTACCGCTCAAGGCAATCCATTGATTACGGACAAATATACGGCAGATCCTGCTGCGCTGGTGCAAGGCGATACGTTGTGGCTTTATGTTGGCCACGATTTGGCTGGCGGACAAACCAAGTACGTGATGAAAGATTGGTTGGTGTATTCTACAACCGATATGAAAAACTGGACCGAGTATCAAGTGCCTTTAAAAATAACGGACTTTGCTTGGGCCACGAGTGGCGATGCTTTTGCTGGGCACGTGACCGAGAAAGACGGTAAATATTATTGGTACATCAGTACCAATTGGACCGGAATCGGCGTAGCGGTATCCGACTCACCGACAGGTCCTTTCAAAGATGCTTTGGGCAAACCGCTGTTGACCAATGACGATTGTTTCGCATCGAGCCATGCATGGGCATGTATCGATCCAGCAGTCCATATCGATGATGACGGCCAAGCATGGATCTTTTGGGGAAATCGCGAATGCTATTATGCCAAGCTAAAAGACAATATGATCGAAATCGATGGAGAAATCAAGCAGATTAAATTTGATCAGCTTGACTTTACCGAAGCACCGTGGGTGCACCAGTATAAAGGAAAATACTACTTGACATACGCTTCGGGTTTTCCAGAAAAAATCGCTTATGCGATGGGCGATCGCATGGATGGTCCATACGAATACAAAGGTATTCTGAATGAAATTGCGGGTAATAGCAATACCAACCACCAGTCCATTGTAGCGTTCAAAGGCGAGTGGTATTTTATTTACCACAACGGAGGGATCCAGACAGATGGTGGCAGTTATAGCCGCTCGGTTTGTATCGATCGCCTGTTTTACAACGAAGATGGAACTATCAAACGAATACAGATGACCACCGAAGGTATTCGATAGAGCCACCATTTTAACCATCACTAAATTATTGACATGAGAATAGTATTGATTTTGACGACCTACTTTTTGAGTACAGCAATGGTGCTGGCACAAGCGTATAAGTCAGGCCCCGAGGCCAAAGATTACATTGGTTATTTATTCGCCTATTTTAAAGGCAACGCCGTAGAAGATGAAGCTGTTTGCTTTGCGGTGAGTACTGATGGCTATAACTATAAGGCGCTGAATGGAAATGCGCCTGTGCTGAACTCGGCAGAGATCAGTGCTACGGGCGGCGTGCGCGATCCACATATTCTGCGTGGCGAAGATGGCAAATCTTTCTACATGGTACTCACGGATATGACATCGAGCAAAGGTTGGGATTCTAACCGCGGAATGATTTTATTGAAATCCAATAATTTGGTAGACTGGACACACAGTAAAATCCATATCCCCACACGCTTTGCAGGGCACGAAGATTTGAAACGCGTATGGGCACCTCAAACCATCTTTGACCCATCGGTAAATAAGTATATGGTGTATTGGTCTATGCAACATGGCGATGGGCCAGACATTATCTATTACGCTTACGCGAATACAGATTTTACCGATTTGGAAGCCGAACCAAAGGAACTGTTTATTCCAAAAAATCAAAAATCCTGTATCGATGGCGACATCATTCTGAAGAATGGCCTGTACTACCTTTTTTATAAAACCGAAGGACACGGCAATGGCATTCGCCTTGCGATCACCGATTCATTGACTGCTGGAAAATGGATCGAGCAACCTGGGTACAAGCAGCAGACCAGAGATGCGGTTGAAGGGTCCAGTGTATTTAAATTGAACCAATCAGACAAGTATATTTTGATGTACGATGTATATGGTAAAGGCAAATACCAATTCTGCGAAAGCGTAGATCTGGATAGATTTAATGTGATAGATGAAGATATAAGTATGGATTTTCACCCAAGACATGGTTCGATTATTCCACTATCGCGTGCAGAATTAAAAGCGCTTACCGATCGCTGGGGAACGCCAGCAGGTATCGAAGTACCTACGGCAAAAAACCCGGTTTTGGATGGCTATTACGCCGATCCAGACATTATCTACTCGCACAAAGACAAAAAATATTATCTATATCCAACCAGTGATGGATTCGACGGTTGGGGTGGCTATTATTTCAAAACATTCTCCTCTACCGATCTCAAAAACTGGAAAGATGAAGGTGTGATTTTAGATCTGAAAAAAGATGTATCGTGGGCTGATCGGAATGCCTGGGCACCGACGATTATCGAGAAAAATAACAAAGGGAAATATCAGTATTACTACTACTTCTCGGCAGCGCAAAAAATCGGTGTGGCCGTTGCCGACAATCCGCAAGGACCTTTCCGCGATTCGGGAAAACCATTAGTAAATAGTAAGCCAGAAGGTATTCAAAATGGACAGGAAATCGATCCAGCGGTGTTTTGCGATCCCAAATCCAAGAAAAATTACTTGTACTGGGGCAATGGCTATTTGGCTGTGGCAGAGCTGAATAAAGATATGATCTCGCTCAAGCCAAATACAACTAAAGTGCTAACGCCAACAGATGGTACGTTTCGCGAAGGCGTTTATGTTATTTACCGTGAAGGCAAATATTACTTTCTATGGTCGGAGGATGATACTCGGAGTCCCAATTATCGCGTGCGTTATGGCATAGCAGATTCCCCTACGTCACCAATTCAAATTCCCGAAAACAACCTCATCTTGAAAAAGGATGAACAGCAAGGCATCTACGGAACTGGCCACAATTCGGTGATACAAGTTCCGGGCAAGGACGAGTGGTATATCGTGTATCATCGTTTTTCGTATCCTGATGGAATCAACATGGGAGACGCCGCCGGTTTTCACCGAGAAGTCGCTATTGACGCCTTACGGTTTGATGAACAGGGTTTTATCTTGCCGGTAGTTCCGACTCATTAATATTTTACTGACAAATACCACTTTTAACAAACAACATGTACTCAAAATTCACCAGATTTCTTGTCGCCAATATCAGCGTTTGCGTATTATTATTATCTAGTAGTAATGAATTAATGGCACAAGCCGACTTTGGTAAAGCGACCAAAATCAATAAGGATTGGCATTTTAAACTTGGCGATCAGGCGGAAGCCGCAACAACAGAAAAATTAGACCGCTCTTGGCAAGCAGTGCAATTACCACACGATTGGAGCGTTAGGCAACCGCTCAGTCCAAGTCTAGCCAGTGCTACAGGCTATTTGCCGGGCGGCATTGGCTGGTACCACAAACAAATTTTTGTCGATGCCAACCAGCAAGGAAAGCAGTTGTATATCTATTTTGAAGGCGTTTATAATCGCAGCGAAGTCTTTGTGAACGGACGTTCGCTAGGTAAAAGACCGAATGGATATGTTTCTTTTATGTACGACCTCACGCCTCATCTCAAATATGGTGCGGAGAATACCATAGCTGTGCGTGTAGATCATACTCAAGATGCCGATTCGCGTTGGTACACTGGATCGGGAATCTATCGGGATGTCTGGTTAGTACAAGCGAATAAGGTGCATTTGGAACCATGGGGCTTGTATGTATATCCTGAAGTAAATAAAAACAAAGGGACATTGAAGATTGAAACACCGGTACAAAATCATTCGAACCATGTTGCTAACGTTCAAGTAACACATACTTTGGTGGATGCTGCTGGTAAAACGGTGACTAAGAAGACGACTAAGCTAAACGTTCCGAGTAATGGCAAGCAAGCGATAAATAGTACGCTAGAAGTACGTGATCCTGAATTGTGGGATCTTGATAATCCTACTTTGTATACTTTGCAGACCACCATTACGCAAGATGGTCAGATCGTAGATCAATCAAGCGTGCGTACTGGTTTTCGAACGTATACATTCGACCCGAACACGGGCTTCGCGCTGAATGGAGTTGGAATGAAAGTGAAAGGCGTATGTCTGCATCACGATGCGGGCGTATTAGGCGCGGCAGTATATCCTGAAGTATGGCGCAGAAGATTGCTCCAGCTAAAATCCATCGGCGTGAATGCTATTCGTACCAGTCACAATCCGCAAGCAAGCAGCTTGTATGCTTTATGTGATGAACTGGGCATGTTGGTAATGAATGAAGCATTTGATGAATGGGAATTCCCAAAACGCAAATGGTTATCAGGCTGGAATGTTGGCACACCAGGTTTTCAAGGAGCTTTTGATTATTTCGAAGAGTGGGGCGAGCGCGACCTAGCCGATATGGTACGTCGCGATCGCAATCATTTATCTATTTTTGCTTGGAGTATCGGAAATGAAGTAGATTATCCCAATGATCCTTACTCGCATCCCGTACTAGACGGTGGGCAGGGTAGCGGATTTACACAACCTATATTTGGCGGATACCGTAAAGATGCACCAGATGCTATGAGATTGGGAGATATTGCTAAGCGATTGGCTGCCGTTGTACGCCAACACGACCAATCGCGACCAATCACAGCAGGTTTAGCAGGCGTGGCGATGTCCAACGAAACGGCGTACCCTGGTGTATTGGACATCGCAGGATACAATTATACCGAATCGCGTTATGTTGAGGATCATGCCAAATATCCAGAACGCGTAATTTACGGTAGTGAAAATCGCCACGATTACGGTGCATGGAAAGCCGTTACAGAAAACGAGCATATATTTGGACAATTCCTATGGACCGGTATTGATTATTTAGGAGAATCTGGCCGTTGGCCTTCCCGAGGATTTTATTCAGGACTATTGGATTTTGCCGGATTTATGAAACCACGTGGATACTACCGTGCATCCCTATGGTCAGACGAACCGATGGCTTATCTAGGTACATATCCAGTACAAGGCGGCGGTGCCGCTACAGATACGTGGTCTTTGTTAGAAGCGGAGCAAGGTGGCAAAAAAGATCAGGCACCATCGATGGATGCTTGGCCTGTGTGGAATTATCAGGAAGGACAGCAAATACGCGTCGTATCCTACAGCAATGCGCCAAAGGTATATCTTGAACTCAACGGTCGTAAGATCGGAGAAGAAAAATCAGCGGATGATCGCCATGGCATCGTGTATTGGGATATTCCATACGCTGCGGGAAATCTAACGGTGATTGGTTTGGACGAATCCGGTCGCGAAATTGTGAGACACAGCTTGCAAACGAGCAAAAGATCGTACGCACTGAAAGTAATCGAAGACGCTAAGCAAACGGTAGCAGCAGACGGCGGACTAGCACAGATCAGTGTGCAAATTGTCGATGAAGATGGCGTAATCGTGCCCATGGCGGATGATGAGATTACGTGTCAAATTGTTGGACCAGGTACTTTGCTCGGTATGGAAGCAGGGAATAATAGCGATATGTCCGATTATACGGACAATCAACAGCGTGCCTTTAAAGGCAAAATGATGGTTTATGTACGTGCTAACGGCAAACCTTCGGAAAAAATCCAAGTACGACTATCAGCACCATGGTTGCAAAGTGCAGAAGTTGCTATAGCGCTTCAATAAAATAGATGAAATGAATATGAAAGGTGAACCTGCAAGTTCACCTTTCGTTGTGAAATAGATGTAATATGAATTGGAAAATAATTACAGGTTGGATGACTGTCTTCATGTTTTTTATGGCCTGTACCAGCAAAAAATATGCAATTGATCAGATTGATAAGCAAGATGTAATCGCATCGATCCGTCTGGTCAACACTTATTGGCAGCAGAACAATAAACCGCAGAATTGGGCATTTTGGGACGAAGCTGCCTATCATACTGGCAATATGGCCGCTTACGAAGTCACCAAAGATGCTACTTTTTTAGATTATAGCCTGCTCTGGGCAAAATCCAATGATTGGAAAGGTGCCAAATCCGATGATAGAGCCGATTGGAAGTATAGTTATGGAGAAAGCGATGACTACGTACTATTTGGCGACTGGCAAATCTGCTTTCAGACCTACATAGATCTTTATCAATTGCAACCAGATGAAAATCGTATCCGTCGGGCGCAAGAAGTGATGGAGTATCAAATGTCTACCCCAGAAAATGATTACTGGTGGTGGGCCGATGGCTTGTACATGGTGATGCCCGTAATGACAAAATTGTACCAAGTCACAAATAATCCTTTGTACTTGGAAAAACTGAATACGTATTTTCGGTATGCGGATAGTCTGATGTTTGATGAGGAAGCACATCTCTATTATCGGGATGGCAAATACCTTTACCCAAAGCACAAAAGTGCGAATGGAAAACGAGATTTCTGGGCAAGAGGCGATGGCTGGGTTTTGGCCGGATTAGCCAAAGTACTACACGATCTGCCAAAAGATTACCAGCACCGTCCGTTTTTTGAGCAACGCTTTCAGCAGTTGGCTGCCGCAGTCGCGGCAGCGCAGCAGCCTGAAGGTTATTGGACACGAAGTTTGCTTGATCCTGCGCATGCGCCAGGTCCTGAGACCAGTGGTACAGCCTTCTTTACTTACGGTCTGCTTTGGGGAATGAATAATGGTTATTTAAACGAATCAGAGTATCTTCCCGTAATTGATCGCTCATGGCGTTATTTGCAAGAAGTAGCGGTGCAAGCCGATGGTTCAGTCGGTTATGTACAGCCAATCGGAGAAAAAGCTATTCCGGGACAGGTAGTGGATCAGAATTCTACGACCAATTTTGGTGTTGGAGCATATTTGCTTGCCGCGTCAGAGCTTTACAAGTACTTAGATCGGTAAATTATTGAATTATGACGTATAGATTTCTGCTCCTGATAACATCTTTCTGGATTACCTCTTGCTCTTGTTTTGCTCAAAGCAAAAGTTTAAGCACGCGGGAGCACTTGCTACAATCTGATCGGCTATTCTGGTTAGCAGAAATGGATAAAATGGTGCGTCCTATAATTCGCAGTTTGGCACAAGACAGCCTACGAATTACGATGCCGCAGGTCACTTCTAACAACGTGGACAATCGCGAACACCGCATTCAGGTGCAATACTTAGAAGTGTGGGGTAGAGTTATCTCTGGAATAGCACCGTGGTTGCAATTGGAAGGAGGGAGTGTGGAGGAGCAAGCGCTACGAGCGCAGTATCGAACTTGGGTAATCCAAGGATTTGAAAATGCATTGGATTCTACTGCACATGATTTTATGCGTTTCGATATCGGTGGGCAACAATTAGTCGATGCATCTTTCTTGGCGCTAGGACTTATTCGTGCACCTTGGATTTGGGAAAACCTGTCCGAAGAAGCCAAAGTAAAATTACTAACCTCCATTCGTTCGACGCGCCGATTCCTGCCGGTCTATTCTAATTGGTTATTATTCTCGGCAATGAATGAAGCTTTTTTAGCAAAATATAGCGATTCTTGGGACAATATGCGTGTGGATTATGCACTACGCCAATTTGAGCAATGGTATGTAGGTGATGGCATATACAAAGATGGAGAACATTTCGCATTCGATTATTACAATAGTTACGTGATTCATCCGTACTTAAGCAACTTGGTAGATGTGATCGGTAAGAAAACCAACGGCTACCATAACATGTTTGCAGAAATCAAAAAACGAAACCAACGCTACGCCGAGATCTTGGAGCGTTTAATTCATGTCGATGGCTCGTATCCAGCTTCTGGTCGGTCGGTGATTTATCGTGGAGCAGCATTTCACCATTTAGCAGATATGGCTTTTAACGATCGACTGCCCAGCAGTTTACCCGCAGCTCAAGTACGTAGCGCCTTAACTGCCGTATTGCGCAAAACGACCGAAAGCCCATCAACATATAAGAACGGCTGGCTAACCATTGGCTTGTATGGCGCGCAAGAAAGTTTGGGTGACTTCTATAACAATCAAGGCAGTCCTTATTTGGCTGCTGTGCTCTTTCTTCCGTTAGGACTTGCCGAAAACCATCCGTTTTGGTCCGATCCTGCGCTGCCGTGGACATCACAACAAATTTGGTCTGGCCAGCAGGCAGGTAAAGATCATAGTATCCGCTAAGTTCTTTTCAATGCGAAAGTACGTAGAAATGTAGGTGCAAAAAAAATCGCCATCTTCTAATCGAATCGATACAAGGACGCTAGTTTATACGGATTGGCATCATTACCATCAGAAGGTTTTGTTCAGTGAAATGTAGCACAATGTTCAGAATAGATTTACTGCCCTACGAATTTCGAAATTTTATGATACTTGATCAGATGATATGATGTACCTAAAAAATGTTAAAACAGCATCTGAATTTTACTTGAAGGCAACAATTTGTGGTTCATTGCGTTATTAGGGATAACATACAACTTGAGCAAGACTCTCTACCGTGCTGCTACCAAACGTGAATAACATTGTACCTATACCATTATCTATTGGCAATACGCCCATAAGAAAATGCGATTTCTTGTCCGAATATTTCAAAACGAATATCTTTGTTAAAGATGAATTCCATAATCCTGGCATGTCATCCAAGGATCGTCCAGCATATTTCATGATTCAGGATGCTATACAGCGGAACCGAATACAGGCAGGCGGCACCTTTGTCGAAGCTAGCAGTGGAAATACTGGATTAGGCATTGCACTGATTGCAAGGCAACTCGGATACAAGGTCAAAATATTTGTATCAAAAAGCTGTTCGCAAGAGAAAATAGATAAGCTCGAAGAAGCTGGTGCATCCATCGAATTGTGCGACAATTCAAATGGTTTACAAGATTTTCAGTCGACGCAGTTTCGCGCACAATCTTTTGCCGCAAAGGAGCAGAACGCCTATTTCACAAATCAATACTATAATACACAAAATATTCGTGCGCATTATAGGACGACAGGTCCTGAAATATGGGAACAGACCGACGGGCAGATCACGCATTTTTTATGTGGTATTGGCACAGGAGGTACGATCTCTGGTGTTGGTCGATTCTTAAAAGAGCAAGCAAAGGCGATCCGTATTTGGGGAGTCGAGCCGCGAGGTTCTATCTTGCAACACTACTTAAAGCATCGCACCGCTCCCAATGCTGTTAGGCCATTCGATGCCATCGAAGGGATAGGAAGAAATTTTGTTCCGGGATCATTTGATCCGCAGCCGATTGATCAGATATTTCAGGTAGAAAAAGACGTGTCCATCGATATGGCACAGTGGTATTATCAACATACCGATATCCGATGTGGTTTTTCTAGTGCAGCTGTATTAGCAAGCTTGAAGTGCTATAGTGCGGCAATGCGGTTTCATTCGGATGACAACGTTTTGTTGTTTTTCCCTGATCATGGGAGCCGCTATCTCAGCAAGTTGTATGCTGAAAATAGTAAAGTATCAACTTCAAATGCACACAGCCTAAATGGATAAAGCCGGATTCAACGACGTACTTATTCCTCTTTCATGGCCGGATCAAACGGCTCGTGGCGACGAAAAATGGATGGCCTTTTTTGCGCGTATCGGCATCGTTAAAAATTTAAATTTCAGAGTCGGGCATGCTGCAATCTTGCTTGTAGAGCGAGCGAGCGGGCAGATTAAATATTTTGATTTTGGTCGTTATCTAGTACCGCGAGGTTATGGTCGTGCTCGCTCGGCGCGCTTCGATCCACGCCTGATTATACAGGTTAGCGCATCGTTCGATCAACATGGTGAGATTAGTAATCTACAAGAAATTTTTGACGAACTCTACGTCAAACAAGAAGCTACTCACGGCGGAGGAAGAACGCTGTTCTCTATCTGCAAAGGAATATCCTATCGAAGAGCGGAAGCTTATGCTGATCAAATCGTCGCTACAGGTCCTATTCTTTATGGTGCATTGGCCAAGAACCACAATAGTTGCTCGCGATTCGTGGCGCAGGTATTGACCGAAGCGATGCCGGCAAATGATCCACGTCGCCGAAAAATTTTATATCCTGAGTCGCTGAAAGCGAGCCCGACCAGCAATGTGGTAAATGCCGCAACGCAGATCGACGATATCTTTTGCTATTATGAGCGTCATATCAAAGCGATGCCTATGCGTAGAATAGCGTCGCTGCGCTTTCAGGTCGATTTACTGAAGGATAATTTTAGTCATAAAGGAGGTGCAAAATTAGGTTGCGACAAAGTTCCAGGAATGGTACAGTACGGCAGAAAGCCAGCATCTATACCAAGTAATGCACAGTGGATTGGTGGCATAGGCGAAGGAGCGTGGTTTGCTCTGACGTTTCTAGAAAAGTCGATATATCAGCTAAAACGGTATGATGCAGGTGGCGAATTACTTTACACACAGACGATGGTTGCCAATGAAGGTTTTTCTCCGCACGATGATTTTAGATTTACATACCATTTTTCATTTGAAAAGCACTGCATTTTGCAAAGAGGAACACAATATATACTGCAAGCAATGTGTGTCGATCGCGATCCTATTGCAGATCAAATTACTAAACAAGCACTAATATAATATCAATATGGAATTAACACTTTTAAAAGCAAAAATTCATACAGTAAAAGTCACCGAAGCCAATGTCGCTTATAATGGGTCAATAACTATTGATGCCGATTTATTAGACGCAGCAGGAATCAAAAAATACGAACAAGTTTATATCAACAATGCGGTAAATGGTAGTCGTATCATGACCTATGTATTGCCAGGAAAGCGCGGCAGTGGCGAAGTTTGTATGAATGGTGGAGCGGCATTACATGCTAAAGTCGGCGATACGGTACACATTCTTTCGTTCATCAATATGTCTCCAGAAGAAGCAGAAATATATCAGCCAACTTTGGTATTTACCGAAGGCGAAAACAAGATAAAATCTGTCGAGAAATACGATTACTAAATCATCTGCAGTAAGTGCTGATGCTCGTCATGAACGCACATGACGAGCTATCTTATTTTTTATAGTTTCACGAGCCCTTTCTATTAACGGCCATTAACTATAAACTTATTTCGCAAAATATAATTTTTGCCGAATCTACCCCCTCATTTTGGTATAGATTACCATCGTTTGCTACGATCTATTTGTGGATATTTGTGTATCGAGAAGGTCATTAAAAAAAAACTGACCTTTTTGTGTGAAGCATATCACTAACCTTCATACATAGCCATACAGGCTGTGTAAAATTATATACTGAAAATTATAAACAGATGAATAAGACGAATACGCGACCATTCCTGCTTCTGCTGCTGCTGGCATGCACCAGCAACTGGAGCTTTGCACAACAAAACAAAACCAGCGTCAAGCTGCAGGCGCCTAGTGGCACTACCATTAACAAACATATTTATGGACATTTTGCCGAACATCTGGGCAGATGTATTTATGGTGGTTTTTATGTAGGCGAAGATAATGAACGCATTCCGCATACAGCTGGCGTGCGAAATGATGTGGTAGCTGCGCTAAAAGAATTACATATTCCCAACTTGCGTTGGCCGGGAGGTTGCTTCGCAGATACCTACCATTGGAAAGACGGTATCGGCCCAAAGCCTGATCGCCCAACGATTGTAAATAGCTGGTGGGGTGGCGTTACGGAAGATAATAGTTTTGGTACACACGATTTTCTTAACATGTGCGAGTTGCTAGAAACAGAACCATACTTGTCTGGAAATGTCGGAAGCGGCGAAGTACAGGAGTTGGCCGACTGGGTGCAATACGCTAATCATGGTGGCGAAAGTCCGATGGCCGATTTACGACGTGAAAATGGTCGCGAAGAACCTTGGAAAGTAAAGTTCTGGGGTGTAGGAAATGAAGCTTGGGGCTGCGGTGGCAATATGACAGCATCTTATTACTCCGATGTGTATCGCAAGTACGCCACATTTATGTCCGATTGGACAAATACCGGCGGATTATTTCGTATTGCATCTGGAGCGAACGTAGACGATTACGAGTGGACAGAAACACTTATGAAAAACATCAAGCATAATCTGGTAGAAGGATTGGCTTTGCACCACTATGCGAATGTAGAATGGAATAGTAAAGGGCCTGCGACTGGATACTCGGATACACAATATTTCAAAACCATGCAGTCCGCTTGGAAAATGGATGAATTAGTACGCAAGCACTCGGCTATTATGGATAAGTATGATCCAAAAAAACGCATTGCTTTGGTAGTAGATGAGTGGGGTGGTTGGTACGAAGTCGAAGAAGGTACTAATCCTGGTTTCCTGTATCAGCAAAACACGATGCGTGATGCCATGATTGCCGGCGTAACACTGAATGTCTTCAATAACCATTCTGACCGTGTGCGCATGGCCAATTTAGCACAAACTATCAACGTACTGCAAGCAGTGATTCTTACCAAAGATGAGCAGATGATCCTCACACCAACGTACCACGTTATGGAAATGTACAAGGTGCATCAGGACGCGCAGTTGATTCCGCTATCAGTAGAAAGCGCGTTATATACTTTTGAAGGCGAAACTTTACCAGCAGTACATGCTTCCGCATCAGTAGGCAAAGATGGAAAGACGCACATCAGTATCGTAAACATCGATGCTACTAAAGCACAGCGTGTGGATATGAATGTTGGTAAAAAAGCAAAAAATATTTCGGGAAGAATCTTGAAATCGGCAAGCCTAAATGATCATAACACGTTTGAAAAACCAGATCTAATTCAGCCAGTAGCGTATAAAGATTTTACGCAAAAAGAAGAGCAGTTGTCGCTTGAATTACCGCCTTTTTCAGTTGTGGTTTTGACGTTGGATTAAGAGATTTATGCGCTATAGATATACCCTGTTCTTGATGTTGCTATTGACACATTTGTACGCTCAGCAACCAGTGCCCTCCGAAAGCGATATGGCAGCTTACTTGATGGTGTATTTCAAAGATGATACACACAGCGTTCATTTTGCGCTTAGCAAGGATGGTTATACTTTTTCAGATGTGAATCAGGGAAATCCAGTGATTGCAGGTGATAGTATTGCCGAGCAAAAAGGTATTCGTGATCCCTATATTACGCGCGGTCCGGATGGTTATTTCTATATGGCAATGACAGATCTACATATATTTGGGCAACAAAAAGGATATAGATCTACCGAATGGGAACGTGATGGAAGAGAATTTGGCTGGGGGAATAATAAGAATTTGGTGCTGATGAAATCTCCTGATTTGATTCATTGGACTCACACGCTAATAGCGGTTGATCAGGCATTTCCTGGTTGGGAAGGTATCGGCTGCGCCTGGGCACCTCAACTTATTTACGATGAGCAAAACGAACAGATGATGGTGTATTTTACATTGCGGTTCCGAAATGGTCTGAGTCAAATGTATTATTCCTTCCTTAATAAAGAATGTACAGCAATGGATTCTCCGCCGCGTTTACTATTTCAGCATCCACAATACAATATCGCTAATATAGATGGAGATATTACTCGGGTGAATGATCAGTTTCACTTGTTTTATGTCTCACACGACGGTATTCCGGGTATCAAACAGGCAGTTTCTAATTCTTTAGTAGGTGCATATGCATACGATCCAAGCTGGTACGATCCAGAACCACAGGCTTGCGAAGCACCGACGGTCTGGAAACGGATTGGAGAAGAAAAATGGGTGCTGATGTATGATATTTATGGAATTAATCCGCACAATTTTGGGTTTAGTGAAACCCAAGATTTTAAAACCTTTACGAATTTAGGTCGTTTCAATGAAGGCGCAATGAAGACCACGAACTTCGTGTCTCCCAAGCATGGAGCCGTCATCCATCTCACGGCCGCAGAGGCAACGCAATTGGAGAATTACTGGCAGCACGAAAGTTAAGTCGGTCAAATCTAATAGAATGTATAATAAAATAAGCTGTTTTTTGAGCGCCTATTCGCGATCAAAAAAACAGCTTATTTTGCTTTAATATGTATTTTTTAATAACTCATCGGGAACACCACTCCACTTTGCAGATAGTCGGGCAGCTTCGGCCTGATAGATGGAAATGACACTGCCGTGTCTAGGATGAAAATTTTTCTCAAAAAACTCAGCATTTTCACTGAAATTAACCAAATCACGGCTACGCTGAAAGGCGTATTTACCGGAAGTATATAAATCGTACATGAGATAATACTCGTCAGCATTATTTAATTTAAAGATGCTAGATCCTTCTACCGAAGTTTTCGTGTTGGCATACACATCCAGATATCGCGGCTCTTCTTTCCATGGCCCAAGTAGGGAGTAGCTGGTTGCCTTTTTGATGCCATTCTCAAATTCTTTTCCAAGGCTATCCTTGGTATTGCCTTTATAAAAGAAGTGATAGACACCATCTTCGAAAATGATGTCTCCATCTATTCCACCATAGGTGGGAGCAAATAATAACTTTGGCATTTCTTCCAAGCCGCTAAAATCAGCATTCGCATAAGCGTAATAAAAGTCTAATTTTTCATTTTCGTACTTTCGCACCGTAAAATAAACCATGTATTTTCCAACGGAAGGGTCGTAGATTGTTTGCGGAGCCCATACCCATTTTACCGAGCCAAATTCCTTTGGATATAGTTTTGCAAGGTCAATAATAGACGATTTCCACGAAATTAGATCATTAGAATGTAGCAACACAATGCCTGGGTTAGTTTCCCAGCCGTTTTTTACGGTATTCATATCCGTACAAGTCAGATAAAATCCATCCTCCTGGGCACCTCGCAAAATATGAGGATCTCGAATACCGCCGGTACTTGAAATATCAGATGAATTCAAAATCGGCTGATTGTTATGCAATGCATACCAATGTTGCGCATCATGACTTACTGCAAAGCGCAATTGTTCCTGAAGCGCGGGTGTTCCATCGCCTTCAAAATAAGCAAAAAGATAGCCATCATAAGTTGCAGATTGTGCTTGGGCAGGTTCTTTCAGTTGGATCTGCAAAAGAATGATGACCAGTAGCATTCGAATAGAAAATCTCATTATAAAAAAGAATAAAATAGGTGAATTTAATAGATATGAAGAATAGAAAACCGTATCAAGAGCGTACTGACTATTAGATTTTAAGTGGTCATTAATATTATTAGGCAAGTTACATTAAAAGCAAATACATTAAGAGGGGTATTTTCTGCATCGATAGGGGTGGATAATTATGTATTGCTCTTAAAAAGTCGAAAATTCTGTATGTAAAGGGTTTAATATTAGTGGTTTAGTAAAGATCCCTTTAAGGCGATTTTTATCGAATTGTTTGATGACAAGGAAAGCTCAGTATTCAAGCCTAAAAAACATTGTAATGACGGCATATTACACCATCTTTTTTGACCAATTCCACCCCTGCCAAAGCAATTTAGAAGTTGAATATTTGTCTAACTAATTACGAACAAACCTAAATTTCTACTTACATGAAAGACTTAAAGATTCTTCTATGTTGTCTTTTTTTATGTTGCGCAAATTCTTTGTTTGCACAGCAGCGCGTACTACGTGGTACCGTAGTGAAAGAAGATAATACCCCATTACAAGGCGTCAGCGTCAGCGCAGAAAAAACAACTGATGGCGCAACAACAGATAAAGACGGCCAATTCGAGCTTCGCACCGAGGGAACGACTTTGATCATCTCTTTTATTGGTTACAAAACACAAAAAATTGCAATTGGCAGCCGTTCTTCCTTTAATATCACCTTGGAAGATGACGATCAAACCATTGATGATGTCGTCGTCGTGGGTTACGGTACTCAATCTCGTCGAAACCTGACCGGTGCCGTGAGTGATATCAATGCGAAAGAAATTGTTCGCACATCTTCGACCACGACAGCTGGCGCATTGGCTGGTAAAATACAGGGTATTTCCGTGCGTGCGCAAGATGGGCGACCTGGTCGTGGTGCGGCATTGGAAATCCGTAATATGGGAAATCCGCTATTCGTGATCGACGGTGTTCCTTATGGCGGACAAACAGGAAACGATTGGGTAGGATCTTCCAATGTATCTGGACAAGATGCTTTTAATGCGCTTAACATCGAGGATATTGAAAACATCACTATCCTGAAAGATGCTTCGGCAGCGATCTACGGTTTGCGTGCGGCCAACGGTGTGGTACTCGTGACTACCAAAAAAGGCAGCAAAGGCGAGTCCGTTCGCGTGAATATTAATGGCTATATGGGCTGGCAAAATCTAACACGTTTCCCAACATTGGCCAATGCGGCTCAATATACCCGCGCACTGGTAGAAACGGCGCAAAATGAAGGTGGCAATCCTTCTGCTGTGATGACGCCGGAGGAACTGGCAAAATGGCAAGCGGGCACCGAAGCAGGATATCAAGGTTATGATTACTATGATATGATTGTGCGCAAAAATATCCCACAGAATTATATCAATGCAAATATCAATGGAAGTAGTGCCAACTCCAACTATTTCCTTTCTGTAGGTAACCTGAATCAGGATGCCATGATGGAAGATTTCTCTTACAAGCGCACGAACCTACAGGCCAACTTGGAAACCACTATCCTAAAAGGATTGACCGTGGGTACGCAAATATCCGGTCGCCAAGAGTACAGTCAGGATGTAGGTCTGCCAGGTGGCGATGGCTATTTCTCATCTTTTCTTGCGCTATTTAGAAACAGACCAACGGTAGGGCCATACGCGAATGACAATCCGCTATACCCCAATCATGTGAATGATTTCGCGTATAACCCAGCGATCTTCAGTCGGGACATCGCAGGTTATAAGGATAATCTATATAGAAATGCGAATGTGAATTTATTTGCACAATATAAAACGGATTTTGGACTGTCGGCCAAAGGAACGGTGTCGTATAATTATACGAATAACAAATTCGATGGTTTCCAATATTCGTATGATGTATTTACCTACGATCGTGCCAACGATGCGTACAACCGTACTCACGGTACCGACTCGCGTTGGCGTTACCAGACCGAGCGCGAAGTCGTAGCACGATATGCGCAATTCCAACTCGACTATGCAAAAGATTTTGGCGATCATCACCTCGCAGCTACCTTGGGATACGAGCGCTCGGACTGGGAGCGTAATTATGAATCTGTGGGATCTAATCCTACCAATAATTATATCCCGCTGCAGCAATTGGATCAGTTGAATAATTATGGCGACGGCTGGGATTATGAAGCACGTGCCGGTTATATCGGACGGATTAATTATAACTACAAAGGTAAATACCTTTTAGAAGTGCTCGGTAGATACGACGGTTCATACCTGTATTATCAAGACAATCGTTGGGGAATTTTTCCGGGTATGTCCGCAGGATGGCGTATATCGGATGAAGCATTTTTCGAAAGCTTGAAAGGAACAGTTAATGATTTGAAATTTCGTTTCTCTGTTGGCCAAACCGGTTTGGAGCAAGGCGTATCTATGCACGGCTATTTAGCAGGATACAACTGGAATCAAGGTAATGCGATTTTGGACGGAGCCTACGTCCCTGGTTTGCAACCTCGTGGATTACCAATCCGCAATCTCTCTTGGGTGAAGAATACCAATTACAATATCGCTATGGATTTGGCGATGTTCGACAATAAGTTGACCTTTACGGCCGATGCGTTCAAGATTATCCGTTCTGGAACACCTGCACAACGCTATGATGTATTACTTCCATCCGAAATCGGCTATGGATTGCCACCAGAAAATTTAGGTAAAAATGGATACTACGGTATTGAGGGGATGCTAACCTATAGTAGTAACGTAGGTGAGTTAGGATACGTGGTGAGTGCAAATGCGACCTATTCAAGATATCGCAGTATCGAAACCTACAAGCCGAGGTTTGGTAGCGCTTGGAACGAATACCGGAGTTCTATTGAAGATCGCTGGGGTGGTGTTTGGTGGGGCTATCAGGTCGAGGGCCGATTTGAGTCAGAAGAACAAATCCGTAATCACCCGATCAATAACGATGGGCAAAATAATCGGACACAACTACCGGGCGACTTTATCTATAAGGACGTGAATGGTGATGGCGTGATCAACAGTTTGGATGAGCGTCCAATCGGCTATCCTACAGGCTGGGCACCGATGTTGAGTTTTGGCGGACGTATCGGATTGAATTATAAAGGATTTGATTTGAATCTAGATTTTGCTGGAGGCGCACTACAATCTTGGAATCAGGATTACGAATTGCGTAATGCATTACATGGTGGCGGTAATTCGCCTGCTTATCTATTGGAAGATCGTTGGCATCGTGCTGATCCTTATGATTTGAATAGTGAGTGGATTCCGGGTTATTATCCTGCAATACGTAATGGTAATTCGGGGCCAAATCATAGAAATAGCGACTTCTGGTTGACTAATGTAAGATACCTACGTGTACGAAATATGGAACTGGGCTATACTTTCGGACAAGAGCTAGCATCCAAAATTGGTTCGAGCAAAATCAGAGTATATGTCAATGGCTCTAACTTATTTTCATTTGATAACGTAAAACGTTTTCAAATAGATCCGGAGATTTCGGCTCCTGCGGCCGTGGTATATCCACAGCAGAAGGTTATTATGGCAGGTTTCAACATCACATTTTAATTAAAGACATGAAGACTAAATTTATTATATTTCTTATAGCGGCAGCGCTATCGGCGAGTTCGTGTAAACATGATGAATGGTTTGATCGACCGTCAAAAAACCTGATTACTGATGAGCAACTCTGGAATGATCCCGTGCTAATTACGTCGCTTTTGGCGAATTATTATAATCGTCTGCCAAGCATGCATGGCGTATTTAATACCGGAGGGATGTCTGAAGGGGATGACGCCATGTGGTCAGGCCATCGCGATCAAAACTGGCGGAATGATTTCCAGTACGGTGACGATTACGGCCGGTACTGGGATTATGGACTGATCCGTGATATCAGCATTGCGCTTGATGGCATTGAGCAATTCGGTGGAAGTTTGACTGCGGAGCAGAAACAACTCTTTAATGCGGAATTACGTTTCATTCGCGCCACAGTTTACTTCGAGATGGTAAAGCGCATGGGTGGCGTACCTTTGGTGACCACACAGCTGATCTACGATTTCAGCGGCAACCCAGAACCGCTACAAATGCCTCGGGCCAAGGAGCATGAAGTATATGACTTCATCTACAGTGAAACCGAAGCGATTAAAGATCATTTGGCTCCTAATGCAAACAGTAGAACACGTGCCAATACGGTTACCGCTTTAGCTTTGCAAAGTCGATCCATGCTATATGCAGCATCAATCGCCAAATACAATAACCTGATGGGAGCGCCCATTAGCACACCAGGTGGCGAAGTAGGCATCCCAGCTAGTATGGCTAGCGATTATTACCAAAAATCGCTCACGGCTTCACGCGCTATTATGGCCAATTCATCGTACGGCTTGTTCAATGCCAACCCGAATAAAGGAGAGAATTTTTACACGATGTTGAATGCTAAGAATGATTCCGAAGTAATCTTTGCAAAAGATTTTCAGACCGGCGTGAAGACACATGGTTTCACATATGATAATATTATAAAAGGCTCTACAGAAGATAACGAATCATCTTCTACGCTAAGCCCTTCGTTGAGCTTCGTAGAAAGCTTCGATTATCTAGATGGTTCTCCAGGTACGATTCGCGATCGTGATCAGAATGGAAATTACATCGTCTATGATAATCCAGCCGATATCTTTGCCAATAAAGACGGACGGCTCTATGGCACAGTGATCTATGCAGGTACAACGTTTAAAGGACGAAATACCAGTATACAAGCCGGTGTAGCGGTATGGGAAGATGGAGCATACGACCTACGCACGACGGCTCGCTTGGGAGATAATTATACGCCAGATGGTGGATTGTGGACTGGTTTTGATGGTCCTGCAGACAATCAACAAGATGTGAGTAATACAGGATTCTATTTGCGTAAGATGGTGAGCGATGCTTCTGGAGCCAGTGCACGTGGTATCGCAGCTAGTAACTGGTGGCCGTGGTACCGCATGGGCGAAATCTATTTGAATGCAGCGGAAGCTGCCTTTGAATTGGGCGAAACTGGTCCTGCAACTGCTTATATCAACACACTGCGTGAGCGTGCGGGATTCCCACCAAATAGCATTTCCAACCTGACGATGGATATTATCCGTAAGGAACGCCGTGTCGAATTGGCTTTTGAAGATCATCGTTTCTTTGATTTGAAACGTTGGCGCATTGCTCACTTGGTATGGAACGGTGAGGAAACCGATCAGAATGCTGTTGTATACGGGCTTTATCCGTATCGTGTAGTGCGCCCAGGGCATCCGACTAACGGGCAATACATTTATCAGCGCATTCGTCCTACACGTTTCCGTAGAGCGCGCCTTTTCCGGATGGCCAACTATTACGCTTCCATCGACCAAGGAGTGATAAACAACAATCCAAAGATTGTTAGAAATCCATTTAACTAGTTTTTATCACGATCAGAAAAGATTTTTATTATGAAATATTCAAGCATCTATCTATCTGTTTTAGCATTCACCTCGCTGTTTTTGGTGAGCTGCGAATATGATAATTTTGTAGCGCCCAAGTCTACTTTATCAGGCAATATCATCTACGAGGGAAGTCCTGTTAGTGTAAGAACGGGTGGAACCCGATTACAACTTTGGGAAGATGGACATGAGCTACGAACGCCGATGGATGTCTTTATTGACCATGAAGGCCATTTTTCTGCTAGCTTATTCGATGGCACATACAAATTGGTAACTAATGGCGATGCGCCTTGGTTACCTAGGAATCTGGATACAGTTGAAGTGACCGTGCGAGGCAATACGGTTGTGGATATTCCAGTAACTCCGTACTTTGTGTTAGAGAATGAATCATTCTCAGCAGCTGGTGCAACACTCAATACTCAGTTTTCCATCAGGCGCGTGGTGCCAAACGCTAATGTGAACAGAGTAGCGCTTTATGTAGGCCACTCTATGCTAACAGATCAAGGCAGATTTGAACATCGCGTGGAAATGGATGCGGCTGATGTTCAAGTGGGACAACCCTTGAGCATGAGCACTGCGCTGCCGGCTTCTTTGGCTAATCTAGATTATGTATTTGTCCGAGTAGGTGTACTTTCCAACTTATCTGGGGAGTATTACTATACGGATGTACAACGAGTAAATTTACGTTAACTACTATATTTATGTTCATGAAACCTGTTTTTTGCAGTTTACTTTTATTACTAACTATTTCATTTCCGGTATTAGCTCAAGAGTGGATGGTGCGCAGTCCAGATTCGCGTTTGGCGGTCTATCTTCATTTAGATCAAGGAAAGCTCAGTTATTCTGTACGCTTAGATGGAGAAATGATGCTGGACAAGTCGCCCCTAGGATTGACCGCTAGCACACACAATCTATCTGAGAAGTTTAATTTCGTGTTAAAGCAAGAGCGGACGATCGATGAGCAGTACAGCGAATCTAGATTCAAAAGAAGCGACGTTCGCTATCAAGCGAATGAATTGGTTTGTCGATGGGAAAACAGCGAAAAACAGGCTTTTGAGACGACTTTCCAAGTCAGTAATCACAATATTGCTTTTCGATACTTCATACCACAACAGGGCGAACAAGCTAATATCGTGATACAAAAGGAGCATAGTGGTTTTCAATTTCCCGCTTTTACGACAACATTCCTGACGCCGCAGTCGCCGCCGATGGTCGGTTGGAAGAAAACAAAACCGAGTTACGAAGAAGATTATACGGTAGATGCCCCGATAGGTGCGCCTTCGCACTATGGAGTCGGTTTTACATTTCCTGCTTTATTTAAAATTCAGGATAAAGGTTGGGTTTTAGTTTCAGAAACAGGCGTGGATGGTAACTATTGTGGCAGCAAACTCAGCGAACCGACCGCCAATGGTTTATATTCGATCGCTTTTCCGGAGCCCGGTGAGAATAACGGACTTGGTAGCGTGGAGCCAGCATTTGCATTGCCAGGATTTACACCATGGCGCACTTTAACTGTTGGCAAGAGTTTGAAACCTATATTAGAAACCACGATCACGCAGGATGTAGTTGGCGCTAAATACAAAGCATCGAGAGATTATAAATTTGGTAGATCTACATGGAGTTGGTTGGAATGGCAAGATGAAAGTATTAATCTAGAGGATCAGAAGAAGTTTGTAGACCTATCGGCAGCGATGGGTTATGAATTTTCTCTTGTAGACAATTGGTGGGATACCAACATCGGACGTGATAAAATTGCTGAATTAGCAGCTTATGCGAAGCAGAAAGACGTGGGTTTGCAATTGTGGTACAATTCCAATGGTTATTGGAATGATGCGCCACAAGGACCAAAAAATAAGATGAACGAAGCTATCGAGCGAAAAAAGGAGATGGCTTGGATGAAAGAAATTGGTATTAAAGGAATCAAAGTTGATTTTTTTGGCGGCGATAAACAGGAAACCATGCAGTTGTATGAGGCGATACTGTCGGATGCTAATGAATACGGTTTGTCGGTCATATTTCATGGCTGCACAGTGCCGAGAGGCTGGGAGCGTATGTATCCAAATTTTATATCAAGCGAAGCAGTATTGGCTTCAGAAAATCTAATTTTTACGCAGCGAGCTAATGATATGGAAGCATTTAATGCAACTCTGCATCCTTTCATACGAAATAGCGTGGCAGCGATGGACTTTGGCCCTGTATTACTTAATAAGCGACACAACCGCACGAATTCTGGTGGACAAACACGAGTTACCAGCGAAACCTTTCAGATTGCTACGGCTATTGTTTTCCAGAGTGCCGTTCAAAACTTTGGCATTACACCTAATAACTTGACAGATGCGAGCCCAGCTGCGATTGATTTTATGAAATCGGTACCGACAACTTGGGATGAAACTTTGTTTCTAGATGGTTACCCCGGCAAATATGTGGTGATGGCACGCCGCAAAGGGAAACAGTGGTACATTGCTGGAATTAATGCAGAGTCAACTGCCAAGACGATAGATGTGACTTTACCCCAGCTTAGCGATAGTATAGTGCAAACTTTTACTGATGACGCAGCTGCAAAAACAGTTGCCTCCAAAGCAGCGAAATTTAAAAATAAAACCTTCAACATTACTATCCCGACAAACGGTGGCTTTGTTGTAGTGGCTAATTAAAAGAGATTATTATCAATCTCGTTATTGCTACATGTGCACTTAAAGATTAGTGCCCTTCCATAGATAACATGGAAGGGCACTAATCTTTAAATAATAGCGTAATAAGCCACGCTAACGATCAAATATAATTGCTAGATCAAGCACTATTATGCATATTTATATGCTTTTTCTTGTATTCCGACGGCTTCATGCCGAATAACTTTAAAAATTTCGCCCTGAAATACTTAATGTCATTAAAACCTGCCGCAAAAGCTGCCTCACTGACGTTGTATTCAGTCTCGGTCAATAGTTTGGCAACCTTTCTAAGACGTATATGTCGGATAAATTCATTGGCAGACTTGCCCGAAATGGCTTTTATCCTTCTGTAGAAATTAGAATGGCTCATCGAGATGGCTTCTGCAAGCATCTGAACATTGAACCTCGGGTCGTCAAGATGTTCTTCTACGATACGAGTAACTTTCGCTAAAAATTCGTGCTTTTGGCTAATGTTTGTAGATTCTGATGGCGGCTGCTGAGAAAGTCGATCTACGGATGGCGCATGCTGCTGTAATAAATTTTGAACGTGAGCAAGCAGTAATTCTTTGTCGAAAGGCTGCGTACCTGCCTTATCAGCATCAACGTGTAGCCCACTCAGATCGGTTTCCGGCGAAGAGCTTGCAATAAGCAGAATGACAGGAGTATGCTGCCACATCTTGTTGGTGGTGGGATGAGTGGCTAATTCGACTTCGGCGATTTCTCTCGTAAGTTCATCGCGGCGTGCGCCGAGCGGTTGGATGCTGTTAATCAATTTTTCGGCATCGGAACTACCGGAAAGCGCAAAGACCTGAAAATCCTTCTCAAAAATTCTCGCAACATAGTTACGGATATCCACATTATCGTCTACCATACACAATTCTTTTACAGGTTTTCTTTGTCAGTAGTTGCACTATTTGTAGTACATATTTGCTGATATGTACTGAATAGGTTTATTATTAATTGTCGTACTGACAATAAATGTATGTTAATTTTGTTGTTTAAGCAAGAAATTTATTGCTAATTTTTGGATGACAATCTCCGAAAAAGCGCTTTAATGTGTGTTTAAAGATAGATAAAACGTTTTATCACCCCTAAGTTTTCATTTTTTAATATGTGATAATTTTGATGGTTATAACAGATAAATTGCCACAATGTGCTTCTTAATTGTAACATTCTAGCGTACTGAACCTACTACTTTTTGAACTTTTTGCAGTATAAAATTATCCCCTTATCGTGGATATTGTGCGGTATAATTGTTCACATTCGTGCTGTAGAATGTCGAATTTTTAACCATTTTTAGCGTGGAATGTTGATCTCCAAAAAAGAATTTAAAACATTGTGATGGCAGTTTGAAAATCCATCTAAACTGCGAACGATTATGCGTAGCTTTGTTAAGCTTGATAGCTTGACGGAAATGTTTCTATGCTTAAAAATCCAATTCATGAACAAGAGCGTCTTGCCGCGCTTAATTCTTGCCACATCTTAGATACCGCTGTCGAAGATGATTACGAAGAACTAACCGAGTTGGCTGCCGCGATTTGTGAAACGCCAATTGCCTTGATTAGTTTTGTTGATGCGGAGAGACAGTGGTTTAAATCGCATAGGGGGCTTACTGTAAGAGAGACTGACCGATCGCAGTCATTTTGCGCACATGCCATACTAAAACCAGATGAACTAATGGAGGTAGAGGACGCAAACTTGGACCCGCGTTTTCGAGACAATCCATTAGTTACTGGTAATCCATACATATCATTTTATGCGGGTATGCCGCTTGTGGATGAAGATGGGTTTCCGTTGGGTACACTTTGTGTAATAGACCGAACACCTCGTAAGCTCAATGAAACGCAAAAAAAGGCACTGAAAACGCTAACTAAGCAAGTTATTAATAAATTAATACTGCGGAAGCGGTTGTTGGATCTGGAGATTGCTCATCGCGAGAATATCCTAGTTAGCCAAAATAACAAGGAAAGTGCAGACAGTCTGCGGTTAATCATTGAGCAGTCGCCCGCAGCCATCGTGGTATTTCGCGGTCGCGATATGTTGATCGATGCTATTAATCCTGCGATGCTACAGTTGCTCAACCAAGATAGTCATGTAGTAGGAAAACCGCTGTTAGAGGCAATTCCCGAATTGAATGGTCAGCCAGTCTATGAATTGGCGCAAGAAGTGTATACAACAGGCCAATCTGTGACGCGCCATGATACGCCAGTAAGCTTGAATCGTAATGGAAAACTGGAAACAGGATACTTTAACTTCACCTATGCACCATTAATTGAAAATGGGGAAGTGACGGGTATTATTGATATGGCTGTGGAAGTTACAGATCAAGTTCAGGCACGAATGCTGATTGAGGAAAGTGCGCTGCAAATGCGTGAAATGGTCATGAACGCCGCAGCGGGTATGTGCATCATCAGAGGCGAAGATCTAGTCATTGAAATTGCGAATGATCCGATGCTTAAAATCTGGACTCGATCTGCCAAGCAAGTCATTGGACGCAAACTAACGGATGTATTTCCGGAAGTGGTGCAGCAAACTTTTCCAGAATTGCTACGACAAGTTCTGCGTACAGGAGAATCTGTAGCCATATCAGAACAAACAGCTGATATCGCGGAGGTCGATGGCAAAATAAACACAATTTATATCGACTTGGCATACAAACCTTTGCGCAACTCAGAGGGCGATCCAGAAGCGATCATCGCAACCATAACTGACATCACAGAGAAAGTTAAATCACGTCAGTTACTAGAGCAAAGCCGTACTCAGTTGCAAAAAGCCAATGTGGAGCTCAGTACAGTAAATGAGGAATATATAGCACTCAATGAAGAACTTGTCGCTACGAATGAAAACTTACGTTGTGCAGAAGAAAATTTAACCCGACTGAATAAAAGGCTGGTAGAAAAAGAAGAGAGCCTACGATTGAGTATTGAGGCTGCCCGGATGGGTACATTTAATATAAATATCAGTACAGGTATCATCGAAGTGAATAATTATTGCAGAGAATTATTTGGATTTACAGATGATTTGATTGTAACGGTTCAAGAAGGTTTTGACACGCTTCAAGAAGACCGAGAGCGCATATGGGATGCGATGCATAATGCGATCGAAAACCATATACTATTTGAGGAAGAGTACCGTATATTTAGAAAATCTGATAATGAGATGCGATGGGTACGCACCGTGGGTAAAGTATCTGATCCAAGCATGGGTACTGATATTCATTTTTATGGCATCATGATCGATATCACCGAACGAAGAGCTAGTGATCAGCTTAAGGAAGATTTTATCGGTATCGTAAGTCACGAAATGCGATCTCCTCTTACAGCCTTGAAGGGCTACGTTCAAATTTTAGATTGGAAATCGAAAAAGAATAATGACCAATTTACGGCAGATTTAACGACAAAAGCTATTCGACAAGTAAATCGTATGACGACACTGATTACGGGCTTTCTGGACGTAGCTCGGGCAGGAGAAGGCAAGATATACCTTAATAAAACCTATTTTGATATGGCTCAAATTATTAAGGTTGTCGAAGAAGAATCATTAGCGACCATATCTAGTCACAAAATATTATTTCAGCCTGCAGAGCCTATTATGATCTTTGCAGATCAAGATAAACTTGAGCAGGTACTGCTTAATTTTATCAATAATGCCGTAAAGTATGCACCCAATAATAGCCAAATACACGTATCCTGCAGCGATAATAATGGCTGGGTTCGTGTAAGTGTTAAAGATCAAGGTATTGGAATTACAGCTAAAGATCAATCACATATATTTGAACGTTTTTATCGCGTAATCGGTGCAAAAACTGAAAATATCTCAGGATTTGGTATTGGCTTATATTTGTGTAAAGAGATCATAGACAGGCACGCTGGGCGCATCGGCGTAGAGAGTGCGACTGGCGAAGGCAGTACATTTTGGTTCGAATTGCCAATTGCACATTCTCACATCGTTAAAGGCGGCATGACATAGGATCTCAAATAATTGATCCACGAAAAATGATATCACACAATTTATCCTAATCTTATGTTTTTATTGTCAACAAACATTACATATATATGCAAAAGATAGAAAATAAAGTCGCCTATATAACAGGTGGTACAAAAGGAATTGGTTATGGCATTGCACAAGTATTGGTTAAGAATGGTGTAAAAGTAGCCATTTCGGGTCGCAACTTGCAAGATGTAGAAAAAGCAAAGAAATCGTTGGGCAGTGAAAATGTGTTAGCCTTACAATCAAATGTCACCAAGTTCGAAGACGAAGTCAAAGCAGTGGAAGAAATTGTAGCTACTTTTGGCAAATTAGATGTAGTGATCGCAAATGCCGGCGTAGGTAAGTTTGCACCGATTGATCAGCTATCGCTCGATGATTGGAACGCCATGATTGATACTAATCTGACGGGTGTATTTCATACCTTAAAAGCTACCGTCGATCAATTGAAACAGCAAAAGGGATATTATATATCTATTGCTTCATTGGCGGGTACTAATTTTTTTGCTAACGGAGCTGGCTACAATGCTTCGAAGTTTGGCGTAGTTGGCTTTACGCAAGCTGCGATGTTAGATCTGCGCAGTCACGACATAAAATGTACTACCATTATGCCGGGCTCAGTAACTTCGCACTTCGCTGATCATACACCAAGCGAAGAAGATGCATGGAAGATTCAACCATCTGATCTGGGCGAGATGATTGTTGATCTCTTGCAGATGAATCCTAACGTATTACCAAGTAAAATAGAAGTGAGGCCCACCAAGACGAAATCTTGATCCAGTAGGGCAGTGCAACAAATGCATCTATAAGTATGCCTTTAAGCACAAAAAGGGTGAATATCGTACGATATTCACCCTTTTTGTGCTTGAAGCGGCTGTGAAAATTATTACAACATCTTAATTTAGAATAATTATAAATAATACATATATTTGCTGCCACATCTATGAAAGATACGTGGTTAAACATCATAAAAGGCGATCGTACAAGCTTCTTACATTTGTATGATAGCATATATACGCCTTTGTTTCACTATGGAATGACAATACGGCGGGATCGGGAGCTTGTAAAAGAATCTCTTCATATTTTATTTTGCGAATTGTGGGAGCGCCGTGAGCGACTACCACACACCAAAGTTGACCCTAAATATTATCTTTTTACGTGGCTCAAGCGTATAATCCTTCGTCAGATTGAAGTGGCTTACACTCCCATTGAAGATTTGCTGCAAGAACCGGCAGAAGAATCTGTCGAAGCACAGCGCATCGCCATTGAGCACGTATTGGATATGCACGAACGACTACAGCGGGCACTCGCTAAGCTAACGAAAAAACAGCGCCGATACATCCAATTGCGCTTCTTTGAAGAACGGTCGTACGAAGAAATTGCCGCACTAGATAACGCTTCTGTACGTACAGTTTACAATGTTATCTATGAAGCGCTAAAGCGCATGCGCATGGATATCGTGACGCTAAAGATGATTATTTTGATTTTTTCTAAATAAAAATAGGTAAAAGTTGCCTCCTTCTGCCACTACTCTATATAGTAACACAATCACATGGTAGATCCTACAATAGAAAAATTAATTTCCGATCACTCATTCGTGAATTTTTGTTTAGATAAAAATGCGGACGATTCGGCGTATTGGAAAGATTGGCTTTCGCGAAATCCGGCATATTCAGATATCGCAAACGAGGCTCGCCAGATCGTGTTGTTACTGGCAGACCAGCCTACAGAGCAGGAGCTTGAGACCGAAAGAACACGCCTGATTGACCATATTACGGCACAGAAAGTGCCAGTACGATCCCGGTTTTATAGATGGTTTCGTCCGTCTGTTGCGGCAGCAGCCGTATTGCTTTTTGGCGTACTTCTTCTTCAGCATTGGCGACAAATCGAGCACAACCCGATAGTGGATTCTAAATATGTGGAGTGGGTAACTCAACTTGTACCTGAAAAAAAAATCATGCATATCGCTTTAGCGGATGGTACAGCCGTGAAGTTGTTTCCAGGGTCTCATTTCTCCTATCCCGAAATTTTCGAGGACACTATTCGGGAAGTGAGATTAAATGGAGGTGGTTCTTTCGATGTAAAACATGATGCAAAAAAACCGTTTATCATTCATACCGAAGAATTGTCTGTACGCGTGTTGGGTACATCTTTCAACATGCATGCCTACGATCATGATAATCAGACAAAAGTAGCATTATTCAACGGTAAGGTAGTGATTGCTCATCGAGGTACAGAACAAGCCCTCGTACCAGGACAAGCTTTCGTATTGGATAAAAACACGCAGTCGGTAGAGGTACAATCTTTTGATACGCAACAAGAACGACAGGTTGCCAATGGAATGATTGTTTTTGATCATGCAGACTACAAGGAAGTTGTTAACCAATTGACTAGAAAATACGGTGTAAGATGGAATTCAAGTGCTGAGGTTGATATCCAGTTCTCGGGTATAATATTTCAAGAGCCGCTTTCAGATGTTTTGGATCACCTTTCCTATACCACCGATTACAGCTTCACCTTAGAGAACAATATTGTACATGTACAGAAGCATTAAAATGAGGTATTTCTACAGATTATTGTGCATTCTATGCCTATGTACTAGTCAGGCCAATGCACAACAAAACATCGTGATAAAAGCCGAAAATTTAAGCCTTCGGCAAGTCGTGAAACAAGTGGAAGCGCAGGTCGATTATACCTTCTTGTACGATGAACAACGGATCTCGCTGAATAAACGAATTTCTCTAGATGTCCATGGAAACTTACACTCGGTATTGAAAGCGATAGAGCGGGTTGCGCTAGTAGAATTGCAATTGTCGGGTAAGCACATTCTCATGAAACCAACGCGTGTGGGTGTCTTATCTGGTCGCGTGATCGACGAGCAAGGAGTGGCATTGCAATCTGTTTCGGTCTATTTGCCGTCGATGGATCAACGGTTCATTACCGGAGAAGATGGAGAATTTCGATTTCAATATCTTGCTGCAAAAAAACGCCAAGAAATCTTGATCGTTTCATTACTGGGAAGACAGGAGCAGCGTTTGAACGTTGAGCTATCACCTGGCGAGCGCCAATTGGATGATGTGACTTTGCCCATCTTAAGTATGGGATTGGAAGAAATAGCTGTAGCACCGACAACAGATCAGCGATTGGAGAGCAATAGTTCTATTTATATCAATCGTGAAGTGATATTGCAGTCTGGTGCTTTAAGTTTGAACGATTTACTAAACCTTGTACCAGGCAAAAAAATAGAAGCTCCCTCACTACAGCGGGTACAACAAGCTAACCTTCGTACAGCTAATTATGCGACGAGCTCGGCAGCATCCAGAGATGCTTTTGCGTTGAATAATTCGTTCGGTGTTGCACTCATCATGGACGGTGTCGCAATATCGAATAATGCAAATATGCAAACTCGTAACGCTGGTATGACAGGTATGGAAAATGCGAATGTGTTTGGAGGTGTATCCGGTTTAAAGGGAGGTGGAAACTCGCCGGGCAACTATTCAGGCGATTACGCTTTTGGTGGTTTGGATCTGCGACAGATTACGACAGATAATATTGAAAGTGTAGAGATTGTAGCTGGTGTTGCTTCTGCACGATATGGCGACTTGACCGATGGCGCTATCATCATCAACCGGATGGCTGGAAGTTCACCATTGCATTTTCAAATGCAATTGCGTGATAATGCTACGGTTTATGGCTTGAACAAAGGATTTCAGACTAAGAAGTTTGGCGGTATTTCCTTTGGTGCAAATTTTACACGTTCGTTTGAGGATAATCGCGATAAGCTCAAAGCTTATAATCGATGGGGCGGCAATGCGATGTGGACGATTGCTGGCGGGCGCGAACGCGCGTTTACCAATACACTTGCTGTTGATTATAATCGTAATCTCGATAATGTTTTGCAAGATCCTGATGACCCAACCGGCACTTTTGTACGATTCAGAACCTATAATTTTAGTGTATCAAATCGGTCTAATTATCGTATAGATCACGGTTTTATAAGTAACATCGGTCTCAATATGCGGTATGGCCAATCGTATCAAAATACCTACAAAGAGCAATTAATGAATGGTACTTTTGTGATATATTCTGACGCTACTGAAGTAGGTGTTGCCAAAGGTGTTTATGGGCCGGGAACTTATACGTCGGTATCCCATATTGAAGGCAAACCAATCGATTTTACTGCTCGTGTAGATCTTACAGGCCACTATTATACCGGCGATGTATCACATCAACTACAGTTTGGTGCGAATTACAATTATTCGAAAAACAATGGGGCAGGGCAGATCGTCGATCCTTCTCGTCCCAATAGTTTATCATCTGCCGCTACGGCGGGCAATCGCTCAGCTCGATATTATGATTATACGCAGATACGTGCACAACAGCAATTGGGTTTATACGTCGAAGATGTTTTCCAAATAGCTGTAGCCGACCGACCACTGCATGTGCGGACAGGTGCAAGGATGGATTTTTTTGAACGTTTTGTAACCATTTCGCCACGTGCTAATATCCGGTACGAGTTACATCCAAATTGGCGATTGGGATTGGCTTATGGCTTTTCGAGTAAGGCACCAGCGCTTGCTCAGTTGTACCCAGGGCCGGTATATTACGAAATCCCTCTTTTCCAATATACTGCCGTGACCGAAACAGGCGCTGTAGATGCGGCTAATAGCCTTTATTTGCTTCATGTGGATAAATATGTACCCACCAATAATGCATTAAAACCAACCAAATCACAGCAACTGGAATTTTCTGCGATTTATGCATCTGAAGGGTTTCGATTGGCGATGAATATATACGACAAACGTAGTTATAATGGCATCAGTACGTTTCGTAGGTTCGAGGTTACGACCTTAGATCAGTACAAAACTAATCCAGATCCTACTGCAGAGGTACCTTACGTGATAGAAGGTACAGAAAATCATCGACTCACACGCAATGAGTTTGTAAATGGCAATAAATCTTGGAATCAAGGAATCGAGGTGTTGCTCAGTACGCCAAAGTGGTCACCTATTCAAACAGTATTCAATATACGCGGTGGGTTAACGTATACCAAAGCACAGCCATTACAAGTGATGCAAGATTTCACCAACCCAGGTACTGATGCTGGATACGCTGTTACAGGAGTTTATGATGCGCGAGTACGAAATACGGTGGTAAGCAACGCCGCACTAACGACAAGCACACACATTCCAAAAGCTAGGTTACTCGTAAACTTCACGGCAGAGTTCAACATCTTAAACAAAACAAATACGCGCGCAAGTGATGGTATTCCGACCGGGTATTATACGGAGCGAGGTGAGTTTGTAACTATTCCTGCATTTGATCCACAAAATAGCCAATATCGTCATCTATTACAGACACAGGAATCATTAAACAATCAAAACCAGCCTGGTGTATACAGTAATTTTCACTTAAATCTATCGAAGGATATTAGCGAGCGTCTTACCGTAGCGTTCAATGTGTACAATGTATTCAATTACCGTCCGCAATACTTAAGGTCTGATAATACATTGATCATTCCTAACAGCAAACCCACGTACGGTGCACAGGTGCGATTGCGGCTTTGACGACTGACTTACAATTCTCTATATCATTATACAAACATTATTATTCCAATAAGAAATGAAACAATCTATCCAACTTATTATGATCTGCTTTACGCTATTAAGTACCATAGCATGTAAAAAAGACGTCTCGCCAGAAAATCAATCCGTTAGTATCGATATAATGGCATCTTACGTTAATAGCACCTATTCTGAAAAATTAGAACTCAGCGAAATTACCATTCAAGTTTTTGATTTAGCCGGTAAGGAAGTTTTTAAGGGCGAGACGGATGTTCAAGGTCGCGTGAAGGTGCCTAATCTTGCTCCCGGTCGTTATACTATTCAAGGCACTAAAACATATGCAGTCGATAATTTCAATGCCGTTTCGGGGTTGAGCGAAGAGTTTGATGTGATATTTAGTAGCGCTCTCGAATCATATGATGTAAACCTCAATTCCGAAAAATCATTCGCCGTCGAACTGAGTAATGGCACTTATGGTGCTTTAGTGATAAAGCAGATTTATTATGCCGGATCCGATGCAAATAAAGGAGCCAATTTCCGTGATCACTTTATAGAAATCTTTAACAACTCTGAGACGGTTCAGTACGCTGACCAATTGTATTTTGCAGAAGCGCACGGAGCCAACTCAGCTAATACTACCTATGCTTATCAAGCACGTAGCGGTCAGTATGACTGGTCACGTTCTTTTGGGATGCCAACGAATATCCATGCTAATTCAGATTATGTATACGCTCGAACAATATTGCAGCTGCCAGGCAATGGTGAGCAGTATCCAGTAAGTCCGGGCGAAAGCATTGTGATAGCTGCTACTGCGGTAAACCACAAACAACCATATCAAGGAACTGATGGTGTTGGTATATCAATCCAAAATCCTGAACTCACGGTAGATCTGAGCCAAGCAGATTTCGAAGCTTACTATGCTCCATATGTAGACCGTGGCCGCCCAATTGCATCAGACGTCGATAATCCAAATGTGCCAAATGTAATAGTACATCGCAGAGCTGGTAATGCTACAGATCTTATCTTAAGTTCTAATGGGCAGCATAGTTACATCATATTTAGAGATCAGAATATGGGTCCGATAGCATCTTGGAAAAGCTACGACTTACCATTTGCTGATGGTCGCGAACGAACTGATGGTATGTATGTACAAATACCTGTCACGAATATTATCGATGCGGTTGAAATTCAATCATCATCAACCACGACCACATATCCTAAAAAATTTACGGCGCAAAGTGATGCCGGCTGGATAGCAGTAGAAGGTGGAGCACGCTCATCCAATTCGGTTATTCGAAAAACTAAAGAAATCGTAAATGGCCGTCGCGTATTGATGGATACAAATAATTCGACCGCAGATTTTGTCACTATTAAAGCAAATCCGCGCGGATTCGCTGACTAATACTATGCGCTATACAAAAAACTATTTTTTAAGTGTATATATCGTTTTCCTGTGCAACAGCCTCGTAGCACAGGAAAATAATACTTTAGATACGATTAAAAGACATATACGCTATTTTGCAATAGACAACCCTATGTGGTTGCACGAATCTGTAGAAGCGCGATATACGCAACTGCATACGCAATACGGTTTTGCGCAGGGCGATTATCGACAGGCACAAGATGCTGAAAAATGGCGGAGCACTAATGTTAATTCCGAAGGAAGTATAACGTTAAAAGACGTAAGGTTATGGGGGCGATTTGCGTACAATCGTACTTTGGAAGATAGTACACGATTTGGCCATCAGACGCGGCAAAATCCTTCCGCGCCGTTCTACTTTGCATCATACGGCAACAATCATTACGTACGTACCAATTATAGTATACAAGCACGAGGTCAACGTTATTTCGGTCGTTGGTCGGTGTTTGGCGGTCTGGACTATCGAATAGGTGATCATTTTAGTAACAACGATCCACGCGGTAGTATCGATGTGATACAAGTAAATGGGCAGATTGGCATTAGTCGTAAGCTATACGACAACGTAGAAATCGGCTTGGAAGCGCGCTACGGTTATGGGCAAGAAAGTTTTGAAGTAGGGTTTAAGAACGAAAATTATGTGCAAAGTCCTGCTGTGACGCCTTTTCTGAACTATGCTGTAATCGGCTACGGTTGGCAAACAAATGATTGGCTACTAGCACGTGGATTACACTATCAGAATGATATGAAACGATATGGCTCACAAGTTTATCTTTCGTGGAGTACAGATGTTGGTAGATTCTATAGTACAGCGTTTTATAAGAAGGAAAATCATCTCTACCAGCAGGTGCTGCGTAATGAATCGCGCAAAAATGTACTCAATGAATATGCGATAGATCATGTTGGAGCTGAGCTCCTGTGGAATTTACATCGCGAGCGAAATACCTATTTAGTAGAACTTAGATCCGCCATGAGCAGTGGAAAAGATAGGGTAGTATTTATGGCAAACGGCATCAATAATTTAGTGTACAAGTACGATACGCACAGTGCGAAGTTGGCCTTTACTCGGGATGACCGAAAATGGCAATTTCATTACGAGGGATATGCAGGTTTGATCTCAGAAACAAGACAAGATGGTGGTAGTGGTACACTATTAGATTATACTCGCTTAAGTGCCTCACTATCTTCTATGGCAACTTATATCACCTCACAAAATCAACATATACATCTTAGTGTCGCAGGATTATTAGGTAGATCATTACGTACCAATTGGTCTGTACCTGAGATCAACGAAAATATGTTTCATCGTTATGTATATTTTCACGATCTAAGCTATTTTCAAGCAAATACCATGGGCACACGTCTCGAGTTAGGACTGAGGCAACCTCTTCGCAGGCAAGATTTTGTTCGCTTCTTAGTTTCGTGGCAAGCCTTATCAGCGCATCATATGCCCAATATAGGGCGACAAACTGCAACTATACCCGGCACCTCTCGACAACAATTTTCACTGAGCCTTGCTTATGGATTTTAATATTACTTTAGATGTGGAGCTTATATAACGATTAATTGTCATCATCTGTTGCTTGGTACTAGTACCAGCTATGGTATTGCTTTCTAGTTTTTTTTCTGAACCTCAATATAGCATAGCCCAGTTACGATCTCTGTATAGCAGTGGCGACTCTGGAAAATGGCCAAAGCCAAATGTTGATGAGCAGGTGAAACCCAATTTTGAAGATATTGGTCTGTTAGAAGAAGTACCTTTTCCGGCAGATAATCCTTTTTCGGAGCGCAAAGCAGCATTGGGCAAATTACTGTTTTTCGATCCTCGACTGTCCGGCTCCAAACAAATCTCTTGTGCAAGCTGTCACGATCCTCAGTTGGGATTTGGTGATGGTAAAAGCTTGGCACATGGACACGACCGCCAGATTGGTAAACGCAACGCCATGACATTGTATAATGTAGGCTATTACACGTCGTGGATGTGGGATGGACGCGCTACTTCTTTGGAAGATCAGGTTTTGATGCCAATACAAGACCATGTCGAAATGATGATGGAGCTCGACATGTTAGTGCTGCAAATTGCGAACATAAAAGGATATCAAACTTACTTTCATCAAGCATTTGGTGATGATCGAGTGAATATTCTTCGCATTCAGCAGGCTTTAGCCACCTATTTACGAACCATTAAAAGTTACCCCACGAGATTCGATCGTTTTATTACCGGAGCGCAAGAAGCACTCACAGATCAAGAGGTATTAGGATTACATCTCTTCCGCACAAAAGCTCGATGTATCAATTGCCACAATACGCCACTATTCTCAGACAATCAATTTCATAATGATGGGCAAGCACTATATGGCACGCGCCAAGAAGACCTAGGTCACTATCACATATCAGGTAAGCAGACAGATATTGGAGCATTTCGTACGCCGTCACTGCGCAACATAGCTTTAACTGGACCTTGGATGCATCATGGGAATTTTCCAACACTGCGCGACGTGGTGGAGTTGTATAATCTGGGCAATCCAGCACCAATTCAACGAAGCGTAGTAGTCGATGAAAACCTACGACCTATTCCATCGCCATTATTGCAAAAATTGCATCTATCGCGTGATGAAGTCAATGCGGTTATCGCATTTATGCAGGCGTTAAGTGCTCCTGTACAGAGAAGGATGAATACCCCAGAACTACCCAATTAGTAGTTTTCTACCCTTAGGCAAATTGTCTTAGTGAGAAAATGGATATGCTTTGCCAAAAATTCTGGTATTTGTGTCATAACAGCTATTAAGTTTGTATTTATGATCGCTAAAAGCGTAAATTTAAAGTACATATAAAAATTAGTGTTATGTCAAAATTAGAGAATAAAGTAGCTATCGTAACCGGCGCTGGATCGGGTATTGGCCAAGCGATTGCAGAACTTTTTGCTTCTAGTGGAGCGAAAGTTGTCGTTTCCGACATTAATGAAGAGCATGGTAAAGCTGTAGTCGATAAAATTAAATCAGCAGGCGGGGATGCTTTTTTTGTGAAAGCAGATTCCTCAAGCGCTGAAGACAACAGAAAGCTCGTAGCGACTACTGTCGAACATTATGGCAGATTAGATATCGCCTGTAATAATGCTGGCATTGGTGGACCGGCACAGCCTACCGGTGAGTATGATATAGAAGCGTGGGAAAAGGTCATAAACGTGAATTTGAACGGTGTTTTTTATGGATGTCGCTATCAACTTGAGCAGATGGTGAAAAATGGAGGGGGCAATATTATTAATATTGCTTCGGTTCATGGTACGGTAGCAGCGCCTATGAGCAGCGCCTATACAGCTACAAAACATGCTGTAGTCGGTTTGACGAAAAATATCGCAGCCGAATATGCTACTAAAAATATCCGCTGTAATGCAGTAGGGCCAGGGTATATTTTGACGCCTTTATTGGAAAAAAACCTTACCAAGGAAATGCAAGATGGTATCGCTGCAAAGGCGCCCATGAACCGATTGGGCTCGGCCGAAGAAATTGCAAATTTGGTGCTATTTCTGAGTTCCGAAGATGCATCTTTTGTAACTGGAGCCTATTATATAGCAGATGGAGGTTACACCATAGTTTAGTTCGGCAGAGCAATACCACCAAAAGAAAAGCCTATCTTTCATGATAGGCTTTTCTTTTGGTGGTAAACATTTGATAGATTCACTTTCAACAGCCAATTTATAACTGCGTGATAAAGTGTAAGAAAGATGAAACTTTCTCTTTATAGGTATCCCGATTCAGCACATAATAATGTGCCCCTCTCTTTGAGCCGTCTTTATCTTTGTCAGATTGTTTTACCAATAAGCCTGTTGATCGCAGCTTTCGCATAAAATTGGGTCTATCTAGTTCGACATTATACACCTGCTCGAAAAGTGAGGCAATTTGTGGAATGGTAAATCGATCTGGTAACAATTCAAACAAGATCGGGTGCAAGGCAGCCTTGTAGCGCAAGTGCTCCTTAGCGGCCTTCACCATTTCACCGTGATCAAATATCAAGTCAGGAATACGATCTAGCGATACCCATTCGGCTTTATAGTCTTTACTTAACTGATTTTCGTACTTGCCAATATCGATAAGTGCATAATAGGCTACGCTCACTGTACGCGCGAGTGGGTCACGTCCTGGCTCACCAAATACCTGAAACTGTTCCATATAAATATCTTTCAGTCCAGTGAGATGCGTCAAAATACGGGAAGCCGCCTCGTTGGTGTTCTCATGTTGTTGTACGAAACCGCCCATTAGACTCCATTTTCCTTTTTCAGGCAGCATGCCGCGCTCAATGATCAATAGCTTGAGCGATCTGCCATCAAATCCGAAAATAATACAATCTACTGCCAGTAGCAAGCGAGAGTGTTCCTTATACGCACTCATATAATTTTATAAATTAAACAGCAAATTTGCCGAGAAAATCAGACGTCCGCAAATAAATCGCTGATTTTCTACTGTTTCAGCTTGTAAGCCAGCTCACCCCACACCAATTCTTTCTCAAATGACCTTAGATTTGTTTCTTCATCGATAATGACACATTCTATATTAGCTATCTTGGCAAAATCGTGGAAGTATTCGGTGGTAAGATTTTGGCTGTATACCGTATGGTGTGCGCCGCCGGCATAGATCCACGCTGAGCAGCCCGTTTTCATATCCGGTTTGGGTTCCCACAAAACACGTGCAACCGGTAACTTAGGAAGATCGTTATCAAAATCTTTTGCTTCCACTGTATTTACGACCAAACGGAAGCGGTCGCCCATATCCACCAAGCTGGCATTTAAGGCATCGCCTCCCTTAGCGTTGAATACCAAACGCGCTGGATCATCTTTGCCACCAATTCCCAATGGATGTACTTCTAAGCTTGGCTTATCAGCAGATAAAACCGGATCTACTTCTAACATATGCGCACCTAATACCATCGGATTGTTAGGATCGAGATGGTACGTGTAATCTTCCATAAATGCGCTTCCACCTTCCATACCCGCAGACATCACTTTCGCTGCACGTACCAAAGCAGCCGTTTTCCAGTCGCCTTCGCCAGCGTAACCGTAGCCAGCTTGCATCAAACGCTGTGTAGCAATACCCGGCAGTTGCTTCATCCCGTGCAAATCTTCAAATGTATTGGAGAAGCCCTTGAATTCACCTTCTTCCAAAAATTGCTGTAGTCCGATCTCTATTTGAGCGGCATCGCGTACATTTGCATAGTTCGACCCACCTGCTTTTACATCGTCCGACATGTTGTAGTTGCTTTCATATTCTGAGATCAGCTTATCGATCTGCACATCGCTGACTGCATCGATCTTCGCAACTAGATCTCCAACCGCATACGTGTTGACCGAAAAGCCAAACTGCGCTTCTGCTGATACCTTGTCGCCATCGGTGACCGCCACGAAACGCATATTGTCGCCAAAGCGTGCAAATTTTGCACCTTGCCAGTCATTCCACGCAGATGCCGCCCGCGACCATACATTGATCTGCTGCACTACTTCCTCATCTTTCCAATAACCGGTCACGACTTTGCGAGAGATTCCTAATTTGGATACGATATGACCAAACTCCCGATCTCCATGCGCACTCTGATTAAGGTTCATAAAATCCATATCTATAGAAGACCATGGAATATCTCGATTATATTGCGTATGTAAATGTAATAGTGGCTTATTCAAAATCTTTAGCCCGCGGATCCACATTTTGGCCGGTGAAAAGGTATGCATCCAAGCGACAATACCGACACATTTATTGTCATAGTTTGCGGCGGCAATGGTTTCGTAAATTTCTTCTGATGATTTGACGATGGGTTTGAATACCACACGTACCGGAATCTGCTTGCTCTGATCTAAATGCTTCGCTATTTCCTGCGCATGGTCGGCCGCCTGCTTCAAGGTTTCTTCTCCGTAAAGACTTTGGCTACCGGTCACAAACCATACTTCCAATTCATTTAAGTTAATCATATATCGTAATTTATAAGGTTTTAGTTATTGTCTAAATTGCTGACTTATTGTCCATAGTAAGAATCGGGACCGTGCTTACGTTCAAAGTGTTTCTTGATCAATGCATCTTTCATGCGTGGAGCGTTAGGCTGTATTTGTTCGGTGAATAGTGCCATCTTCGCCACGTACTCGAGTACTGCGCTGTTGTATACCGCTTTATCACCAGTTTTGCCCCAGGTGAAAGGTGCGTGATTGGCCACTAAAATCATTTCGACCTCTTCGTAGTTTAGTCCTGATCGCTCGAAGTGATTAAGTATTTGAAATCCTGTTTCGTATTCATAATTACCGGCAATCATGGCATCTTCCATCGGAGGCGCACAAGGAATGTCGGTCGTGAGGTGGTCGGCGTGCGTTGTTCCGTACAGCGGAATATCACGTTGACTTTGTGCCCAAGAGGTAGCATATTGTGAATGCGTATGTACGATGCCTCCAATCTTTGGCCAGTGCTTATAAAGTACAGCATGCGTTTTGGTGTCGGATGAGGGTCGTAAATCTCCAGCAATGGTATTCCCCTCGAAATCCACAATCACCATATCATCAGGTCGCAATTGTGGATAATCGACACCGCTAGGTTTTATCGCAAAAACACCTTGATCATGATCCGCTACGCTGGCATTCCCGAAGGTGAATAATACTAGCCCCAATTCCGGCAATCGCATATTGGCGGCGTAGGCTTCTTCTTTTATACGGTTGTATTTTGTACTCATAAATATTAATTTTTGCTAAGGCGTTGCTCCGTGAAATCACCTAAGGCGATGTATTGCGCATAGCGATTGGCGTATATTTCGGCGCGCGAAGGATCTGGCGCATATTCTTTGTCAAATCCTTGTCCCATTTGCTGCATGGCATCTTCGACACGTGGAAATATGCCGGCGACAGTTGCGGCAAACATGGCGGCACCTATAGCACAGGTTTGTTCGGATTGGTGTACTCGAATCGGCATTCCAATAACGTCGGCCATCATTTGCATGACAAATGGAGATTTGCGCGGAATACCACCTAGAGCGATTATGCCTTTGACTGGAATGCCTTGATCTACAAATCGGTCTACGATTCGTTTTGCACCAAAGGCAGTCGCTTCTACCAATGCTCTGAAAATGTGTGGTGCATCAGAAGCTAGGTCTAAATGCGTAAATGCACCTTGTAAAGCTTGGTTGGCATCTGGGGTTCTTCGGCCATTCAGCCAATCTAACGCTAATTCATCTTCTATTGTAGGAATAATTGTCGCAGCTTTTTGACTAAGTACAGTCAAAATCTGGTTTTCCAGTTGGTCGATTTGTTCGTTAGTGAGTAGCCCACTATCTCCGCCAATATGTTTTAAAGGCCATACCAATAGCTTTTTGAACCACGCGTAAGCGTCACCAAATGCAGATTGACCGGCTTCTAAACCAATCATACCCGGTATTACCGAACCATCGACTTGTCCGCAGATACCTTTTACTAATTTGTTGGCCATTTCTTGCTTGGGCGCGACGAGGATGTCGCAGGTGGATGTACCGATAATTTTGCTCAGATAATACGGTTCGATTTGGCCACCAACTGCGCCCATATGGCAATCAAAGGCTCCTATTCCGACAAATACATCCGTAGATAATCCTAATTTTGAAGCCCATTCTGCGCTGAGTTTTCCTGCGGCTTCGCTGGCAGTATATGTTTCGGCCGGCAACTTTTGTGTAAAGCCATCTAATAAGGGATCGAGCGTGGAGAAAAATTCATTTGGTGGAAATCCGCCAAATTCCGCTGCCCATAATGATTTATGACCCGCCGAGCATACGCCGCGTTTGATATCGATAACTTGATTTCCTCCGCATAATAAGAACGGAATCCAATCACAATGTTCTACCCATGATTGAGTAGCATGGCGCACTTGATCATCCTGACGGAAGATATGGAGTAGCTTGGACCAGAACCATTCGGAAGAATATATCCCGCCAACATACTGCAAGTAATCCACATCAAATTGTTTCGCATGTAGATTGATTGCGGCAGCTTCTTGAATGGCGGTGTGATCTTTCCAAAGTACAAACATGGCATTTGGATTTTCGGCAAACTCCGGTAGCAAAGCTAATGGTGTTCCAGATTTGTCGACTGCTACAGGCGTGGAGCCGGTGGTATCTATGGAGATGCCCACCACATCGCGAGCGATATCAGGACCACTTTGTTGTACACAATCGTGGATCACTGATTCTAATCCCTCTATATAATCTAAAGGATGTTGTCTGAATTGACTTTTCTTGGCATCACAATACAAGCCTTCTTTCCAGCGAGGATATTCAAATACGGAGGTAGCTATTTCTTTTCCATCGGCGGTGCTGGCTAGTACGGCGCGAACAGAGTCGGTACCAAAGTCGACTCCAATAACATATTTTGTAAGCATCATAATTCGATTTGTCCAAATATTATAAAATATTGTCAAACTGACAATTAAAATTAAATTATTTTTTATAATAATGAACTATTTGTCTGATAGCGATGTACTTGTCAGCCCCACAATATATTCGGCACTTGCTGAAAGCTGTATTATTCAAGAGAAATTATCATTGTAGTGAGAATTTATTTCTCCCGAAGCGTTATGATATTGCTTTTTATATGAAACTAATAGTGCTACACGCAAGAATGTATCTACACGTTAAAATCCGAATAGTATAGGGTAATATCAGCGTGAACCATCCTGAATATACCTGCTAACTTGCCCGATAGCAATAACCTTCAAAATACGAGAATTATGAATAAATTCCATTATGTACTTTTTTTACTATTGCTTAATATAGGATTGGTGTACGGCCAAGAGCAAAGATCGCTCACGGGGCAGGTCGTTGACGAAGCTGGGAATCCAGTGCAAGGCGCCACCATCTCATTAAGCAATTCATCCGAAAAAATTTCTAGTAATCGATCAGGTCAATTTGAACTGCGTTATACGACTGGAGCTCGGATGACTGTGAACTCCGTAGGACACGTTGAGTTTACACAAACATTGACAGATCAGACTACACTGACAATACGACTACAAACTTCGTCCGAAGAATTGGAGCAAGTAGTCGTTGTTGGTTATGGTACACAGCGTCGCGGAGAGACTACCGGATCGGTAGCCAGCGTGAAGTCTGAAAGCTTTAATCAAGGCGCTGTTATTGATGCTGGACAACTGATTCAAGGTAAAGTGGCTGGTTTGCGGATTACTACGCCAAGCGGTAACCCAAATGGCAGAACGCAAATCAATTTGCGTGGTCTGAATTCAATTCAAGGTGCGGTAAATCCGTTAGTGATTATAGATGGTGTACCGGGCGAATTTAATTCGGTGGCTCCAGAAGATATCGAATCAGTCGATGTTATGAAAGATGGATCTGCGGCAGCGATTTATGGTACGCGAGCCACGGGTGGTGTTATTTTCATTACTACGAAGCAAAATCGTTCTACAGATGGCCGTACTAGTATCGAATATAACAACTATGCGAGCTTACAAACACTTTTCCGCGTTCCAGATCTGCTAACGGCAGACGATTACCGTCGTTTGATCGCGGAAGGTAAAAGTTATGAGGATCTAGGCCACAGTACGAATTGGATCGACGAAGTAACTCAAAATCCATTCAGCCACAACCATAATCTAACTTTGTTTGGAGGTAACTCCAGAACCAATTTTACTGGATCTGTAAACTACAGAGATTGGGATGGCGTATTGTTAAAGAGCGGCCAAGAACGGTTGAACATACGTACCGACCTTAATCATGATATGTTTGATGGTAAACTTCGCAGTCGGATTCAAGTTATTAGCAACACAATCAGTGCCAAGCAGGGTGGAAGTTCGGAATATATGTGGCGTCAGGCGATGATTCGCAATCCAACGGATCGCATCTTCAATGACCAAGGAAAATGGCAAGAAAGTAATGCTTACATGTATGATAATCCGCTAGGCATGATTCATGAAACAGTGAACGATCGTTTGTTTCGTGAAACACGGTTGAATGGTTCATTGGATTATCGTCCAACAACGGATCTAAGTTTTAAAGCTCTATTTTCTCGTGTTCAAGATAACGATTTGACAGGAACTTCGACCTCGTTTGATCATGTGAATACGACCAAAAACAACTTAAACGGTACAGCGTCTCGATGGACGCGCGCAGGTGTAGAAAACCTAATGGAGATCACCGCAAACTATAATAAGCAGATTGGCGATCATCGTATCGTCGGTTTGGCTGGTTACAGTTGGCAGCGTAATATGTTCGAGAATTTCAATGCTTATAACTTTAATTTTCCGACTGACGAATACGGCTATAATAAGCTAGAAGCTGGCCGTGCTCTACAAAATGGATTGGCTACGATGGGAAGTTACAAACAAGAATCTACTTTGATCGGTTATTTTGCCCGTGCAAACTACAGCTACAAAGAGAAGTACTTGTTAATGGCGAGTATCCGTCGTGAAGGATCCAGTACTTTTGGTGAAAACAATAAATGGGGAAATTTCCCGGCATTGCAAGTTGGTTGGGATATGGCCAAAGAGGACTTTATGGCCAATCAAAGTAGTATCAACCAATTGAAATGGCGTGCTGGATACGGTGTAACCGGTACCATTGCTGCTTCACCATATAATTCGCAGATCAGCTACAATTACACATTAAGCCAAGGCGCTTACATCAATGGTGCTTGGGTACCAGGGTTTGTGCCAGCACGTAACTTCAACCCCGATTTGCGTTGGGAAAGAAAGAACGAGCTAAATCTTGGGGTAGATTATAGTTTATTTAATAATCGTGTTTACGGTTCATTAGAATATTATTCTCGTCAAGTCAAAGACTTGTTGTACATGTTCCAAGTGCCTGTGCCGCCGTACCTTACCTCTTCTATGTTCTTGAATGCGGGCGAGATGAGTAATAGTGGTTTCGAAGCCCTAGTAAACGTCGACGCAGTCAACAAAGAACGGTTTAAATGGAGAACCACTGTAGTCTTTTCGACAAATAAAAATAAATTACGGAATCTATCCAACGATCGATTCGGCGTAACGCAAGAATTCTTTGATGCGGGGTACACAGGCGAACCGATTCAGACATTTACTCACCGTGTACAAGTAGGAAGAAGCATTGGTGACTTCTATGTATACAAAACGGTAGGAGTAGACGAAGACGGAAAATGGTTAGTAGAAAGTCAAGAAGGTGATGTCATTCCTATTCAGGATGCGACTATCGAGGATCGCCAGTACTATGGAAACGGTATTCCGGATTTCAATTTAGGATGGAACAACTCCTTTCAATATGGCAACTTAGATATGACATTGAACTGGCGAGGATCATTCGGTCATCAGATTCTAAATATGTCACGAATGTATTATGAAAATCCTGTAAACCCAGCCTACAATGCACTACGTACAGCGTATGACCCAGTGTACGGACGTACATTGAACAATGACTTGGTGTACGTATCTCATTATATCGAAAATGGTGATTTTCTGAAGTTGGATAATGTGACGATTGGTTACACATTCAACAAGCAGTTGATCAAAGGAATCAAATCGCTTCGTATTTATGTGTCGGGATTAAACCTGATTACAATCACCGGATATAAAGGTCTGGATCCAGAGGCAACCAGCTATGAAGGAGAATTCCAGTTCGCGCCAGGTATCGAACACCGCGATCGCTATCCAACAACGCGTACCTACACAGCAGGACTAAATGTGCGCTTTTAGATAACACGATACACAAAGCTGATTTAATTATAAAATAAGCGGAAACGCTATAAAATATAACCATTATGCAAAAGTTTAAAAGTTCATCTATTGCTCTATGGGGATTGGTGCTAAGCTCAATGACATTAGCACCATCCTGTACAGACCTGCATGAACAGGTATATTCGGAAGTTTTAGGAAACACGGTCAATCCGACCGAGCGCGACCTACCTTTCATTTTAGCACCTACGTATGCTTCATTTCGTTCCCTAATGTTTGGCTGGCAAGGTTATTTTGACCTGCAAGAAGAAAGTGCTGATCATATCATCACACCAGTACGACCCAACGGTTGGGACGATGCCGGAACGTATCGTAGAATGCATCAACATACATGGAACACCGAGCAATGGCAACCTTACAATACATGGAATCAAGCTTATGCAACGATCACGAAAGTGAACATGGTCATGATGCAGATTGAAGATGGTACATTGCCGTTGCCAGAAGCGGTAGGAAAGAATGCTCTTGCTGAGTTGAGAGCTACTCGTGCATTAGCTTACTATTTGTTGTTAGATAATCATGGCAACGTGCCTATTGTAACGGACTATCGTGACGCCAGTCTTCCGACGCCCAAGACGCGTCAGGAATTGTATGATTTTGTGGTCAAAGAGCTAACCGATGCGATACCAGATCTATCTACTGAAGTACGTAGTATGTATGGTAGAGTCAACGTTTGGGCGGCAAAAACGTTATTGGCAAAGATTTATTTGAATGCTCAAGTTTACACTGGAACTGCTCAGTGGGAAAAAGTAATTACGGAAACCGATGCCATTATTCAAAGTAATGAATACCGTTTGGATGATATCTACAGTGCAGTATTTTCACATACCAATCAATCATCTCCTGAGATTATTTTCTCCGTACCTTATGACGAAGTATACGGGCAAGGAAACCAGATTCACATGAAGACTTTAGATCCACTCAGCCGTTTAGTATATGGTATGGCAGCAGGGCCATGGGGAGGTAATTGTGCTGTGCCACAGTTTATCGATAGTTATGACGTAGACGATAGCCGATTATACGATTCGTGGATTCAAGGACCGCAATTGAATGCTAGTACAGGAGCAGTTGTTATCAACTATGTAAATAGTGTACCAGGAATAGGTGGCGATGGCGTGATTGCACCATCAAATGCAGGCTATCGTATTGGTAAATATAAAGTTAAACAAGGTGCTACGAGCAATTTGGATAACGATTTTCCGATGTTTCGCTATGCAGACGTGTTGATGATGAAAGCAGAAGCACTCTTAAGGACAGGTAGAGCGGATGAAGCTGCCGTGTTGGTAAGCCAGGTACGTGCGCGCGCATTTAAAGACAACCCGCAAAAGGCTACGGTGACCGGAGCACAACTTTTGCAAGGTAGCAATTACAATTATGGATTGCAGGCAGTAGATGGAACGGTAAACGCTACGAATGGCGGAGCGGATATTCAATACGGACGCTTTTTGGATGAGCTTGGATGGGAATTCACAGCAGAAGCTAGAAGAAGACAAGACATTATTCGTTTTGGTGTTTTTCAAACCAAATCATGGTTTAATCATCGTCCGCATGCTAACGCTCAAAGCCGAACGCTGTTTCCGATACCAAATGCGGAGATCACCAAAAATCCAAATTTGAAACAAAACCTCGGATACTAATATAACGTTGTGTGTTACGTTTATATTGAAGAGAAAGCTTAGGCTTTCTCTTTTTTTTATAAGCTCATTTTTATGTATTACAATTTTTTGTATATCTACATAAGGCAAAGATTTCCAAAGTTGCCGTCCTGGCCATTTACAAATGGCGGCTATATGGATCATATTTCAGTAATTATAGTATACTTCATGCAGCATTACAATGATCGATTCGGGTTGCTTCGTAGAAAAACCTCTCGAAGTTGCATAACAGCAATACGTATGCATTAATGATTATTATTGCCCACGACTACGAGTACGAAACGAGATGTCTATCGGCCGATTTATTTTCTAAGTAATAGCTCATAATCAATTGTAAATCGAAACACGATGTGATATTTATATACGGAGTGATTTCCAATAACAAAAAACGGCCTTCATACCGAAGTATGAAGGCCGTTTTCACGTATTAGCTAATTTGGGTAGTTTACTATTTTAAAGTCACATCCAAATAGACAGAATGGCGACCATAGCTTTCGTAGAAAGGTTTGAAATCTACACCATCAATCGTGAAATGCAATTGACCAGGATCGCCTTGTATGGACTGGCTTATATCCTGCGCATTCAATGTTACAGGGCGCCAATCTTTACGTGCCTCCGGCTCTTGCGCAGCCAATAAAATTGGTCCGTAAAACAAACTAGCAATATTCTGCTGATCCATTACCGGCTCCAAACGGAACTGGAAAGGCAACTGCCATTCGATCATATCACCGTCTTTCCAGTTACGAGCTAACTTCACATACGATCCAGCTTCCGCTTTCACATTCTCCAATTTTCCGTTTATTTTGACTTGCACACCTTTGGTTGCCCAAGCTGGTACACGTAGGTTGATGGCAAACTTACCTTTGCCATGTACCGTTAATTTTGTTTGATCTGTTTTTGGAAAGTCAGTGGTTTGCTCAATGCGAACATCACGTTCCGTCCAAGTTAAGGTAGAAGGTATGAAAAGGTTGACGTACAGGTTTTTATTATCATTGCTTTTGAAGTAAATAGCATGTTGCAACTTTGTGCTGCTTTCGATAGCCGTACCATTACAACAGGTAAATCCATTCATGTGCGGATTACCGAATTGCTTCACAGAAGCCGGTCTGATTGGCACGTGGTAGGTGTTGGCCGGACTATCTTCTGCCACTGAAGCTAAAATATGATTGTACAACCCGCGTTCGTAGTAATCCATTAACTCCGGTCGTTGCTCAAACATAAACAAGCTGCTGGTCAGTTTCAACATATTGTACGTTGCACAAGTTTCATTCTGTCCGCCTGCGGAGAATCCATTTTGGTATAAAGTAGATGGCTCACCGATAAAACATTCGGCATTTACTGGGTTGCGCGCGCCGGCTACACCACCAATGCTATACATATAATCATTCACCGCTTTGTACCAGAAGTTATCGGCAATTTTGAAGTAATCTAACTCATCCGATACGCCATACATCTCGATGCTTCCTACGATCTGCGGAATGTGCTGATTGGCATGCAATCCGCGAAACGTATCGACATTTTTTGCCAATCCATGCGTGCGTGCAGCATTGCCGAAGAACATATCGACGTTATCAAACAGCTGTGCTGTTTTCCAATATTTACTTTCACCAGTTAATTGATACAAATGCGCCATGGTTTCGTTCATACCACCAAATTCACCAGCGATGTAGGTATTCCAGATGGCGCGCAAGGTTTCTGGTGGGAGTGCACTTAAACGTGATTCTACCCAATCTGCCATGCCTGTTGCCACTTCCAAAGCTTTTTTATTGCCTGTTTGCGTGTAAATATCTAGCAAACCGGCTAAGATCTTATGCAACGTGTAATAGGGCGCCCAAACCTGATTAAGCTGGCCACCGTATTTTGCACCTTGCTCCAGCATGATGAATTGATCTGGTGGATAAGCGCTAATATATCCTTCGCCCCAATTCCAATAATCGGTACGAATGCCTTCTGTACTTAGATCCGAATTAAACTCGTTTTTGCCCGGACCAGTTGGCACAGCACGCGGATCTGCTACTGAAGCACCGCCTTCTTTTTGTGGTTTTCCAGACAATTGCGACAGCGTATACAACGTTTCCACCATTTGGTCGATTTTCTGTTTAAAGTTCGCTTTAAGAGCAGGATCATATCCCGTGCTGGCATACGCTTGTGCAATCGCTGTTAGGTAATGGCCAGTCGCGTGACCACGCAACTTGGTATCTTGACTATCCCACACGCCCAATGGTTTTGCTCCGGCTGGTTGTGCGACGCCAAATGCATTGCGAAACATATATAGGAAATCGTCGGGATTCGTTTTTGCTAACGTCAGGACGAACTTGTCGCGGTTGGCTACAAATGGATTTTTTTCAGTTGGCGAGTCATTGTTCAATGTGACTTCATTCAGCGCAAATGCAGATAAACTTTGGCGCGGTGCAGCAGATTTTTTTCCACCTTTTACAGTTACAAAAGCTTTCGGTTGCAAATCCGTTCCTGGTACGCGACCAACAATGGTGTAGTTTCCAGCGGTTTGCACCGCGGAGTTATCTGTCGGAGAAGGCCAGATTACGCGCACTTTTGGTCCTTGCATGCCATGGCGATACGTACCTTCTAAGAAACTCGGTAAACGTGGCGCATCTCCCACGGTAGTTTTTACTGCTACGTCAGCTACCTTTTCCAAATACGCATTGTACAATTGTGCTTGCGTCATCGGGAAAGACTGTAAATCGTCTTCCGTTTTTGCGCCTTGATTTACTGTGCTACTTGCGCTCTGACCGCCGTTTTTGGCGTTTGTATAAATTGTTTGTAGCTGTTTCGGAGTCAGAGCAACTCTATAAATTCGGAAATCTTTTAATAAGCCAGCCATAGGAGTGCCTGTAGCATTATTGGCTTGACCAACTGTTAATGTTCTATTGGCCGATTGACTACTTTGTGATAAGGTGCTGAAATCCAGATTCACGGGTTTCGTTTCACCTGTTTTCGCACCATTTAGATAAACGGATAAGGTTTTGGAAGGAAGATCTACAATGCCAGCGATATGTATCCACTCGTTGGTAGGTAATGCTTTTATCGCTGCGTTTTGACTTCCTGCTGCACTGTGTACCGTAAGCTCAAAAGCGGAATTATCGCCCGATCCTTTAATGCGCCCAGTAATTCGGTTTTTCGCATCGAAAGAGAAATCGAAAAGGTAAGATTCGGCCTGTGCCGGAATAAAAACCCATGTGGAAATACTTAAGGACTCGAGATCGTTAAGGGCTTCCTTGGGCAATTGAAGGTAGTTTTTCCCAGTGCCTGGTAAAGATAATACTTTGCCGCCTTTTTGGTCTTTGAATTGTGGGCCCTTGTCGCCTGCATAACGGGCGTGTAAGTTATTTCTAGACCAATCTCTTAAATCACCTCGGAAAAGATAGCGCGCAATCGTACTTGTTTCGCCGATGCCATCCAGAATCTGATCGCCACTTTGGCCTACAACATGATGCGTTTGCAATAGCAAACCCATCATGATGTATCCAAGTAAATGGGGGAGTCGTTTTAGCGTTTTCATCATATACTCTTTAATTTGTGGTAAATTAGAAAGTTTAGTGATGAAATTTCTCCCTTATTTTATCGTTTCCGTGTCGGATATTAACCATTCGCCTTTTGCGATGGCTGCGCCGAATGATTTACAAATTGCCGAACCGAATTAGAAGATAGGATTAAGAGTTGGTAGCCCTTAATCCCGTCCGCCTGCCGGGCAATTAGTTTGTAAGAATTTCGTGTATATTTTTGCTAAGTGTGCGGAAGTGCCTTCTCCCTCATTGATGGAGTGGCTGCGGTTGGGATACGACATCATTTGAAATGGAATGCCATGTTTCACCAATTCGTTGATATAAACCTCCGCATTCTGATAATGCACATTATCATCGCCCGTACCATGAATGAGTAGCAAATTTCCGCGTACATCTTTCGCATACGTGATGGCCGAACCACGAATAAAATCCGATTCATTTTCTTGTGGCAATCCCATGTAGCGCTCTTGATAGATATTATCATATAGCAATTGATTGGTGACCGGCGCAATGGAAATTCCCGTTTGGTAAATGTCTGGATATTGACCTAACAAGTGCAGAGTCGTAGCGCCACCGCCGCTCCATCCCCAAACCGCCACACGCGTCGGATCAATGAAATCCCATTTCAAAACCTCTTTTGCGCCCATTGCCTGATCGCGAATATTCAAATAACCGATGTTGCGATAGATGGATTTACGCCATTCGCGACCTTTCGGTGCCGGAGCACCACGGTTTTCTAATGAAATGTAGACATAACCATCTTCGGCCATATCACCATCGTACAAACGATTACGTCCGGCAGAGATATTGTCAAGCACCGTTTGTGAAGCTGGCTCACCGTATACATAAAATACCACCGGATATTTTTTCTTCGGATCAAAATCGTTTGGTCTCACCATCCAGCCGTCCAATTCCACGCCATCGATCGTCGTTACTTGAAAGAAAGTAGCGGTATTTGCATTTGCTGGTACATCGTAGCTGCGTTTTGGCGCTTGAATCTGTTTGTGCGAAGGCAGTGCTACCAACGCTTCCGAATACATATGTTTGCTGCTGCTGCTCGTATAGAAAGCCAATTTGCCGTTAGGCGAGATTCGGTAGGTGTTTGTTCCGCTGTTAGATTTCGGGGTCACGCGTTGCGCTTTGCCACCGCGGATCGCGATTTCGTACAAGTATTTTTGCGTCGCATTATCCGGCGAAGCCGAAAAGAAGATGCGCTCGTGATCGATATGATCGATCTGAATCACATCAAATTCATCTTGGGTAATTAGCTTTTCGTTTCCATCGAGATCTATACTATAAATCTGGCGAAATCCCCCTTTTTCAGATACCCAGATAAAGGATTTGCCATTTTCTAACCAATCCCAACCGCTTGGATCACCACCATTCCAACGAGATTTGATATCAATCCAAGCTGCATCCGTTTCATTGTGAATGGTTTTCGACGTACCATTCGTCGCATTAGCGGTGATGATGGCGCTTTCGTTTTGCTTTCTGTTTAAGCGTTGCAATATCACGCCCGATCCGTCCGTCAACCATTCCATACGCGGAATGTAATGCTGAGCCGGATCACCGTCAACTTGTACTTTGACTTGATTTTTAGCTTTCAGATCGTAGATCCAAATGCTGCTCGCCGATGGATTTAATCCTACTTTCGGGTATTCTACCGGAATTGTAAAAGCATACAAACTATCCGTATTGTTGATCATCAGAAAATGACGGGTTTCTTTCGCATCGAGTTTCCAATATGCGATGCGCTGTCCGTCGGGCGACCACCGAAATCCATCTTGCGTGCCAAATTCCTCTTCATACGCCCAATCAAATGTACCGTTGATCATGCGATCCGAACCATCTTGCGTAATTTGCACGTATTGGTTGTTGGCAAGATTTTCCACATAGATATTGTTCCGCGAAACGTAAGCAACCTGATCGCCTTTTGGCGAAAACTTCGCAAACATCAACGATGCAGCTGGCAATCCAGCACCTAACTGCGTTAGCTTGTTGCTGGAGCGGTTGAAGATCCAATATTCACCGCGCGTATTATCACGCCACACTTTTTTGGTATTGGCAAAGAGCAATAAATCTTGACCATTGGGAGATACCACAAAAGATTGTACATTCAGTGGGGCTTGCTGACCAGCGGGAATCAACTGTTCGGCAGCGAGAAAAGTCGATGACTTTTTAGCGTCTAATAAATGCACCAGTTTGATGCCCTCATCAGAGAATTCGTAATATGCATTGCCATCGGCCGACCACTGTTCTTGCGCGCTTAAGTGCGTAAATTTAAATACAAAGAGGGCTATAAATGCCAGAAATAAGTGAAGAAGTTTATACATAGCGTGCGCGGTAAGATTCTACATCATCAATGGTTTTGATTAAATCTGGCCCGAGAAGTTGATGACCATCAGATGTAATTAAGAAGTTGTCTTCGAGGCGAATACCGCCGAAATTTCTGAATTTTTCTAATTCGGTATAATTAATAAAATCGCTATGACGATTTTCGGTTTTGCATAGGTCGATCAAATCTGGTATAATGTAAATGCCCGGTTCTACCGTCAGCACAAAACCAGCTTCCAGCGGTTTGCCCAATCGCAACGATTTCAAACCAAAGGTTTTCGTATCTTTTGGATCGTCTTGCGTGTAGCCCACATATTGCTCGCCAAGATCTTCCATATCGTGCACATCCAAGCCCATTAAATGGCCCAATCCGCATTGAAAGAATAGCGTATGCGCATGATTTTGCACTGCTTCTTCGGCATCACCTTTCATCAATCCAACGGTTTTTAGTCCTTCCACCAATATCTTTGCTGCATGCAAATGAACTGATTTAAAAGAAACACCTGGTCGCAGTTGCGCTCTCGCACCTTCGAGGGCATCGAGCACGATTTGATACAGCGCTCGCTGCCGACTATCAAATGCAGCAGCTACGGGAAAGGTGCGCGTTAAATCTCCGGCATAACCCATAGCGGTTTCTGCACCTGCATCGACCAATACCATATCGCCATTTTTTAAAGCGTTACTACGCACTTGATTGTGCAATATCTGCCCATGCACCGTGATGATGGGCGGATAAGCCAAAGTACAATCTTGATTGCCAGCGAAAGCTTGAATGGCGTTCACCAATTCACTTTCTTTCATGCCCGATTTGGCCAATTGCATGGTCAATAAGTGCATCTCGGTAGAAACTGCGACGGCGCGTTCTATTTCAGCTATTTCCTGCGCTTCTTTGATCGATCGTTGCTGTGCTACCGCACGAATCAACGACACCGAAGGTTGCAATTGGCTGGGCGTCTGATTTAATAATTCGCTTATCAATAATTTATTGGCGGATTGGTAAGGCGGCAAAAAATGAATTGTACGATTTTGCGCAATCGCCCGCCCAATATATTCAGATAAACTGCTGATAGGAGCGGTTTCTGTCACGCCAACGCGTGCCGCACGATCGCTCAACGATTCCTGCGGGCCAGTCCATACTAGATCGTCGATGGTCGCTTCGCGACCGAAGATGATTTCTTTGTTTTCATCCAGATCAATTAATCCTACAACCGCGGGAACGGCCAACCCAAAATAATATAGAAAGGTGCTGTCCTGACGAAAAGGATAGGTGTTGTGTTCAAAATTTATCGGATTTTCAATATTACCCGGAAAGAGCAGGATGCCTCCAGATAGTTTGTTCTGGAGTGCCTGACGTCGGTTTTGATATGTGGAAGTCGTAAACATAGTGTACAAATGTATTGATTTAGCTAAAATTTACCGACTTACTCGCTTCAATTTTACCTGTTTCGTTCCAGCCGGAATGCTGTATTTGCCTTGTTCGTTCTTTTGGATTCCGACCACTTCGTACGAATCTTGTTCCAGACGCAAGTGTGCGGCAGGATTGTTATCGCCTGATCCAACCAACGTTAGCGTAATGTCACCATTTTTAGGTTGGTAATCAAGCTTCGCAATTTCACCAGATTCTGCATGAATCATCAGTTGTTCGGATGCTACAAAAATACGATTACGGCCAGCTGTGGTGATTTCGACCTGAATTCCTTTTTTGTTTTCAGTTAAGTTGCCACTAAAAGCCAACCAGCCAAATTCCGGATGTTGTACGATGTATGTGCCAGCATACGCAGCATAGCCATAAAATCCAGAACCATAATCACCTGTGATACCATCATTGGCTAAAGTAGAAGGATAGGAGTGGAATGCTCCGGGAGCAAATCCTTCTTCCGTGACATTTGCTAATGCGCCAATCATTCCGGCATGTCCGATGCGAAGCAAATGATAATCTTCTGGTGCATTGCGATACGCATCTAAGACCGGAATAGCATTTAAGGCCGATCCATAATGATGCAATTGACGCTCGATGCGCGACAATTTGCCACCGTATACGAAATCCCAATAACGGCGCGCACTACCATTGTAGCCCCAATGTGGAACGGTCGGCATATACGCCAAGATTGCATTCAATGTTACGGTCGCCTTATCGTCAAAACCGAAATAATCAGACCACATATATACTTCTTCTTGTCCGGTAGAATCCCACGGCATTTCGCTGCCAAACGGATAATTCAAGGTGCGCCAATGCTCAGCGCGTTCGCGCATCAAGGATTCCAACTTCGCTGCTTCTCGTGTTTTTCCTTCGCGTTGTAAATCTTGTAGGATAATCAAAAAAATACTGCCTTCCATTTGTCCGTATTGCGCATAGTGCGGTGCTTTTTCTACCATCGCAACCGAAGTTTCATACGCACGATCTAAGTACGTATCCCAGCTTTCTTCCGAAACTAAGTGCGGATAATGGCGTGCCAATCGGTAGAATACCCAATGTGCAGCCGCCACATGCGGATAATTGTACGAGCGGCCGATATTGTCGGCTTCTTTCTTTGGCCAAGCCGACCACAACGTATAATTAATACTATCGCTATATGTACCAGCTGGCATAGAATCTGGCTCGTAGTAAAATAAGCTTTTGACCACACCGTACTGATCCTTGCCTGTTTTATGCTGAATATTGCCGTATAAGGTTTCGTTCATAAAGCGTTTCAGTTTGGCGATTTCGTCGGCATTTGGTTGAACCACTTGTTTCATCATGGCTGCTAACCAACTTCCGGCACCTGCTTCGTCGCTCAAGCCGGCGTACCAAGCGCGTTGCTCTTCCGTTACTTGTCTTTTCACTTCATTATCATAGGTAATGATGGAAGGTGAGCGATGGAAAGGATCATTTGGGTTTTCGTACCATTGCTTGGTCGTGAGGAAATTTCCTAAATCATTGACCACATCACGCTCCGATTTGATGACCTTATAATGTATGGTTTGTTGTTTTCCGTCTGCATAGGTTATCGTCACACGTGCGCGACCCCAGCGGTTGCCTTTTACTTGGTAACCAGACCATTTGCCATTGGTATTTTTGTTTTTCGTGATCGTCAGCGCATTATGGGGATATACCGAAATGTCTTTGATATTCGCTTCATATTGCACAAATAGCTTTGCTGGGTTATTCAATGGTACGACAAATCCGGGTGCACCAATGGCCAATGGACGATCGTATTGTACGAGCGTTTGCTCGATCTCGCGAATGCTCGGTGATAGTGCAAAGCGTAACGCAAACGTGGCCTTTTCATTAGGTTTCAAAATTTTAGAAGTCGGTTCGTTCCATTGTTCCACACCCTTCCAGTCGGTCTCGGCATGTGCTTTACTGTGGATCATCCATTCATGGAAACCTTCGAATGTAATACTACGTGGCGTTGGGTCGGTATTGAGTGGATTGTAGGCTTCGAATGGTGCGTTTTCTTCTGGCAATACCAATAAGCTAACGCCTTTGCCATGTAAATGGTTGACTTGCATATATCCTGCATCCATACCGATGTAAGGATCCATAAATACGTTGTGCGCGTGCGCTTGATCGAGATTTTTGCCTTCCAGATTATTGTTAAAAGGCAAAGGTATGCCCAAGGATCCGATTTCGATTTCCTGATTGGTCGGATTATGTATGTCAAACTGCAAGATCAGATCATCGCCTTTGCGTTTCCAAGTTCTGCTAACATGCACAGGGATATTTGGTAATGTAGGTGTTAGATCTGCCGCGGCTAGTATATCTTGGCCCGCTGGCAATGCGTTAATATCATGACGATCTGCCGCGGTAGAATAGCTTGTCCACTCCGTATCAGTTGATTTTTTGATCCGAAGATTGATATCTCCTAGGTGATAAAACAGGTTACGATCTCTTTTATGTAATAATTCTACCGGTGTGTAATCAAATGCGGCATCGCCATTGGTTTGCTGTAGCGAAGCAATGGTTTGCGAAGATTGTAAAATCGCACCTTTCAATTTGGGTAGTGCGAATTTTTGCTCGCCGCCATCCACATGTAGCGTGGCAGGTTGCTCACGCACGGCTTTCCAAACGGGATGTTCGTGCTGCTGTGCTTGTAGTGTAAATACGGCAGTTTGCAGTAATACCAATAAGGTGGTGGAATATATCTTTGTAAGCATAATTATGGGAGTGTTGGTCATTTGAGCTAACAAATATAATCGCTGGTTGCACAGGTTGTATACCGGATTTTACCGCATACTATTCGAAATTTAATCACTTTTTTGCTGTGTAAATTTTTTATTATTTTTTGGGAAAATTATTGTGAAGGAATACTTTTTAAGTTTATCTTAGTGTTAATAACTAACACAAATCTTCTACTATGAAACCGATTCAATATAGCGTTCCAGTACCTAAGGATAGGACTGTGTTTATTCAAGAAGACGTTTTGGACAAATTCTATCCCTACATGCACCGCCATGAGGAGTACCAATTAATATGGATAGTAGAAGGGGACGGACAGCTACTGGTGGACGATAATTTGCATGATTTTCACGAAGGAGATATCTTCTTGCTAGGATCAAATCAAGCACATGTATTTAAAAGTCGTCCGTTGGGCGAGCGCGTGCGATCAGTTTCTGTGTTTTTTAGTGATAAAGGCGCATTGGCTAATATGCTACATCTTCCCGAGTTGAGTATTTTGCTGGATTTTATCAGTAAAAACAAACGCGGGTTTCAAGTACCCAAAGAACAGCTTTCCAGAGTGCGCCGCCGATTTGATATTTTGAAGAAATCCGATCACATGGATCAGTTGATCAATTTCTGTTATTTACTAAGAGCGCTCAATGCAGTTTCTTCAGAGCTGAAACCATTGTCTGGCATCTCCATCGGAGAATCTGAAGAAGCAGGATCCATCCGTATACATACGCTATGCCGTTATATAGAGCACAATTTTAGGGAGAATATCAGTCTGGATGAAGTATCGGACAAAGCTAATCTTACGCCACAGGCATTCTGTCGTTTTTTTAAACGTAGCACTGGGAAAACTTTTGTTTCCTATCTCAATGAGATCAGAGTTAGGGAAGCTTGTCGCTTATTAGGGTCATCTCGCTACGATTCTATCGCAGGTATTGCATACGATTGCGGTTTTAACAGCATTACGAATTTTAATCGGGTATTTCGAAGTATAATAGGTCTTTCTCCAAAAGAATACCTCCTAAGTTACCAGAATATTTTGCACCAATAAACGGCCGATGGTTAATATCAAGTAAGGAATGATTAAAAGGTGGTTAGTCGCCCGACGGATAAGTTGGTAGCTTTGATTTTAATAAATTAGATACATTAAAACTTAGTATAGACTGACTATGGCCGATTTAAATTGGAAGGGAATCTATCCCGCGGTGTTGACACCTTTTACCGAGAACGGTGATATTGATTACGATATGTTTGCCAAAAACACCGATGCTCAGATAAAAGCGGGTGTGCATGGTATTATCGTAGCAGGCACATTGGGCGATGCTGCGGCATTGGACGTAGAAGAGAAATTTGAACTATTAAAATACGCTAAAAAGATTGTAGGCGATCAAATTCCGGTTATCCTCAATATCGCGGAGAACACTACGCGTAATGCCATTAATTTTGCGAAAAAAGCATACGAATTGGGAGCCGATGGCTTGATGCTATTACCACCGATGCGTTATAAAGCAGATGATCGCGAAGTGGTTGAATACTTTAAAGCTGTAGCCCAAGCGACCGAACTGCCAATTTTGATTTACAATAATCCGGTAGACTATAGCACTTTTGTTAATTTAGAAATGTTTGCCGAATTGGCAGAATATCCAACCATTCAGGCTGTAAAAGAATCGACTCGCGATCTAGCCAATGTTACTCGTATGAAAAATCGCTTTGGCGATCGCTTCAGCATATTGGGAGGCGTCGATACCATTTCTTTAGAAACACTTTTCTTAGGCGCAGATGGATTGGTTGCTGGACTAGTAGATGCCTTTCCAAACGAAACGATGGCCATGTACAATTATGCACAACAGGGCGAAATCGAGAAAGCAGTTGAAATATACCGTTGGTTTATGCCGTTATTAGAACTAGATATTCATCCGAAACTAATTCAATACATCAAATTGGCCGCTACCGCAGAAGGAATCAGTACGCCACATACGCGTGCACCACGATTACCATTAGTGGGTGAAGAAGCGGATCGCGTACAAAAAATTATTCAAGATAGCATTGCAAAGCGCCCCGTGTTGGACGCAGTGAATGCATAACTAACAAAAATGGATCAAACGAAAGAGATATTAGATGGGTATGTGCAGAAGGCTGTCGAAGCGTTTCAGTTTTTAAAAGGAACAACGGTACAAGAGCGAGCAGCTTTGATGCATGCTGTTGCCGATGCGATCGAAGCACTGGACGAGCAATTATTGAATCTGGCACATGAAGAATCGGCCTTGCCGATGCCGCGTTTGCAAGGCGAAAAAGCACGTACGGTAGGGCAATGGCGTAGCTATGGCGATGCCGTAGCCAAGGGAACTTATCTGGATGCTCGCATTGATCGTGCAGATGCCGAAAAAGGTAAAAATGATATCCGCAAATACAGCATAGGACTTGGTCCTGTGCTGGTTTTTGGAGCGAGCAATTTTCCTTTTGCCTTTTCTACCGCTGGTGGTGATACCGCAAGCGCGATCGGCGCAGGATGTCCTGTGCTGGTAAAAGCACATCCCGGACATCCGAAAACTTCGCAATTAATGGCAGATACGATTTCTGAAGCCGTGAAGAACTTTGGCTGGCCAGACGGTGTCTTTGGACATGTTGCTGGCGAGTACGTTGCCGGAACAAAAACGCTTTTGGGTACTTACCTTACGGCGCATCCAGGCATTCAAGCTGTTGGTTTTACGGGTTCGCAGCAAGGTGGAAAAGCATTGGTAGCTGTAGCCGCTGGTCGCGAAGTACCTATTCCTGTATTTGCCGAGATGGGCAGTGTTAATCCAGTTTTTGCGCTACCGCAACTATTAGAAACAAATGCAGCGGAGTTAGCACAGCAATATGTAGGTTCTTTGACGTTAGGTACCGGACAATTCTGTACCAATCCGGGAATCGTCGTTGCACTAACTGGTGCAGCATTCGACCGCTTCAAGGAAGCCGTGCAAGAAGCTATTGCAGCAGCAAAGCCAACAGCCATGCTCCATAACGGTATTGCCAAAAATTATGCGGAGAAAAAAGACGCTGCCATCGCACACCAAGATGTAACTGTATTGGCGCAATCAGCAACCGATGCCGAAGATTCGCAAGGACAACCGACCGTGGCTTGGACTTCTGGAAAAGCCTTTTTAAGTGATACGCAATTGTCGGAGGAAGTTTTCGGACCATTTGCCTTACTCGTAGAAGCAGAATCAACTGAGCAACTATTGGCTATCGCCAAAAGCTTGGAAGGCCAACTTACGGCGACCGTTGCCGCAACGGAACAAGATTTGGAAGCCAATGCAGCTTTAGTAAGCATATTGCAGGATAAGGTAGGGCGTTTGCTGTTCAATGGAATGCCAACTGGCGTAGAAGTCGTGTATGCAATGCAACACGGCGGTCCATTTCCAGCGACCAGCGATCCGAGATTTACCTCGGTCGGTCCTGATGCCGTTAAAAGATTTGTGCGTCCAATCGCTTTTCAAAATTGGCCAGAAAATAGTTTGCCAGCCGAATTGAAATCTAGCAATCCTTTGCAATTAACACGTGTGGTGGACGGTGTACCTAACGCTGCCGCTTTATAAGATGTTGTCTACATTGTTTATATGTGAATGAAAAAGACTTTTTTTTGCATTGACTCGCATACCTGCGGTTGTCCTGTGCGTCTCGTAACTGGTGGTGTACCGTTTCTGTCTGGTCATACGATCATGGAAAAACGATTGCAGTTTATGGCGGAATACGATTGGATTCGTAAAGGACTCATGTTTGAGCCGCGCGGGCACGATATGATGAGCGGAAGCTTATTGTATCCGCCTTCCGATCCTGCCAACGATGTGAGTGTCTTATATATTGAGACAAGTGGCTGTTTGCCTATGTGTGGTCACGGTACAATTGGTACGGTGACCATTGCTATTGAAGAAGGGCTTATTCAGCCCAAAACTCCGGGTAAATTGCGCCTGGAAACGCCAGCTGGCTTAATTCATATCGATTACACCCAAGAAGGTCCTAAAGTAAAGACGGTCAAATTGACCAATGTAAAATCTTTTCTGTATGCAGAAGGATTGACGGTGGATTGTCCGGACTTGGGCGAAATCGTGGCCGACGTGGCTTATGGTGGTAATTTTTACGCCATCATCGATCCGCAAAAGAACTTTAGAGATATCAGTGATTTCTCAGCCAGCCAACTCATTCATTATGGCAAGATCATCCGCACTCTGCTGCGCGAAAAATACAATTTTGTGCATCCAGAAGATCCTCTCATTCATGGGTTGACTCATATTCAATGGACAGGAAAACCATTGAAAGAAAACTCGCACGGAAGAAATGCGGTGCTAGTAGGAGAGAACGCCTTGGATCGTTCGCCTTGTGGCACGGGTACGTCTGCGCGCTTAGCGCAATGGTACGCCAAAGGCAAGCTAGAAGCAGGTGATGTCTTCGTACATGAAAGCTATATCGGTTCTCAATTTATTGGACGGATCGAGCAAGAAACGAGCATCGTAGACCGAGCCGCCATTATTCCCTCTATAGAAGGTTGGGCGCGCATTACGGGCTACAGCCAAATTATTATCGACGACGAGGATCCTTACTTTGAAGGGTTTCAAGTCATGTAACTACATTTAATTCCAAAAAAACGTGTCTATAACTACTACAGAAAATAAAAATAAAGGAAAAGTGCTTGTTGTAGGTGCCGGAATTGCGGGCTTATGCAGTGCCTATTACCTGCAAAAAGCAGGATGGGAAGTGCAAGTGCTAGAAAAGGAAGATGGACAAAATAATTGCTCCATCGGTAATGCCGGTATGATTGTGCCGAGCCACTTTACGCCATTGGCCGCGCCCGGAATTGTCGCGCAAGGTCTTCGCTGGATGCTCGATAGCAAAAGTCCGTTTTATGTACGACCATCGCTCAATCCCGAGTTGATTAATTGGGGATTGAAATTCCTGCGTCATGCCAACCAAAAGCATGTGGATGCCCACGCTGAAGCCATTCGCGATTTGAACTTGTACAGTAGTCAGCTTTACGATATACTGAAAGGCGAGGTTGGGTTTGATTTTGAATTGCGGCAAAACGGCATCATGATGCTATACAAATCCAAAGCCGCAGAACATGAAGAGCAAGAACTAGCGGAGCGCGCACGTTCATTAGGATTGGATGCAGTGCCATACGATAAAGCTGGTATTCAAGCCTTGGAGCCGAATTTACGTTTGGACGCGGTGGGAGGAATTCTTTATAATTGCGACGGCATCCTTTCGCCATCGAAATTAATGCACGGCTTAACGGTATGGCTGAAAGAAGCGGGAGTAACCTTCAACTACCAAACGGCGGTAGAAGGATTCCAAGTTTCGGGAAACAAGGTGAAATCCGTGAAAACTTCGAAAGGTACGTTTGATGCTGATGAAGTGGTGATCACTGGTGGTGCTTCTTTGCCTCATCTAGTGAGAAACTTAAATATCAAAACGCCTTTAATGCCCGGCAAAGGTTATTCTTTCATGGTAGAGCCGCCCGAAAATAGGGCGATGCAGCACGCCGCTTTGCTCGTCGAAGCTCGCGTAGCGGTGACGCCAATGGACGGACAAATTCGTTTTAGCGGCACGATGGAATTAGGTCCTGCTAATGATCGAATTTACAGTAATCGTGTTAAAGGCATTGTCGAATCGATTCCAAACTATTTTCCCGATCTCAACGTGTCGTATCCGGAGAAAGTTTGGTACGGTTACCGCCCTTGTTCGCCAGATGGTTTGCCGTATCTCGGTCGTTCATCGCGCTATCAAAATGTATCAATTGCCGGTGGCGCTGGTATGATGGGACTGAGCCTCGGGCCAGCTTTTGGAAAAACCATTGCTGATCTATTAGATGGCAATACTTCGCAGACGAATATTCAAGGATTTCGACCCGAGCGGTTTCAATAAAACCTAAAAATACCTTCCTTATTATGATAACTATTCGCTCACAACTAATCATCGGTCTTTGCTCTTTAGCAACCGCGCTTGCCCAAGCTCAACATATGAACGAACATACTACGCCGCTAGAACCTTACGTGATACGATATGGTCACGATGAGCAAGCTATCAATTATTTTTACGGACCCATGCCCAAAGGTTGGGGTTTTCAGCGCTCAGCGCCATCGCCGGAGCAGATGAATCGCTTGCTCGTATTGGATCGCTCTTATTTCAAAGAACTGGAAGAAGTAGATTACAATAATCTGCCCACCGGCGGACAAGTGGATTATCAATTGCTAAAGCGCAAAATAGCACGCCATAGCGAAGATATACAAGCTGATCTTGAAACTTACAAACGCTTAGAATCTTATTTACCATTTGCGGCTGTGATCTACGATTTCGAGCAGAAAAGACGTCGCGGACATGAGGTAGATGCCAAGAAGCTGGCGACAGATCTGCAAAAGACCGTTAAGCAAATACAACTGCAAAGCGAACAAGTGAAGAATGGCAAAGCCATTCCATCGGCAGATGTACAATTCCTGACAGAAATGATAGAAAGCGTGAAGCAGAGATTGGCTAGCGCTTTTGATTTTTATAATGGTTACGATGTCGAGTTCACTTGGTGGATGCCGACTACGTTTGCCGATGTCAATACACAGTTGGATCAGTACACGGAAGCATTGGCATCCAAAAGTGACTGGAAAGTATTTGACGATGGAAGCAACATTGGCGGTCAGCCGATCGGTAAGAAAATGCTCAATCAGAAACTGCAAGATGAAATGATTGCTTACACAGCCGATGAATTGTTGGCTATTGCCGACAAGGAATGGGCGTGGTGCGTAGCAGAATTGTTGAAGGCATCCAGAGAAATGGGATTTGGTGATGACTGGCAAGCTGCACAAGAAAAAGTAAAAAATACCTACGTCCCAGTCGGAAAACAACCCGAACTCATCAACCAATTGTACGATAAAGCACAAGCTTTCATCAAAGAAAAGCAATTGATGGATATTCCGCCTTTGGCGGATGAAACCTGGGGAATGATCATGATGACACCAGAACGGCAGTTGGTCAATCCATTTTTCACAGGTGGCAGGGAAATTAGTATCTCATATCCCACAAATACCATGACCTACGATCAGAAAATGATGAGTATGCGTGGTAACAATCCGTACTTCTCATTAGGGACAGTACAGCACGAACTGGTACCGGGTCATCATTTGCAGTATTTTATGAATCGCCGCTACAAGCCGTATCGCGCACAACATTTCAATACACCGTTCTGGACCGAAGGCTGGACTTTGTATTGGGAATTACTACTTTACAGAATGGGCTTTGCCAAAACGCCCGAAGAACGCATCGGTATGCTTTTTTGGCGCATGCACCGCTGTGCTCGCATCACCTTTAGTATCAAATTCCATTTAGGGGAATGGACGCCGCAGCAATGCATCGATTATTTGGTCAACGAGGTAGGACACGAGCCCGCGAATGCGCATGGCGAGGTGAAGCGCTCTTTTGAAGGATCGTACGATCCGCTGTATCAATTGGCGTATATGATCGGTGGCTTGCAACTACTGAGTATTAGCGACGAGCTCGTTGGGAGCGGGAAGATGTCGTATGCAGAGTTTCACGATCGCGTAATCAAAGAGAATTACTTGCCAATGGAAATGTTGCGTGCGATATTGAAAGATCAAAAAGTGCCGCTCGATTATAAACCCGTATGGAAATTCTATTCAGCTAACTAACGACTAACGCACCTAATTATGAATAACGAATCTCCAGAATTTAAAAAATCCTTAGGTCTGCTCGATGCGACCATGTTGGTAGCCGGCAGCATGATCGGATCGGGTATATTTATCGTATCATCCGATATTGCTCGGCATACTGGATCTGCCGGTTGGTTGATGGTCGTGTGGTTGATTGCTGGATTTATGACCTTGACAGCAGCATTAAGTTATGGCGAACTGAGCGCCATGTTTCCCCGCGCAGGCGGACAATATATTTATCTTAAAGAAGCGTACAGTCCACTCGTAAGTTTCACTTTTGGCTGGACATTTTTTGCGGTTATTCACACAGCAACGATTGCCGCGGTCGGCGTCGCCTTTTCCAAATTTACGGCCTATTTATTTCCCATACTCGACGAAGACGTGATACTCTGGTCGCTGGGAACCTATGAGATTTCCTACGCGCAAGTACTCGCGATCGCCGTTATATTTTTGCTCACCTTCATCAATACGCTGGGCGTGCAAAATGGAAAAACAGTACAAACCATCATTACCATCTTAAAATTGCTAAGCCTTATTTTGTTAGTAAGCTTTGGCTTTTGGGCTTTTGATAGTGAAGTATGGCAATCGAACTGGGCGAGTGAAAATACGTGGCAATTGCAGAACTTGTCGAAAGATGGATCGTACAGCGATTACACCATGATTGGCGCTTTGGGCGCGCTTTCTGCCGCGATGGTAGGGGCTTTGTTTAGTAGTGATTCTTGGCATACTTCTTCCGCAGTGGCAGGCGAAATCAAAAACCCGAAACGTAATATTGGATTGAGCTTAGCGCTTGGTACCATGATCGTTACGGTCGTTTACCTACTTACCAACTTAATGTACACCGGAGTGTTGCCTTTGACTGAAATGGCCGCTGCTCCAAAGGATCGGGTAGCGATGGTGGCGGCACAAGAAATCTTTGGTCCCGTAGGAATTACGATTCTCGCTGTGATGATTATGGTAAGCACCTTTGGTTGTAACAATGGATTGATCCTCGCTGGAGCGCGCATCTATTATTCGATGGCGCAAGATGGTTTGTTTTTTAAGAAAACTGGACAACTAAATAAGAATGCCGTACCAGCTTATGCCTTGTGGTTGCAGGGATTTGTGGCTGCCGCATGGTGTCTTACTGGGCGCTACGGCGATCTCTTGGATATGATTACCTGCGTAGTGGTTATCTTTTACATGCTGTGTATTATTGGTGTGTTTATCCTTCGGAAAAAGCGTCCGGATCTAGAGCGACCATACCGGGCTTTCGGATATCCGATTCTGCCTGCGATTTATATTGTGATGGGCTTGTCCTTTATCGTGTTGCTCGTGATCTACAAACCACAATTCACGTGGCCAGGCATTGGTATTACGCTGGCAGGCATTCCCCTGTATTATTTAATTAAAAAGAAGAATCAAGTACTATGAAACTAACATTCTTTGCCATACTATCTACCTTTTACATCGCCTCAAGCTTTGCACAGGGAACTGCGGCAGATTATGCGCGCTCGAAGGAGTTGCAAGAAAATACGCGTAATAAAGTCTACCAAGTTCCACAACAAATCACTTGGTCCAAAGATGGAAATGCGTTGGCTTACCGCGTACGATTACGCGATGCCGGAAGTACGTATGTATTGGTCGATGCCGCTCGTAAAACCAAGGTGAACGTGGATGCCGCTGCATTGACGACTGCCCTTTCAAAGGAACTGGGTAAAGCCACTCGTCTAGAAGATATATCGGAGCGGGATTTTGAAGTGCTCGACGCGCAAAGAATTAGTTTCTCCGCTGGCAAAAGCATTTGGCAATGGGATAATCAGCAGAAGCAATTAACGAAGCTGAAAGATGCCGATAACGACCGCAATATCAGTTATTGGGGCCGTAAATGGGACGATACGGCCGGAGAACCGATTACTTCTCCGGATGGCAGTTATGATGCTTTCATCAAAAATAATAATGTGTATGTTCGTAAACATGACGAAACGGGTAAAGATGCCGAGCGTAGGCTGACGTACGATGGCAGTCCGGGCGATTATTATTCTTCACGTTTATACTGGTCGGCCGATAGCCGTAAGTTGGCGGTATATCGCGTTCGTAAAGCAGAAGTGCGTCAGCTCACGTTATTAGAATCTTCGCCTTCCGATCAGTTGCAACCCAAATTGCAAACCAGAGATTATGTGAAGCCGGGTGATGCGCTGCCCCAATATCGTCCAACTATTGTAGATATAGAAACGGGCGATATCCAATCCGCAGATCCCACTAAGATTGGTAATCAATTTTCCATTACACCTCCGGTGTGGAACAAAAGCAATACGGCAATCACTTTTGAGTACAATCAACGTGGCCATCAGCGCTATGAAATACTAGAATTGTCTGCCAATACGGGTGCTACCAGAAGCGTGATTGCAGAAGTCAGCCCAACCTTTATCGATTACAGCGGCAAAAAATACCGCAAAGATTTGGAAGATGCAGGCGAGATCATTTGGGCATCCGAGCGCGATGGTTGGAACCATCTTTACTTATTCGATGCGCAAACTGGCAAGATAAAAAACCAAATTACCAAAGGTAATTGGGTCGTACGCGGCGTGGAGTATGTAGACGAAAAAAACCGCGAAATCTATTTTCAAGCAAGCGGCATGAAGGACGGAGAAGATCCTTACTTAGTGCACTATTATGTAATTGGTATGAATGGCAAAGGCTTGCGCGAGCTTACACCAGAACAAGCGCAGCATCAGGCTTATTTCAATGGTACTCATACACAATTTGTAGATGTGTACTCGCGTGCAGACCAAGCCCCAGTAACCGTGTTGCGCGATGCCAAGAACGGTAAAATAATAATGGACTTGGAGAAATCAGATATCAGCGAATTACAAGCAACGGGCTGGCGTGCGCCAGAAGTTTTTCAAGCAAAAGGCCGCGATGGGAAAACGGATATTTGGGGCGTGATTATTCGTCCCTCCAATTTTGATCCAAATAAAAAATATCCGGTAATCGAATACATTTATGCTGGCCCACATAGCGCTTTTGTACCAAAATCATTTTATGCGAATCCTTCAGGAATGCATGAGCTGGCTGAATTGGGCTTTATTGTGGTGCAGATTGATGGTATGGGTACGTCCAACCGCTCTAAAGCGTTTCATGATGTCGCGTGGAAAAACTTGAAAGATGCTGGTTTTCTAGATCGTATTGCTTGGATGCAGACCGCGCAAAAGCAATATCCGTACATGGATCTAGAACGCGTCGGTATTTATGGCACTTCGGCCGGTGGACAATCGTCTACCGCAGGCTTACTTTTCCATCCAGAATTTTACAAGGTTGGTGTTTCATCTTGTGGATGTCACGACAATCGCATGGATAAAATCTGGTGGAATGAGCAGTGGATGGGCTGGCCGATAGGGCCAGAATACGCGGCTTGTTCGAATGTAGAAAACGCACACCTTCTCGAAGGAAAATTATTATTAATAGTGGGTGAGTTAGATGATAATGTAGATCCGGCCTCGACCTATCAATTAGTAGATCAGTTGATCAAACATGGAAAAGATCACGATTTCATTATGGTGCCCGGTATGGGACACTCTTCCGGTGGTGATTTTGGCGAGCGCAAACGACGCGATTACTTCGTAAAACACCTTTTAAAAGTCGATCCACCATCGTGGAACAAAAGTTAACGACGTAGATCGGCCAGCTTCAACGGTAGTTTAATCTATCCCAGAAGCTGGTCGATTTTTTTTGCTTACATTGTAGTACTATAACTATTTATCACCATATCGACGCAACATGAACACGCCTTTAGTATTTCAATTTATTTCCGAACCTTCTGATATTAATTACGGTGGCAAAGTACATGGTGGCAGCGTGATGAAATGGATTGATCAAGCAGGATATGCTTGTGCTAGTACTTGGAGCGGACGATATTGCGTCACCGTATATGTCGGCGGTATTCGCTTTTATCAACCCATCAAAATAGGCCAAATTGTAAAAGTAGAAGCACATGTGATCTACACCGGATCGACAAGTATGCATATTGCGATCAATGTGTTTGCCCGTGATCTGAAAAAGGAAACTTTCGAGAAGAAAACGCACTGCATCATTGTTTTCGTCGCGACCGACGATGAGGGCAAATCGGTGTCCGTCCCCAAGTGGGTTCCTCATACCGAGGAAGAAAAGAAACAAGAAGAATACGCCAAACGCTTGATGGTGCACCGCAAGCAGATCGAAGAGGAGATGAAGCCTTTCTTGTAGTAGCTAGGTGGTGCAGGTAGGAGAGTTGATATTATTTCATTATATTTGGCTATCTACTAGCTATTTATGGTATGTTACGACTATTGTTTTTGTGTTTTCTTATTACAAATTACACCGTTGCTCAAACCGATTCTTTAAAAATGTATCAAGGCAATTTGGAAAGCGTACTTGCGATTTCTGCCGAAGTAGACAAACCTGTGATGCTTTATTACACTGCTGATTGGTGCGCTCCCTGCAAAATGATGGAACGCGATGTGTTTATCGATTCGACTTTGATTGCAGCATTGAATCAAGATTATTTGTTTTATAAAGTTGATTATGATTCTGCCAATGGTAAGAAGTTGAACAAAACATATCGTACAAATGGTATACCTGCATTTTTCGTGCTAGATGAAACAGGCAAGCAGCAGTATTCTTTCACCAGTTATCAGTCTGTACCGGATTTCTTCCAGCGATTAGCAGAAGCAAAAGAGCCTGAAAAATCGCCGTTATTCAAAGCGCAAGCACAATACCTTTCTGGCGATTATGATCTTCCATTCTTGCTCTCGTATATCACACTATTACAGCAATTTCGCCAGCCTAATATTCATGAAGTATATTACAAATTGTGGGATGTAGGAGCTGTAGAGGAGTTAAGTAATGAGGAAGTGATCGCTTTGGCTGAGCGGTATATGATTAGTGATACAACTAAAGACTACCTGTTTGTGAGAGAAAATAGCGATAAGCTGATCGATTTACATGGCGAGGAAACTGTAAAAGCTTTGTTGAAAAGACCTATAGAGTTAAGTCTAGAAAATTATGCTATCGCTGGTGATGTAAAACAGTATACGGAAGCGGCTCAAAAACTAAAATCATCTAATCTGGGCAATGTGGATCGAGCGCTTTACCACGGCGAAAAAACATTATTCTGTGCTACCAAGCAATATGATAATCTAATTGAATTAGTAGAAGCGGATAGTTACGCCACAGCGTTTAAGAAGCCGACAGATCGTTTGCTTGATGGTGTGATGACTGTTTTATTTACAAATATTGAAGACGAAAACTTGGTAAAACAATCACAAGTGTGGATTGGTACTTGTATGCAAGAGGGCGAGAGCAGTCAGGTTTATGCTATTGGTGGTCAGGTAGAGGAGCGCTTGGGTAATCACGACATCGCGATGAATTATTATAAAAAATCGATCGATCTTTTTCATCAAGAAAATCCTGATACGGATATTATCCCGACAGGCTTGCGTAGCTTGATGGATAATTTGAATAAAAAGATGCTGTCAATTGTCAATTAGTATAGCAAGAAAATGATACGATGTGTCTTAGAAAAACGCATTTAACCTTTTATCTGTGCAGCATTCCCATCACAGCCGAATGCATAGCTCCTGATCGGAACCTTTTATGCCATGCTATCTGCTGCGAGAAAATAGTAGATACCCCGAAAACGGAACAAATCTAGCAGATTACAATAGATCGATTTGTCGAGTCACATTTCTTCCCGTATCCTTATTTTTACAGCTATATTCAAAACGTATTTATGAGAAAGATTGTGGTGTTTACAGGAGCGGGTATATCCGCCGAAAGTGGTTTGAAAACCTTCCGCGGAGCGGATGGATTGTGGGAAGGTTATCGGATCGAAGACGTCGCTACACCAGAAGCATGGCAGCGCAATCCAACACTTGTTCAAAACTTTTATAATGTAAGAAGAAAGGCTTGCTTAGCGGCACAGCCTAATGCAGCGCATCAATATCTGGCGGACTTAGCAAAGATAGAGGATGTGCAAATTATCACCCAAAATATTGATGATCTCCATGAGCGCGCTGGTAGTGATCGCGTACTGCATTTGCATGGGCAAATCACGAAGTCGCAGTCTTCCATTGATCCGTCTGCTGTTTATCCGATAGTAGGAGATACGCTCTCGATGGATGATCGTTGTGAGCGTGGCGCGCCGTTAAGGCCGCATGTTGTTTGGTTCGGCGAAGCTGTTCCAGCAATGGATGAAGCAATCGCTCTTGCAGAAGAGGCAGATGTCTTTATCGTAGTCGGTACTTCACTACAAGTATACCCAGCGGCCAACCTTTTATACCACTTGAAGAGTGACTGTACGCTTATTTTTGTAGATCCAAATGCGTCGCAATATGCCGTACCTAGACAAACAATCCTAATTGAGGAAACTGCGGTAAATAGTGTGCAAATTCTTCAAAATATGCTTACCAAATAATATTTTGTGGTATTATTTAATATTTTCATTATAAATATATTACATAAATTATATATATAAATTGTTTATGTCATTGATATTGACAGGTGTTTCTTAGCGGTCAAATGCCAAATAATATTCTGAAAACAAAAAACCTGTTAATCAAAGTATTGTTTAACAGGTTTTTAATAGTAGATATATGAACTAATTATTCATATCTTTTGTAAGCGTCCACAAAACTGCTTCGCATCTGCTGAAAGGTATCTTCTACCTTCTTTAAAAATGCTTCATCTATCAATTCGAACACACCATTCACTCCGCCGATGATATCAGTTTCGGCAATTTTATAGGACTGTTCTAATGTGCCTTGTTCGAATTTGATAATGAACTTTTGGTTCATTCCAAATAGGCTAATCTTGAAAGAAGGATGAGGTAATTCTGCTAATACGCGCATACTAATTGTTGTTAATTTTTTGAAAGATGTCTGCTGTCAATCGGAAAGCATCTAGGCGCTTCTGGTTGTCGAATATGTAATTAGTAGTCATGATTTCATCTGGCTGATAACGCGCAATGAATTCCGATAGTTCGCTTACCAAAGTCGGAGTATCTCCTATAAAAGTACAGCTCACCATGGACTGTACCGCCTGCTCAATTTCGGCAATTCCAGCATAGATAGGTTCTGTCGTTGGAGGTGAAAGCGGCGCTCTGCGATTGGTAATGATGCCGCAAAACATATTGAATAAGCTAGTGGATAAAAGCTGTGCTTCTTCATTAGTATTAGCGGGTATCACATTTGCGCAAATCAAAACGTACGGTTCCTGCAATTGCTCACTGGCTTTAAAATTTGCTCGGTATATCTCAATCGCTTGCCCCAGCATTGCAGGAGCAAAATGTGCTGCAAACGCATAAGGTAATCCAAGTTCGGCTGCTAAATAAGCACTATCTGTACTTGATCCCAAAATCCACAGTGGAATTTCCAGACCTTCGCCCGGAAACGCTCTTACCTTGGATGTATGGTTGTCTGCACTTAGATATTGCTGCAAGGCTTGCACATCGTCTTTGAAATAAAAAGAAGTGTTCAGATTATTACGTCGCAATGCCATGGCCGTTTGCTGATCCGTGCCTGGCGCACGACCCAAACCGATTTCTACACGACCCGGGAAAAGTGTTTCCAGTGTACCAAATTGTTCCGCAATGACTAAAGGTGCGTGATTTGGCAGCATAATGCCGCCAGATCCTACACGGATTTGCTTCGTTTGGCTAGCCACATGTTGTATAAGTAATGAGGTGGCCGAACTCGCAATGTATTCCATATTATGATGCTCAGCCAACCAGATCCGTTCGAATCCGTATTGCTCAGAGGCTTGTGCGCTTTCGACTGTGCGCGCCATAGCACCAGCGAGATTATCGCCTTTTACTACGGTTGCAAGTTCGAGCGTCGAAAATTTTACGTTTTTCATAAATCAAAGATACGAGCCTAAAGCGCCTTGTATCGTCTCGTTATCGTCACAATTGTTCTTCCTGTTAGTCAGCGAAATGTCAATACCTTAATCCCTTTCCGAGATTAATCTCCCGCATTTTTTTGTAACCATTCGGTGCGGCGCTGGTCTGCCAATGGCGTAATTTTAAATTGCTCGAATTTCACGTCAAATCCATCACCATCTGGACAAGCGGCCATCACACCAACTTTGACGGGATGATTGTCTTGCAACCACGCATTGCGCATCATGGTGTATGTTTTGTCATCAAAGGAATAGAACACTTCCACCGCGTCCAGTCTGCGTATGGCCTTGATCCAGACAAACGGTATGGCTTTATCGATAGGTACGATACTCCAATCACTTGTTTTGTGTGTTACTACGGCGCTTAGATTGTATTTGCCGTCTACAAATTCGATTCCCGCTTTGATGTAGTTTTCGTGATCGATGCGAAGCATTAATCCAGCTTGATCAAATCTAGCTTCGTAATCTGCTGATATTTTAACCTTCACTTCAAATTCTCCACCACGTTCGGTATAATAAAATGGTGCGTCATCGACTGTGAAACCATAATGCGAGATTCGCCAATAATCGCTTTTCGGAGTTACGAACATTTGCAAGGTTTCATTTTCTATTTCCCACTTGCTCGGTTCATTAAACCAAGTCATCTTTTCCAATTTTTGCGCAGCAACTTCGGTAGAAAATGAAGTAAGGATAATTACAATGGTCAAGATGACAATAATTCTCAATTTGTTCATGTATTTGTAGATAGTTTAATATATTTACGATGTTATTAAAATTTGCACAGTAAAGCAAGTCTTGATAATCTATGAACCAAAATCTACGCTAACAACAAACATATTAACATGTACCAACAAATGATTAAATCCTCGGTGCTGGGAACGGTGCTTTTCATGCTGAGCGTCTCTCCAAACAACACTTTTGCGCAACAACCACAACAAGCTAAAAAAGAAATCGGATTACAGTTGTACTCTGTTCGCAGTATGCTAGGAAGCCATGTTGACCCAAAATCGTACAATGCGGATTACGTCAATGTATTGCAAAAATTAGCCGATATGGGCTATACTTCGGTCGAGACAGCCGGATTTCGCGATGGAAAATTTTACAATACTGCCCCGGAAGACTTTAAACAAAAAGTGGAATCTGTTGGTATGAAAGTTTTGTCTTCGCACGTAGCAAGACCGCTATCTGCCGAAGAAGTGGCAAACGAAGATTTTACGAAAGCACTAGCGTGGTGGGCTACGACTATCCAAGCACACAAAACTGCTGGAATGAGCTATATCGTCACGCCATGGATGGATGTGCCAAAAACGATAAAAGAGCTAGCTGTGCATTGTCGCTATCTGAATGAGGTTGGAAAATTATGCAAAGAGCAAGGAATCAAATATGGCTATCACAATCACGCGCACGAGTTTAGAAAAGTAGAAGATCAAGCGGTGATGTACGATTATATGATCGAGAATACGGATCCAGAGTTTGTCTTTTACGAGATGGACGTATATTGGGCGGTGATAGGCAATGCTAGTCCAGTAGAATATTTCAAGAAATATCCAAATCGTTTTACAACACTACATATCAAAGACCACAAAGAGATCGGTCAAAGCGGGATGGTCGGCTTCGATGCGATCTTTCGCAATGCAGATGCGGCTGGATTAAAACATATCTTCGTGGAACTTGAAGAAGTGAGTGGTGACTTAGAGCAAGGTTTAAAAGAAAGCATTGATTACTTGCAGCAAGCGGACTTTGTAAAAGCGAGCTACGCTAAATAAAAGCAAAAAATTATCAGCACCTCTTTTTTACCGTCTTTCGCAGACCAGCACTGTGAGTGCATCTTCCAGATCGGTGGTAAAGAAGAGGTGTATTTGACCTCCATCCTGAATCTTAAATTTCTTGCGGATTTCTTCTACCTTTAGTGGAAAGTTACGCGTGGTAATATTGGCTTTCGCAAAGGTTTTTTTACGTTTGAGATCGCCAAATGGAAATACTTCCATAATCTCAAAAGCCTTGCCCGGAAAATCAGAAATCAAATTGTCTGACGTGTATAAGTGGGAGTGAAGGTGTAATTTTCCGAGTTGATATTCCTTGGCTACGCTCTTAAATGCGCCCGCTTTTACCACACTCACATCGGGTTCATACAAAAAGCGTTGTGGTGTGCGGTATTCACTTCGTAATGATTTCTCCTCTACCATCCTAAACGAAAATTCCTGTAACTGATCCTTGAAAAGGCGGATGGCAGAAATCAATGGATCGCCTTCAAAGCCCCGTTTTTGAATAAACAGGAGTTCCTTGCAGTCATTATCTAAACTGATCACATATACATTCGTTACATGTTTTAGTGAGCGCAATGCTTGCGTAATGTCTAATAGCGGAGAAACCTTGGTAATAATGCGATCGGATTTGGCAAAAAACAGCTCCTGCAGAGCCACGATATTCGGCTCACAGTCTTCTAGTAAGAAAACTTTGCTCTGGCTCACGCGGCGCGAAGGATCGATGTAAATGTAATCAAAGCTATCGTCGGCCTGCTCTTGCAAATAGGCAATGCCGTCTCCAGAGATGCAATGCAGATTTTTAACACCCAAGACTTGTGCATTGTGCGCCACGATCTCCGACAAATTTTCGTTCAACTCGCAGTGCGTCACTTGTTCAGCGTGCTGCGCCATATAGCAGCTATCTACACCAAAACCACCCGTTAGATCGACCACGCGAGCTCCTTTGCGAATAATCTGTTGTTTGATCAAGGCGGTATGCTCGGATGAACATTGCTCCAAATTGAGTTTCGGAGGATAGACGATCTGCTCGCTAAAAGCCCATGTGGGCAACTTGGATACGCAACGTTGCCAACCGTCGATTTGAGCAGCCAATTCGCTTGAGCTCACATCCGAAAAAGGGCTTTTGCGCAACGCAATAGTTGCGGGCAACTCCTGACGATGCGCCTGGATATAGTTTTGTACATCAGCCTGTAGCAGTCGATTATTCATCTTTTTTCTTCACCAGCATCTGGCAGGTATAACTGTCTTTTAATTCGCGAACGATTTCTTTGCCCACCAATACCCGATCGATGGTTTGCTGATTGTAGTACCGAATAGTAATTAATTCTAGTCCAGCCGAAACGCTCACCTTGTAGCGCTTCTGCAAATCTTCCATGAGTTGCCACACATTCTCGCCGGTATCGTCAATGCTGACGCAGAAGCTGATGGCGCTGTTGTGCATCATATTTACCTTAATACGGTTTTGGTGAAAGGTATTGAAAATGTGCCCCAGATTGTCCTCTACGATGAAGGAAAAATCTAGCGGCTGTATATTGACCAATACCTGATTTACCTTAAAGATAAAAGAAGGAATTGGTAATGTTTGATGCGTAGCGCGAATCTGCGTGCCCGGCTGAGTAGGATCTAAAAAAGAGCGTACATTAAGCGGTATTTGCGTGTTTTGTAGCGGTTTTATGGTTTTTGGGTGAATCACCGTTGCCCCATAATACGTCAACTCGATCGCATCGGTATACGACAACTCAGGAATTAACTCCGTTTCATTAAACCATTTTGGATCGGCATTCAGCACGCCCGGTACATCTTTCCAAATCGTGAGATCTTGTGCTCGGAGGCACGATGCAAAGATCGCAGCACTGTAGTCCGAACCTTCGCGACCCAATGTCGTCGTGAAGTTTTCGGAGGTAGATCCAATGAATCCTTGTGTGATGATGATCTCTTTTTCTAGTATTGTTGGAATATCACGACGAATTTTATCTTCCGTCTTGGCCCAATCTACCGTGCCTTCCATATATCGGTTGTCGGTAAATATGTAATCGCGTGCATCTACCCAGCGAATAGCAAACCCAACATGTTGACAATATGCTGCGATGATTTTGGTCGACAAGATCTCGCCCAAAGACACGATTTGGTCGTACAAATAATCGTACGCATCTTGTGGCTCTTCCTCTAATATCCATTCGGCTTCTACTAAGGTATTGACCACATCATCAAAAATGGGATGATTCTTGTCCGCAAACAAGTCATGCAAAATACTCAGGTGCTCGGAGCGTACCTGTTCCAATGCTTCGAAGGGATCACCTTCTCGATGAAAATAACGATCTACTACTTCAGACAGCTTATTGGTGGTTTTGCCGATGGCTGATACAACGACCAATAGTCCATTGACTTTATAGGTATCGATAATGGTCGCTACATTGCGAATATTTTCTGCACTTTTCACCGAAGCGCCACCAAATTTAAATACTTGCATGAATCTTTAAAAAAGTTAAGGATGTACTGTTTTTATTTCCTGAATGAATTGTTGCCCTTTGGCGGTCAATAGATCTTTCAGCTGATCATAGGGAATATGGAACTGTGTCACACCCTCGGCATAAGCCTTTATTTCATACGGATTGTATTGGAAGGCTAACCCTTCTTTGTCAAACGCGAAATTATCTGGCAGGGCAAATACGCCTTCATCAAAAAAGTAGCGATCCGTTAGCGGCGTATCTGGCGCCAAGTCTTCGACTTCGCGAAAACGCGCTTCCGCCAATGCGATGAACTTTTGTTGCTGATCTGCTGCTACGATATCTTGGAGCACTAAAGGTTTTCCTGTTTGAAGATCGTAATTGTCATACAGTTCGGCAAAGTTACCATGCGCTCCGCCTGTGTACTCGATCAGCGTTTTACTAATCACCAATAAAGTTGGCGTGTATAGCATGACGCGACCACGAATATCCTGAAACCAGGCATGGGTGAGTTCGGGCTGCTGCGCTTCTTCGACATAACTATCGTAGTCTGCTAAGAAAGATTCTCCCATATGCTCCAAATCAGCTCGATCTTTGACTGCCATCGATTGCATGATCAACGCGTTAAATTGCGTATCATCCGAGGTTGGGTAGCTTGCTCTAAAATATGCTGTATCGTACTGATCGCCACGTGATTGATAGTACGGACTCGTTTGAAAATACTCGGTTGTACGGTATGGCACTGTATCGACTGCAGATATGCTGTCGGAATGCGGTGCTGCACGATCGCCCGTAGGTGATTGGCAGGCTATTAAAGTAAACAGGGTTAAGAGTACAATCAAGTTTCGAGTCATAACTTAGAGATTATTTAAAGCGGTATTGCATATATCGGTACTAACCCTCTGATGCTTTGAAATGTTTTGTAACACGTTTGCCAAAGAGCGTACTTCCTACGCGGATCATATTGCTCCCTTGCTCAATAGCGATGTTATAATCTGACGACATACCCATAGAAAGCGTATCAAAAGTGTCTGTTTTTCGGAAAAAACTTACTTTAAGGCCGTCAAAAAGCATTTTTAATTCATAAAACTCTTCCTTGATATGCTTCTCATTGTCTGTATTTGTAGCAATACCCATCAGTCCGCGAATGCGGATGTGTTGCAATTCGCTTAGCGACTCATCGCGTAAAACTTCAATGAGCTCGGCATGGTCAAAACCAAACTTTGCATCTTCGTCGGCAATATGTACCTGCAGCAAGCAGTCAATCACGCGATTATTTTTGACAGCATGTTTATTTATCTCTTTCAAGAGATTGAGTGAGTCTACCGATTGGATCATAGTAATAATGGTGCAATGTATTTGACCTTATTGGATTGTAAGTGCCCAATGAGGTGCCATTCGATATCTTTGGGTAGCGCCTCCTGTTTTGCCACTAATTCCTGCACCATATTTTCGCCAAATATGCGCTGTCCAGCTTCGTATGCTTCCAATATTTCTTCGTTGGATTTCGTTTTAGATACGGCAATTAAGGTTACATCTTGTGCCTTTAGTTCATTTTGCAAGGCCTCTACATTATTTCTTATACTCATTTTCTTTGCATTTATTAACGCGCAATAGGATAGGCATTATTCGCCCGAATTGCTAAATTTGTACAAATTTACAAAATGCGTGCTTCATTCTTTGTGTTGATCCCCTTGATTTTACTGCTGACCTCTTGTTTCGATAAAAGGCCAGCCGGAATATTGAAGGAAGATCAAGTGACTAAACTACTTACTGATGTACACATGCTGGATGGCTACCTGCAAACATTGCCGATTGATAGTTCGCAAAAGGTGATCGATACGCTATACAAGCAACTTTTTGCGCGTTATGGGCTAGATTCGGTTGCTTTTGAGCGTAATCTGGACTATTACTATTCCGATCCATTGCTTACGGAGAAAATTTATGGAAATATTCAGCAAAAACTAACGGAGGCGGAGCGGAGTTCTAGTAGAGCGGATTCCTTGCGTTATGCGGTGGAACGTGATAGTTTGAATCGGATAGCACATTTTATGCGTTTGATGGATGTGAAACGAGATCTTTTAACATTTTACCCAGATTCTGGTCATCGCTTCGACTACGATATGTACAAGGAGAGTGTTTATAGGCCAAGTGGCTTGGGCTATCTGTGGAGGCGAACGGAGCTAAAGCCGTTTGCAACTTCTGAACCAAATCGAGTAGATTCGATTCAATAGGAAAGTGAAGTTATCGAATCAATAGTGGCACGCTAAATTATTTTTGATCAGTATAATCTATGATATATCCTATTAATGCAGCTGACAAGCTGGGTTTTCTTGAGATCAAAGAATTGGTGCGGCAGAAGTGTTTGAGCGAACCAGCGCGTGAATTGGTAAGCAAAATTCAGCCGCAAGTAAATCCTGAGCAAATTCAGAAATTTTTACACCAAACTGCTGAGTTTAAAACTTTGTTGCAGACGGACGATCCGCTGCCGATCGATCATATGTATCCGATTCGCCCTTTGATAGAGAAAGCTCGTGTAGAAGGTGCTTTTTTACTGGAAGAAGAGTTTCATCGTGTTCTTTTATCACTGCGTACGGTTTTTGCGTTGATTCGTTATTTCAAAGAGCGGAAGGGACAGTATGCGCATCTTGATATGCTATTTGAGCATCTCACGATTGAAAATTCAATCGTTCGTGCGATCGAACAGGTGATTGATGATCGGGGCAAAATGAAGGAAAATGCTTCAAGGCTTCTGTTGGATGTAAGTCAGCAAATTCAGAAAAGTGAACAGGAAGCGCGAAAGCGTTTGGAGTCGGTCTTCAAGACGGCGCAAAACAACGGTTGGACTGCTGATGGTAATTTAACCATCCGTGATGGCAGATTGTGTATTCCTATTCTGGCAGAGAATAAACGGAAAGTAAAAGGCTTAATCCATGATGAATCAGCTACTGGACAAACTGCTTATATAGAGCCAGAAGAAGTGTTTCACTTAAATAATAAAGTAAGGGATTTAGAGTTTGCGCGTCGTAGAGAAATTGTCCGTATTTTGACGGAATTAACCAATTCATTGCGCCCGCATATTCCATTACTACAATCCTATCACGGCTTGCTTACGAAGCTAGATTTCGTGCGCGCCAAAGCACTATTTGCAATTGATACTGAAGCAGCATTGCCAGAAATTTTAAAGACGGCAGAAATTAGTTTGGTCAATGCGCGGCATCCCTTATTATTCTTAAGTGCCAAGGCAGAAGGGAATCATACCATTGTGCCATTGAATATTAAAATGGATGAGCACGATCGCGTAATCTTAGTTTCTGGTCCTAATGCGGGCGGTAAATCAGTTTGTATGAAGACTGTTGGATTACTGCAATTGATGTTTCAGTCTGGATTATTAATCCCTGCCGATGGCAACTCGAAAATGGGGATTTTCAAGCAAATTTTTGCCGATATCGGTGATGATCAATCAATCGAAAGTGATTTGAGTACCTATAGTGCTCACTTATCGAAGATGAAGCATTTTACACAATTTGCAAATGCTAGAACTTTGGTGCTGATCGATGAGTTTGGTACAGGTACAGATCCGCAATTTGGAGGGCCAATTGCCGAAGCCGTTTTGGAAGTATTGAATAACAAGAATGTCCGCGGTGTGATTACCACGCACTATTCCAACCTCAAAGTATTTGCCAGTGATACCGCCGGCTTGGAAAATGCTTCCATGTTATTTGATAATGCAGCGATGAAACCTTTATATATTTTGCAGATCGGCAAACCAGGAAGTTCATACGCGTTGGAAATTGCGCAGAATATCGGCCTACCCAAGGAAGTTGTACGACTTGCAAAAGCTAAAATTGGCGAGCATCAGCAAAATGTGGAATCGTTATTGGTCAATCTAGAACGTGATAAAAAAGAGATTGTCGACACTAAAGCAGCAATTCTGAAACGCGAAAAGGAGTTGTTGATCAAGCAGCAAGAGTACGAAGAGCTGCGAGATTATGTAGATACCAACAGGCGAGAACTACTGAAGCAAGCGAAGGAAGAAGCGCGGCAAATATTAAAAGATGCTAATAAGCTGGTAGAAAATACCATTGCAGATATAAAATTGGCGCAGGCGGATAAAGAAAGAACACGCGAAATTCGGTCTGCATTACATCAAGCAATAGATAAGCATAGTCCAGCTAAGTCGATTGTTAAGAAGCAATTAATAAAGTCAGATCCTGTCGTAGATCAAAACTTGAACGTAGGAGACTGGGTGCGGTTGCTCGATTCGGGTAATGAAGCGCAGGTGATCGAAATTGCTAAAAACAAAAATCTGATTCTAGCATTGGGCGAGTTGCGCACCGTGGTAAAACCAGCTAAAGTGGAGAAACTTCAAGGTAAGGAGAAGAAAAAAGCCGCGAAGCGTATCGGCTCTGTATCGACCGGCGACGCTGCTGATTTTAGTCCGGAATTGGATATTCGCGGCATGCGAACCGATGACGCGATGAATCAGCTGGAGCTCGTTTTAGATCGCGCGGTCATGATCGGCTATCCATCTTTGAAGATCGTACATGGTAAAGGCGATGGTATTTTAAGAAAGTTTGTGCGTGAGTATTTACGGAAATACAGTCATATTTCTCACTTTGAGGACGAACATGCTGATCGGGGCGGAGACGGTATCACGTATGCTTACATTAAGTAAATCTGCTAAATAGATGCACTAGAGTAGTTTAGATTGACTATAAATTAATGGCGATGCGTATTCATCGCCATTTTTTTTTCCACATTTTTCGAGAGGTGCTTTTTACAAATTGGTAATTAGTTCCTTTATATTTTAACATATTTTTAACACTTGTACCTGAGTTGTTGTGAATATTTCCAAATTTTAGCCATCTCATCACACGATGCTACTTATCAACATTTAAGGATAGTGTAAATCCAATATTAAGTTTATGTTAAGGCGTTGATTTACTGATCACTCTTCTTAATTTTGCGATGCATTTATTTTATGAAACAACAAACTATGAAGAGATCATTACTTTTCTTTGCGTTAGTTCTAGCCAGCTATGGAACTATCCAAGCGCAGGTCACGACGAGTAGTGTTACGGGGATTGTAACACAATCATCGGGGCAAGCAACACCAGGTGCTACGATCCGAGCCGTGCACACGCCATCTGGTACGACTTACTCCAGTGCAGCTAACGATGCTGGACGTTTTAACTTAGCCAATATGCGCGTTGGTGGTCCTTACCGCATTGAGGTTACTTATGTAGGACAGGATCCAGTGGTTTACGAAAATGTTTACCTACAATTAGGTCAACCTTTCGTATTGAATGCGGTGTTTGGTGAAGGTATGACCAATCTTGATGAGATTGCTGTAACCGGACCAAGTCGTATCAACACAGCTCGCACAGGTGCTTCTACTGCTATCGGACAAAAGCAATTAAAAGAACTTCCTCAAGTAAATCGTAGCATTATCGATTTTACGCGTTTAACACCGCAGGCCAATGGAACTTCATTTGCAGGTCGTGATGCTCGTTATAATAATGTTCAAATCGATGGTGCCAACTTTAATAACGGTTTTGGTACAGACTCCAACAATCCTCTACCGGGTGGTGGTTCACAACCGATTTCTTTAGATGCGATCGAGCAGATTACCGTGAACATCGCGCCTTATGATGTGACGCAATCCGGTTTCACAGGTGCGGGTATCAATGCGATTACGCGTAGCGGTTCAAACCGCGTTGAGGGATCCGCTTATTACTTTTTGCAAAATCAGAACTTGCAAGGCCGCCGTATTGGTGATGTAACGCTGCCACGTGTTGATGCTGCTAATCGCAATTATGGTTTTAGATTAGGTGGACCTATCGTAAAAGACAAATTATTTTTATTTATCAATGCAGAGCGCGAAGAATCTACTGGAGCGAATGCTTCTGGAGCCAACTTGTGGCGTCCGTCTGAAGATGGTGTAGCCAATCCAGAAGAAAATATTGCTCGCACACGTAGATCTGATCTAGAACTAGTTCGTAATCATCTTATCAACCAATGGGGATATGATCCAGGACGATATGAAGGATATGCCAACGAAGCTTCACAAAATAGTACTAAATTCTTAGCGAGATTAGACTGGAACATTGATGATGTACACAAGTTAGCGGTACGCTATAACCAAGTGATTGGCAACTCAATGCAAGTAGCCAACGCTACTTCGGGTCCACGTCCGAGAGCAGCAGGTGCGTATAGCCGTGTAGGTCAAAACTCCATCACGTTCGAGAACGGGAATTACGCATTTCAGAACGTAGTTCGTTCCATTACTGCAGAATTAAACAGTAACTTCAGTTCAAGATTAAATAACCAATTCTTAGCTACTTATACTCGTATTCAGGATACGCGTACAACTCCAAGTAATCAGTTGTTTCCATTTGTAGACATCGGTGATGGTACGCATGTCAATAATTCGAGCCCTCATCAGAATTATATGAGTTTTGGTACTGAGTTATTCTCTCATAACAATGATGTTATTAATAATAACTACTCCTTTATCAATAACTTAACCTTATCTGCTGATAAACACAACTTTACTTTTGGTGCAGCATTCGAGATTCAGAATTTCGGAAACAGTTTTACCAGAATGGGAACATCGTATTACCGTTATCGTTCTGTAGAAGATTTCTTGACTACAGGTGGACCTAACGAAGTTGCTCCTATTATGTTTGGTTTGACTTATCCTTATGATGGTCAAGACACTTATTCTCGCATCAACTTCGGTCAAGCATCATTGTACGCACAAGATCGTTGGACGGCTACAGACAAATTAACGATTACGTACGGTGTTCGTGCGGAGTTGCCGATCTATATGAACAAGCTTACGGCAAATCCATCGATCGACGCTTTGCGCCTTCAAGATGTAAACGGTATGCCAACGAACTACAACTCTGGATTGTGGCCTAAATCACAATTGCTGGTATCTCCTCGTTTTGGCGTGAATTATGACGTTTTCGGAGATCGTAGCTTAGTGCTTCGCGGAGGTACTGGTTTCTTCTCAGGTCGTGTACCATTCGTTTGGTTGACGAACATGCCAACAGGTGCTGGAGTACTACAGAACACCATCGAACCTGGAACATATGGCGAGGTGGAGCCATGGATAGGAAATGTTAGATTTAACACCGATCCGTATTTTCACTTGAACAATGTGCCTGAAGGTGCTGAGAATGTATTTATTAGATCACCACGTGAAGGTGCTCCAGGTACTTTCTCTTTAGTAGATCGTAACTTTAAGATGCCAATGGTGTGGCGTACAAGTTTAGGAGCTGATTATAAAATTCCAAACTCACCGTTTGTGGTAACTGGAGACTTCTTGTATACGCGCGATATAAACGCTGTGTTTCAGTTCGGCTCTAACCTAAGAGCACCTAATACTTACTTAAATTATGGATCATCGGGTGAACCAGGAGATTTCGGAGATAATCGTGCGTACCATCCAAATGGAGCGACGGCCTTTAATCCAGCAATTGGTGCGAACAATGGTACCGTGCTAACTAATACCAATGTTAAAGGTTATGCATTGAGTGCTACTGTGGGTTTAAGCGTTCCAAACTATAACGGTTTTAGCGGTAGCGTTTTCTATACCTACTCTGACTCGAAAGATGTCACTGGAAACTCAGGTTCAAGCGCTAGTTCAGCATGGGGTGCATCTGCAAATATTAATGGTCCAAACGATCAAATGTTACATATATCATCATTCGCTATTCCGCACAGATTGGTAGCAAATTTGAGTTACCGTTTCGAATATGCTAATGCCTTAGCTACCACTGTAGGAGTTTATTACAATGGTTCGCACCAAGGAAGATTCTCTTACATTTATTCGAATGATATTAATGGTGATGGACAAACAGCTGATCTTATTTATATGCCAAGACTAACTTCTTCTTTAAACTTCCAGGATTATACCATCACGTTTAAGGATGATGATGATAATGAACAATCTAGGACATTTACAAGCGCAGATCAAGCAGCTGCTTTTGATTTGTATGCGTCAGAGAATGGTTTGGATAAATATAGAGGCCAGTATTTGCCAAGAAATGGCTTTTTGAGACCTTGGTTGAATCGCTTTGATGTTCGTATCCTACAAGATATCTACACTAACATTGGTCCACGTAGGCATTCATTACAGTTTAGCGCTGATATTATAAACTTCGGTAACCTGTTGAACAAAGCTTGGGGTATTCAAGAGAATTTAAATACTGCTGAACAATTACTAAGCGTTAATGGTGGTGTTTCTCCAGAAGGTGTGCCTGCAGCTTTTAGATTGCGTAATGTCAACAATCAGTTGGTAACGACACCTTTCCAAAATGCAAGTAATTTTAGTACTACGTATCAAATTATGTTTGGATTACGTTATACTTTCTAGAATTAAACTTCATTAAGGGGTATTTTTAAAAACCGGGCTATATGCTCGGTTTTTTTTGTGATACTCGATTCAATGAATGCTCCCTAAATTAGCCTGCAAGTACATTCTTATTAATTTAAAAGTTAATAAATTTTTAATGTTTAATCTGTGTTTAATTATTAATTTTGTTTCGAAATTAATTTAAGCATAAAGTTTGGTTGTTTCTTCTTGTCTAATTGTAGGCTTTATAGATGTTGTAAATAGTACCTATTGTCGCAATATAAGCACTTAAAGAAAATTAAACCGTAAAACATTAACTATTATTATAACCCAATTTTATGAAGAGATTTGTACTTCTACTAGTATTATTTTTGATGAGTTATGGGGTCAACTACGCTCAGGTCACGACGAGTAGTATTAATGGAATCGTAACACGTTCATCTGGCCAAGCGACACCTGGCGCCACTATCCGAGCCGTCCATACGCCATCTGGTACGACTTATTCCAGTGCTTCCAACGATGCTGGACGTTTTAATTTATCCAACATGCGTATCGGCGGTCCTTACCTTATTGAAGTCACATATGTTGGTCAGGATCCAGTTGTATATGAAAATATTTACTTGGAATTAGGCCAGCCATTTGTGTTGAATCCCGTTTTCACAGATGGTACAAGAAATTTAGAAGAAATTGCCATTGACGGCGGAAGGCGTATCAATACTGCGCGTACTGGTGCCTCGACTAGTGTCGGATTAAAAGAGCTTCAGGAATTGCCACAGATGAATAGAAGTATTTTAGATTTTACGCGCCTCACGCCGCAAGCTTCTGGAAATTCATTTGCCGGGCGCGATGCTAGATACAATAATCTCCAAATTGATGGTGCAAATTTTAATAATGGGTTTGGCTTAAGTGGTAATCCACTGCCCGGAGGCAATTCGCAGCCAATATCATTGGATGCGATTGAAGCAATAAGTGTAAACATTGCGCCTTTCGACATCACACAGTCTGGTTTTACAGGCGCTGGAATTAATGCGGTTACTCGTAGCGGTACGAACCGGGTCGAAGGATCAGGCTATTATTTCCTACAAAATCAGAATTTTCAAGGTCATCGAATTGGGGAGGTTACTTTAGATAAAATCCCCGCTGCCAATCATAATTATGGATTCAGGCTCGGTGGCCCCATCATCAAGGATAAGTTGTTTTTATTCATCAATGCGGAGCGCGAAGTAGCTACAGGAGACAACGCATCAGGAGTGAATCGGTGGCGCCCCTCTGAAGACGGAGTTGCTGTACCAGACGAGAATATTGCCAGAACAACACGGGCCGATTTAGAAGCCGTTCGGGATCATCTTATTAATCAATGGGGTTGGAATCCGGGACGTTATGAAGGTTATGCGAACGAAGCAAGAGAATCAAGTACAAAGTTTTTGGCACGATTGGACTGGAATATAAATGATCGCCATAAATTGGCCGTTAGGTACAATCAAGTTGTCGGAACATCTATGCAACTAGCAAATGGTAATTCGGGGCCATTCCCTAGAAGCCAAACGAACCGCGTAAGTCAAAACTCTATCACATTCGAAAATGGAAATTACGCTTTTCAAAATATTGTGCGGTCGTTGACCGCAGAATTGAATAGTAATTTCAGTTCGCGTTGGAATAATCAGTTTTTAGCTACATATACCCGTATTCAAGATACCAGAACCACACCCAACAGTCAGCTATTTCCTTTCGTAGATATAGGCGATGGTACACACAGTAATAACAATTCACCACACTCAAATTACATGAGTTTTGGTACGGAGCTATTCTCGCATAACAATGATGTCTTTAATAACAATTATTCCTTTATTAATAACCTGACATTATCGGTAGATAAGCACAATTTTACTTTTGGTGGAGCGTTTGAGATTCAAAATTTCGGAAATAGTTTTACACGCTTGGGAACATCTTATTATAGATATGCCTCTGTTCAAGACTTTTTGAGTACTGGCGGACCTAATGAGATAGCACCAATCATGTTTGGTTTGACGTATCCATACGAAGGTCAAGACACGTACTCTCGCGTCAACTTCGGTTTGGCTTCATTGTATGCTCAAGATCGTTGGACGGCGACAGATAAGTTGACCATAACATACGGTATTCGCGCTGAGTTGCCGATATATATGAACCAGCTTACCTCTAATCCATCTATTGATGCTTTGCGTTTGTTGGATGTCAATGGTATGCCTACTAATTATAATTCTGGATTATGGCCAAAATCAAGTTTGCTCGTATCGCCGCGTTTTGGCGTAAATTATGATGTTTTTGGTGATCGAAGTTTAGTTTTAAGAGGTGGTACTGGTTTCTTTTCCGGAAGAGTTCCATTTGTATGGTTAACCAATATGCCAACAGGCGCAGGCGTGTTACAAAACACGGTTGAGCCCGGTTCATATAATGATGTGGCAGGCTGGATAGCAACGTACGATTCAATCCTGATCCGTATTATCATCTAAACAATGTTCCGCAAGGTGCTGAAGATGTTTTTATACGTTCGCCACGCGAAGGCGCTCCGGGTACATTTTCGTTAGTAGACCGCAACTTTAAAATGCCGATGGTGTGGCGTACTAGCATTGGTGGTGATTACAAGTTGCCCAATACGCCAATAACACTTACAGGAGACTTTTTGTATACGAGAGATATTAATGCTGTGTTTCAATTTGGTGCCAATAGAGCATCGTCCAATACTTTTCTAGATTATGGCAGATCTGGTGAAGAGGGAGACTACGGTGATAATCGTACGTTTTATCCTGATGGCGTACAGCGATTCAATCCAGCAATAGGAGCTAATAATGTGACCGTACTAACGAATACCAATGTGAAAGGGCATGCTTTGAGTGCGACCGTTGGCTTGACGGTTCCTTTCCATCAAGGTTTTAGTGGCGGTGTGTTTTATACCTATTCCGACGCGCGTGAAGTAAGTGCAAATGCTGGGTCAAGTGCTGCTTCTGCTTGGGGAGGTTCTCCGAATATTAATGGCCCGAATGATCAAATATTACATCCTTCTAATTTCGCGATTCCTCATCGTGTGGTCGCAAACTTAAGCTACCGTTTTGAATATGCAAATGCATTGGCCACCACGGTAGGAGTAGTGTACACCGGATCTTCACAAGGACGTTTCTCTTACACGTATACAACTGATATTAATCGTGACGGCATAAATAACAATTTAATATACTTACCACGTGATTTAAATGCCTTGAATTTTGCTGATCGAGTGAATGCGAATGGTGACGTGCTCTTCACAGCCGAAGAACAGGTCGAGGCATTACGTGTATTTATAGCTAGAAATGGTCTGGAAAAATACATGGGTCAATACCTACCGCGAAACGGATTTTTATTACCATGGTTGAATCGTTTTGATGTACGCATATTGCAAGATGTTTACACCAATATTGGCGCACGTAAACACGCCTTGCAGGTAAGTTTGGACTTTATTAATTTTGGTAATCTGTTGAGCAGGAATGCGGGAATACGAAGCCGCCTAAATGATGCTCAATTTTTGTTTGGCAATCATTCAGTTCCTGGGGTAAATAATCAAGGACAATCTGTGCTCAATACGGTACCGACTCCCGCAAATGGGATTCCTACTTTCAATATGAATCTTATTGAAGGTCAATTGCCTACCACTCCCTTCCAAAATGTAAGTACAACTGCAACTACTTGGCAAATGATGTTTGGTGTGCGATATTTATTTTAACAGACAATTAAAATAACTGCTTTAAGTGGTTAGCTTTTGTAACTTCTGTTTGTTATATTTATGGTAACATAGTTAAATAATAGATTGAATTGTATTTGTTATCGTTAGTGATATATCGTACGTGAGAATTAATATAATAGATCATAAATATATCCTTGCTGAGCATTTTAATCATTTGCTTCGCGTGGCGATATGCGGCATCATATTGTATTCAAGCATTTTATCTTCTTTTGCTCAAGATATCTCGCTGCGTGCTAAGGTAGGTAGTGTGCTTTCAATGCCGAATACCAATAGTTTTTACCGTAATCAATCTATGCAATCAAATGTGGGTTTTATAGCTGGGCTAGGTTCCGAATATCTAATTAATACTCATTGGGCAGCAGCATTAGACATTTCACTGTTGTCTGCTAAACACAGCGTGCGTAATGCTAATCCCAGTATACAAACGCAGTACACACACACTTTTTTGGAGATACCGATCGGCGTAAAATATTATTTAGTAACAAAGCCAAATAGATTCAGACCTTACCTGCTCGCTGGATTAAGCGCCAACATGTTATTGGGCGCGCGTGCTGAGGGCACATATCCAAATGTTTTTAACAACGAATACAATGCTGATGCTGGCACGGAATCGTTTTTTTTAGAGAGTTTTATTAGTACAGACAAATCCATTTATCGTTCGAATTTCTTTGCAGGATATGCTGGCGTCGGCACATCATTATGGTCTAAGAATAAGTATAGTATAGGGATAGAAGTACGGTATGCGCACGGTTTACAGAGTTTTCTAGCTGGCAATACTAGTAATTTGAGTTTTTACAATCGCTTTCTTACCGCAGGCATACAACTTCAATTTGAACCGTGAGATAAGGCATATGAAGAAGATCTATTTCATCGTATTATGTTGTTATATATGCATGACTTCGTCCTGTTCGGATGATCTGCCCGGTGAAATTGGCCAGAATCCGACAATGGTTGATATATTTGATCAATTCTATCATTTTATGGATGAACGCTATGTATTTTGGGATCTCGAAAATACGGATTGGGATCAAATGCATCAATACCGTTCTCAATTTGAAAGGTTGGACATTAATGATCAGCAGGATCTCTTTTCCGCGGTAGAGCTTTTTCGCGAGATGACGCAAGACATCTTAGATCATCATTTTACTATTGATTTCACGGCTCGTGGCATCCAAGGTATTCAAATTAATCCCTCCTTTGAAAGAAAACAATTTGACGATGTTCCCTCTTATTTTGATTCATTAGAGGAAGTAGAAGCTATGATTAGGGGTGAACAACATGTTGGCCATTATACCAACGACAGTCATTTTATAACAGGTTTGACCGATGATCAGACGGTCATTTTTAAGACAAATCTCTTTAATTTCGGGAGGAACTACAGATCGGGAATTTCAGCCGAATCGGATGAAAGTTTGGATTGGTTCTTTGATCAAGTGGAGAACGATAATATCAAACACGTCATTTTGGATTTGCGCTCGTGCACAGGAGGCAATCTGATTGATCTTAATTTCTTTTTGGGTAAATTGCTAATAGCCGATATCCACTTTGGATACACGAAGATGAAACTCGGTCGAGGTCGTACTCACTATTCGCCTTTGCTTCCAGCGATAGTCAGATCTCGCAGAGTAAATACAACTGCTCCAAAAATTACTGTATTAACTAATGGTATTACCGCGTCGTTAGCAGAATTGATGGCTTATATTATCCAAAGCAATCAACTTGGTACTTTGGAGGGAGCTAGTACATATGGTGCTACTTCGCCAATTGCTGCTATTGAAATCTTTAATAGCGGTACGTATAGCATTGGAGAATTTATGCGTATCCGAACAGCGTCTGTACAATTCCTCGATAAGAATAGTCGTAGCATAGAAGGTGTCGGTGTAGCGCCAAATTAATTCTACAGTAAAATCAACTTTTATATGAGCAGGTCAGATAACGCGACGATCTAAAATCGTTTGCTGAAAGTGAACTTTCGCTGAGCAATATAACTATAAATCGTAATCAACCCTGTGCATAAGATCTGAGAAGGGGTAGGGTACCATTGTAATAATTCGACAAACAATTTTAGAAGAAAATAATTCAATATTAACGAACCCATGTTAGTCGCAAAATAGCGAAGCAACCGATTTCCAAATTTTGGTGCATGCTCATTTTGCTTAAATACCAGAAAAAAATTGAATAAAAATCCAGTAAAGAAAGTTACTACAAAAGAGGTTAATAATGCAAAGATATACGGACTTATAGTAACCAGTCCGAGCACGTCTACATTGTTTTTGAAGGTAACATAATGAAAGATAATATAAAACAAAACCCAATTAAGCAATACATTAGCTCCGCCAAAGAAAACATATTTGAATTTTTGATAATTCAAGAGATTTACTTTTCGATTCTTGACGGATATCGAAACATCCGTATCGGTAATATATTTTTTTAATGATTTGAGCTTGCTATCGTTGGTGTTCATCAAGGTGCTAATATAATGACCCTATCACAAAAAACACCCTCGATGAATAGAAATTTATCGAGGGTGTTTTTACTATAAGGTGATTAGATCAAAAATTATTTATACATCTCTTCGCGCTGCGCTTGCACCACTTCCGATTGAATGTATTCGTCGTAAGACATCAGTTTGTCGATAATGCCATTTGGCGTCAGCTCGATCACGCGATTAGCCACCGTTTCGGTCAATTCGTGATCTCGTGAAGTGAATAGGATAGAACCTTTAAAATCCGTCATTCCGTTGTTTAAAGCCGTGATTGATTCCAAATCCAAGTGATTGGTTGGTTCATCAAACATCAAAAAGTTTGCTCCTTGCAACATCATGCGGGAGAACATACAACGCATTTTTTCTCCTCCAGAAAGTACCGAACATTTCTTCAGTACCTCTTCGCCAGAGAACAACATTTTACCCAAGAAACCACGGATAAACTGTTCATCCGAATCTGGGCGTGTAGAATACGTACGCAACCAATCTACCAAATTTTCCTTGCTGCCTTCGAAGAATCAGCATTATCAATCGGCATATCTGCTGGTGTGATCGTTACACCCCATTTGAATTCACCTTTATAATCTTGATCACGACCCGATAGGATATCGTAGAAAGCAGAAGTCACTAAGTTGTTTTCTGCTAGGATCGCAATCTTATCGCCTTTGTTCACCATGAAGGAAATGTCTTTGAAGAAGACCTGTCCATCCACCGTTTTGCTCAAACCTTCTACCTGCAAGATCTGATCGCCCGGTTCACGATCCATTTGGTTGAACATGATAGCAGGATATTTACGATTGGAAGGTTTGATCTCGTCGATGTTGATCTTATCCAATGCTTTCTTACGAGAAGTAGCTTGTTTGGATTTAGAAGCATTGGCCGAGAAACGACGGATAAATTCCTGTAATTCCTTCACCTTGTCTTCCATTTTCTTGTTCTGATCCGAACGTTGTTTCAATGCTAATTGAGAAGATTCGTACCAGAACGTATAGTTACCGGTATAGATCGTCATTTTGCTAAAGTCGATATCCACAATGTGTGTACATACGGCATCCAGGAAGTGACGATCGTGCGATACAACTAATACAATCGCTTCGTACGATGCTAAGAAATCTTCTAACCAAGCGATGGTCTTGATATCCAAATCATTCGTAGGCTCATCGAGAATTAAGATGTCTGGCTTTCCAAAAAGGGCCTGCGCCAAGAGCACACGCACTTTTTCATTACCATCTAGTTCTTGTACCAATTTGGTATGCTGCTCTTCTCTAATTCCTAAATTGCTTAATAGCGTAGCGGCATTACTTTCTGCATTCCAGCCGTCCATCTCTGCAAAAAGGCTTTCCAGTTCGCCGGCGCGCTCGCCATCGGCATCCGAGAAATCTTCCTTCATGTAGATGGCATCTTTCTCTTTCATGATTTTGTACAAATCCTGATTTCCCATCATCACCGTTTCTAAGACGCTGAATTCGTCAAAAGCATAGTGATCTTGACTAAGTACTGACATGCGCTCACCAGGAGTGAAAGCCACTGAACCCGTCGATGGATCTACCTCACCCGAGATGATTTTTAAAAAAGTTGATTTTCCTGCTCCGTTTGCTCCGATAATTCCATAACAGTTGCCAGGTGTGAATTTTAAATTCACATCTTCAAAAAGTATGCGTTTTCCGAAACGAAGTGAGAGGTTTGATATATTTATCATGAATGATATATTTTACGTGTAGTAGGAGATTGACCTCCCTAAATTATTTTATGCTAATTCGGGTACAAAGGTACGATTAATAATAGAATTTATCAGCATAGAGCGATAGCTGCGTGCTCATATGCACAGTTCACAGTAGCTAATATTCTACTGACGCAAAAATCCCTTCTGATTCATCATATCAGAAGGGATTCTGTCGTGCACTGCGAATGCTAAGTTACACTTTAATAACCAGGGTTTTGCTCCAAGTTATTATTACCCGAAATGGCTTCGGTAGGTACTGGAAAGCGATGTAAATGCTTTGAATTCGAGGGTTGATGATCCCACCAAGCTTCTGTCACGAAGGCATCCCATCGAATCAGATCGGTTCTTCGTCGGCCTTCGCCCAAGAATTCAATACTCCACTCGTCTAAGAAACGGTATTTGTCAAGGTTGGCTACTGTAACTGGATCAGGATCATTGCCACCGGCAAAGTTTCGTTGACGCACGGCATTGATCAACGCTGCTGCACCAGCAACATCACCAGTTCTCCATTTGCATTCGGCCAACATGTAATAAACTTCTGCTAATCGAATAGCAGGATTATCGGCTCCCCAGCGTAGCGTGTTTTCTGCTAAAGTTGGAATCGGAACCTTTACCAATCGTACGCCGGTATTTTCCTCGCCGTTGGCCATGGTAGAAGGCAAATCGGCAATTGTAGGATACCGTTTGCCTGGTCCAACTTCAGAGAATCTACCGACTTGATCTCTGAAGATCAGTGGCTGATCTCGATATTCTTCACCGCCGTTTATGGCTCCGCCAGTTCGCGTACGATGTGGTCCGTTGATAAACATGCCTTCGTACGTGCCATTTCCTAAGTAGCGATAAGGTCTTTTTCGGAGATCTGAAGCGGCAAATTTTTCAAATGGCGATCCTAATCTGAATGCTCCAGTATACAGCGTGCTATCTGGCCGGCGCGAAGGGGTTAAGTGTGCACCATTGTTCGCTCCCATATCCTGATCAAAAAATTGTCGAGAATTGTAGTGGTAAAAGTCGGCGTAAAACCAATCATACTGCAACTTGTTGAATTCTGAAGGAATCGACCAGATAATTTCTGGCGATTGATGATTGCTAAATCCATGTGGGCCATACCAATTTTGATCTAAAGCATAGGTGCCATGCTGTTGATCGACGATAGCTTGGCAAAGTTGCATGCATTCTTGAAACATCGGTTTGCCGATATATGCTTCAGCATTGAAATAGAGCCTTGCCAACATCGTTACCGCCGCAGCGGCTTTCAACTCACCTTGTTCAGCTGCTCCAGCCTCCTTTTTTGGTAGCAAGGGAATGGCTCCTTGTAATATGGATTCAATATGAGCGAACAATTCTGCATCGGTATTACGCGGCAAGCTTTCGCCTTCTAGCGTCGTGAAGATCGGCATACCTCCAAAATAATCGAGTCCGCGTAAGTAAAAGAATGCAGCCAAGGTATTTAGCTGATTCAGGTGTGCTTGTTTGTCTTCTTCGGTCAGTGCAAAACGTGTGTAATCTAATTTTTCTAGATCGGTCTTTGCATCGAGCGCTAGTGCTACGCCCATCAATGTACCGCGCCAACTGCCCCAAATCCAACCTTCATCCTGTGTCCAGCGATGATAGTGATAGCGTTCATTTTCACCACCATTGTACCAATGCCGACCTTTTGTCGTGATTGCAAAATTATCTGCTGTATATTCTTGTAGTCGCCAGCGATCTTCGCCTAAATACCAGCGCGCATGTGTGAACGGGCGATTGAGCGCTGCCAAAATATCTTTTTCACTTTGAAAAAAGGTTTCTGGCGTTACTTGGCTGTAGAATTCTTGATTGAGCTTGGTACATCCGATCATGAGGCTGCTCAAAGACAATATTCCTAATACTATATTTTTCGTTTTCATCGTTTAAGTGCTATTGGTTAAAAATTAGCTTGTAATCCGAACATAAAAGTTCTGGTTTTGGGATAGGCATTTCGCTCTTCGAATCCTGGTTCCAAGCCGTTGATATTGACCTCTGGGTCTAAACCGCTGTATTTGGTGAATACAAATAGATCTCTGCCTGACGCATACAAACGCAAGTTGCTCAACGGCTTGATCCAATCCTTTTTGAAGGTGTATCCTAAGCTGATGACATCTATTTTCAAGAAATCGCCTTTTTCTAACCAGTAATCGCTCAGTTCTTTTTCACCTACAATGTCCCGATGTTCTTCAAAAGCGGTACGCAGCACATTTTGCCCGCGTACGTTAGGCAAGCTGTAATACATATTAATCATATTGAATACGTCGTATCCTAGCCAACTACGCATATATACGCCGGCATCCCAATTCTTGTACGCAATGCTATGATTCCATGAAAGCTGTACGCGCGGTATTCCATTTCCGATAAATCGCTTGTCGGCTAGCGTTTTGTTGCGCTCCGTCACATCAAATGCTTCGCCATTTTGATCATATAACATCCACTGACCATCATCCGTAAAACCAGCGTGCTGCCAGATAAAGAATCGGCCAATATCTTCTCCTGGGAATAAACGAACTGCGTTGCCGGGAGATCCAGGCGCAGGAAATCCTTTACGATCGGCAAAAGTCTGACTGCCCCAAAGTGAATTTAAACGACTACGATTATGCGCAGCCACAAAGGTGGTCGTGTAATTCCAGTCTGCATTGTTGACTACATTATAATTTAGCTCGAACTCTATCCCTTGATTTTGCATATCGCCAATATTCATCTGGGTGCGGTCGTGGATCGCCGGTGGTTGCGATACGCTAATGTCATAGATCATGTCATCGATGAAACGTTTGTAATAATCCACGCGACCAGTCAATTTGTTGTTCAGAATAGTGAAATCCAAGCCAATGTTGTATTCCTTCTTCACTTCCCAGCGAATATCTCTATTCTGATTATGCATTACACCATAGGTTCTATTCCAATTTCCTGCAAACAACCACCAAGTATCTGCACCATACATTCGTCTGGCCGTATTGGCGCTAAAACCTTCGTTTCCGGTTTCACCATATCCAGCTCTCAGTTTTAGATCTTGGATGAAGCCGACATTTTTCATAAACGCTTCTTCGGAGATGCGCCACGCGCCAGATATACCGGTAAATGTTCCCCAGCGATTCGCGGGATCAAATTTGGACGAACCTTCATGTCTCACTGTTGCTGTCGCAATGTATCGGTTGTCGAAGGAATAGTTTGCCCGACCGAAAAAGGCAGCCAGTTTTACCCAAGGATTTTTGTAGGAACCCATGCCCGCTCGGCCATCGGGAAGGAATGTACCTGTTCCGAGATCATGTTCACGGATACCATCTACCGGGAAGTTGGAGTTATTCGCATTAAATCCTTGACCGTTGAAATCTTGATAACTGTATCCTGCCACGGCATTTAGATGATGTCTTTCCCAGCGATTATCGTATGCTACGGACCATTCAAAAATGCGATCTTCCCAACGGCCATAATTTTGACTGGCATAACCATCAATACCATTTAAGCGAGATTCGCGATGTTGTGCCGACCGGTAAAAGCGACCATGTTCACTGTTACTCTTGATACCAACCGTCGCTGTGGTAGAAAGCTGATCGGTAATATTGATCTTCAACGCACTATTGGCCAGTAAATAACGATATTGCTTTTGATTGCTTCTCAAAGCTACCTCGGCTAGAGGATTCCAATAATCATATCCTCCTAAAAAGACATTGTAACCGGTAATATCTTCCGAATTGTAGGGCGTTTCAGTAGGGTTGAGCACCAAAGCCATATTAAATATGTCGTTATTATTTTCATTGGTGTTGGTATTGTTTGTAATAAAATCTGCGTCAACTTGATTGTAGCTGACTTGTGTACTCAGCTCGGCTCTGCCATCAAAAAACTTAAAATTTGAATTAATTCTTCCGCCTAATTCGCCTCGCTCGGATCCCATCGCAATGGCTTCTGCTTTCCGTTTGAAGAAAGTAGTATAGACGTTAGCATTTTCCGAACCTCCAGATATGTTCACTACTTGGCGATGTGAAAATGGATTTTTGTTCATCACTTCGTCGTACCAATCGGTGCGATGCCCTAGATCTTCCCCCAGGCCATACGCTACAAACTCATCTCCGGTAAGTACTTCCGGACGTCTGCGAACACGTTCTGTAAAGTATTCGGAAGTGAAGGTAACGTTGGTTTTTCCAATTTGCGGCCTTTTCGTAGTGATCAAAATCACACCGCCAGAAGCTCTTGTACCATAGATTGCTGCTGCAGATGCATCTCGTAAAACGTTGATGGATTCAATATCTTCACGTACTACAGAGTTGATATCGCCACCGGGCACACCATCAATCACCACTAATGGTCCTTGCGAAGCGTTGATGGAATTCACGCCACGAAGTTGTAAGGACAGGCCGGCATTTGGATCTGTACCATTCGTAGAAGCAACCGTCAATCCGGGTACTTTTCCTTGAATAGCAATAAGGGGCGATACGGCACCTGCAATAAGATCTTTCTGTTTAATTACGGATACCGGACTGGTTAAATCCCTGCGATCCAACGATCCGTACCCGACCACGACAACTTCATCTAAGCTGCTGGAATCTTCGACCATGCGAACAGTAATCCCAGATTGATTACCGACTACGACTTCTCTGGATTGATAGCCCATGTAGGTAATCACTAAGATCGCCTCGGGATTGGGCACATTGATTTCAAAAAATCCATCAACATTCGTTGTGACCGTGGTGCTAGAACCTTTTAGTTTTACGGTCGCACCAGAGAGGTTCTCTGTTCCATCAGAATTGGTCACTTGTCCTGTGATGATTTTTTGTTGATTTGGCTCGACAACATGTGTTAGTCTAGATCTTGCATCAGCCTCCAAAGGATTGGAAATCTGGATGGCAAATAGACACATGAATGCCACTTTTGACGCCCCGAAGAGGCGGCAATTCATTAAAAGTTTACGATTCATAGGTTTATATTTATTAGTTGCCCCAAGGTAGGAAAAAATGTAGGATGTCAACAATCAATAAGTATAATTTTCAATCTTATCACCATTGATTTTGATGCTATTCTATACTCGTTAATACCTCGTTCAAAATTATTATAATAGATGTAATGTTCAGGTAAACAGGTTATTGTGTGAGTTTTTGTTTTTGTCTCCAGCTGACGTCTTTTAAAGGTGTATGATCGATAAGATTTACCCTTGTAATGTAAAATACTGGTTTTCGTGGATTGCACTGTGTTGGCGATACCGTTACTTTAGTAATTGTACAATAAATAGAAAGACATGAAAAACCTATGGATGATTTTAGCAGTTGGGTTGTTCTGTACTGGTTGTTCCAAAGATAATTCTGAACCTCTGGATGAAGGCAACTTTAGCCAACTTTTTGGTGGTAAGCCATATCGTGGTACGGCGCGTGGTGTGCGATCACAACCGAATGCAGAAGATTATATCTGGAATGGTGAAGGTCGCATAGCGGTGATAGAAGCTACAAATGATTCGGTTTCCGTAGTGTTTATGGCCGATTTCGATAATGATGGGGAGATAAACCTGAAGTTTCGAGGAAAGATGGATGGTGCAGAACTACGTTTAGAAGCTGCGGATACCGAAAGCTATTTCGTAATTAGTCAACAAAAAATCGATGGAAAAATTGAAAATGCAGCACAAAACATGTCATTTGACGGTATCTTGCAGCGTGGTAAGGCGGATTTGGCGATGAGCGTTTATTTTAAAAAGGCGGATGGTACGTTCCCTGCTGGATCGACCTTAAATCTTCAGTTGAATACAAGTCGTGAAATCCCCGCTGAGAATGATAATGACTCTGGTTGTGGTGTACGCGTGGTTCCGATTTGGGGACCAAATGGCATGACAATGGGTATGGTGCCTGATTGCTAAATGGTCTTATAAAGCTTTCACAGTACCGCTGGATATCTTTTACTACAAAAAGTTAGTTTTGAGGACGTTTTGTTTTACATAAGGATAACAATTCCTTAAAAAAACCCTACTTATAAAGCTAATACCTTTGTAGCACCTATGAATGAAATCATTGCATTGCAATCGGATAACGAACTTGTCTTTAATAGGATTTACGAAGATCATCACTGGCGTATTTATAGTTTTATATGGAGTAGAACCAAATCTACTTACCTAGCTGAAGAGGTTACTCAGCTTACCTTTATCAAATTTTGGAAAAGTCGCGCTGCATTAAGTCATACATTGGAAATACAGGTTCAGCTGTTTGGAATGGCGCGTCAAGTGATGATTGATTTGCTTCGCAAAGAAGCCGCACGCTTTAAGTACGAAGGCGAGACAGCCTCAACACCATTTACTAACTCCTTGATCGATGCCATTGAGAGTAAAGATCTTTTGCAGATCATCGAAAAAGATATCGAAAATATGCCTAAAGTGCGTCGTTTGGTATTTGAACTCAGCCGCAAGCAAGGCATGTCGCATCGGGAAATTGCAGAAATTTTTTCTATCTCAACTAAAGCCGTAGAAAAGCACATTGGAAAAGCATTAGGACAACTAAAACAACACCTTTATTCCGTCATGCTTTAAGACATCCTTTGTATTCTCGAACTACAATTTCATAAAGCAATTCCAACATTGTTGAGAAATCCAGATTAAATAATTGTTAAGCAGATAGGGATGCTGGCTCGAGCCGCGTATTCCTAATATGAAGTCTAAAAAGAGATCGTCCCCGGATCGGGAATGGACAGATCGAGAACGCCAATTGCGCAAACATCTTTGGAACGATCCGGGAATCGTCGAACGTTTATTTTCTGATGATGCTTGGAAATCGTATACCGACGATCTTCCGCACTCCGCTATTCCTAGCGAGCAGATGTCTACCCACCTGAAGGAGTCGATGGCGGCCGATAGGCGAGATAAGATACGCTCGCTACGACGCATGCGCCAACGTCAGCAATTGGCAAGATATGCTATCGCAGCGGTAGTACTACTTTTCTGTGGTGTGCTTAGTTGGCAGGTATGGTTCAGTGGTGCTTCCGATCAATTTGCCGGTAGTCCGATTGCAGATATTGCACCGCTACCCGACACGTCTTCTACTGTTTTGGTCAATGAGAGCCAGCAGCCACGACATTTTACACTTCCTGACGGATCTACAGTGAAACTTTATGCGCATGCAAAGCTCACTTATCCGAGCATTTTTTCGCCAGATAATCGCGAAGTTCATTTAGAGGGGAAGGCATACTTTGATATCGCAAAAGATTCATCAAGGCCCTTCAGCGTTTATGCTGGCGCTACGAAAACAACCGCTCTGGGTACATCATTTACGATTAATACACGTGAGAAAAATCAACACACATCCGTCACCTTACATAGCGGTAGGGTGGCCGTATCCCCGATAAGGATAAAATTCGCTATAAAACGAACCATTTTACATCAAAAAGGAGAACAGATCTTGATTGACACAAGATCGAAGGTAGTGGCGCACCGTTTGCCAAGCGATCAGCCGCGTGCAAGAGCCGTACGTCATGTTTCGCAAAAATCGCAAAATATGGGGCTTTTGGAAATGGCTAATATTCCATTGGCAGAGGTGATGAATCACCTAAGCAAAGCGTACGGTAGCGCCATTTTATTTGATGAACCAGCATTACAGCACATCTTATATACCGGCACGGTAGATCTATCTAAAGAGCAGCTTCATGATGTTCTGACTATTATTTGTCTGATAAATGACTTGCGCTACATCAAGCAACCTGATGGGTCTTATCTGTTATTGCGGCAAGTAAAAGAACAAGAAATTAATGCTATTAACCCACGTGATTCTATTATACAATAAAACCAAACAACCATAATTAATATGTTACACCATTTACAAACATGGCAAAGAGTCATTGTGCTTTTTGTATTATTCGGTACGACGATCTGTCGAAGCCAAGCCCAGCAAATTCAAGTACGGGGCGGTACACAAAATGAATCCGGCGGCTTTGTGTCGGGCGTGAATATCGATGCGGTACATTCCAAAGATGGATTGAGCTATACGACCACTTCTAACAATCAGGGATTGTTTTCATTTAGCGGATTGCCAACTGGCGGACCTTACCATTTTATTTTTAATTCTTTAGGATTTGAGCCAGATACTTTACGAGGCTATTTTATAAGATCGGGCGAGGTGCTGGCACTCAGCATCAAGATGCGTCCGGTAACTACTGCGATAGAAGAAGTAGTGATTGGTTACGGAAGACTTTCCCGTAAGGATGTGACGAGTTCGATCACGACCATCGAGGCCGAAAATATGAATGTCGGTGTGTTGACCTCGCCTGCGCAAATGTTGCAGGGCAAAGTCCCGGGCTTAACGATCTCTACGAATAACAGTAATCCGAATGCGACGCCTTCGGTGAGTTTGCGTGGAGCATCTACCTTACGGACTGGCGAAGCCATGGAGCCGTATTATGTAATTGACGGTGTTCCTGGTGCTTCATTGGCACTTGTTGCGCCAGATGATATTGCCAGTATCAATGTACTCAGAGACGCTTCTGCAACGGCTATTTACGGTTCTAAAGCGGCCAACGGCGTGATCATCGTGACCACCAAACGAGGCAAAGCTGGTCAAACGGGTATTTCGTACAATGGCTATGTTGCACTAGATAAAGTGGCGCGCCGCTATGAAATGATGACTGGTGCAGAATACCGTCGATTTGTCGAAGAAAACAACTTTAGCATGGAACCTACGGATGATCTGGGAGCCGATACAGATTGGCAACGGGAAGTGGAGCGCACCGGCGTGTCCAACAATCACAATATTTCACTACTAGGTGCTACCGAGCGCACCCAATACAACGCTAGCATCAATACTTTTCAGAATAATGGAGTGATAAAAGGTACCGATATGGGTAGGCAGATCGCTCGCGGTTTTGTACAAACCAAAGCGCTAAGCGATCGACTAACTGCTTCATTCAATGTGAATGCCAGTATTACCAAGCAAAATGATGTACTGGCACTGGGCGACGGACTGAGCGTGTACGACGCCATGTATTACTATTTGCCCGTTTCCCCCGTGAGGCAGGAAGATGGATCGTGGTTTGAGAAGACAGATCGCTCTCAATATGTCAATCCGGTGTCCCTGATCGAAGAAAACACCAATTTTACGAAAACCAAGGTATTGCAGACGCATGCGCGCTTGGGCTATGAGATACTGTCTGGTTTAACCTACAACTTGGACTTGTCGATGCAAAACCGACAGTTCAATCCTTCTCAGTATTATACCAGCAAATCCATGGCTGCGCGTAATCAAAATGGTCGCTCTATCCGCGCTGCCGTGGAAGATGAGCGTAAGGTCATGGAGATGAACTTGAATTACGAGAAAACATTTGGAGACAAGCATAAGCTGAACGCACTAGCTGGTTACTCATGGGAAGAAAACAATAATAATGATGGTTTTCAACTCACTACATCCGATTACTATGATGATGGCTTAGGATATTACAATCCAGGAATGGCGAATGTGGTTGATCTGCTTGGATTCGGTAATTATTACCTGTCCACCTTACGCATGATCTCTTTTTACGGTCGTTTGAATTATACGTACAACAGCAAGTACATCTTTCAAGCAACCGTACGCCGTGATGGTTCGTCTGCCTTTGGCGAAAACAATCGCTGGGCAACATTTCCATCCATCTCTGCCGCTTGGCGCTTGTCTGAAGAAAACTTCGTCCAGGATTTGGGTGTTTTCAACGATTTGAAACTACGTGCTGGCTATGGTGTGAGTGGCAATTCATTAGGATTTGATGTGTTTACGGCGCGCGTGTATACGGAGCTACCTCAAGTTTCTATACAGATGCCAACGGGCGCGACCTTCGTACTTTGGCGGCATTACGCAATGCGAATCCTGATCTAAGATGGGAGCGTACAGGTATGCTCAATCTGGGTTTGGATTTTGCCATCTTGGATAATCGGCTAAGTGGTACCTTGGAATACTACACGAAAAATACGACGGACTTAATCTACGACTACGCGGTATCTACAACCAAATATTTATACAGTTCCTTAACGGCGAATGTGGGCGAGATCAACAATCGCGGTGTAGAGCTTACCTTAAACTTTGCGCCACTGCGCACAGGAAGTTTGCGCTGGAACACCGATATCGTGGCTTCGCATAATAGAAATGAGGTAACGCGTATATCGAATCAAGAGTTTTCGACGGCATACATCGACTTGGCAAACTTGGGCGGCGCTGGACAAAGTAATGCATTTCAGCAACGCTTGATGGAAGGTGCACCTATCGGACAATTTTATACTTGGGAGTGGGCTGGCTATAATGAAGACGGCATCTCTACATTCTACGAACGCGATGCACAAAGTGGTGAGCGCACAGGCAATACCACCATTACGCCAGTGAATAAAGATCGTACCGCAACCGGTACAGCACAACCGCGCTATACGTTGGGCTGGAACAATAGCTTGCAGTACCGCGGATTTGCGCTGACGGGTATGTTTCAAGGCGTATTTGGTCATCAGATCATGAATGCTACGCGTGCGCGGCATTCTAATGTGGTCGGTAATGCGGGGCAAAAAAATGTGTTGGCTAGCGTATTTGAAACCGAGAAGATGACAGATATAAATGCCCATTATTTATCGGATCGTTATTTGGAAAAAGGTGACTACCTGCGTTTGGCATATCTTACCCTAGCTTACCAAATCCCTACCAATGGTACATCGATTAAGAACCTTCGCGTGTATGCGACGGTAAATAATGTATTCACGCTTACAGGCTACAAGGGAATTGATCCTGAAGTAGATCTTGGCGGTCTGATGCCGGGTATCGATAATCGCCAAACCTATCCTCGCACACGCACTTGGATGTTTGGTCTAAACTTTAATTTATAATCTGAATCAATCATGAAATTATCTTTCTATACTTTCTTTATATCCAGTGCATTATGCGCCGCTCTACTACTTTCGTCCTGTACTGATCTGGATGTCGATATTAAATCGCAATACACCGAATTTCCCACGACAGAGCGCGCGCCGAAGCGATCTCGGCCGATGTATATGCTGCCTACCGCAGCGCCTTGGGCAACAATCATTGGATGGTGCAAACGCTATCATCTGATGAAGCGGTCAGCTTAGCATTAGGAACAGATTACTACGATGGCGGTCGTTTTCGCGAATTGCATGTGCATAATTGGACGGCGGATAATGCGCTTTTGCCAGGTATCTGGAATGGCGCCATGTCTGGCATCAACCTCGCTAATAACGTACTCGCCATCTTCAATGATGACGAAGGCGAGAGCGCCGCGCCGATGCGTGCCATGCGGGCGTACTTCTACTTTATCCTGATCGACAACTTTGGTGCTGCGCCGCTCATCGTATCTAAGGTAGATCAGATCCCAGAGCGTACCTCACGTGCCGAGATCTGCCAATTTATCGAATCCGAATTGTTAGCCGTGCGTGAGCGTTTGCCGGTTGCCGTTTCCGCAGCGACCTATGGAAAAGCAACGCGCCATATGGCCGATGCTTTGTTGGCGAAGCTTTACCTCAATTGGGCGGTATATACAGCAAGCGATGTAGCGACCTACAATCCAGCGATGACGAATGAAAAACTCAATGAGGTCGTGGCTTTTTGTGATGAAATCATTCAATCGGGGCAGTTTAATCTGAGTAGCCATCGCTTCCTAGAAAAATTCAGACCAGATAATGGTCCGCAGATCAAAGACTTTATTTTCGCCATGCCTTACGATCGGGAGAAACAACAGGGAATGACCTACGCGCGATTTTGGATTCATCGTAGTGGTCAAAATCAATTTGCACCGCTGCCGCAAAGTGTCGGCGGAACGTTACGCGTATTACCAACATTCTTAGACAAATTCAATCTTCCGGGCGACGAACGTAATGCTTCGTATATGGGCGGTTTGCAATATTACTGGTCAGATTATGCACCCGATCTTAGTCGGCCATTCTTAATCAGAACGTCCAAGCGTGGTATCGATCAAGATTATACCGGCGCTGATGCGGATGAAGTTTTTAACTGGCATATGGAAACCACCAAAGAGATTCAATTACGTCCTGATGGTGGACCAACCCTGAATGCGGGTAATGACCAAAAGGGAAGATCTATGGGCTATCGCTCTGTGAAATTTTATATGGATGTCAATGTTACGGCTGCAAATCAGCGAAGCCAAAGTAATGATGTGCCTATCTTCCGGTACGCTGATGTATTGTTGATGAAAGCAGAAGCAATTCTTCGTGGTGCTGCGCCAACACAAGGACAAACGCCGCAATCGTTGATTAACGAGATCCGTACGTATGTGAAAGCACCGAATCTGACTCAACAGCCAACACTGACTGACGTATTAGACGAGCGCGCACGGGAATTTGCAGATGAATCGTGGCGCAGGAATGACCTGATTCGCTTTGGTGTGTTTGAACAAGATTGGGGCTTCAAATCGCTTTACACAGCAGGATACAGTGAAAACTTCCGTAGAATATTTCCTATTCCGCGTCCGGTAATGGAGGTCAATACCAATTGGACACAAAATAATGGCTACTAGGACAGGCAACTACTAATGAAGAGAAGAGATTTTATGAAAAGTACACTAGGCACGGCGCTCAGCGCTGGCCTAGCTACCGTACCGCTAGTGAATGGAGTAGCAGGAACACCTGCAGATATGGAAGGTACGAATGTAGATGGACGTGTGGTAGCCAAGGGCGAATACGATGTGCATTTTGTCGCTATTGGCGATTGGGGGCGCAATGGTGCAGATCACCAACGACAAGTAGCAGTGCAGATGGGCAAATGGACAACAGCACATCCGAATGACTTCATCATATCCACGGGAGATAATTTTTACCCATCCGGTGTAGTCAGTGAGCACGATCCCTTATGGCGTTATTCCTTCGAAGATATTTATTCAGATTTTTCGTTGCAGTGGGATTGGTATCCCATCTTAGGAAACCATGATTACAAGTCGGATCCCGATGCGCAAGTGCGCTATAGCAAAATTAGCCGACGATGGAAGATGCCGGCACGTTACTATAGCAAAGAGTTTCGTTTGAAGGATGGCAAAACAGCCTTGTTGGCTTTTATAGACACTAATCCTATGATCCCGGAGTTTTACAGCAACAAAGAGTATGGTCCGCATGTAGAAGGGCAATATCCTGAACGGCAATTGGCATGGCTGGATGAACTCCTTAGCACGTCAAAGGCGACTTGGAAAATCGTGGTGGGGCATCATCCAATTTATACAGCTGGCCCTCGTACAGAAAACTATGATACCAAGGCAGTGCGCAAGGTGTTGCAACCTATTCTGGAAGAACATCGAATTCCTGTATATTTATCTGGTCATGAGCATTCGTTACAGGATATCCAAGAGGAGGGAACTTGCTTTCGGCAGTTGATCTCTGGTGGCGGATCTGAAGTGACGCTTGTGAAGCCTGATTTGGATATGGTACATTATGCAGCATCTGCTTATGGCTTTATGTACTTCAGCCTCAATCAGGAGAAAATGCAAGTACAATGCATTGACCATCAAGGAAAAGTATTGTATACAACAGAAATAAATAGTATCTAGTTAGATCTATACATTGCAAAGCTGAGCGCATTTCAATTATTCAGGGAAATGCGCTCAGCTTTCTTGCGATATTAGCTATTTAACAATAGGTGTCGGAATGAATTAATCATCACTAATAATCCTCGACAAATTTTTCCTGCGCAGCCTTTAGTCCCGTCATCCACATAACAATTGTAACGACGACCAGTAATACAAATGACGCTATCCACGTCGTATCGTAGTTATGTAGAAATCCAAAAAGCAAGGGGCCAAATGCTGCAATGAAATAACCGGTAGATTGTGCCTTCCCTGATATTTTTACCGTGCCTTCTAGGGTTCGGGTTTTTAGAGAGAAGAAAACGACTGATAAACTGAATGCAAGTCCGAAGGTAATGCCAATCAATACCGCTGCTACATAGATCAATACCGTATGATACGTGTTAAGAAGTATAATACCTATCAACATACACGCACAGATGAGGTGAATAAGCGGTCTTTGATTTTTCATCTTAGTAGCGACGATAGGACATAAAAACATCACCGGAATCATCGTAAGCTGTAAAACCGTGAGTACGATACCAGTAGAAGATTCATCCATGCCATAGTGCTGTAGTATAGTCGGAAGTAATGCGATAATCGTGAAATACAAAAAGGACTGCAGCCCCATGAAAATGCTGATAAACCAGGCCATCTTTGATCGTATGACCGAAAAATTGCTGCTGATGGCTTTCTGATCTACGGGCGTGGCTGCTCTACGTTCGGATAATATCTTGATCAATATGCCTGTGATGGTCAGGACTGACCAAAAGATCCATATACCTAAAGAAGCTTTCCAACCGCTGTCGCGGAAGGCGGCAATCGACACGCTTACGCCAGAAGCTAGCGCCGCTAGCACAGTCATGGCCACTGAAAATATTCCTGTAAGAAGACCTACGTGTTGCGGAAAATTTCGCTTTATAAATACCGGCGTAACCACATTGCCGATGCAGATGCCCAGTCCGATAAATAACGATCCGATAAATAGCATCACACTAGTGCCATAAATACGGAAACATAAGCCAGCGAGTAATATAATGGCAGAAAACAATAAAATGGATGTGATCGTAACGCGAGATGCAATACGGCTTACCACAATAGAACAGCTGGCAAATACAAATAGTGGAATGGATGTCAATAAACTTCCCTGTACCGCATTGAGGTTCAGATCCAACAATATTTCTTTTAGAATCGGTCCGACGGATGTGATCGGCGCACGTAGGTTTCCCGCTATCAGGATAACGACAAGAATATTGATGAATGAAAGCCGTGCTGCGGTGCTAGTAGTCATTATAAGAAAATTTTGACTGTCCTGATCTTGATCTGATGCAAGACATGATCTATCTATCGCCCGCAAATATAGCTTTCTGTAATGGGGTATTGTGATGAGATCCGTTTTATTAAGAAAAATTAGGCTCATCACAAAAAGTGAAATAGTATATTGGAAGTATGGAATACTTTGACGAGAAATCAAATTTTGAGTTCAAATGGATGGATGATCATCTGGTAAGGTGCTGGCATAGTACCGGCAGTAGTATTGATCTTAGAATTACCATAGCGAACAATAGGCTAGAAGTACGATCCGATAATGGTAATATTACAAGAGAAAATCACGAGAAACTTTACAGCGCCGTCGAACGAGCGTATCAAACCTGGGGATTAATCTAGATACAGATCACCATAACAACATATTATGTGACAAAATCCTTGAAATTTTAAGGTATTTATAATTTGGATACGATGTGAACCTGAACTACTATACTTTTTTTCTATAGGGCGCTCGATTGGAGAAATTTTTAGGTAATTATTGCATTATTAGCGATTAGATTATAACTTAGCATCCGTTTATATTTAGTCTAAATAAATGCGTTACCTAACATACATTATTACCATACTACTTGTGGTATTATTTCAACAAACAAAAGCTCAATCGTCAGCAATCTTGCAGGGAGATATTACCGACTTGCAAGGGAATTCATTATCCGGGACCTCTATTACTGTAAGAGGTTCATCGCTACGTACAGCAGCCGATGCCCAGGGATATTTCTTCTTAAATATTCCAGAAGGAAGCCATAGTGTGCAATTTAGTTTGGTTGGTTATGAAACTCAAATAATAACTATACAGGCTAAGGCAGGGAAGCCAATCACATTAGACATCATGCTCAGCAGTTCTCAGTCCACGTTGCAGCAGGTAGAGATTATTGGCCGCAAGGAACAAACTTATAAGACAACCCGTACCTTCATTGGTAATAAAAATGAAACGGCCATCAAAGACGTTCCGCAATCGATCTCCTATGCCAGTAAAGAATTGATAGCCGACCAAGGTGCGATGCGAGTAGGGGATGTCGTGAAAAATTTTAGCGGTGTCAATCAGTTTTCCTTTTATGACGACCTCACGATCCGCGGTTTTAGAGTGAATGGCCAAGCGAATACCCAACTTTTGAATGGACTCCGTACTTCCACTGGATTTTGGAAACAGTCACTAGCTAACTATTTAGAAAGAGTGGAAGTCTTAAAAGGACCATCATCGGCTTTATTTGGCAATGCCAGCCCTGGTGGGGTGGTCAATCGCGTGACCAAGAAACCATTGGATGAAACGCGTCGCTCGATAAATCTATCTTTGGGAAGTTTTGATACGTTCCGTGCTTTGGCAGACTTTACAGGTCCTGCCACAAAGGACAGTTCGTTATTGTATCGCGTGAATTTGGGATATGAGAATGCACAGAATTTCCGCGACTTAATGTTCGATAAAAATCTAGTCATAGCGCCATCACTCACCTTCATCGCTTCCGATAGAACTAGTATCAACTTTGATTTAGTGTATACAGATTCCAAAAGCCGGCTAGATCGTGGGCAACCCATTTTCGGTAGTTACGATCTCCATAGTACGCCACAATCACTTTCTTTAAATACTGCCAACGATTATTTGAATGAGCTTACTTATAATGCCTCGTTGTGGTTGAACCATCAGATTAATGACAATCTAAGTTTTAACGCTTCCTATCTGAAGACAGGCTATAATGAAAGTTTATACGAGCATCGTACATCTAATATGTACGCATTGGACGGCGATGGAAATCCGATTGAAGATAGGGTTGGTATGATGATTCAACAGCGTATACGCAACCGCTATATCGATAATTTGGCAGCGTATTTCAATTATACGACTCAAACCGGCATATTAGGGCACAAAATCGTATTTGGTTATGACTTGGGTTCTGAAAGAACACCTGTTGGCGGTTCGCAACTGACCGCCTCCGGATACCGCAATGCAGCCAATAATGGTGCGATCAATTCCTACAACCCGGCTAATCAATCAGCTTACTTATTGGATGCAAATGGGAATCCAGTTCCCAATGTGCCTCATTTTAATCTTTCTGACCCAATGTCGTCCAATCGGATGATGGATGATAGTAAATCTTTCTTTAGTCAATCTACCGTTGCCCCATCGTATTACTATCTACAGGCTGGCTATGTGCAGGATCAGATCACCATCGGAAACCTTCAGGCCATGTTGGGCATGCGGTACGAGTATTATACTGATTTTGTTGAATACAAAACACAGGCTGAAGAAAAGACACACTCTAGTGCTTGGCTTCCGCGATTAGGTTTAGTGTATACCATTAATCCCAATATCAATGTTTACGGAAGTTATGTAACAGGCTACAATCCTCAAACAGCGGCCACGATAGCAAATCCTAATGCTGGTGGACCATTCGACCCGTTGGAAAGTAACATGATCGAATTCGGAACAAAAACCAGTTGGCTCGAAGATCAGTTGACCATTACTGCCGCAATTTATGAAATAAACCAAACCGGTGGGCTATATGGTATTACGGGCGAACCGGATCTTTTGCAGCAAATTGGTCGGGAACAATCGCGAGGTTTTGAATTAGACCTCATTGGTTCAATTCGGCCTAACTGGAATATAATTGCCTCTTATTCCTATAATGATGCTAAGTTTTTAGAAAGTGCAAATCCTGAAGAAATAGGTTTACAGAAACCAAATACGCCTAAAAACACGGCAAACATATGGACACGTTACAATATCTCCAGTGGTTTGCTGCAAGGTTTAGGGATTGCCTTTGGTGGAAACTTTGTTGACCAACGTAATCTGATATTCGACCGATCTCGAGCGGCAGACGAGCAACTGACGATTCCTTCCTATACTGTGCTCAATGCTGCGCTGTTTTATACCGTAGGGAAGATGAATTTGCAATTAAATGCCAATAATATCACCAACAAAAAGCATTGGGTCGGCGGATACGATTACTTGCGCTTGTTTCCTGGTGTTCCTCAAAATTACCTGCTATCATTAGGTTACAGCTTCTAAATGGCCAAATCAAAGTTTAAAAAAATAGTTGGATGGCTCCATTTGTGGATTGGGCTCGTGACCGGAATTGTCATCTTTATCGTGTCCATCACTGGCTGCATATACACCTTTGATCAAGAAATATTCGACTGGGTACATCGCGACATAGTATATGTGGAACCAGAAAACACGGTTCGACCTTTGTCAGAACTTTTAGAAAAGGCGAAGCACAGCTTAGGTGCCGAAAAGATAATTGATGGAGTACAGATTACGAGTCCTGAAAAGGCGTATGTATTTACCGCCACCCGAGTCAATGATGTTGCCAATATAAATCTATCTGCATTTAGTCAGTATGCCTATCAGGATCAAGTATATATCAATCAGTATACTGGTCAAGTACTTGGCGTGATGGATATGCGTTATGAGTTTTTTCATGTGGTCGAACTCTTGCACCGTCAATTGTTACTCGTGAAGCCAGTAGGAAGTGTGATTGTCGGTGGCTTTACTTTGATATTCTTGATCGCAGTACTCACTGGCCTAATATTGTGGATACCTAAAAACTATAAGCAGCTCAAGCGAAATTTGCAGATTAAGTTCAGCGCTAAATGGAAGCGAATAAACTATGATTTGCATAATAGTGTCGGCTTTTATGTGATTCCTTTCGCTATATTATTTGTAATTACAGGGTTGGTATGGTCATTTAGATGGTGGGAGTTGGGCATGTACAAAATGCTTGGTGAGAAGGAACGCCCGTCTTTTTTTTCGAACTCTTCCTCCTTTTCAAGGGCAAGATTCTACGTTAAACAAAACGGATGTCATCTATACCGAATTGCTATCGCAATTAGAGGGTACACCGTGGAGGCAGATTGGAATAGTATTTCCCACTGAAGAAAATAAAAGTGTGCTCACGGTTGTTATTACCAATAATAACGACGGTTGGCGAGGTATGAACTACTACTATTTTGATGGCCGAACGGGTAAGTTATTTGATGCTTTGCTACAACATAACAAATCATTGGGGATCAAGTGGAGAAATTCCAATTTAGAGATTCATACAGGACGAATCTATGGATGGCCCACTCAAATACTAGCATTTGTTGCAAGTCTCATATGCGCTACGTTGCCTATAACGGGCTTTTTGATTTGGTGGAATAAGCGCAGAAAGCATTTAAGAAAAAAACCACCGTATCGCTCAGGAAATAGCATCTTAAGTGCTTATTAGCTAAAATACCTAGAAGTAAATGGCGCTAAGATCAGAAAAAATAAACGCCCAAAATTATAGGGTGTAATTTTGGGCGTTAAAACTTGCAAACAATAATTTTTCAAGTCGTTTTGTGGAGCCGGAGGGATTTTTGCGCCCCGAAATCTCCCTGCTCAACCCGCAAAGAAATTGTTCGAACCCTCTTATCGGCGTTTCATCACCTCCGCACAAAACAAAAGCCCAACTTTCGTTGAGCTTTTATTTTGTGGAGCCGGAGGGATTCGAACCCTCGTCCAAACATAGTATGATCTACGCTTTCTACATGCTTAGCTTCTCTTTAGTTGTCGGGAATCTGAAAGGTGAGTCGCTTACCTATACCACATTCCTTATTTGCTTTTTCTTATTCATGCTTAGCAACATCACATGAACCAGTTCTACAGTTCGATGCCTCTAATGTTAGACGGTAGAACAAGGTCTAACGAGACAAATAGCTATGTTAAGTCTAACTTAAGCAGCTAAGGCGTAGTTTTCTTCGCCAGTTGTAAAGTTGAAAGTTCAGATTATAGTGCTATACTCACAATGCACTGCATGCTTACATAACCATCGCTATCCTGTCAATTCCGGTCGACCCCAAATAGTAAAGATTCGCAATAATTACGAGGATACAAAAATAAGAAAATTTTTCTGAAAAAGCGTATTTAGCTATCCCTAAAATGCTTCATGTTCTTGGGCAAATTCACGGGAGTCCACGCTATATGTTTCGTGTACTCCTCGGCACGAATCGGACAATCTTTCACATTACAATAGTGACAGCACTGCGGCATGCACGGGTCAGCATGTATAAAAAGCTCCGTTGGCATATCTAATCCCTCATTAAGACTTTGTTCAAAATCAGAAATAACATCGTGCACCTTGGTCAACGTGTAATATTTTGGCATTGTAAGATGACAATCCATATGCAATTCTTGGCCATACCGTTGAATACGCATATTGTGTACATCAATCCAATCTGCTTGGCGCTTACTGTTCAACACATCTACTACTTCTTGCACAACGGCCACGTCCGACTCATCCATCAAACCACTGATGGATTTGCGTAGCATCTTATATCCGCTCCACAAAATATAACTTCCTAAGCCAGCAGAAAGTGCGGTATCGATCCACTGCATCTGCGTGATCTTTATCAAGTAAAGACCTGCGATCAGTCCCAAAGAACTAATGGCATCGATCTGCAAATGTTTGCCATCGGCTTCTATTGTCATCGAGCGTAGGGTAGCACCTCGTCTTTTCAAATATTCTCCAACACCAAAATTGACTATTGCCGTAGAAAGAATTAACCAAAAACCTTCCATAATATTGCTAACTGCATTTGGAACAATTAGCGCGTAGAAAGATTTTATTAGTATAATCGAACCTGCGATAAAGATGAGCCCACCTTCAACAAAGATGGAAAAGAATTCTACTTTTCCGTGCCCGTACGGATGATTTTCGTCTTTTGGACGAGCAGAAAGATAGATGCTGTAAAACGCAAAGGATGAAGCTACGACATTAACAATGCTTTCTGCTGCATCTGAAAAAATGGCATTAGATTCAGTTATGAAATAGGCCATAAATTTCACTAGCATAAGTGCTATACCGGTGAATAATGATAGTAAAATAAGCCTTTTTTCCTTTGACATTAGTGGTGATTTACGCCAAAATTAATTAAAATATTTAGAACGGCAGACAAAGCTGTTCTAATTGCTCAATACTACCTTTAAACATATTTAGATCAACTGAAGTAGCAATGCCATTGACGCTACCTTTTTCTGAAAATTGCCAAAAATCCCAATGTTTTTTGGGTGATTCCACCCAAAAATTGTAGTTGGCAATCCACAGCACATAGTCTGAAAATTCTCTCTCCAAAAAGTCAGTATAATAGCTATCGCCCGAATACAATATAGGTTTTACGTTGTAGTGCTTTTCTACTTCCGTCAGCCAGCGTTTTAATCCTTTTTGAAGATTTGATAACGATTGATTGCGTGGTAGTTCTTCGATATCTAAGACTGGCGGCAGATCGCCAGGCTGCAAAGTGACTTGTCGAATAAAATTCTTCGCTTGCTTTATAGAGTTTTCGTTTGGTCTGTAGTAATGATAGGCTCCTTTGATCTTGGATTGTGCACTGGCACCTAGCCAGTTGTTTTTGAATTCACGATCTTTGCCTTGCTCGCCCATGGTAGCTCTGATGAATATAAAATCCAGCGGAAACCTATCGTTGATCGTACGAATGCTATCCCACATTATTCGACCTTGATAATGACTAATGTCAATACCAAAAGTATAATCCTGATGTTGCGACATTAAAAAAATATTTCGCGCATCGTGTTTTTTATTACTTCCCTCATCAACTGGGGCTGTGCTAATTACCGTCTTGAGATAATAGATAATACCCGTACGATAGTGCCAAGCTCCAATCAATAAAATCAATATCAGCGGAATCAGAATACTCCAGAGAAGATAAGGTAATCGTTCTTTCTTGGTCGAAACGACATGTTGTTTTCTGGTTCTGCGTGGTGCTGGCATACGGGGTACGAAATTACATCTTTTTAAATGCACGTACAACCAATGAAATTGCTGAAAAAGGATGTGTTTCTCAGAAAATAATGTACTACCGACGCGCCTTATAGGGCGAAATGGTGTTCGTTTGAAGGTGTCGGTAAATACATTTGATTCATTTTCAGCGATGTAAAAAATATGTTTTGGAGCTGTATCGTAATTTTCTACCTTTGCAGCGGAGAGTTGGCAGAGTGGTCGAATGCGGCAGTCTTGAAAACTGTTGACTGTCACAGGTCCGGGGGTTCGAATCCCTCACTCTCCGCAGGAAAATCTCATCATTTCGATGAGATTTTTTATTTTCAACCCGTTTCTAGTGTCGAATGCTTTCGGAAAAAGATGATATCTTTTTCCTAGCTGTACAGCATGACTACTAGGATTTGTTAGCTACCAATCCTTCTCAGGGTTTATTTCCGTTGTCTTGTTTTCATCCTTTGCCACTGTTTTAGTTGGCTCTGTCTCATTCATTTCAGTATGAATCCAGTGTTCGATCGGAATTGCATCTACTTCAATTACGGGAGCAATATATTTTTGTTTTTTTTGGGTGCTAAGAAAATCTTTCATAGAAGATGAAGTGCTAATATGTTTTTACGTAAGTAGTAGTTGCATTATTATTTTGATAATGCCTCGTAGATACGGCGATCGCAAGTTATTTATTGATTTATGATAAAGGGCAGGGCACAACGTAGCAAACCATTTTTTAACATGATTTTGTCAGTAGCAAAGCGATAAATAACAATATTATGCTATCAGTAAAAAAAAATTAAGAGGCCTTTTTTCTTGACGTACGATAATTTTGTGCTAAAGCTATGAGTTAGCCGCACAAGTAACAGCAATAAGTTTACCCAATTCGATAGTGATGATAGTAGCTATGTTTTAGTTGCAAGTCTATTTGTTTGTTTCTACGTAAGTATATGTATTATAGGTTGGCACATACGGCGTTTTTCCTGTATCGCAGCTCTCATTTAGTATTTTATTAATATAGTTTTTAGCATTTTCAAAGCTATCTTCCAAAAAGAATACGCCATCAACATAGGAAGAGATATGTGCAGATTTTGTAAGTTCTTGTTCGTTGCTAAAAATCAAAATCATTTTGATTTTTTCATTCACAGCACGTATGTATTGCAATCGATGAGCTGTCTCGTTGCCAAGCAAGTTGGTATGGATGAATAAAAAAGCGATGTTTTGCTTTTGAATAATAGCATTTACTTCAGATAGCGTATCCGTCTCATACGTGATAATATCTGCAATACATTCTTTGGCCACTAGAATGGTACTGTAACGCTGTAGGCTGCTGGCGTCGGCAAATAATATTTTCATCGATTTTAGTATTATATTGTTAGGAAGATGCGAACCTATTTATTTGTAATGTTATTGATATAATATCAAAATACCAAATTTTTGTTATTTGATATTTGCGTTATAATGATAACAATTCTATAGTTAAACATCTATCAGAGATAAAAATAGTGTCAGCCTAGTTGTTATTTGATATTCAGTTATCTATGTGGTTAATGAGGTAGGCATATTGATAAAAAAAGACGAGCCTTTTCCAAGTGTACTTATAGCCCATATTTTGCCCTGATGGCTATGAACGATCTCTGAGCTTAAATATAAGCCAATACCAAATCCAGAGACGAATTCGGAGCGAACGCGATAAAATCGGTCAAATATCTTGTCTATATGATCTTCAGATATACCGATTCCTGTGTCGATTACGCATAATTCTATTCGGTCTCCAATCTGCTTGCATTTTACTGTAATTGCGCTTCCTTTGTGGGAATACTTAATTGCATTGTTAAATAAATTAGAAATAACGATTCCAATTTTTATACGATCTGCATTTATTTTACACTTTACACTATTGTCAAAAATAATTTGATGCGTGCTAGAAGTTATTTGATGTTCTTCCAAGATTTCATGTATGAGATCGGTAATGTCAAACACGGAGCGATCTAATGTTATTTTTCCAGATTCGAAGCGTGAAAAGTTAAGAAATCCGTTAATCATAGCTGTCATTTTAGATAACTGCATTACTGCAGCTCCAGCGATTTTACTTACATATTCATCATGTTTTCTATCGGCGTGCCGACTCAGAAGTTGCGCATAGCTATATATTGATGTAAGCGGTGTTTTTAACTCGTGACTTACCATACCGATGAAGTCATTTTTGCGTTGCTCGTCTTTGACGGTTTCAGTTATATCCATTATAAAACCTGAAAATGTTTCTAATTGTTCCGAACTGTCTGAAATTTTGCCAAATGCTCTTATCCAGATCAATTCTGCATCGTCAAAGCGTTTCAGGGAATAGATGATGTCAAATTTTGACCTATTTTTTAGTGCCTGTTCCATAGAATGATACAGTTTTGCACGGTAATATGGGCTAACTTGATTCATCACCATTTCGAAAGTCATCGGTGGAGCTTGATGATAACCCAATATTCTGAGCAAAGACTCATTGTGAACTATTGTTTTCGTTTGAAGTTCCATTTGCCAAGTGCCAAGATTGGCAGCGGTAATGGCCATGTCCATCATGGTTTTGGTTTGTTGTATTTCAAGACGTGACATGACATGATCAGTCACCTCCGTGACCACTTGTAGCACACCAATGACTTCGCCGTCGCCATTTTTAAAAGGCTTACAGTCAAAATTGAAATAACCTTCCGATATCTTTCCATTTCGTTCAAGTTGAATCCAATTTTCTCTGCCATAGTATGGAATTCCAGAATGTAATACATTTAGTAATATGTCGACAAATGGTTGTCCGTCTAATTCGGGTATGGCATCTGCGATCGGCATTCCGATGATTTGATTGTCTTTTCCCCAGATTTCCAACATCTTAGGGTTAACAATATCTATGATCAATTTTTCGCCGTATAACACTGTTATGGCTACGGGTGCTTGTTGAACTAACTCGCGGAATAATGTCGCTTGATGGTGTGCTTCAATCTTACTCTTTACCTTGTCAGTAACATCGAGCGCGGTATGTAAAATAGCATATATATCGCCATACTCATTCTTGATTGCTTGAAATTGATGATCAAAATAAAACCGTTGTAACTCACAGTCTATAACCAAATCAGCGGTAATGCCTTCAGCAATATATTCTATCCCCGAATCCCACACACGACGCATGATAGCAGAACATGATTCGTCAGTAATTTTTGGAAGCACTTCTGCAATGGTTTTGCCAATGACGTTCTTATCTTCGCCCCATACCGTGAGCATCGCGTGGTTGGCGAACTCTATAAGAATATCTTCACCTGTATAAACCGCTACCGGTTGGCTCGACTGGCACAATATGCTCAGTAGTTGTTGCGAATCTATATTTCTGTGACTCATTTAGATGCAAAGATGCTTAGGCTTTTGTAAACTATAAATGCGATTAATAGTAAAAAAGTTTTATTGATCTGATATTTATTTTATGAATAGCAATATTTCGTTTTAGTGCCTTGAAAATTTTCCTTCCTAAAAAATCGAAGCCATTGGTGACTGCATAAGATGCAAAATTGCTATCTTTAGCCTATTCTTTAACGTCCTTGATATACTACTAATATATGTTTTCGTCCTTCCAGTGTAAACGTCTTGTCCATTCGTTGCTGTCTATATCTTTTATGATATTTCTTTCCGCCTGCCAAAACGATACAACGAAAAGCCATGATGTCGCTGACCTCACGGCAGGTGAGTCAAAGTTTGAATTAAGTGCTGCACAAGCCAAAACAATCTTTGATATGCCAGTGCATTGTATCACTGTGGAGTATCCTAATAAATTAGGACAATCGATCGGTAGCGACGCCGATCTAAAACCGCCGCGCGTACTACGACCGATTTTCTATGGTTGCTACGATTGGCACTCATCTGTACATGGCTACTGGTCTATCATTAAATTAATGAAGGCTTTTGATAGCTTGGATCATGATGGCGCAGTGCGCAGCACACTGAACAAAATGATTACGGATCAGAATGGCGCTATTGAAAAATCATTCTTTGAAGATAAAAACAACTTGTCTTTTGAGCGCACTTATGGTTGGGCTTGGTTGTTCAAATTACAAGAGGAACTGATAACCTGGGAAGATCCGGATGCCAAAAGGTGGAGCGAATCATTAAAACCATTGGTCGCGCTTTTGCGTAGCAAATTAATGGACTATCTGCCTAAATTAGTGTATCCGATACGCAGCGGAAAACATGATAATACGGCTTTTGGGCTCTCGCTCATGTACGACTATGCTCTGACTGTCAAAGATCAGCAGCTTGCCGAAGCTATTGCCGAGCATGCGATACGACTTTACCAAAATGATAAAAAATGCGACTTCTCGTACGAGCCGAGTGGCTCGGATTTCTTATCGCCTTGCTTAGAAGAAGCTTATCTTATGAGTAAAGTTTTAAACGATAAAGCTTATGCCAATTGGCTTCAAGAATTTCTTCCGCAGATGTATGCAAGAGATTTTCAGCTAGAACCCGCTATCGTAAAAGATCGTAGTGACGGTCAATTAGTGCATCTCGATGGCTTGAATTACAGTCGCGCTGCATGCTTATATGGGATAGCAGATAAAATTCCTGCATTAACTCATCTGCGCAAGATTGCAGACGAACACTTATCTTTCACTTTGCCTAATCTAACGAAGGAAGATGATTATATGGGTTCGCACTGGCTTGGCACTTTTGCATTGTACGCCATCACAAACCAATAGTATCTATTGTTCAGCAGGCTAGGGGAACCAATGCATTATCCTCATCCAACTCGACCGGTACGAGTTGGATGGTGGTGAATCCATCATCGTGCGAGGTGATATGCGATAGGTTTACGCCTTTGCGCGCAAGACTGCTTAGTACTGCGGTTCTGAATGTTGACTTTTGAGTGCCCCAAGATGCATTGAGGATAAGGTCGTTATTCAAATCAATGAGCTCTTTGATTGTGTAGCTGTCAAAGTTTTGTAGCAAATGCTGGTAAAGTTTCTGTGGTGTCTGCATAAATACAATCTTTTTGGTAAAACCATACATTGTACTCAGAATGGTAATTTCTACTCATTTTTTGGAATGAATCCCGTATTGTAAAAACCACCGCGGTTCCAGTTACTCGGTTGGTATTGCTACTTGCAATTCTGAATACTCTACAAATCTAGTAGACTAATAGATTATATCCAAATAAATTTTAAAAAAGCTTGTCGTCATTGGGCGATTTTAAGTTCAAACCCAATGCACTGTTCATTTTCTTGATGAAATGATCGGCGAGGAGTGGAGATTCTTCTTCCATGTTCTGATGAATAAAAAAATACAATTCTTGCAAACCTGCTTTTCGCCACTCTCCAATACGTAATACCCAGTCTTCCAGTCGAGTATAATCAGAAGGAGCATTGGCTCCTACATAGCGAACGAATGATACAGGAGTTGTAAGTCGCATATGCAATAAATCTCTACGTCCAGCTGTATCCACCAAAATATTGGTTTTACCTGTTTTTTCTAGCAATTCGTAGAAGCGCTCTGCTACTTCTTGGTCCGTAAACCAGCTTTCATTGCGCACTTCAACTCCTAAAGGATATCCTTTAGGAAAGGTCTTGAGAAATTCCTCCAGTCGTGCAAAGTCTTTCGGCTTATAGTTCTCGTGCATTTGTAGGAAAGCCATGCCTAGTTTCTCCTCGAATAATACAGTGGCATCTACAAAGGCTTTCACCTTTTCATCAGTATTAAGTAATCGTGAGTAATGGCTAATAGATTGGGGAATCTTTGGGAAGAACTTAAAGTTGCTACCGGTCTTGTTTTTCCATGTCAGTACTTGTTCCTTTGAAGGCGCATTATAAAAAGTAGCATTTAACTCTATAGAATTAAATTTAGTAGCATAGTATGCCAACTCATCTTTGGTACCGCGTGGATAAAAGCCTTTCAAGTCTTTTTTATTCCACTTCGCACAGCCCACATATACCTTGAAAGGTTCATCAGATTGATGCGCTTTTAATAATTCTAACGTTTTTGAGTGTGTTTCCGGTAAAGTAAAATCGACGGATGATGGGTCTGTAACGCTGCCAAATTTCATATGCAATAGTTAAGAAATACGTAATTGCTAAGGTAAGAAGATTTCGCCGTGTAAAACTCATCCTGAATATGTAACTTTGCGCCATGTCAGAAAAAATTATTATCCTCGATTTTGGGTCACAATATACTCAGCTGATTGCACGTCGTGTACGTGATCTTAATGTATACTGTGAAATTCATCCATTTAACAATATTCCTGCCTTCGACGATACGGTTAAAGGTATCATCTTTTCAGGAAGTCCGTATTCTGTTTGGCAAGAAGATGCGCCACAAGTAGATTATGCTGCCATGATGAGAGATTATCCGGTGCTAGGTGTTTGTTATGGTGCCCAATATCTAGCTCAACATTCTGGCGGCGAAGTATTGCCTTCCGAAATTAGAGAATACGGTAGAGCCAATTTGTTATATGTAGATCAGGAAAACGAATTACTATCTGGCATTCCGACACAATCTCAAGTATGGATGTCACATGGAGATACTATTAAAGAAGTGCCATCAAATTTTCGAGTGATTGCAAGTACCGACAAAGTGCGCGTGGCTGCTTATCATATAGAAGGCACTCGGACTTATGGTATCCAGTTTCATCCAGAAGTAACCCACAGTACAGATGGTCAAGTTGTGGTGAAAAATTTTGTCGTGAATATTTGTGGTTGTACGCAAGATTGGACGGCTGATGCTTTCGTAGAAATGACTATTGCCGATCTTAAAACGCAGTTAGGAGATGATCATGTGATCATGGCTTTGTCTGGCGGGGTTGATTCTACAGTAGCTGCTGTATTATTGCACCATGCGATCGGCGATAAGTTGCACTGTTTCTTCGTAGATCATGGTTTATTGCGCAAAAATGAATTCCAACAAGTGCTGGACTCATACGAGCACATGGGTTTGAATATTAAAGGTGTTAATGCCAAAGATCAATTCTACAGTAAGTTAGCGGGTGTTTCCGATCCTGAGCAGAAACGTAAAATCATCGGAGCATCATTCATAGATGTATTTGACGAAGCAGCAAAACAAATTCAGGCCGAATTGCCAGAAGGCGTTGAAGCAAAATGGTTAGGACAAGGTACGATTTATCCCGATGTGATTGAATCGATCTCGGTAAATGGACCTTCGGCTACGATCAAATCGCACCACAACGTGGGCGGATTACCAGATTATATGAAACTGAACGTTATAGAGCCGTTACGAACTTTATTTAAAGACGAAGTTAGACGTGTCGGAAAAACGTTAGAGGTAGATCCTACCATCTTAGGAAGACATCCATTTCCAGGTCCTGGATTTGGAATTCGTATTCTGGGCGATGTAACTGCGGAAAAGGTACGGATTTTGCAAGAAGCAGATGACATCTATATTCGTAATCTTCGCGAGTCAGGTTGGTATGATAAAATTTGGCAAGCAGGTACGATTTTCTTACCGGTACAATCCGTCGGTGTAATGGGCGATGAACGCACCTATGAGCATGTGGTCGCTCTGCGCGCAGTCGGTTCTTTGGATGGCATGACGGCAGACTGGATTCATCTACCATATGATTTGCTCGCGAAGATTTCGAACGAGATTATTAATCATGTCAAAGGTATTAACCGTGTAGTATACGATATCAGTTCAAAACCACCCGCAACAATTGAGTGGGAATAAAAAAAAGAAAAATGAAGGGCACTTATCTAATTGGTTTTTTTGCAGCCGCTTTGGCGGTATCATCTTGTTCGCCAAAAACAACAACAGGAGTTTTGCGAGCACCCGGACAAGCTGCGGGTAATGTGGATGGTGCTGTAGATAAATCGGAAGCTACGCGTGAAGATAAGTCGCGAGATGCGGATGAAGTAATTTCCAGCAAAGCAAAAATGTATCCTGGCGGGACGATTGCCCTTGTTTTACCCTTTCAGCTAGATCGGGTAGCATCTAGCGCTATTTCAGAAGAAGATGTAAAACGTGCTGCGTTGGCCCTCGATTTCTATCAAGGTTTTCAAATGGGACTGCAGCAAACAGCGAAGTCCAATAAGAGAGTAGAGCTGCAAGTGCTTGATTCCAGAGATCATGCTGGGCATAATGCCAATCTCGCTCGGTCTCAAGAGATACAAGATGCCAGCTTGATCGTCGGTCCAGTATATCCGGCAGAGATCAAAGCATTCAGCGCTAGCCTGAATCCTAATCGTCGTGTATTACAAGTTAATCCGTTGGCAGCATCAATGCCGACAGAGTTTAATCTGCCAAACTTGGTATCGGTAACACCACCGATTAGTATTCATATGCGTGCAATTTCTGCCGAATTAACTAAGAATTATAAGGAAGGCGATATTATCATAATTTACAATACCGCGAATAGTGATCATCAGCAATTTATACAAGGTTTTCCGGCTGATATTCAAGAACGCCTTCCGTATGCCGAGGTCGTATCAGTATCGTCGCCCTCTGAATTGAATGACAAATTGAATTCTGACGCAGTGTATCATTTAGTGAGTGGAACTACCGATCGCAATCAGCTCAGAGCCATGCTAAATGTGATGGATGAGCGCGCTATGTCGAACAATGTTGAATTTCGCTTATACGGGCATCCGCTGTGGAGTCGTATAGATTTCAGTTCGTATAGCAATTTTACGTTCTACCGACCGATTATCACTTCAGAAAGCCATCTAAATCCATTGGCAGCTGCCACTCGCAATTTTCAGTCGGCTTACAAAGATGCTTACGGTGTAGAACCATCCGATCATGCATACAAAGGATTTGATTCGGGTACTTATTTTGGCAATCTATTGCAGAAATATGGCAGTAATTATGCAGATCATATTCACCAAGAAACATTCGAAGGGTTGTATAGCAACTACAAATTCAATCGTAATGAACGCTGGGGATATGTCAACTTTGGTGTCAGTTTACTAGAATATCGTTTCGGAAAATTTCAAGCTCGCTAGGGAAAAATATGCTGGAAAAACGCGTGATGCACCAGATCCGAAATGCCATTAAAGCACTGGAAAGCTACCGCTACGATGAACCCCTTTCTCGCTTTCTGACGAAGTTCTACAAATCGAACCGGCAAATGGGCTCTACAGATCGTAGAGTGACATCTCGCTTGTGTTACAATTACTTTCGTCTAGGTGGCGCATTTTCTGATTTGGATATTGAGGAAAAGCTCATTTTAGCAGAATTTGTCTGCGAAAGTCAGAGCGATTTGGTAGCCGTGCGCGCCCCATCTTGGCATGCGTCCATAGAACTGCCTATAGAAAAAAAATCGCGTTGGTTGAAGCACGTTATGGCAAATTTTTACAGGATGTCTTTCCAGCATTAGCGCAATTGTCACCTGAGGTTGAGGCCGCCGAATTTGTTTCAAGTCTCTTCGTACAGCCTAAGTTATTTATTCGCGTAAAACGTGCGAAGCTCACAGAAGTATTAAACGTTTTGAAAGCCGCTGAGGTGGTACATGAGCATGTAGGTGAGCAAACCATTGCGTTTCCCAACGGATTTAACGTAGCAAGCATCCGAGAAATTGCGGGCATGTACGAAATACAGGATCTATCGTCACAGCGTACACAGAGATTGCTGGATGTAGTAGACGGCGCAAAATGGTGGGATTGCTGCGCGGCATCCGGAGGAAAATCGCTGATGTTGCTAGATCTTTGTCCGGATATCAGATTATTGGTGTCGGATGTACGTTTTACGATCTTACGCAATTTAGAAGAACGCTTTGAGCAAGCTGGCTTTAAACCAACTTCGTACAGACAAAAGGTTTTGGATTTGTCGAAACCGGTGACTTACTTAATGCAGGGCGAACAGTTTGACGGGATTTTGGTTGATGCACCTTGTGGTGGTTCGGGCACCTGGGGGCGCACACCCGAAATGATGCGTCAGTTTGACGCTAAATCTTTGACGCGTTTTACCAATTTGCAACGTGATATTCTAAAAAATGTCCTCCCATTTTTAAGATCAGGAGGACAGTTATTATACATTACTTGTTCTGTGTTTGAAGTCGAGAATGAAGGCATAACCTCGTACATTGAGCAAGAATTGGGACTCAAAAAGATCAGCGAGCAGTGTTTTTTGGGATATAATGAACAGGCAGATTCTATGTATGCAGCCCGCTTCATGAAGCCCTAGAAAACAATAAATTCTTAATCTTCCTCGTCATCTGCCGGTACTACGAGTACAGGGCATTTAGATTTCCGGATCACGGATTCTGCAACGCTTCCAGATAAGAAGTGATCAAATCCGCTACGACCGTTTGTACCCATAATGATCAAATCGGCTTGCCATTCATCAGCAGTAGTCAATATTTCGTCGCGCACCGTTCCAACAGTGTTGAATATACGTACTTCCTTCGCTCCAGAAAACTGACTGCGGAGGTTTTCCAAGCGTCTTTCAGCTGAATTTTGTTGTACCTCCGAAACTTCGGGAACAATAATGGGCTGCTGCCCTAACAATGGATCAGCTCCGAAATTGGTAGGAGCAGTTACAGGTGTTACTGTTAGTAAAGCCACGGTAGAATGCCAACCGTTGACAAGTTGTTTTGCATACTCTGCTGCTTTCTCAGAACATGGACTATCGTCCAATGCGATAAGTATTCTTTCAAATTTATTTTCCATCACCTAAGTAGCTTTAGTTATGTTCGTATTAACACAATCGATTAGGCCAATTGTTTGTTTTGCGCATTGCAAAAATATCCGGCACCGTTCACATATTTTCTACCGAAGTAATCAGAAAATACCAGTAACTTGCACTAATGAAAAGTCAGGCCGTATGTAATCTTTCCATCATTCCGTTGCGTGCAGGGCCTTCGCATCGTAGTGAACAAGTTTCCCAACTACTTTTTGGTGAGTACTTCACCGTGCTCGAAGAGCGAGAAGAGTGGATCATGATAAAAGGTGCCGATCCTGCCTACGAAGGCTGGATTCAACGCGGTCAACTTGCCTTCATCGACGAAAGCGCGAGCGAATTTGAGATCGTACATGTAGATGGCGCCACCGCACAGATTGGTAGTCAAAATCCGTTTCCACTTTTACATGGATGTGTGGTGCCTCGTGCCGATGAATTGGTATTGAATGGTGAGCTTTGTCGTATCGAAGGTTCGTTTCGCCAGCCCACATTACACGATTTTGACGTAGAATTTCCTAAGCTAATAAACTACTATCTGGGAGCACCGTATCTGTGGGGCGGTCGTAGCCGCTTTGGCGTAGATTGTTCGGGTTTAATGCAGTTGATCTATCGTCACTTTGCGATTTCCCTGCATAGAGATGCTTCCGATCAGGCTACGCAAGGAGAAATAGTAGATTTTCTCCAAGAAGCAAAAACGGGCGATTTAGCTTTTTTTGATAACGAAGAGGGCCGTATCACGCACGTTGGTATTTTATTAAATAAGGAAACGATCTTACACGCTTCTGCTCATGTACGTATTGATCGTATCGATACTACTGGTATTTATCATAGTCAGCACCAGAGCTATACGCATCGCCTACGCATTATTAAGCGGATGATTACAGGCGATCTCTTAAAAGCAGAAGCTCCTGCTGAATAGTTATCAGCAGGAGCTTCGTACAAGCTATAAATAGGTTCAGCTATGCTGGTTCTGTTGTTCTTCCTGGGTAAGAAGCTAATCCCTTTTCCAAGCAAATCAACGCTTTCTTCAACTCCTCGGTATGGAGTACATAAGCCAAACGAACCTCATTTAGGCCGGCATTATTGGAACTGTAAAACCTGCTGCTGGTGCCATCATTACGGTTTCGTTTTCGTAGGCGAAGGATTCAAGCATCCATTGGCAAAATTTATCAGAATTGTCAATCGGAAAACGAGCGACCACGTAAAATGCGCCACCTGGATTAGGGCAATATACACCCGGTAAGGCATTTAATCCATCAACCAATAAATCTCTTCTTTCGGTGTATTCTTCCAACACTTCGTCAAAATAGCTTTGAGGAGTATCTACCGCGGCAGTAGCAGCGATTTGCGCGACAGCAGGAGGCGACAAGCGAGCTTGAGCAAACTTTAGAGCGACTTGGTACAATTCTGTGTTTTTTGTAATTAGACAGCCTAGTCGAGCGCCGCAAGCAGAATAGCGCTTGGACACCGTGTCGAAAATGACAACGTGATTATCAAGCCCATCTAAATGCATAGGCGAAACGAATTCTTTGCCATCATAACAGAATTCACGGTATGCCTCATCAGCAAATAGGTACAGGTCGTATTTGAGACAAAGTTCTTTAAGTGCTTCTAACTCTTCACGAGAATATAAGTAGCCGGTAGGATTGTTTGGATTACAAATTACGATTGCTTTGGTCTTATCACTGATTACTTGCTCAAAAGCCGCGATACTAGGCAATGCGAAGCCATCTTCGATGTGCGACATAATAGGTCGTATCACGACATCGGCTGGACAAGCAAAACCATTGTAATTAGCATAAAAAGGCTCCGGGATGATGATCTCATCACCAGGGTTTAGACAAGATTGCATAGCAATCGAAATCGCTTCTGAGCCACCATTTGTGACCAAAATCTGATTAGCGGTAACGTTGTAATTTATTTTATTGTAATATTCTGCCAATTTATCGCGGTACGTGCTTGTGCCTTCAGAAGGAGTATAAGCCCACACATCAAAATCAATATTGCGAATAGCTTGCAGCATTCCGGCAGGTGTCTTGATATCCGGTTGACCAATATTTAAATGATATATTTTTTTACCGTCTTTTTTCGCCTGATCGGCATATGGCGTCAGCTTTCGAATGGGAGAGGCGGGCATGTGCTGTCCGCGAGATGATATAGTTGGCATACTGAATTTAAATTTTGTGCTAAGGTACTAAATTCCTCTTTTTTGTTTTGCCTCGTCTCAAAAAAGCCATTTAAAATACATCTTCTGCCTTAGGTAAGCTAAAACAAGAAGAGCTACGCTCATAGTAGCGTAGCTCTTCTTGTTTTACTGCGTATGCAGTTCCTATTTTACTCTACATTCCCTTTAATGGTCAAGTTCTTAACCGGTGTATTGGTATTAGATTTGACGATGAATGATTTGGTGAAAGGCCCTTTTACACTTGCATCGTAAGTCACATTGATGGCGCCGGTGTCACCCGGTTTAACAGGTGCTTTTGTGAAATCAGCTACTGAACAACCGCAAGTTGGTCTTACTTCGGAAATTATAATAGGTGAATCTCCGGTATTCGTAAACGTAAATTCATACGATGCAGGTTTGTTGTGTGGTATTTTACCAAAATCATGAGTTTCCGTATTGAAATTAAATGTACCCTGCACTAATGACATCGATGTCAAAGCGATCAGAGCTACAAATGCTACAACTACACTACTTATCTTTTTCATCTCTACTGTTTGTTTTTCGTTTAATATGCTCAATTCTTAGACCAAAAGTATCTTTTTGAATTGGCAATTTGTATTTTTTAATACTTTGACTATGGAAATATTACACTTTTGAGACGCACTACACAGCTCTAAAACGGTGCGCAATCATTAAATATGAAACAAAATTATTTACCATCCTCGAGCATGCCAGCTTATAAGCATTTCCCGATTCGTATTGCTTTTCAAGCAAAAATTCTGTAATTTTATATTACTGTATTTGGGACGTGTAGGTGTGTTTTCTACATGCTACACACAACTGTATATTTCATCTAATTCTATGGACATAGAAAAATCACTGTTTGATAACTTGCAAGAATTTTTTGGGTTTGATACGTTCAAAGGTGATCAAGAAGCGATTATCACGAATGTATTAAATAAGAAAGATACATTCGTCATCATGCCTACAGGTGGTGGCAAGTCGATCTGTTATCAGCTTCCGGCTCTGATGAGTCAAGGTACAGCTATCGTTATTTCTCCATTGATAGCTTTAATGAAGAATCAAGTCGATCAGCTGCGCGCATTTGGTGGTAGTGATAGTATTGCTCACTTCCTCAATTCTTCGCTTACGAAGAGTGAAGTAACACGAGTGAAAGAAGATGTAGTTTCTGGCAAGACCAAATTGCTGTACGTAGCGCCAGAATCGTTAGGAAAAGAAGATAATATTCAATTTTTGCGCAATATAACTGTCTCATTCGTAGCGGTGGATGAGGCGCATTGTATATCGGAGTGGGGGCATGATTTTCGCCCAGAATACCGAAAAATTCGTCAGGTAATTAATGGGATTGGCGAAGGAATTCCGATCATTGCACTAACGGCGACTGCAACACCGAAAGTGCAATCAGACATTCGCAAGAATTTGCAGATGAACGATGCGACGCTTTTTAAGTCGTCCTTTAACCGAACGAATCTGTATTACGAAGTACGCCCCAAGCGCGATGTCGTAAAAGAGATTGTCCGTTTTATTCGCAATAATGCTGGTAAAACAGGTATTGTATATTGTCTTAGCCGCAAGAAGGTAGAAGAGATTGCTGAGGTATTGAATATCAACGGAATCACTGCGCTTCCATATCATGCCGGTCTGGACGCTAAAGTAAGAGCAGATACGCAAGACAAATTTCTGATGGAAGATGTAGAAGTCATTGTGGCAACGATTGCTTTCGGTATGGGTATCGACAAGCCAGATGTGCGCTTCGTTATTCATCACGACATTCCTAAGTCGATGGAAGGATATTATCAGGAAACAGGGCGTGCAGGTCGTGACGGTGGTGAAGGTGTGTGTGTGGCATTTTATTCGGAAAAGGATATCGAAAAACTCACCAAATTCATGAAGGATAAGCCCGTAGCAGAGCGCGAGATCGGTACGCAAATCCTAAAAGAGGTCATCGATTATTCGGAATCGGCGGTGTGCCGACGCAAGCAGATCTTACATTATTTTGGCGAATCTTTTGATGAGACAGGATGTAATAATATGTGCGATAATTGTCGGTCTGCTCGTACGTATCTGGACGCCGAAGCTCCAATTTTGCAAATATTGAGCTTCATCAAAGAGCAGGGCGATAAGTTCGACGATCATCATATTATCAACGTGCTGATGGGACAAAATAACCAGCCGGTATCGTCCTATAAGCACGATATGCATCCCTTATTTGGTACTGGCAAAGAGCATGGAGTTATTTATTGGAAATCGGTAATCCGACAAGCCGAACTCGCTGATTTTATCAAAAAGGATATTGATCACTATGGGTTATTGATCCTAACGGAATCGGGAAGTAAGTATTTGTTAAATCCTTATCCGATGAAATTTGTACTCAATAAACCGATTGAATCGGCCGACGCGACTGGTACTGCTATTGGACTGGTAAATCCGGGCAATAGTACGCTTGATACGGCTTTACTGCAGTTATTGAAGGATTTGCGCAAGAAAATCGCCAAACAGAAGTCATTGCCACCGTTTGTGATCTTTCAAGATCCATCTTTGGATGAGATGTGTACACATTATCCTATCACAATCGATGAGTTGAAGCAAATTCACGGAGTGGGCAGCGGCAAAGCAGTTAAATTTGGTGCGCCATTCGTAGAACTGATTCGCAAATATGTAGAAGATAATGGCATTGATCGGCCGCAGGATTTGGTGATAAAGAGTACTGCGAATAAGTCGGCATTGAAGGTTTCGATCATCCAAAATATTGACCGCAAGATCGGACTGGACGATATAGCTTCTTCCAAAGGCATTAGCTATGAAGATATGCTACGTGAAGTCGAGTCGATTGTCAACTCGGGTACGAAACTGAATATTTCTTATTTTGTCGATGAAATGATCGATCAAGATCGCCAAGATGAGGTCTATGAATATTTTTTATCGGCAGATATTGATACGGTGAAGAGTGCGTTGGATGAATTGGGTGAAGCCGACTACACGTATGAAGAAATTCAATTGATGCGCATCAAATTCATGTCAGAGTTAGGAAACTAAACTTGATGCGCGCTACTTGCTTAGCGTACGCGCCAAGCAAGTAGTCTTGATATTTTTTGACCTTGCTGCATCGGAATTATTTCGATCTGTGGAACTTTATGATACTCGAGCACTGCCACCAAAGGCTTGAGGTGATCTTTGTCGGCTACCAAGGCTGTGCACCAACGAAGTTGATCTTTGTATTCCAACGTATCGTAAATCAACTGTGTAACGAAGGCTTTCTCACCACCTTCGCGCCACAACTCGTTGGCTAAGCCGCCAAAGTTTTGTACTGGTAGGTTTTTTCCCTGATGCAATTTTTCGTTTTTACTAACTACTTTGTTCCAGTGTTGTTCGCGCGAACTGTAAAACGGAGGATTACAGACTATAGCATCAAAGCGATCATTCGGACGAATAATGCCTTTTAGGATCTGAGCAGAATCTGGCTGATGACGCAGCAATATTCTTTTTTTCAACTCAGGATTTGCTTCCAAAATTTCGTATGCATTATCAAGCGAAGGCGCATGTGTATCGGTTGCCACAAAACTCCATGGAAAAAGAGATGCGCCGAGCAAAGGATATATTAAGCTGGATCCGGTGCCAATGTCTAAAATGCGCATAGGCTTATCATCAGGAATCAGATCTGCCAGATAATGTAGATAATCCACGCGCCCCGGAATGGGCGGACACAAGCTATTTGCCAACAATTTCCAATCTTTGACATGATAATAAGCGGCTATAAGTGCTTTGTTGAGCATAAACACCGCTTCAGGATTTTTGAAATCAATGGATTCCGTGCCGCGTGGCGTGAGCAGTATAAAATCTTTTAGTGCAGGTTCTGCGACTGTGAGTTTCTTGAAATCATAACCGTCAATATGTCTGTTATTGTAGTGAAAGGTCTGCGATGTATTTGCCATGAGAATTGTTTACAGGTCAAAGATACCAATTCTGTGTGGTGATTATTAATCTTACTGTTGTACTTGCAAAAATAAGGCGGATGAATTTGATCATCCGCCTATCGTTTCGTATTGGCAATCCGTATACCTCTAATCTTGTCTTGTGCGTGGCTCTTTGCTAGTAATTGGCCCGCTATGATCTCTTGTGTTGCGCGCAGATGGTACATCGGGAGCTGGTGGAACGTATCCATCACCTTTCCCTGATTCAGGATTTGTCTGTCCTGTCGTATTTTTTGTTGCATCTTTATCTTCCGTTAACTTCGGATCTTTGTTTACATGGTCTTGTGTACTCATAATAATCTCCTTTTTTATGGTTCATAATTAAAACAGATAGAAGTGGTAAATTGTTTTTTTCAGTATGTTTACATCTATGATCAGATGGTTTCTACTGCTATTACTATTACCGGTTCAGCATCTTGTGCATGCCCAACAGGATGCGTCCATACAAAGGCTCTTCCATGAATCCACTGTCTTGCAGCAACATCTCCATGGTTTTGCGCTTTATGACATAGAAGCGCAGCAGTTTGTACATGGTATTAATGCGCAGGTACACTTTACGCCAGCATCTAACACGAAAGTGTTTACATTGTTGCAAAGTTTGCAAAATGTGGGAGATTCTATTCCCGGTCTCGCTTACGTAGTTCGTGGCGATTCGTTGTTATTTTGGGGTACCGGAGATCCTACTTTTTTGCATCGCAAGCTAGATACACGGAAGGTGTATAACTTTCTTCGAAAAACTCCTTACAACCTTTTCTACGTACCTGCTCCAGTACTAGAGCCAGCTTACAGAGCAGGTTGGGCTGCAGAAGATTATCAAAACGATTTTCAGCCTGATATCAGCAGTTTTCCCATTTACGGAAACACGGTGCAGTTCAAGAATGTTGGTGGGCAACTGCGAGCAAATCCTCGTTATTTTGAAGCTAATATAAGTGTGAAGCCAGGAATTGGTGGATTCGACATTGTTCGTCGTCCGCATGAAAATTACTACGATGCGACGAGTTATCGTGTGCGATCGGGTTTTAGGTCGTATAAGCCATTTATTTACAGTACGGATCTGTTCGTTACGCTATTGCGAGATACGCTCCAACGTGAGGTGACTGTACTGGATAGTTATAGTATGCCCTCAGATGTCGATTATATATATTCGATGCCTACGCGTGAATTGCTACGCGAGATGATGCTCTACAGCGACAATTTTTTGGCAGAGCAGTTGTGCTACACGGCATCTTTTATGATTTTCAATCAATTCTATTCCGCACGAATGCGCGAATATATGGCTACTACCTATTATTCCTTATTTAGCGACAAGGTCGATCTTCATGACGGCAGTGGCTTATCGTTTTATAATAAAGTGACGCCACGAAGTATGGTCGAATTGCTTTTGATGGTGCAGAAAAGTGCAGGCTCTGAAGAAGACCTGCTTCAGCTCTTTCCAGCTGGAAGATCCAGCGGCACGCTGCGTCATTTGTATTCCTTAGCTAATGGTAAACCCTTCGTGTGGGCAAAAACGGGTACTATTAATGGCGTGTATGCGCAGAGTGGATTCTTGCTTGGCGCTAGTGGAAGGCGGTATGTGTTCTCATTTATGAATAATAATATTTTCGGTGATCTAAAAGATGTGAAGCAGGAAATGGTGCGCATTATGACGTATATTCATCACAACTATTGATCGATTCTACTGACCAAATTATGGTATCTTCGCTTCCAACACTATGAATATTCAAACGCTACAAAAAGACAATCCCAAAACCATCCGTGCTTGGGCCATGTTTGACTGGGCAAATTCTGTCTATAATTTGGTCATTACTTCCACGATTTTTCCGGCGTACTACACTGCTATTACCTATACCGAACAGTATGGAGATGTGGTGCATTTCTTTGGTTTCTCGATTGTCAATACAGCATTGTCCAACTTTGCGCTTTCCATAGCCTATCTTATAATGGCGTTTGCTTTGCCGTTTATTTCAGCCTATGCTGATGTCCGTGGGCGCAAGAAATACTTCATGAAGTTCTTCACCTATCTGGGGGCATTAGCCTGTATGGGGCTGTTCTTTTTTAAGTTAGAGACACTCGAACTCAGTATCTTTTTATATGCTTTTGCGGCAGCTGGTTATATTGGCGGTCTAGCATTTAATAATTCTTATTTACCACTTATCGCCAGTGTAGCCGAGCAAGACCGTGTCAGTGCGCAAGGTTTTGCCTATGGCTATGTCGGATGTGTCACATTGCAACTAATCTGTTTTGTATTTGTGCTAAAGCCCGAATGGTTTGGCATTACCGACGCTTCATTACCAGCGCGTCTTTCATTCTTCTTAGTAGGTTTGTGGTGGTTGGGTTTTTCCCAGATTCCTTTTCGTCGTTTGCCCGAAAGCCGCCCTTCGGCTATGCCGGCAGGATGGACCATTGGACAGAAGGTGCGCCAAGAGTTTGGTAGTGTATGGCAGCGCATTCAACTTATTCCCGCAATCAAACGTTTTCTATTCCCATATTTCTTTTATTCTATGGGCGTACAAACGGTGATGATCGTGGCTACAGCATTCGGCATGAAAGAGATCGGCCTTGAAATGTCTGAATTGATTGCCGCCATTCTGCTCATACAACTCATCGCGATTGGCGGTGCCTACCTCATGTCTCGATTGGCGAAGCCGTTGGGCAATACGATGGTGTTGATCGGTGTAGTTTGTGTGTGGATCTTTATCTGTGTGGCTGCTTTCTACATACAAAGTAAGGTGGAGTTTTATATCCTCGCAATGCTCGTAGGTGCGATGATGGGAGGAATCCAATCTTTGTCGCGATCAACTTATTCTAAGCTGCTGCCTACCGATATCGAAGATACGACTTCCTTCTTTAGCTTTTATGATGTAACCGAGAAAATAGCTATCGTATTGGGCTTATTTAGCTTTGCAATCATCGAACAGCTAAGTCATAATATCCGGTATTCGGCACTGTTTATGTCAGTGTTTTTTATCATTGGACTAATTCTTTTGATTAGTTTATACAAATTTGAACGAACAGCTACAAAAAATACACATGCATAAAGTAGAATTATCTATTCCTGGCGTTATCGATCAGTTGTATCCGCAAACGGCTTTCCACCTGCTTCGGCTATTAGAGCGCGCGGGCTGCGAGGTATCCTACAATCCTTTACAAACGACTTGCGGCATCGACCTATATGAAGCCGGTTACTGGGAGGAAGCTAAGGAAATCGGAGCGAAGTACCTCAACGATTTTGAAGGAATCGATTATATTGTATCACCTTCATTTACGGAAGTTGGCATGATCCGAGATGGCTTCAATGATCTATTTACCAACTCTACCGACCACAACAAATGCAGACAAATGCAGCGTAATATCTTCGAAATCTCTGATTTCTTGGTGAATGTCGTGCGAAAGGAGTATTTTGGAGCGGAGTTCGTTTCCACCGCTATTTTTCATCCATCCTGTGCGCAGTGGAATGGCTATCAATTGCACGATGAAGCATTGCGTTTGTTGAAGCAAGTTGGCGGGCTAGAGCTAATCACCGATAAGCAGCCCTCGAAAAGCTGCAAAATAGGCAGAGCGACAAAGGCCGATTACGTTCCTTTATCGGTAGCGTGGGGTACAGAGGTAATAGAATACGGAATGGCAAACAAGGCGGATTACATTATCTGCCAAGATCACACCTGCTTGCTGCATCTGCAAGGCATTATCGAAAAAAAAGAATTCCCGATACAAACAATACATCTGGTGGATGTACTCACGGCCGGTTGGCCAAACATTTAAGAATGTACCACTAATGAAAACCTAAAATATACGAATATGCAATCACGAAAAACCTTTTTACAAAACATGGGAATGCTCGGAGCCGGTTTAGCGCTAGCACCCGTTAACAATTTGTTCGCGCAAAACAGCAACAAGCCTTGGTTTAGTATTTCGCTGGCGCAATGGTCGTTGCACCGCACGATGGGCAAAGGAGATCTCAAGAATATTGACTTTCCGGCATTTGCTGCTAAGGAATTTGACATTCACGCGGTAGAATACGTGAGTCGATTTTTCAAAGATGAGGTACGCAATACTACCTATCTCAAGGATCTTAATGCTCGGGCGGCCGATCATGATGTCAAGAATGTGCTGATCATGATTGACGGTGAAGGTGAATTGGGTAATGCAGATGCCGACAAAAGAAAAATGGCTGTAGAAAACCATTATCAATGGATCGATGCCGCACATCAATTGGGCTGTCATGCCATTCGTGTAAATGCTGCTGGTAAAGGCACTCCAGAAGACGTAGCAAAGCGTGTAGTCGAAAGCTTGAGAACATTAGCTACATATGGTAAAGATGCTGGTATTAGCGTCGTGGTCGAAAATCACGGTGGTATTTCTTCGGATGGCGCATGGCTTTCAAACGTGCTTAAGTCTGTAAATCATTCGCATTGTGGCTCTTTGCCCGATTTTGGTAATTTTTATGAATACGATCGCTATCAAGGTGTGACAGATTTGATGCCATTTGCCAAGGGAGTTAGTGCTAAGACCAATGTTTTTGATGCACAGGGCCTAGAAGCCAATATCGATTACGCAAGAATGATGAAGATCGTTCGTGATGCTGGCTACACAGGTTATATTGGTATTGAATACGAAGGCGATCAGCTGGACGAGATGGAAGGCATCAGATTAACGAAGAAGTTGCTACAGCGTTTTCAAACGGCATAGCGTGTAAAAGATCTATGACGCTGCTGTAGATATGTCGTTATTTTTCTTTTCTTTGTAGACCTCGCATCGCCATGATTATGTTTCGAAAACGTATCAATGCGTTGCTGGGCTAACTACTAACAACAACAAAGATTGCTTTAAAACTTATATGAACCAACACAACGACGATGGCCTAGTAAAGCACTTGGCCAAGAAGGGTATTGACGACAAAATGGTCTTCGGGCATCCAGCAGGTTTGCTGGTGCTATTTTTTACTGAAATGTGGGAGCGTTTCAGCTATTATGGAATGCGAGCTTTACTGACCGTATTCTTGGTTTCAGAAATCGCTAAAGGCGGATGGGGGTGGAATAATGAAGAAGCCTTGTCATTATACAAATGGTACACCACTCTGGTATATTTCACACCACTGATCGGCGGTATCATCGCCGACAAACTGACTGGTTACAAAAAAGCCATATTAATCGGTGCTTTTGTGATGACTTTAGGTCATGCGGCAATGGCCTTAGAAGGTATTTCTGAAAATTTCTTTTACCTCGGTTTGGCCTTCATGGTATTGGGCAATGGTATGTTCAAACCCAATATTTCTTCCATGGTCGGTCAATTGTATCCCGATTCTAGCGCGAAGAAAGATGCAGGCTATACTATTTTCTATATGGGCATTAATGCTGGTGCTTTTCTCGGATCATTACTGTGTGGTTACATCGGAGAGAAAGTAGGTTGGCACTATGGTTTTGGCCTAGCAGGCGTATTTATGTTCTTCGGGATGTTACAATTTTATTTTGGTCAGCGAATATTTGGTGTTGTGGGTGATAAACCAAGCCACAAAATTCCATTAGAAAAAGAAGTTGCCGAAGTAATAGAAGAGGAAGAAGCGCCTAACCACGTGGTGCGCGATCGCCTTATCGTGGCGGGGGTACTGATGGTAGCCAGCATTCTTTTCTTTTTTGCATTTGAGCAAGCTGGTGGATCCATGACGATTTTTGCAAAGGATTATACTCAACGAGTGCTTTCTGGCTCGGTGGCCACTAGTTTCAAATGGATCGACGCCCTCTTGACGCTGATGCCTATTGTGATTGTTACCTATGTTTTATTTAGTTTGGCGCGCAAAATTATACATACTTATCCGCTGACCATTCTATTTACCCTGCTTTCTTTTGCTTCTATCGCTGTGCTTGGATTCTGGAAAATAAATAATGAGTTTAATGCCGAAGCGACTGAAGTAACTGTTTCGTGGTTTCAGATCTTAAACGCTTTCTTTATTGTTACCTGTGCTTCACTATTCAGCAAGCTTTGGGAAAAGGTCTGGAATCCATCTGGACCGATCAAGTTTGCCTTAGGTTTGGTATTAGTAGCGCTCGGTTTTGTGGCGATGGCGTATGGTAGTCGCGATATCCCGCAAGGTGCATTAACAGCATCAGTAAGTATGCTGTGGTTAGTATTAGCTTATTTCTTCCATACGATGGGTGAGTTATGTATTTCTCCAGTAGGATTATCATACATCAGTAAACTGTCTCCAAAAAATCTGGTCGGTCTAATTTTTGGATTTTGGTTTATGGCCACAGCCATTGCCAGTTATTTGGCCGGATGGTTGGGCGGATATATCGATCAGATTGCCAATGCATATTCTATTTCGATTTTCTTTCTTATCATCGCAAGTTTACCGATTATCGTAGCCATCTTATTGGTAATATTTAATCCGCTATTAAAACGCATGATGCACGGTATTAAGTAAGAGTACCTTCATACAAAATATAAAAGCGCCTTCCAAAGGTGCTTTTATTGTTTTTAGAAGTCGGTGAGGGTGTTCACTTATTTTTTTAACTTTGGGGCTTGATAATACATCCTTTTTATATTTTATGAATCCATCTTCACCTATAAATCCAGCAGGCGCTATAGATAGCGAGCCGGAGAAGTTGCTATTGGGGCACTTTCCAGGATTATTCGTGCTATTTTTCACAGAAATGTGGGAGCGCTTCTCTTTTTATGGTATGCGTGTATTGCTCATACAATTCTTAACCGCTTCGGTACTAACTGCTAATCCAGGTTGGGGCTGGTCTGCAGAGCAGGCAGGTGCATTGTATGGTACGTATGCCATGTTGTTGTATATCACGCCAATTTTTGGTGGTGTGATTGCCGATAAATACATTGGATCGCGAGCTGCCGTGATTATTGGCGCAATCATTATGACATTGGGGCATGCTTCTATGGCATTTAATTCGCCGATTATGTTTTTCATTGGCTTGGCTGGCTTAGTAATTGGCACAGGCTTTTTTAAACCTAATATGCCGGCCATTCTGGGAGAAATGTACCGCTTTAGACCAGAAAAGAAAGATGGCGCTTATACCATCTTTTATATGGGAGTAAATGCAGGTGCATTTTTTGGAATGATGCTGTGCGGCTATTTGGGCGAAACGATGGGTTGGCATTGGGGATTTGGCCTCGCCGGAATATTTATGCTTTTAGGCACGATCCAGTTTTGGTTAGCAAAACCTATCACCGGCGATTTGGGTATCTTGAAAAAGTCGACCACTCCTGAACAAAAAGCAGTGAGTAATCTGGAAGAAGGCGAAACGACTTACAATCGATTCACCAAGTTAGATTTTTTCCTGATCGCATTGGTTTCTGTAGTCGGCTTGACATATGCGTTTAACGATCCTTTATCCAAAAACAATGTACTGGATATGTTTGCCTTCTTGGATACGGATAGCCTACGTGGCCAGACCATTGTAGTGTTAGTAGCATTGGTGACTTTTTTAGGTTTAGTGATATCACGTATTGTACGTTATGCCAAAGTAGTCAGAGATCGTATGTTTGGCGTGATTCTCTTAGCCGTATTCTTGATATTCTTTTTCATGAGTTTCGAGCAAGGAGCTACCTCCTTGGTCTTAGTTGCGCGCGATTATGTAGATCGAGAGCTTACGGGCAACAGTCTGTATATCTTTAATACTGTTAATACATTATTGACCATCGTACCATTGATCATTATTTCGTGGGTTTTGGTGCGTTTATCGATCATTACTTGGTCAAAGACTGCTGCCTCCAACATTATACTCTTCATCTGTTTCATATTGATTTGGGGAGCAGGCGTTTGGATGCTGTATCGCGAATTTACGGCAGAAGTTTCTGCTATCAAAGTTTCTTGGTTTTCAATTCTTAACTCTTTCTTTATTATATCGTTAGCCTCAACTATCTCTAGGATTTGGGATTCTAAATACAACCCATCGGCAGCGGTAAAATACGGCTTAGGTTTGTTCTTCGTGGCCATTGGATTCTTGATCTTAGGTATGGGATCACTGCAAGTTGGTTCTGGCGTAAAGATGTCGATGATATTTTTAGTGCTGACCTATTTATTTCACACCATTGGAGAGCTTTTTATCTCCCCAGTTGGTTTGTCCTACGTTTCCAAATTGGTGCCTGCGCGAATGTTGGCATTCATGTTTGGTATGTGGTATCTGGCGATAGCGATTGCCCAAAAGTTGGCCGCCATCTTAGGTGGGCAGGTAGAAGTGATTCAGGAAAATTATTCCTTAAGTCATTTTTTCTTCCTCTTTACGCTTATTCCGGCGGCGGGTGGCTTATTGGTCATCTTATTGAATCCATTAATCAAAAAATTGATGCACGGCGTCAAATAGTTGCAGAATAGGAATACGTATGTCTAAAGAATTGACCTTAGAAGATATCCAAAATTTTGAAGGGAAATATCCCAAACAACTTTGGTATCTGTTTCTAGTAGAAATGTGGGAACGCTTCTGCTTTTACGGAATGCGTGGTGTATTAGCCATTTTCATGGTCGACCAGCTTTTGCTATCCGACCGGGATGCCAATCTTAAATATGGCGCCATCCAAGCATTTGTGTATGCCTTTACATTTGTTGGAGGTATTTTTGCCGACAAGTTTTTGGGTTTTAAGCGCTCTTTGATTTTTGGTGCGTCGATGATGTTGTTAGGCAATGGACTGATTGCATTGTCACCGCATGACTATTTCTATTTCGGAATTGCACTAACTATTATTGGTACAGGTTTTTTCAAACCTAACATCTCGTCGATGGTTGGAGATCTGTACAAAGAAGATGATCCGCGAAGAGATGCCGGTTTTGGAATGTTCTATTCTGGAATCAATGTCGGTGCATTGCTAGGAGGTATATTATGTGTCTATTTAGGCAAAAGTTACTCATGGAATTATGCATTTGCCGCTGCGGCCCTAGTGATGCTCATCGGGTTAATCATTTTCTTGGCTACCAAACGACATATCAAACCGATTGGAAATAGCCCACTATTGCATATGCCGGCTGCACGGCGTATTCGCATGGAGGTATTTGTTTATCTCGCTGCATTGGCGAGTATCCCGCTCATTTTCATGATGATTGACAATACGCGATACACCGATTATTTTATGTATATCATCGGTCCGATAGCTTTGGGGTACTTTTTCATACAGATGAAAAGAGAAAACGATCCGAAAGCACGCCAGCAATTGATTGCAGCCTTGATACTAATACTATTCTCCATCTTGTTTTTCGCAATTTTCGAACAAGCTGGCGGCTCTTTAGCGCTTTTTGCTAATAATAATTTGCATGACGACCTTCTGTTCTTTCGTATAGATCCCAATGTCGTCAATAATGGCGCAAATTCTTTGTTTGTCATCATTTTTAGTCCGCTTTTAGGTCTGCTATGGCTGGCGATGGCGAGAAAGAAAGTAGAACCCAATACGATCATTAAGTTTGCACTAGGTTTTGTATTTCTTGGATTGGCCTATTACCTGTTTTTTGGCACACGTTTTTTTGCAGACGCTGAAGGTAAAACTTCATTAGGTGTGTTTACTTTAGCGTATCTGGCGGTTACCATCGGCGAATTGTGCTTGTCGCCAATCGGCCTATCGATGATTACCAAACTTTCACCAAAACGCTTAGGAGGAATGATGATGGGGTTATGGTTTTTGGCCAGCGCTTATGGCCAATATGTAGCGGGCTTATTAGGCGCAGGTATGTCTTCACCAAATGAAAATGCTACAGCATTTGACAAGCTGATGGCTTATACCGATGGATACCAGCAGTTAGCCATCTATTCTTTTATTGCTGCATTGGTTATTTTTGCCTTGTCGCCATTTATCAAACGACTGATGCACGGCGTGAGATAGCAGGATTATTTTTAGTACATTTATCATTTAGATCAATCATATACCGTGGCAGACAGTCTGATAATCATTCCTACGTACAATGAAAAAGAAAATATCGAACGGATCATCCGAAAAGTGTTTTCTTTGGAAGGTGACTTTCATATTTTAATCGTAGATGATGGCTCTCCTGACGGAACAGGAATGATAGTAAAGGATCTTTGTGCATCTTTTCCAGATCGACTGCACATTGAAGAACGTCGTGGAAAGCTCGGATTGGGCACAGCATATATTCACGGATTTCGATGGGCTTTAGCGCGTTCATACGCTTATATTTTTGAGATGGATGCCGATTTTAGTCATAATCCGGATGATCTATTGCGCTTAAAAGAAGCGTGCATTACGGGCGCCGATATGGCGATAGGATCGCGTTACATACAAGGAGTAAATGTGGTCAATTGGCCGATGAAGCGTGTTCTATTGTCCTATTTTGCATCAATGTATGTACGCGCCATCATGCGTATTGATATTCAAGATGCGACAGCAGGCTTTGTGTGCTTCCGCCGCGAAGTACTCGAAACAATCCATTTAGATAAAATTCGGTTCGTAGGTTATGCGTTTCAGATCGAGATGAAATTTAAGGCTATCCAAGAAGGTTTTAGAGTGGTAGAAGTGCCCATTATCTTTACAGATCGTACACACGGTATCTCCAAAATGAGCACTAAGATTTTTCGAGAAGCTTTCTGGGGAGTGATTAGTCTGAAATGGGCTAGTTTGTTTAAGAAATCAAATAGAAAGGGGAGTCAATAATGAACGAGAATCTGGATCCGAATGCGGAAAGGCTAAGCCACACCGAGAAAGAGCTAGAACGTGTGCTGCGGCCGCAAACCTTTGAAGATTTCACGGGGCAAGCGAAGATTTTGGAAAACCTCTCCATATTCGTGAAGGCTGCTAAACTTCGTAGCGAAGCCTTAGATCATGTTTTATTGCATGGCCCTCCGGGCCTTGGCAAAACCACGCTTTCTCACATTATTGCCAATGAAATGGGTGTCGGGATCAAGATTACATCTGGTCCTGTTTTAGACAAACCCGGTGATCTCGCCGGCCTTTTGACAGGTTTGGACGAAGGCGACATCTTATTTATCGATGAAATACATCGTTTGAGCCCATTAGTCGAAGAGTATTTGTATTCCGCTATGGAAGATTTCAAGATTGATATCATGCTCGAATCAGGGCCTAATGCTCGCTCTGTACAAATCAGTCTGAATCCGTTCACTTTAGTAGGTGCAACAACACGTTCTGGTCTTTTAACGGCACCATTACGGGCTCGTTTTGGTATCAATTCGCGCTTGCAATACTACGACGTGAAGTTGCTTACCACTATCGTGGAGCGCTCCGCTCATATTATTCGTATTCCCATTTCGGAAGAAGGAGCGTACGAAATAGCGCGACGCAGTCGGGGTACACCACGTATTGCAAATGCACTGCTACGGCGTACGCGTGACTTTGCTCAAATCAAAGGAACCGGAATTATTGATAAAGCCATCGCACAAATAGCACTAAACGCGCTGAATGTTGATGAACATGGATTGGATGAGATGGATAATCGTATACTTTCAACGATTATTGATAAATTTAAAGGTGGCCCTGTAGGTCTAAAAACCATTGCAACCGCCGTGGGTGAAGACGAAGGTACGATTGAAGATGTATATGAACCTTTCTTGATTCAGGAAGGTTATTTGATGCGTACGTCGCGTGGTCGTGAATGTACGGAATTAGCATTTACGCATTTGGGCAAACTACACCCACGAGGCAACACTTTGTTTTAATCGATTGATTTTAAGCGTTTAAGTTCATTTTATGTGAATGATTCATACAATATGATTTATACGTTGCCAATTATTGGTTAATTTTTTTTCCAAAAAATTTTCTTGATTTATACGGTTGTTTATTATTTTGTCGTAAGCAAAGTAGCAGATACATTTTCTGAAGATGATCTTCTACAAAACCAATTGGACAAACCTAAATAGCTAAAAATGGAAATTCTAGATGGCATGAATGCGCTAACATTAGTTTTTGTAGCACTTTTATTATTGGCAATTGGATACCGATTTTACGGACTATTCATGGCCAACAAAGTACTACGACTGAATGCTGATGTCGTTACACCTGCTGTAGAATTTGCCGACGGCCGCGATTATGTCAAGACGGATAAAAACGTATTATTTGGTCATCATTTCGCTGCTATTGCGGCAGCAGGTCCTTTAGTCGGGCCTGTATTGGCTGCGCAATTTGGTTACCTGCCAGGTACATTATGGATTTTGATTGGATGTGTGCTTGCCGGCGGCGTGCATGATATGGTGGTTCTATTTGCTTCTATGCGACATAAAGGGCAAAGTTTGGCTTCGATCGCTTCCAAGGAAATTGGCCCGATGACAGGCACAATTGCTGGTGTCGCCGTACTATTTATACTTATTTTAACTTTGGCAGGATTATCATTGGCTTGCATAAGTGCGATGCACGAAGCATCTTGGTCGTTGTTTACGGTGATCATTACCATGCCGATCGCGGTTATTATGGGTCTAATCATGCGTTATCGGAAGAATAGCGTCACATTTGCCAGTATACTTGGCGGTATCTTGTTAATTGCGGGTATAGTCGGTGGACATAGTTTGATGGAAATTCCGTATCTCAATGATTTGTTTCATTGGGATGTATCAACAATATCTATCGCTATTGCGCTGTACGGCTTTTTGGCATCTGTATTGCCGATTTGGCTTTTGCTTGTTCCGCGCGATTATTTGTCTACGTACCTAAAAATCGGAACTATATTGATGTTGGCCGTAGGAATTGTATTTGTACATCCTACATTGGAAATGCCCGCTTTGACCGCATTTATCCATGGAGGTGGCCCTGTGATTGGTGGCCCAGTATTACCTTTTATTTTTATTGTTATTGCTTGTGGTGCTATCTCGGGTTTTCATGCGGTGATAGCAACGGGTACAACACCTAAAATGATTGGGAATGAGAGAGAAATTCTATTCGTAGGATATGGTGCTATGCTGGTAGAAGGTTTTGTCGCGTTGATGGCACTTATTGCTGCCTGTACGCTGATGCCAGGAGATTACTTTGCCATCAATACACCGGCGGCCAGTTATGCTCAATTTTTGTTAGAAAACCCACACTTAACTGCGGTAGATCTACCTCATTTTATGGATAAAATCGGTGTGGATCTCCAAGGTCGTACAGGAGGAGCAGTTTCCTTAGCGGTAGGCATGGCACATATTTTCAATAGTATTCCGTATATGGACGAAGTGATGGCTTATTGGTACAATTTTGCGATCATGTTCGAGGCCGTTTTTATCCTCACAGCGATCGACGCAGGTACGCGTGTAGGTAGATTTTTCTTGCAAGAAATGTTGGGAAGCGTGATCCCAAAATTCCGCGACAAAGATTGGATGCCGGGAGTGCTCATTGCTAGCTTTTTATTCACCTTTGCATGGGGATATCTCGTTTATACGGGAAATGTAAGCAGTATTTGGCCATTATTTGGTATTAGTAATCAATTGTTGGCCGCTTGTGGTTTGATTGTGTGTACGACAATGCTGCTACGCATGGATCGCGGAAAATACGCATTATGTGCAGCAATTCCAGGCGTTATGATGGCGCTTATCACCTTTTGGGCTGGCTATTTACAAGTAGCAAAGATATACATTCCGGCAGGTGATTATTTATTAGCCAGCTTAGCAGTAGTAGCGATGGTATTAATGCTGATTGTATTTATTTCTGCCTTCAGAAAATGGTATGAGCTGTCGAAAAAAGTGCCAACTGAAACAGATTTTTATGGCGAAAAGGTGAAGGAACTGGTAGAAAGGTAAAATACGCTTATGACCTCCGCTTTGGCTTCTGCCGAAGCAACTTCAACACTTTTTGTCCTCGGGACCGTACCGCCGGACTCGCGTCTCGCTCTAGCAATAAACTTATTTCTACTTCGAGTGCTTCTATTATCCAGTCGTGCCGAAGTGATAAGGTATACAATAACTCAAAAGAGTTTGCCAAAACAGCTATGGACGTACCGGGCGTGGTGAGCCAGTCGAATCCACAGCTTATGAGTTGCTCGTCTTGCTCCTCGGTCGTCTTGCATGATGCACTTCTCAAGGCTTGGAGGTAGATATTTCCTAAAATACGCCGAGCGCCTTCGATCGTAATATTCGAACGGTTGGCCACCAAGAAGTTAAAAATATTAGGAAGATCTGCTGTGTGTGCTAGTACGTATTTTTCTAAAAACCAGATCGCATGCAAGGGCATATTATGGTTTTCATCTTTGGTGATGCACAGGGTTAAAAGTTGGTCGATATCCACGCCATCTTCCTTTAACGGACTGCTAGCTTGCAGCGCATGCTTCTCCAGCCAAAGCATAAAGCGTGTTTTTTGAACTTGGTAAGCGTCGAATGCGTTCATTAGCTTGCTGGTTGAAAGAATTTAGGATGAAAGTTCACGAGGTACAATTCTCGCGTCGCGCGCGTAGTGCGGTATAGAGCCAGCGCAGAAACTCGGTAGTAAGCATGTCATCATTCAAATAACCTTGATCAATAAATACAGCGGGCCACTGTCCACCTTGTGCTTTGTGGCAGGTGATAGCGTACGCAAATTTGATTTGTAAAGCATTGAAGTAAGGATCCTTCTTAATGGCCTCTGCTCGTTTGTTGCGATCGGGAATATCTTCATAATCTTCCGAAATCGATTCGTAAAGCTTTTGCAATTGATCTTGTGGAAGATTGGGGCTATCTACATACAGGCTATCTAATAGTACTCTACACTGGATCGTGTCGTGCTCATTGCCATCGAGAAAATCGATCATCACGTCAGCAAAACGAAAACTGTGCATCTCGTGCACGTTCGATACTTTTCGGATTTGCGCCATATCACCATTGGCAATAAAACCAGTGTGCGATTCGTCGTGCTGCTGTAGCCAAAAATAATTGTTCTTTACAATCATAATCAAATCGCCCCCTGTAAGCTCTTCGTCTCGAAATAAGATCTGATTACGAATATGTTGGTTATATAGATTAGCCGCTTTATTAGATCGACAGATCACCATCGTATTCTCTAAGCCAAATTTGTCATAGCTGTAATGCAATCCGTCGATGAGTCGCTCACCTGTCATTTGAAATACATCTGTATATGGCCTTGTAATGAATTGTGGAAAAGGATATTCGGCCGATTCATCTTCGAGTTTGATTTCTTGTCGGATCTTGGTAGCGTTAAATAAGATTCCCGAGTTTTTGTCTTGGCGCACTACGTCCGTCAGTTCGTAATGGCTAACGTAAAGATCATATCGACTGGCCATATAATCGGGTCTCAAAGCAGGACTTTGCAGCATGCCAACTGGTGGCAATTGTGCCGTGTCTCCCACGAAAAGCAATACACATCTTTCGCCACTTTGTACGTAGGTGATTAAGTCTTTTAGTAGGCTACTTTTAAATACACTTGCCGGATCATCAGAAAGCATAGACGATTCATCTACAATGAATAATGTGTCTTCATGCGGATTATCTGATAAGGTGAAGTCCATCGCTACGGAGGCTGCGGATTTCTTTCTGTAGATCTTTTTATGAATGGTAAGTGCAGTACGTTTGGCGTAATTACTAATCACTTTGGCAGCACGCCCTGTAGGCGCCAACAGTACCGTCTTTTTTTGTAATCGTGGAAGCACTTTGACGAGTGCACTGATGATCGTAGTTTTTCCAGTACCTGCGTATCCTTTTAAGATAAACAAACTTTTGGAATCAAATCTAGTCAAAAAATCTTCTAACAATTCGAATACCGCGCGCTGCTGCTCGGTAGGTTTTTGCTGAAAGCATTGCTCTAGATATTCGCGTATTTGCACATTCAAAGTTATTTAAAAGGTTGATCAATCCAATTTTAAAAGCTATTTTTGTTTATACTGTTGTTGTGTTATGCTACAAGCCATGAACTATATTTCGACGGATTTTCGTATTCAGCATTTATCTTACTATAAATTGGTCATTCAAGCTGGTCATCAGGAAGAAGTCTTGATGATATTGGATGAACATAATACGGTGCAAGCGTATATCCGTTATGCTGCAGCAAATCCTACTATTGATGTGACCCGTTTGTTGGCCTTGCCTTTTCGTCATGTTTCAATTTTAATTCCGCAGCATAGTTTGACTTTTGTTCCGGCAGAAGCCTATCAAGAAGAAGATGAAGATATTTACGGCGAATATCTCGTGAATAAGAACGATCAGGATATTTATACAGTAGATATGCTGCGTTTTGGTTCGCATGCGATCTATCAGTTAGATTCTTTATTGTATCAACGGTGGTTTGCTCTATTCCCAGACGCGTCTTATTTGCCAGTCTTTCAGGTTCTTTTTGATCTTATTCCTGAGCAACAAGCTGGGCCATCGACACAGTTGTTTGTGTATGAGCAATCTAATTATACACACGTAATTCTTTTAAAAGAAGGTGAATTTCTATTCTACAATAGTTTCTATGTAACTAATGCCGAAGACCTGGGCTATTATGTGCGGCGCATTATGAGCGATTTTGCGATCGATTCTTTGGATGAGATCAAGTTGTATAACTTGACTAGAAATCATCCTTTAATGACATTTGTGCAGCATTATTCGAAGCAAATCGATCGCGCTGAAAGGAATGATGCTGACGCGAATACGAGCATCGTACACCCGAGCTCGCCACTGTTTGGTATCTTGTTTCAATATGAGATATGCGAATAATTGGTGGTCGTATAGGCGGAATACGAATAAATCCGCCGGCTAATCTTCCCGTGCGTCCGACGACAGATATAGCTAAAGAAGCATTATTCAATATTCTACAACATCGGATCGATTGGGATGGCACTACCTGTTTGGATTTATTTGCGGGGACAGGAAATATCTCTTTCGAATTGGCATCTCGCGGAGCAAAATCAATATTGTCGGTCGATGCTCATTTTAAATGCCTTAAATATATTGCCGAAATGGCCAAAGAACATAAGCTCAACGGCATTAGTACGCGTAAAGCAGATGTATTTAAATTTGTGCAGCAGGAGCAAGGGGAATACGATTTTATATTTGCTGATCCACCATACGATATCGACCGATTGCCCCAGCTAGCTCATATGATTTTGGATAACAATTTATTGAAGCCAGACGGAATTTTGGTTATTGAGCATCCTTCCACAAGGCAGATGATGAGTCATCCTTTGTTGCGCGATATCCGCAAGTATGGATATTCGTCTTTTAGTTTCTACAGTCATGCCGAACTCTAATTTCTAGCCTTACGATGAAAAAAATCGCTGTATTCCCTGGTTCTTTTGACCCATTCACCAGAGCTCACCAAGATTTGGTGCTGCGTGCTTTGCTGTTGTTCGATGAAATCATTATCGCCATTGGCGTTAACACGTCCAAGCAAGGTTTGCTACCCTTTGAGGTTAGAGAGGAAGCGATTAAGGCCGTTTTTCTCGATGAAGAAAAAGTTCAGGTGCAGCGTATTGAAGGCTTGACCGTCAACTTTTGTCGAGAGGTAGGTGCACGATATATGTTGAGAGGATTGCGTAACGGGATCGATCTGGAATTTGAAAACGCTATCGCACAAAATAACCTGATCCTTGCTCCAGAAGTAGAATCTTTCTTTTTATTAAGTAGAAGCGGATTGGGACATATTTCGTCGACTATCGTACGTGATATTTTACGTCATGGGGGCGATGTATCTGCATTAGTGCCCGATGCGATTCTACCATTTTTAAATACGACCGAATAAAGAAAATGTATACTGCTTAACTCCGCAGTATACGCACTTTAGTGCCTTTGATCTTACCGTTGTTTCCTTTTTGCAATATAGTTGTCACGCTACTGCGTGTCACCGCTACGAAGGCATTTTTTTCTTTAATTTCAATCATTCCAACATCGTCTTTTGCTATGCCTGGTAGATTAAGTAAATAACCAACAATATCGCCTTTGCTTACTTTGTCGCGTTTACCGGCAGTAAACATCAAGGTTGTCATTTTGCTGTTCGATGGTAGTGGATATTCGTCTTCCAAAATTTCTTCTTCCATAGCGTCGGTTAGGTATGGAAAATCATCATCGGGCTTCAATAGTAGATATACAGTACCTTTTGCCTGCATACGTGCGGTACGCCCGTTGCGATGTACAAATGCATCTTGCTTGTAAGGCAATTGATAATGAATGATCGCATCCACTTCTGGAATATCCAATCCACGAGCGGCCAGATCGGTGGTTAGCAGAATATGCGTGCTTCCGTTACGAAATTTGAGTAATGCCAATTCGCGATCCGATTGCTCCAAACCTCCATGAAAAACATCGTGGATGACATCGCGATCCGCCAATAATTCACTTATATGATCTACTGCTTCGCGATGATTACAGAATATCAATGTCTTCTGTTCGCTACCTAACTTACAAATCAGTTTCAATAAGGCTTTTAGCTTGTTCTGCGGACTTGCCGTTACAGTGCGGAATGTTAAGTCCGGCGCATATCCCTTCTCATGCAGATAATTAATGGTTTCTACATTGTTGAGCGTTAGGAATGGAGGGATTTCTTCTAATTCCGTAGCTGAGGTCAGCATCTGAAAAGGCGAACCCGTTTCGCTCACGATTTGTTCCATTTGCTCATGAAACCCAAGCTCCAAGGATTTGTCAAACTCATCCAGTACTAAAGTGTTCAACTGAGTCAGATCAATAGTATGACGTTCCAAGTGATAGATGATTCGTCCTGGCGTACCCACCAGTATTTGCGGTGCCTCTTTCAACTTATTTTTCTCGGTACGTAGATCATTACCACCGTAGAGACATGTGACTTTAGGATGGTTAGGCATTTTGCGCAATACTTGCTCAATCTGCAATGCTAACTCGCGCGTGGGAGCGATAATTAATGCTTGTATTTTTCCATTAGCATCATCTTGCAATCTCTTTTGGATAATCAAGGAGAACGCAAGCGTTTTTCCACTTCCTGTAGGAGACAGCAAAAGCATATCATTAGCAGCGTTGTACGAGCTGGAAACCGTTTGCTGCATTTCGTTTAATGCGGTAATACCTAAATTGGCTAAATACTGTTGTTCTCCCATAATAGGCAAAGGTAGCACAAATTCTGAAAGCAGGAGTTAGGTGTAGTTGGTAAACTGGTGTTTTAATACGGGGAATAGGCAATCGTGTTTTACATAATAATTAGCATCAGCGAAGAAAAAATGACCAAACTCATAATGACCCAACGAAAATGCTGTTCTTTTAACACTTGCACTAATTTGATACCAATCAGTCCACCTAAAAGGATAAATGGAATAGCTACGATATTGATCATTAAGCCCGCGATCGAAAGATTTTGCCACACAAACGCTTGTAGTGGGATCTTAATATAATTGAGTATCATGATAAACCAAGCACCTGTAGCAACAAATGTTAGCTTCGACATGCGCTTGGTAAGTAAGTATACCGATAGCGCAGGACCTGCCGCATTACCGATCATCGTGGAAAAACCAACAATAAATCCAAACAAGGGCGAATACCACTTCTTTGCAACCAGTTCTTTCGTACTTTCCTCTGTCTGCCTGGACGACCAAAGCATAATGCCCACGCCGATAAGAATACAAATGCCCATCGCTAGTTTAAATACCTGATCGTCAACGCTGTTTCCTAGTGCCAACCCAACAAGCAGACCAATAAGTGCGGAAGGCAATAGCTTAAGCACTTCAGACCAAATCAATGATTTCCGATAATAAATCACCGCTGTAAGATCTGCCATACACAGCATGATGAGCACAATACCTGTAGAATACTTAGCACCAAATAGTAATGCAAAAAATGGCACCGCTACGGTGCCAATATTTTGTATACCGGTCTTGGACATACCAATAAGTACGGCACACAATAAATATAAAAGCCAAGCTTGTGGTGTCGGAAGAAGCTGCTGCGTAGCTTGCCAAGCGGTCTCAAACATGTTATTTCAACAATGATATCACCGTAGGTGCATTGATATCTCGGTAATCTCGAATGTATGCGACGCAAGGCGGCAATTCTTCTTTTTGGTGCGATGTGAGTACGCCGGTTACTTTCATACCGGCGGCTGTACCAGCGGTGACACCTGAAAATGAATCTTCAAAAACCATCGCACGTTCTGGCGATACACCGAGCAACTCTGCCGATTTCAAATATACTTCTGGATGAGGTTTGTGAAGTTTCACATCTTCACTAGAAAGCGTAGACTGAAATAAATCGCGAATGCCCAATGCATCCAACACCAAATCCATATTCGCACGCGGTGCAGAAGTCGCTACACCAAGTAAAAAACCATGCTTTTTGAGATCGTGCAAAAATTCTACTAGCCCATATACGGGTTTAGCAGCTTCTTTATAAATCTCTCGGAAAAGTCCTTCTTTCTCCGATTCTAAAGTTGCAATTTCTTGCGGTGAGAAAGGTTTTCCGAAGAAATGCTGCATGATATAGCTATTGTGCTTACCATACATGTGCTTCTCGAATGCTTCCTGGGTGTATTCTACTTGGTATTTGTCAAAAAAAGACTCGAAAGCTTTCGCGTGATAAGGATTGGTGTCGGCGATGACGCCGTCCATATCAAAGATTACTGCCGATTTGTTGGAGCTGGTATGTTCTGTGTGCAAAGACATGTAATTTGGTTTTAAAATCAATCAAACACGGTGGCGAGCTGCATAGTCCGAGATAAATCATGTATGCTTACTGTGTTGGATTCACGACGCAAAGATAGGTGAATTCGCGGCAAAATTCTAATGCATCTGAATGTAAAACAAGTATTTCAAACTTGTCGTACCAATCTACTTGTCCTAGTATTGGACAGTATATTGCAGAACCAAATGACAAATTTTTGAGCATATTATATAATTCGAACACTAGGGATTCACGTATATACTTTTCCATGCAAAACTGTTATATTGTAATTAATTTTTTCATTAAAATACAGCTACCATGATTCATAACCCAAATGCCGCCCCGGTAAAATGGCCAAATGCTTTAGTATTGCTGCTAATGGCCTCGCTCACGGTCTTTGCAATAAGCCCGTGGTCAGCATGGAGTTTCGAAAAAGATTCGCCAGCTTACGGATGGAATCTATTTAGTTATTTTACAATTCAGAGCAATATTTTAGCTGTTGTTTGCTATCTGATGGCTGCTTTTTACATCCTAAAACGACAGGACGCTGCCAATTGGTTTAGATATGTGCGAGGTGGAGCAGTATTGTACATGATCATCACTGGCTTAGTCGCCGCTACGCTATTGCGAGAAACGGACATGAATGCCACATCAGATGTGTTTGATTGGAAAAACTTTGTGCTGCACGAATTAGGTCCACTGTTTATTGTACTGTGGTGGTTGATCTGGCCATCCAAGACGGCCACTACGGCAAGGCATGCATTTATCTGGCTGGTTTTTCCATTGCTATGGACATTTTATACTTTTATCCGAGCTTCATTTACGGGTTGGTACCCTTATCCATTTTTGGATCCCGACAAAGTTGGAGGTTGGAGTGGAGTAGCGGTGTACGTTGCAGTTATCACGGTGGGCTTTATTATATTTTCACAATTACTTGCATGGATCAGTCGGTTACGAGCTAATAATTACACATTCTATTAGGTACGAAGTTATTATTCGATTACATATCTAAGGTTGTTTTATGATTGATTGTAAAACACTGTGATTAGGACATATATTTATTATAAATCTCTATAAATTGTTTAGCTGCATATTCTGCAACCGCTTCATTCTTATAAGTGAGCCGTGCTCCGACGCCAGTGGTCGTTCCACCAAATACATACGAATAACCTTTGGGTGATCTGACAGAATAGAAGTACGGAAAATAGGTATGGTTATTATTTTCATTTGATTCCAAATTGGCAGAAGTATTTAAAGCTTTGGCGATAATACGTAATTGCATATAGGCATATACATCTGCGGGTAATGATCGGTGCTCCAGATGAAATGAATGCTCATTAGTACCGTTCGCCTCGCAAGCATTCTTGAAAGTTTTGATGTCCGTATAATCTTTAAAGATTTTTTTCTCTGCTATCAAATTGGCAGGCGTACTGAGCTTAGCACCATTAATATAACGATCGTAAATAGCAACAAACGTGCGTCCAACATATTCTGCCTTCTCCGATGTTTCGGTGCAGAGCCTTGAGCCTACAATCGCACCCGCACTGCCGTACCCAAAGTCACAGTATGAAAATCCAAGTGATGAGTTAATTGATGTGAACCAAGGATAATACCAAAAATCACTGAGTTCATTTCCCTGTCGTACAGCTTGACAAATTACTTCCAGTTCCTTATAAGCTTTCTGTGCGTCATCATCAAAAGCGGTTCGCTGTTCGAAAGAATCCATAGTTTCTCCCAAGTATGCTAGGGCATCACCCAATGACTTGATGTCGGTATATGATACAGATTGATGCATGGCTCGTTGAATTTGTTGCGGCGTCAGATCGATTTCCACTTCTTTTCCTTTGTAAGTAATTTTCTGTTTCATGATAGTAATACTTCATGCATTATCGTATGGTTCGAAGCTACATCAAACAGTAGAATAGATATTCTGCGTCAGTTAGTGCGTACTATTGAATTAGAATAATCTAGCTTTTATGACCAATTTCGGAATGATATTATTACCTGTTTCAGATAGCACCCCACTTTATTGAATTGATAAATTCCATACCATTAGTATAGGATTCAAAAGTCAATAACAAATTGAGATTAGATGATTTCCGATTAAATATTTCATATAATATCTTTTCTGCATTATTTACTTTCAAATTTTACTCTAAATACTCCTTGTAAGGAATGTTGGTAAGGTCATAGTACGTGTGCATACTAATCAGCATGATCGTCAGGATACCGTGATCTTTACCAAGTCCGTTTTGCAAAATTAATTGAGCAAAAATTTGTTGTTGTAAATTACAAATTCTCTTTTAAGTGAAATATAGCAATATATTGTTATATTATCTTGGTTTGATTTAGATTTGAAAAGTGATGGTTTGGCGCATCAAAATAAACAATTTTAAGTATTGAAAGCGATCATTAGCTAACCCTATCACGTATTACAAGCTCCGAAGGGGAGTCTATGTTCAATTTCCGTTTGTGCTGAAGTAATGTTTCCCAACTTACAAGGCTAATGACCATCAATCGCTGTTTTACTAGCATTTCGCCCACAAAGGGCTCACCTCTATGGATGGTAATTCTGTGACTTATTGCATTATGTGCTACGTCTGTCTTGGCTAGCAACTCTGAGTTCGTAAAATTCGCGTCAACATCCCATAAAATTACTTTGGCCTGCGGATTTCCACCAATTAACTTTTCTACGTACGCTAATAAAAACAAATCCTCTTTAAATAATATCGGCACAATAATTTGATCAATCTTATCCAAACCCTTGTCGATTAAGACGCCAACAGGGATGTCTACCTTAGAAAGTAGCCTATTCGTGCGTTCATAAAATTTGTTGCTAAACACAGCGCCTTTGGTCGAAAACAATTTTTCGGGGTTGATCAAATTTGTAGTGAAGCCAATGACTTTTCCTAGTAAACTGCCTTCGTATATCGATTCACTAGTACCTATTAACAGTAAATCATATTGACCTGATTCTACCTCATCTACAATCTCATGATCAATATCACTCGAAATTTTAAATATCGTCTTGATAGGCCTATTGATCTGTCTACTATCATCTAATATTTTTTTGAAGCATTCGATTTCTTGTTCCTCTACCTCATAGTGGTGCAGCTCATTTGCTGGGGCAATGTGTAATGCCGCAACTTGACACTGTTGATTTGGAGAAGTAGCAAGGGCATTAGATAAGCGTAATAATGCCTGACCTGATTCCGTCTTTCCAAATGTAAATAAGATACTGAAACGACTTTCGATTTTTTCTATAAAATCCGGTTTCTCTTTATTTCTAAATGCCCAATTGATCAGATCTAATGCCGGACCGGTCATAAATGTAGTGACCAATGCCATTACCACCATCATCGAAAAAAGTTCAGCAGACAACACACCAAGATCATAGCCAATGTTTAGCACGACTAATTCCATCAAACCACGTGTATTCATCAGCGCACCAATACTTAAACTATCTTTCCAACCTTGCCCCATAAAGCGTGCCGCTAATGCGCTACCAACAAACTTACCGATCACAGCAACTAAAATGATAATTCCAGTGATCAACCACAATTTTGGGTCATTTAAGAGCCCGATTTGCGTGCGCAAACCTGTAAATACGAAAAACAAGGGTAGGAGCAAGACCAGCGCTACATCTTCCACTTTCTCAATAAATAGATTGCGGAATTTGTTGTTTTCGGGCATAATTGCGCCAGCCATAAATGCACCAAATAATGCGTGGATACCAATGACTTCGGTTGTATACGCCGAAAGTATCAACATTAGAAAAAATATAGCTACTACAGGTTTGTTTAGTGTTTCTTTGGTCGAATTGATCTGACCAATTCTGTGTAAGAATGGTCTGATTATTTTAATCATAATCAATACATACGCCAAAGCCAACCCTATGGTATATAATGCCGATACAAATGAACCAGCTTTTACGATAGCGATCACGACGGCCAATATACACCATGCCGTAATATCGTCGGCAGCTGCGCAAGTAATGACGACTGTTCCTAATCGTGTTTTTTGCAAACCTCGCTCTTGCACAATGCGTGCGAGTACAGGGAAGGCCGTAATACTCATAGCAATACCGATAAACAAGCTGTAGGAAAGAAATTGAACATTCTGCGGTGCATAATTTTCATAAAGAAAATACGCTAACCCAATGCCCAATGTAAATGGTAACATAATACTCGCGTGGCTGATTACGATCGCATCCTGAGCTTTGTTGCGCAGTACGTGCAAATCTAGCTCCATACCCACGATAAACATAAAAAGGATAAGGCCAATCTGACTAAGAAACTGTAGATTACCTAATGACTGCTGCGGAAATAGCGCTTCAAAAAAATCGGGAAAAAAAAGGCCTAATAAAGAAGGCCCCAAGATAATGCCGGCCAACATTTCACCAATAACGACAGGTTGCCTGATTTTAACACATATCCATCCGAATAACCTTGCGGTGAATATAATAGCGACGATCTGTATAAGTAATATAGATAACGGATACCGAAGGCTTTCACCAATAGATGCCACAAAATCGGCCCAAGCTCCATTTTCAGAAGTTGGTATAAATACATCGCGACCCGCTTCTAAATAACTTCCTTGCTGTATAATCCAATACATAAAGAAGCTAAAGAAAATAACTATGACGCTGTAGAAAATGGTCGACCGTATATTATGCATGAAATTCGCTTGTCAATTTTTTTGGATAATTCCATATCAAGAATACGAATTAAATGTTAATGCCACTGTCATCGTTTTTCAAATTCACGTAAAATCTTAGTCTTTTCGTATCACAACGGGTCAAAATAATCCAGATCATCTGCAACTTTTTGGGCAAGGATAGAGATCTTTCGTACCTTTGTAGCCAAACTTTACATTTGTACAAAGCATCATGGAATTGAACTTAAGCCGTCCGTTGGCATTTTTTGATTTAGAAACGACAGGGGTTAATATTGCAACTGATCGAATCGTAGAAATTGCCATCCTCAAGATATTGCCGGGCGGCGGTGAAGAGGTTTTGGCGATGCGCGTCAATCCGAAACGTCCAATTCCAGCCGAATCGACTTTTTTTCATGGTATTCGGGATGAAGACGTAAAAGATCTTAAAGGTTTTGATGAAGTTGGTCAAGAGATAGCTGACTTTATTGGTGACGCTGACTTAGCAGGGTATAATTCTAATAAATTTGATGTGCCCATGTTGATGGAGGAATTTCTCCGCGCCAAGGTGCCTTTTTCATTAGAAGGTCGTTCGTTTGTAGATGTACAGAATATCTTCCATCAGATGGAGCAGCGAACACTCAAAGCCGCTTATAAATTTTATTGTCATGAAGATTTGACCAACGCACATACTGCTGAAGCTGATGTGCGCGCTACCTACTCCGTACTGAAAGCACAATTGGATAAGTACGAAGGTGCATCTTTTGAGGATAAGGAGGGGACGATATCTACGCCAGTAGTCAATGATGTGGAAGCCTTGCATCGCTTTACCAACCTTAGCAGACCGGTTGATTTTGCAGGTCGGTTGGTGTACGATCAAGATGGTGATCCAACTATAAATTTTGGAAAGCACAAAGGCAAGAAAGTTGTAGACGTGTTCGACGTAGAACCTAGTTATTACGCTTGGATGCAAAATGGAGACTTTCCATTGTACACCAAAAAAGTTTTGGAAAATATTTGGAATGAGTATCGCCAAGCTCGTAAGGAGCAAAAAAGTACTTCAAAAAAGGATAACGGCGCCGAAGGATCCGTAAGTCAGCCTGCTGCTGAATCAAAACAAAAGGCTGCGCACAACAATCACAATCGGCCACATCAAAAAAAGAAAGCAACCCCAGTTACCAACGACATGTTGAAAGCCCTGCAGGGCAAATTTGGAAAAGAATAATTGTATATCTTATTATATGGAAAGCAAACAAGAAATAGAACACGTACCTTGCCTTATTATTGGGTCAGGTCCTGCGGGATATACCGCTGCAATATATGCTGCCCGCGCAGATTTGAAACCTGTGATCTACACAGGTATGGTGCCAGGCGGCCAGTTGACACAAACGACAGAAGTTGACAATTTCCCAGGTTATCCGCAAGGAGTAACCGGTCCAGTCATGATGGAAGACCTGCGTGCACAAGCGGAGCGATTTGGTACAGAAGTACGATTTGGATATGTCAACAAAGTTGATCTTTCTAAAGATGGCGGTATTCATACTATCGAAATCGATAATACTAAAACAGTTACGGCAGATACGGTAATCATTTCTACTGGTGCGACTGCCAAATGGTTAGGGTTAGATTCAGAGCAAAAATACAATGGTTTTGGCGTGTCAGCTTGTGCGGTATGTGACGGCTTCTTCTTCAAAGGCCAAGATGTCGCAATTGTGGGCGCGGGAGACACTGCTGCCGAAGAGGCGACATATTTAGCTAAATTGTGCAATAAAGTTCATATGCTAGTACGTCGTGATGAATTTAGGGCGTCTAAGGCAATGGTACACCGAGTGCTCAATACGCCAAATATCGAAGTACATTACAACACAGAAGCACAGGAAGTATTGGGTGACGGCCAGGTAGTTACCGGATTGCGTGTACTCAACAATGTATCGCAAGAATCGCGAGATCTTGATATTACCGGTTTCTTCGTAGCGATTGGTCATACGCCAAATACCGATTTGTTTAAAGGCATTTTAGATATGGATGAGACCGGATATTTGATCACCAAACCTGATGCGACTGCGACGAATATTCCTGGTGTATTCGCCTGCGGCGATGTACAAGATCACGTGTATCGACAAGCAATCACAGCAGCAGGCACAGGCTGTATGGCCGCTTTAGAGGCCGAACGTTATTTGGCCGCCAAGGAAGTTTTTGCTTAGAACTTTCTTGTCTTAGCCAAACAAAATCAAAAAAGCGTCGTTTCCTTTAAAAGAAACGACGCTTTTTGCGTTTACTATCACACGAATAAAATTCATAGATATGAAATCACTTCTTTACATGTTGCCTCTTGCAGTTGCCCTATCGTGTACATCGGCCAATAAAAATAAAGCCGTGCCGGATGAAGGTCCAGAGGTAAATCCTGCTATCGATTCACTGCATGCAGCTAGTAACTTTTTGGACTGGCCAGGTAATTATAAAGGAGTAGTACCTGGCGAAGGAAAGGATAGTACTAGTATGGAAATAACAATCAATCGTGATAACACTTTCGCGGTTAAAGTGAACCGTAATGGTGGAGCGGAAACTATTGAGGATAAAGGTGAAATCCAGTGGGAAAGCAATGAAACCTACATCGTACTAAAAGGCAGTAAGGTAAACTATACTTTTAGATTAGGAGACGATGAGATAACATTTTTGGATGATCCAGAGAATGTAGATGAAACTGCGACTGCGAACGAATACCGGTTAACGAAGCAGCAAGAATATGCAACACACGATAAACATCAACGTTTTCCAACAGAATAGACTGTAACAGGTTACTGAAAATTTCTATAAATTTACGTAACTTTGCCCTTATTTTCAGAAGCGCAGCTCTGTAGGCCGCGTGGACTTAATTATTGAAAAACGATGAAATTATCTCAATTTAACTTTGATCTGCCTGAATCATTATTGGCGTCGGAGCCAAGTGAAAACCGTGACGAATCCCGATTAATGGTTCTTCACCGTGAAACGGGGCAGATAGAGCATAAAATCTTTAAAGACGTACTAGATTACTTTGATGACAAGGATGTCATGATCCTAAATAATACAAAAGTGTTTCCGGCGCGGATGTATGGTAATAAGGAAAAAACTGGTGCGACGATTGAAGTTTTCTTACTGCGCGAATTGAATAAGGAACTTCGTTTGTGGGATGTATTAGTAGATCCCGCTCGTAAAATACGTGTGGGCAACAAATTGTATTTTGGAGAGGACGATTTGTTAGTAGCAGAAGTAGTTGATAATACTACATCTCGCGGTCGTACAATTCGCTTTTTATTCGATGGTACAGACGAAGAATTTCGTCGTAATATCGAGATCTTAGGTGAAACACCTTTGCCGAAATACATTACTAGAAAAGCAACACCAGAAGATAAATATCGCTATCAGACCATCTACGCGAAAAACGAAGGTGCAGTAGCAGCGCCTACAGCGGGATTACATTTTTCTCGCGAGTTGATGAAGCGCTTGGAATTGAAAGGAATTGATTTTGCTGAAATTACTTTACACGTAGGTCTTGGAACATTCCGCACCGTAGAGGTAGAAGATTTGACCAAACACAAAATGGATTCAGAGCAAATCATCATCACGGATGAGGCTGCACGCATCGTTAATAAAGCAATCGATGGAAAAAGACGTGTTTGTGCGGTAGGTACTACTTCGATGCGCGCAATTGAGTCGGCAGTATCTGCAGATAAACACTTGAAGGCTAGTGATGATTGGACAAGTAAATTTATTTATCCGCCGTACGATTTTAGTATTGCCAATTCTATGATTACCAATTTTCATACCCCCGAATCAACGCTTTTAGTAATGATTGCGGCATTTGCAGGATATGAGAATACCATGCGAGCTTATGAAGTCGCGGTGAAAGAAAAATATCGTTTTTATAGCTATGGCGATGCTATGTTGATTATTTAAATCGACAAATAATAATAACTTTGAGCGTAAATCCATTTCGATTTACGCTTTTTTTATGGCAAGAAAATTTGTTGTTATCGTGGCTGGCGGGGTAGGTTCTCGGATGAATAGTACACTGCCGAAGCAGTTTCATCTACTAGCAGATCTACCTGTGCTTATGCATACGATCCGTCGGTTTGAGTTAGCAGACTTAGGTCTACATATCATTGTTGTACTATCTTCGAGCATGCACAATTATTGGCGAGAATTGTGCGATACCTATCAATTTACGGTTCCACATCTTGTGGTTGCTGGAGGTACGAGCAGATTCCAGTCCGTAAAAAATGGACTAGAATTTATCAAAAGCACGTTTACTGACAGCAAGTTTAATCATGATGCTATTGCGGTGCACGATGGCGCACGGCCGTTAGTTTCCGTAAAATTGATCCGAGAACTGTTTGAAAAAGTAGCCGAAAGACAGGCAATAGTACCAGCTGTACGAAGTACGAATAGCATTCGCCTTGGTAATAAGGATAAAAGTGAGTGTGTAAATCGCAATGATGTATGGCAAGTGCAGACTCCGCAGGTTTTTGCGGCAACTTCACTTCTCGTGGGATATGAACAAAATGAGGAAGCTCATTTTACAGATGATGCTTCAGTAGTCGAAAAAATGGGCAATATCGTGAGCATCGTGGAAGGAGATTATTTCAATTTGAAAATCACACATCCAGAAGATCTCGATATCGCCCAAATATACTTATCTAGATTAGGTATTTAAAGCTATGCATTGCCACGTATTACACGTAAAAGCACCACGATTATAGCGATAACCAATAACGCGTGAATAATGCCGCCAGTTGCATATCCGCCTAGAAAGCTGATCGCCCAAATAATAACTAAAATAACTGCGATTAAATACAATATATTTCCCATAGTGATTGATGTTTAATAAAACTTTTATTTGTTTAAATGTATCTTATCAACAAATAATCAGCATATAGGTTTTTAAATTATTGCAAAAATCTAGAAATTAGGTTTGAGTAGATATTTATCATAAAACCTAAAAATATGCTCGGCTGCTTCCTCGGCCGTATCTACCATGCGATATAAGTTAAGATCTTCTTCGCTGATATAATGAGTGCCTAACATGGTTTCTTTGATCCACTCAAACAACCCAGACCAGTATTCGCTACCGACCATAACTATAGGAAATCGTGCGATTTTGCCTGTCTGTATCAATGTAATGGCCTCAAAAAGTTCGTCCATCGTTCCAAATCCTCCAGGCATCACGATGTATCCTTGCGAATACTTCATAAACATGACTTTACGCACAAAAAAATACTTGAATTCCAACAACTTATCACGGTCGATATATTTGTTGTGAAATTGTTCGAATGGTAAATCGATATTCAAACCTACCGATTTACCACCCGCTTCATAAGCGCCTTTATTAGCAGCTCCATAATGCCAGGGCCACCGCCCGAGATTACACCATATCCTCTTTCAGCAAGTAACCTTGCAACATCTACAGCCAGTTGGTAATATTTGTGATCGTTTGGCGTACGCGCAGAACCAAAAATAGAAACGCAAGGTCCAATTTCTGCTAATTTCTCGAATCCATCAACGAATTCAGACATGATTTTAAATATCTGCCATGAATCTTTTACTTTAATCTCTTGCCATGTCTTGTTAGCAAAGGAGCGGCTTATTCTATCGTCTTTTCTCATAAAAAATGTCAAACCCTTTTATAATTTCATTAGCCAGATGATGATCGTGGCATAAGCAATATAAGTATTTTCGTTCTTATTAAAAAAAGAGCATGACACCTGTATTGATAGTACAGCTTGATATCTTTTTTCTTTTGTAAATTTGTGCATGCATTTTTCGTCTAAACTATTGGAACAAGCTGTGGAGGAGTTTGGAAAGTTGCCTGGTGTGGGCAAAAAAACCGCTCTACGCTTAGTGCTACATCTACTCAAACAATCTAAGGAAGACGTTAGCCGTTTTTCGAATGCGTTTACGCAGCTCAAAGAGCATATCAAATATTGCAAGCAATGTTTTAATATTTCTGATACAGATATTTGCGAAATTTGCCAGTCACCGAAACGGGATCGCGCTACCATTTGTGTCGTAGAAGACACGCGCGATGTCATGGCCATCGAGAATACAAATCAATACCAAGGTGTGTATCATGTATTGGGAGGATTGATCTCCCCGATGGATGGCGTAGGACCCGCAGATTTACGAATCGATGGATTGATAGATCGTGTACGTAAAGGCGATATTAAAGAAGTTATTTTAGCGCTCAGCGCTACGATGGAAGGCGACACGACTATTTTTTACCTTTACCGTAAGTTGCAAGAGTATGCAATAGAAGTATCTACCATTGCTCGAGGAATTGCTTTTGGAGGTGAACTAGAATATGTCGATGAAGTAACATTAGGGCGATCAATCATGACGCGCATTCCTTACGAACGGAAGGTCGGTTAGGAAGAAAATTCTACATATGGATTAAAAGGCGTTGAACATGTATGTTCAGCGCCTTTTAATATTAACTCCACATTTTCTGATCTTCGGGCAAGCTCGGATCAACCGTATAATGTTGTGCTAGATAGCGTTTGTTGCCGCTTTTCTTATCGAAATAGTAATCTATTCTGCCAAGATTAACACCGCCGTAACCCATTTGATTTACCAGCGTGATCTCTCCATCTAGATTTTTAACTTCCGTAGGTTTGTCCAAAAAAGTATGTGTATGGCCGCCAATAATTAGATCTATTCCACGTGTCTGTGAAGCCATTACGAGATCCGAAACCTGATCCGTCTGATAGTGATAGCCAATATGAGAGAGGCAGATCACGATATCGCAATGTTCTTCGATACGCAATTTTTTGCTGAGTCGGTTTGCAACTGGTATTGGTTCTAAATAGTTGACTCCCTTGTGGTTATTAGGATCAACCATGCCATCGAGCTTAATACCTACCGCAAAAATTCCTATTCTTAATCCAGATTTTTCCAATACTAAGTATTCCTTGGTTTTTCCTGCCAAGACAGTGTTACTAAAATCGTAATTGGAGGTTATAAACGGAAAATTAGCTTTGTCAAAGTGTTTTAGTAGACCATTCAAACCATTGTCAAATTCATGATTTCCAAAAGTGCCAGCGTCATAACCCATTTTAGACATAAGTTCGAGTTCCACCTTCCCATCGAATAGATTAAAGTAAGGTGTGCCTTGAAACATATCTCCAGCATCCAAAAGTAGCACATTGTTTTCCTCATTCCGAATTTTTTTAAGGAGCGTACTTCTTCTGGCAACGCTCCTAAACCCTGCAGTCGCGAACCATCCATCGGGAAGGGCTCAATACGACTGTGCACATCGTTAGTATGAAGTATAGTCAGTTTTATTTCCTGCCGTGGTCTACCTTGAGCAAAACCTTGCAACCCACCTAAACCTGCCAATGCGCCAACAGTGCTGACTTTCTTAATGAAACTACGTCTATTGTACAATGATAATTCTTTCATCACGTCGTGCGTCAACTTGTTTACCTTTTTTAGTTAAACCTTCTATGTATGCGATCAATCCTTCACGCACACGGGTTTGCGTATCTACGCGTTGGATAGGAGCCGAGATACCTTCAATATTATCGCCGCCGTTGGCGAGATAGTCATAAGTGACCAATTTATAGGTTTTATTTTTGTCTACAAGATTTCCCTGAATCCGCATCGCGATGAGCTTTTGATCTTTAATCGTTACGGACATGCCTGCTACTGGCTGCCCGTCTGTCTTCGCAATAAATTGACCGAGCTCCAGTAAATCTTCACCGGTAAGTGTAAGTACAGTCAGGTAATTTTCAAATGGCATTAATTCAAAAACTTTACCAACCTGGATATCTCCAGCAGGAATATCTACTCTTATACCAAATTTTGTACCCAGCGAACAGGAAACTTCATGATCCAATTGCTGACCAAGAGCCAGCAAAGCATCAGCAAAAAAATTACCACCTAAGCTTTGCCCGTCGTTGGGTGAGCGAGGCAACATCTGCGCTGCCTGACCGATCACAGTATCCATTTGAGCTTTTAAGCGTTGCTTATAAGGAGCTATGTAGTTTATTAAACTTGAATCGGGTGCAATCTGCTGATCGATTACTAGTTTGCTGGATTGATAGTCGTGCTTTTGCCAGTACTTCGTCTTACAAGCGCTGAATGCTAATAAGAGAGATGCAATACAAACAAGGACAGATCTGGACGAAAGATGGATCATATTGTTTCGAAGATTCGTCCGCAAAATTATTAAGAAATATCTAAATGGCGAATGCATGCCATATTATTTTTACGATAACTTGAAATGAAGTACTACTGAACTAGAAGATTGCAACCGCGAACATCGCTATGGTCAAATCGGCCTAGAATTTCGAATCGGCCATCTTCATGTAGCTTGCCCAGATCCTGCGTAGCAATAAAAGCACAGGAGTATAGATTAGCCAAATCTATGATGTTGACCGCGCCGGTTTGGCTATTTTGTAATAGCGTCAGTGGGTCATTGGTGTCTCGCATTACGACTTTCATCCACGGGGGTGTCTGAAAAAGACCATCTTGTTTTGCGTACGCTTGACTTAATAATTCGGTCATCCCATATTCTGAATGCACATGTGAAACGCCAAAACCTTGTTGTAATAGGGAATGTAATTCCGTTCTTATTAATTCACGTCGGCGCCCTTTCATTCCACCAGTTTCCATTACCACCAATTCGGGAAAGTCGATCGGAAAAGAATCTATAAAGTCCAGTAATGCGTACGTTACGCCAAAAAGCATGGTTTTAACGCCGTTTCTTTTTAGCGTGCTAAGTGTCTCAGCTAAGGATTGATAGTTAGATAAAAAATAGCCGCTTTGCGGAACATGACTTTGAGAAATAAGATCGTCGACCATGTAAATCAACGATGATCCTTCTCGTTCTTGATAGGAGGGTAGTAAGGCGAGAATTGCGATTTCGGCTGGGTTTCCATAAAATTGCTGGAAAGCCGCATTATAGCTTCGTTCGTAAATCTCTAAATCCGCGACCAAATGTTTGCTAGTGACAGATCCTGTAGTACCTGAGCTTTGAAAGATGATTTGAGAATCTGCTTTTCCGGCAATTATCGTTTGTGTTTTAAAGAACTCAATGGGTAGAAATGGGATATCTTTATAATGATAGACATCATGAACATTTCTACCCAGATAGTTTAAATATTGTTTGTATACAGGAACATGCTTTGCTTGAAAGCGAAAAATCTCTAATGCGAGTGCATTGAAGGCTTCATCGTCACCGATAGTGAATATGGCGTTCGCTTCTGGCGGCATAATACCTGTACTATAACATGCCGCCGTCTACTGCCAAAACTTGGCCGTTGACGTAACTTGAAAGGTCTGAAGCTAAGAACAAACAAGCGTTTGCTACTTCTTCTGTTTCGCCAGCACGCTTCATCGGAATGCCCGATTCCCACGCAGTGATCACTTTTTCATCTAAAATATCTGTCATTTCGGTGCGGATGAATCCAGGCGCAATGACGTTAGTGCGGATATTACGCGAGCCTAATTCTTTAGCGATAGATCTCGAAAAACCGATGATACCAGCTTTGGAGGCTGCATAGTTCGATTGGCCAGCATTTCCTTGTATACCGACTACCGAGCTCATGTTGATAATCGATCCTTTTCTGCTTTTCATCATTACTTTGGTAGCCGCCTTTGTAATGTTGAAGACAGATTTCAGGTTGATATCGATCACGTCGTCCCAAGCTTCTTCGCTCATGCGCATTAACAAAGCATCTTTGGTGATACCGGCATTATTTACAACGATATCCAACGCACCAAAATCCGTCATGATATCTTCAATCAATTGTTCTGATTCGTCGAATTTAGAAGCGTCAGAACGATAACCTTTGATTTGCGTTCCATACTCTTGGAGCGCAGTTTCTAATGCTTGTCCTTTCTCTACCGAAGAAAGGTAGGTGAACGCTACGTTGGCTCCGTGCTGAGCGAATACCTCGGCAATTTTGCGACCTATTCCTTTCGAAGCGCCAGTAATCAATGCGGTTTTACCTGCAAGTAGTTTCATTTGTAATGTTGTTAGTTTTTTTGTCTTGCAAACTTTAAACGCTAGAAGCTGTTGAAAATTGCAGGTGCAAAAATGTTAAATAATTGTTGTAATCGCAACTTGGTATAAATATAGATGCTATTTGGTCTTTATATGATCATGCGTCATAAGGTTTAAAAGTTAGCATAATTATAGGCAAGTTATTGAGAAATCATTATAATTAATGAAACATTTGTGACAAAATGATTCGCAAAATCTTGCCTCAAATGTTAAATTTGCATCACACTTAATTAAGATGGGTAAAAAGACAACAAAGACAGAAGTAGACGTTGTGTTGATAGGTGCAGGTATCATGAGTGCCACCCTAGGAACATTGATACATGAGCTAAGTCCCGATATTACCATAGAGATTCTAGAGCGGTTAGACACTGTTGCATCCGAAAGTTCTGACGCTTGGAATAATGCCGGTACTGGACACTCTGCTCTATGTGAACTTAATTATACACCACAGCGTCCGGATGGATCGGTGGATATTAGCAAAGCGATTTCTATTGCAGAGCAATATGAAATATCCAAACAGTTTTGGTCTTATTTAGTAGAGCATGATGTGATCAAAAACCCGGAAGAATTTATTCGGAAAGTGCCACACATGTCAGCTGTTTTCGGAGATAAAGACGTTGAATTTCTAAAAAAACGTTATGATGCCTTAACTCAGCATCATCTATTTAAAGGAATGGAATTTTCGGAAGAAAAGTCAGTATTGACCGATTGGATTCCTTTGATGATGAAAGAACGTGGAGGTGATGAAGCAATAGCGGCCACCAAAATGGATATTGGTACAGATGTAAATTTTGGTACACTGACACGCGATTTGATCTCGTATTTAGATGTAAAGGAAAATATTAATCTGGCCACTAGTAACGAAGTTAAAGATATTGATCGATTGCCAGATGGCAGATGGCAAGTAGAAACTAAGGATCTGAAAACTGGTGAACGAAAAAATATTCAAGCAAAATTTGTGTTTATTGGTGCTGGCGGCCATTCATTGTTGTTGCTAGAAAAATCTGGTATTCCAGAATCCAAAGGATATGGCGGTTTTCCGGTTGGAGGGCAATGGTTGCGTTGTACCAATGAAGCTGTGATAGCACAGCATCATGCAAAGGTTTATGGGAAAGCTTCCGTTGGAGCGCCACCAATGTCGGTTCCTCACTTAGATACAAGATACATCGATGGCAAACGCGCTTTGCTTTTTGGTCCATATGCAGGATTTTCGACGAAGTTCTTGAAGAAGGGTTCTTATTTTGATCTACCAGCTTCTATCAAATTGTCTAACATTCGCCCGATGCTTTCGGCCGGATTGGATAATCTTCCGTTAACCAAATACCTCATCACCGAAGTGATGAAGAAACCGAAAGATAAATTGGATGCTTTGAAGCAATTCATGCCTACGGCAAAAATGGAAGATTGGGAGATCGAAAAGGCCGGTCAACGCGTACAAGTAATCAAGAAACATCCCGTACATGGTGGTATTTTGGAGTTTGGTACTGAAGTTGTTTCCAGCGCGGATGGTTCTATTGCCGCGCTTTTGGGTGCATCTCCTGGCGCGTCTACTTCGGTAGCAGTAATGATTAATTTGCTGAAAAGGTGTTTTCCAGATCGTGCAAAGGCGGATTCATATAGAACAAAATTACGTACGATGATTCCTTCGTGGGGCAAAAATCTAAACGATGATGCCGAGCTTTGCGCTTCGACAAGAAAATGGACTCACGACGTATTGAAGTTGAATTAACTAATTTGATATTCTCATAAAAGAGCCTGCTAGTCAGGCTCTTTTTCTATTCCTTCTGCATGGATATCGCAAACTTCACAACGTTACTGGCACAAGCATTCGCGCAAACATCTTGGCTGGAGCGACTATCTGTGCTATTTGGCATCTGCCAAGTACTACTTTCTAAAAATAATAAGATTGCTAACTATCCAGTAGGTATAATCGGAATTGTATTTGGGATGGTTGCGTTATATGGTGCAAAGCTTTACGCTGAAATTTTGCTCAATGTTTATTATTTAATCATGAGTGCCTATGGCTGGTGGTACTGGACGGGTAATCGAATACAAACTGAGCAACCGATCAGCAACACAAGTCGAAAAGAATGGTATATTGTATTAGCCATTGTGCTCGGAGGTTTTGCTATGTTGTATTTTGCGCTGCGATCATTTACTGATTCTGATGTGCCTTTATGGGATGCTTGGGTTTCATCAACAGCGTGGGCAGGCATGTGGCTTTTGGCGCGACGAAAACTGGAAAATTGGCTTTTGTTAAACCTTAGCAATCTATTTGCGATCCCGTTGCTCGTGCACAAAGAGCTTTACTTATTTGCACTACTTACTGCATTTCTATTTATTGTTGCATTTGTTGGTTTCGCCAAGTGGCGTCGCATCATGAAAATTCAGTCTACTAATGCTTAGCCAAGATATAATTAACCTTATCCAAGAATCTCAACTTTCTGCTGCTAAAGCCGGCGTATTACCTGATGCTATACTTAGTGAAGTTGCGAAAAATCGTTGGTTCGACCTTTGGGTGCCGAAGGAATACGGCGGATTGCAAAAAGCTCTGGTCGAAGGCTGTCAATTACTAGAATCATTGGCTTATTGGGATGGCTCTCTCGGTTGGACAGTTACATTGTGTGCCGGTGCAAATATGTTTGCTGGATTTATTGATTCTGATACGGCAAATACTTTGTTCAGTAACGGCGCTATGTGTTTTGGTGGCAGTGGTCGTGCCTCGGGCAAAGCGATCAAAGTTCCTAATGGTTATCGTATTACAGGCAGATGGTCTTATGCGACTGGCGCACCACATCTTACCCACTTCACCTGCAATGCAGTCGTAATTGCGGATGCGCATCAATCTTTTTCGAAATCAGAGTTGGTTAAGTCCTTTTTTATACCGCGGGAGCACGTGCTGATCGATCCAGATTGGCAAACCTTTGGTCTAGAAGCGACAGCCAGTCATAGTTTTACCGTACACGATGTTTTTGTTGGAGTAGAGAATAGTTTTGATCTAGATCCCACATGTGCAACACATCCTGGCGTGTTGTATCAATATCCATTTCAGCCTTTTGCAGAATGTACTTTGTTTGTCAATTATTTGGGTATGTACAATCGCTACATGGATTTAGTGCAAAAGAATTTTTATCTACGGAGCAAAAATCCAGATTGGCAACAGCAATATGGCAAATTATTTTTTAAACAATTGGACGCAGCGCAAGAGTTTGCTGCTCATGTGCGATTACAATTTTATGCTTTAGTGGAAGAAAGTTGGGATAAACTACAAAGTAATCGGGAAGAATGTAATGAAGATCTCTACAAAAACATCCATAAACTCGCGACGGAAAGTTTGCGATTGATGCGAACACAACTTCTTGATCTACATGTGAAATGTGGTATTGAAGCGGCGCAAAGTAGTTCGGAACTAAATATGGTTTTTCGTAACTTTTTTACAGCTACGCAGCACGCCATCCTTCAGTCCTAAACAAAAAAAACTTAAACCAACGGTTTAAGCATACAGATTTGTTATTACTGGAGGAAGTTTAAAATACTAATCCTCCAGCGGATTCAAATCATCTCCATCGTACAACCACTCCATGGGTTGAACTGCTTCTTGAAATTCTAGCTCTTCGTCTTTAATCATGATAATCAATTTTAATTTATTTAAATATAGCTATTCTATGTTTAGTAATTAGGTGGGTTGTGTTATTTTATTGTTAAGCGATTTACTTGTTAATATGTGATATTAATCCTTAGGTTTGATGACTTGCACCATGCGATCACTGAAACTTGTGATGTCAGATTTAAGACCAACCATTACCGTCAAAACATTAACCGGATTTCCTTGAATATTTCTGAAATGATGCATATAATCCAGCTCAAGCCCTAAATAGAATCCTCGAAACTTGTAGTCAGATCCAAATCCTAATTTAAATGCTGGCGAAAAGCTGTACAACTTTTCCATGCGCGAGCGAGTATTTCCCAGATCACTGATGCGTGATTCTACATCCATCGCAAAGGCGGGCCCTGCATACGCGTACGAATTCAACCGATTTACCTGCTTGCGAATACCGCCAGCGAGACTGAGTGCATAAATTGTCGCTTGCCCGTTTTCCAACGTACGATTATAATTCTCATCTGTCTCTAATTGATTATAATTGAAACCGAGGGTAAATAGCGTAGGTATTAGAAAGTACTTGGGATTGCGCAGCGCAATATCTAATCCAATACTGCGAGAAAATGCTTGAGAAGACAGCGCTTCTCTCGACTTGCCTATCGGAAATGCTAGACCAGTCCCGCCAAAATAATAAATCTTATTATAATGCAAAGTATCAGGTCCTGTATAGTACATAGTAGTAGTATCAGCGTTCTCCTGCGCATTAAGCTGCATTGTTGATAATACAGCGAATAGTAGTATAATAAATCTTTTCATGAAAATCTGCTTTCATAGCAGATAACATTCAATAGCAGATTAAAGTTTTAGTTAAATAGATAATTTTAAAATTAGCTGTAGTCTAAAGTCTGACCCTGTAACGATTACCAGCTTGCGATACTTGATCGCGTATCTACAAAAATGATCTAGATTGTGGCCCTTGATTGAAAAGCAAATCAATGATGCTTAGGTGAGGTACAAAACCTGTCTTCTCTTCGAACACTTGATAATAAGGATTAGCAACGGGCAAAATATCCTTTTTTCTAGGTGTCGCTTCCGTACGCCAATCTATTTCTGACTCAATATGTTTTACATAGCTTTCGGACATGGAAATATCACGTTTGATTTTTAGTAAACGAAGCAACAGCTCCAGTTGCTCCAGATGAAAATCCAACAAATACGTAAATTCCTTCTTATAAAATGGCAAAAAGTCATCCTCGTAATATTCGAAGTAGGCAGAACTACGGTAAGCAGTTTGTATACTGAGCCAGTGCAGCCGTTGCCATGGATGGTCGTAATTAATCCGAATATCTTTGACAGCAACATGATCTTTCTTACCATGTACGATGGGGATGATCAGATCCAATTTTCCATTCGCCGTACCGATTTGAGTACGGGTGCGGTAGGTCTGTTTTGGGAAATGCTCGTGTTGCTCGATACAAATGCTGCCCTTGTGCTGATAAATGGCCTGAAAATAAGATACATTCGGCAGGTAAAAGGCGGGCAATAGTAATTGTTCTGTCATCGCAATAAATATCCAGTGTCAAGATGGGACAAAAGTAAGTTTATTTAAGGATATTTGCAGCTTATCTAGCAATGTCTTAATGAAAGAAAGATTACTGACGTACATACTATACGCTATTTCCTTGCTTCCATTTTGGGTGCTTTACCGCATTTCTGATCTACTGTTTGTACTGATCTATTACGTGTTTGGCTACCGCAAGAAAGTTGTGTTGGAAAATCTGCGCAATTCATTTCCTGAAAAAACGGAGATTGAAATTCACCAGATTGCTCGTCGTTTTTTTCGGCATTTGCCCGATATTATCGTCGAAACAGTGAAGGGCAGGAGCATTTCGCGTAAACAAGTACTTGAGCGAGTAGAATTGCTCAATCCAGAAGAAGTATACCAGCATTTTGAACAGGGGCGCGGAGTTATGGGCGTTACCGCGCACTACGCAAATTGGGAACTGGGAATTCATCGCCTATCCCTCATGACCGAATTTCCGCGTTTAGTAATATACAAACCGCTATCCGATAAATCCTTTGGCGCCGTGTTGAATGCCATCCGGAGTCGTTTTGGTGCTACGTTAGTGCCTACAAAACAAATCTTACGACATTTGGTAAAACTAAAAAATAAACCACATATATCGATGTTTGTCGCAGATCAGACACCTGGCTATCAAGATTCTGATTATTATATGGATTTTTTGGGGCAAGATACACTTGTATTTACGGGCACTGAGCGCATCGCCAAAGCAATGGATGTAGCTGTAGTATTTTGCGAAATACGTAGAAAAGAGAAACGAGGGCATTATTCGTGTAAATTCACTACTTTGGTAAAGCATCCAAAAGAATGTACTGATAGGGAGATTATTCATCAACACACCGCGTTTACTGAGCAAATTATACGCGATGAACCCGCGTATTGGTTATGGTCACACCGTCGGTGGAAAAGAAAACGGAGACAATAAATGACAACGAATTATCCTAAAGTTGCTGTCGTAATACTAAATTGGAATGGTAGATATTTTCTAGAGAAATTTCTACCGTCGGTATTTAATAGCACTTACCCAAATCTTAGTTTTGTATTGGGTGATAATGCGTCTTCAGATGATTCGGTGTCTTTTGTAGCCGATAATTATCCAACGATTGAGATCGTACAAAATGACACCAACAAAGGTTTTGCAGGCGGTTATAATGCCGTGCTGGAGCAAGTAGAAGCCGATTATTTTGTGCTGCTCAATTCGGATGTCGAAGTGACCGACAACTGGATTGAACCGATCATCGCTTTGCTCGAAAGCAATCCAGATATGGCAGCTGCACAGCCAAAAATTCGCGCTGTACATGATCGTACAAAATTCGAACATGCTGGTGCTTCTGGCGGATTTATTGATGCTTATGGCTATCCCTTTTGTCGTGGGCGAATCTTGTCGCACACTGAAGAAGACAGCGGGCAGTATGATGATCAGATCGATATCTTTTGGGCTACTGGTGCAGCATTATTTATCAAATCAAAAGCTTGGCGATCTGCGGGTGGATTCGATGCCGATTTCTTTGCACATATGGAAGAGATCGATCTATGTTGGCGATTGAAAAGAATGGGATATCGGATTGCGGTATGTCCAAGCGCTGTGGTGTACCACGTCGGAGGCGGTACGCTAAACGCGAGTAATCCCAGAAAAACTTTTCTGAACTTTCGTAATAATTTGATGATGTTGCAGAAAAACTTACCATTTTTATCCGCCTGCTATGTCATCTTTATCCGGTTGTGGTTAGATTTATTGGCCTTGTTACAGTTTTTGGCCAAAGGTAAGTGGGGAGATGCGTGGGCAGTAAGCCGCGCACACCAAGAATTCTTTTGGTATTTCTTTCGAACTGCCTCCAAGCGCAAAAATATTACCGGCCCATTTTTGCCACAAGGACGGTATAATAAGCTCCTGATTTTTGCATTTTTTGTTAAAGGAATAAAGAAATTTTCGGGTTTACCCAGCAACGACTTCGTTCGGTAGAATTCCTATTTATTTCGTAATTTCGTCGTCTATGTCGATGGATGTGAAACAACGGATTGCGGAGCTGACTGCAACGCTAAACGAATACAACTACCAATATTATGTATTGGCTAATTCGCAAATTTCTGACTTTGATTTCGATCAGAAGCTGGCCGAATTGAGCCGACTAGAAGAAGCGCATCCCGAATTTCTGGATCCAAACTCACCCACACAAAAAGTTGGAGGAGACATTACCAGCAAATTTGAGACAGTACCTCATCGTTGGCCAATGATGTCTCTGGGCAATACCTACAATGAGCAAGAATTGAAGGAATTCGCGCGCGCGTGCGAAAAGCAGTTGGCGACGAGGTTTCATACGTCTGCGAGCTCAAATTTGATGGTTTATCGATCTCCATTACCTACGAAAATGGGCAAATGTTGCGCGCGGTGACTCGTGGCGACGGACTAAAAGGCGATAATGTAACCGAAAATGTGAAAACAATACGTCGGGTACCGCATCGTGTAAATGCCCAAGATTATCCCGAATCGTTTGAAATCAGAGGAGAAATATTAATGCACAAATCGGCATTTCTACGCCTCAACAAAGAGCGCGAAGAAAAAGGAGAGATGACTTATGCCAATCCGCGAAATTTTGCTGCAGGTACCATCAAGCTGCAAGATCCCAAAGAGGTAGCTAAGCGTCCATTAGATTGTTTCCTATACTTTTTATACGCTGAAAATCGGAGCAAATTATTCGATACGCATTGGGATAGTCTTAATGCCGCAAAAGCTTGGGGATTTCATGTTTCTGAGCATTCTAAATTATGCCATTCAATCGATGAAGTATTAAATTTTATTCATTATTGGGACACGGAAAGGCATAATTTAACTTATGATATCGATGGCATAGTTATTAAAGTAAATGACTATGCTATGCAAGAGGAATTGGGCTTCACTGCCAAATCGCCACGCTGGGCAATTTCTTATAAATATCAAGCTGAAAGAGCAGAGACCGTGCTTAAGCACGTAAGCTATCAGGTCGGACGTACAGGGGCAGTGACGCCAGTAGCTAACTTGAAACCTGTTTTATTAGCTGGCACCACAGTAAAGCGTGCCTCATTACACAATGCCAACGAAATCCAACGATTGGATTTGCATGAGGGTGATACTGTTTATGTGGAGAAAGGAGGTGAGATCATTCCTAAGATCATGGGCGTCAATATTGACAAGCGTTTGTCGGGATCCAAAGCAATTCATTATCCTACGCATTGTCCCGAATGCAATACGCAACTGGTAAGACAAGAAGGAGAGGCAGTGCACTACTGTCCCAATCACGCCACGTGTCGTCCGCAGATCGTAGGTGGAATGCAGCATTTCATCGGACGCAAAATGATGGATATTCAAGGCTTAGGGAACGAAACAGTGGAGGCTCTGTACAACAAAGGTCTGGTAGCCAAAATCTCGGACTTGTATTCCTTGGCCGATCGTGCCGAAGACTTGCTCGGTATGGAGCGATTCGGGCAGAAATCGATCGATAATATGTTGCAGGGATTAAAGGAATCGTGCGCAAAGCCTTTTGAAAAAGTACTATTTGCCTTAGGTATTCGCCACGTTGGTGAAACTGTTGCCCGCAAGCTCGCTCAGCATTTTAAATCGATTGATCAGCTGGCACACGCTTCAGTAGAAGATATAGCCGCCGTTCCGGATATTGGCGAGCGCATTGCAGATAGTGTCTTCATTTATCTGCATACGCAAGCGAATCTGGAAGAAGTAGAGCGCTTGAAAAAGGCCGGACTTCAATTTGTGGTCGAGGAAAAAGAAGTTGTGCTCGCAGGAGATCATTTATCTGGCAAAACTTTCTTAATTTCGGGCGTCTTTGCAGACCATAGTCGCGAAGAACTAACGTCGATCATTGAATCGCACGGCGGTAGAATGTTGAGTAGCATTTCTGCCAAGTTGGATTACTTGGTGGCAGGCGATAAGATGGGCCCAGCTAAATTGGCTAAGGCCGAAAAATTAAAAGTTCCGATTATTTCGGATCAGGAATTGTTTCAAATAATTAATCAGTAATAACAGTATATACAGATAATGAGAGAATTACATGGAGCGGGAGTCGCATTAGTGACACCATTTCACAACGACGGATCGATTGACTTTGAATCATTAGCAAAGTTGATCGAACATCAGATAGCGGGCGGAATGGATTATCTGGTTTCTTTGGGTACCACAGGAGAAGTGGCAACATTAAGCAAAGAAGAGAAATACGCCGTTTGGGAATTTACAGCCAAGCAGGTTGCCGGACGTGTGGCTTTAGTAGCTGGTATCGGAGGTAATAATACTGCCGAAGTAGCAGCAGCTATTGCTAGCTTTGAGGTTTCGGGTTATTGTGCTATTCTTTCCGTTTCTCCTTACTATAGTAAACCCACGCAAGAAGGTATTTACCAACATTATAAAGCGATTGCCGAAGCAAGTAAGTTGCCCATTATTCTATACAATGTACCGTCTAGAACAGGCAGTAGCATTTCGCCAGCCACCACTGTACGATTGGCAAAGGATTTTGACAATATTGTGGCCACGAAAGAAGCATCTGGTAGTTTCGCACAATTCAGCGAAATTATGCGCGACAAACCTAACGATTTCTTACTCATCTCTGGCGATGACCCGATTACCCTTCCGATGATGGCATTGGGTGCAGTCGGGTTAATATCCGTCGTTGCAAACGCTTATCCAAAGCAAGTAGCAGACATTGTACATGCTTGTGCAGCGGGTAATTATGATCATGTGCGAGCTACTCATAATAGCTTATTAGATATTACGGATCTGTGCTTTGTGGATGCTAATCCCTGCGGCGTGAAATATATATTGCAGGAGATGAACATCGGTACGGACTATGTTCGTTTGCCATTGGTACCGGCACGAGCCGAGACTAAAGAAGCGATCAAACGCACGATGACTACCTTAGCATAGTAAAACAAATGCCTATCACTAATCTAATGGTAGGCATTTGTTTTGTGTAAAATTAAAAGTGTTAATTTAACACTTTTAATTTTTTTTATTACCTTTCGAGCAGCAATTACATTTAATATTCTACTAACCAAATATATCTATGCTAAATTTTTCAGACCATCCCCATACCCGACTTAATATTCTGACGGGTGAAAAGGTGTTGGTATCTCCACATCGGAGCAAGCGCCCGTGGCAAGGACAAGTCGAAGATCTTGTAGTAGAGCAGCGCCCAGCTTATGATCCAAACTGCTATCTCTGTCCTAGTAACAAAAGGGCAGATGGTACAGTAAACCCCGATTACGGAGATAGTTTTGTATTTGTTAACGATTTTTCAGCCTTGCTGCAAGATACGCCAGCGGGTCAGTACAATGATTCTGGTTTATTGCAGGCCGAGAGCGAGCGCGGTATTTGTAAAGTCATCGCATTTAGCCCACGCCATGATCTAACATTGCCGGAAATGGATCAAAAAGCAATTGAAGCGGTGGTCGATTTGTGGCAACAAGAATTTGAGGATCTAGCCAAAAAAGATTGGATCAAGTACATTCAGATTTTTGAGAATAAAGGTGCGATCATGGGCTGTAGCAATCCCCATCCGCATGGACAAATCTGGGCGCAAGGCAATGTACCGGTCGAGGTGCAGAAAGAAGATGCGCGGCAACAAGACTATTACGCCAAGCATAGAAAATCACTGCTATCAGACTACATCGATCTAGAATTGCAGAAAAAAGAGCGGATCATTATTGATAATTTACATTTCGTAGCGGTTGTACCCTTTTGGGCAGCCTGGCCATTCGAAACGATGATCGTAAGTAAGCGGCATGTCAGCGATATTTCGCAATTCACCACCGAGGAGAAAGCAGATTTAGCTAAGACGTTGCAAGAGTTGACGATTCGGTACGACAACCTCTTTAGCACTTCTTTTCCATATTCGGCCGGCATGCATCAGGCACCGGTTAACGACGGCGATCAATCGCATTGGCACTGGCACATGCATTTTTATCCTCCATTACTGCGCTCAGCTACGGTCAAGAAATTCATGGTTGGCTACGAGATGATGGCGAATCCGCAGCGTGATATCACGCCCGAATTTGCAGCCGATCAATTAAAAAAACAAGCTAACATACATTATAAAACGCGTAAAGATGGGTAAGAGCAATACATTAAAGGAAAGATATCAAGCGCAGTTTGGCGGTGAGCCAGATTTGATGGCCAAATCACCGGGACGGATTAACCTGATTGGCGAGCATACCGATTATAATGAAGGGTTTGTATTGCCTACTGCGATCGACAAAGCAATTTATGTGGCAGTAGCGGCACGTGATGACGATAAGATTGTGTTATACGCCGAAGATTTTTCAGAGTATTTCGAATCTACTGTAGATACAGTTAGCCCGTCCGATAAAGGCTGGCCAAATTATATCTTAGGCGTGGTCGATCAATTGCGTAAATTAAATTTAGTTGTCAAAGGATTTAACCTGTATGTGGATGGTGATGTGCCTTTAGGTGCGGGTTTGTCGTCTTCGGCCGCGGTAGAGTGCGCGACCGGATTTGCCTTGAATGAGCTTTTTCATTTTGGCCTAAGCCGACAAGAAATAGCGAAAATCGGTCAAATGGCCGAGCACACCTTTGCTGGAGTGAAATGCGGTATTATGGATCAATTTGCTTCGGTATTAAGCAAAGAAGATTTTGTAATCAAGTTGGATTGCCGTTCGCTCGAATATGAACATGTACCTTTGCTTTTGGGAGACTATGAGTTGGTACTTTTCAATACCAATGTCAAGCATTCTTTAGCATCGTCTGCTTACAATGATCGAAGAAATTCCTGCGAACAAGGCGTGGCTTGGTTGCAAGAAGTATATCCCGAAGTGCTTAGCTTGCGCGATGCGACATTGGAAATGCTGGAAGCGGTGGTAAAACCGAAAGACGAGGAAGTATTTACCAAATGTAAATATGTGGTAGAAGAAAATATGCGCGTAGAGCTTGCTTGTGAAGCATTGAAATCGGGCGATATCGAGGAGATGGGCCGCCAAATGTTCGTAGCACATGATGCGATTAGTAAAGATTATGAGGTGAGCTGTGCCGAGCTCGATTTTTTAGTGGAATATATGAGAAACCAACCCGAAGCGGTAGGAGCGAGGATGATGGGTGGTGGTTTTGGCGGTTGTACGATCAATATTGTGCAGAAAGGACACGCGGAGCGTATTGCTAAGCAAGTAGCACCAGCGTACAAAGAAGCTTTCGGCTTGGAGCTAGAGCCGATCTTTGTGGCAGCTTCCGGCGGATCAACTTTGTTAGGTTAACCCGAAGCCTTCATACGAAATAATCGCGCCGATCAGTTGATCGGCCGCGCTCGTTTTTATTAAGTTGATGTGATTTTACTGGTTTAATGTGAATTTGGCGACTTGTGTATCGCGTGAGTTGGTACCCACAAACACTTCAAATTCTCCAGGCTCTGCAACCCAATGCAATTCCTGATTAAAGAATTTAAGATCTTCCTCTTGCAGGGTGAAGGAAATTTTCTTCGTTTCTCCCTTCTTGATGAGTACCTTTTCAAATTTTTTCAATTCCTTCACCGGTCGTGTGACCGAACCGACTAGATCACGAATGTACAATTGTACGACTTCTTCGCCGTCCCAATTACCGGAGTTGGTAACATCTATCTGCACCTCAATCTTACCGTCTGCCGTCATGCTGGTAGCAGAAAGTTGCGGCTGGCCGTAATCAAATTGGGTATAACTCAAGCCAAATCCAAAAGGATACAAAGGTTCGTTGTCAACGTCAATATAATTCGAACGGAACTTTTCAAACCACTGACCCTTTGCCAGCGGACGTCCTGTATTTTTGTGTGCATAATACAAAGGTAGCTGGCCGACGTGCTTTGGAAAACTAGCCGGCAGCTTACCCGAAGGGTTCACATCGCCAAATAAGACATCCGCTACTGCTTTGCCGGTTTCCGATCCACCAAACCAAACGTTTAAGATCGCCGGTACGGATTCGCTCTCGCCAACAATCGTCATTGGGCGACCGGCGAATAGTACTAACACCACCGGTTTGCCGGTAGCCAATAATTTTTTCAATAAGCGCTGTTGAATTGCAGGAATACCAATATCAACGCGACTGGAACTTTCACCAGACATTTCTGAGGCTTCGCCTAAGGCAGCAACAATAACATCTACATCGCTCGTGGCCGCTATTGCTTCTGCCAAGATTGCTTCTTCATCACGCTCATCGCGAGGGATCGTTCGGCCAAACATGGTTGCGCGCTCCTGATAAGCCGCATCTTCGAGTAGATTAGAACCCAGATGAGTAATGATTTCTACTTTATTGCCCAATGCAGCACGCATTCCTTCTACTAAAGAAGGCGTATTGGCGTGGTCAGCACTTACGCTCCAAGTTCCCGGCATATTGCTACCCGTGTTGGCCAGTGGACCAATGACCGCTACTTTACCTTGCTTTTTCAAAGGCAAGAGTTGGTTTTCATTTTTCAGTAAGACAAAGGATTTCGTGGCTGCTTCACGCGCTTTTTGCAAATGTGCTGGGGTATATATGTCCGTCTTCGCGCGTTTTGAATCGGTATTTTTGTAAGGATCGTCAAACAATCCGAGGCGATATTTTGCTTCCAAAACGGCACGACAAGCTGCATCAATACGTTCTTGCTTTACTTTGCCTTCTTGCACGGATTTCTCCAGCGTCGTTAAAAATCCTTCGCCGACCATGTCCATATCCATGCCAGCATTCAACGACAGCTTTGATACTTCTTGCAAATCACCCAATCCATGTTCTACCAATTCATTGACTCCGGTATAATCGGATACTACCAATCCTTTAAAACCCCAATCCTGGCGCAATACATCTGTCAACAGCCATTTATTTGCACTGGCTGGGACGCCATTGATGTCATTAAAAGAAACCATTACGGATCCTACGCCAGCATCCACTGCTGCTTTGTACGGTGGGAAATATTCGTTATACATGCGATGCAAACTCATATCCGTTGTGTTGTAATCGCGACCACTTTCTGCCGCACCGTACAAAGCAAAATGCTTCACACAGGCAAGCATCGCATCTTTCGCACGCAGATCATCCGATTGTAGTCCGCGTACCATCGCTGCCGCAATCAAACTTCCTAAATAGGGATCTTCACCACTTCCTTCGGAAATACGTCCCCAACGCGCATCACGACTAATGTCTACCATCGGCGAGAATGCCCAGTGGATACCATCTGCTGTAGCTTCCTTCGCAGCTATACGTGCCGTTTGCTGTATCAAATCCAAATCCCAAGAAGCCGCTAAACCTAAAGGGATAGGGAAGGCAGTACGATAACCGTGGATCACATCCATGCCGAAAATAATCGGAATTTTCAAACGCGATTGCTTCATCGCAATTTCCTGTGCACGACGGGTTTTCTCTGGTGTGCTCAGGCTGAATATACCGCCAATTTTTCCTTCAGCAATTTTTTGTTCCACTCCTGTAGATACCACCGAGCCGGTTACTGCCTCTCCGGCAGTAACCAAATTGAGTTGGCCAATCTTCTCCTGCAACGTCATCTTAGACATCAAATCGTCTAAGAATTGGTTCATTTTGCGATCGTTTTGCTGTGCCTGCGCTAGGAAGGGTAGCGCTAAAGCACATATTATTAATCCAAATTTACTTCTGTTCATATTGTACATTCTTGCTTATCGGATTCTAGGTGAGCTAAATCCGAGTTTTTTCAATCCAGCTTTGATCTCTGGCGCGCCCATAAATAGGTTCCACAATAAACCTGATCGGTAATTTTCGATCATCACCACGATAGGGCCTTGGTCAATCGCCAGATAGTGCTGCGGAAACCAATCTTCGGTTTCCGAATAAGCATCATAAAAGCCATATTTTCCCCATACTTTGTTACCTAATGAATCCATTAAATAGTGTGCAAAGGAAATACTTTCCTCAGGTGTGTATGGCATGGACGAAAGGGCTGCTGTCGGGCTGATCACGCCATGATCATTATCTGGATGATGAGCATCATATCCATTCAGTGAATAGCTAGCTGTTAATCCCCAACCTTTATCGGCACCGTAGCTTTATAACCTTTTGGGTTTTCCTGTGCGTAGGCAATATTGATTTTGGCATGGTTGCTTGTTACATCCCAATAATTAGCATAGCGGTCTTGTAAACCTTTGGGATCCAAACCTAAATAGGAATAGTGCGCCCAAAAAAGCGGACCAATTTCGCCGGGGCGTGCATTGTGCTTGATACTTAAAGGAATATTGAGCTTTTCAGCGGAGGAGCGGATCTCGCCCGATCTCGCCCAACCTTCATGGTAAACGGCAGTGTCAATTGCATGTGTAGGAGAGGAAGCAGCCAAAATGTAGGTTATCAATCCTTCGTCGTAGCCGCGAACGGGATGATTCATGCCAAAATCGACCGTCGGACTCCAATGCCAAAATATCACATTTTGTCCATTAGTATAATGATTCCAATTAATACCTTTCCACAGTTTATCGGCATTGCTGGCCACGGCTTGTTCATCTTGGTTGCCGTTTTTCAAGTATTCCCGAATCGTGATTAATGATTGCGCGAGGAAAGCCGTTTCGACAATATCACCACCGTTATCTTTCTCACTAAACGCTTGTACTTTCTTGGTGTCGCCATGGTACCAATGTGCCCAAGCGCCTTCGAAGCGTTCTATTTCAGATAGGTAGTTCATCACATGCGCTAATCTTTTTACGCCCTCTTCGCGCGTGATAAATCCTCTTTCAATACCAGTAATAATCGCCATTAAACCAAAACCGCTGCCACCGATGGTGACTACATTTTGATCGTTTTTTGGATAAACGCCGTCCAAATGGATGCGTTCACGTGCCATTCCCGAAGTAGGTTCAGCGCCCTCCCAGAAATACTGGAAGGTGTTGCGCTGAATCTGGGTGAGCAAAGAATCGTCTTTGCTGCTATGCTCTGTAGTTTCTTTATCAGAATTTGCTTGCGTACCCGTATTATTCTGGCAAGAGAATAGTAAGGCGACTGCAAAAAATGATAGGGTAGCTGTTTTCAGGTTCTTCATTTTCTATGTTACTTCTTCAAGCTCTTTATTTGGTTGCTTTATTCTTGTGTAGCTCCCTGTAGTTGTGGCAATAGATTAATTTGTTCTAAAGGATATGGATAAAAGCGGTGCGTGCTAGGATTGTAGCGACGACCACCGTATGAAAGTTCTTCCGTTTGTCCGTGGCGTACCACGTCGTAAAAACGTACGCCCCATTCTGCACCAAACTCTGCCATTTTCTCGTCTAAGACGTTGGCCAGTGTAACGTTTGAGATAGCGGTCAAGTTTGCACGGCTGCGCACCATATTGACGGCTTCGTCGGCCGTCATCGTGCTATTAGATGCACCGCTCACCAGTGCCTCAGCGTGCATTAACAAAATCTCCGCATAGCGGATGACAATCATGTTTTTATTTTCGCCATAAGCGGTCCGACCTTGCGTCAACTGAGTGGAAGGTAGGTAATGTTTACCGCTGAGAAATAAGTAACGAGGATGATTGTTAAACACATCACCTTCGCGTGTTGTATTATCTACGAATTCTGGTAATTCTGCATACTCAGGATCACTTTGCAATGCTTCTATACCGCGTGGAGTAAATAATACGGTTGTCTCTAAGCGATTGGTCTCGCCACGATCTAACATAAATTTGATGAATTTCTGACTAGGTTCGTAAAAACCCCAACCTTGGCCAGCGCCAGCGCGAGCTGGTGTCCAGCTCCCTGGTCCATAAAAGTCCCAAGGAAAACGGTTGGATGTACCGGTTGCTGTTCCAAAATCCGAATATTGGTACTCCAATAAATTTTCGTTGTTCAATTTGCCCGGAATTTTGAAAAGCTGATAAAAATCGTCCGACAAGCTATACATACCGCTGCTGATAATTTGTCCGGTGGCGTCAGCTACTGCTTGGTAGTTACCCGCTTCCAGGTTTGCCATCGCTTGTATTGCCAACGCTGTATGACGTGTGACACCACCGCGAATATCCGTACGCTGATTTGGGCGGGAATCAGGAAGTGATGGTATAGCTTCATCCATCAGGTTGGATATGTGCTCCATTACGCCGTTGAAATTAGTCAGTTCGACGTTGAAAAGATCAGACGGCGCAGATGATGTAGGGATCAAAATGGAACCCCACATTCGAGCTAGTTGCAGCATTTCAAATCCTTGCATAACTTTCACCTCGGCAATGTACTGCTGTGCAGTCTCGGCATTAGCGCCAGCGTCTTGATACTTTTGGATCTCTTCGATGGCCCCTTGAAAATAAATTAAATCAGTATACAAGTTGAGCCATGTTGAGTTGAGTAGCCAAGCATTGCGGTCGTATCGAAAGCTATCAATATTTGCTAACAAAGGTTGGTCGCCCAATCCACCCACATCGATATCGTCTCCACGAATACCAATAAGTGGCACGGTTTCCCATTGCATATTGTATAACTCATTGTAAGCACCGCGTACTAAAAGTATCATGTCGGCGGATTGGCTATAGTCGGTATCGCCAGCGATAATTTCGTTTTCTAATGGATCATCCAATATTTTGTCGCAAGACGTCGTAAATACTACTGCTAACAGCAGCAGCATACTATATGGTAGTAATCTAATATTTTTCATTATAATGTTTTTAAGGGCGCTTATAATTTAATCATGACTCCAAACGTGTAGACGGCAGGAATCGGATATACTTCACGATCGATACCATTGGCCACTTCAGGATTAAATCCATTGTAGTTGAAAATGGTTAATGGGCGCTCCGCGGTAAACGTAAGGCGCGTTTCAGGCCATTTGCTCTCGCTATCAAAGAAGGTGTACGACAAGCGCACGTTTTGCAAGCGGAAGTAAGATCCACTCTCGACGAAATAGCTGCTCATGTTTTGATTCCAGGACCGGCGTAGGCCAGAAGCTGAAGGATAGATGTTGGATGTGCCTTCGCCTCTCCATAAATTGTCGGCCAGATTAGCATCGATATTGGTATCATTGGTGAAGATCATCTCGCCACGTTTGCGGTTTAGGATACTAAAACCAGATTGCCCTTGAAATAATGCAGAGAAATCTAATCGTTTGTACCTGAAGCCGATATTGCCACCCCAAGTGAAGGAAGGCAAATACGAACCCAGCACCATACGATCTTGATCGTCGATCACGCCATCACCATTGACGTCACGGAAAATCAGATCACCCGGTCGGATACCGCTCGACTGGATAAATTCTTCCGAATAACCACTATTGCGGATCTGCTCCTCATTTTGGAACACACCAACTACATCGTAGCCAAAGAAAGCTTGATAGGGTTGACCAACGATAGAACGTTGTCTAAACTCCGCATCGCCCGCATCTAAGAATGGTGCCGCACCGATACTGCGCACTTTATTATTCAGCGTTGCAATGTTACCACCAATACTGTAGGAGAAATCTTCATTGATATTATCTTGCCAGTTGAGGTTCATTTCAAAACCACGATTGCGGAATTCCCCTTCGCTTCGGCGTTCATTACCACGAAACACAGGTGCAATGATCGGGATGGCTAAGTTGCGTGTATCTCTGATGAAATAATCTGCATTTAAAGACAATCGATTATTTAAGAACTGAGCATCCACACCAACGTTAGTTTCGACGGTGGTTTCCCAGCTAGTGATTAAGTCAAATAGCGGATATAATCTTCTTCCTACCACACGACCATCACCGATCGCGCCATTATTTTCTTGAAAAGTTGGACGACCAACTGCAGGTGCAATTGCGTCATTTCCTAATTGCCCCCACGAAGCTCTGAATTTCAAGAAATCAATGCCGTTAACGTCAAAGAAATCTTCCTGAGATACCACCCAACCTGCGCCGATGGTCGCAAAGTTACCCCAACGTTGTTGAAATTTATTGTTACCATCTCTTCGTAATGTACCATACAATAGATATTTGCCATCGTAGTTATATGCTACCCGACCGAAGAAGGAAAGGAATTTTAAGTTGGCATTGAGTGTCTGATCATCTGCATCGCCAATGTCGTTTAGGTCGAAATCGGTCGCGTTGGATAAGTACCAGAATTGTTCTGCCGCTCTAGAGGGTGCCGGACTAATGGCAGTACCGCGCGCGAATAGCAATTCGCTATATTCATTTCTGTACGATTGCCCTAATACGGCATTCAGATTATGTTTACCAAACTGATCATCATAAGTCAAAAAGTTATCCCATACCTGATCATAGCTTGCCGTGTTGCGCCGGCGAATAGCAGATGGATTAAATGTAACCCCATCGTTGTACTCTTGATCTACACGTCTTTGGTTCACAAAACCTAAGCTATAGTTATATTGTGTGCGAAACTTCAACTTGTTTTCGATGATATTAGCTTCCATATGGAAATTACCCAACACCTTTGCAATATGATTTCTAGTGTCTATGAAATTCAATGGGAAGAAAGGATTTTGTACACTTCGATATCCTAAAGATTGAGCATTGGCTAAACCAAGCGGTGTAGCTGCTGTATTTTGCGGATCAAAAACCGGCAGAGTAGGCACGGAAAAATAAGAACGGAACCAGGCCGTGTTTTCACCTTCGTATTGGCGCGCGGTACTCACATTGAAGTTACCACCGACACTCAACCAATCGCGTACGCGACTATCCACCTTTGTTCTAAAGTTTAGTCGAGTAAAATCATTGCGCTGCTCGTTTAGTAAACCATCTTGCTTGAAGTAACTTCCACCGATGGAGAATCGTGTTTTTTCGCTACCTCCACTAAATGAAATGTTGTGGTTTTGAATAGGAGCGGGCGACATCACTTCATCGTACCAATTGGTATTGACATTTGGTAGGTTTGGATTGTTGGGATTTGCGCCAAAACGATCAATAGCATTTTGAATAAATGCTATATCTGCCGTACTTCCAGTTTCGGTGATGTACTGTACGAATTGCTCCGTATTGGCCATCTTTAAGACATTCTGCGGGTTTTGGATACCGTAGTAGCCGTCGTACACAATCTGTGTTTCCTGATTGTAAGCGCCTGATTTGGTTTCTATTAATACGACACCATTACCAGCTCGCACACCATAAATAGCAGCAGCAGATGCATCTTTCAATACGTTGATCGTTTCGATATCGTTCGGGTTTAAGAAATCAATATTGTCAAAAAACATCCCATCTACTACGTACAATGGTGCTGAATTTCCTTCTGCTGAACCAATACCACGCAAACGAACGGTTGGTGCTGCGCCTGGTGCACCACTACTCACAATCTGCAAGCCCGGTACACGTCCTTGTAACGCTTGCATGGGCTGCGCAGCCGGCGTCTTTGCGATATCATCTGCACGCACAGTAGCTACAGCCGTCGTAAGATTACGTTGCCGTTGCGTACCATAACCAACCACAACAATTTCTTCCAATGTCTGGTTTCCATCTTCCAACAATACATTTAATACAGTATCGCCTGGCGTTAGGGTAACGGTCGTGGTCTCGTAGCCTATAAATGAAAATGATAAAGCATCACCAATTGCTGCATCGATCGTAAAACGACCGGCATCATCCGTTTGTGATGATATCGATTTTCCAGAAATTCGAATGGTAGCGCCAGGTATGCTCATTTGCGACTGGCTGTCTTTTACTGTTCCCCGTATGGTGGTTTGGCCATACACAAGTAGGCTGCCGTATAAAAACAGCAATGCGAGTAAGAGTGACTTCCTCATAGGTAGTGTGTAATTAGAATAAGTTATTTATTTATAATGGCTTTGATTTTAATGTCCCAATCATCATATGTAGCCAGAGACACAACAAATATCAGCATATAAGGTTTCCTTATTTAATTTTGCACTAGCACATCATACTACGTACTTGAGAAAGCTGTGGAGATATTACGGAATGTGTATTAATTATTTGATTATCAATATATTATGTTTTTAATTGACTGTAGCGGCACTGATAAACAATCAGCTTTATTGCTACATTTTGAAGAGAATGTGTGGTAATGATGTAGTCTTTTGACTAAATTTCAAGTAGAAATTCTGTTAAATTTTTATGTGTTTCTAGTTGAAGTTTCTTTCTCAGTCGATAACGACGAATCTCAACACCACGCAAACTAATGTTGAGTAATGAAGCCATTTCCTTGCTAGACATATTGAGTCGGAGATATGCACATAGCTTCAAATCGTTGGGTACTAATTCGGGATAATCTGCTTTCAATTTCTTGAAAAAATTGTCGTGTGATTCATTGAAACTGTTTTCGAAAAGCTGCCATTCGCGCTCATCATTTTTGGCCTCATCAATGAGCTTGTTCACTTTCTTAAGCTGTTCGGAACCAAGCGTGTTGCCACCATTGTCTTTGATACTGGCAATCTCTTCTTGTAAAGTCTTTAGCAAATCATTCTTGTAGACTACGTTGGTAGCCATATTGGCCAATTCCCTTTTTTTATTGAGCAGCTCTTGTTCAAGTTGTTTATTTTTAAGTTGCATCATTTGCTGTGCATTATGTACATTTTCTTTTTCCAATGCCAGCTCTTTTTCTCGTTGCAACTTCATTTCCATTTCTGATTTTGCACGATCTATCTTTCTTTTGTACCATTTGCGGATCAATATGGACGCCGCAATTAACATTAGCGCGTAGCAGAATATAGCCAACCAACTCCAATACCAGGGTCTGGCAATGTGGAATGTAAGTGAACTGATATCAGATATATTTCCTTTAGCATCCATGCTGCGCACTTCAAAGATGTATCTGCCATGGGGCAGATTTGTGAAATCTTTATACGCATCAAAGCCCCAATCGGAGAACTTTTTGTTGAACCCCAGTAATCTATATTGATATTTCAGCGGGCTTGCATCATACCAAGGCGTGCTATAAGAAATCCGTATATTGTTTTGCGAATAAGCGATAGCTTCTGCACTATCAAGCGGAATGAGCTCTTTCGTACTATTCCAGAATCCAGTAAGTAAGGGTGGACCCAATTTTAATTGATCGTTTTCAAAGTCGCGCATATAGAGCGCAAAACCATCGTTTAATCCGATCAGATCCATATTATCACTGATGCGGAGCAAATTTTCATAGCCACTCATCATTTGTCCAGATAATGGGCGCCATGTAGTTGAATCGATTTGTACACTACCATCGTCATGAAAACCGAGTTTCGCCAAGTGCGAATCTTTGAAGAACCAATAGCTATTGTCTCGATCAGCTTGAATACGATTGGCGGTAGCAAATGGCCCTAACATTTTGTTGAGCTCATCGTACCTTGTGAATTCGTTGAGGACATTATCAAAGCGAAAAAGTCCCGTATCTGTCGCAAATACATGTTGGCGTCCCATACGATAAATGCCGTGTATTTTAGTTCGATTTGGTAGCCCTTTTGTTATTGTAGAGAGTGTTTTGAGCGTGGTGAAGTCTTTTGAAAACTCGGCAAATCGTAAATTATCTTCATTGCCCACCCAATAACCGGTCTTGTTTTCTCTAACAATGTATTTGATCGGCTGTTTGAGGGATGGATACTGCTGCACGTGATATATCGGTTGCTGCGAACGATCAAATAATGAAAGCCCCGTATAATTTCCTTCCAGTATAAAATCTGTTTCAGCAACAGCATTTGTTATCAAGCTACCTGTATATTCAGACAATCTACTAAGGCGTGAGCCATCCACCGCAAACATACCTGCATTGTGACCGCAATAAAGCACGCCATCGATCTCCTTCAAATACCAAACTTGCCCATTAGAATGATGTACAAACTGAAATTGTAGCGCTGTTGCCGAAAAGGCACCATTCCACGGACTTTTAAAAAGACCTTGATTCGTACCCAGATACAACTCACCTTTATACACAGCCGATGCATACACAGTACCCAGCATGCCCGTACGATCTGTATAATAATAGAATGGGCGATGCAGATCCAAACGATCAATGCCGTTATCCAGACCAATCCAAAGGTTCGCTTGCCGATCCAGCGTCAAGCTTAATATGGTATTGTTTTGCAATCCACTTTTTTTATTGATTTGTTGTATGATTTCGCCCCGAGAGTCGATAATGATCAATCCATTATTAATCGTCCCAAAAGCATAAAGGTCATGACCAACCTGTAGCCCGTTGTTAATCTGATGTTTTTCAAAAAGTGCTTGCGCATTGGTGCGCCACGGACGAATGCGCTCCTGCCGATCCATAAGGTATAAACCATCACGTTCCGTTGCGATCAAAGTTTGTTCGTTAGGAAAAGGAAGCATGCTTAATATTCGCTTTCCTCGCAAAATATCTTTGTCGCGCACCGGGACAAGTCTGCCTTGCGCATAGCGGTGCAAACCGGATGGAATCTGTTCAAAGTACAAATGCTGCCCAACCAAATGTGAAAATAGGAAAGGCTCTCCGCTAGCACGAAGGATGGAAATTGTATCGTTTTCGAGCACATAGGCCTTGGAAAAAGACTGAAAGAAAACACGCTTATCGTGTGCAATGATGCGCCAAATTTCATCATTATCTAGCCCTGCCTTATCAGACAAGCGATTCGATAAACTCGTGTAGGATAATCTTCCGAATCCTTGATCAATCCAATAGCCAAATTCGCCCTTGCCACCGGTATATATACGCCCATCCTGTGCGACAGTTACGCTTCGCATTGGCATACCATTCGTAGATCGGTGCAAATGCCAATCCTGACCATCGTAGCGTAATAGTCCAGCATTATTTGCAGTATAAATCACACCTCGCTTATCAACAGAAAGTCCCCAATTTTGGTTGTCGGCCAAGTAATCTGCTTTACTGTAATGAGCGATATATGGCTTGGCGATCCGTGGTAATTCCTGCGCCCTGAGATAGGCGGGAAAGCACAGCGTACTTAGGATCACGATACGATAAAGGAAGTTCAGCATCTCATGCGAAATTTTGCTACTACAAATTATAATGTTTGCGATATCTTTCAAATGTTTGCCAGTATTTGTCTTTATAGATGTCGTAACTGTAGCCCAAAGAACCCGTATAGGATGTCAAATGTTCATAAATAATTTTGGAGCACACCCGAAACTCCTTGCTTACGAAAAAGATTTCGCGCACTCCATCACCTGTTTGCTGTCCTACATACAAATAGGTAGATTCATCCTGCAACTTTTCCGATAAAGCTTCTTCTAACATATTCAGCGCGATCAATGTCGCTTCATCTGGTGTTCCGTCGGTGTACTTCGAAGTATAACTTAATGAGATGCGAATGATGTACGGTCGCGAAGGCTTATTTTGCCATTCAAGTAGTGGCGTATTGATATAGGCGACAAGCGGATATCCGCCCTTTATTTCCCCTTTATAAACAGAAAAAACGTGATTATCCTCCGCGGTATAGTTGCTATCGTACTCTTCTACAAATTCGGTTTTTCTCCATGTCAAGAAATCTTGCAGTCGCGTGATCGGTACCAATTCCTTCTGCGCTTCCCCTGTGCTGATCACGGTAACACTATCAATGAGTGTGATCGACTGCAATTCACCCAGGTAATTATCCAAAAAAATATAAATACCACTCGTGATGATTTCATCTGCGCCAGCATCGTAATCATCGTACAGGATAGATAGATCGATTTCATCCGGATAAGTGGGCTGCTCATTAGCATAAAAATGCAAATTGTCTTTAGTAAACACGAAATCACCAACCTGAATAGATGCATTTTCGATTGAGGTGGCTGGCTTCAGTGCAGTAAAGATCCAATTGGGGAGCACGGGCGCTTGTGCTACAAACTCTTCGGCGAAGACGATATTTTTGATATTGCCATCGGGTGTGAGCACCAATTCGGCTTTGGGGCCGTGTAAGCCAGTGAGAAAATAAATACCCGGATGTAATGCAGCAAGACGAGGCGCCAGTGTTTTGAAAAATCCATCTTCTACATCACCAGCTTGAACCGCTTGAAAGAAATGTCCCTCATGTTGCACAAACCATTCCCAAAATTCGCTGACCATTTCAGGATCCATTTCTATGCCTTTTCGAACATCCTGTTTCATGACCAACTTTTTAAATAACTTCATCCCCATAACACCCCGCTATGCTAAATTAAGAAAATCGAAGCAATAACGAGCGGTGCTTCGGACTATTTTATTAAAACCAGTGCTGTGGTACGCTAGGTTAGAATCACTAATCATTTTGTATCTTTGCGCGAAGTTTAACAGATAAGATGGCAAACAAAAAAGCAAACCCAAAGACGACAGCACTTCAATTTGATAGACCAGTAGATGCTTATTTCCATCAGATGGATCAAAGTTTACTTCGCCCGAAGGCGATCTATGCGTTGGGAGTATTCTTGATTTTCTTTGGCGTGATGGGATTGGTCTGGATGATTCCTTTTCCACGATTGGCATTTTTGGAACGCATGGAAGCACATACATTTCTCAATTGGGGCTCTTTCTTTATCGCTATTGTGATTTATATCTACCTGAAACTCGCGGCAACTTTGTCATACGCGATGCTATTCACCATCGGTGGGATGAGTTTCCTAATCGTACAACTAGAATATATAGAACGAGATCATGGTTTGCCGGCCTGGATGGTATTTGCGGCGTTAGCGCTTATCGGCCTAGTCACCCTGTATTCGCATTACCAGAAAGAGCAGCCAAGTAAAAAGCCTGTATCATTTATTCGTCTTATTACTATTGGGCCAATCTGGCTATGGTCCAAAGTATTTCAAAAATTGGGATGGCGTTATTAAGTTAGTTGGAATGCTCCTCAAAATAAGATCGTACGCTTTCTTCGTCGTGCTGAATCTGAGTTTGTAGTTCTTCCAGACTTTCAAACCATTGATCGTGTCGGATAAAGTGTACAAATCTTACACGAAGTGTTTTTTTGTACAAATCATCTTTGAAATCTAATAGATTTACTTCGATTTTGCGACTCATATCGTCGATCGTAGGTCTTGTACCGATGTAGCACATACCCTTAGCAATACGCTCTGGCTGCGGCGAGATATACGGCCCCGATTCTATAGAAGGAACACGCGGATAGATCTCGACTTCAACAGCATAGATGCCATAGGCTGGAATGAGCTTGTGGCTTTCGTGTACATTGAGATTAGCTGTCGGAAATCCAATAGTACGACCAATTTGATCGCCTTTAACGACTGTGCCGGTCAACTCAAAAGGATAATCTAGGTATTTATTGGCAGTCGCGATATCTCCCTTAATCAGGGATTCGCGGATGCGCGTCGACGAAACACCTACATCATCGATATCTTGCTTCGGAATTTCGCTTACTTGAAAATCAAATATACTGCTGTATTTCATCAGTTCTTGAATATTTCCGGCACGGTCTTTTCCAAAATGATGATCGTAACCGATGATAATGGACTTACAGCCAATCTTATTAACCAATACATTAGAAATGTATTCTTCAGGAGTCTGTATCGAAAAATCTCTCGTAAAAGGAGTGATGATCAGATGATCGATACCCGCTAATGCCAAGCGATGTGTTTTTTCTTCGATGTCATTGATGAGCCGCAGACTATCATCATCCGGATTGATAATCAATCGTGGGTGCGGAAAGAAGGTAAGCAAAACAGTTTCTCCACCTGTATGCCGTGCAGTTTCAATCAGTTTGCTCAGAATGCGTTGGTGTCCAACGTGCACCCCGTCAAAAGTACCAATGGTTACGACGGCATTAGGCAATCGTTCGAATTCATCTAAACTTCTATAGATTTTCACGGTGGAACTTTTTAAATTAATACGTTACGCTAATAGACGTACTTGATTACTGTTTGTCCAATTTTATGGCTTCTATTAAATCTTGGAGATTCCAAGCATCTTCTAAACGAAAATCACCGCTTTTTGTTCGGCACAAAGCAGACAGATGGCTTCCATTTTTAAGTCGCTGACCGAAGTCATTCGCAATAGATCGTATGTAGGTACCTTTCGTACATTTAATTCTGAAATGGATATTAGGCATCTCAATCTTCTCGATGTCAAAGCTATGCACAGTGATCTGTCTTGGCTTTAATATGACGGTCTCACCACGACGTGCCTTTTCATACACGCGTTCGCCATCGACCTTAATGGCAGAGTGCGCAGGCGGATATTGTTCCTGTTCACCAACGAATGATGCAGCAGTATGTTGAATAGCTTCTTCCGTAATAGTACTGATGTCGAATGTTTGATCGATATCACTTTCTAAATCAAAGGTTGGTGTAGTAGCACCTAAAGTAATAATACCAGTGTATTCCTTATCTTCTGCCTGAAAACTGTCGATTTGCTTGGTCATTTTGCCCGTACAAATAATCAGTAATCCGGTCGCCAAAGGATCTAGAGTGCCAGCATGCCCCACTTTTATTTTAAGTGGTTTCATGGTATTGCGCAGTTTACCCACTACGTCAAAACTTGTCCATTCGTAAGGCTTATTCACCAGTAAAAGTTGGCCTTCGGCAAAATGAAATTGTTTTTTCTCCTCCGTCATCAATTCCGTCATATTTTTATAAGATCTGAAGGCTATAACCACCCGCCATTAAGATAATGATGATGGTTCCAATAGCGATTCGATACCAGCCAAAGGCTTTGAAACCATATTTAGTAAGGATTCCAATAAAGCTCTTGATCGCAATAATGGCCACAATAAAGCCAACAACATTTCCAATAATCAGTAAATTGATCTCATCTGAAGTGAAGACATGCCCATTTTTCAGAAACTTATATAACTTGACAATAGATGCACCAAGCATCATGGGAATCGCTAGGAAAAAAGAGAATTCTGCAGCCGCCTTACGCGTTAGCTTTTGTGTCATGCCTCCTACGATTGTACTTGCTGAACGCGATGTACCGGGGATCAACGCCAAACATTGATAACAACCAATAATAAAAGCTTGCTTGTAAGAAATCTCATCCGAATCGTCTGTGCGTGGTTTATTAAACCATTTATCTACAAATAGCAAGATTACGCCACCGATCACTAACATGATCGCTACCATAAATGGACTTTCCAGCAGATCGTCGATAAAATCACTGAGTAACAAACCCAGAATAGAAGCGGGGACACCCGCTACCACCAATTTAAAGTAGAAGTCAAATGATTTAAAGAATCGTTTCCAATACAACACCAATACAGATAGAATTGTACCTAGCTGAATAATAATGGTAAATAGCTTGACAAATGGAGTAGGTTCGATGCCCATGAATGCCGTTGCGATAATCATGTGGCCGGTAGACGATACGGGTAAAAATTCTGTAAGGCCCTCAATAATGGCCAAGATAATTACTTCTAAATAGGTCATTATCCTTAATTGGATTTAGTGGGTTTTGGCTTATATAAGATGGCAACAAAACCTAAAGCAAAACCCAATACTACTACGAATGGTGCTAAAGTAATTTTGGTAAAACTATATAGATCTTCCTTACCAATCATCAGAATAAAACCTATTGCAACGACCAAGATACTCAAAACAAACAATTGGTAGTTTTGCTTCTTGAATACGAAAGTAGCTTTGCTAGCGGAACTTACCTTTGTAGTCGATTGTTTTTTTACTTGAGCCATATTTCAGATTATTTTTAAGCGGAATAACTATGAAGATTAACGATACAAACTGGAAGACTTAGCTCTTAAATATTTAGTAACAGCAAAATAAGTGCTCGCACCAGAAATCAATATGCCTAATATCACGACAGCGACAAAGATGAAAATGAATTCAAGCCAATCACGTAAAAATACCAGTTCGGGCACTTGTTGCTGAGCAAAATGTAAGGTCAATAAAAGGAGTAAAATCGCAATTAATGAACCAATTAGCCCATGTACAATACCGTACAAGATGTATGGTCTGCGGATGAAGCCTTTGGTAGCACCGATAAGTTGCATACTCTTGATCAAAAAGCGTTGTGAATAGATCGCCAAGCGAATCGTGTTATTGATGAGTGCTACCGCGATGATAAGTAATATTGCGGCAAAAGCCAATACGACAATTCCGATCACTCGTATATTTTGGTTCACCATATCGATCAGATTCTCCTGATAAACAATTTCATTGATGCGACTATTGCGAGATACTTGCGTGATGAATGCTTGAATGCTATCATTATTGGCATAGGCTTCATTCATATACACGTCTATGGAAGGTAACAATGGATTGTGACCAAGATATTCAACGAAGTCTTCGCCCAAATCCTCTTTCAAGTTTTTGGCAGCCAGCTCCTTGCTGATGTATTCAGTCCGCAAAACATGTTTATTTCGATCCAAATCTTTTTGCAAAGCCAGTACATCACCCTCGTTAACGTTATCATTAACAATCACGTTGAGTACGATATTCTCTTTAACGTACCTAGACAAATTTTTAGCATGAACCATAATTAGTCCCAGCAAGCCGGTCATCAATAGTACCAATGCAATACTAATAACAGTAGATACATATACCGATTTCGTCTTTTTTCTGGATGAGCCTTCTTCAATTATTGACATATGTTCTCGCGATCTTATATATACCCTGCGAAAGTAAACATTATTGCCGACTATCGAAATAGGCGTTAACATAATCTAACACTTTTCAACGGCCATTTTGGGTAAGTAGTCGCAATAATCTTTAGAAATCGCTATTTTCGCACTTGTTAAAAGTTCATTGCATTTATTATATGGAGTACAATCATAAAGTTATTGAAAAGGGGTGGCAAAAATTTTGGGCCGAAAACGGAACATTTCGCACCAGCGAATCGACCGATAAGCCTAAGTATTACGTCTTAGACATGTTTCCTTATCCATCAGGAGCCGGGCTACACGTGGGACATCCGCTTGGATATATCGCTTCAGATATCTTTGCCCGTTTTAAAAGATTGAAGGGATTTAATGTGCTTCATCCGATGGGTTATGATTCTTTTGGATTGCCGGCCGAGCAGTATGCGATACAGACTGGACAACATCCTGCCATCACAACCGAGGTAAACATCGATCGCTACCGCGAACAATTGGACAATATAGGATTCTCTTTTGATTGGTCTCGAGAAGTACGCACCTCAGATCCCGCATATTATAAGTGGACACAGTGGATCTTCATGCAGCTATTTCACGCTTGGTACAACAAGGATGCAGATAAGGCAGAGTCAATCGATACATTAGTTAATCGGTTTGAACAAACAGGTAGTAAAGGTGTTAATGCAGCTTGTGACGAAGACGTTAGAATATTTTCGGCGGAGGAATGGGCGGCTTTTATGCCAGAGCAACAGTTGGAAGAACTGCTTAAATATCGCTTGGCTTATCTTCGCGAAAGCACCGTAAATTGGTGTGCTGCATTGGGTACCGTGTTGGCCAATGATGAAGTGATCAATGGCGTTTCTGAGCGTGGCGGATATCCTGTCGAGCAGAAAAAGATGATGCAATGGTCGATGCGAATCACGGCGTACGCCGAAAGATTGTTGACCGGCTTGGATACCGTAGATTGGCCAGAACCATTGGTAGAAATGCAACGCAACTGGATTGGTAAATCCATTGGCGCGACGGTGTGTTTTCCGCTGCCACAATTAGAGACGTATATAGAAGTGTTTACCACACGAGTAGACACCATTTACGGTGTTAGTTTTGTAGTTTTAGCGCCTGAACATGAATTGGTCAGTGCTCTGACTACTGATGAACAACGTGCTGCCGTAGATGACTATATAGCAACGACATCCAAAAAATCTGAACTGGATCGTATGTCGGATGTGAAAGCCGTATCGGGCGTTTTCACTGGGGCATATGCCAAGCATCCGCTTACAGGTCAGGATGTACAGATTTGGATCGCAGATTATGTACTTGCCGGATATGGTACAGGAGCCGTTATGGCAGTACCATCAGGTGATCAGCGCGATTATTTATTTGCCAAGCATTTCGATTTACCTATAATTCCGATTTCTGATTCCCAAGACATTAGCGAAGCGGCCGACCCGAATAAAGACGGTCGTTACATCAATTCCGAAATCATCAATGGCTTAACGTATGAACAAGCCGTTCCGGCGGTAATCGATCAGTTGCAAGCGTTAGGATTGGGTAAAGGGAAAATCAATTACCGCATGCGCGATGCGATCTTCGGTCGTCAGCGTTACTGGGGCGAGCCAGTTCCGATCTATTTCAAAGATGGTTTGCCTTATTTGATTGATAAAGAAGAGTTGCCGTTATTGCTGCCAGAAGTGGATAAGTATCTGCCAACAGAAACTGGCGAACCGCCTTTGGGTCGAGCTCATGATTGGAGATACAAAGGTGAAAATATGTACGAGTTAAGTACTATGCCGGGTTGGGCAGGTTCATCGTGGTATTGGTTTCGTTATATGGATCCACAAAATCCCAATACCTTCGCCTCTAAAGAAGCAGTAGATTACTGGAAGTCTGTCGATTTATACATCGGTGGTTCAGAGCATGCTACAGGCCATTTATTATACTCAAGATTCTGGAACAAATTTTTGAAAGATTGGGGTTGTCAAGGAGAAGAGGAGCCTTTCAAAAAACTGATCAATCAGGGAATGATTCAGGGGCGCTCCAACTTTGTGTACCGCATAATGGATGCCGAAGGCAAAGGCACAAATAAATTTGTTTCTTACGGTTTGAAAGGCGATTACCAAACGATGGCCTTGCACGTAGATGTTAATATCGTATCTAACGATGTGTTGGATCTAGAAAAATTCAAAGCTTTCCGTCCGGATTTTGCTGATGCAGAATTTATTTTGGAAGATGGCAAATACCATTGTGGGCACGAAGTCGAGAAAATGTCGAAATCGAAGTTCAATGTGGTGAATCCAGATGACATTATTGAACAATACGGCGCAGACACCTTGCGCTTGTACGAAATGTTCTTAGGACCATTAGAGCAATCAAAACCATGGAATACAAATGGTATTGAAGGCGTTTATAAATTCCTTAAAAAACTATGGCGTTTGTTTCACGATGCCGAGGGTAATTTTCATATCTCTAACGAAGAGCCTACAAAAGCGGAATACAAAGCCTTGCACAAAATTATCAAAAAGGTGGAAGATGATATTGAACGATTCTCCTTCAATACCTCGGTATCTGCCTTTATGATTTGTGTGAATGAGCTGACGGATCTGAAATGTAACAAAATCAAAATTCTACAGGATTTGGTGATTGTGCTACAACCTTATGCTCCACATATTGCAGAGGAACTCTGGTGCTTGATGGGGCAGCCAAAAGGAACAATCTCTTACGCGTCATATCCCGCATTCAATCCGGAATATTTGGTAGAGTCGGAGTTTGCCTATCCCGTTTCTGTGAATGGAAAGACAAGATTAAATCTGCCTTTGGCCTTGGATCTGGACGCTAAAGAAGTTGAAGATTTGGTGCTAGCCAATGAAGAGGTTCAACGTTATATAGATGGTAAACCTATTCGTAAGATCATCTTCGTTAAAGGGAAGATAATCAACATTGTAATATAACTCATGTACAACAACAATAAAGCGGCGCCGAAGTCAATTCGGCGCCGCTTTATTTGTTACTACACTATTTATTCATCTGTCTCAGGCTCTTGTTCTAACATGCCTTTCAAATATACTTCGTTAACCAAAATGATCAGTATAACCAAAATTGGTGTAGCAAATAAAATACCCCACGCACCAGCAAGACTGCCCAGCAAAAGCTGAAAGAATAATACTAATGCTGGTGGCAAAGAAAGCATTTTCTTCCTTACAAATGGCCCGAAAACACCTGACTCTAATAATTGAACAAGTAGAAATAAACCGACAAGCCACAATGCCATTTCTGGCCCATCCATCAACCCAACCAAAGCAGCAGGTATTAATGCTAATGTAGGACCAATATTTGGGATAAAAGTAAGCGTACCGGCAATAATAGCCAAGATAAGCCAAAGTTCAGCACCAAGAAGCAATGCGCCAATAGCCGTTAGCGTAAATACAAAGGCCATTTCTAGCATTTGAGCTTTTAGCCAAACTTTAAGATCACTACCCATTTTTGTTAGAATATGATCTGCTTTTGGTTTGTAGCGTTGAGGCACTAATGTGACAATGCCGTTCTTATACTCTTTGGGCGAGATCATGATAAATAATCCTAAGAAGATTACCGCGTAGAGGTCTCCAAAAAATCCAAATGTAGATTTGAAAAAACGTCCAGCGTGCTGCATCACTTGATCTCCATTGTCTTCCATCGACGGGCTCATGTCTTTTACTTTATCGCCCCAGCTGGTGTCATCCAAATATGACTCAACACTTTTCACCGTCTTAGGAATGCCCTCTTTAAACTGTTCGTACTGCTGGGCCATCGTGTTTCCGATGAGGTACGTTACGCCTGAGATAAATCCAAATACCAGAAAAAAGGCTAAAGTAAGAGTGATTCCTTTATGCCAACCAGTCCAACCATGAATACGATTAGAGATTGCTTGAAAGAAAATGGAGAATAAAAGTCCACCAAATAATAAAAGCAGTATGCTAAATGTTTTAACAAACAGGGAAGCAAACAGTATAAAAATTAAAACAACAAATGATATCAGCGCGGTTTTTCGCATGATAGCCATCTTCTCAGATTTTTCCATAATACGTTTACAACAACGAATTACGGAAAACGTTTTATTTTTTGATCTGGCGGAAATTTTTTTAGTTGCAGCGCTGGAAAAACACTACGAAGAACCTGATTAATCGGGCTTCGTAGTGATCTACATAAGAGCAATAATAGTAACTGATAATCAGTGAATAAGGATTGATCTAACTCTCCAATTCCATAATTTCCTCAGCTAATTGTTCCCACCTTGTTTGCAAATGTTCCCAAGCCGCTTTTGAAGAATTATATTCTCTGGTAGCCATTTTTAGTTTTTCGGCATCTGAGAAAACCTCCTCACGCGCTAATACCGATTCTAATTGAGTTACCTCTTTTTCTGCTGTTGCGATCTCAGCTTCTAACTGAGCTAATTCTTTGTTTTTCTTTTGGAGTTGCACCTTCGAATCGCTTGTTAACGCCGGCTTTACCTTCTTTTCGGACTTCGGTTTTTCCTCTTTCTTCTCAGATGAAGCAGGTTTCAACGTGCGTTTACTATTCCATACTTCGTATTCCTGATACGTGCCAGGATATTCTTTGATGTCTTTATCTTCGATGTACCAGATTTTGTTGGCTACATGATCTAAGAAATATCGATCGTGCGACACGACGATCAAAGTACCTTCGTACTGTTGTAATGCCTGAATCAAAATATTCACCGAAGCCATGTCCAAGTGATTGGTAGGCTCATCCAGCACCAAAAAGTTGGCATCGGCCGTTAATGCTTTTGCCAAAGCCACACGCGATTTTTCGCCTCCGGATAGGACTTTAATTTTCTTAAAAACATCATCGCCGGTAAACAAGAAACAACCCAAGATCGAACGGATCTCCGTTTCGGTGTGCTTAGGAGCGAAGTTTTGAAGCTCTTGTAGAATGGAGTTTTCTAAATGTAAGGCTTCGAGCTGATGCTGTGCAAAAAAGGTTTGCGACACATTATGCCCTTTTACACTGCTGCCAGTGAATTCGGTGTCATCATCGGCCACGATGCGGAGCAGGGTAGATTTACCTTTACCATTGGCGCCGATAAGTGCGATTTTATCACCCTTTTCGATCAATCCATCCGCATTGCGCAGGATTTCAATATTGGGATAGCTTTTCGAAATGTTTTCTAAAGTCACTACGTGGCGACCCGAAGGTTTCGAAAATTTGAAGCTGAAGTTTACTTCAGGATTATCATCGTCTACGTCCGAAATCTTTTCCATACGATCCAGCGCCTTGATGCGCGACTGCACCATCTTAGCTTTGGATGCTTTCGAACGGAAACGCTCAATCAACTTTTCTTCTTGCTTGATCTTCGCCTGCTGATTCTTGAACTGATTTCCCTGCAATTCTTCGCGAAGCGACTTCTCCTCCAGATAAAAAGAATAGTTGCCCGCATACAGAGTCAGCTTTCCTTTGCGCGATTCGACCGTTTTGTTGATAATTCTATCCAAGAAATATCGGTCGTGCGAAACGATCACGATAGCACCTTCAAACGCACCAAGATAGTTTTCTAACCATTTGATAGAAGGTAAATCCATGTGGTTGGTTGGCTCATCCAGAAGCAAAATGTCTGGGGTTTGGAGTAGGATACGAGCAAGCATAACACGCATGCGCCAACCTCCGGAGAACGTCGCCAAAGGCCGTTTTTGCTCTTCTTCGGAAAATCCAAGACCGGCCAAAATCTCGTTTGCACGAAACTCAATGTTGTAGCCATCCAATGCTTCGAACTCCATTTGTTTGTCGCTCAATTTGTTCAGTATGTCGTCCGAATAATCAGTTTCCAATTTCTGTAACAAATTTTCTATTTCCTCATGCAGCTGATTTTGGCGTTCAAAGGCTTCCATTGCCACCTGCACAATATTCTTCTCCGAATGGTAGGAAAGTAAATCCTGATTGAGATAGCCGATTTTTAGATCTTTGGCCATGGAGATGGTGCCCGAGGTAGGAGTATACTCGCCTACGATTATCTTCAGTAAAGTAGATTTTCCGGTTCCATTGGCACCGATCAGTCCGACTTTATCACCCGGCTTAATATGCCAGTTGGCATCGTCGTACAATGCTCTTGCACCTATTTCAAATGTTAAATTATTAATCGAGATCATTTCCGCAAAAGTAGTGAATATTTCTGCTTCTTTGGTTAAATTTGCCGTACTATGTATAAACTCGTCAAACCATTCTTTTTTAAAATGGATCCAGAATCGGCGCATCATTTGGTGACCGGTGGACTTTCTAAAGTGTCAAAAATATGGGGTTCAAAAGCAGTATTGAAAGCTTCGTATGCGGTCGAAGATCGTCGTCTGGAACGAGAAGTGTTTGGCTTGAAGTTTAAGAATCCTGTCGGACTTGCTGCAGGGTTTGACAAGAATGGATCGTACATAGAAGAAATGGCTTCTTTCGGTTTTGGATTTATCGAAATAGGAACCGTAACACCAAAACCTCAGCCTGGCAATGATAAACCGCGCATGTTTCGCCTGATTCCGGACGGAGCGCTTATCAATCGCATGGGTTTCAACAATCAAGGTGCTGATGTGGCGGCAGGTCGCTTAAAACATCTTAAAAATAAAGGCAGCTTGATCATTGGTGGTAATATTGGTAAGAATAAGTTGACTCCAAACGAACAGGCGGTCGATGATTATTTGTACTGTTTTCATTCCTTGTATAGTTATGTTGATTATTTTGTGGTCAATGTGAGCTCGCCAAATACACCAGGTTTGCGAGAACTGCAGGAAAAAGAGCCACTCATGCATATCTTAAACACCTTGCAAGCGGCTAACTTACAAAAAGACGTCGCGAAGCCAATTTTGTTAAAAATAGCTCCTGATCTAACCGATAGCCAATTGGATGATATCGTCGAGATCGTACAAGAAACAAAGATTTCCGGCGTGATTGCTACGAATACAACAATTTCTCGTGACGGACTAAAAAGCGATCCAGGCTTAGTGCAAGAAACAGGCGGTGTGAGCGGAAAACCATTGACCAAACGCTCTACAGAAGTGATCCGTTATTTGGTTCAAAAATCTAACAGAGCATTTCCAGTGATTGGTGTTGGCGGTATTCATTCCGCTGCGGATGCATTGGAAAAATTAGAAGCTGGTGCCGCTTTAATTCAGTTGTATACTGGCTTTATCTACGAAGGACCAGGTTTGGTCAGCAAAATTTGCAAAGCATTACTCAAAAAGTAATTCATTCGCTGTGCTCAAAATTGCCTATCATCCAGCTTATGTACATCCCGTTCCCGACAATCATCGGTTTCCGATGGCAAAGTACGAACTGATACCGCAGCAATTAATGCACGAAGGATTGGCAGCTAAAGACAATTTCTTTGAACCGATATGGGCAGATCGCGCCACACTCTGTTTGGCGCACGATTCCGACTATGTGGATCATTTGCTCCATCTCACCTTGGATGCCAAAATGGTTCGCCGCATTGGCTTTGCCTTGTCCGAATCCTTGATTATTCGCGAGCGACTGCTCGTCGATGGTACGATAAAAGCCTGTCATTATGCGCTGCAATATGGCGTGGCTTTCAACGCTGCTGGTGGTACGCATCATGCGGGTCGTGATTTCGGAGAAGGATTTTGCTTGCTCAATGATCAAGCCGTCGCTGCTGCGTACTTGCAACATCAGAAGCTTGCAAATCGAATTTTGATCGTGGATCTGGATGTACATCAGGGAAATGGCACAGCACATATATTTAGGGATCATCGCAGTGTCTTTACGTTCTCGATGCACGGGGAGAAAAATTACCCTTTCATAAAGGAGCAATCGCACTGTGATGTTGGGTTGGACGATGGCATCGGCGACGCGGATTATCTTGCGCAACTGTCGAAGACATTGAATCCTGTTTTTGAGCAGGTGAAACCCGATTTTGTATTTTACCAAGCTGGCGTAGATGTGTTGGCAACCGATAAGCTAGGTAAATTGGGATTGACAGCGGAAGGTTGTCGGCAGCGTGATCAAATCGTATTCGAGTTGTGCCGCGCGTATCAAGCTCCTGTGCAAGTCAGTATGGGCGGCGGATATTCCGAAGTTTTGCGCCATATCGTAGATGCGCATGTAAGCACTTACCGCACAGCGATCGACTTGTACCATTTATAACTACACTATTATTATTTAAATTTCAATAAGCATGTTTTTTCATCAAGACGCTACGTTCGAATCATTATCTATCCATCGTGTGGGCAACAAAGCTCGCGACGAATATTATGCCTTGTCGGAACAGCCGATTGACTTGAGTCAAGACGAAGTACTACCGGATTTGCTGATGCAATATTTTATGAAGCCTTTCGCGAAAGTGAAGGAAGTATACCGCTTTTTTCATCCCAATGAAGATTTGCAACTCAATGAAGTCTATCATTTTGCGCATGCATTTTTCGACGGGAAAATGCCATTTCATGAATTTTCGGAGCAGGTAACAAAGCATTTATACGAGGTATCTTCGCATCCCAATATCAAATCCGGTGAATTGTATGTGGTCGCACTGAAAAATATTCAAATGGAAGGTGAGGAGGGATCTGCTGTAGGAATCTTTAAATCAGAGAATAAAGAAGCTTATCTGAAAGTATACCCGGAGCAAGGCGGATTTGGATTGGATTACGAGCAGGAAGCGATCAATATCAACAAACTCGACAAAGGTGTGGTGATTGTAAAAGCGGATGCCGAACAAGGTTATAAAGTATTGGTAACGGATCAGACCAATGGCTCAGACGCCGTATATTGGAAAGATGATTTCTTGCAACTGCGGGTACGGGACGACAATTTTCAGCAGACGGGTAATTTTTTGAAAGTGTATAAAAACTTTGTCAATGAGAAGATTGATGAAGTTTTTGAAATGGATAAAGCGGAAAAAGCAGATTTGCTTAACCGTTCTATGAATTACTTCAAAGCGCATGATACTTTTGAGGAAGAGGAATTTTCGGGTGAAGTATTGGGCAACGCACAGGCGATTTCTCTGTTTAAAGACTACCGCGATCAGGTAGGCGAAGAGCTGGATATGCCTTTTCAGGCAAATTTTGAAATAGCTGCTGGTGCAGTTAAAAAGATGGCATCTGACTATAAATCAGTGGTTAAATTGGATAAAAATTTTCATATTTATATTCATGGAAAGCGCGATTATATCGAAAGAGGATACGATGAAGAGCGTGGCATGAATTTCTATAAATTGTATTTCGATAACGAACAATAGCTTATGCGATCGCAAAGGTCAAATAATCGTCTGTATTACTGGTTAATAGGAGTGGGTGTCTTGCTGGGCATCTTCGGTTTTTTTTTCGTGCAAGATGCAGCACGTGTAGAATGGTTATATTCTAATCACTTTTACCCGATATATAGTTATGTTCCTACGATCCTTTTTAGTTGGTTGCCTTTTAGTGTAGGCGATTTGTTTTATGTGGCTGCCTTGTGCAGCTTGCTCATGCTATGTCTGCGAGTAGTTCGTTTTTTAATCTTAAGGCAATGGCAGAGTGCCGGGCGATCCGGACTTCAATTTGTGACGATGACGATGGTACTTCATCATTTGTTTTACGTCGGTTGGGGATTGAATTACTATCGGCAGCCGTTGGCCGCAACCTACAATCTGGAAGTTGACCATATTCCTGCAAGTGCATACGAAGTTGTTTTAGATAGCTTGATTCGTCGTGCAAATGTGCTGCGAAAGCAAGTGGATGACGGAGCGATAGATTATGACCAAAATAAGGAACAATTGGAACATGTTATGGCTAATGATACGATTTTCGACGCTGTATTACGAAAGAAGAATATCCATGCTAAATATCCAATATCGAGCCATTTGGTATCATACTTTGCGGTAAATGGCTATTTCAATCCTTTCACACATGAAGCACACATAAATGCTTTAACGCCTTGGCCAAGTTTTCCGTTCACGGTAGTACACGAGCTGGCGCACCAGATGGGAATAGGATTTGAAGATGAATGTAATTTTATCGCTTTTCAAATACTAGCACAGCACCCTAATCCCTGGTATGCATACAGCGCACATTATTCGGCCATCCAATCTTTGTTGGCTGCGATGCGTGTTGCACAACCCGAGTCTTTTAAACATTATGTTGCACTATTGCATCCTCAAATTTTGCGAGATATGCAAAATGAAAGGGAGTTCTGGTCGAAATACAACGGTACAGTCAATTATATTTCGGGTATTTTTTACAATCATTATCTACAGCATAATAATCAACCCGAAGGTGCGCAACGTTATGGAATGATGAATCGTTTAATTGTGGCCTGGTCAAAAAAGAATAGTTACTAAAAGTTGCACTAGCTCACGAATAGCTAAGCTGCTTCACACCTGATGAATTTATTTAAAGCTAGTTGTTTAGTATTTCGATAATCGCAGCTTTACTGGATTCTAGACTATTTTCTAATTCTATCGTCCGAGCTACGAATGGTAAATTGTTTTCGTCTAACACATCTGTAGAGCGACTATCTTTGACCAGTACGACTTGGAGTTTATTAAGGTATTTTAGTATGGTTGGATCATTTAAATCCAACATATTAATATTTATGAATACGATTGAAATATCGTTGTTCTTGAGTATTTCGAGTACTTCAGCCACGTCTGTAGCTTCGAATATTTCGATATCAGTACTACACGCTCTAATGACACCTATCAGACTAAATCTGTAGAGATCAATTGTGTCCGCAATTATAACTTTAGATGCCATTTAAATGTTGTCTCCGCGAAAATATTAAGAATGCGGCAATTGATTATAATGACCGCTTAAATCGGGTATAAATACGTCTAAAAGTGGTTTAATGGAAATTTATACCTGTTATGAAACAAGTATTACATGATGTTGTGACATATAAATAACTAAAATAATATCATTATCTGAGAAAATTAGTTTGCAAACGTATCCAACACTAATGGCTAATGGCAAACATAAGCGATCTACAAAATCTTATTGTTATGTGGAAAAAAAATGAAAAATTATTATCAATCGGTACCTTTAAATTATAATCTTTAAAGAATACTATGTAACAACCAGGCATTCCAATATATTTCAATACGGTACTTTGTAGTATAAATTATGGCTAAAAAATCAAAGATGATAATATGTGTCGTAGATGATGATCCAATCTTTCATTATGTATGCAAAGTGAATTTGGCGGCATTATGTAAGGATTTGGATTTTATAAGCTTCTACGATGGAAAAGAGGCTTTGGCGTATTTTATGGAACAAAATAATGCAGGAAATGTGCTGCCGAATGTTCTACTTGTGGATATCAATATGCCATTGATGAATGGTTGGGAATTGGTGGACCATCTAAGTAATCAACAGTTGCTTACTAATAGTAAGCTATATATCGTGAGTTCTTCGGTATCCCCAGAAGACAGCTTCCGTAGCTTATCTAAAAAAGAAGTCGATAGTTATTTAACAAAGCCTTTGATTAGGGAAAATTTTATGCAAATTTGCTGGACAGATAATCACGACGACATACCTTAGCATTAGTTAGCCAACACGAGAAAAGAATTATCTCTTACGAAAATTATCAATCATAAAATGCCAGAAAGATTGCCAACAAAGGCTGTTCCAGCGCAACCCCAGCTTAGCGTTGATATTGCTAACAATCAAGAGATAAGAGACGCCATCGCCGCAGCTGCCAAAGTTTGTGGCGCTAGATTTGCGACCATCGCGCAATTACGTGAAGGGCATCAATATAATTATTGCAGTTATGGATTTGAACTGGATAGAATAGATCAAGCGGATTCTTTACTGTATAGGTTACAACAAGGAAGTGATCTGGTGGTATGTGAAGATGTACTAAACTTACCACTTTTATCACCAATTTTGCTGGGGAATGAATCGTTGAGAATACTTTTCTATGTTGGCGTACCTTTGTATTGTGAAAATGGAAATTTGCTGGCTTTCCTATGCATATATCATGATGCACCCAATAAAATATCCAGTATACAGCTCGAATTGCTGAAAACAGTTGTCAAAAAATTGTCCAGCTTAGTTGAGAACAATACGATAGATTTGAATACTGGTCTTTCGCTTGATGATCCAGAAGCAGAGGTTATTCGTCGAGAAAAGCTTTTTGATGGCAAGACGGTGGTCACATTATTATTAGATAAAAATTTTCGAGTTGTTACCTGCCATCCATACCTATCGCAATTAATCTGTGAGAATTTGCAACTTGAGATCAAAGCTGGTGATGATATTAGAGATTACCTTGGGCCTCAAACCAAGTCTGATTTTATTGAAAATTATTATAAAGCCTTAGATGGCAAAAGCATTTCTCAAGAAATTAAATATGGTATTTGTTGGGGCGGTGTCCAGTCGTATTGTCACTTTAGTCCGGCATACGATCTCTCAGGTAAGCTAATTGGCGTATCTTATCACGCTTTGCCCATCTTGCCGGAAAATACTGAAAATCACATCTCGTTGCGAGATAGGAAGAGAATACAGTGGATTAATGATTTACAATCCCATCGATTTCGTGGTCCAGTATCGTCCATTTTGGGGATTACCCAGATATGGAAAGAACTTGGAAGCGCACCGCAGCAGCAGGAGATCAATATGATTATCGAAGCTGCCAACAAACTCGATAGGGAGATACAGAGTGCCTTACTAGAGTTAAGTAAAAGTTCGTAGCAATTTAAATCGTAATTTCCAGTGATTCGTGTACGCTTTGAATTATAGTCGGATAATGGAACGCTGAATCTTAAATTTTTGTTAAAGTAACCAATTCGAACTAGCGTAGTAAAACCATATCGTAAAATACGTGTTGAATCTTGGACGGTTGATAGTCGCCGTCGTAAAAATAATTAATCATGATGAAAGTAGATATTTTACACGATTTGATCGAAATTAATAATGATCGGGTAGCTGGTTTTAACAAAGCTAATGAAGATATTGGAGACGAAAATGTGGATCTGCGTGAATTATTTACGCAATACGCTGATCAAAGTAGACGCTTCGCACAAGAGCTTAGTGCTGAGGTAGGTAAACTCGGTGAAGACGTAGAGACGGATAAAAGTGTTGCAGGCACATTGCACCGCGCATGGATCGATATTAAATCCCTATTCACATCTGGTGATCGCAAGACGATTCTTGACGAGGCCGAACGCGGTGAAGACGCAATAAAAGCTGCTTACAAAAAAGCTTTAGAAGATGAAACGGTTACTGCGGATCTTCGTGAAGTATTGACAAAACAAGCAAAGGACATTCAAGATGCCCATGATACAATCAAGGGATTACGAGACCTTTCAAAATAGCGCTGTCTTTACGTACTGAAGCGCAAAGTTTTAAATTTCAAGGAGTTAAATTAGCGCCGCACATGATTTTTTGTGTGTGGCGCTGATTTAACTTTCGTTATTTTATAATTGCTTGCTATAATAGTTATTTATTTTAAAATATATTATTTATATAATATATTTGTTTTTTAAAAAACTAATATCTAACGAATTATGAAATTGAATAAGCGAATTGGGGAAACGCTAAAATTAGTAAAAATCGAATATAAGACTGATTACCAAAAAGCGATTAACGCTGATCTAATTGCTGACTACCTACATGCCTTATGTAGCTATTACAATGAACTAGTAGGGAAGAACATTTCGTTATCCAATCCCATTGAGTTTGCTTGCAAATATTATCGAATGTATTTACAAGGTATGCTTTGCCAGGTTGGTTATCAAGGGGATCAATCAAAAGCTTCGATTTATACTTACTTCAACACATTAATTGCAGAAGAATTGCATACTTCAAAGATTCGTCAGAAAGAAATTAAACTTTCGCTTTGGCAACAATATAGTGCTGAATTATTGTCCGAATTTACACACCGAGAAGATTTATCATAGCAGCTATTCGCTTCGGGAGTCCATCACCTCCGCAATTAAGTTTGATTCATACCCTCGACCGATAGCGTACTGAAAAAGTTTATGTTTTCTTTTGAAATCATCCGCCTCCCGAAGTAACGATTCTTTTTTGTGTATTAGTGATTCCAGCGTCGCAAAGTATTCTTGTGAATCAATTTCTTCCATAGCGATCCGGATTAAAGGAGCAGATATTTGCTTTATTTTTAAGCCTTGTTTGATCTTGATCCTTCCCCAGCCCTTCATCTTAAATTTGCCACGAGCATACGCTCGTGCAAAGCGTTCCTCATTCAAGAAATTGTCTTCAATAAGCTGACTGATCGTGGCTTCTACATCATTTTTATGCAGTCCCCAGCTATATAATTTATCACGTACCTCTTGTTGTGCGCGTTCTTGAAACGCGCAAAAATTTTCTGCTTTAGCTTTCGCCTGCATCGGAGTATATTTTTTTGGGGAGCGGTCAGTTTCTTGCATAGCAAATGGCTTTGTACAAAAATACTGGTTTCCATGGATTGTGCTGCAAAACTTATTATGCGAAATTTAAGTTTAGATAGCGCACTTAAAAAATTACTTTATGAAAACATCTTTTTCGTCCGTACGAGCGTACGGCATCATCTTTTTTGTCATATCAGTTTTTGTCGGCTGTTCGAAAGATAATGGCATTGGTGATCATGATAATGCGGGTGGATTAGCTAGCCTTTCTGGTACCATTTATTATGATTGGGCGACAGATGGAATTTTAAGATTTAATATGCCAGCTGGTTCTGGCGGCGCATTTATTCCGAATAATAGCGACCTGAATAGTTTTGATGTTTCCAGAGATGGCCAAGAAAGATTGACCGTGATGAACGAAAGTACAGTAGGTGTTTACCCGATTCGTTTTACCATTAGTAAAATGTCTGATAATGCCATTCTGGAAAACTTCGTGTACCATAGTCCGGCTTTGAACGCCTACTGTAAAGGTTATCTATCACATGATAAAAGTCATATCCTCATTACGTCTAATGACAAAGAAGATGGTATTACCATCGTCAAGCGAAATGGTGAATTCGTAACCCGCATTAACGATATTAATGGCGAGCCGTTTGATTTCAATGCCACGCGACTGTGGCTACCCGGCAATAGCTTATTGCTTACTCACAAGAATTACATTATCCGCCTAAATCCACCTTATACATCTGGTCAATTAGTTAAAGAGATGACTTATGATGACTGGGGCGATCTTGCCGTCAATCCGGCTGGTACGCAGCTTCTGGTTCGTATCGGCAATCATTTGCATACTATGGACATGAACGGATCCGAGCCAGTTAAGATTACAGAAAGCAATTTTAAAGAAGCAGAAGGAGTATTCTCCCCAGATGGTAAACACATCTTAGTAGGCTCTAATTATAGGCAGACAGGTCCGTTTGGATATGTTTGGGATTTGAAGATCATACCGAACGACGGCAAAATATACAATGTAGATCCGGTCGCAGCTAATTCAGCAGGAGTAATACCTGTGATTTGGAGAGATGAAAAAACGGAAATGGCAGGTGGACAAGTCATTTGGCGCTAGCCAATATAATATGTGCTGCTAATTCTGTAACTTACGTCTTACGTGAATACATCTTACGCTATGCGCATTTTTCGTTGGTTTATTTGTTTTTTGCTAACACTGTTTACTTACGTTGGTATGGCACAGTCCATGCAAGATATCAAACAGTATGGAGACAGCATATATAAGACCATCCATGCACTGCCAGACAACGAAGAAAAAGCTTTTGCCCTGCTAGATTTGAGCTTCTTTTGGGGAGATTATGATACTGCTAAAGCATTTTTGTACATCAAGCAAGCCGAGGAGCTATTTCCTAAAGACAAAAATCAGGCTTTTCTCCAAGGTGTTTTAAGTTTTTACAAAGCGTCGGCCAATTTTGATGCCAATCCGGACAAGGCAAAGCAACTATATATGGCAGCCGAAAAAAGTCTGAAATCCGTAAACCACGAACGTGCTACACGCTATCGTATACGCCTATGGTCAAGCTATGGCGCCATCTTACAGCGAGAAGGTCGTGCACGAGAATACGTCGAAGCGCTAATAAATCGGGTCATACCAATGGCTACTGCCATCCGAGATACATCGTTGTTAGGAAGTAATTATCAGAATGTGGCAATGGCTTTGATGAATATGCAGGATTACAAAAAAGCCGATGATTACTACAAAAGTGCTATAACGATGTTGCAAGCAGAGGGCGCAAATGATGAACATCGGCTCACCGCTTATGTCAACGCCGCTAGAAATGCCATTTTTCAACAACATCTTAATCAGGCTGAGGTACTGCTTCAGCAAGCTGCCAAAACGCTGCAATCCATACCGCATTCTACCTATGGACCGATGTATTATACCGTATATGGCAGTTATTGGAAAAAGAAAAGGGACTGGGAAAAAGCTTTTGTACAATTTGAGAAAGGTCTAGCAATGGCTCGCGCGATGAGAAGCGAATCAATGACAGCTACCGTATTATTTGATCAATATGAAGCTTATTACGATGCTGGTCGTGTTGCGCAAGCCAAGCAAGCACTATTACAAGTATTACCCTATGTAGAGCGTACCCCGATCTTGCGCAATAAGCAGCGGATTTATTATAACCTCGCCATAGTAGAAAATGATCTTAAGAATTATAAAGCGTCAGCGAGCTGGTATCAAAAATATGCGGCTGTGGTCGACAGCATGGCAGTAGATGCTAATGAGACGAGAATCTTAGAACTCGAAAAGAAGTATCAGACCGCGGAGAAAGAACGAGAACTGTTGATCACAAAAGAAAAGAATCAGGCACAGGAGCTTACACTTATTCGTACAAGAGGCTGGATTGTCAGTTTATTATTCTGCTTAATCCTGTTACTAATGTTTGTATTTATTGGGTATAGTAGTATGCGTAATCGTAAACGTATACACGCACAACAGGAAAAATTACACCTGCTACACGCGATGGCGCATGGCGAAGAACAGGAAAGAAGTCGCATTGCAAGAGATCTGCATGACGGTTTAGGCGGTATCTTGGCGGGAATCAAGCTTAAACTTTCGGCTATTGTATCCCAATCAGCAGCAGCTAACAAATCAGCTCAGCCGATACAAGATGACCGATTACAGCAATTGATCCAACAAGTAGATTACTCGGTCGATGAGGTACGAAGAGTAGCTCGAAATATGATGCCCGAATCATTGCGCACCTTGGGGCTAACAGCGGCACTTAGCGATCTGTGCCGAAGTATGCAAAATGCCGACTTAAAGGTTGATTTTCGTGCGTCGGACTTATCCGGGAACTATACTCCGCAGTTTTTGACTGGCGTATATCGTATCGCCCAAGAACTGTTGACGAATACAGTACGTCATAGCCAAGCGTCTCATGTGCTGCTGCAATGTAGCGAGCATGAGACCAGATTTTACCTATCTATTGAGGATAATGGGCGGGGCTTTGACCGAGAAATACTCCAAGAACCGACACGTGGTATTGGTCTTCAAAATATTCGGAATAGAGTAGATATGCTCAATGGACATATGGAGATCGATACCGCACCTGGAAAAGGTGTTTCTATTCATATAACACTCAACAAACATGGCTGAACAAATTAAAGTAATTGTCGTAGATGATCACCCTTTAGTGCTACGCGGCTTTGAGTATATCTTGGCCGGGGCAGATGACATACAGTTAAAACAATCTTTCGAAGATGCACGCGAAGCGCTCTCTTATCTTGATAAAACAGCTGTAGATGTCGTTTTATTGGATATTAATATGCCAGAAATGGATGGATTCGATGCGATACAGATCCTACAAAAGCAGTATCCACAAGTACAGGTTATTGCGATCAGCAATCTTAATGAAGCGAGCGTAGCTAGTCGGATGCTACAAAATGGAGCTTCTGGTTATTTGCTGAAAAATGTATCATCAGAGGAATTGATTGACGCTATTAAAGCCGTTTGTTGCGGAGAAAAAATTGTTGCCCATGAGATGCAAGAAATGCTTAAGCAATCGGATCAAACGGTGCCAATCGTAACACGGCGTGAACAAGAGATTCTTTTGTTGCTTGCGAAAGGATTGACGACGGGCAATATCGCCGAAAATATGTTCATTAGCCCGCTCACGGTCGAAAGTCATCGTAGAAATTTACTTCAAAAATTCAAGGTCAACAATGTAGCATCGCTCATTCATAAAGCAACAGAAATGCGTTTTATATAAACCTTTTCATTGTGGAGATCAGCAAACAAAACAGGCAAATTTCATGTTGCATGTTGTACTATGTTGACATTTACTGATAAAGGAATCTATTGTGAGCCAGGCAAATTTTATATCGATCCGTGGAGGCCGGTAGATTATGCCATCATTACGCATGGTCATGCAGATCATGCCAAGTGGGGCATGAAAAATTATCTGTGTCATCATTATACCGTGCCTATTTTACAAAGCAGAATTGGTGCCGATATTGCCGTACAAGGCGTAGAGTATCATGAAGTAATTTCTCGCAACGGCGTCAAAATCTCGCTTCATCCCGCAGGACATATCATCGGATCAGCACAGATTCGAATAGAATATAAAGGAAAAGTTTCCGTAGTATCGGGCGATTATAAAATCCAAGAAGATGGTCTTTCTACACCGTTCGAACCTGTCAAGTGCCATGAATTCGTAACCGAAAGCACATTTGGCTTGCCAATTTACCGATGGCAGCCAATTGCCACACAGAATCATCAATTGCAGCAGTGGGTACAGCACAATCAGGCACAGCAAAAGACGTCTGTTTTTGTCGGTTATTCTTTGGGCAAAGCGCAGCGAATTATGCAAGCGCTGGAAGAGGCAGGTCCCTTGTATGTTCATTACTCCATCGGTAAATTGAACCGCGCTTTCGAACAAATTGGCGTGCGGTTGCCCAAGTACGAAATTGTAGACCTTCGAGAAGATGTCAAGCATTTGGATCAAGGTATTGTGATTGTGCCGCCATCCTTATTGGAGTCTAAGGTTATCAAGAAAATACCACATATGGCACATGCCATCTGTTCAGGCTGGATGCAAGTGCGTGGTGCCAGAAGATGGCGTAGTGCAGATGCAGGCTTTCCCATTAGCGATCATGCCGATTGGGAAGGACTGATAGAAGCGGTAAAAGCCACAGGTGCCGAACAGGTGCACGTGACACACGGACAAACTGCGGTGTTTGCAAAATATCTGAATGAGATTGGCATCGCGGCAGATGTAGTGCCTACCGAATATGGACAAGAAGAAGAGGAAGATAGTCCGGAACATAAGGAGGTACAATCATGAAAGCATTTGCAGCGTTGATTTTTGCTCTAGATAGTACCAACAAAACGACGGCCAAATTAGATGCGATCCAGCAGTTTTTGCGCGATGGCGAGGAGAAAGATAAGTTGTGGTTTCTGGCACTATTTACAGGGAAGCGCCCCAAACGCCCATTAAACACTACGTTATTAAAATCCTGGGCGATGGAGGTGACACAAATTCCTGAATGGCTTTTCTTAGAATCTTATTCGGCAGTGGGCGATCTCGGTGAAACGATTGCTTTAGTATTGCCGCCACCATCCTGCGTCGTGGAGCGCAGCCTGTCAGAATGGATGACGGATATCCTTCTACTAAAGAGTCAATCCGAAAACGATAAGAAAGCTTTTGTTTTGCAGGCATGGGATACCCTTTTGCCCCAAGAGCGCTTTATTTTTAATAAGCTGCTAGGCGGTAGTTTTCGGATTGGAGTATCTTCCAAAACGCTTATTAATGCCCTTGCTCGTTTTTACGGAATGGACGAAAGTGCAGTGGCACATAGCATAATGGGGCAGTGGAATATGGAAGAAGTGGTTTTTGATCGATTGGTGCAAGGGCACTACAGCGATACAGAACTATCGAAACCGTATCCATTTTGCTTGGCCTATGCTTTAGAAAAATCATTGCCCGATCTTGGATCTCGTGCCGAATGGCAAGCCGAATATAAGTGGGATGGTATCCGTGGGCAATTTATCAAGCGAGACGGTGAGGTTTTTATTTGGTCGCGAGGTGAGGAGCTCTTGACCGAACAATTTCCTGAAATTGCAGCAGCACTATCCGGCTGGGAAGAGGATTTTGTGATTGATGGTGAGCTGCTCGCTATAAAAGATGATCTTGTACTGCCATTTAGCGAGCTTCAAAAGCGATTGAATCGCAAACAGATATCAAAAAAAATGCTGACCGATCTCCCTGTGTCTGTTTTTTTATACGATTTATTGGAGTATGATAACGAGGACTGGCGCGCTCGTCCATTATCTGAACGGCGTGCTCAATTGGAGCTGTTGGTCTCACGGCATGCTACGCCGTCGCTACGCCTATCGGAAGTAATACAGGGTGATGAATGGAGCACACTGCCTGCCATACGCGAAGATGCGCGCTCGCGTAATAGCGAAGGATTAATGCTCAAACATTTGGCTTCGCCTTATCACAGCGGTCGTAAAAAGGGCGATTGGTGGAAATGGAAAGTAGATCCACTCACTATCGATGCGGTACTGATTTATGCGCAGAAGGGAAGTGGCCGACGCAGTGCCTACTATACCGACTACACTTTTGCGGTGCGGCGAGGCGACGAATTGGTGACTATTGCCAAAGCATATTCTGGTTTGACGGATAAGGAAATTCAAGAAGTTAGTCGCTTTGTTAATCGCAACGCCACCGAAAAATTCGGGCCTGTACGTACCGTTAAACCTGAGTTAGTATTTGAGATCGCATTTGAAGGAATAGCATTTAGCAATCGACATAAATCTGGCGTGGCTTTGCGTTTCCCACGTATTCTTCGCTGGCGTAAAGACAAAACAATAGCTGATATTGACCATATTGACGAAATTAAAAAATTAATCCCTTCCAGCACCTGATTTCATGAGGATGTCCGTCAAGAAGAATAGCCAGACAGATGGCTACACCATCATCGCACAGTGGATGGCAGACAAAGGAAATCGGCCGTTTAGTTTTCAGGAGAAAACATGGGCAGCCTATGCATCTGGCAAAAGTGGTATGGTGGTCGCTCCCACAGGATTTGGCAAGACCTTTTCCGTCTTTCTGGCCGTATTACAAGATTTTATGAATCATCCAGATCATTACCAAAAGGGCTTAAAGCTGATTTGGATTACGCCAATTCGTAGTTTGGCTAAGGATCTAGCGCGCGCTATGCAGGAAGCTATCAGCGACATTGGCTTGGATTGGATAGTCGATGTGCGAAATGGGGATACCGACGTAAAGCGGAAGCAGCAGCAAAGTAAACAAATGCCAGACGTGCTTTTGGTGACGCCAGAAAGTTTACACCTTTTGTTGGCACAGAAATCTCGAAATCAGTTTTTCAAATCTTTGCGCTGTGTCGCGGTGGATGAATGGCACGAATTGCTCGGTACCAAGCGTGGCGTGATGGTCGAATTGGCGCTCGCATTTTTGCGTCACCAGTACGGCAAGTTGCGCATTTGGGGAATTACAGCAACCATTGGCAATCTCGATCAAGCCTTGGAAGTATTGATTCCGGCGCCTTTGAAAGGCTTGAAGATTGTAGCAACCGAAAAGAAACAGATAGATATACAGCCAGTATATCCTCATGAAGTAGAAGTATTACCTTGGGCAGGTCATATGGGCGGCAAATTGGCCGAACACGTTGTTCCCATCATTTTGGCAAGTCGTTCAAGCATAATATTCACCAACACCAGGGGACAAAGTGAAATGTGGTATCAGCTGCTACTTGAAGCACATCCTGACTTTGCAGGGCAGATCGCTTTGCATCACGGCTCCATCGATGGCGCTATTCGAGAGTGGATCGAAGATGCGCTGAGCGCAGGAAAACTGAAAGCAGTGGTGTCTACGTCATCCTTGGATTTAGGAGTCGATTTCAAGCCGGTCGATACCGTGATACAGATCGGTTCGAGTAAAGGCGTAGCTCGCTTTATGCAGCGCGCAGGCCGAAGCGGACATTCACCTTTTGAGGTCTCTAAAATCTATGTGGTTCCCACGCATTCGTTAGAATTGATTGAAGTGGCCGCTTTAAAGGAAGCAGTTAAAAATAATACGATTGAATCCCGCGATCCGATGGTGCAAACTTTTGATGTGTTGGTTCAATTTTTAGTGACGATTGCTCTAGGCGGCGGATTTCGCCCAGCAGAGATGATGTCCACGATGAAAGATACGCATGCATTCTCGTACCTCACGGAAGAAGAATGGTCTTGGTGTCTATTTTTCATTACGCGTGGAGGACAGATCGGCGCGAACTACCAAGAATTTCATAAAGTCGTGGAGAATGAGGAAGGCTTGATGGTGGTGCCCAAACGTCGCATTGCGATGTTGCACCGTATGAATCTCGGGGTGATTGTGAGCGAAGCGATGATGCGCGTGCGATTCACTTCTGGCGGCTATGTAGGCATGATTGAAGAATATTTTATCTCTAAATTAAAGGCAGGTGATAAATTTATCCTTGCCGGTCGCGTATTGGAATTAGTGCGGATTAAAGAGATGACTACTTATGTGCGTTTGTCTTCCGGCAAAGCAATTACACCAAGTTGGTTAGGAGGGCGGCTACCACTAAGTTCTAATCTTAGTCATTTTTTGCGGCAAAAATTAGCGCGATCTGTACAACCATCGGCCAAAGAGCAAGAGCTACGCTTTCTGCATCCGCTTTTCGCTAGACAACAGACGTTCTCACACATTCCTGCCGAAGACGAATTTTTGGTTGAATTAATCGTGACCAAAGAAGGATATCATCTGTTCATGTATCCTTTCGAAGGTCGTCTTATCCACGAGGTGATGGCCGCTTTAATGGCGTACCGCATTAGTCGCTATTTTCCCATTAGCTTTTCGATGGCAATGAATGATTACGGTTTTGAATTATTCTCCGACACGGAGATCACACTCAGCGAGGCACAATTGCGAGCGATACTAAGCGCTGATAATTTGATGGAAGATGTACTGTCGAGTATTAACGCGACGGAGATGGCCAAGCGTAAGTTTCGTGATATCGCAGTGATAGCCGGCATGGTGATACAAACATTTCCTGGAGCACAGAAAAACAACAAATCCCTACAATCCTCGTCAGGTATTATTTTTCAGGTTTTAGAGGATCACGATCCTCAAAATCTACTCCTTCGACAAGCATATGCAGAAGTATTTAATCAACAGCTGGAAGAACCGCGATTGCAAAGCGCGTTCAAACGTATAAATTCCAGCAAGATTATCTTTAAATTTGCGACTGGTTTCACGCCGTTGAGCTTTCCTATTAAGGTAGACAGCATGCGGCAATCACTTTCTAGTGAGGATTTGGCCACACGCGTGCGCCGAATGCAGGAAAGTGGAAGCAAACCCGGAAGAAGGCGATGAAAAACATACAGGAACAGGAGATTACTTTTGCGGGGCAACTATTGAAGTTAACGAATCAGCGAGTCGTGTATTGGCCTGCCGAGAAGGCAATAATCCTGTCTGATCTGCACGTAGGAAAGGCGGCCCATTTTCGCAAATCGGGTATAGCACTGCCTCAGCAGGTGGCTACGCGTGATATGGAGCGCTTGCAATATCTGATCAATCATTACCAACCCGAAAAAGTAGTGATTACTGGTGATCTGCTGCATGCCGGAATGAATTCCGAAGTCGCTTTATTGCGTGATATTATTCTGAAAACGATTAACTGTGAATTCTTATTGATCAAAGGAAACCACGATCGCCTGCCGGATCGTACTTTTGCGGAATTGGGAATTGGACTGGTGGCGGATAGCTTGGTGTTACGAGATATTCATTTTACGCATGGTGATCGGCCATTTGCGGATACGGCGCACACCGTCAGCGGTCATTTACATCCAGGTGTGCATGTTGCGGTAGGCCGCAAAAGTACGATGCGATTTCCTTGTTTTGTATTATCCGATACACAATTAATATTACCAGCTTTTAGTCTTTTTAGTGGATTAGATACGAGCTGTATACCCGATGGGGCTTTTTGTTATGCTATTTATGAAGATGGCTTATTTGCTGTGAGTTGCTAATTTAATACTACGATGTTTACCACTTTACTTGTTTTGTCGATCTTACTGATCGTCTTGAGTACTCTGCCCTTTATTCAGAATCAACATTGGGTATTTCGCGTGCCAGAGTTTATGCGGTTGCAGCTCCTTTTCCTGCAACTTATCGTATTCCCGGTTACCTTTTTCTATGTGCATATCAGTGGGTGGATGTGGGCATTGCAGACTGCTCAGGCGGCACTGATTATCTTCCATTTATATGTTTTTATTCGGTATACCAAGTTTTGGAGAAGTCAACGTAGTAAAGATGCCGAAGGCCATAAATCGGAAAAGGTACGCATCATTGCTTGTAATATTTATCAATATAATACCGATTTTCAGCGTTTTATAGATCTTATTGAGAAGGAGGATCCGGATTTGTTCTTGACGATGGAAAGCGACAGTGCTTGGGAAGAAGCCATGCGGCCGCTCGAGCAGGCTTACCCAAACTACCAAAAAGTAACTTTAGATAATACGTACGGTATGCATTTGTATACGCGACTCAAAATGCATCGTGTAGAGACGCACTACTTCGTAGCTGACGATTTACCGAGTATAGAGGCGGAACTCGAAACATCGGACGGACATCGTTTTGTGTTTTTTGGAGTGCATCCGCCACCGCCAAGTCCTACCGAAGAAGATAATTCGAAAGAAAGAGATGGCGACTTACTGTGCGTGGCCAAAAAAGTTCGTGACTACGACTTGCCGGTCGTAGTAGCTGGCGATTTTAATAATGTTGCTTGGGCGAGAGCATCTATATTGTTTAAAAAAACCAGTGAATTAATTGACGCTCGCATAGGGCGCGGTATTTTGGCAACCTTTCACGCTAAATACTGGTTTTTCCGCGTGCCTTTAGATTTGTTATTTCATTGCAAAGCAGTATTTATTGATGAATTATTAATTTATCCATCTATTGGTTCTGATCATTTTCCGGTGGGTTGCACTTTTCATATCAATTTGCATAGCGATGAGCAACAAGAGGAAGTGAAGCACCTAGAAGCAGAAGAAGCGCACGATGTGGAAGAACTGATAGAAGAGGGAAAACAAGAAGAGAGCGACAATAGATAGGCGCTCTCTTCTTGTCATTATTCCGTAATTGACGTCTTTAATTAAGCGCCTTGACCCAGATTGATGCTCAGGCCACCATCAATAGTTAGCGTAGCACCTGTTACATAATCACTATCGGCCGATGCGAGGAAAACAGCCGCAGCTTTGATATCTTTGGTTTCTCCTGCGCGCTTCATCGGAATATGTTGTTCTTTTTCTTCTTTCACCTTTTCATCGTCCATCGATTCTTGATTCATCTTCGTAAGAATCATACCTGGCGCGATATTATTCACTTGAATCTGTTGTTCGGCTAATTCCAGCGCAAGACTACGACTAAAGTTCTTCAAACCACCTTTTGAGGCATTGTAATCGCTATTCCCCGCGGTCACCACATCTTCATGTATGGAGCTTACATTAATAATTTTACCGCCTTTTTGTGAAGGGGCTCGTAGACGCAAATACTTACGAGTACAATAGAATGGCCCATACAAATTAGTTTTAATGCAGGTGTCAAAAACATCGTTTTCCATATCTACCACGTTGATGTTACTACCATTCACACCAGCATTATTTACTAAAATATCAATCTGGCCATATTCTTGTACGACTTTCTCGAAAACATCATTTACACTTTCTTCCTTACTAACGTCTAAAGCATGGACTGTATGTTTCACATTTTTAGAGTCGAGGTATTTGGAAGTGTCTTTAGCACTTTCATGATCTGAGCGATACGTAATAATAACCGTAGCGCCTTCTTCTCCCAATGCTTCTGCAATGGCGCGACCAATGCCAGAATCGGATCCTGTAATAATGGCTACTTTATTGTCGAGTTTTCCCATCTGTAAATAATTATTTAGAAAAAAAACAAGAATTCACCCTTTTTGTTTTTAAACTAACAAGCTAAAAAAAATCCCTTGTTGCAAATTATTTATGCGAAAAAAATCTGGTTATCCCGCTATCGAAGATCATGGCGTAATTGGTAATATGCATACTGCTGCCCTCGTAGCGCTGGATGGTACCATAGATTTCATGTGTTTTCCTAAATTCGACTCACCGACTATATTTGGTGCACTCTTAGACAAAGACAAGGGTGGCTATTTTAGCATTACTCCCGAAATGAAGGATGTCAATGTTAAACAAATCTATATCCCTGGTACAGCGGTATTGATTACACGATTTTTTTCGGAAGATGGTATTGCAGAAATTACCGATTACATGCCCGTCGTGGAAGATTCTTGTTTTACATTTAACGCGATCGTGCGAAAAGTAAAGGCTATCCGAGGCAATATTACGTTCAAAATGCAGTGCAAACCCCGATTTGGCTATGCAAAAGTAAAACATACGGCCGAGCGTAAAGACGATGGTATACATTTTAGCACCAAAAATAATGGCCAATCTACCGTGCGCCTGTCATCTACGTGTGATATTATGCTTCGCGAAAATGACGCTTATTCTTCGTTTACGTTGCAGGAAGGACATAAGAACATTTTTGTATTAGAGGCTGCTAAAGACGGTGATCAAACGAATTTCAAGAGTTTGGAGGGATATGGAATTGAAAATTATTTTGCTACAATCAAATACTGGCGTGATTGGCTAAAGCAGTCTAATTATCAAGGCAGATGGCAAGAAATTATACACCGATCGGCTATAACACTCAAATTGATGACATCCATGCAGTATGGATCTACCGTAGCGGCGATTACTTTTGGTCTTCCAGAAGAGATCGGTGGTGACCGAAATTGGGATTATCGCTTTACGTGGATACGCGATGCTGCATTTTCTATGTATGCCTTTCTAAAATTAGGTTTTAAAGATGAAGCCAAAGCATTCTTGGATTGGATCATCACGCAGGATAAAGATCGTGACCTACATCTTTTATATCGAGTGGATGGAGCTTCGGAAATGGAAGAGCAGGAATTGACACACCTCGAAGGGTATAAGCAAAGTAAGCCTGTGCGTATTGGTAATGAGGCCAACAATCAGTTACAATTAGATATTTATGGAGAGTTGCTAGATACTATCTACATATACAATAAGATGTACAAGCCTATTACCTTCGAGCTATGGGAAATCATTGTGAAGGAAATTGCACAGGTTGAAAAAAGATGGAAAGAACCCGATCACGGAATTTGGGAAATTAGGAACGAAAAACACGAATTTTTGCATAGCCGTTTGATGTGTTGGGTAGCTATAGATCGCGCGATCAAGATTGGCCAAGACCGCTCTTTTCCTTATGACGCTGAGCGATGGCATCAGTTGCGCAATGATATATATACCGATATCTACAAAAATTTCTGGAATGATGATATAAAAGCGTGGATACAATATAAAGATGGCAAGAAAACGTCAGATAGAATGGACGCCAGTGTACTGCTGATGCCATTGGTGCATTTTATTACAGCAGACGAACCGCGGTGGAAAGAAACGATGAAGCAGCTTGACGAAAAGCTGCGTATCGATGTGCTGGTATACCGTTACTTGAACGATGACGGAATCGATGGGTTGGAAGGCGAAGAAGGCACCTTTACCATGTGTTCTTTTTGGTACATCGAATGCTTAGCCAAGATGGGCAGAGTAGACGAAGCTGTAGAAAATTTCGAGAAAATGCTCAGCTACGGCAATCATCTGGGCTTATTTGCTGAGCAGATTAGCAAAAAAGGAGAACATCTTGGCAACTTTCCACAGGCATTCACCCATTTGGGCCTCATCAGCGCCGCATTAGAACTTAATAAACAGATTAATAGGCAAACAGAAAGCCTAAAAAAACCTTCATAAAATCATAAAATTTCCCTATAAATATGATAGAAAAAACGTTAAAAGTAGCCGTAGCAGTTCCATGCCAGCTTGGTGAATCTCCAGTATGGGACGATAGGCAACAATGTCTTCACTATGTAGATATACTCAATTCCCTTATCTATTCTTATTATCCCGCCGATAAATCCGTCAAGACCACAGAAGTGAGTCATGCGGTTGGTGCGATTGTACCACAACAGGACGGTACTTTTTTAGCAGCACTTTCCACAGGCATTCATCATATCAATTTACCACACGGCGAAGCAAAGTTTTTGATACAACCTGAGCCACATGCGCCTGAGAACCGATTTAATGACGGTAAAGCCGATGCCAGTGGCCGACTCTGGGTTGCAACCATGAACATGCAAGAACAAAAAAACAAAGGTGCTTTATATGTGGTATATCCAGATTTGACATTCAAAAAAATCTTGGACGAAACGACTATTTCTAATGGATTGGATTGGGATGAAAGTGAAGGCATTTTCTATCATGTCGAAAGTGATGATGCGATCATCAACCGCTATACCTATGATACGGTGCAGGTCGGTATTGCGAATAGACAAAAAGTAGCTACATTTACAAAAGAAGAAGGCGTGCCCGATGGCATGACTTTAGATGTTGAAGGAATGCTATGGGTTGCTCATTTTGGTGGTGGCTGCGTGACCAGGCGTGATCCTGAAACGGGAGAAGTGCTGGCAAAAATTGAGTTGCCAGTCAAGCAAATTACGAGTTGTGTATTTGGAGGCAAAAACATGAATGACCTCTACATTACCACCGCGGCCAAAGGGTTGTCTGAAGATGAGCTAAGTCAGCAACCACAGGCTGGTTATACATTTGTATTAGAAGATCTACCTTATCAGGGAAGAAAACCAAACAAGTTTGTGCAAATCGCTTAGTCGACCAATCACAATTTATCTACCAACACACATTTTAAACTCATTTATTAGTATTTATGTTAATTAGCAGAAAGATTCCAATACGGTATATTTTCAATAAAATCCGTCTAGAACTCCTGTATGTGATCATTATTGGGTCTGTTGTAAAATATCTAACAATTACATTTATCGATTATATACCACCAATGCATATTTCCATACCTGCATTCATTGGTACAGCGATTTCAGTTCTGCTATCATTCAATCTCAATCAATCTTACGATCGGTGGTGGGAAGCGCGAAAGATATGGGGAGCAGTAGTGAATGATAGCCGTAGCGTGGTGCTACAGTTGCAATCATTTCTGTCGCCAGCAAATAAAGCGGTGATTGAGCAAATTGCATTGAGACATGTAGCTTGGTGTTATAGTTTAGGACAAAATTTACGTGGGCAGGATCCTACTAAAAACCTCGAAGGACTAATTAGTGATAGCGATATGAAAGCATTGGAAGGACATAGCAATGTACCGCTTGCATTATTGCAACAAGGAGCTTTGCAAGTTGCAGATTTAAGACGATCGGGCGATCTCAATGAGTTTAGTCACATACAGATTAATACATCTTTTGTGAATTTTTCTGATCAAATGGGTATGGCGGAGCGCATCAAGAATACGGTATTCCCAGTAACTTACCGTCTTTTCCTTCATTTTATGATTTATGTATTTGTCGTTACTTTGTCTATTTCTCTAGGCGAAATAGCCAGTTTGTTTGAGTTACCTTTGCTTGTTGTGAGCTCAAGTTGCTTCTTTTTGCTAGAACGAACGGCCACTCACATGCAAGATCCATTTAGTAATCGGGCACATGATACGCCAATGACAACTATTGCGCGTAATATTCATATAAATACGCTGGATTTATTGGGCAAAGAAGATAAGCCAGATCCGATACAGCCTGAATCCTTTTACATATTATAAAAAAATGTTGGCGAACGGATTCGTCAACAGGAGGCTCTTATCTTTAAGTGATTGTAGAGCCTCCTGTTCTCTTTATTTCGATAGTGCGTTAGTAAAATATGCTTATAAATTGGCTTAGGATCAGCTCATCATTAGATAGCCTTTGATACGAGCGCGTGGAATGTTAATGAAATTACGTACGCTTTAGTGCAGCAATGATTTCTTCATCAGACGGTAAAGAAAGAATCTCCAAACCTCCATCTGATCGTCTTATATAACCCAACTTTTCAAAAGCATGCAACCAACCTTCCATCGGCCATTTGTGCCATTTACCAAAAAAGCGAGTAGCATTTTGGCAAATATTTGCCAAGTGATTTAGCGGCGGTTGATAAGAAGCGTGGTATTGATGGAATGCAAGCGCTGGAATTGTATGAAGAGGTACGCCGTGGGCTCTTGCTTGAAAAGCAAAATCGGTGTCTTCGCCACCATATCCAGTATATTGAATGTCAAAACCACCAATTTTATCAAAAATCTCTTTTGTACAGCCAAAGTTCAGTGACCAAAATAGTTCGTAAGAATATTGCTCCAAATGTTCGCGTACAGGATCGGGCTTACTGATCTCTGCGAGACGAGTAGTCCAGTTATTTTCTTGATCAAAACCTTCACTCAGGTAGCGGACACGTCCAGTGTACAATACGTTGGAATTAGCTTGAAAGTGAGCGAGATAAGATTCTAAAAAATCGTGTTGTGGAATACAATCCACATCTAAAAAAACATGATACGATCCAGTTGATTGCTGCATTGCAAGATTGCGTGCGGCACCTAGATTGAGTCCGTCCTTTGTCTCTAAGACCATACTACGAATAGGAAAAGGAAATTGCTGTGCTAAGTTGTCAATAACTTTTTCATTCATAAAGATAATCAGAACTTCACAAGGCAAGATTGAACCGTTTGCAATGCCGTTTAGCATGTTCATAAGTGCACTCTCGCGCTGATGTACCAAGGTCAAGATCGAAATATTCGCTGTATTATTATTCATATGGATTTTGTGATGAAGCCGTAGTCAATAGATGATTATACGTATGATCTAATGCGCGTTTGATATTATTGACCGCATCTTTATTCGTTAGTGCGGCCAATTGTGTCGTATCCAGCGTTCTGGCCTTTGCCACACATTCGTTCCAGTCCGTTCGGTACACATTCTTTTCTAGAACGGTAATAGCACAACCAACCTGTTCGAGATATTGAGCTTTTTGCAGTTGTTCATTAAAAGGGCGTTCGGCTGGAAGACAGATAATATGCTTTCTTAAGTCTGCCAATTCCATAATTGTATTATGACCTGCATTGCAGATTACCACATCGCAGGTAGCCAAAATATCGGAAGGATCATGTACTTTGTCATAATATGTGGTCTTCTCAAGAGGCAAAAGGTCTGATGTAGCACCGATAATGTGTAGGTGCGTAAATGGATCAAGTTGTTGTCGTATATGCCTAATCAAAAAATCATCTATGTTGGTACCACCTTGTCCGATAAATATGGCGACATCTTGCCCAAAAGTATTTTTTGTGGTTACATTGGTGTAACGCGAAAATCCACCTGCGTAGTAAGTTTTATGCATCGCGGGATTATCAGATTCTGAATCCAAAAGTTCGGGAAATGGTGCTATGATTAATTCTGCTGCTTCGTATGCGATACGATGAGCCACATCTGTACGTTGCCCACTTTGTCGAATTACGACGGTAGGAATACCGCATAACCGTGCTAATAAGCAGATTTCAACGGATACATCTACGACGAGCAACGTGTTGGGGTTTCGTCTGAAAAAATCAACAATCAATGCATTCCTATTGATTAACCCTGAAACGCGCAACGGTGCATAATGTAAGAAGGATGGCGTGGTCGAGATGTATTCTGTATCCTGAGTTGACGGTGTATCGTACGGTAAATGTACACAGTTGACATTGTCGGGTAGGTGTCGAGCATATTTGAGCAAATCACTTCCCATAAATGTGATTTGTTGGTCATGGAATGATTTGGCTATTTCTATAGCACGCATCACATGTCCGGAACCATGATGATGAACATAATAGCAATATTTAAATGGCATGGGGCAAATATTTGGCATCCACAATGTCATGAAACAATTTCTCATATGCCGACACCATTTTCTCCATGCCGAGTGCTTTTTCTGCACGAGCACGGCATTCCATTCTAGAAAGGGTGCTTGCCTTTAAAATGCATTCGGCTAATTGTTGAGTATTACAAGATGAGGTGAGAGCCCCAGTTTGCTCATTTACAATATGTGGCAAAGCTCCTCTTGCAAATCCGGCAACTGGCGTACCGCACGCTAAGCTTTCGGCGACCACTAAACCAAAAGGCTCATCCCAACACGGTGTGATGATGCTTACTTCGGCTTGGCCGATCAATGTATTTAGTTGGTCGTGCGTGCACAAATCGATCCACTCTGCATCATGACCCAAAAGCGGTGCAACAAGCGTATCAAAGTAATGACGATCAGCAATCGAGCCAGCGATTTTGATGTGTTTGCCTGCCAAACGCGCAGCTTCGATAGCATAGTGAGTGCCTTTGTCCGGATGAATCCTTCCAAACCAAATGACATACTCTCTGCTGTTGGTAGGGGTGAACGTCCATTTTTTGAGATCTATGCCATTGTTGATCACTTGGCAGTTTGACAAATAAGGTTGCCACGATTGTGCGTTGGATTGCGATACTGATACGTAGGTCATCTTACTTTGGCGTTTTATTTTGCCAATCGCGCGCTTCATTTCAAATATGGGAGGAGTGTGCAATACGGTTACCATTGGTGTATCTATAATAGTAGACATCGTAATAGGCACATAGTTCAAGCTGTTGTTAAAAATAATATCGAAACCATGATTGTCAATATCTTGCATCAATTCCAAATAGGCATGATGTGTCGAAATGAAATCTTCAGATAACTCGTGTGCACGGAATCGACTAAATGTTTCTCTATCATAATCCATATCACTCATAATCGAGTGTACCGGCAGTGAGGGATCTGAATGTTCGCTAGCGAATAAGGTTACATCATGTCCACGACGCATCAATAGACAGGTAATATCGTAGGTAAATGCTTCCAAGCCGCCCATAAATGGTTTGCGAATAGGATGTTTCAGGTGTGCTATTATTCCAATTTTCATGTGATTGCGTTTTTCGTCTAGTGTGTACGTAGCGGCATAGATTGAAATACTTTTCTCTAGGCACGGTAGATTACAGATGGTTTTGTATACCCTAAGCCAGCAAGCATAGTCAAAGTAGATGCCAAGCAAAGCAAAAAATAACGAACGCGTATTTTGAACGCGACATTCCAGTAATTAGTACTATGGATCAGTAGATTTATTCTTGCGAATACACACTGCGTAGGTATTTAATGATTCATATCAGTAAATAGTACCATTATATAAGTAAACTGTACCACATATATTGGTACTTCTACCGTACCTTTGGGTATGAAGAGCGAGATACCTACATATGACATTCAGAGTATTGGTGGTTTTCAATACGATGATATTTATGTTGGTAGATTTGGTCCGTATTCGGGCACGCATCAGCACTTACACTATCCGCATCGTCATAGCTTTTATCATGTGGTATTATTTACCGAAGGTGCGGGATCGCATGCTATCGATTTCGAAAAATTTGAGGTGCAACCTTGGCAGATCTATTTCATGATCCCAGGACAGGTGCACAGTTGGAGTTTTGATGGCGACGTGGATGGTTATGTGCTCAACTTCTCGAGCAGCTATTTTCAATCATTCTTATTGCAATCAGATTATATACAGCGTTTCAGTTTTTTTCAGGGAATTACGCAAGACTCTGTTATACAGATTCCTACTGATAATCGCGCGAAGATTAAAGATATATTCGAACGTGTACTCGCGGCCGGTGGGTACAATAATCTGCATCGTGAGGATTATATCAAAGTGCTCTTGCTAGAGCTGTTCATTTTGGTATCTCATACCGCGATCCATAGAACGGAAAAGGATATTTCTTCGTATAACTATTTGCTGTTGAAAAACTTTCAGCGATTAATTGAAGCCAATTTTAAGATGATTCGGCTGCCAAAAGATTATGCGCAATTGCTGTACATTACGCCCAATCATTTAAATGCATTGTGCAATGATCTTCTGGGTATGCCGGCAGGTGAGGTGATTCGAAATAGAGTGCTACTGGAAGCCAAAAGATTACTAGTTAATTTAGATTTGTCGATCAATCAGATCTCCTTACAACTCAATTTTAGTGACAATTCCTACTTTACTAAATTTTTTAAAAAATATGTGTCTATGACACCGGATGAATTTCGTAAAAAGACGTTTAGAAAATAAAAACTATGGAAAATTTAGATCATCGTGCTAACGCAGTCAAAAACGGAAATGCTAGTTCATATCTAGTGCCTACTGAATTTAAAGCGGCGTTGCAAGCCAAATGCCCAAAATGTCGTCGCGGTAATATTTTTGCCAATTCTATGTATGGATTTAAGGCGCAAAAGATGAATATCCACTGTCCACATTGTGACTTAAAGTTTGAACGCGAACCTGGTTACTTTTACGTTTCTATGTTTGTTAGTTATGCCTTCAATGTAGCACAGATGATTAGCATTGCAGTAGCAACCTATGTATTGACAGGCAATTTGGAAAATATTTGGTTGTATATCTTCACTATTTTTCCCGGTGTGCTATTGCTAGCACCGTTCAATTACAGGTATTCGAGAGTAGTATTACTTTATTGGCTAAGTCCTGGATTGCATTATGATCCTGCTAAAAGTAAAGATCGACCTTATACCTATTCTTAGGCAAAAGTATACCATGAAAAATCGAAATGCCGCAAATCTACTTTCGAAAGAATGATTGCTTCAAGCATTATCGTAGCATAAACATGGGTGAATCTATTTACTGTAATTGGTTGATTTTAAAATAATTGAAGATAGCTGGCTCGCTGACTTCTCCGGCATGGATAAGCCCTGGGCGTGCGACGCGATCCCAACGAGTCAGTGATGTGGCATCAATAGGTTGCTGGTTGAGTTTGTTCCAATCTTTACCATCTTTGCTCATAAAGAAATCACAATATACCCCTCGATTAACTTCTGCTTTAAGGTAGATGCCATTAAGCGTATCAAGGACGGCTTTTTTCAAAACGGTTTCGTTGCCATCTAGCACCGTTTTTACTATCACATTGTTTCCTTCGCAGCTCAGTAGCACAAGGTTCTTATTGTCGCCATACAATGTTAATCCTTTTGAGGCGTCATTGTGATTTGCGACTTGAGTTTCAAAGGAATAATGAGCCGTTGTAGGACGAATACACATCACCGTACCGTAATTATTATCTGGATTTGTGATTCCTTTTACGTGAAGTTGCTGATTTCGGATTTCCGTTTTGTTAGACGAATACGGATAATTCCAAGTCCAATCTACCTTGGGCTTATTAGCTTCAAAAAAATCTTCAAAATCAGGTGTTTTGTTTTGGCTGAGCAAAGCCAAACCGGTCATTTGGTTTTGCACAGCTTTGGTGCCACTAGTAAAGTAAGGCCAACCTTCCGCATTCATTTCGATTTGTTGTAAAATCGGCTGTCGGCCTTGATACACCTTATCGCCAGCCACGTAGCCATGACATAGATAATACAATTGATCGTCTAATCCTTTAACTGCCGTACCATGTCCGACTGAGACATAATCGTCTCCACCAATTAAGATCGGATTATCGTTGTACTTTTCATATGGGCCAGTAAAACTTTTAGCTCGCGCCACACGCACATCGTAGTTACTTTTAGGCCCACAGCAGTCGCGTGCGGCGTAGATCAAGTAATAATACTGATCTACTTTATAATGATATTGTCCTTCCATGCCGATACCTTCGTCATCGCGCAACATCGAAAAAGGCTCACCTTCTAATCGTAAACCATCTGCCGATAATTTGCTACCAACGATTTCTATAGGGCGATCATCCAATCCATACGCTTTCCAAGTGATATATAATTGTCCTGCATCGGCAAACACGAAAGCATCTATAGCTTCTTTACCATGTTCGATTATGATACCGTGATCTACAAATGGACTTTCGGGTGAATCAGCGACGGCAACGCCGATGCAACTCACGCCATCAGATCGCCGCCGCGCAGTGTAATAACAATATACTTTGCCATCCATCTCGTAAAGCTCTGGTGCCCAAAACGAAGAAAGTGTCCACTCGGGTTGCACTTCGAATATATGGCCAATTTGTGTCCAATTAATCAGATCTTTCGATTTGAAATACGGATAGAAAGGAGCCCATTCGGAAGATGTAGCGGTGGCGTAGTACTGATCATCGACGCGAATAACACTGGGATCGGGAAGATCTCCAGCAATCACGGGATTATTAAATTGCTGCTGCGCAGAGCAGGGAAGCAAGAGGAACAAAACGAATAGAGATCCTATACATTGGAAGACTTTCTGCATGACTTTAATTCTTAGTACGGTGGTTCTAATAGTGGCAAGTTTGTAAGTAGATTTACGTTTTAGCAGGATTAATATACAGAATAATTTATGAATATAGAATGGATTCTGATATAAATATACAATGGTGTCCTTAACCATAATACGCGAACCGGACGCGATAAGCTATTCTTGTCATAAGACAAGTTTGTTTGAATGCGTATTGATTAAGTTTGTGTACTGATATGACCATCTTACATTCTATGACAATCACCTTATTTTAATTACATGATGAGATCAATGTTCGAAGCAGGAATTAATATTGCTATAAAAATTCCAAAATCTAAATATGACCAGACAGTATCCTTCTATAAGAATGTGCTACATTTTGAAGTTACGGAAAAGCCAATATCGCATCCTACTGTGTCGAGAACACATGAAGTTAAATTTGGGCAAAACATAATTTGGCTGGATTGTGTAGATTTTTACACACACTCAGAAACTTGGTTACAACTCACTGTACCCGATATTGCAGAAGCAACTACTCATTTACTTGCCAATGGAATACCAACTTGTGATGAATTAGAAGAATTACCAAATAATATGCACTGGATTCAAGATCCAGCGGGCACCGTTTTTAATATACAAGAAATAAAAAAATCCTAAACCATTAGCGATGAAATTGACCGTTCCAGATGATTGCGACAATTCTCCACGTAGGCGCATACTGCGTGACCTTTTAAAAAAATGGTATACTGCAGATTGGGATAATCTATCTGCGATGCTACACGATGATTTTACGTTCCGACTTGTAGAGCAATCGCGTACAATCTTTAAAGAAGATTTAAAATCTTATCTCTCTTCGGGTAATCATACTATTCACTTAACAATTGACAAAATACTGTCACATGGAAAGTTTGGCGCAGTAAAAGGAATGGTAGAGCAGTCGGTAGGTAAAACGAATTTCGCTTTTTTTATGGAGTTCAGATCTGCAGGAAACGATCTCATCCATTCGATTGTACTTTTTAATATAAACCATGAAGAGCACGTTGTGGATAGAGTGGACTGAATGCGTTCACCTCATTTATCAACTGATCGGTAGCATCCTATTGCTAGCCTAGATCTTCGGCGCGGCACATTATACTCATCAATAAGATTAGTTTCGCAAAAAAAGCCGTACGAATTAGAGAATATCCAATCTATGCATTTGGAGATAATAAGTTTATAGCTTCTTCTAATGTGCTAACGAAGTTTATTTGATGCCCCTTGTTGCTTTCCAAGATAAAGTCGCGCAAACTGTTGCTAGAATAGCGTGAAAAATCTCCTACAATCACTGTACGTAGGCGATAATTAGTGAATTTTTGTAATATTTCACCTGCTAAGCCCGTTTTTAGGTCAAAAAAAGCAGGTGTAATATTCTTTTCGTAAATGACAACCCGATCAATTCCCTGATAATATAAATTCCCCACCAAATCTACGCCATCTTCCAAAGAGCGAATAATGATTTCGGAAGAAGATAGTTCTGCGATTTCACTGTTTAGTGCTTTATGTATTTGTATATCAATATTTTCCATTATGCTACATATGAAGTTAGGTGCAATCGATTTCGAGACTATACTGCTATAATAGCTACTTTACCTATTTGCATTCATGTTAAAGTTACGTTTTGAAAGGAAAGTTCAAAGTGTTTTTTGAAATAAATAAGCCTATTTTTACGGTTATTAGCTAACGCAATCAAACCATTGTAGATAGTGAAAAACAAATTGAGATATTGCTAGTTAAACAATCAGATTGCAGTGCATAAAAAACCAAACAGATACTCTATGATGCTGAAAACACATTTCTATTTTTTTATAGCGTTACTATTACTGACGTCCTCTTGTCGGAATAACACACGTACAAACGAACTTGAAAGACGGGAGAATGCTCTTAGCCAACGTGAAAAAGAGGTTGCCGGTATCATGGACGAGTATAATCAGCTACTGTTAATGCGCGATAGTCTAAAATACACCGATTCGCTGCAAGTCGATTCTATTCAAAATAAATCCACGTGGACGGATCAACTTGTCGGCGATTGGGAAAGTCGGCTCGTGTGTGTGTCCACTAGTTGCCGTGGGTATGTAATTGGCGATCAGCGTACGGAGCATTGGACTTTTGAGGCAGATAGCACTGGTCTTGAATTGCATATCGCTAGAAAAGCTGCTGATCCGAAGATATATTTAACGCGAGCGTCCGAAAGCAAAAATGATCTGACTTTGATCGATAAAAATGCCAATAGCAGCAAATCGAATTCATTATTATCTTTCGAAGACATAAATGGAAAACAAATTCGTGGACAAAAGCGTAGCTCTGGTTCTGATAATTGTGAGCTTATATTCTCTGTACTCCTAACGCCGAGATCAAAATAATATATGGTAAACTTAGCTATACACGGATTCACATTGCCGGTAGAAGACCCGATTATCAAATTTTTGATTGAATTGGTGATCATTCTTTTTATCCCAATTTTATTGAATAAAATAAAAGTACCACACCTGCTTGGGCTAATCATTGCTGGTGCAATTGTAGGACCCAACGGTTTCAACATACTGCTTCGCGATAGCAGCGTGGTGGTGATTGGGACGACAGGTTTGCTTTACATCATGTTTCTTGCCGGATTGGAAATCGACATGGGCGATTTCAAAAAAAACAAGTGGAAAAGTATAACATTCTCCATTTACACCTTTGCAGTACCATTTGGACTAGGTTTGTTAGGAGGTTATTACATACTGGGATTTTCATTGCTCACTTCCATACTGTTCGCGAGTCTTTTTAGTTCTCACACGCTCATTGTATACCCGCTGGTAAGTAGCTTAGGTGTTACAAAGAAAATATCGGTCAATGTTACAGTCGGCGGCACAATGATCACTGACGTACTTTCTTTATTGGTTTTAGCCGTTGTTGTCGGGATGACACAAGGGGAAGTGGGCACTGCTTTTTGGGTGCAGCTCACGGTTTCTATGATCCTATTTTCCTTAATTGTATTATTCGTTTTTCCGATTATAGCACGCTGGTTTTTTAAAACGATCCACGATAAAATATCCCAATACATCTTTGTTGTCGTCATTATTTATCTTGGCGCATTATTAGCCGAGATAGCTGGTGTCGAAGCGATCATTGGTGCTTTTTTTGCTGGACTAGCGTTGAATCGATTAATTCCTCACACCTCGCCACTGATGAATCGTGTTGAGTTTGTGGGAAATGCACTTTTCATACCTTTTTTCTTAATCAGTGTCGGTATGTTGATCGATTTCCGAGCATTCATTAGTAGTTGGGAAACTTTGGGAGTAGCATCTGTTATGCTTGTTGCTTCCATCGGAGGCAAATATGCTGCTGCTATGCTCACCAAATCTACATTTCGTTTTACCAAAGATGAAGGCATGCTGATCTTCGGTATGAGTGCCGCTTCTGCTGCCGCAACGTTAGCAGCCGTACTAGTCGGATACAATATTATAATTGGTGAATCGCCAAATGGTGAACCGATTCGTTTATTAAATGAGCATGTACTAAACGGTAGTATTTTGCTCATTCTTGTATCGTGTACGATATCTTCTTTCATTTCCATGGCTAGTGCACAACGTATTGCAGAAGCTGAAAATGAAAAAACAGTATCCGACAGCGATGGTCAGGAAGAAAAAATTCTGATGCCAATCAACAACGAAGAAATGACTCAAAAAATGATAAACCTTGGTTTGTTGATTAAAAATAAAAGCACAAAAGAAGGTGTTTACGTGATGAATGTCATCAACGAAGAAACCAAGGAATCGTCGTTGAAGAATGCCGAGAAGATCTTAGAAAATGCAGTAAAATTAGGCGCTTCGGCAGATACTTTGATCACACCAATTAAACGATACGATAGTTCTGTTGTATCGGGGATCAATAATGTGATTAAGGAAAATGATGTAACGGACCTGATTATAGGATTGCAGAAGGAGCGGGGCTTTACGCCATCATTTATTTATAACCTGTACAATGGTTACCTTAAGAATGAACAGGTCAACTTGATGTTGTATCATGCGATACAACCGTTGTCCACGATCAAAAATTATGTGGTGCTCATACCGCCCGGCGCAGATAGTGAACCAGGTTTTTTCTACGCATTGCTCCGGATTTGGAATATTGCCAAAAACTCGGGGGCTACAATGCAATTCCATGCCACTAGCGCTATGATTAAAGTGCTGAAACGCATCCTTAAGAAGTCAAACATTGAGGCCGAAATGAACGAAATAACGACATGGGAAGAAGCGCAGCAGAAAGCAGAAGATTTAGGTCGCGATCAAGGATTAATTATTGTGATGGCCGATCGCAACCTATTTAGTTATGCTTCGCAAATGCACGCCGTACCTGATTATCTGAATAAGCAGGCGGTAGATAATAACTACATCCTTATATATCCGTTCTCTAAAGAAAGAGGTATCGCTCAAGAATCGCGCTCAGTCAATAACGTCAATGATTTTGCGACTATCGGCAAGCTGATCTCCAAAGTTTTTAAGTAATTTATTGTCCATGAAGCATATTACGGTCAAAAATGTAGTCGCATATTTATTCACAATCTTGTGCGTAAATGCAGGGATGGCGCAAACCCAAGAATCTGTAGCGGGCGAGTGCACCTGTCCAGAAAATAATTATGCGCCGGCAGATGTAAACTTACTATTTGATTTTACCAACAATAAGAAGATAGTTGCCTGCGGCTATGTGATACAGGAAGAGCAGCCCGATGTGCTGAGTGAATTTGTGTTAGCAGAATGCGGCCGTGATAGCATTATAGATTTTTGGGATGCGATGACAGTGTGTCGATTGGCTTTTAGAGAAGATACCTTATGGGTGCAAGAACTGTATGAGTTGCCCATAGGTCCTGATTTACAGCCCGTGGAGATCGTGTGGGCGATAGAGCGATTTGCGTATCAAGACGATAGATTGACGCGGGAAAAGCAGCTTAATCGTAATTTAAAATTATATGATAATAGCACTATAGATAAAATTTTGCAGCGCTATAAACAAATGGATGATTTCTTAAACGATGATAAAATGGTTTTGGTAGATCAATTGTTTGTGGCGGCCTTGAGTGGAAAAGCAGAAGCTAAAGCAGCTTTTTTTGACTTCCATAGGCGTTTTCCGGATCTTGATGGCGCATATTTGCATCAATATCGAATCCTAACGGAGATGCTTAGTGCTTGGGAAAATAAAGACCAGCCGCTGTAAAGTCGATTCTTTTACTTTTCACTAGAGAAGCTACAATGGCTTATTAGGCGCGAAAAGTTGTTCTGCTTCTACCTCACGATTATTGCCTTGCGCTTGTTGGTAGGCGGGCTTTCCTACAGCCAAGGATTTTAACAGCCCGATCCAAGATGATTCCGTATCGTTAGTCGTAGCCGCCAAATCATCTTGGGCGTACATCGCCATTTCTTGTAAATGCACATATTGACCAGATGGAATTGGTATGAAGGCCTCCGCTAACGTAATGTCATTGTGGAAAGAAGTGGTATAAAAAAAGGTCGATCCATAATCAGAGCTTTCTTTCTTCAGTTGCGATACATCGATAGCATCCACAAGAGATGCTACAAGGTACATGGGGTACTTTGCTGCTTGATATTCACCCCAAAGAATAATATCTTTTTTAGGGAATTTTCCTAAGTAAGCCTTAAACTGTCGGCGTACTTCTGATAATTGGATATTCTTTTTTCCGAAATAGGTGTTTCCATAAAATAGAATCCGTAGCTGAAGACTGTCGTTCCGATATTCATTCATAGCATCTTTAGCATAGGTGTTTTTAGAAGCGATTCCTTGATTTACAGCAGAACAACTACCGAAAGCCAGGAGTGTAAAGATGATGGAGATAATAGAGATGGTATTTCTGCACGTTTGCATAGCGTGTAATTCGGTTTACTTTTTCGGTTAGTTATTATCCTAAGGTAGAGAATTGCTTTCGTAATGTAACCTTCATTTCACTTTTTTCTGTACCATAAAGGATAATGGCATATCGATTTATCCTACTAGGAGTACGGCAATTTCGGGTAAACTGCTGGTTTTCGTGCCCGTAAAATTTTGCTTTGCACTTGGATTGCTTCCCTATACTACTGACATCAGGGAGACAGCGTATTAGTAAAAGCGTCATTTTGGAACCAAAATGACGCTTTATGTTTTTTATAATCAAATATTTATTCGGACAAAACACCCATGTATTGCAGATACGGTGTCATCAGCTTTTCGTCAAATATAGGCGGCTGCAAATCGGAATCAGATAAAAATCGTTTCGTATTCGAGCGGTCATAATAATACGTGTTTTCGTACGCCTCAACCAAACATTTACCTTCATGAACGTCTTCAGTGAATAAAGCTAATAATGGATAAATAGGCAGCTTATCGTCATCGATCCATTGATTTAGCCATTGATTATACTCCATTCCATCGAGCTTTATATTATAGTATTCTTTTATTTTCGCACAAAAATCTGTCAGCGAAACATCATTCTCGGCAAGCGGAGAAAGGTGAAAATTCAGTCCGACCGATTCTTTTTTCTTACTAATATGTACAATAGCTTTACACATATAATCTACAGTGGTAAGTTCGTCTTTAAGCCCCATAACCAGCGGAAATGATTTTAGCTGAACACAACTTCTGATCAATGCTCCCCACCATTGGTTCATCACGGTAGCGCCAGAAGTGCTGTGGCACACCGCAAAACCTAATCTAAAATTGATAATTGGCAATCCTTTCGCCTTCGCTTTTTCTGCAATGCTTTCCATAACCCATTTACTCTTAATATATCCTAAATCTCGCGTTACGGCTGGCATGTTTTGATAAATTGAGTCATCTTCATACATCCATGTTTTTTGAGTAAATGGCCTTCCCCAGCTAAAAACCCCCATGGATGATAACAGCACGAGGTATTTCACTTTTTGTGTTACTGCTAGCTCAATAATGTTATGCAAGCCATCTATATTTGGTTTTTTTATGAGTGAGTATGGTTGTACGTAGCTTACGGAACTTCCAGAATGATAGATTACTTCTACTTTTTCGGCTATAATCGCATAATCATGGTCATTCATGCCGAAGTTTTCTAAGGAAAGATCTCCAATAACCGCGATAGTACGGTGATTATATTCGGGCAACCATGGTAATCTGAACTTTGCAAATGTGTCTTTGATGCGTTGTAAACCTTCTGTTGCTGTAGAAGCGCGCACGAGGGTATAAATAGTTGCTGTAGTGTTTTTTAGTAGCTCTTCCAAAAGATGCGATCCTACAAAACCTGTGACGCCGGTGAGAAACAAAAACTTAGGATTGGCTAATACAGAAGGGTCGGGTGGGGTAGTAATTTCGAAGTTGCTTAACAGTTCAGAATCTTGTATCAGTTCTTTTTCCATCTCTTCGGCCTTCGCTTTCTGAGAAATTTCTAACTGGTTTAGCCTTTTTTCGACTTCTGTTACGAAAGATGATATCGTCGTGTAAATATATAGTTCTGGTAAGGTAATTCGGTTTCTGACTTTTTCTGGTAGCATTACATGCCAGTGCGCAACAAGGAGTGAATACCCGCCGAGATCAAAAAAATCGTCATTATCATCGATATCTTGGATCTCCAACAGTTCAGACCATATGTGTTTCACGACTTCGGTTAGGTTATTGTCGTTCCACACCGGTGTTTGCGCATTTTCGGATACGGCTTCTGGAATTATAAGTTGCGTTTTATCGACTTTTCCAGCGTGTGTAAGCGGCATTTTATTGACAAAGACAATTTTGTCAGGCACCATGTATGTTGGCATTACCTGTTGTAACTTTGATTTTATATGTTGTGGTGTGACATCTTGAAACTCCTGATGTTCGGCGAATTGTACGAAGGCAATCAATGCAGGTAAACCATTTTCTTTATGCTGCACTTTGATAGCTGCACGTAGTATTTGGGGTAATTTCGTTATGTGATGTTCGATTTCTGCTAGTTCGATCCGGTATCCCCTGATTTTGACTTGTTCATCTCGGCGTCCTGCAAATTCTAGATTACCATCTGCTCGGCGACGCACAATATCGCCAGTTTTGTACAATACTCTGTATTCACCCAAATCTTCGTGTGACCATTCTGGAGCTTCGATAAAAGATTTGGCAGTATCTTCTGGTCTATTTAAGTAACCTAAAGCAAGGCATAAACCTCCAATGTAGAGTTCACCAGCCACATCGTCTTCAACGGGATTCAATTGATCGTCCAATACAAACAATGTGGCAGATGGTATTGGTTTTCCAATAATTCTTGGATTAAAATCGTCCTTAAATTCATAATTGGTAACTGCTACTGTCGCTTCTGTCGGGCCATAACTATTAACGAGATGGATTCTATTGTACCAATTTCGTACGGTAGCTTCTGTACAAGCTTCGCCACCAATTCCGATGGTATGAAGATCGCCAATTGGTTTATTTACAGGTAAAGAGGCCAAAACCATCGGTGGCAACAATGGTATAATCTCTATTTGATGTGCTACGATGAATTCTTATAATGGCACTCCAACGATTTTATTATTAGGATAGAGATAAATTGTAGCACCTTTCACTAGTGGTACCCAGATATCAATTACGGCCGCGTCAAAACTTGGAGATGCAAATTGTAGAGTTCTGCTGCTGCTATTTATACCGAGCGCTTTAGCTTGATGCAAGACGAAATGAGAAAAGGAGTGATTTCCGATCATCACTCCTTTTGGAACTCCTGTACTACCCGATGTATATATGACGTAGGCAGTTGAATTAGGAAATATGCTGATTTCCAAATTTTCTTTAGGAATGCTATTAAAGTCGGCATTGTAGTGTAAAAGATCGAGAGATACGTATTTAGTAGTTTGTTTGTCGATTTTATCTAAGTACACGTTTTCAATAATGAGCAGATCTAAGGCAGCGTCGCTTATCATCATCTCGATTCGTGCTTGTGGTAGGTCACCATCAATAGGCAGGTAAGCAGCACCTGTTTTCAAGACTGCTAAAAAAGAAACGATTCTTCGTGCAGATTGTCCGATGCAAACTCCAACAATGCTACCAGCGCTAATATTTTGCTGATAGAGGTAAGCGGCCAACTGATTAGCTTGTTGGTTTAGCTCATGATAACTAATTCGTTCATTTCCGTCTACAAGTGCGATTTTAGTGGGATTTAGTACACTCAAGTCTTCTATTTGTTGTACTACACTGGAGAATTCCTCTAAAAAAGAAGATTCTGATGTGGCAACCATGTTGCTGTTGGGGGTGATTAAATTGTCTTTCATTGGAATTTTAAGTTAAAGGGTTGTATAGATGTTACTAATTAGTTTATAGGTTAATACAGCAAATAAATTTCAATGTGTAATAGAATGGCTATCTTATGGTGTTAAATAAAATACCATTAATAGGTAAATATTTAATGAAGTTAAAAATTTATCGCATTAAATAGCAAGCTATTTTTTTGATAAATGATAAAAATAACACAGGAAAGCAGTTTAAATAACGTTAGCTTATGGAACGTATCGCGTTTTAATAAGGCGTTAATAAATACATAATAACTTGATAAATAGGTGTTAATACAACATGTTAAATTATACGTGATATTTTACTCATTACAGTGGTTGTAGTCGGTGTGATTCAGCATATCAAACCGACTACATATTAACTAAATAGAGAAAATTAAATATTTTCACCCGTAGTTATTGTTTGAAAATAATATATTTGGATATGTAGGTAACGAGTGGGATAATCTGCTTGTGCTGACAAGGATCAAACCGATCTGGCTAAGAAAATACATTAATTTTTAATCTCAGCTTTTCATGAAATCACCCTATTTCTACATTATAACAGGTGGGCCAGGAGTTGGCAAAACATCACTCATTGAAGAACTAAATCGGCAAGGATTTTCAACCGTATCGGAAGATGCTCGGCGAATTATTAAAGAACAAGTAGGTTTAGGAGAAGACGGCGTACCTTGAAAAAACAAGGTGAAATATGCTCAATTGATGCGTGAAGAATCCATACGTAGCTATGAACGAGTTATGAAAGACATCGATTCCTCCATTTACTTTTTTGATCGTGGTTTATTAGATGCGATTTGCTATATGCGTATGCAAAAGATCACCATATCAACACACATGCTGGATCAAATAGCGAAGTACCGATACGCTAATCCAGTATTTGTGCTACCACCTTGGCCAGAAATTTATCAAAAAGATACGGAGCGCAAGCAAGATTGGAAAGAAGCCAAGTCTACATTTGCGCAAATGAAAGAAGCCTATGTAGCATTCGGTTATCAGGTGATTGAGCTACCCAAAAGTTCTGTCACTGATCGCGCTGAATTTATCTTGAACCATATTGGGCAACATATAAAGTAAATAAGTTTGAATTATAGCGTATATTCCTTTTAGATAGATAATTATCCTTCGTAAATCTCTATCGGCAAGTTATCTGGATCGCTAAAAAATGTAAACTTCTTTCCCGTGAATTCATCTATACGAATTGGTTCGGATTCGATTTTTTTACTACTAAGGTAAGCTACAGATTTCACTATATCATCTACCGCAAAAGCAATATGTCGTAATCCGGTAGCTTCGGGTCTGCTTGGTCGGGCTGGTGGGGCGGGGAAAGAGAAAAGTTCAATTAGGTATTGGCCATTAATAGCTAAATCTAGTTTGTAAGACTGCCGATCTGCCCGATAGATTTCTTGCATGATTTGCATTCCGAGTACTTGTGTATAAAATTCCTTCGATCGCTCATAGTCGGATGCGATAATGGCAACATGGTGCAAAGATTTTATTTCCATAGCATAAATGTACGGTATATTTATGAAGTCCCTGATTTCGAAAAATGCTTTCGCTATTTAATTTTATGACGCGGCAGATTTATTTCATGAGCTTGTGGATAAGGTTTTCTATTCGTCATGCTCACATCTTCTTGTATTCTACGCTGTGTATCGAATTGTCTTTTGTGATCATAGGCATAGCGCGGATCGGGGATAAAGGCCATCTTTGCCATTTTGTGAATGGTAATCGTAGGGAAATGATAATCTACCTCTACTGTACCCAATAACAAATAACACCCACCACCTTTGAAAGGATATTCTGTTAAGCTATCAGGAAAATGCGCGGTATCAAAATAACTTCCTTGTACATCTACCCAAGTGCCAAAGTACATGGTTCCACGTTTGGTAGGCACATGTTTTCGCGAAATCAGATAAGCTAGCATCTTTACTTGTTTTTTGTGGTGCTGAGTTAATTCATTTACCATGACGGTACCACGATAACGGGTTTGCAATAAGTCAAATGGCGAACAGGATGTCGGGAACCCCAATAATTCGATTTCGTCAAAAGCATCTTCAAAAAAAGATCTCTCTAGTTTTGGAAGCTTATACTCGCGAGCGGGTTCATGCAATAATACGGGTTGCCTAGCCTGTGGTTTGAAAGCCAGCAACAACAGGCGCGCTTGTACTAGCAATTCACTTTTGCTCTTTCCTGTAAAACGAAGCGCTCCGATAAATATGAGCGTCTGTATACTTTCTATGCCCATGGGTACACGGAGAAGTAAATCTTCCAAAGAAATATATGCTCCTTGCTGGAGTCGCTGCGCTACAATCTGATCAGCCAATTTGGATTCAAGACCTTGTAAATGCATGAAGCCTAAGTAAACATTACTGCCGTACACAGTGGTGCTGATATCACTATGGTTGACGCAGGGATTTTGTATGATGGCGCCAGACATGCGCGCTTCGTGCACATACACTTCAGTACGATAAAACCCACCTTGATTATTAATCACGGCGACCATAAATTCTATAGGATAATACACTTTTAGGTAAAGACTCTGATAACTTTCTACCGCGTAAGAAGCCGAATGCGCTTTGCAAAACGAATAACCTGCAAACGATTCAATCTGGCGATATACTTCCTCGCTGAGCTTCGAGCTGTGTCCTTTTGCGGCGCAAGATGCAAAGAAATTATGGCGTACTTGTTGCAGCGCTTCTAAGGAGCGCCCCTTGCCACTCATCGCACGGCGCAGCACATCGCCATCTGCCGCCGATAAGCCTCCAAAATGCATAGCAATCTTGATCACATCTTCTTGATACACCATAATGCCATACGTATCGCCCAAGTGCTCGCGAAATACTTCATGCATATATTCAAACTGATCGGGATAGTTATGTCTGAAAATGTATTCCTTCATCATGCCCGACTGCGCTACTCCAGGCCGTATGATAGAAGATGCAGCTACCAAGGTGCGATAATCGGCACATTTCAAACGGCGCAATAAGCCGCGCATGGCCGGGGATTCGATATAAAAGCAACCAATCGTTTGCCCGCGCGCGAGGTAATCATTGCACTGTGTTTCTTCTTTGGAAATCCGTGTATTACGGATATCGATAGTAATTCCTCGGTTTTGCGCGATAATCTTCACGGCATCGTTGATACTGCCAATGCCGCGTTGACTAAGGATATCAAATTTCTCCAATCCAATACTTTCGGCCACATGCATATCAAACTGTACAATTGGGAAGCCTTTTGGGGGTAATTCCAATGCCGAGACTGCGTAATTGGCTCTTCCGAAATCAGTATGCCGCAGGCGTGCATACTGCGCTGATTGGGATATTTTTCTAAAAGATTGCCATAATGATGTATTTGACGTACGACGGAATTGGTATCATGACGATCTGTTGGTTGCGTAGCCAATGCATCAAGCTCTTCCTTAGGTAATCCAAATACTTTTCCCAATTCCCGAAAGATGGAACGGTATTTAAATTCTATGTTAGTACCACAAAAAGCCACATGATCCTTGCCATAGCGATCAAAGATATAGCGAAGGATGACATCACGCTCTTGCCAACCCCAGTCGATATCAAAATCGGGTGGCACTTTACGATTTAGATTTAAGAAACGCTCGAAATACAAATCCAGTTCCAGTGGGCAGATATCGGTAATACCTAAGCAATAAGCTATTATGCTATTGGCTCCGCTACCGCGACCAATATGCATAAAGCCTTGGTTATTGCTGTATTGCACAATATCCCACGTGATTAAGAAATAACCACTAAAATTGAGTTCATCAATGACTTGTAATTCTCGTTCGGCTCGTTGTTTCGCAAGCTCATGCTTCGTTCCATATCGCCGCAGCAATCCTTTCTTTGTTAATTCTGCTAACAGCAAGCGGTCGCCCTCACGGCTATCGGTGAAGTGTTTTTTGTTTTTAGGTGTTGTATAGTCAAAGTCAAACGAACAACTCGCTAACAACTGCTGCGTATTGGCTACAATCTGAGGGTAATCTTGAAAGATAGCATGCAGATCTTGTATTAAGCGAAAGTGTTCGTCGGGACGGCAGCAGTCTTCGCGGCTGAGTCTAGAAAGCAGCACATTGCGATCTATTGCTCGCAGAATACAGTGCAATTTGTACGATGGCTTATCACTAAGGGTTATAGGTGCACAAATTACCATTTTGGCAAGATAACGTTGCCATTTCGTACGAATCAACAGATTGATTTCGTGCGGTTGTACACCAATGTACTCGTTTTCGTTTAATGCCGAAGGAGCTTCGCTCATTGGATAGATTACCGCCGTATCAGGTAGAGCCGGGCATCGGGCTGGCAACGGAGTTTCTTCCATGTTGTAAATGGTGCGCAGTTGGCAAATGGCGCCCACGCCACGAGTGTTCTTCGCGAGCAGAATAAAATGCAACTTGCCATTTTCGCGCATTTCCATACCTACAACCGGCTTGATACCGTTTTGACGACAGGTTTGCGCAAACTCGTAAATACCGCTCACGGTATTGATGTCGGTAAGCGCTATGGACTTTGAGCCGCTAGCCACGGCTTGCTTCACCAAGTCTTTAATAGAAAGCGTTCCGTAACGCAGGCTGTGATAAGATCGGCAGTTCAAGTACATAAGCGCTCAGGATTAATTTCAGGGTTTTTCCCTTTTGCTGAATTTTGGGTTTTCCAATTTTTTAATTCCTCCGGCACGGTTCACTTTATCGTATCCAAAACGGCTTTTGATTTGATCCATCGCTTGATAGAGTGCTACCATTTCTTGCGTATCTTCAAACAAGTTGATCTGCAAGCTGCCGCGTACCAGATTAGTAAAGCGCACGCCAATCAAGCGAATGCGCATACGCCTGTTATATAATTTGTCAAAAAGCTCCAAAGCACAACGCGACAAAGTATGATCGGCCGAAGTGTACGCCAAGCGACATTGCTTGGTTTCGGTATCAAAATTCGCATAGCGAAGTTTGATGACCACGGTTGAGGTAAGCCACTGCTCAGTACGAAGCTGATAGGCCAACTTCTCGACCATTCCGCCGATAATACTGCGCAGCTTGCTCAAGTCGATGGTGTCTGTACTGAAGGTGCTTTCTGTAGAGATGGATTTGCGTTCGGAATAAGGCTGTACAGGAGTGCTATCGATGCCGTTGGCTTTTTTCCAAAGTTCCAATCCGTTTTTTCCAATCATTTGCTGTAGCACTTCGACAGGCATATCGGCCAACGTGTGGATCTGGCGGATGCCAATGCGAGATAGTAATTGAAAAGTGCTATCGCCCACCATAGGGATCTTTCGTATGGATAGGGGATTGAGAAAAGATCGTACTCCATCTGCCGCAATTTGTTTGCGACCAATGGGTTTGGCTTCGCCCGTACCGATTTTAGCAACGGTTTTGTTGATAGAAAGGGCAAAGCTTATCGGTAAGCCAGTTTGCGAGGTTACCCGTTGGGCTAATTCTTCAGTCCATCGATAGGCTCCGAAGAAGCGATCCATGCCAGTTATATCCAAATAATGCTCATCAATACTGGCTTTTTCTACTACTGGAGATTGTTCTTCAATAATCTCGGTAACCGTGTGGGAGAGCTGAGAGTACATTTCCATATCTCCTTTGATCACCTTCGCTTCTGGACATAAACGCAAGGCCATTTTGATAGGCATAGCAGAGCGTACGCCGTAATAACGCGCTTCGTATGAGCAAGATGCTACCACACCACGATCGCCACCGCCAATAATAACAGGCATTTTTTGTAATTCGCTGTTTTTTAGCCGTTCGCAGGATACGAAGAATGTATCTAGATCCATATGTACAATGGCGCGTTCCATCTTGATTTCTTCTATTAATTTTCACAAACCTACTTGTTTTAGCTAAAAATATTAGTAATATTGTTGTTCCAAATTAGGACAATGTTGTATCTATCTGAAAACATACGCTACCTACGAGCCAAAGCAGGCAAATCACAGCGAGCGCTGGCCGAGCAGCTTGGGATTACGCGTGCGCGATACTCGAAGTATGAATATGGTACAGCGGAGCCGCCTTTGGAAATTTTATTAAAAATATCTGACTATTACCATGTTACGATAAATGTGCTGATCGCATCGTCTATATGTGATAGGACGACTACCGCACACCATCATAGTAAATAAAAGAAATGTGTGCTCAGGGATGATTAAAAATAATACCCTAAGTTGATATTGAATCTGCGTTGGAGCTTGGCATCAGGATTACCCCGGCTGAAATCATCTATAAAATTACCTCCGAACCAAGAATGATTGTATCCAGCAGCGTGTTCAATGTAAGTGACTACTGGTCCTATATTAGCGCGCACGCCTGTTACATTCATATAAGAGTTTTCAAAAGCTCTAAGATGCTTTTGCATATAGCCAAAATCATTGTATGCTGTGAACTGTTTAAGTATTCCCCAGTTTACATCAAAGTTTCTGGCTATACCAAGCGTGTATATGTTAAAGTTAGTGGCTACTTCGTAAGAAGAACCATACGCCGCCATTTCTACTATTTGGTTGGATTCGCCTTCAGTATTTATGGGATTATGTACTGCGTGTATGAAACTGGCCTTAAGATTCCACTTCTGGTAATCAGCTTCATAAGCTAATGCTCCAGCATAATGATTGCCGACTTGCTCGGTATCCATATTGTACAAACCGCCATATTGAGCAGACACACCAATACGTTGCCTGACTGTACCCAACGTTTTATATACCAAATTACCATTCACTTGATTGATCTTTTTATTACGGCCTACGATATCATACGCAAAACGGCTATGTGAAAGCTCTGCTTGTCCGCCAACATCCAAAGTTTCTGCATTTTTAAAGAAGGCAATATCATAATCCCAATGTTTTTTTTGTCGCAAATAACGAATTCCCATATCGTAATTATCTTCCAAACCTACATAGTAGCCTATATTAAAAAACCAGTTGTTGGCGGCATAAGGTTGAAGTCCAAAAGGAACAGAAGCCAGCCCGACCTGAATCTGCTCGCCCTCACGAAATTCATACCCCATCCAGGCATGTTTTAAAAATCCTCCTCCAAAAGAAGCAGCATACTGGCGATATTCGGCATCTAGCAATACTTTTTTGTAAGCAGCCTGTACATTTAGGCGTAATACATCATACAGAATAGCTCCACCTTGGTTACGCTGTTGTTCATCCCACGAGTTGTATAAATAATTGAAACGTAGCGCTCCCCCAAGATGGACTTGCAAAGAATCTTGAGCAACAGATTGGTTATAAAATAGACAACACCATAATGAAAGTAACGTATACTTCATCATAAACGAAAAATGGTTTGGCATCAATTAAGCAATTAAAAAATAATTATAAAACTAATGGGAATTAAAATTAACTATAATTATTGTGTGATTTTTTGTTCGCAACATTTTTTTATGATAAAAAAATCTAATTCTCAGTTTTGTAAGTAGGTATAAATACCTAAAAACCTGTATATCTAAACAAGAAATTGTGAATGCTGTTTTTTTTCTGAACAACAAAGTTAAGATTATGAAGAGAAAAAATTATGTACTAGGGATGTTAGCTGCTGCTGTGTTGGCGCTAAGCGCTTGCAACAATCATCCTCGTGAAGAGGCAGAGCAACCACGTATGCCAGAAGATCGCACAATGGATCCCCACGATGGCGCACCAGCAACAACAGATACTGCACACCGCGATACGATGCCTACATCGGATACACTCAATACGAGAAATCCCGCTCAACCGAACTTTTAGTAGACGAATGTAGTATTAGACAATACTTGCATCTTCCGATCGCTCAAAACAACTGAAGCTGATCGGAAGATGCAGATCGTCTAAAATGACTTTTGGAAAGGGTGTGTATCTCTTGATTGAGGCCATATTTTCGAGCGTGTAGTTTAAAATTGTCGTTGATGATTTGGGCTATATTTCCTGCACCTCGCATACGCTCTCCGAACGTGCTATTATTAAGCTGGCCGCTGTGACAAGATGCAATTTGATGTAATATTTTTTCGGCTCTGTCAGGATAAGTTTTTTCTAGCCAATCCTTGAAGAGCGCACTGATTTCCCCGTTTAGACGAACAATAGTATAGCCTGCCCAGCGTGCGCCATGATCACTAGCTGCTTGCAATACCGCTGGTATTTCGTGATCTGTCAATCCGGGTATAATCGGCGCACACATAATACCCGTAGGAATCCCACACGAATTTAGCGCTTCTAATGTGCGAAGGCGCTCCCGAGATGTTGCTGTTCTAGGCTCCAGCTTTTGTCGTGTAGCTTCTGTCAATGAGTTGATCGACAGATACACAACACAAAGTTGTTTTTTAGCCATGTCTTGCAAAATGTCTATATCTCGCTTTATAAGGCTGTTTTTGGTAATAATACCTATCGGTTGTCCTTGCTCCAATGCTATCTGAAGTATTTGTCGAGTGAGCTGATATTTACGTTCTAAAGGTTGGTAGCAATCGGTATTTCCAGAAAGCGAAATGGTATCCGCATTCCAGTTTTTTTTATTGATAAATTCTTTGAATAGTGCTGGCGCATTCTCTTTTACTAAAATTTTGCTTTCGAAATCAACACCAGCGCTGTATCCCCAGTATTGATGAGAATTTCTGGCATAACAATATATACAGCCATGCTCACAGCCTTGATACGGATTGGCCGAATACGCCATGCCTACATCAGGACTGTCCACTTTGTTGACTAAGGTTTTAGGATAAACGGTTGTTTGAAAGGTACGGATCGCTTCTTCTTCCCATTCATCGATACCTTCTGCATGGTGCTGGCCATACTGGTTTGCCAAAAACCGATTTTGCGAATTGTATTGAGCTCCTCGGCCTTTTGTATATTGTTTCATGTCGATTCTTGCTACAAAAAACAAATATACTAATATTTTTAGTAAAAAATAGTTAGGTGGCTTCTTTGAGATATTGATGAATCTTTAACTGAGAACGGTAAGATTCTTGTTCGTCTTCAACGTATTGGTTGCTCAAGGTTTCATCCAAGATCCTGGCTTTTACATTATCTTTCAATTGTATGCTCAACATATCTTTCAGCTGTTTTTTTATGCCCTGATCCGAAATATGGATTGCCGCTTCTATGCGATGATCTAAATTGCGAGTCATCCAATCGGCAGAAGAAATGTAAATATCTTCTTTTCCACCATTATAAAAATACATTACACGAGCATGCTCTAAGTATTCGTCTACAATACTAATTGCATGTATTGGTTGTTTGAAACGCTTCTGATTGACGGCGCAATAGATTCCACGTACGATCAAATCAATCACCACACCGGCGGAAGCAGCTTCGTATAGCTTTTTGATGAGATCTTTATCACTTAGCGAGTTGACCTTAATAATCATATGTCCTTTTCGGCCTGCATTTACTTCAGCGATCTCTTTATCAATGTAAATCATCAATTTATTTCGCATGGCTGTCGGACATACTAGCAGGTGTTTGCAAGAGGATAGATAGCTGTCTAGATCGCCTTTTGGTTTTTCCAATGCATTAAACACTTTATTGATATCTGCCATTATTCGCCGATCACTTGTCATTACACAATAGTCGCCATAAAGTGCTGCTGTCTTTTCGTTGATATTTCCTGTGCTCACGAAACCATATTGGATGGTTTTGCCATTGGCTCGTTTTTTAATGACGCATAGCTTGGCGTGGACTTTCTTATTGGGGATACCGAGTAAGACTTGAATGCCTTCCATTTCAAAACGATCTTTCCACTCGAGGTTGTGCTCTTCATCGAATCTGGCTCTGAGCTCTACCATTACGATTACTTCTTTGCCATTGCGTGATGCGTTGATAAGTGCATTGGCAATCTTTGAGTTTGTTGCCATTCGGTAAATTGTCACTCGGATCGATTTCACATCGGGATCCATCGCGGCCTCACGTAGCAGATCAATTACTGGATCGAAGGTATGATACGGAAATGAGAGTAAAACATCTTTTTGGGTAATTACGTCTGTAATGCGTTGTCCTTCTACGAATGCAGGATGATCAAATGAGGTGCGTTCTGCGGGTTTTGTATAGGCTTTAAATACATCCGGAAAATCCATGAAGTGCTTGAAATTATGGATTTTTTGACCGGGTATAATACTATCCTTTTTACTCAAATTGAGCTTTTTGATCAAAAATTCTACCAAGTTGGTATCCATATTTTTATCGAAGACAAAACGTGTTGGTTTGCCTTTCCGACGATTCTTGACAGCCTTGGTAATTTTTTCCACTAAACTTGTATTGACATCATTGTCAAGATCAAAATCGGCATCTTTACTGATTTTGAAAGCGTGCGCATGAAACTCATCAAATCCAAAATAGGAGAAGATGTGGGGCAGATTGACTTTGATCACGTCCTCTAACAGTACGACCACCTTATCATTTTTGCGTTGCGATGGGACAATTAAAAATCTTCCTACGATGCGTGTCGGTAATTCAATAATGGCAAACTTGGTTTCGTACAACCATTGCGACTTTTTCATGGCTATGCCTAAGTACAGGCTTTTGTCGCGCAGATAGGGCATAGGACGGACGTCATCCAGTAACAGTGGAATAATATTACTTTCTACTTTATCACTATAGTATTTCTTTACAAAATTAATCTGTTCGTCATTTAGTTCATCCGCTGAGGCAATAAATGTATTTTGTTTGGCCATTTCTTTCCGGACGTTTTTCCAGATTTGGTCAAACTTTTTTTGTTGCCTTACGACGATATTATGTACTTCCTCTAAGATGACTGATGGATCATCGAAAAAAGAGGACATGGCGGCTTTATCTTTAATTTCAGAAGCCCGCTTTAAACCGGCTACACGTACCCTAAAAAACTCGTCCAAATTATTAGAAAATATCCCTAAAAACTTGATACGCATCGCAAGTGGGACACTCGGATCTGCGGCTTCTTGCAACACGCGACCATTAAAACTTAACCAACTGATATCTCTTGGATTATACTTTTTAGACATGTAAAGTGATCTATAAAACCAAAATTAGTCCATGTATGTGAGCATAATGTTATCCTAATGTTAATTCAATTGTTTGCCAGATTCGATCGTTGCTTGTGCAATTGCCTTCATTAACGATAAAGACGGCGCATTTTTTCGATCACAATTGCGCCTTATAAAAGGATGTCTTTTTGCACTACTGCTAGCAGGCGAAATGTTTTTCTTATGCCACATGGATACCAGGTTTATAACCAACAAGAGAGCCATTGGTTTAGTAAATACTCTTAATACTTAGATAAATATAAGATATAATCAGTACATCTAGGTTTACAATGTAAAATTTGTATAGAATAACCGCCAAATCCTATACTTATGGGCCTCACTTCTTACCAATAGTGTGCGATAAAGACTATATTTGGCTACTGATATGTTTATTAAGATAATTCATCTTCTGTCGTTACTTAGTTTCCTCAATATGCTCACCTTCGATAAGAGTCGGCATATGGAAATGTTGTTTGGGCAATCAGAGCTCGTGACCGATACATTAGTAGAATTTATCTTAGAAGATATCATGCATATCGACGGTGATCCGATTTGCGATCCAGATGATCCTGAAATCGTTTATGAGGATTTTCGAGATATTGGCCAAGCAACGATTGCAATACTTCCTGTATTTTTGTTTTTTGCCGGTTATTTATTTTCTGATGCAAGCAATTCTAGGTGCAAAGATCATCCCGATTATGCATCAAAAATGCGATCTATACCTGAATATTATACTTTTTTGTACCGGCTGAGGCCATTCTAAATTCTTTCCAGATTCCTGCGTTATTATTGCCTGCATGACATGTGGGCAATCCAGTTACATTTTAGTTTTTTACAGTAAATTTTTATGACGAAAAGAATTTTTGCTTGGGTTATGGCTATGTCTGCCATATCTGTTATTTCTGCCTGCTCGGCCTCAAGCAATGAAAGTGATACAAAGACAACAAAATCAGGTAGATCCATTCCCGTTACTAATCTTATCGAGATGGATACAACCGTTTATAAGCAATACATAGCCGATATACAGGCTTTTAAAAATGTTGAAATACGATCGCGTCTAACAGGATTTTTAGAGAGTATCCATGTAGACGAAGGTGCCCAAGTACGTAAGGGACAAGTACTATTTCGCTTAAACTCGGACGAGTATAAGTCAGAATTGGCCAAAGCAACGGCATTACGTAGTAGTGCACAAGCCGAGGCAAAAAAGATCGAACTAGAGATCGAAAGAACCAAAAAACTAGTCGACAAAAATATTGTTAGCGAAACAGAATACGAGCTGTTACAAGTACAGCTACGTGCTGCAAAAGCCAAGATTGCTGAATCTGACGCGATGGTGCAGCAAGCACAGACACAACTTTCTTTTGCACAAATACGTGCTCCATTTGATGGTCGTATCAATCGTATTTTGTTAAAAGAAGGATCTCTCTTGAATGAGGGAAGTCTTCTCACCAGTATATCAGATCTTAGTCAGGTAAACGTATATTTTGATATATCCGAGTCCGAATACTTGACATTAGCCAAAGATTCTAACTTCAATCGCAATACTTACCGAAAAGATGTACAGCTGCTGCTTGCCAATGGCGATCGGTATCCTAGTAAAGGAGTAGCCGAAATCGTAGAAAGCGAATTCGAAGTGCAAACGGGATCCATCTCTCTTCGCGCGCGTTTTCCAAATGAAAGATTATTGCTTAGTCACGGTGCGTCTGGCAAGATTGCTGTACCAATGGCTACAGGAAATTTACTTTTTGTGCATCAGAAATCTGTAGTAGAAATTCAAGATAAGGTATACGTTTACGTACTGCAAGATGATAACACGATCAAGATGACTCCATTCGACGCCGGTCAACGTGTCGGCCATTTTTATGTCGTCAACAACGGATTGCATAAAGAAGACAAAGTGGTGTTTGAAGGGCTTCAGGGTTTGCGCGATGGCATGACCATCAATCCAAAACCAGCCAAATTTGTAGATGAAGACTAAGATCTAATCATGTTTGAGAATTTTATAAGAAAGCCAGTGCTATCACTGGTTATATCCATATTTATTACTCTTTTGGGGTTATTAGCCCTATTTACGATTCCTATTACACAGTTTCCGGATATTGTACCACCTTCGGTAGTAGTTGCCGCAAACTACACCGGTGCCAATGCCGAAGTAAGTACCAACGCAGTAGCAATTCCTTTAGAACGCGCGATCAATGGTGTGGCAGGCATGACCTATATGAACTCCGTCACCACCAATAATGGAACGACATTAATCCAGGTATTTTTTAAAGTAGGCGTCGACCCCGATATCGCCGCGGTGAATGTGCAGAATAGGGTAACAACGGTGCTCGATGAATTGCCTGAAGAAGTAATCAAGGCGGGTGTAACCACCGAAAAGGAGGTAAACAGTATGTTGATGTACCTCAATGTGTTTACCGATGACGAAACGGCTGATGAACGCTTCATCTACAATTTTACCGACATCAATATCTTAAAAGAGTTAAAACGTATCGAAGGTGTAGGGTTTGCTCAGATCATGGGTATGCGCGATTACGCGATGCGTATTTGGGTCAAACCATCTCGCTTAACGGCCTATGCCATCTCTACAGATGAGGTAATTGAAGCTTTACGCAGACAAAATATCGAAGCTGCACCCGGACAGACGGGTATTAGTTCGGATAAGATGGTCAACATGCAACAGTATGTACTAAAATATCCGGGCAAGTTTTCAGAAATATCGGAATATGAAAACATTCCGATTCGCGCCAATGCAGATGGTACCATCATACGCATCCGCGATGTCGCCAACGTCGAATTTGGTTCTTTGGATTACGAGATGGTCTCTAAGACCGATGGTCGCCCTTCGGCATCGATCATGCTGAAGCAGTTGCCCGGATCTAATGCCCAAGACGTCATACAGCGTGTAAAAGATAAAATGGCTGAATTAAAAGAATCGTCGTTCCCGTCCGGAATGACGTACACCATGGGGTACGATGTATCGCGGTTTTTGGATGCTTCGATCTCCAGTGTATTGAAAACCTTGATAGAAGCCTTTTTACTGGTGTTCTTGGTCGTTTTTATCTTCCTTCAGAACTTCCGTGCAACGCTGATCCCGATTTTGGCCGTACCTGTCTGTTTGATTGGTGCAATCTTCTTCATGCAGATGATGGGTTTCTCTATCAACCTACTGACGCTATTTGCTTTAGTTTTGGCTATCGGTATCGTGGTGGATAATGGTATTGTGGTAGTAGAAGCGGTTTACGCCAAGATGGAAGAAGAACATATGCAACCTTTCGAGGCCACGCTATCTGCCATGAAAGAAGTAGGATCTGCCGTAATCGCCATCACACTAGTCATGTCCGCGGTCTTTGTGCCGGTAGCATTTTTGGATGGGCCTGTCGGGATATTCTATCGTCAGTTTTCATTAACCTTAGCCGCAGCGATCGTTATCTCAGGTATCAACGCCTTGACACTGACTCCGGCATTGTGTGCTATCATGCTTCGTTCGCCGCATGATAAAAAAGAAACAAATAATTGGTTGGATCGCTTTTTTCGCGGTTTCAACAAAGTATACGATCGTATATCTGGGCGTTACAAAAATTTATTGATCCGTACCAGCGGTCGTCGTGTCATTACCTTAGGATTGTTGGTGATATTCTTTGTAGCCACATGGGGTAGTAGCGCTATTTTGCCATCTGGTTTTATTCCTACCGAAGATCAAGGCATGATTTACGTATCTGTTACCACTCCAGCTGGTGCTACGGTAGATCGTACAGAGCGCGTGCTAGACGAAGTCGACGATATTGCACGTAGCTTGGATATGGTAGAAACAGCTTCTACCTTGGCAGGATATAGTATTGTAACAGAAGTTTCGGGTTCTTCTTACGGAATGGGCATGATTAACCTCAAATCGTGGGACGACCGCAAGGAATCGGTAACTGATGTTATCCGGATATTGCAAGAGAAAACAGCACATATTAATGACGGTGTAATCGAGTTTTTCCCGCCACCAACAGTACCTGGTTTTGGTAACTCATCGGGTTTTGAATTGCGCTTACTCGATCGATCTGGTAATGATGATTTGCAGGGAACAGCAGAAGTGCTTAATTCCTTTCTGGAAGAGCTAGAAGCACATGAAGCAATTGAATCGGCTACTTCGACATACAATGTCAACTTCCCGCAGTATCTGTTGGAGATTGATTACGATTTGGCCGCAAAGATGGGCATTTCGGTGGAGAATGCGATGAATACATTGCAGACCTTGATGGGGAGCTTTTATGCAACCAACTTTATCCGCTATGGTCAGATGTATAAAGTCATGGTACAATCTACCGCGCAGTCGCGCAGTCGCCCTGAAGATGTATTACAAATGCACGTAAAAACCAAAGATGAAAGCATGGTGCCGTATTCGGCATTTATCAAGATGAAACGTGTGTATGGGCCAGAACAAATTACGCGCTACAACATGTTCAACTCGGCGATGGTAACAGGGCAGGCCGCTGCGGGATTTAGTTCAGGACAGGCTATCGAAGCTGTAGAAAAGGTGGCCGAATCCTTACCACAAGGTTTCAGTATCGAGTGGTCGGGGATGACGCGCGAACAAAAAATATCAGGCAATCAGGCCTTATATGTTTTTGCCCTGTGTCTACTATTCGTATACCTATTACTGTGTGCACAATATGAAAGCTTCTTGCTACCGCTGCCCGTCATTTTGTGTTTGCCGGCCGGGATCTTTGGTGCTTTTCTATTTTTGAAACTATTTGGACTCGAAAACAATATCTACGCACAAGTAGCGCTAGTGATGCTCATCGGCTTATTAGGTAAGAATGCCATTCTAATTGTAGAATATGCCATTTTAAAGCAAAAACAAGGTGCCAGTATTCTGGATGGAGCTATTGAAGGTGCGGTAGCGCGTTTGCGGCCAATTTTGATGACTTCCTTTGCATTTGTAGCTGGTCTGATTCCACTGATGCTGGCTTCCGGAGCTGGTGCTTTGGGAAATCGCAGTATCGGTACAGCATCCGTGGGCGGAATGGTGATCGGTACGTTGCTTGGTGTAATTATTATTCCCGGCCTAGTCGTCTTATTTTCTAAAAAGACGAAAGCAAAGGGAAAAGCTAGCAGTGCCAAAATATTAGGAATATTGGTCTTTTTTGGTCTTTTCATCTCCTCGTGTACCGTCCCTAAAAAGGTGGCAAAGCCCGATGAAATGAACACGCCTACATCATTTACTAGTGCGGCTGCAGATTCGGCCGAAAATATAGCGCGCCTGCCTTGGCGCGATGTTTTCAAAGATGACTTGTTGGTATCACTGATCGACACGGCGTTGCTCCAAAATCGGGATCTACAGCAGGCACTGCGTAGAATAGAATCTGCACAAGCTTATTTTAAACAACGAAAAGCTGCTTTGCTGCCACAATTAGAGGCAGCAGCAGAAGCAGGATTGGTCAAATACGGGCATTATACTGAAGAAGGAATTGGTAATTATGATTCCAATTTTTCAGAAAATTTAACAGATAAGGAGAAGATTCCTGAACCAGCAATTCCCGATTATTTTGTGGGCTTACGGTCGTCTTGGGAATTAGATCTTTGGGGTAAGCTCCGCAATCGTCGTGAAGCAGCGTTTCAAACTATCCTTGCCGAGAATGAAGCACGCCGACTCTTAGAAACCGAGTTGGTTTCGAACATAGCCGAAACATACTATGAGTTAATGGCGCTTGACCGCATGGTCGCTGTGTACGATGAGAACATCCAATTACATGAAGATGTTTTGGAATTGATGCAAATACAAAAAGATGCGGGCAAAGCTACTGAACTGGGGGTGCAGCAATTTAAAGCTCTTCTGGCAAGTACGAAAGCAAGCCGTGCACTTGTTAAGCAGGAGATCGTGATGTGGGAACATCATATCAATAACTTGATGGGCAGATTTTACCAACCTATTGCACGAGCGAAGCAAGATAAATCCACTTGGCCATTGTTTGATACGTTGCAGGTCGGCACACCAGATCAATTGGTGAATAACCGTCCGGACATACGTTCGGCTTATTTTAACATGCTATCATCAGCGAACGAACAAGAAGCTGCTCGTTTGAGCTTTCTTCCATCTGTGGCAGTAAGCCCATATCTAGGATTACAAAGTTTCCATCTCGATCAGTTATTTAACGTCAACAGATCACTGACTTATGGCATCTTAGGCAGCATAACAATGCCGATCCTTAATCAGCGTAATCTACAAGCGCAGTACGCATTGATGCAAGCAAACTATGGCGTGGCATTTTTAGAATATGAAAAGCGCGTACTCAATGCCTTTAATGAAGTGTCTAATATAATACAGACACAAGCTGCTATCGAAGATAGAGCTTTGCATGTCATTGACAATGTGGAAGCTTTAAATGCATCGATCGATGCTGCAAACGAACTATTCTTTGCTGGCCGTGTGACCTACTTGGATATTTTCACCGCACAGAAGGAAGCCGTTAATGCGCAAATTAGCGCAGTAAACGTGATGAAAGAACGAGCAATAAATCAACTTTTACTTTATAAAGCTTTGGGAGGTGGATGGCGATAACCTAGTAGACCAATACTACCATTGTTGTCTAAACGGGTAATATCGAAACGGCGGGTTCAAAAGAACCCGCCGTCACCGTTTTAACTATTTTGAAATGCACCACAAAGTGCCAAATGCGGTACTACTAATCTACCAATTTGCCAAGCGCTTCTTTAATGCGACGCAACGCTTCACGAAGACTTTCATCCGATGCTGCATAAGACAAGCGAATGTAGTTGTTGTTACCAAATGAATCACCGCCAACAGTAGCTACGTGGCCCACATTTAGTAGATATAAAGCCAAATCTGCCGAATCTTTAATTACGTTGCCTGATGCATCTTTTTTTCCAAAGAAAGAGCTAATTTCAGGAAAAAAGTAGAAGGCACCTTCCGGAAGGTTTGTCTTAACACCTGGAATATCTTGCAATAGATCGTATACCAATTGACGACGACGTGCAAAAGCTTCTTTCATCTCATGAACACTGTCCAATCCTTGCTCATAAGCCACGATACCAGCACGTTGTGCGATCGAACACGTTCCTGAAGTAGTTTGTCCTTGCAATTTGTCATTAGCTGCCGCAATTTCTTTGCTAGCAGCAATATACCCCAAACGCCAGCCCGTCATGGCAAAAGCTTTTGAGAAACCATTAACAATAATGACACGATCTTTGATCGATTCAAATTCCGCAATAGAAGCATGTACCGTACCAAAATTTATATGCTCATAAATCTCATCCGAGATGATGAAGATATTTGGATGTTTTTCAAAAACTGCTGCCAAAGCGGCCAATTCTTCTTTACTGTATACCGATCCCGTTGGATTACAAGGGGAGGAGAACATAAATAGCTTGGTCTTAGGCGTAATAGCAGCTTCCAACTGTGCCGGCGTAATTTTAAAGTCAGATTCAATCTCTGTATTGATGAAAACTGATTTTCCTTCAGCTAAGGTCACCATTTCGGAATATGACACCCAGTACGGAGTAGGAATGATCACTTCATCATCCGGATTGATAAGTGTAAGAATCACGTTAGAAAGCGATTGCTTAGCTCCGGTAGAAACTACGATCTGCGAGATATCGTAATCAAGATTATTTTCCTTCTTCAGCTTCCCTACAATAGCTTGGCGAAGATCCGGATAGCCTGGTACAGGCGAATAACGGGTATAATTTTCGTCCAATGCCTTCTTTGCGGCTTCCTTCACGTGCTCCGGCGTATTGAAGTCCGGTTCACCCACGCTAAGACTGATCACATTAATTCCTTGTGATGCTAGTTCACGACCCAATTTGGTCATTTTCAAGGTTGCTGACTCAGATAAGTTGTTTATCCTGTCTGATAGAAATGAAGTTGTACTCATGGTATTGCAAATATATTACATAGTTTGCAGTATAGTGCCGACTTCGTTACAAATTTGTTATTATTTTCCGCGTTTACATTAGCACGAATAGCACATCATGCGCTAAAACCTTCGATACTTTGTTTATTCGTGATCGCTAGGATACAAACTACACAACGGTTTGTACCGTATCTTTATATTACGCGATCGATCGATTGGTGACATAAAAAATGCTTTGCCCACAATTCAAAATGCGAACAACACGCTGGTAAGTGTAAAAAAAAAGCCTCTAAACCTACATAGGCTTTAGAGGCAAAAAGTGATGATATAAATTAATTAGAAGCTAAACGCAGCGGATTAGCCTGATTACCACGGGTGCCAAGTAAAATCAGCGATCTGTGAAAACCAGCTCTTAACTGTATACTTTGAGATGTCGCGATTACATTTCCAGAGCTATCCCTTACCGAATAGATGTGCGTACCTGCGGGTACTGGTATATATCGTTGACTTTCAGTCACACTATTGGGCGTTTCTTGATCGCGAAGCGCGATTTCCTCTATTAAATTATCACCCTGGTATACACGAACTGCCCCAGCATCATTTCCCAAATGAATGAAACGGATAGCCGCATTTGCTCCTAGATCTTTTAAAACAGAATCTCGAGTAAGTAATACTTTAGGATCTGTAGCCGTACCATACGCATAAGATGAATAATAGGTGAACGGTTCTATGCGAAAAGTCGTATCTACAAGGTTTTGTCCTCCAGCTTCTCCACGAAAGGAGAATTGTCTACTGCCTACCAAAATATCGAAGCTGCGCGTAGTCGAATAATCGCCTGCGTGAAAATTGTTACGATCAAGCGCAAAAGTTAGCCTAGGTGCTGCAGTGTACGCGTTAATAACAGTGAGTACGGCAAACGGTTGCCTGATGTTATCACTTTTTGTACAGCTACTAGCAAGTACAATTGTTGTTAGGATCAGGATGAATTTTAAAGTATTTCTCATTTTTTTTAAACTTAGCAGGTGAATACTAATTTTTTCTTCGTCTTAGTTAACGCTTTAAGAAATATTTATGCTACAAACATCTTATGAAATTTTTATTGGCAGTGTAATTGTTTATAGTTGCCCGAGTAAACACATCACCGCGAAGTCAAATAAAAGTATTTTCAAGCTATTGGTAAACTAATTCGAATTTTATTCCGTTATATTAGCGTAAATACCATAATAAAGCCATCAAACTATGACATCAATAAAAAATGAATTGACAGGGGCGTGGAAACTGTTATCTTATATTGAGATATCAACCAATGGTGCCGATTCATTTTTCCCATTAGGGAATACTCCAAACGGAATCTTAATATATTCTGCTGATGGATATATGTCTGTCCAAATCGTTGGCACAGATGATAAAGACGAAAATCTTCTTGAGGATAGTGCTAAATATCAAAATATCAATTATCGTAACTTCCTAGTATTTAGTGGATCATACCATATCGATAACCGACAAGCCAAGGTGATACACGAAGTAATGACCTCAACTACACCGGCGCTAATAGGCAAAACAGTAGAGCGAGATGTGACTTTTGATACGGATATATTATATCTCAAGTCGACCAGGCCAATACTATCAAACGGCAAAATGGTAAATAGCTACATGACATGGCAACGGATGGATAAGCCCGAGTTTAACGCTCGTAAAGAACGAGGCATAGCGATGAAGCGGGATAAAGTAAATATTTTGTAAAAGCGCGGAGTACGCGATCCTTTTTACGCATTTTGTTTGCAGAATTATGTACAATATTTCTGTACCTTTGTCACTTCTAAAAGGAACTATGAGTGACGCAATAAAACACGAATGCGGAATTGCAATGATCCGCTTACTAAAACCCCTCTCTTACTATCAGGAAAAGTATGGCACGCCCTATTATGGGGTTAATAAGCTGTATCTTTTAATGGAGAAACAGCATAACAGAGGCCAAGACGGGGCAGGTATAGCGACAATCAAGTTTGATGTAAAACCGGGAAACCGTTACATCTCACGTTATCGCGCAATGGGATCAACCGCAGTAGCAGATATTTTCGAGTATGTGCAAAAGAAATTTGCTGCAGTAAACAAGGCATATCCCGAGCAATCCAAAGATCCACAATGGCTAAAAGACAATGTGAGCTTTACTGGAGAAGTACTTCTTGGACATCTTCGCTATGGTACACACGGCAAAAACAGCATCGAAAGCTGCCATCCTTTTCTTCGGCAGAACAACTGGATGACACGAAACCTAGTGGTTGCAGGTAATTTCAACATGACCAATGTTGATGAGTTGCTACAACAATTGTATGATTTAGGGCAACATCCTAAAGAACAGGCAGATACGGTTACTGTTTTAGAGAAGATTGGCCATTTCTTGGATGAAGAAAATCAGGAATTGTTTGATCAGGCCAAAAAAGAAGGTTATTCGAATATCGAAATCAGTTCTCAGATCGGAAAAAACCTCGACGTGTCCAAAATCCTGACACGCTCGGCGAAGACTTGGGATGGAGCTATACTATTGCCGGTATTTTCGGGCATGGCGACGCATTTGTCATGCGTGATCCGGCAGGTATTCGCCCGGCATTCTATTATCAGGACGAAGAAGTATTAGTTGTCGCTTCGGAACGTCCAGTTATTCAAACGGCATTTAATATTCCATTAGGCAGTGTGCAAGAGATCAAACCAGGTCATGCGCTTATTGCCAAAAAAGATGGCACTATTACCCAAGAAATGTTCCGCGAACCAGCGATTCAGAAATCGTGTTCGTTCGAACGCATCTATTTCTCTCGCGGTTCTGATGCCGATATTTATAAAGAGCGCAAAGCTTTAGGAAAATTACTTTGTCCGCAAGTATTAAACGCTGTCCAACACGATATTAAAAATACCGTCTTTAGCTTTATCCCTAATACGGCTGAGGTGTCCTATTACGGCATGATGGAAGGCGTGCAAGAATACGTACGCAGACATCAAAAAGAAGTATTACTTCAGCGTGCTGATAAGATATCGGATAAAGAATTGGATGATATGTTGAGTATCCAGCCGCGCTTTGAGAAGTTAAACGTGAAGGATGCCAAATTGCGCACGTTTATTACACAAGACGCCGATCGCCAGGATATGGTACAGCATGTGTACGATACCACCTATGGAATTGTGCGCGACCATGAGGATACGATCGTAGCCATTGATGATTCTATCGTCAGAGGAACGACTTTGAAGCAAAGTATTTTAACCATATTGGATCGCCTAAATCCGAAAAAGATCGTTATTGTGTCTTCTGCACCTCAAATTCGCTATCCAGATTGTTATGGTATTGATATGTCGCGGATGGGCGAATTTGTCGCTTTCGAAGCAGCGATTTCCCTATTGAAACAGCGAGGATTGGCACATATTATCGAAGATGTATACCAAAAATGCTTGGCCTCACTTACCAAGCCCAAAGATGAGGTAGACAATTATGTGAAAGCTATATATGAACCTTTTGAAGCACAGGAAATATCTGACGAGATTGCTCGTATCATAAAACCTCATCACTTAAATGCAGAGGTTGAAGTGATTTTCCAAACTTTAGAAAATCTGCATATCGCGTGTCCAAATCATTTAGGAGATTGGTATTTCTCCGGAGATTACCCGACACCGGGAGGAAATAAAGTAGTGAACCGCGCCTTCATGAATTGGATGGAAGGCAAAAACATACGTGCTTACTTTAGTAGCAACTAAAAGAATATGGCACAACGCTTTCAATCTTCATGGTTGAAAGCGTTTTTTGATTTGGCGTCGACGCGATCTGCGTAATCGTGATCTTTTTACGGGATAATGTCGTTTGGACGTGATGTTGTTAAAGATCAGTGCTACAGCTAAAAGAATGATGCAACCCGACAGTACCGGGCTGAGTACATACAGATAGCCCATACTCGCTATTTTTGTTCCGCTAGCTACTGCGATCAAAGCTGTAGCTCCGCCGGGAGGATGCAAAGTACGTGTAAACTGCATCGCTACAATAGCAAATGCAACAGACAAGGGAGCCGTTATCCAGATGATATCCGGAAACAGTTTGCCTACAGTCACACCGACAATGGCAGATACAACGTGGCCGCCAACGAGATTACGAGGCTGTGCCAACGGGCTTTGTATAGCGCCATAGATCAGTACACTAGATGCTCCAAAAGAGCCGATTAAAAATATACTTTCTAGGTGAGGAAGTTGGAACGACTGCAGCAAAGCAATGAGTCCGATACCGATGAATGCTCCCAGAAATGACCAGAATTGTTCTTTAAAGTCTACGAGGGTTTCTTTGTAAAAAACGTAGCGATAAACCCTAAAATGCCTATTAATACTTTTCTTCATGCCGCCTTTAATTCACTTTCGAAATTACGCATTGAAGAAGCAAAAATGACCTTTTATGATGAAAAAAGCGTTAAAAATATTTTTGACTATTCTAGTGTTTGTAGTCTTCATTCTATTAGTATTGGTCGAGCCTATAGATCGTACTCCTATCAATGAGACAATGCATTACCATGCATGGAAAACATTTATAAAACAAAAAGAATTTGTAGAGCACGATGGTGCTGTAGAAGTAGGCTGGACCAAAGTAAATATCACACCTGCAACATCGACACCAATGGCGGGCTATGGCAATCGCTGGGGAAAACATTTTGAAGCCGTACGTGACTCGCTTTTCGTTCGAGTGATCGCGGTGAAAAATCCAAAAACTACCGTTTACCTACTCTCTGCGGATATGTTGATCATTCCGCCAAATATCACAGATCGATTAGAAGCATTGTTAGAAGATGAAGGCATTTCCATATCAAACGTACATCTTAGCGCAACGCATACACATCATGGACAAGGAGGTTGGGGATTGAAACTTGCAGGCCGCCTTTTTGCAGGTGCTTATGATTTACAAACAGAAATCAGATTGGCCACTCAATTTCGCGATGCCATTGTCGGCGCTACTAAGAAGATGGCGTCTGCGCAGATATCTTACGATAGAATCAAAGACGAAGATAATATACGAAACAGGCTCCCAGTAGAAGGTGGTACAGTGGATCCTTGGATGCGGAACTTGACCTTTTTGCGCGAAGATAGTGCACAAGCTAAATTGATCACGTATGCAGCACATCCAACGGTATTAAATAGAAAAACTCTTCAGCTATCACGTGATTACCCAGGTATGTTATTGGATTCTATCGAGCAGCAAAAAGGAAAATTTGGAGTGTTTATGGCTGGTGCAGTAGGTAGTATGGGTGCACTAAGTGAGGGAGATTCAGATATCGCTTGGGCGAGTGGCGTAGCTCACGGTTTGTACTCTAGATTGGTTGCGCATAACATTGATGAACCAAAAATATTAGCTAACCGTATAGTTAGTGATTATATAAAAATCCCTATGCCAGCGCAAACTGCACGCATTAGCTTGCGTTTTGCTTTACGCCCTTGGGTTTTTCGCACATTTTTTGGCGCATATCCAACCTATGTCAAAATCACGAAAATTGGTGATGTGCTATTGCTAGGTATGCCAGCGGATTTTTCTGGTGAGATCATGACCGAGCTAGATCAGTATGCACAGCAACGTGGTCTACAATTGGTGATTACGAGTTTCAACGGTGGTTATGTAGGTTATATCACAGCAGACAAATGGTACGATACGGATCTGTATGAAACTATTACTATGTCTTGGAATGGTTACCACGCTGGTGGCTATTTCACAGAAGTGGCTAAAGATATCATCGACAAGTTTGGACATTAAATAATCAACGCGCATCATTACGGGCTTTCGTTTTATTTATCGGAGTGGCCTAATGATTTGTCGGGGTTAATCTCATCGCGTATTAGCTGTTTGAGCGATTTAATTTCTGGAAAACCACCTTCAACTTTGCGATCATAAACTAGACGCCCATCAATTCTTATGTGATATCGACCACTAACGGCGCTGGGCATCAGTGTCACACCGTGTATATCATCTACGAAAGTGGTCAATAGTTCTTGCGCCATATAGGCTGCGCGCAGCATCCACCCGCATTTGGGACAATATTCTATTTGTATCGTCGGTTTCATAGTTACAATATAGATTTTTTTACCAGATATTACCTACATTTAGTCCCAATAATACATACCACCTATGGCTTCAGGATTTTTTGCAATTTTAGATGATATTGGCGCTTTAATGGACGACGTCGCGGTAACCAGTAAAATCGCGACACGCAAAACAGCGGGCATTCTTGGTGACGACCTCGCAGTGAATGCTGAGAAAGCCACTGGCTTTTTAGCCAATCGGGAAATCCCTGTTTTATGGGCGATTACGAAAGGTTCTTTTATCAACAAATTGATTATTGTGCCTGTTGCACTATTGTTAAATGCTTTTTTCCCAATAGCCATTCAAGTGATTTTAGTTTTAGGCGGTTTCTACCTCGCATATGAGGGCGTGGAGAAAATTGTTGAATACCTGTTTCATCGACGCAAAAGTGGACAAGAAGTAGTGCAGGAAGCCATTTTAGATGCGGCCGCTGCCGAAAAAGCCAAGGTTCGTTCGGCAATTACGACAGATTTTATTCTTTCCGTCGAAATCGTAATTATTGCTTTAGGTACTGTGTTAAATCGGAGCACGACCATTCAGGTCGTAACCGTTTCTATCGTAGCGATTATGGCAACCGTTGGTGTATATGGTATAGTAGCTTTAATTGTGCGAATGGATGATGCCGGATATCACTTGATTAAACAATCCGACAACAAGGGATTTCGTGCTAAGCTCGGCACAATATTAGTCAAAGCTTTACCCATCGTAATCAAAACATTGGGCGTAATAGGTACTATCGCTCTGATATTAGTTGCCGGTGGTATATTCGTGCACAATATCGATTTCTTTCATGGGCTACTGCCTAGCTTACCGGGTATCTTAACGGAAGTACTGATCGGATTGCTGGCTGGTTTGGTAGCATTACTGGCAGTGTTTATTGGTAAAAAAATGCTGAGTTCTTTTCAGCGAAATTAGTGCTACGCTATTCTTTCAAAATTTTAAAACTATTCCCTAAGTTTGGTGCGCACGGCCAAACACCATGTAATTAGCTACTATGATTCGATCTATTCTGTTTTTTTTACTTTTTTTACCCTTAATTTCATTCGGTAACACGTTAGAAGAGCTTCGCAACAAATTTCCAGACGTAGTATCCGATAGTGACTTGTGTGAAAATTTGATCGAAGAATTGGTAAATAAAAAAGACCTTTCGTCGACCGAAAAAGCGTACTTGGGAGCCATGCAAACCATCTGGGCAAATCATACAAACAGTCCTATCAGTAAATGGAAAACGTTTAAAAGAGGTAAAGAAAATCTCCAAGCCGCAGTACGAGCATCACCAAATAACATAGAAATTCGTATGCTGCGCTATTCGGTACAGAGCAATTGTCCTAAATTCTTAAATTATTCTGACGAACTAGCAGAAGATAAGGCTTATATTGAAGCAAATAAAACACAAATCAAATCCCCAGCAGTGATCCGAATGTACAACGGGTTATTTACCAAATCATAGTAAGTTTGAGCGTTATTTCTTAGACATATACTGATAATTTTTGAAGCTTCACTACGTGATATGGAAAGACAGCAAACAGGTAAGAATTATAATATTGCAATTTTAGGAGCTGGCATAGCTGGTGTTTCTTTGGTACTACAGGGCCTTAAGCAAAACCTTTGGCAAGACCAATCTATATTGCTATTAGGAGATTCTCTTGACACTGGACCCAATAAGCGTATCTCGTTTTGGGCGCAAAACAAGGATTTCGTTCCAGAATTTCCTTATCTACAATGGGATAAGCTTGCAGTTATTTCGCACGAAGGGAACAAAATTCCACTGGAGCTTGACGATTATGTCTATTATAGCTTTGATGCGTCAGCATATCGTCAACACGCGCTTACCGAAATTAGAAAATATAAAAATGTGGAAGTTGTTGAGGGGACAGTGCAGCGCATTGAGCAGCATGATACGTACTGTGATATTAGTAGTACGCAAGGTAATTATCAAGCCGATTATATTTTCCAGACGATCTATCAAAAACCTATTTTAGCGCCGCACAGCCAATACTTCCTTCAGCATTTCACAGGTTGGAAAATACGGACAGATCAAAAATTTTGGAATAACGATGAAGCGGTCATCATGGATTATCGTACAAGTCAAGAACATGGAACTTCTTTTATATATGGTTTACCTGCCTCAGACGATGAGATCTTCATTGAATATACCATATTCTCAAAAAACTTAATTTCTAAAGAAGAGTACGCACAAAAACTATCTACGTACTTAGCAGAGGTGTGCATGGTGTCCGAATATGAGGTTATAGAAACGGAGTACGGAGTGATTCCAATGACGGATCATCACTTTAGTCGACGAGATCGACGCATTTATTTTTTAGGTTCAGCAGGAGGTGATACGCGAGGTTCTACCGGTTATACCTTTACAAATACCAAGCGTACGATCGCTCATATTTTACAAGCTTTTAAGCAAAAAACGTGGCCAAAAATGCAACAACCCAAACAGTGGAAGGGAAGGTTTTATGATGCTATATTATTGCACGTTTTAGCCCAAGGCAAGTACCCTGGGCATGCTTTATTTCGTGATTTATTTAAGAATACGCGCGCTTCTGATGTATTCAGATTTCTCGACAGCCAATCGGATTTCAAGAATGACTTACGAGTAATGTGGAGTTTGCAGAAGTGGCCATTCATTGTAGGGATGTATAATACCCTACGTTTAATGATATGGAAGAAATAATTAGCTAGCTTCTGCTAAATCTACGCTTTCTGAATCTTCTTCTTGAATTATTGCCATTAACAATAAGTAATATCCTTTGTCCAACCCTAATTTTGCTGCTTTTGTTTCGATAGTATCCATAGCTGTATTATTTTTCGGTGTGAATGATATTGTTTTACATAGACAATATTCCAAAACCGATGCCAAACGTGGTGTTTTCGTGTGCCAAGAAGTTAATTAGGTATTATCGCAAGTAATTATAACGTAAAATGCACGAAATAATGTGAATAATACGCACTTGCTATGAATTCGAAGCGATCAGCTCATGCGTATTAAGGTGCAGATTAAAAGGTAAAATCAACTATTGAATAGGCAAACTGAAACTAAACGTAGAACCTTCTCCCCAAATACTTTCTACCCAGATACGTCCATAATGCCGTTGTACGATCTCGGCAGATAAATAAAGACCGATTCCAAAACCTGCAATATTTTCCATGCTTTTGTTTTTCACACGATAGTATCGATCAAAGAGCTGGTCAATGTCTTCCGATTTTATTCCCATACCAAAATCTTGAACGCTAATAATAATCATACCATCAACAGTACGCGTGCGAACATAGACCTTTCCATTTTGCGGAGAATATTTTATCGCATTGCCAATCAAATTATACAGCACAGAACCAATTTTGTCTCGATCTGCTAAAAGCATAACGTTGGGCTCCTCATCATATATAATATCATGACTTCCAGCCACATCGTTTGCTGTATCAATCGTTTCGGTGATTAATGTATGCAGTGAAAAGTGCCGCTGCTGTAAGTGTATTTTCCCTGAATCTAATCGAGAAACATCCAAGAAACCATTGATCAGGGTGTTCATTTTCTTCAGTTGTGAGAAGAGTTTGTCCAACTTATCAGAGGTATAATCATCTGCATTCAACTTTGCTTTTCGCTGCAATATTTGCGAATAGCCACTGATAGCGGTCAAAGGAGTTTTGAGTTCATGGCTTACCATAGCAATAAAATCGTCCTTTCGTTGGCTATCGGCTTTGGATTCGGTGATATCTAGTAAGGTTCCGATCAATCCTACAACTGCACCACTTTCATCGAGCTCCGCCTTTCCCGTCGAATGCAACCATCTTCGATTAGATCCATCCGCTGGCTGAATTTGGTATTCGATAGTAAATCGACCTTTGCTATCTACTGCCTGCTGAATGACTTCCAAAAATTGCATTCGGTATTCTGCCAGGATTATTGGGATCATTTGATCAAATAGTAACGCTGTTCCTACAGGGATTCCATGTAGGCGATATGCCATATCCGAAAAGAAGAGATTGTTAGTGCCCCAATCTGTTCTCCAGGTACCGAGGTTAGCTGCTTCCATAGAAAGTACTAATGTGTCAGACGTTTTCTCCAGCGCTTTTCGCGCATTGATGAGGGTCGTGACATCGGCTGCAGCTGCCATTATACCAGTGATCTTATCTTCTGTTTTTATGGCTTCGATAGTGAGGTTCAAATAGGTGGTTTCTACCACATTATTTCGCCGGATACTTAGTGGAAATTCCGAAGATACAAATCGTTGGCCTGTACGATACACCTGATCTTTGATCTCTCGCATACCTTGCGTTAACAATTCTGGAATAGCGTCAAACAAAGGTTTGCCAAGGGTATGCTGAGCATCACGCCCCCAATATTTCAACATGCGATCATTGGCAATATCGATCACATAGTTGGGGCCTTGGTAGATTGCAATGGCCACCGGTGCATTCGTGATCAACGCACGTAACTGCTGTTCAGCTTGATTGCGTACGGCCATAATTTTGATCTGCGCGCGAACCTTGCTAAGCAATTCTGCTGCCGCAAAAGGTTTGACCAAATAATCATCTGCGCCGGCTTCTAAGCCGTCTATACGCGCTTCTGCACCTGCGCGTGCCGATAGAAATATAACCGGCAAACGTGCTGTATGTGTATGTTGACGAATGCGATGAAGCAATTCTTTCCCGTCCATTACAGGCATCATGATATCACTCAATATCAGATCGGGTAATTCATCTTGAATACTATTCCAAGCTACAAGACCGTTGGTGGCCAATTCTACCTGAAAATAGGGTTGTAATAATCTTTTTAAGTATGCGCGCATGTCTGAGTTGTCGTCAACTACCAAAATACGTACACTTTTAGTCGGATTTTCCTGTTGTGGATCTTGTGAAAGAGTTATAGCGGAAGAATACAAATCGCTTGTGTTTTCCTGCTCCAACAAACTTGCAGCTTCCTGTATAAAAGCACCTTTGAGTGCTGAATTATCTGTGTCTACTTCTGATTCAGATACAAGTTCGGCAGGTAAATGTGATTTGCCTAAAGGGATACAGACCGTAAAATTTGATCCTACGCCTATGGTACTTTTTACCGTAATTTTACCGCCATGAAGCAATACTAACTCATGTACTAAAGAAAGTCCGATTCCCGAACCTTCATGTGTGCGACCAGCGGCGTTTTCGACACGATGAAAACGCTCAAACATATGCGGCAACTCCTGCTCAGGAATTCCAGTACCGGTATCTTCAACTTCCAGAAAAGCTTCACTTTCAGTAGCATAAACCTTTACTTGAATGCTGCCTTCCAACGTAAATTTAAATGCATTGGATAAGAGGTTCAAAACAATCTTTTCCCACATCTGACGATCCACATAGATCTCGTCACTAATTGGTGATGTATTCACGATTAATTGCATACCAGCCTTTTCGACAATTGATCGAAAACTGCTGGCCAAATCCGCGGTCAATTCTGTAAAATCTACCCTTTGGTATACCGCCTGTGTACGGCCGGCCTCCACGCGGCTATAATCCAGCAGATTATTTACTAATTTTAATAAACGTAAGGCGTTGCGATGTGTGGCCTGCAAAGGCGGTTGTAGTTCGGTAGATAAAGCTGGGTCTTGGAGTATATCTTCTAACGGACCTAACATCAAAGTAAGTGGGGTGCGAAACTCATGGCTTACGTTACTAAAAAACAATGTTTTAGAACGGTCAATCGCAGCTAAAGCTTCAGCTCTTTTTAGTTCTTGTTCGTAAGCATATACATTGGAAAATGCGGTATTATAGGTATTCTGCAATTGTTCGTAGAAGTTCAAATAATCGTTGTCCAACGCGCGACGGGCACTAACTCCCGCAATTAAAAAGCAAAAAGCTTCCTCCTGTCCGCTAATACGAATCGGCAATACAACTGCAGATGCTGGACATTCTGGATAGGGCTCGCACTCAAAGTCACCAAATTTTTCTGCCAATCCATGTACCTGAACAATTGTTCCCGTATATCTATTATCGGTTAGCGGCCAACTATCGGACTGTTCAACGAGATGGAGCTTTTCTGGAGTCAACAAACTATCCATTGGCAATCCCGATGCACTAATTAGATTAGCCGTATCGTGCTGACTGTCTAATTGGTAGAGCATCAGAAAGGGGAGATCCAGTTCGCAATCTGTTTGCAAAGTACGTGTCACATCCGCGATATCTTGGATACTTTTGGCTTCACCTAACGCGGCGCCTAGGTCGCGCAGTACTTTGGTACGCCTAGCACTTAGCATTTTGACCGTTGTTTCGGTAATCGGGTGAAAAATACCACCTACGCCACCAGATTCATCTCGGATTGGAGCGAATGAAAACGTCATAAATGCTTCCTCCAAATAACCGTGCCGATCCAAAAACATTCTTTGATCGTTGATATAGGTGCCTTCGCCCTGTTCACCACGGGTAAACGCGTCGCCAACTACTTCTAGAGCAGTTTCCCAGCAAATTCTGAAATTCTGCCCCATAGACTGGGGATGCTTGTCTCCACAAATCGGACGATAGCTATCGTTATAAATTTGTATTTTTTCAGGACCCCAAGCAATCAAGATTGGAAACGTGGATGAAAGACATAAACTAACGGATGTACGTAAACTTTGAGGCCAATTTTCTACTGGTCCAAGTGCCGTTTCAGACCAATCCATACTACGGATCAGCGCACCCATCTCACCGCCTCCTGAGAGGAATTGAGGAATATTCTGCGATTCAATTATATTCATGAAGTAAATGTTCGGAATATCCTCCCGAATGGATGCTAGTTGAGCTGTTCTAAAAATACGTATTTCATTTCTGATTTACGATACGTACTTCCGAGTTTTATCGGCCGATCAAATCGCGAATAGCTGCCGATGCAATCGCGCCTCCAAAAGCAGCTGGAAGGTATGACATGGTACCATATGCCGATTTTTTGTAATTGCTGCCATCGGTATACAACAGTGATGCTTTATCCGGCAATTCTGTTGAAAAAGCCACCTTTACACCATACTCTATATCGTGCTTACGCAATTTCTTGCGTATATGCCTAGCTAACTTGCAATTGTACGAATCGCTAATATCTCCTATACGTATTTTAGTAGGATCTACCTTGCCGCCAGCGCCCATCGAGCTGATAAAAGGAATGTTAGCAGCATGAGCCGAGCGGATCAAAAATAGCTTCGGTGTAATACTATCTATTGCTTCTATGATATAATCTGGCTTTAGGTCTATAAAAAAGGGAATTCGATCGGGTACGACGAATTCTTCAAAAACCTGTAATTCTAAGTCGGGATTGATTGCTAGCAAACGCTCCTGCATAATTGTAGCCTTGGATACACCATGATTTGTAGCCAATGCAGGAAGCTGTCTATTTCTGTTGGATGGATCGACCGTATCACCATCAATGATGGTCATTTTGCCAATACCGCTACGACAGACAAACTCGGCCGCAAACGATCCTACACCGCCTAATCCTAGTACCATCACATGTGCATTTGTGAGGGTTTTAATGGCGTCGCCGCCAATCAAAGCTTCCGTACGAGAAAGCCACGATACATCTTTCATTCTTATTGCAACTACAAATTAAATACCTTGTCAAAATTGGCGCTTATTTGCATCTTTAATGCAGATAAGCTCATCTTTCGAACGCGGCAAAAATACATATAAATTTCTGAGATCGGGGAGGTCGAATCGTCCGTCTCAAAGAAGAGGCGGTGCAATGGGATACTGCGGATTAATTCATCTTGTCGGCCATTTAAGATATTAGCGCCAAGAGATAAGTAAAAACCTTGTTTTATAAGCTGTTCCGCCAATCTTGGATGCTTGTTAAAGCCGTGGATAATGGGCGACTGTATCATTTTTGCATCTTTCACAAGCCTAATTATTTCTTGGTAAGCACGAACGCAGTGGATTATTACCGGCTTCGAAAATTCGTTGGATAGCTGTAGTTGCCTACTAAATACGATCTTTTGAGTTTCCCATGGAGTATCTGTTATTTTATCCAATCCGCACTCACCAACAGCCAAAATGCTTGGATTCGTCAAGAGATTATCATAGAGTATCTGTAGTTGAAATTTGCCATCTTCATGTAGATACCAAGGGTGTATCCCAACAGAGCAAGGATTATCAGGCAGCGTATCTTTATCCACAGCGACATTATTGATACGATACACGGCGGTGCTGGCATCATCCGCAAAATGGTGCGTATGAATGTCAATAAATGTAAAATTATCTTGCACTGCGGGTTGAAAATGATGGATTTAATTGGAGCCGTAGCGCTTTATAATACGAAGTACGCTGTATTTTCCTGTCTCAAAATGGGGTTCTTCTAAAGTCAACTCCGTTGGGTAAGAGCCATTTTTGTCGAAAAAGTATATTTTAGTTACACTGCCATAATCGTTGGTGGGGAATAAGTCGGCACACTGCTCGTATTGCGCCTGAGTGGGATCGCCCACAGTAACGGCATAAATGCGTACAATTCCACCTTTATTTTGTTCATTACGCACAAAAGCAACTTCTTCAAAATCTCCTGGAACGTCTTTTATATTGGGCTGGCTGTAGCTATCCCACACAAAATAAATCAATAACAGCGATAGGGCTCCAACGAACCAAATAATTTTACGTGACTTCATGATGTTTGTTTAGAATCCAATATTTTCTTCATCTCCCGTTTTGTCTTTCTAACTTTCGCCTCTAACTGACTACGAAATAGGGCATTGGTCACACCTTTTTCATCTTCAAAATTTGCAGAAAATTCTGGTAGGGATAAACTTTCTAGTACCGTACCACCATCATATGGCATCCGAGCGAGCGCTATGTTCATCACACTTTGACCACCGCGCGCACCATTGCTAGTTGATAGTAAGAAAAGGTGCGCATTTTGATATGGTTTTCTGCCTTTGATTCGGCTTACCCAATCAATGAGGTTTTTGTATCCGGCTGAATAATTACCATTGTGCTCTGCAAATGAAATGATTATTAAATCTGCAGCATCTATGTGTTCGGCAAATTGAATCGCTTGGGGCGGAATGCCATTTTCCCTTTCTCGATCCGCAGAGTAGATTGGCATTTCAAAATCATGAATATGCACTATTTTCACGTCGTCTTCCTTATAATATTTGGACACGCTAGTGGCGAATTTCTGATTGATGGACCTAGAGCTGTTTGAGGCTCCAAACGCTAAAACTTTCATACGTAAAAATACGACAAACTTTGCGAAGACACAACCATGCGGCTTTCAACTGTTATTGTAGCGCTTCTACAGTTACTTTACCTTCGCGCCCCGGAGATCCTGAATACACTTGCCCTTGTGGTATTCCCGCAATTCGACCTCCTTGACTCATTCCGATGCGGCTCATGACCAAAGCTACGTCCGTTGGTGGATTTACACGACGTCCTCCTGCACTTGCATCAATTTTTAGATGTTGTTTTGCTTTTCGATCTTCTTGTTGTGGTACTAATCCATTGGGATCGTACCGGAAAGTGACGTCGCCGCCATCACCATTTGGATTTGTACGTGTGCCATTCATCGCATCTATACCGCGAGCGATGACATACATAGATTGAAATTTTCGAAGGTTAATGGCAATATCGAAGTTGGAAGCATTGTTTTGGCTACCGATACCCGAAAAAACAACGTCTTTGCCTATTTCTGCATATCCGATCTGCAATTGTACATCTTTCAATCCGTGGAATTGTAAGGAAGCACGATCTTTCATGATCAACGTATCGATATGAATGGTAATAGTAGAGTCGCGTCCCTTATTACGAAATATCTTGTTCTTCTTTTTGGATAGGACAAGTTTTCCAATATGTTCTTCTATACGATATTCGTTACTTTGATCTTGCGCTACGGATGCAGTGCTGTGGGACAGTGCTAGTAATACTGATACGAAGCACATCAATGGTAAGCTTAGTAAATGTTTCATAAGCATGCGTCTTTGTATTTTAGACCAAATACTATGCTCATTGGTTTAATATCAATTTATAGCGTGTTTGAAGAGCGTTACGCAGTCAGGATTATGCCTTGGCTATTGTGATTCGCGAAGGTAAGCCACAATCTTGCTCGCTGTCTTGCCAGATGCGCCGGGTTCACCTAATTTTTCACGAAGCACGTCGTAATTTTCCAATACGCTGGCACGATGTGCCGGATTGGTGATCAATTCACCTATTTCGTCGGCAATATTGCTGGCTGTGCAATCGCCCTGAATCAGCTCGTGCACCGATAGGTAATCATTAATGAGATTTACTAAAGAAATAAATCGCACTTTAATCAACTTCCGTGCAATGGCTATGCTAATCGGATTGGCTTTGTATACGACTACTTGCGGAACGCGTAAGATAGCAGTTTCTAATGTAGCGGTACCACTTGTCACGACTGCGGCCACGGCATGTTTTAGCAAGTCGTATGTCTGATCGAATACGATTTTTATGGGTAAATCGCCAATGATGTTTCGGTAATAAGATTCGTCAAAATTGGGTGCTCCAGCAATGATTACTTGATGCGAGGGAAACTTGTGATAGAGTTCGGCCATCTCAGGCAAAATGCGTTCGATCTCCATTTTGCGGCTTCCAGGCAGTAAGGCGATGATATCTTGCTGTGGCGAAAGTGCATTGTCGGCTACGAAGTTGGTGTTGATTTGGTGGTCTGAAATTGCATCGAGCAATGGGTTTCCGACGTAATCTACTGCATAATGATACTGCTGATAGAAATCAACTTCAAATGGCAAGATACAAAACATATGATCTACGACCTGCTTGATCTTATACACACGCTTTTGATTCCAAGCCCATATCTTTGGTGAAATATAATAACTGGTTATAATGCCATTCTTTTTGGCAAAGTCAGCGATTTTTAGGTTGAATCCGGGGAAGTCGATGAGGATTACTGTATCTGGACGCACACGTAGCAGATCTTCTTTTACAGCCTTAAGATTCCGTGCGATAGACGACAGATTCATAATAACCTCAACAAAACCCATAAAGGCCATTTGATTAGTATGAATCAATGCTTTCTGTCCGCATTCTGCTTCCATTAGAGATCCACCAACAATCGTGAATTCTGCAGCTTGATCTTCCTTTTTTAATGCTTTTATCAGGTTCGCTCCATGCAGATCGCCAGATGCTTCGCCCGCTATAATATAGTATTTCATGCTAATTGCTCTTTGTTCTAATTGCCTACTTCCACTGAAGTACGCTAATTTGTCCATTACTTCCGGCCAGATAGATTCTTTTACCAGATTTGGATTTGCCGACAACATTATAACTATCTGCTGAGATGGTATTCCAATGTTGTCCAGCATCAGTCGATACATCGGTACCTGACGTACCTGTAGCCACCAATTTCTGTTTGTTTATGTGCATCACGGCTGATCGAAACCCGCCGACAGGCTTAACAGGCTTTGTCCAAGTATCTCCACCATCGTTCGTAAGATAGACGTTGTGCTCATTATACTGATCATTCATGTAATCACCGCCAACGACGACGCCTCGCTTGTCATCCCAAAAACTAAGCGAGAATATACCTTGACTAGTGGCACCACTGATAATAGGAGTCAGCATCTTATACATCAACATTTTTTTTTCATTTCGGCGAAATACAGCCGCAAATGAACCTCCGCTACCAATCCAGAGATTTTCTCCACGAAGTTGTATGCCCGATCCGCTCGCAGCAAAACCTACTTCACCAGGCTCAGCGAATAGCAACAGACTTCCCGAAACATCGCGCCAAGTGGCACCCCGATCGGTTGTTTGCAGTAATTGGAAAAAACCGTCAATCGGATCGCCAATGGCAAAACCACGATCACCGTGAAAATCCATACCATTTAAAAAGATCTCGGGATCATCATTATGATATACCTGACTCCACGATGCCCCGCCATCGACCGTTCGCAGTATAACAGCAGGAGTACCTGCGCTTACAATTACTGCCTCGTAATTATTGAATACCGCGATGTCTCGAAAATCAAACTCCTCATAACCTTTTGGCCCAACCCATTTCCAAGATTTTCCTTTATCTACTGATTTGCCCACTGTACCATTCGTACCACTCACCCAAATGGAACGCTCACCGTAAGTGTCCATCCCCCGAAAACTGCAATTAGGTTTTTGAACTAGCGGCTCGATGTGCTGTCCGTAACTCACTAAACCTATCATACAAAATAATGCGGTAAGCAGGGATAAAGATCGCTTCATAATTGTGTTGCTTAAAGGTCTAATTAGGTTAATTCACTCATTAGTTTATCAAAATCTGACTGCAATTGCTCAAGTTGTTGTTCCAGTTTTGCTACTCGATCGTTGAGCACTTCGATTTGCTCATTCGGCGTGGATCGGGCAGTGGTGTGCTCGGTTTCATAATCAGATTCATCAAAATCTGATAGTAGCTGGATGTACCTAATCTCTTTTTGACCACTACGTTTTGCTGCAATTTTTACAAATGCTGGTGAACTACTTTCTAACTTGTTTAGTAACTGCGCCACCTCATCGAGCGACTCAAAATCATACAATCGACCGGCATTAGTATTGATTTCTCCGGCGGTCAATGGTCCGCGAAGCAATAATAAACATATAATCGCTAACTCCTGCGGTAATAGTGGATACTGTATCGCTAAATTATGCTTGTACTTCACCACGCGACTGCCGCCGCCGACCACAGTAGATACCAAACCGAACTTTCGCAAACTATCCAAAGCTACTATAACCGTGTTTTCATCATATTGTACGACTGGGCGACGCGAGGTCTTTTGATTACATGCCGTCTGTAAGGCATTCAACGTCAGCGGATAATATTCCGGAGTGGTTTTCGCCTTTTCGAGCAAGACGCCCAATACGCGAGCCTGTTCGGCATTTAATGTGGGTAGTGGTTTGTGTTCTTCCATCTATAAGACTTTTGTTATAGCTATCGTACGATGTGGTAAGTTACAGATATTTTCCTTTGTTATGTAGTGTTAAGAAAATCGATATCCACGCAGAAAATCTGCTATGGTCATCCGTTTCTTGCCCTCGATCTGCACTACTTTCAAGTCAATATACCCATCCATACAGGCAAAACGCAAGTACGTTTTTTCGTCCGTATCATATTTTCCAGGCTCGATAGTCGGTTTTTCGTGCACTGGCAATGTTTCATAAATCTTGAGCACTTTGTCTTGCAATGTAGTAAATGCTGTCGGGTACGGACTCAGCCCTCGGATCTGATTATATACCTCTTCGCAAGGTCTGTTCCAATTAATCGCACAATCTTCTTTAAATATTTTTGGCGCGTGTTTCCATTCTGTGCCGGGTATATCTTCTTGTGGCGTCGGCTCGAGCGTACCGGCACGTAAGCCGTCTATCGTTTCTACGAGTAAGCGAGCGCCGGCATGCATTAATGCGTCGTGCAAATCACCAGCGGTATCCGTTGCGGCGATATTCACTTCTTTTTGTAATAAAATATGGCCCGTATCAATATCATGTTGCAACAAAAAGGTTGTCACGCCGGAAACCTGTTCACCATTCATCACCGCGTGATTGATGGGAGCAGCACCGCGATAGTTGGGCAGGAGCGAAGCATGTACATTCACCGTACCATGTACTGGCATATTCCACACGACCTCAGGCAGCATTCGAAATGCTACTACAATCTGTAGGTCGGCCTTGTATGATCGTAATGATTCTAGGAAATCTGGCGCACGCAATTTTTCCGGTTGCATAACAGGGATTTGATGTGCCACAGCATATTGCTTCACGGCAGATTCATGCATTTTCTGACCACGACCAGCAGGCTTATCAGGCATGGTAACGACTGCTACCACCTCTTCGCCAGCCTGTACTAGTGCATCGAGAGAAGCGACCGCAAAATCTGGGGTTCCCATAAATATTATTCGCATCGTATCTGTAAATCTTTGTAGTTTGTTTCCCGTCAAGTCAGGGATGACATTTTTTATTAACTTTGCGAAGTTACAAAATAAAATTTCAGCTTGAATTTCTCCTATTTTTTAGCCAAAAGGATTACTGTTTTCGGCCACAGAACATTCTCGAAGATGATTATTCGGGTCACCATCGGTGCGCTGAGCTTGGCTATACTCGCTATTATTATGGCGGTCGCTATCTTGAAGGGATTCAAACAGGAGATTACGGATAAGCAACGTGGCTTTTTTGGTGACATTATGATCGTGAAAAATGATGTTTCTACGTCTTATGAAAATACGCCGATTGCGTTGTCACGTTCTAAGTTAGATTCATTACGACAGTTACCCAATGTAGAGGATGTTTATCCTTTTGCTACAAAAGCGGGCATCATCCATGTTAATCAGGAGGTGGAAGGTGTATTGATGAAAGGCATTGATGCAGATTATCGTCAGGATTTTTTGTCTCGTATGATTGTGGAGGGTGACACTATCGATTTTACAGCAGAGAATGCTAATAATCAGATATTAATATCAGCGCAGACAGCCAATCGCCTGCAGTTACAAATTGGCGATAGCTTTATCATGTATTTTGTGCAACATCCGGTTCGCAAACGCAAGCTCGAGGTGAAAGGAATTTATACCACGCATTCCGAAGAGTTAGACAAAATGTATATCATTGGATCGCTTGACCTTATTCGCCGGATCAACGATATGCAGCCAAATGATGTCGGTGGTTATGAATTACGTATTCGCGATTTTACACAATTGGAAGCGACCACGAGCATCGTAGAAGACCATCTGCCGATACAAATGGCGACTATGAATGTAGTCGAAAGAATGCCTGATGTGTTCAATTGGTTAGAACTATTGGACATGAACGACAGTGTGATATTTGTGCTCATGGTTATTGTTGCGCTCATCAATCTGATCTCGGCGCTGCTAATCAATATTTTAGAAAGATCAAGTATGATCGGTGTACTCAAAGCGCTCGGAATGCGCAATACTCAATTACGCAAGGTATTTTTGTACAATTCCTTATATCTAATTGGTTATGGTCTGCTTATCGGCAATGTACTGGCTATTATGCTATACTTTTTTCAGCGTAGTACGCAGTTCTTCAAACTTGATCCAAGCATTTATTACGTATCCTTCGTGCCGGTACAAATTACTTGGTACGAAGTACTATCGCTCAACGTTGCTTTGGTCGCTATTGTATTGATTGTACTGATTATTCCATCTATGCTGATCAGCCGCATTTCGCCCATCAAAACTATCCAGTTTAAATAAGATATTGATCTGATGCATTTTGGTATTGTTTTGGTTGCATGATAGCTATAACAATCTCAAAAATCAAGCATTATGGCCGAGAAAATTTCTTTAAACGCAGAAGGATCATTGCAAGTTCCGCATCACCCGATTATTCCATTTATTATTGGCGACGGTATAGGCCCAGATATATGGCATGCCGCGGTCCGTGTTTTTGACCAAGCGGTAGCACACGTGTATGGAAAGCAACGAGCTATAGCATGGAAAGAAGTGCTGGCGGGTGAGAAAGCGTTTAATGAAACTGGAAGTTGGTTGCCTGATGCAACGATCCAAGCCTTTCGCGATTACCTTGTCGGAATCAAAGGGCCGCTAACGACGCCGGTCGGTGGCGGCATTCGCTCGCTCAATGTCGCTCTGCGGAAAGCGCTTGATCTGTATGTATGTCTGCGGCCAACAAAGTGGTACCCAGGTACACCTACGCCGGTATTACATCCTGAATATATTGATATGGTTATCTTTCGCGAGAATACCGAAGATATTTATGTTGGCGTAGAATATGCTGCCGACTCTGATGAAAGTATCCAACTACAGCATTTTCTAACAAATGAACTCAAATTGGATTATGATTTTAGAGCCAATACGGGATTGGGTATAAAAGTGGTGTCGGAAGAAGGTACAAAACGCCTCGTTCGTTCAGCAATCACCTACGCTCTAGAACAAAAGCGCGCATCTGTTACGATTGTGCATAAAGGCAATATCATGAAATATACAGAAGGCGCGTTTAAAAACTGGGCGTATGAATTAGCTGAGCAAGAATTTGCCGACCAAGTATACACATGGGGGCAATGGGAGAGAACCAAAGCAGAAAGTGGCCAAGAAGAGGCAAACAAGGAACAACGCCTTGCAGAAGAAGCCGGTAAATTGATTATAAAGGATGTCATCGCCGATAATTTTTTGCAGCAGATCTTACTGTCACCCCGCGATTATTCGGTAGTAGCTACACTTAATCTCAATGGCGATTATGTATCTGATGCGTTGGCAGCTATTGTAGGTGGTATAGGAATCGCGCCGGGAGCCAATATTAATTATCAAACTGGGCATGCTATTTTCGAAGCTACACACGGTACAGCTCCAAGATTTGCTAACACCGATACGATGAATCCCTCATCTGTTATTCTGAGTGGGGTCATGTTATTCGAATACCTCGGTTGGAACGAGGTTGCCGAGACCATCACAGAAGCTTTGGCAAAAACTATTAAAGCAAAGACAGTGACAATCGACTTCTATAACCAAATGGAAAATGCGACGTTGTTAAAGACAAGTGCCTTTGCCGATCAGATCATTGCTAATTTTGATCGACAGTAATACCAATTTTTTTTGCACTTTTGACCGCCGCTAAATACGGCTTGCTACGATATGTATAATTTTAAGAATGACTACGCAGAAGGTGCGCATCCATCCATACTAGAACGCTTGACACAAACTAATCTCGTGCAACAGCCCGGCTATGGGGAAGACAAATATGGATTGCAAGCGAAGCAAATAATTAAAGAAAAGCTGGGCAACAAATGGGCTAGCATTCATTTCGTATCTGGAGGCACGCAAGCAAACTTACTCGTCATCGCGTCCTTATTGCGTCCGCATGAAGCAGTTATTAGTGCTAGTTCAGGTCATATCTTTACGAATGAAGCAGGTGCTATTGAAGCGATTGGTCACAAAGTAATCAGCGTGCCTACTACAGATGGTAAACTAACTACCGCTGACATGGAAAGCACACTGCAATCCTACAGTCTGAAACCTCACGTCGTGAAGCCGCGCTTAGTCTATATCTCTAATACCACGGAAATGGGTACGGTATATTCTAAAAACGAGTTGAGAGATTTGTATGCGCAATGCAAGGCAAACGATTTATTGCTCTTTTTGGACGGCGCTCGCTTGGGTCATGCGTTAATGGCGCCTGGTAGCGATTTGCTTCTTGAAGATGTTAGCCGATTTACAGACGTCTTTTACCTCGGCGCCACGAAAAATGGTGGACTTATCGGCGAAGCCATCATATTTAATCATCAGGCAATAGGCAGCGAATTCGAATATATAATGAAGCAAAAGGGCGCCTTATTGGCCAAAGGCCGTTTGTTAGGGATACAGTTTTTATGTTTGTTTGAAGGCGATTTGTATATGAAATTAGCGCAACATGCCAATTTGATGGCAAGCAAGATCGCGCAAGCCATCGAAGCAGAAGGATATTCCTTTCTAACAAGACCGCAGTCTAACCAACTTTTCCCCATATTCCCGATGCCGCTCATTGATCAATTATTGGAAAAATACCAGTTTTATATTTGGCAACAGGTAGATCAGAACCAAGCCGTAGTGCGCTTAATCACCTCTTGGGCTACGCCAGAAAAAATAGTCGATGCGTTAATTCAGGATATTCTTCGCTACAAACAATAAAACGCAGTCTTAAACCCCATATAACCTTTTTTATTCTACCGTTTTCTTGTTATTTTTGTTTACCAATACATCTAGGGAAAAAAGAGGGATATGCCAGTAAAGATACCAAATAATCTACCAGCTATTGAGCTCCTCAAAGAGGAAAACATCTTTGTGATGAGTGATCTACGTGCTAGCACACAGGATATTAGACCGTTGCGCGTATTGATCTTGAACTTGATGCCTTTAAAGATCAGCACAGAAACAGATTTTGTACGTTTGCTATCCAATAATCCACTGCAAGTGGAGGTCGAATTTTTGCGCTTAGATACACATACTCCCAAAAATACATCGGAAGAACATCTTGAGTTATTCTATAAAGGCTTCAGTCAAGTGACGGATAATTTTTACGATGGCATGATCATTACCGGTGCTCCTGTAGAAATGTTGCCCTTTGAGGAAGTGAGTTATTGGAATGAAATGAAAGATATTTTTGACTGGGCCAAAACTCATGTCACATCTACCTTGTATATATGTTGGGCTGCCCAGGCAGCATTACATCACTTTTATGGCGTAGAAAAAGTACCTTTAGATCAAAAGTTATTTGGTGTCTTTAGACATAGTACCACGCAACATCGTAGCCCTCTGTTTAGAGGATTCGATGATGAATTTTATATCCCGCATAGTCGCCACACAACGATCACAAAAGATGCGCTTCTAGCAAATGATGAAATTGCGATATTGGCCGAATCCGATGAAGCGGGCGTAGCCGTAGTATGCTCACGAGGTGGCAGGGAGTTTTATCTTACCGGACATTCTGAATATTCTCCGTGGACGCTCCATGAAGAATATTTGCGAGATGTAGAGCGAGGTAGCAATATACAGCTTCCCGTCAATTATTACAGAAACGATGATGCAAGCAAAGCACCACTAGTACGCTGGAGCGGGCATGCCAATTTACTCTTTAACAACTGGCTTAATTATTTCGTCTATCAGGAGACGCCATATGATCTTAAAGATGTGCCACATCTGGGCGCACTTAACGAACCTAACGCAACAATCGCTGACATATAGCTTCAGCTTGCGGAATAGTGAGTCGCCGTGCACCCAACTTTAACTTGGCTTTCCTATAAAACGTGCCCTCGAGAAATAATTCCTGTATCAAGGGATGAACGTAGTACTTCTTGGCTACAGCTCTTGTATTACCCAACTCTTTTGCAATCTCATCAATGATCGCATTGAGCAATTTTTGACTATTCTTCAAGTCGTATTCGGATTGGATGGCCGCCATTAATTTGACAGCCAATATAGTTGCGCCCCAAATACGAAAACTTTTAACAGATAGCTTATGCTCTGTGTTTTGCCCTTTAAGGTAGGCGTTTACATCGCGTCCACGCAGTTTTTTAACTCCTTTTGATGCTCCCGAATCTCGGTACTGAAAAAGGTTCTTACCAGGTATCTCCGCTAATGATGACAAAAAGTTGTACAACTTTTTGTCTTTTACTACATGTAACTGCGATACGCCTTTCTTGCCTACATAACTAATAGTTATTTCCTCTTTTGATAGCGTAACATGCGATTTTTTCAATGTCGTAAGGCCATAAGACTTATTGGCTTTGGTATATCGTGCATTGCCTACGCGCATTAGCGTGCGTTTTATCAATGCCAATGCTAAGGCAGAAACCTTGTCTTTTGTCCACTCCGGTAATTTCAGGTCCTTATTAATACGACGCTGTAGCGTAGGCAAGTAAGGTCCAAGCGCTAGTACTTTTTGAAATTTGCTATCATTCTGTTCTTGAGTCCATTCTTTGTGATAAATGTACTGCTTACGATCTCGAAGGTCATAACCAAAACATTGGATATGGCCTTTCGGATCTGGACAAATCCATACGCGCTTCCAGGCTGGAGGAATTACTAAGGCGTTGATTCGCTTTAAGGTACGTTCGTTCGTAATATATGCGCCACGCAAATTTTTGTAGCGATAGGATTTACCAACCTTCACTCGTTTGTAACCCTTACAGGTGCAATCTATATATTTATAGCCAATCTTTGTCGCTTGCTCAATGCTTTCCATCGTCGTATGAAACTAATGCGGACAAATCCCGTCCGCGTCAGTACCAACAGACAAGTTGCGGCATTTGTTTCTAGATTATAACAGATAGCGTCAAAATAAAATTCATAGGATCTTGAAAGATCAAAAACACTAGTTAAATTGAGAATAAAAGTTTATTATTGCACTAATTCTACAAACAAACTTGCGTATAACATGGTTTGTAAATTGTTTAAATCATAATTATGATTTAATAATAAACCATTTTGCACCGTATATGTGACATCGATGAATGCACCAAATATGAAGTACAGTCTATTACAAGATATCATTCATTTGGTATCGGAATTTGAGTATGTATCCGAATCCAATAGCAACTACACGACAGACGTTGCGGGTTTCCGAAAGTGGATTGTAGATCAAGAGAAACCTCCAGTCAGTAAAGCTGCACGGTGGACTGGCATAGAAAAAGGTCGTTCTCCGGAGAGCGCTATCAGTACCTTACTAGTGCATTTGGGCAGATATGCCAAAAATTACTCTCGATCAGTGATGTTTAATACTAAACTTTCGACACAAGAAGAGTATATTTATCTCATCAATCTAAAGGCTTTTGGTGCAATGACCAAAATGGCTTTGATCAAGAAAAACATTCATGACAAACCTGGCGGTATGCAGATTATAACGCGATTGATTAGAAATGGCTGGGTCGTGCAACAAGATTCTACGACAGATCGGCGCAGTAAAACGATCTCGATAACCGATCTGGGCTTACAGCTTTTGGAGAAACAAATGACAAAAATCAGGACAGCCACGGAAATAGTTTCTGCTGATCTATTACCCGAAGAAAAATTGGAATTAATTCGCTTACTACAAAAACTTGAAGCATTTCATCACCCTATCTATTTGGGTAACACACCTGCAGAATTACTATTGGATCAAGCGTATCAACAACTACAAGCTACCACGATAAAAAGATGAAAAAAAAGATCGCCATTATAGGATCTGGTATATCCGGACTGTCTGCCGCAGCGTACGCAGCTGCAGAAGGGCACGCAGTACATGTTTTTGAGAAAAATGCCACTCCGGGTGGTCGAGCACGACAGTTCACCACTGAGAATGGTTATACTTTTGACATGGGGCCGAGCTGGTATTGGATGCCAGATATTATCGACAATTTTTTTCAAGACTTCGGAAAGCAAGCTACAGATTATTTTGAGCTGATCTCACTCGATCCTCAATTTGAAATGGTTTTTTCGCAGGAAAATGTATCCGTGCCGCACGATTATTCGGAGATGAAAACCTTATTTGAGCATATCGAACCGGGTGCTGGATTACGTCTCGACGAATTTATGTCTGCCGCCAAATATAAATATGAGGTCGGTATGCGAGACTTTGTTCATAAACCTTGCTATAGCTGGTTCGAATTTATGTCGCCCAAAATAGCCAGCAGTGCTTTGAAGCTAGATCTTCTTTCGGGCTTCAGAAATTATGTTAAGAAATATTTCAAAGATCCGAAGTTAATTTCCTTAATGGAATTTCCGGTGATTTTCTTAGGCGCTTCTCCACGAAAGATTCCTGCGATGTACAGCTTGATGAATTATGGTGGTTATGCGCTGGGTACGTGGTATCCTAAAGGTGGTTTTTATGAGCTTGTAAAAGCGATGAAATCCGTAGCGGAGGAGCAAGGTGCTGTGTTCCATTTTAATCAGCCAGTACAGGCCATCAACTGCGGTAGCGACGCCGTAAGCACATTGGTGATCAATGGAGTCGAACATGCTTTTGATGCAGTTATCGCTTCTTCCGATTATCATCATACAGAAACGCTCTTACCGCCATCTCTACGTAATTACGATGAAAAATACTGGGCAGGGCGCACTTTCGCGCCATCTTGCTTGATCTATTATTTGGGCTTTAGGCAACGTATTCCAAATCTGAAACATCATACCTTATTTTTTGAGCATGATCTGGATGCGCATATCGATTCAATATATGTCGATAAAGCGTGGCCAGATAAACCGCTATTTTATGCCTGTAGCCCTTCGCAAACCGATAATGGCGTAGCACCCGACGGACATGAGAATGTATTTCTACTAATGCCATTAGCGATGGGAGTGTCTGATGACGAAGCTACCAGAGAACGCTATTTGTTGGATATGATAGCAAGACTGGAAAAACATACAGGAGCCACACAATTATTGGACAAGATCGATTATCAGAAAAGTTATTGCGTTTCTGATTTTATGCAAGATTACAATGCTTATGGAGGCAATGCGTATGGCCTAGCCAATACCCTGTCGCAGACAGCGGTATGGAAACCTGCAATCAAAAACAAAAAATTGAAAAATTTATTTTATACAGGGCAGCTCACTGTACCAGGCCCTGGTGTACCGCCATCGATCATTTCGGGTAAGATCGTTGCTACTGAAGTCAATAAACTTAATATACAATCCTATGAAAAAGCTGTTTGATGAATTAAGCTTCCAAGTAAGCAAAGCTACTACAGAAAAATATAGCACCAGCTTTTCGCTCGGAATTCTAGCTTTAGACAATTGTATCCGTCCGGCGGTATATGCCATTTATGGCTATGTACGCTTGGCGGATGAGATAGTAGACAGCTTTCACACCTATGATAAAGAAAAGTTGCTTCTTCGTTTTAAAGAACAAACCTATCAGGCACTGGATGAGAGAATTTCTTTGAACCCTATACTGCAGTCTTTTCAAGAAACGGTGCATCGATACAATATTGACCGTGCATTGATTGAGCAGTTTTTGCATAGCATGGAGATGGATCTTAATCCTATCGAATACAATACCGAAAAGTACAAAGAGTATATTTTGGGTTCAGCAGAAGTGGTCGGCCTAATGTGTTTGCAAGTATTCGTGGATGGAGATAAGACCATTTATGAAGCATTAAAGCCTTATGCCATGAAGTTAGGATCCGCCTTTCAAAAGATCAATTTCTTGCGTGATTTGAAAGATGATTATCAAATCCTTGGGCGCACCTATTTCCCTGATGTTAATATGGCTGTATTCGATAACGCGATCAAATCAGCGATTGAAAAGGATATTCATACGGAGTTTAGCGAAGCGCTGATTGGTATCAAAAAATTGCCTGCTTCGTCGCGTTTCGGTGTTTATCTTGCGTACAAATATTACCTATCCTTGTTTAAAAAGATAAAACGTTTGCCTGCGCAGCGAATCATGAGTGAACGAATCCGTATTCCGAACAGGCAAAAAGTATCACTCATGATGCAAAGCTATGTAGCTTATAAGATGGCTATAATTTAAGATTAGTTCAACAAAAAAAGCTCTACGATGATCTACAGCATATACCGAGAACAGCACGTAAAGGGTGATATCGAGAGGGTATGGCGCTATTTTTCTTCGCCACATAACTTGGCCGATATAACACCTAAAGACATGGCATTTGTAGTCAAGGGCGATCACCATCATAACGACATTTACAAAGATCAAATCATTGACTATACAGTAAGTCCGATTTTGGGCATTCCACTAAAATGGCGCACACGCATTACCGAGGTAGTGCCTTTTCAACGATTCATTGATTATCAAGAGCGCGGGCCATACAAATTATGGGAGCATACGCATACATTTACACCAGAAAACGATGGAGTGATGATTACTGATCACGTGCGTTATGAGTTGCCATTTGGTTTGTTAGGTACATTGGCGCACAAATTGTTTGTAAAAAAGAAACTGGAAAATATATTCGACTATAGGTATCAAGTCCTAGACGAAAAATTTAATCATAATACCAATCTACTATGAATTTTTTAATCCTGCTGGTCACATTCCTACTAATGGAAGCAATAACTTGGACGGTACATAAATATGTGATGCACGGTTTTCTGTGGCGGTTGCACCGCGATCATCACGATCATAGTACGCCAGGGCATTTGGAGAAGAATGATTACTTCTTTGTTATCTTCGCTATTCCGGCCATCGCACTAATTTACTTGGGAAGTACTCAGGGTTTCAATTATTTGTTTTATATCGGCCTAGGTATTACGTTGTATGGTTTTGCTTATTTCTTCGTGCACGACATATTTATACATCAGCGCGTTTCTTTTCTAAGAAACACCACCAATCCCTATTTGATGGCGATCCGTCGTGCACATAAACAGCACCACAAACATACCGGTAAAGAAGAGGGCGAATGTTTCGGTTTTTTATGGGTACCCGTCAAATATTTTCAGATGTATTTCAATAAAAATCAGCAACATGAAAAATAAACGTAATGTATTCTTCGCAGTTATCGTAGCGCTACTTTTGGTAGGTTGCAGATCTATTCCTAAAAATGCCAAACCCGTCAGTGCATTTAAGGTGGATAGCTATTTGGGCACGTGGTACGAAATTGCTAGGCTCGACCATAAATTTGAAAGAGGATTATCGCACGTGACCGCTACGTACTCAGCTAATGATGATGGAAGCATCAATGTCCTAAATAAGGGATATAATAAGGAAGAAAAAAAATGGAAATCGGCAGAGGGTAAAGCCAAGTTTCGTGGTAATCCGGATGTAGCGGCACTAAAAGTTTCCTTTTTTGGTCCATTTTATTCTGGGTACAATGTATTGGCTATTGATAGGGAGTACAAGTATGCGTTGGTGGCTGGAAAGAATTTCGATTACCTATGGATCTTATCGCGCGAAACTAGTATACCAGAAGATGTTAAAGTAGATTATTTACGATTAGCGTTAGAAGTAGGTTATAATATTGAAGATCTACTTTGGGTAGATCAAAATCCTGCAACTAAAGGAGCGGATGAAGGATAAAGTAGTAATTCATTGGTTTAGAAGGGATTTACGTTTGGAAGATAATGTAGGTTTATCCAAAGCTTTAGCTGAGGACTTTCCTGTCGTTCCGATATTCATATTCGATCAGGATATTCTGTCAAAACTTTCCAATTCTGAAGATATTCGGGTCGATTATATCCATCAGGCACTACAATCTCTACAAGAAAAGTTAGAAACAGTAGGCAGCTCACTGCACGTGTACTTCGGCAAGGTACAAGACGTATTTGAATCCTTACTACAGCAATTCGACGTCCAGTTGGTCTTTTGCAATCAGGATTATGAACCGTCGGCTATAAAACGTGATCATCAAATTGAGCAATTACTACGTAAAAAGGATATAGTTTTTCATTCATTTAAAGATCAGGTCATATTTGAGAAAGACGAAATTCTTAAAAATGATGGTAAGCCATATACCGTATATACGCCATATGCGAGGAAATGGCGCGCTACGCTCGAACGAAAGCATTACACAGCAGCACCAAGTAAGTTGGAAGGGTTTTATACAACTTCCAAAAAGAAGATGCCTTCCTTGAAAGATCTTGGATTTGAAAAAACAGCGCTTGAATATGAAACACCATCACTGACGCCGGGCAAGATCAATGATTACGACCAACATCGCGATTTTCCGGCAGAAGATCGAACTACCCGACTTGGAGTAGCACTTCGGTTTGGCACAATTTCCGTGCGAGAATGTGTGAAGACAGCACTTAAGACCAACGACGTGTGGTTATCTGAACTGATTTGGCGTGAGTTTTTCATGCAAATATTGTATCATTTTCCCCATGTGGTGGATACCAGCTTCAAACCTGCGTACGATAATATTCGCTGGCGCAACAATGAAAAGGAGTTTGAAAAGTGGTGCCAAGGCAAGACGGGATATCCTATTGTTGATGCCGGAATGCGGCAGCTGAATCAGACAGGTTTTATGCATAATCGCGTACGGATGGTGGCGGCTAGTTTCCTATGCAAACATTTATTGATTGATTGGCGATGGGGCGAAGCGTATTTTGCAGAAAAATTATTGGATTACGAGCTTTCATCTAATAATGGCAACTGGCAATGGGCTGCTGGATGCGGATGCGATGCAGCGCCGTACTTTCGCATATTTAATCCAGATGCGCAAACTAAGCGATTTGACAAAGATCTGAAATATATCAAACGGTGGAATCCTAATTATGCAGATCGCATAGAGCGTGCAATAGTAGATCATAAAGAAGCACGCGAACGCGCATTGAAAACGTATAAAGAAGCACTAAACGAGGCCAGATCCTAATTGTATTGTATGGAGAGAAATAAGGTAGTAATAGTAGATCGCAACGATAATTCGCTAGGAGAGATGGATAAACTGTTGGCGCACGAACGCGGTGAACTCCATCGTGCATTTTCCGTATTTATTTTCAATCATTCCGGCGAAATGTTGATTCATCAACGCGCCGCTGATAAGTACCATGGTGGTGGATTGTGGACCAACGCGTGCTGCTCACATCCACAACTACAAGAAGATCTGGAGCAAGGCGCTTTACAACGACTCCAATATGAGATGGGTTTGGTTTGTCCGATCCGCAAGCTGTTTTCCTTTATTTACCATGCCCACGTTGAAAATAATTTGATTGAGCACGAGTTCGACCACGTTTTTGTTGGTTATACGGATAACAATCCAATACCTAATCCTACAGAAGTGCAAAGTTATCGTTGGATCTCGGTGGATAGTTTACAGGAGGAGATTCTGACTTTCCCAGATACATTTACGTATTGGTTTAAGTCCGCATTAGATCAAGTTATAGAAGCGCTAGAAAAATCTAACTTGTTGACGGCTAATCGTTAAGCATTAGTCAGTCGATTTTTTATCGAAAACGCCCAAACCGTACCTTTAATTCATTTGTTATTAAATACAAGAAGCAACATTTCACTGCAAGATTTGCCTGCTAAATTTTAATTTCAAAACAGATATTGATGAAATTTTCAATTATATTATTGGTGGCTACCACCGTATTTCTTACAGGCACAGCTTGTGGTAGCAAGCGCATGAATAATAATGATACAGTGCAAGCACCATCAGGCATGGATGCCTCACGAAATCTCGTGATTTATTATGATAAGGATACAGGAAACGAACAATTATTAGAAGCCGTACAAACTTTTGGCGCTGAAATCGTGTATTTGTACGATGCTTTGAGTGGCGTAGCGATTAGTATTCCGGATGATAAGCCAATGGAAGATGCGATCAGTTACTTTGAAAATATTGCAGGAGTAACCTCCGTTGATCGTGACGGTATGATGTCCATCCAAAATCAAATGGACAAATAAGCTGCCGAGAGGGATCATATTTTCTGAATAAGTTTTCACAAATGTTTGAATAGCATTACATTTGTGAAAATTACTACTACGGGTGACAACAAAATACCACAAAATTCTGACCTTAACGGCTAATAACTCATCATTAGCGCGGGTCAAAGATAATGTTATACGTAGTCGTTATACCATATTTACCTCCCAACTTCTTACCGAATGAGTACGCTCCGTTATAGAGATAGTACAATAGATGATTTGCCTTCTATTGTGGATATTTACAATTCTACGATTGCATCGCGATTGGTCACTGCAGATGTAAGCCCAGTATCTGTCGAAAGCAAATTGAATTGGTTTCACGACCACACAGCTGATAAACGCCCTTTGTGGATGATCGAAAAAATAGAAGATGGCGCGTTGGTAGGCTGGGTAAGTTTCCAATCATTTTATGGAAGACCAGCCTACGATGGTACGGTGGAGATTAGCATCTATCTAAACGAATCGCAGCGAGGCCAAGGGTTTGGCAAAATGGTGCTACAGCACTGTCTCGACCGAGCACCGAGTTATGGTATAGATGTTTTACTAGCGTATATATTTGCGCATAATACGCCTAGCATTAGCTTATTCGAAAAATTTGAATTTTCGGAGTGGGCACATCTTCCCAATATCGCAGTGCTCGACGGACAGCGGCGTAGTCTAAAAATTTTGGGTTTGCGACTGAACGTCGGGTAGTTAACCCTGTTTGTTGGCAAAATCTAAGTACGCGGACAATACTTTTTGTAAAAATTGACCGCTTTCTTCTTTTTGTAAAGCGCCATCTTCATTAAAAATATTTTGTACGTTGGCAATATAAACCTCCGGTTGAGCTAGCGTTGGCATGTTGAGGTAAGCCAATGTTTGTCTAAGGTGATGATGCGCACCAAAACCGCTTTGATCACTAATCGAAGAAGATATGACTAATGCGGGTTTTCCATCCCAAGCGCTACTCCCGTAAGGGCGCGAAGCTACATCAATGGCATTTTTTAATACTCCTGGTACCGAGCGATTATATTCTGGTGTGATAAAAATAATACCATCAAATGATTTGATCTGCTCTCGGAATGGAGCATATTCTGCTGGCTCACCACTTTCATCGTAATCTTGATTGTATAAGGATAAATGGCCTATCTCTACCATTTCGAGTGAAACACCTTCTGGCGCATGATTTTGCAAATATTTACCTATTGCTTTGTTGTAAGAACCTTTGCGTAGAGAACCTACTACTATTCCAATCTTTTTAACTGACATACTGTTTTCATATTGATGTATCCTACAAACACATGCAACTATAATTTGGTTTTTCCTTGGGCATAGTTATTGTCTTCTCTAGTTGATTTAGTGAACAAGAAAGGACGATAATGATTAAACCAAGGTATTTTGTGAAGGCTTTAGCACTGTATAAAGTATTTAAAACTTATCAACTAAGTAGAAAAGATTTGGATAAGGCAGACAACTTGTCAGCACATCTTAAAGCACATACTGAAGATTTTAAGTTGATGGTGCGCATGGCAAAAGATACGCTGACTGGAAAATATAAGATGAACACCTGGAATATGTCTATCATCGTAGGTACCATCGTATATGTGATTTCACCTTTGGATGCCGTTCCCGATATTATACCAGTATTAGGCTGGTTGGATGATGTGGCGATCGTGAGTTATGCACTCAGTAAATTGCAAAAGGAAATACAGCGCTATCAAGAACAACAGCAATTGCACCCGAGCAAATTGTAAAATAAATGCAAAAAGCAAAAAAGGCTCTTCATTTCGTTAGACGATTCGAAGAGCCTTTTTTGTTTATAATTTTGAGTAGGTTTCTTATGCCGATGGATGTGATTCAATCCATTTGCGCGCATTTACGAATGCTTCTAACCATGGCGAAACCTCATCTTGCCGACCAGCCGGATAATTAGCCCAGTTCCATTGAAATATAGAACGTTCGATGTGTGGCATCGTAACTAAATGACGACCAGTAGCATCGCATAGCATTGCTGTATTGTAATCTGATCCGTTTGGATTATGTGGATAAGCTTCATAACCATACTTTCCGACAATGTGGTACTGGTTTTCGGCCTGTGGTAAATGGAATTTACCTTCACCATGCGAAATCCATACGCCCAATGTGCTACCCGCTAAGGTAGAAAGCATGACTGATTTGTTTTCCTCAATACGAACCGAAACAAAGTTAGATTCGTGCTTGCCCGACGTATTGTGGTGCATCTTACCATGTTCTGCATGTGAAGGATTGATTAATTCTAACTCCATAAATAACTGACAACCATTGCAAATACCAACTGATAGCGTATCTGGTCTGGCAAAGAAGTTATCTAATGCTTTCTTCGCTTTTTCGTTATATAAGAACGCACCGGCCCATCCTTTAGCAGATCCTAATACATCCGAATTGGAGAATCCGCCAACAGCACCAATGAATTGAATATCTTCCAATGTTTCACGACCACTAATTAAATCGGTCATGTGTACATCTTTCACATCAAATCCAGCTAAGAACATAGCATGTGCCATTTCACGCTCACTATTCGATCCCTTTTCGCGAATGATCGCTGCTTTGGGCTTAGGTGCAGTTGGGTCGATTTTTGGTAATTTTCCATCAAAATGAGTAGGTAGTACAAATTGAAGAGGTTGCTCTTTGTAATTCGCAAAGCGCATTTCTGCCGTACCATTTTTGGATTGTTTTTGATCCAATAGGAAAGAGGTCTTGAACCAAGTATCTCGCAACGCCGCTACGCTAAAATCCAATTCATCGCCGTAGTTGACTAAGGTGATAGTATCACCAGTTTTTGCTGTACCAATTTTGACCAATGCGATATCTGCTGCTGCAAATGCCGATTCTAAAGCTGCGTCTTCTGTAGCTTGCAGTACTACCGCAATATTCTCATTGAATAATGTTTTGACGCTATCTTGCTCTTCCAGTGCAGTCAAATCATAGCGTGCACCTACATTTACTGAAGCAAAGGAAAGCTCCAATAAAGTAGTCACCAATCCACCAGAGCCAATATCATGACCTGCAGCAACCAATCCTGCCTCAATAGCGTTTTGAATAGTATTAAAAGCCCTCTTGAAAAAGTCTGCGTCCTTGATATCAGGCACTTCTTGCCCGACTTTATTTAAAATCTGTGCAAAAGAAGAACCGCCTAATTTGAATTGATCTTGAGATAGTGCAACATAATAAATCGATCCAGCATCTGCTTTCAACACCGGCTCGATCACTTTAGTGATGTCGCTACAGTTACCAGCTGCTGAAATAATGACCGTACCAGGCGCTATTACCGCTTCGCCATTTGGATATTTCTGCTTCATGGAAAGCGAATCTTTTCCTGTCGGAATATTGATTCCTAACGCAATAGCAAACTCTGAACAAGCTTCTACGGCTTGATACAATCGGGCATCTTCTCCTTCATTATTACAAGCCCACATCCAGTTTGCAGAAAGTGAAAGACCCTTTATTCCATCTTTGATTGGCGCAAATACCATGTTTGACAAGGCTTCGGCAATCGCGGTGCGGCTAGCTGCTGCCGGATCTACGATAGCAGCTACTGGCGAATGACCGACTGTGGTAGCGATCCCTTCTTTTCCTTTGAAATCCAACGCCATTACACCCACATTGTTTAATGGCAATTGCAACTCTCCAACACATTGCTGTTTCGCAACGCGTCCACCAACACAACGATCTACTTTATTCGTTAACCAATCTTTGGCTGCAACCGCTTCCAGTTGCAATACTTGATCGAGGTAAACTGGAATCTGATCAGCACTATATGCTAAATCAGCATATTGACGTGCGATCGTCTGATCGCGCATAATCGTTTTTGGCGATGAACCAAAGAAATCTTCCAATGCATAATCCATCGGTTTTGCACCGGTGGTTTGCGAAGCAAATGTGAAACGATGATCGCCGGTCACATCACCAACTGTATACATTGGTGCGCGCTCGCGGTCGGCTATGGTTTTTAAACCTGTGATATCTTGCTCGCCAATCACTAATCCCATACGTTCTTGAGATTCATTTCCAATGATCTCTTTGGCAGAAAGGGTAGGATCGCCCACAGGTAATTTGTCCAAATCGATCAACCCACCGGTATCTTCTACCAATTCAGACAAACAGTTTAAATGACCGCCTGCACCATGATCATGGATAGAGACAATGGGATTGTGATCGGATTCTACCATAGCGCGCACTGCATTGGCAGCTCGTTTCTGCATTTCTGGATTGGAACGTTGAATCGCATTCAATTCGATTCCCGAACCAAAAGCTCCTGTATCTGCGGAGGAGACAGCAGCTCCACCCATACCGATACGGTAGTTTTCACCACCAAGAATCACGATCTTATCACCTGTCTTTGGCGTATGTTTTTTGGCTTGATCTAACTTCCCATAACCGACGCCACCAGCCTGCATTATTACTTTGTCGTAACCTAAGGTGCGACCATCTTCTTTATGCTCGAAAGTGAGTACCGAACCAGTAATTAATGGTTGACCAAATTTATTTCCAAAATCAGAAGCACCATTCGATGCCTTGATCAGAATATCTACTGGGCTTTGATAAAGCCAATTTCGCTCGGTCACAGCTTGTTCCCACGGACGATCTGCCAACAGACGAGAATAAGCAGTCATATAAATTGCCGTTCCGGCCAAAGGAATCGAACCTTGGCCACCGGCCAAACGATCACGGATCTCTCCGCCAGAGCCTGTTGCCGCACCAGCAAATGGTTCTACGGTGGTAGGGAAGTTGTGCGTCTCTGCTTTAACAGAAAGCACAGAATCAAATGTTTTCTCTTCGTAAAAATCCGGTTTATCAGCCGATTTAGGCGCAAATTGCACCAACTGCGGACCGCCTACAAAGGCGACATTATCTTTATAAGCCGACACAATGCTATTCGGATTAGTTTCCGACGTTTTCTTAATAAGTTTGAACAGGGATGTCGGTTTTTCTACACCATCGATGATAAATGTACCGTTGAAAATTTTGTGACGGCAATGCTCGGAGTTGGCTTGTGAAAAGGCAAATACTTCTGCATCAGTTAATTTTCGATCCAGTTTCTCCGCCAAGTTGTTTAGATAGGTCACTTCTTCGCTATTAAGTGCCAAACCTTCGGATTCATTATATGCGGCGATATCATCAATATCTAAAATAGGTTCTGGTGCGATATCAATCGTATATAAATCTTGCTTTAAAGCGGGGTAACGCTGCGAAATCATCGGATCAAAGTCTGAAAAATCAGATTCTACCGGTTTAAATTCCTCGATACGAATGATGCCTTCGATGCCCATATTTTGGGTAATCTCAACGGCATTGGTACTCCAAGGCGTGAGCATAGCAGCACGAGGACCGACGTATGTTTGTGCAATTTCACTATCTTCCAAGATAGAGGCATTACCAAAAAGCCAATTGAGTTTACGAATAGAATCAGCGGTAAATGCCGTTTGGGTCTGCACTGCGTACACGATACCCTGTTGGTTACGAAAGAAATGGATCATTAGAAATACTGCGTAAGAAATTCTTCAAAATCAAACACAAAATTAGCTAATTTTAGTGTAATTCGTACACAGAAATATCGGTGTTAGTAATTTCTAGCGTTATTAACAATCTATTCATCCTGAGATGCCCAAACCAATTTGTGAGTAGCATAGCCGGAGCGCATAGCATATTGTACGTACTTTTGTCTTATATTTTCAGGCACTTGTTTCTCTCTTGAAAGAATCCACATATAGTTCGTATTTCCGCCAAACACTAGCGCATATTTATAATCTTGATCAATATGCATAATATTGTACCCGGCATAGAGCGGTCTAAAAAACGATACCTTCAAGGCGCCGATATGTTCTTCACCCAAAAACTTCACCTTACCCGATCTTTCCTTCCATTTATCTTTAATTAAATCGTAACCACGATTTAAGACATTAATTGATCCGTCAGCATTGATCGAGTACGTTGCCGTTACTTCTGTAAGATTTTTTTCCCAAAAGAAATCTAGTCTTGCAACTTCATGCCATGTACCCATGAATTTTGATTTATCAAAATCTTCGATTACGGGAACATCCGAACGTACTGGCTTTAGAATATTATATGCTGCCGTACCTGCTGCGATTGCAGTTATGGCTAATAGCGACTGTTTCTTATCCATCTCTTGATTATCTTATACTAAAATAACGCAGGCAAGAATTCTTTGCTGGCGCTAGCTTTTGAAACGTATTATTAGTGAAAGTGTTTTAGCATTTTTTTTAAAAACAGGTTTATTGGAAATTTTCCAATATTACTAATATTAAAATGCTAATTAAATTTATCCGCTTGAACATTTTTTAAAATTATCATTAAAAGTAAAAATAGATAAATAATTCTTTTAAATTAATTAAAATAATTGATGTGTTTTATATTTTTGCAGAAAATTAAGATTTATACCGATTAATGCACTAAAGAGGTAAATACTTCAAAAATAACATGTTTAAAAAACTATTAATAGCAAATCGCGGAGAAAATGCTATTCAGGTTATCAGAGCGGCTGCTAGGATGAATATTAAAACTGTAGCTGTGTATACATACGAAGATCGTTTCTCTTTGCATGGCTACAAAGCCGATGAATCTTATCAAATTGGCACCGTCAATCAAGTTTCGAGGCTTATGATGATGTAGAAGAAATCATGCGTATTGCAATTGAACATGATGTTGATGCCATACATACTGGTAACGGATTGTTGGAAAATGATCTACAATTCACAAAACGCTGCCAGGATGTAGGAATCACAATAGTAAATTCGGAATATGAAGGAGTACTTAAAATGAACAAGTGTTAACTTACTATAAAATTATGGATTTGTAGCAAGAGTTGTCTTAACGATTACGCCACGCTACAGCGCTACCGGAAATCCTTGAGCACTCCAAAAGTATTTCGAGATGAGGCATCAGTAACGTATTGGCACTGGCACATTCTAAACTAGCAAATGTACACGACTGTCATGAAATTCATCCCTATTCGTGTAACATTTTGGAGTAAAAACACATTGGCGATTCCAAAAGTTCTCTCAGATTTGATAATTTTACATTCTACAATAATGAGAAATAGTGTACGCAAGGGAAGAGGTTAAGAAAACGAAAGAAGCATTTTGGACGGCTTACGGACAATATATGCGAAGTGTGCCTTTTGCAGATCCCGAAAAGCAAAGCTGGATCAACTATAAAACGGGCGTAAAACATCTGTTTTTTCGTATGGAAGCCACGAATGATTTTGCGCGTATCAGCATTGAAATGGATCATCCAGACTCCAGCATTCGTGATCTGATATATGCACAATTTATTGAATACCGCTCACTGCTACACGCCGAACTGGGCGAAGAATGGAATTGGATTGCCAACACGAATGACAGATATGATAAAGAAATAGCCTGTATCCAAACCATTATCAAAGCTAATATTATGGAAAAGAATGACTGGCCTACACTGATCTCATTTTTTAAACCTCGCATCATTGCCTTGGACAGCTTTTGGTCTTCCGCAAAATATGCATTTGAACTATTTAAATAATCCACACCCATGATAAAATCAAATATAAATCACCTTTCTAAGGCTATCGTTACTCTACTATTATTGACTGCAAGCAGCACCGTGTTTGGGTGGGGGATGACAGGGCATCGCGTTATTTCAGAAATCGCGGAAACGCATCTTTCCAAGAAAGCAAAGAAGAATATTTACCAGCTAGTAGGCAACCAAAAATTAGCATACTGGTCAAACTGGGCTGACTTTATCAAATCTGATCCAAATCCAGAATTACAGAAAACAGGATCATGGCATTTTGTGAACACATCGGGCAATCTTTCTTATACCGATTTTGTCACCGAATTGAAGGCATCTCCCGACGACAATCTGTACAAAGCATATGCAGCACTTCGCAAAGATGCAAAAGCGCGTCAAGGAGATCTGGCTAGCAGACAACAGCAATTGTATTTTATCATCCACTTATTGGCCGATGCACACCAACCGATGCACGTAAGTCGCAAAGAAGATCTAGGTGGCAATCTCATCAACGTCACATTTTTTGGAAGAAAAAGCAATATTCACCGTGTATGGGATAGCGATTTAGTCGATAACGAAAAATATAGCTACACCGAATATGCGCGTGTGTTGGATTTTGATAAAAACAACTATGCAAAACACACGCAATCTTCATTAGAAGAATGGCTGTACGAGTCGCACCAATTGGCCAATGAAATCTACGATGACGTTGCGAAAGATAACAACCTTAGTTACAAATACATTTTTAACTATAAATCGAAGATGGAGTCATGTTTGCTAAAAGCTGGTTTACGATTAGCAAAGGAACTAAATGATATTTATGGTTAAATAGAAAACCACACTTAAAATGCTATACACAAACATTTAAACAATTAATAGATGAAGAAAACGTTGATCTTAGCAGGAGTGATGCTGGCAACTGGGATAGCCAGTGCGCAGGAGAATCCGGCAATTAACCAAGCACACATGGACAAAACCGTACGTCCGCAGGACGATTTCTACCAGTTTGTAAATGGCAACTGGATGAAAACTGTAGAAATACCTTCCGACAGAGCGCGTTGGGGAAGCTTTGATGAGCTTCGCGAAATGACCGATGCCAACACCCTTAAGCTGCTTCAAAATGCATTAGAGAAAGATTTTGAAAAAGGCACAGACGGGCAAAAGATTGCAGATCTTTACCGATCTTATGTGGATATGGAAGCCCGTAACCACCACGGAATTGAACCTGTAAAACAACAACTAGCCGATATACAAGCTGTCAAAAATCTAAACGATTTATATGACTATTTCGTGAAATATGGCGCTGTAGGCGGCAATCCATTCTTTGGTGGCTATGTTGGTACGCACATGAAAAATTCGGCAATAAATACAGTGTATCTTGGTGGTGGTGGTTTGGGTTTAGGCCGCACTTACTATCAAAAAGAAGATGCTAAGAACACCGAAACTTTAGCCGATTATCAACAGTTTATCAATAGTCTGTTTCCAGCATTTGGTCAAAGAACTCGCGAACTGAAAGGACCGAGCATAGTAGCTTTTGAAAAATCAATTGCTTCAAAGCTGAAAACCGTAGAAGAACAACGAGATGCAAACAAGCGATACAACCCAGTGGCGGTAAAGGATCTTGGCGCTATGGTCAAAAATATGGACGTAGCTGCTTATTTGAAAACGATGGGCTTTCAAGCGGATACCGTTATTATTGGCGAACTGAAATATTACCAGGAACTGGATGAAATCCTAAACGCGCAAAACCTTCCCATCATTAAAGAATATTTAAGCTTTCATGTAATGGACGGTGCTACAGGTTATTTGACCAAAGAGTTAGAAGATTTGTCTTTCGACTTTTATGGCAAGAAATTGCGTGGACAAAAAGAGCAACGTGCGTTGGATAAAAGAGGTTTAGAATTTGTAAATGGCAACGTAGGGGAACTATTAGGTAAATTGTACGTAGCCGCTTACTTTCCGGAAGAAGCAAAAGAAACGTGTGAAGAATTGGTAGGATACCTACGCCAATCATTCGATGCGCACATTCGCGGATTGGCTTGGATGTCGCCAGCAACAAAAGAAAAAGCGCTAGAAAAGCTTTCCAAATTTACGGTGAAAATCGGATATCCAGACAAATGGAAAGATTATTCAAAATTGGAAGTAGGTACTTCGCTGTTTGAAAATATCAACAACGTTAAAAAATGGCGTTTTGAACAAAATCTTGCCAAACAAGGTAAGCCAGTGGATAAATCTGAATGGGGCATGTCGCCACAAACGGTAAATGCGTATTACAGCCCTCTGAATAACGAGATCGTTTTCCCAGCCGCAATCCTACAACCTCCTTTTTATGATTATAAAGCAGATGCAGCAGTAAATTTTGGCGGCATCGGCGCCGTGATTGGTCACGAATTATCACATGGGTTTGATGATTCGGGCTCGCAATACGATGGAGATGGCAACTTAAACAACTGGTGGACCGATCAAGACCGCGAAAAGTTCGAAAAAGCTGCCGATGCGCTGGTAGCACAATTTGAGACTTACGAACCAGTGCCGGGTGTTTTTGTGAATGGTCGATTTACTTTGGGTGAAAACATTGGCGACTTGGGAGGCTCATCGGTTGCATTTGATGCTTTACAAATGTATTTGAAAGATAAAGGAAATCCTGGATTAATTGACGGGTACACACAAAATCAACGTTTCTTCTTGTCTTGGGCTACCATTTGGCGTACCAAAACGACGGACGAATTTGTTGTGAATCAAGTTAAAACCGATCCACATTCACCAGCACAATATCGCGCATTTGCGCCAATCATAAATCTTGATGCTTTTCATGAAGCGTTCGATACCAAACCTGGTGATAAAATGTACGTACCAAAAGAAGATCGTATTGTGATCTGGTAAGTAACTGATTATGCCATACTATAATAGTATGGCATAATTGAGATAAATTCGCAAAGTCCTTGTTGTACGCAATCAACAAGGACTTTTTTTAGGACTTCCAGCGATAACGTTTGCGTAAATATTGTAACCTCTTTTTTCGATCTGAGCATTGTATTCCCTTATCTTGCAGCATAATATAAATATGTATATGATCGAAAGACTATAGCGTTTTTAGCATCTTTTAAATGCGATAAAACGCTGGTCGTCAAAATATTTATAACCAATTGATCATAATTAGGATGCCCTACCTTCTTCCTATAGGAACGGTACGAAGCGGTTCGGTGTGTTGCTGTATAGCGATACAGCAATGCACCAAAAAACGCAGCAAAATCATAAGCTGGAATTAAGCATACAACACAAAAAGCGCAATGAAGAATTTTTTAGATCACAACTTTCTGTTACGCACTAATACGGCACAAGATCTTTATCATCAGGTAGCGAAACATCTACCTATCATTGATTATCATAATCATTTGATGCCACAACAAGTGGCCGCAAATAGTAGCTTTGAAAATATAACTCAGGTTTGGTTAAATGGCGATCATTACAAATGGCGCGCTATGCGTGCCAATGGAGTAGCAGAAAAATACATTACTGGCGACGCAACAGATAAGGAGAAATTTTTAAAATGGGCTGAAACTGTACCTTACACGTTGCGCAATCCGTTGTACCATTGGACACATCTTGAATTACAACGATATTTTGGTATTAACGATTTGCTATCTCCCAAAACGGCCGAAAAAATTTACGAAGAGACAACTGCGCTATTAAAGACACCTCAGTTTTCTGTGCATGGATTGTTAGAACGGATGCATGTAGAAGTTATCTGTACGACTGACGATCCTACCGACACGTTAGAATATCACCAGCAATTTGCACAACAAACTGCTAGTTTCAAAATGCTTCCGGCCTTTCGGCCAGATAAAGCTATGCAGATAGATGATAGTGCCATATTCAACACGTATGTGGATTTATTAGAAACGGTAACGAATAGATCAATCAATAACCTGTCTAGTTATCTGGAGGCATTAAAGGAACGTCACGACTATTTCGCTGCGAATGGTTGCTGCGTATCCGATCATGGATTAGAACATATTTATGCTGAGGATTACACAGAAAGTGAAATCACTAGCATTTTCGATAAAATTCGCCAAAATAAACCTATTTCGTTACTCGAAAATCAACAATTCAAATCGGCAATGTTGATTTATTTCGCACAATGGGATCATGAAAAAGGATGGGTACAGCAGTATCATTTAGGTGCATTGCGTAATAATAATACGCGAATGCTTCGCTCAATAGGACCTGATACTGGCTGGGATTCGATGGGTGATTTTAGTCAAGCCAAAGCACTATCTAAATTTTTAAATCGTTTGGATCAAGAGAACCAGCTAACCAAAACCATCATTTACAACCTGAATCCGGCAGATAATGAACTTATCGCTACGATGGTAGGTAATTTCAATGACGGATCCATAGTGGGAAAAGTACAGTTCGGCGCCGCTTGGTGGTTCTTAGATCAGAAGGACGGCATGACCAAGCAATTAAATACCTTGTCGAATATGGGCTTATTGAGCCGATCAGTAGGAATGTTGACCGACTCGCGTAGTTTCTTATCGTTTCCGCGGCACGAATATTTCCGGAGATTACTATGCGATATCTTTGGAGAAGATATAGAGCAAGGTGAGTTGCCGAATGACACTGAATTGATAAGGAAGGCTATTGCTGACATTTGTTACTATAATGCCCGCGACTATTTTAATTTTTAATGGTCTTTAATGGCGCTTGCGGTGGTATTTTTATATTATATTCATATAATTGTTAATGAAATGTTATTAATATCGATATTCGATTGTAAAAATCATATATTTGGATAACCAAAAATGATGAATAGGTTTCCTATTTCTTTTCTTGCTAATAACTTATACAGTCCGCACGCGGCTGTAGACATATTTCAGTTTTTGTTGTAAGCGTTTTCGCTTAGTTTGTGTTGGGTAGCAGCCTTCGGGCTGCTATTTTTATTCACTGGGTTGCAAGGTGATTGTTCATTTGATTAAAATGGATCAGCCACTTCAAAGACTACACGTTCGAGCGATATAGGATGCGAAAAGCGATATATCCTGCATGTAAATGCAAGCGATCAGCTTTTTTGCCATACAAATCGTCTCCTACAATAGGTGTATTCAACCCTAAACTATGTGCGGCATGCACACGCAATTGATGCGTGCGTCCAGTGAGCGGAAAAAAATGTATCCTAGTTTTTCCATCTTCAACCTTCACGACTGTGTAATTAGTATGTGCTGGCTTTCCGTGTGTATAACAAACCATTTGCCGAGGGCGATCATCCAAATCGACACGAAGTGGCAAAGAGATTGTACCATTCTTGTTTGCTAAATGGCCATCCAATATTGCAGTATAGCGCTTCACCACTTCATGTTTAATAAACTGATCTTGAATAATGCGATGTGCTTCTTTGTGCTTGGCCAACACGATGATACCGGAGGTAGACATATCTAAACGATGAATGATGACTGGTCCGGTAATCTCTGCTCGCAACGACAATATGCGGTTGTACACGCTATCTTTTATCTGAATTCCTGGCACAGATAGCAATTCAGCAGGTTTATTCACGACTATCAGATGATCATCTTCGAAGATGATATCTAATCCGGACGGTGTATTCGGCGTTTGTACCAATGGATTAGATTCTACCGACAATCCCTGCATCATAAAATGGAGAATGGGCTCGCATTTGCCACGGCAAGAAGGATAAAATTGCTCATGCCGACGTACTTCTGCCGAGGGCGAAGTACCCCACCAAAACTCGGCCATACAGATTGGCCTATACTGATTTTGATAAGCATATTGGAACAATTTTGGTGCGGCGCATTCTCCGGCGCCGGCTGGCGGTATGCTGCCAGCGTACGATTCAAATAGATCAACTACATTTTTCGTGTTCCCATTGGCATTAAGAAACTGATATTGGTCAAATATCTTCTGCTGAAGTGCCGAAGAACGTTGTTTACGCTCTTCTTTAAGCTGCCGCAGTGCTATTTGCCACTGCTGCTCTTCGGCCTGCGCAACGCGCAAGCGTTCTTGACAGGAGCGCTTCACGAGATCGTACTCATGTTGATCGCGGTAGCTTTGTTTAACCAAATCGGCTAGTATTTCCGCAGTTTTCGCATCGTTTGCATCCAACGTACTACGAACATGTTTTCTTTCGCTTTTCAATTGCTTCTGCTTTATACGCGCAGCTTGCAAGCACTGTTCATTTTCCAACTCCACGGTATCTAACATCGCTCTGGCATGTAGCCAAGCATCAGATTGCTCCAATACATAGATTTCGCGGTTTATCTCGTTGATACGTTGTTCTTCTTGGAGAAAAAAACCATCTTCATCCAACATATCATATATGGGCGGCACGAAAAAAACATGCTGATTACTATTCGCCAATTTCCCAGAGACGGCAGCAAGATATCCAAGCTGTCCTTTCTGATTTTGCACGACCATTACTCCAAACATTTTTCCGATAGCCAAATCCGACGTAGCGCCTGTCAGTCCAAAGTTGTGCACAAAATCATTTTGATGCTTCAGGTAGGCTTTTACTTCTTCTGCTGCACGCACACTCAACGGATGAGGATCGTAACTAAATGGATAGGTAAACAAGTCAGGTAGAGTTTCCGTATTGTTTGACAGGTGGTGAAAATAACGATCAGTTGTTGCCATATGATGTAGACAAAATTAGCGAATTGTGCGTTATGTAAAAAGGCCGTTTTAAAGCATCTTAATTCAACCCGAACATTTGGTTTACCCGCCTATTTTTATATTTTTGCTGAAATAAGGTTAAACCACCACATTACATGCAAAAATCAAAAATTGCTTTTGTAACACTTATAACCATTGCATTAGCTTCTATCATTACCTTACTTTCGGAATTCGAGATTGTCTCCATTTCCAGTACTGGAATGATGGCCGTACGCTGGGTTACCGCTGTTGTACTTGTTCTTAATGCGCTAGTTAGACGCAACCTGACTACTTGGATACTAACCAGTATGGCACTCGGTGTCTTCATTGGCGTGGATTTTCCTAATGTAGCTCGTGCATTGCAACCGCTAAGTCAGGGATTCATCAAACTCGTCAAAACGATCGTCGGTCCGATCTTATTTGCTACGTTAGTTTACGGTATTGCGGGTCATTCCGACTTAAAACAAGTAGGCCGAATGGCGTGGAAATCGTTGTTGTATTTCTTTTGCGCCACTACCTGTGCGATTTTTATTGGATTAGCTGCCATAAATATTACACAAGCGGGTGTAGGAATCGATGTGGAGAATATGCCGCACGAAGAATTACCACAATCGACCTCTACGGTTTCGGCCTCCGATTTGGCCGCTTTGGAACACATCGATGAGTCAGCACATGGGATTTATAAGTTCGCTTCATTTTTCCGAGATACATTTCCAGAAAATATTGTAAAATCAGTTTACGAGAATAAGGTCTTACAGATCGTCGTGTTCGCCGTCATATTTGGTATTGGACTTGCGATGGTACCTGAAGAAAAGCGCAAGCCGATGGTGGCATTTACAGAAAGCTTATCAGAAGCGATGTTTAAGTTCACCAATCTTATCATGTACTTTGCACCTATTGGTGTAGGAGCGGCGATGGCATATACAGTTGGTCATTTAGGAGTCGATATTTTGAAGAATCTCTTCATGCTATTAGCTACTTTATATATTGCACTGATATTCTTTATATTACTGGTGCTATTTCCAGTAATGATCTATTTAAAAGTACCAATCAAGCAGTTCTTGGCTGCTATTAAAGAACCGGTATCTATCGCGTTTGCTACAACTAGTTCTGATGCGGCTTTGCCTAAGGCTATGAGTGCTATGGAACGTTTTGGTGTACCACGGAAAATTGTATCATTCGTTATCCCAACCGGATATAGTTTCAATCTGGATGGTACTTCACTTTATCTTTCTTTAGCTTCGATATTCGTGGCGCAGGCTGCAGGAATGGATCTCAGTTTCGGGCAGCAATTAATGATTGCCTTCACACTAATGATTACTTCCAAAGGCGTAGCTGCAGTACCGCGTGCTTCCTTGATTATCTTAATAGCCACCGCTGATCAATTTGGTTTACCTACTTTCGTGATTGCTGCTATTTTGGGTATTGATGAGCTGATGGATATGGCACGCACGTCTGTTAATGTCATTGGCAACTGTTTAGCGACAGTCGTAGTCGCTAAATGGGAGGGAGAATTTGATGCAGAAGCGCCATTTCGTCAAGACGACATGGCAGACTAATAAATAGTTGCGCTCTGATGTTTGGCTTTTTAGCTGACTAAGCATAGAGTGAAAATGAAAAAGGGGGCTTACAATATGATATTGTAAGCCCCCTTTTCTTAGGATATGAATCCTTTTACATATTGCTTCGTGAGCTCTTGCTGTGGATTTAATAAAATATCTTCGGTCTTCCCGAATTCGACCACCTCACCTTGATATACGAAGAGTATATAGTCAGAGACACGTCTGGCTTGTCGCAAAATGTGCGTAACCAGCACAATGGTATAATCTTTTTTCAAGTCAATTAGCAGGTTTTCAATTGTCTGTGTTGAAATTGGATCTAAGGCCGAGGTGGATTCATCGCCTAAGATAATTTCGGGTTGAACTGCCAAACCCCTTGCTAGGCACAAGCGCTGCTGTTGACCAATAGATAATCGAGTAGCCGACGTATGTAAACGATCTTTTACCTCATCCCACAAGCCCACATTACGGAGCTGCGTTTCTGCGATCTGTTTCAACTTATTTTTGTCACGCTCACCATGAATGCGCGGGCCATATACAATGTTATCATAGATGGACATTGGCAGTGGAAAAGGTTTTTGCGACAGCAAGCCCATTTTTTTCCGAATATGTGTTACCTCCGCATCTCTGCCGTAAATATCATCTCCATCCACCAGTACTGAGCCGCTCACTTGTACTTCCTTACTATCATCCAGTAAACGATTAAGGGTTTTCAATAAAGTGGTTTTGCCACATCCCGATGGACCGATGATCGAGGTAATGGAGTTATTGGGGATGTCCAAACTGACGTTTTTCAAGATTTGTTTTCCCTCGATATGTACATTCAGATCTTTAATCTGTATCAATGGCTTCACGGCGGTGTCGATCAAAGCTTGTGTTTCTTTTGTTTCGCTGCTAGTAAGTGTGTGCATAAAACGATGAATAAAATAATGAATGTCAGAACCAAAGCGGATGCATATGCTCTTCCTTGTACTTCGGGAATCGGACTGCTTAATTGAAAGAAGATAGCCAGAGGCAACGTAGCGGCTGGCTCATCGATATATTTGGGCATATTGTCACTGAATCCAGTCGTGAGTAATACGCCAGCTACATCGCCGATAGCGCGACCAAAAGCCAATAAAATGGCAGTAAATATGCCCGGCCTTATATATTTAAGGACGACACGCGCGGCTTCCCATCGCGTAGCTCCCAAAGAAAAAGTTACCTGCGTCAGGTCGATAGGGACTGTTTTTAACAACTCGTCGATAGTACGTACCACAATCGGTATGGTCAATAAAGTTATGGTGATGATTCCTCCCAGCAATGATGCGCGAATTCCCAACCAGATCATGATACTGAATGCTATAGCACCATATACGATGGAAGGAATGCCAAATAAGACATCAAACAATAACTTTGCACTACGCGCAGTAAAAGAATTTTTTGGCACATACAAATTGAGGTACAATGAGATGGGAATCCCAACCAGCGTAGCGATTCCGGTGGATGCTAATGCCAGATACAAAGAACCTAGAATCGCGTTGAGAATACCACCGCCCTTACCTAAATAAAAGCCCCCTTGTGGAGCTTGTGAAATCATCTCCCAAGATAGATACGGCAGTCCTTTGTATAAGATCGTACCTACAATAAAAAACAGAGATCCAGTAATAAGGATACCGGATAATTGCATCAGAATTTTTGCAATCTTTTCTTTACGAAGACGCCATTCGATCTGCTGATTAGGAAACTGCCTAGCCATGATCCTCCAATCTGCTTAGTACAATCCGAGAGATCAGGTTGAATCCAAAAATAATAACAAACAGTAGAAGTGCAGCAAACATTAGCGCAGCATCATACATAGGGATCGACATCATTTCGCCAAAATTATTGGCAATCAGAGCCGGAATCGGATAACCAGCGTCAAACCAAGAAGCGGGTATCTGCGGCACGTTGCCACAAACCATCAGCACTGCAATAGTTTCGCCTATAGCGCGCGAAATTCCTAATACAATTGCCGCAATGATACCGGGTTTTGCTTTCCTTAAGCTGACAGATACAATGGTTTCCCAATGGGTGGCACCTAATGATAAAGAGGCATCTTTCAATTCTTGCGGAACAGTCTGCATGACCTCAACCATGATACTGATGAGTATTGGAAAAATCATCACGGCCAATACTATACCTCCAGCAAAAACGGAAAATCCCGTCGTTTCGATGCCAAAAAGCGGTGCGATATATTGACTGATAATAGGTACTACAAACAAAATGCCCCACACGCCATACAACACTGGCGGAATGGCTGCCAGTACATTCATTAAAGGTAATACCGATTTACGCAAACGATCTGATGCGAATTCGACCAGATAAATAGAAGCCATTATGCATAACGGGACTGATATTATGAGCGCTATTAAAGTGACCCAAATCGTACCGAGAATAAACGGCAGAAACCCAAAATGGCCTTTTAGCGGCGACCAAACGCTACTGCTTAAAATCTCCCACAAATTTTCATGCTGTAGTAGCGGCCATGCCTTAATGGTTAGCCCCAGCGCAATCATCAACACGACCAATATCTTCGCAGCTAATAAAAATGCGGAACCAAACTGTACCAGTTTATCTACCCAAAGTCTGTACGTCATTTTGTTAACAGTTTTTGATTCTCCTTTGCAATGGCTTGCTCATTAAGCGGAACGTAGCCATTCTCTAATAAATAGCCTTGTTGCTCTTTTTCCAATACAAATTGGATAAAGGCTTTCAAGAGTACATTATCTCGTTGTTCGTTATGAATTACAAACATCAAATCTCGCGCTGGTGGGCTCGGATACTTATCGGCCGCTACGGCTTCCGTTAGCTTAGGCAGTGTGCTATAAAAATCTTCATCCGGATCGATCTTTCCGTTTTCATTTTTATCAATCGGTATCACTGCTAGTCCAGCACTTGTACGTTTTGTTTTCAGATCGAAGAGGTAATTAATGTTATTAAATCCAATCGAAAGCGGTCGATCCCTAATCGCTTGCGCAATACCAGGGTCACCAAAAATTCCGATTCCTTTCAGATCTTCCTGATTCACACCCAAAAATTTTGCCCATGTCTCTGCAGCGCCAGCTGCATCGGATCGCGTATAGACATCGATTGGTTGCGCCACAAACCGGGCATCTATGTCATTCCAATTTTGATACTTCTGCGTGACAAAAACGTCAATCAACTCTTGGCGAGTCAATCCGCGCTGAGCAATTAATTCAAAGTTGGGGTGTGCGTTATTAATCGTACCGATCACAGCATCTTTAGCTACAAAAACAGGGAAGGCACCCTTATCCAATTCCTGCTGGTGCAAATCGCGAGAAACCAGCCCAATATCGACCATATTAGTCAGCACATCGGTAATGCCTTTACCAGCGCCACCAGCAGAAATGTTGAACCGAACCTCTGGATGCAAAGCTTTAAAATCTTCACTCCATAATATCGCTATTGGATACAAAGCAAATGCGCCAGAGATGGAAATATTCCCCATCAATTCGCCTTTTTCATTCACACCCCTTTTTGTTTTTGGTGCGCATCCGGCTATAAAAACTAATAAAACCAAACTAACTACTTGAAATACATAGTGTTTGATGTACACTCTTCTTAATTCATGCATAACTATACCAACAAATATATAGTAAATTGGTAGATATTATGGGTTTTGTATATATTTTTTTTAGATTTGTGCTGTGGACATTATGATAATGATTAGCCACGGAGATAAGGTATTGAAATTTACAAGAGATTATGCAGAGTTTTCGAACAGAGCTGGAGAACCCGGTCGTTGAACAAGAAATTATTGCCTTAGCGCAGAAAATCCGTGATTATCATGCGGGAACGCTACCTGAGGAAAAATTTCGCTCGTTGCGCCTTGCGCGCGGTGTGTATGGTCAACGGCAGGCCGGCGTGCAGATGGTTCGTATCAAATTACCATTTGGCCGCGTAACTTTTCAGCAGCTATTAAAAATAGCAGATGTATCCGATGAGTACGCAAGTAAGAATCTTCATCTTACCACAAGACAGGATATACAGATCCATTACGTGAGTCTGGATAAAACGCCAGAATTATGGGCGAAGCTAGCGGAAGATGATATCACGTTGCGAGAAGCTTGCGGAAATACTGTTCGTAATGTGACTGCTTCAGCAACCGCTGGAATTGATCCAGATGAGCCGTTTGATGTATCTCCATACGCACATGCTACATTTTTATATTTCTTACGTAACCCTATATGTGCGGAGATGGGTCGTAAAATTAAGATATCGTTCTCATCGAGCGAAAAGGATTCAGCATTTTCATATATCCATGACTTTGGTTTTATACCAAAAGTGAAGGTTATTGATGGCTTAGAGGTCCGTGGTTTCAAGGTTATGATGGGAGGAGGCCTAGGAGCGCAACCCATACTAGCACACCCAATTTTTGACTTCTTGCCTTCCGATGAGATTATTCCTTATATGGAAGCTACATTACGAGTCTTTGACCGGCATGGAGAGCGCAACAACCGCAATAAAGCTCGTTTCAAATACTTAATCCAGAAACTAGGGTTAGAAGAGGTACTTAGCCTAATCGAGACGGAGAAAAAAGCTATAAAGTCCAAAAAATTCGCTATCGATCTACATGCTGTTGAGCAACCCTTAGCGCCAATGGCAGCCATTGAGCGCACGACACCAGTGGATCCCTTGGCCTACGAGATCTGGAAACAGACTAACGTATTTGCACAAAAACAAGCAGGTTATTTTGGAGTGTATGTCAAAGTGCTTACCGGTGATATCCCCACGAGCAAAGCACGGATTCTGGTCGACGGTATCAGAGATCATATTGCAGATGATATACGCATTACACAAGATCAAAACCTTTTATTTAAATATGTACGCGAAGAGTCATTGCCACATATTTACAATCTACTACATGAGCTAGGTTATGCACGCGCCGGATATGATAGTACTTCAGACGTCACAACCTGTCCGGGTACAGATACTTGTAATCTAGGTATTTCCAACTCCACAGAAATGGCGCGTGTTATCGAGCAATATATTCATGAATTTCATGCCGATTTTGTTCACGAGAAACAGCTAAAGATTAAAATTTCTGGTTGTATGAATTCCTGCGGGCAACATGGCTTAGCGCACATCGGCTTCCATGGAAGCTCGGTAAAGGCTGACGGGAAAGTAGTTCCAGCTGCACAAGTCATGCTAGGTGGTGGTACCTTAGGCGACGGACTGGGAAGAGTGGCTGAGCGCGTCATCAAGGTACCCACAAAACGTGTACTGCAAGTCGCAGATGTATTATTGATTGACTTTAAGAATAATCGCGAATTCGACGAAAAATTTCATGCTTATTACGAACGGCAGAGCAAAGATTATTTCTACCGCTTGTTGAAACCCTTAGCAGATTTGACAACGCTGACAGAAGATGAGTTTGTAGATTGGGGGCACGAAGGTACGTTTTCGACCGCCATTGGTGTAGGAGAGTGTGCCGGTGTGGTCATTGATTTAGTAGCGACGTTGTTGTTCGAATCAGAAGAAAAAATTGATTGGGCACGACAAGCTTTGGAGAAAGCCCAGTATGCTGATGCGATCTATCATAGCTACAGCTCATTTGTGGGCACAGCCAAAGCATTACTATTGGACAAAGGGGTGAATGCCAGCACGCAAGCACAAGTGATTGCAGAGTTTGATACAAAATTTGTGCAAGAAGCATTATTTTCCTTTCCCCAATCATTCTCAGAGAGAGTATTACAAATCAATAAGTTTGAGCCCTCTAAAGAATTTGCAGAAGCTTACCTAACACAAGCTACAGCTTTTTATTTGGAAGCTGTGGAGCGAAGAGAAGCCCTGCGTGTAGCTAACACCTAATAACTAAGCAAAACAAGAAAAGACACCGAATGAAAGATATAAAACCATTTATCACCTTAGTAGGAGCAGGTCCTGGCGACGCGGAATTAATCACCTTAAAAGGTATTAAAGCCATTCGCGAAGCAGATGTGATCTTGTATGATGCTTTGGTTAATGATGAGCTCTTGGAACACGCAAAGCCTGATTGTGTCAAAGTATACGTTGGTAAGCGTGCGGAACGATTATCTACTTCACAAGATGAAATCAACAAGCTACTGGTTGATTATGCAATGAATTATGGTCATGTGGTGCGTTTGAAAGGAGGCGATCCGTTTGTATTTGGCAGAGGCGGCGAAGAATTAGATTATGCCCATGCACACCATATTAAAACTGCGGTCGTTCCTGGTATTTCTTCTTCAATTTCTCTAACAGGATTACAACAGATTCCGCTAACGTATCGCCATATTGCGGAAAGCTTTTGGGTGATTACGGGATCAAAGTCGGATACGCAGCTATCCGAAGATATACAACTTGCCGTCAAAAGTACGGCTACCGTTGTGATCCTTATGGGATTTGCTAAGTTAGCAGAAATCGCATCGACCTATCAGCGCGAGGGGAAAAACACATTACCTATCGCTGTGATACAAAACGGTTCTACGAACGAAGAACGTATCGTGCTAGGCACTATAGACACAATCGTTGATCAAGTACGCAATGCCGAATTAGGCGCGCCAGCAATCATCGTGGTGGGCGAAGTTGTCGCCAAGCATCGCGAATTTGCAGCAGTCATGGAGCAGGTAGAAAAAAACTATTAGCCGTATGAACACCTTGTTTCCCATATATATAAAGATGCACCAGATTCAGACTTTGGTAGTAGGCGCGGGGCCGGTCGGGCTCGAAAAACTACAGGCTATTTTAAATAATTCGCCGCAGGCTAAGGTGCATGTAGTGGCAGAAGAGATCAGCGACGATTTCTCTGCATTTGTACGTGATCGAGCGACCGTTGTTGTGTCGCAAAGGTCATTTAAAGAAGCGGATTTAGATGGGATTGATGTGGCTATTTTAGCAACGGATAATGCGGATTTAAACCATTGGGTAAGAAAATTAGCGAGCGCCAAGCATATTTTACTTAACGTAGCCGATAAACCTAGCTTGTGTGATTTCTATCTAGGATCTGTTGTACAAAAAGGTGATCTCAAGATTGGCATATCGACCAATGGCAAATCGCCCACGATCGCTAAGCGCGTGAAAGAATTGCTGCAAGAACTTATACCGGAAGAAATTGATGAAACCTTGGCATTGATGCAAGCCATGAGAAACGAGTTAAAAGGAGATCTTCAGCACAAGATTTCGGTGTTGAACGCACACACAAAGGAGTTATTGATAAAATGATTGCGGCTTTAAGAAGAGATATTGAAGGTCTGGGAGCAAGGGAGATCTTGGTGTATTTGCAGCAGCATTATGCTAAAGAGTCGATCTTTTCGACCTCTTTTGGGATCGAAGATCAGGTAATCACACATTTGCTCTACGAAGTACAAAGCCAGATCGATATTTTCACATTAGATACTGGCCGGCTTTTCCCGGAAACCTATTACGTATGGAATAGAACTTTAGAAACCTACGGTTTCCCGATTCGTCCGTATTATCCCCAAACTGATGCCGTAGAGCAAATGGTGGCGTTAAAAGGTCCATCCAGCTTTTATGAAAGCGTTGAAAACCGCAAGGAATGCTGTTTTATCCGAAAAATAGAACCATTACAACGAGCGATTAAAGGGTATAAGATCTGGATAACAGGCATTCGTGGCGATCAATCGGCCAATAGACACGATATGCAGCAGGTCGAGTGGGATGAAGGAAATCAGTTAATAAAGATTCATCCTTTGTTTCACTGGACATTAGAAGAGGTGGAGTCGTTTTTGAAAAGAAATTTTGTTCCCTATAATCCTTTGCATGATAAAGGATTCCCTAGCATTGGTTGCCAACCTTGCACGAGAGCCGTAGCGCCAGGGCAAGATTTTAGAGCGGGACGCTGGTGGTGGGAAGATCAGAGCAAAAAAGAATGTGGTTTACATGCTACGAGTAAATAAGTAAACAGATGGATTATTTAGATCATTTAGAGGCGGAGGCCATTTATATATTGCGAGAAGTTGCTGGTCAGTTTGAAAACCCGGCGTTATTGTTCTCAGGCGGAAAAGATTCGATTACACTGGTTCATTTGGCCAAGAAAGCGTTTAGACCAGGAAAATTTCCTTTTCCTTTAGTACATATCGATACCGGTCACAATTTTCCAGAGACGATCAGCTTTCGTGATCAACTTATAGCAGAACTGGGCGAAAAGTTGATTGTAGGGTACGTACAAGATAGCATCGATCAGGGAAAAGTAGTCGAGCAAACGGGGAAAAACGCCAGCAGAAATGCATTGCAAACAGTCACTTTGCTCGATACCATTGAGCAGTACGGTTTCGATGCTTGTATTGGAGGTGCCCGACGTGACGAGGAAAAAGCACGCGCTAAAGAACGTATATTTTCGGTACGTGATGAATTTGGGCAGTGGGATCCAAAGCGGCAGCGTCCTGAACTGTGGAATATCCTGAATGGCAGGATTCATAAAGGCGAAAATGTTCGCGTATTTCCTATTTCTAACTGGACCGAACTAGATGTATGGAATTACATAAAACGTGAAAATATAGCGTTGCCATCGATCTACTTCAGTCATCAACGTGAGGTCGTGTTGCGCAATGGACAGTGGATGGCCGCTGCGCCATTTTTGCAAATCGACGACACTGATACAGTGGATTATAAATCCGTGCGCTTCAGAACAGTAGGGGATATGACTTGCACGGCGGCTGTAGATTCAGAAGCTGTTGCGTTGGATGATATTATTGAGGAAATACGTTCGTCAACAATAAGTGAACGCGGTGCTCGTATAGACGACAAAGTGTCTGAAGCGGCGATGGAAGAACGAAAAAAACAAGGTTATTTTTAAGCTGCTACGCAGCAAAACGCATTGTACATCATGGATATATTAAAGTTTATAACAGCAGGTTCGGTAGATGATGGGAAAAGCACCTTGATCGGCCGCTTGCTATACGATACCAATTCTGTACTAGACGATCAACTGGAGGCAATCAAGAAAGCCAACCGTAAAAATAATGATGGCACAGTAGATTTGGCCATTTTGACAGATGGTTTGAAGGCCGAACGGGAGCAAGGCATCACGATTGATGTTGCTTATAAATATTTTCAGACGACTCGACGCAAATTCATCATTGCAGATGCACCAGGACATATACAATATACCAGAAATATGGTGACAGGTGCCTCTAATTCAGATTTGATCGTCATCTTAGTCGATGCCCGAAAAGGTGTAATCGAGCAGACCAAAAGACATTCTTTCTTGGCCAAACTGTTATCTATCAAAAAAGTACTCGTCTGCGTAAATAAGATGGACATGGTAGACTACAATGAACAAGTTTTTGAAGATATAAAGGCAGATTATGAGCTGCTAGCCGCTAAACTGGGTTTGGAAAACGTCGATTATATTCCGGTATCAGCACTAAAAGGTGATAATATCGTACACCAATCTCTACGGATGAGTTGGCACAAAGGAAATGCACTGCTGGACTATCTGGAAACTATTGAATTTCAAGTAGCTAAATCATCCAAAGGCTGGCGTTTTCCGGTGCAATGGGTCGTTCGGCCGCAAACCGATGATTTACATGATTACCGAGGTTATGCAGGTCGCGTATTGGGATCTGGATTGCGCGTCGGAGAAAAGGTGCTCATTTTACCAAGCGGTGTTCAAAGTACAATAGAGCGCATCGAGATCAATCAACAAATTTTTGAAGAGGCCGAAGACGGACAGTCGGTGATTGTACATTTGAGTAATGATGTAGATATTTCTCGTGGAGACACGATTGTGAGTGCTGCACATCCAACACACAGCGAGCGCAGTTTCGAAGCCAATATTAGCTGGTTTGATAATAAACCATTAGACACCACACAGCAATATTTACTGCAACATCATAGCCAAACGGTAAAAATTAAAGTTTCTGAGGTTTTATTTAAATATGACGTCAATACGCAAGAACAACACTATGGAACTGAAATTGGACTGAATGATATCGGAAAAATATGTATTAAGTCGGCAAATGAAATTCCATTTGATGTACAAGCCGATTTTCCTGAAAATGGTCGCGCTATAATAATAGATCCACGAAGCAACATTACGGTGGGCGCCATAACGATAGAAAACGTGGCGTAAATGGTCAATAACACATAACTATGTGTTATTTTATATTTCTATTTAACATAATATATATTATAATCCAAACTTAATCACATAATTTATTTTGATTTTTCGACCTCATATGTGTGCACATGTGAGGAATTTATAAATTAATAGATTCAATAATGAATAAATACATTCAATATTATATACTATGCACTAGCACTTTGCTACACATCAAATCACGAAATCACTAATTTCTTCTTTCTATAAAGAACTTTTCTAAATAAGCCTTCGGTAAATCTACAGTTAGGCAACACTCTTATAATAAGGCTGCAAAAATTGCTGTCAGAAAAACATAAATCATTATGATGAATAAGAGCACATATATTTCCATGTATACGATTCCTTTGCACGGTATCTTCACCATTAGCAAAAAATTAAATCAAGCCAACCAGACTTATAAAAATTGAGTTCCTTAGACTCATTAAGAATGCTTACGAAACACTTACTTTATCTAAGCGCAGATTATATTATACCATCCACCCCATTCATTAAGATATAATCTTCCATCGACTTTTAAAAATGGATGACTATATCATGCCGCGACATGACTTTACAAACAAGATTACTCTTCTTTCTTTTTCTACTTTTAGGCGCCAATTTGTACGCGCAAACCAGCATCAAAGGGCGCGTATTATCTGCTGATGGCACACCACAAGCTGATGTTTCCATTATGCTGCTGCGCTCGCCGGATAGCACATTAGTAAGTTCGCAGAAAACAAATGCGGAAGGCGCATATCAACTTCAAATCACGCAAAAAGGCACATTTTTATTACGTGTACAGGCATTAGGCTTTGCCGAATATGTATCTAATGAAATGATGCTAACTCCAGGCGAACAGCGCCTGCTCGATGATATCTATCTGCATGACGACCTCACCGAAATCGCCGCCGTATCCGTCAGCGGACGGCAGCCTGCCATTCGGCAATATGCCGATAAATTGGTGGTTGACGTAGAGGGATCCGTATTGAGTGAAGGCAATAATGCACTTGAATTATTAGAAAAAACGCCGGGCATTATATCCGACGGAAAAGGAAATTTTTCGATTCAAGGACGCTCAGGTGCAAATGTACGTATTGACGGACGTGAAACCTACCTAACTGGAGCGCAATTGGCCAACATGCTGCGCGGTATGCAGGCTACCGATGTGGCCAAACTGGAACTGATGAGCAATCCATCTGCCCGTGAAGATGCCGCTGGAACGGCGGGCATCATCAATATCGTGACCAAGCGCAACAAACGTAGTGGTTTTGGTGGTGATGTATTTGTGCGTGGTTCGCAAAGTAGACGATCGCAAGGAACGATTGGCGGTGCCGTCCATTACAAAGTAAATGGCTGGAATATGTACGCCAACGGTTCTATAGGTCGTGAACAGTCAAAAGATAGCACCTTGGTGGAGCGGCAGTTTTTCAGCAATGGTCTATTTCAAACGCTACAAAAACAAAAAGAAACGAAAGAACTGGATCCTGGCACATTTCACAGCTTGCGTACCGGCGCGAGTTATGAATTCAACGATGGCGGTGTGCTCGATGCCAGCTTTCACTGGATGCGTGGGCGCTTCATCAGCAAATCGCTGATCGATATGGTCACGAGCACCGCGACGGGCAGCACCATGCAGACGGCGACGACAAACAATCAGTTTGATGAAACATTTAACAACCTCACGTTCAACATCAACTACGTGAATAAATACGAAGGCGAAGATCACTTTTTGAAGATCAATTTCGACTATGCGCCGCATACCAATGCGTATAACAATATTTTTCGCACGGATATTGCCAATCTGCAAACGATTGACAACAGCACCACAGCACGCGCAAACGTGCAAGATCTAAGCAACACGACCTATGCTGGCCGATTGGATTACAGCAAGCCTTTTAGCGATCTAGCCAAGCTCGAATTAGGTTGGAAAGCCACGTATTTCTTTATCAGTAATGATGTGCGCAATGATACGTTGAGCGGCAATAGTTGGCTGCGAGATGCCAACACCTCCAATCAATTCCAATACACGCAACATATTCAAGCGGCTTATGCCACGTATTCTGGAAAATTCAACCGCTTCGAATATCAGGCAGGTTTACGCGGAGAATATACCTTTATCAAAGCCAATCAGGTGACGCTAAACGACATCAGCCAACAGCGCTATTTTGACTTGTTCCCGAACGGGTTCTTACTGTACAATATCAACGATGCGAATACGATTCGCGGTTCATTTAGCAGCCGTATTGAGCGCCCAGGTGATCACGATATCAATGCGTTTCGCATTTACGAAGATGCTTTTACGTATTCGGAAGGAAATCCAGAGCTGAAACCCGAGCGCAGTTATATCGGCGAGATCGGACATGGTTATAGAAATGCCCTATTCACCACGGTAAGCATGAGTTATGGGTACGATGTGATCAATTGGATCTCGCGCGTGGGCAGCAATCCGGGCGAAAATTTGACGCGCCCAGCCAACATCGGCGATTTCAAAAATTACAGCGCCAGTATGATGTACAACAATACCTTTTTTCCGTGGTGGACAGGTAGCCATTATCTCAATGCATTTCATAATAATTATCAAGGTGAGATCGATGGTGTGATTCTGGATTCGGAAGGTTCAAGCTGGTCAGCCAACAGCCGCCACACGCTGCACTTGAAGTGGGGATTACGTGCCGAAGTTGCTGGCTATTACAATTCGGGCGTCACGACCGGTGCGATGCGCACCGATCAGCGCTATGGCGTGGATCTGGCGGCCGAGAAAAAAATGCTCAACGATCGCGCCATGTTGAAGTTGGCGGTAACGGGATTGATTCGCAATGGCAATCCGCAATTTACGAGTACGTATGGCGATTTGGTGATCTGGCAATCGGCATTTCCTGATAATCGAAAAGTGATGCTATCGCTGAGTTACCGATTTGGCGAATAAAAAATATAGGTATATGCATAGCAATTTAGGCAATTTTTACTATTAATATTATTTATAATAAATCTAAATAAGTGTATATTTGCGATGCTTTGGAAGAAAATCTACATACGCAATTAGTTCAAATTACCCACGTATCGTTCAAACAACTGTTTGAACGATACTGGAAACGTTTGTTCGGTTTTGCTGTGAAGATGACCGCAGATGAGGAAGATGCAAAGGAGATTGTACAAGAGATTTTTAAATCTTTATGGGAAAGGCGCGCCAGCCTCCATATTGAAGATGTAGAGCGCTATTTGCTTCGATCTGTGAAACTGAAAACCATGGAATACATTCGAAATAAATCAACCAAACAGCGCCACCATGACATCATTCTGAATACGACAAAAATCGATTATGAGGATCAGCAAGTGCAAGTCAAGGAACTCAAACATAAAGTTAATCATCTGGTTGAATCCCTACCAAAGCAATGCAAAAACGTATTCAAGATGAGTCGCGAAGAAGGGATGACGAACAAAGAGATCGCACATATGCTGCTCATCTCTGAACGTGCGGTCGAATACCATATTAGCAAAGCGCTTTCTACCTTAAGAATGGGATTGTATCCGGTAGAATAAGGATTAACTGCAGCTCACAATAATGTATTATCTTTGTAATATTGAAGAGATGAAGATAACCAAAGAATTACTAGAACGCTACGAACTGGGGCAGTGTACCGAGCAGGAAGCGACTGCCGTAAGCCTTTGGTTGGATAGCACTTCTTTGTCGTTGGATGGCGATGACGAGCAAGAAGCCGATATAGCTGAGGACATTATAGAAGATCTGCTGATCGAGCAGGAAATGTGGCAGCACATATCCGCATATATGCAAGAATCGGCTGCCAAGAGCAATATCCCTGAAAGATCTGAAAATTCCAACGCCGTCAAGCTTGCAAAAAACAACGATCCAACCGTAAAATTTGCGGCGCTGATAGCCATCGCGGCTTCGCTACTGATTATCTTAGGAATGGGTTGGTGGTTCTACCCTACTACTGCGAGTAAAGAACATTTGTTCAACGCCAGCAACTCAGACAAAGCGGTCATGCTCTGGAAAGAAGATTCCTTCGAATTCACACTCAGCAAAAACAGTTCGGCCAGCATCAATCTACAATCTGGCAATATGGCCATTTCTGGCGATGTCTTATTCAGTCCTAAGAAAGATATCAAGCTCTATGACAAGCATAATAACACCTCGTTGGATTTTCGGCAGGGAGAAGTATATTTTATCTCCACCGATCCGGATACCAGCGAATTGGTTGTTTATTCTAAATCACAGTTAGAATATCTGCCACCTATTTTACGAAAACACATCCGAAAGCAGTTTCACCTTACTTAATCTATGCGTTTATTTACAGGATTTTACCCGATCTTATATGTTGTACTTGCCAGTAGCATCATCGGCTTCGGAACATCCTGTACGCAAACCAAACAACAGATCGATTCACCGATAAATTTTGAACCTGCCTATTCCCTATTCGTTAGCAAAGAAAGCGTTAATAACTTTGTAATGATCGATAGCACTTGGCAACAGCTGGCTTCTTTTAGTCCACCACATGCCGGTTTCAACCGTGAATTTATCCAGCGTAAGGGTTTCATCTATTCGGTAAACCCGGAGAATGATTACCTGATCCAATATCGGATTTCTTCGATGGGATTGCAAGCCATGGATTCGATCAAAGTAGTGAACGATAATATAGAGCAATATCACTGGAAAAATAATTCAGATACTTTACTGATCTCCAATGTGGTACATGGCGATATCGAAACCTGTAGTTTCTATGAGATTGATACCAAAACTTTCTCCCTGATTCGCGAAGCGCAGTTACCGATTCCACCTGCGGTGAATGATTTTAACATTCTGAGCTTGGGTTTGGTGCGCTACGACAACGACAAACTCTGGATAGCTTTTGCTTACAGCAAAATGCTCGGCCATAACGAATATACCACACTGGATACCATGTATTACCGTACCTTGGATTTTGCTTCTTTACGTGTGCTGTCGGAACAAAAAGATCCGCGCTCGACCTATCCCGGCGGGATCAATACCATACAAACGTACAGCGGCACCGCCGAAAATGGGGATTTCTATTTTACCAGCGGACCAGGCATTGCAGCTGGAAACAATATAGAACAACCATCGGCTATCTTTCGTAAGAAAAAAGGATCTGACGAAGTGGATACGACCTACATGGTGAATATCTCGGCACAGACTGGCAATCATGCCTATGGATTTTGGTATGTGGGCAATGGTAAAGCCATCGTACGCGGCGAGCGCTCGGATAAATACACGGATTTCTCCAATCACCATGCCGTGTACCAATTTGAATACTATCTGGCGGATTTGGCTAACGGCAAACTGCAGAAGCTGGATTTGCCGTTAGATAAAGGGACGCGCAAAGAAAACGTGGTTCAAGTGGGCGCTGACCTCTACATTGCCATCGATGATGAAAAGGAGAACCACACGGTATGGCAATATAATTTGGAAAGTGGTAAAATAACTGCACACCTAACCCCCGATTTTCCAATAGATTACCAGCTTAGACTAGATAAATTGAAATAATTTCTCATTTTTCTTCTCTTACGACCTTCGGTTAATGAGGGCATAAGCAACATCCTTATGTGTCATTAATCTAAATAAAAATATGTTGGGTCTGAAATGGAGACTTTGTCTCCTAATGTTCGTCGCAGTGGCTGCGTCATATGGGCAGGGAATTACCGTAAGTGGAACAATCAAAACAAAAAATAATCAGGGGGCAGAAGGCGCAACAATCCGCATCCTAAATCAAGATAGCAAGCAAACGCAGAGCGACGTTAGTGGAAAATATATTTTACAGGCAATAGCACCGGGCGATTACGTCTTAGAAACCCATCTCATGGGTTTCAAAACACAACAAAGAACTATTTGCGTAGGCACAACCCCTCTTACTGACATTAATTTTACGTTAGAAGATTCAGACGAACACATCGAGCAAGTACAGGTGCAAGGCTTCAGCAAAGCCAAAGAAATCCAACAATCGGGTTTCAGCGTAAATGTCATCGAAACCAAGCAATATGCCAATAGTAATACGGATATCAACCAGATATTGAATCGCAGTACCGGAGTAAAGATCAGAGAACAAGGCGGTTTGGGATCCAGCTATTCGTTCTCCATCAATGGGATGTCGGGCAATCACATCAAGTTCTTTATCGATGGCGTGCCAATCGAAGCCTACGGTAGCGGCATGTCATTCAACAACATTCCCATTAACATCGTGGAGCGCATTGAGGTTTATAAAGGTGTTATTCCAGCGCACCTTACTTCCGATGCGCTTGGTGGCGCGGTGAATATCATCACCAAACGTGATCGCCGCAAATCAATTGATTTGAGTTACAGCTACGGTTCTTTCAATACACACCGTGCCGCATTGAGCGGTAGTTTTACCGATCCGAAAAAAGGCTTACACGTCAATGTAAACTCGTTCTTCAACTATTCGGACAATGACTACCGCATGTACACCAATCCAAAAGCGCGTGTATTCCTGGATGTGGTGAACCGCGACAATCCGAATCAGTTTGATACCATTGCCTCAGCCAAACGCTTTCACGATGCGTATCGCTCCAATATGACGCAGGTAGAAGCCGGCTTGTCGGGCAAAAGCTGGGCCGATGTATTTGTATTAGGCTTGACCTATAACAATGTGTACAACGAAGTACAGACTGGTGCTACGCAACAAAAAGTATACGGCCATGTATTCGAAAAGAGCAACAGCATCGTGCCCAGTTTACGCTACCGCAAGGAGGATCTATTTACGCGTGGCTTATCAGCCACGATCTTTGCCAACTTTGCCAATGATAAAAATGTGGTCACAGATACCAGTTCGTACCGCGTGTACCGTTGGGATGGTCGCCCAGACATCTATTTCCCAGATGCAGGCGAGATCAACCTAACTAAATCAATACAGCACTACGACGGATACAACAGTTTAGTACAGAGTACATTTAATTACGAAATAAATCCGGTGCAAACGGTAAACCTCACGCATTCACTTACCAATAATCATCGCAAGAGCTATAATGAGATTGATCCGTACAACCATAGCTTTCGGCAGAATAATAGCGTCAGCAGAAATATTTTAGGGTTAAATTACATGCACGATTTCTTCGACAAGAAATGGCGTAATCAGGTCTTTGCCAAGTACTACAATTTTGGTGGTCGCGTCGAGAATGAAGATGGAGGCGATACCCGCCAATCCAAAAGTTATATGGGGTATGGAGCTGCATCTAGTTATTTCCTTTCCAACGGCTTAGGATTTAAGGCTTCGTATGAGCATGCTTATCGCCTACCAACCTTGGTTGAATTATATGGAAATGGTGTAGATGTATATCCAAACGTTAATCTCGTACCAGAAAGCAGCGACAATTATAATCTAGGCGTATTCTACAATGGTGAATTCCAAGACATACATCGTATCTACGCTACTGCAGCTATATTCTACCGCAATGCGAGCAACTACATCCACCGTACGCCGCCAGGTGTAGTGTCGGGTTCCTCCGAAAACTTTAGTCAGTACTACAACTATGGCGGTATCCAAGTAGAAGGTGCGGAAATGGAAATGAGTTATTCCTACGGTGATTTATTAAAATTCACGATCAACGGTAGTTACGAAAGTGCGGTCGATCGCGAACAATTTGTACGCGGTACCAACCGAATCAAAGTAACCTATGGCAACCGCTTACCAGATAAGCCTTGGCTTTATGGAAATACTGATTTCATTATCGGTAAGAACGATATTTTGGGTGAAGGCACACGCTTGGAGTTCAATTGGTTTATGCAGTACGTCAATGAATATTCCACGACCTGGTCGAAACTAGGCGATCGCTCGACCAACTATTACATTCCAAGACAATTGATCCAGAATGCGGGTATCACCTACTCGATCAAACAAGGCTTATACAACTTCACCTTAGAAGGCAGAAACCTGACGAACGTGATCGCTTACGACAACTCTAAGCTCCAAAAACCAGGTCGCTTTATCTCCATAAAATTCCGTTACAACTTAAATATTTACTAATTAATACATTGATATGATAAATTTACAACACACGAAAAAATGGGCATGGGCCGTAGCAATGGCTTTGGCTACCCTCGGTTTCACGACTACCTCTTGTAGTGATGATTCGCCAGCTCCAGACGAAATCGTCGACCCAGAATTTGCGGTAATCGTCGGAACCGACAATGGTCGCTATATGTTACCTATCGAAGATTTGATGAGTGGTGTGATTTCTCCAGTAGGAAAAGGTACTAACGTATCGGAAATCTTGACTTGGGAAGAGAATTTAGTACAAAAAGGACGTGATATCTACCATGTAAACCCAAATTCGAACAAATTTGGAAAATATCGCTTCGAAGATGGCGTTTTGAAAACCATCCGCGAAATTCCTTTCTCGCAATTGCCAAGCTTGTACCTCGGTTGGCATGCCTGGTTGAGCGATACCGAATTGATGTTTGGTGCGCGGTCCGATAACTTTTACGCAGTAGTGGATGTCGAGAAAATGGAAGTCACCAAAAGCGGTGAATTTGACAAAACAGGTATTCCAGAAAAGCACAGCAGACGCGTTTTTTCCGTAATTCCACAAGGTAATAAACTATTTATCGGTTATGGATTATATAACGAAGAAACGCAAGTACACTACGATAAGTCGTACACCGGTACGGTAGATTACCCAACTTTGAGCAACTTCCAAGAAACGGGTGAAGATGCGCGGTCGGCACCGCTTGGTACCGTACGCAACTCATACTTTAGCAATTTCAAAGACAACGGCTACACTTATATCTTAACGATTCCCATGCCCGTATTAGGAGGTGGCAAAGCTGGCTTACCAACCGGAATATATCGTATAAAAGATGGTGATAACAAGATCGACCCTAACTATTTCTTCAATATCAGTGCACAGCGTGGTGGCGACAACCAATTAGGTGTTAGCTACATCGGTAATGGTAAAGCCCTGCTGATTAGTGCGCATGATACGCAAACTAACATCAAGGAATTTAATGATTGGTGGTATGCTGCGATGTGGGAATATTTAATCGTTGATGTAAACACACAGCAAGTCATAAAAAAACTTGATTTCCCGCTAGTGGGCAACTCACGCTCTGGCGTAGTACACAATGGTAAAGCATACATTGCAGTAAATGATCCAAAGGCAGATGGCGTGTACGTGTGGGAGTACGATTCTAATATGGATAAACTAACGCGCGGCGCTCGTATTGACGGTGCTGATGGCGATACGCCAATGTTGTACCGCTTGAAATAATTTCCCTACATCTATCTAATATCTTCCTGCGCACATGCTGCAGGAAGGTATTTCTATGACCGATTTTTCTTGAAGATATTGTGTAAAATGAAAAAGATTCTATTAAAGATAAATGCATGGCTACATCTTTGGCTTGGTTTAGTATCAGGCATTGTGGTCATGATATTGTCCATAACTGGCTGTGCGTTGGTATTCGAGGAAGAAATCAAATATTCTTGGCTCTACAGCGCCTCACCTGATAATTCGCAACAAACAGAATTATTACCACCGAGTACAGTCTACCAAAAAATTAAAACCCAATATCCCCGAAAGGAAATAGAAAGTTTCTGGTATTATGGGCATGGCAAACCCATTAAGATTGGTATCAACCACGGCGATACCCTGATGTATGTAAATCCCTATAATGCACAAATAATCGCTGAAGTAGATCACGAAGATTTCTTCCACTTTATGGATGAAGGACATCGACATCTGTGGTTGCCTACTGATATTGGAAGACAAATTACAGGTTGGGGAACTTTGTTCTTTTTCATCATCACCTTATCCGGAATCATCCTGTGGTGGCCAAAGCGATGGAATAAACGTATGGTAAAACAAAGCTTTACCATAAACTTGAAAAGTAACTGGAAAAGAATTAATTATGATTTACACAATGTGCTAGGATTCTATTCCTTGATTGTCGCTCTAGTAATGGCTTTTACCGCGATGATGATGTCGTTTCCTTGGTTACGAAAAACGGTTGTGGATTTAGCAGGCGGATATCCGCGATCTCCACGCAACACTGAGGAATTAGTACAACCTAGCGTTAACACGAATATTTTAGACGCCTTAGCAATCACCGACTCAATATTTTATAAGGTGCGTACGGAGATCGCCAGCAAAAACAAAGATGCCGTTATCATCCATATCCCAGAAGAAGATGATAAAATAATATACGCTTGTACGGACATGATTGATGGTAGCTGGCGAGATTTACGTTTCAATCGCTACACACTGGAGCTCATGCCAAATACGCCTAAACCCATGAGCGAAGCCAAAGGTGGCGAATGGATCTCACGCGCCAACTTTGGCTTGCATACGGGCTATATAGGTGGAATAACCACCAAAATTATATATTTCTTAGCCAGCTTGATCTGCGCTACCTTACCAATCACCGGATTTTATGTGTGGTGGTATAAACGCAAAAAGAAAACCACACGTAAAACAAAGATTAAACAATTTGCCGTAAATTAATTAAATCTTGTCCCGAAGATATCCATGAAAATTGTCTTCAAACTGTGAACCGTTGCCAGAGCGGTATTTGCTAAGCTTATTATTAAGTGTAAGTCCCCACAGCAAAAATTCACTTAGAAAGTAGATATCTTCGGGTTTTGTGTCGGGTTGATACTGTGTAAGCAACTGCTGCAACGGTTGAACCAGCTCTAACTGTGCCTGGTAATCCGCATCATTCGCTTCGTCGGATAGGTGAATGCCATCATCCGATTCAGAAAACCAACGCACGATCTCATCATACGGATACCGCTGATTTTCGCGTTCCAATTTCTCTACTTTCGGGAATAAGGTGTTGAATAAGGTTTTCACTGCACTTTCGATCAGTTGAATAGCGACCGTCGCCGCTCCCTCCTGCTCGCCTTCATACACCAATTCCACCTTTCCAGTAATAGCGGGAATTATGCCCATAAAATCACTCAGCCGAACCGTTGTAGACTGATCTCCGGTGCGTAGCAATCGTAATTCTGCCGCACTTAGTAAGTTTTGAAATGCCGTGATCCCCATTCGGGTACTTACACCGCTTTTCGCATCGATAAAATCGCTCTCACGCGCTTCAAAGCTGATTTGCTCCAATAAATCGCGCGCCAACTCGGGTACATAGATTTGTTCCTTTTGCGCTGACTCTAATCCAGCTTCCTGATCGGTAATGCGTTTGGCAATGGCTACGGAAGTAGGATAATGCGTCAAGATCTGCGAACCAATCCGGTCTTTCAAAGGCGTTACGATACTGCCACGGTTCGTATAATCTTCTGGATTGGCGGTAAAAATAAATTGTATATCTAGTGGTAATCGTAGCTTGAAGCCACGGATCTGAATATCCCCTTCTTGTAAGATGTTGAACAAAGCCACCTGAATCCGTGCTTGCAAATCGGGCAATTCATTAATAACAAAAATGCAGCGATTAGCGCGTGGAATCATTCCGAAGTGAATCACACGGTCGTCGGCATAATTCAATTTAAGGTTAGCAGCTTTGATCGGATCCACATCGCCTATTAGATCGGCAACAGTGACATTAGGTGTGGCTAATTTCTCCGCAAAGCGTTCGCTTCGGTGCAACCATGTTATTGGTGTAGCGTCACCAAGCTGCTCCAATTGCTCGATCGCATAACGTGATATCGGCTCAAAGGGATCATCATTAATCTCCGAACCGGCAACCACTGGAATGTACTCGTCCAAAAGATTAACCATCAAACGCGCCAGACGTGTTTTCGCCTGCCCGCGCAAACCCAACAAATTGATATTGTGCTTGGAAAGAATGGCTCGCTCTAATTCGGGGATCACGGTATCTTCATAGCCATGTACGCCTTCGAATACCGTTTCGCCTTTTTTGATTTTCGCTATCAAGTTTTGACGTAGCTCTTCCTTAATATGTCTTGATGTATAATTGGCGTTTTTTAATGCACCAAATGTTGTGATTTCTGTATATTCCATAGATCTGTAATCTCTGTGTTTTTTAATCAACTTATGGCTATCGCTTTCCAATAAATTGGAGATACGTAAACCGAGTTTATATTCTTATCGTATTCTTTTCTTACGATTATCTTCGTAATCGGAGAATATCATCTCCCCTAAATCACCTAAACCGGTGTAGTAGGCTTTGCCATGATTGGAAGCCGTAAATTCATCGACGAATTCTTGCAGATAAGGATCTGAAGTAATCATAAAGGTCGTGATCGGGATACCTAGTTTACGCGCTTGAGCTGCAATACTGTAGCATTTATTAGTAATTAACGGGTCTAAACCCATTGGATTTTTGTAATACGTGCCGTCTGGCATATTCAAGCAACTTGGCTTACCGTCGGTAATCATAAAAATTTGCTTGTTTGCATGGCGTTTTCGCCGTAAGATATCCAAAGCCAGTTGTACACCTGCAACGGTATTCGTATGGTATGGTCCCACTTGCAAGTACGGCAGATCCTTGATTGCTATGGGCCATGCATCATTTCCAAACACGATAACATCCAACGAATCTTTAGGATAGCGCGTCAAGATCAATTCGGATAACGCCATCGCTACTTTTTTGGCCGGAGTAATACGATCTTCACCGTACAAAATCATACTATGACTGATATCGATCATCAACACCGTACTCATCTGCGATTTGAATTGGGTATCTTCTACGACTAAATCGTTCTCCGACAGGCTAAATTCACCAATTCCATGATTAACCTGTGCATTCTTTAGGCTTTCGGTCATGGAAATTTTGTCGAGATTGTCACCATATTGATAACTTCTCAAATCGCCCGTACTTTCGTCACTTTGCCCGCTGTATTTCGTTTTATGATTTCCAGAAATACCTTTGCGCATCTTTCCAAAAATCTGCTCCAATGCATTTTGCCGTAGCGCTTTCTCTAATTTGGAGGTTAGTCCAACTCCGCTGCCACCAAAATCCGCCCGCTCCTGAATGTAGCCCTTATTCTTGAGGTCTTCTATAAAATCATCAACGGTATATTCGGGCGTAGTAAGGTGGAATTCCTTATCTAGCTGCCGCAACCAATCTATTGCTTCGTCAAAATCTCCAGAAGTGTGCGTGATTAGCTCTTTGAAGATGTCGAAAAGCTTGTCGAAAGGTGACTGAAATGGAGCCTCGTACTGCTTGAAAACAAATCCTGTATTTCTTTTCCCCTTGCTCATGATTTAAATTTACGACATAATTTTTGGTATTCTTCTACACGGTCGAGACAATATGACGTTGGCATGAGAAGGTTACGGTCGTATTCAAAACTTATATTGACGAACTTTGTCTTATCAAATCAGAAGTTCATTACCCAGAGATACACGAATGGAGAAGCAGCAACAAGCATACAACCTTTCTTATCTTCCCGTAGCTTGGGAATACAAAGAGATCATTGAGACATTGATAGCGGACAAGGCACATGGTAAGGTGTTCTATTTTGATGCGCAAAATAAGCTAGAAGAGTCGGTTGGTCAAGCAATGACATTGACGGGTGACTCAGGATCTGGCCTTTTTGTAACAATGGATAATGGCACTGCTGTCCGAATTGATCGCATTATTACCATCATGGGCAAGTTAGGCGCAGCCTATGATGAGTACAACAACTTTAGCGTATGCGGTGCAAATTGCGATCGCGATGATAATCAGTAGGCTCCGTAAAAAATCAAATTTGAACCTATTTTAGGTCTAGAGCACTATACATGCGTAGAGCTGCAGCGGACTTTTCATAGCGTGAGCACTATCTTACCGACATGCCCACCTTTTTCTAGCCAAGCATGGGCTTGATGAACATCTTGAATAGAAAATGTTTTTTCAATGATGGGTTTGATCTTGCCTTGCGAAATCTTTGGCCAGACGTGTTCAAGCAAGCCAGAAGCAATATTAGCTTTCACATCAAAGGATTGTGGACGTAGAAAACTACCCGTTAACCGAATTTGTTTCTCCATGATATGTGGAATCGGCAACACGACTTTTGTACCAGTTAAAAAGGCAATCCATACTAATCGCCCTGCCTTTCCAAGTACTTTGATATTTCCTAACAGCGTACTTTCTCCCAACATGTCCAAAATCACATCTACCGATCCGCGTAGCGATTGTACTTGTTTAGTCCATTCTTCATCCAGTAGAATGGCAGCGTCGGCACCGATATCTTGACAAACTTTTAATTGATTCTCTTTGCGCGCAGTTATAATAACGCGATGGCCAAGTGCTTTTGCTATTTGTATAGCTGCCACTCCAATGCCGCTAGCTCCTGCGTGTACTAGTAGCGTTTCTTTACTATTGCGTCCAAGTTCGCCTTGCATAAATACATTGAACCAGACCGTAAAATAGGTTTCCGGCAGCGAAGCTGCTTCAACGAAAGACCAACCTTCGGGTTTTGGCAAACAATGTCGATGATCTACCCACACGTATTCGGCGTAGCCACCTCCATGTGTCAACGCGCAAACTTCATCGCCTGGCCGCCATCGACTTTCGCCAAATACTTGCTCGACAATGCCTGCTACTTCAAGACCTAAAATGGATGTTGCGTCTGCTGGAGGAGCGTATTGCCGATCACGCTGCAAAATATCCGGACGATTGACGCCCGCTGCTTTGACCCGAATCAGCACTTGCCCGTCGGCAGTTGGATGTGGATATGGGACATTGCCCCAACTCATTTGTGCTGAATCGCCAGAATAATCAACTTTAATCGCTTTCATGAGTTCCAGCATCGCAATCAATTTAATTTGGTAACTGATCTATTTGTGTATCTATTAGATATAATAATGATGCAATTGCCGCCACTCCGGACTGTAGCTCGCGTCGATCCACAGCTTCGAAGACATCTTTGTCGGTATGATGCAAATCAAAATAACGGTGCGGATCTGGACGAAAGTTAAACATGACGGTATTAGGGAATTGCGCGGCCCATATACCCGAATCTACTCCAGGACTACCTTGCAAAAAACGCGAAACCCAATATTGTTGTTCAAATAATGGCTTCCACTTCGACTGAATCCAGTTTACGGAGTTGCGAGATGCTTTGATATCGAATCCCCTTGGCGCAAATCCTCCTGCATCGCTCTCAATAGCGGCAACTATTTTTTCTTGGTTTTCGGCCGCTAACTCGCCATATCTGGTCGCACCATGTACACCATTTTCCTCATTCATGTAAAATACTAAACGTATTGTATGCCTAGGTTTGTAACCCAATTTCATCAACGTGCGTATAGCATCTAATGTACCCATGGTGCCAGTGCCATTATCATGTGCGCCTTCGCCGACATCCCATGAGTCGATATGTCCGCCAATGGTGATGATTTCATCAGGTTTCTCAGTACCTCGCCACTCGGCGATTACATTGTGTGTTTGTACGGCGCCTTTCCAGCCCGAATGTTGCTCCAGATATATTTTCGCTTTCGGATTCTCTTGCAACGCAGTATGCAGGCGTTCAGCACTAACAACCGAGATGGCCATTGCTGGAATGCTATCAATTCCTTCTACATATCTTGTGCCACCAGTATGCGGAAAATCATCTCTCGTGGAGGAAGACAACGAACGAAACAAATAGGCTACGCCGCCAAACTTGGCGACCGCTGCTGGCCCACGACTACGCTGTGATGTATTGAGGCCGTAAGCCATGCCAGTCTCTACCAAAGACTCATCCCAAGGCTTATTAACGAACACAATTTTGCCGTGCACCGCGTCACCGTGGTTTTGCAACTCAGATAAATATTCAATCTCTAATACCTCCGCTTCTATTCCACCGCTCGGTGTTGCTACTGAACCACCCAAAGCCAAAACCTGCAAAGTATCATTATTATCTATAATGACGGCTACCTCTGGTGTGCCTCGATCCCAATAAGGCACGGTGACATCTTGTAAATATACTTTGTCGAATGGCAAAGTTTTCATAAGGGATTCCGACCACTTTACGGCCTTATTTGCTCGCTCCGAACCAGCAATCCGGTGCCCGATTTCTTTGGTCAAATAACGCAAATCGTCGTATGCTTGACCTTTGGTGAGCGATTGTCGATAGATTTCGCGCATCATGGTACTGTCTGCTTGTGCAAAAGCGACAGACGTAAGCCCGAAGGTAACTAGGGCTGCAAATATTTTGTGCATGTTAGAATAAATCTCAGGTAGTTGTATTTATAATATCATTTTTAGTAGCTAATATCGATTAGGGAACGCATAGGAATCAATACGCTAGCTTTAAGCACGATATATTTCTCAGTTAGTGACCAAACAGTAGTTTCTACACGTTTTGGGCCATCCTCTGTCATAAATGTCATGGTCGTCTTTGATTTAAATTCGTTACCCAAACGTAATGCATCTGATAATTTTGAGGCAAACTCTTTAGTCCGATCTACTGCGGCAGGTACAAATTTGTATTGTTCAATTTCCTCTTTCTCAATCAAAACTGTTGTCATATCTATCTCGATTAAATTACTAAATCCTTTAATTATTTTGTGAAAACAAATTAACAAAATCAGAACATTTTTTCTATTAAAAAACGTTAATTCGGGTGAATGTGTTGCAATTATTACAATAATTAGGTCTAACTCAGCGTAATAATATTATTTCGAGTGGCATATTTTCATATCTGAAACAGAAATGACATTATTGCTACTCGAAGGCATTGCTTTTTTTTTGAAAAATACGGTAATTTGTATATATACTAAAAAAGGCATGCTATGGTGACCGTTACAGAGAAAGCGAAAGCGCGTATTGAAGAAATTTTGAGAGATGAACAGTATAACGATTCTTATTTCGTACGCGTTGCCGTGGAAAGCGGTGGTTGCTCAGGATTATCCTACAAATTAAATTTTGACAACGAGGAAAAGAAGGGCGATCAGTTTTTTGAGGATAATGGTGTGAAGATCTGTCTGGATATCAAGTCTTATCTTTATTTAGCTGGTACTGAGTTGGACTACACAGATGGATTAGGCGGTAAAGGTTTTGAATTCCACAACCCAAATGCTTCCCGTACGTGTGCCTGCGGAGAGAGTTTTTCTGTTTAATAAATCAATAAGTATGTTGGATTTACAATTATTCAATTTTCTATGACTTACTTGACATTATTTAAAATATCGTAAGTCATTGGTAAATCCTTCCAATAAAACACCGCTTTTGGGCGGTGTTTTATGTTTGTGAAATCGTCCAATCTATATTCTTACGGACCAAAAAATGCAAAGTTAACACCGAATCCAATCTTAAGGCACTGCTTTTGCACTGTACAAAACCATGAAAAACATTGTAGTTCTACTATTTTTAGCCATTCTATTATCCTCCTGCGAGAAAGAACCTGATTTCAACCTTGATGCTATTCATGGGCAATGGTTTGTGTTTTCAGAAGAGCGACGATCTGCTACAGGCAATACGAGTATCGATACGTTATACACTAGGGAGGAATACTTTGAATTTCGCGCAGATAAATCTTTCTTTTCCACAGCGGACGGCTCAGGATTTTATGAAATCAGTAGGGATTCGGTACATATTAGTTTTAGGCGGCGGGATGATGAGGACTATAGGCGCTTTGGTTTTCAATATAAAGTCGACGCAACAGATTTAGCTTTGTCAGAAGGTAACGTAACGCTGCACATGAAACGCCTGTAAACACCATCCCGAGTAGCTGCCTAACTTTTTGATCCATTTGAATTTTAAAATTTTCTCATCACTTTACCCTATCGTATGACTCTTGCAAGATGGGCTTCGATACGTACTTTTTAGGTAAAATGTGTACATTTACGACACAATACACGTAAATATGGCGCTTAATTATGTTTGGGTATCATTTTTCCTGATCACCTTTGTTGTAGCACTGATAAAGTTGATTGGAGGTGATACCGAAGTTTTCCAGCATATAGTCAACGCTCTTTTCGAAAGTGCAGCTAATGGTGCCACTATAAGTTTAGGCTTAGTTGGTATGATGACTTTCGCTTTAGGTATCATGAAAATTGGAGAGCGTGGTGGTATGATTAATATTTTCGCCCGTATTGTTGGACCTTTTTTTCATAAACTTTTCCCTGAGATACCTAAAAATCACCCAGCATTGGGATCTATGCTGATGAATTTTTCCGCAAATGCTTTGGGGCTTGATAATGCAGCAACGCCGCTAGGATTAAAAGCGATGAAAGAACTACAAGAGTTGAATCCGCAAAAGGAAACGGCCTCCAACGCGCAAATAATGTTCATTGTGCTCAACGCGTCTAGCCTTACCCTCTTGCCAATTTCCATTATGGCTTATCGGCAAGAGGCAGGAGCCGCACAACCTTCAGATATTTTTCTACCCATATTAATAGCTACTTTTTTCTCTACGCTAGCAGCACTTATTCTCGTTGCGATATACCAACGCATCAACCTATTTAATAGAACCATACTTGCTTATCTTGGAGGTTTGTCCTTGTTGGTTTTTGGAACACTTTATTATTTCAATACTTTGAGCCAAGAGCAGATCGGCGTATTATCGCGTGTGGTCGGAAATGTGACACTTTTTTCAATATTTGTCTCTTTTATTGCGCTAGCACTATTTAGAAGGATTAATGTATATGATGCATTTATTGAAGGAGCAAAAGAGGGATTTGACGTAGCCGTGAAGATTATTCCTTATCTCGTAGCTATATTGGTGGGTATAGCAGTTTTCCGTGCGTCAGGCACCATGGATTATTTAGTTGGCGGTATTACATTTTTGCTATCCAGTACGGGTATCGATACAGGTTTTGTAGACGCACTACCAGTTGCATTTATGAAACCACTTAGCGGCTCTGGTGCTCGCGGTTTAATGGTTGAGTTGATGGCGACCAAAGGTGCAGATGATTTTGCAGCTCGTGTAGCTTGCGTTATACAAGGTTCTACAGAAACAACCTTTTATGTACTGGCTGTTTATTTTGGTTCGGTAGCCATCAAAAATACGCGTCATGCTTTACCTTGCGCATTACTTGCTGAGCTTGTAGGAGTTGTCGCAGCCATTATTGTTTCCTATTTGTTTTTTGCATAAGCACACTAGAAATTGTAACTTGTAATGTTATAGAAATATGTGTGCATAGCACCAAAATACATCTTTAAATCATAAAAACCGATCATACCCAATAAGAATGAAGACAATAGCGCTGGTAGCACACGATGCAAGAAAGCCGAAATGGTAGCATTTGTAAAAGATCATAAAAATTCATTATCCAAAGCGCATATAGTGGCTACCGGTACCACTGGTACGTATGTGAAACAGACCGGACTGGAAGTCGAATTAAAACTCAGCGGTCCAAAAGGTGGCGATGCACAAATAGCAGCACTAGCTGCCGAAGGAAAAGTTGATGGAATTATTTTCTTTCGTGACCCTTTAGGCAAACACCCTCACGAGCCTGATATTCAAATGCTTATGAGAATTTGTGACCTATATAATGTGCCATTAGCGACCAACCCTGCCACGGGTAGCCTAATTCTTGATGGTTTATTAGCATCTATTTGATTTAAATGCTACGAAAAATATAAATTCATAGGTTTATATTTGTGCCAGCAAAACTAAGAAAGCATGTCTTCAATACAAGACCAAACTTTTACCAATCCATTTCGTACTTTCACGAAAGAAGAGTGGAAAAAACTGAATGGCAAACGTTCACACAATATGACTTCCGCCGATCTGGACAACCTCCGGTCGCTGGGCGAGCCACTAAATATTGCTGAGATTGAAGATATCTACTTCCCGCTATCAAGCCTAATCGAACTGCATATTCAACAGTATCGTTCGCTGCATGCATCAAGCAATGAATACTTTCATCGTGAGGAAAAACGGTTGCCGTTCATTATCGGTATAGCCGGTTCGGTTGCCGTCGGCAAAAGCACGACTGCCCGAGTATTGCAAAAAGTATTATCCTTATTGCCAGAGAAGCCCAAAGTAGATCTGGTAACTACGGATGGTTTCTTATTTCCTAATGCCGAATTAATCGCAAAAGGAATACTTAACCGCAAAGGATTCCCGGAAAGCTATGACACACGTCTGCTATTGAATTTCTTGTCGGAAATGAAATCCGAAAATAGAACCTACAAATTGCCCTTGTACTCGCACATGGTGTACGATATTGTCCCTGACGAATATCAAACTATTGCACAGCCTGACATTTTGATTGTGGAGGGCATAAATGTCTTGCAAGTAAACTCCCAAAAGCAATCAGGGAATGGCGTATTCGTTTCCGACTTTTTTGATTTGTCGATTTACGTAGATGCCGCTGAAGAAGATATAGTGAGTTGGTATATCAATCGATTTGAATCGCTACGTGCTACTGCGTTTCAGGACAATAAGTCGTATTTTCATAAATACGCCGACATGTCGCCCGAAGAAAGCTTTAAGATGGCAAGTGGAATATGGAATGAGATTAATAGACCTAATCTGCAAGAAAACATCCTACCGACACGTTACCGTGCCGATCTCATCCTTACCAAAGATGCGCAACACTTCGTAAAAGAAGTAAAAGTTAGACGGATTTAGCAGCGGTAGCGTTTTGCTCAAACTTTAAAACTTCTTTCAAAATCTCATTTTCTAGACGTCGATGTAATTTATTACTATTGCTTACAGCATGTAAATCCATACGGTACTTTACATAATCCTTCCCGATCTCGACTACTTTCAATTCCATCTCTTCGCCGTGTTCGAGGTTAGGATGTGCTTGCAGACTTTCGCGCAGCGCGGTCTCTAATAGCTCTACTTCTATAGCAATGTCTAACGGCAACTCAAATTTTACGGCAAATAAACTTGAGGGATGCGCTGAATGATTGGTCAGTGTAGATGTAAATACCATATTGTTGGGCACCATCACCATATCATCCTCTTCATCCTGAAAAACAATATTGGCTAAAGTAATATCAATAATCCGACCTTGTTGATTGCCCACTCGGATACGATCACCTATCGACAACTGATCGGAAAACATAATAATTAAGCCACTAATCATATTGGTAATATAATCTCGGAACGTAACAGCTATAGCCATCGCAACAATAGTAAGACTTGTCACAAATTCTAGCGGATTAATACCAAAAAAGATCATCATTGCAATGATGGCACAAATCGAATTCGCTACCGCAGTTAGTCGGTTTACGCCTAATACAAAGTTGCCGCGCACAGCACGATTGGCATTGCGCGCGTGATAGATCGCAATAAATGTAAAACGAATGATCGAAAAAATAATACTGGGGATAAGAAAGGTATAAGCCGCCAGCAACATCTGCATCGGGAAACTACGCGCACGCTGTGATTCCGGATTTAAGGCATAAATTTCTTCAAATTGTACTTGACTCCAAATTAATATTCCCGCAATTACAATCTTCAAAATGAAGATTAATATCTGTCTAGAGCGTCGCTTATTGTTAGGATAATCCATATTCATCTTAGGCTAAAGTAGCTAATTTTCCAATTATTCTTATACAGCCTTCAATTTTTTCCCATAAAAGAATGCCCATCCTAAAAGGGATGGGCATTCTTATTTTTAATCATACTAAAAACCTATCTAAAACAAGATAAGGCAGCAGTTTATCGATTCAGTGGCCGTTCTCGATTCATCTCTACCATATCTACTTCGTCCATTTTGGAATCACCGATCAAATGTTGTGAAAAATAATCGGCCATCTTCCAGAAGAAATACTCGGTCATGTCGCCAAAAGCATGTCGTTGGCCTGGCAATAGCAAAAAATCAAATCGTTTGTTGGCTTTAATGAGCGCTTCTGCCATTCGAATTGAGTTTGCAGGATGCACGTTGTTGTCGATATCACCAGTTGCTATAAGAAGTTTGCCTTTCAAGTTTTTAGCTAATACCGAATTGCGATCAATATCGTAGCTAAAAGTGGTATCACCTTTTGCCGTGATCTTCTCTCCTACACCATGATGGCGCTCACTCCACCAACGGTTGTAAATATTATTTTCGTGATTTCCAGCTCCCGATACAGCAACCTTAAAGAAATCAGGATAAACTAACATCGCTGCGGTCGACATAAATCCACCACCAGAATGACCGGTAATACCCACTCTGTTCACATCAATAAAAGGATGCCGATCGGCTAATTGCTCAGCAGCAACTTTCTTATCTTCTAAACCATAATCGCGCAAATTACCATATCCATAGGTGTGGTACCATTGCGAACGAGCTGGATGACCACCACGATTTCCGACCGTAATTACGATGAAGCCCATTTGTGCTAGCCGGTCAATACGATCCATACTTCGACCAAAAGACTTGTTTACCGCTTCGGTCTGAGGGCCTGGATATACATATTCTACCAACGGATAGGTTTTGGTGGAGTCGAAATCAAAAGGTTTGTACATCACGCCATACAGATCGGTAATGCCATCACCCGCTTTTACAGTGAAAGGTTCTGGAAATTTGTAGCCAGCTGCAAACAAGGCTGACAAATCTGCTTTTTCTAATTTCATCACCAATCGACCGTTGGAAGCGTAAAGATTGGACTCTGGTGTAGTATTGACGCGAGAAGAATTGTTCACGAAATAGTTTCCGCTCTCACTATTGGTGATCTGATGATCAAAATCGCCCGGATTTAACAGTTTTGGTGTACCTCCATTAAGATTAAGGCTATAATAATGTAGAAAGTACGGATCTTCACCATCTTCTTTTCCATTAGCGGTAAATAAAATGGTATTGCTTGCTGGTTGATATGCTTGCACATCATCCACATTATATGTGCCCGAAGTGAGCTGGCGTTGTAGATTGCCTTGATTATCGTACAGATACAAATGCCCCCAACCATCGCGTTGAGACCAATGTACAAACTGTTTTCCATCATTCACGATATATGGTTTGTGAACATCTTGATATACATTGGAGCGCTCCTCCACTAGGGTGCGTACGCTACCGTCTACGTCAACAGCTAAGACATCAATTCGCTTCAGGTCACGGCTCGAACGAGAAATATAAAATTGTTCATCATTACCATGCCAATAACTAATAAAGCGCTTACCAGCGTAGCTGCTTTTATCGCGATCTTTTCTCCAGATTCCTATCGTTTGATTTTTATAAGCAGCGACATTTACACGATTTGGTGTTAATGTTTGCGCATCAAAAATAAACAATTCGGTTTCCGTAGAATCCACTTCGCCTGGCATCTGGTACTTATAAGTTTCTAGCGTTGGGCGTTTGGCTCCTACGTTATTAATCACCCATAATGGACTAAGGTGCCGGCTATCTTTACGCGTGAGCACAAAATGGCGGCCATCAGGCGACCAACTCAAATAAACGGATTTACGTTTCTCAGTTTCCTCTTTGTCGCCGCCGGTAGTAATACTGTACTCATCACCACCCCATGCATAATTCGACACACCATCGGTAGTGAATTGATGTTCTACTATAGTGCTATCTTTCTCATCTTTTACCGCTTTGTCGTAATCGGATTTTGTCATCCAATACAGGTTATACTTTTTGGCAAAGTAGACGCGTGTTGTATCGGGATTAAAATTTGCCCACGATAGTGTACTTTTCTCTTTGGTTTGATCACTAATCTCGCGTAGTACGCCCGATCCAAGATCATATTCTAAGTGAAAAATTTTCTTTTTTATGGTATCTGACTTGTTTTTTAGTTTTGCGATCTCCTCCTTACTCTTTAGCGTATCTTTTGTGCTCTGCACTTCAAATTGAATACGTTTCTCATCATCGGTGAATCGCAAATCTTTCAAATCCAGATGTTGACCATCGAATGGATTTCGCACGATGCGCGTGATCTTTGCTGCTAAATCATCGTGATCAAATAGTGGCGTTTTGCGCTTCGCTGCTGGATCTACCAAATACCACCTTTTGCCAGCTGGCGAGCTATACTCGTACCAAAATCGGTCGGTATGATTTATCCAATTCGGAGTTACACTGGTGGAGTGTATTAATTTTTTTAGTTTTTCTGGCGAAAACTTTGCAGCCAATGCATAATTTGCTTTTTCTTCGGTCTTCACTTTGTCCTGAGCAATGGAAGAACTGGCTAAGCAAACTAAACAAGCTATAAAAAGTTGTTTCATTTGGTGAACGTGCTGTTAGTTAGAAATAATTTGGTCGAAATTAACCCATTTTAGCTCATTATCACCTAAAATTATGTAATATTTTAGTGCGAATAATAGCAACGTCGCTTCGGCCAAACAAGTATTGCGAAATTTGGCAAAGACCTAACGATCTTTTTTACAACAATTTCATATGAAGGGTTGCTGGCTTTGCTACTGCAGCTTCATCGAGTTGTTCTGGATCAATCCTGATCAATTGATGCTGTTTGACACCTTTGGCTAAAAAGGACTCGATAACCTGCATCATGTACGCATTGCCGCTATACCGTTGTAATTCATTTTTATACTCTTGCAAACTTGTAGATTGGCTTTCGGCACGAATATAGCCCATGCCGTAGAATTTACCTTTTTCTATCCAGATACAACTTTTCTCTTGTTCATCGCGGCCCTTATCAATAATCAAATAGCTAGACGCATCTTCCTGTACTAGTGCAACGGCTGCTTCTACTTTCGCGTTATAGGATTCCTGATCTGGTAGATCTTGGATCCTGCGCACAAGGTCATTTGCCGTCGGCGGCATACGTACTTCCAACGGAAAATGACAAAAACGTATATCCAAGCCCATCGTATTGATCATTTTGCGCAATACGGCGGCGCCTTCACGCAGACTATAAAACGATTGAATGCAGGTTTGGTATTTGAGTAATTTAGTTAAGCTTAGGTGTTGATAGCCATCCATTCCGGTGTAGTTTACTAACCCAAATTTAGGCTCTAATCTTTTGAGCGCGCGATTGTATTTCGGCCAAAGTCGATTGATTTCCAAACATTCGAGCAAAAGAGCCATCAGTTCTGTCCCACAACGTTCATAGGATATATCATGTATTTCTTGAAGAAAACCTTGACGTTTTGCTTGAATATTATGCCCACTGAAATGCCCAGCTACACGCTTTTTAATATTGATAGCTTTGCCGATGTAAATGACCTTCCCAGAACGATCATGAAAATAATATACACCTGGTGAAACTGGTAAGTTATCGAATATATGTTGAGACAGATTGGCGGGTAAACGCTGTTCAACAGCATTTTTTCGGAGCATCTGCGTCAGTACCGCATCGCTGTCTGATGCCAATAGTAAATCGAAGAGCGCAACAGTGGCCGTCACGTCGCCACCTGCACGGTGTCGGTTCTGAACTCGAATGTCAAGCATATCGCACAAGCGGCCTAAACTATAAGATGGCAAGCCGGGCTTTATTTTGCGTGCCAATCGTACCGTACATAACTTAGGAGCTTGCCACGGCAAGCCCGCTTCGGCAAGTTGATGTTTTATAAAAGAATAATCAAAGTTGACATTGTGCGCCACGAAGACTCGATCTTTCAAAAAAGCATAAACTGTATCTGCTAACTCGCCAAAAGCTGGTGCGGTAGCGATCATCTCATCGGTGATGCCTGTCAGACTAAAAATCGCTTGCGGTATAGCTTGTTGCGGATTAACTAAGCTTTCCCAACGCTCCACTACCTCGGTACCATTGTGTATCGCAATGGCTATTTCGGTAATCTTACTGCGTTCGGCGCTCCCTCCTGTAGTTTCGATATCGACAATAGCGTATTCTCGCAATTCTTTTGACATGTTTTTCAGTAATTGACGTTCAAATATACTAAATAATTTAGCATATTTTTTATCAAGTATAAATTGCGGCAATAGAAATATATTTTCCTTATTCTTTTTGCCGATCGATTATAATTTTGGCAACCAATTCAGAGTCAAATTTATAATCATCAAACATCTATGCTAAAAACATATAACTCTCGTAAGCTGCGCACCTTTAATCATTTCGAAATATTTTTTAAATTACGAATAGACTTTTTTTAAACTGATAAATGATGATGACCCATGCCCTAACTCCGGAGCACTACGCTTTCCGCGATAGCTTACGTGCTTTTATTAAAAAAGAAATTTTACCGCATATTGACGACTGGGAAAAGAAGGGTCAAATAGATCGTAACATATGGAAAAAAATGGGCGAAATGGGTTTTATGGGATTAAACTTTCCAGAAGAACTAGGCGGTTTGCAACTTGATTTCCATTATTCCATGATCTTTTGTGAAGAGCTGTCTAAGTGTTTTTCTGGCGGCTTTACTATTTCGGCTCTTGTAATACAATACATGTCTGCTCCTTACCTTTGGAAATATGGAAGCCCGTATATACAGCAGCAGTATCTCCAAGGAGTAATTAATGGCGATCTTGTAAGTGCTATCGCCATTACCGAACCTGGTGCAGGTTCTGATGTAAAGAATATACAAACCGTAGCTATTCGTGACGGGGATGAATACATCATCAATGGATCAAAGACATTTATCACAAATGGATACTATGGTGATTTTTTCATCACTGCCGTGAAAACCAATCCCAAAGCTGGGACAAAGGGAATTAGCTTAATCATTATAGATCGAAATGCTCCGGGAGTATCGGCTCAGAAGATTGAGAAAATGGGTTGGCATGCGTCGGATACAGCCGAATTACACTTCGATGATGTACGTGTACCCGCAAAAAATCTCGTGGGTAAAGAAAATAGTGGTTTTGCCTACCTTATGGGTGGTTTGCAATTAGAAAGATTGACAGCTGCTATTCATAGTTTGGCAACAGCAGAATCTGCCTTAGGATATGCCTTGGAATATGTACAAAACAGAACTGCATTTAATAAGAAACTTAAAGATTTTCAAGTCCTGAGACATAATATAGCACAGATGGAGGCAGACATACTCGTGCAGAAAGCGTACTTAAAGCACTGTTGTGATTTGCAGGAAGATCAGGTTTATGCCGTCAAAGAATGTTCGATCGCTAAACTACAAGCTAGCGAATTAGCGAATCGAGTGGTGAGTCAGTGTCTACAGCTATTTGGCGGTTATGGTTTTACGGAAGATTATAAGATTGCACGTTTGTATCGTGATGTCCGAGTAGGTACGATTATCGGTGGCACCTCCGAAATTATGCTGGAGATTATCGCAAAAATGACGATCGACCAAGTGGCTTATCCATCATCCAACACAAACATCACTGAAAAAGTATCATAATGAGGAATATAGATTACCACAACGATTTTATTATAAGTACACACGAGCATGGTATTGTTGAAGTCGGTTTATCGCTGTCTGTCAATCAAGGCATATCAGCAGCGCATATTTTGGCTTTCTTCAAGTTAGCAAACGACTGGCTAAGCCGTGCTGAAGTAGCATCGCTTTTTTATCATTTACTACCTGACGACTCATACCATGATGTAGATTACAAGGCTTGGATAATATCTGCGCAGCAAGAAGATGCATCCAAATACATAAAGCAGATAGATCAGTATTGGCTAAAGCTGCAGTCTTATAATAAGCCCATAATCGGGTTGATAGATAACGATTGTGTGGGTACGCACTTTTCATGGATGCTATGGGCCGATTATCGTATCGTGATTGGATCTCGCAGTAATTTCGGCTTTCCAGAAGCGGCTTTTGGCATTTTACCGGCATTTGGCGCAGTAAGTCGAATGCTTCAGCTCTGGAATGAGGATATTGCTTTTCAGGTGGCTACACAACATGAAGTCATGGGGCTCAAAGAGGCTTTGACTTTAGGGATTATTGATCAGCAAGTGAAGGGTAAAGATGATGTTTTAGCAGTGATCCGTTCTATTGTGCAGCAAGGCAAATCGCCTGAGAAGCTTAATAAGGTAAAGGACGATGAGCCGCAAATTTCGATGAAACCTGCGCGCAGCAATCCCCTATTTCCTGGCGTGGCTGCATCGCAAGAAATCGTAAAAGCACACAAAGCCGGTGTCGACACATCAGCTTTACTAGAACTTGAGCATGATTTATATTGTCAAGTAGCTACCTCGGATATAGTCACGGCCTTACTGCGCACTAATTACTATGGTATTCTAAGCGCAAAAAAACAAGCAAAAAACAGTGCACTACGTGCTAACCATGAAGTGAAGCGGATTGCAGTGGTTGGTGCGGGCATGATGGGTTCGGGTATAGCTTTTGAAAGTGCTCGTGCTGGTATTGCAGTGAAGCTAGTAGACATCGATATAGAAAAAGCTAATCAGGGCAAAAACTATGCGCAAAAGGTTACCAACAAGTTGCTAGTACAAGGAAAAATGACTTCGGAAAAGCAATCCGAAATATTGCAGCGCATACAGCCTTCATCGAATCTTTCCGACATTAGATCGGCAGAAATATTGGTGGAGGCTGTCTTTGAGGATATGACGCTAAAAACTGAACTAATTGCGAAGATATCACCGAACCTTCCCCCACAAGCAGTATTGGCTTCAAATACGACCTCACTACCGATTAATCAATTAGCGCAGGCGAGCTATTGTCCAGCTTCGTTGATTGGCTTACATTTTTTCTCTCCAGTAGATAGGATGCCGCTAGTAGAAGTCATAATGGGTAAAGATACCGCTGAAAGCACAAAAGACATAGCATTAAAATACATACATCAACTTGATAAAATCCCTATTATAGTACAAGATGGGCCAGGTTTCTTCACTTCCAGAATTTTCTTTAACTACCTGTTAGAGGGAATTACCATGGTATTGGAAGGAATCTCTCCATACCATGTCGAGAAATCAGCTCGTGCCGCAGGTTTTCCTGTGGGACCATTATTAGTGTTGGACGAAATATCTCTCCCATTAATGTTACACGTATACGATCAATTACCTGAATTGCACGAAGCGCAGCTCAATGCCTACACATACTTAAAAGATCTTATTGCAAAAGGCAAAACTGGTCGCAAAGGTAATGCTGGCTTTTATAGCTATGATGAGCATGGAAAGCGACAGAATTTAGTAGCTAGCCAAGAAGCAAATCCATCGTCTGATGATCTGCATATTTTGGAGAAAAGATTATTGCATGTAGTAGCATTAGATGCCTTTCGCTGTCTCGTGAACGGGATCATTGCACAACCAATTGATGGGGATCTGGGATCTGTACTTGGAATCGGTTTTGCACCGCATACAGGTGGCGTATTTTCGCACATAGATCAAGTCGGGTTAGCTCAATTTACAACAGAATGCGAAGCATTTGAATCGCACGGTGCGCAGTGGCAGATCCCATCTGAATTATATGATCTCGCTAGGCAAGATTTTTCATTTTACGATGGATTTCAAAGCCGCTGGAATCCATCGTAAAATGAAAAATTATTTTTTACCTCACCGGATAAGGAACTGCTAGCAAATCTGTTAGTTCATTGACGGCCAAATTTCTGAATTTTTCATAATCCAGCGTGCTATCTAATATGTGAGCTTGCTGTTTTCCGGCATACACTCTCTGAAGATTAATTTTATACTTCTCCAGAAGTTTTGGGATACCTTCTTCGCGACGACGACGGTGACCGATAGGATACTCTACCACAACTTCGGGTAGCGTACTTCCATCGTTAAATGTAACCGTCAGTGCATTTGCAATTGCTCGCTTCTCCGGATCGTGATAATCAGCAGTGAATTGCGGATCTTCGATACAAGTCATTTTGTCGCGCAGTACATCTATACGAGCATCCGAAGCAATATTATCTTCATAATCTGAAGCGCGTAAGCGGCCAAATAACAAGGGTATAGCAATCATATATTGCATCGCATGATCTCGATCGGCAGGATTGTGTAATGGACCTTTCTTATCGATGATACGAATTGCTGCTTCATGTGTCCGAATGGTGATTTGTTGAATATCGTCCGTGGTTTTGCCCGCGTTATTCAATTGCTGATGAATAGTCATGGCTGCTTCGACAGCAGTTTGCGCATGGAACTCCGCAGGAAATGATATTTTAAATAATACGTTCTCCATCACGTATGATTCATACTCGCGCTGGAAGCGAAAGGGTTTCCCTTTAAAGGAGACATCATAAAAGCCCCATACTGGTGCGGTCAATACTGAAGGATATCCCATTTCTCCGGTCTGTGCGATCAAAGCTAATCTTACAGCGCGTGATGTAGCATCTCCCGCAGCCCAAGATTTACGACTGCCTGTATTAGGTGCGTGGCGATATGTTCGCAGTGATTGGCCATCCACAAAAGCTAAAGACAATGCGTTTACAATTTCTTCCAACGATAGCCCCAGTAATCTTCCGGCGACCGCCGTGGATGCAACTTTTACCAGCAAGACATGATCCAATCCTACTTTGTTAAAGGAGTTTTCGAGTGCCAAAACGCCTTGGATCTCGTGCGCCATAACCATTGCTTCCAAGACTGCGTGCATTTTTAATGGCGTTTTTCCCGCGGCAACGGCAGATCGACTAATCCAGTCTGAGACAGCCAATATAGCACCCAGATTATCTGAAGGATGTCCCCACTCTGCCGCCAGCCAAGTATCGTTAAAATCTAACCAGCGAACTAATGCACCTATATTAAAAGCAGCTTGTACCGGATCGAGTTGGAACGAGGTGCCTGGAACTTTTGCACCATTAGGAACTATGGTGCCTGGTATGACTGGCCCAAGAAGTTTGGTACATGCTGGATAACTTAACGCTTCAAGTCCGCAACCGATCGTATCTAAAAAGCAATAATGCGCAGTTTGCAGAGCGAGATCATTTTTGATCTTATATGTTAAAACATAATTGGCAATATCTACCAGCACCTGATCTGGCTGAGGTCTGTCATTAGAAATATGAGACATAGAGTATATTTTAGGATGATATAATTTTCGTTATTATGCAACTATTCGCGTTTGTCTAATGGTATATATGCTCGATTTTCTGGTCCGGTATAGTTTGCACTTGGACGTATAATTTTACCATCTATTCGTTGTTCAATAATATGTGCGCCCCAGCCCGTTAATCGTGCGAGCACAAATAATGGTGTAAACATATCTGTCGGAATTCCCATTCGGTGATATGATACTGCAGAAAACCAATCTAGATTAGGAAACATTTTTTTTCTGCCCACATAACCTCTTCTAACCTTTCTGCTATTTCATACAAAGTAGTGTCCTGCACTTCGTCACTCAATTTTTTGGCGACTTGCTTGATGATTACATTTCGTGGATCTGCGGTAACATATACAGGGTGACCAAAACCGATAATGACTTCCTTATTGGCTAATCTTTTCCGAATATCTTCTTCGGCTTCATTTGCAGATGCATAGCTACTTTGTATTTCAAAAGCCACTTCGTTGGCTCCACCGTGCTTGGGGCCTCTAAGCGCGCCAATAGCTCCTGCAATTGCAGAATAAACATCGGATCCAGTTCCTGCAATGACACGAGCTGTAAATGTCGAAGCATTGAATTCGTGCTCTGCATAAAGGTTTAATGATATCTGCATAGCCCTTATCCAACTTTGATTTGGCGCATTTCCGTGAAGTACGTGTAGAAAATGACCACCTATCGTGTCATCATCGGTAACAACATCTACTTCTTTTCCATTGTATGCGAAATGATACCAATACAATAAGGCTGAACCTAAGCTTGCGATTAAGCGATCTATAATCTTCTGCGTTTGCTCAACAGTGGGTTTCGCGGGCTCCGGCTCAAGACTTCCTAATACAGATACCGCAGTACGCATTACATCCATGGGATGGCTTGTTTTTGGCAATTGCCGCAAAACATCTTTTAAAGCTGTAGGTAAGGTACGCTTGGCTTTTAAACTGGACTGATAGCTATCTAAAACAGATTTGACAGGCAACTCACCATAAATCAGCAAGTAAGCGACTTCTTCGAAACTCGCTTGATCAGCGAGCTCCAAAATATCGTACCCGCGATAATGCAAATCATTACCATTCTTTCCTACGGTAGACAAGCTGGTATTGCCCGCTGCTACACCTGATAAGGCAACGCTTTTTTTGGGTTTAAATGTTTGTTCATTGCTTTCCATCATCCTGCTTTTGGTTTAGATAATTCTCGTATTCGTAGTAATTAATACTCTGATAAAGTTCTTCTCGCGTTTGCATACTAGCAATGGTGCTGGCCTGAGTACCTTCCTCACGTATTGTAGTAAAAACATGAAGTGCGGCTTTATTGGCTGCCCGAAAAGCGGAAAGCGGATATAGCACCATGTTAACTCCTACTGTAGCCAGTTGTTGGGTCGTGTACAAAGGAGTTTGCCCAAACTCCGTAATATTTGCTAATATTGGTATAGCTAATGCGTCTGAAAAACGCTTATAATCATTCAAATCGGTAATAGCTTCTGCAAAAATAAAATCAGCACCAGCCTCTTGATACGCAATTGCACGTTTTACACCAGCAGCTACACCTTCTACAGCTACGGCATCTGTACGAGCTCCGATCATAAAGTGTGTATCCCTATTTCTGGCATTAACAGCAGCTTGTATACGCTCTACCATTTCTTGTGTGGATACGACCTCTTTATTAGGCCGATGCCCACAACGTTTTGCAGCCACTTGATCTTCTATATGCACGCCAGCGGCGCCGGCCTTCAATACGCTTCGTATCGTTCTTGCGATGTTGAAAGCACTAGCACCGAACCCAGTATCAATATCAACGAGAAGTGGCAGATCGCATACGGAAGTGATACGTTCAATATCTGTCAATACATCTTGCAGGGTCGTAATGCCGAGATCTGGAATACCTAACGAACCTGCTGCAACACCGCCGCCCGATAAATAAATCGCTCGAAAACCCGCTTGCTTAGCCAACAGTGCATGGTTGGCATTAATAGTCCCTACAATTTGTAATGGATTCTCTTCCGTAAGCAACTGTCGTAGTAGCACTCCAGCCGAATTTGCCATCTTAATAAGTTTTTGAATGTTTACAAGTTTATAACATGTGTTCACAATAACTGGAGAATCTATTGTGAACTCACTTAAATGTAGCAAAAATACTTTGATTAACCAAACATTAAATTATTATTTCAACAATCATACACCATGCGATATCACATATACGTATTTAATACGTATAACACCGGGTAAACCACGTGTTTTCCACAACGTAAATTTGATATTATCCAGCAGGTCAAATATAAGTTAGAAACTAAAAAGCATTATCAATCAAGCGATTAATCGCTTGATTACTTGAGAAATCATCATGAGAAAGATACCTGTTTCTAATTAATAAAAATATTTAACCAATAAAAGAGGTGATCAGTAGCATGGTATTTGTACTTAAGCAAATAGATTGATCGAAAGGTCAACTAATATTTACAAGAAAGGTTCACATGAAAATGCAATTGTTGTCCCCCGTACTTAATACAAATATGTTACTTATTACAATTAAGAAAGCATTTGAGCAGGGTATTGTTTTGCTATCACGCCATATTTACAGATCCATGCCTTTCCGGGCCGATGGAGTACTATTCAAGCCGTCAAAATCATTTTTAGCACATCCTCACACTCCAGCACCTAATGATCCTAAACCTTCTCAAGACAAAGATCGTTCTTCAAACCTGCTGTCTTTCGAGGATGGATTAAATGCTATTGAATCCGAATTGTATACGCCTTTTGCGATGCACATGGAGGGTTATAGGAATTGCGAAATTGCAGATTACTTGGGCTTGACCGAAGAACAGGTACTTTTTACGATTAATAAAGTACGCGCTACTCTTGAGTTACATCACGCAGCGGCAAAAAATTAAAAATTTTCTGGATTTAATATATTAATCTATCAATTGATGGTTAATTGCAAACCTTATTAGCTCAACGTAATTTTTTGAGTTAGTTTTATCCAGTAATTTTTGTCGATGTCCTTCCACCGTTCTCTTGCTAATAAAGAGCTTTTCGGCAATATCTTTTGTGGTTGCACCATTAACTAAAAGCTGCAAGACCTCCAGCTCTCTATTTGATAATTCTAGATCACGCAAGACGGCATCTGGTTGTGCCTTTGGATTACTTATAATACTATTCGAAAGCATTCGAATACTGATTTCGGATGATAGGTATCTCCCACCTTTACCAACATGCGAAAGTGCAAATAATAATTCGTCATAGTCTGCGTTTTTCAGCATGTACGCTTTGGCTCCAAGAGCCATCACTTCTTTCACCTCTTCTTCGGTATCGATCATAGATAAAAACACCACTTTGATATGAGGGAACATGCTGGAGACGGATCGGATTAACGCTGGGCCATCGATGTCGCCGTTCATCTTCAAATCTGTGAGCAAAATATCCACCGTAGGGTTACTCAATCGAAGAACCTCAAGTACTTCTTCACCACTTTCTGCTTCTGCCACAATTTCAATATTCGGTTGGGTTTCGAGAAGCAACCGAATACCGTTTCTTACCACTTTGTGATCATCGGCTAACAAAATACGCATCATGAATTACAATACTACTAATAACTATTTTAAAATACCGTAACTTTCTACGTAAGAATTGCGCTACAACCTTATTAATTCAAACTGTGAGTTTCGTGTTATTTTCTTTTTTCCAAGACTTGTTTTACCATCTCTTCTAAATCGAAAATATTGAAAGGTTTGGAGAGATATGCTTCTGCACCTGCTTTTTCGGCCAAGATGTGAACTTCGTTATTCGCCGAACAATAGATCACCGGAATATCTTTATATACTGGATGCTGTTTTAATAATTGAGTGGCCTTCATGCCTCCAATATCTGGAATCCAATTATCCATCAGAATAGCATCAGGCTTTGTTTCTTCTACTCGTTCAATGATATCATGCGATGTTTCTGATACAGCGACATTATAGCCAGCATCTGTCAGTATAATATTACAGACATCTAAAATATGTTTATCGTCGTCAAAAATTAATATAGTCTTGTTATGCATGGTTTTATTTAGTTATGATCAATACGATTGGCAAGTTTATTTATAAACTTAGCCATTTCAGTAGGCTTGATGATGTAATCGGCAATCACTTGAATAGTTGCTTCGCGCGGCATTAGATCAACTTCTGCCGTATCAGGATCTTGAATAAGTACAGTACCACCGGCAGATTTTATGTGCTTTAATCCTTGTACGCCATCATGATTTGCTCCCGAAAGTAATAGAGCAACTGCACTGCTACCAAAAATCTCTGCGCCTGATTGAAAAGTTACATCAATTGACGGTCTAGAATAGTGGAGTTTTTCAGAATAATCTAATGCCAATTCGTTGGTGGTTTCTAATAATACATGGTAATCAGCAGGTGCTAAATAAATCGTATTTGCTTTTAAAGGCATCTTATCTTCAATCTCGACAGCATTTAGTTTCGTATGTTTTTTAAATACTGATTCGAGATGAGAATCAGGAGCTGCTTTGCGATGAACAACCACAATAATAGGAAAACCCAAATCCTCATCCAGATCGGGTAGCAATTCGAATAGTACCTTCAGGCTGCCTGCTGAACCGCCTATCAATACAACTCCCGTATCTTTGAAATTCCTATTCTCCATCCTCAACTATTGTACTTTACGCCAAATCTTTTCGACTCCAATTTTCTTATACGTCTGTTCCAAATTGGAAAAACGAATACTCTCTTTGGAACCTAAGGCCAGATATCCTAATTTTTCTAAACTACTATCAAACAAATTGAATACTTTGTGTTGCAATTCCCTTTCAAAGTATATCAAAACATTACGGCATATTATGAGCTGAAACTCGTTGAACGATGCATCTGAAACAAGATTATGGGTCGAGAATACAACCCTTTCTTTCAATTTATCATCAAATTTTATCAAATCATAATTAGCCATGTAATATGATGAGAGCTCTTTCTTACCTCCTGATATAATATAATTTTCGGAATATTGTTTCATGTGGCGTATAGAAAAAACACCATTTCGAGCTTTCTCCAATACGCTAGGATTAAGATCTGTTGCATAAATCAGTGAACGATCATAAAGATTGGCCTCCTGTAGCATAATAGCAACGGAATACACTTCTTCTCCCGTGGCACAACCCGCTATCCAGATCCGTATAAAAGGATAAGTAGCTAATTGTGGCAAAACTTCTTCTCGTAGCGTTTTGTAAAAAATTGGGTCGCGATACATCTCTGTTACGTTGACCGTTATTTCTTCGACGAAACGTTGCAAATACTCTGGATCATGGATCAAGCGATAGCGCAATTCTGCAAAACTATAGAGCTTATCCATCAGGCATATGCGGTGAACTCGGCGTTTCAATGAGGCTTTGCTATATAGCGTAAAATCGTAACCGTATTTTTCAGCGATTTCCTGAAAAAGTGAATCGAGTTCATGCTCGCGCAATACAGCTGTGTCCATCAATTATAAGTTATTGGATAATATCAGTAGTAATTTATCCATATCGACAGGCTTCGAAATATAATCGTTTGCGCCAGCTGCCAAACATTTTTCTCGATCACCCATCATTGCCTGCGCTGTGACGGCGATTATCGGCATTGATTCGTAGCCAGGTATATTTCTAATCATTCCAATTGCCTGATAACCGTCTAAATCAGGCATCATCATATCCATTAGTATGATAGCTATATCAGAATTAGCATGAAGTGCGGCAATTCCTTGCGCGGCACTCGAACTGGTAACTGATGAATATCCTTTCATACGTAAGGATAGCTCAAGTGCATAAATATTACGCGGATCATCATCTATGATCAGTATTTTTTGATTGCTTTTCATAACTCTTGTTGCGTCTAAATTATCCTTCATATAGCCATACACGCAGCAATGACAGCAGCTGATCGGCATCTACTGGCTTAGATATATAATCTGAAGCTCCTGCTTTTATACATTTTTCGCGATCGCCAGTCATAGCTTTCGCTGTTACAGCGATGATTGGCAAACGGGCAAATTGTGGCATCGCACGTACGCGACGTATACTTTCATAACCATCCATCTCGGGCATCATCATATCCATCAGTATGACAGATATATCTGGATTGTCTTGCATTTGCTGTAAGGCTTCTTTGCCATTCATGGCCGAATACACCTCCATTTGATACTGTTCTAATGACTTGGTGAGTGAGAAGATGTTACGAACATCGTCATCAGCAATTAAAACTTTTTTGCCTCTAAGTACATCATTGAGAGCTCCTAAGCTATTTTTCTTGGATACAGATTGTCCTTGCTGTTCGGAATCCGAAACTAGGTGCAGAAATAATCCTACTTCGTCCAAGATGCGTTGATAAGAATGGGCCGTCTTCAATACGATTGAATCGGCATATTGCTTAATCTTGTTTTCTTCGGCATGAGACAGATTTTTGCCTGTAAATATGATTATCGGTAGGTTTTCCAATCCTTCCTTGGTCTTAATGGCTTCTAGCGTTTGGTAGCCAGATCGATCAGGCACACCCATATCTAATATCACACAATTAACGTCTGATGAAGACAATGCGTCGACACTAGCCTGTATTGAATTTTTGATTTCCGAAGCAATATTAAAGTTGCCCAAATAGTACGCTAGTGCTTGCGCATGTTTTGGATTCTCCTCAACGATCAATACTTTCTTGGGGTGATGTTGTAAAGCTTGTTCGATTTTTTTGAACATATCACCAATTTGCTCTGAGAGCATTGGTTTGCGAATAAAGTCGATCGCGCCTTTCAATAAGCTTTCCTTTTTCACTTCCAAAGACGACATAATGTGTACAGGGATATGTTTCGTACCGATATGCCCTTTCAATTCGCTCATCACTTGCCATCCATCTTTTATCGGTAACTGAATATCCAGTAGTATTGCTTTTGGTTGGTAAATTTTGGCATATTCGAGTGCTACATCTCCTCGAACAGCAACAACTCCTTTGTAATTTTGCTGCCGTGTATATTTCAAAAGGGCTTTGGCAAAGTGAACATCATCTTCTACAATCAGAATAATCTTATCGTCTGGTTGAATATTATCGCGATCATCTTCTACCTCAGCAGGGATATCTGGTAAGGCAAAACTACTTGTCTCGGTATGGCTTACTAATGATTCGATCTCTTTGACATCTTCGGAGATGCTTGTAAGCAGATCTTCGGTCATTGGTTTTACCTCTTCCCTATTTCTAGCAATCGGTACAATTAAGGTGAAAGTACTGCCTTCATCTTCTTTACTTTCTAGACGAATCTCACCACCCAACAATCGCGCTATCTCACGACTGATAGATAACCCCAGGCCAGTGCCTCCAAACTTGCGTTGTGTAGATCCATCTGCCTGCTGAAAGGCCTCAAAGATAAGTTGCTGTTTATCTTTTGCGATACCAATCCCGGTATCTTTTATAGCGAATAGTATATGATTTCTGTCCGTTGTATCCTGATTGATGGTGAGTGCAATACTTCCTTCCGATGTAAACTTGATGGCATTAGATAGTAAGTTTCTTAAGATCTGATCTAATCTTTGCCGATCCATATCGATAGTATTTGGCAGATCTGAAGCAAGATCTATATCAAATTGAAGTGACTTTTCGGTCATAACCGGCAAGAATAAGCTTCTGAGATCGTCCACCACATCTTGAATCCTGACCGACTGATACTCTAATTCCATCTTACCTGCTTCAATTTTTGATAAGTCGAGAATCTCGTCGATCAAGGTTAGTAAGCTGGTTCCAGAGCTGTGTATCACTCGGGCAGATTCTACATTATCGTCGTCTAGCTTACCGTCTGGATTTTCACTCAGCAAGCGAGATAGTAATAAAATAGAGTTTAGCGGCGTACGCAATTCGTGCGACATATTCGCCAAAAATTCAGTTTTATACTTAGTGCTTAGTGCAAGTTCTTCTGCTTTCTGTTGTATTTCGATATTCCGTTCTGCAATTAAAAGATTTTTTTCTTCTAACAGCTTGGACCTTTCTTCCATTTCCTGATTAGATTGCAGCAATTCTTCTTGTTGCACTCGTAATTCTTCTTCGGATGCTTGAAGCTTCTGTGTCTGCGCTTCGAGCTCTACGTTGAGATTTTGCATCTCATTGTGCTGTGCTTGTAGTTCCTCGGCTTGTGCTTGGCTTTCCTCCAACAACGTTTGCACCTGTTTGCGGCTTTTAGCAGATATCAAGGCGTTAGCAATGTAAAACATGCTTCTGCAAAGAAGTCTAGCTTATTTTTGTCGATGGTACTCAAAGCGCCAAATTCGATTACGCCCAGACATCTTGAATCAGAAACTAGTGGCATCCAAAGTACTGTATGCAATTTGATCGCGCCATGTGCAAAATTGGCTACATAATCCTGTTGGTCAAGACCTTCTAATAACTTTGGCTGGCAATCGGTAAATACTTGGCCAAGAAGACCTTCTCCTGGTTTCATTTTTTTGGGCAATCCGCCTTCTAATCCGTAAGTACTACGTAGTACGAGGTCACCATCTTCAAAAAGATAGCAGGCACCGTTGACCAGTCCACTGTAGTTGATCAGATAATGTAGTGCATCATTTGCCAGCTCGACATCTTCTTTATTACCGGTAAGGACTTCATAGAATTGAGCCATACCTTTCTGCTCCCACTCGTTATTATTTAATGCTTCGAAAGATTCGCGCAGCGCGGCACTCATTTCATTCAGAGAATTGGTTAGACTACCCAAAAGGTCATTGCGCTGTTCATCGATCGTGACACTGTAATTACCATGAGCAATTTGGTCGGCCATCTGCTCGACACTTGCCAAGCGACTTTGCAGTTCGCGATCAATCGCGGCCAATTCTTGCTGAAGTTTCTCGCGGTCTTGTAATTCTTTTTGAATGCGCGTATAAAAATAGAAGGTTACTAATAACGAAATCAGTCCTGCTGCAATAATCAAAAATGTGGTGTTGTCCGAAGCTGCATATACACTAGCCGTACGTACTTTTAAGAGTTCATCTTCTGCGGACACAATGCGGTCAATCACGGTGCGACAGCTATCCATGAATCTACGCCCTTCTTCTAACTGTTCTAAAGTGATGGCTTCATTAGCCCGTTTGGTGCGCACCAAACGCTTTAGAATACTCAGGCGAGTATCTATCAATTTGTATAAGCTATCTGATCGCTTCACTTGCGATTCATTATCGGCTATTAAATCTTGTAACGACTTGATCGATAGAGGCAAAGTAACTATGCTTTGCTCATACGGTTCTAAAAATCGCTCATCATTAGTCAGTATAAATCCTCTTTGCCCTGTTTCTGCGTCTTGCAAATTGGTCCATACTTGATTAGAAGCATTGATGACTTGATAGGTATGCTCTACACTCGCTTTATTGTCAATCAGATTAGTGATGCTGATGTACGAAGCTATAGAACTAGTTACCAAAATAACAAAGGAAACTCCAAAACCTATCTGCAAATTTCGGATAATCTTTTTAGGCATAATACTAATGTAATGGTAAGGTAAAATAAAATGTAGATCCTTCGCCTACAGCACTCGAAAGTCCGTACGTACCCTGATGTTGATTTATGATTTCAGCACAGATGTAAAGACCGATTCCTAATCCCTGAAAACGTTCAGAAGACTCTTCGACCCGGTAAAATTTTTCGAATATGTTTTTGTGTTTATGCTCGGGGATACCGATTCCAAAATCAGTCACGCTTACCTTTACCTGATCAAGAGCGAGCTCTGTCTTAATCACGACGCGAGACGAATTGGGTGAATATTTAATAGCATTAGTCAAGTAATTCGTAAGGACTTGCTCTATTCTTATTTCGTCACCAATTAATTCCTTATCTATGGGATCGCCGACGCGTTCCACAGCCAATTCTGCACTATCAAAGGTTTGGTAAATAGTGTCGATGACATTTTCAATCATCGGCTCGAGCATGAATGGTTTTTTGTTAATTTTTAGACGGCCATTTTCCATTTTTGAAATATCCAGTAAGTCGATTATCAGACCATTTAATTTGTTTAGTTGGGTCTGTACTCGCTGTATATAACCATGTGCATTTCTCTGATTATCAGGATCTAATATCCTTTCTAATAATTGAACATACGCTTTAATGCTCGTCAACGGTGTTTTAAGTTCGTGACTCGCAATACTCAAAAATTCATCTTTTTTCTTTTCAATATGCTTACGATCGTCAATATCGGTAAAGGTACCAACCCATTTTACCACAGAATCATTCTCCTTGATCGGTATGATTCGCAAAAGATGGAAACGATAAGTATTTGAGCCTAATTCTCGAATACGTGTTTCACTTTCAAATGGAGTCGCAGTATTTAGATGCGGCTGCCATGCATCGAGAAGATAAGGATCTTCGGGATGTGTCTCTGGAAATAATTTTGAGGTAACGGAGTAATTGAACCATTTGTTGTTCACAAATTCTACCTCACCGGTAGCATCGGCCATAAAGGCAATCTGTGGTAAAGATTCCAAAATTGAGCGAAGATGATCCACACGTTCCTTCAGCATGAATTGCGTACGTTTTCTCTCCGCAATTTCTAACCGAAGTGCCTTCTCCGTACGATTCAGTGCCAGCGTCTGCTCGTACAAACGATAGAATGTCTTGACTTTTAAAATTAAAATGTCTGGATCTACTGGTTTGGTAACGTAGTCGATTCCGCCAGATGCATACCCCTGTGCAATGTATTTTTTATCTGTGTTCACAGCAGATAAGAAGATAATCGGTATTTCCTTAGTTTTATTAAATCCTGCTAACGATTGTGCAACTTCAAAACCATCCATTCCTGGCATCTGCACGTCCAGAATAATTAAGGCATAATCCGTTTTCAATACCTTTTTCAAAGCTTCTTCCCCAGAAGTTGCGGAATCCACTTCGAATCCCTTGCTTGTCAGTAATCGCTCTAGCGAATATATATTCTCAATGGTATCGTCAACAATCAGAATCATGTAGGTCTTCTAAGACAATTTTCATATCACAACGCTATCTAAGCAACAGTAAGGTGGTGCCAAAATGTAACTATTCTAGCACTATGCTGTAACTAGGTAATTTGCGCTGTCTTGATAACAAAAATCGCTCCATTAACGAACCAAACGATTATTTAATGAGAATTTATTGTTTAAGTGTATGCTTGTAACTGCAATGCAAGATCATTAACCCTTGATGATCTCGCATTGCAGTTACATCGACTAATTTTCTATTCGTGTCTGTTAGTCGATGTCACTTTGTCTGTATGCTACTACCGTATATTCTGCTTACGATTAATCGCGTTCCGTATACTCATCTTCATCGTGCATATCGATCTCGTCTGCTTGAAGATCATTGGTACCTACTACACGGTCCAAATCTTCTAATTTACCACCAAGCTCGCTCTGCTTATCCTGATATTCGCCTTGCGCGTACGGATTAGCTTCGTCATACAAAGCACCGTCTTCCTGACCTTCTGGCGCAGCGGTATCGTAAGGCAGTGGATGATCATAATCGCTATCGCCTGCATCTGTATCCAATTCAAAGCTATCTTGTTCTTCGTTGTATTTCAGCGTTTCGCCTGTTGCTTCGACATCATCACGGATATCTTCATTATCAAATGGTAATTGTTCAGAAGCATTGTATTTATTTTTTTCGTCAGCCATAGTATGCTATTTATTGTTACGGATTATAAATGTTTTTCTATCTACTATAACAACGGAATATGCATAGCGTTTGTCTGCATTCAAAAAATACTGTCGTTAAAAGTTCAGTTGTGCCTGTAGGCGCAACAAATTTCCTTGCTGCAAATTGTCCGGAAGTTGTTGATCTTCATACCGGCGCGACGACATGGTATACATCGCCACCAACTCGAAATGTTTGGAAGGCTGCCATTCTATTCCGAGCTCTAATTCTTTCATATCATAACTACGAGCGTCTTGTTCATGCTTCTTACCTCCCTTGTATTGCTGTAATCGTGTAAAAGGAATCAAAATTTGATCTTTAATCCGAGTCATATACGATAAAGTCACATATCCACCAGAAAGCGATTTGGTATCTATAGCCTGCCGCAATCCATTGTACTCTGGTCCACGCCCAATATTGTATTCTGCTTGTATACCGAATGGTTGCGGATATAGCACAAAAGATGCTGCTACACGCTGATCTAAGTAATCACGATCAGCATCTACTTGCACGCCTTCGCTAATACGATCTTGCGATATAATGTATCGACCGGTATAGCCTTGTAATCCTGCTTCTACAATTTGATTTCCCAACTCAAACGGATAACTGAAACGCGAAACGATATGCATACCTTTGTTCCCTTCTGGATTATTGGCCGTCTGTCCGTTATACACACCAAAAGCAAAAACGCCGTAATCGCCCGAACCTTTCAAGCCTTTGGCAATCAAATCGGCAAATAGTTTTCTTTTTTCCTGCGAAGCCCAATAAAAAAATACTCCTAGATCGCGTTCGTTGCGCAAGGCACTATTGGTACCATCGGCACGATCCAAAGGCAACCTATTCTGACTGGACTGCATGTTCTCGAAACCAAATGGTACTTTACTCTGACCTATCCGTAATCGAAATTCATTCTTACGATCCAATCCCAAATCAAAATAAGCATCCCTAAGTTGTCCGAAATGCAGCCCTCCCTGAGCGGAACTGGCAAAATCCGGTTGCAAATAAAAATAAATGCGCTCGTTGAGTTGTCCAGAAAAAATGAGCCGGACGCGACGAAGCATAAAGCCCCCGCCTTCGCCCCAACTGGCATCACACTGCTCACAACCTAAGTTAGGATTCGTTTCTAACAAACGATTGTACCGAGCTTGAACATAGCCACGCATATTGATAGATTGATACCATGGCTTCTCTTGCGCAATAGCGTTCAGACCAATCAGAAATGTTATAAAAAGTAGAATTCGAGACAAATGCATTTAAACGTAAGATCAATTTAATGTTAAAAGATGTGCCGAAATTAATTACTTAATACTACCATAATATCAAGTAGTTATCGATTTAATGATATAATAACACTGTGGTTATTTTTCGATAATAATGTCTTAACATTTTGTTAATATGATAGGGATTTATCAGCTCGCATACCCTACCAAAATGACGCATAAAATGGGTTTCAGAAGTTTTGGCAACGTTTTTGGAAGTAGTATTACAAACACATTTACTATGAAACAATTCGGATATTATTGCCTCATTTTAGCTTTAACAATGACATCATGTAGCTCACAGCAAGGCGCCCGTAAAAAAAACACGGAACAAATCAGTATGATTAGTCTTTCAAAGACTCCTTGCTTTGGCACATGCCCGGCCTATACGATTGAAATTGATAAAAATTGCATCGTGAAGCTAGATGCAGTAGCACACGTTCCGAATGATATGAAAGGTAAATACAAAACTAATCTACCTGAAAAAGAATGGATGCTGATCGTGGACAAATTGGAAAGCATGCAATTTAAGAACCTACAAGATCAATATGGTAATCGGCAAATTACTGATTTGCCCTCTGTAAATACCATGATTACCTTTGCAGAAGGTGAAACCAAAAAAATTAATGACTATGGCGCTCGCGGCACGGAGGAGCTTAGTGTATTATATACGTATGCTGATAGCCTTGTAAGAGCGCTCGACTGGGAACCAGTTAGTTCAAATTAATATCGCGCTCAGTATCGCGCATAAAGGTATTACCTAGTAGGTAATACCTTTTTTTATTGCATCGCAAAAAAAATGATGTTTAACCATTAAATCACCCAACCCACCAATTGACCCATTATCATAAAAAAGTCAAAGTGTAAAACTTGCTTCTATAATTCGCAAAATTGCATTTCCTTTGCATTACTTATCAGACTGAACATTATACCATAATAGTCAGATAGTAGTATTATATTTATGAATAATGCATTTTTTAAAGGAGTATGGGCACTAATTGGCGCTCTGCTTTTGACATTTACCAGTACAGCACAAACCATTACTATAAAAGGGAAGATCAAAGACGGATATACGTTGGACGCAATTCCCTATGCTAGCATCAATGTGGTCGGAATGACCACCTATGGCACAGCTAGTAATGAACGTGGCGAATTTACACTACAGATCAGCGGTCCTCAACGTAAGCTGATGGTTAGTTCCGTAGGTTATGATGCGCGCGAAGTTGACTTAAGTAATGAATCCGAACAATATGAAGAGGTATTTCTCTACGCACAGAACGCAATAGAAGCGGTATCTGTGAAAGCGCCGAAAATACGCTATTCTAATAAAAATAATCCGGCAGTAGAACTAATTCGCCAGGTGGTAGCCCATCGCGATGAAAACCGATTGACCGGGCAAGAATACGTAGAGTACAATCAATATGAAAAGCTCGTTTTGGGTTTGAGCAACCTAAATGAGAAATTCAAAAACCGTAAAATCTTCAAAAATTATCAATTCCTATTTCAGGCGGATACGCTCGGCACCAGCGATTCATCGTATATTTTACCCGCTTTCATGGAAGAAAAATATTCGAAAAATTATTTCCGTAAGGATCCCAAAACAACTGCGCAGGAAATACTAGCTCATAAGCAAGCAGATTTTGACCCGCGCTTTGTCGATAATTCTGGTGTAAGTAATTATCTACAGCGATTGTACGACGAAGTAGAGATCTATGATAACAATGTCACGATCTTAACCAATCAATTCTTGAGCCCGATTGCCAACTCAGCACCTACATTCTATCGCTTTTATATTACTGATACAATCACCACAGATCATGAGAAACTGGTAGAGTTAAGCTTTTTTCCACGTAACAAGAACAATCTATTATTTAAAGGCAAACTTCATATAACTCTTGATGGCCACTACGCCGTACGATACGCGTCAATGACTGTCAACAAAGAGATCAACCTAAACTTTGTGCGCGGTTTGAATATAGAATTGTTTTTTGAGAAGGATAATCAAGAAAAATATTACCTGACAAGAAGTAACTTAGATATCGAGTTTTCGCTTTCAGAAAAAGGTAAAGGTATTCGCGGTACGCGCGTAGTAATGATCGACAATTATACGAGCGGCTTGGTACGTGCGGATAGCGTGTATCGATTGGCAAAAGAAACTCCTACAAAGCCGACCAAAAACGATATTCCAGTGGACTGGACTTCAATAAGACCAGAACCACTATCCGCAAATGAAGCTAATGTGTATGCAAATATCGAAGGCCTACAAACAATGTCTTCTTTCAAAAGAATCATGGATATCTCGGCTTTGGTGCTGGCTGGTTACAAGCAGTTTGGTCCAGTTGAAGTTGGCCCAGTGAATACCTTTTATTCTTATAACCCAGTAGAAGGCTTACGACTCCGCTTGGGCGGGCGCACCACCGAACTTTTTAGTGAGCGCTTTTATATGGAAGGATTTGGTGCATACGGTACGAACGACCAAAAATGGAAGTATTTTGTAAGCGGAACTTATGCGCTCAACAAAAAATCTCCGTACAAATTTCCGCAACACTACATTAGGGCTTCTGCATCGTATGATACGAGAATACCAGGTCAGAATCTAGAATTTATTCAAGAAGATAATGTGTTGCTTTCATTCAAGCGCGGAGAAGATCTTAGCTATTTGTACAACCATCAATATCGTCTGGATTACAAAGCAGAATTCGAAGGTAATTTTGCGATTACTTCTGGAATCAATATATGGAAGCAAATGCCCGCCGGCGTACTCTCCTACCAACAACCACAGCCTGATGGCAGTATGCGGACGATATCGGAACTAAATACGACTGAATTCAACCTAGGCTTTCGCTGGGCGCCAAATGAGCAGTTTTATCAAGGTAAAACATATCGCACGCCGATATTCAACGAATATCCTATTTTCAATGTAAACTACACAGCTGGTTTAAAAAATGTACTGAACGGGGAGTATAATTACCATAATTTCACGGCTGGTGCGTTCAAACGAGTTTATCTTTCGCAATTTGGCTATGCCGATGTCAATGTTGATGGTACGTATATATTAGGCAATAATATTCCTTATCCTTTACTTACCATACATCGTGCAAACCAGACGTATGCGTATCAACTTAGTTCGTACAACTTGATGAATTTTATGGAATTTGTATCTGATCATCACGCAGCACTACAAGTTCAATATTATATGAATGGATTTTTATTTAATAAAATTCCACTTTTGAAAAGATTGAAACTAAGGGAAGTATTTAGTTTTAAAGGGATATACGGAGGATTGCGCGATAGCAACAATCCAGACCTATCTGATCAAGTGTACGCTTGGCAACGCAACTCGGATGGCGTTGTATCTTCATACACATTTACTGGATCGCCTTATATGGAAGCTAGTTTTGGTGTGGCCAATATTTTCAAAATATTACGTGTAGATGCGGTCAAGCGTTTGTCTTACCTCGATCACCCTAATGCACCGACATGGGGCATACGTGCACGAATCAAGTTTGACTTTTAGCCTTTCAGAAACTCTGTTTTTTTCGTAGTTTCGCCTTATTATGGAAACCGTAGTTAGTGGAATTAGAAGTACCGGGAAATTACACCTCGGCAATTATTATGGGGCGCTAAGCAACTTTGTAAAAATGCAAGAAGAGTACAATTGTTTCTTCTTTATCGCAGATTTACACTCGTTGACCACCCATCCTACACCGGGAGATTTGAGCCGTACTGTGCGCCAAGTCGTAGTAGAATATTTGGCAGCGGGAATTGATCCTGAAAAATCCACGATCTACGTTCAGTCTGATGTGCCTCAAGTTGCAGAACTTTACCTTTACATGAATATGAACGCGTATCTGGGAGAGTTGGAGCGCGCTACCGCGTTTAAAGACAAAGTAAGAGCGAATCCGGATAATGTCAATGCTGGGCTACTTACTTACCCGGTATTGATGGCGTGTGATATTTTGATTCATCACGCTACAAAAGTGCCCGTTGGTAAAGATCAGGAACAGCATTTGGAGATGACACGTACCTTTGGTAATCGTTTTAATCGTTTGTATGACGTCGATTATTTTAAAGAATCATTTGCATTTAGCTACTCAAATAAATTAGTTAAAATACCCGGTTTAGACGGTCAAGGAAAAATGGGTAAATCCAATGGCGATGCTAGCTGTGTATATCTGTCGGATAGCCCCGAAGTAATTCGTAAAAAAGTAATGCGTGCGGTATCCGATTCGGGACCAACAGTTGAAAACCAGCCTAAGCCTGAATCTATTCAGAATCTTTTTGACTTAATGAAGGTGGTATCTAGCGCCGATACGTATACTCATTTTGACGATCTGTATAATAAATGTGCGATTCGCTACGGAGATTTCAAAAAACAGCTAGCCGAAGATATGGTAATAGCAACAGAGCCTGTGCGTTCGCGAATAGAAGAGATATCTGCTAACGAAGAATATGTTCGTAAAGTGATCCAATTAGGTGCCGAAAAAGCGGCGGCAAGTGCAGATCGTACAATTAAGGACGTTCGTGAAATTATAGGATTGAAGAAAATATAAAAAATGCATATAGCTGTAGTAGGAAATATAGGAGCCGGCAAAACGACCTTAACAGAGTTACTAGCTCGCCACTTGAAATACGATCCTCAATTTGAGGCTGTAGAAAACAATCCCTATTTGGAAGATTTTTATAGCGATATGAAACGATGGGCTTTTAACTTACAGATCTTTTTTCTGAATAGCCGTTTTCGTCATATTGTGGAGTTGCAGAACAGAAAGATCGATATGATTCAAGATCGTACGATCTACGAAGATGCCTATATCTTTGCCGAAAACCTGTTCGATATGGGCTTGATGTCAGCTCGGGATTTCGAAAATTACAGCAATATTTTTCAGAGCATTGTCCACTATATCCAGCCGCCCGACTTATTGATCTATTTGCGCGCCTCCGTGCCTACGTTAGTAAACAATATTCAAAAGCGTGGCCGTGATTATGAATCGGGTATTCGATTAGATTACCTATCTAAGCTCAATGAAAAGTACGAAAAATGGATAGGTAATTATAAAGAAGGCAAGCTATTGATCTTGGACAAAGATAATTTGGACTTTGCACAAAATCCGGAAGACCTAGGCATGGTCATTCAAAAGATTGAAGCCGAGCTTTTTGGTTTGTTTTAAAAAAGGCTTCCATTTAAAGAATAAAAAAGGTCTGTGTAGCACTATAATGTACACAGACCTTTTTGCTGTAGTAAGACGCCATGCTTATTTGTTGTACAACAGCGTCATGTAATGACTATCATTGGCATTTTCCGGAATTTCAACTTTCCTTCGGCGTGATGTTTAATAATTCAATATCAAAAATCAAGGTGCTGAACGGTGGGATAGTTGTACCAGATCCACGCTCGCCATAGGCTAAATGATATGGAATAAAGAAACGGTATTTTGCGCCCTTTTTCATCATCGGAAGTGCGATCTGCCAGCCAGGAATCACGCCGCCTAATTCAAAGGTAATTGGCTCTCCCCGATCATACGAATTATCGAAAGTAGTTCCATCTATCAGTTTTCCGATATAATGAACGGTTACCTCATCATCGGGCGCGGGTTGTGCGCCGTTGCCCGGCTCCAATACGATGTACTGCACTCCGGTGGAATCTACCACAACACCTTCTTTCTTCTGGTTTTCTACAAAATACTGATCACTCTCTGCTTTCAAGATTGCCGATTTTGCTTCTTGTGCAGCCATTAATTGCTGACGAATTATCTGCTGTATTTCCTGCTCTTCAAACAAACTTGCATCGCCTTGCAAAGCTTTGGTAAGTGACTCGCTTACGATGTCCGCATTTACAGGTACACCGATTGATTTGATGGATCGGGCAATATCTTGCCCCAAAGCATAGGATAAAGAATCTGCGCCTGAATGTAGTTGTTGTGCAGAAGTATTCAATGCGAATAAACCCAAAAAGGCGATTCCAGTAATGATTTTCATAGATTATTTATGTTTTTCTACAATATCGGCAATGATCTGTGCGGTATTGTTCGGATAATCGACCGCTACCCGAGATTTACTATACAACCAGGACTCGATATCGTACTCGTATTTTCGTTTTAAACTTTTTATGACCGGTACGCCCATTTCCAGCAACGATGCCGCGTTTAGATGCTGCTCGTACTGGTTCTTCATCGGAATGACCAACAATTTTTTGCCCAAATATAAGGCTTCTGCGGGAGTCTCAAAACCGGCACCGCATAATACACCAGAGGATTGTGCCATACTCGTGATAAATGCATCGCTATTGATGGGATTAATATGAACATTCCTCAGCGCAAATGGTCTTTTATTGTGCTTAGAAAAAACTTCCCACTTCACGTCCTCAAAGCGCGAAAGGTGCTTTAGCAAATGTCCATCGTCGTACGATGGCAAATAGACCGTGTAATGGCCATTATCAACAACCTCCAAATCTCTGACTGATTGACGAATTACTGGCGTGTAAATCCGATCGGAATAGGATTTGAAATGGAAACCATAGGAAACGGATGCCGGAGCATAGTTTTTCATGATAAATTTGCCCAGCGTATCGGAATCTGCAGGTTTCGGACTCATGGGGTCTAAAGCGCCAATCTGATGACTCAGACCAATGCAAGGGATATCCTTAAGATGACATGCCCAAGCCGATATCGGCTCAAAATCATTGATCACCAAATCATATTGCTCAACAGGAAGGCTATTTATTTCTTTAGAAAACTTACGCACGGTGCTACTCATAAAGGTACGCCACAGATCTACGCCACCGTGTTTTCCGAAGATAAAACTCAGGCCGTGCAATTTGTATTTTACTTCAAAAGGTAGTGTAAGATCTGCTTGAATTCCGCTGATCAACACATCTACTTCGCCATGCTGTTGCAAGCACGGTATGACATCCATGGCACGAGAAAGGTGACCATTACCTGTTCCTTGTACAGCATATAATATCTTCATAGAGCGAGCTTTTTGATGAGCAAGTTAATTAATTTTGACCATGCTATCCGACTATTATAGCTGTTGAGCGAAAGGCATAACAAAGTCTTAATACGATATTAACAAGCATGATTAGGATGAAATATCGTAAGTAAAATTCTTTAGCTTATCTTGCATTACGCGTGCAATACGATTGAAATAACGTTTTTGCTTGTAGCCCATCACCCACTGAATTCCTTGTACTGCATTAGTACAAAATATTTCATCGGCTTCATTCATAATATCCGGACTTATCTGTGCTTCTACTACAGGGATTCCTTCTTCATTTGCCATATCCATCACGACTTGTCGCATCACGCCTTGCACACATCCTTCACTAATAGCAGGAGTGTACAATGTCTTATCATAATAGACAAATACATTGGAAGTTAGCGATTCGCACAAATATCCTTCTTGATTTAGCAATAGCACGTCATCGTACCCAAATTTGTTCTTGAACAAACCTGCTGTTACATACACGAGTGCATTGAGTGATTTGAGCTTTGATAATTCGCTATAGGCTTTTTTATATTCTGTATAAAGCCCTACTATGAGTCCTACTTTCTTGTCTTTGCTAGGCGCTGTCAGTAGGTCAGCTTGTAAGGTGTAGGCCGATTTATTAGTTTTAGGAGCGTAAAGGCCATCGCCCGCCCGGTGAACAATAAGTCGAATTCGTACATCTTTGCCTACGAGATTATTTTTCCGAATGAGTTCCTCCGTTTTAGAGCGAATGAAATAGGCATCATACAATACAAAATCCTCGATATGTAGCATCTGCAATGCATGCTGCAAGCGCTGAACGTGCTGCGCTAAAAAACGAATATCACCATCTCGCCATAGCATTGTCTCAAAAACGCCGTCACCGTAGCGAAAAGCACGGTTTTCTATGGCAATAATGGGACTGTTTTCTGCGACCAAATTACCATTAGCATTGATATAGTGTGTGGGCATAAGTTTTAAAAAATAAAAATCTAGTCTTTCGTGGTGGCATACGCTCGCCACTTTTCCAGCGCAGCTTGAAAATCTGCTGGTAATGGAACTTCGAAAGCCACCTTTTGTTTGGAGGTGGGGTGTTCGAAACCCAAACTTCGAGCATGTAGCGCCTGCCGAGGCAACAACGAAAAACAATTGTCTACAAATTGCCTGTATTTAGCAAATACAGTGCCTTTCCGAATACTAGCACCGCCATAAGCAGCGTCATTGAAAAGCGGATGACCAATCGATTTCAAATGAGTTCTGATTTGATGTGTCCGGCCTGTCTCCAGTACGCACTCGATCAACGTTACATAACCTAAGCGCTCCAATACTTTGTAGTGCGTGACCGACCATTTTCCTTTTTCGGGATCATCGTACATCGTCATAATGCGGCGATCTTTTAATTCGCGGCCAATATATCCGGTAATGGTACCGTCATCTTCAATATCACCCCACACGAGGGCTACATATTTACGATCAATACTATGCTCAAAGAATTGCTTGGCAAGGTATGTCATGCTCCATTCATTTTTAGCAATCACCAGCAATCCCGATGTATCTTTATCGATGCGATGTACTAAACCTGGCCTGCCTGTATTTCCAGGCATTGTGGGCAACTGATTTAGATGATAAGTGAGCGCGTTCACCAACGTTCCAGTGTAATTGTTGAAACCGGGATGTACGACCATGCCTGGTTTTTTGTTGACCAAAAGCACATCATCATCTTCATAAATAATATCTAAAGGAATGTTTTCGGGATAAACTTCTGTATCGCGGGGCGGATCTGGGAATACCACCGTAACGATATCCAATGGTTTTACTTTATAATTGGATTTGACCAAATTATCATTAACGCGTACCGTACCCGCTTCAATCGCATTCTGAATACGGTTGCGCGAGGTATTCTCGACACGATTCATCAAAAATTTGTCTACCCGCAACGGGCTTTGTTTTTTATCGGCAACAATTCTGATGTGCTCAAAAAGCTCCTGTTCGTCGTGCTCTTCCTCTAAGTGATCAACCATTCTGCAAAAGTACCTATTTTTTGAAAATATGAAGGATGCAGAAAGAAATAGTACCTTTGGTTGATGTCTTTGGATTTTCATTTTAACAGCCCGGTAGAGGTTCTTGACCTACCCCTCCTACGTGAGCATCAAGTGCATGTCTCGGTTAAACGTGATGATCTTATACATCCGTTTATATCTGGAAATAAATGGCGCAAACTCAAGTATGTTCTTACTAGAGCTCGTGAAGAGCATAAACATACGTTAGTTACTTTTGGAGGCGCTTGGTCCAATCATTTATTGGCTACTGCCTGTGCAGGAGCAAGATTTGGTTTCAAAACGTACGGTTTTGTACGAGGCGAGGCGGTGTCGAATCCTATTTTGACAATGTGTCGCCTGTACGGCATGGATCTTCAGTTCGTCGATCGTACACGGTATCGGGACAAAAAAACTATTTTCGACCAAAACTTTCTGGAGCAAGAGGCGGTATATATTGATGAGGGTGGATTTGGACAAGCAGCTACACTTGGTTGCGAGGAGATTGTGCACGAATTACCTCAGCATTTTGATCATATTTTTGTCGCAAGCGGTACCGGCACGACTGTTTCTGGTGTAGCATCTGCGATAATAAATCATAATTTATCGACCAAAGTACACAGTGTTCCTGTTTTGAAAGGTGGAGATTTTTTAAAAAGTGACATACGGACACTTGGAGTAGATCCAGACATGATATGCTTCCATACAGAATACCATTTCGGTGGATACGCCAAGTATACGGCAGAATTACTTGCTTTTATTAAAGATTTTGTCCAAAGTACAGGCATCATGATTGAGCCCATATATACGGGAAAGTCATTCTATGCGTTGATGGATCTGATTAGTAAGAATTATTTCGCTACTGGCGATCGAATTTTAATTATACATACTGGCGGGCTGACAGGTTTTTTGGGGATGTATGACAAATTTTAAACTTTTTAATAGTGTTTGTTTATAATCGCATTTTAGTATTCGTCACATTTTTAGTCCTTTCGCAATCGGCTTATGCGCAAGCCGATAGTATCAGCACATTACAAGATACGGTATTCACAATTAGCCGTTCGGACACCATACGTGGAGATCAAGATGCTTACGATATTGTCGACGCGTACAGAAGTATTTTTCCTCGTAAAGATACCACAGATGTACCAAAACGAAGATCTGGTGTAGCTTATTTACCTAATGTCAATTATAATCCAAGTATTGGGGCACAGATCGGCGTAAAGATGGTCGCCGGCCACGTTTTTGGTGATCGTGAAAATACTACAATGTCAACATTTGCCACAGCGCTATCCGCTACTACACGCGGAATAATTGTCGGTTACCTTAATCACGATATTTATACCAACGAAAATAAGTGGAATCTAAAAGGTAGTATCAATATCGCACGCATGGTTGGTTTGGACTATGGGCTTGGTATCGGTCGGCCGCTTCCCAATCCTACACCCGATGAGCTTATCTTGAACAATCCCGAGCGTAACCGATTTACCTACAATTATAATGTTTACAATTTTAGTGAACGCTTATACAAAAAGCTGCTTCCTGGAATGTTTGTAGGTGCTGGTGTGTTTTTTGAGTTGAAGCGCGGAATATCGGTCAATAACGAAGAAGATATTTCGCCCAATCGTATCTACAGTGAATGGAACGATTTTGATGACACTAGAAATAACAACAACGGCCTTATGCTCAATTTTCAATACATGACGCGTGACAATCCCAACAATGCTTATAAGGGAATTTATGCGGACGTAGTGCTTCGATCCAATCAAACTTGGATGGGTAGCAGACATAGCGCCCTTCAACTAGTCACTGATTTTCGTAAATATTGGAATCTGTCTCGAAACGAATCGAACCACGTATTAGCATTCTGGAGCTTAGGGTCGTTTAAATTGGGAAATGATTATTTACCCTACCTAGATTTGCCAGGAACTGGTAAAGATGCCTACGCTCGCAGTGGGCGTGGTTATACCTTTGGTTACTTTAAAGGTCTTTCATTCTATTATACAGAATTAGAATACCGTTTTCCGATTATGGATAACAGGTTTTTGAGCGGTGTCGTTTTTGCGAACGCACAAACTGCGAACGATCAAATGGGCACGAAGCTATTCCGATACTGGCAGCCGGCGGGCGGCGCTGGACTACGCGTTTTATTTAATAAAACAACACGCACCAATCTCTGTATAGATTACGCAGTAGGCCGATTTGGTCAGCGCGGATTTTTTCTGGGTTTGAATGAAGCCTTTTAACTATTTTGTACAACACACAATTCATATTAACTATGCGGTCTTCGACGATATCTTTTTTGCGTTCGGCATTCCTTTGCTTACTTTGCAGCCCCGTGCTTGCACAAAATGAGCAAGATAGTGTACGACATGAGATTGCACCGGTAACTATTCGTTCCTATTTTAGTAGCCAGCCTTTTTTAGAACATACTTCTTCGGCGAAAGTTATTACGCGCGATCAGCTTACCGCACAAATGCCCGCCACACTACTACCAGCTATCAACAACACACCTGGTGTACGTATGGAAGAACGCTCTCCCGGAAGTTATCGTTTGGCGCTGCGCGGAAGTATGCTTCGTTCTCCTTTTGGTGTACGCAACACGAAGATTTATATTGACGAAATTCCGTTAACTGACGCTGGCGGCAATAGTTACCTAAATAGTTTGGATCCAGTAGGAATACAACAGATCACGATTATCAAAGGACCTGATGGTTCGCTCTTCGGGCCAAACTCTGGTGGCGTTGTTCGTATATCACCTTACGGGTTAGATGCGTTTGACCCTAGCACACAAGTATTGCTATCTGGCGGATCATTTGGCACACTAAACCAGCAATTGAGTCACCGACAACAGTTGAACGAACGGTATCAATTTTCTTTCGATCAAGCGTACACGCGATCTGATGGTTATCGCGATCATACAGGTCTTAAAAGATTGTATCTACAAACGGCTCATCAGTGGCAATATCATCCCAAAACCAAAATCAAGCTATTAGCCATTTATTCGGATTTGTCTTATCAAACGCCTGGTGGACTCACGCAAGCACAGTTTGACGAGAATCCACGTCAAGCAAGACCGTCTACGCCTACCATGCCAGGCGCAGAAGACCAACAAGCGGCAATATATAACAAAACCTTGATCTCGGGTTTGGTGCATGAATATCAAATCAGTGATCATTGGATGCATAGTGCCAGTGTGTTTGGTAGCTTCACGGACTTTCAAAATCCCTTTATCACCAATTTCGAACATCGCGACGAACGAAACGCAGGATTTAGAACTTATGTTTCGTACACACCAGAACAACTGGACTGGATGACTTGGCAAATGCAACTCGGAATGGAGGCACAAACAGGCTGGTACAAAATTGAAAACTTTGATAATTTGGCAAGTGTTAAAGGAGCTCCACAGAGCTTTGATGACCTACGTAATGGTCAACATTTTTATTTTTATAGAGCTGCAGGTACTTTTTTCCAAAAATTAACCGCCGAAGTATCGATGGGATTGAATTACAATGGTATTCGCTTTACACAACGGTTTCCTGTTGTGGATAACAATCGCGGTGATATTAGTTTTGGAGCGAGCTGGATGCCAAGATTTGCACTATCTTATCTTCTTGCGCCACAGTTGGCAGCTCGTGCTTCAGTATCCAAAGGATATTCTCCACCTACGATTGCGGAGGTACGCTCTTCAGATAATAATATTAATGCTGATCTTCAAGCAGAGGGCGGCTATAATTATGAAATCGGTATTCGTGCCGAAACAAAAAATAGACGCTGGTTAGTAGACATGAGTGCATATCAATACCGTCTGAAAGAAGGAATTGTACGTCAGCTTCGAGAAAATGGAGCGGAGTTTTTCGTAAATGCTGGAAATATCGATCAACGTGGAATCGAGTTATTAGTAATGGGACAGCTAATCACACCACGGTCGACAGGCCTTATTCGTGCAATGAGCGTTTCTGCGGCGCTAACCTATCAGGATTATAAATTCCAAATTTATACGGTATCGGAAGGTGGTGAAAATGTTGATCATAGTGGCAATAAAGTCACTTCAATACCAACATGGATATCGGTTAATTCGCTTAATATGCAATTGCCATATGGTACAGGACTAAACATTATGCACAATCATACTTCATCCATCCCATTAAACGATGCAAATACAGCTTATGCCAATGGATACAATCTGCTGCAAGCAAAAGCATATTGGCAGATCCCAACTATGCGCGATTGGCAAATACAAGTTTTTGTAGGTGGAGATAATCTACTTAACCAAACCTATAGTCTGGGTAACGATATCAATGCATTTGGCGGACGCTATTTTAATCCATCTCCTACACGCAACTTCTATGGCGGATTAAGTGCTAATTTTTAATCTACCAACATTGCTGCATCTTTGAGCAACATTTCCAAATAATGAGATTCAAGCCCAAAAAAAGCTTTTAAATCCTTTAATTTGGTCTGAATCTGCTCCTGTCTGATAGGATTTACCTTTTTGCGTATGCCAATGATTAACACATTTTTTGGTGTATGGGCATCCGATATGAATTCGACAACTTTGGTCTGATAACCATAAAATTCCATTAGTAATGCACGAATACTATCGGTCAACATTTCCGCATGGCGCTCCATAAAGATTCCGTGTCGCGTCATAAAGTCCAACTCATTCGTTTTCTTGATACGTGCTAGTTCTCGTCGCACCTGTTTGTGGCAGCAGGGCGCCACTACAATGAGGTTAGCTTTATGCAGAATACCTTTATATATCGCATCATCAGTCGCTGTATCACAAGCATGTAAGGCAATCAATACATCGATTGGTACGGTAGGTTGGTACGCTTCAATAGTACCTTCTACAAAGTGTAAGCCGTTAAGTTCCGATTGCCTCGCAACCCGATTACATAAATCTACCAAATCCTGGCGAAATTCGACACCGACTGTCTCAATCTTACTATTGGTATGCTGCGAAAGATAATCATGCAAAGCAAATGTGAGATATCCTTTACCAGCGCCCATATCGACGATGCGTATCGTATCATTTTCTGGCAATTCGGACAAGCTAGTACTCAAGATTTCAATATAATGATTGATCTGCTTCCATTTGTCTTGCGCATTTTTATAAACCTTACCTTCAGCATCGGTCAATCGCAATGCATGCCAATACGCACTATCTGTATTGGTAATCTTTCTTTGCTTTTGCTTATTATGTTCAAGATCGGGCACAGAACAGCATTCTACTGCTTGCACACGGTAATGCCATCCTTTTTTTGGATGGAACTGCAAAAAGATATTTTGATGTTGTAGGAATAAGGTAAAAGAATGAAATTCTTCCCGATCACAAAATGCAACTAGCATATCGCTAACCACAGCTACCGGATAATTTTTAACAATATCGCGACGGGCATATCTATAGGTAAACGATATGTGATATCCATTCTTTATTGTAACAGGTTTCAGATAAAGATTTTTGAGATCTGCCTCTTGGCCTTTATAGCTACCCAAAGTGGCTTTCACAAACTCTGTAGAAGGAACATGCGTTTTCAGCAACTCCATTACATCCGATTTCTGTATGAATTTCATATCGTACAAAGTTACTATTATTTATAGGCTGTTCCTACCCTGTCTGATAGGATATAATCGCAAATAATGATATGTTTGTGCATGCAATTACCTAATATAAAAGCTGTATTCTTCGATATAGATGGTACCCTAATTAGTTTTAACACGCACAAAGTACCCCAATCTACCTTAGATGCTATTCAAAAGTTAAAGGATAAAGGAATTAAGGTAATCGTTTCTACCGGTCGTTCCATCAACAATTTAGATCATATCAAGCCCATTGGGTTTGACGGCTATAGCACCTTCAATGGAGGATATTGTGTTGTTGGTAAGGATGAAACAATCCTGCACCGAGCCACGATGGATCCTGCCGATATTGAGCGATTGATTAATTATAGCAAACATACTCCTATTAGTTTTTCACTGATGTCCGAAAAGGAAGTTACGATCCACCATATCACACCAGAAATAGATATGATGTACGAAACAGTGAATCTGCCCACACCTCCATTGGTAGATTTCGAAACTTTGGATACCTCTAGCATCCTTCAGGTTAATGTATTCATAGCTCCCGAAAATGAAGACGCATTCATGGCTGAAGTCATGCCAAACTCAATCGCAACACGTTGGATTGCGACATTTGCAGATGTCAACCCTAATGGGCAAAGCAAAAAAGTAGGCATAGAAACATTTTGCCGTTATTTTGACTTGGATGTATCCGAAACGATGGCCTTTGGCGATGGTGGCAATGATATAGAAATGCTAAAATATGCAGGCGTCGGCGTGGCTATGGGAAATGCGAACCCTGCCGTCAAAGAAATGGCAGATTATGTGACCGACCATGTGGATAAAGATGGTATTTGGAATGCTTTAGTGCATTATCAAGTGATCTAATTCGATCACGTAATAAATCCTACTTTCCTCGAATGCTAAAATCCAACATCCGAGGAAAGTAGGGCATCTACCCTATCGTAAAACCATTTTCGATAATCACACCTTTCTTAATGATGACGATTCCGTCTACTACAGCGTATTTTTCATAGTCGCCGTCTTCTAATTTTCCACCTCCTTTGATGCGAACGTCGTTACCAATGCGGCAGTTCTTATCCAAAATAGCATTTTCTATATAGCAGCGGTTACCGACTCCAATCGGCGGTGGTTCTTGCGTATGATAAAGCTCAATCAAGTCATCCAGCTTTTCATAATAATCGGCTCCCATCATGTACGTAGTACGTATTACTGTGCCAATACCAATGCGAGAACGAATACCAATGACCGATCTACTGATCTTGTCGGCATGCACAATACAACCATCTGCCACAATACTATTATCTACTGTGGTTCCACCAAATTTGGAAGGAGGCAGCATACGCGCGCGCGTAAATACAGGATTATCAAACAAGTTGAACTTTGGAATATCTTCTGTCAACCCGATATTGGCTTCGAAGAAAGAACTGATCGTACCAATGTCCGTCCAATAATCTTCAAATTGATAGCTCATGACCCGATTTACTCCGATGGCATCGGGAATGATATTCTTACCGAAATCCATTCCAGGATTTTCCTCTAGCAATTGCTTTAATACACCTTTAGAAAAAACATATATACCCATGGATGCCAGATATTTAAGACCTTCTTTCTCCAGATGTTCTGGAACTTCAGAAGCCCAATCTACCAGCAAATCTGTGGATGGTTTTTCGATGAATGATTCGATTTCATTCTTCTCATTGGCTTTTAGTATACCAAACCCCGTCGCATCATTAGCCGTTACCGGAATCGTTGCTAGAGTGATCTCCGCCTGAGTTTCTACATGGAAATCAATTAACTTCGAGTAATCCATTTGGTACAATTGGTCACCAGAAAGCACCAAAATGTAATCATAATCAACACCAATCAAGTTCTTTTGCGTGCGCCGCACAGCATCTGCAGTACCTTCAAACCAACGATCGCCTTCATTCGTTTGCTCTGCTGCCAAAATATCTACGAAGCCGGTACTAAAAACACTAAAATTAAAGGTATTTTTAATGTGCTTATTGAGGGATGCAGAGTTATACTGTGTTAGCACAAAGATTTTATTATATCCCGAGCTCAGACAGTTGGATATCGGAATATCGACCAAACGATACTTACCTGCAATCGGAACAGCTGGCTTGGATCGCTGATCGGTTAAGGGATATAGGCGTGTACCACGACCGCCACCAAGTACTATGGAAACTACTTTGTGTATCATAACTTATGTTTAACAAAATGGTGATATAATTTTTCATACTTCATGGCAGACTGTTCCCAAGAGTAATTCAACTTCATAATTCTTTTTCGGATCTGATCTACCTGCTTTTTATCGTTCAACACCTGCAATGCCCGAATGGCACCATTAGCCGCTTCTGTAGCATCGGCCTCGTCAAATACAAATCCGTAACCTCCTTCTGCAGCGATATCAAGCACAGTATCTTTCAATCCGCCTATGTTACGTACAATAGGTATCGTACCGTACTTCATAGCGTAAAGCTGATTCAAACCACATGGTTCTACACGCGACGGCATCAATAATAGATCTGCCGCTGCGTACACGCGATGGGCCAACTCTTCATTGTATCCAAAGAAAGTAGCCAGACGCTCTGGGTATCTCGACTTCCGTGAGGCAAGCTGCTCGCTGATTTCGGCATCGCCAGATCCTAATATAAAAACGCAAAAATCTTCCTGTGCAAGGGCAAATAATTCGTCTATAATACTTGGTAATAAATCAGCTCCCTTCTCGTAGGCAAAACGGCCAATGAACACGATAAGTGGCTTAGACGCATCAAATCCATAGGCATTGCTTAACCATTTCTTATTCGCATTTTTGCCCGATCGCACCGTACGTACACCGTAATTTTTCTCTAAACTTTCGTCTGTTTCAGGATTCCATACCGCTTCATCGATACCATTCACAATACCCTCGGCTTTGGCCGCTTCCATCCTAAACAAATCCTGCAAACCATTTGCATCTTGATACAATTCCTGAAGATATCCCTCCGACACGGTTGTGTAGGCCGAACAACATTTAATAGCTGCCGCCATAGGATTAATCACTTCGTCCCAATCTAGCAAACCCCACTTCCAAGAGTCATAAGCTGGAAGTAAGTTACTTTTGTCCCAACTCATCCAGCCTTGATATTGCCCATTATGCACGGTAAATAAAGTCGTGATATCGCCTAGTCGATCGCGATATTGCAGACTATGTTGCAAAAGAAATGGCGTAAGCCCTACATGATGATCATGACAATGCACCACATCGGGAAGCTCATCTTGTGCATGTAGGTAGTCTAAAAAAGCATGTTGAAATGCTATCCACTGTTCGGCTTCATCAGGATAACAATACACTTCTGGCCGATCCAACTTGCCAGGTATCCGTATAAAATACAGCGGGAAGCCCAACGAATTATCTTTTTCTCGAAGCACCTCGTATGCTAGCATTTGCTCACCTTGGGCAATGGTGCCAGTGAAGACCGAGCTTGTCTTATGTTGCTGTAGAAATGGCCTATCATACCATGGCATGACAACAGATGCATCAATACCCATCGTACGCTGATACTTTGGCAAAGCACCTACTACATCTGCTAATCCACCTACTTTTGCTACGGGATAGCATTCTACACTTAAATGGATAACTTTCATGTTCTTAATTATTTGCCTTTAACTTTTCTGCTTTTGAGGTTTTTTTGTTTGTAAATTACTCCTGCTAATGGTGGCAAATCCAGCGCAATCGAATGTGAGCGATGCATCCATGGGATTGGCTCGGCTAATGATTTTGTAAGGCGTATGCCACTGCCGTAAAAAGTCGTATCATCAGTATTGAATATTGGTTGCCAAACTCCTTCACAAGGAACGCCTACACGAAATTGCGACCTAACTACAGGAGTTAGATTTAGTACAATCAGCAAATCATTCTCACGATCGTGCCTTTACGGAGGTAAGCAAAAACGCCTTGATCGCGATCATTCATCTCCACCCACTCAAACCCTTCCGGGCTAAATGCCTTTTCGTACAAGGCAGGCTCTGATTTGTAGACCGCATTAAGTGCCGAGACCAATTTTTTCACACCTTGATGCGGCGCATAATCCAGTAAGTGCCAATCCAGAGATTGATCGACATTCCATTCGGCAGTTTGGCCAAATTCCGCGCCCATAAATAGCAACTTCGTACCTATAAACGTAAACATATAAAGATACAAGCTGCGAAGATTGGCGACTCGCTGCCAATCATCACCTGGCATTTTGTACAACATGGACTGTTTGCCATACACCACTTCGTCGTGCGAGAAAGGCAGCATAAAATTTTCATGAAAACCGTATACCGTAGCAAAAGTCATTTTATCGTGTGCGTACTTACGATTGATAGGATCTTCTTTGAAATAGCTCAGCGTATCGTGCATCCATCCCATCATCCATTTCATACCAAAACCTAATCCTCCTTGGAAAGTCGGCTTGCTCACACCAGCCCACGAAGTGGATTCTTCGGCAATGGTTTGCACATCTGGAAAATGGCTATATACGGCTTCGTTGAATTCTTTGAGAAAAGATACAGCTTCGAGATTTTCATTACCGCCATGTTCGTTGGTATCCCACTCACCAGCGTTACGCGAATAATCGAGGTATAGCATCGATGCTACAGCATCTACGCGCAAGCCATCGATATGGTAGCGATCCAGCCAAAATAGCGCATTACTAATCAGGAAAGCTCTGATCTCATTACGGCCATAATTGAAGATATGAGATTTCCAGTCGGGATGATAACCTTTTTTGGGGTCGGCATGCTCAAACAAATGCGTGCCGTCAAACCTAAATAAACCGTGCGCATCGCCCGGAAAATGCGAGGGCACCCAATCCAAAATCACACCAATATCTGCTTGATGCAAAGCCTCAATTAAATGCATAAAATCTTGCGGACTGCCATAACGAGACGTGCAGGCGAAGTAAGCCGTAATCTGGTAACCCCACGATGGGTAATAGGGATGTTCCATGACAGGCATAAACTCAACATGCGTAAAGCCCATCTCCCGAATATATGGAACTAATTGTGCAGCTATTTCTCGATAATTCAGAAAACGCTCGGGATCGTTAGGATCTCGCATCCAAGAGCCCAAGTGCATTTCGTATACTGACATCGGGCTATCTAAAGCGTTGTGACGCTCGCGCCTCGTCATCCAATCGCTATCTTTCCACGTGTACCAAGTCGTATCGACAATCGATGCAGTACGTGGCGGCACTTCAGTGCGGATCGCAAAAGGATCGGCTTTCTCCAGCTTCTCACCAGCAGCAGTACCAATATGATACTTGTAAGTCGTTCCGTTTGTAAGATGCGGAATAAAACCTTCCCAAATTCCGCTTTGATCCCAGCGCACCTTTAATGGATGTGATGAAGAATTCCAATCGTTGAAATCTCCAATTACAGAAACATAATTAGCATTGGGCGCCCACACCGCAAAATATACACCATCGACACCATCGACTTGAGCCGTACGCGAACCTAGTTTTTCGTATAATTTGTAGTGTTTTCCGGAACGGAATAACATAATGTCGTATTCGGTGAACAAGGTAAATGCCACCACAGGCTCTCCCATATTTTGATTATTATCGTCTTGTAATTTAAAAACTTATGTAGGATGCCTTCTTATACATTCTATCCAACTTATGAACGCCAGAATGTAGTCATTGTTCTACGTCTGAGCAACTATTTTTTTGAATTCCGCATCTACCAAGATGTAGGCACCGTCTTGATCTTTCTCAATGGGAACAAGCATACCATCTACCTTCATACCAGAAAGTACGGACGGCATACCAATCAGATAAATCTTGTATTCAGCATGGTATGGCCTATAATGTCCTTCGGCCAATTGCGAGATCTTTAAAGAAGCTGCTTCACCCTCTACAATAAAATGTCTCCAGGCGTATTCTTTGCTTTCATAACCAAAGGTATCACCTTGATCGTGATATAGATAGGAATTAAAACGACCTTCCGCGAAAAACAGACGAAGCGTCAGTACGGGTATTTTCGTTTCGGCAGTATGCTGCATGATCGGGTGTTCAGGAATCAAACTACCACCACGCACAAAGATCGGCATCTCATCCAACGGTGTAGCTACCTGATGCTCGAGGCCGCCCTCGTACTTAGTACAGTCAAAATAATAGTACCAACTGCCTGCCGGCAAATACACTGTCTTACTGCTTTGACCAGGATTCAATACCGGCGACACCAAAATATGATCTCCAAAGGCAAATTCTTCTTCTCTACGCAGATTTTGCGGAATATGTTGCTCCAGCATCGCAATGGGTCGCAGGATAGGATCACCGTATTTATGTTGCTGCCAAAAAGCCGTATAGATATAAGGTATCAGCTGATACCTCAGCTCGATAAATTTTTTGCAGATCGCTTCCCATTCTGATCCAAAGCTCCAGGGTTCCCGATCGCGGGTGTCGCCCGCCGAATGGACACGCATAAATGGTGAAAAAACGCCAAACTGCATCCAACGAGTATACAACTCACCATCTGGATTACCGGTAAAGCCGCCGATATCTGTACCGCAAAACGAAAGTCCGGAAACGGAAAGCCGCTGTAATTGTAGCAAACCAATACGAAGGTGTTCCCAAGTCGCAATATTATCTCCTGTCCATACCGACGAGTAGCGCTGCACGCCCGAATAAGCCGCACGTGTTATTGTAAATGGTCGCTTATCGCGATACAGTTTTTTCAAACCATCGTACGTAGCGCGCACCATCTGCATACCGTAGATATTATGCGCTTTACGATGCGATCCTCGGTAGCCATCGTAGTGATGCCGTACATCATCTGGAAATGTGCCACGACCAAAGACTGCCGGCTCGTTCATATCATTCCAAAAACCAGCGACACCATCCTCTACCAAACCTTGGTATAGGCCACCCCACCAATCACGTACTTCTGGATTGGTATAATCAGGAAACTGGCATCTTCCTGGCCACACAAAACCTTCCATAAAATAATCATCTCCTCGACGACAGAAATAATTATTGGCTTGTCCTTCCTGAAAAACCCAATAATTCTCATCAACTTTGATTCCGGGATCGATCATAACGACCGTCTTAAATCCGTCGGCAGCCAAATCTGCAATCATCTTACGAGGATCCGGAAAGTACTTTTTATTCCAGGTAAAACAGCGATATCCATCCATATAATCAATATCAAGATAAATAGCGTCGCAAGGAATCTGCCTTTTGCGAAACTCTGTCGTCACATCGCGCACCATTTTCTCGGGATAGTAGCTCCAACGACATTGATGATAGCCGATCGCCCAGAGCGGTGGTAAATAATGAGTACCTGTCAATTGATGATAGCGGCGTACCACATCGAGCATTTGCGGACCTTGTATATAATAATATTGCAGTTCGCCTCCTTCAGACCAGAAACTAGTCTGATCCGGTTGCTCTGCCGCAAAATCAAAATAGGTTTTGAAAGTGTTATCAAAGAAAATTCCGTAGGATTGTCCTTCTACCACACCGAGATAAAAAGGAATGGTTTTATATAGTGGGTCTTGGTTGAAAGCATAAGAATAGGTATCAGAATTCCAATTCTTAACCCTATGTCCGCGTAGGTTGAGGTTGGAAGCTTTGTCGCCCAAACCGTAGAACACTTCGTCTGCTGGAGCAGACTTCGTACAATACACATAGTATCCACCAAAATCAACATTTTCTTCCCAGTGCATAGCTTTCGCATCCTGATTGGTTACCTTTCCTTCGGTGTCTGCAAAGGAAATATGAAAATCTGCTTTACGTACTATACAGGAAGTTTTTGCCGTATTTATTTGGTATCTGTCGTCGTCTTCTTCGATCGTATACGAAGTTGGGCCACTGGCTAATTGTACAGTCGCATAGGAAAAATCAGCCAAAAAGACACCTTCTGGTGCAAGGCGTACCCGAATAATTTCGTCCGAAAATAGTTTGACTTCCACCTTGGCTTTGCCATCGGTGAAATAAAACGAAGAACCTTCTTTGACATAACCCCGAATTTGACCCAAGTACTTCTTCTCAATGGTTGGTAACTCTAAAACGGGATTGTTGACGTGGTGAATCTCGTCCTGTAGGTCAACCGCACTTACCTGAGTGTTTTCCTGTTTATTATCTTGAGGCGTCATATCTTTCATATTTATCGCAGTCCAACGTTCGAATTAATGCTTTAAATTACGACTAATTTGTAAAAATGACGCTAAATCCGACAATTCATTTCAAAACCAACAATTTTTAAAAGCCCATCGTTCTTTTGGCCGAAAAATAATGATCATTCACCGAAAGCTGGTACGGTTTAACCTAAAACACCTATCGAATCGTGATAGGTGCTATTAGATTTGTAGGAAAGACAAACTAAAATTAACTTAATGTAAACGTTATGTATATTTTACTGCAAAAGACCAGCTGCCTTATCATGGATTTTATAGAAATAGTAACGAGTACGTGGACTGGATTATAAGCATTATAGGCTATTTCTTATCTGCCACCGCATTAATCGTTTTCTGCATCTGTGCCATCATGGAACTCAATGCTTCTAACGTAGGCTCTGGATTGGGCTCGGGCAATTCTGTACTGATAAAAGCTTTAGCTTTCCAAACTTCTAAAATATCAGCCGACTCCACCCAGTAAGGTTCATAGGTTTTGTTGTCCGACACCAATCGCAAGCCTTTATCTTCTTTAAATTTTTGACCAATCCTCTTGTATACAATACCATCAGATTTGGACACTACTACATAGGTTTGTCCTATTTTAATATCGATCCAATTTTCTACATACTCTGCAATGATGATACTACCCGTAGGTAGTGGCAACATGGAATCTCCTTTGATCTCAAAAGCGCGATACGTTCCTTGATTGAACATGGGTAGAGAAAAACGCGGTAATTCGCGCACATATTCTGGATCTCCATAACCATTCATATAACCTGCACTAGCTTTTACCGGCACTAATTCAATATTTTCTTGATCGTCCTTATCCACGGTGATACTCAATACTCGCAAATTTGCAGCACTACCGCGTGGTGCCGGTTTCCACTTCTCGTCGATCATTTGATCGACCAATTCGTCCATAGTAAGATCGAAGAAATCGGCTATTTTCTTTAGCAATTCATACTTGGGCTCGGCACGATCTTCTTCATAAGCGCCAACAGATGCTCTTTTGATAGCCAACGCGTCGGCAAACTGCTGCTGGGTAAGACCCTTTTTCTTACGTAGAAACTTGAGATTGGTGGATATGTTTGACATTTTTCTTAGTAAATTTTTGAAAGACTAAATTTATTAGTAATATTGTGCCAATAAAATTAGCAAATATATGATAGACTACCAAATGGGAATCTATCTATTATGTAGGAAAAAATAACAGCATGTATAAAATAGTCATCCTTACCGACAGCAATAGACGTTATCTAGAAACCTTGATGACAAATAATCTTTTGGAGGTATTACATCAAATGAGCATTGCGCAACATACGCAACTGACATCTCTATCTCGAATAGTATATGAGGAAACATTCGCGACGGAGAATGGTGCATTGGATCGGCTAAAGACACTTCAAAACTTTACCCGTATGCAGAAAGAAAGGCTAGTAAGAAAACAAAATCCCAATTGGCTGAATCTTCACCCAGTCATAAAGCCGTCTGTATCAAACTACAACGCGACGCTCTACGCCAGTTAGATGCGTAATGCGCGGAATTGTATTGAATTATCGACGTTTAAGCCTAAGCTTTTTTAAGGTGTTACCTCAATCGACTTCTCAGCACGATGTTCTTTGCCAAACAGATCTATAGCGCGTACTTCAATCTGATGCAAGCCACCATCTAATTTTGGGTTATTTTACTTGCCGAAGATCTTCTGCCAGATGCTACTGCGTCAGCAAGTGTATCTTAAGTATAATCTGGATCTGCTGCTTGCACATATTCCATATCTTTCCATTGGCCACCGTTCACTCTATATTGCAGGAAGATTTATTATTATGAAACAGTAGAATATGATCTTTTCATTTAGTGCCTAAGCTGCACAGCGCGAGTACATTATGTAACCATGAAGATAATGTAGAGATAGTGTTAACTATCAAGACGATACGACAGCTGTTTACTTGGGCAAGCGTTGCAAACGCATATTAAGCGTTAGCATAAAATAGCGGCCTAATCTGTTGTTACGAGATTCGAAAATATCATTGCCCACATATTCGGTAACGACGCCCACATTCTTGTTCTGATCCAGAAGATCAAAGCACTCTAACCGGAGTAGTGCCATTTTATTCTTCCAAAACGAATATTCAAGATACGTATTAATGATCGTCGGACTCACATCTGTAATATCCTGTACATAACCGCGAAACCATCGCTGTGACATCTCGGCTCCAAGCATAAAACGATCGCTTAGATAACCGCGCCCGCCCAGACTAAATAGTGCAGAATGCGCTGCAATACGCTGCTGTTGTGGCAGTTCGAAATTCGCCTGATTTAATAAATAATTAGCATTAAACACAGATTCAAAGTATTCATCCCAATTATAGCGGAGCTGAAGATTTTGAGCGAAAAGGTACTGTCGCGTCAGGCTACGTTCTGCATTGACGAATACAATATTATTGAAATAATCTAAGTTACCAGTTGTTTCTAAATGAAATTGGTCGTTGAACAATGGGCTATTGAATGTGTAGTAACCCTTGAGTTCGTAGTAGCCATCCGTATTTATAAAAGACGTTTCTTGTACAGTTTCATCAAAATTAGCGGTTTTGGAAGCAACTATTTTATTGCTTGTAAAATTGTATGCGAAATTAAGTTCTAGATATTGTCCTTTGTTGGGAATCGATTTGCGAACTATAGTAGATAAACGGTTTACAAATTCAGCCCTTAACAATGGATTTCCTACGATTACTAATCGTGAATTCGTATTATCTCGGATCGGAGCTATCTGCAGAAAGTTGGGCTGACTATTCTTTCCATTATACGTGAACTGCCAATCCAACTCATCATTAAAACGATAACGCAGCATCGCAGACGGAATCAAGTTAATATTGTCATACCGATACTGCAACGTGTCGTTTGCGACAGCACCAGATAATCTTAAAGGTTGAACGCCAAAACCAAGATTTGCGCGAAAGCGCTTATTGGGTTCGTATTGGTACAATAATGCCGTTCGATTACTACTGAAAAAATACTCATAATTAAGTCCCAACGAATCGACCACTGGAGTATAAAATTCTGACGGCAAACGCACGCGTCGAGACATTTCGATATTGGTCAAATCATATTCGTACGAAATTTCTAATAAGCTATGATCGAAAAATGGTTCTACATACGATACAGCACCGCGTAAAGATTTGGTAGCATCATATTGATTAACTAATTGCTGTTGATTAAAACGGCTAATCATCGGTATACCACTAGTCGTATCATAAATCACATATTGCTCTGATACATCCTCTATCTTGTCATTGCGTTGGTACCCAACCTGCACATCTCCTACTAATTTACGCCTCGGATTTTGGAAGTGCTTAGAATACAATGCATTTAATTGGTAGTTTGGTCGATCAATAGTCGATGAGTCTTGATACCAACCATCATTTCTTACGCGCACATTATTTAATAAAATATTACGCTTATTGTCTCGCACAGACCGGTTTAAAATAACTGACGGTTTGATCTTCAATAAATCGTTATTTTTGAAACGCGAATTGAGCTCGAAATCAAACTTATGCGTTCGATCATCGCTAACGGATGTAAAATCATCCGTTTTAGTAATTTGATATGTGTCATATGTAGAGCGTAGTAAAGAGTTACCAAGCGTCTGATTCTTTCGCTGCGAATACGCATAACTACTAGTCAATGTACTTCGCTGTCCAATATTGTCTGAAAAATTGATTCCAAAGGAGTTAATTGTATTCAAGCCATCGGCCTGATCGGCGTAATCACCAATATCTGACAGGCTAGCTGAGCGACCGCCAACACCATCCGGCGAACCGAAAGTAAATAGACTGGTATTTGTATTATTGGTTGAAGCGATAATAGATACTTCCTGCCCGCGATCAAATTTATTCAACCCAACACTACCAAGATAGCGGTCGTTAGTACCACCACCTGCTGTAGCCTGCCCAAACATGATCTTTTTCCGATCTTCATGCAAGACGATGTTGATGATTTTCTCTGGTTTTGAATTTTTGATGCCTTTGATCTCCGCCATTTCACCATAATGATCAATCACCTCGATTTGCTTGATATAATCTGCTGGTAGATTTCTCGTAGCAGTCAGCACATCGCCACCAAAAAATTTGCGACCATCGACCTGTACAGAAGTGATCACTTGGCCGTTATAAAATGTGGTGCCGTCGCGCAGTACATTGAAACCTGGCAAAGAACTTCGAAGTACGTCTTCTAGCAAGGCTTGCTTTTCGTATGAAAATCCTGATAAATTAAATAGTGTCGTGTCGCCTTTATGCACTATAGGAACCGCGCGAAGTACTTGGACAGGATCGATATAAGATATGCCCGAAACCAGCATAACAGGTGATAAAACCAGTGGATTAGGATCATGCTCATAAAGGCTTACGTAAGCGGTCTGCCGCTCTTTGCCTAACATTGAATAGCTCAACTTGATTTCTGGATCCACTACGCCACGGAAACGGTAAACACCTTGGCCGTTTGTCACGGTATAAAGTGTATCTTGATCGCTTTCTAGAAAAACGTTGACACCTTTCAATCCGATTTGCAAAGAATCAATCACCGTTCCTGTAATCACTTTACCCCGCACTTGAGCATGGCCCTGACTCGCAAGACCTACCCAAAATAAAATGATCGACATGAGTGAGATGAACTGTCTAAAATGCACGCGCACAATCTAAAAAGGCAGTGACAAAATATATTCGTTAACCGACAAATGTAAGTTAACATTATAACGCTGTATCTTGAAATTATTGTACAAAAAAAGGGTTTAATATAATATTAAACCCTTTATATAAATGCTCAAACTGAGAAAACAGTGATCAGCAAACTATGCTTCGTCGTAAGTTACCTTAACCAAATGTCTGTCAATCTCCCAAAGACCAGTACCTTGCTCTCCAATAACGTCGAATAATTCGATAATGCGTCTAGCAACATACTCCTCTTCAACTTGCTCTTCTAGAAACCACTGCACGAAATTAAACGTGACATAATCCTTAGATTTCATGCACAAATCGGCAATAGTATTAAATTGCTCAGTAACAAACATTTCTTGCTCCAAAGTTTGCTCAAACACACCACGGAAAGACTCAAAATCTGTTGGTACATTAGTAATCTCTGGTGATATAGCGCGGCCACCACGGTCGCCTACATATTTGAACAATTTCAGCATATGTGCGCGTTCTTCATCAGATTGCTTTGCAAAGAAGTTTGCTGCATTATCAAATCCTTGATCATCACACCAACTTGACATTGCTAAGTATAAGGCAGAGGCATGAGCTTCTACTTTTATTTGCGCGTTCAATATGTTTTCTATCTCTTCTGCTAAAGAAGATTTTAATTTCAATAAATCTTTCATGTTATATCTTTTTTAGAAAAGCTTCAATATCCTGACAACAGGTATTATACGCTTTTGTTTGATACAAAGATACGGTACCAATGCAAAATTAGGCGGATAAAAATGTAATACAAATTAAGTCTAAATTACTTTTATAGACGGTAACTTGTTTAGAATCAGTATAATTACAAGTGGTGATTTTAGGCCAATATACAGCCCCTACGAAGGCAACGTTTGACTTCGCTATTGAGCTGAATCATAAATTTGGTACCAGCCAATATTTCTCTCAAATTAAGAATATCTGAGACATTTAATAGATAGCAGCGCTCTGTGCGAAAAGGCATAACAATCTCAAAATCATATGATCTTGACGATTCTGACAACATGGCTTCTATATCAATGGAATCAATGCGTTTCTTAAATAAGAATAGATCGGAAATTTTAAAAGCAGTTGTCGTACCTTGAAATTCTAACCAATAGCAGTTTTGACGGCTGCATTGATACACCACACCGTGTTCTGACTCGAACACTTTCTCAACATTTGCTAAAGGACAGATCATCTTCATCTAATTGGAACAAATCTAAATACTATTTGGAATAAATCCAAATCGTATCGATTAATTTCCAATAAAATATGCCCCTATAGAGAAAGATAGTCGATATAGCAGTAGCCTTCTATCTGCTCATTTACTTTTATAAGACACCAGTTTTGATTAGTCAAACCGAGAATTTGTACGCGATCTCCATGTGCAAGCTCAGCGACTACTGCTTGGTTTACGCCAGGGCCAAGCCGGACTGCCACAAATGGCTCGTCGACACAATTTACACTTGCTTCGTTTAGGGAGTCGCTGTTTCGCACGGTCAATTCCAAAGAAAGATCTTCTGATAGATAATTTGGGTCGATTCTGTTGTACAAATCCCAAACCTTATTTTTTGCATCTACCGAAGGGGCTACTCCGCTAATGCGTAAATGCGAATCGCCTTCCTTAATGTCCAGTGGATCTATTTGGAGCGAATGTACAAGATCGATGAGTGCAGTGTATTTTGACGTGAGTGTCATAGCAACAGAATTTTTGTACAGGAAAAAAAAACTAATCTTTGTTTAGCAAGTCATCTACCTTGCGACCAGCTCTTTGTAAGGACGTGTCTACGGCCTCACCAGTTCTACGCGCCGCATTTTTAGTAGCATCTACCGCCTTTTCAGCTCCTTTTTTGGTGTTTTCCCAAACTTGCGTCGCTTTGTCTAATGCTTTTTGCGCTTCCTTTTCTGCTTTCGCATCGCCCCGATCTTTGGCCTCAGCCAGATCTTGTTTGGCCTCTTGCATCGCAGCTTCAGCTTTTTTCACTTCTCTCTGAGCCATTGCAGTAGTATGTGCCGCGCTTTGCTCCACATTTTCAATTACCTGATCCAAGCGTTGCCCAGGCGTACTTTTAGCCAAAGTATCCTCAGTTGTTGATGTGGAACTATTTTGTGAAGAGTTAGAGTTACACGCGATCAACATCGTAGTCGAAACCAGTGCAGCGACGAAGAAAATAGATTTGCCCATGAGCGTAATAATTTAGTTTACGCTCATGTAAGGCAATTTTTATACCAAAGATTAATCTTTGTAGATGGTGCCTTTGGCGGCTTCCAACGTATTTTTTAACAAACCGATAATGGTCATCAGCCCAACACCACCGGGAACTGGTGTGATCCATGATGTTTTTGGAGCGACATGTTCAAAATCAACATCTCCGTAGAGTTTGAAACCCGATTTAGTTTCAGTAGATGTTTCGCGATTAATACCCACATCGATCACAACTGCACCATCTTTTATCATATCTGCTGTTACGAAATTTTTCTTTCCGATAGCCGCTACAATGATATCGCCTTGCAACACTTCTTCGCGGAGATTTTGTGTACGGCTGTGGGTTATCGTTACGGTACAGTTTCCTGGCTGCGTATTGCGAGCCAGCAATATACTCATTGGCGAGCCTACGATATTGCTTCTACCAACGATCACCGCTTTTTTTCCGGCGGTTTCGATATTATAATGATCCAGCATCAACATAATGCCATAGGGTGTAGCGGGCACGAAGCATGGCAAATTGCGCTGCATTCTACCAAGATTTACGGGATGAAAACCATCCACATCTTTACGATAGTCAATCGCTTCGGTGATCTTATCTGGATTGATATGCGGTGGCAGAGGCAATTGTACGATTAACCCATCAATAGATGCATCCGTATTAATTTCTTTGATCTTGGCAATCAATTCGGCTTCGGTGATTTCGACGCCGTAGCGAATATTGGTCGAATCGAACCCGACCATTTCACAGTTACGCATCTTACTGGCTACGTAGGTTTCGCTCCCACCATCATTTCCCACCAAAATAGCGACCAAATGAGGTTTTCGACCGGTTTCTTTCAAAAATTCAGCAGCTTCCTGCTTGATATCTTCTTTTATTTTGGCCGATACTACTTTGCCGTCTAGTAATTGCATAATGTATAATTTATGTTCTCAAATAAATAGATTAGTCCAATTTTAGAACCGCCATAAACGCCGATTGTGGAATCTCTACATTCCCTACCGAGCGCATGCGTTTCTTACCTTTTTTCTGTTTTTCAAGCAACTTACGCTTACGTGAAATATCACCGCCATAACATTTTGCCGTAACGTCCTTACGCAAAGCGGAAATAGTTTCGCGAGCGATAATCTTAGCACCGATCGACGCCTGTATACGAATCTCGAACTGCTGCCGAGGCAATAGCTCTTTTAGCTTTTCACAGATTTTCTTACCAAAATCATATGCGTTGCTACGGTGAATAAGTGATGATAATGCATCGACCGGCTCATCATTCAAACGGATATCCAAACGTACTAAATCGGAGGTACGGTACCCAATTTGATGATAATCAAACGATGCGTATCCTTTGGAAATTGTTTTCAACTTATCGTAAAAGTCGAATACAATCTCTCCCATTGGCATTTCGAAAACCAACTCGACGCGGTCCGAAGTTAAATATGATTGGTTGACTATTGTACCTCTTTTTTGAATACACAAAGACATGACCGGACCGACAAAATCGGATTTGGTAATGATATTTGCTTTAATGTACGGTTCTTCGATCGTGTCCAACTTACTTGGGTCTGGAAGATCGGAAGGGTTGTGTACCACTACTTCTTCTTTATCTTTGGTCAGATAAGCTTTGTAAGATACGTTGGGCACCGTGGTAATCACCGTCATGTTGAACTCGCGTTCTAAACGTTCTTGGATAATCTCCATATGAAGCATGCCCAAAAATCCACATCGGAAACCAAAACCCAATGCAGCGGAAGATTCGGGTTCGAATACCAGCGAAGCATCATTCAATTGCAAGCGGTGCATGGATTCGCGTAATTCTTCATAATCTTCGGTATCTACCGGATAAATACCCGCGAAAACCATCGGTTTTACTTCCTCAAATCCTTGAATAGCCGACGCACAAGGCCGTTCTTTGTGCGTAATGGTGTCTCCTACTTTTACTTCTCTGGCTTCTTTAATGCCAGAAATAATATAACCTACGTCACCCGTTTTGATGACATCTTTGGCAACTTGATTAAGCTTCAATGTACCGATCTCGTCGGCAAAATATTCTCTTCCTGTGGCCACAAATTTTACTTTATCACCTTTGCGAATCTCGCCATTTTCGACTTTGAAATAAGCCATGATACCGCGGAAAGAATTGAATACCGAGTCAAAAATCAAGGCTTGCAACTCGCCATTTGGATCACCAACTGGCGCAGGAATACGATCGATGATCGCATCCAAAATATCTGGAATACCCATACCGGTTTTGCCCGAGGCAGGAATAATATCTTCGCGTTTTCCGCCAATCAATTCCACAATCTGATCTTTTACCTCTTCTGGCATCGCGCCAGGCAGATCCATTTTATTTAAGATGGGAATTATCTCTAAATCGTGCTCTAAGGCTAGGTATAGATTCGAAATCGTTTGTGCTTGAATACCCTGCGAAGCATCAACAATAAGTAATGCTCCTTCGCAAGCTGCGATCGACCGAGAAACTTCATAAGAAAAATCGACGTGACCCGGTGTATCAATCAGATTAAGCGTGTACTTTTGTCCGTCTCGTATGAAATCCATCTGGATAGCGTGACTCTTAATCGTGATGCCGCGCTCGCGCTCCAGGTCCATGTTGTCCAATAATTGCGCCTGCGCTTCGCGCTGCGTAATCGTGTTGGTGAATTCCAACAATCTATCGGCCAAGGTACTCTTTCCGTGATCAATGTGCGCGATGATGCAAAAATTGCGTATATGCTCCATACTAGGTTCTACCGTCTCTTTTTATAATCGGCAAATATAGTGCATTTCGACGAGCTTTTTCGCATGCTTAGGCCAGCAATTGAGGTATCAAAAAAATAAGTAATTTCGTGCATCATCACAAACGCACATAATATGAAGACGACATTGGCAAAGCCAAGAACATATGTACCGCAGGATCTACCAATGAAGTGGAAGAATCTGGAGAAATTATTTACAGAATTACAACAGCGAGAAATAAACGACCTATCCGAGCTCGAAAAGTGGATGTCGGATCGCAATGAGCTTGATGCCGTACTGCAAGAGGATCAGGCTTGGCGCTATATTAAAATGACATGCCATACGGACAATGAGGAATATGCTGAAGATTTCCGCTACTTCACAACCGAAATAGAGCCGAAGATTGCTCCATTGCAAAACTTATTGGATCAGAAATTAATAGCCAGTCCGTGGACAAACGCGCTCAATCACGATCGCTATTTCATCTATCTGCGAAAAGTAAAAAAAGCTTTAGAGATTTTTCGCACCGAGAATATCCCTTTATTTACCGAGATTCAGCTTAAGCAGCAGGCCTATCAAACTATCGTAGGCAGTATGTCTGTGAAGCTCAATGGCGAAGAATATACGATGCAGCAGGCCGCTACACGATTGTTGGATACCGATCGTGCCGTTCGCCAAGAAGCTTGGGAAGCGATTACGGCCGTGCGTCTGGAACAAACTCAAGCATTAGAAGATATTTTTCAAGATTTGCTACAACTTCGTCATCAAGTTGCTCTTAATGCTGGATTTACGAATTACCGCGATTATATGTTTGTAGCGATGGGTCGTTTTGATTATAGCGTGGCAGATTGTGAAGCTTTCCATACCGCGGTGGAGCATCACGTAGTACCCGTTTTACAAAAATTGGCAGATGAGCGTCAAACCAAGCTACAGTTAACGGCATTGAAACCGTGGGATATGCAAGTTGATCCAGCAAACCTCCCTCCTTTGAAACCTTTCGATTCTGGTCAACAGTTGATTGACAAAACCGAACAAGCATTTGCGGCTATGCATCCTTATATGGGTGAATGCATCAGCACGATGAAAATGAATGGATTATTTGATGTAGACAGTCGGAAAGGAAAAGCGCCTGGTGGATATAATTATCCGTTATACGAATCTGGCGCACCATTCATATTTATGAATGCGACAGGTACGATGCGAGATCTCACGACGATGGTACATGAGGGCGGCCACGCGATCCATACGTTTATAAGTGCTGAACTTCCTTTAAATGATTTTAAGGACGTGCCCTCGGAAGTGGCAGAATTAGCGTCCATGTCAATGGAATTATTATCTATGGAACAATGGCATCACTTCTTAACAGAGCCCGATGATTTGAAGCGTGCTCAGAAAGAACAGTTGGACGATGTTTTATCCACCTTACCGTGGGTAGCTACGGTGGATAAATTTCAACATTGGCTTTACACAAACCCCGCGCACACGGTAGAACAGCGCGCCCAAGCTTGGAAAGAAATTTATCGGACTTTTGGCGGAGGTTTTGCAGACTGGAACAATCACGAAGAAGCGGAACAATACCTTTGGCACAAGCAGTTACACATCTTTGAGGTTCCTTTTTATTACATTGAATATGGTTTTGCACAACTAGGCGCTATTTCTGTCTGGAAAAATTACTTAGAAAACCGTGATCGTGCTATAACACAATATCTAGCGGCACTGAAACTCGGATATACCGTTCCGATCGGCAAAATTTATGAAACAGCGGGCGTCGTTTTGATTTTTCTTCCAACTACGTAGCAGAATTAGTAAATTTTATTAAAAACAAGCGGCAAAAAATTTAGTTGGCATCACTATTGCTTTTTAAAGCTAATTTGAGTAGATTCAAATTGGTTATTAAATCGTATTATTATGAAAAGATGGTTGTGTGGCTTGGTGTTGAGTGGGTTTCTTTCCGATTTGATGGGGCAAACTCCATCTGTGAATCAAACTGAATCATCGCCAACCGGTTATGTTTTAATTGGCATTCTGTTGCTAGCTATTGTAATATTTATTTTATACAGGCGACAAAAGAGAAAATTCAACGATTAATGTACATAAAAAAAGGGCTTTCCATGGAAAGCCCTTTTTCGTATGATAACGTAACCAATTGCTTACTTAGCATCTGGTAGTAAGATAAATTTGAATAATTGGTCTTCATCCAAATATTTGTTGGCTACCGCCTTAACCGACTCTACGGTTACTTTTTTCATATCTTCCTGGATATTGACAATTGATACGAACTCCTCCTCATTTGTGAGCACCTCATTCAGCGAATTCAGCCAAAAACGATTGTCTTTTAAGTTTACCTCATGTTGACGTTTTTGTTCTATGAAGAATTTTTCAAGATCGACCTGCGTGGGGCCTTGCTCTTTTACTTTACGGATTTCATCCAAAGCCGATTGGATGAGCGCGGGATATTTGTCGACACTAGTACCAAATCCGATATGAAAAGCATACCGACCGCTTGGCTGCTTGCGATAACTTGCGCTCGCGCCAGTTCCATACACACCGCTCTCGTCTTCCCGCAATCGCTCAATGAGCTTGATAGACAAGACGGATTCTAGCGCATCCATATTCAAATTTTCGGCTTCGGTATAATCGTAATCTCCGTAAAAAGATAAACGTACTTGCGCCTTATCTTCTTTGCCTTTGTGTACTACTTTTTCGAATCCTTTTTCAGGTTCCACAATGTGTAGGTCTTTTGCGGCATTATCGCGTTCTTGAGTAGGCAAAGATGCTATGTATTGCTCGATCAGCGGTGTGATTTCTTCATCTGTAAATGAGCCTACGATCATAAAAGTAAAATTCGATGCATCGGCAAATCGTTCTTCAAAGATGGCTAATGCTTTTTGTTGATCGATAGACTGAATATCAGGCACAGTAGCTGGATTACGGCGGATATTATCCCCGTACAGACTTTTTTGTATCGCTTCGCTAAATACGAAAGAAGGGTTATTTTCCCGATTTTCCATGGATGATACAATCCGTCCAATCGTACTTTGGAAAACATCATCTTCGATCCTTGGTGCTGTAAAATAACCGTGAATCATTTCAAAGGCGGTCTTTAAACCTTCCCGATCTGCAGCACCAGATATTCCTTGTGTGCGTTCTCCGATAAACGGGCTGATATTCGCCTTTTTATCGGAAAGATATTTTTGCAATTCTACGGTGCTCATCTGTCCAAGTCCGCTACTATTTACGAGCATAGCGGCGTTGGATGCATCAAAGTAGTCTGCATCGCTGTACAAGGATGTTCCGCCCGGCCCAAATGCATGAATCAAAATTTCATCATTCTTGAACTTCGTCGGCTTGAGCACCACGGTGGCACCGTTGCTAAGTTTCCACGATTTTGCTTCGATGACTGAAAGATCCGTACGGTCTACAATGCTTCCTTTCGTAGGTTCGGCAGCTAATATCGGCAAATCCGAAACCTTGTCTTCGTATGCTGTTAAGGTTTCATGATTGACCTCGCCAAGCCATGCATTGACTGTTGCTTCGCTTGGAAGATTGGCTTCCTCTTTGTCGGGAGCCAAAAAGAGCACGTCCCTATTTTGATCTACATAATATTGTTTTCCGATTGCTTCTACTTCAGATAAGGTCAGCGTAGTCAACAATTCTTTAGTGATCTGGTAACGATACTCATCACTTACTACGCTATTATCCTTTAGAAAATGAGCTAGGTATGAGTTGACATAGCTGTCTGACCGACGTTTGTCGCGCTCCACATACGCTCGTTCGTTGTTTTTATGCATGGATACAACTGCCCGTGAGAACTCTGAATCAGTAAAACCGAATTCATCTACCCGATCAAGTTCGCGCACGACCGATTTGAACCCTTCTGCGATCGCTCCAGGTTTGGCTACAAAATAGGCAGATAGATTATCTAAGCCTCCTATAAATTCTCCGATATCCACTCCAGCTTGTAGAAATGGTGGATTAGCCGATTGCGTCAATTCGCCTAATCGGCCGTTAATCATTTCGTTGTAGACGGCTTTTAAGAGTGAGCGCCGATAGTCGCCTACGGTTTTCACTTCTTCCTCAGGATGTTTTATAATGATCTGGCCAACGGTATATTGCATTTCGGGATCGGTCACTACCATGAACTGATTCTTATCCAGTAAATCTACTGTATATTTTTTCCGTTCTTGTGGAGCAGCAGGTTTTTTCATATCGGCAAACAGCCGCTTGATTTCCTGTTCGATCATCTGCGGGTCAATATCACCCACAACTATAATCGACTGCAAATCTGGTCGGTACCATTTTTGATGAAACTCGCGAATGGTTGTTGGTTCAAAATGGGTAATGATCTCTTCTGTACCAATCGGCAAACGATCAGCATATCGCGAACCATTGAGCAGTAGTGGATAATATTGATCGCGCATTCGTTGTTGTGCGCCACGTGAACCGCGCAATTCTTCTAACACAACGCCACGTTCTTTATTAATTTCTTCCTCATCTAATAATGCGTCTTGTGCCCAGTCGCGCATTACTTGCAATCCATTTTTGAGCAATTCGGGATCGTCCGATGGAATCGGTAATTGATATACCGTCTCATCAAACCCGGTGTAGGCATTTAGGTCGCTACCAAATCGAACACCTGCTCGCTGCAAATAATCAACTAGCTCATTTTTTGGAAAATGCTTTAATCCATTAAAATTCATATGCTCTAAAAAGTGTGCTAAACCCAGCTCCTTTTCGGTTTCTAAAATAGATCCCACTTTAACAGCCAAATACATCGTCACACGATTTTCTGGTTCCACATTTTTACGAATGTAATACGTAAAACCATTTTCCAATTTTCCTGTAATGACACCATCATCAAAAGGCAAACGCTGATCCCAAGAGGTACTATCTTGCGCGAGAATCTGTTTCGCTTGCGGATGCATGCTGAATGGTCTTTTATCATGCGATGCCGCATTAGCGCCGAGGCTAGAAAATAGAAAAGCTAATGCTAAAGGTTGAAATATTCTCATGTTAGTTTGGTTTCGAAATTGAATGGTACCAATTTATTAAAATTGACATATATCTGCAACAAGCAAAAAGGCACCCTTAAAGAGTGCCTTACAAATGTATAACAGTATGCTTTCTATCAAACGATGTATGCTATTGAGCCATCAACTTCGAAGCTTGTTTTTCTGCAACAATTTTCCGTAGTGATCTGGCTGAAAAGCGATGCGCACGGTTGATGTAGCACACTTCTATTCCTGCTTCATTGCAATAATCTTTACCGGCAAAGTTTGTATTTTGATATTCGCTACCCACAAATCGGATGTTTGTCGGGATCGTCTGCAATATATCCATCAGATCGTCCTCATTCTCAAATGGAATAATTTCATCCACGCTTGGATTTCCTTCTAACTGTATAAAACGTTCTACAAGCGTTTGTACAGGTTTACTTTTTCTTGCGGCATCAATCTGTCCGTCGGTACACAAGCCAACAATTAGATAATCGCATTTTTGACGTGCTGCTGCTAAAAACATGATTTGTCCTGCATGCAACATGTCAAATGCACCAAATGTTATTCCTACTTTCATAATCTCCTACTTATCCTTTTAGCAATACTTTTTTGATGTTAGTTTGGTGAACTATTGGATCTTTAAACGGCACTATAGTTCCTTCCATCTCGCCTTGTTTCTCAAAAACTATTTGTCTTAAGGCTGAGCTAGAAAAGCGATTTTCACGTCTATTGAAGTATAATTCAATACCTTTATCTTCGCAATACGCTCTTCCAGTAAAGTTTTTGAACATGTATTCGTCGCCCAATATCCGAACATGAAACTTGAATGAACGCAAAATATCTTCCAAATCTTGTTCGGTTGCATACGGAATGATTTTATCAACGTGCTTACAACCTTTTAGCTGGATATACCGTTCCACAACGGTCTGGGTAGGTTTGTTTTTCTCTGCTCTATCTAAAGTGGGGTCTGTTTGCAAACCACAGATTAGATAGTCACACTGATCTTTGGCGTCTTCCAGCATCTTTACATGTCCAGCGTGTAGTAAATCAAAAGAAGAGAATGTTATTCCAATTCGCATATTATTTCCTAGTTATAGTATCTATCAATCTTTTTTCTATCTCGAATAGGCGTACGCCTAGCTTTGTTTTAACATAGTTGGATATCTGCAAAATCTCCGCGAAATATCGTTTTGCTGACCGCTGCTATGATAACAAACGTCATTCCATAAAGTTCGCTGTATATATAGGGGAAAATTTTCGGCATGACTGCACGCCATATTCATTTTTAATCCAATAGTAGGGTTACAAGGTCAGTACTCCACATTTCGGCTTCATCTGTGCTATTTAATAGCGTTAAATTCCTGATCAATTGAAATGCTAATCAGGTATTATGCACACTACAAACAGTATAAAGCGCAATCATTACCAAATTTTTGCGATACGAAAACGATGCGTAAAACCTATTCCGTTACTTGGCTATTTCTTGAAGCAATATCAGTGCAAAATCGTCCGTACAAACCGGGACAGCATCGACATCACTATTTTATTTACCATTGAGAAAATTATACTAAAATTATGATCGAACAAATTGCATCAACTACTGTTTATAACGCAAGACAAATCTCGCAACTCAGCATAATACAATGTTGTAGCATACGATGATCCAAATTTCATCACCAAACTATTAAAAAGACATTAACAACAATATGGAAACTAAAGTACTTACCGGCTCACCCTACCCATTAGGTGCTACCTATAACGGCGATGGAGTGAACTTTTCTATTTACGCTGAAAATGCGGAAGGCGTGGAATTATGCCTTTTTAATAAAACCGACGATCCGACGGAAAGTGTAAAAATTCGATTTAAAGAACGAACCCATCAGGTGTGGCACGCCTTTATACCTGGATTAAAACCAGGTCAATTGTATGGATATCGGGTGCATGGCCCGTTTGACCCACAAAGTGGCCACCGTTTTAATGCCAATAAATTATTGATTGATCCATATGCTAAAGCCATTGCCGGAACATTAGAATGGGACGACTCTTTATTTGGATACGAAGTGGGCCACGAACAGGAGGACCTTAGCTTTAGTAAGCTTGATAGCGCGCCATATATACCAAAATGTGTGGTAGTAGATAATACATTTGACTGGGAAGGTGACCAACCGCCAAAAGTACCTATGCATAAAAGTATTATTTACGAAACACATGTAAAAGGTTTTACGCAGTTGCATCCCGATATTCCTAAAGAGATTAGGGGAAAATATTCCGCAATGGCGCATCCAGTTACCATAGAATATCTTCAAAACTTGGGAATAACTGCTGTAGAATTGATGCCGATCCACCATTTCATGACTGATAGACATTTGAAGGATCAGGGATTGACTAATTATTGGGGGTATAATACGATCGGTTTTTTTGCACCAGATGTGCGCTATGCTGCACATGGAATACAAGGCGAGCAAGTGCGCGAGTTCAAAGAAATGGTTAAAGCACTGCATCAGGCTGGCATTGAGGTTATTTTAGATGTAGTTTACAATCATACGGGCGAAGGCAACCAGATGGGCCCCACGCTCTCGTTCCGAGGTATTGATAATGCTGGGTACTATCGATTGACAGAAGACCCACGTTATTATATGGATTACACAGGTACTGGCAACACGCTGAATGCGATGATGCCTCCGGTACTCCGCCTCATCATGGATAGTTTACGGTATTGGATTCAGGAAATGCATGTGGATGGGTTTCGATTTGATTTGGCTTCGACGCTTGCGCGTGAATTACACGAAGTAAATAAATTGAGTTCCTTCTTTGATGTAATCCACCAAGATCCAGTCATTTCACAAGTCAAATTAATCGCCGAACCGTGGGACATTGGCGAAGGAGGTTATCAGGTAGGAAAGTTCCCGTCCGGCTGGGCAGAGTGGAATGGCAAGTACCGCGATTGCATGCGTGATTATTGGATTGGCGCAGATTCTATGCTGGGTGAATTTGCGGAGCGTTTCATGGGGTCTTCCGATCTGTATCAAGACGATTATCGCCGCCCAACAGCCAGTATAAATTTCATTACAGCACACGATGGCTTTACTTTGCATGATCTGGTATCGTACAACGAAAAACATAATGATGCTAATGGTGAGCATAATCAGGATGGAGAAAGCCACAATAGATCATGGAATTGCGGTGCCGAGGGCCCAACCGATGATAATGAAATTAATGCTTTGCGCAACAAACAAATGCGCAACATGCTTACCACCATGCTGTTATCACAGGGTGTACCTATGCTTGTCGCTGGCGACGAATTTGCACGCACTCAAGATGGGAACAACAATGCGTATTGCCAAGACAATGAAATCTCCTGGTTAGATTGGGCGAACCGGAATGAAAGCTTACAAAACTTCACCGCGCAATTAATCGCATTTCGTAAAGCGCACCCGTCATTTTGCCGTCGTAAGTGGTTTCAAGGTATGCCGATTAAAGGCATAGGTTTGGAAGATATTGCTTGGTTCTTGCCAGAAGGCAACGAGATGAGTGACGAACATTGGCAACATGATTATGCGCGTTCCCTAGCAGTGTTTTTAAATGGCAACGGCATTCGCTCGCTGAATGATGAGGGAGAGAAAATAAAAGACGATAATTTCTATATTTTATTTAACGCGCACCACGAAACTATAAACTACAAATTACCCGCTGAAAAATATGGAAAAAAATGGACCAAAGTGATCAATACCGAATATGATACTATTGATGAGCATGACACGTTTAATCCAGGCGAAGAAGTAGCGGTGCAGGGTCGCTCCATTATTGTTTTGAAGGCAAATAGTAGTAACTAAAATTAATAGTTGTGAATACACCAAATAGAAATGATATCGGTGTTCGCACCACAGCCGACGGCACTCATATTTCGGTATGGGCGCCAACAGCAGAAATTGTGCAATGCAAAGTGGAAGATCTAGAGACGCTTATCGCACTTGACCGCGGTGAATATGGCTACTGGGAAACCAATACAAATGCTATTAAAACGGGCGATCGCTACCGATTTGTGGTCGATGGGGAAACATACCCTGATCCGGCTTCGTACTCTCAACCAGATGGCGTACATGGCGCATCCCAAGTAGTTGATTTATCTTTTCCTTGGACAGATGCGGCCTATAAAGTGCCTGCTATGAAAGATTTAATTATCTATGAGCTACATGTAGGCACATTTACGGCGACTCATGATTTTAAAGGTGTGATTGGCAAGTTGCCCTATTTAAAAAAATTAGGAATCAACGCCATTGAAATCATGCCTATCGGGCAGTTTCCGGGCGAACGCAATTGGGGCTATGACGGTGTTTTCCCATTTGCCGTACAAGACTCGTATGGTGGGCCAAAAGCTTTTCAAGAATTGGTAAATGCAGCCCACGCCATTGATATAGCCATTATATTAGATGTTGTATACAACCACTTCGGACCAGAAGGAAATTATGCGCCAAACTTTGGGCCATACTTCACAGATAAATATGGTACACCGTGGGGCAGCGCCATCAATTTTGATGACGCATACAGCCATGGCGTACGCGATTTTGTACTGGCAAACGTAAGGATGTGGTTTGCCGACTTTCATGTGGATGCATTACGCATAGATGCCGCACATGCCTTAAAAGACTGGAGTGCCTCACATATATTACAGGATATACGGCGAGAAACCGATAACTGGATAGAAACGCAAGATCGTGCTCATTATCTAATCGTAGAATGCGACCTGAATGATACGAGATATTTGGATTCTTTAGATAAAAATGGGTTCGCGATGGATGGGCAGTGGGTCGATGAATTTCATCATGCCTTACGGGTAGCTGCAGGAGGCCAACCAGATGGTTATTACAGCGACTTTAGTGGAGTGAAAGATTTGGCGAAAGCTTTACAAAACGCTTACGTATATACCGGCCAGTATTCAGAACACCGTAAAAAATTCTTTGGCACAGAAACGACAGGTGTACCGGGCGAGCGTTTTGTTGTGTTTTCTCAGAATCACGATCAAACAGGAAATCGTATGTTAGGAGAACGCTCGAGCATGCTGTTCTCCGCCGATATGCAACGACTAATGGCGCTCACTGTCATGGCTTCGCCGTATGTACCCATGTTGTTTATGGGCGAAGAATGGTCGGCCTCTACTCCATTTCAATATTTTGTACATCATAGCGACGAAGAGCTGGTCGAGGCCGTCCGGAAAGGACGTAAAGAAGAGTTTAAGTCATTCCAGTCGGAAGGCGAAACTCCAGATCCTCAGGCCGAAACTACTTTTGCTAGTTGCGTGCTGAACTGGGGGGAAGTCGATACTGGAGTACACCAAGCTATGCTGGCTTATTACGAAGCACTAATCAGTTTTCGTAAATCTAATAGCATTCTTAGGCAGGTGGATCGATCAGTACTCACCGTACAATACGACGAAGGTAAATCTGTGATCGTACTGAGCTATGCCTTTGAAGAGCAGTTGATGGTCGGCATCCTTAATTTCTCTTCCTCGTTGCAATCCGTCAGTCTGGATAGTGCGTATACTTGGGAACGCATTTGGGACACTTCAGATCCGGCTTGGGGCGGCTCCGGCCCTACAGCCGATCTTTTTAGCGGCGAACTTTCAGTAGCAGGTGCTACCGGAGTTTTCTTTCAACGGTTATAATACTTATCGCGTCATTCTCATGCCTCAACCACAAAATACGTATCGTATTCAATTCCATCAGCATTTTAATTTTGCTGACTTTGCGTCCATCATTTCATACCTGCAGCAGCTCGGTATTCACACCATATATGCTTCCCCGATATTGGCTGCTACACCTGGCAGTACACATGGATATGATGGGATTAGCAGCCATCGCATTAATCCTGAAATTGGCACTAAAAAACAATTAATACAGCTAAAGAAGCAATTGCGCCAGTACAACATGCTGTGGCTTCAAGATATTGTACCCAATCATATGGCGTATCATCCAGATAATGCATGGCTAATGGATGTTTTGGAGTTGGGAAAAAATTCTGCCTACCACTCCTATTTTGATACTGCTTACAGCACAGAGCTCATGAGTGGAAAAATAATGGTACCGATATTGGGCAAATCTTTGCGACAGGCGTCCGAAGCCGAAGAACTGAGTATACAGTTTTCTAAGGGGAAATTTGTAATCCAATATTATGATCAGGCATTCCCACTTTCCCCATCCAGCTATTCTTATATATTACAGGCATTACCGCTTTCGGATGCGGAGAAGGAAGAACTTCACGCTGCAATAAACAGCGGTGCAGAGCAGCCTTCTCACTCCTCTATACACCAGTATTTACTGACTTTTTTTGCTGGAGCTAAAAAACTGAGCACTCTACAGCAGCATCTTGCTCATTTTCGCCTCGATGTAGCTGCTATGACCACATTACTGGATCAGCAACATTATCGCCTCTGCCACTGGCAAGAGACGGACAAACAAATCAATTTTCGGCGTTTCTTTACTGTAAATGGATTGATATGCATGAATGTTGATCGACCCGAAGTGTTTGAAGATACTCATGTATTGATCAAGGAGCTTTTACAAAAAAATATTTTTGATGGATTACGCATCGATCACATTGATGGACTTTACAATCCGTCTCAATATTTACGCGATCTGCGTAGGCTGAGTGGTACAGGTACTTACATTGTAGCCGAGAAAATTTTAGAATCCGGAGAAGAGCTATCCGAACAATGGCCGATCCAAGGTGCCACGGGATATGAATTCCTTGCCTTGTGTAACAACGTGTTAACGAATTCTAAAAGTAAGAGAATACTTACCGATTACTATCATGCATTAACGGGCATTACGGCAGATCCGTACAGATTACAATTGCAGAAAAAGGCAGCTATTCTACAGAATCATATGGGTGGCGAAATCGACAACTTGTACCATTACCTGCTGCACTTAAGATTGCTCCCTGATGACGCGCCTTTTGCTGCCAGTGAAATGAAAGATAGTATTGCGGCTTTTTTAATTTACTTTCCGGTGTATCGTCTTTACGACGAAAGTTTTCCACTTGCTGAGGCGTCGCAACGCATGATTTCGAAAGTTTTTGATCAGATTTTGCACGATAAATCTGCGCCAAAGAAAGCGATTAAAGCATTCGCAGCCATTTTTGCAGACGCGCAATCCAACAAGGATCAAGATTTACGAGAACGCACCATGCTGTTTTTTGCACGATGTATGCAATTCGCAGGTCCTGTAATGGCCAAGGGAGTGGAAGATACGCTTATGTATACCTACCACCGACATATCGGACGTCATGAAGTGGGCGATCATCCAGAAAATTTTGGCATATCAAAAAAAGAATTTCATCGGGCGATGGCTAATCGGCAGGAAAAATGGCCATCCGCACTGAATGGAAGTGCTACGCACGATACCAAACGTGGAGAAGATCAACGTGCACGACTGCAAGTCCTTAGCGCTATTCCGGAAATATGGATTGAAACGGTGAAAGGCTGGGAAAAGGATCTCGAGGCCAACTACGCTCAGACCTTACCGCATCCTAATGATCGTTACTTTCTATTTCAAACTTTGTTTGGCTCCTATCCTATGCCCGATATGCCGTACGACGACTACGATTCGAGATTAAAAGCCTATTTGGAAAAATACTTGCGCGAAGGTAAGGAACGCTCGGATTGGGCTGCACCCAACGAAGAATACGAAAACAACTTTAAGGCATTTGCAACTTATTTATTAGACAAGGAGCAATCCTTCTTTCCTAAATTTCATGCTTTCTTCACACAATATGTTGATTTTGGCATCAGCAATTCATTGAACCAGCTGGTACTCAAATTGACCTGCCCAGGTATCCCCGACGTATATCAAGGTACCGAATTGTGGGAATTAGGATTTGTCGATCCCGACAACCGCCGACCGGTAGATTACGCTTTGCGCCTTCAGTATTTGCAGGAAATTACAGCTTTGCCAATCCACGAGCAGCTGTCGTCCTTGTGGCAAGACAGGTATTCGGGCAAAATAAAATTAGGCATCTTGCATCGGCTTTTGGAGCTAAGAGCTGAATTATCAGATTTGTTTCGAGACGGCACATATCTTCCTATAAAAGTAGCTGGCAAATACAAACGAAAAGTGCTTGCATATGCACGTAGATATCAGCAAGATTGGGTCATTGTGGCAATGCCTTTACATCTTGCATCTTTTGGACCAAATGCACTCAACAATATCACAAAATTTGACTGGAAAGATACACATATCCTGCTGCCCGAAGAGCTGGACATACAGTGGCAACATACGCTATCAAAGAGCGAAGGTAGCAGCAATAAGATCGAGATAAACACGCTATTCGATGAGGTACCAATCGCTATTTTGCGGGGCACTACGATTAAAAACAAACGTAGCGCTGGCATCGTAATGCACATCACATCACTCCCATCCGCGTATGGCATCGGCGATCTCGGCCAAGAAGCGTATCAGTTCGCCAATCAATTAGCCGCTGCCAGACAACAATGGTGGCAGGTGCTTCCGCTTGGTCCCACGTCCAAAGATCAATTTCATTCTCCATACAATACATATAGTGCTATGGCCGGAAATCCCTTATTAATCGATCTAGAACAGATCACGAGATCACTTCAAAACAGCAAGCTATCGCCGCCAAGGCGCCACTCGGATCATCAGCGTCAAGCGGTAGATTTTGAGGCAGCATATGCTTTCAAAATGCCTGTGTTGCGACAAGCATTTGACCAGATGCAAGTACAAAATTGTACCGACTTTCAGCAATTCTGCAAAGCACAAAAATCGTGGTTAGATGACTATGCCCTTTTTGTTGTATTAAGGGAAAAACAGGGAGACAGGCCGTGGTATACATGGGATTCAGATTATCGTTTGCGCAATCCAGCAGCATTAAAAAGCTTTTCGGAGCAGCACCATGCTGCGATTTCATTTCAAAAGTGGTTACAATATATGTTCAATAATCAATGGACTAAACTACGCCGCTATTGCCATGCACGAAACATATCTATCTTAGGAGATATTCCGATTTACGTAAGTCATGATTCGGCTGACGTGTGGGCTAATCCTTCGCTTTTCGCACTGCACGATGATGGCAGTATAAAAGACGTAGCAGGCGTACCACCCGATTATTTCAATGCGGATGGTCAGCTCTGGGGCATGCCCGTATTCAATTGGAAGATGCATCGGAAAACCGGCTTTAAATGGTGGATTGCACGGATCAAACGCAACATCGATTTGTTTGACAGCGTACGTTTGGACCATTTCAGAGCATTTTCTGCCTATTGGGAGGTACCGGCTACGGCTGAATCCGCGAAAATGGGCGCATGGAAAAAAGCACTAGGAAAAGAATTATTTGCCAAAATACGGACAGCTCTGGGCGAGCTACCTTTTATTGCAGAAGATCTTGGTGATATTGATGCAGAAGTCTACGCCTTACGTGATAGTCTAAAAATGCCCGGCATGAAAGTTTTACAATTCGCATTTGGTAATGATATTGCTACCTCTCCACATATTCCACATCAATATGACGAAAATTATGTGGTGTATACCGGCACACACGACAACAATACTACACGCGGGTGGTACGAATTGGAAACCGATAAAAATATGCGGCGCAATATCCATTGCTATGCTGGAAAACAAATCGATAACCACGAGATTAACGAGGCTTTTTTACGCCTAGCTTATGGTTCTCGTGCTAAGATAGCGATGGTGCCGATGCAAGATATCTTGGATCTTGATAGCAGCATGCGCATGAATAAGCCTGCTACGACACAAGGAAATTGGACTTGGCAGATGCGACCAGAAGAATTTACGAAGAGAAGAATACGCGAATTACGCGAAACCGTCAAAATATTTGACCGCGGATAGTGCTCCTGCACTATCCGCAATAATGTAGTATTGGATCTACGTTAGTAATTTTTGCATAATCTACCGCCGGAATATGTCGTTCGTGACTTTCATAAATCCATTCTCCACGATCATCTCTTTTAAAGGTAATGATATAATTGATGCCTAAAGGCGGTAGCGGTGGCTGCCGACGATGCACATATATACCTACGCGCACACACGAACTATTATGCACCTCAGCCTGCTGCTGTTCATGCACAAATGCTAATGCTCTGGTGATCGCCTTATCTAAAACAGTTTGCTTATTATTCATGCTTCTACCTTTCATTACACCCTGCATATTACATACCAAAAAAGTAGTGGTATATATATTATACTATATATCCACTACCTTGTTGTTTATAATTTCGATTAAGTAGGATTCTTATCCTATTTTATGGATGACCATAACCTCCAGCTACACCTACAATTTGTCCGTGCGAATAACTGGACGTCGTATCTGCCAATAATACATAAACTCCGGCTAATTCTACAGGTTGTCCGGCACGTTCGAGTGGAGCTGTTGCTCCAAATTCAGGAATAGCATCTTCAGGCTGCCCGCCACAGATTTGCAATGGTGTCCAAATTGGTCCAGGTGATACACCGTTAACCCGGATACCTTTCGGCCCTAATTGTTTTGATAACGCTTTGACATAAGCTACGTTCGCTGCTTTGGTCTGCGCATAATCAAAAAGATTGGCGGAAGGATCGTAAGCCTGTACCGAAGATGTGGCAATGATGGCCGACCCAGGTTTCAAGTGTTTTAATGCGGCCTTGGTGATCCAATATGGTGCATATATATTAGTTTTCATCGTCAAATCAAAATCACGGGAATCGATATCTTCAATCGAATCATGACTTTTCTGCTTTCCGGCGTTATTGACCAGTATATCCAATCCGCCGAGCTGCGCAACGGCATCTTCTACCAATTTAATACAAAAGGATTCTTCGGTGATATCACCAGGGATCGCATATCCCTTTTGGCCAGCTTCTTCGATATATCGAATAACTTCTTTCGCATCTTCCTCTTCGTGCGGCAAGTAATTGATAGCCACATCTGCACCTTCACGCGCGTAGGCAATAGCAGCCGCGCGGCCGATGCCAGAGTCACCACCTGTAATCAATGCTTTACGACCTTTTAATTTGCCTGATCCCACATAAGATGTTTCGCCATGATCTGGAATAGGATCCATCTTACCAGCCAATCCCGGAAATGGCTGTTGTTGTTTTGGATAAGGTGGCTGTTGAAATCGTGTACGTGGATCGATTAGACCTTGTATCTCTTTTTTATTCTCCATGATAATAATTTAAAATTTTTAATGCTGACTTCGATTTGCGTAGTCCGACATGTTAATCTACAAATCACTTATGCAATAGACATTTTACTAAAGGCTATGTTTCGCTTAATATTAGAACACGCATACGCACCCAAAAAATTGCGACAAGTACCCCGTCTACAACCGTAGTATTACTTATTAAATTTTTCTTCTGTGTTTAATTCAAACTATTAAATGGTAGAACTGTTGTTCATATGTATAACCTTTAAAATGCAGCGCAGATATACGATTTATACGTATTTATTAACGTACGGAAACAGCATTTGCGCAAAAATTGAAGTGATACAAAATTAAATCTTAATGACAAAAAATAAACCTGATAAATAAAATTTAGTATGGCGATCGGAAAAGACGGAAGAAACCCCAAGAAAGAACAAATGGACAGCCACTTGGTCAACAATAATATGACCAACATGACTACCAATCAAGGGGTAAATGTGCATAATAACAATAACTCCTTAAAAGCAGGCAAACGCGGACCTACGTTATTGGAAGATTTTATATTGAGAGAGAAGATTTTTCATTTCGATCATGAGCGTATCCCAGAGCGAATTGTACATGCCAGAGGTAGTGGTGCACATGGTGTCTTTCAAGTATATGAATCATTGGAAAAATATACGAAGGCCGACTTCCTTCAAGATCCCACTAAAGAAACACCTGTTTTTGTGCGCTTTTCGACAGTGGCTGGTTCTAAAGGTTCTACAGATATGGCGCGTGACGCGCGCGGCTTCGCAGTCAAGTTTTATACCGACGAGGGTATCTATGATTTAGTGGGCAATAACATTCCGGTATTTTTTATACAAGATGCTATGAACTTTCCGGATCTCGTACATGCCGTGAAGCCCGAGGCAGACAATGAAATGCCACAAGCAGCATCGGCTCATGATACGTTTTGGGATTTTGTATCTCTAATGCCAGAGTCTGCGCACATGATTATGTGGGCAATGTCAGACCGTGGTATTCCTAAAAGTTTGCGTACCATGGAAGGATTTGGTGTACATACCTTTCGTCTGATCAATAAAAACAACGAATCTCATTTTGTGAAATTTCATTGGAAGCCTACTCTCGGAATGCAAAGTGTAGCGTGGAATGAAGCACAAAAGATCTCAGGCTTTGATTCCGACTATCACCGTCGTGATCTTTGGGAAAACATCGAAGCTGGAAATTTTCCTGAATGGGAATTAGGGTTACAAATTTTCACTCAAGAGCAAGCCGACAATTTCTCTTTCGACGTGCTCGACCCGACCAAGATCATCCCGGAGGAATTAGTTCCTGTGCAATTGGTAGGCAAATTGACGTTAAACCGTAATCCAGATAATTTCTTCGCCGAAACTGAGCAAGCGGCTTTTCATCCAGGCCACATTGTGCCCGGTATCGAATTTACCAGCGATCCACTTTTGCAAGGCCGATTATTCTCTTATACAGATACCCAATTAAGTCGCCTAGGAAGTACCAATTTTCACGAGCTACCGATCAACCGATCAACTGCTCCGGTGCACAACAATCAACGTGATGGCCACATGCGTCACGATATAGCTAAAGGAAAAGCTAATTATTTTCCAAATACGTTGGGTGGTGGGTGCCCATTCCATGCTATGATACAAGGAAAAGGATTTGATTCTTATCCTGAAGAAACTACTGAAAGTAAAGTACGAGGCAGATCTGATAGTTTTGCAGACCACTTTACACAAGCTACCTTATTTTATAATAGCCAAACAGAACCAGAAAAGGAGCATATCATCAGTGCATTTAGTTTTGAATTGGGTAAGATCAACTCTGTTGAAATAAGAAAACGCTATTTGGGAATTCTTACACAAGTTGATCAGGATCTTGTGACAAAAGTGGCTAAAAATTTAGGATTAGAAGTTCCATCGGGCCTAGCTGAAGAAACTCTTTTTTATGCCAAGCAGAATCATGCCGACTATCCAATTACGCCTAAAAAGCCTGAAATAGAAAAATCAGAAGCATTAAGTATAGAGCATAAGAAAGTAGAAACCATTAAGACGCGCAAGATTGCAATACTAGTGGCCGACGGCACTTGCCAAGACTCGTTAGATAAAATAACTAATCCATTAGAAGAAGGCGGCGCCACACCTGTATTAATTGCACCTAACGTAGGATCGATTACTACTAAACAAGGAAATGTTTTACCTATCGAACATAGTTTTCTGACAGAATCTTCGGTATTGTACGATGCTATGTTTATTCCCAGCGGCGAAAAAGCTATTGAATTATTGAACCAAGAACCGGATACATTTCAATTTATTAACGAAATGTATAGACATTGCAAACCACTAGCTTTTGGTATTGGAACGGATACGATATTGGATCGTACCTATATTAATAAACAAGAAAAAGACTGGGGAGTCGTGATCGAATCAAAGGAAAATAGTTTGGATATGTTTTTAAAAGCTGTTGCTCGCCATCGCAATTGGGCACGTGAAACATCGCGCAAAGTACCTGCTTAATAACTAATCGCAAAACTATGAAGCAAATAGTTGAAACACGGAAAAATATCGGCAGACACATCGCAAGAGTAGCTCTGGGCGCATTCTTTGTTTTTGCTGGCGTAGCTCATCTCACGTTCGGAAGAAGAGCGTTTAGAGCGCAGGTGCCAAATTGGGTACCTGCAACTAAAGATCAAACGGTCGTATGGTCAGGTTATCTAGAGATCATGCTCGGACTACTCACTCTTATGCGTAGCAAACCTGACCCACGATTAGGTTATACAATTGGTGTATTTTTAATAGCGGTATTTCCAGGAAACTGGGCGCAGTATAAAAATCAAAGAAACGCCTTCGGGTTGAATACTGATCGCGCGCGCTTTGTTCGTCTCTTGTTTCAGCCATTACTCATATGGCTTGCTCTTTATAGCATGGGCGCCATGACTACTAAAAAATTCAGAAAGCTTACACATTAATAAATTAAGAACAAAAAATATGGGAAAAATAAGTTATAAATCAAATGACCAGACCATAGATATCACTATCAAGATCACGGAGAAGGAAAACCAGTTGTGCTGATTCATGGATGGCCACTCAGCCACACGTCGTGGCAAAATCAAAGTACGTCCTTAGTTAACGCCGGTTATCGAGTGATTGCGTATGATCGTAGAGGTTTTGGAGATTCCTCGGCAGCAGATGCATACGACTATGATGCGCTCAGTGGCGATCTTCATGCATTGCTGGAAGAATTAAATCTGGAGAAAGTTACCTTAGTAGGCTTTTCGATGGGTGGTGGCGAAGTGATACGCTATGTTACCAATTATGGTACTTCTCGGCTTTCCAAACTCGCACTTATTGCATCAATTATTCCTTTGGTAAAACAAAAGGCCGATAATCCACAAGGCGTTCCGGAGCAAGATTTAGATGAAATTTTAAAAAACCTAAAAGAGAATCGTATTGGGTTTTTGAAAGAGTTTCATCAGCAGTTTTACAATGCTGATAAACATCCTTCAGCCGTTCCAGAGTCACAACTGGATGCTGACTTGGCCGTATCATCAGCTGCTGATGCTAACGCAACTATCGAAGCAGCTAGAGCGTGGATGGATACGGATTTCAGAGCCGAATTAGAAACCATTTCGTTGCCAACGCTAATAGTTCATGGCAATGAGGATAATACGGTACCCATTGCAACTTCTGCAGAACAAGCAGCCAAGCTAATTCGGAATAGTGAGCTAAAAGTATATGAAAAGGCTCCTCATGGACTAAATATTACACATGCGGAACAACTGAATCGCGATTTATTACAATTCTTAGAATCGAACTAGGTACGAAAGTTATCCATTAGCATTATAATAAAAAGTCCAAGATACTATCTTGGACTTTTTATTATAATGCTATCTCGAAAAAGATATAAACGTAATACAGAGAATGTGTAGAAAAAAATTAACGATCACTAAACAGTACTGATTACGGCATTTTCCACTGTAGTTAAAAACTCTTCCACATCAAATGGTTTAGCGATGAAGGTATTTGCTCCTGCTTCGGTAGCTACCTGCAAACCATCACGACTCGCGGAAATACAAATAATAAAAATGTGTTTTAATTCATCACTAGCACGCACCCTCTTGATCAACTGATCACCGGTGATCACCGGCATCCACAAATCTACAATGAGTATATCCGGTTGGAATTCCAGCATCTTATCATAAGCGTGTACGCTGTCTGTTTCGGTAATAGTATCTACATCTTCTAATTCCAATACCATTTCCAACATATCGGTGATGCCTTTATCATCATCACAAATAAATACCTTCTTCTGTGTCATAAAATATGCTATCTAAAATTTGCAGTCGCATAATACTGCATTCTTTTCTCCGGAAAATGCGGCTAACTCGTCTGTACTTCTATAGACCAATTCCCATACCAGAAAGTTTATTTTAACAAAAAAAAGATAGTTAGGCTAAAGGAATACTTATGCTTAAGCGTTGCGCTATAGTATCCCACACTACTACTCCCTTAATTTTGTGTACTATCTCCTCTAAAACGTTTAAGCCTACGGGTTGGAAGTCAGCTTTTTGGCTATCATTGAAAAGTGTATATTGTATTCGATCTGACAATTTGGACCATTTAATCGTAACGTTTTGCCGACTAGAACTATCAGATCTATATCCAACACTTTGGACAGCTAAATTAAAAATTTGATAGAGTGTTTTGCTGTCGCCTTTAATATCGGGAAGAATGGCAGATACCGCTACAACCTTGAGATTGAGAATGGGTTCGTACTCTTGAGTGATCGTCTGCAACATATGCGGTACACGATGCGTAGCGTGCTCACTATTCGTGTTCGTTTTACTAACATCAACGACGTCTGTAATCAGTGTTTCAACGCTCTGAAGTGCATCAATCACCATACTAACCCATTTTTTATGTTCTTCAGGTGTCAATTGCTGGCGCGAGCGCATATATTGCATACCCAATTTGGCAACAGACAAAGGATTTCGCAGATCGTGAGATAATTTTTTACTCCAGCTTTTAAGTTTTTCATCTGCCAGAACGGTGTTGTTGCTGTTATACGGCTTCAGGAGTGGATCCTTCGTTATTCTAATGGTATGGATTAAAGACTCCGTTGCACCGGTAGCATTGGTAATCGGTTGTAGCTCCCAATCCGTATACACAGTTTTACTAATCCCTTTATCATTAATTAATATAGGAAATGAGGCTACCTGAAAAGGTTGACCACTATTCCATACGTCTGATACTAAGCTGGTCAAACACTGATGATCGCTATGCGATAAAAGCTCAGAAAATTGTTTAGCGCTTTTTGTATGATCAGAAGTCCAGAAATTGATCATGCTGTTATTTATGAAACCTATGCGAAGTGATGCCGATGTATAGATCGCCATAGCTGTGCTAGATTGACTCAAAATATCTAGCATATTTTTATTATCGTTATTCATTCTTCATGTAATGTATTATGGCTATACAGAGGCAATATTCACATTTATAGCATCTAATTCCTTCTTCATTCCCTCCAAGAACTGGCTCCTGAATCGTTCAATTTGCCTTACATTCTTGATCCCTACCTGAATAGATATTTTATAAACATCAGGTTGCACATCTTTTGTATGCACTTTTATTGGTATGGTTTTATCGACATATCGATCGGCTTTTAGCCAATCACGTAGGCGCTCTTTAATATTTTCAATATCATCGGTACCCGTAATTGATAAATCCAAATTTACACGAATATCGGTGGATGAAAAAGTCCAATTGACTAAACGGCCAGAGAACAAATCAGCGTTTGGGATGATAACTTTAGCACCTTGGTCTGTAAGCAATACACTGGATCGAATACCAATCTCCAGCACCTGGCCTTTTTTATCTGCCAATTCGATATAATCACCTACTTTGAATGGCTTCTCGAAAACCAAGATCACGCCTGAAACTAAGTTATTGATGATATTTTGTAATCCAAAACCGATACCTACGGTCAGTGCTCCGACGATTACGGTCAGTTTATCTAAGCCCAAGCCTAAGATACTGATGGCAAAGAAAAAACTTACTATTACCAAAATGAGTCGAAATAATGGAAATAGAGTCATTCGCTTAGCCTGCAAATCATCTTTTGAGGGATCATTAAGCAGGTGTTTCAAATTCTTTTGAATCCAATTAGATCCCCACAATACCAGAATGGCTAATAGTAGATTAGCATAATTAAAACTGATGCTCCCTATGGTATGTTCTTTATATAATACGGCTTGGAAAAAATTTGCGGTTCTTGTGGTAATGTTCAAATTATTGACTAAGACAATTCCCACAATTATTACACTTAGTAAAGAAATCAATCTTTTCAGGCTGCTAAGCATGCGTGAAAGATCAAATCGGCGTATTAAGTTTTCTTTTGACACTAGATTATAATGTTGCTCCAAATCTCCGAGCAACAATGAGCCGAACGCACGAAATGTAAGTGCCTGAATAAGCCCAACACTAGCTGCAATGCTGCTGATGCGCGCAAAATAGATGTACCCAAATAGATTACACAAGATCGAAACGGTAAATCCGATTGCTATTCCCCATTTTGCAATCGGTAGGATATAGTTATGATGTGATGCTACATCTCGTGTATTCCCGATTCTCCATGTTAGTATGAGTGCGATTAGATTTATAATAACCACAATGCTCCTTATCCAAAGCGCGTCGGAGATGACTAGATTTGTACCGATCAATAGCAAGAAGATAAGCAGTACAATATTTACAACTTGCTTCTGAACCTCTGAAAGCCGACTACGGTAATAGGTATATAACAGTAAGGACGTAATTAAATAACTAATCTGAATTACTAATATTGGAATCTCATAAGTTGCTAATGGCAATAATAGTAAAAAGAAGACGATAGATTTCAATAGTGGACTCCAGATTGGAAAATCTTTAAAGGATCGCCATTTTTGCTCGGTTGGCGATTCCTCCTTAGCCAAGCTAAAGGACCAGTAAAAATAGGCCAACGTAAGTAAAATAAGTAAGAAACGACCACTCCAAGCTTTATAGTCAAAAAACTGATCGATCGATTTGTCGCTATCCAAATTATTGCGAATCGAGCGAAGTACACGTCGTGTAGTCGGCATTTCCATAGTAGCGCTGTAGCTAGAATCTTGCGCTAAACTATCTGTAAGCGTGCGATTATTTAGTTGATCGCGAATCTTTACCACATTTCCCAGAAGGCCGTCCAGCCGTTGATCCAACCGCTGCAAAGAATCTTCAATACCAACCTGCACATCGCGTAATACGCCTCCATTCTGTGCAGAATCAGTACGATCATCGCTATACATCTGCCTTTGTGTTTGCAAATCCTGCCGGTAGCGCACGATTTCCTGCTTTAACAACGTAATATCACGAACCTTGGCATTCAAGAAAACGGTTGACGGTTGTGGAGTAGAATCCAACAAGCCAATTGACTGCTTCAGGGTATCTTGATCTGCCTTTACGCTATCGATCTGCTGCGCCAGCTCACCAACTTTTATTTGTAAAGTTCTTAATTTTAAATCAACTACGATAGGCTGTTGCGACAGCGTTTCTTGCGTTGTATCTATCGTATCGCTATTCTCTACAGCAATCATATATTCGCGGGATGTACCATCCAACAGATTGCTGTCTTGCTGCGCGTAGAGTGGTAACGCCGACCACATGAGTAATCCCAAAAACCATGTAGACACGGCGGTGTATGTATTTTTAATCATAGTTCCCTGTACAACAATTCTTGCTAGTACATGTTTGCTAATAATTGCCCTTCCTGTTAGCAAAACAGAAGATAAGCCCACTTCATGTACAACCATTTTAGTTTTGCGCTGTTATCATTCAAGCGATGTCAAGTATTACTCACTTAATACACACCTATGAATACGAAAAACAATATCGCCTTGCGCGATCTAAAATACACCAATAGCTATCACGCGATGAGTATTCCGGATTACGAAGATGTGCCGGATCCTGAAGAGCGCGATCATCCTACTCCTTTGAAAGAAGGCGATCCATCTACCAACATGCCGCCAATACCGGATCGCGGATTTCCGGGAGAAGATGAGCGCGTGCTAGAAGATTTATTATCGTACTAAGAACAGGGATGTTATGATAGAAACCGAAAAACAGAAAATCGAATCACAAGCATTCTACAAAGAAGCCTTGCAGCTATTGTATGACAACGACTGTCAGTTTATGCTTGGCGGGGCTTTTGCCATGTTTCAGTACACCGGCATTTTTCGTGACACCAAAGATTTAGATATTTTTTGCAAAAGCAGCGAATATCCAAAGATCTTAAAAGCATTTGCCGAAAAAGGATATCAAACCGAACTTACTGATGTGCGTTGGCTCGCCAAGGTATTTCACGGAGAATATTTTATTGATATCATATTTGATACCGTAAATAATATCTGTACCGTGGATGATCGCTGGTATGAAACTGCCACCGAAGGTGAATTTGCTCAGCTTCCAGTAAAATTTATTCCAGTAGAAGAATTGATCTGGTGTAAATTATACGTACAAAATCGCGAGCGAAATGACAGTGCAGATGTCAATCATATTTTGCTTCGCTACGGCCAACATATAGATTGGAAGCACTTACTTTCAAGACTTGATCGGCATTGGCATATCTTTTTGGCTCAATTACTCATCTTTCAATTTGTATACCCGGCCGATTATCGATCGATCATACCAAAATGGATATTTGATGAGTTGATTGCACGTGCCAATGAGCAATACGACCTTCCGGCACCTGTGGAAAAGGTATGCCGCGGTCCTTTGATAGATCAGACGCAGTATCAGGTTGATATTAAAGAGTGGAATTACAAATCGTACACCATTACGACTATTTAAAAAGATATGAACGCAAAACGGACCGCAAAAAAAATAGCCGCTATGGCGGATATTCATATTAAGATGAGTGATCGTGGAAAAATGAAATCCATCTTCGAAGAAGTGTCACACGAAGCAGATGTACTCGTCATTTGCGGAGATCTTACCGATACTGGCGATGAGGATGAAGCAGCCATATTAGCCGAAGATCTTCGGGCACTACAGATCCCGGTAGTGGGTGTATTGGGCAACCACGATTATGAGAAAGGTCGTCAAAAAATTATCAAACAAATACTAACTGAGCACAAGATGACCATTTTGGATGGTGAATCCACCGTATTAGCAGATGTGGGATTTGCTGGTGTGAAAGGTTTTGGCGGTGGTTTCGACCAGTATATGTTATCTATTTTCGGGGAAGATATGATGAAATCATTTGTACACGAGGTGGTCAATGAATCGTTACAACTAGAGCGTGCTCTTACGAGGCTGGATCAAGAACATCCCGAAATTCCTAAGATCGCTTTGCTTCATTATGCGCCTATCAAAGATACGGTAGCCGGAGAGCCCGAAGTACTATTTCCCTTTCTGGGATCTTCACGGCTGGCCGAACCAATCAATCGTGGCAACGTCGTTGCCGCTTTTCATGGGCATGCCCACGCTGGCACATTAGAAGGAAAGACAAAAGAAGGAATTCCGGTGTATAATGTTGCTTTGCCGGTATTGCGCAAATCTAAAATAGACGCCTGTTATTATATGTTAAAAGTGTAGATACGTATCGTGCTCGGTATAAATGCGTAATCTGTTAAATTAACAAAATTGGTTTAGCGCATATCTATGTTTGGCCTTAAAGTTGCAAACACTGGCTAAAACACAAACTATTAAGATACATGAACGATATTATTTTTAATGAGCACTTTATTCGTTTTGAAAAAAAATTGAAAAGATCGCTGTCAGGAAAAGTGCGGGAGAAGCTCATCAATAAGGATGTCATTACAAAACGATCAAGATGGGCCACAAACGCTTATCTTGGCGCATTGACCGCAGGAAATCCGGAAGATTACTGCGAGCAAATCGCCACAACTATATTACTCGATGGATTAGATCGATAGATAGCTCACTAGAATACCTAGTAGCTATCTATACCCATCTACATAGATACCGCTATATGAAAAACGAACGTGATCAAGAACACATAACCGTTGCACAACTGAGTACGGAAAATATTAATTCATTATTTCAGTCGGCTCTTGATGCAAGTATATCGGGTATCATCATCACGGATAATAATCTGCCCGACAACCCCATTATATACTGCAACAAATCTTTTGAGCGCATCAGCGGCTACAGCAGAAAAGAAATCATTGGGCACAATTGTCGGTTTCTTCAAAGGGATGATCGGGAGCAAAAGGTGCGGGAAGAATTGCGAGAAGCCGTAAAACAGGGCAAACCTGTAAACGTAGAGATCAGAAATTACACGAAAAGCGGAGAACTTTTCTGGAATGAGCTGTACGTGTCGCCGATCACGGATGATCGTGGGCAAGTGACGCACTTCATTGGGGTACAAAACGATGTTAGCGCGCGAAAAAAAGCGGAGCAAGAGCTACGAATGGAGCGTGAGCTAATGGAAGAAAAAGTGAAAGAACGCACTGCGAGCCTACAGCTAAGCGAAGAATACCTCAAAAGTATTGTAGAAACAGTGCGTGAAAGTCTGTTGGTACTAGATTCTGATCTAAAAGTATTGACGGCCAACGAAGAATTCATGCGTACTTTTAAAGTGAATCGAGCAGAAACCATTAACAAGAAACTATATGATCTGGGAAATGGACAATGGGATATCGAGGCATTAAAAGAATTATTAGAGAAGATCTTGCCTACTAACAATCCGGTGCTTGATTTTGAAGTGCAACACAACTTCCCCCACATCGGACACAAACTGATGTTACTCAATGCACATCGTATTGAATTGGAAGGAACCTACAAAGATCGCATTCTTCTGGCCATCGAAGATATCACCGATCGGCGGGCTATAGAACTGCGCAAAGATGATTTTCTAGCGGTAGCCAGCCACGAACTAAAGACGCCATTAACCACTATAAAGGGTTACATACAAGTAGCTACAAGATTGCTACCAAAAAAATCTGATGCTAAGCTTCTTAACATCATGGACAAAGCAAATGTCCAATTAGACCGACTCAATCGGTTGATCGCAGAGCTTTTGGATGTTTCTAAAATCCAATCAGGAAACTTGGAAGTACACCGCGATAAGTTTGACTTCAACAACATGGTACGCGAAGCGGTAGATGCTATTAAGCGCGCTACGGATAGCCACGAAATCATCTTATCTGGCCGTATTGATAGGTCCTATGTAGGTGATGAGGCTCAGCTAAGTCAGGTGGTGAATAATTTATTGGCCAATGCGATCAAATATTCACCAAAAGCCAAAAAAATTGAAGTTTCCTTATCCGTCATTAGCAAGTACATCAAGTTTTCCGTACGCGACTTTGGTATGGGTATTAGTCTAAACGATCAAAAGAAGATTTTTGAACGATTTTATCGTGTAAGGCATATCCAACATCAATTTCCCGGTATGGGAATCGGCCTATACATCTGCGAACAAATAATTGAGCAGCATGGTGGCACACTATGGGTAGATAGTGAAATTGATAAAGGTTCGATATTTAGTTTCACATTACCCTTGGATACTAATGAAACTGGCTAGTACCATTTAATAAAATACGCAATTATGATGATGCATATCACATCATCATCAACATGAACATTACACCGCCCAAATACGGGTAAAAAATATCTTCTGTACAGTGATATCTACAGTAGCAATATTTGGGGAAACCAGCTGCTATTGCAATTTGACGCGAACTGTTACACCTAATTATTCTCACCACACCTGAGGTAATTTTTAGTAGCCAAACTACCATATGGCAACATAATAGGTACAGAATAACGAAAAAAATCCCAAGTTGTAAAACAAAATAGAAAATTGCCTGTTCACACATTAGTCTACGACGCTGAGAAGAGCATCACACAAAAACTATTAATAAATATACTACTATGAAAAAAACAACTACCCTATCGCTAGCGACAGCTATGTTGGCATTTGCCTTCGCTACTACTTCCTGTTCAGATGACAATACGATCGATAACGATATTGTCGGCCCGAATGTAGAATTCTTTGCTATTGATGGAGACAATCATCTAATTCGCTTTAATGCACAGAATGTGCAAAATATGGTAGATGAATGGACAATCACAGGTACGGAGAGCAATGAAAAAATATTAGGTATTGATTTCCGTCCTGAAGACGGAGAATTATATGCTATTGGTAGCAGCAACAGAATTTATAAAATAAACACGCAAACTGCTGCAGCTACTGCTATGGGCCTAATACCATTTACTCCAGGATTAGATGCTATGGAAGTGGGATTTGATTTCAATCCAACGGTCGACCGAATTCGGGTGGTTACGGCGAATGGTCAGAATTTACGTGTACACCCGGAAACTGGTTTAGTCGTAGCCGTTGACGGAGAGTTAAATGGTGTATCAGGAGCTAAAGTAACAGCGGCAGCGTATACGAATAACACCGCTGATGCTACTACTACAGATCTATTTGTGATCGATGTTACAACAAATATGCTATACAAACAAATGCCACCAAATGACGGTGATTTGATGCCCGTTGGAGAGCTAGGAGTAAATATTACTGCGGCTGGTGGATTTGACATTAGCGCTGATGGCCAATACATCATGGCATCATTAGAAGTTGATGGAAGACATAGCTTATACAGCATCGATTTAGAGACAGGTAAAGCTACCAGAGCATCAAGTAATTTTAGAAAGCCTATAATGGGCTTGGCTTTCCCTACGATGTAATTATTTTTTAGTCTAAAAAGTATTAATAGCCACGTACGCTAGCGCATACGTGGCTATTCTTTTTTACGCCGCGTTATAATCGGACGCTGATATCTAAATCCGAAATTGATCAAAACTTTATAATATCTTTGCGACCATGTCTAGCATTGAACTACTCCAAGCCGCCATCGCTCACGAACGCAAATTGCTGCTTCATCACCCTTTGTATGCGAAAATCAATAACCTGCACGATTTACAAGCCTTTACAGAAGGTCATGTATACGCAGTATGGGATTTCATGTCGCTGCTAAAAGCATTGCAAGTACAACTTACTTGTACATCTATTCCATGGTTTGCGAGTAGTATGCCCAATACAAGATATCTGATTAACGAGATTGTGTTGGCCGAAGAATCCGATGTATATATTGATGGCAGTCGCTTGAGCCATTATGAAATGTATTTGGACGCGATGTCCACTATGGGTGCTAATACCGATAGTATAACAAACTTTGTACATCTAGCGGCATCATCCACCGATATTTTCGCTGTAATCGAAGCTACTGCTATAGATCAACGCATCAAAGATTTTTTGCGATTCACTTTCACTATTATTCAAAATGGTAAAGCGCACCAAATCGCGGCTGCTTTTACATTTGGTAGAGAAGATCTAATACCAGATATGTTTACTTCAATTTTAAAGGAATTACAAGCAAAGTCGCCCGCAGTAGATATGTCTAAGTTTATTTATTACTTTCAACGACATATAGATTTAGATGGTGATGAACATGGTCCACTGGCGATGCAAATGATTGTAGAACTTGCGGGCGATGATCCTCAGAAATGGCAAGAAATGCAAGATACAGCTATTCAAGCCCTGCATTTTCGTGCTAAATTGTGGGATGCTATTGCGGACAGAGTTAGCTAACCGTGGAATATACGTACTTTTGGTATAGATTACGTATTGTGCGCGCACTGAGTACCTAATTTGGGCAATGATGAGAAATGTGGCATCGGCTTTGCAAATCCTTACATGAAACACAACTTATGTATATACGGTTATAAAAACGATAAGGATATGATAGAAGCACAAAACGAATTGAATCGCGCAAAAGCATTGGGATTAGATAAAGGCGAGTACTTATTATTGTTAGCTATTCTGGATATCTCAGAAGTAGATGCTGCGGAATAACAGTTGTAATCTATTCGACATCACATAAACATAAAAAGCTTTTTGATTAGAGATCAAAAAGCTTTTTATGTTTATGCGCAAGCAAGCTTGCGCATAAATCCTGTTCGAAACGGTAGCTAAGATTCCTACCACTAAGGAGTTGGCGGGCCTTCATACTTCCAGGTTTTAATACCTTCTAGCTCCGCCTTTTTGACGGCCCATGCCATTACATTCGCCATAATAATACTATTATAGGCATCTCTGCTCCTTTGCACGTACCCTGCACCATTATCACCATAAGGTTTTGATAAAGGACGTTTGCTGATATTGTCGTAATTAAATGGGCCAATAGTGGTAAACGTTCCACCTGTATACGATACAAATCCGCCATCACCTACGAAAAAGAAGCTTTTAGTATTATGCTTAAACATGGTAGCGCGATTTGCAATCATCGCTGATTGAGCATTTCTATTGATAGGTTGGCCAAGAGAATAAATAGTGGCCTGCGATGGAGGAACATTTGTTACTCCTATTGTAGTACCAGCATCTTCGCCCCAGAGCGTATTGCGAACATCACCAAAAGGTCCATTTAAAATTGGGTCTGCTATATCTGTACCGACCACAGAATACATAGCTCCACCAGATCCATAACTGCTCAGTCCCGTATTGGATACTCCAAATAATTGATTGAAAAAGCTTATCGAATTATTGCCCGTTCCGTTTTGATACATCATAATTACAACGCCATTATCATTTAAATAATTTAATAACGCGGTAGCTACCACTGGTCTAACTTCGGTAAAATTGTACCCAAAGATGACTATATCTGGTCTATTAGTTGTATTATTAGCGCTCAACCGTGCTGCGAGTTGATTGTCAAATGCGTTAGTAAAATTCATTAATAACCAATTTTCCGTAGTATTGTTATTTGCATTTCCTCCTATCCAACTACCCTGCCCTGCTGCCCAAGGAGCCATTTTCACGATACTTTGCGGCAAATTACCGAAATTCTCTTGTGAGTTTAAGAATTCCCATGAAGGACCACGCTGCAAAGCATACCCATATGATGCGTTATTAGAAATATGCAAAATTCGTAAGGGGTCGGTTACATAATTGAGATTTGCGATAGTACTCAACCGCTGACCAAATGCCGCATTAGGGAAATTGGACGTAAAAGTAGGTCTATTTGCAGCACCGAAATAGGTAGCCAAATTTCTATTTGCTATATTCTCATTCACACCATCAAAACGTACAGGTAAATCATTTACCACGATTCTGTAAGTACTTACGGCAGAAGGATCAGCAGTAAAATAACTAGCCTCCCAGATATTAGTACTTGATGCCGAGTTAAATATAGTTTCGGTTGGTACAACCTCAATTGCATTCATTTGGTTGTCTTTGATATTAAAAACTCCTCTTTTTATGTAATTAGGATTATCAAAGGACACATTTAAATTATTAATCGTTGCAAATCGCGCTAACACTGTTGCGTCGACTTTTATGTGCACTTGCGCAACTTTGTGCTCAAATGTTATCCCAAGAGGAAAGTCAGTTTGTGTACCTGCTGGAATAGTAAGCTCACCATGCGCATATAGCAAATCCTTATCGACTGCAGTCGCAATTTCGGGATTGCTGCCGTTAGATGGCGCAGACAAATTTTCAGTATTGTTATAAGAATAGGCATACCATAAATAGGTTACACCACGTTGAGCTTCAATAGATAAAGATGTTCCTGCACTACCTTGAAAAGTTTGCCAAAGTTCACCGGTATTTTTATTGTACAATAAAATTCTATACGTATACCCTTGTTGCATAGGCGTTGAAGCCCTACTTTGTGTAGATCGCTGCGTATGCTTATTGGCTACGAACGATGCACCAAATCCTTCATCTTCATGTGATTCGATCAAATTTTGATCAGTTACAAAATCAACCTGAAATCCACTAGTATTTCCTAAGCTTTCTGAAGATCTACCAGAGCCAGTAGTTATCGAATTGTCCACTGCTCTAGCTGTCGTATTGGAGTTTATATTTATTGCTCCACTAACCCCTTCCACGTCAACTCTCAATGATGTACTCCCTCTGGGATTTTCTAATAATTTCTCAGAACAACCAACAAAAAGTAGAAGACCAGAGATCAAAACTAGATATATACCTGCTTTCATATTACTACTATTAAATTGCATCACTTTAAAAGTTCCAAATTTGCTCACTTTCTCTTTCTTCCCAATCCAATACATTTGGGGGATTAGAATCTTCTACAGTGATCGTTACGACCGAACCTGCTGCAAAAGCAGACTCGATTTCGACATATATTGTAGATATGTGAGGAGATATATAGGTTTTTCGTACTAATCTTCCCATAATATTACTATTTACCTGATTAAATTTCATTTTTACAGCTTAAATTATATTCTATAAAACAAAAAAATAATGTAATTAAAAAATTATATTAAAAATAAACGTAAAAAATTAACCTTTAAGAATATGAGAACAAAATTACTTCAACATTTAAACTCTTTAACAAAATTCTACGTTTTACAGTGGACAAAGATGTGTAGTTTACTGATAATAATTGCATCACTAATGAAAATTAATTTCAAAATGTAGGACTAAAACTACATGTCAACAAAATGGGTATTACATTTTAATTCAAAAGTATAACTTTCTCTATATTGATATAAATACGTAGTTACGACCACATTAAAAATGGAGTTTTTATAGTTGCATCTTTAAATTCTTATGCCTTCCATTATACTATACTGATTTTTAAGGCTTACAAATGAAAAATTTACTGATTGAACCAATAAAAATCATCATAAAATTGAATTCACAAAAATAATTACACGAAAACAGGAATTTACACAACATACTCAATATAGCTTTATGAGCACATAGGGTATGATATTTGACAATACGACCCGAGATATATGATAGATTGAGAAAAATCAATAATGAAATAAATAGTCGAACTGACAAATATTTCATATAGGTTAATATTCTTTTTAGTAAAATTTTTATTGAAGTAGAAAAATTAAAATTAGAGGGGCAAGTGTACGTTTGAGCATCATTGCCAATAATATAAGAGGCACGTTCTTATAAAAAAATTGGCCACGTGCTACTATTAAAGGACAATCAAATTAAATTTATCACGAAAGAGTATTTTAATCAAAATAAGTAAAAAATTCCCCCGACAATTTGTAAGAAACATTTATCCGAACTAGTTGTTAACCTCTAAACAAATTGATTCACGAAGTCACCACTTTTTATGTTAAAAAAAATTCCGACAATCAAGTTTCTACTTACGATACCACTTTTACTGATCATCATCATCATACTGCTACAGTTGAATTCTTGACATCAGTTATCGTAATCAGTTTCGTTATTGTGGATCTGTATCAATCAGGATAGCAGCTTTATTGTTAACAATATTGAACGAGTAACAGGCCGACAATAGGTTTAAATATAAATGCATACGCGGCGTATATGAATGGGTGTGTAGCTCTAGACGAAGCACTTAGCAAAGAAATACGGAAGATTTACCGTTTGCTAATATGGTGAATAAAATGGTTTACTCACGCCAAAAATAGATTGTATACTATCGCATCACTACTCCCAGCCGCGGATGTGTTTGTCAAGAAATATTAAATCAGGTATTTTTTTAATGGAATTGACACGAAGATTGGGTATCAGATTGGTCAAATCATTAAAATGAAAATACATTTACAGAAAATTGTAAAAAGGCGTTTTGATCCACCGTATTCCACATAGCCCACACCCCTATAGGAATCCGCCACGAACCAATAGGAACCTGCTTACTAATAATCAAACTAACTTCGCTCAAGCCGCTTCTGGACGCAAAGAAATTATGCCGTTCGCCCATAGTCCGCAATGCATCTACGTAACCAATACGCCCACTTACGACCAAATCATCTTTGCGTAGAAATGGGTATGCTAAGCTTGCAAAGTACGAATATTTATTACCCGTATTATCGGTGTTTCTGTCGCGACCGAACACAATAGCATTCCAACTGACTTCTAAAGGAAATTGATTACTTAATACATAAAAACTTCTGAAATCCCAAAAACGACCAGTCTCCGATGCGGTGTAATTAAAATATTCGCGATTATTATAATTGGCTCCTGGCGAGAAGTTATAGATATCCCAAAGCTCGAATCGCAACCGACTTTGCACACTGTGAAAACCCACATAGTGATTAAACTCAGTATAATCTCCTGTTGCATCGCCACCTCCCCAAAAGCCACCATAAAAATTTGCTCCCGATAGCTCCACATTACCCGTGTAGATTATCCCTGTAGCAACCTCTAATCCTCTCCACAAATGGCTATTACGCAATTGCAGTGCAGAATGCAAATTTTGAGCTTCTACGGAAGATGCTATTGATACGAATAAAATCAGAAATAGCCGTCCCAAGCTTTTTACCTGACTACACATACAGAAATCTCTAAGTGATAATATCTTTAGCTCTCGGGCGCGAACCAAACAAAGCATAGCCCAGCATGAGCAACTCACAACAAAGAGAAAGTATCCATGTCCAGCGCCATGATCCAAACATATCCGCTAACCCTCCCTGCATTAGCGTAAAGACAGCTCCACCAAAAACAGCAGAAATAAATATTCCAGAAGCTTTAGAAGTATATTGCTTTAAACCTTTGATCGATAACGAGTAAATGCAACTCCACATTGACGAATGCAATAAGCCTATCGCCACCAAAAACCAAATATTATTAGACAGCATAGCGGCTGCAACTAATATGCTAGCTAAAGTCGTTGTAAAAATCAATTGACTACGTGCAGACACATTTTTTAAGAAACTAGACGCTAAGCGCCCTACCAGAAAGCCACCCCAATACAATGTAGACAACAAAGCATGAACACCAAGATCTTTCCCGCCCACGATTAATTCCGCGTGTCCAAAAAAAGTAACGGGATAACCAGATTCCATCAGTTCAAATGCAAAAAGATTAAGATTAGCACCAATTGCCACCTCTGTGCCCACATAAAAAAAGATAGCCGCCACCCCTAAAGCAAAATGCCTAAACGACCATAAACTGCGCGGCAGTGATATGCTATCCGTACTACGAGTTTCTGCAATATCTGGAATATCTATTCGCATAGTAAACAGCGTCACTGCTAGAACGCAAACGATCAAACCTCCGAGTGGCAACAACAATTGCTGTATATGAATGCTTTCAATACTAATGCCGCTAAACATTACTAATGTCACAAAAAAGGGAGCAGAAGTGGTGCCAATAGAATTAATCCCTGTGGTGATATTGAGACGCTGTACATCGGTAGTACCTGATAAAGCATACGACGCGACGTATGGATTGACAACTACTTGGATAACTGCAGCAGAAGTACCCATCAAGAACGAACCAATCACAAAAATGATAAAACCATAAGGGATCACCACATCAGAAAATGTAAGCGATTTATTTGGATAAGTATATCCTACCCAAGTTGATATCATGTATAAACTCAAGCCCATGATTATGAATAGCAAACCTCTGATAATAGTAATCTTGTATCCGTGGTGATTTACCCAACGGCTTCCTAGGGTGCTATTAATTAAGTAGCCTAGAAAAAAGAAAAACGATATAGAGGTGGTTAAAGTATTTCTGTAACTACCCGCTTCTGCTAAGAAAGTAACTTTCAATGGCGCTTGCAACTGCTCATTTACAGTGGTCAAGAAACCCACTATAAAGTAGATGAAAGTTACGATCGCATACGGCCAAATATTTCGCTGTTTGCTCATGATCAGATTTGCTATAAGATAGTTTTCAAAACTTGCATAGCGCCGTGCTTTTTGATGGCACCACAATAGAATTGGTATAATGACACAAATGATCCATGTATATGCAATGCCGTATTGTGGAAGGGTTTGAACCTCAAGAATTGAGTGGGATCTTCCGATTCAATAAATGCTAGATCACTTTGCATAAGCCAAGGCTCGGCTATATCATAAGACTCTCCATTATCGTCACGTTTATATTTGAGATAATGACGGTATGCCGCAATACCAAAGGCTGCGCGCTTCAGGTCTCTGCCATCGTTTAGCATGTGTTCAAGGTTAGGCAGTATGTAAACCGGAAATTTGGAAATCCCATCGAAACATAGTCGGCTAACTTGATCACTTACAGAGCGATTTGCAAATCTTTCAAGCAAAGTTGATTTGTATTGATTTAAATCCGTATTATCTGGTGCAGGTACATATGGAGTAATATCTATATTCATAAAATCGCTCAGATAGCGATATAAATATTGGTTTTCCATAGCTTCATCGACTTTGCGATAACCTGCTAAAAACGCAGGATAAGATAGCATAGTGTGCGAAGCATTAAGCAAACTGAGCTTCATATGTTCGAATGCAGTGACATCATCTGTGAATTGCACACCTACTTTTTCCCACTCTGGGCGTCCAGCTATAAAATTATCTTCAATCACCCATTGCACGTAATCTTCACAGTAAACTGGCGCTTGGTCTTGGATTTGATTTTTTTTATTCAACCATATTATATCTTCTGCATTTGTCGTCGGAGTAATGCGATCCACCATACTGTTTGGAAAAGTAACGTTTTCGGCCAGCCACACGGCTAAATCCGAATCTTGCGCCTGTATAAAAGACGAAAAAGCTTTTTTGGCGGTATCACCATTATGTTGCAGATTATCACAAGATAAGATCGTTACCCCACTTGTACCAGCTTTCATTCTTTGACGCAAACCAGCCGCAATAAATCCGAACACGCTCTGCGGTTTTGTTCTATTTTTCAATTCACTTTGAATCTTTGGGTCATCAAATTTGAAGTCACCATCCTTCGAATCCATATTATACCCTCCTTCTGTGATTGTAAGACTGATTATTTTCGTATCTGGCGATGCGATTTTGTCAATCACCGTTTGCGGGTCTTCTATGCCCCATATAATTTCCTTTAAAGATTCAATATGATGAAGTTCATATTTCCCGCTAGCACTACAAGTTGTCAACGAATACCGTCCTTCTTGTCCTTGCAGAGCGCGCACTAATGGTTCGTCACTTGGAAGCAATGCAACTCCACAAATACCCCAAGCACGCTGACTTGGATCTATCACTAATTGATTCGTATAATATTGCTGATGAGCACGGTGGAAATTACCAACTCCGATATGCACAATGCCGCAGGTCAAATCTTGTCGATTGGTACTAGTGTTTAGATCGTTATTTATCTGGCGCTTCAAATGGTTTACAGTCATGAATATGGATAATTTACTTTTATAAATATAAAATTATTACTTTAAAATAAATTTATATTATCAAAAAGAAAATACGCAGCATCACGATACACTATGCGGTAGCGGGAATATTTATTTCTGACCAAAAAATAATCCTATTAATATGATGTCGCTCGGCGGATCTCACTTTTTTTAGTAAGGTGTTATGCTAAACTTACCAGCCTGGTGCAAAGTTTAAACCGAAATGACCAAATTGCGAACGGCTACGCAAAAGAGGCACCGCGTAATACGGCTCCAAAATCATAGCCCCAAATAGGTTTACCCTCATTGAGACACCCACGCTATACAACGGAGCACGCACTTGAGGATCATATTCATATACAGAATCACCATTTGGATTGCTCACCAAAATACGATTGGAGTCGTTTTTGCTCCATTGCACCGTATTGCCACGACTCCATGCCAGACCAGCATCAAAAAACAAATTGAGATCAGACCATAATATGCCTGACTTAAACATCGCCAAACCCTCGGGACCTGTGAATGGCAAACGCACTTCAAAATTGGCAACTGCCATACGCGAGCCTACCAAATCATTAAAAGTGACACGGCCTGATAGATCCTGAATACGTTCATAACCGCGCATTAGGAAGGGATAGCCAATATACAGTCCTTGAAAACGATCTTCCCCTTCGCCAACACGCATATAGGAATAAACACGTGCTGCCAACGTTAATGGTTTTATGCGTTCATAACGACGATAATCAAAATTGTATACCTGAAAGTTGTATTCACCAAAACTTTGACCTACCGTCATCCGGTAGCGATATCCTTGCAACGGCGCTGCGATTCCAAAGACCGCATTGTCGCCGATAAAACCTGCAGTAACTTGGGGCATTGCGAATGATTCTAAATTCCCTAATCCTAGTCGTTGTGCATCTTCTGCGCTCATCGCTCGGCGATCAGTCGCGCCTGTGCTGCGGCCAAAACGCCAATGCTCTGCTCTAAAACCATAACGAGCATACGCAGCTCCCACTTCAAATCGATGATTGCGATTAAATGGATAGGCCACAAAACCTTCTAATTGAGTTTGAAACTGACGCATCAAATAAGTGTTCTCCACTAGTTCATCGCCCATACCAAGATCTTGTACGTTGAATTCGGTAAAGCCATAACGAAATGGAATTTGGGACGCCGAGAAACCCCAGTTCCAACGACTTTGCTGATTTATATAGGCAACTTGTCCTCCAAAATCATAAATTTCGCCATTAATATTGAGTGCGCCCAAAATTTGGTTGTAGCCCAAAATATCGGAAAAAGTACCAAATACGCCACCAGCCATACCGGCACCATAACGATTACCCACCGCCATTCCCATTCCAGTATTCCTTAAGTAATCCAGCTTAAATTGCGGGCGATATGGAACGGTACTTATGTCGGTTGAATCAATACGACGGTAAGCATTAAAGTTGCGCAAGTTATAATTGATAACATCTACACCGCGATCCTCATCCGGAAATAGCATAGCAGCTTTAAAGTCTACTACATTAGGATCGACTTGTACAGGCTCAAAATCTGCAGCCGCAGCCCTATAAACGCTATAGTGATTATCTTTGAAGAAGGAATATACGATCTCATCTTGTGCTGAGATGCTCATCGCCGGAGAATACTCGGTAATACCGCTTATACCGGTAAAGAAGTCAGTGAGTCTCTCAACCTGCTCTGAAGCCAACTGAAAGCGATACATATTACGAAATCCATCATTGTTGGAAAGAAAATAGACAGATGTACCATCGGCCGAAAAGTGCGGGTTGAGATTATTGGCGCCAGGAAACACATCAATATTGCGAAGCGTATTCTCACGTAAATCAAAAATTGCTAAACTCATAGGAATATCCACAGAGCGATTATCAGACTGTAACGCAACACGATCCGTACTGAAAACAATATATCGACCATCTCTCGAAAAACTCGGCTGTACATCGGAGAAGTAATCATCTGTTAACTGCACCAGCTGCTTGGTAGAAAAACGGTAGGTATAAAGATCACTTTGTCCATTTTTAAGACCAGAGAAAGCGACTACATCGCCATCGGGCGACCATGTGATGTTCGCAAATTGTGCAATGCCTTCCATCTCCACCAAGTCTATTTGTCTGCGCTTTTCTACGTCGACAATCATTAACTTGTTTTTACCTTGATTGAAAACGCTGAAGGCAAATCGCCGACTATCTGGCGAAAATGCACCTGCAGATTCAATAAAGCTGAAAGCATCTATATCCTTGTTAGTCTGCCTACTACCCAATTTTTTCAAAACCTGTCCCGTCTTCGCATCCGCCAAGAAGAGGTCGATACCAAATAGGTCCAACTCGGATAAAAAGGCAACATATTTACCGTCTGGCGAAATAGCTGGCGATACATTCATACGACCTGCATTGGCACGCGTAATCAAGGGAGTACCGATAGGCCGCGTTGTCGTATCTTTTCCTAGTTTGCGATAAGTATCTTCCATTGAATTTTTCCACAAAGTGGAAATTGTCTGCGCGTCGTACCCAAACACGCGCTTCATACCAGTCTCATAACCATATTTGGCCGATTCGATAAACATCGGCATGATAACAGTATCGCCATATGTAGCCCCAATAAATGCCAAAAATGATTGACCATAGCGGTATGGGAAATACCTATGCGATTGTTCCGTCATCTGCTTTAATGATGGGAAATCATTACGAGCGTAGGCATCTCGCATCCACATCGACGTAAAAGCATCCTTCTTTCCGATAGAAAAATACTCGGCCATACCCTCGACCATCCATAGTGGCAGATTACCCACGTTTTCTAGGCGAGTACTGTCATTACCTTCTATCAGCATACGATACTGAAAAGCGTGCACTAATTCGTGTCCCAGCACATGACGCGTCTGATGATTGGATTGCGCAATAGGCATGACGACACGCTGCTTGAATGCCTCCGTAAAGCCGCCTGTACCTTCACCAATCTCGCCTTGCGTAGTGGTAGTTTGCTGAAATTCGGGATGATTATTATAAAAAATAATGGGATTTTTACGAAGGAACGTATCCTGAAAAACTTGTTGATGCATCTCATACCATACTTCGGATTCTTTGGCGAGCCAATGCATCATCGAATCATTATTTAAGTAATAATATACATTGAAGTGAGGCGTGTCATATACCTTAAAATTCAACTTCTTATAACGCATTTTATTCTGCCCAAAATACTGGCTCATCACTTGGAAAGGCGCAATAAGGCTTAACAAAAAACCTAATAATATAGGGATATAAGTACGATGGTGCATCATATCGATTATAAATTTCATAATATAAGTATCGATCTGTGGTCGCGAATAAGCGGATCGCAAGCAACCTAGCTCGTACCGCTCATGAGAAACGCGACTACAGTTCTGGCCCGATGATATCCGGGAACGTAATCATCTCAAAGTCTGGCATCTCTATTTCGTCTATTTCTGTACTCACAGAGTCCGTCTGTACTCGGATTCTCGGACTTGGACAGAGGTACGATTTCTTAATCTCCACCGTAGGCTCTGGAAACTTACCAAAGGTAACGCCTAGCTCAGGATGACGGTACAATTCTTCCATAAACGAAGCATAAATTGGTAAGGCCGTTTTGGAACCTTCGCCATTGGCGGAACTTGTAAAATGAATACTTTGCTCATCGCACCCAACCCATACGCCAGCAACCAAATCTTTAGCAACGCCCATGTACCAACCATCGACATAGTCGGAGGATGTACCGGTTTTGCCACCGATCTCGTTATTATCCCGAAAAAGATCCCATTCCCACAAAGCTTGAGAGGTACCGCCAGGTTCTTCAATAGTACCTCGTAGCATATAACTCATTAACCAAGCATTCTCCGGCGTAATTACTTGCTTCTGCTCCGACTTAAACTCAGCTACAATGCGGCCATTCGCATCGACGATTTTGGATACTAGTATTGGTTCTGTACGCATACCTTTATTCATAAATGCAGCATAGGCGCGCACCATCTCAAAAACCGATACATCATTAGATCCGAGCCCCACGGACGGTACGGACGCGAGCGGACTGGTAATTCCGAGCTTATGCGCCATCTTTACCACATTATCCCAGCCCACATCATTGGTAATTTGCGCTGTCACACTATTCAGTGAGCGTGCCATTGCCCAGCGAAGCGACATCTGCTGGTGTGAAAAATTCCAATCTGCGTTTTTTGGTTCCCACACTTCATTTTCATTTTTGTTATTGACAAATTCGATGCGTACAGGTTTATCTTCATATTTATCGCAGGGAGCCATGCCTGATTCCAGCGCTGTCATATAAGCAAATGGCTTGAATGTAGATCCAGCTTGACGGCGTGCTTGATTTACGTGATCAAACTTAAAAAAACGATGATTAATACCACCGATCCATACCTTTACCTCGCCCGAATAAGGATCCATCGCCATCATCCCCATATTTAGCATGGTGAGGTAATGTTGGAGAGAATCCATCGTTGACAATTCCCTTTTTTCCATACCATCCCATGTAAAAACATCCATCTGCTTACTTTGCCGCAAATGCTCAAATACGCGATCTTCCTGATTATCATATTTTGCCATCAAGGCTTTATAGATAGGTAGATTGCGTGCTTGGTCTTCCAAGAAATTAGGTACTACTTCTCCGCTTTTGTCTCGCCATGGCATTTTGCCACGCCACACATTATCAAATCGGTTTTGAAGCTCGCGCATCTTCTCCTGCATATTTTGCTCAGCGATGCGTTGCATCCTTGAATCGATTGTGGTATATATTTTCAGGCCACTAGTATAGATATCTATATCATTTTCTTTAGCCCAGGTATCCAGCCACTTCTCCACGGCAGTTCGCAGATAAGAGTCGTTAGAACTAGAGGCATCGTTATAGTTAAGGTTGAGTGCTAACGAATCTTGTATTAGTTGCTTGTGCTCCGCTTCACTCAAATACCCCTCTTTCAACATCTGACCGAGTACGACATTGCGGCGTTTGAAAGCATTTTTAGGATTACGTATTGGATTATATAAAGTGGTAGCCTTGAGCATGCCTACTAGTACGGCAGCTTCTTTATCGACGATTTGCGATGGCATTTTATTAAAATATCGCAAAGAAGCCGATTTAATACCGTATGCGTTGTTGCTAAAAGAAACCGTGTTGAGGTACATGGTGACAATTTCCTGCTTGGTATAGCGACTCTCTAACTTAAAGGCGGTCATCCATTCCTTATATTTCGTGATGAGAATACCTACACCCGGAATTCGCCCTAACAAACCTTGAGATTCTTGATAGCGCGTTTTATAAAGATTTTTGGATAATTGCTGAGTAATTGTACTTCCACCACGGTCGCTCCCTTTCAAGGTAGAGAGTATACTACCAACTAAACCTCTAAAATCGACCCCACTGTGCTCATAGAACCGGACGTCTTCTGTAGCAATTAGTGCATCTAAAATAGCGGGCGAAATACTATCAAAAGCAACCGGATCGCGATCTTCTCTGAAATAACGACCAATCAATACCGAATCGGCCGTATACAACTCAGAACTGACGTTTAAAGTAGGCAGTACAATGTCTGTTTTGGTGGGTGAATAACCAAATAATCCTAAAAAATTAAGCTGTACCGCGCACGTAAATAAAACAAGGGTATATACAAGAATAAGCATCCATCGTAAAACCTGATTTTTCACTCTTTTAAACATGTGGTAAAAATGGGTAATTAGTTTGATAAACTGGAGTTCAATATGAAAAAAAGATCCATGTATATCCAGCATTTTAAGGCTTTTTAACAAATAGCTTCTTCCCACATTAATAAAAGTCGGCCTTGCTACAATAATTGTACCTAAACAAGTATTTTGCGCAACTAACTATACTATTGTGGTATAAATTATCTATTTTTACCCTATCAAACTATTACATCTAATGTTAAAGCAAACCTTACAGCAGAAACTTTTACAAAAACTTTCACCCCAGCAGATTCAGTTCATAAAGCTGTTGCAGGTGCCGACTGTTTCGTTAGATGCAAGGATAAAAGAAGAATTGGAAGAGAATCCAGCATTAGAAGATGCTAGTTTGACCAACATGAGCGAACCCGTCGAAGATTATCCAGATCGTGATCCGGATGATAATTTTGAAATGGAAGAGCGTTCTACTGATGAGGAGTTTAGTGTCGAAGAATATATACAGGAAGAAGACTTTAATGATTACAGCTCATCCTACTCTGGAGACGACGAAGATGATCGTAAAGAAATCCCTGTAGCTATCCAAGATTCTTTTTATGAAAACTTGCGTAACCAACTTGATTTGCTCGCACTGAGCGACAAGCTATATCAGATTGGTTTACAAATCATTGGCAGTCTTGATGATGATGGTTACTTGAGAAGACCAATTTATTCATTGATTGATGATTTGGCTTTTTCGCAAAACGTAATCGCGGAAGAAGATGAAGTGCTGGAAGTATTGCAGATTGTGCAGGAATTTGATCCTGCAGGTGTGGGCGCCAGAGATTTGCAAGAATGCTTACTTATTCAATTACGTAAGAAAGATGGCAGCAATCCTATTACTCAGAAAGCGATCATCGTCATTGAGAAATACCTAGAAGAATTTATCAAAAAGCATTACGATAAAATTGAAAAGCAGCTCGGTGTGGATTCTGTAGAATTACGAGACATCTTTTCCGAAATATTGAAACTAAATCCCAAGCCGGGAGATGCTGGAACAGTGGCTGGCAAACAATTGCACGTCATTCCAGATTTTCATATTTCCAATAATGACGGCGTCTTACATCTCACGCTAAATGGAAGAAATGCACCAGAACTACGTGTATCTCGATCCTATCAAGAAATGTTTGCCCATTACGAGAAGGCGGAGAAGAATGATAAGAAAATGAAAGATGCTGTACAGTTTGTCAAACAAAAATTGGATTCCGCAAAGTGGTTTATTGATGCGATAAAGCAGCGTCAGCAGACCCTTTTGAAAACGATGAATGCCATCATGGAATACCAGTACGACTACTTTCTAAAAGGTGACGATCGCTTGCTAAAACCCATGATCTTGAAAGACATCGCCGAACGCATAGAGATGGATATATCTACGGTGTCGCGGGTCGCTAATTCAAAATACGTACAGACCGAATTTGGCACTTTTTTGCTTAAATCATTCTTTTCAGAAGCTATACAAACAGATTCTGGCGAAGAAGTATCTAACAAAGAGGTGAAGAAAATCTTAGAAGAATGTATTGCCAACGAGGATAAACGCAAACCTTTGGCTGATGAGAAGCTTACAGACATCTTAAAAGAAAAAGGTTATTCTATCGCCCGCCGCACGGTAGCCAAATATCGAGAAGCTATGAATATCCCTGTAGCACGACTACGCAAAGAATTGTAATAAATGCTTAGATCATGAATAAGCTTTGGATGTTAGCCCAGTGCCACATCCAACACCATCATGACAACGAAACCCAACACAAACCCTAAGATTGGCACATCAGAATGCCCTTCAGCCTGTGTTTCAGGCACTACTTCTTCAATTACCACATAGATCATCGCTCCAGCAGCAAAAGCCAGCGCATAAGGCAATACGGGCACAAAAAAACCAACAGCCAACACTCCCAACACAGCAAAGATCGGTTCTACTATGGCCGATAATTGACCATAGGTAAAACTCTTCCACCGACTCAACCCCATTCGTCGTAAAGGCATAGCCACAGCCACACCTTCAGGAAAGTTTTGCAGACCGATACCGATAGTCAAAAGTACAGCTCCGGTTATTGTAGCATCTCCCAAGCCATAGGCCACACCGCCAAACAATACGCCTACAGCAAGCCCTTCAGGAATATTATGCAAAGCGATCGCAATGACTAATAATGTTGTGCGGTGTAAAGATGACTTCGGACCTTCGGATTTCGCAAAATTAATATGCAAATGCGGCATTAACTTATCAAGTCCAAAAATAAACAAGGCTCCTGCAATAAATCCTACAGCAGCAGGAATCACTTTTATAAAGCCCTCACCGTTGCTCATCTCTATAGCAGGCTGCAATAAGCTCCAGAAACTGGCTGCAATCATTACACCACCGGTGAAACCGAGCATCATGTTCAAAAACTTGCGGTTAATATCTTTGAAGAAAAACACTAATGCTGCACCCAAGGCTGTAACTCCCCATGTAAATAATCCAGCAAATAAAGCCGCCAGCAGAGGGTCTAGCGAAGTAAAGTACGATACTAACTCATCCATGATACGAAAAAGGTGCCCATATGGCTACCATTCAGCTTACAAAGAAAACAAAAAAGTAAAATAAATGGTGTAAACATTGCAAATAATTACGACGGAGCTAATACATCAGCATATGATGCATTCTTATCGAATTCTGCTTGTGCAAAAGGACATTGCGGTACGATCTTCCATTGTTTGTCGCGAGCAATGTTCACAACTTCTTTCAGCAAGGCCTTTGCAATTCCTCGTCCGCGTGCGAAAGATTCTACACCAGTATGATCTATGGTTATCTGGTTATTTCCATTACCGAAATAGCTAATATCACCATGTTGCACGTCATCTTCCAAGGCCAAAACAACTCCATTTTCACCTTTATCTATATGTTTAAATTCCATATCTTACTTTTCTAAATAATCTGCTAATGAGCGTCTTAATATTGTATTCCAGCCCGTGTCAAAACTTTCCACACTAAAAGCATCTCCACCATCTTTGTGATTGAGTAAATGCTCATGTACTAACCGAACCGATGTTATCGATCCCCGAGGTATGAGTTCCCAAGTTACAACGGATTCGCCTATTTGCAGATCGGGGTAACTCCACGTATATTTTAACCGCATATTATTTTCTGCATCCAAAATTTTACAGCGATGCAAAAACATCCGCTTGCGACCCAGTTTTCTAAATTCAAACTCCGTGCCCTGCTCCGCCAAAAATTCTGGCACATCAAAACACCATTCCCGGATCTGATCCGGCTCAGTTAAGGCTTGCCATACGCGCTCTACCGGCGCATTGTAGGTAACTTCAAGGTGAATAGTGTCTAATTGCATCTGCTCAAAATTTCTTATTAAAATACAATTTTTTGTTCTCAGTATATCATCAAAATCTATTTTTTTTCAATAGGCATTTCACCATTAAAACACATAATATGAAAACAAGTTTTATTTACACGTACATCCATATAACCGATATTTTGATATCTTTATAACATGACAACATCCGACCATTCTCCTTTACACGTTTACGGTATTAAAAATTGCAACACCGTGAAAAAAGCTTTGGATTGGCTTACGCAACACAACAAATCTTTTGTATTCCATGATTTTAAGAAAGAACCCGCTACTATGGAGCAACTTAAAGCTTGGGAGAAACACGTTTCTTATGAAACGCTGTTAAACAAAAAAGGAACTACTTGGCGCAAGTTGGATCCGCAAACTCAACAGCAAGTTGTTGATGCAGCATCTGCAAATGACGTGTTATCGCGACATAATAGTATGATCAAAAGACCTATCATTGAACACGCGTCGGGATTAATCGTTGGATTTGACGAAAACACTTACGAAACCACTTTATAGAATAGCGTACGAATGAATAAACTATTATCCTGTGTAGCCATGGCTGGGATGGCCATTAGCTCCCTCACCCTGCAAGCACAGCAAACGACTGAATCGCTTTATAATTATACAGAGGCCTTTCACCCTATATTTTACAATAATAATGGCTCAACTTATCGCTCTGCGAGTGGCCGCCCAGGTCATCAATACTGGCAGAATTCCGCCAGTTATGATCTAAAAGTCCGCCTCGACGATCAAGCCAATCGCGTTTCAGGCCAAGTAACCATCACATATACGAATAACAGTCCAGATGACTTGGATTTTATATGGCTACAACTGGATCAAAATTTATTTGAACCCAACTCCATCGGGCAAGCCGTAGTACCGCTTTCAAATAGTCGGTATGGCAGCGCAGGAAGTAATTTTAAAGGTGGCTACGAAATAGCTTCTGTCGGTGTAAGCGGGCAAAATGATACGCAATACACGATTAATGACACACGCATGCGTGTGGATTTGGCTAAACCATTGACAGCTAATGGCGGAAGTACCACACTCACGCTAGAGTATGCATACAACATACCTATGTATGGCGCAGATCGTACCGGTATATTGGAAACCAAGCAAGGCAATATTTATGCTATTGCGCAATGGTACCCTCGTGTGTACGTATACGATGATGTGCAAGGTTGGAACACACTTCCCTACACTGGACCTGGCGAATTTTATTGTGAATATGGTGATTTCAATGTCGAAATCACGGCACCGGCAGATCATATCGTGGTGATGGGTGGCGAGTTACTAAATCCACAAGATGTATGGACTGGCGAGCAATTATCGAGGTATAAAAATGCGCAGAAGAGTGACAAGACGATAATGATACGCACCGCCGAGGAAGTTGCCAATAAACAGTCACGTCCAAGCAACAAACAGGAACTGACCTGGAAATACCGTTTGGAAAACGCGCGCGACGTAGCTTGGGCATCATCCAAATCATTTATCATCGATGCTGCAAAAATAAATTTACCAAGCGGTAAAGCATCTTTAGCTATGTCTGCGTATCCAGCAGAAAGTAACGGGGGAAATGCTTGGGAACGCTCCACTGAATATACAAAAGCTTCTATTGAGTATTATTCAAAAAAATGGTTTGAATATCCGTACCCGGTAGCCGTAAACGTGGCTTCAAATGTAGGCGGAATGGAATATCCAGCTATCTCGTTTTGCTCAAGTACTGCCAAAGCAGGTAGCCTGTGGGGCGTGACAGATCACGAATTTGGCCATAATTGGTTTCCTATGATAGTGGGCAGTAATGAGCGCTTACATGCTTGGATGGATGAAGGTTTTAATACATTTATCAATGATCTTTCTACCGCTGCATTTAATAATGGCGAATACGAACGTCGGATGGGCGATCGCAATAGCATGACTGCAGCTTTTGCCGTACCTGGCTTAGAGCCCATCATGAGTTCTCCACAAAACATGCGTGAACGTAATCTGGGAATATTAGCCTACTATAAGCCAGGTTTTGGTTTACGGTTATTACGCGATGAGATTATAGGTGCCAAAAGATTTGATGCGGCGTTCCGCGCTTATATACATGCATGGGCATTCAAACATCCGACTCCAGAAGATTTTTTCCGTACTATTGAAAGTGAAACCGGAGAAAACTTAGCATGGTTTTGGCGCGGATGGTTTCAGCACAACTGGTTGCTAGATCAAGCCATAGATGAGGTTCGTTATGTAGAAATGTCGCCCGAAAAAGGTGCGATCATCAAAATCAGTAACCTTCAAAAATTAGCATTACCAGTCGTCGTAGAAGCTGTAACAGAAAGCGGAAAAAAATACGGCAGAAATTACCAGTAGATATCTGGGAACGAAACAAAAGCTGGTCATTTATGTTAGAAACTACAGAGAAACTAACATCAGTAACGATAGATCCCGATCATGTATATCCGGATATTAATCAAGAAAACAATACCTGGCGAGCAAACTAATGATGATGAAAACTTATTTATCGATTACCATACTATTAATTTTATTTTTGGCCAATGGGCTTACGGCGAATGGCCAAGAATTGAAAGGTGTGGTCTACGATCTCGAGAGCAGTACTAAACTACGTGGCATCTTAGTCAGAAATCTCAATAGCAACAAACAAACGGAGACCGACAGCGAGGGTAATTTCAGCATCGAAGCTAAAACAAATGATTATCTCCGCCTTTCAGGCGGTGGATACGAAGCCGACACCATCTTTATTTACGAGCCGGCTTTGCGCCGCGTGTATTTGGTTAGAGATCCAGAAACATTAGTAATTAACGAGGTGTACGTGACGCGGTTATCCGATAGCCGTTTGGCCTCAGAAATTGCTCGTGCTAAAAATGATGGCAAAGCTGCGGAAGCAAGTCAGAATCGCGGTGGCTTAAGAGTTTCCCCATCTCGATTGTTTGGAAGACGCGGTAAGCAAGCGCGTAGTAATCTAGACATTTTAATCGCAGAACGCGATAATCGTATGGTAGATCGTGTATTCACTAACCAACTAATTCGATCAATGACACCACTTACCGATGATGAGATTCCATTATTTAGAGAGGGATACCGTCCTAGTTTATCATTTATTGAGAGTGCTACTCCCGAAGATCTAAGAGCGTATATTAGTGAATCTTACACCAAGTATCGTAAGGATAATCCTAAGTAAAACGCAATAAGAATGGAGAAATTTTAAAAAAAATATTGCAATTGTCCGAAAAAAACGTACCTTTGCATCACTTCAAACAACGAAGTATACTTCTAAAAAGAAGTTCGATTCCGTAGCTCAGCTGGTAGAGCATTACACTTTTAATGTAGTGGTCCTGGGTTCGAATCCCAGCGGGATCACCAAGAGTAACACCAAAAATCATTAAAACCCTACAAATCAACAGATTGCAGGGTTTTTTATTTGGGAAAAAGCATCAAAATATGCACAAAATCGCATACTTGAGGTGCGTCATTCGGTGAATCATTGCCAATTTTAAATGACGCACCGAATAAGGTGTTAACTTATTGATCTATAATTCGTTATACCTAAGCAATTCTTTTTAAATCTCGATTGAAATTTTAATACCCGCTAATGCCACCTAGTCTGTGGTCTCTTTACCCTAAAAGAGATAGTCATTTTCGAGAAACCTTGTTAAAAACATTTAAGACAAACACTACCTTCGTTCGGAATTTATAAATTTATCATACTTAATACCGTTAATCGATTTGGTTTTAAATATGAGATTATAATTTGGGTTTTCTTTGCGATCGGGACTATAAGTTGGCTTTGAATCTAAAAAATAATCTAAGAAATTGCCATTGATTACTCCAACTCCATAAAGAACCGAGAAATCACCCACGCCCGAGTAGATATAAAAATCGGAATAAGGTTTATATGAGGGTCTACTTCTTTTTATGTTATTCCTTTCGCCATAATGATATTCAAAATTTGTCCAGAAATATCCTATTAAATTATAATTATCGATTTTTTCTAAAGAATCCAGAAGTATTCGATCAACAGGATAAGCATAAAGCGGTCTACCAGTATAAGTATGCCTATTGGCAATAGTAGTACTTTTGTTTACTGCTGGAGCACTGAAAAAGAGCCCACAAGAATTATATTCGCTTGGATACAAGCCTATTTGATGGCTTAAGTAATAGATTTCAGTTAACGTAACTTGATCAATAAGGTAGTACCTATCTTTCTTCTTTACAACTATCTTGATATCGACTCGTTTTAAATCAACACTTGGAATAGAATCAAAGATCCCCATAGGTGCGTAAATGCCGAAGTAAATGTTATTTAAACTACTTTTTAAAAGAGATTTTGTATCGATGAATGTCACATCTCCTGAATTTACAGATTCGGTTATGTCTATTTTACACTCCTTTTCCTTAGTAAGGGGTGTCACACTTACAACAACATCATAGGGCATACTATTAAAATTGTCTGTGCTTGCCTTGAATCGCTGGTAGATCTCCTTTTTATTATCGCTAGCCCATAAGGATTTACTGGTAGAAAAATAATAATTGTAAATAGTCTGGTTGGGATACTTTTTATCCCTGTGCTCAATTTGAGCGTAATACCTCTTTAAGGTAATCGTGTCACTAAACTGATCTTCCAGATTAGACATATCGAATAATACATAAGAGTAATTAGCTTGCGCAGATGCATTAGCAATATATATATTACTGATTAATACTATCAATAGAATTATCTTGTACATGCTGTTATTTTTGTGAACGATATTATGCATTGTGATAAAGTTATTTAATTCATTTTCAGTTACACCAAAACTATTTAACAAAGACTCAGATAATCTTTTAATCCATTCCACTATCTTCTACTGCATCCAACATATTCTAAAATATGCTGAGACGTATTGGCCGCCGACATCGACGTCTACAACACCGAAAGAATGCAGAAAAATCAATAATGTATCGATATTGTTTCTAAGATCTTAAATATCGACAAGTAAAAGATCGATATTGAAGTAAAATTTTATGATTATCTATAAAAAGATCCTTTATTTTTGAGACTATACACACTATTCCTGTATATTAGCCATACTAATTCCAGTGGTTTACCTTAGAAACCTATGAATTAAGTTAACCGACTGCCAGAATATGGGGGAAAATCAAGTATATAGTGAGTATGAAGATTTAGCACTGATTTCACTGCTGGCTACAGGTGACAAAAATGCATTTGCTGAAATTTTTGAACGTTACAATACTGTTTTATTCGGACATGTGTACAACAAATTGCGGAACAGAGAGGAAGCCAGAGATGTTGTTCAGGAAGTTTTCGTTAAACTTTGGGAAAAACGAGAATCACTAAACATTACGACAAATTTTTCAGGCTATCTCTTCACTATGGCCAGAAATAGTGTGTTTAAATTATTGGAACATAAAACAGTCATAAACAACTTTGCGGATTCGTATAATCAATTTAGAGTACTTGGCGAATCTGTAACGGATCATCTAGCTCGCGAACGCCAGCTCGCCGCACTTATTGATAAGGAAATAGCCTCTCTCCCTCCAAAAATGCGAGAGATTTTTGAACTTAGTCGCAAGCAGCACCTTAGCCACAGAGAGATTGCTACTATGTTAAACATAAGTGAACTGACTGTTAAAGATCAGGTAAAAAAGGCTTTGAGGCAACTTCGAAAGAAAATAGGCGCCTGCTTTATCCTAGTGATTTTTTAGCCAATCGCATATTTAAAAAACTTTTTTTCTTTTTCCATCCCCCCATAGCATTGTTGAGCGGTCTTACTATTAGACTAACTTGCAAATTAGCTCAAATATCAAATGGAAACTGAACTTAGACGACTTATCAAAAGGTATAATGCCGGACAATGTACAGCAGAAGAAATAGCTTGGATCGAGTCGTGGTACAATGAACTCAACGAAGATCAACGCATTGCGCTTAGTGAGGCTGATCTGCACGAAGAAAAATTGTTGATTTGGAAAGAGATCGCGATAAAAACTACACATATTCGTAAAACGAGACTGCTCTATCCAAAAACTATTGCTGCTGCTGCGGCAGCAATTTTACTATTGTTTGGCGCTTGGTTTCTTTTCTATACAGATAGAATGAGCTTGGAGCAAACTGAAACTGCTCTTGTTGCAAAGAGCGATATTGCGCCTGGCCAAGAAGATGCTACCTTAACGTTATCCGACGGACGTAAAATTGTGTTATCGAGTACCCAAAATGGCGAATTAGCCGTCGATTCGGGTGTTCATATCTTCAAATCTCCAGATGGTCAATTAACCTATCAAATAATGGATTCGGACAAAACTGTTGGTGGAATAAATACTCTATCCACAGCAAACGGGCAATCATTCCGAATCAGTTTGCCAGATGGATCATTGGTACACCTAAATGCCGCTTCTAGCATAAGCTATTCGTCAAAACTGGTTGATCACGGCAGAAGAATGGTAAAGCTTGATGGAGAAGCATATTTTGATGTAGCTAGCAACAAGGAGTTACCTTTCGTCGTAGAAACCAGTCAGCAAGAAATTCACGTATTGGGAACTCAATTCAATGTCAATGCTTACGCTGATAATGGGTTTGTAAAGACCACATTAGAAGAAGGTGAAGTAAAAGTGAAATCGGGCAATGCAACTCGCATAATTGCTCCGGGTCAAGAAGCCAAGACGGCGAACGGCCGTTTGGCAGTATCTCCTGCTAATTTGGAAGAAGCGCTCTCTTGGAAAAATGGATACTTCCGCTTCAACGACCAAAAGTTGACGAACGTAATGACCGAATTGTCCAGATGGTACGATATAGAGGTGGTATACACGGATAAAATTATCAATGAAACGTTCACCGGCACATTATCTAGAAATAGAAACATCAGTCAGGCGTTGAATATTCTCGAAAAAACAAATAGCGTGAAATTTAAGATCGAAGGAAGGAGGATTATTGTAACGCAGTGATCAAATAACCTGAAAAGGGCGCATACTGGCGGGGAACCAGCATGAATAATACCCTTACTTGTCTACCACTTATTTCACCGAGGAAATCGCGACAATACTTCAGTCGGTAACCCGGTTATGTTAAACAGACCAAATCTTAACTATGAATACACACATATCTTGCGAGATAATTTTTCGTAGGTCGTTCGAAATTATGAATGCTATCGCACCAGCTACAAGAATTATCCTGCTTATCATTACGGTCTCTACACTGCATTCGAATGCGTATGCGCAGAAGGTAAGTTTGAACGAACGAAATACATCTTTGGTTCAAGTCTTCAATAAAATCAGAGCGCAAACCGGTTACGATTTCATGTTTTCTGGCTCCGCCATGAAAGACACACAAAAAATTACCATCAATGTTCGAGATATGGAATTGAAGCCTGTAATTGACCAGATTTTAAAAGATCAACCGCTAGATTACAAAATAGAGGACAAAGCTGTCATTATCTCCAGAAAAGATGCTAAAACAGCGACGCCTCCTACTCCTCACATTGCAGCTCAGTCTATTGTTATTGGAAAGGTGGAGAATGAAAAAGGTGAGCCACTAATCGGGGTAAATGTCACGATCAAATCGCCAGACATTACCAAAAAACCTAGGACTTTGACTCTCCATGATAATCAAGGTCAATTTATCTTACCAGCCGAACCTACAGATATTTTGCAATTTTCCTTTGTGGGATACCAAGAACAAGAACATCTCGTCTCCAGCTTAAGCCAGCCCGCGATCATAAAAATGGAATCTGCGATAGGTACTTTGGATGAAGTGCAGGTAATCGCCTATGGTACGACCAGTAAGAGATTGAATACGGGCGCTGTATCATCGATCACCTCCGAAGATATCGCTAAGCAGCCAATATCAAACCCTCTGCACGCCTTACAAGGAAGGGTGGCTGGTGCCGTAGTTACACAGGCTTCTGGTTTACCTGGAGCGCAGGTTAATATACTCATACGAAGTGCAACCTCACTACGCGCTGGAACGACACCATTGTACGTGATTGACGGCGTTCCCTTTAACGCGGGAGCTCCAGCATCGCTCAACGGAGCTGGAACGGAGGAAGTCGGCGGGATTTCTGCCCCATCCATTCAGCTGAGTCCCTTTAGTTTTATCAACCCAGATGACATCGAGCGTATGGACATTCTAAAAGATGCAGATGCAACGGCCATATTTGGAACTAAAGGAGCGAATGGTGCCGTGCTGATTACCACGAAGAAAGCCAAAATGGGAAGAACTAGTTTAGATCTTAATCTACAACAAGGCACTGGTTCTGTAGCCCACTTTGTGCCGGTGCTTAGCTTACCGCAGTACTTAGCAATAAGAAGAAAAGCGTACGAAAACGACGGACTGACACCGACTAGTACAACTCCTGGAGCTGCGGATTTATTCTTATGGAGCCAAACCGAAGGAAGGGATTGGCAAAAAGAGTACATGAGTGGTACTGCGCAGTTTACTAATTTAAATGCGACTTTACAAGGTGGCGATGTGAGAACCAAAATGTTGCTCAGTACTAGCTACAATCGCCAAACGACCGTAGCTCCAGGCGATCAATACAATCAAAGGTTATCAACCAGACTGAATGTTGATCACCAATCTGCGGATCAAAAATTCAGTGCAAATGCTACAGTCACCTACGCCTACAGTAATTCTGACATGGCTCGGACTGACTTTGCACAATACTGGAACTTATCGCCTAATAGGCCTCTTTATGAGCCTGATGGCAAACTCAACTGGGCCAATAGGATAAATCCAGATGCCTCCCTCTTACAACGCTACTTGGGAAAAACAAACTCATTTATCAGTGCTTTAAATCTTAATTATCGAATTTCACCAGATTTAGAACTGCGTTTGAACGGAGGATACAACAGAACCACCACGAACCAAAACGGGCAAATGCCAGATATTTCCCAATTCCCTGCACCAGATTCTCCTGTTCCTACGCACAATGCAAGTTTTGGTATTATTGATAATCAATTCTACAGTGTCGAACCACAGCTTAATTATAGACGTACAATTTCCAAGGGGAGCTTAAATGTTTTATTAGGTGTTACGTTCCAAAATACGGACCACGTATCTAACAGTATCAGAGCCGAGAAATATATCAACGCACAGCTACTCGGGGCCATACCGGGAGCTACAAATTATCGACTTACAGGATCTGATAGCCAATATAAATATAACTCCGTTTTTGCCCGTGCAACCTATAATTGGGAGCAAAAATATATCTTTAATGGTATTGTCAGGAGAGACGGCTCATCCAGATTCGGCTCTGATTACAGTTTCGGCAACTTCGGATCTATCGGAGGGGCTTGGATATTTACCAATGAAGCATTTCTTAAAGAGTCGAACTCCTTCCTATCATTCGGTAAACTAAAAGCAAACTGGGGAGTGACCGGTAATGACGCGATTAGTGACTATCTTTATTTATCGCTGTTCAGTACAAACTCCGTATATCAAGGTCAAACCACCTTAAGACCACTAAATCCTTCCAACCCAAAAATACGTTGGGAAACGACACAAAAACTAGATATTGGTTTAGATTTAGGCCTTTTTAGCGATCGGCTATTACTTACTTCTAACTTCTATTTCAACACGACAAACAATCAGTTGGCACCAACCTTTTTGCCTTCCAACACGGGTTTTACCAATTTTTTGGATAATATCCCTGCACGAATTGACATGAAAGGTTGGGAGTTTGAATTGACATCCAACAATTTAAGAAAACGCGACTTTAGTTGGAAAACCTCGCTTAATTTAACGATCCCACGAACTAAAATCGTCAGTATATCTCCCGATTATACTGCAGCAGCAACATTGCCTTTGGGTTATCCACTCACACAAATACGTGGGTATATTTTTGACAGTATAGATCCTGCTACTGGTGTACCATTGTACCAAACTGCGGCTGGAGGCACTACAACAACTCCAACTTTAGAAGATGAACAATGGATTGGCAATACCCAACCAAAATTTTATGGTGGCATCAGTAATGACTTCCAATACAAAGGATTCAGCTTTAGCTTCTTCATAGAAGTGATGAGTCGCGACGGCTACACCAATCCAGTAATGACTAGTTTGGGCGGAGCAAATTTCAACTTATCTCCCTACTTTCTAGAAGGTATGTGGCAACAACCAGGTGATATCGCGACAATACCTAAAGCCACAAATACGCCTGGTGGTTATCCATTTATAGCTCAATCAACATTCGGTTTTGAAGATAATACCTATGCTAAATTAAGAAATATGAGTGCGGCTTACTCCTTACCCATTGCATGGACAAATAAAATACATGTCAAAAATGCAAGACTTTTTGTGAACGCTCAAAACGTCTTCGTGTGGTCCAAATCTAAGTACGTATATGACCCCGAAACCGGACTTTCTACACCACCTTTACGAGTTATCACATTAGGAATTAGTGCCTCACTATAAAGATATTAACATGAAAAATTTAAGTTATAAATTTACAACAGCATGTACCTTGCTACTGGTAGTCATCAGTGTGGCCATTTCTTCCTGCAAAAAATACATTGAGGTTCCTGCTCCCAAGATGAATGTGGGGCGAGATGAAATTTTTGCAGATTCTTCGGCCACGCTTAGTGCAGTTTTAAATCTGTATGAAAATCCTATCGAGACGCTTCATGTTTATGGATCTCTATCGTCTGACGAAGTAGTTATGCCGATTGAGAGTATTATCGGATCCTTCTTGAGTGCGGCCAATACGCAAGCCAACAAACTAAACATCGGGATTGATGGCACTAATCTCACCCCAAATATAATTACAAACCTCTATATGCCGCTTTATAGTAAAATTTATAATGCGAATATCTGCATTGAGGGTATAACTGCATCGAGTGCATACAGCACAGCATATAAAAATCAATTAATTGCCGAGTGTAAATTTTGGCGTGCCTGGAGTTATTACTACCTCACTAATCTGTGGGGCAATGTACCATTGAGCATAACTAGTGATGTCAACGTCAATAAAACGCTGGGAAACTCTACAAACGAAGCGATCTATATCCAAATTATAACTGATCTGATGGATGCCAGAATGCTGCTTTCAGATGTGGAGATGAGTACTGAAAAAATTAGGGTCAATAAAGATGCGGTTACAGCTATGCTAGCGAGAGTCTACTTCACCCAACAGAATTGGCCTGCAGCATTTGCCGAATCCAATACTTTGTTAAGTTCCAGTACTTACCAACTCGAATCAAATTTAAATAATGTTTTTTTAAAGACCAGCCGTGAGACTATTTTTCAAGTGCAAAGCGTTGGAAACACGCCGAATATAACTGGCGCTACCAGAATACCTTCGTTCTTTGCCCCCCTTCTAGGGTTTGCTTTAAATTCTCACCTTAGCCCATCCCTATTAGAAGCAATGGAATCTGGCGATCGGCGTAAGACGGAATGGCTTGCGAACTTCATTGATTTTAACACTTTTCGATCGTTTATTTATCCCGCTAAATACAAACATGCCAATACCGCAGTGAATGGCAACGAGTATTATGTGATGTTCAGACTAGCGGAACAACATCTCATACGGGCGGAGGCCGCTGCGCATTTAAATGACTTCGCTACAGCAGAAAATGATTTGTTTGAGGTAAGAAATAGAGCCGGCTTAACAACTAGAATCAGCATCAATGATTTGCCTACGGCGCTCGCTACCTTAGAGCAGGAAAGACATTTAGAGCTATTTACCGAATGGGCAGATCGTTGGATTAATTTAAAACGTACTGGTAGAATTGATGTTGTGTTGCCAGTAACCAAATTGGGGATTACCGCAGATTACGCGTGGCAACCCCACCAAGCACTGTATCCTTTTTCAGTAGATGACCTGCGTGTGAATGTCGATTTAAAACAAAATCCTGGTTACTAGGCTCTCTAACTAATTTTTAACGAAAAATATTTATAAAAATGGGAATTAAACAAATTTGTGTCAGTATTGGTTGTACACTATTCTTAGGTACAGGTAGTTACGCACAGACCGTACAACTATCGGTAGCGCTCTCGCCCGATATGCACAACGAAGAAACAATCGACCTTTACAACGAGTCAAGAAACCTACGAGTCAGCATACCTTCATCTGGTAAATCTACCTACAAGCAGAATATAAATCTGCCTGATAAAGGCTTCTATATGTTGGAACAAGTCGGCAAGCTATATTTAGCACCGAAAAATAGCTTACAGATCACCAGTGATGATACAAAACAGTACATTTTCAAAGGAAAACAAGCAACAGAAAATGAACTTTTGGCAAAGTTAGCAGTATTAAGACAGCAGATGCTGCCCGAAAACACCTCGATGCCAGGTGTTCCAACATTTAAGCTGCTAAAGCAATCAGTACCCGATTTTTTGATTACGGTAGATGCTTATAAGACCGCGGTCGCCGAATTAGTTAACAGCTCCGAAGATTCACATTTTAAAGAATTGGTCATTGGCGATGCGGACAGCTATAGTCGGGTCATGCTTCAAGGTTTTTCGGGCAGCCATGGTGCCGATTCTGTATTGCACGAGCAAGCACAATTATATTTTCAGAATCCAGCATCTAAAAATGATCCCAACTATAGTTTTAAGCATTTGCGCATGCGCATATTGCCCTACTACGACGATTTTCTTAACGAAGAGGACCTAGAAACAGTACGAAAAGCCTATACTGATCATTTGGATCTCAACGACAAAGATTTACTTCAGAACTCTCCATCGTACGCCAAAATCGTCTCCATTATATCCTTTTCAGATATGCCTATTGATGAAAAAAGAATGCAGGAGTCATATGATAAAAGGTTTGAATCTATACCTGAAAAGTTCGAGGATGAACAGTTTGTGGAGGAAATGCAAGTACAGCAAGGGGCAGAATATTTACATTTTTTACATGGTTTGGGGCTGGATATCGAAGGAGCTTACTCCCATTTAAAATCTCTAGTTACCTCACAAAAAGTCAACGAGCGTATCGATAAGTTATATGCTGCGCTGAAAAAACCAAATTCGATTTGATCCTAAATCGAATTCAATAGTTCAAATAAAATGGAGCTGTCGCCCTACACGATGTTAAAAACTCGCCTGCGACAGACGGATCATAAATGCTAAAAAAAACTATCACATGAGACTCAAATTACTATTAGCAGCTGCATCTGCACTTTTGCTGAATATCACCATAGCCCAGAAGGTAAGTATAAAAGGTAAGCTCCATATCACAGATACCACGGAAACCTTAAAATTAATCAATATGTACACAGGTTTGGATATTACCATTCCTGTTAATGATGACAAATCCTTTGAAAGCATCATCAATATTCCTGAAAAAGGTATTTATGTACTTAGTCCTATCTCAGAGGTTTACTTGGCACCCGGTGCTAAAATAGAAATGCTGCCCGATGATCAGACAGGTTACCAATTCTCGGGTTCCTTCGCCACAGAAAACAACATCATAATGAGCCTGAAAGATCAAGAAAAGATGTTGCCCTTAGGTGGAGAGTTGGGAATTTACTTTTCAGCGGTCAACCAAAGCCCCTCAATATTTATTGAACAGCTCAATAAATACGAAACAGCCGTAAATAAAAAAATAGTGACCTCATCCGATCCATTCTTTACAAAAACCTACAAAACAAACAAAAAAAATGAGGCACAGCTGGTATTAAGAAAATATAAAGAGTATTACGGCTTAGACTCGGCTATTTTTAAGAAAGTGATGAACCCAACCAAAGCCGCATATTATACGTCTCCCAACGACCAATATAAACTACTCTCCTATCAAGTTTATGCTCTGAAAGCAGAGGTACTAACCCCGAGCGAAAGTTGGCAAATAGATTCAGCAGCCAAAGTATCTGATTGGAATGATGAATTTTCTTACAAGAATTCATATTCCTATCGGGAAAACATCATGAGTAGCTTAAAAGATATTGTGCTCCGCAAACAAACTGAGACAACGAAGTTAATGCCCGATCAAGAAGCCCTAAGGATTCTTGCGATTGTGGATGATTTAATCGACAATGAAACCATGAACCATGAGGTTAAAGGCGTTAATGGGATAGCTTATTTAAGATCAGCCAAAGACGGGCTACACACTGACTCCATTTACCAATTGATGGCCAATTTAGAGCTTTCTGATCACCTGCGTAAACAGGCAAATGATCTACAAAATAGTAATCAACTATTAAAAGCGGACCCACAATCTTTGGATTTTGCATACACGACGGTAGATGAAGAAGTAGTCACCCTGAAAAGCATGCGTGGTAAATATGTGTACATTGACCTTTGGGCAACTTGGTGTGCTCCGTGTAAAGCGGAAATTCCACATTTAAGAAAACTGGAAGAAAAATACAAAGGAAAGAACATCCAATTCGTAAGTATTTCTTTGGACAAACAGGCCGATAAAAAAACTTGGGCTAGTTATGTAAGAGAGCAAAAACTACCTGGAGTACAGATTATGGCCGACAAAGATTTCCGATCGACTTTTGTCCAAGCGTTTCAGGTAGCTTCTATCCCTAGGTTTTTATTGATTGCGCCAGACGGACAAATTGTTTCTGCTGATGCGCTTCGGCCATCTAATGCAGCATTACAAAACCAGTTAGATACGCTACTAAATTAAAAAGGTAGGCCGTTATATTTTTTGTCCACGAGAGACTTTAGGTCATCCGTAGACTTACTTATCATACATATGAGAAAAATCAACATTATTTTAATTTTAAGTCTCACTTTCCTTGTACAATTTGCTTTCGGGCAAAAACAGGTGACGGACGAAAGTATTACGCTAAATTCGGAAACTAGACTGTCACTAGATCCAAATGTAAGAACTGGTGAGCTGAAGAATGGCTTTCGATATTTTATACGGCAAAATACGACACCCAAAGGAAAGGCAGTGTTTTACTTCGCCAACAAGGTAGGTTCTATATTAGAAACCGAAGAACAACTCGGTTTAGCACATTTTATGGAACACATGAACTTCAATGGCACGAAGAGCTTCCCTAAAAACCAGTTAGTAGATTATTTGCAAACTGCTGGTATTCGCTTTGGTGCCGACTTAAATGCCTACACCAGTTTCGACGAAACTATCTATCAATTGCCAATACCGACGGACGATCCGGAACTAATCGAAAACACCTTTAAAATTATCCGCGGTTGGGCTGGAGAAGCTTTACTGGATCATGATGAAATCGATAAGGAACGCGGTATTATTTTGGAAGAAAAGCGCGGACTAAAAAGTGTAGAACAGCGTATGCAGGAGCAGTATTTTCCACTCTTACTAAACCACTCCCGATATGCTGCACGCATACCTATCGGTACAGAAGAAGTATTGATCAACTTCAAACCTCAGGAAATTGAAAACTTCTATCGGGATTGGTATCGCCCAGACTTGCAAGCGTTAATTATTGTGGGTGATATCGACGTCGATGATATGGAGGAGAAAATTAAAAAGGAATTCTCCAGTTTAAAACAAAGAGGAAAAAACACACCCCGTCAATCTTATAAGATACCGCTGACCGGCAAAAATCAATTCATTGCATTAACCGATGCCGAACAAACTGCCGTTCAATGGCAAATGATATTCAAACATCCCAAATTGGAATTATTGACTGTAGGTGATTATCAAACCCATCTATCACACATTATCCTCAATATGTTATTGGCACAACGCTATGCACAAGCCCGCTTAATTCCCAACTCGGCGATGTTACAGGGCACAGCTGGCATCAATAAATTTATGGCAAATGTGGATGCTTTCACCGTTTCATCCTCCTTGAAGCAGGGAGAGATAGAAGCCGGAGTGAAAGATACTTGGCGAGAAATCGTCCGATTAAAAAAGTTTGGCTTTACCGAGGCAGAATTGAGTCGCGCGAAAGAGAATCACCTAAAGTCCTTAGACGGTTTGTTGAAGGAAATGAATAAAACATCTTCCGAAACGTACGCTAAAGAATATGTGCAGTACTTCACCAATGACGAAGCTTCGCCAGGTATTGAGAAAGAACAGCAGCTCAGCAAAGCAGCCTTAGCCAAAATCCAATTGGCTGACCTCCATGCGCTGTTGGATGAGCTCACCCAAAATGCAAATAGAGATATTATACTGCTGGCTCCTGAAAATGTAAAAAGCGCATTGCCAACGGAAGAATCCATCTATGCTTGGCTGCAACAAGTTGAAGATGAGGACTTGGAGCAACAAGTCGAAAATACCACGGATAAGAAAATCCTATCAAGCCTACCTCCTGCCGGAAAAATCGTGGCTGAAGAATACAATCCTGAGCTAAACTTCACCACGCTAACGCTTAGCAACGGGTTAAAAGTGGTATTGAAGCCTACTGATTTTAAGAGCGACGAGATCTTATTTACCGCCTTTGCGCAAGGCGGAACTTCTCTTTATAGCGATGCAGACTATCAATCGGCTGCCAATGTAGCAAGCTTGGTTTTATCTAGCGGAATAGGTAATCTCGATATAAATGAACTGACGAAACTACTTACTGCTAAAAAAGCAAGGGTAAATCCTTATATCTCCAGCATATTCCAAGGTGTGACTGGCACTACAGGCGAGGAAGATCTGGAAACCGCTTTGGAACTTACTCATGCCTACTTTACGCAGCCAAGAAAAGATCAAGTAGCTTTTAAAAAAGTGATTGATCTAGCGTATGCAAGCATAGCTAATCGCGAGAACGACCCAAAAAGTGTGTTTCAAGATAGTATGCTATCTACTGTGTATTCATATAATTTCAGAATGAGTGGACCATCGATAGAAAAATTGGCTCGTATAGATTTGGATAGGGCTTATGAAATATACAAAGAACGCTTTGAAGACGCCTCTAATTTTACGTTCGTATTTGTTGGCAGTCTAGATACAGTGGTACTAAAACCGCTTATTGAAAAATATTTAGGCAGTTTAACCGCATTGAACAAGAACGAGCAATTCCAAGATTTGAATATCTCGCCAGCTAAAGGCCGAATTACAAAAAACATCTACAAAGGAAAGGAGGATAAGGCTACAGTAAGTTTGATTTTGGGTGGCGATTGGGCTTATTCACGTGAAGTAAACTTAAATCTAACTGCGCTCAAAGAGATTTTACAAATTAGGGTTCTGGAACGATTGCGTGAAGAGGAAAGTGGCGTATATTCACCGCAGGTATCTTTTTCAAGTGGTAAATATCCTTCGCCAATCTATCAATATAGCATTGCCTTCACTTGTGCACCCGAAAATGTAGATAATTTAATCGCGTCTGCATTAGATGAAATAGAAGAACTAAAAATTACGGGACCTTCGCAAATAAATCTAGAAAAGTTTAAAACGGAATTCAAAAGAACGTTGGAAGCTAATTCACAAACCAACAATTACTGGCTAAGCCTTATCAGCACATGCTTACAGCAAGATATACCATTCCGTAGTATGGAGGAATCTCTAAAACAACTGGAAACCCTCACTCCTAGCAGTTTGCAGCAAGTAGCACAAACCTATTTGACAGGCGAAAATTTAATTAGAATGGTTCTCCTACCTGAAAAATAATTGGTAACCCTTCATCCCTTTCTTACAAAAAAGCTGTCTCACCTTGGTGAGGCAGCTTTTTTTGTAAGATCAGTTACGATAAGTAAGCTATTTCCGTCGCACACCCTTTATCCGACATCGCCTGCGAAACAGGTAACTTGAATTGCTTCGCCCTTACTTAATAAAAATGTTAGGGGGAAATATGCGCTCTTATGCAGGAAGAATATTTTCAATCTGGCAAAAAACACGATCTCCATGTTTTCCCATAATTGTATTGATAACAACCCCTTCACTCAACTTCGCATGAATTCAAATGAACAGTATTTAATTCAGTCGATGGCCGAATTGGCTTTAATATATTCTTTTGGGGTAAGATTAGTCACTTTTTTAAAAGTCGTATAAAACGTCGTTTTGGATGTAAAGCCCGCTCGGATAGCAACACCCAGAATATCTAAATGCTTAGTATCCGCCGATAGTAAAAGTATTTTTGCTTCTTCTGTCCGCAACTCATTTATATACCGATAAAAGCTTTTGCCAATTCCGTTATTAAGTATGTAGGAAAGCTCATGGGTACTAATTCCTGTTTTATCTGAAAGAGCTAAGAGCGTTAGGCCTGGATCAAGATATAGTTTTTCATCCGTTGTTTTGCGCATCACGATACATTTGAGTTCCTTGACCTGTTCAGCGGTAAGGCGCTCACTTACTGTTTTTTTCGCTGTTGTTTCTTCTTTTTCCGGGGGCTGATCCGTCTGGATTGTGTAAACTGTTTTTTGCGTCAGCGTCGCGTATGCTAAAAGAATTGTTCCCAAGAAATACAGGATAGCGGTATAATCGGTTACAGCAACTTCAATTATACTCAAGACACGAATGAGAATTAAAAATAATACAGAGATCAAAAGATATTTTAGCCATTCTAGATCTATTTTTTCAGTGAAGGACGCGATCATTCGCACGTTTCTCTGGTGATCCCGGAGCAAAGCATAACAAACCAACCAGTAAAAGACGATCTGCACATAGAAAAAGTACCGGATAACAAATATGATCCAGACCGGCAAAACGGGTAGACGAGTTTGCTCATTGAAAATACTTGGTATGAGATAGACCAAAGAAAATAATAAGAATAACAAAAAAGGGACGAAATGTAGAATCCATTCCTTTTTAGCGCTGAAAGGTGATACGTAATACGTTACAGCCATGTACAGGCAGGGAAGCAATGTCCACCTAGGCAATTCTAGCAGGTGGATGAGGAAATTATTACCAATTTGAAATCCTTCTAGAAATAGTTGGATAAAACTGCATGCTAAAATAAGATAGAACGCCCCTAGCCATCGGCTGGCTTTGATATTTACTTTATCAAAGCCGACCAAAAGCAGTGATCCTAATAGCAATAGTGCTCCACTGGAAAAAGCATGAAAAGCAACTAAGCTGTTAATTTCGGACATGGGATAATTTGGTAGTTTCCGTAAATCTATGATTTTTCGCAAAAGAACTCTAATTACATGCTCCAGATAGGTACACCGATCCAACCATGTATGGACAACAATACAACCAAATAGAACAAGAAAACGATGTTGAAAGTCAGGATAACTTTTAACCAGGTTTTCTGAATTTTTGACCAATATCTACACAGTAAATATGTACTAATAAGCAAACTGATCCCAAAAACAAGCATACCTGCAAAAATTGAGATTGTAGTTCCATTCATGCTAGCAAAGATTTCTTTGCTGTTTGCATCAGTTATGCCCAGAATACGGTAAGAAATCAAAAAACAGATAATGCCAAGGGATGGTAAATGCACTAAACTGAGCTCTAATATTTTTATTTTTCCGAAAGAGATTAAAAATAGGCCGATAATCGCTCCGATAATCGACAGCAGTGCCGCAATCACCCCAAGGTAAATCGGGATTTTTTGTAATAAAATGGGTAGGTACGTCGTTTTGCTATAAAAATTGTTTCCATAGCCTTCAAAGAATGGGCGCCCCTCAGGGTCATGTCCGATAACGAAAGACGGAATGATGTCCTCTTGCAATCTGAACAAACCATTTCCAGCATGAATTAATGTATCTCTTTGCCCGTATTTTTTTTCTACAATTAATTTGTCTTGGTAAATAGATATAAGGTTGATACCATCAAAAATTCTTCGATGGAAGTCCCATCGCTCATTTTTGGGATTCATGAATTGGTAATAGCCTAACATGGGTTCAATTGTAGATCGATCGATCATTACGCTACTCAGCGTTGGCGGATCGAGATCTTTGGTTAAAAAATCATCAATTAACCTAGAAACTGGCCATAGATATGCATTACAATTTGTAGAAATAGCATAAGCTAAACCAGCTTCTCTATTAAAAAATATCCATGAACTAAAGCCCTCCCCTTTGCCATTGTGCCCTCTAAATGTTATTTTTTTGTTGTTTGGGAATTGATAGTTGCCAAGTGCATAGCCTGTATTCAATCCGTTTCTACTCGCCATTTTACTGTGGATCTTTTCCATCTCCGAAATGTCCCTTTCGCCAAGTAAATCAATCTCATTTTGCTTATCTGGATTCAACACGTAGTAGAGAAATTTAGACATATCAGATGCGCTGGATACCAGTGCGCTTGAAGCTCCATTGCTGCTGGGCATATAAAACGAAAATGGTATATAGCGTCCATTTCTAAAATCGTACCCTGTAGCATACGCTGATTGATCTTCGCCACTCAAATCAAATAATGTATGATCCATTCCCAATTTTTTAAATAATGCCTGATTAATATATTGATCCCAAGAAACACCCGAAATCTTCTCAATAAGGTATCCTAAAACATTGTATCCGGGATTTGAATATGACATCATTTTACCAGGCTTCCATCTGGAATCCAAAGAATTCTTAACCGCGTGCACAGCCGCTAATCCTGTTAGTGGTTCTCCAGAGATATTAACCATCTTATTTAAATGAATATCCTCGAATCCCGCGGTGTGCTCTAGAAGATGTATGATTCTTACAGGATGTGTGTGCTCCCATTTGTTGGTATAGGGGATTTCTGGCGCGATTTCCTTCACCGGGTCGTTGAGATGTAGTTTGCCTTCAGCTATTAAAATTTGGATTCCCATGGCTACAAAAAATTTGGTAATAGATGCCAAATGAAATTGCGTGGTGCTGCCCACTTTGATCTTATTTTCCAGATTTGCATACCCCAAACCTCCTGAAAACAAAATGCTGTCCTTGGTTACAATGGAAAGCATCAATCCAGGCATGTGTTCTTGTTTTAGAACCGAGTCTATTTCTTTTAGCAATTGGGGTAATTCTGATCTGGAGGAATCTTTGTGTTGCTGTTGGGCGTAAGTTGTATGCCACGATAGCACAGTGATCGTTAGTGATAATAATAGCTTTAAAAGGATTTTCATCGTCTTTAATTTTCAGCAAATTAGAGACTTGGTATATTAAATTAGTTCGTTATTATCCAAGCGAACTAATCGTGTAATTCTGATGTCGAATAGGCCACTATACTAGTACACCTAATGCCTACCTCCACAACATATAATCGTCACCTCTTTCCACATTCTCGCTATTTTGCTCTTTTACTACAATAACGGATGCGGATGGATTTTTACCTACGATATGTTTGCTCCCATCCAATGGAACAATATTAAGACTCCAAGTGCCGGGTCTAAATGTCGCCGGCTGATAATCGGATGCAACTAGCAAGAAATTTCCATCTGGAGAAAATATACCTTCTCTTTCTTGGGTCTGGCTATCTGTTGCCTGTGTCAATTCCGTTCCATCGCTATTCATAATATATATATGCTTGTCTATCCGTACAGATAGTTTCAAACCATCTCTACTTGCATGCACATTGCCCCAATCGGAATAATTCATTTCTTTTATCGCTACGATTTCATCATAAGGAGGACTTGTTTTCAAGATATGTTTGCCACCGAAAGTAAATAAAATACTGTTATCAGCGAGCATCAAGGCCCTATCACCTAGTGTTAGGTTCTTATCGTTTACTGTCCGAAGATGTTTAACAATTTTACCTTCTAAATCAAGCAATACAATTCCATGATTCAGATCTGGCTCGAGTAAAATATGTGATTTGTCTGGAGTGAGTTTAGCCGCAATCAAACGATCTTCTCCTGCAAGGCGTGGATAGATTATTTCTTTTGAGATATTCCCATTTCCAGTATTAATGAGACTGAATCGAATATTCTTAAAATCACCCGCTATGGATGATGTTTCCAGACGGGTGAGTGCATCCCAACTCACGTCCCAGCTGTTCAATGAATAATTGTTTTGTTCAAAATAGATTTTCCTTGCGCCAGTACTTAAATCCAATGAATATATTTTCTCACCGTTATCGTATAAAATATTCCCAGTTGGGGTGTGACTCGGTTTATCGGCAGCCCCATCATTATCCTTGCTACAAGCAAAAACGAATACGACTAAGCATACTAAATATTGACAATTTTTCATGATAAATGAGCTTTTTGTATGGTAAAATTAAGAAATAAGGGTGTCCTAGATTATCCACGAAAACCAGTATTTTACTTTACATTCTAAACATTGCGTGCATCCAATCTTGAAAAATGAAGATTAATAGTGCTCGCCCTTTTGTTTAACAACTGATCTACCTTCGTTTTTTATTCTCACTAAACAACGTGCTTATTGATGCAATGCGTGATATACTAACAATTCAAAAAGTGTTAAATCAATGGATTTCATTTAGCTTGTTTCGCTCATTGATCTTAGCTACCGTGCCGGTAATATCTAATTAACACAAAAAAATATATTGCACAGGCTTATGCAAGGCTGATAGCAAGGAAGAGAAAGAAGCTATTTCTTTGGACGTATAGCTCATATTTCAATTTAACTTTCTCAGTATATTTGGGGTTTATATTGAGTAATTATTGTATGATTAGACAAATTAAAGAAGTAGATTATCCACGTTTAATGGAAATTTGGGAAGCGTCAGTGAGAGCTACGCACAAATTTCTTTCGGAGATAGATTTTCAATATTATAAAATACGCCTTCCCACCTATTTTGAACACGTATCATTATTTGGTTACGAAAAAGATAACATTTTAATTGGCTTTGCCGGCGTTGCGCTGCATAACTTAGAAATGCTATTTATTGATGCAACCTTTCGAGGAATAGGTGTGGGTAAAACACTACTCACCTATGCTGTAGAAACTTTGGTGTGACTAACGTTGACGTTAATGAGCAAAATGTACAGGCTGTAGATTTTTATAAGCACATGGGATTCCAAACTTACATGAGAACAGAAGTAGATGATCATGGTAAGCATTATCCAATATTAAAGATGCAACTTGGGACATGTTGAGGACCGTAATTAACTACCTCTAGCGATATGTTAGGATTAATGGATTTTGTGCAAGAGATGAAATATAAAAGGCACATCAAGTAATGTGCCTTTTATGTCTATTACATTCCTACACATCTGATGTTCCTACCACGAATTTCTCCAGGATGGCTATTACCAGCATCAATAGTATATATGTTCGAATTATTTAACACCATCCAACTAGCTCTTCGGCCAGCTAGCGCATTACTATTGTGATAGTGTCCCGTAAATCCTCGATTTACTATACCAGCATTGTTGTAAGGCGCACCATTACCAGTAGCATCCAAGAATCCTTGCGAAGGAAGAGTAAGCCGAACTGATATATCTCGCTTACTTACAAGAATCTTTGCGGAATCGAACCTGGAGTTCCCTCCTACAAACGGCCCCATATTAGAATGGATAGTTCCCTGAATAAGACTAGCCTGCTCACGTCTGGCAGGGACTCTATAACCTGAAGGGCATGGATCTGCAGCTGTCTTTACCGGAAAGTCCTCTGTTCCACTATTCCATGCGTTATGTGGCTGATCATTACTTGCAAAAAAAGGATTAGCAATGTTCGCATTTGGCGCTCCAGAGCGCACGACTCTTCCATACTGATAATAATCTCCATGCCTAGTAATATCCATCGGTGCGGCATCTGGATCAAGAGTCGGATCAGCACCAAGGTTATGCCTAGCCCATATAACACCATTGATCCGCGCTGCGGGTCTTCCTTCGTGTATTAGTAGTTCATCCGTCGGAACCAATCTAATTAGTAAATTGTACTTCACTCCAGGAGTTACAGGCAAATTCTCAAAAGCTAGTAAGTCGTTTAATGTTAACTGCCCGACAGTTAATGATGCAATCCTAAGATCGGTAGCAGTATTTGCATTCGCACTTACTATGCTGGTAACGCTTTGTGTCGGAGCTGGAGTAAAGGTTGCACTTGTTTGAGATCTGTTAGTTGTTCCACTTCGTGTGATCACGCCATCCTCTAGTTTCAGGCTGGAGGACGGTAAATGTGGTCCGAACGACATGTTGACATTAGATATGTCGTAGCCAGTTTGAGTAGCGTCAATTGTAGTTGTAATCTGACAGTTAAGGTGTTTAAGTATTATGTTTAGCCTATTTGGATCTTCACCGCCGACAACAGTTAATTCCTGTCTAAAATACATCACATCTGCATTTCCTGGGAATGTAACTGATGCGTTTGCTAATGTTTGCGGCCCACTAAAAGAAGGTGCAGGCACAGCTAACGTTGTACTGTTTCTCGAGTATACGATAAATGTGTAAGTAACCCCACCATCTAAAAGCATCGTGGCAGTTTCCGACCCTCTAATATATTCTTGTTGAGCCTTCAATGAGCCATCAGGATTAAATGCTACGACTCGATAACGTACCCCCTCTGGTAAATCTGTTCGTTCAATGGCGGCCTTTGCACCGTTTCCACGTAGTTCAGCTTGCTGATTTTTATCATTCGGATAATCTTCGCTTAACTCTGATATCAAAAGCATATCATTCCCGATGTCCAGCGTATTAAGAAATAGCTCAGGTTCAACATCCTGCGTTGCAGCACGGTTTCCGAGATTGGCCCCGCGTTCGAATTCACTGCTATTTAAGTTAAATTCGACAACACCGGTAGTTCCATCGCCCTTACCTGCAACATCGGGTGACTTACTACAAGATCCCAAAAAGATGGTACTAAAGACCGATAGGATAATTGTGAAATTATAAAGGTTATTTTTCATAAAATTTCAAATGAATAGTTTTAGGCAAATTTTTGATATGTAGAAACATTAGAATGTAGTTTCGGATCCTGAAAAAGCTTTTAAAGACCTTTACGTGTTTTGTATAAATCAATCATTTCCAAAGGATTTATATTTAATTTCATTGTCTTCACTCGTTTCGTAATCCTAACACAAATATTATCTATCACTAAATAATATTAAAAGACAAAATATTTTATTGTAGGAGAAAAACGACAGCATTTAGTTGACCACATAGCTTATGAAATGCTGATTTTCCGACGCTTATGAAATTATCGAAATCATATCCTTACATCGACACGAACATTTCGCCATACGAAACAGTAGCTAACATATAACTTCAAAGAAAAGAGTGATTTTAGATGCCGATTTGCGGATTATCATTTGCTACAATACAAAATAGCTTTCGCACCAATAGACCTAATCAGTTTTATTCATTTTTTAAATAAAAGAAACAATATTGTAGACAGACTTGTCTGTCTACAAGTTATTGTATACATTTGCTGGTATATAAGTGTAACGAAATGAGTAATCCCAGGGATAGAATTATTGATACTGCTTCGCGACTGTTTCATCGACAGGGCTATAATAGCACCGGAATTAATCAGATTATTCGCGAAGCCAATGTGGCCAAGGCGACTTTTTACCAACACTTTAAATCAAAAGACGAGCTATGTGTTGCGTACTTGCATGCGAGACATGAATATTGGTTTTTAGAACTGATGACATACGTATCAAAATCAGCAAGCACACAGCGCAGCGTATTATCTGCATTTGATTTTATCATTTATATGAATGAAAAGGAACAATTTAGAGGATGCAGTTTTTTGAACATATTGTCGGAAATATCAAACGAGCAGGATCATATACTTTCTGTGATACAAGCACACAAAAATGATCTGAGAACATTCTTTGACAATGAGATCGGAGAAGATTTATTATCTGCTCATATCTATCTTTTGTTTGAAAGTGCAATTATTGAAAGCCAACTCTTTAAGTCGAATGAGTTGATCGATAAATCGAAGAAAATCGTGAACAGTTTATTTTAAGTTATATAATTATGGAACAGAAACATCCCTTACCTCCATTTACTTTGGAGACTGCAAAACAAAAAATCCAAATGGCGGAAGATGCTTGGAATAGCAGAAACCCTGAAAGAATATCGTTGGCGTATACCATTGACAGTGAGTGGCGAAATAGAAACCTATTTATCAATGGTCGGGAAGAAATTGTGAAATTCTTAGCCGATAAATGGGAAAAAGAATTGGACTACAAACTTCGAAAAGAATATTGGGCGCATACCGACAATAGAATTGCCGTAAGATTTGAATATGAGTACAGGAACAAAGAGGGTAAATGGTTTAGAGCCTACGGCAACGAAAATTGGGAGTTTGATGAAAACGGCTTAATGAAAAAGCGATATGCTAGTATCAACGACCTCGAAATAAAAGAAACTGACAGGCACTTACGATAAAAAGTACGAAAACTTATCGAAAACATGGTTTTATGCATCTAATAAATATCTATTTTCACGTTCGTATACTGAGCGAAAAGGAAGTGGAATAGTAGTGAATAAGTTTGCCGCCAATTTATACACTTAACCTAAGATTTGTCTTAATTGAGTGTATAATCTATACCATTCCAACCAGCGCAGTGCAAAAATTTCACATATCATCCGGTAAACTTTAAAATTTTCTATCTGCCGGCCTGAAAAACCACGAGATGATCGTTAAAACCAACAAGAGTAATGGTCCAAAATAGTTTATTATTTCGTCGGCAACGGCTATGTGTGTAAAAATTGCACCCGATATCAGAAAGAAAAAACCGGCGTAAGCCCATTCTTTAACTAGAGGAAATCGAGGAACAAGAATCGCAATTACGCCTAGTATTTTCCACACTCCGATAATGGTTAGGAAATAAGCAGGATATCCTAATTCATTCATTTTTTGAACTTCTTCGTCCATTTGTATTAGCTGTACTACGCCTGTCGAAATCATTCCTAAGCTTAACCAAATAGTGGCAATCCAATAAATAATTTTATTTCTCTTTTTCATAGGTTATAAAGTATAGGTTATACAACAAATTTCATACGCTTTTTTTGGGCGTGCTTTGGTGTTTTTTGGTTAGAAAGGCTACAAAATACAAGATAAACGGTAAAAATCACATTTTCAAGTTATATGCTACTTTCTGACACACCATATTACTTACTTTTTGCGCTTGTAATGCAATTGTGTCAATCCGCTATCAAAGCTTTTTGCAGCAACAAATTCCAGAATCTGCTCTGGTCGCCCTTCTCCAAAAAGTCGGGTACCGTTGCCAAGTAATATGGGAACAATTGAGACGACGATTTCGTCGATGAGGTTACGCTTGAGTAATTCATTAATTACTTCTGCACCACCATCACAGTAGATGTGCTTTCCAGTTTGTGATTTTAGACGGTCGACTAAGTTTGTCAGGTCGCCAGTATAAAATATTGTTCTACCGACTGGCGGCCGCTCTTTTCTCGTGATGACATATACATCTCGCTGTCCATTGTCATAGTGAAAGGCACCAATCTCGCGGACGACATAGTCGTAAGTCTTGCGGCCAATAATTAGGGTATCCATTTGTGCTATAAATTCGGCATAACCGTAGTCTTCTCCTTCTTTTTCTACCAATTTCAAAAAGCTCAGGTCGTTGTTGGGTTTTGCAATATAGCCATCTAAACTCATTGCAATAAAAAGTGAAATTTTTCGCATCAGTTGTTAATTTAATATTTCTTCAAATTTACGATTCACCGGAATCTACACTTTGTAAACATGCGACAAAATTAAAGTAGTGATGGCGACAGTTGACGTTTTTGTTGTAAAATAAAAGCTTTTTGATGTGCAATTGACCTGTTAAAATAATTGAGCGTTTGCACTCATAATTAGCGATCAAATAGTAGCAATTCACTAGTTCTCAGAATGACAGGAGAGAAGGTTGAAACCGTACAAAATATCCATCCAAATATCTTATCTTTTTTTGTAGGCATGTATTCGAAATAAGGCTTTTGCCATCTATTTTAGATATTTTCAGTCTTATGAATAGAATATAACGTAGTACAAGCCAATTAAAAGTGGATATAATGATACTCCATAAAAGTAGGTAAAATTTATCACTACCAACTGCCTTAGGCAATGAATTTATTATTGCCGAGTGTAAGCCCGAGTACCAAAGAATACTCATAGATATACCAAGGCCAGACATGATTAACATTGTCATGGCGCCTTCGGCAGGATCACGTCCTTTCGGTGGCATCATCTGTACAAAATAAGTGTAGAAAAGATCATATAAAAGCTGTAAAATTCTATTCATATCTGTATCTCAAAGGTTGCGATGCGTGAAGAGTTAAATCTTGATGGAATTCTTGGAAAACAACCATATCTTATCTTACACCGGAATCACGATTTTAGTGCTGCTAAAATAATCAATATATCATATTGAACAGCTACTAGGATCATTTAGGCTTGTTTTGTTGCTAGTTTTGTTGCTAGTTTTGTCGGAAGTGCCTACAAAAAAAGCAAGACAACTGCTTGCGAAGCGCAATGAGTCGTCTTGCTTACGAAATACTAATATTAGTATTTTTGAGAACCTTAGCTATTGTTTCAGTGCCATATTGGGTTGGTTACCCATTACTAGTTTCAAAACGCCACCATCGACCACGTCTTTGAATGGCACAGATACAGATTGTTGTGCAGTACCATTTTTTATGATGGATTGTACATACATATTTGTTGGCGAGTTGTTCTCTACCTCGATAACAAATTTTTTGCCTTTGTGGTATTTTTGATTCAGCTTTATCTCTATACGATCAAAAACCGGACTTCCAATTTGAAACTCAGGATTGATTTGTGTCAAACCTTTGACATCAAACAGACCAATCCCTGCCATCACATACCACGCGCCGAGCTGACCTTGATCTTCATCTTGTCCGTAGCCATATCCATGAAGGCCATCTGTACCGTAAAATTCATTACTGATCGTGCGAACCCATTTCTGAGTTAGATACGGCTTCCCCGAAAAGTTAAACATCCAAGATATATGGAGATTAGGTTGGTTGCCATGATTGTACAAGGCGTGTACGCCAGCAAAAGCATCTACGGTTTTTCCACCGCCAAATGTATTTTGCTGTGATTGGATAAAGATGCTATCCAAGCGCTCATTGAACACCTCCTGCCCTACTTTATTAATTAATTTATTAGGCTCGTGCGGTACATAAAATGTATACTGAATGGAATTGCCTTCTTGAAATCCAGCCCAAGCGGCCATTGGATTAAAGTTTTCTAAAAAACTTCCATCCAACATACGTGGACGTATTAATTCAGTTTCTAAATCAAAGAGATTCTCCCAATTGGATGCCATCTTTGATAATAGTTGGTAATCTCCTTCTTTATTTAAATGTTTGGCAAACTGTGCTACTGCATAACTACTAAAGGAGTACTCCATCGTGTGTGAAGCTCCAAAAACAGAGCCTTCCTCTTGTTTGGTAATGAAATAATCATCGCTCGGCACATACGGACAATAACCACGGTTCACAAACGCGCTTACGTCTAATTTACCAGATCCCGCAGGACGATTACGTCCGTCTACTTCATTTTTTAATGCCGCTTCGTACCCCAATTGATAATCAAAGTCACGTATTCCTGTGTTGTATGCTGCCGCAATAGCCAAACCCGTAAAATTCGTACCTACGCCAGATACATACTTGGTATTGGCAATACCATCTCCAAGCCATCCTGTTTCTTTATAAAATAAAAGTTGGCTTTTAACCCAATCAGAATAATATTCTGGATATGCTAGCGACCATAATTGTGTTAGGTTCCAAAAACCGCCCCATATCGCATCTGTATTATAATAACTGAATGTTGGCTGTTGCTTACTATCCAATGGTAGATGACCAATAGTGCCGTCACTTTTTGGATAAGCTCCATTGACATCGTTAGCAAGACCTCTGCCCAAGAGTGCATGGTACAAGCCCGTATAAAATTTTGTTTTATCTTCTGTACGACCACCCTGTACAGTTACTCTGGATAGCATATCGTTCCAGCGGCATGATGCGTTTTCCTGAGCATTGTCAAAGCTTTTGTTTTCGGCTTCTTTCTGATAGTTAAGTTTTGCATTTTCAATCGAAGTATAGGATTGTCCCATCTTGACGGTAATCTGTTCGTCAGCAGTGGTCGTATATTCCAGTGCCAGACAAGCACCTGCTCCTTTTATTTCTTTGTTATTAGCGATAGTACCTCCCCGATGGAAAGTTTTTGTGCCGGAAAATGGCTTGCTCAACTTAGCATAGAAATACATATTAACTGTTGCGTCTGCCTGGAATTTCTTAACATATTCTGGTTTAGTGACGACGTATCCTTCGATCGTACTATCATCGATTACTTTGATGTAAGCATCTTCTACGGCACCACTTTCACCTAATCTGCTTCCAACATCAAATAAGATCTGTGACTGTTCGGATGCTGGAAAAGTATAGCGATGATATCCTACTCGGTCACTAGCTGTGAGCTCCACTTTTGTATGGTACCTATCCAATAAGACACTGTAAAATCCTGATGTTGCGTATTCATTTTCCTTTTTGAAGTTAGAACGGTAACCCGACTGTGGATCTTCCAGCGTACCAGGCGTTGTTTTTAACTCGCCAACAATAGGCATGAGCATGATTCCGCCGATCTGAAATTCGTGAAAACAAGCAAAACCTTCAATGGACTCATGCCCATCTTCATAACCAACTGCTTCCCAACCGCTCTCGTTGCCATAAGATCCATTGGTAGATGGTCCTAATTTTGCCATACCAAATGGTACCGCAGCAGGCGTGTAAAAAAACCAGCGGCTATGAACCGATCCAATATTAGGATTTACAAAATCCGATAGTTTTTCTTGATTTTCTATCTTATGATTGCAGGAGGTAAGCAGTACGCAATATGCGAGTAGTAGTAAAAATGGATTCGTATTTTTCATCTATCTATTATTTTTTCATCGGTATTAGTGTTATCTAATTAATCTATCGTTAGAATGAATTTTTCAAATGATAGATCTTTGATTTTACTCAATTTTTAATCTTTTAGCTGCGCTATCCTCGCATACAACTCCGCCATGCAAGAAGTGTCTAGCAGCCATTTCGGTGTTTTATACTCCTTTTTCCGACCAGTCCAGTCTTGATACGGAAGGCCTTCTTCATCTCGTGCATTGTGCCAAGCCCAATCTGCTCGCTCTATAACTGCATCGATGTATTTGGAATCTTGATCGATCTCAAATAATTCTTGGTATCCTCTGAACAGCACTAAGGTAAACCAAGGAATATCCTTCACATGTGGTATTCCTTCTGGTGTGTAATCAAAATAATAGTTGTAAGATCCTTCGGCTAAATTGCGTGCATCTTCCAAATACTTGGCATTGCTTGTAATCTTATACAAGCGCACCGCAGCTTGAATCATGGTACCGGTATTGTAAGTATACGCATGCTGCTGCACCTTCGATGTACCATCTGGAGGAGTGAGCAAAGCATTCCAAATAATATTCAAATCTTTATCTTGTAGTGTACCGAGCATCCAATTGTATGATTGAATACCATAATTAAGATATTTATCATCTTTTGTCGCTGTATAAATTTTCAAAGCTAGCACGGTCGCTTTGCCATTGCTACACGCTGGTTTTTGATCGTGAACACCCTCTAACCAAGCCACACCTCCACCAAAGCTATCCGTCCAGCCACTTTCAATAAATGCCATCACATCTTGTGCCTTTGACAAATAATTAGCATTTCCAGTTATAGCATACGAATCCATATAATCTATTCCGACCAAACCATTATCATCATAATATCGATCTACCGTTTCAAACTTCGATGGATAAGCCTGATAGCCATGCGGCGTCCTGCTGGTATCCAAATACTGCTCTACGGCCAGAACCATTGAGTCTACATAGGGTATATATACTTCTGGTTTTAATTCGCTTAGTATATTTACTGCTGAAAACAAACCACTCATCGGCCAGAGATAAGATACCTCCTTGGCTTTTTGATTACTTTGCTGAAAGTAGGTAAGATCGGGCTTGAACGTATTAGGATAGTACTCCGAAAAAAGCCCATGTTCGTGCACGCGATACTTTTCCCAGACTAATTTCATGATCTCTTCGGATCGATCAAGATACGTGTTTTTTTGCTGTGCAATTAGTTGTATCATAGAAAAACTTAGTAGCACGAACAGTAATAATTTTACTTTCATAGCCGCTAATCTTTTGTCTCTCCACGGAATAATGCCAAAGCACCGTAGGATTCGACTACAGCACCTTGCATCAGCAAGGAGTAGTATCTACCTTGACTACCTCCTGTCCAATCTTCATAAAAGAAACCGGCATTCGTTCGTGCTTTGGTATAGCCATTATTGATAAAGTTATAATAGGTATCAATGTATGTTTTAGCGCGATCATCGTGTGGTGCCAAGTCGATATACGCACGCAGCAGTTTGGTATTGAACCAGGGATCTGTTACGGTGTAAGCTAAGATTCCATTACGACTTTTCACGAAATAGTCGTAAGCACCCTGAGCGGTTATTTTGGCTTCTTCGAGGTACTGATTATCGCCTGTTATCAATGCTAATCGGACGCCATTTTGTACCATTACGCCCGCATTGTAGGTCCACAATCGTGTATTTATAGATCCATTGGCGTTTTTATCGTTCCAATAGCATTTGGTAGTCGGGTCATATAAATTTGTACGTAACCAACGGTATAAATCGGTTGCGAGCTGCAACACGCGTTCTTTTTCAGCTTCGGTACATACCTCATAATACATCAACAAAAATAATGTAGCATAGCCGTTTGAGCAGGTTGGCTTATTGGCTTCGTTGGACGAGGGATCATAGCGATGATCTTCATTCCACCACAGTGCTCCACCTAATTTATCGTCTACTCCACTTTCTAAGAATGGTACAATGCGTGCCGCACGATCGATGTATGTGACATCTTTGGTGATATGATACGCTTCTATCAAATTGACACCGATAATCGAATTATCGTCGTAAAAACGTGTTCCTCCACCGGTAGCACCATCGGTAGAAGATCCATAACCACCGATATTATTTCCGTGTGCGGTTTGTCTGTAATATTTCTCGAATCCTGCCACGATTTCGTTGTACCGCACCTCGTAGCCCAACTGGTGCAATTGTGAAGCACCGCTAACTACGGCATCGTATGGCCATAGATAGGAATAGGTATTATCACCTGTTTGCACCGGATAGTTTTCTTTATAGAGATCGCCTGCTTTATAATATTGATTGATGAGATCAAAGATTTCTTTTGCACGTGCTGGTGCTTTAATTGTCTCTACAGGTGATGTAATTGGATCATCTGGTCTTATGATGGGTTCGGATCCATCATCACAACCGGTGATCATAAATGCGGCTAAAAGAAAAAAAACTGTATTCTTCATAAGTTAGAGATTAGTAATGTTAGAAAATTCATGTACCATCAAATTATCCTTATTGGTATGTATTGTAATGGTAGCTCGTTTGGAATCCAGACTGCCCTTCATTTTCCACAAATGATCCCATTGGCTCCAAGTGAATTCACCTAATTCGTAGAATGATAATGGCTCACCTCCTACTGGTCTTTCGCTACTAACGCCATCCATGCGCCCCCAACATTTTTCAACGTTATCTACTTCAGCGATAAAATAATATCTTTCCTCTATCCAGCCGAGCCATCCTGGAGGATTGGTTTCCGGCTTGCTAGGATCTATAAATCGGATTACGCTATTGTTAGCGACAAATTTGCCCGCGCCGATATAAGCTAACTGACCGATAACATCATACGTCGCTCCCCAAATGGCGCGAACATTAGTAATCAACTCGGTTTTTATAGACAGTGTATTAAAATCTACTGTGATGCGGTATGGATTGGTATTGGGCGCTACAGTCATTGTACCAACGCCTTCTTTGAGTTTGTCATTATCCAAAAAATAGCTATATTCTTCTTCTCCGACTTTGCCTTTAAATTCAAGTTCACCGCTGCCAATTACTTGGCTGTAGATAACATAAATACCATCTGCTGCTTTTCGAAAAAGAGAACCTTCTGCACCATTACTTTCATTCCCTGCTCCGAACAAATAAAGGCTATTAGGCATATTGTCAATTCCTTCGCCGCGAGTTACTTCAATATCTTTTTTCAGATCGGTCGTTAACCGTTCTCCACCTTTTGAGGTAACTACTGTCCAAGATAATTCACCTTTTTCACCAGGTTTGATTCCAGCTTTTCTAGCTATCGCGTTTAACGTGGCGTGTGTGAGGGTTAATTTTTGCTCAGCACCTTGATCACTTTTAATCCATTCGATAGGCTCTGTTGTGTTTTCCCCTTTTCTATGGAATAATACCTCATAGAGCGCGTACGAACCATCAAGTGCGCCACCGCCACTCCAAGATAGTACAATATTATTGTTAGATGCCACATCGAGAATGACGCGCTCTGGCGAGGATAATGTGGTAGGCTCTCCAAAATCGGTGGAAAGCGTATATTTTTTGGCGCAGCCGCTTATCGTCAGTGCGAATGCTGTCATAATTAATAAAAATAGCTTTTTCATAATTGGCGTTTTTAGCTTTACCATTGAGGATTTTGTGTCAAATTGGTATTTAAATCTCTTTCGCTTTGCGGAATTGGCCAGAAGTAATGCCTCGATGGATCAAACTTTCTCTGCTCCACACGCACATAACCATTGTCGGTACCGACGGCATCACCCGTAAAAAGACCATGGCACCAGCCATTAAGCACATTTTCGGCTATTCGCCAACGTATGATATCTTTATGTCGCAAACCTTCGAGCGCCAGCTCGCTACGACGCTCTCGTCGTACAATATCTTTCAGATTACCACCAGATGGGAAATCCAAAGCACTTGCTGCAGTAAAGCCAGCCCGCTCACGAAGTGGGCGGATAGTACGATTCCACTCCGTCTGATTGAGCTGCCCCTGCTCTGCCAGCACTTCAGCATGCATCAACAGAATGTCTGCATAACGCATCAAGATGATATTAAGACCTGACATCAAATTGGATCGGTAGGTATTATCCCAATATTTTTTGATGTAATATCCAGTAGCCGAGGCATCAGAAGCGAAATCGAAACCATCTGGAGCAACACCTTTTCTACTATCTACGGTGTGCAATGATCCGTCTGCCAAAGTGTACGAATTGCCGGTGTACATGACTGTGGCTGCCAACCGAGGATCTCTGTTGGCAAAAGGATCTGTAGGATCATAGCTCGCTGACGGTGCGTCTGTGATCGTGTAACCATCCAGCGTAATATAGTTGTCCACTAATTCTTGAAGCGGAGATAACTGTGAATAGCCGCCCAACGATGGTGGCAAAAAATGGTATTGTACCTGATGCTCTCTATCGACAGGTTTGTACTGTACGTCCAACATCACTTCCGTGTTATTCTCCTGTTGGATGTGAAATAAGCTTTCATAGTTGTTATGCAAAGCAAAACCGCCTTCATTGATGATTCGGTTGGTAATAGGAATGATTTCGTTAAATCTCGAAGAACCTTCAAAAAGAAGTATACGCGCTTTGAGCCCCATTGCCGCCCACCTCGTTATACGGCCTGTGTTTTCCGAGTCATAGCTAACAGGCAAGTAATTGTTATCGATTACCTCTGATAGTTGATTGAGCAGTGCCGATACGACTTCCGATTTGGCTGTGCGTGATACTGTTTTAGAGTCTGCAATAGAAATCACATGGGTAACGAATGGAATATCACCAAATTTGGAATACAACTCGAAGTAATGATAAGCACGAATAAATAGGGCCTCTCCCCGATATCTATTTCGCAGTTCATCACTTAGGCCAGGTATACGATCAAGATTGTCTAACAACTGATTGCACTGATGAATACCCGAATACCGATATCCCCAAACCGAACGCACATAGTTATCGGCAGTAGAATATGCACCGTTACCAATTGCTTGATTGTGCGAGCTTGGCACTTTTGTGTAAGCATTATCCGTCATGGCGTCCGCATACAGAACTTCATCGGCATTGTTCATGCCTTGATAACATTTATTGATCGTATAGGCTGCCGATTCGGGTTTGTCCCAGTAGGCTACATCTGTTTCTCGATCGTGGGGTGTCAAGTCTAGGTCATGACAAGATGCCAATAATAGTGACACCGTGAAAATGGCAATGTAGTATCGTAATGAGTATGTTTTCATGATAGTAGGAATTAAAAAATAAGATTTAGGCCAACTGCGAAGGTTCTGTTTACCGGATATATTCGTCCGCTACCATCCGACGCTTCGGGATCCCATCCGCCTTTCATATTTGATATGGTCAACGCATTTTGAATACTCGTATAGATTCGAAGACGGCTTAGCGAAATCCGATTGGTCCACGCTTGTGGAAAGGTATAACCGAGCTGTACATTTTTTAAACGCAAATACGCGGCATTATCTATCCAAAAGTTTGATTTTGCTGCATTATTTACCGATTCAGCACCAATGGTAAGGCGCGGATAAATTGCATCAGGATTGGTGCTCGTCCATCTGTCAATATGAAAATCAAATATGGGTCCTTCGTTATTGTTATGAAAGGCTTCTACCGATTCACCTCTCATCCATACATTTCTTTGCCCCACTCCTTGCCAAAACATAGAGAAATCTAAACCCTTCCATCCGGCAGCATAGTTGAAGCCATACAAAAAGCGTGGAAACCTATTGCCGAGTACGTATCTATCATCATCTTCTCTGATAACGCCATCACCATTCTTGTCTAGATAGCGGATGTCACCAGGTTTAGGAATAATACCGTTGAGATGTGGCCCGCGTGCTACCTCGTCTTCCGACTGAAAATACCCATCAGCACGAAATGCATAGTATGAGTCTATAGGATAACCTTCACGCACGATCGTATTGACATCAAAGCCGTTGATCCACTCAGTACCTTTTAAGTCTATTACTTTATTTTTACTATCAGATATGTTTCCAGATATACTGTGATTGACTGCGCCAGTATTGAATAGATAACGGGCTGCAAGCTCCCAACCTTTGTTTTGCACTCTTCCTGCATTTTGAATTGGTGTACCACCGCCGAATAAACCAGGCACAGGGATACCAATTAGGATATCGTAAGTATCATTAACATAGTATTCTCCTGATAAGGTCAGCGCATTGTTAAAGAAACCGAGATCTGCACCCACGTTGAACATACGGGTTGTCTCCCAACGCAAATCTGGATTCACGGCATCAAAAGAAGCAACAGGATAGATAGTGTTTCCAAAATTGTAGCCTTGGGAAACATTTACCGTAGCTTGATATTGGTAATCTGCAATTCGATTATTTCCAACAAGTCCCCATGATGATCTTAATTTTGCCGAATTCATGACATCTTTTAGGCTTTCTGGATAAAAGCTTTCTTCGGAGACACGCCAGCCAGCGGACATAGAAGGAAACCAAGCTGACCGATTTCCTTTGCGGAATTTGGAGGAAACATCATCCCGAAGATTAAACTCAAACAAATACCGATCATCGTAACTGTAATTGGCACGCAAAAATGCGGAATAAATTGACCATTCATTTTGCCATTCCTGATTGCCGGTGTTGGATGTTTGTGCTCCACCCATGATATCATATTTGGATTCTTCTACGATTCGAAACGTTTCAAATCGATTATCGGTACTTCCCTCGTACGAATATCCAACCATAGAATTGAGCGTATGATCACCCCAGTTTTTATCATATGACAGGATAAGGTTTGTAGTAATGTTTTGTATGCGCTGGCTGCTGTTGGTCATTCTATTTTCTAGATCGCCCGATCCGGGAATCGCTCTGCGATTTTCTTTAAGACGATTTTCGTAAAGTTGCGTACCCACCATGCCCTGTATTTTTAAACCATCTGCTATTTTAAATTCCGCATTCAGTATACCAGACAGATCTCCATTTGAGCTTGTGCGTAAACCACCTTGTTCTAATCGTGCTAATGCATTCGAATTACTACCGCCTGGATAATTATAATCTCCATTTTCATTCTTAATAGGATAGATTGATGGCATTCGTACAGCTTGCTCGATGATCCATTCTGTCCAGTAGGCATGGTCATTCAATGTATTTCTGGCGTACGCAGCGAGTAAGCCAACTTTGAATCTTTCAGAAACTTGCGTTTCCAGATTTGTCCGAAAATTGATCCGATCCAGTCCATAATTAGGTCCTTGCAACATACTTTCTTGATCTGTGTAAGCAGCAGATATGAGGTAAGTTGTCTTATCGCCACCACCAGATAAAGACAAATTGTGCATCTGTTGAGGTGCTCGCTCTCGATAAATTTCTTTCATCCAATTGCTACCGCTGGGGTTATTACGAAAGTCCCTAATCTGATCTGCGGAAAACTGTGTCGGCCGACCTGAATTGAAAAGCGCTTCGTTTCGCAATTCAGCATAGATCCAAGGTTCAACGATCTTAGGAAGAAATGTGGGCGTCTGCATGCCCAAAATATAATCGTAAGATAGTCGGGAAGTATTCTTATTACCCCTTTTTGTCGTAATTAGGATGACACCGTTAGACGCACGGGAGCCATAGATAGCGGCTGATGCTGCATCTTTTAAGACCGAAATGTTTTCAATATCATTCATATTCACGTTCTGAATATCTCCAATAATACCATCGATAATAACCATGGGATCATTATTATTCAGTGTGTTGATACCGCGAATATTAATAGCTGGACGACTTCCAGGTTGAGAAGTGCTCTGTTGGATCGTCAATCCTGGTGTGGTTCCCTGCAAAGCTTCTACCACGTTGATGACAGGCCTACCTTCTAATTCTTTTACATCGACGGATGAGATTGCTCCCGTCACATTTGACTTGCGTTGTGTTCCATACCCAACTACCACAATTTCATCAATGTCTTCACTAGAAGAAGAAAGCACAATTTGTACATTGCTTCTTCCATTTATAGCCACGTCTTGTGGCGCATATCCTATATAAGAGATCGTCAGCGTCGCATTCGCGGAAGTCACGTTCAGCACAAAACGACCTTCTCCGTCAGAACGTGTCGCATTACTGCTACCTTTTTCAATAATCGAAGCTCCCGACACAGGTGCATCGTCTTCATTTACAATGGTCCCTTCAATAGAAAAAGTTTGATTCTGCGCAAGTGCTGAAAAAGTGCTTATTCCCAACACCGCACACAATAAATATCTAATAAAGGAAATTTTCATTAGGCCAGAATTACTGGAGCAGTGCTTCCGACGTTTAAAAATTGGTAGTCTAGTTTTCATAGCATCATAATTTAATTTTGATTGATATACCCACTATGATCCGGCTGTGCGGATGATATAGGCATGAGTAATTCATAAAAAAGCGCTGTTCAAGCTGTATTTTTATGAAAGTTTGTTTCTAGCGGCTTATAAATAATATATGGTTAGTACTACTGGTAGAGAAGTCAGTATTGTATAGGTAAAATTGTTAATTGCCTGAGGATTTTTATAAAATCCTATGCTAGGTGGTTATTTTTTCATAGTATCATCATTTAATATGGATGGACAAATAATCTAATTTCCTAATGAATGTAGCGCGTACGCATACGCACCCAATGAAACTGCTTTGCTAGTACCTAGCAAAGTTTTCATAATAAAAGTCTTTTTGATAGGGTTATAATCGACCGTGCGATTAGTATTCGGCACGCTTATTTTAATCGGCTTTTGTGCAAGAGAATCATTAAACTGTCGGTCGTTGTCAGCATCTATAAGCTGCATTGGAAGACGATCAAATTTTGCACCTGAAAAAGTACCCAGTTTGGAATGCATCTCCTGAAGCAAAGCAGGCATAATATATTTTGATGCGCCCATGATACCACCTCCTAGTACCACGATGCCGTCTGCAAACATGAGTTGATGTGCAATCACATCACCAGCTACTTCGCCAAATCGTGCAAAACTTGCTTGAGCTGCTTGCTGGTTTCCAGCCATCCCACCTTCAGCAATACAAAAAATATCACTAGGCGTAAGCGTGTCATCGGCTTTACCCACAAATTCATGATACACCCGCAAAATCGCACGAATACTCACACTCTCCTCGGCAATCAAATCTGGAAACAACTTATTGCGATACAACCAAACATCGCCTCCACAATCATTATCTCCAGTAAGCAAGTGATTATTAATGACCACGCCAGATCCAAATCCAGTGCCGAATGTAATGCCAATAAGGTTGCGGTACTCTTGGCTATGACCCAATGATTGCAATCGACGATTCAAGTTAGGTAGTGCTCCTGAAAGCGCCTCGCCATAAGCAAACAGATTACCATCATTATTAATAAATACAGGAATCTGAAAGTGTTCTTCTAGAAAACATCCTAAAGGAACACCGCCTCGAAAGGACGGAAAATTGGGTAAATCGTGTATTATACCATTTTTGTAATCTGCAGGACCCGGAAATGCAAAACTGATAGCAGATGGAGCTTTGGGGAGTTGCTTCCAGATATAGGTAAATCCGTCAACCATATTTTTAAGACATTGCGTAAGATCATCTGCTCGAGTGGGAAGACAATAAGGCATTACGATCTCCTGATTAGACCGTATAGCCGAGAAAACCATATTAGTACCACCAGCATCTAAAGTCAATACAATTCGCTGATCATGATCGTACCTGTACGCTCTATTCGAACTCATAAGATATTCTACTAATGATCAACATACTCACCAATATAACCGACAGACCAGCCGTAAAACTAGTTGCATCGGTGATCAAACCTTGTAATGGTAATACTAAAGCACCTCCCGAAACGCCCATTATCATCAATGCAGAGATGGCGTTAGCGTGCTTCATATCATGCTGTAATGCCAGCGAAAATATAATCGAGAAAATATTCGCGCAAGCCAGCCCTACGATGCCAATACATAAAAGTAGCATCCATAAGGATGTGCTAAACATTAAGCCCACAAATGCTATAATGGCTAGCACGATCGTTGTGCGAAAAAACTTTAAAGCCGACCACTTCACCAGCAGTATAGCACCCATCAAGGTTCCGATAGTGCGCATAGCAAAATAAAGACTTGTGCCCAGTGTAGCCTCGTCTAATGTCATGGCTACGCGCTGCATTAATAACTGAGGAATACTGGTATTCAATCCTACATCAATGCCGACCACTAAAATGATTACGATTATACATTGCACAAGATATTTATCTTTCAATAAAGCCAATACATTTGAAAACGAAGAGGTTTGGACATCGCTTTCCACGATTTCTTCAGATTGCATAGTGTATAAAACAACCATCGATAGCATGGCGCTATGCCATAAAAAAGAAATATAAATCTCCAGTTATCAAGAAAACTTGCCGCATATCCCACGAGGATTGGTCCTAAAAACGAAGAGACCGCTTTTACAAATTGCCCCATCGTCAAAATACTGGTAAGCCGCTCTTTTTTCACGACAGATGCTGCCAGCGGATTTAGCGCTACTTGTAAAATTGTGTTGCCTATTCCTAATAAGGCAAATGCAATTAAAACTCCGAGATAACTATATGCGATATATGGAATAACCATAGCAATAACGGTAACTACAAGAGATAGTCCTACCGTCTTCTGACGTCCGATCTTGCTCATTAGCAAACCAGTCGGAACAGCGCAAATAGCAAACCATACAAATACCATCATTGGGATGAAGCTGGCCATGGTATCTGATAGCACAAAATCTTTCTTAACGTAATTGGTAGCGACACCGACTACATCGACAAATCCCATGATGAAAAAATTGACAAAAATGGGTAGAAGAACAAAGAATGAATTATTTTTTTGATGATATTGCATAGCGCGACAACTTAAAATCAATAGTTTAGACCCTAACTGATGCTTTTATAGTGACACATTGCTTGCCTTCAGATATGCCATGCGGACGAATCGTGTAGCATCCCAAAGAAGCTGGAATGATGAATGTCTCCGCGTAGTGGATAATCATCGATTCAAACGCATTGCTAGGACTTTCAATAATGATTTCGTCACCATCCACCAAGTTCAAAACATGCACACTATCTTCCGCATAATGTGTTACTGTAGTTGAGAAAATGTGTCTCCGCGTTTCAATAAATTCGCTTTTGTGTAAGCCTGTACGCTCTTCTATCCAACCATCTCCGCTAGCTAGCACTTCCACAGTATTGACCAATTGTGATTTGGTATATTCAGTGTCACAGTTCCAATTCATAACCTGCTCACCACGTTGTACATTGATAGGTCGTGGTTTATTATCTAACCCTAGCCTATTCCAATCCCATAGTTTGAATGTAAATAAGTTAGGTGTTGAGCTTATTTCTAGTACCACAGTATTTGTACCTGAGCAATGAATTGTACCTGCGGGAATCAGGAAATGATCGTGCTTCTTGGTCGGAATTTTATTAACATACTTATCGGCATCGAAAACAAAATCGCTATGTTGAGCTTGGTTTAATTCAGCGATCATACGATGCCGATCTACATCGGGCTTCAATCCAAGATATACGTGCGCATCTTCCTTTGCTTCCATGATGTAATAGCTCTCATCCTGCGTGTAATGCAATCCAAAATGATCGCGCGCATATTGCGTAGTAGGATGTACTTGCAAACTCAGATTGCCACCAGCTACCGTGTCCAGAAAATCGAACCGTATAGGAAAATCTTTTCCAAACCGAGCTTCTACAGGAGCGCCAAGTACTTGCTTGCTGCGAGTGTTGATCAAATTAACCGCTGGCATTTCGAACACCACGTCATCTACTTCGAGTAGCAAACTATTCTCTTCGGGTACACAGTCAAATCCCCAGCCATAGTTAATTTTGGATTGTTCAAGATCAAATTCCTTCTTCATCCATTGGCCGCCCCACGGCGCTGGATCAAAAAATGGCACAACACGAAAAGGTGAGCTAGCCGCTTTATCCATGCCTCGCCAAAAGGTCGACTTATCAATCATCTTTGGATGATTTGCTACTACCGTATCCAACCAAAAGTCAACCTCTTGATAAAGCGTTCGTTTGTGCTTATCCAACACTCGCCAATCATTAAACAAACCGCGTTTGTATTGCAACGAGAAAGCTTCTTTGCAATTATCAACTCCCAATCCATTAACCATCTGTTTGCGCATACGCAACTGCAATTCCCATCGCGGCATATCTGCATAGATCAATACATCAGGCTGCGTAACCAACTGCGCACCAGGCCCGATGATAATGATCGTTCCATCACATTCGCGCAATTTAGTACGCGCTGCCTCTAGCTTTGCAACATCGAAGTATTCTATTAGAGAAATATTTGAATTGTACCCAAATAAGATATCCTCCGTCATAAAACGATCGGTCAATGCGATAGATGCACTTTCAGAAATGAATAAATCTTTGGTGGCAATTATTAAGGAAGCATTTAGCGGCGAAATGTTTCTACGAATTTCTTCATCCGATAGCCCAATGTAGCAATCCAACGCTAGGATAGATTGTGAGTGAACTATCTGTTGTAGTTGATCAATAATGGCATCCCACCCTTGGATTATGAAACCGCTCAATGAAACAGCAGGTTTCTTCTTGTACGTACTTGACATGTTTATATTGGTATAATTGTTCAACCATATGATTAGTATGTATAAACATATGATGTTTCAAATATATAATCATTTGATGAAAAACAAGAGGAATGATATTATTTTTTTTAATTTTATCAACAGATCATGAAACTACAAATAGACCACAAAAGCTCAATACCGTTCCATAAACAGGCTGAAGAGCTGCTTAGAAAGCTAATAAATGAACCGCAATATCAAGATGGACAGCACTTGCCTAAAGAAGTTGATTTGTCTGAACAATTGAAAATATCGCGTAACACACTCCGGCAAGCAATAAATACATTGGTCACAGAAGGTTTGTTGGTGCGCAAAAAAGGTGTGGGCACGCGAGTACAAAAGAAAAAGATATTTAGCGGCGTCGGGAATTGGTTAAGCTTTTCGGAAGAAATGCGAATTCTAGGGATCGAGATACAAAATTTTGAATTACAAATCTATCGAAATGAAGTATCGGCAGAGGTCGCCACATTTTTCGGGATTGATGTATCGACCAAAGTGATGCGGCTAGAAAGATTAAGAGGCAAAAAAGACAATCCCTTTGTGTATTTTATTTCCGAGTTTAATCCAGCAATTCCTATCTCAGCGTCAGAAAACTTTAACCGTCCGCTTTATGAGATATTGGAGGCAGACTACGGTGTAGTAGCCTATAACTCTAAAGAAGAGATAAGTGCAGCTGCTGCCGATCAGTTTATTGCTTCGAAATTAGAAATTAAGGTTGGCCAACCCATATTAATCCGAAAACGTTATGTGTACGATATTAATAACGTACCGATTGAATACAACGTAGGATGCTACCGAGCAGATTCATTCACGTATACGATTGAGAGCAAGAGAAACTTTTAATTGAATGCGCTGAATAACGATTGTACGTATCAACCTAACAAAAACAGATGGCTTTCAAAAAGCAGATGTGTTCTATACATAGAAAAAACTTATGATAATTACCTTGATCAGTAAAGCATGTTCAATCATAATTGAAAATCGACACAGTTCCAAATCTAATCTGATCTTTATAACAAGCCTCTGGTTTTTTGTGCTAACCGGATCAGCCACTGGACAAAGCCAATACCAACATTTATTTGACACGTACGCGGTATCGGGCAGCACAACGATATATGTTTATAACAATAAAACATGGCTATTCACAGACAGCGTGGATGCGCATACGGAAACATTGCCGGCTTCTACATTTAAAATAATGAATGCGCTGATAGCACTGGAGGAAAAAGCTGTAAAGGACGAACATGAAGTTTTAAAATGGGATCGGATCAGGAAAAAACATTTTGATACGGAAATTGATAGTTGGAATAAAGACACAGATCTTAAAACAGCTTATAAGAATTCGACGATTTGGTTTTTTGTCAGGCTGGCGGAAAAAATTGGACGAACCAACTATCAACAATATTTGGAAAAATGCGATTATGGCAATGCAAATCTATCCGAAAAGGGCACTGATTTTTGGAATTACGGCGATTTTGGTATCACCCCCAAAAATCAAGTGGAATTTCTGGTTCATTTACATGAAAATAAGGTTCCATTTTCGTCAGAAACTAGTAGTACCGTAAAGGAAATTATGATTTCTGAAAAAACCGATGCTTACATTCTCCGAGAAAAAACGGGATGGACTAGGAAAGCTGATCAAGATATTGGCTGGTGGGTCGGATACATTGAAACGCCTGAGCAGCTCCTATTCTTCGCAACAAGAATAAAAAAAGATGTCAAACAAAATAATCCTAATTTCTCAAAAGCCAGAAAAGAGATTACAAAATCAATTTTGAGCGATATGTCTATTTTTATAGACTAAATGAGATTGGTGGTCGTATCAATATGTGTATCACTAGTTGTCTGATCTTACGAAGGTTTCTTCATATTGATCTTGCGCCAATATCAGCGTACCTGCATAGAATTGTATTGTGTAAATTTCGCCTTCGTAGGTCAGTTTGTCTCCCTTTAATGAAAAGTTTCCTTTACGAAATTCAATTGAAACTGCATTTTTGGTATTATAATGAGTGGATAGCTGCGGACCTTCAGAAGTTGTTACCCAACTGCGAGAGTGAACGTATCTCCATTTTCCAATCAGCTTAGCTTCTACTCTACTACTTGAATCATGTGATCCCACGGCGTCACGACGGAACAATAACCTTGCTATTGACCTCCTAAGGCGAGCTATAAGATTTCGAACTTTCATGACTATAATTTATTCTAAACTACGTGTATTACACCTTACTGTAAGCAGAGGCAATGATAATTAATTAGTAAAACGAATGTATGCTATTCATCGAAAAAAAACGATCAAAATTTAATAAATATTTCAGTTAGATTTTAGTGTGCATAACCAAAATAAACACTGCAACAAATGATGATCAGCACGATAAGCGTGATTAGTACGTACATCAGATCTTTCTCCAGTATAAAACTAATAAGTGACAGAATTAGACGAACGAAGGGCGTCAAAAAAAGTAAAATAATTGCCAGATATATAATGGAGGCTCCATCCATTTCAGATATACCAACTGCTATCTCCCTGAGCACCTCAAAGATACTTCTATCATTTTCCACAAAATCCCGATAATCTACTGTGGCATCAGCATGCGTAGATAAAAATATCAAACCTCCTACAATACCGACAGATAGGACAATCCACACGCCATATTTCAGCAGGTTACCAACCGCATTCTGCATAATTGTTTCGTTCATCTTCATTACATTTTGCCTTTAAATCCACTATAAATCATATTCAACGCTAAGAAAACGATGATAAAAGCAAAGAAAACACGTAGTTTTTTAGGATCTGTAACCATCAGTATTCGTGAGCCGATCATCGCACCAATAAGTACGCCAATAAGCACTGGCAAACAGATGGCCGGCACGATATAGCCCTTTTGCATATAAATTACCGAACTGGCTAATGCCGTCACTCCCATCATAAAGTTACTTGTGGTAGTCGATACTTTGAAAGGGATACGCATAATGCCATCCATCGCAATCACTTTAAAAGCGCCAGATCCAATTCCCAAAATTCCGGAAAGTAAGCCCGCTAACCCCATCATGCTAAAACCGCCTACGACATTTCTAGTACCATACGCGATGCTGCCTTGCGCATGATCTGGATACGTACCTTCTAGTTGCAATGTTTTGGCCAATGGACTGGAGTGTGTGTCGATCACTTCCTGCTTTTTTCTGAGAGAATTGCCAGCAGAAAATAACAAGGCTAAGCCAAACAAAATTGAAATATACGAGGTAGGAGCATAAGCCGACAGTATAGCTCCAGCGACAGCACCTGCGGTCGTTGCGATTTCCAAAAACATCCCTAAGCGAATATTGGCTACACCGGATTTAACATAGGCCGCTGCAGATCCGGAGGACGTCGCGATTACTGATACCAAAGCCGCGCCAATGGCGTAATGAATATCTACATCCAACACCAGCGTCAACAAAGGAATCAATACTATTCCTCCACCAAGACCAGAAAGAGAACCGATTGTGCCAGCAATAATAGCGCCCAAGAGCAACAATAGGGTAAATACAAGCAATGTCATGCGTAATTTTTGATAACTAAAAGATCTTCCGATCGGCGACTATGATCTTCTATGAAGATAATCAATCCGCTTATCGGAATGAATGTGTAACAATAAGTAGGATCCGGGAGCTTTAACTAAATAGCTATAGCTTTACAGGAAACAAAGATACCTGCAAAAAATTAAGGCTGTATATCGCAGTGATTAGAATTTGATTAGAAATATAGTTCATGTCAGGCAATTTCTATTGGCACATCACCATTTTTGTGATAGAAAAATCGAATGCAGTGTGCTACTAGCAGAGATACGCCTGAAAATACAACATAATCAATCCAAGCCGCTAAACACAGGTAATCCGAATAGGACCTTTGATCTTCTCTACATCGATCGCTATACCGCTTTGCGTAATCACAACCTTACCTTGCTGGTGTAATGCAATGGCTACATCAACGACATCGGTCATATGCTCAAGCCAGTCTGTTGGAAAAAGTAAACGTGCAATCTCCGACGGACAAACGCTTTTGTCCGCACCGCGCTCAGCGACACAGGACAAGATGGCTTCCTTTATCGTCACATTTTTAGACATAACAAACTAACAGCGCTATTAATAATAGGTTTCGCTTTTCATCAGAAAAAGACAGAAAATAGATGCATTAAATCACCATATTCATTCAATAAAGGTTAAATTGCCTACAAACCTCACGAATATGAAGCAAACATATCTTTACACTCTCATCATATTTACCTTCGGCATCTTTATTTTATTTCCTGCCGGAATGAATGCTATGGCGCAGAAAAAATTGAATGTAGTCGTAGCTGGTCTAAGCCACGACCACGTGTACTTGATCATGAACAGTTACGAAAAACGGCAAGTCAATATAGTAGGAATTGCAGAGAGTAATCCTGATCTGATCCGACGGTTCAAAGAGCGCTATGACCTACCAGACGATTTATTCCATACAGATTTATCCACGCTTCTCAAAAAAACAAAACCAGATGTGGTGCTAGCTTATAACCCCATAAATGAACACCTGAGCGTGGTAGAAGCAGCAGCTCCTTTGGGGATATCGGTAATGGTCGAAAAACCTTTAGCAACGACAGTCGCGCAGGCAGAGCGAATAGTTCAATTAGCACACAAACATCAAATTCATGTGTTGACGAATTACGAAACCACTTGGTACGCCAGTAATCAGGAAGCGTACAACAAAATCAGGACGCAGCAGCAAATCGGAAAAATACGAAAAATGGTGGTACACGACGGTCATCAAGGTCCTAAAGAGATAAGAGTGAGCAATGAATTTCTGAGCTGGCTTACAGACCCCGTACAAAACGGTGGCGGCGCACTCGTTGATTTTGGCTGTTACGGTGCAAATCTGATGACTTGGCTGATGGATGGACAAGCGCCCATTGCCGTCACGGCTATCACGCGGCAGCTCAAAAAAGATATATATCCAAAGGTGGATGACGATGCCACTATTATTCTTGAATATCCCGACGCTACGGGTATCATAGAAGCATCGTGGAATTGGCCATTTTCTATTAAAGACATGGAGGTATTTGGCGAGACAGGTTATATACAAGCTGTCGATCCACAGACTTTGAGGACAAAAGCGCAGGAAGATACCAGCTATCAGCAAGTGATAGCAACTCCATTGCCTAAAAACCTCAGCAACCATTTGCATTATCTATCGGCAGTTCTTAACGATGAGATCGAACCCGCAAATGACCTATCCAGTCTAAAAAATAACCTATTGGTAGTGAAGATCCTGGAAGCAGCAAAAACTTCTGCTAAGACAGGCCAGCGCATCGTGATCGAATAATGATTGCCACCCGCTTTTATACAAAAGTGTTGCAGCAATAGAATACTTTGCACAACGATATTGGCTATCGCTTAAAGATACAAAACATAGTTTGAATTTTAGGATCGGATATTGTAGTACAACAATCCGTACCGACCATATAAGGAAGATCGATATCTTTAAATTGGCTCGTGTACGACAAACAAACCATCCATAAGCAAAATACTATACAATGAATACACCTGTTCCTGATTACCTAGCCGACCTATTGCGCAATTGCAAAGCTGCTCATGGAGGCGAACTCGCAGATTATATTCCAGAACTAGCTTCTGCAGATCCGACTAAGCTAGCTGTAGCACTAACTACCCTAGATGGTGTGATCTATAGCGCCGGCGACGACGAGCACGAGTTCAGTATTCAATCCATCTCTAAGGCATTCACGTATGCTTATGTAATCGAGGAGCTTGGCCTGCAGAGGGTGATGCGTAAAGTTGGAGTAGAACCATCTGGAGAAGCATTTAATGAAATCTCATTGGATAAGACGGATGAGCAACAAATAAAACCAAAGAACCCGATGATCAACTCGGGTGCCATTACGGTGCATTCTTTAATACCAAAGGCCGAAAAATCTTGCCGAGCTGAGACGGTGCGTCTATTCTTCAGCAAGTTGGCCGGACGCGAACTAGCGTTCGACCAAGAGATTTTTCATTCGGAAAAAGAGACGGCATTTCGCAATTTGTCGATCGGCTATTCTTTACGCAACTTTAATATTCTGGAAAGTGATCCAGTAGAGATCGTAGAAAGCTACGTCAAACAATGCGCTATCAATGTAACGGTAAAAGATCTGGTGAATATGATGAGCGTCTTGGTCAACGATGGAATTCTTCCTCGTACTGGTGAACGCATTCTGAGCCATAAAACCGTAAGGCAAGTATTGACCGTAATGACCACCTGCGGCATGTACAATGCAGCGGGCGATTGGCTCGCCAATGTTGGCATTCCTGCAAAAAGCGGCGTATCTGGAGGTATTATTGGTGTGCTACCTGGGCAAGTCGGTCTGGCAGTATTTTCCCCAAAATTAGATCGCTACGGCAATAGCGTGCGCGGCATAGATATCATGCAGCAGATGTCGCGCGATATGGGATTGCACTTACTGGAAGGAGTACCATCTTCCCGCGTCATTATCAACGATCATGATGTGAAGCAGATCAAACCCGAAGTGATCGTGTACAAATTGCAAGGCGTACTACAGTTTACAGAAGCCGAACGCCTTTTGCGAAAGTTGCAAGATGAAAAGCAGTGCAATCATACCATCGTATTTGATTTAAGCCATATCTCGTTGGTCAATGATGTTGGTCGCCGTATGCTACTGGATGGTATTGATCGATTGCGTGCCGACGGGCATGATGTCGCACTGATCGATCCCGAACACATCATCCCAGATGCCAAAACAGATCGAGACTTCGAACCCAAGATTTATGAAGATCTAGAACAAATACCTGATTAGCAGCCGATTGAAATTATCACTATACTAATCCAACAGCTATATACAGGGTCGTGGCTACAATGCATGATTTTACCACTCCGTTTTTAATCGGAGCTGGAAAATGATGGTCTGATTTCGCTGTTTAAACACATCGTGCTGGATTTCGTAATACGATCCTAATTCAACTTCGCTGCTCTTCCAGAGCGGTAAGCCAAGTCCAGCATACAATCTATTTTGCTCGAAAACCTTTCCTCCAGCTAGGCTTCGGCCATAAAGATTGGCAAATACCTCATTCTCTAAGAAAAAATAATGGAAAGGCAGGTATTTACGATTTATTGATTGCTTCCAGCTCAAAGAATAGCGTGATCTCACGGAGGACGACGGTAATAGCATTGCATCAAAAAAACGTTGCTCCAACCGTACTCTTTGTCTTATTTCTGATGATTGAGGCAAATCTATCTGGTGCTGCACCTGCCCAAAGAACCGATGCTCTGTGTAATAATTATTTGGCGAGGCCACATCATCATCCCAAGAACCAAGATATGCGTATCCTACTCCGGTAGTGACTGACTGCGACAACTTATAATCTAGCCAACCTCGCAGAAGGACGTTGGATAGTTCTGAGAATTGATGCGACGTACGTAGATGAATATCGCTCTGGAAAGTCCAGTGCTTTGTGAGCGAAATCGTATTGTCAAAATACAACCATGCTTTATACGACGGATTTTGATCTTGGGCATGGCAGGATCTAATTTGTAGCCAAAAGAGTAATATAAATGAAGCAACGTAATATTTTAGAAGGCATATTGAACTGGTGGAAAACATTAATTATATGGAATATACGTAGATGATTGAGTGTGTATTTAGCAAACGTTACTCCGTATGATATGTTTTCAATCATTTCTAATTTTAAAAGTGATGGATAGCCAATCGTACTGTGGCTTATTACTTTTGACCGAGATATTGTATCTTTCCATAAATGTCTAGACCTATGCCCTATCTCTTAATCGCTATTACGATAGTAGTATTCGTACCACTTATCCTGCTTTGTTACAAACATCACAAACCTACTATTCCATATTATATTCTGGGTTTTATTAACATGGGCATAGCACTACACGTGCTTACAACTGTCGATAAAGCAAATGCATCGCCAGATCCGCAGGCTGGAATGGGACTTGGTCTATATATTATGGTAGCATTGGCAGCTTTCGTGCTACTGACCTTGGCAGGAATTGGGTTATTTGCCTATCAAATGAAATCGAGATAAAGCCTGCTTCGTTTTTATCATTTAAACAGAATAAATAACGCTTCAATTCCGTATTTCTTCACTTTATCCCGAATGATATACCCGTTTTGTATTTAGAACGAACGATCTGTTCAACAAGCTGTTGTATAGCTATAAACATTGAAAACATTCACTTAAATTGAGACATTATGGCTTTTGAAACAGGAAATGAAGGACAGGTAACGAAGCAAATCGAACAGGTAACATCCAAAGTACCATCCACTACGTTTTTAATTGCAGCAGTCGCTGCGATGGGTGTGTCGCTAACGCTAAAATGCTTATGCAAAGACAAAAACGCACTATTTGTAGGACAATGGGCTGCACCATTCTTACTACTTGGTGTGTATAATAAAATTGTTAAGACCGAAGGACACGATTAATATATGCCCGCGGATAGCTTTCCGCCAAATCATGTATTGCAATTTATGCCTCCTTTATGGAGGCATATTTTTTGATACGATAGCGCTTAGTATGATCATCTACTAGCGAAACGTCGTGATTCTATTATGCACTACCGCAAGTGATCCATAAAAGTGCTCAAAACTATATTACATTTTCGAAGGTTATAACAGAAACATATCGTCTCAATCCATGTTTCATCAACTTAATTTTATAGAAACCGAAAGTTTTCTTCGAAACGTATTTCTTCACGATCTTGATTTTAGCTACGCTGTAGAAATCATATTTCGTACAACCATTATGTTTACGATTATTCTGACTTTCCTGCGATTGACAGGAAAGAAAGGAATACGACAGCTCAGTATCTTTGAAGTAGCCATTATCATTGCCCTGGGTTCGGCAGCTGGCGATCCCATGATCGTGCAAGATATGGCAATCATACCATCGCTCATTGCATTTATCTCAACGTTAATCTTATACAGAAGTATTACTTACTTTGCCGCCAAGTATAGCAAGGTAGAATCCTTAATTGAGGGTCAGCCTATCTATGTTATTGAAGACGGCAAATTTAGCCTCCATGCAAAAGAAGCTCAAACACTCGGAAAAGATGAATTTTTTGCTGAAATGCGAGAATCGAACGTTACACATGTCGGACAAGTAAAAACAGCCATCTTAGAAACCAACGGAAAGCTGAGCATCTTCTATTTCGAAAGCGATAAGATCAAATATGGTCTTCCTATTTTGCCAAACGAGTATAATAAAAGATCCAATAAAATTATCGTACCCGATCAATATGCGTGTACCACATGTGGCGAAACTATGTATTTAAGCACCGCCACTACGTGCCCCAGATGCAAGGGTGAGGAATGGGTAGCAGCTTCAAATGATCCTCGAGTCACTTAGCACTCTTTTTATCAATCATTCACGGCAGGTCGTCAACGTGCAAAAAAGACCGCCGACCTGCATAAATACCCGCCGACTAGATTTCCCCTAAGTAACAATAAGACAATATACTTGAATCGCAGTTTTCTTAAACATCGATCAATACTAGCTGTCTTAATAAGTATACACACTGGTCAAAATCACATCCTATGAAAACGAAGATACCAGAACATAAAAAGGGCAAGAAAGTAGATTGCCATTCTACCGCTACATTTCCAGATGCGGAAAGTGCGAAAAACTTTTATTCAATAGCACGTAGGCGATTATTACAAATCAATGATTGGAATAAAGTTGCTGTACTGCCTTCGGCCGTATTTGAGCTATCAGACCACAATGGTAAGATACGGCAGCAGAGTGCAGAAGAGGGGAATCTGGTCAAAATTGACATTCCAGGACCGGGATTGCCCAGCAGCGATGGCTATGATTGGGTTCGAATAGAGCAAATCGTAGAAGAGTCTTCTGAAGAACAGCAGCAAATCACGCTTACTCTACGCCCTACCACCGACCCCACAAAACAGGATCAGGAAATCGCACATTTTCTTAAAAACATTGCGACTTCAACGATCGTGCTTCAACAGAAAGGTACTGAAGTAACGGCGCAGTATGCCGGCCGAAATGAGCTAATAAATGACGAGAACAATGGAATAGCTGATACCATAAGAAATACCTTGATTGGCTTAGGTGTAATGCTAGGCGGCTCCTATCCGCAATGGAAGGCATTGGTTGCCGGAATTGTTAAGCAAGACTAAACCATCACTGGCCGTACTCGGCCCGAAGAAAGATCATCCTTTCGCCAAAAGGAGTTCTTCTAAAAGAAAGCGTGTAAAAAAGTCCTATCTACATCAACATAGATAGGACGTCTTAAAAGGGTTATTATTATTGTTGTACTCCGTATTATTTCACAAAATAACGGTGCTCAATCACCGTAGTATCTGGCTTTTCTGTTTCTGAATTAAGCGCACCTTTTACTTTGCATTTACCGGTGACACCGCGATAAATCAGCGATCCACCTAATGCAATTCCCGAAAACGAAGTCAATGGGCTTCTGAAAAGATTTTTTACTCCTACACCAAAAATAAACCCGCCAGCGATTACAGATAAAACGCGCTCAGAGCCACCTACAGTCGCGCCAGTACAATCTGCATCCAATTTATCTTTTAATGTTTCCAATGTTTTATTTAAAATACTCATAGCTTTTCTTTTTAACTCAATAGATAAACAGAAATAGCAGTAAAAAGTTTGTTTTTTTTAAACTGAAAACATCATTCCATGAGATTGAAATTCTGTTGCATTCGGCACCGTTTTAAACAGCCCGTACACTGCAGAGCCAGAGCCAGACATGGAGGCGTAAACTGCGCCCGACTCATACATCGCCGCCTTGAGGGCTTGGATCTGCGGATATCGACGAAATAAACCATCCTCAAAATCATTTTTGATAAGGTATTTCCATTCTTGTACTGGCATTTGAATAGCGGCACGCAGATCGACCTGAGCGGTACGTATGGATACATTTTGATAAGCTTCGGCCGTAGAAATATGTATAGAGGGTTTCACCACCACAATTTTATAATCAGCAAGATCCAACGTCACATCTTCGAAAGTAGTACCAATACCTGTAGCATACACCGGCGAATTACGAATGAAAAAGGGACAATCAGCACCCAACTTACTTGCATAAGTTTCCAATCGTTGCTGCGACAGATCTAATTGATAAACAGTATTGAGCATAGTGAGTACGCGACTTGCATCAGCAGATCCACCACCCAAACCCGCTCCCACAGGAATGCCCTTTAGCAAATGAATCTGCACCTTCGGAAGATCGTAATCAGCAGCAAGCAATCGGTAGGCTTTTGTACACAGATTGTCTTCTCCCACCGGAAAATCATAATTATAGACTTGCATGGATAGCTCGTCAGCAGGTAGTATCTCGATCCCATCGTACAGCTTAATGGGATAGAAAATGGATTCCAGATCGTGATAGCCATCCGGTCGCTTACCCGTAATGTGTAGTCCAATATTTATTTTTGCATTTGCAAATTGTAGCATAATAACTAGGCAAATTAATGGATAATTAGCGATCTACCTCGCCCAACACAATATCGATCGAACCCAAAATGGCGATCAAGTCGGCAATAAGCACATCTTTGCCTAAGGCCGGTAACACCGAAAGGTTATTAAAACTCGGACCCCGCGCCTTCAAACGCCGTGGGATATCACTACGCTCTTGGGTTACGAAATAGAAACCAAGCTCGCCCTTGGGGTTTTCAGCTCTTACATAATAATCCTGCGCCTTCAAATTAACTTTCTTAGGCAAGAGTGCGCGAGGGTCAAAATCTGGCATACGTTTAAAATCCATCATCAATCTGTCCAGACATTGTTCGATAATGCGTACGGATTCGCGCACTTCATCCACACGTACTTTATATCGATCCCAGCAATCACCTTTTTGTCCCATTTTGCCTTCGCCAACTGGAATATCAAATTCCAATTCAGGGTATACAGAATAACCATCGACTCTTCGTAAATCCCATTTAATGCCCGAACCACGTAACATAGGTCCACTACAGCCATAATTAATGGCTACATCTGCTGGTAATATGCCTATATTAGCCGTTCGTGCGATGAAGATCTGATTGTTTGTCAGAATTTCATCTAACTCTTGCAATTTAGGCTTGAAATAATCTACAAATTCGCGACAGCGCTCTTCAAAACCTACGGGCAAATCATAGAAAAGACCGCCAATCCAAATATAGTTATATAACATACGCGAACCGGACGCCCATTCTAACATACCCATAATATGCTCACGATCGCGGAAACACCACATAAAAGGTGTAAAAGCGCCAATATCTATTCCGTACGTACCAATAGCAATTAGATGAGAAGCAATTCGATTAAGTTCGCAGACTAGTACGCGGATGTATTCGACACGTTTTGGTATAGATTGATCCAGGCCGAGCATGCGCTCCACTCCCATTACAAATGCATGGCTATTATTCATCGAGGACAAATAATCCAGACGGTCTGTAAAAGGAATAGTTTTGCCAAAACTCATGGATTCAGCGTGCTTGTCAAAACAGCGGTGCAAGTAGCCCAAATGTGGAATGACCTCTTTAACAATTTCGCCATCAGTAATTAACTCCAGACGTAGGACACCGTGGGTAGACGGATGCTGCGGTCCCATGTTAATGACCATCTCCTGCGACGCGATGGAATCTATCTTCTCTTGATAGCGAGCTAAAGCTTCGTTGTATCGACTCATGATTATTCTTTAACCGGTATATCGTGGTAAGTTGCTGGATCTTCGTAATCTTTACGGAGTGGAAATCCTTCCCAGTCGTCAGGCATCAAAATGCGTCGAAGATCAGGATGATCCGTAAAAAATATGCCCATCAAGTCATAGGCTTCACGTTCATGCCATTCTGCTGTACGCCATATCGAACATACAGAAGGCAATTCGGGAAGTTCAGTAGAAGATCGATCGTTTTCGCAGCGTACTTTTAATGTGATTTGCGTTTGATGAGGAATGGATGCCAATTGGTAAACTACCTCAAAATAAGGTTCTGGAAAGTAATCTACCGCGGCGATGTCTGATAGAAAATCCACATAAAATGCAGGATCATCTCTTAGAAAACGGCATACCGCTACAAGATAATCAGGATGAATATACAACGCTGGCTGCAAGCCTGCTAATTGTATATCTTGCACAGCATCGGTATGGATTTGTTCTAAAAGTACAGTACGTAAATGTGCAATTTGTTCGCTCATAACTATTACGGTGCTAATCGTTGTTTTCTCCAAGCTTGACGATCGGATGTATAAACAATACGATCATGCAAGCGACTCGCTCTTCCCTGCCAAAATTCCATCTCCGTCGGACGCACCAAATAACCGCCCCAATGCAGCGGTCGAGGTATTGCGGTATCGTCCACATATTTTGCTTCAATCTGCGCCACACGTTCTTCCAAAAATGATCGATTAGGAATCTTCGCACTCTGCGGTGAGGCAATTGCACCTATTTGACTGCCTCGCGGTCTGGATTGAAAATAGTGATCAGATTCTTGGGCTGCTAACTTTTCTACACGACCTACAATGCGAACTTGCCGTTGTAGTTCCGGCCAGAAGAAAAGTAGCGATACGTATGGATGGTTTCCCATATCTCGGCCTTTGGCACTATCATAATTCGTAAAAAAACTGAATCCTTCAGGCTTTATATCTTTTAGCAATACAACGCGCGATTTGGGCATCTGTTGTTCATCAACCGTACTTAGTACCATAGCCGTAGGCTCCAATACTTCGGCACGCAATGCCTCATCTAGCCAAGTTGCAAATTGTTGAATAGGATCATCCAGTACATCTTTATCATCCAATGATCCTTTAATATAGTCTTCTCTAAGATCTGCTAACTCTTGTCGTATAATAGCCATCAAAACTTGTGTTGATATGCACAAACTTAATCAAAAGCGCCTTGTTTTACCCATGTCGATGTTAAATTTATTGTCAAAAACTAGGGATTACTAGACACAATCGATAAATTTGGTGTTAGAAAGGAGGATCACTTATGTTTAGCGAGTACCAGCCCAAGCAAGGCAGCTTATTAGTTTCAGAGCCTTTCATGGTCGACCAGAACTTCGAGCGTTCTGTCGTATTATTGTGTGAGCACGATGCAGAGGATGGCAGTGTGGGTTTGATTTTAAATCATCGCTCCTTTATGATGCTATCAGATATTGTAGCAGGTGTCGAGAACCTGACGTTTCCGGTGTATCTAGGTGGCCCGATGGAACAAAACACAATGTATTTTGTTCATGAGGCGTACGATCGGCTACAAAGTGGTACACCTGTCATAGACAACTTATATTGGGGAGGCGACTTTGAACGGCTTATAGATTTGATCAATCGCAATGAAATCTCGCAGGACGAAGTGAAATTATTTCTAGGCTATTCGGGATGGAGTCCCGATCAGCTAGAAAGTGAGATTCAACAAAATTGCTGGGCCGTGCACAATACATATAGCACAGACCTGGCCTTTATACTAGATGGTGAAGATCTTTGGAAACATACCTTAGTTAGCTTAGGACCGAAATACGCACACGTGGCCAATTTCCCTAAGAGACCAGAATACAATTAATTGCATATATATCAGTATATCTTATTATGAAAAACATCAAATTTATGATTCCTACAGCCTTGGCTGTGGCTCTAATGACTTCTGCATCGTGCAGTAGCAACAACGCAACCTCCGAAAACCCTGACCATGGAAACGATACAACTTCGTACCCGCCGGTCGAAAAAAATAAAGCAAATACCGATTACAAACCTGCGTTTGAAGGGCAGACACGTGCAGCTGGCGCTAAAACTTCTACTGCTTTTGAAGGTAAGATGATAACAGATGCGCTTACCTCTCCTTGGGGAATAGTCGGTTTGCCGGACGGCAGGCTGCTTATCGCTGAAAATGCAGGCAATATGCGAATAGTAGATCCATCGAATGCGAATATCTCAGAACCTATTACAGGATTGCCAAAAGTTGATGATAACGGGCAGGGCGGCTTACTAGGTTTGACTCTTGATCCCGCGTTCGAAACTAATAGAATGGTGTATTGGGTATTTTCAGAACCTGTAGCTGGTGGCAATCATACCGCAGTGGCCAAAGGTAAACTTGCTGAGGATGAGAGTAAAATTGAAAATGCGCAGGTGATCTATCGCGCGCTGCCAACCTATGATGGTAAACTACATTATGGCGGTCGAGTCGTATTTGATAAAGATGGCAACTTATTCGTAAGTACAGGCGAGCGTTCTGATTTGGAAACTCGGCCTCAATCACAAGATTTGAAATCGGCATTAGGAAAAATTCTACACATTACTACAGATGGTAAACCCGTTGCAGGCAACCCATTTGAAGGCCGTGCTGATGCATTGCCTGAAATCTATTCTTATGGACATCGTAACCCGCAAGGATTGGCATTTCATCCGGAGACAGGCGAATTATGGAATAGCGAATTTGGTCCACGCGGTGGCGATGAGATCAACCTGATCAAAGCAGGTAACAATTACGGATGGCCAGTAATCACTTACGGACTAGAATATAGTGGTGACAAGATCGGTACTCCCGTCATTCAGCAAAAGGAAGGCATGGAACAACCTGTTTACTACTGGGATCCTGTCTTATCTCCAAGTGGAATGACCTTCTATAAAGGCAGTAACGTACCTGAATGGAAAAACAATTTATTCATCAGTGGATTAAGTGCCACACACATTGCCCGCCTGGTAATCAAGGACAATAAAGTTGTTGGTGAAGAACGCTTGTTAGCAGGTGAAGGTCAGCGTTTTCGCGACATCACACAAGGAAAAGACGGTGCGCTGTATGCGGTGACAGATAGTGGTCGTCTATACAAAATTGACAAACTGTAACCTACTAGTAGGCATACAGAAAAAAATTCTGATCACCTATAACCTATATTCATTTATTAGTTATAGGTGATTTTTCATTTCAGCACTATTAACTTCGACAAAGTACTAGACCAACGTGCTCGAATAAATCTTTATTCTTTTTGGTATCGAAATCTCTACCACGGCACTTTGCAACATACTAATAGAAAAATATGAGATAAAATAAAAAATAACTGCATAGGATATGCTAGAGAATATCTAATTTAGGATAGTTTATAATTAAATATCATGCAAAAAGTAGTATTAATCACTGGTGCCATTTTTGGCTTTCTAGCTATCGTTTTTGGCGCCTTTGGTGCTCATGCATTGAAGAAAATTCTTTCGGAGGAAAAAGTTGCTTCATTTGAAGTCGGCGTTCGATATCAAATGTATAGTGCCATTACACTTTTACTTATTGGATTCGGTCTCGATTTTGATCTGCGAGTAGCTAGATGGGCTTTTTTTGGTATTTTCTATGGCACTATTATTTTCTCTGGCAGCATTTACCTACTTTCCTTCAAAGAATACTGGAAGGCCGACGGACTAAAAATTCTCGGACCCATCACGCCATTAGGCGGCCTACTGTTACTCGTCGGATGGGCTTGCATTTTTTTAAGTATACTTTAGGCGGTCGGTATTCTGCCTATAAAGTCTGATATAGCTCCAAGTAGCGATCGATCGCTTGGCGTTTTTGATCGGTAAGTCTAAAATCCAGCTTATTTTTCAAGTAATCCTCAAAATCAAAATTTGCCAGCTTGGGCAAGCTAGCAATAACTTCATCCAACTGTGACAAGCCTTGAGCCAAAGCATCGTTAAATATAGTTTCAAATGCCGTAGGCAATTCCTTATTTGCTGCCCACACAGCGAAGGCAAATGGCAGACCTGTCAATTGCTTCCAGCATGCTCCTAGATCATAAGCGTAAGCGTGTGCTTGCTTTTGCCCAAATGTACGATCGCCAATAAGCACTTCTGCATCGGCTTCGCCAACTAGAACAACATCAATCTCCTGACGCCAGAGATATTTAAATAGTATGCGCGCAAGGCCATTAGACGTTTTAGATTGCGGATCGAGACGCAAAACTTTTACTTGCTCGATGGGTACTTTCGAAAAAACGAAAACGGAATCCACTTCACCATCACTACCAATACAATAATCTCCAAGGATATGATAATTAGGAATATCAAGTAATGCTTGGATTGGTATTATGCCCAAGTCAGCTTCGTTACGGATCACTTTCTCAGCGCATGCACTCGGATAATCCATTAACAGTTCGGCATCGCGACAGATAGCTGATGACGTTTGCAACCCTTTGAGGAATGGTAAAGTATTGGTATAGGTAGCGACTGCAACCCGTATTTTATCAGGCATCTATCTCTAAATCGTCTAAATGTTTCGTGTTGTAATGATCGACAATATTGTATTTACCGTTTTCGTATTCGACGATATAAAGTGCCGTATTGGTATGCGGAAAATCGTCCATTTGGCAAACTTCCATTTCTGTAAGATGACACAGTAAAATGCGCAAAGCGCGTCCGTGTAGGCAGACAAGCACCGTGTTTTCGCCTTTTTGCGATAACATGTACTGCATGGCTTCTTGCTGTCTTTTCACTAGCGCGTTGGGCGATTCACCATTTCAACAGCAACGTCTAGCAGATTATTTCGCCATTGCTCTACCAAAGCTTTGAAGCCGGCCATAATCGATTCATCTTGCTCCCGCCCTTCGTATATGCCCCAACTTATTTCGTCAAGACCCTCAAGTTGCTCTGTTGGAATCCCAGATGCTACGAAAGCTGCTACGGTCTCGTGAGTACGAAGCAAAGTTGACGTATAGACCTTATCAAATGGCACATGTTTGTAGGCTTGATAGAAAGCTTCTGCTTGTTTTCTGCCTGTATCATTTAAAGGTGAGTTGACTCCTCTTCCCTGTACAATACCTTGCAGATTGAGATCCGTTTGTCCGTGTCGTATAAAATAAAATGTTTTCTTCAATATCTTTTAATTTACTACCGGTAATGCGTAATAGTTTTTCTTCGGTTCCTTGTCGAAATTCACGTCCTTAAAATCAGTCACCACATTGTACACGGTGTCACGTTCCACTGGATGACGACCGACATGCCGAATTAGTTCTACTAACTCCTGTGTGCTCATAGCGGGAGTTTGTTCTTCTGCGCCAGCCATACTGTATATTTTTGTCGTATCGTCCAATGTACCATCGATATCATCCACTCCGAAACTTAATGACATTTGTGCGGTATCGCGAGATATCATGGCCCAATAAGCTTTGATATGCGCAAAATTATCCATATAAATCCGAGCAATAGCGTAGTTCCGCAAATCTTCGATGACAGAAACTTCAGGGAGATGTTCCATCTGATTGTCTTTATTTCGGAATTTTAGTGGGATAAAAGTTTGGAATCCTTGTGTACGATCTTGCAATTGGCGCAATCGTTCCATGTGATCGACTCGGTGCCAATACTGCTCAATATGTCCATATAACATCGTTGCATTGGTATGCATACCTAGCTTGTGTGCCTGTTCATGAATGTCTAGCCACTGCTCTGCCGTACATTTATCGTGAGCGATCTTTTCCCGTATTTCTGGATGAAAAATCTCTGCACCTCCACCAGGCATAGAATCCAACCCGGCTTCCTTCAAATACTTCATACCATCATAGTGCGATAGCTTTGCTTTTTTGAAGATATAATAATATTCTACAGGAGTGAGTGCCTTGATGTGTAAATCAGGTCGATGTGCTTTGCATTTTTTGAAGAATTCTGCATAAAACGCTAGGTTTTGTTTAGGGACCACACCACCCGTGATATGCACCTCGGTAACGGGTTCATTGTCGTATCGTTTAACGATATCGAGCATACCATCTACATCCATCTCCCAGCCTTCTTCACGTTGTTTGATCATTCGTGAATAAGAGCAAAATTTGCAGTCGTACACGCAGACATTCGTAGGTTCTATGTGGAAGTTTCTATTGAAATAGGTGACATCACCATGTCGCGCCTCCCGAATGTGATTGGCTAATACACCGAGATAAGACAACTCGGCATGCTCATACAAATATACACACTCATCGAAACTAATCCGCTCACTATCACGCACCTTAATAGCGATCTCTTTGAGCTGAGAATCCAACCTTGGGTTATTGATCAAAAAATCTAGTTTCTGTTGTGCGTTCATGCCACTCTCCTAAATATCTAACAGATACAAATGTATCAAAAAATCCACTAAAAATTGTTGTGCCAACAGCATATAAGACCTTATAACAACTGCATCACAACACCGCTAAGACAGTTTTTGGGAATTATTGTTTTACCAACGGATAGAACTCTTGTATAGCGTGAGTGTAAATTGCCGTATTGAGGCGTATCATCTTTTGGAAGTATGCCGGTTGCTCGGCTTCTTTCGAATCATACGACTCTATTCTATACAATAGTTGGCAAAACGATACTATCCAGATTATAGCGCTCTTGTAAATAAATATAATCTTTGTTTTGCGACACATCAGAATACTGAAGCTTGACGGTGGCAGGGGTATCGTAATCAAACGTTAGCCGGTATATGATCGAATCGATTTTATCCTTACCAATCGCGATCAAGCCACCTAACCGTGGCGACATCCAAAAGATAAAAACAAGGAAAATAGATAGCGTGAATAATACCATCTTTCCTATTATACTCCACATGCTTTTCACTGCTATTGTCTTAACTTGAAAACTGTTGCATTTCGATCAATCGGTTGTATAATCCGTTTTTAGCAATCAATTCCATATGTGTACCCACCTCCTGAATAGCTCCGTTCTCTAATACAATAATCTTATCAGCATTGTGAATCGTACTCAATCTATGCGCAATTACGACAGTTGTACGATTTTTCATCAATTTATACAGTGCATCTTGTACCAATTTTTCGGATTCCGTATCCAATGCAGATGTGGCCTCATCCAACAGCATGATTGGTGGGTTTTTGAGCACTGCCCTAGCAATACAAATACGCTGGCGCTGCCGCCCGATAGTTTAGAACCGCGATCCCCAATATTAGTATTGTACCCGTCTTCTGTTTTCAGGATAAATTCATGTGCATTTGCAATACGTGCTGCAGCCTCGACTTGCTCTGGAGTTGCATCTGTATTTGCAAAAGCGATGTTGTTGAAAATAGTATCGTTGAATAGTACAGATTCTTGGTTAACTACGCCAATCATAGCGCGTAAATCGTCTTGTTTCAGTTCGCGCAAATCTACACCGTCAAAGCGGATAGAGCCACCGGTAACATCCATAAATCTTGGAATAAGATCTACCAAGGTCGATTTACCACCACCAGATGGCCCTACTAGAGCTACAGTACCGCCTTTAGGAATATCTAGCGTGATATCACGCAATACCTCGTGCTCACCGTAGGCAAAGTGAACATTTTGAAAAGTGATTCCTTTGGTAAAAGCATTTACTGGCCTAGCATTTGGCGCGTCCTTCACTTCATTCTTCTCATCGATCAACGCTAAAACACGTTCACCTGCAGCAATCCCATTATGCACACTACTAAATGCGTCTGTAAGCGCTTTTGCTGGGCGCATCACCTGAGAAAATATACCGATATAAGCAATAAATTCTGAAGCTCCGAGCTCTCCCGATCCACTTAACACCAATTGTCCGCCATAAATCAATATCACAGCGACCATTACGACGCCTAACAACTCGGAAACAGGCGATCCCATTTGCTGTCGACGTACCATTCTGCGCATAATATTAGCATAACGGTGATTCTCTTTATTAAAACGATCGCGAACAAAGAAATTGGCATTGAAGGATTTGATAATTTTAATACCCGACAAGGCTTCATCCAAATAGGTAATCATGTTCGCATAGGATTGCTGTGCCTCAGCGGCTTGCGACTTCAGAGTTTTAACAATTCTGGATATAAAAAATGCAGAAACAGGAATAACTATAAGTGAAAACAGCGTCAACTTGAACGAAAATGCAAATAACACAATCATATAAGCAATTAATTGCAACGGTTCTTTAAACGCCACCTGCAATGTTCCTGTTACTGAAAACTGTACCACCTGCACATCTGAAGCTATTTTTGAAATCACATCACCTTTACGCTGGTTCGTAAAATACCCAAGATGCAAGCCCATTACGTTATCGAATACGGCACGTCGTAAGTTCAACAAGGTATGAATACGTAGGTTTTCCATAATCCGTTGGGAGAAATAGCGGAAAACATTACTGATCAATACCGAAATAACGATAACAATACACACATACTTTAGCGCCTCATAAGGACCAAGATCATAATACAAGCGGTCAGCGTAATAGGTAAACCAACCACCAATATCCGTTAATTTGTCGGGACTGGTAATCACTTCGGGTGGCACCAGATTTTCGTCCCCTGTTCCTTTAAACAACACCTGCAATAGTGGCGCTAGCAACGCTAAATTCAACGTACCAAATACGACCGTAATCAGCGTACATAGTATGTACGGTATAGCATATTTTGCAATGGGATTAGCAAAAGATAATAGTCTAAAATATGTCTTCATTCAGTATTCTAATTATACAAATGTAGCAAAAATTGACCTACTGGATTGGTTTTATGAGAATAGCAACAACATTGTGTCATTATTTTGATATTTAACCAAAAGAGAAGAATAGTCAAACTGTTGCCAAATCCTAGCAATCACCAATTCGAAACCGGTACTGGAATAACACAAAAAATTAATACATTCGTGCTTCCAGTACTAGTTAAGAAAGACATTATTAAATTAAACAAATGCAAATAGCCGTAGCAAAACGCCTTGAACAGACAGAAGAGTACTATTTTTCGAAAAAGCTTCGTGAAATAGAATCTTTAAGGAAGGCGGGCAAAGACATCATTAATCTGGCAATAGGTAGCCCAGATTTACCACCACATCCGACCGTTGTCGAGGAGCTGGTTAAACATTCCGCTTTTCACAATACGCATGGATATCAAAGTTACAAAGGCAGTCCTATTTTGCGGGAAGCTATTGCCCAATGGTATCAGCGTTTTTATGATGTAAAATTGGATTCGGCCACAGAAGTTCTGCCCTTAATGGGCTCAAAGGAAGGGATTATGCATATCTGCATGACGTACTTACAGGCTGGAGATAAAGTCCTAATTCCAAATCCTGGATATCCTTCGTATGCTTCGGCCGTACGACTGAGTGAAGCAACAGCAGTACCGTATACGTTATCAGAGAGCAACAATTGGCTCCCTGATCTGCAAGCATTAGAAAAAGATGGATTGCAAGGCGTCAAAATGATGTGGATTAATTACCCACATATGCCTACTGGAGCAAAAGCTACAAGGGCTTTTTTCAAAGACATTATTGCCTTCGGCAAAAAACATAATATTCTAATCTGCCATGATAATCCATACAGCTTTATACTCAACGATGAACCGATGAGTATCATGCATATAGATGGCGCAAAGGACATTGCTATAGAACTAAATTCATTAAGCAAATCTGTAAACATGGCCGGATGGCGTGTGGGCATGCTCATAGCTGAGGGACAAAGAATTGATGAGATACTCCGCTTCAAATCGAATATGGATTCGGGAATGTTTTTTCCAGTTCAAGCGGCAGCAGTCAAGGCCTTATCATTAGATCAATCTTGGTACGATGAGTTAAATGCCACATACCGAAAACGTCGAGAAAAAGTTTTTGCGATCATGGATTTGCTAGAATGCAGTTACCAGAAAGACCAAGTTGGTCTGTTTGTATGGGCTAAAGTACCAGATAAACACAAAGACTCTTACCAATTGACAGACAATATTTTATACGGCGCTAACGTATTCATCACTCCTGGTGGTATATTTGGCAAAGCCGGATCGCAGTATATTCGCATAAGCTTATGCGCGACAGCAGAAACCTTCGATCTTGCTATCGAAAGAATACAATCATTATTGAAGAATAGCTAGCCGATCATCACTATGAAAAATAATATGAATATAGCTATTGTAGGCGTTGGGCTTATTGGCGGATCTATTGCTTTGCGACTTCGTGAAACTCATTTCGCTACGCGTATTTATGGAGTGGATAAAAGCGAAAGCAATCAAAAAAAAGCGCTTCAACTTGGATTAATAGATGAGATAATTGACTTAGACACCGCCATTGAAACATGCAAGGTGATCATTTTGACAGTGCCTGTTGATGCGATTATGCAGCTTGCTCCATATATCTTGGACAGAGTAGAACAGCAAGTCGTAATTGACATGGGATCCACAAAAATCAATATCCTACAACATATCGAAAAACATCCTAAGCGTGGTCGTTATATTGCAGCACATCCGATGGCCGGAACAGAATATTCGGGACCCGAAGCCGCTATTCCAGATTTGTTTAAAAGTAAAGTAATGGTTTATGTAGAAGCATTTAAAACCGATGAAGATGCGTTTGATATCGCGGATGCAATCAGCGAACAATTGGAGATGCGTTCGGTATTTATGAATGCCGAAGAGCACGATATGCATACAGCCTACGTATCTCATATTTCGCATATTACATCCTTTGCATTAGCATTGACGGTGCTCCAAAAAGAAAAATCGCAGGGCAGGATTTTTGAACTGGCTGGCTCTGGATTTGAATCGACAGTACGGCTGGCCAAATCGTCGCCAGATATGTGGACTCCTATCTTAAAGCAAAACAGAGATAACGTGCTAGAAGTATTGGAAGAGCATATTAAGCAATTACAACAGATCTACGCCCATTTAGAAGGCGAAGATTATGAATCATTACATAAGCTAATCAAACGATCGAACAAGATCAAACGAATTATACGATAATACTATATAAAAATTAATCGCTTCGACCGAGTAGCGACTTACAGAATCCTACGAATGCATCAGGTAGCAGAGTAGGTATCTAAAAAGAAAAAAGCCTCTAAACAATATGTTAAGAGGCTTTTTTAATGAATTAAGGTATCCTTAGTTCTGCTCAGCAGGAACTACAGAAACGTATGATTTATCGTTTGCTTTTTTGCGGAAAACGACTGTTCCAGCAGTTAAAGCATACAATGTGTGGTCTTTACCGATACCTACGTTAGCATCAGGATTGTGTTTTGTACCACGCTGACGAACGATGATGTTACCAGCAATCGCTTGTTGACCACCAAAAATTTTAATACCTAGTCTCTTACTGTGTGACTCACGGCCGTTCTTAGAACTACCTGCACCTTTTTTGTGTGCCATTTCTTATATCTTAATTTATGACGTTAAGTCAGATTAAAAATTCAATTAATATCTAAGTCTTTACGACCCTTCTTCTTACAAACTAATACCAGTGATCTGGATTTTTGTAAAACTTTGACGGTGACCGTTTTTCTTTTTGTAGCCTTTACGACGTTTTTTCTTGAAAACGATTACTTTATCACCTTTCAAATGAGACAAAATCGTAGCTGAAACTTTCGCACCTGAAATACTAGGTGTACCTACAGTGAATTTACCACCGTCTTCTGCTAACAATATGTTGTCAAATTCAATACTAGCGCCTTCATCTCCCTGCAAACGGTGCACGAAAAGATATTGGTCTTTTGCAACCTTGAATTGCTGTCCTGCTATATTTACTATTGCGTACATTGTTATTTAATTAATTTGTTAATTGTATTTATTGATCGGCAAAGATAAAACTTCTGATTTATAATAACAAACTAATTAATCGTTGAATTTCACAAAAAAGGCACCTCTCAACATCAATTTTAATTGTGCTGAGCGCCGATAGCTGAGTAGTCGCTGCACACATGGGGTTGAGTAATGATCTTTTCTTATCGCCCCAACAAAGCCAACTCCCTATCTGTATACATATTAGCACCATCAAGATAATCGTATATCAATTGTTTGGCTTGCTTATCCGAGAGTTTATGCAAATTATTCATCACAAATTTTTTATCATTTTCCACCTCACTATGATAACCGAGATATTTTGGAGAATAATATTGAATACATAATCGGATAAAGCGCAATTCTACTTCATTTGGATTTGCTTTAATTACATCTTCAAGCATCTTTTTAGCATCCTTGAAATAGCTCATTTTCTTGATAGGATTGGCTGTATGCTTCGCCATAAACATGTGAAAAGCGGCTTTGTAACCTTTTTCTACGGGTGTCTTAGCAGCTTCCTGCAAATGTGTGTGGTACTTTTCGCAAAGATCTCTGTTTTTGACACCTTGGTTAAAGTTTTCTCTCACACCATTTAAATCAACTTTTTGTGCATAGCACAAATACGCCTGTATCGATAGGATGAATAAGATGAATATGCGCATATGATTCTGTTTTTGACATTTACATGATGAAATATACAAAAAACAGACCAACTATTTATATGTTAGTCGCTTATCGACATCTAATGCTATACAACAAGCTATTCCTGTCACACCAATGCCGCTCTCGTAAACTTAAGCAGGACACCAAGCAATATCGCAATCCCAAAACTTAAAAAGGTCCCTAGCAAGATATACTCTGTAAATTTGGTGTTTTTAGCATTAGTTAAATCGCCAAAGCGAAATATGGATTTTGCTGCAAGCAAGAAACCAATGCCTGACAGAAAATTCAGTTGAACAAAAATGACAATCATTAGGCGCTCTAAAATCCCGATTAGTAATCCAGCGTCCAGCAAAGTTTCCATCTTCTTCCCTATAAAAGCCTGTTCCTGATCCCACCTACTGAAGAAGACACGCATAATAATTGGCGTGACAAATAGTAGCACAAGCAATGTCAGTAAATACAATAGGTTTGTAGGCGACCATAGCTCAACTTGCTGGAAATATGCAGGATAATAAAAAATCATCACTACACCGATCATTAGCAAATGCAACAATTGATCAATTACAAACGCTCTAAAAGGCTTCGTGGGCCACTTCTGTTCATACCATATCTTCAAACTATCAATCGCCAGATGAGTTGCCACGATAAATAGAATACCCTGCCAGTGTATGGTCAATGTTTGTGCGAAAACAAGCAGTAAAGCTATGGTATGTATAGCCACGTGCAACAACAAATACTGAATGTGCACTTTCCTTTTTTCCACCAGCGATTTGGGTTGCAGTACGAAATCTCCCAACACATGAGCGAGGAGAAATTGGAGTAAGATGCTTAGCATTGCTTCATGATTTGTTGTGTACAATAATTAACGCTTTCGTGTATTTTGTTAAATCCTGCCTTTGTTAGCTCGGTGCTCAATTGGCTTTGATGCTTTCGTTTTAACAATTTTGCGAGTTCCACTTGGCTTTTTTCGGGATTTTCTATCGCAGCCGCAAATGATTCAGCCATATTAACTGTCCAGCGGCTCATTATTTCCGTGCACAATCCCATCATAATATTAATCGTCCTATCCATCTCCGGCCAAGGACTATTCATTTTAAATAGATCACGACGCAGATCGTCGAACGCTTCACCAGATCGAATATAAGCTTCACCAGTAGATTCTTTTACGGTATTTGCCGTTGCATCTACTTCGCCAATCCCCACTCCTACACGCACTCGTACGCCATCTATCGTTTGCAATTTTGCCATCAGGACTATCGTACATATGATGGATTTTTCCAATGACAAAATGGCCTGAAAACTATCACCTCGATAAATATCATAGTTTTCAGCATAGTTAGATAGTACCGCATGCAATTGTGCTCTCCACAGCTTTCCGTCGACCATTCGTGAGTTGACAATATCTCCCGTTAATATCGTATGTTTCATAGTCATTCTCTATCAGCATCAAATATAAGAAAAAGAAAACCATAAATATCACTAATATTAATGATATTTTGATTTATCATTAAAATCAATGATAACAACCATTATCACCCTAATTGATGATAATACTTAGTGCCCAAAATAGCTGACCTATTGCCATTAACGAGCATATTTCAAACTATTGAGTAAACTAATTGTTAACTACAAAGTAAAAAACCAAATCAACAAATCATGGAGCAATATCGTGATGTATACCAAGCAACCCAAGATTTTTCAATTGCAAAAGCGGCCACAATTGTAAATCCTAAAATAAAAAAGAAAGAAGCAAAATCGCTCCTAAAGAAAATCCGCAAGGAACTAGCTCATCTACAAGACATCATGTATGCTCACGACAGGTACAGTGTATTGATATGCATACAAGGAATGGACACCTCCGGGAAAGATTCATTAATACGTCGAGTTTTCGAAAAATTTAATGCGCGAGGTGTTACCGTACATAGCTTTAAAGTGCCTACCGCTAAAGAATATCAGCATGATTATTTGTGGCGGCACTATATTGCCTTGCCAGAAAGAGGTAAATTTGGAGTCTTCAATCGTACTCATTACGAAAATGTATTGGTTTCGCGAGTACATCCGCACAATTTGGCAGAAGAACACCTACCCGATGTGGTTGATACAGATAATTTACCTTCAGATTTCTGGATCAAGCGATACGAACAGATCAATAATTTCGAGCAACATTTAGCACAAAACGGTACAATTATCTTAAAATACTTTCTGCATATCAGTAAGGATGAGCAGAAAAACCGCATCTTAAGAAGATTGAATAATGAAGATAAAAACTGGAAATTCTCACCAAGTGATCTTTCAGAACGTAAGAAATGGGATGAATATATGCGGTATTACGAAGAAGCCATCCAAAATACAAGTACGAAAAGTGCGCCTTGGTATATCATTCCAGCAGATAACAAATGGGTTGCTCGATATATCGTGGCCAAAATTTTACTAGAAACACTTACCGTATTAAAAGACATGAAATATCCTGAGCTACCAGAAGAAATCATGAATAATCTAAAATCATATAAAAATCAATTGGAAAATGAAGAAGGGTAAAAAATAGCATTATAGTGCTGATTTGGAATATTTTACTAAATTTACAGTAATATAAACCTATCATTATGCAGACAAAAACAGAGTTCCTGATCTGGGACAAGATTGTATGCAGCGCTAAGAGGAGATTTGACAACACAATGTATGTCAATAAATTGAGCGGGATAGATCCCGAGGTCTATGATAAATTGGTGCTACATATCATATTAGGATTTGCTTGTGGTGAGGATCACAGCAGTATATCGACCAACTTACACAACGAGCTTGAGCATATTGGCATCAAAGTGCGCGAAGATGCCTTAGATAAAGTACTTGCCGATAAGCACGAAGTTTTTAACAGTGAAATATATGCAGCATACATCGCTTTTAGCATGCTCGAAAATGGCGCTAGCGAACACGAAGTATTGGGTTGCGTAACCGATCTACTGGAAAATCCGGAAATAACCTAATTGGCAAAATGCCTTACAAGGTGTAGCCAAACATCCAATCGTAGATCGCATCCTGATGAAAGATATTTTCTACGCTACCATGCGTACCACCAGGCACTACTGTAAGTGTAGCATCCGCTTCGGGATTACATTTTTTTATGGCTTTATATATTTTCTGCGATTCTGAAAGTGGCACAATACGATCACTATTACCGTGCTGAATCCACAAAGGCACTTGCGTAAGGCCGCACGCCAAGCTTAACGTTCCGCCACCACAGATCGCAACCGCAGCAGCTATTCTATCCGGATATTTTCCGGCCACATCCATTGTGCCATAAGCTCCCATACTCATTCCACAAACGTAAATTCTATTGCGATCGCCACCATAATTCTCCAGTACTTCATCAACCATATGCATCACCTTATCTGCATTCCATCCGTTCGAAGTTTGTGGCGCTACCACAATCGCATCGATAGAACGTCCTTTCTCCATCGCTCGCAATACTCCATAGCGCTTAACCCGATTGATATCGGATCCTGACAAGCTCCGACCATGCAAAAACACCAGAATGGGCAGTTTATCGGATTTCGTAGGCGCATCCGAAGGTGTATTGACCCAATACGAATAGTCACCTTTTTTATGCACAGCCTTGAGCTGGGCATGAGCTATAGTGATGGTGACACAATACAACACCAACAAATAGATAAAACGCATAAATAGTGTCTGTTAAAGAATAATAACGATTTCGAAGATAGCAAAAATAGTTCTACAAAAATAAATTGAGTAATTTTAACCTCTTACACGGAAAGAAGCTTTAAACATGCGCATATTACATACAGCAGATTGGCATTTAGGCAAACGATTAGATTTCTTTTCCCGAATACAAGAACAGCAAGATGTTCTGAACGAGATCTGCGAAATAGCAGATCAAGAGGATGTAGATGTGTTGGTGGTTGCGGGCGACTTGTTTGACACGTTTAGTCCGCCAGTAGAAGCAATCGAGTTGTTATATAGCACATTGAAACGGTTGACGAATCATGGTAAACGCCCCGTCATTGCCATTGCTGGTAATCATGATTCTGCGGATCGAATCGATGCACCGGATCCGCTGGCTCGCGCCTGTGGAATCCTCTTCGTCGGTTATCCCAATGCGCAACTTAGCGCATCAGCAGCAACGACAGGTTTTAGCATAACAAAGACCGACAAAGGTTTTATAGAATTACTACTGCCACGCTATAATTATCCAATCCGCATTCTAACAACGCCGTATGCAAATGAGCTTCGGCTCAAACACTATCTGGGTGATGATGATGATCGCGAAGCCAAACTACACGAGATACTATCGACACATTGGCAACATCTCGCCGAAACCTACTGTGATACGTATGGTGCCAATCTATTGGTGACGCACTTATATATGATGAAACGTGGTGGCGAAATGCTGGAAGAACCAGAAGGCGAGAAACCTTTGAAGATCGGAAATGCCGACTTGATCTATACCGACGCGATTCCTTCTTCTATACAATATACTGCACTAGGACATCTGCATCGCCATCATCAACTCGGCACGGCTTCCTCTCCTATTGTATATGCTGGCAGTCCACTCGCTTATTCATTTGCCGAAGCAGGACAAGAAAAAAACGTTATCATCGTCGATCTTGCGCCAAATCAATCCGTTGTATACACCACCCATCGCTTACATGGCGGAAGGTCGCTCGCGCGCAAGCGATTTGATGATATTGACCTCGCAGTCCAATGGCTTCAGAACAATCCCAACACTTTGGTGGAATTGACGATGGTTAGCGATACGTTTATGACTTCGGCAGCATTAAAAAGGCTACAAGAAGCGCACGACGGTATCATCCATATCATACCGATCGTACAGCAGCAAGGCAGTGCCACAGAAACAGCACAACCAGTAGCCGACTTAGAGAAAGATGTCAAATCACTTTTTGTCGACTATTTTCATAGCAGATATGGTCAGCAGCCCAACGAAGAGCTACTTTCCTTATTCGAAGAGATCAATGGCGAGATAGACACGCAACAGACGGAATCATAACCCTCAAAATCGCTTACATGTTACCTATATATTTAAGTATCGAAGGATTTTATTCGTACAAACAAAAGCAAGAGATAGACTTTACTACGCTTACCGAAGGTGGCCTTTTTGGTATTTTTGGAAGCGTTGGATCAGGAAAATCATCGATCCTTGAAGCCATCAGCCTCGCTTTGTACGGCGATACCGAACGATTGAATAAAACAGATAAGCGCGGCTACAACATGCTGAACCTCCAATCGTCACAAGCCAAAATTGTGTTCGATTTCCTAAATTTTGAAGGTAAAAAGTATAGATTCACCGCGCAATGGCGACGTCGACCTAACAAATTTGAAGATACGAGCACTATCGAGCGCAGTGCGTATGTGTACGAACAGGATCGGTGGATGCCACTCGAATCTGCCGACGGCTCTTTAGTCACTAACCTGTCCTACCCCAACTTCCGCCGTACGATTATCATTCCCCAAGGGCAATTCAAAGAATTTCTAGAACTAAAAGGAAAAGAGCGCTCAGAGATGTTGAAAGAGATCTTTCAACTCAATCGCTACGACCTGGGACCAAAAGTCTCGGTTCTACAAAGCGCTAACAACCAAAGATTAGAAAATCTGAAAGGTGCGTTATCGGGATATGAAGGTATCTCCGCAGCTATTCTGACCGAAAAGGAGCTCGAATTGAACAGCAAACGAGAAGTACTAACTAAGGCCAAGACGGCATTAGATCTACTACAAACTCAGGTTCAAATCCTGAAGGAAGCCGCAGAACGACACCAAGAACTTAACAGTAAGAAAAATGATCTGGCAACGCTATTGCAGCAGAAAGAAAAGATGGATCAATTGCGACACGAAGTGCGCATCTATGAGCAGACTACACAGCTGTTTCGCGAACCAATCGCTACTAGACATCGTATCGAGCGAGAGAAAGAAGCTGTTGGCCTACGCGTAGAGCAGCTGCATGGACAGCGAAAACTATTATCTGAAGAGATCGACGTATTGCAAGAAAATCTTCGTGTGGTAGAAATTAATTATCGACAGATCGAACGGATGCGCCAAGAACAAATGGATCTGCAAACGCTGATTCATATCCGCAAAAACGAAACTACTTTGCTGCAAGAGCAAGCTAATTTAAAAAAAGGCGAGCCGTTTGTCGAGAAATCACAACAAGAACTTACTCACACGAATCAACTGTTGGTGGATGCCGAACAAAAGTTAGACCACCTCAAATCTAATCGATTTGAAGCGTCAGAACTGTTAGAAATAGAAGCATGGTACTTGAAAAAAGACAATATCGACAGTCAAATCGAAGCGGCCGATCTGTATAAGAAGCAATTAAACGAAGAAATCGAAAGCATCTCCACAACCTTTGCACAGAAAAACTATACCCTGGCCGCTTGGCAACAGGAAGTAAACACAAAAGAAAAATCATTGCAGGATGCTGCCACAAAGTTACAGGAGCAAGAGACGCACTTGCAAGTACAGGTGCGATTAGGAGATTTTGCACATCGCTTGCAAGATGGAGAACCTTGTCCATTATGCGGCGCATTAGAGCATCCGGAGCCGATGTCGGGCGAACAAGCAAACCAAGAACTACAGCAGATACTCGTACAGAAAGCTACACACAAAAAACAGCAAGATGAATTGCAACAGCTCGCTACTGAATTGGCTCGATTAGCTAATACAGCAGTTAATAAAAGAGAAAGTTTAGAAAAAACACAGCGCGATCTGCATGGGCTACATACTCAAATGGTCACGCATAAAAACACATTTCGGTGGGATCTCTATTCTCCAGAGGATAAATCGCTATTTGGCGAGCAGAAACTCAAAAACAAAAAGACCGAGGCAGCTATCCAACAATTGGAGTCGGAAATAAAACAACTGCGCACCGCAGCTACTCAAAAAGCTGACGAATTAGCACGATTTGAAAAGCGATTACAAAGTATCATTGAGCAGATTGCTATCGCCAAAAAAATGATTGCACAATACACCGATCAACTGCACACGCTGGACGAGGCATTGTATAAAAGCTACAGCGAATCAGACCTCGTCAGCCTTAAACAGCAAACTGATCTCAACATCGCCCGTACTGTGGAGGATTACGAAATGCTCACCCAGCGGATCAATCAAAAGAAAAATGCTTTTGCTGATGTGGCTGGACAATACCAACTCTCTAAAGAACAATTTGGCATCTTGCGCGAAACATTAGCCGCCAGCCGAGCGGAGATTGCACAATTACTAGCCGAAAATGAATATGAAGATCTGGTGCAAGTACAACACATCTTAAGTAAGGATCTTCCTGTCACACAATTGCGAAGCGAAATTCAAGAATTCGACATTCAACAACAGGTTCTAGAGCGACAAGTAGATCACCTTATGATCAGGACGCGAGATGACAACTATTCGGAAGAAAAATTTATCGAAATTCGGGATCGCTATAAGGAGCAGCATTCGGCTTATGATCGCGAGCTAGCGCAACTAGGCGGATTGGAGCGTGAACTTGGGCATCTTACTGTCGAATTTGCCAAAAAAGAAAAGTTGAATGAACAGTTTGAATCACTCAGCAAACGCGCCGATCACCTCAAAATCATGGACAACTTATTTAGAGGCAATGGCTTTGTCAACTACATCTCTACGATACATATGCAGCGATTGTGTGAAATTGCGAACCATCGCTTTCACCGATTAACTAAGAATCAATTGAGCCTGAGTGTAAGTGACACGAATGACTTCGAGGTAGTTGATAATCTCAACGATGGCCGCCGTAGATCTGTCAAAACACTATCCGGCGGACAGAGTTTCCAAGCATCGCTCTGTCTGGCACTGGCATTGGCCGAAAATATTCAGTCGCTCAACCGATCGGACAAAAACTTCTTTTTTATTGATGAGGGATTTGGCACACAAGACCACGAAAGTATTAATACCGTATTTGACACGTTGCAATATCTACATCAGGAAAACCGAGTGGTAGGTATTATATCACACGTAGAAGAGCTAAAAGAGCGTATGCCACGCGCAGTAACGGTCACTAAAGATTATGAGCGTGGCAGTATTGTCCACCACAACTTTTAATCGTCTACGATCGAAGCACGAAACAAAATTACAGCTTCACTAGACAAATAACTTCAGCAGAATTAGCATGCTGTATTTTTGGGAGCAATACTAATATTTCTTCGGATAATCGGACATGAACTCAAAGTTGTAATCCGGATGCTGCTTCAGGCTGTCGATTAGTGCTCCTAGCTGCATCTGCGCTTTGGGTAGCTGAAACATATCATCATGCATAAGCAAAACCACGTTATTCGGGTACAAACTCATGTTCTTATCCAAGAATTTTTTCATCGCATTGTAGGTCAACTCAACAGTTTGCTCCGAATCACCTGTTTTGCCATTCAGCCGCCATTCTACATCCCACCCAAATACACTGAAACCTTCTTCATGAAGCATTTCGGCAGTAGTACCACCGTTTCGACCATCCAATCGTTTAACGTCGTCAAACATCCAAATATTTCGTCCTGGCAGGCGCGCAACTTTATGTTTAAGCTCTAACTCTTCCTGCGCTTTTATAAAATCCATAAAAGCGGTATTGGCATCCGCATAAAACGTTTGATATCGATGATTGGCATGTGTATAGCTATGATTATAAGCTTCTATCAAAGGATTATCTAAATATCGATGAAGATATTTAGTAAGCATTTTACTCATTTTGGCATGCTTACCAATCAAGAAAACACTTGCTTTTACACCTTTAGCAGTCATAATAGAATCTATAGCCTGACTTCCTAATAAAGGACCATCATCAAACGTTAGATAGATATGTTTTGGTTTTTTCTTCAACTCGAGAAAAATAGAATCTTTCAGCATTTTACGTGCCGCCTTTGGTTCGATCTTATTGATCGAATCTACTGGTGGAAAATACAACAATCCCTTTTTTAACGAATCCAGCTTATCCATCAATAAGCTTGGAGTAGCTAATACGATGGAATCTGTATCTACGGGATCATAGACAACCGATGAAAGCGCCTTACTAGAAGTTGAATTGCAAGCATTGAATATCAGTGCTGTACTCCAAAAAGTGACATTGAAAATTAAAAACCGACTACGCATAATCATAACACCAACAAAAAACAACCAGCAAACAAAACATGGCCAAACATGAGATAATTTCAAATGCAAAAATACAAAAAAAGGATCTTCGATCTATAATAATAAACAGCTATTTATCAGTAATGGACGATCGCTTTTCAACAATCTCTACCAAATTACTATCTTTGCACAAATTTTTAGGACATTTATGGCATTACAGTGTGGAATTGTGGGTTTACCGAATGTAGGTAAATCGACCTTATTTAACTGCTTATCAAATGCGAAGGCACAAGCTGCCAATTTCCCATTTTGTACGATAGAACCAAATGTTGGCGTGATCACCGTTCCTGACGATCGGTTAAAAACATTGACAGAATTAGTAAATCCTCAACGTGTAGTACCCAATACAATTGAGATTGTGGATATCGCTGGTCTCGTAAAAGGTGCTTCCAAAGGTGAAGGACTGGGCAATCAGTTTTTGGGTAATATTCGTACAACGAACGCTATCATACATGTTCTTCGTTGTTTCGATGACGGGAATGTGATTCATGTAGACGGATCGGTAGACCCGATCCGCGATAAAGAAATTATTGACACCGAATTGCAGCTCAAAGATTTGGATACCGTAGTAAAACGTATTCAAAAAGTTGAAAAGATGGCAAAAACCGGTGGAGATAAAGATGCCAAAAAAACATACGAAATCCTTTCCGCCATTAAAACGCATCTGGAATCTGGCAAATCAGCGCGTACTGCACCACTGCAAGTAGAAGATTGGGAATTTGTCGAAGATCTTTCGTTGCTTACCAGCAAACCTGTCTTGTACGTATGTAATGTCGATGAAGCCGCCGTGAATACTGGTAACGCATATGTAGAGCGTGTCAAAGAAGCGGTGAAAGATGAGAACGCTAGCGTACTGGTAATATCTGCTCAAATTGAATCAGAAATTGCACAATTAGAAGATTACGACGAACGTCAGATGTTCTTAGACGATCTTGGTTTGACGGAGTCTGGTGTCAATAAATTGATCCGTGCTGCTTACGACTTACTGGATCTAGCAACTTATTTTACTGCTGGTGTACAAGAAGTGCGCGCTTGGACGATCGAAAAGGGATATACCGCGCCACAAGCAGCAGGCGTTATTCACACCGATTTTGAAAAAGGTTTTATCCGTGCAGAAGTGATCAAGTTTGCTGATTTTGTCCATTATGGTTCAGAGGCAGCCGTTAAAGAGGCCGGTAAACTGTCGGTAGAAGGCAAAACATATGTTGTGCAGGATGGTGATATTATGCATTTCCGATTCAACGTATAACCCACATCTATTACTAATCTAAAATCACTATCTTAGCTTTTGCCAAGCATAGTAAAAAAATAATATGGAGACAACATTTGACTTTGAAAAGCCAATAGCAGATTTACAAACTCAGATTGAGAAAGTAAATCAAGTTGCCGAGAAAACGAAGGTAGACATGAGCGCTACCGTTCGCGAGCTGGAAGAAAAATTGGCCAAAACAAAAATTGAGGTCTATCAAAATATGACCGGATGGCAAAAGGTACAAATGTCCCGCCATCCAGGCCGCCCGCAGACATTTGATTATATAGAAATGATCAGCACGGATTTTGTCGAGCTTCACGGAGATCGCACAGTGCGCGACGATAAGGCAATCGTGGGCGGATTTGCCAAAATCAATGGTGAATCAGTCATGATTATTGGCCACCAAAAAGGTAAAAACACCAAAGAACGTCAGTTTCGCAACTTTGGCATGGCCAATCCAGAAGGTTATCGCAAAGCATTGCGCTTGATGAAGATGGCCGAAAAATTTGGCAAACCTATTATTACGCTGATCGATACCATGGGAGCATATCCAGGTTTAGAAGCTGAAGAGCGTGGTCAAGGTGAAGCTATTGCACGCAACTTATTAGAAATGTCTATTTTGAAAGTACCTGTGATCTGCATCGTAATCGGCGAAGGTGCTTCTGGAGGCGCATTGGGCATCGGTATTGGCGATCGAGTTTACATGATGCAAAATACATGGTACTCGGTAATATCACCAGAATCGTGTTCGTCCATTTTGTGGAGAAGCTGGGACAATAAAGAGCAAGCAGCAGAAGTGCTAAAGTTGAGAGCAGAAGATATGCTGCAAAATGGCTTGATTGATGGCATTATTGAAGAGCCGATTGGCGGAGCACATCAAGATCCTCTAGCGGCGGCAGAAGAACTAAAATCAAAAATCGTAAGTGATCTAGCCACATTAAAAGCGAAAGATGCGGATACACTCGTCAACGAGCGAATCAACAAATTTAGTCAGATGGGTGTTGTCGTAGAGTAAAACCTTTTTAACTTGTATTTGTTCTATAATAAGAAACAACAGAATATATTATGGACAAGTTGAAAAAGTTTGAGTTGATGGAAAAAATTTCCAGAGAGCTTGAGGATGTAAGACACAGTCAGCAAGCGGTTTTGGAAAAGATTGGAAAGATTGAAGTCGATAACATCGAACTCGGTGACAAGGCAATCGAGGAAAAAATCCCTGAAATCTATGAGCGTACTGCACATAACGCTGAAGCAATTCAGGCTATCTTAGATTCCTTCCAACAAAAAACTGAAGAGTTTGGTGATAAAAACAACATCGCTAAACTTAAAGAACAGCAGGAAATTAATAATTTGAAGTAATAGCAAATTAACCTGTATAGAGAAAGTCCGATAGAAAAATTTCTATCGGACTTTCTTTTTGCTATCGGTCGCCAATGCTTCTCGCAACCTACAAAAAAAGGTTATTTAGACAAATAACCTTTTTTGTAGGTATTAGCAGTACCTATGCACTAATCTTTTTTCTTTTCTGGATCTACATTTCCTTCTGCATTACCTGCCAAAGGTCCTTGCGGGCCATCCAGTTCATCTTCGTCCTGCGTTTCCTCAATATCTGGATCATCTTCTTTTTGTGTGCCTTCTATATCTTCTTTTTCTGGTGGAAAGTTGGTATAATTTGCTTTTTCGTTTTCGGCTTTTCCGCGCTCCTCAGCATTTTTAGGTTTTTTATTATTATCATTCATAAGCTATTCGATTTAATGTCTTTATATAAATAGTAACAGGCCATTTTATAAAAAGTTTTTGTTCAAGGTCAGGTTTTGGAGTGGAATTTGCCCTTCTACAAGAACATATACACACTGAATATGATCAAAACAGACACATATACCATTCATAAAGAAATTCCTAATATAATTCGGCAAGAAGTGCTTGCCGCACTCGCCCACTATCCCGAACTACAGGCTACACACATCCGATTTAAATTTACGAGATCGTTGAATGGTTCGATTATGGCTGCCAGACCACAGGTTAGTACCTTATTTGGGTCACGCAAAAATCGAAAATATGATATCCTAATGAGCCCGGTTTTCAAATTAAAGCATAGTATAGAACCGCTGCATCAAGTGGATCCGGATGTATTGATTGGCTGGATCGGTCATGAACTAGGACATATTATGGATTATGAGCAACGTAATACATTGGGCATCGCCCGATTTGGTTTGCTATACTGGCTTTCTAAAACCTATATCAGAAAAGCGGAGCGCGTAGCCGACACATTTGCCGTACATCGCGGAATGTCTGATTATATCTTAGCTACAAAAGATTTTATTCTTAACCATAGCGGTCTTTCCCAACAATACAAAGATAAGATTGCCAGGCTTTACTTATCACCTGATGATATTGTGACGATAGTGGACGAAATGGAAACAAGCAATAAGGCAGACAAAGAAAACTTACTCGCGGAGGAAATCGATATCGCCGAAAGCATTGCTCAAGAAACGCAAGAAAGTCGGTAATAACCGGCTTTCTTGCTAAAGAACCTACAGCTTGGCAAGGTGAGCTTCGAATTCTTTAAACTCTTCTTCTTTCATGACGCGCGGTATTTTGGCCTGCCCGCCCAATTTTTTAAAATTGGCACTCCAATCATGAAAATGTGCTACGGGCACTACTCGGACTTGCACATCTGCCAGCGATTGATTCCGCGCTACCTTGTAATTCTTATTGGCACTGCACAACTGCTGATCTAGAAAAATGTTCAATTCTGCTATTTCGGCTTTATTATCTGCTCCCAGATACCATTTCGACACATATTTACCCTCTTCGTCAGATATTGTTGCTACCGTAAACTCGTGAATTGATAAATCGAACTTCTCCTGCACTTGCTGTATCGCATTATTCATCTGATTAACCGATAATTGCTCCCCTACGACATTAAGAAAGTGCTTCGTACGACCACTTATTCTGATTTCTCCTAATTCTTTATTTGCGATGATGATCGTATCGCCGATCATATAACGCCACGTACCCGATACGGTAGATATCAATAGTACATATTCCTCCCCTTCTTGTACATCTTTGAGAGCGAGTACTTCCGCATCTTGACGCACACGACCATCTTCATCTAAATTTTCGGGCGTGAAAGGCACAAATTCGAAAAATATGCCGTTATCCACAATTAAAGACATAGCCTCGGTATCAGGCCTCTTTTGAGTGGCTAGATATCCTTCTGAAGCTAAATAGGTATCAATGTATGTTACGGGTTTGGCAAACAACTTCTCAAAGCTTTTGCGATACGGTCCAAATGCTACGCCACCTGTGGTGTAAACTTGCAAATTAGGCCAAATATCATGTATCGTATCCAGTTTGTTGTAACGAATGATTTCTTTCAACATCAACTCCGCCCACGATGGGATCCCACTAATCGTACCGACATCCCATTTAGGCGCTGCTTTAGCGATACGCTTTACACGTTGCTCCCAAGTATCACTTGCCGCGATCTTCTTTCCAGGTTTGTAAAACTTACGAAACCACATCGGCAAATTGGCTGCCGTAATGCCACTAATTTCTCCAGATAGAAACCCATGATAATCTTTCAAATTGGTACTACTGCCCAACATCATGATATTCTTTTCAAAAAACTCTGCCGGTACATCAAAGTTTTTCATACTCAGCACTTGTTGGATGCCTGACTTTCGAATAGAATCCAACATATCGTCAGTCACTGGAATGGCTTTACTGTTACTGGTGGTTCCACTGCTTAGCGCAAAATATTTTTGACCGCCTGGCCACGTCACATTTTCGTATCCTTCCTCTAAATAATGCCACCATTCTGCATACAACTTGTCGTAATCAAAAATAGGTACACGCTCCTGAAAAGCTTGAATAGGATCTGATGCTAATAGGATCTCCGCAAAGCCAAACTTGCGACCAAATGCGGTATGTTGGGCTCTGGTAAGCAAATCCTTCAACACAGACAACTGGGCAGACGCTGGACTTGTCTCCGGTTGTAATAAACCATTTACTTTTATTGCTCTTTTTATAATCTCTCCGATAATTGCCATAAATATAGCCTTATTGATATTTCCCTAGATAAATGTTGCTATGGACTTGATCCACATGTTTCTCCATTATATAACGCCAAACGATGCATATTGTTGACTTTTTAATCACAATAGTTAGCTATTTTGTATATCTTAGAAGAGAAAATTGTCGCACTGAAGCGTGTACCATAATTAGTCCCATATGTTCGTAAAATTTCTTGTTTTAGAATGGAAGAGTCTCTTCCGTTCTGCACACCGCGGACATAGTATCTCTATTAAAATACTACTGGCTGTTTTTGCATTGCTTATTGCGCGGGGTATATGGTCAGCAGGATACTACCTGTACGATTTACTGGACGAAAGTTCGGCAAACCTATTTCCTATGCAGCAAGTGAATCGATATTTGCTATTTTGGTTTCTGGGAGAGTTAGTTTTACGTTTCGTTATGCAGCAGCTACCCGTCATAAACGTGAAACCATTCCTTATACAGCGCATTTCACGCGATAATATAAGTCATTATTTACTTAGTAAAAGTATATTCTCTTTCTACAATCTTCTTTCGCCTTTACTATTCATCCCTTTTGCTGTCGCTTGCTGGTCCGTCGGCGATTACCGCTTTTCTACCCTATTGGCTTGGCTTATTGCCATTATCGGCACTTCATGGTCGCTACACTTTTTTAACTTTTCGTTGCAACACATAGTATCTGCCAACTGGCGGTTAACTAGCATCGTAATCTTGGTATTTGCTTTTGTATTCTTTCTAGATTATCTGCACATCTTTTCTGCTACTGGCATGGTTGCAGGGTACTTCGAGTTGGTTTTACAATATCCATTTTCGAGTTGCGTACCGATTGTGCTATTGGTATTTGCGTACGTGCTTATCCATCGATCTTTGCGACGACGATTGTATCTCGAATCCAATACACAGCAGAAGAAAAATCGTGTCGCCAGCGACAATTTTCGCTGGATGAATCTATTTGGGCGTTACAAGCCACTCATTCGTCTGGATTTCAAATTAGTGTGGCGAAATAAACGTACCAGATCATTACTCGTAATTAGTACATATGGCCTCTTCTATGGTCTATTGTTTTATAATAATTCGAGTATCCAAAACCAAAGCTTGCTCGTATTTATAGGGATATTTACGACGGGACTGTTTACCTTCAATTTTGGACAGTTTCTGCCCGCTTGGGATAGTTCCTATTATCCCTTTATTCAGACACAGCGTATTGCTATCAAAGATTATCTCAATGCCAAATGCATTTTACTTTACGGAAGTATATTTCTGACAACCATATTGACTATCCCGTATGTATATCTGGGTACCGATATTTTGCTTATTAACGCAGTCACGGCAATTTACAATATTGGTATTAATGTGCCACTTCTTCTGTACTTTGGCACTTACAATAACAAACGAGTAGATCTGGATAAATCCCAGTTTTTCAATTACCAAGGTATGGGCGCTGCGCAATGGATCGTTATGCTTCCAGCTATTATCATCCCAATACTACTTTGGGCGATTATCCATGCTTTTGCCAATTTTGAAATCTCTTGTTTACTTTTGGCTGCAATAGGAATAGTAGGATTTTGCCTGCGTCAATTCTTTATACAACGCATTGCTCAACGCTATCAAGCACGTAAATACAACATGTTAGAAGGTTTTAAGCAGGTTAGTGAATAATATGAAAAAGCAGATGATTGACATCTTAAATATTAGTAAGCACTATAATGATACGATAGTTGTGCAGATCCCTGAACTACATATCTATCAAGGAGATTGTGTAGGTTTAGTGGGCAACAATGGAGCGGGAAAAACAACGCTGTTCAGCATCTTACTCGATCTCACTCCTGCTACCACAGGCTCCGTGCTACATCAAGGAAAGTTAGCCGCAGAATCCGACGAGTGGAAAAAATGGACTACAGCTTTCTTAGACGAAAGTTTTTTGATTGGCTACCTTACGCCCGAGGAGTTTCTTTATTTCATTGCCGAATTGCGACAGGTAGAACGTGCTTCAGTGGATCTATTATTGAAACGATACGAAGATTTTTTTCAAGGCGAGGTGCTGAATCGTGGCACCTATATTCGCGATCTATCTAAAGGAAACCAAAAGAAAGTCGGCATTATCTCAACGTTAATTGGTGATCCGGCGGTAATTATCTGGGATGAACCTTTTGCTAATTTGGATCCCAGCACTCAAATCCGACTCAAAGATTTAATTAAAGATCAGAGCGCCAATGGCGACAAAACGTTATTAATATCAAGTCACGATCTGTCGCATACCGTTGATGTATCTAGTAGAATCATTGCATTGGACCGGGGAAAGATAGTGAAAGACGAGGTCAAATCTGAAGATTCGTTATCTGAATTAGAACAGTTTTTTACGGTCTAAAATTGGAGTACTAAGTGAGATTACCTGACGGCACGTACCGATTGAAAGCTATTTCGTTCGAAGAATTGAGCGAGTTAACGTTGTTGACGCATTATCCCGAGCAAGATACGACAGTCGCCAAATCAGCCATGTATCAGTTGCGCGTAACCGAAATCATGCTCAATGGTATTGAGTTTGTTGCTGCGCAGGATGCGGCAAACGATCTCACCATTCGCCTTTGGCAAAATGATACAGATATTAGCGTACGCATAACTTCGCAGACGGAAAATAAAGACAGCTTGTCCAAATATGAGTTTTTGGCAATCTATGCCGTGATGCACATCACCGCCTACCGCGTATTCTTTAATAGCCATGCCCGGCGACAAATGCTCATTCCATACGCGAAGCCCTATGGCTTAGAATCAGAATCTGATCTTGATTCATATTTTGATTTGGTGTATGACAAAGGATCGATCCTAGTGAAGTCAATCCATGACGGCATCCTGCAGGCAGAGCTGCACAACGAGAAAACGGGTGGAATTCCGCTACCAAAAATAGAAGATCAAATAATCGAAGCCGACACAGCAAGGCAAAATATACTTGTATTGGGTCTACATAAGTTTTACGCACAGTTACGATTCGAATTGCTGAGCGTGAGCATGACACAATCGGGTAAGCCCAAAGCTCCTTTCCAGTTCATCGCTGCGCCAAGTATGCTTTGGAAAGCGCAAAGTGCTGCGGCAGTCAAATTTTATGCAGCATTGAATACGTTTGCAAGCGCTTATGACGAGAAAGATGAGGAGCAAGATTTAGCGGCACTGATCGCTATACAACGCAATCCTCTGTCGCTTCCGATCTATCTTCATGATCGGGCAATTTCCGATAATATCACCGCCAAATCCATCCGACAGATCAGCATGGATATGCTTCAGGCTACTATGGTGCTTCGCGTATTTAAAAGGCGACCATTTTATGAGCTCACCGCAAGCTTACGCTGGCACGAACAGGAATTGCCGGTAAAGACATTGCCGATTAAGCATCGCTATTTTATTCAAAAAGATCAGGTGTACTCATTAATCGATAATGTGCACATGCTACGCTTGATCGAGTATTTCAAGAAACGTCCTGAGATTTTGTTAGTCCACGAATCAAAATACGATGCTTTCACAAAATCGGTGCTAGAGCCGCTAGAAGATGCAATTGAGATCCAATATGCCACGATCAGAGCAGCTAGTAAAGAAGAAAAAGTAATCGTAGAACAGGATACCGAAAGAATTATTTACCTAGCACAGCGCGGAAACTTCATATACCTAACGCCCGTCGTGCGCTATGGTGCAACTGAGATTCCGCTGGTCACTAAAAGGCAAATAAAAGGACTGGATGCCAACGGCAATAGTTACCTCGTGCCGCGTGATGAAAATCTCGAGAACAAATTCAAATCTCTTTTAAGCAATCAACATCCACATTTCGCCGAACAATGGCACGAGCGTGATTTCTTCTACCTGCACCACGAAACATTTGTGGCCAACGATTGGTTTTTACCCGTTTTTGAACGTATGCGCCAAGAAGGCATTAGCATTTTGGGTGCTCAAAATCTTAAGCTGGACAAGCTCAATATTCATGCAGCAAAGATTGACATCAAAATACTGAGTGGCACCGACTGGTTCAATGCCAAAATAACAGCAACCTATGGCAACCAGCAAGCATCTGTGAAGCAATTGTACCGCGCTATGCGCAACAAAAACCGCTACGTAACTCTAGATGATGGAACCCGTGGTATTTTACCAGAAGAATGGATGGACAAATTAGCTAAGTTCTTTGCGCTGGGTAGCGTACAAGATGAGCAGATCGACATTCCAAAAACACGTTTTGCCGAGCTGAATGATTTGAGTGACGATGTCGAATATTCTTCCGCAACCAGACGCGAAATAGAGCTTTTGATAAAGCATTTGCACAACCGAAAAGAGTTGCCATTAATCGAAGTTCCGGCCGCACTACAAGCAACACTTCGTCCCTATCAGATTCAAGGTTTGGCTTGGTTATCTGCCTTAGACGGTTTCAATTTCGGTGGTTGCTTAGCCGACGACATGGGATTAGGCAAAACGCTGCAAATCATCGCATTATTACTTACTCAACGCAAACAGGCAAATCAACGTACCGCTTTAATAGTGGTGCCGACCTCACTTCTATTCAATTGGGAAAGCGAAATCAAAACGTTTGCACCTTCGCTATCTGCACACATCTTATATGGGAAAGGAAGAGATCTGTCGTCAGCAGAATGGTCGCAATTCGATGTGCTCATTACGACTTATGGCGTGATGGTTTCAGACCTAGCACGGTTGAAAAAATTCTCCTTCGACATGATTATACTGGATGAATCACAAGCTATTAAAAATCCCAATTCTATACGTTACAAATCTGCGATGCAGCTTAAAAGCAGAAATCGTTTTGTCTTGACAGGTACTCCTATCGAAAATAGCACGTACGATCTGTACGGTCAATTTTCTTTTGCCTGCCCTGGCTTGCTTGGGAATATGACCTATTTTAGAGATACCTATTCGACTCCGATTGATCGTTTTGATGATAATTTGCGAGCAGCAGAATTGCAAAAACACATCGCGCCTTTTCTATTAAGACGTACCAAGAAGGAAGTGGCAACTGAACTTCCAGAGAAAACTGAGATGATTATTTACTGCGAATTGGGCGACAAACAAAGGGCAATATACGATACCTACGAAGCCGAATTCCGTGATTATATAGCACAGCAAGAAGAAGACGAACTCGAGAAAAATAGTATGAATGTCTTGGCCGGACTTACTCGCTTGCGACAGATTGCCAATGCACCGGCCTTATTAAAAGAAGGTTATGAATCCAGTATTTCTGCAAAGATCGAGGCGATGCTGGAGCAGATGGATAGTATTATATCCCAACATAAAGTAATTATATTTTCCCAGTTTGTGGGAATGTTGGATTTGATTCGTAAGCGATTGGACGAACGCCAAATAGCACACTCCTACCTAACAGGACAAACCGTTGATCGTGCACATGAAGTGGAACAGTTTCAAAACAATAACGAGCGCCGCGTTTTCTTAGTTAGCCTCAAGGCTGGTGGTGTAGGTCTGAATCTAACGGCAGCGGATTACATCTTTCTGATGGATCCTTGGTGGAATCCAGCGGTAGAAAATCAAGCAATCGATCGCAGTTATCGAATCGGACAAGATAAGCACGTGATGGCAATACGCTACATCGCGCTGGATACAGTCGAACAAAAGATGATGAAACTACAACAAAAAAAACGCGACCTCGCTGGCGCATTAACCTCAGCTAGCAGCTCATTACTACAAAAGATGGACAAAGGGGATTTGCTAAATCTACTGGGATAGAACCCAACAAAAAATCTGCGTACGGCATGCCGCTGTCAGCACAATAGTAAAATGTAAAAACTACCTGCCATTAGCAATGTTATACGATTGTAAGCTATTGAATTAAAGACATGACAATCGATCTCACTGAACTTGCCTTCAAAATGCCGGCCTGGACTTGGAATATTCTCGTTATTATTTTTTCCGTGATTCTAGGCTTTGCTATTCGTGCTATACTATTGCCAATCGTACGCCAGCAGGCACGAGAAGGCGCGTCTTATTCGGCCATTCGCTCAATTATTCGTCATCTCAACAAAATAATTTCCGTATTCATTCCGCTACTTGTATTCAATGCACTTCTGCCATTTACGCGCTTCACCGCGCAAACACATGCCTCGGTAGAAAAGATTACTGAGATCTTAATCACGCTATCTTTTGCGGTGGTGATCATTCGATTTATCCGGATTTTTGAAGATTACCTATATCATCGATTCGATATCAATAAGGAAAATAACCTGCGCGAGCGTAAAATTCGAACACAAATCGAATTTATACGCAAACTATTGATTACGTTGATCGTAATCGTTACCATTGCAATTGTATTATTGAGCTTTGAAAATATGCGTAAAATCGGCGCCGGATTGCTCACTGGCGTAGGTGTAGGTGGTATTATCATCGGTTTTGCTGCACAAAAGTCTTTAGGTAATCTGTTGGCAGGTTTGCAAATCGCATTTACACAACCCATTCGTATGGATGATGTATTGATTGTTGAAGGAGAATGGGGAAAGGTCGAAGAAATTAATCTTACCTACGTCGTGGTCAGCATATGGGATAAAAGAAGACTCGTATTGCCGATTAATTATTTTATAGAAAAACCATTTCAAAATTGGACCAGAACGACTGCCGAGATTTTAGGTACAGTTTTTTTATATGTTGACTTCACCATTCCGGTAGATAAGTTGCGCAACAAGCTGACCGAATTGCTTCAGAGCAATGTACTGTGGGACGGAAAAGTAAACGTATTGCAGGTAACAGACTTTAAAGAAAAAACCATGGAACTGCGCTGCTTGATGAGCTGTCGTAATTCTGGACACGCGTTCGAACTTCGTTGTTATGTACGTGAGCACATGATTGCCTATATCAACGAAAATTTTCCAGAATCTCTCAGTCAAACCCGCATAGCCATGTCGCCAACGATTACGCAGGCAGACCAAGACACGGGAACAGACATGTTATAATTTAGATCCAATAAACACATTTTACAAGCTTTAGTTATAGAATGATGAGGCACTTTTAAGAAATCTCGCGTGAGCTCTAGTAGCGTCGCCTCCTGTTATAGGTAACCGCCGATTATACAGAAAAGCCCTTGCTAAATACGCAAAAAAGCGGTTTGCAGATTTTTCTGCAAACCGCGCTCATGATTAAAGATTGTTGTATGCTATTGGTACAGTTTCCCAAATGCTTGATCTGTATGAATAGCTCCTAACAGTTCTTTGGTCTGTTTGGAGATTATTTCATATAGCTTTGCTCCGTGGCTGATGCGCTTCACACCAAGTTCTGTTAGCATCTGGTAATCAGGAATGTTTGGTGTAGCAAATACATTCAACGGTAGGCGAACGGCTTCTACAAATTTCTTGATATCTTGCTCTTTTTCTATCACCGGTATAAAAATACCGTCCGCACCTGCATCAGCGTAGATCTGTGCTCTTTTGATAGATTCTTCTAGTGCGTCAGGGTGCTTTGTGGTATATGTATCGGCACGTGCATTAATAAATATATTTGTGACCGCTTTGATGGCTTTGATTTTATGTGCTAGCACTTGTGGATCTTCCATTCCGCGTTTGCCGTCTTTGACCACTCCGTCTTCCAGATTTATCCCTACTACACCTACTTCCACCAATTGCTTTACATGTGCCGCCACTTCTTCTGGATCAGATGAATAACCTGCTTCAAAATCTACAGAAACTGGGATATTAACTGCTTTTACAATTCGTTCCACCACAAACAGGATCTCATCTACACTAATATTTTGGCCATCTTCATACCCTAGCATATTGGCAATGGCATGGCTAGAGCTGCCTAAACCTTGAAACCCTAACTCTTCGGCGGTTTTGGCCGTATGGGCATCCCATACATTTCCTACTACGAATGGTTTGCTTTGCTCGTGCAATGCTTTAAATTTTTCTACTGACATATTGCTTGACTATAGTTGTTGTGAGCTTCGATTACTTGTTTGGACAACTTAACGTGCACCGGAATCGAGATACAGCACACTACATAAAAACAGGACTACTATCAAAATGTTTGATAGCATAATCGCTATCAAACGAAACAAGGTGCTCCGATTAAGAGCACCTTGTTTAAATTACTTTGTGAGGATCTCCGATTAGATCATCTCTACGCTACGCTTCACGAATGAAGTGAGCTCGGCTCCTGTCAATAATCCTCTGGATAGTAATGCCAAGTCAAAGGCTTGTTTTGCTAAGCGCGCGCCGTCTTCATCCGAGCTTTCTAAAATACGCTTCACGAGTGGATGATTACCATTCACCGTTACCTTGTACTGATCTGGCAATTCACCGTAGAAGCCCATACCGCCACCACCAGTTTTGGCCATGTCTTTCATACGACGCATAAATTCGTCGATCGTAACCGATACAGGCAGATCTCCAGCAGTCAACGCAGCTACTTCTACTTTCATATCCGTACGCGTAATGGCTTTTTCGAATAGCTCTGTCGCTTTTTTGCTTTCGTCTTCTGTTAAAACGGCTTCAATTTGTTCATCTTTCTGAATCAATTTCTCCGCGACATCAGCATCAACCCGTTTCAGTTGCACTTTTTCACCACCTTTTTGCTCTAAATAAGAAGTGATGTGCGTATCTAAAGGACCATCGAGTACTAATACATCGTATCCTTTTGCTTTAGCACCGCTGATAAAACCATCTTGCTGTGCGGCATCGTGCGTATACAAATACACCACATTGCCATCCTTATCTACTTGAATATCTTTTACTTTTTCGTAATATTCTTTGATGGTATAATGCTCACCATCCGTATTTTTCAATAGGCAGAACTCGTTTGCTTTCTCTGCAAACTTGTCGTCGCTCAACATACCATATTTAATGAAAAGACCGATGTCGTTCCACTTTTCTTCGAATCCTTTGCGATCAGATTTATAGATCTCCTGCAATTTATCCGCTACTTTCTTGGTGATATACGTGTTGATTTTTTTCACATTGCCATCAGCCTGCAAGAACGAGCGTGATACGTTTAGAGGAATATCTGGGGAGTCGATGACACCGTGCAACAACATCAAAAATTCAGGAACAATATCTTTTACTTCGTCTGTAATAAATACTTGACGGGAGTACAATTTGATTTTGTTACGTTGAATTTCAAGATCATTCTTAATTTTCGGGAAGTAAAGAATACCTGTTAAGTTGAAAGGATAATCTACATTTAAGTGAATCCAAAACAATGGCTCATCCATCGCATATGGATACAACTCACGGTAGAAAGCCAAATAATCCTCATCAGTTAATTCTGAAGGAGATTTTGTCCATGCTGGGTTGGTATTGTTGATGAAATTATCAACCTCAACGTTTTTGTATTTAGGCTTTCCTTCTTCGTCTTCGCCATCAGGCTCGCTAGTCGATTTGGTGCCGAAACGAACCGGAACTGGTAAGAATTTAGCATACTTATTTAGTATTTCTTCCAGACGGCTTTTATTTAAAAACTCTTCTGAATCTGCATTCACGTGCAAGATCACATCTGTACCACGTTGTGTACGCGTACCTTCCGAGATCTCATAAGATGTACTCCCATCACAAGTCCAGTGTGCTGGCTCTGCTCCTTCTTGGTATGACAGTGATTGAATTTCAACCCGATCGGCCACCATGAAAGCAGAGTAAAAACCCAAACCAAAGCGACCAATAATTTCATTGGCGTCGTTGGCTTCTTTGAATTTCTCCATGAATTCGGTTGCACCCGAAAACGCGATTTGGTTGATGTATTTCTTGATCTCATCAGCCGTCATCCCTAATCCATTGTCGGAAATAGTGATGGTTTTCGCCGCTTCGTCAAAACTGACGTCTACCGTCAAATCACCGACCTCGCCGCCGAATTGCCCCAATGATGATAGACGCTTTATTTTTTGCGACGCATCCACTGCGTTTGAAACCAATTCTCTTAAAAAAATCTCGTTATCAGAATACAAAAACTTCTTGATCACGGGGAAGATGTTTTCCGTGTGGATCGAAATCGTACCTTTTTCTGCCATATCTTTTCTTTCTATTCTATGTGTGTTTATGTTGAATTAACCTTGTTTTCTCCATCCTAAGCTCAGCAAGGAATATTCCATTTAAAAAATGAAGCCATTATGACAGCTTGTCGCTGAAAAAATAACAGTCAATGCGTATTTTCGCAAGCAAAGTGCTTACAAAACGTCATGTCATTGTTTAAGAAACCTTATTTTATGCGCTCCGGCGTGGAGCGTTTTCGAGATTTGCTAGAGGCGCAGATCGGTCAGCGATGTGAAATATATCGGCACCCGTCAACCAATAAAAAGCTGCCTGCTGTCTTTGTCCTGCTCTTCAAAAACTTTCCTGATCGGGATTACATGACCGCGTATAGCTACGGACTTTCGGCCGCGAAAGGTTCTGCAGAGATAAGCGCGGGAAGAGAACTAGTAATTCAGATCAGAAGTAACTTAGACAATTGGGGGCATGTACTCGGATTTCTAATCAGCCATTTGAGAAATGACTGTCCATTCGACCCAGGACAGATTATTCGTTTTGGACAACCCATTGCGGCAGATTCGACGATGGAGCATTTTCTTGTCCACGATGTAGAAGATAAACTTGGTACATCGGCCACCTTCAATCTAAGCAAAAGCTATGGTGTAGCATTAGTACAACTCAGTCCTATTTTTGCAGAAGAATTATCAACCATTCAAAAGATGGGTTGGTCTGATTTCTACGCAAAATTGAAGGCAACTAAGGAACATGTAAACCGAAAACCTATTGGTGCCTACAAGTAGCCCAATAGGTAATAAATGACGATAAAGGCGATAATTGTTCCGAAACAACCACAGCCCAATTTACGAGCTCCCCAGCCGGCAATCAATGTTCTAAATAATTTATTCATCTGCTTCTCTAGTATAGTTGCTTAAGAGAACAGGATCGGCGCCCAAATTGTTTTAGGGATTAGTGATATCCAGCGTGCGATAATAATCGAGCGCCGCTTTGATGCCAGCTTCATCTACGTACTTATTATATGCGCAGTCGCCGATCGCATTGAGCAAGGCAAAACCAATCTGATTTGATTCGTTCTTTTTGTCATTACGCATCAAGCGGAACAATTCTTCATCGATAGATGGCGCAATGGTATAATATGGATACGTGCGCAAAAGGTATTGTTCGATTCCTTTCAACTCTTCCATAGACAGCGTGCCCGACTGCGTAGAAAGATATGCTTCGCATAGCATACCAATTGCTACGGCTTCTCCGTGTAATAATGGATTTTGATCGTGTGTTAGCGAATAGCCTTCGACCGCATGTCCAATAGTGTGCCCGAAGTTCAAAATCTTACGGATATTATTTTCTGTTGGGTCTTCTTTTACAATGTTGTTTTTGATCATCACAGAATCGTACACGACCTGCTTGTCAATATTCTCAATATTGATTTGCTGGCAGCGTTGAAAAAGGGCTTTATCTTGAATAAGACCATGTTTGATGACTTCTGCAAAACCGGATAATAGTTGTCTCGAATCCAACGATTCCAAAAATTTACTACTAATAAATACCGCCTTTGGTTGCGTAAAAGTACCAATGATGTTTTTGAAATTATCCAGATCGATGCCCGTTTTACCACCAACAGAAGCATCTACTTGTGCGAGTAAAGTGGTAGGAATTTGGATAAAATCAATTCCTCGTTTGTAGGTCGACGCCGCAAAACCTCCCATATCTGTCACGACGCCACCACCTAAATTGATCATCAACGCTTTGCGGTCTGCGCCAAAATCCAACATGGTTTTCCAAATTCCAATACAGTAATCGATATTTTTATTTTCCTCACCTGGATCTACTTCTATAATATCATAATCGACAATCTCAGGAATGGCAGCTTGTAACACTGGTAAACAATGGTCGTTGGTATTGATGTCTACTAAGATCAGTACATTAGAATACCCACCATCGGCGATGAAGGATTGTAAACTCGCTAGGTCATCTTCAAAATACACCTTATAACCTAAACTTTCTATTTGTTGCATAACTAAAAATCAATCATAAAGTGCTTAGACGATCTCAACGACCTGTCCTTCAAATTCTACTTTGTCGCCTCTTTTTACCTTTAATCTTTTACGGTAATCTACCACGCCATTGTATTGTACCATTCCTTCTTCGACGACATGCTGTGCCATTGCACCATGCTCCACCCAGTTCATTGCTTTAAGAAGCTGGATAAGATGAATAAACTCGCCGTTCAACACAAATTTTTGCATAGCCAAAATTAAATAAATTACGAGCATATTCAGCTTTTAATTCAACAATTACTTAGTTTTGCATTTATAAACACAACACAACATTGATGGAAACCTTAGGAGCGCCTGTTAAGTTAGATTTTAACGATACGGCGACAGCTTTCAGAACGAAAAGTGACTCGGATCTGAGCAAAGCATATTGGCTATTTAAAATGGTTTCGAGCAGTGCGCTGATTAAGTTAGGCACGCCGGTTACCAACTTCTCTTTACAGATCGGCCTACCTATTCAGGGCATTATTAAAAAAACCATTTACAAACAGTTTTGTGGTGGCGAAAGCATTGAAGATTGTAACCGTTCTATTCGCGAATTGGGCGAAGGGAATGTGACTACCATTTTGGATTATTCGGTAGAAGGTGAAGAGTCTGAAAGCAGCTTTGAAGATACTTGCGCCGAAATTCTACGAACGGTAGCTTCTGCAAAGAAGGAAAAGCTTATTTCTTTTTGCGTATTCAAGCCAACTGGGCTGGGAAGATTTGATCTTTTTGCAAAGCGTGATGCCAAACAAACACTTACCGATTTGGAGAAAATAGAATTTTCTCGTGTATTGGAGCGTTGTGAGCGCATTTGCGCCGCGTGTTTGGAAGCGGATATTCCCGTATTGATCGATGGTGAACATTCTTGGATCCAAGAAACGATTGATGATATCGCTCGCGATATGATGGAAAAATACAACCGTGAAAAACCAATCGTATACAATACTTACCAGTTGTATCGCCACGATAAGCTGGCTTCGCTAAAAGCAGATCTTGCTTATGCGAACGTTCGGAACTTTTATCTAGGCGCTAAGCTCGTGCGCGGTGCATATATGGAGATTGAGCGTGATCGCGCAAAGTCAAAAGGCTATCCTTCGCCGATACAACCCGACAAAGCGAGTAGCGATACGGATTACAATAATGCACTGCTTTTCTGTCTTGACCATATCGACAATATGGGATTGATGGCTGGCACGCATAACGAAGATAGTTCTCGCTTACTAGCAGAAGAAATGCATAATCGCGATATTGCTCACAATCATCCCAACATTTGGTTTGCGCAATTGCTCGGCATGTCGGATAATTTATCTTTCAATTTAGCAGCTGCAGGTTACAATGTAGCCAAATACATGCCTTACGGCCCGGTTAAAGCTGTGATGCCTTATCTGTTTCGACGCGCACAGGAGAATACATCTGTTGGAGGACAAACAGGGCGTGAGCTAAGTTTAATAATGGCAGAGAAAGAAAGACGAAAAAAAGAAAAAAAGAGCTAATGACTATAGCGGACAAAACACAGAAACTCTTGCAACTATCGGAATCTTACGATGCACTATTGTACGATGTAGATGGAACTTTGGCAGACAATATGTCGGCACATAAAGCAGCGTATGCTGCTGCCGCACTAGAATACGGTATCCATTTGGATACCGATATTATTGACGAAACTGCTGGCTGGCCAACTGTCGCCGTCGCTAAACTGATTTCGGAACGGTACGGAAAGGATTTCGATTTTGATGAATTTGCCTTGCGCAAATCCACCATATTCCGAACAGAGTATATTCGGCAAACAAAACCTGTAGAACATGTATTGCAGCATCTTCGTCAGGAAGTCGGCAAGAAAAAGATTGGCCTTGTTTCTGGTGGCACCAGAAAAACATTAGAAATCACGCTAGAAGTAATTGGAGTAACTGGATTGTATGAGGTGTTGGTATGCGCTGGCGACACAGCAAACGGTAAACCCTCACCCGAACCATTTTTGCTGGCTGCAGAACAGCTAAATATTGCCCCTGAGCGTTGTATGGTTTTTGAGGATGGTGATCCAGGTGTTCAAGGCGCAATTGCTGCTGGTATGGGTTGGGTGCGTATTGATCAATTGTAAAACGCTACAAATACCTTCTAACACTGTAACGTTTTATCCAAAATCTTAGAAATTGGTGATAATACGCAAACCACCATTGGTATAATTCATATCTGCTCTTTTGAAACTACCGACAGGCAACTTTACATAAGGTTCTAAAGATACAGAAGGACCACGCTTGAGCTTCATTTCCTTACCGACGGACATGTTTACAAAGCCCCCAAAACCAGAAGAATTGACATTGGTATTGGCTGATTCCATCGTACGAACAACTGGTTGTACGGCTGCACGCATTTCACTTTCATTACTTGGCAGCCCCGCGCCATACGGGTTAGCGTTTACATTTTCGATATAATGTGCAAATCGTTGCTGGCCTAGTACAGTAGCATATGAAATACCTGCACCTGCGTACAAGCCTTTATAAAAAGAATATTTAGCTTCGAGCGGAATATCGATAGTACGCACCATTCCTGTTATTGCATTTACATTAGGAATGAGCGGAACGCGAGCCATCAAACTACTACCTGCCATACCTACATCCGTTTGTAAAGGCCGATCAGGCGAAGCTGCCACTTCCATAGAAGCTATTTGTGAAGGATCACGTAAAGTACCAACTTCATATTGTTGAAAGGATGCACCGGTTCGCACGCTCAACTGTTTCGTGACATTGTAAGAGAGCATCAGTCCTCCACCAAAATTAACCCGCTGATCTGTAGATGAAGGTGCTACAACTACGCCAAAATCAAATTTATCATTGAGCTAAAACGCTTGCTTTCTCCTACTACTTCTTGCATCGTAGCAGTAGATGTTGCTTTATTATCAGCAAAAACGGATGGAAAAGTGCGTTCTGAGCGCTTCACGACTTCGGCTTCATCGGCATCTGGATAAAAATATAACTTCTTGCCCGATGATTTAATCGTATTGTGAATATCTGTAGATGCGGCAGACAATGTAGGCTGAAATTTTATCATCCATGATTTGGCCACATGGACGGCAGACAAGCGATTGTTTTGATCTGCGCCAGAAATGGAATTATAATGTATATCTAATTGTGGTTGAAGCTCTTCCGAACTCCCAGAAAGCTGATTGTGCACCTCATCACTTTTCAACTTATCCACGTTGGAAGTTGCTGGCTGCTGGGTAGATATAGAAGTGAAAGTAGGTTGAGACAGATCAGTTTCGTCGGGACTAAAATACCAAAAACCAAGCACAGCAAGTGCCACACAAGCAGCAGCGCTACTCATCCAAATGGGCACGATACGCTTACGTACAGTTTTTGGTAAATGATCTGCTCGAAAGCGTTCCCAAGCACCATCTTGATATGGCAACTCTTCAGTCGCTTTGAGCTGGTCTACGATACGGTCAACAATGTCCTTTTCCTGACTGTTATTCTTTTCCTTCATGTTCAACCCGAAACTAGGATTTTATATTTTCCTGATCCATAAATTTATTATACAGTGCACGAAGCTTTTGTTTAGCTCTTGTAAGATAAGTTCTTGATGTACTTTCGGGTATATCGAGCATCTTACTAATTTCTTCATGCGAGTAGCCTTCTATTTCATACAAATTAAATATTGCTTTTTGAACAGATGGCAAATCATCTAATAATTTTAAAATGTCGTTCGCTTCTAAATTAGATGCCATACTGACCGATAAATTCCCGATCTCTGTATCTTCTTCATCGTCGATAAATTGCATCTGCTTTTTTACGCGTAACATATCAATTGCCGTATTTACTGATATACGAGCCATCCATGATCTAAACGTTTTTTCAAGAACTTCATCGTCAGCATGCTGCTCAAAGCTGTGCAATTTCCGAAATACTTTGACAAAGCTTTCGTTTATAACTTCTTCTGATTCCACATCTACCTTTACATAGCGCAAAACCACCGCCTTTATATAGCCATAGTACTTTTTATAGATAAATGCTTTACTCAACTCCGATTCGGACGCTACACACCTCTCCAGCGCGACTCTTAAAGTCGGCGGATGCTTACGCATGACGTATTTCTGTATAATTTCCAAGCGACCTAAATCAATATCTTTTAGTTCCGTCTATTCTTTGATTTTTACTTCTCCGCTTGTACAGATTCTGTTGATTGCATATTCATCTATAAAGCATAACGATCAAAGCATGTTTGGCGCTACAATCATAAGTAATTATGAAAGTCTTTGCAAGACCCGCGGTTAAAAACGAAAAATAATGTAAATTTAAGATAACATTTATAAATCGCTTCATATGAGAACCATATTATTCCCAACTGACTTTTCGGAACTGGCTGATAATGCTTTTATATATGCACTACATTTAGCAAAGTTTGTCGACGCAAATGTCAAGGTTTTGCACAGTTACATGTCGCCCGTATTTGCATCAGTACATCCGGGCCAACCCGATATTCTAGGAGAAATGTACGCCAATGTAGAAAGCACAGAGCGAGAGAAATTTCTGAACAACACGCCTCGTCTGATGCAATTGGCCATGGATTATGGATTCCCGGAGCACCGTATAACCTTTCTACTCGAAGAAGGCCCTGTCGCTTCTGTCGTGCGAGAGCTTTCAATGAAACAAAAATTTCACCTCATCGTGATGGGAACACATGGCCAATCTGGCTTTTTGGATCGTATAATCGGATCAAATACGGTCTCCGTAATTAATTCTGTCAAGACTCCCGTGATTGCAGTTCCGCCACATGCCCGCTTTTGCGGTATCAATCGTGTCGTTTTCACGACTTTATTTCGCGAGTCTGACAAGACAGCCTTACGAGAAGCATTGATTATGGCAAAGGAAGTTGGTGCAGAAACGACCTGCATTCATGTCGTTTCTAACTCGGACCTTACGAAGGTAGGCCGGCACATGGAACAATGGCATGAAGATCATAAAAAGTATGTCGTGCAATTTAAACTTTTGGATAAAGTAGAAACTGTAGAACATACTATAACAAATTATATATTAGACAACAATGTTGATATGCTCGCCGTCATCAAAAGAAACCGCAATTTCTTTGACAGATTATTTAAGGATAGTACGACTCATAACCTAACGTTTCATACCAAGGTACCTATTATTGTATACCACGAGGAGTAGCTTTAGACTATTGGTATTTGAGGAAAAGTGTTGCTTTAAAGGTTTGAGAATTGCTGTTGACAAACAGTTCGTGCCTGTCCGGATGAAAAAGCTGTAAGCGTTCGCGATAATAGGTAATGATATCATCTTCGCCTTGGTTCTCCACATAATGGTTTACCCGATTGCTCACTTCTAATAAGATACCACCTTCAGACGCACTGACACGCACTTTGATTGGAAACTTAGCCATCGAAGCATAGCCGTTTTTGATGGCATTTTGAATCAGTGGAAACAGAATGAGTGGTTCAATCATCGCTGCATCATCCGATACCTTGGCATTAAACTGCAAATAGAATTCTTCTCCCATTATTGCTTGGGTGAGCTCTACGTACCGTTGCAACATGTCAATTTCTTTTGCCACGTGCCAAGGCGTATACATAGAGCTATTAAGTATTTCTCGCTGATAGTTGGTTAACTCGGCCAAGCGATCAGCGTGGGCATAACGGAGAAGCAGCGATGCATCTGTCTGACAGTGCTGAAAACTGAGTTTGGCCTGCAACTCCATCCTCACAACATCCACTTCTGTTTTATTTCCAAAAATACGATCTATTAGTTTGCTCATGTTTACACCGTTTTAGAAGCTGTTAATCCAAACTACTTACCCCACCAGACACCACGAGCTTCATTGCTTCGGTAGCCGACATATGTAATTTAGAAACGCGCTCCGCTTTTACGACCACCACCTGCCCGGCAAAAGAATAGGAATATGGAAAATACACTAGCACCTCACCTTCCAAATGAATGGCTTTTAGGTTGCGTTGGGTCAAAAAACCGATTTTCTTCAGTCCTGTTTCGTTAATTTCTACCAGCACTGGCTCATTGAATTTTTTTGCATCGCCGACAAAGGCTTCTGTAAAATCCTTAATGGATGAATACAAGGTATTAAAAATAGGAATGCGATTTACCATCCTTGCCATCCATTGTTGAATAGGAACAGTGACTAAAGTCGTAAACACAAAACCGACCAATACGAGCACCACAATTACGGTAACGATGCCCATACCTGGAATATACCGAGGCGCGCCATTTTCGTCCTCTATCAGATGCGTTAAGTTCAATGCATTGTCTAATGTCGCTACTAGCCATATAATCAAAAACACTGCTCCTGCCACCGGAATCACCACTAATGTACCTTTGATCAGGTAATACAAAAACCGTTGAAAAAATTTTTTAAACATAGTATGTTATTGATAATAATAAACACGCTTAACGCGCGCCGATATATTTACTAATAATTCGTATGGAATCGCACCGATTGAGCGCGCCATCTCAGTTATATCTGGAAAAACGAGTACCTCATCCCCTTCCGCTACAGCTAAACCAGTCACATCCAGCATACACATATCCATGCAGATATTGCCAATCGTACGGACAACCTGTCCGCGAATCATCATATATCCCACTCCATTGCCAAAACGTCGATCATATCCGTCTGCATATCCGATCTTAACAGTTGCAATCTGCCCATCTCTTTGCAGCACGCCACGCCGATCATAACCCACGGTATCGTCTTTTTTCAGACTCTTGATCTGCGTTATTGTCGTTTTCAGCTGACTAGTAGACCAGATATCGAGTCCGCTGGCGTTTAGATCTACACCATACAAACCTATGCCCAATCGTACCATATCAAAGTATGCGGATGGCCAACGTACAATGCCTGCGGTATTGCACAAATGCTTTATGACGTCGTATCCGAGCTCTTGTTCTAGCGTCGCGACTGCCGTTTCATATGTAGCAATTTGTTGCTCCGTAAATGCAGCTTGCTTGCTACTGCCTGCGGCGACCAGATGTGAAAATATTGAACTCACCTTTACCGATTTATTGGCATGTAATTCTGCTATAAGTTCTGGCAATTCAGGAATTAAAAAACCCAAGCGATGCATCCCCGTATCCAATTTTATATGTATAGGGTAATCGACAATTTTTCTTTCCTCAAGATAGCGCGTAAATGCCTTTAAGATGCGAAAGCTATATATCTCTGGCTCGAGATGATGACCAACCAGTCGATCAAAAGTAGATTCATCAGGGCTTAATACCATGATGGGCAAAGAAATACCACCTTGCCGTAGTTCTACACCTTCATCAACAAAAGCAACGGTGAGGTAATCCACGGCATTGTATTGCAACATATTGGCAACTTCAAAACTACCGCTTCCATATGAAAATGCCTTGACCATCGCCATGAGTTTTACATTTGGCGGTAAAAGCGTGCGATACTGTTTTAAGTTATGCTCAATCGCATTCAAGTTAATCTCCAACACGGTACCATGTGATTTCGCCGTGAGGCGCTTCACGATGGTTTCGAAATGATATGTCCGTCCGCCCTTTACTAAAATGGTTTCATCAGAAAATACCAGTGTGGGCCAGTGCCTATCCAGATCTTCTTTATCCGAAAAAGTTAACACTTCGCAATCCAAATTGTCTAGCACTTTGATTGCCTTACCAACCCATATAAGCCGATTTAGCGTATATGCAGAAAGCAACTCACGAAGCTTCTCTCCATATTTGGGAGCATCGGGCAACCCCATGATCTCTGATAGAATCAATGTTTTTTTCGGATGCTGATGCTGGCGTTCTAAAAAATCTAAAGCAATCTTAAGCGCACCCAAATCATTGGAATACGAATCGTCGATCACCGAACAGTTATTAATACCAGACTTCAACTGCAAACGCATTTCTACTGCTTCCAGATTGCGTATACGATGCGCAATAGTCGTCCAATCATAAGCCAATCGACGCATGACAAATACGCAACTAAGACAGTTTTCTATAGATGCCTGATCTACAAATGGCAAGATTAGGGATATCTGCTCTTTCTGTTCGGACAATAGTACCTCACTTTCGGTGGTCCCAACTTCGATGTTTAAAATTTGCCAATGATTGCTCGACTCAGAGCCCCACGATAGTGGCGAGGCAACTGAAAGTTGCTGATCACCCAGCATATATCGCGTCGGAAAGATGAGCACTTCACTTTTTTGAAACAGTTTCAATTTCTCCTGCAATTTCGCTTGCTTACTTAAGAAACCATCTGCATGTGCCACCCCGATATTTGTAAGCACACCTATATCAGGCCTAATCATATCCGCTAAACGCTGCATTTCGCCTTCTTGGCTTATACCCGCTTCAATGAGCGCAATATCGTACTGATCACTCAGTGACCATAGCGAAAGTGCAACACCCAACTGCGAATTATAACTTTTAGGACTTTGATAAACGTTCCTTTCGGGCGATAGCAATTGATAGAGCCATTCTTTTACAATCGTTTTGCCATTGCTTCCTGTAATCCCAATAATTGGAGCATGGAATCGATCTCTTTGATGTGTAGCCAAAGCCTGCAAAGCAGTGATGACATTTTCAACCCAAAGAAAATTGGCGGCAGAAAATAAAGATACATCCAGATCGCCCTTCGATACGACAAAGCTGCGTACGCCTCGTTCGTATGCTGCCGCAATATAGCGATGACCATCACGCAAAGCTGTAATAGCAAAAAATAAAGATTTCTCGCCCTGGTACACCTGCCGACTATCATAAACCAACTCCGTAACAACGAGATCGGCTGCGACAACAGTCTTCTTTGCAGCTATAATACCAGCGATTTCGGAAACCAAATACATAAAGTATGAATTGAAAAACGAAGTTCACCATTTTTTTGAACAATCTAAAAAAATACAACAACATAATATTTACTCAAAATCACCAATATTGCTTCCTAAAAAGGCGCCAATATTAACAACGAATGATAAAACACGTGATAACATTATGGAATTAGTACTACAAAAACTACTTAACACCTAAAAAGCACTTAAATAATCACGATAACATAAGAAAATACATAAAAAACAATTTTATAGACAAAAATTAACAGCTTAAACAAATTAAAAAACCATTTTTAAGCTAAAAAATTATAAATAATTTATGTTATATTACGATTTGTTGAAAATTTCAAATATATTTGGTCATTAATCAATAAATTTAATATAAAATATATGAATGCATTAAGAAAAACTATTCAAACAATCGCAATTATCATTGCATTTACCAACTTAACTACAATTCAAGCACAAACCAATGACGCAACCGCCACATTTGGACTTACAAGTGATCAATTTTTCGGTTTTGCTCCAAATTTTACGCTAGAATATAAGTTAAGCGACAAAGTAGGCTTATCTACTTATGGTATTTTCTGGGGTGCAGGTACTGGCGCAGCTTGGGGCAACTGGACAGAGTTTGGCGGTGGTGTCAACCTTTATTTGAGTGAAGGAATTACTTTGAATCCGAACTTGGGCTTTACATTTGGCAACTTATTGTCCAAAGGTGCGGCCGACGGACAGCTTGGCGGTATTGCCGGCGACGGTATTGTACCCAATGTTTTCTTCAATGTAGACATCCCAAAATTTGAATCAGAAATCTATGCGGGTTACTACGCACCATTAGTAAATAAAGCTCCTGCTGGCGGATCTACTTTGGCTTACTTGCACTACTGGGCAAATGCTGGATATAAAGTAAGTCCTGCTTTCTCGTTTGGAGCACATTTCGAACATCTACGTAGAACAAAAGATGATATCGGAGGTAAACTAGATTACTACCAATGGCTTGGACCGTATGTACAGTTCAATGTTCCAAAATTTGCAAGCTTTGTACGGTTGTCGGCGGGTGCAGACTTCGTGAAGACTGGTGAGATCGCCGAAAACTCAGAATCATTCTATAAGTTATCGACCGGATTTTCTTTCTAAATCATTATTACCCAACACAAACAACAAACAAAGTACTGCAGTAGCGGTACTTTTTTATTTTTTCCTTTGCGTAGCCGCAATATTCCTATATATTTGCAGCACCAAAAGCGAAAGTAGCTCAGTTGGTAGAGCACGACCTTGCCAAGGTCGGGGTCGCGAGTTCGAATCTCGTCTTTCGCTCAATGCCTGCCTAGGTGGTGAAACTGGTAGACACGCAGGACTTAAAATCCTGTTCCTGTTAAAGGAGTGCGGGTTCGATTCCCGCCCTAGGTACAAAGCCCTTTATATCAACACGATATAAAGGGCTTTGTTTTTTATAAATAAATCTAAAATCAACTTCTTCCCAAATTTTTATTTGTTTCAGTCGTCGCAGCCCGAGATCTGGTAAACTATATACTATGCCCTGTAGCTATTTGAACATAAATAATTAGGATTAATACCAAAACCTGACCATCACATTACACCACTAGCACTCAGATTTAAGTAGGTTTGTACTAACAAATACAAGTTAGCCGTGAAACAGGATATAAAAAACATCTCGGATATTCGTCAACTAGTAGATACTTTTTATGGCAAGGTGCAATATGATGAACTAATTGGACCTATTTTTAAGGATATCGTGCATGATTGGAGCATACACTTAGAAAAAATGTACCGATTTTGGCAGACCGTACTGCTGGACGAACACACTTACCACGGAAGTCCATTCCCTGTGCATGCACCACTCCCGGTCGAAAAAATCCATTTTGATCGTTGGATTTCTTTGTGGCACGACACAATCGATAGTCTTTTTAGCGGAAAAGTTGCACAGGAAGCGAAATGGCGTGGCGAAAGAATGGGCGCAATGTTTCTCTCCAAAATAACTTTTTATAGAAATAGCAATACCAAACCCTTGCTCTGATTAGAGTTTAACTAATATATCGTTGATTGGTTCCTTATCGTTATCAATATTTTCAATGGCATGTTTGCACGTATACATTAGTGCAATACTATACAATTCTGCTTTGAAAAGCTATCCAAAAGCAGCACAGCTATCGCGACATACGCTTTCACATTAAAATGCAAACACCAGCCACATGATGGAGCTGGTGCTTACGGATATATGATATAGACGTTAATCCCTGAATAATCTTACCTTAGCAATACGCAGACTCGTAGGATTATTGTTCAACATCGTTGATACAAAGCCTAATGTAACTGGCATTATTACTTGATTCACTGAAAAATGAACCGTCACTTCTCGATTATTAAGCTGATTGTCGGTTAATTTGTAAGATCCCAACGCAGATGGCATCTGCTCTACATTGGGCAACTGCTGCCCATTCGCCACCGCTACATAAGATGCTTCACACGTAAAGTCAATATTAGAGATCGTCGTGACAAAACGGTAATCGCCAGCGGGAAGGTTGAGGGTTTGCCAGATTTTTCCGTTGGTGATGGATGGTGTACCCCAGTACTCAAAAGAAATATATCCGCTGCCATTCAGATTATCAAAACCACCTACTCCGTTATGATTTTGTACGGCCGAGTTGTAATTCCAGTCTTTGAGGTTGCCCCAGCGCCCAGCTACATCGGTACCGATAAACGGGCTGCCAGAATTTTTCAATAGAATTTCATTGGCCTTCAATGATATAATTGGCGCATAGAAGGTATCGATAGCCAAGCTATCGGGCTTGTACATCGTTTGGTAGCTGATCGATCCGGCCAAATCTACTTGCTGCAGTGCGGTCATTGTTTGTTCGTTGGGAACGACCACAACGCGATTTCTTCCTTCGGTGTCGGTATACCGCAGCCGAACTCCGATCGATGTACTATCGGCCAATAACCAATCGACAAACGTATCGCCACCAATCTGATGCTTGACACCATCTACAGAGCGATTGGGCAAACTGGCTTCATAATAATCACCATAAGACATACCTGAGGCATACACCGGCACAGATTTATTACCTTCTCGATCCAATGTATAGATTTCAAAACTATGAAACCCCTGCTCCAACCGATCAATCGTTACTTCAATGGTATCGATCCCTTGCCCACGTTGAATATCGATTTTACGTTCCTGTGTGCGATTGTTCCAAAAAATCAACGCCGAGGAAACTTTGGGATCCGATATGATGAGCCACCGCAACATCACACGTTCCCGACCCGATATCACCTGTACCGAGTCTGCCTTGCCAATGTAGATGATTTCTTCATCTGTAAAGTATTTCTTATAATCATCCATCTTCGTGCAGGAATACAAGCTTAAAATCACTCCTGCCATAAAGAATAAGACTTTATTTATCATCCGATTTTTCATAAGTATTTTAATTATCGTTACCAAAGAAAGTCATTTCGGAGACATGGGAGGCCAGTCCACCTTTACCCACCCAAGGTTCCAATATTTTGAGGCGTATATACCGTACGCGCGGTGCATCTAAAGATATATTGGATTCTTCGCCGCGCGCTGCCGCAGCTACATCTTCCGATGTATTGCTACCTAATGGTTGTTTGGATGGTTTTTCTGAAACACATGAGGCAAGCAAAGTCCAATTATCCCAACTGCCATTATTTGGTGGATCGACCGATCCCCACACTTCGTAGCGTTTCGGATTGCCGTGATTGTAAATCCATTGCCCTTGTCGCTGCCAGAGCACAAAACGACTCAACTTGGCTTCCACGCCTAGATCAAATGTGATATGCATCGGCATAGGTGCATCTGTAGAGTGCCACATGTAACCTTCTTCAGTGATCGTATTGTCCCAAAGATTAGGAATAGGTAATCCCCAACCTACAGCCACATCGGTTGGCAAACTGACGGCACGAAAACGGGATTTATCCAGCTCTTTTTCAAAAATAGGTACCAATTTTTCAAATATGGTGTCCGTTCGATTATTCCACCGATCTCGGAGATACACCGCAAATTCCGTTTCTTTCGAAGCAAAGCCACGAGCCGTAAATGAAACCTCTTTTGTAGAGGTGTAGAAGGTCTCAGTGTCGACATACCTTCCCAGACTATCTTTGTAGCTGACAACTAAAGCTAAGGGCGATTCGGCTTCATTATTAAACGATACATTGACCCCGCCAAAATCGGATCGCAGCGCGACTGTATTCCTTGCTTGGTAGACCGGCGGCAAAAGGGATTTAACTTGAATCGAAGTAGCGGTTGAACGTACTTCGGTACGACTCACCGCATACAAAGACAATTCGTATGATGCCGTATCAGCAAATCCGTCAATAGTCAGCGTATTGGTATATGTGGAGGATTTGCCCTGAATTGTCCGTCCATATTTATCTGTATATTCTGCCAACACATACAGCAAATCGCGATCAGCCGGTAAACTGTATGTTATTTTGACCGCGCCAGGCAAAGATTCTACATTTTGCACCGTCACGTTGCCGGGACTATCCCCTTCGGAATAGAGAGGCGCTAGTTTATCTTCGGTACATCCGATCATACTGATCATGATTATACTAAAAGTTATATAAAGTATTTTTTTCATAACATCATTTATTACCACCCTGGATTTTGAACTAAATTCGGATTGACCACCATGCTGTACTCGCTAATTGGCCACAAATAATCTCTGGGAGCCGTGAAGCGTTGGCTGTATAAAAGTTTTCTGCGGTAATAGTTACCAGCCAATTCTTGATCAATATCCCAACCGTATACCGGCTTGTTCATTTCTTCGGAAGCTTCTTTCCAGCGTCGGAGATCCCAAAAGCGATGACCTTCAAAAGCCAGCTCATTCATGCGCTCTTGATGAATGATTTCACGAAGTCCCTCTTTTGTTTGAATGAATTCCGGATTTCTGGCATACTGACTCCAAGCTTCGCGAAGCTTTGGAATTCCGGCACGCTCTCTGACGCGATCTAGGTATTCGAACGCGACATCGGTCGAACCGTGAACTTCGTTTGCCGCTTCAGCATGCAATAAATATAGGTCCGCCAATCGAATCACTGGCCACGGATACTGTTCAACAGATATGGCTTGTCCGGCCTGAATGACAAATTTCCAATTGACTAATTTTTTGGGAAAGTAACCTGTGATTGAATATCCAAAAGCAGATTTGCGCGACTGTGCCTGGCCCGCTTTTGCCTGCACTGTCCATGTGCCATTTTGCATGTACCAAAGTGATCCGTCAAACGCCAAGCTGGCATAAAAGCGCGGTTCTCGCTGCATATGCAAAGCGACTGTGGTGTAGCCTTGTTGCAGGTAATCCTGTTCCTCTATATCGGCCGTTTTTAAATCGTATCTTCCATTGTAATCCCAAGTCCTGTCTTGGTTGATGGGCAGGCCGCGACGCGTGTAAAAGTTTTCGACGATTTTCAGTGTTGGTGCCAATTGCCCAGTCGTTGTTTCATTGCTTGAGTAAGCCGGATTTAAGCGGGGCATAGCTTGCCATTGAATACCCGAGCCTGTACCATTGGTAAAGCCCCAGATCACTTCTTCGTTCCAAGGTTCGGCAATGCTATTTCTCAAATCCATTTCCTGCCGAAGTCGCTCATTGATATCAACCAGATTGCTATTGAATTTAAACAGCTTAATATTGGCTACGTCGCAGGCCGCGATGGCCTCCTCACAAGCTTGCAACGCGCGCGTCCACTTGGCATCGCTTTCCTGTTCTGCAAACAGTTTTGTACCATCTTTATTGGTTAAGGAGGCATAATCTCTGTTGCCATTATACAACGGACTCGCCATGGTCACCAAGATTCTTGCTTTGATGGCTAAAGCAATAGGTTTGGTGATGTGACCCAATTCGGAAGCTCGATTCTGAATGATATCTGGTAGTTGCGGCGCAGCAGCATCAATTAGGCTAATTATATAATCCGTAACTTCGTCGACCGGCCGTCTAAACACGCGTACTTCTTCTTTGGAAGCAGATATAGGAATGTTTTTGTCTACAATGGGAATAGGCCCGTACATGCGCATCAGGTAGAAGTGATAGTATGCTTTCAAGAAAGTCACTTCAGCTACCCAGCGATCCTTCATAAACGGATCCAGATCTACCACTTGGTCGACTTTCTCCAAAAATATGTTACAATCCCTGAGTGCTCTAAACAAGGGTTTTCCGGCTTGCCATCCATCCCAATAATTTAGGTAAGGATCGACAATACCCTGATTGCCACGGGCGATTTGCTGTGGTAAAGACGGTAGCCTGCTAAGTCCTGTAATCGGCCAGTAAGTCCATAGTTCGTCGCCGCCCAACAAAGCAGGATTTTCATATACATAACTTTCTTGAGGCAGGTACGAATAGCAAGTAAATAAAAATTTCTCTGCCTCATTGCGGTTCGTAAATGCATTGTCTATCGTAGCGACATTATCTGGGACAATATCCAAATAATCTTGACAGGCTGTCATCACCAACAGGGATAACAAACTGATTATTCCATATCTTTTCATCTAAAATCCTAATTGAAGTCCAATATTAAAAACTCGTTGAACGGGGTAGCCCAAGCCGTTGCCGCCCATCTCTATATCCCACAATTTGAAACCGCTGATGCTGGCCAAATTAATTCCGCTCAAATATGCTCTGGCTGTACTAAGCTTAGCACGCTTTATCGTTCTTTGTGGCAAGCTATAACCAAACTCCAATGTTTTGAGCCTTAAAAATGCACCGTTGCGCATAAACCAAGTACTTGTTTGCACATTGTTTTCGTTGATATTGTTGCTTAACCTTGGCCATAGAGCATATAAGTTGCGATTGCTCTCTGACCAATAATCATTTGCATACGCTTCCAACAGTGCATTTTGTGTACCTGGAAGAGTTTCGTTAGGATAATTATACGGCACAAATGGTGCAGTCGCTCTCGGATCTATCCAGAACGATGAACGTGCAGATCCCTGAAAGAACACGGATAGGTCAAAGCCCTTGTAACCAGTAGAGAAACCAAAACCATAGATGATTTCGGGCACTGTCGGGAAACCGATCGGCACCTGATCTAGATTGGTAATGCGGCCATCGCCGTTCAGATCTCTGTATTTAATATCGCCTGCCATGTATTCCCCATAGTTTTGACGAGGCGCATTCTCCACTTCAAAATCATCTACGAACAACCTTTCGGCAACTAATCCGAATGTTTGATTAATAGAGTTTCCTGGCCTCAGCTTATATTGTTCGGCATATTCAGGCTCTTCATATTGTAAAAATTCGCTCCTTGCATAGGTGAAATTTCCACGCATCTGAATCCAATAATCGCCAAACGATTTATTGGCATCGACAGAAATATCCATACCGTATGCTTTGGCTTTTCCAACATTTGCCCTAACGCCTGCAGAAAGCCCCATCGTGGTGGGTATCGCGGCGCGATCCATCAAAATATTATCTCGAATCTCGTGGAAGTAATCGGCCTGAATATCCAGAAAATTGAATAGCCCCAATTCTACGCCGGTATTAAGTTTTTTAGATTTCTCCCAACTAATCAGCCGATTATCATATCTATTGACTGTAATGCCCGGACGGTAGTAATTGAAATTTTCGCCAAAAACACTACCGCGACCATCATCATTCATATTAACTTCAGATAAATAGAAAAAACGGTCATCGGGCCCACCAATGGCGTCATTTCCAACCATACCGTAGGTTGCTCTAAGCTTCAGTTTGTTGACAGTATGCGCCAGCGGTGTCCAAAACGGTTCGTTGGAAACGTACCATCCCGCTCCAACTGCTGGAAAGAAACCGTAGCGCTCTGTTTGATAAAACCGCTCGGAACCATTGTAACCAAAGTTGACCTCTGCCATGTACCGATTATCGAAACTGTATGTAAATCGGCCGGACACGCCTTGATTGCGATAAGGAAGTGATCGTTGTAAAGTGCCTTGGTTAGCAAAAAGCTGCTGCCGCCTGATGTACACCAGCATACCTGTTACATCGTGCTTTTCTTCAAACGTCTTGATGTAATTCACTGCCGCCTCCATATAAATAGTGGTATTTATATCTTTTGCACCCTCATTGTAGTTGAGGTATTCGGTTGCGGATGTTTCGTTGAGCAAAGCTAATGTATATCTGTCCGTCACGGGGTTATAACCAGATGCTTGGTAATAGAAAGGATTATAGTTTCGGTTTAGATCGAAAAAAGAATAGCGCGACGTGTTGAACAATCCCCTAGCGCTCAAACCTTGGGTGATGGCACTGAGGTTTTGTTTTACCTCAAATTGTGCGTTCATCAGTGATTTGGAATAATCTTTATACCCTTTCACCATATCTGCATACGGATTGATTAGCGAAGCACCCTCGACATTACCAAATAGAATATGATTGGTTCGTGGCATTAATTCGGCTGGGAAATAAGCTGGGAAATCTACCGGACTGGAGCGCATAATCTTTGAATACATGCCAGAACCGCCATCTATCGGTCCACGATAATCATCAAAACTACCAGACAAGCGCACGATTACCTCCGTAGAAGGGGTCATGTTTAAGTTGATATTGGATCGCAATTGGTATGATTTGAGGTTGATATTGCTGTTGAAATTATTTCGCTGATCTACTTTCAAAATACCATTGTCCTGATTCATCGTTCCTGCTATATAATACCGTGCAATCTGCCCTCCTCCACTTGCACTGAAATTATACCGTTGATTCATGGTATAGTCGCGCAATAGCGTATTCATCCAATCCACAGCTGGATAGATATAGGGATTCCCGCCATTTCTAGTTTGATCGATTTTATTCTGCGAATAGGGAGTAGCTCCGAGCGGATTTCGGGTTAGGACAGATTCATTGGCCATTTCCATATAAGTGATGGGATCGGCCAACTGCACATTTCGTGTGGGCGTAGAAATAGAGTTTTCTGCTCTAAACGAAATCCTTGCTGGCCCTTCTTTTCCCGCTTTTGTCGTGATTAGGATTACGCCATTCGCACCTCGCGCACCATACAATGCCGTCGCCGTAGCATCTTTCATGATAGAAAAACTTTCGATATCGTCGGGCTGCATACGCGCAAGCTCCGTACTGCTTACTTCAATATTGTCGATGAGGATCAAAGGGTCGACTTTGTACCCAAATGTCGTGACCCCACGTATAAAGAAGGAAGCATTATCCTGCCCTGGTTCTCCACTACGTTGATAAGCGATCACACCAGCTATTCGCCCTGCGAGAGCGGTCGTCAAATTGCTGGATGGCACTTTCAATTCTTCTGGGTTGACCGTAGTGATTGCGCTCACCATACTGGATTTTTTCTGTTTACCAAACGCGACTACCGTCATCTCTTCCAGATCGGACGCATTGGAAAGCAGCGCGACATCGATCTTATACTCCCCGCTAGGAAGTGGAGTATATTGAGCCAAAGACAGGGTTTGAGTTTGATAACCAATAAAGGAAAAAGTCAGCGTACTGCCCATGGCAACACTGATGAGGTATTGCCCGTTTTGATCCGTTTTTACGATAGCATCGCCACCAGCCGAATGCACGGTAACACCACTCATGGTTTGCGTACTATCTCTTACGGTACCGGATACGGTCACTCGTTGTGCCTGCGCGTCAAAGCCGGCGACGAGCAGCAAGAGTAAAACAGCAGCTATGGAATAGATTTGCTTTTTACAGAGGAATAGACATATTCTTCGTGTCATACTAAATACTATTTAGGTTAATAAAAATTGGTTGTCTTGTCTGGTAGATCACCATTGTAATGGCCTAAAAAGAGGCAAGAATTTTCTATCACAAAAGCAGCTTTATGCGTGCAATGATTTACTTAAAATCATCTGTAGAAAAGTCCTGCGCTTTCGGCGAAATACGAATAATGACTTTGATTCAGCTTAATAATTGGTTATTTAAGTAGAAGCCAAATTAGGTGGATTGCAATAAGAAATGACCATCTTAAATCGATAAAAAATAACACAATATCGACTTGATAGCGAGCATGAAGCGCCGAGAAAAAAGAAAGCGACGCTCAAGGTTTGAAACCCGAACGTCGCTGGTATTAAACTAATAAATAAACCTAATCTTACTCGCTACTAAGACAACCGAAATACGACCGCGATCGTGTTTTCAACTGCATTTACGGGCATGGTGATATGCAAGCCATCTTTTTGCTGTTGAAAGGACAGCGATCCTTTCTGTCCTAATAACGAAACTTTCTTAATTTTTTTGGTATCGGCACCGTCAGATTTAGCGAGTGAGGCAATACGAACACGGTCTGTTTTGGGCCAGCCCATTACTATGGCGTACAGCACATTTCCTTTTGTAGTAAAACGGATATCATCTGCGGTAAAAGGCTTGCCTTTACCTTCATTAAAACCTTGCGCATGTAGCTCGGGTGCTTCTTCCTGTGCCGGACCTTCTCCAAAGCTATGCCAAGGCCGCGTACCGATGATGGATTCACCATTTACTTCCATCCAATCTGCTATGCCTTCGACTACGTGACGGGCTTTGTCGTCCAATGAGCCGTCGCCACGAAGTGGTACACTTAGTAGTAAATTTCCATTTTTACTTACTACATCTGCAAGCATGTGAATCACCGTTTTGGCCGATTTGTAGTGATTGTTATCATACACCCTACGATCGTAGTGCCATTGTCCAATACAAGTACAGGTTTGCCAAGGCTCGGGCTCGATACGATTACTTTGTCCGCGTTCTATATCCCACACCATGCACTTGCGTTGCTGCTCATCGAGTATCTTTCCATTGATGACGGCTTCATTCTTACCTTTGTTTTTCGCCATACTCTTGTTATAGTAGTGAGCAGCGATCTCCAAGCCAACATCACTGATCGGCCATAGCGGAAGCGCGGTGTCATCGAAGTAAACCACATCGGGGCTATAATTATCAATAAGTTCGATAGTACGGTCTCTGAAATTTTCGCAATAAGGAGTTGTTGGCACACTTACTCCGGTCTTGACATCCCAATGCCATTGTTCGTGGATTTTATGGTCGTTCAAGCTATCTTTACTTAAAGCGTGATTTTGCGCATATAATTCTTGTGGGTCATAACCGTTCCACCAAGTTCCCTCTCCATCTGCCTTCGTGATCTTACCATCGTAAGGGACACCTTTCAAAGGACCTTCTTTGTCCGAACGTTGAGCTGTTTCGTACCAAGTCCACGCATGGGCTGCGTGCACGCTCACGCCAAAACGCATATCTCTTTTCCTAGCAGCTTTCTCCCAACCTCCAACAATATCTTTTTTAGGACCAAAGTTGAGGCTGTTCCAAGCATGGTGACTGCTATTATACAGATCTAGGTTATCATGATGATTGGCTAGTGCCATAAAATATTGCGCACCTGTCCTTTTATACAGATCCATCAATGCCTCTGGATCCCATTGCTCTGCTTTCCAGCGGTTAATAACATCTTTGAATCCAAATTTAGAAGGATGTCCGTATTTCTCCACATGATAATTGTACTGATCGGATCCTTCTTGGTACATGCCACGCGCATACCAATCGCCACGCTCTGGTTCACATTGCGGTCCCCAATGTGCCCAAATGCCAAATTTGGCGTCTCGGAACCAAGTAGGTACTTTATAATTTTCTAGTGATGACCACGTGGGATTAAAAGGTACTTTAGTCCAATTTTCAGCAGCTTTTAACGCATTACTTAAATACAATGCAGGCACTGCAGTCCCCAATATTTTGATCATGGTTCTTCTATCCATAACTAGTTTTTTAGTGATCTAAAATTACGTACAAGTCAACGCTTAGTTCTACTTTTCGTAAAAACTGTTGATCTGCGGGTTTATAATTGTTATTTATTATACCAAAGGTACTCTATCTAAGTAAACAATGTAAAAACGATATCGACATAAACTTAAACATTATCGACATTTTCTTTATCTGGCACAAATTATATTACTATTTACTTCGCTATTTTGCTGCGGTAAACGATTATAGAGTAAACTTAAGCGCGTAAATGATACGACCTCACTCTAATCACAAAACGAAAGAAACCAATCTTCTTCGATATGCGGATAAATATTCTGCGCTTGATAGTTGCTAAAAATGATATTATCATCCCTCCTTTGCTATATTTAATCGATATCAAAGAATAACTATAAAAATATAGTGTGAAAAGCGTAATTTCCCCTAATTATAAAACTAACCAACTTCGGGTATGCAAAATGAAAAGTATCCTTTAGATTTTATTTTATTGAATATTGGATATGCAGAACATCATGCCGATTGGAACTGGAAAAACATCAACAGCCCATTTGCCAGACTACATCTTGTGCGGAAAGGAAGTGCTAAAATACATCGGGATGGCGTGTTTCATCAGTTAAAGGAGAACCATTTGTATCTAACGCCCTCACACACGCAGCATAGTTATGCGTGTGATGGAGAATTTTCACTCTATTATATACACATATACGAAAAATTAGATCAGAAAAGTTCCATCTTTGATCGCTTGGATTTTCCGATGGAGATCCAAAGTGATACGCTTGTCGCGATGTTGGTAGATCGCTTACATCTCTTGAATCCCGAACGTGAGCTTTCTATTTATGATCCGTCTTCTTACGACACCTCATCGGAGCTTATCAAAAACTTAGCATTAAATAGCCACACGCCTTTGGCACTAGAAATTGAAAGTCAAGCGATTATCAAACAACTGCTTTCGCGATTTCTATCGGGCGCTACAGAAAAATTGCCCCATACCGACGAGCGTATGATCCGAGTATTGGATCACATCCACAAAAATTTGCATCGGGTCATTGGTATCGACGAATTGGCGGAAATTTCATTTCTGACGAAAGATCACTTGATTAGAGCCTTCAAAAAGCAGCTAGGAAGTACTCCGGGAAAATACATCAATCAAAAAAAGATCGAGAAAGCACAGCTAATGATTGTGCTTGAAAATATCAATATTCAGAAACTTGCTTATGAACTGGGGTTTGATAATATATCGTATTTCAACCGGTTATTTAAAAAATTGACTGGCGAAACGCCGAGTGCATACCGAAAACGACAAAACGGAATTTAGAGCCTTTTAGCGATTAATCGTGTGCGAGAGCAAGCAATATTATAGAAGCGCGCAACCTTTAAGCCTAAACTAAACGGGCATCTGCTACTTTTTTATGGCAATCGCACTTTAAACGCTCTGTACGGATAGTCCGTTTTATCATCACCATCGTTCCATTGCGGCAATCTTTGTAATTGCGCGCAAGTAAAATAGAGGTATCCATCCGTACCGATACCAAAAGAATCAGGCCAGATCAATTGTGGGTCTTCTAGCAAAGTGCTAAGTACGCCGTCGGCCGTGATGTACGTTATCTTAAAATCTTCTGATGAGGCAAAATAGATATTGCCTATCGCATCAGCGACCATGCCATGCGTAATACCTACATCCCCCAAATCTTCCACTTTTTCACTCAAATCTTGATCGGTAAGTGTCGTATTGGCCAAATAAGCTGTTTCGATGCGATAGAGGTTTCGCTTATTGATCGGCTTGAAATAGAAGTACTTAAAATCATGCGTCAGCGCAATGCTGTTGATGTGTGAAGAAAATGGATTGCCATCTTTATCTTGCATTTTTACACCGTCATATTCCAAAACAATGTCATCCGCTAAAGTAAAATTGGTATTGGCTAATACTTGGCGCGTTTTTCTAGTCTGCAAATCCAACACCACGATAGATGCTGTACCAGGATCTGAAAAGTAAGCCAGGTTCTTTTCAGTATCGACTCTCACGTCGTTCAAAGCCGACTTGGATTTGTCCAAATCCTCAAACAAATAAGTATCTTCCACCCGATTCGTTTGTGTATTGATTTTCACTAATTTGAAATGCCCGGATTTTTCGTTTCCTCCAGTAGCAAAGATGTCTCCAGACGCCGCGGGTTTGGAATCCAGCACCCACAAGAAATCTTCTGCGTCTACAAACAGATCTTGTATTCGTAGGAAACGGCTTTGCTCCAAACTTTTGTTGTTCCAGGCCGTATCAGGATACGGATGTAGTTCACCATCTACTACTTCTGCCAAGGCCAAATGGCCAGCACCATCATAGTTGGGGAAAGATACAAATACGCGATTATCTTGATTTACACTTAATCCTATCGCCATGCTCTTACCAAATTGAGCCACTTCGATCAACTTATTATCTTTCGTATTATTCATACAACTACTCAATATCAAGCGAAAACGCCGATTACGGATGTACAAGTTTTCATTAGCACTTATTTGAGGACTTCGTTCAAAAACATTAAGGTATGATTCCAAGCTCTTTTAGCCATTACGGGATTATAATCGCTGGACTCTAGACTGGTAAAAGTGTGTTCTGAGTTTGCATAAGTAATGATTTGCCAATCTGCATTGCCATCATTTAATTCCTGCACGAGCTGATCAAAATCTGCTTTTGAAATAGACTTATCATTGGCGGCGTGCTCGATCAACACTTTTGCATGAATGGTCGAATTGGTTCGATCGGGCGCTTTTGCATAGCCGCCATGGATACAAACGATGCCACACACATCCATATTTGCTCGAGCTACTTCCAATGTTCCTGTGCCACCAAAGCAATAGCCAATCACGGCAATCTGATCGGATAAAGCGTTCGTCTTTTTAAGTTCTGCGAGTGCAAGAGCAATCCGATGTTGGTACGATTTATAATCATTTTTATAATGCGATGCTATCTGGCTAGCTTCCTTATTATCCGACGGAATATTACCTTCTCCGTAGATATCTGCAATAAAAGCGATGTAACCTTCCTTTTCTAATTCGAGTGCAGCAGTTTTGGCCTCCTGATCGATACCTTTCCATGCTGGTAGAATGAGTACTCCCGGCAACTGCTGATCCGCGTTGGACGTAACTAATCCAGACAGTTTCTGTTGGCCATCATGATAGTTAACTGCTTTTAAATTTTGCGCCTGTGCCCCGAAGCAGATGAGAGCCGCTAGCAGAAGAAGTCGGTATTTATTCATAATAAAATTATAAACTGCTACTTTTTACTTATTTTAACCAAAACTACTAAAATTACACCAATAGTACATTTTGATAAATCGTAAAATTTAATCTGTTGTACATGTAAGTTGAATTAACATTAAATTGTTTGATCATATAAGCCAAATATTATGATGACATTATCACACATTAAAGGGAAAGCAGAGGTTCCTCTATTGAAAGAAACCATTGCCGCTAATTTGCAACGTACAGTGGCCGCATTCCCAGCGCAAGATGCTATTGTATCGCACTGGCAAAAGTACAGAATCAGCTATCTAGAACTGTGGGAAGAAACATCGAAAGTGGCCAAAGCCCTATTGGCAACGGGTGCGAAAAAAGGAGATCGAATCGCCATTTGGGCCATGAATCGTTATGAATGGATATTGATTCAATATGCGACAGCACGTATCGGTGTAATTTTGGTAAATATTAATCCGGCTTATCGCAAATCAGAATTAGAATATGTATTAAACCAATCTGGTAGTTCGGTACTAATATCGGCAAGTAACTTCAAAACGAGTAACTATGAAAGTATGGTAGCACACGTATTGCCTAATACCAACTTAAGAAAGGTGATATTCTTGGATAGAGACTGGGAAGCTTTCCTGCACGCAGGAAGCATTATTACAGAAGAAGCATTGCGTACGGCAGAAGCAAATTTGCATTATGACGACGCCATCAATATTCAATATACATCAGGCACAACCGGCTTTCCTAAAGGAGTAACACTGTCGCATAGTAATATTCTAAACAACGGATATTTTATTGGCAAAAGGCTACACTATTCGGAGCAAGATCGTGTATGTATTCCCGTTCCCTTCTTTCATTGCTTCGGAATGGTCATTGGAAATTTGGCATGTACTTCTCATGGATCCACAATCGTAATTCCGACCGAAAGCTTCAGTGCTGAGATTACCTTAAAAACTGTGCAAGACGAGCGCTGCACCTCACTATATGGTGTCCCGACAATGTTTATTGCCATGTTGCAAATGGCTAATTTTGCAGAATTTGATCTCTCTACTTTACGGACGGGCGTCATGGCTGGATCTCCCTGCCCCATCGAAATTATGAAGCAAGTACAAAGTAAGATGCACATGCATGAAGTTAGCGTATGCTACGGGATGACAGAAACATCACCTGTAAGTTGCCAAACCGTCATTGGCGCCCCACTTGAAAAGCAGGTAAGTACCGTAGGAAGTATTCAAGATCATTTAGAGATCAAAATAGTAAATCCCGATACTGGCGAAATCGTTCCGATCGGAGCACCAGGCGAGTTGTGTACTAAAGGATACGCAGTCATGCTGGGATATTGGGATAATGACGCTGCTACTCGCCAAGCGATCGATTCGGATAACTTTATGCATAGTGGAGATGAGGCCATTTTGGACAAAGATGGCTATATCCGAATTACAGGACGATTAAAAGATATGATTATTCGTGGTGGTGAAAATATATCACCGTTGGAAGTCGAACAATACTTGTATAAACACGAGGATATACAAGATGTACAAGTAATCGGCGTGCCCGACCCCAAATTTGGAGAAGCTGTAATGGCATGGATAAAGCTAAAAAAAGGCGTATCCCCAAATGTTGAGATATTACAGCAGTTTTGTGAAGGCAAAATTGCTCAATACAAAATACCATTGTATTGGAAGTTTGTTGAAGAGTTCCCAATGACCGTTTCAGGCAAAGTTCGCAAAGTTGAAATGCGTGAAATATCCATTCAGGAACTAGGGTTGTAACACGATGCAACCAATCTTGTGGTATGAAAGTGACATTGTACTAGGCTTAATATCATCATAACATATCAATTACTTTAATTTATTATTACAAATATATTTTTGAAGTTAAAATTTAAATGCAAAAATGAAACTATTCACACTCCTACTCCTACTGTTTTTAAGCCTAAGCCTACACGCCCAAAACATCGTACTAAAAGGTAAAATTATGGACTCCAGTGACAAATTTTCGCTCCCTGGCGCAACACTTCGTTTGGAAAACACAGGCCGACATACCGTATCAGACGGAAATGGTTCATTTGAATTTTTGGGCGTACCAGTGGGCACCTACATACTCACGGTACAGTACATGGGTTATCAAGTTTTTAAAAAGGAAATAACGGCGAGCGACGAGCAACAACATCTAGAAATACTTTTGAACCCCATCGGTCGCAAACTTGCTGAGGTACACGTTATTGGCGATATGGCAAAAGGGCAAGCAAAGGGATTGAACCAACAGAAAAACAACATTAATATCACTAATATCATATCATCGGATCAGGTAGGTCGTTTTCCAGATCAAAACATTGGTGATGCGCTAAAACGTGTACCTGGTATTGCCGTACAGAACGATCAAGGCGAGGCACGCGATCTTATCGTTCGCGGGCTCGCGCCAGAGTTGAGTTCGGTAACTATTAATGGCGATCGGATACCTTCAGCAGAAGGCAACAATCGCAATGTGCAAATGGATTTGATACCTTCTGATATGATTTCGAGTCTAGAGGTCAATAAAACATTGACACCCGATATGGATGCTGATGCCATCGGAGGATCCGTCAATCTTGTCACACGCGCCAGCCCTAACAAACAACGCATATCTGCCACCATGAGTGGCGGTTATGCGCCAATCCGCGAAAGAGGACTTTATAATGGTAGCTTAATTTACGGCAATCGTTTCTTAGCCAATAAATTAGGAGTAGTAATGAGCGGCACTATACAAGTGCAGAATTATGGATCTGATAATATCGAAGCGATCTGGTCGAATGCCGATGGCCGGACTGGATTAAGCCAGATGGATATACGGCGCTATGATGTGCAGCGGATTCGTAGGAGTTTCTCACTAGCATCCGATTATGAGTTTGATGCACGGAATCGCATCGAAATTAACGCTATTTACAACTGGCGAGATGATCGCGAAAATCGCTACCGAACAAGATATACAAACATGACTTGGAACGAAACGCTCCAAAGTTATACGGGCCGAGTGCGAAGACAAACAAAAGGCGGACTAGACAATTCGGCCAATAGAAATACTCGATTAGAAACACAAAAAGTCATGAATTTCTCCGTTCGGGGTGAACATCTTCTATCCTCTTCGCTTGACTTCGATTGGGCAGCCAGCTATTCCAAAGCATTGGAAGATCGGCCAAACGAGCGCTATATTCAATATCAATCGCCCAACAACATCCAATTAGATCAAGATTTGACTGATCCCACTAGACCGCTGGTATTGGATAATTATCATGACTACTCGCTCTACACGTTACATCGATTGACTGAGAATCATAATTATACAGAGGAAGATGAATTTGGCTTTAAAGCCAACATACGATTCCCGATAAACTTGATCCCGCAACAAAAAGGTAGAATTCGGCTAGGCACCCGCTTACGCGCTAAAACAAAAATGAGAGACAATGTTTTTTATCGGTACACACCGATTCCTCCTTTTAGTGATATGAGTACTTTGCCGCTCATCGACATTAGTGGAAACAACTTCGTACCTGGCAGCCAATATATCCCCGGTTCATTTGTCGACCGAAAATTTTTGGGGAAATTGAATTTAACTAATTCCGATCTGTTTTCGGAAGCAGCAGATCCTTCCGAATTTTTGGCAGTAAACTACCATGCAAAAGAACTGATCTTTGCCAATTACTTTCGTTGGGATCAAAACATCAGCGACCGTACCGCTATAATTATGGGTGCTCGTATGGAATGGACTAAGCTGGACTATACCGGTAATTATGTTGAGATCCAAGAAGATCGTCTTGAACAGATTTCGAATAAGAATGATTATTTAAACGTGTTGCCCAGTATCACGATCAAGCATCAAGTTACCGACGATTTTATTGTGCGTGCCGCGGTTACCACTGGAATAGCGAGACCCAATTATTATGCTTTAGCACCATTTGTAAACAGTATGCCAGAGGATCGGAATATAGAAGCAGGCAATCCCAATTTGCGTGCAACATTTGCAACGAATTATGATTTGATGGCCGAAAACTATTTCCAAAACATTGGACTAGTTTCTGCTGGCATCTTTTACAAACGTCTAAAAAACTTTGTCTATCAGTATCGAGATTTGAATTACACATCCGAACAATTTGATTCCGATTTTCCAAATCTTCCTAATCCTATTCTTGATAACGATGCTGGCCAATGGACTTTTCGGCAGTCGCGCAATGGCCGCGCTGTAGATTTATATGGTGTTGAAATTGCATTTCAGCGACAGTTGGATTTTTTACCAAGTAAGTTTTTAAAAGGTTTTGGCATTTATACTAATTACACGTACATAAGATCTATCGCCAAAGGAATTACTATCGCAGAAGGTGAAGATCGTACAGGATTAAGCTTACCAAAAACAGCTCCGCAGATGTTCAATGGCTCATTATCTTGGGAAAATCAACGTTTCTTAGCACGAATATCGAGCAATTTTGCGGCAGCGTATTTAGATGCTATCGGTAGTTCGTCATTCGAGGATATATATTATGATAAACAGTTTTTTTTAGATGCCAACGCTACTTTTAAAATCAAACCTCAGCTTCGTGTTTTTGCGGAAGCAACCAATCTTACAAATCAGCCATTACGATACTTCCAAGGTAGCGAAGAGCGCATGATGAAGCTAGAATATTATCGGGCGAGATACACCCTAGGCCTAAAGTTCGACTTATAACATGTTGTAAACAGAAGCAACAGATTCAAAATCAAGAGGATATTATCGAAAATACTGTATAGTAAATTATGGATGTCATATACTTAACTTAAGCATAACAACGGCATAACATGTATTTATTGCAGGTAGAATAGTTTTGTGCAAAATTCAAACTACCTACATGAAATTATTTTATACGTTAGCCTTGGTATTAATTTGTACCAGTTCTATTGCACAAACTACCATTTTAAAAGGAAAGATATTGGATGCCAGTGATAGCTTTTCTTTGCCGGGTGCCACACTTCGACTGGAAGAAACGAATCGACACACGGTGTCCGATGCGACTGGTACATTCGAATTTTTGGGCGTTCCTATTGGCACTTACACTCTTACCGTCAACTATATGGGTTATCAGATGTATTCACAAAAGATAACCAACAATGGTCAACAGGAAAATTTGCAAATCTTGCTTGAACCATTGAGCCATTCTTTGCAAGAGATTAATATTATTGGTGATATCGCCAAAGGTCAAGCCAAAGCATTGAATCAACAAAAAAACAATAGCAACATTACTAACATCATCTCTTCCGATCAAGTGGGTCGGTTTCCCGATCAAAATATTGGCGATGCACTCAAACGCGTACCAGGGATCACGATGCAAAACGATCAAGGAGAAGCTCGGAACATCATTATACGTGGACTTTCTCCCGAATTGAACTCGGTAACGATCAACGGAGATCGTATTCCATCGGCAGAAGGTGATAACCGAAATGTGCAGATGGATTTAATCCCGGCAGATATGATTTCTACAATCGAAGTCAACAAAACGTTGACGCCCGATATGGATGCTGATGCCATTGGCGGTTCGGTAAATCTGATCACGCGCGCTGTTCCAAATAAACAACGTATATCAGCCACATTAAGTGGTGGTTATGCGCCGATCCGTGGCAAAGGATTGTACAATGGTGCTTTAGTGTATGGCAATCGTTTTCTAGAAAATAAATTAGGCGTCGTACTTAGCGGCACTCTACAAGCTCAAAATTTCGGTTCGGATAACATTGAGGCTACTTGGAAAGATTTCGATGGCCGCATAGGCATGAGCGAAATGGACATTCGCAAATATGATGTACAACGTATTCGTCGTAGTGTATCACTCGCTTCAGATTACGAATTCAATTCACGTAACCGTATCGAAGTGAATGCGATATATAATTGGCGCGATGATAGAGAAAACCGCTACAGAGCACGCTACACGGGTATAAAATGGGATGAAGATACACAAAGCTATACTGGAAATATCCGCAGAGAAACCAAAGGAGGTATCGACAATAATAGGAATGACAATACACGCTTGGAACGACAAACTGTAATGAATTTTGCGTTAAGAGGTGAGCATTTGTTGACATCTACCTTGGATTTTGATTGGGCAGCAAATTATTCCAAAGCATCTGAAGATCGTCCGAATGAGCGATACATGCAATTTCAGCAAAGCGGTGTACGCTTAGATCAAGATCTAAGCGATATGTCTAGGCCGCTAATCAGAGATCCATACCAAGACTATTCGCAGTTTGCACTGAGGGATTTGTCGGAAAACCACAATTACACATCCGAAGACGAATTTGGATTTAAGGCCAATTTCCGCTTTCCACTCAGCGTCATCAGAGATCAAAAAGGACGTTTGCGCGTCGGAACTCGCCTACGTGCCAAATCCAAGTCAAGAGATAATATCTTTTTTGATTACGAACCTGTCAGTCCACTCGGTGCAATGGGAAGCATGCCACTAGAGCACTGGAGCGGCGACAACTATGCCCCAGGCAGTCAATACACACCCGGTTCGTTTGTAGATAAACGGTATTTGGGCGGTTTGGATTTCAGCAATCCGAGCTTATTTACACAAAAAGTAAATCCAGAAGAGTTCTTGGCCGTAAATTACCGCGCCAAAGAATTGATATTCGCCAATTATCTGCGTTGGGATCAAAATATTACAGATCGTACTTCGATGATCGTGGGCGCACGTATGGAGTGGACAAAGATCGACTACACGGGTAATTATGTCGAGAACGAGGAAGATTTGATCGGTTCGGTCAATAATAAGAACGACTATCTGAATATTTTGCCAAGCGTCACGTTCAAACATCTTATTACACAAGATTTTATCTTACGTGCTGCATACACCACCAGCTTGGCAAGACCAAATTATTATGCGCTGGCACCTTACGTAAACAGCATTCCAGATGATACAGAAATCACTGCAGGTAATCCTAACCTCAAAGCGACGTACGCGCACAACTTCGACTTTATGGCAGAAAACTACTTCCAAAATGTCGGCTTAGTATCCGGAGGCATATTTTACAAACGCCTGAACAATTTCATCTACAAATACAGCGACCTTAATTATAATCGTGAAAAATTTGCTGCCGACTTCCCGAATGTGACTAATCCGATTCCTGTAGATGATGCCGGACAATGGTCGTTGGTACAATCTCGCAATGGGGATAACGTCGATGTTTATGGCTTTGAAGTAGCTTTTCAACGTCAATTAGATTTCTTGCCAGGACGGTTTTTGAAAGGTTTTGGTGTGTACGCCAATTATACATTCATCCATTCTAAAGCCAAAGGCATTACCAACGATGATGGCCAAGAACGTACTGGACTCGGATTGCCAAGAACGGCACCACACATGTTCAACGGATCCCTTTCTTGGGAAAACAATCGATTCTCAGCACGTCTATCTAGCAACTTTACGGCAGCTTATCTGGATGAGATTGGCGAATCCGATTTCAACGACGCATATTATGATAAGCAGTTTTTCTTAGATGCGAATGCATCGTACAAAATTACACCTAAGCTACGTATCTTTGGAGAAGCTAACAACCTGACTAATCAACCATTACGCTACTATCAAGGCAGTACCGAGCGTATGATGCAATTAGAATATTATCGTGCCCGCTATACGCTTGGTTTAAAGTTTGATTTATAGAATGACGCTTAAACAATACACATAACTGGTATAGCTGCAACAGTCTAAAATCACTGTTGCAGCTGTCATAAACACCGCATAAATATGAAATACACATTGTTTACTATTCTTGCTTTGAGCGGCTGCCTATATGGCCAAGCACAAGACAGAATTAGTCCTTTCGAATACGAAAAGCAAACGGGATATACAGGAAAAAATATTCAGGGACTGTCATACAGCGAAGACAGCTTTAACTTCGTTGTATTGGGTGATTTTGGACGCGTGGGCGATTACTATCAGCGCGATGTTGCTCGTGAGATGGGGCATGCCACTGTCGCGCTCGATGCCGAATTTATTTTATCCGTTGGCGATAATTTCTATCCTGACGGCGTACAAAGCACGCGTGATTATCACTGGATTTCTTCATTTGAAGCGATTTATACGGATCCTAATTTATATCGTCCATGGTATGTCGCCTTGGGCAATCATGATTACCGCGGCAATGTACAAGCACAAATCGATTATTCGGCCGTGAGCCGAAGGTGGAATATGCCCGATCGCTATTATAAGAAAACTTTTGAACTCGAAAACGGCAAAAAACTGCTGTTGTTGGTCATGGACACCAATCCCTTTATCAAAAGCTACCACAAAAATCCTGAAAAATACGATGGGATTGTAGCGCAAGATACGGCCGCACAACTGCGCTGGTTGGAACAAGAATTAGCAAACAACGATCCATCTATCGGCTGGAAGATGGTTGTCGGCCATCACCCACTTTATAGCGGAGGTGTACGCAAGGAAAGCAAAGACACGAAACAATTTGAACAACAATTTGCCGACCTATTTGACAAATACAGAGTAGATGCTTATATCTGTGGTCATGAACATGATTTGCAAATCATCAAACCAGCAGGACGATTCACAACACAATATCTATCGGGTGCCGGAAGTGAAGTACGCCAATCTGGTGAACGAGAAGGCACCATATTCGCAGCAACCGAACCGGGATTCCTAACTTTCTCGATCGTGAACAATCAACTTATCGTACAAGTCGTTAAAGCAAACGCCGACGGTGGGACCGTATTATACCAACACTTTTCATCTAAATAAAAAAATGCACAATTTATTTTCTCTAAGCATCATTGCCCTATTGTTCGGCGCATGTAGCGATCGTCTGGCCAGCGTTGCTCCTAATGCACTCCAACCAACTATCGTGACCGAGCCAACCGAGTACGACACCGACGATCCTGCTTTTTGGATTCATCCGACCGCCCCGGCAAAAAGCTTGGTTATTGGTACGGATAAAGAGGTGGATGGCGGATTGTATGTGTATGATCTACAAGGAAAGATTGTCAATAAATTTATTGGCATGCAACGCCCTAATAATGTGGACGTCGCTTACGGATTGGATATTAACGGCGTCAAAACAGATATCGCGGTGACTACCGAGCGTAAATCTAATACTATCCGCATTTTTGCTTTGCCCGATCTAAAACCGATCGACGATGGTGGTATTCCTATATTTGAAGGCGAATTGGGAGAAGATGAGCGTGATGGCATGGGCATCGCCTTGTATACGGATAAAACAGATTCAACCAATCAAACCATTTATGCAATTGTTGGCCGTAAGACGGGGCCTTCGGGAAGCTACTTGTGGCAATACAAATTGTCGGCAGATGCAAACGGCGTGGTAAAAGGTGAGATCGTCCGCAAATTCGGCACGTATAGTGGCAAGAAAGAGATCGAAGCGATCGCTGTAGATAATGAGTTGGGCTATGTGTATTACTCCGACGAAACTGCTGGAGTGCGTAAATACTACGCAAGCCCAGATGGCGGCAATGAAGAATTGGCCTTTTTCGGACAACAAGATGCTTTGCGTGATCACGAAGGCATTGCTATTTATAAAAAAGGAAATAAGGAAGGCTACATCTTGGTTTCTAATCAACAAAAAAATTCTTTTCTAGTATATAACCGAGCAGGCACAGAATCCAATCCACATGCACATACTTTGTTGTGCGAAATTCCGGTATCGGCAGTCGAATGCGATGGCGCTGATGCGATTAATTTAGATTTAGGACCTCAATTTCCTAATGGCATGTTGATTGCCATGAGCAATGGTCGTGTATTTCACTATTATGACTGGAGAATAATACAAGATTGGATTGATGAACATAGTAATGCTAAATAAGTGCATAACTTACAGCAACAAAAAAATAAAAGCGGCTCATCGTATATGATGAGCCGCTTTTATGAAGGACAAAAACCGATCTCCATAACGAAGATCGGCCGAACAAACACAATTTAAACCAATGATGACTACCACACACATTAGACTGTTACACCTGCTGCATTATTTTCAAATGCCAGAAGGTATGTCTTCGATCCGCCATCCCAATGCAAAGGATCCATCATTTCTTTTCCTTCAACCAACACGCTGATAGGCTTCTTTGCCCATAATATGCGAGAAACATTGTCAGTTAATTACTTTTTGGCTGCCAAATGATGCTCGCTTAGTAAAGCATATTGTGCGCTGTAAGCAAACATGAACATGCCTTCAACGCCTTGTCCGTCGCGTTCATCGCCCCAGCCAGTTAGTAGATTGGTGGGTAAATATCCTTCTTGATTGTAGCGCTCAAAACCGTAATCTAGATTTCGCTGAAAAGCCATGAGGTAGGCATCGTTTTGTGTATATAAAGCGGCGGACTCTTTGTATCCTCGCAACAGAATGCCGTTAAACCAATTTTTAAATCCGTTTGTTCCAAAAGTATAGTGCTGGGGTACATCTTGTCCTAAGGTGGCAAATCGTACAAAACTCTTTTGAGCTAGTTCACGTGCATCACGTGCATAGGATTCGTCTTTGGTCGCGCGGTATAAATCGCTGCGCCGGAAAGCATGGTTCCGCTGTTATAGGTAAACGCTTCACCAACAGCATCTCGCAATGGTGTATTAGCACGGTATCGTACGCCATTGATTATTTCGTACTGTATGTCGCAGTTGGGCACACAACCGCCCATCATATCGCTATATACGCCATCACTGTTCAACAAATGTGACTTTTGCCACTCGTATACTTTTTTGGCATATTCTAGATAATATGCTTCTTTGTCAACAGATTTGATCAGTCGTGTTTGTTGATCTTTAGGGTCGATATACCGTTGTTCTATCTGTTCGGATTTACTTTTGTAGATTTCATGCAACCAGACTAGCGGTGAAATTAGCGGTCCATTACTACAAGCGTGTTTGCTAGTATATCCTGGTCCCCAAGGTATGCCTCCATTTTCGTTTCCTTGCTCATCGATGGTCGTATCCCAGCCATCTAAAACATATTCGGTCAGGTATTCTGCTTTTTGTAAATACGCTTCATTTCCAGTGATCTTGTACGATTCCAATAGCTCGCGTACGAGCCACATTTGATCGTCGTAAACATTGAGTACTCCCGTTACATTGGCCTGTCCTTTTTGACCGACGCGATCAACGGCGTACACCGACCACTCGCGTGTTTGTGTGTATGAAACCAGTTCAAACGTACCTAAGTAATAGTCAGCATTATTGTATAGATTATCCAATAGCTGCACGTAGCGCTGATAATGCTGATCATATAAAGTTGTTTCATTCGCTTGCTTTGCTTTTTGTAGGCCAACCAATATGGCATTAACCGCCTCAATCCCGGCAGTATACATCCATACCGACGCTCGCTCTTCCGATTTAACTTGTGTAAATGGATTGTAGAATCGGCGCATTTCGAAAGTTTGCGGATCAAATTGCTTCTGAATGGTGATGTCGACCAGTGCTATCGATCGTTCAAGATTTCGCAGTGCGATCTCCGATTCAGCATCATCTACAGCCTCACCTACTTCTTCAACAGGTGGCGCGATATTTTGAGAGCAGGACGATATGCCACTACTACTCATCATTGCAGACATAAGCGTCGTACGGATGACAACTTGAACAATACGGTTTGATTGCATAATGTTGAGAATTTGGTTTATAATTATCGTTCTGCTTAGCTTGGTTGTGCCTAGCCGATCACACTAGAAGCAATATAGAGCCGCAGGGGTTAATTTATGGGTTAAAATAAGTCTTTTAACACCTAAATAAAGTCTTAACCCTACGAAAAAACAAATCAAAATTTCTGTAACGCATGCTGATGATGTGGTAGAAACTATCGTAAGGCTACTGTCTGCTAAAACGATTATTGAGTTTTTTAATTACATTTGATGTAACAACACTACCAATAATATGGACTTGGATAGTCCGGGATAAGCTTGATGATGAAAGTAACTAATCTACCTCTAATCGTATTGTTATTTTTTTGCCTTTGCAGCAACGTATTTCAAAACGATGTGCAGGCACAAGGCATTGAGCTAACAGGTAATCATCAACCTATCGAGCAACGTTCTTCAATCTGCCTGTTCGAAGAAGATCATCTCAGCTTTAAAGGTATATTAAATATCAATTTTGATGTACACATCCGTGATGATAATACATCAGGATATCTGATACGCCTCAAAGATAAAGACCAACAGCCAACCTACAATCTCTATTTTGATAAGGAAGGACAACAAGCCGTTTTCCGTTTCAATGAAGAAGGAAAAAGCGGTCTGATCCGGTTAACCGTTGATATTGATCAGCTTCATCTGCAACGTTGGGTTCCTATCCGCCTAATCTACGACCTACGCAAAGGCGTCATTACCCTTGCAGTCGGCGAGCTGGCCACAGAAAGTACGCGCGCACCACAACTAAAGAACTATTCTCCGGTGGTCGTATTCGGCAAAAGTGATTACCTGATCGATGTACCCTCATTTTCAATCCGGGAACTGGCCATTACTGATGATCGGCAAGCGTTCGTATTTCCAATGCGCGAGAGTACGGGAACGGTCTTACACGATGAGGCAGGGCATCCACGCGGCAAAGTCTCCAATGTAATATGGCTACTCAATCGCGCATATCACTGGAATCGAAGTAGTGCACTGTATTCAGCTCAAAAATCAGGGTCTGAGTACGATCTGAAACGGCATGTCGCCTACTACTTCAACAGCGATTCACTATACATCCATCATTTGCGTGGCGGTTCTACCGAATCAATTCGGTTTACTAATCCTTGTCCGATATTGATTAAGTTAGGCAACAGCTTTATTGATTCTACCGAAAATCGGCTTTATGTGTACGAGACGTTTTATGAGCATCCGTACTCCGGTCCCACTGTCGCGAGTCTAAGTTTGGACGATTTTACATGGCGCGTTGAAAGTGATCGATATTTGGGATTGGAATTAAATCATCACGCTGCACATTATCTTGCAGATCAACGGGCCTTATTTGTTTTCGGTGGATTTGGCAATATGTTGTACAATAACGACATGAGGCGCTATGATCTAGATCAATCCTCGTGGACTGCATCTCAGAACTTTTCTAAGGATGAGATATTACCGCGGTATTTCACCTCCATGGGGTACAGCGAAGCCACGAATAAAATGTATTTGTTCGGCGGAATGGGCAATGAATCTGGGCAGCATATCGTCGGGCGTAAGTATTTCTATGATTTGTATGAAGTAGATCCGTCCGCGGGTAGAACTACAAGGCTGTGGCAACTGGATTGGAAAGAACATCATTTTGTACCTGCTCGCGGATTGGTAATCCCGGACGACAAATGGTTATATATGCTTGGATATCCAGAGCATGTTTCGCATTCATTGATCCAGCTGCGCCGTTTTTCGCTGCGCGATGGTAGCTACGAACAATTGGGTGATTCTATCCCCATTTATTCAGATAAGATCAGCACGCGTGCAAAGTTGTACCACGACAAAAATTTGCAGAAACTCATTGCCATTGTTCAAGAGTCGGATGACGATATTCGATCCAAACTATCGGTATATGAACTAGATTTTCCGGCGATCAGTCCATCAGCATTACATGCATTTCCATCATCTGCTATCCAAGCCTGGTGGCGGTGGTTTGGCGTGGCTATTATGGTCAGCATCGTGGCAGCAGCTCTATGGATTTTTCGAAGAAAACAGAAGAGACAGCATCAAGTTACTGACGAAGCCATGCTGCCATTGCGTCTACAGCGCACAGATACAGACGATCGGTTGCCTAAACCAGCAGGATGGAAACACCCCGATCAAAACAGTATCTTTTTGTTCGGTGATTTCACCGTGATCGACCGTCGTGGTAACGACATTTCACACCTCTTCAGTACGCGGCTACGTCAGGTATTTTGTCTGATACTTCTGCACAGTAACGCCGCAGGCATCAGTTCTACTTTACTCAGCTATATGATATGGCCCGATAAGCCTAAGGATAAGGTAAAGACCTCACGCGGTGTCACGATTAATAGTCTTCGGAAAGCGCTTAGCACGGTGGAAGGCATCGAAATTGTATATGAGCATGGACATTATCGAGTCGTGATTGATCATCCATGCTATTGCGATTATGCCGTACTACAAACACATATTGCAAAGAATAAGGATTTGACCGCTAGAAATATCAGTCATCTAATTCGCCGCGGCAAGTTTTTATTGGGATCAGACGACCCCTTGTTTGACGAGGCCAAGGGCCAGCTCGAAGAAGAATTGATTTCACGATTGCAACAAACCATTCTCACTCTGGAAGAACAGCATAATTGGCATTTGCTTTTCACTGCTGCCGATCTACTTATGGTGCTCGACCCTATTCACGAAATGGGGTTAAAAAAAGGGCTGCTTGCGTTGCAAAATCTTCATTTGACGTCGCAAGCCAACCACTTCTATGATCGATTCAAAGATCAGTACCAGCAGTTACTGGGAGAAACATATCCTATAACTCTTTCCGAATTAATGAAGATTTAGGTTTTTGCAGAAGGTCTTACCTATCCGAATCCCTAAAACGCTCAAAGAATTCGTATGTTCGCAGCATTTGATCGATGCGCTGTGCTACGTTGCCCGATCGGGTAATTTCGTGGTCAGCATCGGGATGGCGTACGTATTCTACTTCTCTATCGAGATATTTGAGTTGTTTATACAAATAATCGCTTTGCGTGGGACCAGTACGGTTGTCATTTTCACCATGGAAAATAAGCAACGGTGTCTGGATATCTGTAGCATACGTTATAGGCGACTGCTCTTCTAAGATTTGTTTTATCCCATTTTCCCACGGAAAACCACCAAAATAACGTTTTAACATCGGCCATACATTGCCACTGCCAAAGAAAGTGTACAAATCATATACGCCACGCTGGCTGGAAGCGGCACGAAAACGATGGTCGTGCGCGATAATCCAAGTCGTCAAAAATGCACCATAAGAACCACCAGTAACATACAGATTGTTTGAATTCACCCATCCTTGCGACACCACTTTATCCACAGCGGTCAAAACATCTTTAGAAGGACCTAATCCCCAATCCCGATAATTGGATTGCAGAAAAGCTTCGCCATAGCCATTAGAACCACGAGGATTGCCATACAGCACGCCATATCCTTTTGCTATAAAATATTGGTATTCGTGCCACATACTTGCGTCGCCAGGACCAAACATCGAAGCCGGCCCGCCGTGAATCTGCACTAAAAGCGGACTTTTGTGTGAGGTACTGGCTGCTGCAGGTTTGAGTAACCAATATTCCACTTCTAATCCCAGCTCATTGGTAAAGGTGAATTTTTCTGGTTTTGCGATGGATTTTCCAGCCAACCAATCGGCATTGATTTGGGTGATAGCTTCCGATTTGGAAAAATCCGAGGTGCTGATAAATAATTCTGACGGATTAGCATACGTCGTTTTTGAAAAAACTGCTTGCTTCTTGCCAACCCAATAATCATTAATTCCTTCATCTACTGAGGTGAGCACCAAAACTTTTCCAGAAGATAAATCGACCTGATTGATAACCTTACCGCCATTACTTGAGGACAAGAAGTAGAGTTCATCATCTTTCTGACCAAATTGTACCTGCGCTTGATTTCTATCGTGAACTATGCCTTTACCTTGCCAACTTTTTGTATCATACACCCACAGTTGGCCTAATGTGAGTGAATTTTGGGCCACTTGGCTAATCGCTACTTTCTTTCCAGATGTCGCTACAGCTTCCAGCTGATAGCGATGTACGCCGTCGCCCAATACGCGCTCTTGCGTACCGGAGTTGATGTTAATTAGCACAATGTCCGATGAATTAATTCGATCGGGATGCGCTAGTGTATCGCGATCTACGCTCGCAATCACCTGATCTGCGGCAATAAATTCTGCTCGTGGGTACGAACGGAAACCTGTTGTGAGTGGTCTAGCGCTGGTGGTATCCGTCAAATCAACAGTATACCAATGTGTGAAGTAGAGCGTACCAGTGGTGGAGCTTTCTGTTTGAAATTGTAGTTTGTTCGTCAGCTTAGCGATGGATTTTTCTTCATTCTGCTGCAAGTAAGCGGCTACTTGTTGGGCATCACCATCGGCATCTGCTTGTGCGGTCGATTTACGTATCGTCTTATTGGCAGCATCTCCCGGCTTTTCAAAAGACCATGCCGGAATGGCATCCGTTGGGTTAAAATTCTTGCTCGTGATGAGATCTTGCAAGGTCAAACGCACGGCTAACAATGCCTTCTTGCCATCTGCACTGAATCTTACCTGTTGTACTTGATACGGAATGATTTTGGAAAACGACAGCGTATCTAAAAAGTTTGTATTGTACGCATAGAGTTGCTTATCCTTTCCTACTCGTTTAGCAATTGCCCATCTTTTGCCATCGGGTGCGTACGCGATTTGCTCAATGAGTTTGTCGTGCGTTGCGATCGATTGTTTGTTTGTCGTGGCTTGCGGTTTTAATGCTTGTGTGAACCACTGCGTGCGATAGGTAAATCCGCCGATAACGCTACTATCCGCAACGATGTCTTTGACTGCGTAAGATACTTCACTCCCATTCATGGGCACCTGCACATCCGTAATCTGCTTTATCTTTTTCAGATCACTGATGCGAATATCGCTTTGTTGTGCTATAGCAGGTTGCCAAATAATAAAACCTATAAAGGCCAGAAAGGTATTAGATAATGTTGTGCTTGTCATATTATATTTTGGTATCTGCCTGTGTCAACTTTTCAATCAGTTTTTGGGCAGAAAGTTTCGCTTTTTGATCAATAAATTTTGGTTCGGTATCATCACCGATCTCATATACCAGTGCTTCGGCGTCGTAGTTTTTATAAAAATAGCTATATGCAGTGAAAGTTGGACCTTCAAAGTACAGCGGTTTTACATGCGGCTCATAACCCGGAACGGCATTGCGCAAGCTAGCAATCCATTCGGGCACGAAACCCGGAAAACGACTTTTGAGGTTAGGATCTACGGTGTAGTAAATATCTTTGCCTGTGGAGTGAAAATCGATGGCAAAATACAACTCTCTACCTTGCGCTTTGATCTCTTGCTGAAAATAATCGCGCAGCGCCTGTGTTTCTGGCTGATGAAAAGCATCCCAATCACGATTAAGATCTGCTCCATTAGCATTCGCACGCCAGTGCCCTTCATCGACACCGTCTGGATTCGCTACCGGAATGAAATATACGTAATATGCTTCACGGAATGCGCGCGCATCGGGCGTATCGCCCAATAAATAATCGACAAATCCGGCATAAGCATAATGCCCTGTGATCTCGGGCGGATGCTGCCTGCCCATCACGATAAGGCGTTTTTTACTTTCGGCGTTTCCAGCGCCATACACGTATAATGGAGCTTGCAGCGCAGTCTTGCCGACTTCTTTTTTATCTAAATGGACTTTAGGATTGATGTTTTCTAACCAGCTATACACTTTTTCGGATGGAATATTTTCTTGCGCAGCTATCCATATTGGCTTGGCGCGTAGCGCCAGAGAAAAGCGCACCGCTTTGTTGCGTTCGCCCTCTTTGATAAATTGTAGGTTAGTGATTTTCGTCCATTGATCGGGCGATTGACTAATTTTTGGATCGTAACGATGGTAAAAACCATCTGCATAATTGATCTGAACTTGGATCGTGGTGTCTTGCGTAGCCCACGCCTCAAATGCATACCACGGACTTTGATTGATCGGTGTACGCTCTGGCGCGATCAGGATTTGGTATACTCCATCCGCAGATTGCGTCAGGCTATTTAGACGAGAACCAGCAGATTCATTGCTAAAAAATACGCGATCGTCGGTGCTGAATATTTGCTTTTGCTGTTTATCAATTTCTCGATTTTCAGTGGATTCAAAAGCGATCGGATCTTGTCCTTTAAACGTATTATTCTTCCAACCTAATCCCACTCGTTCGCTTCCTTGATCTTTTTTATCATTAAATAAACTATCTAATACAGCGCCCAAACGCTCACCTTTCACATTTTTAGCAACGATAATGCCTTGATCATCTACTAAGAAGTTGGCAGGAATAGCACGTACGGCGTAAGCCGCCGCGATCTCACTATCCCAATAGCGGAGCTCGGACACGTGCAACCAAGTCAGTTTATCGTCGGCAATTCCCTTTAGCCAAGGCTCCTTCTTCTTATCCAAAGACACGGCATAGATCTGAAAACCCTGATCTTTGTACTTTTGATAATTGGCCACGATATTTGGGTTTTCTCGGCGACATGGCGGACACCAAGAAGCCCAAAAATCGATTAAGGTATATTTTCCTAGATTATCATATAAAGCGACTTGTTTTCCGTCAGGATCAGCGGCTACGATAGCAGGTGCTTTTTTACCAACGGCTACTTGCCGTACCACCTCAATAATTTTACGCAAATCCTTAGTGTAGCGCGATTGCTGCTGCGCAGGACTTAGCAAAGCGATGTTTCGCTCCAATTCCTCGGGCGATAGCTTATACGACCAGTCACGATACAACACATAACTAGATACAATCTCGTCTGGATGTTGCTTAATAAAGTCACTTATATTGACTTGTTTTTCTTTTTTGTAGGCTTCAAACAGCGCATGCGCCTTCGATCCTTTCACTTTTAAGCTTTCACCCGCCGCTGCCTCGCCATCCAACGCGATGTTGGTTGCCCCTTGATCAAGGAACACATATGCCGGAACGTTTTCCTTATCTAGCGAGACGCCATACAAATCGGGCAAAGGCACTCGATTTGTAAAGGAGAAAGCCTTTTTACTCACTTTCGCAGAGTCGATCACGGTAAATGTTTTGTTCTCAAATCGATGTAGATACACGTATTCGGCATCCGAATGCTTCACCGTGCCCTTCAGACGCAATGCTGATTCTTGTGCCTGCACCAGACTCAATCCGGCAAAGAAGGATAAATAGGATAAATATATATTTGCTTTCATGCTGTGTTATGTTATCTAAATAATGTATTCGTAGCCAATTCTGTATTTGGCGGTGGGAAAATATAGTTCTGCGCAGTCGCTTCTACTTGCGGTGTCTGTATAGTGGCATCTCCCTTGGCTGGTAATGCCTGTAGCTTGCGAAGCAGATCATTTCCTCGCAATCCTTCGCCGAGCAACTCTATTCTTCTTTCTAGTGCGATCGTATTCAAAAGATTGCTTTTGTTGCCAGAAACCGCTGGCGATATCGTAAAACTAGCATCCGAGCGGCGATGTACTGCTTCTACTAGCGAAGTCGCTAACGCCAATTGTCCATTTTCGGCTGCAGCCTCGGCATAATTCAGCAAGACTTCTGCATACCGGATCACGGGGATATAATCTACATAAGGCGATGCCTTTGCGTATTTACGTAAATAGTGCCGCTCACCATTAGCTTGCAGAAACGCGCGTCGACTATCTTTCGCGCCCCAAAAATCATCTCCCAGAATACCTGCTGGATTCACATAATATTCTCTGTTTACCAAATATACATATCCTAGGGCAGATTGACCAGATAACGCATCGGTCGCGGTCATTGGCATGCTAAAAATAGATTCGGTGGTGGTGTAATTACCGCCAAACACAACTTGTATATCTGTCTGCAATTGATGGTTTACGCCTCGCTGCGCCGCAAATGGCGCGGTAGTTTGCGGAACGATTTTGGCTGCTTCTTCTAGCACTTTCTCAATGTTTCCGATGGTGAGATACACGCGCGTTTTTAGCGCTGTAGCTGTATTTTTGTGCGCACGCGTCGTATTTAACAATGCCGTAGCATAGTTGTCTGGCAGTGCTTGCTCGGCGTCGTCGAGATCTTGCAAAATCTGTGTATAAATTTCACGAACAGTGCTCCTTGCCAGATCATTGTTCTCCGTACCAGTTTCGGCTTGCAAGCGCAATGGCAGTCCTGGCGAAGCTCCTTGATCTCTGGTATAAGGCTGTGCAAAAACAGTGACGAGACTGAAATAAGACAGCGCTCGCAGCAATTTCGCTTCACCAATGTAGGCCGCCGCCGTGGCTTCAGGAATTACGGCAGTATTGTTTAGTCCGTGAATCACAATGTTGGCGCTATTGATGGTAGCATAAGCTTCAGACCACAAATTGTTGATATCGTTGGAACCCGAACTGTAGGAATTATTCCAGCTGTCAAATGCGGTAAAACTATTCAAAGTCACGTTTAGAAAATCTTCTCCGCGCACATCTTGATATAATAGGTAGCGTCCACCATACAAGCTAGCTGTTTTTAGTCGGCGATAAATCCCATTCACCAGTCCTTCAATACGTGCTGGCGTATCGAATACATTCTGATCAGAGATACTGGTTTCAGGAACGGGATACAATCCAGACTCGCTCTTACATGCCTGGAAAAGTGCCGTAGGAATCAACGCCCACAGTATGTATTTTTTAAGGTTATTTTTTATCAATTTTTTCATGTTTTCTAGCGATTAAAATGAAATATTCAAGCCGGCACTCCATGTACGTCCTTGTCCAATAGAGTTTTTTTCTACGCCCATCGAGGTGTTAGAATTTCCATTAGACGAAGATTCTGGGTCGGTACCCGAATAGCCGGTTAGCAGAAATAAATTCGCGCCTTGCGCATAGATTCGAATGCTGGATAAGCCTATGCGCTGCAATGAAGCTGGCCGAAAGGTGTAACCGAGCACGACTTGTTGCAGACGCAGAAAATCTGCTTTTTCTGCATTGTCCGAAATCGAAAATCCCGCAGAACCATTGGAGATGACATCATTATAAACCAACCGTGGCACATCCGTTTGTTGCCCTACTTCGGTCCACCGATTCAATACTTCAGTAGAATTATTAAAAAACCGTTGATCGAGCAACGTGCCTCGTGTGCCATTCATAATTTTGTTGCCTCCGGCAAAAGTAAAGTTGATTGTTGCGTCGAAATCTTTGTATCGAAAGTTGTTGTTAAAACCACCATAATACGTGGGCAGAGCATTGCCTAATACTTGATAATCACCTACTGTAATAGGGTTGGCAATGCTGCCATCAAGGTAGGTCCAATTGCTCTGACCTGGCGCGACCACGGCGCTGTATTGTACTTGTTCACCATCGCGATTAATAAATATGCGACGCCCATTTTCGGGATTCACACCATCGGTCAACGCGCCATACAAACTGCCGACCGAATGCCCCACACGCGTAATATTATTGGCTTCGGTAGTGGTATGTGTATATCCGATGATATCGGTATTGCCATCGGCCAACGCAGTGACGCGATTCTTCACATGTGTAATATTTAGACCTGCATTCCAAGAGAAATTCTGATTGCGGATAAGATCACCATGAATAGCGATTTCCAAACCTCTGTTGTACATGCTACCCACATTCTTGGCAATACTATTGCCCGGAATACCTTTTGATGGCGATTGCGGCGCACTTAAGATCAAACCATTGACATTGTTTTGAAAATAATCTACATCAACATTGAGCTTTCGTTTCAGCAAAGCAAATGTTAGCCCCACATTCGTTTGTTCGGATGTTTCCCAGCCAAGATCTGGATTGCCGGCTTGTGACAGATTCCATGTAGACACGCCACCATACAAAGCAGAGCTATAAAGATTCAGAGATTGAAATGCCGATAGATTACCATTACCAACTTTTCCCCAGCTACCACGGATACGAAGATCGCCGAGAATATTGCCTAAGTGCTCACTATAAAAATCCTCTTCGAAGATCGACCATCCGGCCGAAACTCCGCCAAAGTCGCCATATTTATTATTCGCTCCCAAAGCCGAGTTGCCGTCGCGACGGAAATTGGCCGTGAGGAAATAGCGCCGATCGTAATTGTACGAAGCACGAAAGAAAGTGGATCGGAAAAATTGTTCGGTCAGCGTACCGCCAGCGGCAGATATCGTTGCCCAACTTCCTTGAAAGTTTTCGAAGAAAGGATCGGCAGCGTTATTTTGTGTTGCGAACCAGATATCATTGTTGTACTGTTGGATATCGTAACCCAACAATAATCCTAGGTTGTGCTTTTCGGCAAACGTACGGTCAAAATTCAAGGTATTGATGAAATTCCAATTATTGCGCACACCACTTAAGTTGGTGGCTGCACCGCCATTGGAAAATCCAGAAGACCCCAAATTAGGACTGAGATAAGTCTTGTTGGTGGTGATATTTCGATCTAAGGCATACGTACTGGTAAATTTTAATCCTTCTGCCAATCGAATCTGTGCATGGATATTTCCCAAGATATGGTCATTCCCTGTCGTGTAGCTACTATAATCGAATAGCGCTTCGGGATTGTACAATGTGTTGGTAAAGCGATTCGCTCCTGGCCCGAGCAAACCGGTCGAGCTCAAATTATACGTTCCATCAGCATTAAATGCCGACACATTGGGCGGCAAAGCCAATGCTAATCGCGCACCTCCAACCAAAAACAACTGACTATTCTGCAACGAACCCGAATTCTGTGCGTCGTTCAGCGTTTTATTATAATTCAGATTACTTCCTACAGAAAACCAATCATTCACCTTGTGCTCGATATTAAAGCGTAAGCCTTGTCGATCAAACTTATTTCGCGCAAAGAATCCTTCCTGACTGGTGAAATTCCCGGACATATAATACTGCGTCTTTTCGGTAGCACCGCTAATGGACAAGCTGTGGCTATGGCTGTATCCTGTATGGTATATGTGATCGTACCAATTCGTTTCGATCAGATTGCCTGCTGCATCGTACTCTGGGAAAAATAAGGCATCGGCTACCGCCGGATTATCTTGATTACCAGAAAGCTGCTTGCTATTGCGCACTGATTCATTCTTGATATCGATGTATTGCTGCGCATTGAGCAATTGAGGCAAACGTGCAGCACGTACGGCGGAACCCCACACATCGTAATTGACTTTGGTTCGTCCAGTTTTTCCTTTTTTGGTTGTCACTAAAAGTACACCGCCAGCAGCGCGCGAGCCATAGATGGAAGTCGAAGCCGCATCTTTCAATACATCGATTGATTCAATATCTGCTGGGTTGATGTCTGCCAATGGATTGTTAGGTACATTGGTCGTTCCGATATCTCCGGTATTTATCGGAATACCATCGATCACTACTAAAGGATATGAACTAAGGGAAATGGAATTGACACCACGCACGCGAATCACCGGTGGATTGTTGAGCAAGCCGTTGGGCAATGAGATGCTGACACCAGCCGCCTTTCCGGCGAGCGCTTGATCAAAACTTTGTACGGGTGCATCTTTAATTTCTTCGGCAGAAATACTGGCCGCCGCACCTGTAAATTCGCGCCGCTTCTGCGTACCATAGCCGACCACGACCACTTCTTCTACTGCTCTGTTGGTTCTTACCAAGCGCACTGTATCGCCTGGGTTTTGTATGGTGGCCGTTTGCTGTGTATAGCCAATGGAGGAAACCACGACTCTTGCGGGCAGATTTTGTCCCGTTACGAAAGTGAACAAGCCTTGCCGATTGGTGGTTACCGAATGCGTTACGCCATACAACGCTACCGTGGCTCCTTCGATTGGAGCACGGTTTTCAGCATCGACCACCACGCCTCGAAAGCTGGCATTCACAATAGTACGTGGCGTTTCTTGCGCAGTGGAGGAAAGCGGATATTTGCTAAGAAGCATGATTAGTATGCCACAGGCATACCGGAGTACATATGTTTTTTTCATAAGATGTTAATTAGCAAGCAATGTGCATCGAGCACATAAATCTTGAGCATACAAATTGGTCGCGTGCACTATAAGCACGCAGGTTAAAAAAAAATCGGAAATTGATCCGTTATGGATTGCCCATGATCACTACGAATTGGTGATCTGGCTAGAGAGGCTAGATTAGCTACACATTCGCATACTTGGGGTGTATGCGCAAATAAGTAAAGGTGTTGAATAATTTAAAACAATTCGTCGTTCGGTTGATGTTTGCATGTTTATCAAAGGATTGCGTGAAACTATTGCAGATGAATACCAATATCATCAGCTAACGTTACAAATATAGCATATATTATACAAAGTCTATGTTTTTAGTAGTTTATTTTTAAAATAAACAAATTTGATAGTGAAATGCAGCTGATTGTTTTATTAATAATAACCGTATTACTAAGGGGCAGACAACAATACCCCGTCTTTTGGCTTACGCAAAATAAGACTACTTTCGTTCAGATGTTCTTCCACACTTCCTTCTTTAATGGCCTCATACGTCAGATTAAATCTTTCTATGGTGCCATCGTCTTTATCCCATTCTATAATCTTACAATGGCAAGCTGCATTTTCAGGCGTATTTGATATGAGACGAAGTGTACCGCCAGTACCAAGTTTTCGGTATAGATTCCTGGCACCTATTACATCATTATTATCATCTGACTCGAAACTCCAAGTAGATGATATCGCGTACATTACACTATCCTCCGGACTCAATCGCGCTAAAGAATGACTAGGATTCACCAAACTACCATCTGCCTTACGTTCGACAAAAGAATGTATGGAAAGGATTCCCGGTGAAGTGAATTCTAGATATCCTTGATGATTAATGGTCGCACCATGTCGCTCTATTTCTAAAATTCCATTTACCAGTTGTATGCTTACCATATTCGTCGCCACACGCCTATAGCGCTGTGCTTCGTTTGCACGAGTTTGCGGAGCACCAGTTTGATACATCCAAATTCCTGTAATTTGATTAATCTCCTCTTCGGAGGGTTGGTACGATGTCCACATTTTGCTATCTGCTGCAGACTGCTGCGAAAAATACATATAAATCCCGCCTAAGAATAGCAACACAACTAGGAGAAAGAGAAATGTGGATAGGTGCCACCTGTAATGAGGACTTTGTAGTGTTGATGCGCTAAAATCATCCCTATTTTCCTCCCCCACCAACAAAGTTGGATCGACAGGATTCTTGGCAAATCCTACACGACCCACACCATACAGATAAATATAACAAGCATCTATCAAATGTGGCCGCGGCTTTTTTACTAAACCAAAATAAACATCCTTTATCTGTCCGCCAGTAATATCATATTTTCTTTGTGGATAGTGCATTTGCCTCTCCTGCACAGGTATCTCTGTATATTCTTGATGTTCTTTTTCCTTCGACGTGTAGGGCAGCTCATTACTTATCGTGCTGAGCTCCCGAGCTACAGCGACGTAATTTTCACGATTCGTATTACAAATCATTTTTTGATCATTCGTGTATTCGAACTTTTCGATCACCCTTCTTATGAGATAAGAAATTTCTTCTTTGCCAGTTAACAGCGTTGTCATATTTTCTCAGACCTATTTTTGGAACAATTTCCGGAAAAAATCGTGGTTTCCGAAAATTTATAGTTAAAAAAATTAATTTCGAAATAATATTACCAAACTATTTTTAGTCTGCTGTCTTTAGCTTTACACCACAATCTTCATCACTGGAAGTAACCTTTTTTATAAACTAAAATTCTGTATTGTTATGCTAAGCATCATTGGTATAGTTATGTTGGTATCTATTGTCGCTCTTATGATGAGTAGGTACTTTTCTCCTTTCGTGGTGCTTTGTACCATTCCAATTTTGGCCGCGCTCTTAGCTGGTTTCGATTTCGCTCAGATCACTGAATATTATAAAGCCGGTGTTGCCAAGGTATTTGAGATCGCAGTCATGTTTATTTTTGCGATCATTTTCTTTGGAATTTTGAATGATATAGGTTTGTTCGATCCGATGATATCCAAGGTTTTGCACATTACGAAATCTAATCGTGTGGCTATCACCTGTGGTACTGTGATCATTGCAGCCGTTGTACATTTAGATGGTTCGGGTGCCGCAACCTTTCTGATTACCATCCCTGCCCTACTTCCGTTGTATCGGAGATTAAACATGAATCCTTATTTATTGCTTATGCTTATTGGTATAAGTGCCAGCATTGTCAATATGATTCCGTGGGCAGGTCCTACCGGACGAGCTGCTATCGTATTAGGAATGCAGCCAACCGAAGTCTGGAAACCGCTGATTCCAATCCAGCTTATTGGAATATTGTTGATGCTTCTCATCGCCTATCTATTTGGTGTACGGGAAAACCGTATAGCGGCCAAAAATCCATCACTGCATGAAGCTTATGCATCCACAAATGAGCCAGCACACGTAGCAAACGGCACGGCCAATCACAATACGAAAATACCTCTGTGGATGAATCTTGTATTAGCACTAAGTGTAATATCAAGTCTATTCTTTGACGCCATCCCGTCAAGTCTTGTTTTTATGATCGGTACAAGTATAGCTTTGGTTATCAATTATCCAGCAAAAAAAACGCAGCTAGATGTGATCCAAAAACATGCTCCTGGCAGTTTGCTGATGGCCATTATTATTGTAGCTGCGGGTGTACTATTGGGTATCTTAAATGGCACGGGAATGTTAGAAGCAATGTCGCACGGTTTAATTACGATATTACCAGAATCTACGATTCCCTATTTACATATCATTATTGGCTTTCTAGGACTGCCATTGGAACTGATTCTGAGTACAGACGCAACTTATTTCGCACTGTTTCCGCTTATTTTAGAGGTAACCGCCCAATATGGTATCGATCCATTATCTGCGATGCATGTCATGATGGTTGGAAACATTATCGGCACATTTATTAGTCCACTGTCACCCGCTCTTTGGTTAGCATTAGGGCTTTCTGGTCTTGATCTAGGCAAACACATTAGGTATTCTTTTTTATACACGTGGACATTCAGCCTCGTTCTCATCGTCTTGCTCTACGTTTTGAATATCGTGTAAGCACTTCATCTTTTCGACAACAATAAATCAAAAAAACGATGTATAATTTAATCAAAAAATTGACGATCCTTATGCTGCTATGCTATAGCTACATACCATCTCTATCTGCACAACCAGGCGGACTGGGAAGTTGGTATCATGGAAACCTGCAAGGAGAAATTAATGATAGATGGCGGTATTCATTCAACTTTCAACAGCGATTTTACGATACGCCCCTTCAAGACAGCAGACTAAGTCTGATCAACGGTTCTATAGAGCATCGCATTCACAACACCGATGCATTTGTAGGTGGTGGATATATGTTTTTGCTGCTACAGCCATACAATAGCGATGGTGAGAAATTCAATCGATACGAGCATCGCACATTTCAACAGATTACATTTAATAATGTGGTGAGTCCAAGATTTTCCATAGCACACCGATTTCGATTAGAGGAACGTTACCTATTTAATGATCTTTTTCTTTTTAGAGCTAGATACCTGTTTAACTCATTTATCAAGTTAGATCGCGCGAACAATTCGGTCTGGGGATTAATCTTTCGACACGAAATTCGGATGAATTTGGTACGTGACCAACCATTTGACAGTTATCGTATTTCTGCCCTGCTTGCCAAGAAAGTAAGTCCAACCGTATCGGTCGAGCCCGGCATAATTGTTCAGTTAAATGGCGCTCCCTCACCCACAGATTTTTATACCGCGATCAGTGTTCGAAAAAGTTTGATGCGGAGGATCAAAACCTACAAACCTGATTAACCTGAGCACAAAGCAGTGATTTAAAATTTTGATTATAGTGCTGACTGCCTTGTACGGCGGGTTGTTATTTTGCTTTTCACATAAATTTGCTGTGATATCCACCAAGATACGCTTGTATCTATTTTTTCAAAACGATATCTTTAGAAAAAAGGTCTAGCAACTATTAACGTCAATTTATGCATATATCTGCGAATAGAATGCCCTCGTTGAAGATCTCTATCTTCTTCGCGCTATGTAGTGTCTATTTTCTCAGCTCCTGTAGAGGAGTCAAGCATACGTCGTTGGATAAGGAACGACAGCACCTACATCAATTGGCGAGCACACAACTATCGTCTCACGTCATTGAATTCAACAACTATACGGATCGTCCAGCATCTGATGGCCCATTTGACAAAACGAATAACGAAGCATTTTTACAACAAAATATCCCTCTGTTCAGCAGTTCGAATGAGGCCATGAATCGCGTGTACAACTATCGCTGGTGGATGATAAGCAAACATCTTAAAGAATATTCCGATCCAATAGATGGTAAAGATTATTGGGTGGTTACCGAATTTTTTGGTGATAAACCTTGGGCGTCGCTCAGTGGCGCGATCACCTGCCCTGCCGGACATCAGTTTTACGATGTTCGCTGGCTGCGCGATCCAAAATACCTTAAATCGTATGCCGATTATTTTATGCGCGGATCGGCTTCCCGATTGAATCAGCGCGAGAATGGCAATTTCCTAACCTACATGAGTCGCCCAGAAAGCCATCATTTCTCCAGTTGGATGATCGATGGTGTAGATGCTTATCTTCGCATTCATCCCGATGCGGCGTGGATGCACGATATTCTCCCGCATTTGGAAAACCATCAAGCCATGTGGGATAGCCTCTTTACCGTGAAAACGGAAAACGCCAAAACACAGGGATTGTACAAAATACTCGACTTGTATGATGGTATGGAATTCAGCCTATCGGCCGTTTTGGGATTGATCGAGAGCAAAGGTGCATACGATCTATATACGCACGACAATTGGAAAGCGTATTATCTTGGCTGGAACACCACGGAAAAAGCAGCTAATTCTCCACAAGCTGCACAGTATCCCAAAGCATATCGAAAAGGTTATCCTGATTTCTATTTGGTACGACCTTCGGTCAATGGATATGCATACGGAGGCCTGAATGCATTGAGCACTTTACACAAATTAGATTTAGCTGGAGGAGCCGAAGCCAAACGCCAATCCGCCAACTATGCGCAGCGCGCGAGCGACTTACAACACAAAGTAATGTCAGTGTTATGGAGTGATGAAAAACAGTTTTTCAACAGCTATAGTGCGGGCGACAATGAATTTGGCATCCGCGATTTCGAAGCCCAAGTGCGCGAATCTGTCGGTTACACGCCTTGGTATTTCAATATGATTCCCAAAGATCAGCAAGTGAAATATGCCAAAGCGTGGGAATTCTTTGGCAGCGAAGAAGGATTTGCCAACACCAAAGGAATGACCACCGCCGAACGCCAGCATCCGTATTACAATGAGCAAGCCTACGCGTGGAATGGTCGCGGCTGGCCTTTTCAGAATTCGGTTGTTTATAAGGCTTTTGCCAACTATTTGCGCAATTACAAAAACGATATTACCGATGCAGATCGCGCATTGTTGTACAAGCATATCAGCCAATTGACCACCTTACATCATCCTGCGAAGCCAAATATTGGCGAATGGTACATCCCGAGTGATGGCGAGTACATCGGTGGCGAGCAAGATTATTTTCACTCGACCTATCCCGATATTGTGATCGAAGATCTTATCGGTTTTAAAGCTATGCACGAAGATCAATTTATTATTGAGCCTTTGTTGCCTGCTGAAGAATGGGATTACTTTTACTTGGGCAAGCTACGTTATCACGAGCATGATGTAGATATTGTCTGGAAGAAAGATTGGGACGATAGCAAAGCAGGAGATCAAAGCATGCTCTGTGTGTGGGTAGACAATAAATTAGTCGCCAAGAGTGAAAATCTAAATGACAAGCTAGTCGTGAAGTTGAAGTAAAATATAAGAAATAATATGATCAGAGATATCTCAAATACGCAACATTATCAATGGGGAGATGCCTGCGATGGTTGGCATTTGGTCGAGTCCGAGACACTGAGCGTGATACAGGAAAAAATGCCAAGTGGCACGTCCGAAAGCGCACATTATCATCATAAAGCCCAACAGTTTTTCTATATTCTGAAAGGTATTGCCACATTTGATGTTGGAGATCAACGTCATTACGTAGCGGCAGGTAAAGGATTTCATATCCTCCCAGAAGTAAAACATCAGATATCGAACTTGGAGGAGCATGACCTAGAATTTATCGTTGTATCAGAACCGAAATCACATGGCGATCGAATCAATACGTGAATTACCCAATTTTCAAATCCAACAAGATGGCATCATTTCCAAGGAATTTTTGGATCGTGGAATTACCACTTTTCATGATGCATGTATCTATATCCAGCAATTGCCCTATCGGCGAAATACGAACAAGTCGGATTTAAGCACCATTTTTCAGGATGGACAGGGTACTTGTAGTACAAAACACGCATTACTCAAACAACTCGCTACGGAAAATGGTATAGAGGATTTGATACTGATGATGGGCATATTTAAAATGCAAGCGAGCAACACGCCTGCTATCGCAAAAACATTAGCGGCATATGGTCTGGATCTTATTCCCGAAGCACATATGTATCTTAAATATGGTGAAAACTATTATGATTTCACCAGAGTCAATTCTTCTTCGCAAGATTTTTTGGAAGAGTTACTATTTGAAATCGCAATGCCGCCCGCAAACATTGGTCAGCAAAAGGTAGCCTTGCACCAAGCTTTCTTGGCACAATGGCTTCAGGATAATCCGCAGATCAAGTTAACTACGACCGAGATTTGGCAAATTAGAGAACAGTGCATACAAGATTTAAGTAGTTGAAGATGAAAATTCGACCTTAGCAGGAAGCTAAGTAATTTTGGAATATATTTGCCAGTATTTAGAAGAATAAATATATGATTTTAGAACAAGCTACCTTATTAGTGAGGGCGGGACAAGAACAAGAATTCGAGCGAGATTTCAAAACGGCATCGGCATATATTTCTGCTATAGATGGCTATCTGTCACATAGTTTGCATCGATGCATAGAAGTGTCTAATCAATATCTTTTACTCGTAGAATGGACTTCGCTCGAAGCGCACGAAATAGGATTTCGGCAATCAGCGCAGTACCTCAAGTGGAAGGAATTATTGCATCATTATTATGATCCGTTCCCGCAGGTTTTTCACTACACCACGGTATAAGATATATATGTTATTTACTTCTCTTAAATTAATGCGTGTTGCTATACCAGCATTCCTAGTGTGGCTTAGTTTTATGTTTACTGCATTGCATGCTCAGTCTTTGTACAGTGCAGCATACGGTGATAAAAGTAATCCGGTAGTGATTTATATACACGGAGGACCACGAGGCAATGCCACTTTATTTGAGGGTACGACAGCACAACATTTAGCAGATCGCGGTTTTTATGTCATCGCATACGATCGACGTGGCGAAGGACGATCACACGACCCGCAGGCCAAAGTAACATTTCAAGAAGCTATTCAAGATTTAAATACGATCGCCGAGCAATATCAATTGGAAACATTCAGCCTGATCGGACACAGCTTTGGTGGCTTGGTCGCTACGCAGTACACAGCTGCATTTCCAGAGAAAGTGACCAACTTGATTTTAGTCGGCGCCTTATTTTCCCAGCAGGAGACCTACAATCATATCTTGGATAGCTGTATGATATTGGCTAAAACATCGGAGGATAGCGCTGCGCTGGAAAAGATCGCCAAAGTCAGTACGATGGATACCACTACTGCCGAATATAGAAAACAGGTTTATGAAATCGCATCGCATTTTAAGTACTTTAGCATGGCGCACCCTACGCCCGAGTCGATTGCATTGCGCAAGCAATATGAAGAAAGTGTATATGGAAAAAACAATATTCGAAATGATAAAGCACCCTTGCTGTTTTACAAGAATGAAAGACAAGTAAACATCAACACACATAAGATGTTAGCCACAATCAAACAAAAAGGCGTACACCTCACAGGAATCTATGGGAAGCAAGACGGGATTTTCTCACAAAAACAACGATCTGATATGCAACAAATCGTAGGCAAGGAAAACTTTTTCTTGCTCGACAACTGTTCACATTATCCTTTTGTAGATCAGCAGCACAATTTTATTGTCGCCATCACGCAAATTTTAAAGGCAGATTAATCTATCCGTGTTATACCATATCGTACTAATTTCTAATCGAGCGAGAATTTTTAAGACGGAAAAATACGCCGATAAGAATGTTGTATGGCGACGACACGCGTTGAATTCAGCTAAACATCTATAGCTGTAAAAGAGGAAATTATGGGTAAGGTCTTCAATTGGTAATCCTCAGGCCATATCTCTTAGTTATTTTGGCGTTTTTGAAGCAGTGGTGCTACTACCCAATTGTAGATATAGCATCCAACGCAGATTTGAAATACAGACTCCAAGAACGAGAACAATACTAGAGCTGCGCCAACCAAGAGCGCATAATCAGGACACCCTAAAAGCAGCAATAGCAGCCATAAAACCGAAAATATAAACCCTAACAAAGCTGCAAATTTTTTCGGTGGCAAAAATACCGGTTTTGGCGTCGTACCCGTCAACTTTACTAAGTTACTGCCTGTCCACTTCAATGGCGATGTCCCATAAGAAAAGGCTCGTACCGCAAAATCAACAATCATGAAGATCACGATAATGGCTGATCCAGACCAGATCGACAGAACACTCAGCACAAAAATTTGTGCTGCGATCAAGCGGATGGTGGTCACTTCCCCATATAGTTTAGAATGCTTGCTAATGATTGCCATCGTTTAATTTTGGTGCTTACGGTATTTCCTTTGACGAAGGTATGCAATTCCCGCTCCCTTTTATAAAACTGATCGATTATCAAGTGAAATTGAGACAATTGTGACAGGTAACTATGTTCAAAATTTGCATTTTTGGTAGATGCGTACATAAATCCTCGAATAACGAATACTATCCTTATGAATAAACTAGCCTCCAGTACCCTTGCCTTTCTATGTCTTGCGCTTTCCGTGCAAGCAGCCGATATCCAAATCAAAGTAAGCAAACGCTATATTAATTTCCCCATATCACAGCAAGTTGATCGGCAAGTCATGACCATGTTGGTCGATGGCCAGGAAGATCGAAAGTTCAACATTCGCCTGGCGCATGGCGATCCCGAATATTGGGTTTTCACGGATGTATCGGCCTACCAAGGTAAAACAATTACCTTGAGCTACGATGGCGATGAAAGTGCGCTAAGCAAGATTTATCAAGATGATAAGATCGCCGGACAAGATTCGATTTATCAGGAAGTAAACCGTCCGCAATTTCACTTCACCACAAAACGAGGCTGGGTCAATGATCCCAATGGTTTGATATTCTACGAAGGCGAATACCACCTCTTTTATCAGCATAATCCGTACGAGCGCGAATGGGAAAACATGTCTTGGGGACATGCGGTAAGCAAAGATCTGGTACATTGGGAAGAGCTGCCCGTAGCATTGCATCCAGACAAAATGGGAACGATGTTTTCGGGTTCGGCGGTGATTGATTATGATAATACTTCTGGATTCGGAAAAGATGGAAAGCCCGCGATGGTGGCATCTTATACCGCAGAAACGGGCGAACGACAAGTGCAATGTATGGCCTACAGTTTGGACAATGGCCGCACCTGGACCAAATACGCCAAAAATCCTGTGATCGATAGCAAAGAAAAGTGGAATAGCCGCGATACACGTGATCCGAAAATCATATGGCATCAGCCTACACAACATTGGGTGATGGTGCTCAATGAGCGCGATGGCCACTCGATTTATACCTCTGCGAATCTGAAAGACTGGAAATACGAAAGCCACACAACGGGTTTTTGGGAATGTCCTGAATTGTTTGAATTGCCTATCGATGGCGATGAAAACAATAAGAAATGGGTGATGTACGGCGCATCCAACACGTATATGATTGGTTCGTTTGACGGCAAAACATTTACGCCAGAAAGCGGCAAACATCAACTAGGGACAGGAACGATCTACGCGGCGCAGACCTTTTCCAATATTCCGGATAGCGATGGCCGACGAATCCAGATTGGTTGGGGACGCGTAGCGCATCCGGGAATGCCATTCAACGGGATGTTTCTTTTGCCCACGGAGCTAACGCTGAAGAAAACTAATAATGGCGTACGCCTATTCAGCCAACCGGTCAAAGAGGTGGAAAGCCTATTTACTCCTGTGCAAAAATGGTCTAATCTCAAATCCGATCAGGCCAATGAAAGGCTAAAAGCTTATTACGATGCCAAGCAGCTGCGCATCAAAACCACATTCAAGCTATCGCACGCGACGGATGCGGGATTCAACCTTTTCGGACAACGCATTATCGGCTACGACATGAATAATAATACGATCAATGGGGTTTTTTATTCGCCCGATGATATGACCAGCATGGAGCTAACGGCTGATATCTTTATCGACAATACGTCGATCGAGGTGTTTATCGATGGCGGTCGGTATTCGTACTCCATGGAGCGTAAGCCAGATCGTCAGAATACGGAAGGTTTTCATTTCTGGGGAAATAATATTGATGTTACTAATTTAGAGGTGTTTGAAGCGGATTCTATTTGGAAGTAAATACATCGCTTTTTTGGGGTAAGATGTAGGGCATTGTTTGGCCATTAATTCACCATTACTTAACCTTTCCCGTATCGTTAGTGTATTGTTAGTGTAACTAACATAGGCATTTTATGTATTGGTACTGTATTGGTTATGTATTATTACTGTACGTACAAACGTGAGGTACATGCCGATCAAAGGTTAAGGAGATGCCGATCAATGGACTTTCTTAGCTTGGTTTAACGTCGTCCTTGCGAAGAGGAACGATAGGGTAATCTCAAAAGTAGACCAAAAGCCACATTTATCTCTTTTACGGGAAACCGCATTTTTTTTGTTGAGCTAATCGCCTATCTTAGTGCTGTTATTAACCCTAACACACCTATGAATATTACATTTTTACCACTCTGCTGGCGTGACGGCAATCGCTACATTATTAAGCTTCTTAGCTTTTTTTACGGCCCTTTCAATGATAACTTCGCTTACTACTCCAAATTTTAAATTAATATCATTTTAAGTTTATGTCATTTATTAAACCAACTATATACCTTATAAAAGAAGATGTCAAGAGTGGAAGTGAGATTTTTAAAGTAAAAAATCTCTCAAGTGATATTAAGGATAACTTCACAGTATTTTACCGAAAGAGCAAAAGAAACATTCCAGACTGGGCATATTTTTTAAATGAAACATTTGATGTTTCTACACAAAATTTTAAAAACTCGTCTTCATATGCAGTATTGACGATAACAGTTTCAGGAAGAATATTTGCTATTCCGCTTGGAATGGGAGTCCATCTACTAGATATGACAAAGATTGAATACAATTTTGGACTACGTGCGGCAATCAATAGTATACCGAAGAACGAAATTCGTCAAATTGATACCACTAAGCCCGAGCTAAATTCTCAAAAAACTAAAAAACTAGCCTCGCTCGGAACAACACCAGAAGGCTTTGAGATAAATAAAGAAAAAGATATTCTGCGAGGAATTGTCGGTAAGATTTCATCAAATTTGGAGCTAGGGGATTCCCTTGATGGTAAAGATAGTTTGAGACTTTTTAAGAACGTCGAATCATTACTAGAACTAGAGAAAATATTAAAGAAGATACATACACAATACCTTTCGAAGCATTATCAAAAAGACTATCCGTGGTTAGACAACATATCTTTGATCAGGGATCGTGCACTTAAAGAAAAACTTGATAAACTGTTAGTTCAAGAACTAAAAAAGGGAAGTTTGGAAGAGTTGCATTTTATTCCACCGGTTTTTTTTGGAGAGGATGTAGTTAATAAGGACTTCGTATTTAGTACTGGTGACAGAAGTCGTTTATCGTTAAAAGAAAAATATGGAATGCCATCAATGATAGATTGGAAAAAAGATATAGGAAAAGAGGAAAGAAAAAAAATATCATTAGAAAATCTTGACAATTATAAAGTTCACACTCTAGGTGAAAATGGAAAAGAGAATTCGTGGCTTTTACACAGATGCCTAGCTTGGGAGACGGCTATACAGGAAGAAAAATTTATACTATCAGAAGGCAGTTGGTACGAGATTTCACCGTCATTTTATAAAGAAGTTAGTGATTACTTTGCTTCATGCGTTGCTGATAATAATTTCCCAACACCTTCAAAAACAAAGATAAAAGAGTCCGACTATAATAAAGAGATTTGTGACGCTTCAAAAAATGAGCGACACCTTTTCGATCTCGGACATGAGCTTGCGAAAAAGCGGGGCCTTGGAAAAGATAATAATGAAGTATGTGATGTATACGATTCAAAAAATAGAACATTTATACATGTAAAGATGGGTAAGTCCTCCTCTACACTCAGTCACTTACTGGCACAGGGAAGTTATAGTGGTGTGATTTTAAAGCAGGAGGAAAAAATTTTATCTCAGTTTAACAAGCACCTTGGTGATCTGGGATTAGATCCGCTGCAATTACCTTATACACCTAATAGTTACACTATTATGTACGTTAGTGTGATTGGTGCAACACAGAAAAAGGAAATTCCCTTTTTCAGTAAAGTCACTTTCTATAATATGGTAAGAAAAAGTCTGAATTTTGCAGGATATAAGTGTATCTTTTCTTTTGTATTACTACCTTCAAACGTTTAATCATTATATTGAATCTATGACAAAAGTTATAAATAGGTCGCTATTGGCTTTATCAATTGTTTTGTTAATAATTGGTTTTATTATTGTTTCATATTTCCTTTACTCTCTACGTGTTAATTACACTCCTTGGGGAGATACAAAAGTATCAGTTGTTGAGTCTGGTGCTGTAGGAGATTACATTGGCGGTATCTTTGGTACTATAATATCATTAAGCGGAATTATTCTTGTTTACAAAACATATATATGCAGATCAATCTATAACAAATCTTAAGGAGAAAAAAGAAGCAAGAATATTTACTTTAATTAAAATTCACGTAGATAATGCCAACACTATTTATTATAATAATCCTTATAATAATGGCAAATAAAACTCCGAATTTATTAGGAAGAGCTACATTTTCATTTATCTTAGATCAAATCAGGACTTGTGTTAATGAGTTAGCAATATTTATAGAAGAATGTTCAATTGAGGAACTTTATGATAAAAACTATCTAGAGAAAAGTAAAAAAGTTAAAAGTGTCAGAGATAATATAGATTTGAAAAACTGGGCTCTTTGTGATATTGCATACGCAATTGTATTTTTTGGTGTATCGGAGAATGGTATAAAAACCATTACTGGCATTTTTAGGCACACATATAAGTCCAGATTTTTAGAAATCATACTCACATATTTTGCTGTAAAACCGCACAAAGATTCAGAATACTTTTTAGAGTGGAAAATGGCAGATCAAGAATTTAAAGATTATTATGAATCAAAATTATCCGCAGTAAAAGATTTTTTTTACTCATATAACGATTTTTATCCAACTTTTTTTAAGTTTTACGGTGGTCATCAAGCAAAATTAGGGCATTATTATCGTCATCTTTATCAGACTGTTACGTATATAAATCAACAGGAAATATTTACTTATAAAGAAAAATATGAATATACTAAAACTTTGAGAGCCCAACTGTCTACACCAGAGCAATATATCCTGTTTTTTAATAGCATATCAATGTTAGGTAGAGTATGGGAATTTGATAAAATTGACGCAACAGCCAGCCAGTCAAATTCATATTTAATAACAAAGTATAATCTAATTAAAAATATTCCAGATTTAAATTTTGCGCGTAGTATAAATATCGATGATTTCTACCCCGATGTTAAATTTGAATTTCGAGACAAATCGCCTTTAAGAACTAAAATGGAGAAGTTTTTCAAATAAAGTCTTCTCCTTTCCGCTTGTGTTGTAAATAAAGTATCTTTCAAATAATAACTGATACAAAATGTTTGAGATAGCAAGCGATTGCTATCGGTTAAGATTGTAGTCGGGAATTAAAATAATAAGTGAAGTATCTCGGCCTTTAATCTTACTCACTCACAGCATTAGGATCAACTTAAGCCAGTTGTTTGTAGACACAAATTTAAAAACAACAATTCAAATACCTTTAACAACAAGACCCGAGGAACACAGCGCTAGCGCGCTGTGATAAATCTTGTTGGAGCTATTGCGGCAGGGCTTTGGCATTATGTGATGTGACAGCTTAAGATTTGCCTGCCTATCGTAGACTTCGCTCCGTATCCTCGAGCCATTATACTATTGCGTGTAGTGGCATCAAATACATCGTGTGGGGAGCGTAGGCAAGTCGTCCTAGATATGAAAAACCCTAATTAACCTAAAAAATCATCACAAAAAACCTGCACTACGCTCCTACTCGGCTTTGGCGGTAGCATAAACCATTAATCCACTCCTAAAAAAGCCGAAACACGACGATTATACAACTGATGTAACTCAAGAAAAAGTAAGGGAAGCAATATTGGAATGGTTAGATATGCCAATAGGGCGAGCCTCAAAGCTTTGCAAGTGGTACCGCTAAGAACCACCACAACCGAAGCTGTGGTTCCCCAAAGACTAACATGAGACTCGCCCTATTGGAGAGCATCTCTTCAAAGATAGCAAAATCCAATAGTAAGCGAGCTCAAAGTCAACTCAAAGGGAAAATTAGCGGTTTTCTTGTATGAGTGACATCGTAAAAGAATGAGGCTGATGCCTCAATCCGTCTTGTCGCTATAATAACTAAGATAAAGATAATGATTATTTTAAATAAATTAATTATTATTTATAATATTTAGATATTTTATAAGGTTAATAAGGTTTAGAGAGTTGATAATGTTGATAAGGTTAATATGGTTGAAGACTAATTACAATAAATATATCGCTGTTGCCGTAGCAAATTGCTGGTGAACCTAATCAGTTTCTACTTTCTTCATGATATATACTATTCTGTAGGAGCCACTTGATCCATTACTACTAGAAGTTATGTTAAGCGTGTTTATCAGCTCATAACCTAATTCTGCCATGTGGTTCAGCACCGCTGCATAGGATCTAGTCTGAGATAAAATGTTTGACAGCCTTTTACCTTCTTCTACTTGTTCGTCGGAATCACCCAAATCAACATTTACGCCCAATTTGCTAGACCAAAATCCTGGTTCCAATTGAATGTGAGCATATGTAGGAATACGATATTCTTCCTGCGTAGTCGTTTCCGGATACGATTGCGCAAATGCGGTAGTAAAACAGCTGGCAAAGATTACTATTGTGAGTCCTAATCGATACATCATATATATGTTGGCTTTAAAACTTCGTGATTAATGTTACTAAAAATAATAATAAATTCGGTAAAATGGGAAAAAGTGTCTCTTAAGGTTTAGAGAGTCGATAGGGTTAATAAAGCTTAGAAAGTTGGAGGGTTAATAAGGTTCAAAAAAGTTCACGTAGTTAATAGGATTTATAAGTTCCCAAAAACAACAAAGGTTGCACATTCATATAAACGGGCAACCTTTGGCATCTTGAAAATCTATTATTACTTTTTCTCCAAGAGCTTCATCAAACGATGAAATATTTCTGTATTCTCATAAAAACCAATAAAAGACTGTGCGCCGGGACCGTAAGCCATCACAGGCACGAGTATACTGCTATGATCGTTTGAAGCAAAATTTCCTTGAATGCTACCCTTTGCGGCATCTGCATCTAGTAAACTTAGCGCACCCGTTTCGTGGTCGGCCGTCACCAAAACCAAAGTATGGCCGTCGGCATCCGCAAAGCGCAAAGCCTCTCCTACGGCTTGATCAAAATCCAATGTTTCCGTCGCTACATAGGTCAAATCACGGGCGTGACCGCCATAGTCAATCTGCGCACTTTCGGCCATGATAAAGAAACCTTTGTCGCGCTTATCTAGCTTATTGATCGTGAGGTTCAACAATTGCGACAGCACAGCGCCTCTGCCCTCTTTGACTGGGCGTGTGAGTGAGTCTGGCATAAAAGTGATGATCTTTTCTGCGTCGGATTGCTCAAAATCCGCCACAGTATTTACCAAGGCAAATCCGTTTTTGGTCAACTCATTTTTGAACTGCTCGTACGGCTGTTTATGGCGATACTGTTCGGGCGTACCGCCGATTAATACATCTACCGTGGTATTCGTCAAGAGCGACCGTGAAATCGCTTCCGAAGCATTACGATCCGGATTTTTGGCATAAAAAGATGCAGGTGTTGCATCCGAAACATCGCCGGTAGAAATAATCCCCGAGCGCATCCCTAAACTCCGAATGCGATCTGGAATAGCGGGCAAAGCAGTTCCGTTGGTATCTACACTCAGGTAGCCATTATAGGTTTTGGATCCGGTCGCGATGGCGGTGCCGCCCGCACCAGAATCGGTATTGCTCGGACTATACGACGTGGTCGATGAAAAACCGATGTGACGCATCTTTTGCATATTGGATTGGCCACGATTGGCGATAATGGCCGTTTGCAGATGACCTAATCCCATCCCATCGCCAATCATCAAAATCACATTACGAATTTCTTTGTCAGTACCATCGCTTTTGTAGCTTGGTGTATATACTTCGTACGGCTTGACAAGCTGAAATCGGGAAGCATTCAACTCGTCTAAATAGATTTTCAGCTTCGCTGGATGATCGGTATTGAGCAAACTTACGCCCATTTTCTCCAGTACCATCCACGTATTCACATTGTCTGCCGTGCCCCACAAGCGAAAGGAAATGCCCCATTCTTTGGCGCGCTGACTGTCTTGCATGATCTTTTGCATTTCGGCTTTTGGAGGTACAGCTTTGCCATTCCATTGGCTGTAAGCCTTTAAATCTTGACTAATCATCCCCAAGTGCTGACGCTGCACTTCGGTGTATGCGATATTCGGCCGACCATCAAACAAGACCCACGATGGAAACTGAGCGAACAGTTCGGCTGGCGGCATATTGCCACTAATCACGATGCGTACTGGATGAGCCGATTGATGATGGTCGAACATAAAGTCGTAGGACTGCAATAGCTTGATCAATGCAGGCATCAATCGCTGATAATCTTCTTTGAAATCGAATAAGAGTTGCAGGTTTTTGTTCGCATCGGCGAATGGATGATGGTTATTGGCGCGGTATAATGCTGCCAAGGGTTGTAGATACAATTGCTCCAGTGTACGCCCCACTTGAATATCTTCTTTGTCGTGCGCGGCATAAAGGCTATCGCCACGCAAGAAAAGATCCACCTCGATGGACTCTATACCGGCATGATATGCTGTTAAGAAAGGGATTGCTTGCTCATAATCATTGTGACTGTGGCCGTGCACCGCTAATTCGCCAGCGGTTTTGTCCGCAAACATCAACTGTTCAAAGCGTTGGCGCATGTCGGGCGCTTCTTGCGCCATAAGTTGTTGCTGACTAGCTACAGCAAGCCAAGCTACTGCAATCCACCAAAAATTCTTCCTCATCTGTATTATTCTTAAAAGCTATGCGCAACCGACGCGTTGTAAAACTTTCGGGTTGGCATAGCTTAAAGTTATGGATTCTAATCTTGTTTACCAGCCTTCATTCTGTGCAATACCTGCATTGCTCACATCTTGCGGCGGAATTGGCCATACGTGGTGCACGGCAGGATTGTAATTACGTGCCGGCCAAACCGTGATCGTAGTGAAAGTAGATGCTGGATCAGTCTTCGTCACGTGCTGTCTGCCTGTTGCTGGCTTAGCATACGCCGCTTGCGCATCGCCCCAACGTACTAGATCAGAATGTCTATCGGTATATTCTCCGGCAAACTCCGAGCGACGCTCGCGTTTCAAATCGGCCATAGTAGCTCCGGTAATGGAAGCTAAACCAGCACGATTGCGCACGAGGTTGATGCCTGCATCGCCATTCTGCCCTTGCATAATCTGAGCTTCCGATTTCATCAACAAAATGTCCGCATAGCGTACCAAAGGCACATTCAGATCCGATGTTGGGTAATCGCCATTCGGATTCAAATGCTGGGAAATAGGATACCTAAATGGCTCCATGTATTTCTTGAACTGAAAACCCGTTTGGGAGTTGGACGAATAATATTTGCGCTCCGCGCCAAAAAGCGTGTACGTATCATTGAACTCCAATATGGTCGCTTTTTTGCGGGCATCGCCCACCTCAAAAGAATTATACAACTCTAACGTCGGGTGAAAATATCCCCAACCATTGTACAAACCATAGCCTGTGTTTTCAAACAAGACGGCTGGCAAGATGGATCCGCGAACCTTGTTGGACACCACCGAAAAGATATACTCAGAAGAGTAATTGTTCGCCATGTAGAATACGCTGGCAAAATCTTCTTCCGGATTGTTGGTATCGATCAATTGACGACCAGAACCAGAGTTGGTGACAAGATCACAGTATTTCGCTACTTCTGCCCATTTCGCGGCATCATAACGTGCCCATTGCACATTTGCTTTGGCCAAATACGCATAAGCCGCATCTTTATTAGCTCGCCCCAAATCACTTGAACCATACGCCGTAACTAATGGCAACATATCTGCAGCACGCAAAAGATCGGCTTCGATCATCGCTAAGTTCTCGCGCACATGAGCCGGACGTTCGAAACGTGTTTCCAACATATTTTCTTCGGTCACGATTGGAATTCCCGCACGTTGGTCGCCATAGTATTGCGCTAGGTAGAAATAAGCGTAACCACGCATAAAATAAGCTTCGCCCAATACGCGCTGTTTGGTCGCTTCTTGAATCTGCATCGCTGGCACTTTACTAATAATCGTATTTGCCCGTTGGATGATTTGGTAAAACTTCTTGTACATGCTGTTCACACGGCTTTCATTACCATTGGCAGTGAAGTTGCGCACGGCAGCCGAACCGGCATCAGTACGTCCGGTCACCATATCGTCGGATGCGTTGACATACCAGAAAAGTCCGCGGCCAAACATGGCGTCGTCGGTAAAGTGTTCATACAATCCATTCGAAGCAAAGATGGCATCGGCTTCTGTTTTCCAATAGTTGGCATCGGTGATCGTACCTTCTGGAGTAAGATCGGTAAAGTCAGTCGAACAAGACTGCGCGGTAAGGCCCATGCTTAGTAAGGCTAACGCGATATATTTATTCATTTTTAATGACATGATGAGTAATTCTACAGGTTAAAAGTTAACATTTAATCCAACGGTGTAGGTTTTTGCTAATGGATAGTTAGCCACATCCAATCCTACGCTACCTACTTCTGGGTCGATACCCGTGTACGAGGTGAATGTAAATGGATTCTCCGCAGCGATGTACACGCGCGATTGGAATTTGCCTAATGGCAAGGTATAACCTAGCGTGATGTTTTTGATACGGAAGTAATCACCACTTTCTAAGTACCAGTCGGATGCTGTACCGAAATTATTGTTTGGATCCTGACGGGAAAGAATTGGAATATCGCTATTGGTATTTTGTGGAGTCCAAGCACCTAGCACGCGGCTATCTAAGTTGTAACCGTTTGAGGCTGCATTGTACGCGGTATATTTATAACCATTGAAGATCTTCGATCCCGATACACCATAAGTCAACACGTTCAAATCAAAACGTTTGTAATCTACGTTGAAAGAGAAACCGTAGGTGAACTTAGGAATAGCGCTACCCATGTACACGCGATCATCATCATTGATGCGACCATCACCATTGGTATCTACAAAACGTAAATCGCCTGGGCGAGCCTGCGGCTGGATCAGCTGACCATTCACAGCATGTGCATCTACTTCGGCTTGGGAATTAAAGATACCAGCACTTGGGATCAAGTAGTACGAATACAAACGCTGTCCCGGTGTAGAACGGTATGGCAACACTACACCACGCACATTATCACCATGTTGGATAAAATCATTGAAGTAACCATCTAGGTTCAGCACCTTGTTGGTGTTGACACTAATGTTGGTTTGCATGCCTACGCGCCATTCACCAAAAGTATCGTTATAACGTACCGATCCTTCAAATCCTTTGTTTAAGATGTCACCAATGTTAGAAGTTGGTCCTTGCGAGAAACCGGCATGTGGATTGGCATCATTAGTATATACCATACCGATCGTTTTCTTCTCGTAATAATCGGCCGCAACGGTAATCTTATCCATAATGGTCATATCTAATCCAATGTCGAATGATTGGGAAATCTCCCACAACAAGTTCGGGTTGAATTGCTTGTTCACCGCAAAGTGGCGCACCAATTGTCCATCGGCTCCTATTGGCGTAAGCGTACCGGTTGATAATGGAATGTTGAACGCGTAGCGATCTACCGATTGAATGTTACCAATCTGTCCCCATGATGCTCTAACTTTTAGATCATTGATGATGGAACTGTTGAAGAAAGGTTCGGAAGAGATTTTCCAAGCACCCGATATCGACGGAAATACATCCGAGCGATTTTGAGACGACAAACGAGAGGTACGATCTTTACGAATACTGGCACCGATGAAGTAACGGTTGGCGTAGTTGTAGTTTACACGCGCAATAGCCGACGTTAAGGCATCTTCCCAAACGCTGCTCGTGGGCAATGTTGGCAACGATGCGGCATTACCAATGTACTGGTACCAATCATCCTCCCGCTCGAAGCCCATTCCTTGCACATAAAATTGCTCATAACGTGTTTTCTGCGCTGAATATACGGCTACCACATCTAAATTGTGATCGCCAAAGCTTTTGGTGTAGTTCAACTGCTGATCCCAGATCCAACGGTCTTCTTTGGATTCTTCGTGCGTCAAATAGTTATTCAAGTTAGCCCGTCCGATCTCTGGAATTTTTGGATCAAAACGTTTCAACGAATAGCGTCTCATATTCAAGCCAAAGTTGGATTTGAAGGTCAACCCATCTAGGATATCCACTTTCACGAACGCATTTCCGTTCAGGTTTAAGGTTGGATTATTGACCGTCGGTCGCAATAACAAGGCTACTGGATTGTAGGTATCACCATAAATGCTGGAGAAGCCCGACAAATCGCTCGGCACGGTTCCGTGGAAGTTGCCTGCTTCATCATAAACTGGCGCTGCCGGATTCATATAAATCGCATTGATAATAGCACCGCTATAGCTACTAGTCGTGTTTGTACCACGTGTCGTAGTTTGGTTCACGTAGAAGTTTTGTCCTACGGTAACACGATCATGCAACTGAAACTCCGATTTCAATCGGTAAGCAAAACGTTTGTAACCCGTATTCAACAACATGCCTTCGCGATCGTGATATCCGAATGAGCTGCTGTACGTAGATTTCTCGCCGCCACCAGAGATCTGCGCATTGGCATTTAAGATATTTCCGGTCTGGAAGATTTCGTCCATCCAGTTGGTGCGTGTTACTTGCCCCCAAGGATTTTGCTGCGCGTCGTGCCCCGCTTGCAAGTTCAAGCCGCTAGTGGCATACGCTTGATTGTAGGCTTGCGAATATTGTTGTGCGTTGAGCGCTGTTGGCAGGTTGCTTGCTGTTTGCCAGCCGCGATAAAGATCTACATTCAATCTTGGCGCACCAGATTTACCACTTTTAGTGGTAATCACGATCACACCGGACGATGCTTGCGCACCATAAATAGCCGCCGCCGCCGCATCTTTCAAGATATCTACTTTCTCAATATCATTCGGGTTTATCGGCCCGCCATAGTAAGGCATACCATCGACCACATATAATGGTTCTTCTGAATTCAATGTTCCCATACCGCGCACCATCACTTTTGGATTGGCGCTGGGATCGCCACCTGGCGACATCACAGTAAGACCCGCCACATTGCCCTGCATCATATCCGCGATATTGCTGAGCGGACGATTGACTTGATCAGCTACATCTGGTAATGAACTGACCGCTGTGGTCAAATCACCACGGCGTTGCTGTCCGTAACCGACTACGACAATCTCATCCAATTCGGATTGTTGCTGTTCTAATCGGATCAACATAGAGCTGCTTTCACCAGCATTTAAAACTTTGGTGGCTGTTTCATACGATTGATAGCCCACCATGCTTACACGAATGCGGTATTGCGAAGTCGCATTCACGCCTTCCAACACAAACATACCTTTGGCATCGGTAGATACCTGCGCTACGGATTTTCCGTTGGCATCTACCAGTTGCACATTGGCACCTGGAATGTAGGTGCCTGTATTGTCCATAATCGTACCGCGCAATTGGCCGGTAGATTGAGCCCAAGCATTGGCAGCGAGGAAGAATGCAACTCCACTCATGGCTAGCCGAACATTTCTAAAAATGCTTCTCTTTTTCATCTATTAATTTGTTGTTTGGTTTTTTATTTCGGTAGGAACTGTTTGATCTAAGGATGTTTTCTGACTAATAATCAGGCCATTATCCGATTCTTCGCACTGCAGATCATTCATTTGACAGATGACCCGAAGCATGATGGCTGCGGATTCCGATTCTAAAAATTCGCCAGTGAATGTCAATCCGACAAGATCTAAATCTGTTGTATTGATATGGATTTGTTTACGTGCGGCAATGGTTTCAAATACGGCTTGTAATGGCGCATCTGCAAATGCTAAAGTCTGCTTTACAGGCTTAGATTCTGGTATCTCCGTTGCCGGAGTGTAAGCAGGTGTGATCGGATTCGCTGGAATGAATACAAATCTTTCACTTTGACGATCAATAGATAGCTTATCTCCTGCTACTAGGTACTGATCTTTCATAGCGCGACCAGTATGAGCTGCCTTTTTCACCACGATCTTGCCAGACAAGAGCGCGATATCAATTTGTTGCTTAGATGTAGCATCGATCATGAAGATCGTACCTAATGCTGTCGTACTATAATTGTCTGTCCAAACGACGAATGGACGCGCCGTATCGTGCGCCACCTCGAATGTGGCTTTTCCTTGCAAATGCAGCACGCGATCATGCTCAGCGTAGTTACGTGCGTAAGCGAGCTGTGCGCCGGCAGATAAAGTAACAACAGAGCCATCTTTCAGCCGAGCGACGCGATCGTGTGCGGTGGTATTTCGTAAGGTGATCGTATCTGTTGGTTGGGTATTCACTTGTGCGAATGTTGTATTTTGCGCTTGTGGCGTATGGTAGATAAAAATCATTCCTGCAACACCAAGTACTAGCACAATAGCAGCAGCCGCCGCCCAAGTTTGGAAAAATCGACGCGGCTTGTGCTCTTGTACATCGATCTTAGCATGTATTTGGTGCAATATGGCTGCATAATCTGAATCGGATAGCAGATTGGCTTTTTCTAATTGTTTGTCATCGCTGAACGATTCCTCTAGCTCACGCTGAAGATCACTACCTTGCATCTCCAAATCTGCCAAAAGATTTTCGATCTCTTTCTGGCTCAACAGTCCTTTCCATAAATCAGCAATACGTCTTCCAATCTGGTGTTTCATCATACGTAAATACACCAATGTGGCTCCTTTGGGGATGCGTACTTAGGTTAAGTAATGATGAATAAATTGTAAAGCCAACGTTTAGAATTGTAAGTAGAAAAATAACAAGACCACCTCCGGCACATACGTCGCATAATGCCGTAAAACATGCATTTTTATAGCCTTATTGGATTGCTTGAGGTAATCAGAAACCGATTGTTGGCTAATGCCCAGCATAGCCGCAACATCGGCTTTGGAACGGCCCTCATAGCGGCACAGCATAAATACGTCTTTTTTGCGGGCAGGAAGTATTTCTATCGCATCATCGATTAATGCGAGTTGTCGGTGTAGTTCTGCATCCTCTTCTTCGCTATTGGATACTAGCGCAAGATGCGGGTATTCGGCTACGTACTCGACCGTTTCCTTGAGTCTCTGCCGAATGCAATTCAGCGATTTATTGTAGCTCACGACAAACAACCAACCACCGACAGATTCTCTTGATTCGAACTTGAAACGATTCTGCCATAGCGACAAAAAAACATCCTGAAGTAATTCACTCGCTTGCTCAGATGAATGTACCAATTTCAAAATATTGGCATGTACTTGTCGGTGATAATGCGCATAAAGGCGATTAAAGGCGTTCAAATCGCCTATCGCCAGTAGCTGTACGTCGTGTTTTTCTAGGTAATCGCTTTTCATACCGATGTCCAAAATCCCCAATGGGCTGGGAATTTTGGACAAAAATATTTAAAAACGACGGGCGATTCCGCGCTGCTTATGTTATCAAATTATTAAAAAAACGAGTGCACTTCATTATCGATCGGGAGCTTTCCTCCGATATAATCGGGCGATGTATAAAAGAATAAATCAAGCTAAATCTACGAAGTAATCCCGCAAAAAAATGAAATTAAACACGACAAATCTTACGCTGTTTGTCGAATTAATCTTAATTTGCATATAGCATATTGTTATGATGCTATGTGTACACTCCCGTACAAATCAAAAACATAGAAAGAAAGTTATAGATGATAAACACTTATAAAAGCATGCTTCATAGCATCGCGGAAAGAAATCAACACCAGCCCGAATTTTTACAAGCAGTGGATGAGGTTATGGAAGACGTGATTCCTTATATGCAAGAAAACCATCAAGATTGGTTCCAAGCCAAAATTGTAGAACGCATAACAGAACCCGAACGTGTCGTTAGTTTTCGCGTGGTTTGGTTAGATGACAAGCAAGAAGTACAAGTTAATCGTGGATATCGGGTACAGATGAATAGTGCCATTGGCCCGTATAAAGGCGGCTTGCGCTTCTCTCCTACGGTCAATCTCAGTATTTTGAAGTTTCTAGCTTTTGAGCAGGTGTTCAAAAACAGCTTGACTGGATTGCCACTGGGCGGTGGCAAGGGCGGTTCTGATTTTAACCCGAAGGGAAAATCGGACAACGAGATTATGCGGTTTTGCCAAAGTTTTATGACAGAGCTGCACCGACATATCGGCTCGGATACTGATGTACCTGCTGGCGATATTGGTGTTGGCGGTCGCGAAATTGGTTTTCTTTTTGGCCAGTATAAGCGTTTGCGCAATCATTTCACGGGCGTGCTGACCGGCAAAGATACTGCTTGGGGTGGGTCGTACATTCGTCCGGAAGCGACGGGTTATGGATTATTGTATTTTGTGCAAGAAATGCTTTCGCATCAGAAAAAAGATATTAGCGGACTGGTGGTATGTATCTCTGGAGCGGGCAATGTGGCACAGTACGCCGCTGAAAAATCGTTAGAAATGGGTGCAAAAGTTATTACGCTTTCAAACAGTTCGGGAACATTGCATGATAAAGACGGGTTTGATGCGGAAAAATTAGCTTATATCGCCACGCTTGGTCGTGAACTCGACAAATACACTGCGAAATATACAAACGCTACCTTCCATGCGGACGAAAAACCTTGGCAATTCGCCTGCGACATTGCTCTTCCGTGTGCTACGCAAAATGAACTAGATGCAAATGATGCCGAGCGATTGATAAAATCTGGATGTATTCTTGTTGCCGAAGGTGCCAACATGCCATCTACAGCCAAAGCGATTCAGTTGTTTCGCGAAAATGAGGTTTTATTTGGCCCGGCTAAAGCGGCTAATGCCGGCGGTGTTGCAGTTTCTGGTTTAGAAATGTCGCAGAATGCGATCGGCCAGTCTTGGTCGCGCGAGGAAGTCGACGAACGCCTTAAACAGATTATGCAAGATATTCACCAAACGTGTATTACTTATGGAAATAGTAAGACGAGCATACCCAATTATTTGAAAGGAGCAAACATCGGAGGCTTTATCAAAGTTGCCGCTGCGATGATGGATCAAGGCGCTGTTTAACGTACTTTTTTACGGAAGTTTTTGGATCAATATTTTGGTTGCGATTTGCTCACAATATTGATCCATTCATAGCATAAAGGCCTTTTCTCCTGTCGCTCGGATAGCGTTATTAGTGAGATTTGCTAATGTGTAAAATAGTCGAAAATTAGACGGACTGATCGGATTGATCATTATTTAATTCTATAATAATTTTCTTATCGTATACTTTCAGCACGAGTTTATCCCCGGCCTTAAATCCGCACTCCGTGAGCCACTTCCCAGCGATAAGAATCTTAGGGTCATATCTACCATTATTATATCGGCTAGCAACATATTTACGGCTTACAGTCAGCTTTCTAGTTTTTGCGTTACGTTTAGAGCTCTTCATGCAGGATCGATTACAGAAAGGTATTGTCCTGCGAATTAATAGGTTATACAACACCTATACAACTTCGATATGGAGTAAATTATACGATTGTTAGGATATTTTATTCAAACATTTGGCTATATTTAGGTAATTGTTACTCCTACACAAAAATCTATCTAAGAAATGGCGCATGCTAATATAGCACATAAGAAGGTGCACCAAGGTCGTAATATTAAACGCTTCCGCGAGATGCTAGGTATAAAACAAGACGCATTGGCGACAGCATTGGGTGAAGAGTGGAATCAAAAAAATATCTATTCTAGAACAGAAAGAGGTTATTGACGCAAGTGTGCTCGCTCCCATAGCGATCATTTTGAAGGTTCCTACTGAGGCGATTCAATATTTAGATGACGACTCTGCCATTCGGATTATCGCAAATACGTTTAGCCAACAGGAAGAGTCGCCCAGCACAACTGCGCAAGCTATTCATTATCCTCCAACATTTAATCCATTCGATAAAATGGTTGAATTGTATGAGCGCATCATAGAGCAACAGCAACAAACAATTGATAAGCTAGAACAACTAATCCACAAAAGATAGCAGGATTTGCTGAAGAATTTAACGGTCGATGCTAAACGCTTTTTCAGTATAAAACACATTCTCAGCTAGAGCAAATTGATGTGCTTGTGATTCGAAGAAATGCATCATATACCCAGCAGTATTTACAAAAACCATCAAATCTCCAACGGCTGGCACACCATTAAACTTGATTTTGCGGAGCAGTATAAACTCTTGTTCCAAACAATACGCCCCAACTAAATAACCTAATACTGATTGCTCCTTGCTTGACAAATCCGCGGCTTCTTCTATTTGCTGTGGCAAATGAATAGGATCCAATAAAAAATCTGCACTTGAACTCTTCATCTGTGTGCGGTTCATCTCGAGCCCAACTAGCAGATTACCTGCAGCATCATGCTTCCTAAATGCTACGCGCGCTACAGTCATACCTGTCTGGTCCAAAAGGGAACGACCAGGTTCTATACGAACCTCGATTTTCCGATCGCGCAGTAATTGATAGATAGGCGCATCGTATCCATCGACATGACTTATCAGGATTTTTTCTAAAAAACCATCCTTGTTTACTTCGTTGTAATATGGATATACTTTGGGTTCGCCATACAGTTTATTTTCAATTTTGACCATTCCTAGCGGATCGTTTCGATAGGTCAGCTCTTGGCGCCCCTCCAGTATAGCCTTTTTTAGTTCGCTGTGAAAATATTCCCATTCCGACTGATCATTCAAATAATTAACAAGGTAACCGCCCCCGATGTCCAAGTGCAAAGTTTGCACGTTTTGTTCCTGCAAGGCGTCAATGAGCTCGATGCACTGGCCTATAGCAGCAGCACGCTCTGGAATAGAATATCCGTTTAGATGAAAATGCAGACCCACGTAAGAAAGCATTGGGTGATGGGCGATATGATCGAGTATTAGCTTTTGCGCCTCAGTAAGTGAAAAACCAAATCGCGTGTGTAAGGTAGTTCCGTTCACTTCAAATCCGCCAACACGGAGGCTGATATTGGCATTTTTGCCTGTCCGTTGCACTACTTTCTCCAATAAATCCAGCTCATCCAAATTATCGATAATAATGGTGACATGGTGCTCCACGGCCAACTCCAACAAACGCGAAGATTTTACAGCGGCCGTAGATATAAGTTGTGCAGGATCTATTCCGGCTTCCAGACATTGTGCTAATTCTTCAAAACTTGCAGTATCTAACCCTTCACCAAGCTCGGCGGCATGCATTGCATAAGAAATACATTTATTTGCTTTGCGTGCAAAATAGATACGATGTTGCAATTCATATTTTTCAAATACAGACTTGAATGCTCCCACATTTTCTGCGAAAGGTACTAACGATTGCACATTGAGTGGTGAACGATATTGCGCTACTGCATCTTGCAATTGCAGCGGAACATCGATGAGCTGTCTCATCCAATCGTGGATAATCGCTGTGAGCGGTACGTGTTTTTCTTTATTCGTGGTGTGCGAGAATGTCATCTGCGTGGATTAATTGTATGATACGCTGAGCCCAAGAGCTAGCCAAATTATTGCGAACTCTGGACAAAGAGTCATTGTCAAATAGTATGCCTTCTGTGGGTGTGCCATAGAAATAGAGCGGAATCTCCTGGTCTGCAATGCTAGATTGTGTTCGGCCATCCTGATCGATAGCAATACAACCGGGTCGATACGTGCCATTTTCAAAAACTTGCACTAATCCGCGATTGACCAAACGATTATAAAGTGGTGAATTTTGCCGAACTATTTCGCTACGCGCAATACGTCCGTCAATCAAATATGATGCGTTAAATTGTTCCTGTTCATTTCCAATCACAAACTGATTATTAGCTGAGTCGTAGCTAATTTTTGATTGCGGCGGAATACTAAACTGAATAATGCCTGCTTTTGCCAAAGCGCTGATTTTGCGCATGTTGGCAATTGGTGGCCCAAAGCTGGTTCGGCAGCAGGCGCTCCATATTTGCTTGTCCAGATATTCGTGACTTGCTGGTGTGAAACCGCCGAAATTGTAAAGATCGCCTAGTAGTGGCGTAAGCTCACGCCATACCGCAGCAGCGGCCATGTAAGGATTATGCAATTCGCCCTCTTCCGCACGGTTAACGCATTCATCTATATATTCATTTGTAGCCTGATCTCTATTTTTATTATCCGACACCTTTGGAAATAATAAATGATCGAGCGTAAACCTGTCCTCGACAGCAAGATTATTGATATACGATCGCACCTGCTCCTCCTCCTTACTTTTCAGCATCGTACTGTAGTAAGCATACTGAATTTCTGCATGTAGAATAGGCAATACTTCTTTTTCGAAATCAATCTGCCGCTCGACCCCGTAGGTCGCTAAATTTCGCAAGGCTTGCTCTGTGTACTCGCGAACTTTATATCGTTTTTGTCCATATATTGGACCACGAGGATGTATCGGCAAATTGCTCCTGCTAAACGGAAGTAAAACTGGTTCATTGCCCGACGGCTTATATTCTCCATTTGGAGTGAAAACACCACCACGCCCCTCCGTCAGTTGCAAGCAAATATCTATAAATGTAAGCCCTAGTCCCAAAATGGCGACTGGCATTGATTTCGGAATGCTATTTAAATGATGGATCGGATATGCACTAGGCAAATATTCTTTTGGTGCGTGGCCAGCCTTCGTCGTAAATGGAGGAACATTTTGATAACAATGTCCAGTAGCCAACAGTAAGTAATCGAGATTCTCGACTTCTTCTCCGTCTTTTATTAGTACCGTGAACTTTTCTTTGTATCTGATATCGTGTACACTGCCTACTATCATTGATAATGAGACTTGTGCTGGTAGAGATAAAAGTAATTGCTTCAATACATGCTGCAAATAAACACCTACCAAAGCACGCGACGCAAAATCGGTGGGCGATACGGGCAAATTCGTGTATTGGTATTTCTTAATCCAATTCGTCAGAGAAAGCTGTTCGATCATCTGCTCCTGCCTATCATCGCGAAGCCAAGCATCGATATTACCAATACAATAGTTGATCAACAAATTATCAGGCTGAGTCACACAATAATTGTTTCCGCTTCCAAAGTGTTGGCTTTCATTAAACCATACAATCTGTATCGGAGTACTATTGTCAGACTGCCGTACCGTGTAGAGTATTCTTTCTAAAGCATACATACCCTTTGGCCCACCCCCCACGATGCCAATCTTCTTTGGCGGATGGGTTGCTGGGTTGCAATTAACATCATTAATTGTCGTGATCATGTCGCTGATAAACCTTGTGGTGAGCAACACCTCTTCAGACAAATGTTTTTTTTCCCAAATCATAGCGTCTACTTTAATCCAATGTCAAACTATGTTTGGCGATCCATTCTGCCGAATATATGGTATCCAAATAGCGCTCTCCGTTATCCGGAATGATTGCAACAACATGTTGCCCGACTATAAAATTTTCACGATACTTCGCGATCGCTTGGACCACTGCACCTGCAGATCCGCCCCCTAGTATACTTTCGGAGGCCAAGAGTTGATAACAGCCCGACACACAATCTGCATCGCTCACGTGAACCACGTCGTGCACCTGATCAGGTAATAAAAAATGCGATTTGCGACTCGCGCCCATGCCCGGAATTAGGCGCGGGCTTGGCTGATCTTTAAATATAAGACTGCCTTCGGCGTCTACTGCGATAATACGCGTGTGTGCTCCCATACGCTCGATGGCATCGGCAAATCCTCTTAAAGTACCGCATGTGCTGGTCGGTATGAAGAGGTAATCGGGCGCAGTTCCCAAATCATCTACAATCTCTTCGTAGGTTTGTTGATGTGCCGCCGGATTATCCATATTATGATACTGATCTGGCCAAAAACTATTTGGTATATCGCGAAGTAACTCTTCCACCTTTTTCAGTCTGGAATTGAGATATCCGCCGTTACCGTCGTCTACGTTAACCTTTACAATTTCTGCATGGAAGGTTCTCAAAATCTTCTCGGCTAGTGGATTGATGTGTGGATCGGTTACCAAAAACAATTTCAAACCATAGAAATGACAAATACGAGCTAATCCTATCCCCATATTCCCGGAGGTTGACTCAATGATTACGCTGCCAGCGTTAATCCGACCTTGATCCATCGCGTGCCTGATGATATTGTGCGCGGTACGATCTTTTATACTGCCACCCGGATTGAGCATTTCTAATTTGCCGTATACGGCCGCATTGTCTCCTAAAAATAATTTATTAAAACGTACTAAAGGCGTATGGCCTATGCAAGCCAAAATATCATTTTTTGGCGCTCTAATTTGTGTTAATTCCATCGTGACCCTCTTCCTTTCTTCCTTGCTTAATTTTACTTATACGTTACAGTCACCATGCTGATTACGAAGGTAACAAATGCACATCGCTGACCTTATGCATGATCAAGTTGTACGTCTGTATAACAGTTTCATTTGATTTAGGTTTGAGAATCCGACCCTTGTGTTTGTACGGTATTTTACATAAAAAAAGTGCGGATTATACTATAACCCGCACTTTCTACTATTGGCATCAGTCTTTTAATGACTGTTAATGCCTATAACTTGTTCAACCAAGTTTCGACCTCTTCTTTGGTTTTACCGGTTTCTTTTTGCAAACGACCGATCAACTCGTCTTCCTTACCTTCTGCGTAAGTCAAATCGTCATCAGTCAATTTACCATATTGTTGTTTAACTTTACCTTTAAGCTCGTTCCAACGGCCTTTCCATGTTAATTCACTCATGATATCCTCCTTGTTTTTGTTTGATTATACAACACGTATCTGGAAGATATGTTTGAAAGTTATTATACTTTTTTGAAGAATTGCCCTAGCTTAGGATTAGAGCGCTAGCTCCAAGTATGGCAGCATCAGACTCATCCAAACCGCTGAATACGATCTTTACCTTGTTCCGGAATATTGGCAAAAGATTACGCTCCATATGTAGCTTCGTAGGATTTAAGATAAAATCTCCCGCACGAATCACTCCTCCGAATAAAAGAATGGCTTCGGGCGATGAAAACATCACGAAATTGGCTAATGCTTCGCCCAATTTTTGGCCAGTATACCTAAAAACTTCTATTGCGATAGCATCCCCCTCGGATGCACACTCGAATACTGTTTTTGAATTTATAGCGTCTTCTGGATAATTATTGAGCATTGACTCTGGAAATTCGGCGCGCATTTTCTTCGCTGTAATTGCAATGCCTGTGGCTGATGCGTAGGATTCTAGACTTCCTTCAGAACCAGTACTCCAATGTTTACGACCGCCAGGTTTTACAATAGTATGGCCTAATTCACCAGCAAAACCATCATGCCCATAGATCAGACTTCCATTGGCCACAATGCCACTTCCTACACCTGTACCCAATGTGATCATGATAAAATCTTTCATGCCTTGGGCTGCACCAAATAACATTTCTCCTTGCGCTGCTGCATTTGCATCATTGGTAATCCTGCAAGGAACCCCAAATTTAGTAGTAATCAATTCGCCAAATGGAATAACACCTTTCCATGGAAGATTAGGTGCATATTCAACAGTGCCAGTATAGAAGTTGCCGTTGGGCACTCCAACACCAATTCCAGACAAAGTGTGGCCTAATAAATGCTTTTCCAACAAAGGTGTGACCGCAGCATGCAACGCATCAATAAAAGCATCAATCTCTTTATAAATATTAGTACGAATCGAACCCTTATCCAGCACGACGCCCTTATCATTCACTAATCCAAATTTTGTATTGGTTCCTCCAATATCTATCCCGAGAACTACACGTTCTGTCGATTGCATTACAGACATTTCTTTTTTTATTTCTTGATTTACGGAATTACTATTTCAAGTATCACGATTGCTAATATAGGTACTTTGTGTGATTTTTACACACTTACCCTGGTCGAAATAGTAAATCGGCGACTTGAAGGCTTTACTTTCTGCGAAGAAAATTCCAGACCGAATTGTCTTTTAACTGTTCTTTATCCACGATGAGGTCATCCAAAATAGTGTTAATTACTTCATCATAATCACTGATAACATTATCAGCTAGGGATATTAATTTCTGGATATTACTAGGACTTGCGTCATCCATTGCTGGAGAAATGGACGAAACATTGTTAGGTTCTATGCGCGTATATTGTGATGCTTTGTGAACGGAGCGAAATAATTGCTTCAAGAAGTAATCGGTACTTTCAGAAGAACTGCTAGTCATGATATCCACTAGTGCTGGGCCAATAGAGATAGCCCATTTCTTTTTAAAATCGTCATAATTATAAACGTTTTTGGCTACTCCTGTACCAAGCGATAGAATATGAACGTCATCAATCTTAAATGTATCGTACGTTTTTAGCATCTCTAATAGTCCGCTCAGTGCTGGATTGTGCGCAAAAACTCCCCCATCGAGCAAAGGAAAACGTGTACCAGCGATCGAAAATATCTCGGCTACTGAGAAGTATGTGGGTGCTGCCGCTGTAGCACGACACACATCTTTAATATAAAAATCGCGGGTATCGCCATGCGAAATAGCCTTTTGTTGTCTGAAAATATGATTCTTACGCAGCTCGATGTTGTATGCAGTCATGATCGCAGGCTTGAGTAGCTCACTCAATTTAACATCTCCAAAATACTGATCTAGGATTGATTCTAATATCGTTGCGTCATAAAGTTCGCTCAGAAGACCAAATTTACTCAAAAACCGTCGCCAGCGCGTTGTCGAAAAAATGGATGGGCCATATTTTAGGTATATATCTAAAGCTTCTTTAGCATAAAAACGTGGCTTGCTTGCATCATCGGGATGAGGACAAAGCATAATCGCGATCAGAATGCCACCTGTACTTGTGCCTGTAAAAAAATCAAAATACTCGGAAAGATGTGCATCGCTATTTTTTGTCTTGTCTTGAAGACGTTGTTCCATAGCTAGTAAAACCATGCCCGGAATTATTCCTCTTATACCTCCGCCGTCGATGGACAGAATTCGCTTCATATTGTGTGCTTTTCTATAAAGTTAATAAAAGATATACATGTTTTGGAGGTCAGAATTTGTGTTTGCCGATACTAGAGATAAATACTATATTTGCACACGAAACACGGATAGGTGTCAGAGTGGTCGAATGAGCAGACCTGGAAAGTCTGTATACGGGATGACCGTATCGAGGGTTCGAATCCCTCCCTCTCCGCTTATAAACCCTTTGTAAACAGAAATTTACAAGGGGTTTTGTTTTTTAATAAGACATCTGAAGGCTATCTTTCTATCTCTCGTTTGAATAATACCAGCAAAGAATAAAAATGATCATTGATCATCTCCACATTTTTCGCGACTCTTGCTCACGTTTTTCTCTCGCTTTACCCTTCATCGACTGAATCCTCCTCTTCTCTAAAGATATGTCATATTCAATTGGCCTTAGCACCTCATCTGTAACATCAAGTTTTGCTAGAATAATCTCCTTAATCACAATAGTTGCTTTATTATCATAGGATGCTAAATGTATGGTAAACGTTGGTCGAGTCGACCTGCCGATACTCCAGTGAAATCCTTTTGGCAAATTTTGTAAAGGCTGACATTGCTTTTACCACCATCTCACCTGATTGCCGGTCTTCATGTTGCACAACTACATTATCCCCATTTAAGATAGAGGAAACAAAGTTATTACAACGTTCAAATATTTCTTTTTTATCTAGGGAAGAGTTGTACACATCCAATTGATAATAGACTTTACCATCTTTATACGGTAGTTCTTTACCCAAACAGAAACTTATGCACAATGCAAAAAAGAAGATAAATATTGCTTTCATGGTTAATGGAATGCTTTTTTAAGTAATTGATCAGTCCCGAATTTTGATGTATTCGTCATACCGGACATTACCATACACAGTTTGAGAGTGATGCTGAAGAGCCATTGCTTTCACATCCATCAATTAACCACGATCTTTTCATATTCCTTCAAGATAATTCCGTCTTTAGCACGATTATCTAGTATCATTTTCTTTAAATGTCTAAGTAAGCACCCGGTATAAGCATCAACAGTCAAAGATATACAACTCCTATTGACGTAGTACATTTTTACTTATCGCATTACAATTTTGATGATTGTGTCTACAGCGCTTAAAAAAACATAAATTAGCAGAGTAAAAAGCACTGTTAGCTGCGAGCCTTAAAGATATTGCAAACTAAAAATTATCCTAACTTGTTGAAATTATTACATGCGTCGAAGTTAATATGAAAACAGTTTCAGTAGTATCCTAAATCAGAATAACTTTTTAATACAATTAATTATGCCTTGGAATCCAGAAATATACAATCAGTTTAAGAATATACGATACCAGCCTTTTTTTGATCTAACAGATATGATTTCAGCGAAAGGATTGAAAAATGTCGTTGATATAGGCTGCGGCACCGGAGAGCAAACGGCAATCTTGTCTGAAAAATTTGAAAAAGCTTCGTTTTTAGGTATCGATTCGTCCGAAGAAATGCTGTCTGAATCCGATAAATCCTCTCGTGAAAACTTACGGTTCAGTAATATATCTATTGAGACATTTGCCGAGGACGGTACAAAATGGGATTTAATTTTCAGCAATGCCGCTTTGCAATGGGCAGACAATCATCAGGAATTGTTTCCTAAACTGATTTCAAAACTCAATCCCGGAGGTCAGTTTGCCGTGCAAATGCCGGTTCAGAATGAAAATTTGCTCAACAAGCTGCTTCTTGAACTAGTTCAGGAAAAACCTTTTGCAGATTTTTTACAGGGTTGGAAAAGAACATCTCCGTTGCTGGATATAGACGAATACGCACAAATCCTGTTTGATAGCGGATTGGAAGATATTCAAATCATTCAAAAAGTATATCCCATTATAGCCGATAGTCCGCAAAGGCTGTTTGATTTTATTTCGGGTTCTTCATTAATCCCTTATTTGGAAAGAATGCAGGTAGCAGAACAGGAGATCTTTGTTGTGGAATATAAAAAACGTATTGCAACCGCATTTCAAAAGTCCCCTGCGATCTATGCTTTTAAACGCTTACTGTTGTATGGAAAAAAAGGCGGATAGGATAACAAATATTACTACAAACCGCCATTGAGAGGCAAATTCACGCCCGAACAAAAAAATCCAAATTCTTTTAAGATGTTACACATCATACCTCCATCCTTCTGCTTCCATTGATAAAAAAACGGTGTGGACATGTCATGCTCCCGACCGCTAATATATCTAATGGCTTTACCCGACATGTACTATCCTAAACCTTTACAAGGCGATAGGATTAATTTTTTTTGATTTACAAACAATTTCGTTGTAATATTGCACTTTATTTATTCTAATTCTAAATAGTGCCTGTAAAAACATATTTCCTTAAGCGCATACTTAGGCTACCGACTACTTATGTACTACTCACGGTTACACTACTTCTAACTGTAAGTCAATCAATTGCACAAGACACCATACCGAGTGATACCATAAAGCGTAAAAATGTTGACGAAGTACGGGTAGATGGAAATGCCACAATCCAGAAAATAAAAGAACAGAGCTATAATATTAATGTGATTGATGCGAAGCAGCTGTATAACTCTTCCATAGATATCAACCAAGCCTTGAATCGTACCACAGGTGTGCGTGTGCGCGAAGATGGTGGTTTAGGTTCGACCTTCAACTTCTCGCTCAATGGCTTTACCGGAAGACAGGTGAAGTTCTTTATCGATGGCTTGCCGATGGACAATTTCGGTTCTTCGCTATCGCTGAATAATTTACCCACCACCATGGCCGAGCGGATCGAGATTTACAAAGGCGTATTGCCGGTCAGTCTAGGTGCAGACGCCTTGGGCGGTGCCGTCAATATTGTTACACGCAAGAATGCCAACTACCTCGATGTATCGTATGGTTTTGGCTCCTTTAATACACATAAGGCAGGTATCAATGGCGCCTATACTGATGCCAAAACCGGATTTACGGTGCGAGCCAATGCTTTCTACAATTACTCTGATAATAGTTACCGTGTGCGTGTACGTCCGATCGATTTACAGTCCGGTCAATTTATGGAAGAGCGAGAAGTAAAGCGCTTTCATGATAGCTATAACTCCATTGGCGGTCAGGTAGATGTCGGGCTAACCAATCGCTCTTATGCCGATCACTTATTGTTTGGTGCAGTAGTATCGGGCAATGAGCGCGATATACAGACCGGCGTCATTATGGATCAGGTATTTGGGGCGCGCACGGCCAACAGTAGCTCGGTGATACCGACGCTGAAGTATAAAAAAAGCGATCTCTTTGTCGATAATTTAGACTTCACTTTATATAGTGCGTATAACCTCACTACAAACAACTTTATCGATACCACCCGCTTGCGGTACAACTGGTTGCAAGAAACTATTCCAACCAGCGCGGCCGAAGTAGTACGCAGTCAGCTGAAAAATAAGGATAATGAGCTATTGACCACGGCCAACCTGGCGTACAAATTAGGTGAGCATCAATCCTTATCCCTCAACTATCTATTGACCGACTTTCGCCGTCAGTCTAGCGATGTAGAAGATCCCAACAATCCGACTTTCGTGATGCCGCAAGGTTTGCGTAAGCAAAACCTGGGTTTAGCTTGGCAAACTACCTACGGAGGTTTGAACGCGACTGTGTTTGGCAAGTTGTTTATGCTGAATGCTAAATCCTTTGAGGACGTGTCCGCCACACCAACTCCAGACTATCAAGCCACTGCGCTAAGCAGGACCAATGGTGGCTATGGAACAGCGTTTTCCTACTTTATCCGCGAAGATTGGCAAGCAAAAGCTTCTTACGAGCATACCTATCGCCTGCCAGAAGCTACTGAATTGCTCGGCGACGGTTTATTTACCAGACGAAATACAAACCTGAGACCCGAACGTAGTGACAATATAAACGTAGGCATGCTGTATACCGTAATCAAGGAAGGGCAGCACCGATTAAATCTTGAGGGTAATTTTATTTTTAGAAATGCCAAAGACTATATTCGTCAGGATCAGCAACAATCCCAGCCGGTAGATCGGCAATTTATAAACGTAGGCGATGTGCGCACTACCGGTGGAGAAGCCGAGATTCGCTACGTGTGGAACGACCGCATTTTTGCCAATGTCAATGCCACCTACCAACGCATCATAGACCGTACCGAATTTATTGTGAGCGAAAACCTAAACGGCGTGACGCGTACGCCCAATCTCAATTACGGTTACCGCATTCCCAATATGCCCTACTTCTTTGGCAATGCCAATGTAGGTGCGCGCTTCGAGCCCTTTGGCAATGATCGTGATGTCCTCAATCTCAATTACAATGTCAATTTCGTAGAGCGCTATTACCTTACACCCAGTCAATTGGGCTTGAACAATACCGATATTATTCCTCAACAGGTATCGCACGACTTTATCGCAGATATCTCCTTCGGCAATGGTAAATACATCGTCGCCGCCGAATGCCGCAACCTGCTGAATAGCGAACTCTTTGACAATTACCGATTGCAAAAACCCGGTCGTTCTTTCTTTTTAAAACTCAGATATTTTATCACTCAATAAACATTTAATATTATAACACACTACCATGAATACAATAAAACTATCTCAACTATTGCGCAGCAGTTTATGCTTTGCTGTGGCACTTGGACTGTCATCTTGTAGCAAAGACGATACTAATCTAAACACTATTCCATTAGATGGCAATGTGTATACATTGGGCTTGGGAAGTACCACACCTGAAGGAACCACTAATTTTGTGGTATATACCAATGATTTGATGAATGGAACCATTTCTGTAGTAGGCAACGGTATTAAACAAGATGGATACCGTGATTATGCCAATATTGGGAATTATTTTCAGGCGGTAGGTGGCTTGGGGCTTACCGATGTCAATACCTACTTTGTGCAGGCGAATTCCTTGAATGTCAAAACTGGTTTAAACTTATCTGCGCGTCCGGTGGATACCATTGATCCTGACGGAAAAGGAGAAACCATGATCGCCGTCACTTTACCTGCAAAACCATCCGAAGGAACAGATTTATCATTTGTGAGCGTCGATGTTGCTTCTAACGCCATCACGTCGACCAAAAAAGTAACGGTAAATAACACCAAATTCCCCATCAATAACGAATGGATGTTGCACACGGGGCTAGCGATCCGCGGCAATCAAGCTTTCCAGACCATCCTTCCATTTGATTCAGAAGGTTGGAATACGAGAGTGACCGACAAGACTTATGTAGCGGTATACAGCTATCCAGAGTTTGTATTAGAGAAAGTAATTACCGACGAGCGTACTGGTCCAGCTGGCGCATTCGGAACGCGCTCGGGCATCTTCGCGACCGAGTCTGGCGATATCTATACTATTTCCCACAGCGGATATGGTTATAACCAACGTACCAAAGAACCAGCGGTATTAAAAATTGCTGCTGGAACTTCCACTTTTGATACCGACTATTTGTTCGAAACCATGAAAGCAGAAAATGGCGGTCGTATCGTGCACGCGATCTATATTGGCAACAATAAGTTGTTTGCTACGGTGAGTACAGGTACTCAGGCAAGCCAATGGGCAGATGATAACTTGAAGTTTGCGATCGTAGATTTGAAGGAAGAGAAGATCACGGCAGTGGCCGGTTCGCCAACCTTTAGTGGCAACGGTGGTCGTAGCTTCGCCGCATTTCACAGAAATGGTAAAGCCTACGCTGCTGCCACGGTAAACGACGTGCTCAATATTTACGAAATCGATCTTAATCGCGCTACCGCACGCAAAGGTGCGCAGGTAGATGCCTCCTTTGTAGGTGGTCTAGGACAAATTAAATAAAAAACACCTAGTTAAATAGAATTCCGATGCTTTGTACCAAAGCATCGGAATTCTTATGAAGAGATGAGAGAAAAAAAGACCAAAAAGGGGACATCACTTTTTAGAAAAACCAATGACTGGCTGCATTTATGGTTGGGGCTAGCATCTGGTATTATTGTATTTATTGTGAGTATCACTGGCTGTATCTATACCTTTCAGCGGGAGATCAAAGATGCGTTAGAGCCTTGGCGCTTTGTCGAGGTAGAAGCGCAGGGTTTCGTACCGCCAAGTAGACTGCTAGACACTGCCGCCAAATATATGCCCGGCAAGAAAGCGAGCGGACTAACCTACAGCGACGCTACCGGAGCTGCTGCCATTGGATTTGTCGGAAAAGAAAATGGTAAACGGACATTCTCTGCCGTGTTTCTAAACCCTTATACCGGCGAATACCTGCGTACACAGCAGGTTTTGGGTGAGGGCACATTCGACTTTTTTCGATTTGTGATCGATGGCCACCGCGCGCTGTGGCTACCTTACGAAATCGGTCGACCGATTGTAGGTGTAGCCACGCTGATATTTGTGGTATTGCTGATCACAGGATTGGTCATGTGGTGGCCGAAGCGGTGGAATAAATCGAATCGCGACAAAAGCTTTAAAATCAAATGGAGCGGTAGATTTAAACGGGTAAATTACGATTTGCACAATGTACTCGGATTCTACAGTTTGCTGCTGGCGCTGGCCTTAGCCATCACCGGTTTGGTGTATAGCTTTACTTGGTTCGACAAGGCAGTTTATTTTGTCGCCTCTGGTGGCGATATAAAAGAAGGTCATCATCATCCGCATTCTGATTTGGCAAACAAGGATCTTGAGTGGACTGCGGCAACCTCACCTCTCGATAGTGCTTGGTATGCCACATTAGCACAAGTAGATCGTGTGGGAGGTATGTATATGACGCCCTATTTGAAGGACGAAGACGATTCTTACGAAATCTTGATTTATCATAACGCGGATTCGTATTACGATCAAAGCGCTTTTTTCTACGACCGCTATACCCTGGAACCCTTGGAAATGGACGGAAGTAAATTTAGCGAAGCCAAATTTGCTGATCGCCTTGAGATGATGAATTATGATATCCATATCGGGGCAATCGGTGGCCTTCCTGGTAAGCTTTTGGCATTTTTTATCAGCTTAATTTGTGCTAGTCTACCCATTACCGGCTTTCTGGTCTGGTGGAATAAAAGAAAATAAACAGAGCGCAAAGCTCTTCTGCATATAAAGACCTTCCTCTCGACGAGAGGAAGGTCTTTATATTTTCATTTCTTTTGATCTTTTATCTCTCTAGCCTTTAGAAGGATGGAATCCGCTACTTTTTTTTCCTTGTACCTTGATTCTTTGGGATGGGCTAATGATTAGTAAAACTTTGCACATATCAGGTATAGACCAACACAAGTCGATATCAGCATCTACCATAATTTTACAATGATGAGCAATACAGAAACATCCTCATGGCACAGTATTTCTCGAGCATCCAGTATGTTTTCTGCTTCAAAAAAATGGTCTTAAAACATACCAAAAAATGGTATAACAAAGAAATGCTATTCATTATGTCAATTAATAGCTACAAAATAAAAAATTATTAGCTAACAAACTCACTATTAGGCATTAAACGTGTTATATATCAACATCTTGGTCTAAATTTAAACGAATATTACCTCGTTAATTACTTTAAATGAAGCCTTTTATGAACGCTAAGCTACTCTCATTCCATACCTGCAGAGGTGAAGACATTAAACTACCTATGGATGAAATACTCTGCTATTCATCGAGTCGATTTACATGCAATAAATGCGAAGGATCCATGCTTTATACTAAAGATCGGCTAATTCATGTTAGTGAAAGACCATCGTTTATTAGCATTATAATCCATATCGCTAACTGGGACTAAAGATAGTTGAAGTAATTATTGTGCAAAGAAAACCTTAATACAATAGCCTTTTATTTACTGTAAAAGACTTACCACTATTCAACCCAATTAATGATAACCTAGTCTATACCTTATCCCCCTAAGATAGACGACAATATTTATTATCGATCGGCTATTCACTAATTTTGCGTACACTAATCGCTCCGATAATCATCAAACATCCTGCACCAAGCAATGCGTATATGGCTTGTCCCTGGAATGCATATTTTATCAAAAACCCACTAGTCAATCCACTGACAATCTGAGGAAAAGTAATAAAGAAGTTGAACAAGCCCATGTACAAACCCATTTTTCTAGCTGGCAAGCTATCACTTAATATCGCATAAGGCATCGCCAATATACTACCCCACGCTATCCCGATTCCTACCATAGCAATAATCAGCATCTCGGGCGTACTCATGAAGTAAATTGATCCCAAAGCCAAACCGCCCACTGTCAATGACAAAGCATGAGTAGATTTACGACCAATAAGACGAGCGATACGTGGCAAACATAATGCGTAAATAGCTGAAACGGCATTGTAAATACCAAAGAGTACCCCAACCCAGTTACTCGCATCAGCATAACCTACTGAAGCGGTATCTCCCGCAGGAACCCGATAAATATGTTCGGCAATCGCGGCGTAGAAAACACCCACATAAGAAAGAGTGCAAACCAAGAGCAAAATTGTACCACACCTAATTGACGCATTGCCGCTGGCATATTTTTAATGTCGTCTGCCAAGCCTGAGAAAAATCCTCGCTTGATCAATGGTTGGGTCACCACGATAGTATCCCCCGTTTCGAAGCTCTCCAATTGTTCAGGTGTATATTCTTTAGTGGTAAATACAGTCCACAAAATACTTACGATAAGGACGGCTGCACCAACGTAAAACGAATAGATCACATTGTCGGGAACAAAACCTGCTTCGGCAATTTTAGAGACACCAATATATTCTGCTAAAAGATAAGGAAGCCATGAACCCAACACCGCCCCTAACCCAATTAAAAAGGTCTGCATCGAAAAACCTAAACTCCGCTGCTCTCTAGGAAGATTATCAGCAATTAAGGCGCGGAAAGGCTCCATGGTCACATTAATCGAGGCATCCATAATCATTAACATACCTGCGCCAATCAATAATGGTGGCAGCATCGCCGACAATACGGCCGAGTTGGGCATAAATATCAGTGCAATAGCGGTAAACACTGCCCCAGCTAAGAAATAGGGTCTGCGCCGACCTAACCTATTCCAAGTGCGATCACTGTAGTGGCCGATGATCGGTTGTACAATCATTCCAGTTAAAGGTGCAGCTAGCCAAAATAGTGACAAATGCTCGACATCAGCTCCAAAGGTTTGCAGAATACGCGAAGCGTTACCATTCTGTAGTGCAAAGCCCATTTGAATACCTAGAAACCCGAAGCTCATGTTAAATATTTTCGCTAGACTCAGCGATGGTTTTAGGATAGATTTATGCATGATAATTGGTATATATTGATTATTCCTTGTTCAGTTTCGTTGTCAATTAGTAGATGTTAGACTGATCTTAGTTTGAATTGGTATTAAAATAATAAAATAAACGATTTATTCGCCGGAGGTGCACAGAACTTTTGATTTGAAACTTTTAACAAACACATCGTTACTAATCTATTAGGCACTATTTTCCAATGAGTATGCAAGATCTAGTTTGCCTGATGATGCAATGCGATGAACAGTATGGGCAATTACTACATCAGCAGAATGCTGCCCCGAATTCGTGATTTGAACCCCTGCCCTATTGATAGTAACTTGAAGATCTGCACCGCGGAACGTAATACGGAAGCAGTAACTTGTCCACTGCGAAGGCAATATTGGCTGGAAATGTACTTTTCCATCACGAACGCGCATACCTGCAAATCCTTCCACGATCGTCATCCAAGTGCCAGCCATGGATGTAATATGTAATCCATCTTCTGTATCGTTGTTATAATCGTCCAAATCCAATCGAGAGGTACGCAAATAGAATTCGTACGCTTTATCTTCCTTGCCTAACTTGGCTGCAATAATTGCATGGACACATGGCGATAGCGAACTTTCGTGTACCGTCATCGGTTCGTAGAATCATAATTGCGACGGATCGTATCCAAATCGTACTGCTCTTCTAAAAAGTATAAACCTTGCAATACGTCTGCCTGTTTGATGTAGCAGGAACGTAAAATACGATCCCAACTCCATTTTTGATTCAATGGGCGCTCGGAGGCTGGCAACTGACTCACCGGAATCAATTCTTTGTCCAAAAACCCATCTTGCTGCAGGTAAACGCCACGCTCCGCATCTTCTGGATAATACATATTGGCGACGATATGTTGCCATTTCTCTTTTTCTGCGGTCGCAAATGATGTGGTTTGTAGAATATACTGTACCCGATCTGGGTTTGATGACGCAAACTGGTCGATAACTTCGGACGTATACTGTAAACACCAAGCAGCAATGCGATTCGTATACCAATTGTTGTTCACGTTATTTTCATATTCATTCGGACCGGTTACGCCCAACATCACATACTGTTGCTTCGCTTCGCTCCAGTTGACGCGTTGCGCCCAGAAACGGGCAATACCTAACAGTACTTCCAATCCGTATTCCTGCAGATAGCTCGTATCGCCGGTATAACGTACATAATTGTAAATGGCAAACGCAATAGCACCATTACGGTGGATTTCTTCGAATGTAATTTCCCATTCATTATGACATTCTTCGCCATTGATAGTCACCATAGGATACAGCGCAGCCCCATCTTTAAAACCTAGCTTAGCAGCATTTTCAATGGCTTTCTGCAAGTGTTTATGTCGATAAATTAGGAGATTACGTGCGATCTCGGGCTTGGTGGTGGCCATGTAGAATGGAATGCAGTAAGCTTCAGTATCCCAATAAGTAACACCGCCATATTTCTCTCCAGTGAAGCCTTTAGGGCCAATATTCAGTCGGTCATCTTCTCCATTGTAGGTTTGGTACAATTGGAATATATTAAAACGAATGGCCTGCTGCGCGGCTACATCGCCTTCAATCTGGATGTCGCTATCTTTCCAGATTTTTGCCCAGCCTGCTGCTTGTTGTACCAGTAATTGCTCGAAGCCAATATCAGCTACGGTTTGCAGCAAAGCTTTGGCATTAGCCGACATTTCGGCTACAGGATGGTTTTCGCTGGTCAGGATGACAGCGTATTTTGACAGGGTAGCCTCCTGCCCGCTTTCCAAAGTAAACTCATATTGCTGCGCCACATATTTCTCACGGTCGATTACCTGACTCACGGCTATAGATCGGCCATCGTGCACAAGTTGTTGGGTGACTCGGGTGTGCACATCAAATCCTGTCTTTTTGGTCTTCAACTGCAAGCTAATATGCTCTTCATTTGCCGAACGGGTAATTTCATCCCAAAATTTCTCATCGTAGTTGGAATCGCGATTGCTGATATCACCATCCAATCCGCTCTCTAAGACCAAATGAGCAGCACCTTGTACGACGCGAATCTGATATGAGAGTGCCGCCGATTGCGACTCTGCGACGCTGTACAATCGTTGGGAAGTAATAGCAAGCTGCGTGCCGTCTGGCATCTTAATTCCTACGGTACGATGCAATACACCAGCTTGCATATCTAACCTTCTTTCGAACTGGGTCACGGTGACTTTTGCCAGATCGAGTAGCGCGCCATTCACCGTAAGGTGCAATCCAATCCAATTGGTGGAATTGATGACTTTGGCAAAGTATTCGGGATAACCATTTTTCCACCAACCGACGCGGGTTTGTCAGGGTAATAGATGCCGGCGACGTAACTACCTGAAAGTGTCTTGCCCGAATAATCTTCCTCAAAGTTAGCCCGCTGTCCCATCCGACCATTTCCGATGGAAAAAATGCTTTCCGATATCTCGTTGTATTCTGGTCTGAACTGATCTTCTATGATCTGCCACGGGTCTTTTACTATATAATCCTTCATCTATGTGTTATCTATCTTTTGACCTTGAATTTAATCTGGACACATTGTATCCCTAACTCCTTCTTGGTGCTACTCTTAATATACTAGTTTGCTTAAATTGGGCACGAGCACATCGGCTTCGGGCAATGCGCCTTCGTCGCCAATACCGATCACGGCCATACCTCCAGCGATTGCGGCAGCGACGCCGGCTTCGGCATCTTCAAATACCAGACAGTCTTCAGGCGGAAAGCCCAATTTTCGTGCTGCGCATATAAATACTTCTGGGTTGGGCTTGGACAACGTCACTTCGTTGCCATCTACAATCGCATCGAAGAAGCGGGCAATGCCGGTCTTTTCCAAAATGAGTGGTGCATTTTTGCTAGCAGATCCTAAAGAGATTTTCTTGCCTGCCGAGCTTGCTTGTTCTAAAAAATCCAATACTCCCGGAAGCAGATCGGAGGCCGTCATCCGGGCGACCATCTCTAAGTACCAATCGTTCTTCTGCTGCGCAAGTGCCAACTTTTCGTCTTCGGTCTTGCTCACTCCTCCCCAATGCAGTATTTTTTCTAATGATTCTACCCGACTTACTCCTTTGAGTTGCTCATTTTGAGCTACCGTAAAATCAAAACCTAATTCATTGGCCAAGCGCTTCCACGCTTGGTAGTGGAATACGGCAGTATCTACCAACACACCGTCCAGATCAAATATGTAAGCTGGACGATTTAATAAGGTCGTTGTTCCTGATGTCATGTTGCTTTGTTGTAGTTTGTGTTGTATATGCAGATTGGCTACTATTTGATCACCAAAATCTGTCGATCTGCTTTTATTTAGGAGCGTCATTCAAGAATGCTCCTTGCTTTATCGTAACTCTAATGCTAATGCCGTAAATCCGGGAACGGTAATTTGATCGTTGATTTTCATTTCACGTTGGGCTACCACATCCCAACCAGATTTATAGTCCTGTATGCGTTCCGAAAATCGTTGAGTTTTAATGGACTTTTCCCCTTCATTGGTATTCATAATCACCATTACTGTTTTCTGATCATCATAGCGGAAGTAAACGTAAATACCATCTTCAGGTACGTACTGCATCAACTTTCCTGTTTGCAGCACTTGGTTGTCTTTGCGGTATGTAGCCAACTTTTTCACATGGTCGAATACGCTATTTTCAGTATCATTTCGGCCTTCGCTTACAAACTTATTTTGCTGATCTCCTTTCCATCCGCCTGGGAAATCTTCCCTTACTTTCCCGTCTGGATCTGCAAAATTTTTCATCGCTATTTCAGCGCCGTAATATAATTGTGGAATGCCGCGTGTGGTCAAAAGCCATGTCAAACCCGATTTGTATTTGTTGATGTCTTCGCCGACAATTGACAAAAATCGACTCACATCGTGATTATCTAAGAAGACGACATTCCGTGTCGGATCTTTGTAGATATAATCATTGGCTAAGGTGCTGTACAAGGCATTTACCCCCTCTGTCCAGCCGAAAGGTTCTGTAAACGTTTTATTAATCGCGTGGAAGGTTTGAAAGTCGGTAACCGCTTGTAAGTGCGTATCGAAGTGCTGATTGATGGTGCTTCCTTCGGTAAAAACGGCTTGATTTGTCATACCGTTGACCCACGTTTCCCCAAAATAGGTCATACTCGGATATTCTGCGGTAATATCTTGTGCCCATTTGGCCATGTACTCGGCATCATTATAGGCATACGTATCTAGACGAAATCCGTCGACACCAGCATACTCGATCCACCAGATATGGCTCTGGGTGATGTAATTTTGCATGAACTCAGTGCGCTGATTAAGGTCAGGCATAGAAGGTACAAACCAGCCATCGGTCATCTTACGTTTGTCGGACTGCGCGGCGTAAGGATCAAATAGTACTTGATCTTTGTAGGTGGTGTTGGTGTATTCGTCCCAGTTATTGAGCCAATCTTGGTAAGGCTTATCTTTTACTGTCCAGTGCTCAGCGCCCACGTGATTGTGTACCAAATCCTGAATCAGTTTCATATCCCTTTTGTGTAGCTCATCGGCCAATTGGCGATACAATTCATTGGTACCTAACCGTGGATCGACTTGGTAAAACTCGGTAGCCGCATAGCCGTGGTAAGAAGCTTTTTCCATATCGTTTGTCAACACAGGATTAAGCCATACAGCCGTCACGCCCATATCCTGTAGGTAATCTAGATGATCGATAATCCCTTGGATATCGCCACCATGACGATAATACAAGGAGTCGCGGTGCAAGTTGGTTTCGCGTGCGCCTTGGATCACATCATTAGAAGGATCGCCATTGGCAAAGCGATCGGGCATGATGAGGTAGATTAAATCTTCGTTGGTCACGCCTTGCGCTTTCTTTTGCTTGGCATCGCGTGCCGCTAAAGTATAAGGCATGACGATATCTTCCTTTTCTGGCTCAGAAAAAACAATCTTGAACTCGCCGGCTTTGGTCTTAGCATCGATTTTCAAATCAAGAAACAAATAGTTCGGATTTTCTACCCGATGTACTTTGAGCAGTTCCACACCTTTGTGATTAATCTTTGGGGTACGTGTACCAAGGTCTTTATGAAAAACCATCAATTGTACATTCGGATTTTTCATACCTACCCACCAACTTAATGGGGCGATTCGCGGTTCGTCACTCTTCCTCATGTGTTGTGAGAATGCCGTAGTCGTTCCAAAAATCAATAACCAGATTAGGCTGGCAAAAAAAGGTTGCATCTTCATAGTTGTTCGTCTTAATAGCTAAAAAAGGTATCCTCACGAAAGGTGAGGATACCGTGGTATTCTGTTTTACTGTGCTTCTATGGTGTAGGTATAGTAGCCTGCGTTGCGAAGATCGAGCGTGACTAAGTAACGCCCGCTTTCTGCGATTCGTAGATTGCCACCGCCGTTGCTGAGTACACCATTGCGTGCTCCAGCGCCAAGGTTGATGGTGTAGGCATTATTCGCGCGGAACTTAAATTCGTCTGCATTCATGTCTAATGTAGCTGTCCACAATCCGCTACTCGCATCATAGGATAGTGCCACATCATCGGTATCGCCCCATCCTGCCGCCGCAGCGCCAATAATACTCCAAGTTACCGGCGTAGCAGACCAATCTAATGTTTCGGTATCTGCTTTCAGCAAATAATAACCTGCTGCTGGAACTTCTAAGTTTCCGGCATCGCCGGCGACGCTCAACTTACCAGCTGCAGCTGCTGCGCCGTAGTTGATGCCATCCCAGTTGGCTTGGCTAGAAAACTTAAATGCTAAATTGCCAGCTGTAAAATTGGCATAACCTTCGTATTTGCTATCGCCGTCAATCGAACCGACGCGGAAATCATTGCTATGCGACCAACCATTCAACGCACCAGCGATAAATAAAGAAGGTAATAGCACCACGTCTTCATATGGCGTGGCTTTTAATTCAATAACGTTGGAGTATAAAATATTATTCGGCGCTAAGGACATCGCTAGCCGAGCCAGCAAGACAGTAGGCTGTTCGGGAGCTACTTTGGCTTCCAACAAAGCGGTATTGAGCGTATTCACCGTAATGCTTGCTGAAGTTCCTTCTGCATCTACCGTGAGCACCGGACTTCCTTGGAAATTGCGCTCTTGCGTCGTAATTTGAAGACTATAACGCAAGATATTACTGCTTACCGCCTCATTTGACCAGTTGACTTCTAATGGCGACCAATTGAATGTAAAGGCCGTGTCGGTTGCATTTTGCTGTAGCAATACAGCCGAATCAGCCGATGCCGTTAGTGTAGGCAGCTCACCTGTAGTGACGGTGACCATCTCGGTATCCTTCTCGCAAGATCCTAATGTGCTGGCCACACATGCCATCGCTACTGCTATAATATGATTGAATTTCATGTTCGTATATTCCTAAATTTCACAATTAGTTTGAATTAATAGCCTGGGTTTTGCGTCAGGTTTGGATTGGCAATCACGTCAGAAGCAGGCAAAGGATAAATGGTTCTGAACTCTGGAACCGATGTACCTGCTGCTGTACCACCTTTAAATGGCCAAACGTATGCTGCACCAGTATAACGACCAAAACGAATCAAATCGGTACGGCGGTAGCCTTCCCAGTAAAATTCGCGCGCACGCTCGTCTAAAATAAAATCCAGGTTGATGCTGCTCACATCACCGGTATTGTTGCCGTAAGCACGACGACGTACAATATTCACATAACTGATAGCTTCATTTATATTACCTCCACCACCACGTAATACTGCCTCAGCGTAAATCAGGTATGCATCTGCCAAACGCATTAATGGGAAGTCGGTCGAAACCTGTGTACCATCGTTGGAAGGTGCAGCTACACCATTGCGATCCACGTTTTTAAATTTTGTAACGGCAAGGCCTTGTACAAAAACAGCCGGGTCCGTAATGTTGGGATCTTCGCCGAAGAACATCGCTCTACGATCGGTCTGCCCACTTGGATCAGCAAATTTGGCGGGCAATGTACGACGGCTCCGATTGCCGCCCCATCCGCCACTAGGAATACCTAAGGCGGCCATATTCATACCCGAACCGCTGGAAGAATTTACCAAGAAAGTAGTTCCGCCAAAGTTTTGGGTTCTGATGGCGTCATAGTTAATGGAAAGAATCACTTCATCCTGCCCAATATTATTATCTGCTATAAATAGGTGTGCGTAATTTTCCTTTAGCGTATAAGCTGAATTAATGACACGCGAGGCATAGGTAAGTGCATCTTGATAACGGCCCGTGCCGGTGTACACTTCCGCATTCAGGTACAATTTGGAAAGCAACATCCACGCTGCTGCTTGATCGGCACGCCCATATTCATTCTGCCTTGGTGCCACCAATTCTTCCTGTACGGCCAGTAATTCAGATTCTACATAATTAAATAGATCTACACGGCTAATCTGCTGTGGTGGGGTTTTACCAATCGTGTTTTCTTCGGTTACAAATGGTGGATTACCAAACAAGTCCATCATCACCCAATACTGATAAGCACGCAGAAAACGAGCTTCGGAGCGAAAACCACGTACAGCTTCTGCATCTTCACCCACAATACCGCGGTTAGCTAGATTTTCATCAGAACTCTCCCGAATAAAGTCATTAGCAACAGTGATCTGATACATAGAACGGGCATACATACCTAAAACCATCACATTATTGGAAGACCAGGTTAGGCTATTTATCTCCGATACGCCTGGATCTTGTATCCAAGCACAAATGGCATTATCGGAAGCTACTTCCTGTAAATTAAAATATAAGCGTAAGAAATCGGATGCTCCAGCATCGATACCGGCAATATCTCCATCACCGGAGGTGCCTCTACCGCCAGACATAGCCATACTGCCATATACCTTGCCTAAAGATTGTTTGTAGCCTTCAACGGATTGATACACGACCTCAGAGGTCACGTCGTTAAGCGGAACTAAATCTAGCTTATCGTGGCAAGAAGATGCGCTGACCAGACTAGTTGCAGCGACTATATAGGTTATAAATTTGCGTTTCATACTGTTTTCTCTTTAAAATTGGATTACAAATCAAGGTTTACACCCAAGACAAAAGTGCGTGGACGTGGATACAGGTTATTGTCAATACCACCTTGTATTTCTGGATCAATGCCAGGATAGCCACTTAACACAAACACATTTTGCACGTTACCCGATACGCGGACATTTTTCCCTTCACCTAAAGCATTCATGAAATTATAACCCACTGAAATATTATCCATACGGAGGAATGATCCGTCGTGTAGGTAAAAATTGCTCAACGCTCTATTGTTGATGAAATTGGTATTTGTTAATGAACTTGGTGCATTGTTGATTACAGGAATTGGGCTAAGCACATTGTTACGTATAGCCAGATTAGAGCTGATGTTGTCATAGATATACTGTCCTAGGTTCGAACGTAGCACCGTGCTGAAGCTCCAGTTTTTGTACTCGACACCCGTAGAGAATCCTAATAAATATCTTGGAAGCGGTGAACCGAAAAGTTGACGATCAGACTCATTGCCAACGCCATCTCCATTGATATCGGCATATACTCCTTCTAATGGACGACCATCCGGACCGTAGATCTGCTGTTGCAAACGGTAGGTGAACGGGCTGTATCCTACCACATGTGCTTGGACATTTTGTCCGGTACCACCAGTAATACCGCCAACTTCGACGAAGTAATTTGGATCAGCAACAGCGGTCAGGTTAGTCACCTTGTTTGTATTGTATGTGAAGTTAAAATTGACATTCCAACTGAAATTTTCGCGACGTACTGGGATAGCATTTAAGTTGAATTCTACCCCAGTATTTTCCATGTTACCCACATTAGTCAGTAGGCGGTTACTGAAGTTGGTACCGATTGGAATAGGAATCGTACTCAATAGATCACGTGTTTTTTTACGGTATACATCGATACTTCCATCTATGCGATCACCCAAAATACCAAAATCAACCCCGGCATTATAAGTCGCCGTACTTTCCCAGCGTAGATCACTATCGTATGCAATTGGAGAGTAGGTTCGGTAAAACTCATCGCCAAATTGGTACTGCGCTTCGTTGACACTCAAATAATAGTTCGGCAGATATGAATAGTTAGCAATACCATCTTGCTGACCGGTAACACCATAACTCAAACGAAGATTCAACTTGGATAAATTCGTAACATCTTCCAAGAAAGATTCGCGGTTTACTCTCCAGGTTACACCCGCCGATGGAAATACGCCCCAACGGTTTTCTGGACTATAGCGTGAGGAACCATCCGCACGTAGTGTTCCCGAAATGATATATTTCTCATTAGCTGTATACGTTGCTCGTCCAAAATAGGAGATCAATCTATTCTGCTGAATGTCTCGAGGAAATACCGGCTCCGTCAATACCGATCCGTCCGCACGCAAACTTGGGTAATTATTGGTGGCAGTTTGATAATCATAATATCCATATCCCGCCGTCGCATCCAAGTGACCGTTGATACCAGAAAAAGTTTTATTATAATTTAAATAAAACTCGCCCACTAAGTTGGTATAGTCGTTCATAAAACGTGTCTGTAAACCTTGTGTGCGGTTTTCCATCGCGGCGAACTCAGGCACAAATATGCCTCCTTGCCCTCGGGAGATATCATATCCTAAATTCAGGTTTGCTCTTAAACCGGAAATAAATGGCATCGTATAATCGATCTGCACATTACCAAAACTGCGCGCTACTTTTGCATCGTCGTCTTTCAGGTTTATCATTGCCAATGGGTTGCGAGGCGCCAATGGATGAGGCAAATCTCCCTGCATGTACTCGAAATAATTTCCATAGGCATTCTCTTGGTAAACAGGTTGGGTGGGATCAAATACAATGGCAGAACCAATCGCACCATCATTCGCAAACATGGAGTTCTGCAGTGATCCTTTTAAGTTCAACTCTACTTTTAGACTGTTGTTAAAAAACTTTGGTGTTACCGATAGACTGGCACTGGTACGATCCATCACATCTCTTTTTAATACCCCTTGCTGGTTTAGGTAACCAACAGAAGCACGATAAGGAAGACCCTTGTAGGCGCCTGCAATACTCACATTATTGTCTGTAGTGAATGCGGTGCGATAAATCTCGCGTTGCCAATCCGTGTTTTCAGTACCCAAACGAGCGATTTGCGCTGCCGTGCCATACGTGTTCACATAAGAACGTAAACTATCTGCCGACATCACTTCGTAGTACTTATCGATTGTGGATAACGAATTTACCGTGCTAAAATTAATTCGTGGTGCACCGCTTGTACCTTTTTTAGTCGTGATCAGCACTACCCCATTAGATGCACGAGATCCATAGATAGCCGTGGCATTGGCATCTTTCAATACCGTAAACGACTCAATATCATTCGGGTTAATCAGTGACATTGGACTAGCTGAACCATTAATAGTTGTTGGACTAAATGGTACTCCATCAATCACATATAAGGGATCATTACTGGCATTTAACGACGCGCCGGCACGAATACGAACGGTACTTCCTGATCCAGGACGCCCACCAGAAGACGTAATCTGAACTCCGGCAGCTTTACCCTGAATTAATTGTTCAGGAGTCGTAATGACGCCGCTCTGGAAATCTTTGGATCCGATCGCTGTAATTGAACCGGTTAATTGATCCCGTCTTTGCGTACCGTATCCAATAACGACAACTTCCTCCAGATTGCTAGAAGATGCTTGCAGTTGAATGTCTAGCGTGTTGGATCCCGCATTAACAACGATAGACTGTTGTGTGGTTTCAAAGCCGACAACCTCTACGATAACGACACGATTACCCAAAGGAATAGAATTAAATGCATACTCCCCAGTCTCATTGGTCGAAATAGCTAATTGCGTACCTAACACGCGGACTGTCGCTCCCTGTACAGCTTCTCCACTACCATTCGTGACACGTCCCGAAAGATGGTTGGTTTGTGCAAAAGCAGACATGAACAGCACCATCAATAAGCTAATGCTCATCACTGTGCGTAATGTAAAATTGCTGATCATAATACTAATTTGGTTTATAAATATATTTACTGTGTGTTTTTCTCGGTCGATAACAGTGCTTGGTAGATCAAATAAATCTGACCAAAAATTTAAATTACCGTCAGCAAACTCCATAGCTGACGGATTACCTTACTTACACCCTTATGTTTTTCTGTATTCTAATTTATAATTGAGGCCTAGAGCCAATATCATCAAAATGAGAATGTTCCCGGGAACGTTCCCAAATCAACGCTAAGGTAGTAGAAAAAATAATTTACACAAAGGAACTGCAAAAATATTTTAGGCCTTTTTGCTAGAATTTTGAAAGATAAGTTCGGAGTCTAAGAATATAATCTCACGAATGCCATCGGATTTGCGACCGCGCAGTATATCAAATAGTTGTGTGGTGGCTTGTACCCCCATCTCGTAAGCAGGCTGCTTAACTACACTGAGCGACGGTTGTAACATATCTGCAATATCAAGGCAGGAGAAGCAAATGAGTTTGAGGTCGTCCGGGATGGTGAGCCCAAGTTCCCTAGCAACTCGAATAGTACTCATCGCCAGCCGCTCTACCGAAGCAAATATGGCATCTGGCTGCTCCATATTTATTAGTACTTTAATGTCTTCGTAATTAACGAGGGCATCATTGGAAGTATCTAAAATAAGATTTGGATCTACTGTTAAGCCTGCTTCCTTCAATGCTTTTTTATAGCCCTCCATCCGTATTTTTCCGATAGACACATCTTTGTTGACAGCTAAATAAGCAATACGGCGAGCACCGTTTCCGATGAGATGCTTAGTCGCCTCGTAGCTCGAATCGAAGTCATTTCCCGTAATACATGCAGTAGGTACATCTTCATAATAGCGATCAAAAAAGACTAGTGGAACTTGATTGCTTTCGAGCAACTTAAGATATTCATGGTTATTTCCCTCACCCGAGCCTGACATAATCACGCCATCCACACGCCCATTCACTAAAGTACGGATAATATCCGCCTCTTTTTCGGCGCTATGATCCGTCACGTAAATCAATACATGGTATCCATTATTGCGAGCTACCCACTCAATCCCTTTAATTGCTTGTGAGAAAAATTTATTACCAAATTCTGGGATTATAATAGCAATCGTATTACTCTTACTGCCCCGCAGATTGCTTGCATATAAATTTGGAATAAAACCTAGCTCCTTGGCCTTCTCCAGTATAAGCGAACGTGTTTTAGGATTAATATCTGAACCATCGCGAAATGCACGAGATACCGTAGATTTGGAAAGCCCCAATTCCACAGCTAATTTTACTATGGTGATGTTATTTGCCATGCCTTTTGATTAAGCAAACATAGCTAAAAAACAAATTATTTGACTAGGTTATCATTCTTATACAAAAAGCAAAGCTTGGAAAATAATGATCCTTTGTAGTACGATGCTTGATTACTAAAACTTACATAATATGCTAAGTAAGCAAAGAGAAAACAAAAAAAATAGAGGTTTTTAAAATTTAATCTACTGGAAAATATCACCTTTTAGATATTAAATAAGGTTTTCTCCCGCAACTGTAGCATTTATATCTCTTGAGGGGTAGAAAGAAAAGAATCGTTTTCACAATCGTTGGACGTGGAATACGATCAAGAAGCTGACCTCTGCGACATATCGGGCAAAGTTTGACAGCTTCATGTACTAATTTATGAGTTTTCATAATAATTAGATAAACTTATAAAAATACAAGCCTTGTTAATAGATGTTTGAACAGCAAAAATACAGCAAAAAAATTAATGTTAAACCATTTTAATGGTAATATTCTTAATGTTACAAATGGTTTGGATGCTATTGTTTGAACTTCTGGCTCTTGGCCAAACTAATATTAAAACTATTACATGCGTACAGGGATAGCCGATAAGTTCCAATAACCGGTAACGTGTTTCCAACTTCGACATTGCCAAGTACCTGTCTCCTAGCGGAACTTTAAACAAATACCACCATAATGCAACAGGTGGGTACCGTGCACTAGTGCATATCATGACTTCGCTCAAACTTGGTGACCAAAGTAGAGCGTCAATAAAGTAAACTCAACCTAAGATAAAGAAGCATACAATATTAACAAAAGCAACATTGTTGCTTTTGTTAATATTGTTCTTATTTTTGTAGCATGATCTACATTATCCGATACAGATCAATTACACATAATAAAAACTAATGATGAAAAAACTTCCCGTTACCGTATTGAGTGGGTTTCTCGGAGCCGGCAAGACAACTTTATTAAATCACATCTTGCATAACAAGCAGGGGCTTAAAGTAGCTGTGATTGTGAACGATATGAGCGAGATTAATATTGATGCCCAACTTGTCGAAAGAGAAAATGTGCTATCGCGCACGGATGAGAAATTGGTTGAGATGAGCAATGGCTGCATCTGTTGTACATTGAGAGAGGATCTGGTGATAGAGGTTGAAAGACTCGCAAAAGAAAATAGGTTTGATTATTTACTTATTGAAAGCACAGGCATTTCTGAGCCGATTCCTGTCGCCCAAACCTTTAGCTATATCGATGATAGCCAAGGAATTGACCTTTCAACATTTAGCTACATTGACACCATGGTAACCGTAGTGGATTGCTACAATTTCTTTAAAGATTTTGGAAGCGCAGATACACTGATAGACAGATCCTTGACAGATGATCGCATGGATAGCAGAACGATTGTAAACCTGCTTACAGATCAGATAGAGTTTGCTAATGTAATCATCCTTAATAAGACCGATTTAATGGCCGAAAGTACTGTCCAACTGTTGAAGGCTGCTATTAAAAAATTAAATCCCTTAGCTAAGATAATAGCATCACAATTTGGACGCATTGATCCCTCAGAGATCATAGGGACAGATTTATTCGACTTTGAAGAGGCTTCCTCTGCCGCCGGGTGGATCAGAGAGCTAGAAAGTGAGCATACTCCCGAAACAGAAGAATATGGTATTTCCTCTTTTGTATTTCGCTCTCAGAAACCATTTCATCCACAACGATTTTACGAATATCTCCATGCAAGATATCCTAATAATATCATCAGAGCCAAAGGATTATTCTGGATCGCTTCGCGCCCCGATGACGCAATCAGTTTTAGCCAGGCCGGTGGCAGCCTGAGACTGGAAAAAGCTGGTGTGTGGTGGAGCAGCATGACCGAAGAAGACCGAAGCCAACAGCCGGGATATCATGAGATTAAGTCTGACCTTCATGCGCGCTGGCATAGTGAATGGGGAGATCGAAAAACTGAGCTTGTATTTATTGGTCAAGATCTTGACGTGCCTCTTTTGATGAAAGACATTGAATCTTGCTTGCTAACCATTAAGGAAACCGACAACTGGAAGAATAAATGGTTCAGAGATGATTTTCCGAAAAATCTGTAGACATATCCTACAACCTTTAGCAGCGGTACTACCGTCCTGTTTCAAAAAAACGACAACTTCAGGTTCCTACAACAGATTCAATCCTACAGTGGTGCGTATTGGATATATAATTTTTGTGCAATGGTCAAACATTAGCTGACTTTACAAGGTTCTAGTTCTATGGAATGTCGCGATACCTCTACAACCAATCAGCCTACGATTAGGAAACCTCATTACTTTCAGCAAAACGATATTGATTTGCTATTTGGCAAATTAGCAGCCGATACGCGCGACAAACGCCGCATCTTGTACCAACTGCCTACTGGCGGCGGAAAGACCTTAATATTTTCCGAGATAGCGAAGCGCTTTATTGAAGAGCATCAAAAGAAAGTAGTTGTACTGACGCACCGAACGGAATTGTGTGCACAAACTACACGCGCACTGAAAGAGAGCGGCGTGGTTAATAAAGTGATCAATAGTAAAGTGAAGCGTATTCCTAAAAAGGATTTATTTCACTGCTTTGTAGCGATGGTAGAAACCTTGAATAACCGCATCGATGAAGGCATGATAAATACCCATGAAGTCGGTTTGGTTATAGTAGACGAAGCACATCACAATTCCTTTCAAAAATTGTTGGGTCGATTTGAGAACGCTAATGTTATCGGTGTTACAGCTACGCCATTCTCATCGGATGTCAATCTGCCGATGAACGGTTTTTATGAAGAATTGGTAGTCGGTGCTCCCATTGCTCAGTTGATTAATGAGGGATTTTTAGCAAAACCAAAGTACCATGGTTACGATGTGGAGCTAAACAGCCTCCAGACAGGTAGCAATGGGGATTTTACCATTAGCACATCCGATATGCTTTTCGGTTCGGATGCGATGCTCGATCTACTAGTACAAGCCTACGAAGCACATGCACTTAAGAAGAAGACGTTAATATTTAATAACGGCATTTTTACCTCCCGCCGGGTGCTGGAAGTATTTGAAGCTGCGGGCTATCCTATCCGCCATTTGGACAACAAAACATCTAGCGTCGAGAGGGAACAAATTTTAAAATGGTATCGCAAAACAAAAGGCGCCATCCTGACTTCGGTATCGATCTTGACGACGGGTTTCGATGAGCCAAAAACCCAAGCTATCATCCTTTACCGAGCGACGACATCTATTACATTATATCACCAAATGGTAGGCCGTGGTGCACGGCGCTTGCCAAAAAAAGCAACCTTTACGTTGATCGATTTAGGGAATAATGCGGATCGATTTGGCAATTGGGATGCAGCGATTGATTGGCAACATGTTTTTGAAAATCCTGACATCTACCACGAGAGTATGAAACACACGGTGAGCAATATTCGTCAGATTGATCCGGAGATGCGCACACGTTTTCCGAATAGTCTGGAAACTTCATTCGATATGCTATCTGCCTACCAGGCATTGATCGAAGCTGGCGAAAAACCTAAAAACGCGATACGCGACTCCATTCGACAACATGCCAGCATGTGTCTAGAAAATAGCGAAAACATCACCGAAGCCTTGCATTTGGTGGAATACTTGCATGCGGAAATTAATATCCGTATCAGAGAATATGCAAAATGTTTAGGCAACGTGACAAAGAATTACCGGGAATGGTTGCAGGAAGATTATCTAAATCGACTTCATCAGATGATTCGAAGATTGAAAGGTAAATTGGCAGGTTAATATGTATTGCCTTTACTTTATTTGGACCGGCTAATTGCTCGTAAATGTATATAAACACCAAAGCCTCCTGACCATCAAGAGGCTTTGGTGTTAAAAGAGCCAGTGGCTAAATAGCCGCTACTTCTACCCTTTCGAATAAAAGAGATTTATGCCCGTTTTGTTTTCCAGCTATTCGCAATAGACTGAGGAATAGCGGAATCTAATTTCACAGGTCCATATATAGATAAACAATTGCACCATACGCTTGTTGTCTTAGCACATATGACCTCGTGAGAAGCATGCTATTCGAGAAATAGTCACCACCATAAAAACGCATACTATGAAAAAAACATTGGGAAATCTCGTAGGCGGCCTTGTTGGCGCCGCCGTCCTTAATATCGTACATCAGGCAGTTGCACAATTTAGCGAGGATGCGCCTCGCGTAGACAAAGTGGGCGAAGAAGCGCTTTCCAAAGGGCTCGACAAAGTCGGCGTAAAGCCACCGCAAGGAGAGAAATTATTCTTGACGACGCTTGCGGCAGATGTGATTAGCAATGCTGCTTATTACAGCCTTATAGGCATGGCACGTCGCAAAAATATCATTGGCCTCGGACTGGCATCTGGTCTTATTGCCGGAGCAGGAGCGTTGGCCTTAACAAAGCCTATCGGTTTGGATGACAAACCTATCACGCGCACCACGAAGACAAAATATATGACGGTTGCGTGGTATGCCATCGGCGGATTGGCAGCGGGTTTGGTGATCAAATCATTAAGAAGGTAAGTGAGATCGGTTAAGAATTGATTGAGAGCAAGTAAGGTGACCTATTCGTGATAATATCACTTTCTCGCACTTAGTAAAAAAATAATATTTTTGGGTTCACATGCCCTTGCCCAAAATATATCACGCTATCCTGTTATAGTCAAATAGCAGCTCCGATGCTACTGTAACAAAGATTTTTTTCGGAAACACGCAAAGTATCCCGTAAAATTATTTCCGTCTTGCGAATGCTAATATTAAACACTATTTTTATCACGGAAGTGAATAAAGGTTAGTACTATTCAGTAATGAAGCTCTCTGATCCTGTATTCAACTTCTCATTGCAATACATCATCTGCTGTATGAAAAATCTGTTGATCACAACAATGTGAATAGGATTGTACTGCAATGAATTAAAAGAAGATATTAACCTATGTCTACAAGCTATGAGATTAATTTGTGATGAATCTTCCGTGCTATAAAAAAGTATTTAAGGACTATCTAATAAGACATGGGTTGGATTGGATTTAGCTTTTGTCGGAAACCGAAAATATTTAAAGGAGTTTCAGTTACCAGACTAATAGATATTACTGTTAACCGTAATATTAAATAGATATGATGGTTTAGGTTTGTTGAGATTGTATCATTGAAAAAGAAATACCTGTGAATAATAATTGAAGTTAATTAATGAAAAATCCAAAATGGAAACGTGATGAACTTATTCTCGCATTGGATCTATATTTTCAACTGAAACCAGGTCAAATACATGCTAGAAATCCGCTCATCATTGATCTTTCGAAAACTTTAAACAAGTTACATATTCATGGTAATAAAGAGGAGTATCAAAAATTCAGGAATTCTAACGGAGTTGGTCTAAAGCTAAGTAATTTCTTGGCCTTAGATGATTCTTATACCGGTAAGGGTATGTCTTCTACGAGCATCCTAGACAAAAAGATATTTGAGGAATTTAAGGATCAAAAAGACTTGTTGAACAAATTAGCAAATGCAATTAAAAAAGTTGTTAATTATCAGGATTTTGACCTTGAAATATTTAATGCTAGAGAAGATATTGAAGACAACGATTTTGAGCGATCAGAAGGAACAGTGTTATATAAGTATCATCTTACACGGGAACGAAATGCAACGATTGTCAAAAAGAAAAAGCAGCAAGCACTAAAACTATACGGCAAACTTGAATGTGAACTGTGCTCGTTCGATTTCTCCAAAACATACGGAGAAATCGGCTATGGTTTCATTGAATGTCACCATCGGATATCTCTCCACCTGCTGACAGAAAGTAGAAAAACAAAATTAGAGGATCTGATGTTGGTCTGTGCTAATTGTCATAGGATGCTGCATCGGGGTATGGAGGAAAAATGCTAAAACCAGTATTAAGGTATATTTTTTCTATTAATGAAAATATTTACAAACCTCTTCATAGGAGCGTCAAAAGTTGATCTCAGTCTCAATCAAACTTTCACAACAATAGGTTAAGGAAAAGGAACTTTTGATTTTGACAGTACAAACGAAATTACAGTTCACGAACTGGAAGTTGATGCGGATATGAGCATAAACTAAAAATATTACATCTTATTATGAATCAAAAGTTCTATTTAGCCGATGATTTAAGAAAAGCATCAGAAGCTATACAACAATATCTGCAAGAAAAGCAACTAAATTACATAGATATTGATCTTAGCCAAAGTATATTGGATAGGGAAAACATCAATGTGGATCTTAAAAAATATTTTTATTCATTACCACACACAATTAAAAAGGGAACCGAAATAATTGGAGCTCAGAATTACTACTTAAATAGATGGAAAATATTCTTAAATGATAAAAACACTATATTATTAAATGAAAGGCAGTGTTTACTTAATTTCTTTTACATAAGATTGCGACGAGGTTGGCGATCTTTTCGCTTTTCTTATTTCTTTGTAGTAATTATTGTGATTATTGGCTTATTGGGATCTTCCCTAGGGAATATAGAATCATTTATCCTGATTCTCAAAGAAGTAAATGGTGGAAGTTTTTGTAAGAACCTATATTTTTTATTTAGTCATTTTGACCCCCAAGAATTCACTAAGGTTTTAATTGGTTATTCAATTGTGTTAATTTGCTCTTCGAGTAGCGATTATTTGTTCCCTAAACTTGATAAAGAGGAAAAGAGTCTTGAACCGTTAAAACCACAAATTAGAATGGTTGGACTGATAGCTATTCTGTTAAGCATAATACTCTCTTTCGTATCTTATTTCCTGCCATTTAGTATATTGAAGGTGCCTTTAGTCTTAATAATTACATTTTTTGCAATGATTTTCTGGTTTATAGGTAATGCGAAATATGGGACTTTAATATCTAAATCAGATAATAAAATATCTGATTTAAACCAATTTACGGGCGGAGATTCAATCAACACCCTCAATGGGAAAATTCCAGATGAATTTAAAAGCTAAGCGTCATGTATATCAAAATTAAAGCTATAAGAATTACTCAGCCCCTTTCTGATTTTTTCGTATTTACTATGAAAGCCAAGCATCTTCTTGATTTGTGCTTTACAGATCCTATACGATATAAAGCCGACGGGGAACTGACAGGAAGTCAAAGGAAATTGGATGAGGAAAGACGCTTAAAAAGCATAACGAAATATGTAAATTCTAAAGATCTTGCCTTACCTAACTCGATCGTAATTGCTGCCAATTATAACGAAGAGGGATTTGTTGAAGAAAACGAAACATTAAGATGGAAATTTGAAAAAATTGACGAGGAACTATACGAAATATCGATACCTGAGAATAAACGTCTTGCCTCTGTTATTGATGGCCAACATAGACTCTTTTCTTTTCGAGAAGCTAGTTTGGAAAGGTTAGAGACAGACTTACTAGTTTCTGCGTACTTCGATTTGCCATTACCTTTACAGGCATTCATATTTGCAACAATTAACTATAATCAAAAGCCAGTCAGCAAAAGCTACGCTATGGAACAGTTTGGTTACTACCTTGAAACAAATAAACCTGAGACTTGGACTCCGGAACTACTTGGAGTATTCTTTTCTAGAAAAATGAATTTAGACCAAGACTCTATATTTTTCAATAGGATTAAGGTAGCTCCTCAAGATAGTCAAAACTTATTGACACTAGATCAAAAAGAACTTGACTGGAAAATATCAATGTCGACCTCTGTTTTTGGAATAATAAAATTATTCACTAATAATGCTAAGAGAGATGCTGACACAATGGGTTTCTACGATTTTGAATTAAGGAGAAGAATGCTGTTGAAAAAAATAAATGATAAATCTGTATTGAGGGAATATTATTTAGAAGGCAATGACGTCTTGATATATACGATCATTAACAATTTTTTCATCGCTGTATCAGAACAATTAATTAAACCAAGCTCTAGCACTTCCTTTATAAAAAAAACAACGGGCATATCAGCTTTGTTTAAGCTCTTAGAATTTCTACTGAAGGAATACTTATCATTAAAAGATATCAGGGTGGACCTCTTTAGAGAAAAAATAGCTCCCTTAACAGAGATAGATTTCTCTGACACCTTTTTTCAAGTACCATCCTCTTCAGGAACATCTAAAATTTATAATACTATGCTGGTAAAACTTGGACACAAGGATATTCTCTCTATAATAAACGAAGAAGATCGTATCAATATATCTAAATTAACTAAAAAAAACTAACGCGTCTCTAAAAAGCTTAAGGATATGCTATCCAAAATTGACTTTCCAAAAAGCAGAAGTTACAGAAGTGGTTCGGAATATGAACCTCTAAAATTCTATCTAGATTGCTTAAGTAATGCTAAAGAATTTGATTTGCTACTTGGGTACTTTAGCTCAACAGCGATTAACGTGCTATCATTGGGCTTTGCCAATTTTATTTTTAAGGGAGGTAAAATGCGTATAATTGCCAATCACATACTCTCCGAAAAAGATAAAGAGGCTATTTTAACAGGCCTAGACGATGACATCCCAACTCCATTTGATCTTCAAGACATTGGTAATATAAAGAAAAGTCTAAGTGAATATGGTTTGCATTTTTTTAAGTGTTTGGCCTATCTAATTTCATGCAAGCGGCTTGAAATTAGATTTGTAAACCAAAGTCAAAAGGTATCGCCCACTATAAAGACGGTTTGTTTAAAAATGGAAATGAATCTATCTCATTTAACGGCTCCTGTAATTTTACAGCTTTTGGACTATTGCATAATGCTGAAAGTCTAAATTGCCATTTATCAAGTGATAGTGAATCATCTAGGCATAAGATTCAAGAGGATCAAAACTATTTTGACAATATATTTAATGGCAATGCTTCTCATTTAGAGTATTTAACTGCTAGTGATATTCAAACTGCTATAAAATCAGAGTTTGGAGGAACAGATATTGATGAACTATTAATTGAAGAACGAGAACTGATCGCAAGAAAAAGAGACAAAATATGTGGTAACCCTAAAACAAAAATACTCGTTGAAGAGCTTGAACAAATGCTTGAAAAGATAATGAAAGAGCCGCGGTTTCCTTTCCCTGAAAAGCGAGATATCCAAGAAGATGCCTATTTATCATGGATAAATAACGACAAAAAAGGAATTTTTGCTATGGCTACTGGCTCTGGCAAGACTGTGACTGCACTAAATTGTTTGCTAGAACAATATCATGAAAATGGATTTTACAAAGCTATCGTGGTAGTCCCAACTCAAGCCCTTGCTTTACAGTGGGAAAGCGAAGTAAAAGCTTTCAATTTTCAAGAGCTTATATCGACGCATACAGATAAAAATTGGAAACAGGTTTTAACACGATATTCGACAAGAAGTATATTTAATGAAAAGAAAAACCTAATTGTAATAACAACTTATGCGACATTCAACAGAAAAGATATACAGTCCTTTATAAAATCAACAAAGGGAATCGAATCATTTATTTATATAGCTGACGAGGCTCACAACATTGGTTCTCCGACGACATTAAGAAATATCCCTGATAAAATTTTGTCTCGAATTGGTTTGTCAGCTACACCCGAAAGAATCTATGATGATGCTGGTTCAAAAAAACTATATGATTTCTTTAACTCTCAACCTCCATACTACACCTACAGGTATACAATGAAACAGGCTATAGATGGTAAAATACTATGTAAATATGACTACTATCCAATTTTTGTTGAACTAACGATACTTGAACTCTCGGAATATAAAAAGATTACTAATAAACTAAGAAAGTTTATAGATTCAAAAACAGGCCAATACAAGAAAGAAGCAGAAATGCTACTTCTTCAACGAAAAAGGGTTATTCATAAAGCTGAAAATAAGAAAAGAGCCATATCACATTTATTAGATAACCTGGAGAAAAATGAAATGTTAAATTATACTTTCGTTTTCGTACCGGAAGGATTTGAACCAGACTACGCTGAAAGTGACAGTCATGAGATAGAAGATGAAGATATGCATATTATGGACTCGTATGCTGAAATGTTTAGGAAACGAAAATACAAATACCACAAATTTATAGGTGGATTAAGTGATTCGCAACAAATTCTAAAAAGCTTCGAAGAAGGGCATATTGACGTTCTGTTGGCCATGAAGTGCTTAGATGAAGGTGTAGACATTCCTAGGACTGAGCATGCGATTTTTTGCTCCAGTACTGGAAATCCCAGACAATTTGTACAACGTAGAGGAAGAGTACTACGTAAAAGCGAAGGTAAAGAAAAGGCTAAAATATGGGATTTGATAGTTGTACCCCCTATTATTGAAGGAGAAGCATCCTCAGTAGAACGAAATATGTTCATAAGCGAAGTTAAAAGAGTCGTAAATTTTGCCGCTTTGGCTGAAAATCAAATTGACATTCTTTATGGTGAACTCAAAAGTACATGTGAGTATCTAGACATCGATCTTTTTAAAATGTTAGAAGAAGAAAACAATCAATATAATTAAATTTTTATGGCTATACAGGATGAAATATATAAGTTAATTGAGAAAGAAATTGACGAAACCTTAGAAAAAGGTAAAGAAAAAAAAAGGCGTGGATATACGAAAAGCTAAAGAAGTTTCAAGGATGTTAGCGAGTTTATCTACAGATAAAAATGATTCGGAAAACCTAGTAAATCAATACATTGCCAATATTAAGAGTATCTGTAACGCATAAATCACCTATTCATGGTTATTAAGAATATTAAAATCAAAAATTTTCAGTCTTACCTTGACCCTCCGACAATTGAATTCTCAGAAGGATTAAATCTTATTATAGGCAAAGGAGGTAAAGGTAAATCAAAACTTTTTAATGCATTTTACTGGGTATTATTTGGCGATATATATATTACAGATGTAGGTTGGAAAGCTACTGATGGCTTTCCATATAATACCGGCTTTAAAATGAAACGTCACGAGTTTATTAATCATAAAGCATTATCGGAAACTCTCATTGGAGAGGCGGTTCGTGCAGGAGTGTATCTTGAAATTGAAGATGATCGAGGTGTCCTCTATGAAATAGAGCGTTCCGTAATAGCTACAAGATTAGATAATGAGAGCTGGCTACCTCAAGACGCATGGGAAGTGTCAAACAATACATTAAAAGTTACATATGAATCCAACACGGGGAGTAAGCTGAAAATCGATACTCTGGCCGAAGACGTGATAAAAGAAAATCTCTTTCCAGAAGGTATCCGTAATTATATTTGGTTTCAAGGTGAATCACTAGACAGCTTGATTAATTTTAGGGACAGTGACACACTTAAGAAAGCAGTAAAGCATATTTCATATTTTCCAAGCTACGAAAAAGCAAATGATATTATTACAAAGGCTAAAATTCAAATTGGAAGGCTAGAAACAAAAAAATTAAATGAAAAGAATAAGTCAAACTCTGCAATTAAGAATTTACTATCCAAGAGAGAAGCTCTACAAAATGCTATAATATCTGAAGAAAGAACTAAATCAACCATAGAAACCCGAGTCACTATGATTGAAATGGCTCTAGTCGAAGATGAAGGTAAGGTCTCTGGATTGGCTAATTTTAGTAAATTAGTTAGTGAGTATGAAAAGTGTGAGGCGGATCGGAAGCTGGTTATGGAAAAATTGACCAATCTAGATGATTATCAGCGGAAACAAGTTCCAGAACTTTGGATATTAAGGGGGATATCTCCAATGATCAACGATTGTGCGCGGATAATACGGAAGCATACCGAAATACAAGATACAGTACCTGAGAAAAAATACCTCGATAACCCGGGAAGAAATAAACTTGAGGAAATCTTGAAAGATGAAAAATGTTTTGTGTGTGGATCAGAAGTTAAACAAGATTCTGACGCTTATAACTGGATTACACAAAGATTATTGGAACAACAGCTATACCTTCAGGAGATGGAAGAATATACTTCAAATCTTGAATTTTCTAAGCAGTTCGAACGTTTCGTTGGTTCGATACAAGAATATCCAAATATTTTAAACGTTTCTCTGAATGCGATAGATAAGCAATATCAAGACTCAGAAGATGAAATGGAAAAGCTTTTAGCGCAAAGACGTGTAATAACCGAAAAGAAAAAAAAACTAGATGACGAAATTGATGAAGTTAAGAAGAAGCATGGGGTAGATCCTGTAAAACAGATTAATGAAGGTGAAAAGTTCACAAATAGCATTCGTGCTTCAAGATCTAATCTTGATAAGGAAAAAAGGAGGTTGGCTGCTTCAATCGCAACCATTAAATCAAAAAAATCCGAGCTTAAAGAAATAGAAAAAGAACTAGAAAGAACAGGAGGAAAGTCAGGGTCAACAGTTGTTGATGAAACGGAATGGAAAAATATTTCTATCTTCTTAGAAGATATATGTAAACGGGTTAAGGAGAATGCAAGAAAGGATTTGCTTCGAAAGATCGAAGACAGAGCCAACTTTTTCTATCAAAAATTTACAGAACATGATAATGGTTATAAGGGCGAGGTCGTAATTAATGATGATTACTCAATAGATTTTGACCCAAATCTAAATACAAGCCATGACGACCGAAAGAAAATGAGCATTATAAATGCGATGCTATCACTAAATCAAGAAGCACTTAATACATATTATCCTTTCATTACTGATGCTCCTACTTCTAGCTTTGATCTTGTCACTACCCACAATTATTTATTAGGTTTAAAAGATATTTTTGGACAGTCAATAATCATGACGAAAGACATAGATATTGAAAGTGATATTTTTACAGATTTAATGATTCAACCCAAAGTATCGAAAATTTATCATCTTGAGAGTAAACTATATCGCGATGATGATAAAGCGCCAGATTTACACGAGGTTTCAACTACAATAAGTAGATTAAAATAAAGTATGGAAAATATATTTGATATTAAGTTTACGTTCGAACAGAAAGTAAAAGAGGAAGTGATACTTAAATTTTCTACTAAACAAGGTGGTAGCTTCAATATATTCTCACACTATTGGGAATGTTTTGCATGGGCAGCAGTTATTGGCTTTATTAGAGACGAAAAGCTTCCATTACAAACTCGTCAGGCAGAGAGACCCTTTACTTTAAATACTATGAGGAATGGCAATGGTGAAAAAATTGTACAATCGCTAATTTGCATGTGTGTTGCAAAAGCAGGAAGTTTGGATATACTAAAAAATCCAAATGACGCCATCAATCTGATAAATCAATACGCAAATGGCGGTTTTCACTATATATTAAAAATGATAGAAAATGGTGAGAATAGCTTTAACGATCTTGAAAAAGTAAAGCAGGAAATTTTCAGGAGAGAATTAGTAGTATAAGGAACATTAGTTGCAATGGCAAAATTGCACCAAGACGTTCAAAGTTTCTTATATATTGTTATTAACTTTGATCACTAATAATTACTATGGCATTCAACAAAAAAGAGCTTATTGAAGAGATAAAAGAACAATTTTTGCAAGATGATAATCGTCGACCTTGGATTGTCGCTTTTAGTGGAGGTAAAGACTCTACTGCCATGCTAATGTTGGTTTGGGAAGCTATAACGCAATTAAATGACATTGAGCGAAAAACTAGACAAGTGTATGTAATCTGCAATAACACATTGGTTGAAAATCCACGCGTATTGCAGTTTGTAAATAATCATCTAGATAAGATACAACAGAAATCTTTGGAGCATGGATTGCCTTTTAAGGTAGATCACACAACGCCTCAGCTAGAAAATAGTTTCTGGGTCAACTTAATAGGTAAAGGTTATCCCGCTCCAAACAATATGTTTCGTTGGTGTACAGAGCGATTAAAAATCTCGCCGACAACACAATATATTAAAGAGAAAATCTCTGATTTTGGAGAAGCCATTATCTTAATCGGAACGCGTTCTGATGAAAGCTCGGCACGCGCAGCTTCTATTAAGAAACATGAGGTAAAAGGTGAAAAATTAAGAGATCATCCTCTTCCTAATGCTAAAGCTTATGCCCCTATAAAGGATATGACTACCGACGAGGTCTGGACATATTTACGCATGGCACGTAACCCGTGGACAGAAGATAAAAATCTCGAAATACAAACACTCTATACCAATGGTAGCGGTGGTGACTGCCCCATTGTGGTGGATACCACCACGCCAAGTTGTGGTAATTCTCGCTTCGGCTGTTGGGTATGTACGGTCGTAAAACGTGACCGCTCCATGGAGGCATTAGTAGACAATGGAGAAGAATGGATGCGTCCACTGATCTTCATCCGAGACTTTCTGTATAAAACCGTTGATCGCGATCGCGATGACTATGATCCAGAAGAATTCAGGATGCCAATCCGGCGGAATAAAGCTCAAGGAATTGGCCCATATTGGCCGAAATGGCGATACCATATTTTAAAGATGGTATTGGAGGCTCAAAAAGTTGCATCTCAAGAGGATGATAACAATCAGCTTATTTCCCTACAAGAATTAGCGGCTATACAAGTGATCTGGAACCGCGACTACATCTATGAATACTCCGTATCTGACGCATACAAAGAAGTATATGGACAAGCAGTGGAGTTTGGACAAAAAACACTAGATACAAATTACGAAAAAGAGCTATTAAAAGAAGTCTGCGGGACTAATACGGAAGATATTATGCTAATTAATCAGTTATTGAAAGCCCAAAAAATGAAGGGTCTGTTGGTCAAAAAAACTGGCTTGCAGAATGATATCGAAAATATTTTGCAAGAATCCGTACGTCCTACTTTCACAAACTTCGAAAAATACAATCAAAATGCTGATTAGCAAAATCACGCTTTTTAATTATCGTATCTATAAGGGAGAGAATCAAATTATTTTTGATGAAGACCCGTCCAGAAACATCCATATTGTTTCTGGATATAATGGCTTTGGAAAGACCACTTTTCTGACTTCATTAGTCTGGTGTCTCTATGGTGCTCAGATGCAAGATGTAGATGAAAGCTTCCGAAAGCGTATCAAAGATATTGGTGGTTATGGTAAATTTTTAGAAGACTCACTCAATAGGCAAGCTTATTTGGATCTAGCCATGCAATACTATGTTGAGATATCATTCTCTGGTGTTGATGTTCCCGGTATTATCGCAGAAGAGCTTACTATACGAAGATCTTTTGCTGATGGCGACAAATCAGACAATGTACAGATTTGGTTAGATGGTCAACCCAATGAGTTGGTCCAAGAGGTAGGCTACGATTTATTTATCCAAGACTTTATCTTGCCGAAGGAGATTGCGAAGTTCTTTTTCTTTGATGCTGAAAAAATTACGGAGTTAGCTGAAATACAAACCTTAGATCAAAAAAGGCAATTAGCCAAAGCCTATTCCGAAGTACTTGGAATTAAAAAATATATAGATCTTCGTGCTAATTTACATGAACAGCGTCTGAAATACCGCCGCGAATCGGCTAACGCCACCGAGGTCAAGGCATTTGAAGAAGTCGAGCTTGAAATCGAGACTTTGAAAGAGAATATCGCTCAACAAAACAGTTTACTCCAAGAAATAGATCTTGATATTACAAAAACTACTGATGCCATCAATGAACTGCAAGAAAGACTAATTAGAGCAGGGCATGTGATATCCGTAGAGGAGCATGAGAAGTTGAAAAACCGAAAGCTCGAGTTGCTTTCGCAGCAAGAAGATCTTAAAGATAAATTTAAAAGATTGCTTGATCTTGCGCCGTTTGCGATTGCTGGGAAATTGTTTAGTCGTATAGTTCGAGTAGCAAATGACGAACTTAGTGCAGCTCAAGATAATCATATAGAGCATATACTTCCCTTAATTGCAGATCTTAGAAATAAGGCAGATATTCTTAAAACTACTATTTCAAAAGAGCAATTGAGACAATTGCTAAATCCTCTATTTGGTGAATATGAAAATTTGCTACAGGAGAACATAGGTAAAGAGCAATCATTGAAAATTGGTTTTTCTCCTAAGTCATTGCATATTATTGACCATATTGAGGAACAACTGCATCATGCCTATCAAAGCGATATAAAGGAGAATGCAATTTTGATGAAGCGTACTCGATATGAAATTAATGATGTAAATAGATCGCTATCTCATGCAGAGGCAAAAGGAACAGATGTGGTCGTTAACAGGACAAGAGAAAATCTGCATCAGAAACAAAAAGAATCAAACAACTATCTATTAGCTAAGGGTAGAGAGGAGGAGAAGTTACAGGTATTCACAATCGCACTCAACAGTAAGAAAAAAATAAGAGAAGAACTTCAAAAGAAAGTAAATATTCAGACAGATCTGATTGAAAAGGATAACACTGCTAAAAGGTTGATTCTGGAGTTGGATGAATTTATCCTAAAAATACAGCAGCAAAAGAAGCTAACGTTGCAGAGTAGAATATTAGAGACTTTGCGTAAGTTAATGCATAAGTCGAGCTTTATAGCTGACGTGGAAATTACTATTGAAAATGATGTCATTGACATCGAATTGATCAACCGATCTGGAAAAACTATAAGCAAAGAAGGGCTGTCGATGGGTGAAAAACAGCTATATGCTACCGCTATTTTGCAAGCTTTGGTAAAGGAGGCGAATTTCGACTTCCCAGTTTTTATCGATAGTCCCATGCAGAAGCTTGATACAAGTCACGCGAAGAACATTATCAAACACTTCTATCCTACTGTTTCTAAACAAGTTATTTTGCTTCCGCTTTTACAGAAGGAGATGTCTGAGGTAGAATTTAATCTTATAGAGCCCCACGTAAAAAGTGCTCACCTGATTTATCACAAATCGGATGAATCATCTTCCACGTTCGTTCACGTCGAGAATAAGGAGCTATTCAACACGGTAAATTCTTTACACAATACAAATCATGTTTAATTCGATTACGACTTCGGAAAAAAGCAGAGAAATCATCAGTCACCTAACGAATAAGCTATCTTTAGGTGCAGAGAATGTGATCGCACGTATTGCATTTGCTTATTCTCTATCGAAGAATCAACCGCTAAATTTAAAGAATTTAGCTGATGGAAAAGGAAAGCTATATCCTGCCAAAGTCCTTTTTGGCGATTATCAAGAGGTTTACCTTGGAATGCTCTGCGAACTTTACAATCTAAAATTGATTGATCATAATCTTCCGAAATATGTAAAACTACACATTGACCATGGACTGGAAATCATGGCTCCTTTCGCCAATAATGACGGTTATGATTTCTTGATTCGCTGTGTCGAAGAAGGTTTAGCTGAACTGTAATCCGCACCATTATTGAAATGCCTCTAACTCTTTCAATGCTTGAGCAAAGGCATTAATCACATCATCAATTTCTTCCTCATCTGTAAAGCGGCCTATGCTCAACCTTAGTGAAGCATAGGCAATATCTACATTATCGGTCATAGCCATCAGAACATGCGAAGGCTTTATCTCTTTAGAAGTACATGCAGAACCATTTGATAAGGCGATCTTGTCCTTGGACTGAATAATGATTGCTTCTGCATCTATATCACCGAAATGAAAACTCAGGATACTATCCAGCTTACTACTAGTATGTACGTTAAGTTCGAAATTATTTAACTGGGAAAGACCACCCATTAGCAGTGCAGACAAGTGAGCAATACGCTCCTGCTCTTTTGACATTTCGCGATTAGCTATATCGCAAGCTTCTCCAAAGCCAACAATTCCAGGTGTATTTAATGTCCCTGAACGAAATCCTCCTTCGTGACCACCGCCATGAATATGTGGATTGAGCTTTGTTTTACTTATTTTATCACGATTTATATACAATGCGCCTACACCATTAGGACCATAAACTTTATGTGCTGAGCAAGCCAATAAATCAATTTGCATATCCTGTACCTTTACATCCATCTTGCCTACGGCTTGTGTAGCATCTGTCATAAATAAGGCATTTTTGGCATGCGTAATTTGAGCTACTTCTGCGATAGGTTGAATTACGCCGGTTTCGTTGTTGACCATCATCACAGAAACTAATTTAGTATTGCTTTGAAAACTATCCTTCAAAACTTCTAAATCAATCATTCCATTTGAATCGACAGGCAAATAAGTAACAGAAGCACCTTTACTTTCTATATATGAGCAGGTATCCAACACAGCTTTGTGCTCTGTTTTCACAGTGATCATGTGGAAATCTGCCCTGTTTTCCGCGTCAAACAATCCTATGATGGCTAAGTTAATCGCTTCTGTGGCTCCCGATGTAAAAATGATATCTTCCGGTTTAGCAGCCTGAATTAAGTTAGCTACTTGTCCCCTTGCCTTTTTTACGGCATTAGATGCTTCCTGTCCATAAAAGTGCGTACGACTTGCGGCGTTACCAAATTTGTTGGTGAAGTATGGTAACATGGCGTCAACTACTCTTTGATCCGTGGGAGTCGTTGCTGCGTAATCGAGGTATATAATCGGACTGCTCTTTGACATGCTAACAAAGTTACTAATCCTAGACTGTGATTTTTAAGTCTTCCTACTAAGTTTTGTAATTATATACGCCACTGTCACCTCATCCCCAGATACCACGGCGACATGAAAAATCCGCGCGGCGGTGTGCGACACGTCATCCCCAACAAAGGAAACTATTAAAGCCCCGCTGTAGAGCGAGGCTTTAAGTATATTACGATATACGAATGAATTATTTCATGTCGGCGTGCATCTTCTTCACCATCTCCAAGTGTTCTTTTACAACAGGCTCTGTTTTAGCCGCAAAATCACGTAGTTGCTGATCCAGATTGTTTTTGGCACCATCTTCCATCACTTTATGTGCATCTTCGTGGCCTTCAACCATGGCTTTTACGTATGCTTTGTCGAATTCGGCTCCCTCCTTCTTCATCAAATCTTGTTTCTTCTGCTCGTGCGCAGCATCTAATGAGGTTGGTACCATGATATTTTTTTGTTCGGCAATGGATTTCAATTCCTCATTTACTTTTGTATGATCGTTGACCATCATTTTTGCAAACTCTTTGACTTTGGCATTGCTGCTTTTGTCAACGGCCAGTTTGCTCATTTCTACCTCAGCCATACCTCCAATCGCTGCTTTACGCACAAAAGCCGTATCTGCCTGTGCGGTCTGCATCGGGTCGTCATTCACCGTAGGTGGTGTAGTCGCCACACCCATCGTGGTATCAGAAGTTCCATCGCTCTTGTTTGCATTGTTGTTACAAGCAGTAGCCGCTAATATAGCCGAAACTGCCAGTGGATAAATTACCTTTTTCATAGTATCAAGTTTATATGTATAAAAATGTTTTTCTTCTGCTGTACAACGATTTATATGTCTTTTGGTTTGTATTGTTTTAAAACAACTAGATAGATCGTGTGTCAATCGTACCCATTTTACTGCTTTCTTGGGTCAATCGATTTCTACTAAACCAGCATCTGCCAAACTAATCGATCTTACAAACGTTTTTCTGATATGGCGACCCTCACGAAATACCAGCAGAAACGCGATTTTGATAAAACAAAAGAGCCGAAAGGCGATGAGAAAAGGAAACGTCCTGCAAAAAGATTGCGCTTCGTCGTGCAGCGCCACCATGCTTCGCGATTGCATTATGACTTTCGTCTAGAAATTGATGGCGTCTTGAAAAGTTGGGCTATTCCTAAAGGCCCTTCGCTCAACCCAACAGATAAACGACTTGCCGTGATGGTCGAAGATCATCCGTTGAGTTATCGCACCTTCGAAGGCGAAATACCCAAAGGAAGCTATGGTTTTGGAACGGTCCACATTTTCGATGAAGGTTATTATACCCCTTTAGAAAAATCGCACGGTGAAAAAGAACTTTTGGCTGAGCTCAAGAGTGGCAGCGTGAAAATTGTATTGCATGGCAAAAAATTGAAAGGTGAATTTGCCTTGGTGCGTATGAAACAGGCGCAAGATGATAACGCGTGGCTACTACTGAAACATAAGGACAAATATGCCGTGGAGCAAGCATATGATGCAGAAGACGAAGTTAGCGCAGCGGATAAAGCTGCTGGAACACGTTTTCGCAAGCAAGCCACTAAATCTGCAAAAAAAACAGAAGATTCTACCACCAAGACGACCAATCCACCTGTATTCGAACCGATGCTCGCTGTTTTGGCAACCGCCACCACCGAAGATGACGATTGGTTTTTTGAGCAAAAATTAGATGGATTTCGTGCAATCGCGCACCTATCCGAAAAAGATGTTCAGCTACGCTCCCGCAATGGAAAAAGCTTCGACAAACAGTTTGCCTCATTAGCGAATGCACTAAAAATTAATGAACGCTCGCTCATATTGGACGGAGAAATCGTGGCAGAAGATGCCAAAGGAAATTCGCGCTTTCAGCTATTGCAGCACGGAGAACCGCTGCCCGCAAAATACCAATTGGTGTATTATGTATTCGATCTATTAATGCTGGATGGCAATGATCTACGAGAATATCCATTGGTCGAACGTCGGGATTTGTTGGCACGATGGGTAAAAAAAGCAAAAATTCCGCAAGTACGTTTGGTGGAAAGTATACTAACCGAAAACGAAGAGGATGCCCTGAAGGTTGCCATGGAAAAAGATTGGGAAGGTATCGTAGCCAAAATGAGCGATAGCACTTATCTATCTGGCAAACGATCCGATGCTTGGCGCAAATTGAAGCTATTGCAATCGCAAGAAGCCATTATTGTTGGCTTTACTAAAGCTGCTGGCAGTCGCGTGGGATTTGGAGCATTGGTCTTGGCGGTCATGCAGGATAAGCAATATCAATACATTGGAAATGTAGGAACTGGTTTCACAGATGAACAGTTGCAAGAGTTGAGCGCGCAACTGAGCAAGATCAAAACTGCGAAAAAACCATTTGCGACATCGGTCGCGGTGGCCAATGAAAATAAAGTAACGTGGGTAAAACCGAAACTAATAGCAGAAATAACATTTAGTGAGTGGACAACGGATAATCATCTCCGACACCCCGTGTTTAAAGCTTTACGTCACGATAAAAAGATTCAGGACATCACTAAAGTGGCGCCATTAGTAGAAATAGTGAACGAGCGCACAATGACTTTTGGCAGAAAGAAGCTGACCTTATCGAACCAAAAAAAAATATATTGGCCTGATGACGGTATCACAAAAGGTGATTTATTGAACTATTATGAACAAGTCGGCGAGCTGATGCTGCCCTACCTGAAAGATAAGCCCATTTCGATGAATCGCTTTCCCAATGGCATCCACGAAACAGGTTTCTTTCAAAAAGATGTAGACAAGAATACTGGGCCAAACTGGTTAAAAACCGTAGCGCTAGAATCTGAATCTACTGGCAACACGGTAAATTACTTGATATGCAATGATCTGCCAACTTTACTCTGGATTGCCAATATGGGATCTATCGAGATCAATCCTTGGTTAGCCACGTATCGCAAGAAAACAAAACCTGTTTTTGCAGTATTGGATCTGGATCCAAATGGTGCAGATTTCAAAGAGGTCGTGGCCGTAGCCAACACCGCCCACGAAATATTAGATCAAGCTGGCGTACCGAATTTCATCAAAACATCGGGATCGACAGGATTGCACATTTACATCTACGTGGCCGAACAGTATAGTTTTGATGTGGTCCGTGATTTTATGGAAATGCTAGCCGAATTGGTACATGAACAATATCCCGACAGCACGAGCGTGGAGCGCTCACCATCTAAAAGAAAGAAGAAAATATATTTAGACTTTATGCAGAATAAACGTGCACAAACCATTGTAGCGCCCTATTCTGTAAGACCAAAAGCAGGAGCTACGGTTTCGACGCCATTAAATTGGGATGAGGTAAATGATGAATTAAGCATTGCACAATTTACGATACGAACCGTATTGAACAGAATCGAATTGCAAGAAGACCCTTGGAAAGCTATTTTCGAGCACAAAGCTAACTTGAAGAAAGCGATTGCTTCTTTTTAAGCAAGGCTAGCTTTCAGTTTGGCCAACAACTCAGAAGCTTTGGTATTTTCCTTATCGACATCGATTTTGCGGATCGTTGCGCGCTTACCTTGTGCTTTCTTTTTAATAATTTTGAGTAGCTCCTTACTATATTCATTGCGATAACCTGATATATCAAAATCCGAACTATTCTGTTTAATCAGTTTAGTAGCCATATCCATTTCCGCTTTGGCGATACGGGTACTGGGAATTTTCAGATCTGATGTAGCGCGGATTTCTTCTTCGAAACGCAATTTGTTTAGTAACAACATCCCCTCATATGGCCGTACAATAGCTAAATTTTCCGTGGTGCGCATTACAAAGGTACTCAGGCCGACATGACCGGTTTTTTCCAATGATTTATAGAGCAACGAATATGCTTTCTCGCCGCCTTTCTGTGGCTCCAAATAATAGGGTGTATCAAAATAAATCGTATCAATATCACGCTCCTTAACAAAGGTTTGAAGATTGATCATTTTATTCTTCTCTGGTAGCGCTTCTTCGAAATCAGCTTCTTCGATTACTACATATTTGTCTTTCAGCAAATATCCCTTTACAATATTTTTCCAAGCAACCTCTTTCCCTGTTTTGTCGTTCACTCGCTTATATCGAATATTGGATAAATCCTTTCGATCCAGCATATCTAAATCAAGCTGACTTTCTTGAATAGCACTAAATATTTTGATGGGAATGTTCACCAGTCCAAAACCGATTGCCCCTGTCCAGATCGCGCGCATAATGGTAGTATGTTTTTTAGGAAAACGACTGAGAAGTACAAAATGTTTGTAGATGCGTAAGCATTCAAACGTAAAGATTGCCTCCCAAAGCTGTATTTGTGAACAAAACACACATGCGTGTTACATTTCAGTCTTGACGAGATATGCTCTTTCCCGAATAATGGCTAAAACGTACGTGCTTGGGCTCACCTATTCTTTGTTTACTATAAATGCTGTTGTGCCCTGAGAAAAGATAAGATACCACACAGGCAATAGCGACATAAATACCGCAATTAGCACCAAAAAGCTCAATTCCCATAAGTATACAAGCCAACGGCGTATTTGTGGCTCCGGCAAAGACAGCGACAAATCCCATTCCCGCTAATAGCGCGACTGGCAAGGGAATTATGACGGACAAAGCGCTACCTAAAGCAGCTCCAATAAAGAATAGCGGAGTTACTTCGCCGCCCTTAAAGCCAGAGGCAAGCGTAATGATCGTAAAAGCCATCTTTATAGCAAAATCATACGGAGGTAATTGCTGCTCGAATGATTGCAAAATTGTAGGAATTCCCAACCCTAGAAATTTGGTAGTTCCGACGGCTAGTACAGCTAAAAGCACAATGATACCGCCAACAAACGGACGCATAGGCGCAAAAGCGATCCTACTTCTGAATTGACCCGCTGCCCAATGTATAATTTTGACAAACGTAGCCGCACAAATACCAAAAGCAATACCCGCAGCTACACTGTATAATAGCGCTAAAATATCAACATCTGGTATAAATTTTATAAAATACTGTGTATGCTTAGCCTGCCATAAATGAGTAATCCAATCAGCAAGAATGGCGGCTACAAAAGCGGGAAATATAGCCTTGTATCGCAGCTGCCCAATGAGAATTACCTCCAATGCAAAAACTGCTCCCGCTAATGGTGTTCCAAAAACAGAACCAAACCCCGCAGCTAAAGCTGAAATAATTAGCACAGATCGATCTTCCGATGAAAGTTTGAACGGCCTGCTGAACTGGTCTGCGATTGCTCCCGCCATCTGCAACGCCGTTCCTTCGCGCCCTGCCGATCCACCAAAAAAATGTGTCACAATCGTACCAATATACACCAAAGGTGCCATACGAAATGGGATTAGCTTTTGAGGCTTGTGGATGGTGTCTATCAAAAGATTATTCCCCGATTCGACATCTTTACCATAATAATGATACAGCAAGCCCACCAACAAACCTCCAATAGGAAGCAGCACAATAATCCATTGATGGCTCTCTCTAAAATGTGTCGCCCAATCCAGTGTGATTAGAAAACTTGCTGAAGCAGAACCAACAGCAAGCCCAATGGGCACACCAATGCAAAGCCATTTAATGAGGTAAGGAAATGCTGGAAATTTTCGAAAAAATGCAGTAGCAAAAAGAAATGCCTTTTGACGGTTAGAGCGCTGATGTTTTGACATAAGAATCCTGATAAAATATGGTATCGTAAATTTGATCAGGCGTCATCAGCTCTATTAAAGCGGTTAGATATAAGGAAGAACACCATTTCCTTTTCATTTTAGCAAAAATAGAAAAATATAATTCAACTTTGTCAATTCGCACCTATTTTCAGGATTCAAACAAACAGTATTTATACCATTACAAGTGGCAATAGGTATGCTAACAAAGCAGCCACGGATAAAAAAGATAGTAATCGTCCTCTAAATTTAATATCACATTAGCGTGCGGAGCTACTTGGCTTGCGCTAGGTATCAAAGAAAATTTAAAAAAGTTACTAAGGTTTTCCAGATGTAGTCGTTATAAGATCACTAACCCAAGGAAAACCTATGGATGCTACGGAAAAAATTGCCGAGCTTATTAAACGATATATCGAAGGAAGATTGACCATTGAAGAATCGGCAACGCTATCGCAATGGCGTAAGCGAAACAGTAGCAATGAATCTCTCTTTCAGAAGATTGTACAAAACGAACAATTCTATATCGATGCTATACAATGGATAGATTCGATGGAGAACGATTCTGAGCAAGCGTTACAGAAAATTAAACAGCGAACTTTAAAAAATATTCGTCCTCTTGAGCCTTCCTCATTGCCTCGAAAATTAAAATTTCGTCGAATTTATACTGCAACAGCAGCACTATGCTTGTGTATAGCGCTATTCGGATATTATCAGCTAAGAGATCAGTCTATATTTTCCAAAAAAATCGAAGCTGAAAGCATTCTCCCTGGCGGTAATAAAGCTGAACTTATCCTATCCGATGGACAAAAAATCAATCTACGAAGCGACAAAGATGGCATCGTACTCGACCAATCTTTAAGTTATTCTGATGGTACGCATTTGCTCAATCTCGATAGCGAAAAACTTGAACAAACAACCGCCAGCATCAACGTGCCGGCCGGAGGAAAATATCGAGTCACGCTGAGTGACGGCACTCATGTTCATCTTAATGCGCAATCTAAATTGACATATCCATTGCGATTTAATAGCACTAAAAGACAGGTTAGTATAGAAGGTGAAGCATATTTCGAGGTAGCACCACAATATATGGGGAACCAACGCATACCTTTTGAAGTAATCAGTAATTCACAAGTTATTCGAGTTTTGGGCACTAGTTTCAATGTATCTGCCTATACAGATGACACACAAACTAGCACGACATTGGTGGAAGGATCTATAGAAATCGAGAGTTCATCTGGCCGACTTTCACTACAACCCAATGAGCAAGCAGTCCTGCGGCAAGATCATATCGTAAAAAAACGCGTGGACGTAAATCAGTTTATAGCCTGGAAAGACAATAACTTTTTGTTCTTCGAAACGGAACTTCGTGACCTGATGAAACAAATCAGTCGTTGGTATAACCTTGAAGTGAGTTATCCAACGGCGCTGCCCGCCACCTATTTCTATGGTGAAATTACGCGTGAAAAGAATTTATCTGAAGTACTGCGCATATTGGAAAAGGCCGGAGTAAAATTTGAACTGACCAAGCGGAACAGCAAAGTTCGTCTTGAAGTCTACTAATAATAAACCTAATCTATAACACTATGAAAACATCTACTAAAAGCTATCCAACATAATGCGTACGGTGTGAGCAAAAAGAACCGAATCTGGATTCACACACCTCCGTTCGGCATACCTGTTCACATACCTAGAAAAGCATTACTGACCAAAATAACCCCTTATTCATCAACATGTAATTGTACAAAAATATGATTTTTATACAACAGGTCGACTATGCACATCGTGCAGCTAGATCTAAAATTAAACGTTGGGTAATCATTATGAAATTAACCATACTATTTATCGTTTTAAGCATCTTAAAACTCACTGCCAGCGGATTTGCACAGCCGATCTCCATCAAGGCGGTCAACACGCCGCTGGTCAACATCATGCAATCGGTGCAAAAGCAGAGCGGCATGCCATTCTTACTCAATGGCAAAGATATTGCGGCAGCAAAACTTACCGCCGACATCAAGAATGTACAGCTGGAAAAAGCCCTCAACTTGTTGTTCGTAGGACAACCGATTGCATGGGAAATCTCGGATGGCACCATTATCCTACGTCGGCAAGCAGCCGCGAACGCAAAAAATGCTGCCGCGCCCACTGCGCGGCAAGAGCGGAGGATCAGCGGAACTGTAACCGACGAGCGTGGCGTGCCTATCCAAGGCGCTTCCGTACAAGTTGTGGGAAGCAATGTAGGCACGAATACCGACGATCAGGGAAACTTTCAATTGGTGCTGCCGAGCGGCAACAGACCTGTACTGCGCGTGAGCTATATTGGTTTTCTAAGTACGGATATCAATGTTGGTGATCAGCAGACCTTGAACGTGACGCTCAAAGCAAGCTTAGGCGACCTCGATGAGGTTGTCGTGGTGGGTTATGGTACACAAAAGAAAAAATTGGTTACCGGTGCCACGGTGGAAATTAAGGGCGAAGATCTGGAAAGATTGAGTACACCCAACATTTTGGAAGCGATGCAAAGTCAATCGCCCGGCGTACAGATCACGCAAAACTCTGGTATGCCAGGCGAAAGTTTCAAAGTCACGATTCGGGGTTTAGGAACGATCAACAATTCATCGCCGCTCTACGTGATCGACGGGATTCCAGGTGGCGACATCAATGTTTTAAACCCATCGGATATCGAACGTATCGACGTATTGAAGGATGCCGCATCTGCTGCGATTTATGGTTCGCGGGCTGCCAATGGCGTCGTGCTCGTTACTACAAAGCAAGGTCGCGAAGGCAAACTTGCGTTGCATCTGGATAGTTATTTTGGCTTTCAAAATGTGTATAAAATGCCTTCCTTGCTGACCGCAAAAGAGTACATGGCAATCCAAGATGAGCGCCGTTTTAACGAAGGTGCGGCTCCTTTTAATTGGGCACAGCTAATTCCTAACCAATACGAGCAAATCATGAATGGTAGCTGGAACGGCACCGATTGGATGAAAGAAATCCAAAATGAAAATGCCTTACTGCAGAACACATCGCTCAATATGATGGGAGGCAATGAGCAATCGCGCTTCTCGATGGGCTATTCGCATACGCATCGTGATGGTATTCTTGGTGCGCCAGTACAGCCCGATTTTCAGCGCCAAACTGCTCGTATCAACTCCGAACACATCTTATTGAAAAATGATGAGTTTGACATCGTCAAATTTGGTGAAAACCTCAACTATGCGTACACAAAACGTTCGGGAATCGGTATCGGCAATATTTATTGGAACGACATCCACAATATGTTGGTGGGCAATCCACTGCTACCGATTCGCAATGCGGATGGTGGCTACTATGATCAGGCCAGCAAAGTTGCCGATGGCTGGGTGTTCGATGGTGCTACTGCCAATCCGGTTGCAGACATGGATTATCGACGCGGACAAAACCTCAGCAAGAACCACGCCTTATCAGTCAATGCTTATCTTGAAGTACAACCTATTAAAGACTTGGTATTCCGCTCCAGCTTTGGTTATCGGCTAACGGCTTCGTCCTACCGACAATACACTCCTGCTTTCGAATTATCAACGACAACTGTCAATGCGATAGATGATATTTCTCAAAATCAAGGATTGGGATACAAATATCTGTGGGAAAACACGTTGAGTTATAGGCTTCATCCTTTTAAGGATCACCAGCTTGATGTCGTCGTCGGACAGTCCCTCGAAAAGAACGGACTAGGAGAAGATGTCGGTGCTGCAACGGCAAACTCCTCTTTCCCCGGACAATGGGACAAAGCTTGGCTGAGCAATGGACAAGGTTATGATGGATTTGTACCAACGGTGAACGGCGCGCACTGGCCGCAGTTCAATATCGCTTCCTACTTCGGGCGTTTGAATTACAATATCAACGAAACCTATTTAGCATCTTTCGTCTTACGCGCAGATGGTTCATCTAATTTTGCACCTGGGCATCGTTGGGGTTATTTCCCTTCGGCTTCTGCGGGCTGGGTAGCCAGTAATGAGGCATTTTTACAAGATCAATCTTGGTTAAATTTCTTGAAGTTTCGCGGAAGTTGGGGCCAGAATGGTAATGCAGACATTCTTCCATTCCAATACTTAGCAACGGTAGCTATCGATGCAAAAAACGGATATTACTTTGGCAATAGCAAAAGTACGTTATTGCGTGGAGCTTATCCTGAAATCCTACCCAACCCTGATGTAAGCTGGGAAACGTCGGAGCAATTGAACATTGGTTTTGATTCCCGCTTTGCGAATAATAGATTAGCTGTGGTCTTCGATTGGTATCGCAAATCCACGATCAACTGGTTGGTGCAGGCACCTATTCTAGCCATCTATGGTACACAAGCACCTTTTATAAATGGCGGCGACATCGTGAACAAAGGTTTTGAAATGGGCTTAAACTGGAATGACACCAAAGGTGAATTCCGCTACGGCATTGGTATTAATGGCGCGTACAACAAAAATGAAGTAACGCGAATTGCGAACAATGAGGGCATCATTCATGGTAATCCAGATGTATTGAGTCAAGGTACAAAAGAAATGTACCGCGCTCAGGTGGGCTATCCAATCGGCTATTTCTACGGTTTCAAAACGGATGGAATCTTCCAGACGCAGGAGCAGATCAATGCTGTTCGTGCATCCGGCCATGGCGTACTTCCAGGCGCGCAGCCCGGCGATGTATTCTTTCGTGATACGAATGGCGATGGCGCTATTACCGACGATGACCGGGTGATGATCGGTAATCCGCATCCGGCGTTTAGCGGCGGGCTAAACCTAACATTTGGGTACAAAGGCATTGATCTTGCCGTGACGGCTATTGGTTCATTTGGCCACCAAATTGCCAAATCTTACCGTTCCTTCGCGGATAGTCCCTTGCAAAATTACACCACGGAGATTTTTGGCAGATGGCACGGCGAAGGCACCTCCAATCGTTTGCCTCGCTTAACTAGCGGAAGCCATACCAACAATCAGTATATCTCCGATATATATATTGAGAATGGTGATTTTGTTAAGATCCAAAACATCACATTGGGCTATGACCTAAAGCAGATTTGGAAAAATGCACCATTTAGCCAAACACGTATTTATGCTACGGTACAAAACTTATTCACCTTCACCAATTATAGCGGTATGGATCCTGAGATTGGCTATGGATACGATCAGCCTTGGGTCAACGGTATTGACTTAGGTTTTTACCCACAACCACGCACGATAATGTTTGGAATGAACCTTAAATTCTAATGAAAGACATGAAAAAGATACTACTTATCTTATTTGCAGCGGGCACTTTAAGCTCCTGCGATAAGTTTCTAGATACGGAAAGCTACGATAAAAAGAATACCGGAAACTTTCCAGTCACGGTTGCCGATGCCAATAGTATGCTTACGGGCATCTACTCTAGCTTGAATGCCGCGATCTCCAATGTACAGAATACGCACTTCTATATGGCAGAACTCGCCTCCGACGATCGCTTCGGTGGTGGTGGCGAAAATGACCGCGACATGCAAGCTTTAGATCACCTAATGAATACGCAGCCAGATCGTTTTCTGACTTTCTGGACCGCACGTTATCAAGGTATCTTCCGCGCAAATACTGCCTTGGAAACATTGGATCAAGTAGAGGGCTGGACGAATGAAGCGCAGAAAAATCAGGTTTTGGGAGAAGTATATTTCCTGCGCGCACTTTATTATTTCGAGCTATCACAACTCTTTGGAGAAGTACCTTTGGTAACGAGCACGTCGGTATCTAACTTACCAAAAGCGCCAGCAGATGAAACGTATGCGCTAATCGCTGATGATTTGCAAAACGCCATCAACCTAATGCCAGCCAGTCCTTATACGAGTGTAGCGTCGGGGCATGCTACAAAATGGGCTGCTCAAGCACTACTAGCGCGCGTTTATCTCTTCTACACAGGCTATTACAACAAAACTGAATTGCCTGTAGCTTCAGGAGGCAGTATCAGCAAAGCGCAGGTAATACAAGGATTAGAAGAGTGTATATCCAATAGTGGGCATGATTTGGTAGCCGATTTCCGCAATTTATGGCCTTATTCTAATGAGTTTACAAAAAAAGATTACCCATATGCCCAGGATAACAACCTAAGCTATGCAGGCGATGGCAATAAGGAAACCGTTTTTGCGGTTAAATTTGGTACGCTTGTAGACTGGGGAGATCAATACATGTTGGGATATTCCAACCAATTCAATCTGCACTTTAGCTTGCGCTCTAATAATGGACAAGCAGGTACATTTCCATTCGGACAAGGATGGGGAGCCGGCCCGGTAAATAGCAGTTTGTGGAACGATTGGCGACAAGCAGAGCCAACCGACGTACGTCGGGTAGGATCAATCATTAACGCAGATACCGATCTAGATAGTTATATCTATGGCGCCGATAATCAGATGGAAGAAACTGGCTTTTGGCAAAAGAAATACATTGCCGTTACCGCATACGATGAAGGCAGGTTTATACCTTCATATGCTATTTTGGCTGACGCAGCAGCAGCAGAATATCAATTGGCACATACCCAAGATTTAGTTTTGATCCGCTTTGCCGATGTGCTTTTGATGCACGCCGAGCTTTCTGAAACCAACACCAACCTCAATCGGGTGCGCGCGCGCGCCAATCTTGCTCCAGTAGGCTATTCGTTAGCCGCGCTCAAGCGAGAACGCCGATGGGAATTAGCATTTGAAGGATTGCGATATTTCGATTTGATGCGTTGGCAAGAAGCGGCCACAGCACTTGGTCGTCAAGAAGGTGTACCGATCCGTAATAAAGGAATCGATACACAAATGCGTGGCTTTGGTGGTGGCTATGCGGCTCGTTACGAAGCGACAGGTGGTTTTTGGCCTATCCCGATCTCGCAGATCGCACTATCTGATGGTGTTTTGACGCAGAACAAAGGTTGGGGTGAGTCCACACATGAATTTCCAGGTTGGTAATCTTTAAGAAATATACATTATGAAAAAATTCTGGTATACACTCTGTATTAGTCTTACTCTACTAACTGTAGGCTGTGAGGCTATTGAAGACAGAATGGAATTAGGCTCGGCCATCAGCGCCGAACAGCTACAGCTAACCGCAACACCGGTAATCGTTGACGGTAAAAAAAGTAACAAAGTCGTATTGGATAATAAAAGTCCGGTACTCTCCTCTTGGGACTATGGTGTAGGATTGACGCAGCGGAAAACCGACACCGTATTATTGGTTTCTACGGGCGACAATGAGATTATTTTTACGGGGCTGAATCCCGATGGAAGTAAAATCACCAAATCTTTGCAAGTTTCAGTCGATGAGTTAACCTTTCCTGTTCCGTTAGAATGGGGATTTCTAACGGCTGGTTCGGAGAAAAATTGGGTTTGGGACGATACGAAGCCAGCAGTATGGGGTAATGGTGGTTATATGGGCAACTCCGCTCCGGCCTGGTGGACTTTAAAAGAAGCCGATATAAATGGGCAAGCCGCTGGAGAAGGTGTAGGTGCTAAGATGGAATTCGCCTTACGTGGCGCCAAACTCACCAAAATAAAGTCCACTGGTGAGCAGGAAGTTGGATCATTCTCCTTCGATATGACCAAGAAAATAGTACTCGATGATGGTACAACTTGGGCGAAAGGTAAACTAATAACCAAAGGAGTTACTGTACTTTGTGGTAAATCACCAAATGAAAACAATGCACCTATTTATGAGTACGATATCTTAATTATCAATGATTCAGAGATGATACTAAGTTATCCAGAGCCCGGAGTCGGCGCCTGGGGTACCGCTTGGTTTTGGGTATTTAGAGCCGAGTAAGCCATACTGATCATATTACATAGCAACGCCTGATCTTCGGATCAGGCGTTTACTATCTGATAGTCCTGCCAAATATTGCGTTATGGATCAAAAACATCGCTATAAATAAATCACAAGGAGTACTTTTAATTCTATACAATTTGCAGTAGCTTTATATATTAACCAATGTAGCATGTACATGCTATAAACCAGCTACCTATATGAATAAGTTTGACAAACAGATTTCTGATTTGCAAAGTGGCATGGAGCCGGCATTGTGTTTCTTTATGGATCAGTATGCGAATGCGCTAAGATTCTTTGCTTTCAAACTGATCAAGGATAAAGAAGCAAGTGCAGAGATCGTATCAGACTCATTTGTGAAACTTTGGAATAGACGCACATCCTTTCAGTCGACGGATCAGTTAAAATCTTTTTTGTATCTGGTGACCAAAAATGCCTGTCTTGACCATCTTAAGCAATGCAGAAACAAATATGCACATGATGATACATTTTTGATTAATGTCGAAGCATCCAATACGGACATACTGGAAAACATGATTTATAACGAGCTGGTGGAATTGGTTGTCCTCGAAATAAAAAAATTACCCAAGCAGCAAGCTCAGGTCTTTCAACTAGCTATCCTCGAAGGTAAAAATACGCAGGAGATCTGCGATGAATTACAAACTACCGCAAACACAGTCTATTTTGCTCGTTCGAAGGCAGTTGCTGCCCTAAAAAAAGCTTTCGAACAGAAGAAGATATCGGAATATTATATTTCCATGTTCGCTGCGATCCTACAAACAAATTTTTTCCTATTCTGCTCTTATTAAGCTACGGGTGTTGCGTCCAACTGATTTTAAATCGTGCAGTATAGTAACCCCTCACCAAGGCATTTCGTTACATAATCATTTTACGCACCTTGCATCATAAGCTAATTATGAAGTTTTACCCGAAGCAAATAGTTGGAAGCGGTGATATATAACCAATTATCATCACCAAAAGCGCAGTTTGCGGTCGGGACACCTGTAAAGATGCGTCCTAAAAGTTTTCCATCTTTATTAAGCACGACAATGCCTTTGGCAGCCCCCACAAAAATATTGCCTTTAGAATCTACTTTAAAACCATCGGGTCCTGGCCCGTCTTTCGCAAACTGTTTGCTGAAATCAAATAAAACCTTTCCTGGTCCGGTGATCTTACCTTCGGATAACGTATAAGCTAGCAGATGTGGTTTTTGTGAATCACTTAAGCTCACGTACAATATTGACTCATCGGGAGACAATGCGATCCCATTGGGTTTCTGGACTTCATTAATAATCTGGTCTACGCTACCATCCGCAGATATTTTGTAGACTCCATCTGCAGCGATCTCTCGATTATTGGTGTCTGCTTCTCGATCTGGTAATCCATATGGTGGATCCGTAAAAAAATAACTGCCATCGCTGTGTTGGCAAATATCATTGGGCGAGTTAAAGCGTTTATCTTGCCATGAATCTGCGATAGTAACCTTTCCGCCCTTGGCTAAAGACATACGAGAGATTCGCCGATCGCCATGCTCACAGGCTACTAGCTCGCCGTCGTGATTAATCAGCAAACCATTCGATCCAGGCTCATCACTATAAGGATGTAATCCGGTATATCCAGATGGCGAAAGAAATAATTGGAAACCTCCTTCAGTACTCCATTTATAAATAGTATTTCTTGTGGGATCACTACATAGCAAGAATTTATGCTCGGATACCCAGACCGGCCCTTCTGCCCATCGCAGACTATCCGACAAAATTTCTATCGACTGATTAGGAGATACAATTTGTTCAAACGTTGAATCATAAATTTCTATTTTGCCTAAGGTCGGTATCGTTTGGCTATTTACGATAGGCACTAAGAAAACTGTACATAGTATCAATAAGAATCTGTTACATATCATCGATAAAGGGCATTGATTATCTTACTACAAGCAAGAATTATGCTAAGTATTCCATTTTGGACCATGTAAGCCGCATTTGCAATACCGCCATTATCCTACAGCTTAAAAATCACAATTACGCCAAGCTTTTTGCAATGCATAAGAAATCCTCTTAAAAGTTGGGCTTTTAAGAGGATTAAATTGTCAATTGTATCTGCTGATACACCTTTGATACTAACGAATGTTAGCTGTAATTGTAACTACAAAAGTAATGCATATTAAATACTATCACAATAGCCAGTTGCTAGCACAATTATTTTTCATCAAATCAGATAGATAGTTTTGGCAATGTGTGCTTTTAATTAACTTTGCAAAACATCTATAAAACATCATGACGGTATCCAATGTGAACCAGCTTACGGCAGACATTCCGGTGAATAAAAGCAGAATTCGTCTCGCGGTTGCGGCTTTTTATTTTTGTCAAGGACTTGCTTTTGCCTCTTGGGCAAGTAGAATCCCGACGATAAAACAACATCTTGGACTTTCTGAAGCTCAATTAGGCACCGTGTTGCTGATGTTACCTATTGGTCAGTTGCTGACAATGCCTTTGTCAGGTAAGTTGGTTTCGAAGTATGGAAGTCACCGTCTTCTACCAGTAGTCGGCTTTTTGTACGTTGTCAATCTTTTTACCATTGCGCTTGCGCCAAATATGTGGACTTTAGCTCTTGCACTATTGCTCTTTGGTGTTATTGGTAATATGTGCAATATATCGGTAAACACTCAAGGTGTGCTGGCTGAAGGAATATATCAACGTTCCATTATGTCTTCTTTCCATGGTACATGGAGCATCGCTGGCTTTACAGGCGCATTGATTGGTTTGATATGCATGTCGCTAAAAATACCTATTGAAGCTCATTTTTTGATTGTAACGGCTATCGTGTGGTCCTTAAATCTAATTAACAAAAAATATTTAGCGCCACCAGCGGGCGTGCATACTAATCGCGGAGGATTTGCTTTTAAACCAGATAAATTATTGATCTCTTTAGGCGTAGTTGGCTTTTGCAGCATGGCTACCGAAGGTGCTATGTTCGATTGGTCTGGAGTTTATTTCGATGAAGTTGTGCACGCACCTAAAAGTTTAATCGTATTGGGTTATGCTGCATTTATGATAATGATGGCTTTAGCTCGTTTTGTCGGCGACAAAGCACTTTCAAGATTTGGCCGGCAACGTATGCTGCAAGGCAGCGGCATTTTAATGTTTGTAGGAATGGCTATCGCCGTGTCCTACCCTGCACTGATAACCAGTACAATAGGATTTATGTTAGTAGGACTTGGCGTCGCTTGCAACGTACCGGTAATTTATTCTGTGGCTGGCAAGCATCCGACCATTTCATCGGGTATGGCGCTGGCGATGGTTTCTAGTTTGAGTTATTTGGGGTTTTTGATCGGTCCGCCTTTAATTGGTTATATAGCAGAGTTATCTAGCTTACGCTTTTCTTACGGTGTTTTCTCTCTATTTGGCATTGTCCTATGCACATTATGCACTGTTTTGCCAGTCTTTAAAAAATCGTAAACTAAGTTAGTTGATCAACGGGTCAGCAATTGTTTAATGGGGTGAATATCTTCATTTTTGAAATCAATGCTTCCTGAGAAGTTAATGAATGCTTCTTTCTCGCGTGTTCCGGTAACCATGATTTGCTCAATTTTGGTAAACCACCAAGGCAAAGGCAAGGGTGCTTGCCATATTTCTGGCTGACGGTATCGCAGATAAAAAACATCTTTCTGTAGCGTAAGCTCTGCGAATCGGTTATCCTGTTCGGCGGTTGTCAGCTTTAGTAATTGCCCCGATTGCTGCTTATAAAATTTATAAAACATCTTCTCTGGCAAATACGACATAAGATGTGGCGAAGCTTTGAAAGATAGACTCAAATATGGCACGGTCTCCGTTTGAAGCGCACGTTGCTCCACCATTTCGAAATTCTCATCATAATCATAGCTGATAATAGTATCTGCCTGCAATACCGCATCATCTTTCCATTGCAGCTCCCAATAATTACCTAGATAAGGTTCAATGTCTTCCCACGACATGCCTTGATGGCGCAATATAGCTTGATGCTTTGATAACCAAGGCCTGATATCTGCATGCAATCGCATTGAAAGTATATTATCGTCTGGAAAAGTAACTCCTTGGGGCTTATTACTGAATCGATTTTCTTGGTCATTCATGTGCGCAGCTAGTTCGATATGTCCGGCATGAAAGTTTATACTCCAAAAATCTTCCTTTTTAGGTTGCCAAAAAACGACATCGCCGGTCGCTCCTGCGGGCTTATCTTTAGCTAGCGTAGCTATTTCAATAAAATGATCATCGCCCATCGAATTCATATATTGCCGCATCGTGTCGGCTAAGTCATCTTGCGCGGTAGGACTCCACGCTAAGACAACATGATTTCCATTGCCAACTGCAGATAGCGCTTTACTTGGCGACGTAGCTGACCATGTAGTCGAAGGATCGGCCTGCGAGTCTAATTGCAAGCCGATCAATGATAGTACCTGCTGCAAACGATTTACATCGTTCACTTCCAAAATGCTAAAATAGGCATCTTGTATAGCAGCAGTACTAAAAAAATAAATATTTGCTGGCAACGATAACCCCAGATTCCAGGGTCGAAGATTTTGTAATTCAGTCCGCTCGCTGGTATCCTGCGTTGCGCCAAAATAAGAACGCGGATTCCAAATTGCATTGCTGGCTAATTCACGCAAAATATGATCCGATTTGATCTCCAAAACAACTAGTGCATCGCGATGCACTAGTTGTGATTTTGCGCGTACCTGTCTGTACGATAAAAATAAGAATACTGCTAATGCAATTATGCCAATAGGCAGTACAATCCATCCTATAATCCGTACAGGCTTTCTCATATATTATTATCTATTTTATTACCAATTCGCTCATTAATCCAAATAAAAAGGCCAATGCGTTTCCTTTTCGATCAGGAAAATCTACCGAAAGCTCGGCCGAGATTTTATTTCGTTTTACACCCGATGATCTTAATACAAAGTCGCCATACTGCCCAAGTTCTTCTATCGTGGAACGCATACTTTGCGCTACAGGTATACCCATACGATCAAACAGTTCTGGAGCTCTTTTTGTGTTGAAAACAACAGAAAAGGCATCTTTATTAGCGATATTCATATATGCTTTATGTCCTTTTTGTCTAAATTTATTCATTTTGATTTCCTGCAATTTAGCCTGATTGGTACCTACATATACTATTCCGTCTTTGATCAGTAAATGCAGTTGTAGAGCCGATCCGTACGATTGAGGTAAGTTATATACACCGTCTACATTGTCAACTTTTAATTCCGATTCGCCTGCCTCCAATAAGTTTTCGAATATGCGTGTATCATCCGAAGAAAACATCCATAAGAAATCCGGCGCTTGCTCTATTTTAGTCTTCTCTACTTCTTCGTAGTTATAATCTTCATCGTAAACATAATCGGTGTAACTTACTTCGACAGGAGTGATACCGTGTAAGACCAGCAAGTTGTCGCCTTTAAAGACTTTAGCGATCGCCTTTTCGTCTAGAATGATATCGAAAAACAATGCCACGATATCAACATATTTGTCATACTTGCCTACCATAGGACCATAGTAGCGTTGAAAAATCTGCGGCATATATTTTATATAAGATTCCGTATCCATCTTGAAGGACATGAAACCTAGTATATCTCCATTTAAATGCGGGAGGAATTTACGATTCATTTTCTTGGAATAAATTGCCTTCAAATAGCGGCTCATTTCTTTATCCAATGAAGCATCACCACGAATCAGCAATTTTTTTCCCTGTACGACCAATTGTCCGCTGACCATCTCAACACCGTAATTCATTTTTGGCATCCTACCCATTCCGATGGCGCTATATAACAAGTGCGCTGGTAGGTAAGATTGATACAGTGCTCCAAAATCCTGAAGTCGAAGATCGGCAATCACATCATCTGCCATCTTCCCGATCTTGTATTGTTTGGCATACGAATCTAGTTTACCTGAAATGATACCTTCCATACGAATGTCAATCCACTGATTCATCAGAATGTGTATCATCGAGTCTCTTGATGCAGTGTAAAGACGGTAGTTTAAGTAATAATCATCAGCATACTCATCTTGCGCCAATATAGAGTCTACTTCATCATACGCATCAGACCATATTGGTGGTGCGGGTACAAATTCGATATTTGATGTATCAGACAATTCGGCTTCCATATTCCAATCATCAGCTACCTTTACTGTATCCGTGACCCAATCATCGTATTCGGTATATACAGAATCTGCCGGCGTAACGACCTCGTAAACATAATCATCATATTCAGCAGGATAATCATACGTGAAATCCTGGTTTACGGGTTCAGGAAGGCCATACCGTTCACGTATTTCTGGCATTTCAAAATAATATTCAACAAAATTGGCTCCTAATACATAAGCAGTATTATCATCCCAACTGAGTCGAATCGTACGATCTCTGTTGTAGATGCTTTTCAGGCCATTGACCGTTTCTATAGTACGATTTGCGCCTACCACTTTTTCGAAGTTATAAGCGTCCATTAGCGGAATCAAACTTCCAAAAAACTGAACGCTATCGGTAGATTGCATATAAAAATATGCTTTTGAGTCGTAGTCTATTCCCGAATCCTGCATCCAGTTTGTACTGCCACTACTAGCGGTGCTGATGGAGTCTAAAATGCCGACTTTCTGAAAAAATGCATCGACATCTGCGATATCCAAATGCTTGAATACTGCTTTTGTATTTATTGTGACAAGGACATTAGCTTCTGCCGGCACCTTGTGGATCAAATCCTGAGCTTGTACGTAGATGATAGTCTGTAATAGTACGAGCGTGGTTAGGATAGTTTTAATTTTCATAGGGTAATAGTGAAGATTTAATTGCTGAGTTGGATGTTGTTAGACAAGTTTATTTGGCCTTCTACGACTTGAAGCGCAGGCACTTTCAACATTACGGCCTTTTTATTGGAAGATATCTTTGCCTGCGCATTACTAACTGATCTGATGGGTTTATCAAATCGATAGATCGCTGAATAGTATGCATTATCAAAGCTTTTTTTGCTTTCAGGGCTCAAAGATTCTAATTTTTTCCTGGCTTCAGGACTGGGTTTGAATCTTCTTTCAAACACGCCCGATCCAGAATTAAAAGTGTAATTTGAATAGCCACTAATATTGACTTCCAGACGCTTAGATAATGCACTTGTAAAAGCATTGAGTGCTGCTACAGAACTGAATTCGCACGACAAGGTACCGACAAAATTGTTAAAATCTAGCGAATGTTGGACATTCGAGATACCCGGTGTTTTTTGCAGAATAGAAATAACGTTGTTCATTTCTCTACGAACATCTGCCTGCTTGGGAACTTTCATACCATCTACTTTATCCAATTGCATGAGCGAAGCGATCTTCGTTTTACTCTTGCTCATATTCATCGTCGCTTTTATAAAGCCAGTACCATTATTATGTACGGTAACGTCCTCCACAATATCAAAACAAGCACTTAGTGAAAGCGTGAAGCTTAGTAAAGTGAGCATCCGTACAAAGTAACCTATAGTGCGTTTCATATGAAGTAGATTTTGCCGTGTCCGCATCAAAATTTGCACCAAAGTATGATTAATATTCCTCAACATGAAGAATTGTCATTTGATACGATAGATTGAAAACGCATATCGGCGAATAAATGAAGATATATCTGGAAATACAGGTATGATCTGACCTTCAATTCAGATCGACCACGTACAGCCATCTCACGATATCGAGCGGCACCCGTTTTATCTACATTGCCTCTTATCCAATCAAAATATACGGATATGGAAATAAAATTTTTTCAATAATTAAATTTATAATTTCTTTAAAGAATTATATTTTAATAACAGGTTATTATTAGATTTGATATCAAGGTCACATTAGAAAACTTTATGACGATGGCTCCGGCTAGCTATTAGATCGTAAGTTGATCCTAAGTACAGAAAAGATCAATAGTAAAAATTGCAGTAGTACGACGACCAGAATGCACAAAAAACCAAAGGACAAAAAGTAGTATTATGAAGTTTGTAACGTTTAATAAAGAAGGAAAAAACAAGCTGGGGCTGTATGAAGACAACCTGATTATAGACCTACACAATGCTGACGCGACGATTCCTGATTCCATGGCTGCTTTTTTACAGGATTGGGATAGTAATTTAGCAAAAGCCAAAGTAATTGCGGAAAGAAATACGATTGATGGTATTCGAGCAGACAGCGTGGAATTAATAGCGCCTGTACCTCATCCGTCATCTTGTCGCGATGGTTACGCATTTCGGCAACATGTAGCAGCTGCAAGACGCAATCGTAATGTACCCATGATCGAAGAATTTGATCAATTTCCCATCTTCTATTTCACTAATCACCGCAGCGTTCAAGGCCCAGGGCAAATTCGATGTATGCCTGACCATTTCAAAAAATTGGATTTTGAGCTTGAGGTAGCCATTGTGGTATGCAGAGAGGGAAAGAATTTCAAAGCAGCAGAAGCCGAAAAATATATTGGCGGCTATATGATTATGAATGACGTGAGTGCACGTACGCTGCAAATGGAAGAGATGAAGCTAAATCTTGGACCGGCAAAAGGAAAGGATTTCTGTACGGTAATCGGTCCTTGGTTAGTTACTCCCGACGAATTGGAACCATACAAGACAGCAGCCAAACCGGGCCATACTGGTTTCAGCTATAATTTGAAAATGACTTGCGAGGTGAATGGTAAGCAAGTGAGTGCTGGTAATATGTCGGATATGGATTGGACTTTTAGCGAGATTCTGGAACGTTGTGCTTATGGAACATCAATCTATCCTGGCGATGTCATAGGAAGCGGAACAGTTGGTACGGGTTGTTTTCTGGAGTTGAACGGTACAGGTTTGCTAAACAACCCAAACTATATATCGCAGTGGCTTCAGCCTGGTGATACCGTTGAAATGTCGATCGACGGATTAGGTATTTTGAAGAATACCATTGTAGCAGAGGCGTGCGACTTATCCCTTTTGGATTTGAAAATGAAGACATCATGACGATAAATTTTCAAGATATCGATATCCGCGAGAAGCAGCATTTCTTGCAACATGCGATCGCTCCAAGGCCCATTTGCTTTGCGAGTACGATAGATCAGCTTGGCAATGTGAATTTGAGTCCATTTAGTTTTTTCAACGTATTCTCTTCTAATCCACCAATCGTCGTATTTAGTCCGTCACGTAGTGGCCGTACCAACACGCTAAAAGACACTTTTCTCAACTTAACACAAGTGCCCGAAGTCGGTATTAATATCGTGGATTACGATATGATTCATCAGGTGAGTCTTTCGAGCTGTGAATATCCTTCAGAGATCAATGAATTCCTAAAAGCTGGTTTTACGATGCAAGCGGCTGACGATATTAAACCGCCACTCGTCAAAGAAAGTAAGATAAAAATGGAATGCCGAGTTACGGACATTAAAGAACTTGGAGACGAAGGTGGCGCAGGTATTCTTGTCATTGCGGAGGTGCTAAAAATGCACATTGACGAAAATACATTGGACGATACGGGACATATTGATCCGCTAAAAATACGACACGTTGCCCGTATGGGAGGTGATTGGTACATCGATGTAAAGCCACCATATCTTTTTAAAATTCCCAAACCAGTAACAGCTTTAGGAATTGGAGTCGATAATTTGCCACGAAAAGTAATTGACAGTAAAATCCTGACGGGAAATCATCGCGGACAGCTGGCCAATATCGTTGCAATTCCAGATTGGGACGAGGATTTCGATGATTCCTTGGTGCTAAACACACATAATTCGGCAATCGATCGCCGAATTGCTGAATTATTGGATCAAGAAAAGCTTGAGGAAGCTTGGCAAATCATACTTCGCTGGGACACATAACTACTTGTCAATAACCATCACATAAACTAGATCATAATTATGCCACATTACCAAAAAAGAGGCCGTGTACCTTCTAAAAGACACACACAGTTTAGAAAGGAAGACGGTAGCCTATACTGCGAACAGCTTTTTTCGACCGAAGGTTCTCTAATGATTATACATTACTATATCATCATTATATTCCTACAGCGGTAACCCACGTGGAAGATCCAAAATGTTTAAAGCCAAACCCAGCGCCAAATAGTAATTTGATGAAATCCCGCGCATTATATGGCTTCCAAATCGAACCTGAACAGGATTTTTTGAAGAGCCGCAAAATTATCTTATACAATAACGATCTACATATCGCACTAGCTGCTCCCACAAAGGATGATCAAACTTACTTTTATAAGAACGCAGATGCCGATGAGGTAATTTTTATTCATGAAGGCAGTGGTAAAATAGTGACTCAGTATGGTGAGCTAAGCTTTTGCTATGGCGACTACTTGGTGATACCACGCGGGACTATTTATCAAATACATTTTGATAACGATGCCAATCGCCTGCTCGTTGTGGAGTCGTTTAGCCCAATCCGCTATCCAGATCGTTATCGCAGTAAGAATGGTCAATTATTAGAACATGCACCCTATTGTGAGCGCGATATCCGAACTCCAGAAAATTTGAAAGATTATGATGAGCATGGCGATTTCATAATTTACACAAAAAAAAGTAGCCTGCTTTACCCTATTCATTACGCCACGCACCCCTTTGACGTCGTAGGATGGGATGGTTGCAATTATCCTTACGCATTTTCGATACACGACTTCGAGCCGATTACGGGTCGGTTGCATCAGCCACCTCCCGTACATCAAACTTTTGAAGCGCACAATTTTGTGATTTGCTCATTCGTTCCACGATTATACGATTATCATCCTTTATCTATTCCTGCACCATACAATCATAGCAATATTGATAGCGATGAATTATTGTATTATGTAGATGGCGATTTTATGAGTCGTAGTCACGTAGAACGGGGAATGCTTACGCTGCACCCAGGCGGAATACCACATGGACCGCACCCTGGAACGGTAGAAAAAAGTATTGGTAAAACTAGTACTCATGAACTTGCCGTAATGATTGACACGTTTAAGCCATTGATATTAACAGAAGAAGGTCAGCAAATTGCCGATGAATCATACGCTAAAAGCTGGCATAAAGGTATTTAAACTTATTATTCTAGTACATGTAACTACGTTTACATACGGCTATCTGCAAATATATACTTGCAGATAGCCACAGGTTGTCTTCGGATATTCCTGCTGTTAGTTGATCAATCTCGAAATGGAAATTCATCACTAACTAATACATTCCTACGCTTTATTTTCACATAACTAACCAATTATAATGATGAAGATTAAATGCATAATAAATACTGCCCACCTGGGCATGATTATTTTGACGCTGACACAAACTACAAAAGCGCAAGATAGAGTTCAGCTATCGGACATGCCTCCTATAAACAATGAGGCTAAAAATGTAAACGAGTTGAGAATAGATCTTAACAATGACAAGTCGCAGTACATCCGATTTATGTTTTGGAACCAAGTATGGGTAAGACACAACGAAAACAATCCTGGTACGATCGTGAACAACAAACCAGAACGTTTTTCTACGGACGTCATTCTGCGAAGAACACGTGGTCTTGCTATGTTCAATCTTTCGCCCCGCTACCGCATGTTGATACATGCTGGGATGAATAACCAATCTTTTAATTCTGGAGGGCTTAATACAGGAACTGGTCCAAATGGAGCAGGCAGACGACCACAATTTTATGTACACGATGCATACAATGAGTATTCACTAGTACCTGAAAAAAATAATAATGGCGAGTTGAATGAATTTACACTTGTACTTGGTGCAGGCTTGCACGCTTGGAATGGCGTTAGTCGGTTGTATAGCTCAACTACAGTGGCAAGTCTTACATTGGATGCGATGCCAGCTCCTGCTATTATCGATCAGACCGATCAATTTGGCCGGCAGTTAGGAGTATTTACACACGGACGCTGGAATGACATCGCGTTTAGATTTGCGATCAACAAACCATTTGCAGCAGATCTTGTAGCAGAGGTCGGTGGCCCAGCAGTTGACAATAATCGAGATGGAAATTTCTCGTATAGTGGCTACGTAACGTATAATTTTCTGGAGCGGGAGCGACAAGAGTATTCAGCCTTTGTACAAAATTATCTAGGCAGTAAAAAGATCTTTAATATTGGAGCTGGTTTTTATAATGCAGCGAATGCCACGCAAACACAACCAACAGTGGGTAACTTTGAAAATCACTCGATTTCCATTGTGGGTGTAGATGCCTTTTTGGATCTTCCTATTGGACGCAGAGGCGCTGCAATAACCAGCTATGTGTCTTACACTAATTCCAAATTAGGCCCCAATTATTTACGGAATCTAGGATTGATTAATCCTGGATTAGAAGATCCCTCATTTACCGGACAACGAGAATTGGGTTTTGGCAATAGTCAAATATTTGCCGGAACGGGAGATTTCTGGTATTTACAAGCAGGCTATTTGTTTCCGAATTTTTTACCGATTCGATTGCAGCCTTTTGCCTCCATTTACTCTCGTAACTTCGAAGCCGTAAACGAGCGAGGCAATTCCTATCAAGCAGGCATGAATTTTCTGATTGACAATCACCGCACTAAGATCGTATTCCAATATGAAAACAGACCTATGTTTGATAACGAGACAAAATATATATTTCGACGAGGTTCGGAATACGTATTGGGCTTTCAGATCTTTTTTTAAAACCGCCAAATACCACAAGATTAGGGATAGGTGTAATCAGAAAAAACCTCCGAAAGATAACTTGTCGGAGGTTTTAAAATTAATATTCTGAATTAGCAGTAGGCAGTACTAGATTGCCCAGGCTTTATCTCCTTTTTTATAAGGAAAATCACCGTCATACCTGCCAGGAATCTTCACGTAGTTCAGCGCTTGTTTCATGCCAACTTCCGAGGTAAAAAACCCAGTCAGCGTCAATTGCTTGAGCATGGTGAAGAAATGATTAGCATCATCTTCCTTCTTGTTCTTTTGATATTCACTCGCTTCTTTGTCATACTCGTTGACAAATGCAAGTTGTTCTTCAGAAGAAAGCTGCTGAAAATCTTTTCCATGCTTTTCATTTGCACGGTCATCAATTTTAGCTAAACCTTCCATAAAAGATTTTTGATCTTCTGGCGAATAACAATCGCGTATCATAACAGGAATGAATTCACCTACACCGGCTTCTTTAGCCCCTGGCGTAGAAGTTTTCGGTAAGATAGCTTCTGCTAAATCACCTAAAAGATCCATCGTGTCTTTTTCAAAAAGTGAAGCGACTTCCTTAGACGCTGTTCTGGTACAGCCCTCTAAAAACAGGCTGCTACCGATCACGGCACCTCCCATCAGTAGTGCTACACGTTGAATGGCTTCTCTTCTATTCATGTTTATCTCTGTTTAAAACTTATAATTCATTTCCCATCCTGGGCGATACTCACGCTTCACGAATTGGTTAACCATATCAAAGTTGGTCACTTTCATATTGTCATTATCCCATAGCAACTTCAGGTTGCGGCCTGGATATTTCCCGTCGATATTCATATCTGCACCGCGAATTGCTAAGTTAGCCATTAACAAACATTCTGTCAAAGGTCCAGATATTTCGAATGGTGCACTCACCTCTTTGTTGCCATAGCCAGCAATACATGCTTCTACCCATTGTGCGTAGTGACCAGATGCTTGTCCTGGTACGCGCTCGTATTTCAAGGCTACTTGCTCTTTACGAGACGTAGGCAATAAACGCGCATTTTCACCATAGGTATCTGCCAATATTTTACCTTTTGTACCGATCATTAGGATACCATTTCCGCCATCTCCGAAGATTTCATTTGCTTCTAATTCTTCAGGACGTGCTGGTTGAATACCGCCATCCATCCAGTGTAATGTAACCGGTCCAGCAGTACGATCCGTCTTAGGAAAAGTCATTGTAGCATGGCTGGATGGAGGACAACTTTCTGGGAAAACCCCACGCTTGAACTCATCCACATATACGGTACCTACACTCGCGTGTACATCTTGTACGTATTGTAATCCTAAAACACTGAAAGGAACTTCTACTAAGTGACATCCCATATCACCTAATGCTCCGGTTCCATAATCCCACCATCCACGCCAGTTAAATGGCACTAAATGATCGACGTAATCTTTTTGCGGAGCTGTTCCTAACCATAGATCCCAATCTAATTCTTTCGGAATTTCGGCTTTCCCTTCCGGCCATTTGATTCCTTGAGGCCATACTGGACGATCTGTCCAACAATATACCGTATGCACATCTCCTACTAAACCTGCTTCGTACCACTCTTTTACTTGGCGAGTACCATCATTAGATGATCCTTGGTTACCCATTTGAGTAACTACTTTGTAGCGTTTTGCGGCATCCGTCAGTACACGTGCTTCCCAAATATCATGTGTTAGAGGTTTTTGTACATAGACATGTTTACCTAATTGCATTGCTGCTAGGGCATGAATGGCGTGGTTATGATCTGGTCCAGAAACAGAGACAGCATCAATATGTTTGTGCTCCTTATCGAGCATCTCACGGTAATCTTTATAATATTTTGCTTTGGGGAATCGGCCTCTAGTTCTTGCCGAACGGCGATCATCTACGTCACAAAGGAATGCAATCTCTGCTTTTCCGCTATCATAGAAAGATTTAATATCGCTTTCGCCTTTACCGCCTACACCGATACCAGCAACCATTAGCTTATCACTTGGTGCTACAAATCCCGATCCGCCCAATACATGACGAGGAACAATCGTAAAAGCTGCTGCTGCAACTGCAGCTTGCTTTAAGAAACTTCTTCTTGAATTCTTATCACTCATGTTTTTTAGTGTTTATTAGGTATGTTGTTTTTATAGATTTCCTTTTTTCAATTCACTAACTGCAAAATCTACAGCACGAGCCGTCAGTGCCATATAGGTCAACGAAGGGTTGACACATGCACCGGATGCCATAGCTGCTCCGTCGGTCACGAAAACATTTTTTGCATCCCAGACTTGGTTGTGTTTGTTCAACACGGAGTTGGACGGATCTGTACCCATGCGGGCAGTACCCATTTCGTGAATTCCTTGTCCGAAACCATATCCGCTATCGTATGTGTGCACATCTTTAACACCAACAGATTCCAACATCTCTTGCATCTCAGACATCATATCTGGTCGCATTTTTAGCTCGTTTTCTCTGATCTCCATATCCATCTTTAGTACCGGCAAGCCCCATTTGTCTTTAACCGTTTTATCCAAAGAGATTTTGTTTTCGTGATATGGAAGAATTTCGCCGAAAGCGGTAAAACCCACACTCCAATTTCCTGGTTCGGTCATAGCGTCTTTCCAAGCTCCACCGACTGACATCTCCGCAATTTCACCAGACCAACGCCCACGACTAGCAGCTCCTTGATAACCAAATCCACGGACATAATCGCGCTTCTTGTCGTCACCAGGTACGTTTTGGAATCTTGGCACATACAATCCTGTTGGGCGGCGGCCGTAATAGTATTTATCTTCGAAACCTTCCACACGCCCACTAGCTCCCAAACGGAAATGATGATCCATCGCATTGTGGCCCAACTCGCCACTGCTACTTCCTAGTCCGCCTTCCCATATATCGGTGGCGGAATTCATCAATACCCAAGTAGAATTAAATGCTGATGCACATACAAATACAATCTTTGCGTAATATTCATATGTTTTGCCAGTTTCTGCATCAACTATTTCGACACCTTTAGCTTTCTGCGTGTCTTTATCATATAAAATACGCGTAACGATAGAGAACGGACGCAAAGTTAGATTGCCCGTTTGCATTGCTGGAGGTAGTGTAGACGATTGCGTACTGAAATAAGCGCCAAAGTTACAGCCCAACCAACATTGGTTTGGTATTGACAGTTAACACGTCCATGATGTGGTACTGTGATATTGGCTGTACGACCCATAATGAAATGACGTTTGCCGCCGTAGCTTTTTTGAATACGGGCTGCAAGGTCTTTCTCTACGGCATTAAATGGCATGGCTGGCATAAATTCGCCGTCAGGCAATACATCTAAACCATCTCTGTTTCCAGAAATACCGGCCCATTTCTCAGCATAACTATACCATGGTGCAATATCTTTATAACGAATTGGCCAATCGGTTCCATGACCGTCTTTTAAGTTCGCTTCAAAATCAAGATCCGAAAAACGGTAACTTTGGCGACCCCACATCAAAGAACGACCACCTACGTGATATCCTCTGTACCAGTCAAAGCGCTTTTCTTCTGTATACGGACTCTCTTTTTCATTTACCCAGAAATCTAAATTTTTCTCGTTCAATGCATAATCCCGACGTAATACAGGATAGTCTTCTTCCATTTGTTTGGTGCGACCGCCACGGTGTTCGTATTCCCAAGTGTCCTTGTTCGCATGATAATCTTTCACGTGCTCAACATTGCGCCCGCGCTCTAGCATGATTGTTTTTAGTCCTTTTTCAGTCAGCTCTTTGGCTGCCCATCCGCCGCTGATTCCGGATCCTATAACAATTGCATCGTACGTATTACTCTGTACCATTATCTCTCTTGATTTTTAATTTCCCAAAAATATGTTTATTCCTTTATGCAGTAATTTCTACTGTTTCCTTCGACGAATTCTCTTTAAATAAGAAGATGAAGATTAAAAAAGACCACAAATGCGATACCAGCAGGTATGAGCCAGACTTGTTGCCAAAATGCACCAACATCAGTCGTCTTAATTCCTGCATATAGCGTTCCGACGTATCCCGCTACCCAAAATCCAATTAATTGACCGACTCCGTATGTAGCTAATGTGATTAGTCCTTGCGCAGCACTTTTGTACTTAACTCCAGCCTTCGAATCGGTATAAATTTGACCCGACACGAAAAAGAAATCATAACAGATACCATGCAATGCGATTCCAATTAGCAACATGTACATGCCGGATCCTGCATCACCATAGGCAAATAACAAATAGCGAATAGACCAAGCCAACATGCCAATCAAAATCGTGTTCTTAAACCCAAAACGACTAAAGAATACAGGCAATAACAATAAGCACAATGCCTCGGATATTTGTCCAATGGTCATAAATCCCGTTACGTTTTCCATACCTACTTCTCCTAAGAAATTATTGGCGTTCTGGTAATAAAAAGCAAGCGGAATACAGATTAGGATAGATGAAACAAAGAATACTAAGAAGTTTCTATCTTTCAGTAACTTGATGGCATCTAGTCCAATGATAGACGCGAAGGACGGTTTTTCTGTAGCATCTATTTTTGTAGGAGGTGTTTTCGGTAGCGTGAAGCTAAATAGTCCTAGCACTAAAGAACCAATTGCGGCCATTAAAAAGGTGTTTTTCAACAATCCGTTGGCTACGCCTTCGTTAGAATCCCAATGAAATAAAAACGAAATGCTTAGTCCGGCAACGATCCATCCGATCGTACCCCAAATACGAATATTAGAAAATTGCTTTTCTGGATTAGTCAATTGTCTGAACGAAACCGAGTTAACCAGTGCCAAGGTCGGCATAAACAAAATCATATATGCTAACACGTACGGAAAAAAGGTAGAAATATCCGTCGATTGATACATCAAGTACATAAGCACTGCGCCAATCAAATGCAAAACACCCAATATACGCTCAGCGTTAAAAAAGCGATCGGCAATCATACCGATAATAAATGGAGCGATAATAGCTCCCCAAGATTGGGTCGAAAATACATTCGCAATTTCGAAACCAGATGCATTTAAATTTACTGGGAGAAATCTCCCCAACGTCACAAACCATGCTCCCCAAATAAAAAATTCGAGAAACATCATAAAAGACAACTTAAATCGGATAGCGAATGACATACAGGTGGTTTATAATTTTGTTTTTAAAAATAGTGAAAAAATTAAGACTCGAAAGAGCTATAACAATGTGTTAACATTTCAGTAAAGCGATTTATCTGAAGGCATCCACCGCGCGATATGCCTGTAAAAGACGCTGTTCGCCGTCTTTACCCGACTGAGACATGCCATGCTCCATACCAACAATTCCTTTATATTCTTTCTGGTGCAACCATTTAAAAAAATTCAAGAAATTAATTTCGCCGGTAGTAGGTTCGTTGCGGCCTGGATTATCTCCTACCTGTACGTATGCGATTTCGCTCCAGCATAGTTCCATCAGCTTAATGAGATTACCTTCGTTCTTCTGCTGATGGTACACATCATACAGGATTTTGCAAGAAGGACTATCTACTGCTTTACAAATCTCATATGTTTGATCGGTATAGCGTAGAAACAAATCGGGAGTATCACTCAATGGTTCCAAAACCATACTAATGCCATGCGGTTCGAAGATCTCAGCACCGCGCTTCAAGCTTTCAATGACGTTGGCAGTCTGTACGCCGATAGGCAATCTTCGTTCATAATCGCCAGGAACGACAGTGACCCACTTCGCATTGACTCGCTTGGCCACTTCAACAGATTCTCGACAACCTTTCAGAAATATATCTAAATGCTCTTGTTTCCCGGCAGCTAAAGTATTTTGCCCGTTTCCACCTTTTGGAACGACAAACACGCCCATACGCATGCCTAACTTAGCTAAAAGTTCGCCGATCTTCGTTTGATCGCTTTCTGACCGTGAAGGCATACCGTTGTCCTCAATACTGCGAAATCCGAGATCGTGCATGTACTGTATTTCGTCAATGAAATTCTTACCTGCGCTGGCAGAAAACATGCCTTGATGTGGTGCGTAATCGAGATTAAAAGTTGCTCCAGGATCGGATGATATATCAGCCCACGCATTTCCCTGTGGTAAGACTGTGGTTGCGCCTACGGCTAATGCACTTTTTTTTAGAAAATCCATTCTATTCATAAGATAGCTTTTACACAATTCGATACGCAATGCACGAACCTGTCAGAAGCTAGTAAGTGTTTACTCATGAATTGTTTTATATTGGTAAATGACTCGAAAGATAGGAAATTCGAATCATAACATCGATAACAAATCGGTTACAAAATAAAAAAAATCATCTTCTAAAGTGGCGAATAGACTGGTTGTCACCAATCTTTCATCATTCAGAAGATGATTCAAATCAGTTGGTACGTAACTGCTATAGCTCGATTTTATGCAACTTTAGCTTTGCATCCAAATCTGCAGCAGACAGACCGACAGCCTGTGCCACAAGATCCTTACGACCATTGTATTTTCCTAATTGAAAGTTGAGATACAACGATTCGGCATGCTGTTGATAATCATTGATAGACTCAAAAGCATCCAAATCTAGCATCTTACGACTTTTCGAATTGGGCTGCGAAGGATTCGCAAAGGATTCCACTTCTTTAGCAGTTATATTTTTGCCACTGAGGATGATTAATCGCTCCACCATATTACGCAATTCCCGAATATTACCGGTCCACGGCAATGCTTGCAGCGCTTTCATCGCATCGTTTGTAAATTCTTTAACGGGCATACTATATTCACCACAAATCTCCTCACAAAAGGATCGCGCAATAATCGGAATATCGTCTTTACGCTCATTTAGAGGTGGCACGTGAATCAAAATAACACTCAAACGGTGGTACAAGTCCATACGGAAATTACCTTCTTCGATCTCGCGAAGCAGATCTTTATTGGTTGCCGCAATGACGCGCACATTTACCGAAATCTCTTTATCGCCACCAACGCGTGTAATCTTATGTTCCTGCAAAGCGCGTAGTACTTTTGCTTGCGCAGAAAGACTCATATCACCGATCTCGTCCAAGAAGAGTGTACCGCCGTTGGCCTGTTCAAACTTACCAATACGTTGTTTTACTGCCGAGGTAAATGAGCCTTTTTCGTGACCAAACAGTTCGGATTCGATCAATTCGGAAGGAATCGCGGCACAGTTGACTTCGATCAGAGGAGCAGATGATCGTTCGGATTTCTCATGCAACCAGCGCGCTACCAATTCCTTACCAGCGCCGTTGGCTCCAGTAACCAATACGCGCGCGTCTGTAGGTGCTACTTTATCAATCGTATCTTTGATAACCGATATACCGTTAGATTCGCCCAAAATCTCTTTTGTTTTGGATACTTTTTTCTTTAAAACTTTCGTTTCTTTTACGAGCGAACCTTTCTCAAGCGCGTTGCGAACGGTAATTAATAGACGATTGAGATCCAGAGGTTTCTCCAAAAAATCAAACGCACCTTTGCGTGCTGCCTCTACGGCCGTCTCAATGGTACCGTGACCCGAGATCATGATGAATGGTGTATCGGTAAAGGTTTTTGATGTACTCAATACCTCCATCCCGTCCATCTTATTCATCTTGATATCACACAATACCAAGTCAATTTTTTCTTTTTTCAGAATATCCAGCGCATCGGTGCCATTGTCTACATCGAGGACTTTATAATCTTCGTATTCTAAAATATCCCGAAGCGAACTCCGGATTGGTCTTTCATCGTCAATAATTAGTACTGTGGTCATCTATGACAAAATATTTAAAGTAGCGTCAATATATAGGAATTGTTCATATATATCATACAAAATGCAAAAAAGAAGCAAACCTTGTAAGCCGGGTTCTGTGCCCGACTCGCGTCGGACCTCTATCATTTATCTACGCCTGCATTTGCACACAGGCTGTATCAACCTACCCATTGCAGCTGTCCGAAGACAAAAGGCGAGCCACCTTTTCCGAAGCCTGCAACCTATTTGGTTTTTCAACACACGAGGTTTACCGCGATACATATCACTATGCAAAGCCGTGAGCTCTTACCTCACGTTTTCACCCTTACCTTTTTGCAAAGGCGGTTTATTTTCTGTGGCACTTTCTATCGCATTCCTGAGAATGCGCCTTCCTGTTAGGAAGCGTGTTGCTCTACGTTGCCCGGACTTTCCTCTCCTCTAACTTAATAGAGCAGCGATAGAACCAGTTTGCTTCCGGAGGCAAAAGTAAACAATAATTCATAAACGTTGATGAGCAATCCCTACAAAGCGGGAAAATACCCTTACCTTCGTCGCGCTATTTATGAAATCACCTATACTATACCTAATCTTCGCCTCTATTTTACTGGCAGGCTCGTGCAAAGACCTCATCCATATCTACAAACCAGTACCCTCGGCACAAAAGAAAAATAAAACCCATACCAACGCAAAAATAGCCGACGATGCTCCACCCTCAGCAGGCGAAAACAGCAATATGTATCTGGGTAATCCGTCGAACGCGCAAACGACGCGTATCGCCAAGAACAATTACCTGATGGATCTTACGTATTACAATCTTTCGTACAATGCAGATCGCGGAATAGCTAATTGGGTAAGTTGGCATCTAAACAAAAAGCGTTTAGCCAATAACACGAATCGCAGCAATAAGTTTTTAGAATTTAGCGGCTTGCCAGCAGCATGGTATCAGGTAAAGCCAAGTAGCTATACGGGTTCGGGCTTTGATCGCGGACATCATTGTCCTTCTGCCGATCGGCTCACTTCGGAAGCTGCCAATGCATCCACATTTTTGATGGTTAATGTATTGCCGCAAGCGCCAAACAACAACCAACGCGTGTGGAACAACTTTGAAATGTATTTGCGCAAACGCGTGGAGGATGGTGATGAGATTTACATCATCATGGGATCTTATGGGCAAGGCGGTAGCGGAAAACTAGGCTATGCAAACAGCATTGATCACAGCCGGATCACCGTCCCATCTAACATTTGGAAGATCGCTGTGATACTACCAGAAGGAAAAAACGATTTGCAACGTATTGCAGATGGTGAGGCAGAAATTATCGCAATCGATACTCCGAATAATAATGATGTCAGCGCATCGTGGAAAAGCTATATCGTTACCATACGTGCGATAGAACGTGCAACGGGATATAACTTTTTGTCGGAACTCAGCATACGAGCACAAGACCGCGTGGAAACCAAATTGTACAACGCTGCATAACTTTTAACGACTACACGACGGATCAACAGAAATTTACTATATTTAATCCATGAGAACTTCCCTTCTACTGGCCTTCTTTACCGTCGCTATTATACTAACATCCTCTTGTGCTGCATTATTTCGTAAGTACGATAATTACATGCAAGAATGGAAGGGCCAAGATGAAGAGCTGGTTTATAAGGTGTATGGCCCACCCATGCGAACACAGGAATTGCGAGATGGAAGAAAACTTGTCGCTTACGATTTCCAGTCAAGCGGAGCAGAACAACCTGTGTACTGCTCTATCAATTTTGAGTTGAAGGATAGCACCGTGATGTCTGCAAAATATGATGGCAATTTGTCGGCTGTACAACGAAACATCAAAGGACCCAATGGAGCAAAATTAGTCGATTAAATGGTTCGAACACGGCCTTAGCAGCGCATTAAGTTAAACCCTGAACTAATTTTGATTTGCGCCTACTCGCCATAATGAGATTAAAAGCGCGTGTGCGGAATGTACTTAAATCCATCGTAAAACTTGTTTTGCCTCTAAAAATCTTAGTACAAAACGATAAGATATGATGAAGCGTGGTATTATCCAGATCGCTCGAAATTACGTTGTATAATAATTTGCGTAATAATTCTACCTCGCCCAGATCGAAAGTTTGCACCACCTTGTTAGACATGAGATATTGATCCACCACTCTTACTAATTTGATATCCATGACATGTACCTCCTTATTACTAACCTAAAACATGTTAACTTGACTTCATTAATATTAACGTCACATTAACTTGCGATGTTTCATGAATAGGCAAAAATGATATACGGAAAATAAAAGCGTACAAATTCGTATTGTCGCTATTACTATTGTCGATCCTTTGTAATTAGTACGGATCTAGAGAACAGGTACTTATGCTTTTTTGACAAATTCGGACTTCAGTGCCATGGCTCCAAAACCATCTACCTTACAATCAATATTATGGTCACCTTGCACTAACTTGATATTTTTGACTTTAGTGCCCGCTTTGATGCCTTTGGGTGCACCTTTTACGGGCAAATTTTTGATAATTACCACACTATCTCCATTTTGAAGAAGATTGCCATTACTATCTTTTACCGTTAATTGATCGGTATCGATCGCGATCTCGTCACTATTCCATTCGTATCCACATTCTGGACAAATGAGTAAGTTATCCATCTCATATACATAGATGGATTGGCATTCTGGACAGGGAGGTAAGCTATTCAATGTGATAAATATTTAGGACGTAAAGATACAATTTAACCCGCACAACTACCGCAGTAGGAACGCTAATCATATAAATAAATAGAAGGATAATAATATGGATTAAATGTTTTGCGAGAGGAGCTTTTCTGGTACGACATTTGTACGAAATACAAGCTCTATAAGCAGCTAAACAAGAAAAACATCTACTAGGTAGCCTTTAAATGGTCGCTCATTTTTCAATCTTATAACAGTAAAATGCTAACTCAACAACGTGATTCTGTTAACGAGGAAAGGCGTATTGCCGCCTTACGAGGCTACAAAATTCTTAATACACTCAGAGAAAAGGAATTTGACCGAATTACTGAACTAACTAGTATCACGTGCAATACGCCAATTGCCTCAATCTCTTTTATCGATGAGCATCGCGTATGGCTCAAATCCACAATTGGACTCGAAGAAGATCAATTACCACGTTCTGGAGCATTGTGTGATTATACGGTACAGTCACAAAAGTTTTTTGAAGTCCAAGATACGACGCTTGACGAGCGTTTTTGCGACAGTGCATTGGTGACTAGCCATCCACACATCCGGTTTTATGCTGGATATCCTTTGCTAGATCCTTACGGAAACATTTTGGGCACCCTGTGCGTAATGGATCTTGTACCACGAAAGTTGAGTGATGATCAAGTAAGAGCATTGGCGCTCCTAGCACAAAATGTCATTGACCTAGTGATGGAGCGAAGACAGAAAGAGGAATTTAGATCCTTTGAACGTATGTTTAGACTGTCTCCGCATCTAATCTGTATATATCGCCCTGAGCTACCGTACCTAAAGCTCAATCCTTCTTTATGTCGACTTACTGGTTTGCACGACAATCTGCTCAGTAATCACAACTGGAGAAATGTAATCCATAACGACGACTGGGAGAAAGTAATTTCGGCATTTAATGAGGTCTCAGAAGACGATACAGAAGTTGTCATTACAACTAGGGTATTATCTAATCTTGGTATATATCGAAGTGTCGAATGGGTAATATCGGTAGAGCATGCTACTGGGCATTTGTACGCTCTCGGACGTGACATCACGGATGAATTGGAATTAAACAGCAAGTTGCGACACACCACACAGCTACTAGAAGAGACAAACCAAGTAGCGCGGATTGGTGGTTGGGAGATTGATTTGGAGAACTGTCAATTACGATGGACCAAGATGACGCGAGCTATTCACGCCGTACCAGATAATTATGAACCAGACATTACTACTGCAATCGAATTTTATAAGGACGCAGCGGTTCGCAAACAGGTACGAAAAGATGTCGAAAATGCGATAGCCAATGGTACATCGTGGTCTTCAGAGGTTCAAATTGTCGATGCTAACGGCGTATCAAAATGGGTACATGCTTTGGGTAAAGCAGAGATGCAAGACGGTAAATGTTTACGAGTGTATGGTACTTTCCAAGATATCGATGAAAAGAAGAAGATACAGTTAGAAAACGAAAATTCGCGTGCTATATTACAAGCATTCGTGCGCCACAATCCTGCTGCTGTTGCCATGTTTGATCGAGAGATGCGCTACATTGCAGTCAGCAATACGTGGTTGCAAAACTATCGTTTATCAGACAAAGTCGTGATTGGACAATCATATTACGATTTATTCCCATTTATCACGGAAGCAGGTCGTGCACGGCATCAGCGAATTTTGGCAGGCGCTATCGAACAGCACTCGGAGGACTGGTCTCTCTTTAGAGAGAGTGAATTTGGAGGATATTATTCTTGGGAAATGCGCCCTTGGCACCTGATCGATGGCAGCATTGGTGGCCTATTGATCTATACACAAGATGTAAGCCAGCAAGTAGAACAACGGCAAAAGTTGATCGAAGCAAAAAGTGATGCAGAAGCAGCTAATGACGCTAAAACTAAATTCCTAACAAATGTAAGCCACGAACTTCGTACGCCACTCAACGGTATTTTGGGCTTCGCCGAACTCGCACTGCACTGTAGCACCGAGGACGACAAAAAGCAATTTATTGATTTGGTGATTAAGTCGGGCAAATCTCTTCTACAGATCATTAACAACATGTTAGACTACAGTCAGTTAGAATCTCACAACATGGTCTACAATGTCGAAAAAACAGACCTTCATGACCTGATACAACGATCGGTGGATGGGGTTAAGGCCGATGCTTTCGCTAAAAACTTGCGTTTTACAAGTCATTTAGCATCTGGGATTCCACGTTTTGTCTGGATAGATGCGCTGCGAGTTAGACAAATCTTGTACAATTTGCTCATTAACGCTATAAAGTTTACGCACGAAGGCGAGATAGTACTTCGTGTGGATCACTTATATGATCGCGAGGAATCTGCCACCTTTCGATTCACGGTGTCTGATACGGGTATTGGAATATCACCCGAGAATCAGACCTTAATATTCGAACCATTTGCGCAAGAAGATGGTTCTGTTACTCGACAATATGGAGGCACCGGATTAGGACTGACCGTATCTAAAAAACTATTACAATTGATGGGTAGTTCTTTAAAAGTACAAAGTACGCCAAAGGTAGGAAGTACTTTTCACTTTGACCTCACTGTCCGATCTGCCAATAGTTAAACCTTTGCCTTTTCTCTGATTAAATGGTGTTAAGATAAGAGCTTAGAGAAACATGTGTATCTACGCCCAATTTTTTACGAATTCGATAACGATGTACTTCCACACCTCGCACGGAAATACTTTGAAGCTGTGCTATCTGCTTGGTCGTAAAATGCAAGCGCAGATACGCGCATACTTTTAAGTCATTTCGAGAAAGCTTAGGGTGAAGATTAGTAAGACGCTGTAGAAAACCATCGTTTAATTCGTCAAAATGCACGGCAAATTGATCCCAATGTAATCTATTCTTATCCACATCCTTAAGCAATGCGGTTACGCGTTTTAGATCGTTCTCATCTGCTTCACCTGACTCGATTTTACCCAATTCCACTCGGAGCTTATTAAGTGCTTCGGCATTTTCCATCAGCTGCATACTCGTACTGGCCAATTCCTTAGTTTTGTTGAGCACTTCATCTTCTAAGTGCTCATTCTGCAATTTAATAATCTCTCTTTCGTTCTTTTCCAGTTCCAATTGGTAGACATATCTCATCCTATTAATCTCATCTTCATGTTTTTGCTGTCGACTAAGCCATGCTGCCCGCTGCCACCGCACTGCCATAAAAAATCCTGCTAACAGAAAGATAGTATATATAATCCAAGCTATTGGAGTAGCATACCAAGGCGCCAAAATACGGAACGAATAGGTCAGTATTTCTGACTCTATACCCAAATTATTTTTTGCTTTTACACAAAAAAAATAGTCACCACTTGGCAAGTTTGTATATGCCTTTTGTCGCTCTGTGGTCCAGTTCGACCATTGATGATCATATCCCTCGAGCTGATAACTATACAAAAGATTAGCATGCGTACCATAGCTAGGTGAAGAATAGTGAAATTGGAAACTGTTAAAGTCAGCATCCAGAGTCGGAATGTCTGCTTTATCATTCGATTTATGAAGTCCAAAACCTGCATACAAAAGCGAATCATGCTTTCCAACGCCCTCCACTTTGGAAAAGACAAGCTCGGGCTTTTCTAATTTGTCAACGTACTTCTCCAGATTAATATGCAACATGCCTCGTTCAGCGCCCACATAAGTATTAAAATTGTCATATGGATAGATATTCTCAAATCCCGTCGTATGCAAGCCTTCAACCTCTGGGAAGTAGATTAACTGATAATGCCGGTCATGCGGTCTATACTTTGCCACTCCTACTCTTTTGACACTTGCAAACCATATGTTGCCAGATTGATCCTGTCTGAAATATCGAATCGGAATTCCTTTAAATACACTTAATTTACTAAAAGGTGAAAATAATTTGCGCGCTCGATCATATGCGTAAATTCCATTCTCGGTAGCAAATACAGCTCTATCATTCCAGCGAAAAACATAATTCTGATAAGAAGACGGCAACCCATCTTGTTGTGTAAACAACTGCGCTGTATATTTATCAAGCGTGGCATCAACCGATAATTGGTAAATTCCACGATAAGGGTGCGATGCCCATATATGCTGTAATGTATCGGGCACGAGAAATCGATAGGAATCTCGATGACCTTCCAGCGCACCTTTATATACGGATGAGTTTTGACTGTGGGTAAAATGATCTAAACCTTGGTATGTACCCATTAAGGTATTAGTAAATGAAGTTTGATGACCTGATTGAGGCCACGAAAGAAAATTCCAAGTTCCCGTTCGCGAAGCGATTGAAGTTGCTTTGCCGCTATCAATACTAAACACGCCACGATTATGGCCAAGCCACAGCTGTCCATTAACTTTATCCAAGTGCCATGCCTCGCCGCCATCAGTACCTGGTATAAGACTAAAGTGTGAACGCACCTGGCTGTGATCTTGTACGGCATCAGAGAGTGGCGCAACAAACAAACCATTGGAAGAAGCAATGTAAAGCTGGTCGTTAAACACATAGCCGGAATAGCCGGTTACCTCTGCATCCACACTTGGGCGAATGTATTTAATAGCACTCCCATAGCTAATTAATGCGATAGCGTTATCAAGCCCTGCCCAGATATTACGCTGCCTATCGACAAAGACAGAGGACACATTATTGTTTGGAAGGCCTTCTGTGGTACTAATCCGTTGCAAAACCTTACCTTGCGCATCTCTAATCAGGCAACCTTCTAAGGCCGACGCAAATACATATTCATCAGCACTGACCTTCGCAACAGAAGGCGTATACAGATCGCGTGTGGAGAATGAACGAGTTGGTAAGCTTTCGTACTGTTTTCCTTTCAAGCGATACATACGATCGGTAGAGGTCGTGATGATTATCTCATTTTGACTGGCTGATAATACGCCAGTAACTAATTGTGTTTTTAGCTCAGCAGAACCAGATAGCGCGTGCCATTTTCCATTCTCAAACTCTAGCAATCCTAATCGCGTATCTTGAGCAAACAATCGGCCGTCAACGCTGCCCATAAATTCCCATCGATTGCGAGCAGGATATACCGTGAGCTTATCTTCAGAAAGTTTGAATATGGCTAAATGTGATCGAAAAAAAACAGCTTTCTGATATCCTACCGTATTCCATACATCTGCGAAGCTGCCATATGTAGTACTTACTCGATTACTCAACGAATGATACATTAATAAACCTGCAGGACCAGGTTCAAAATAACCGAACTCACCCTGCCCACCAACATATACGCGATCGTTTGGATCAATATAAAGCGAACGTACGATGGTTTGGTTAGACAAGCTAAATTTTGACCAGCTATTACCATCAAACGTAATCAGACCTTCATTGTTCGCAAAATACATGAGACCACGACTATCTTGTCCTATTTGCCAAGTGCGGCTACCGCCTTCAAAATCTGCTTTCGAATAAGAATACAATAGTGGTGTACCCAACGTATTTTGAGCAAAAAGCGGGAGATTCCCACCGCACATAATCGCAATAACGCACCAAAAGATAAACCGCATCAAAATTTATAATTACACGTCAAAACGCGTTGTTAGCGCAACAAATATAGCAATTATCGTCGTTTTTAGCAGATGACGTAGTAATGAAGTAGTCTGATAATTGGTGGCTTTTATGTGGTTTTTCTACATTTGAATCATCTACTTATAAACCACAACCAAATACTAAATCTTAACACATGAAACATCGTGTACTAATTTTTGCTATGGTTACCTTTCAGTGCCTGCTATCTACAATAGCGCTTGCACAGAGCCGTGAGGTAACAGGAAGAATTACGGATCCAAATGGTCATCCGCTAGTTGCTTCCATTATGATTAAAGGTGTATCGAGCAGTGGCACAAGCTCCAGTGCAAACGGCATTTACCGACTACAAGTGCCAGAGTCTGCAGATTCATTAATTGTTACTTCTGTTGGTTATCTACAACAGTCTGTCGCCGTAAAGACCAATACGGTCAATATTCAGATGATTGCGGACGAAGGCTTCAACGTAGAAGAAGTCGTTGTAATTGGCTACGGTACACAACGTAAGGGCGATTTGACTGCTCCTGTCGCTACAGTGAATATGGAAGAAGCCATAAAACGTACTGTAGCTACACCAATGGATGCGATCCAAGGATCGGTACCAGGCGTGCAAGTGGTCAGTGGTGGTGCACCAGGTTCTACACCTACCGTACGTATTCGTGGTGTCGGTTCATTCAACAACGAAAGTCCGCTTTACGTAGTCGATGGGATGTTTATGGACAACATCGACTTTTTGAACCCGAATGATATCGAAGATATGTCGGTATTGAAAGATGCATCTGGTGCCGCTATTTACGGGGTACGCGCCGCCAATGGTGTCGTGATCGTAACGACCAAACGTGGAAAGCTGAACACCAAAGCTCGCGTAACCTACAACGGCTACGCAGGTATTCAGACGCCAACCAATATGCTAAAAATGGGCAGCGGACAGCAGTATGCTGATTATGCAACTGCAATTGGCAGACAAGATATTGTTGATGCTTCGATCAGCCGCTTCAACGAACCTGGCAATACCACCGTAATGAATACCGATTGGTATGGCGAGTTATTACGTTCTCGTGCATTGATTCACAATCACAACGTAGATTTGCAAGGCGGTAGCGACAAAATTACGTACGCCTTCGGTCTGAATTATATCGATCAGGATGGTATTATGGATGCGGAAAACTTTCACCGCAAGTACAACATCCGTATGCAGACAGAAGCTCGCGTTACCGACTGGTTAAAAGTGGGATTCACAGCGCATTTGAATAATTTCCACAACTTCCAGCCCAACAATGCCGCATTCCGACAAGCATACTTCGCATCTCCATTGTACCCAGTGTATGACGAGAGAATCGAATTAGCTGATCCGATCAAATTTGGCTCTAGCGATCCGATTGGTATCCCTACGGGCTTTTGGTTCAACAACCCTATTGCTTCAGCGTATTATAATCACAACGAAACCAAAGGATTTCAAGTATTGCCGAGCGCGTATTTAGAGGCTAATTTTTGGGACAATAAGATTACTTTCCGTTCGCAATTAAGTCAACGTTACCAATCTACACACAACATTCAGTACAACCCTGTTTATTATATTGATAATAATCAGCGTGCTGACCGTTCGTACTTACGTTCAGGACAAGGTCGCAATTCCAACTACATCCTCGACAATTTATTGACGTATCGCGATGGCGCCGCAAAACATCACTGGAGCGTATTGCTAGGTCAGTCGACGCGTGAAGAGCGTTGGAGAGATACGTGGGTATCGGCCAATGATGTGCCTGCATCACAAGAATTCTGGTATGCGGGTCAAGGTGCGCAAGGCCTTGGTTCTGCCACTGGATACGGCGAAAATGGTTTCCGCAATGCCGGCGTTTCGGTATTCGCACGTGGTACGTACGATTATGATAATAAATATTTATTGACAGCGACGTTCCGTGCAGATGGAAGTTCTAAATACCAAACCAAATGGGGCTATTTCCCGTCCGTTGGTTTGGGTTGGGTATTGAGCCGTGAGAATTTCATGCAAGAGCAAAACCTATTTGATCTTCTGAAAGTGCGCGGTAGCTGGGGTCTTCTAGGTAACGATGGTATTCAGCCAAATGCAGGTTACGCTATTGTCAATTCTGGCAATAATTTCTCTGGAGTATTTGGTAGCATTGGTTCTACCTACGGAAGTCGTGTACCAGGATATCGTGTAGGTCGCTTCTTCACACAAGTGCGTTGGGAAGTTGTCGAAGAGTGGGATGCTGGTATTGACTTTGCGATGTTCAACAATCGTTTGAATGGTACAGTAGATTATTATCACCGTGCTACAAAAGATTTAGCTTTCAGTCGTCCGATTCCGTTTATGTGGGATCGCGTGTATGGCAACTGGGGAACTGTTGCTAATAGCGGTTGGGAGTTTGGATTAAATTGGGCTGACAAAAAAGGCGATTGGGGATACCGCATCGGTGCGAATGCAACGACATTGAAGAATCGCGTGACCGATTTGGGTGGTCTGGCCAACATTATGAATGGCTTCCCAGAATGGGCGGCCGAATTCCCAGCGCGCATCGAAGTAGGACAACCGATCAACTATTTCTATGGTTATGAAGTACAAGGCGTGTATCAAAATCAGGCTGAAATTAATGCCGATCCGATTGCGAGCCGCTACAATCAGCAAAATCCAGGATCTCCTATCCTACCAGGCTACTTACGCTACAAAGATCAAAATGGCAATGGTGAGTTGGATGAGTCTGATCGGATCAACTTAGGCAGTTACCTTCCGACATTGACATATGGATTCAATGTCGCGGTCGATTATAAAGGATTTGACCTAAGTGTGGCACTTCAAGGCGTTTCTGGCAATAAAATCCACAACCTGAACAGAGCAATGCGTCGTAAATATCCACAAATGAATGCAGATGCGGCCTTTATGGACGGTTTATGGACTGGCGAAGGTAGTAGCAATACGTATCCTTCTGCAGAAGGTAGTGTGGCTGCCTGGAACTTACAAGCAAGTTCATTCTTCGTAGAAAGCGGCGCCTATTTGCGTGTACAAAACGTGCAACTAGGATACAGTTTCAACCTAACCCCATCGATCCCATTCCGCGTATTTGCGACCGCAGATCGTCCTATAATTTTCACCAACTACAATGGATTTTCTCCTGAGCTAGGTGGAGGTACAGATGGCAATGGCAATCCAGTACCAAGTATGGGTTTCGATGCCAACGTATATCCGGTAGCGGCAACCTACAGTTTAGGAATAAGAGCTAGTTTTTAATAATGACTTTCTTTAGCAATACAACCATGAAAAAATATAATCATATGCTATTGGCAGGATGCTTGAGCGCAGCACTATTTTTGAGTAGCTGCGAAAAGTTTCTGGACAAACCTTTAGAGAACCAACAACGATCCGAAGAGATCAATTACGGCAATGTACAAATGATGTACGCACCAGTGTCGGGCGTTTACCGTGCTGCTTCTGACGATAATCTGGTGCATTGGATCGATCTATCTATCCGCGCCATCCGCGATGATGACTATCAGCAAGCTGCACCAAATCCAAATGACAACCCTGAGCTGATGGCGATCAAAAACTTTCAAAATGATGTAACCATACAATCCTACTGGGGCTTGAACCAATCGTGGATCAGTTACTACAGCTTAGCCATTAGCGCGAATAATGCCTTATTGGAGTTGGAGCAATTTGCGGAACGATTAGATCCCAACAATGCCGAATTACAAGATCTGAATAGACAGTATCAAGCCGAAGTCCGCTTTTTAAGAGCATATGCACACCTTATGGTATCTCGCCTATTTGGTGATGTACCAATTTTATCTGATAGTGGCGATATCGCTCGCCTCACCACGATCGGCAAAAGCAGCCGTGCAGAAGTGCGTCAATGGATCATCGAAGAAATGGATTTTTGCGCTGCCAATTTGGAAAACAAACGGCCTAATCAATCGATCCATATCGGTGCCGTTACACGTTATTCAGCATTATTATTAAAAGCAAAAGCAGCCGCAGATTTGGCGGGGAGTGATAATGGTAGCGCACAGTGGGATGTGGTTCTAGAAGCGACTAATGAAATCATCAACAGCAATATGTTCTCCCTTTATGGCAATTTTTACGAGTTGTGGAAAGTACCAGGAAAGCTATCGAATGAATCCTTATTTGAATTGCAATACTCTGATTTTGGTTTGCCAACAGGCGACATCGTACGTCCGGGTGTAGATTGGGGTACGTTCTTTCGCTGGCAAGGTCCTTCGGGTGATCAGCGCGGAAGCGCGATTTCCGGAGCTGGCTGGATTCCGCCATCGCAAAACATCGTAGATTTCCTAACCGCGCGTGGCGATACGACACGTTTGAAAACTACAATTTTGGAATATGGCACAAACACGCAGCCTGCTGTTACCCCAAGTGGTGATAACGTTTACGGAAATCCATTCAACATCAAATATTTCAATGGAAAAGCGTATTTGCCTGCTTCGCAAATGACCGAAGGTCGTTTAGAATATGGCGCTAATAACAATGTGCGTATTTTGCGTTATGCAGATGTGCTATTGCTGAATGCAGAAGCCAAAGTGCGCAAAGGACAGAACGGTGATGAGCCATTTCGCCTGATACGTGAGCGTGTAAATATGCCCGCGATTACGGGAGTCACGCTGGATCAGATCCTCGACGAACGTCGTGCAGAGTTTGCGTGCGAGTGGTGGGGCGAACGCTTCAACGACTTGGTGCGTACGGGCCGCGCTGCGCAAGTATTCGGATCTCAGTTCGTACCGGGTGTGAGCGAATCAGTACCGATTCCGCAAACACAGATCGATGCTAATCCCAATTTCAGATAAGCACATCACATAAATAGCCTGTGGCCTACCGACGCACAATAGTCATACAGCCGCAGGCTTTTTACTTAGAACTTCTATCTACATAGCATCTGGCTATGTCATTATTTTTCAACCGTATTCGACATGAACATCCGTAAATTATTATCCATGCTGTGCCTGGGCATTTGTACAGCAAGCCAAGTAGGTTATGCCCAAACTCCTATTCCTGCCAAGATTGTAGCAAAAAATGGAAAATTTGAAATACATCGCGATGGACAACCCTACTTCATCTTAGGCGCTGGTGGTACCGGTAAGCTAGAATTATTAAAATCTACCGGTGGCAATTCCATCCGCACATGGAGTACGGATGGTGCTCAACGCATTCTCGACGAAGCTCAAAACCTCGGCCTGACCGTCACTATGGGCTTACGTGTCGGCACCGAACGACATGGTTTTGATTATAATGATCCAGCAGCCGTAAGCAAGCAATTGGAAAGACTCCGTGCAGAAATTAATACTTTTAAAAATCATCCTGCGCTATTAGCTTGGGGAATTGGCAACGAATTGAACTTGCACTACAGTAATGAAAAAGTCTGGGATGCCGTCCAAGAAATTGCTTCGATGATTCACGAAGAAGATCCAAATCACTTGGTCACTACCATGTTGGCCGGCGTAAATAAAAAAGAAATTGACTTGATTAAAGCAAAATGTCCGGCATTAGATCTTATCGCGGTGCAAACTTACGGCACGCTGGCATCCGTACCACAGCAATTGAAAGATGCAGGTTGGGACAAAGCTTATATGGTCACCGAATGGGGACCAACTGGGCATTGGGAAGGTTTGCAAACGCCTTGGAAAGCTTCTATCGAAGAAACAAGTAGTGGAAAAGCCGCGGTTTACAAAGCACGCTACGAAGCGTCCATTGCCAAAGATCCGCATTGTGTTGGATCTTACGTATTCTTGTGGGGACAGAAACAAGAACGCACACCAACGTGGTACGGCTTATTCACCGAAGATGGTGAGCAATCCGAAGTGATCGACGTGATGCAATATTTATGGACGGGCACCTGGCCAGCGAAACGCGCACCACATATCAGCTCATTTACTATAAACAAAATGAAAGCGGCTGATCACATCTATCTGAAACCAGGTGCTACATATCCAGTACAAGCAAAGGTAACCGATCCAGCCGGCCAACCACTGACCGCACGTTGGGAATTGTTGGCAGAAAGCACCGATTTGAAAGAAGGTGGCGACCGCGAAGATAGACCACATGCGATTGAAGGATTAGTACGCGAAAAATCTTTTGACAAAGCGGTACTAACAGCTCCGCAGAAAGAGGGCGCTTACCGTTTGTTTTACTATTCATCGGATGGGAATAATAAGGTCGCAACGGCAAACATTCCATTTTATGTCCAGAAATAAAGTCATAATTTAAGATTATACCGACTCGCTATGAAATTAATCCACATTTTATATACCACATCACTAGCCTGCATCGCTTTTGGAGCATGCCAATCGGTCACGAACCATCACGATGTCGCACCCAAAGGCAATACAGATAGTATTAAAAATTACGAATTCACCGCTCAACCAATTTGGGCCGACGAATTCGACAATCCGGGTTTGCCTGACTCCAGTAAATGGTCTTACGACGTGGGATCGCAACACAACGGTTGGGGCAATCAAGAGCTACAATATTATACAGAAGCTGATCCTAAAAATGTGGAAGTCACAGATGGTTATCTCCACATCCATGCGTTACCGGAACAAAAAGAAGGACTAGATTATACTTCTGCGCGTTTGGTGAGCAAGGGAAAAGGAGATTTTCTTTACGGCAGATTTGAAGTTCGTGCGAAAGTACCAGCTGGCAAAGGTACTTGGCCAGCGGTATGGATGTTGCCGACAGATTGGACCTACGGCGGTTGGCCAAATTCTGGAGAAATTGATATTCTGGAACATGTGGGTTATGATCCTGATGTCGTTCATATAAGTGTACACACGAAAGATTATCATCATTCTATCGGCACACAGAAAACCGCATTTCGTAAAATCGAAAATGCCCGCGAACAGTTTCATCTCTATCGCATCGACTGGACTCCGGATTACATCAAAGGATTTGTCGACGATCAAGAACTATTCTCTTTCGCGAATGAAGGCTCTGGCTTTAAGGCTTGGCCGTTCGACCAAAAATTCCATTGGCTCATCAATCTGGCTGTGGGTGGTTTTTGGGGCGGAGCCGAAGGTGTGGATCGCGACGCATTTCCGGCTACTTTCACTGTAGATTATGTACGGGTTTATGATTTGGTGAAAGAATAGTAAATCAACTAATCACACTGATAAAATAGCCACCCTAACAAGGTGGCTATTTTATTTTCTACGTATTATCTCGGAGAATAATAGTAGTCGTATTCTTCGGAAAGCGTCTTCTCACCTTCCACTATCTGATAAACCTTTACCTTCTTCACGACATATTTTTTACTGAGGTAGTTGTGGTCGTTTAGCATAAAATAATCCATTATCTTTTGCTCCTCAGCGTTGCCCAAGGTCACACTTTCATCAAACAAAAACTCGATACTTCTTGTATCTTTCCACGTATCACTTTCCGTATCTAACTCATAATGGTTTTCTTGGTAGATACTACCATAGTCGTCATATTTAACGCTACTTTGTGTTCCAAAAATGGTATCGCCACTATAGGATATATCTTGAACAAGATTGAGGCGATCATGCTGGTCATACAAGTTCATCTGTTCATATCGCATTTCAAGTTGCTTACTATCATCATCTAATTCCAAGAACATGATATCTTGCACCTGATCTTTCTCGTTGAGTAATACGTGCACTTGCGAGCTCAATACCCAATCCTGATCTGTTGAAGACCATTGGTACGTATTACTAAACGTCTTCTTTTCTGTTGGTACTTTGATTTCCGCAAATCTACTTTCTGGAATCCAGCTTCCATCCTGCTGAGCTTTGTACGAAGTATAATTACCCGTATTTTGCTGATCAGCATCCAGTTCATACTGTATCTTTGCTTGATTTTGCCATTGATTATCTTTCCATACATAGGTTTCATAACCAGTAAGCACGGTATCTTTCACATAAAAATTCTTCGTTCGGCTTACTGGAGCCCAATCGTGGATGGAATCCTTCCAAATCATTGTTTCATAGTCAAGATTTTTTTCGAATTCATTGAGTACAGTTATACTCTTATTTGTTGGGACTAAAGTTTCATCCTGAAACCTGTAATCAATTTCAACGACGCTATCATTGGAAACTATTCGAGTGTATTGTTGTTCAGCCAGCCAATTATGATCAGCTTTTTGATAAGAAACTAATTTGCTTAACTCCTGCTTTCCATCATATTCCCACTCGGACTTTGATTCTGCTTCCCACCGCTCGGTATCCCTATTCCATAATTCAAAAATAGTTTGAACATCGTTGCCATATACGTCATAATGAAGCTGCGCTTTCTCTCGATATGTTATGTCAGAAAATTGGCTATTTCGCTCCAATCGAACAATCTCAGCTAATCTTTTCTCGGCATCATTTTTTTGAATCGAGACGAGCTGTCCACTATTGCTAGTACGAATCACCGAATCTAATTGATATTGCTGGGCATTTGCCCGATGTACAGTAGATGCTAAGATCAGCAAAAGATAGATTCGAGTTATGGCAATAATAATATTTTTCATGATTAACTATTAAATCTAAAGCCTCCTTGTTTCACGGAAATGTTATTTGTAGATTGATCTATCATTTGCTCTATTTTACGCAGAATTTCATTTTCAAAGCCGCTCAGTGCTGCATTTCCTTTTCTATTGGGAAAATACTCGCTAATGATATAGCTTTTTACAAATTGTTTCTTTCTTTCTCCCATACTATAATGCCAGCTACCCATCTCCGTATTCCGAAAAATGACCACCTGGTCTAGGATCAAAATTCTCTTTTTTTGGTACCACAGATTGCTATAGTAGACTGCATTATTCGCTGTGTCGAAAGTATATTTTAATGGGCTATAGACCAGTAGTAATTTCGCAAAGTACCACACCAAAATAAGCGATAACGTAATACTTAATATTAAAAGCAGGTAATTTTCACGCCCCAAAAAATAAGCAGAAAGTCCAACAAACAACACAATAGCAAACATAAACCATCCCAACTTACTCTTGCTGGTATGAAATGGTTTGAAGGAAAATTCGGCAGCTGTTTCCTCAATTTGATATTTAGCTCTTAGTGGAGTCATTATCCAGAATATCTTCGATTTCGTTTATGATACTTTGCATGGCCGAAGTAGTGAATCCTTGGGCGACCAAGATCGATTGTTCTTTGCCGTTTTTGTCGAGATAATACACATTCAGCATTGTATTGGTTTTGACCAGATTATTAGACACCGTGTACAATTCAAAATTGCGTATGCTATCAATCGCGATCACGGCCTCAGGTTTTGCCAATCCAACTTTTGCCTGTATCTCTCTGTTATTCATATCAATAAAGAACTTCTTTTGGCTAATAGCCAAGATCGATAGCACACCAAAAATGGCCATCATCCAGGTCAATACAAGAATATCCAACCAATATCCTAAAAATGCCACCGCAAACAAACCAACAACAAGCAAAAGGTTGGATCCATACTGCGGTTTCATATTGTATGTATTTCCCTCTTTTATAAAATGTTTTAAATTCATAGGTAGTAAGTTTCAAACAATAACTAATAGTAGACCATCTGAGAGCGATCGAATAAAATAGTCGCTGTAAATCGGATACAATCTATCCGATAAAAACGAATTTGCTTTCAAACATTTTTCCGATAATCGGCAATGGTTTTTCTACTTCATTGCTCGCATTGATGATGCCGATAATGATCAAAAGCCATACTGCGAGACCGATGTATCCTAAAAAAGATAATGCAGGAATGATAAAGACAACAATGCTAAGAATCAGGTTAAAAACTAAGGAGACAATAAAAAGACCGAGCCCCTGTCTTAAGTGATATTTTAATAAGCTATCCGCGTTGTCTTTTCCCTTGAAATAAGCAATTAGCCATCCGATAAGTGTGATGTAGGATACGATTGATAGTGTTTTGTTGTTCATGATTATGTGATTTTAAAATATGTAAATGACCTATTGTGCTATCAGAAATCGGCTAGTAATAATATTGCACTTGCCGTCTTATCTCGTTGTATCAAATGTCAAAACAAAAGAATTTGAATCCTATTATCGAGCGACTACAAAATGTCTACAGCAATTTTATCACACTATATATCAGCGTATTACGCTTTATCCATAAGTCGCATTTTATTACTAAAAACTCATTTCATGATTTCATAATTTGTAATATTGTACGATGAGATTGTTATTATACATAGCTACTTTTATATCCTTACCGATTCAGACGCTAGCCCAAAATATTTATATAGATAGCTTGCGCCACTGCTTGACAAATCCAAGTATAGAAACGACTGAAAAGATCAATATCTATCAGGTACTAACCGAGCGTTTCAGAACTGAACTGAAATATGATCAGGCTACCGCCGAAAATCAAAAATTAATCTCGTTGGCAAAATCGCAGCACGACGATCTAAATCTTACCAAAGCGTATGTATACCAAGGTGTGATTTACAATAACCAACAGAAGTATGATAAAGATAGAATGTACTTGGACTCTGCGCGTGTTGTCGCTAAGAGATCGAAAAACCAAATAGCTAACGCCTATACGGATTATTTGGAAGCGATCATGCTCCATTCCTATCAGGATTATGAAGCTGCCATCAAATCCTTTCAACGAGCATTGTCAATCATTGAACATACTGATGAAGAATTTTTAAAAGCCAAAATTTATTATAACTTATATTCCATCTACACCAATTGGAATGATCTGGATAACACTTTTTTGTATGCGAATGAAGCCGTAAAATCTGCGCAAAAATCGGGAGATAAAAGCCTTTTAGCCAACTCCTACTCGGCCTTGGCTGTGGCGTACACCTACCGTTATGATGCGCATCGGAAGACAGAAGATTTAGACAAAATATTTGAAATCTGCGCCGAAGCAATTGCCTTGAATAACCAATACATTGGTCAGGTTTCCACGCGCACCTATGCTATTGCAAAATTGAACATAGCCAGCTACTATTTTAAATATTATCCTGAAAAAAAAGCCCTGATCAAAGAACAAATCTTTGAAACGTTAGCGGCAGCAAAACTAACGCAGCGAAATCAAGTGATAATAGCAAGTTGCTATGGCATGCTCAGTGAATTAGCGCAAATGGAACAAAAAGATGCGCTCGTGGAGAATTACCTACAGATGGCCTATACCACGCTTTTGACCGAAAACCCGATCTATCTTCATACGATGATCCGAATATGCGAAGCACTGGCGACATGGTATGACAAAAATGATCTGTACGAAAAATCATTTCATTTCCAAAAGCTAACAACCGACTATACACGCGATCTCTTTAATGAAGAACAGGCTGCTACGGCCAAAAGGCTGGAAGCACAATATCAATTTGACAAGAAAGAACAAGAAGTAATCGTATTGAAAGAACGTGCCGAAAATCACCGCAAACAACAATTGCTCGCGATAGGCTTAGGGATTTTGGGACTTTTCGGTTCGTTTTTTATGTTTCGTTCGTACCATTTTCGTTTACGGTATTCATTAGAAAGGGAAAAGCAATTAGCGACGGAGAAAAACGAGGTTGAGCTACAAGTGAAATTGGAGATAGAAGAGAAATCTAGATTAAAAGCGGAACAAAAAATACTGACTTTGCAGCAAGAAAAATTGCAAAATGAAGTAATGGCCAACCACTTATACATTCAGCGTAAAAACGAAGTCTTTCAGCAGCTCAAAGAAAAAATTGAAAAGGATAAGCCGATGAATATCCAACAAATCCTACGCAACGAAACTCTTTTGGATAACGATTTTGAAAAAGCCAAATTTCAGATTCAGGAAATACATCCCAATTTTTTCACCATGCTCAGTGAAAAAGCACAGCAAAAACTAACACCTCTTGATCTAAAATACTGCGCCTATTTATACCTGGGCATGGATACTAAACAAATCGCCAACCTCCTTAACGTAGAACCGAAAAGTGTACGAATGACCAAGTATCGTTTAAAACAGAAATTTGGCCTAGACACGGAAACAGATTTAATGCACCACCTACGACCTACAGTATAAAATGTAATAAACCACTGTATTTCGATCGGCATGTATCTGCATTTTTTAATCGATCTATGCTGCGATGCGTAGCCTAATCCTGAGTATAGTTGTCATAATTATTGCTAGTTTTCATAGCAGGTCATTCTATCTGAACCCGATGCGCGAACACCATTTTAACCGTTAATTCCTACAAATTGTTAAAAAGTGTAAAAAATACACATTCTGTATTTTTTGGCATGAGTATTGAAAGTTAACAAGTATTCATAATTTAGGTTAATAATTGGTTAGTTAGTGAAACACCTGAAGTTCCCCGCTTCAGGTGTTTCTTTTTTACGGACCTCGTAGAGGGCTCAATAGGCTGACGACAAACATATAAAACATCTCCACCAGTCATCGTCAGAGTAGTGGTACTGACAGGATAGCGCAGTATCTGCCACCAAGCGGATTCCCTTCGTACGAGAATGAGACTATTTAGCAATATTTTGATACGATATGGCAATCCTTGCCTTATTCGAATTACTACTTTTGATCCATACCTCATAAGAACCTGACGATCTAGGGGTAAATCCAAGTGTTGAATCAATAAAAGCTTTTCGGCAATTGGTCAGTCACACTAACTGAATTATAAACATAAAATGCTACTTCTATGATGATGTTATCTGGGCGACACCCTTACTGGGCGTCTGTCATCTACAAACTGCTGCTCCTATTTATTTTCTTTTCTATCCTGCCCCATTCAGTAAAGGCTCAAACTTCCATCCACGTGCGTGGTACCGTGCGAGAAGCAGAAACCAATAATCCTTTAGAAAATATAACCGTAGAGATCAAAGGTACTAATATCGGTACCAGCACCGATAGCGAAGGGAGGTACAGCTTGGAAGATGTGGATCCTGATGCTATTTTAGTTTTCTCCTTAATTGGCTATCCAAATGTAGAACGCAGCGTACAAGGCCAAACCACCATCGATATCACCATGGGCGCGGTCGCCGCAGATTTGGACGAAGTAGTCGTTGTCGGTTATGGCACAATGCGAAAGCGCGATGTGACCGGTGCAGTTTCATCACTAAATGCCAAAAAAATTGAGAACGAAGCACCTACACAATTAACCGATGCACTACGGGGCAATGTCGCCGGTTTGAATGTTGGTTTTAGCGCGCGAGCTAAAGGTGGCGGTTCGCTACAAATCCGTGGAAGAACATCATTAAATGCTGGAACCAGTCCGCTTATCGTATTAGATGGTGCAATCTATTATGGCGCCTGGGAAGATATAAATCCGGCAGATATAGAAACGGTAGATGTATTGAAAGATGCAAGTGCCGCCGCCGTTTTCGGCGCAAAATCAGCGTCTGGTGTCATATTAGTGACGACCAAAAAAGGAACTGAAGGCAAACCTTTAATCAATTATAATACAACTATAGGCTTGGCGACGATGGCGATTAATCAGCCCGTACATCAAGGACAAGATTTTGTCAACTGGCGATCAGACGTTTTTAAAGGTATCAATGAAAATGCACAACCATTTCAGTTCGACGATCCACGTAACCTACCGAGTGACGTTAGCATAGATACTTGGTTGGGTTACGATCAGTCTTCGGGAGATCCGGTACGGGTATGGCTACGCCGTCTCAATCTCCAACCAAATGAGGTAGATAATTATATGAATGGCAATGTGACGGACTGGTATAGTCAAGTATTTCAGCGAGGATTGAGACAAGATCACAATTTGAGTGTGTCAGGAAAAAATAAAGATATTTCCTATTATGTAGGCGCAGGATATTTGGATAATGAAGGTATCATCGTAGGCGATCGTTTTAAAACGTTGCGGACTAGAGCTAATCTAGAAGCCAATGTTACGAGTTTTTTGTCTTTAGGTATGAATCTACAAGCAGTTTCCAGAGACGATAGCGCCATCCCACATGCTTGGGGTGAAATCACCGCACTGTCACCTTATGGAGATCAATTCGACGCAAATGGCAATCTGACTTGGCGCCCCAACAATGAGGTTTCTGGTGGTGTGAATCCTGGTTACGATGCTTTTCATACCGATCGGATTGATCGTACCAATTCCCTGAACAGTACGATTTTCGCCAAGTTGAAATTACCGCTTGGCTTCACCTTTACAACCAACTTCACACCACGTCTAGAGCTGTACGAAAGGTACAATCACCAACGATCTTCGCACGAAAGCTGGGCGACCTTTGGAGGTAGAGCGAGCCGCCAACAACGCATGACTTATTTTTGGCAGGTCGATAATATATTGAACTGGAACAAAGAATTTGCTGGGATTCACCGATTTGACGTCACTTTACTTGCCAACGCGGAAAAACTGCAGCGCTGGGATAATAATATGTCTAACGATAACTTTGATCCTAACGATGATCTTGGCTTTCACGGAATCGGAAATGGTATTAACCCGATTATCGGAAGTTATGACAGTTATAGCACGGGCGATGCTTTGATGGCGCGTATGGTCTACACATTAAAGGATCGCTATACGATCACAGGAACATTTCGGCGAGATGGTTATTCTGCATTTGGGCAGCGACATCCACGAGCAAATTTTGGTTCTATCGCTGGCGCGTGGACATTTTCTGAAGAATCGTTCTTCGATCTTGATTGGTTTAATTATGGTAAGCTTCGCGCATCTTGGGGCAGCAATGGCAATCGAGACGTAGGAGCAGGTCGCGATATGTATGTCGCTTTGGCCGATCTTACTACAGGCAAATATTTGTACGTACAACCCGATGGCACGGTGATTCAGGCCAACCAGCTTTGGGTAAATCGTATGCAAAACCCGAACTTTCGTTGGGAACGGAATACTTCGTACAACTTTGGTTTGGACTTCGCTTTGTTCAACGATCGTTTGTCTGGTAATTTAGAGTATTATCAAATGAATTCTACCGACTTGTTAGTATTACGAAGTTTGCCTAATGTAATTGGTTTTGACAATGTGATGGACAATCTCGGCGAGGTGCGCAATCGCGGCTTTGAAGTGACATTAAACTCATTAAATATCTCTAAAGAAAACTTTAGCTGGCGCTCTACAGCGCTATTTCAGCTCAACCGCAACGCCATTAAGCATATTTATCGTGACTACGGTCCTGATGGCCGCGAACTAGATGATGTCCAAAACCGTTGGTTTATCGGGCAGCCGATTGATGCGATCTGGGATTGGAAAGCATTAGGAGTATATCAGTTAGGCCAAGAAGAAGAAGCAGCGCGATATGGCTTACAACCAGGAGATTACCAATTAGAAGATGTAAACGATGACGGCAGATTTAGTAACGCTGATCGACAGTTTTTAGGATTTAGCGAACCCCGATATCGGTTGTCGTTACGCAATGAGTTTCAATTTTTGAAGAATTTTTCTGCGTCAATTTCTATGTATGGCCTACTAGGACATCAATCGCCTTTCAATTCATTGAAAAGCCGCGACGGCTTTCCAGATCGCAGAAATAGTTATGCATTCCCATACTGGACGCCTGAAAATCCCTCCAACGAGTGGGCAAGAATTAACTCTAACGAAGGTAGTGCTACCGGTTTCAATGTATATCGCAAGCGCTCATTTGTACGTATAGATAATATTTCTTTGGCATACCAAGTCGATGCTGAAAAACTTGAACGCTACCGTTTGCGTGGGCTGCGCGTATTCGCAAATGTACGAAATGCAGCAATGTGGGCTCCCGAGTGGTCTTTCTGGGATCCAGAATGGGATCCAGATAATGGCCCTGGCCCGACTCCGAGATTTTATACCATCGGTTTAGATATTACTTTATAATGGAAAACATCTCTTTTAAAAGTTCAAGAATCTTATGAAAACATTTTCTAAACATACGCTCTTTTTTTGCATTCTATTGGGTACGGTGACCCAAGCATGCAAACGTTCTTTCTTAGAACCCAAACCCCTATCTATCTTTACACCAGACGAAACCTTTCAAAGCTCTGCCGCCTTGTGGGCTACACTCGTAGCTTGTGAGCGCAACGCACGTATAGAATTTATGGGCGATGGCGCCCCTATCGTGACCGAAATGATTTATTCTGATATCGCCGTATCAGGCAGTACAGACAAACCTGGTCCTGCGATAGATCTCAATCAAGCCATCACGCCGGATGGCAATCTTGACAATCTGGAATACGAAAATCGTATTGGTTGGTATTGGAGAGAAGGTTATCGTGGCATCCGTTATGCAAACACCGCCATACACTATATAGATGCACCGCAAGATTATGCCAATGAAGCCGAGAAAAACCATCTTTTGGGTGCAGCATATTTTCATCGCGCTATGCGCTATTATCGCTTAGTTCATCAATTTGGCGATGTACCTGCGGTGTTTTTTATGGCGACCGAACCAAAATTAGATTTTTATAGCACCAAGCGCGAAGTGATTCTCGAGCAACTCAAAGAAGATCTAGAATTTGCACAAGAATGGGTACCCGATAATGTGAACAAGGGTCAAGTCACCAAAGGTGCAGTGAGCCATTTGCTGACAAAAGTAAATCTAGCATTGGGTTATTTCGACGATGCCATTCAATCCGCCAACAACGTCATCAATGGTGGCACTTATAACTTGATGACTACTCGATTCGGATCTTCCGCAAACGAGACCAATCGTAATGTGATCTGGGATTTGCACCGGCCTGAAAACAAATCCTTGGCAAACAACCGTGAAGCTCTATTCTTAGTAATCGACAGAATTAACATCGATGGCAATCAAGATGGTGGCGTACAATCCATGCGAAATGCGCTTCCATTCTGGAGCAATGCTGGTATCGTCACACCAGCTGGTAATCGGGCTACATCAGATTTGCACAACATTGAACTGCCACAAGTACTGCAATATGGTCGAGGGATCGCACGCGTGCGACCAACATGGTATAGTCAGCACAGTTTGTGGACGGACGACACCGATTTGCGGCACGCACCAGGAAATTGGATGCGTATGGAAGATTTGGTGTACAACTCTCCCAACTTGAAAGGCAGCGATCCGAGCTACGGACAGCCTCTACAAAAACGCAATGCACAGGGCGGTTTACTGACTACCGATACCATCCGTTTCTGGTTTGATTGGCCACATTATAAGTTGTTTGTAGAAGATCCGCAGCGCGTACAACCCGCTGGTGGTAACTCCGATTGGTACGTTTTCCGCTTAGCAGAAACTTTGCTGCTCCGCGCTGAAGCTTACATCTGGAAAGGTGATCTGGCTAGTGCAACTGCTGATATCAATGCGGTGCGAACACGTGCCAACGCACAACCAATCACGGCTGCAGAAGTCAACATCGGTACTGTGCTTGACGAGCGCGCCCGAGAATTGTATTACGAAGAGCCCCGTAAAACAGAAATTACCCGTGTTGCATATATATTTGCCAAGACAGGTGCTACTTCTGAAGAAGGAAAAACCTATAGCTTGGCAAACTTCTCCGAAAACAATTATTTCTATGATCGCGTCATGGCCAAAAATGACTTTTACAACAAAGGAGTTCGTACCAATTTTGGTATCAATTATCGGATGAGTCCTTACCACGTATTGTGGCCTGTGCCCATCAGCGCCATCAATGGAAATCCGAAAGGAAATATTAACCAGAATATTGGTTATGTGGGCGCCGAAAGCAATATAGAACCGCTGGACTATGTCATCAGCCAGATCGATGAAGGTAGTTAGATGATAGCAAATATTAGCGAACCGTATGCGGAGGGAATAAGGCATCTAATTGGCTGTCTCGCAAATCCTGGGAAATATGTTGCTTCATCGAGGCAAAGTCCTTCCGCTCGCTAATCATATCAAATTTTCCTTCTTTCAGATACAAAATGGTATCACACGTCTCTTCCATCAAAGAAAAGATGTGTGATGCCATTAGTATCAACTTACCTTGGCTGCGCAAACGTTGGATAATATCAGTGACCATCAGGCAACTCTGGAAATCCAATCCATTGTACACCTCGTCAAAAATATAGATATGATTGTTTTGCAGCAGAGATCCTAAAAGCGCCAATTTCTTTTTCATACCGGTCGAATAGGTGTTAATGTATTGATCCAAAGGAATATCAAATACATGATATGCAGCATCTTCTTGCACCGACTTATTTCTAGCTTCGAGTAAGAGCGTGAGGTACTCTTTGCCTGTAATTTTGGGGAGAAAATAAGGCTCGGCAGGTACATAACCTATATGCTGTTTTGCCGCGTTTTCATTCCTTTGTATCCTGCCAGCAAAGTCCTCCAAACCAATCAAACAACGAAAAAGCGTGGTTTTGCCGGCTCCATTAGGCCCTACTATACCATAAACCTGTCCTTCAGTGAACTGGAAATTTAGATCATTCAAAACCGATTTTTTACCATAAAATTTCTGAAGGCCGATAAGATTTAACATAGGTATTTATGTAAATGCTGAATGGATTTTTTATAAAAATAGTAGTACAAATAGGGAATTAAGATGAACGTGAATACGGCAGAAATTGTATACAACATCGCTAAAAATCCCGGCGGACTGGGATAGCTACTGTATTTCATCAAAACACTTAGCCAAAGCAGAAGCATCGCGATACCGATCATCAAGCTGATAACAAGCACGTGGTCGGGATAAGCAATGAGTAATGCCAAAAGCATAGGTGCACACAGCAATAGGCATTGCGCTACGCCGCGCTTCACTTTGTGCAATAAAAAAGCTTGGGGTGATAAATTATAATTCCATACCAAGAGTTCGTCTTCTACTACATCGTAAGCCTGCAATGATAATAGTATCTGAAAGGATAGCAGCACAAAAGACAAGTTTTCATTACCTACATACAGTGCAATCCCTAATAGTACATGAAGCGCCAAAAGTGCTATCCACCATCGCCGGAAAAGAATTATAAATTCGAAAGGCTTTTGCGAAAAAGGTGTGGGCGTACGCGTTCTAGTGATGTTTAATGATGATAACTGATGGTGTAAAAGCGGAAGAATGAGTAGCCCGAGCACGGCAGCCCAAATAGAAAGATAAACTGCTATACACAGCAGAGGCATGGTTATGAGCAGATTTTCCAATAGCATAATCTTGGCGAAGCGCTCGGCGGGAAAAAGTTGTCTAATAAAATCAATACGATCCTTGTGATTCAAGCGCATAAGCAAGCTGTGTTGAACAACCAACAGCACCAGTGCGCCGAAAATCTGAGATTGCTTAGCGGCATAAAAAAGAACTCCGTAGCCAACAAACAATAAAATAATGCCGCCCGCAATGGGTAATCCGGCATCTTCGATCGATCGCTTTAGGCTCAGGAATTGTAATCGGTAATAAAATTTCATCAGGATGAAATTTGTAAAATAATTAATGCTTTCGACTTTTTGATACACGACCAGTGTCAGTCACAAAGATATAATTATAATCAGGAAACGCTTTCAACAATGCTTTTCCCTTTTTTTTGCCTAATACCATGATCGACGTACTCAGCGCATTGGCGATTTCGGCAGATGGCCCATAAATACTGACGCTAGTCAGTCCGGTAGACGGATATCCCGTCTTCGGGTTGATAATATGCGCATAGCGAACATCCGCGATTTCGGCATACTTTTCATAACTGCCCGATGTAGCAACGGCCTCTTCACTCAACTTCAAGATGCACATCATTTTATGTGCTCGAAATGGATGATTTAATCCTATCTTCCAATATCGCTCGTGAGGTGGTTTGCCCCAAGTAGCCAGATCGCCAGAGGCATTGACAATGCCGCCCTTCACGCCGAGTGTTTTCAACAACGCTCGGCCTTTATCAGCTGCATATCCTTTGCCAATAGATCCGAATCCGATCTTCATTCCCTTTTTACTCAGATAAATGCTGCACGCCGCGCTATCCAGTACAATATGTTGATATCCCACATGTGCTACGCTTCGCTTTACGACTTCTGCGCTAGGCAACTCGTCCATACTGCCGTCGAATCGCCAAATGTGGTCCAATCCTGCTACGCTTATATCGAAAGCACCAGCGGATTGCTCAGAATAGGTTATTGCTCGTTTGGTTAGATCGAATACTTCGCGATCGACCATCACGGGCCGAATACCTGCTTGCTGATTTACTCGCGAAATCTGCGTATGTGGTTGCCACTCTGAGATCAGATTTTCGATTCTACTTACTTCTGCAATTACCTGGTCGATATGCTTGTTGGCCTGTACAGAATCGCTATCTATCACGGTAATATCAAAGACTGATCCCATTAAAGTTGCTTGCCGCGCAACCATCACATCTTGTCCGAATAGCATACTGACTGATAGTGATAAGGCACTTACTACCAGCATCATCCGTCGAGTATGGATTTGCATTTTACCCATTAGTAACAATCGGTTAGTAGCTGTCCTTTATTGCGATAGTATGCTAGATCGGACATGCCAGCATCTTTCAATATCTTTTCCAGAATTACTTCCACATCGCGCTGCATCTGTAGTGCTCCACAAATCATGACTACGCCATCACTGTCCAATAAGTTTTTGAAAAAATGAGCATCGCGCTGGATAAGATCCAATACATACTGTTTGTTTGCCTCACGAGAATACGCTACATGATAAGCGGAAAGGTGCTTTCGCTCGATCTGCACATCTGCAAATTCAGCGTACCTCAAATTCGAAGCAGATTTGTAGCGAAATCCCGCATACAATTGTATAGGTCTTTTTTTCTTGTTTGCTTTTATCATCCCCAGAAATGGTGCGATACCTGTTCCATTGGCAATCATCGCTATGCGCTTCGCTTTCTTCGGAAGATGAAAGTTAGCATTGGTCAACAACCTCGCAGCTATGCGCTCACCGGCCTGTAATCGGTACAAAAAGCCAGAACCCAATCCATGGGGATGCCATTTTACGATGAGCTGTATGGTACTATCTATATAAGCAATCGAATAAAAGCGCTCCTTAGCATCATTCTGAGGATAAATGGCCAACAGATCACCCGACGTAATGCGGTTGCTTTTCTGCGGTTTCAGTACGACTACAAAAACAGGATCCTGATCGTTACTGATATCCGTTTTGGATATCACTACAAATTGCTGTAAGCGAGGCTGCTCTGCTGCGTACACACTCTGCGCAGCCGCTAAGGTTTTCATTGTTGCTCTACTCCATTCCTGTGCCCATGTGGCTACATCCGCTGTCGATTTGTCGTTTACACTGTGCAAAGGCAAAGTGCGCGTGGCCCAGCTCTGTGCAGCAAGCCACTCATCTACTTGTTGAGCATACGCACAAAAGTCAGGATAAGTACTCGATCCAAATCCCAACACAGAAAAACCAATTGGTTGTTTTTGTGGATGATCAGCTAGCCGCTGTTCGAATTTCTTCGCGTTGCTTGGCGCTTCGCCCAAACCGTATGTGCAGGTCAAAATCACAAGTTGACGCGCTTGAGGATAAACTTTGTATTGATCCATGTTGCAAAGAAAAACCCGTTCGCCTTGGTCCAATAGCTGCTTGAGTATTCGATTGGCTATGGCCAAAGTACTACCGTTCTCCGATCCATACAAGAGAACAATCTCGGCATTATCAGCGCGATATTTATTTTTGATTTTTGTACCAATTCGACGAATAGTGATTACGAATCCAGAATAAATAAAGAACAGAATATTGGCCGCTCCCAATCCTAGTACCACAGCCCAGATCCTATTGGTCTGGCCTGTATGTAGATCGAGATTCAGCTTTTCCCAAACCGCAGCATAGGCATATTTGGTTTCGGAAACCACCTGACCGCTCATTTGATGTATTGTGAGTTGGCGATCGGCTAACGTAAGTATAAAATATTCTTCTGGATCATCTTCCAGAAATGGAAATTCAAGACGTTCGACTTCGTCGAGCATGATGTCTTGAAAGATCGAGAAATCGGAGACAAGTTGTACGCGCTCCTCGTTATCCTCTTCCGCAAGCGACTCTACATCGTACACTAGCTGTTCCTCTGCTTTACTTAAGATGCCCATGCGTGCCAAAAAAAGATAAGTACCGGTAAGTGCAATCATCAAAACTGGAATGAGCATCAATCTGCCAGTAAGTATATGAAAGTATTGGGCAGAGAAATCGCGTTGTACTTTTGCAAAAAAATGACGCCATCCTTGTTGCCGCTTTACAATAAGAAGAATTCCGGTAAGGGTTATCAGCAGCAGCAAGAAAGAAACCATGCCTACTATATAGCGCCCTGTCTCGTGTAAAAACAAAGAACGATGTAAAGTAGTAACCCACTGTATAAAATCACTTTTCTGTGCAACCGGACCAAGAAATGCTCCACTGCTCGGATCTATATATCCTTTAACGGCTTCACTTTCCGCATCAAGCGCATCGATGTATACTCTGGATTGCCTATCAACAGATAGTTCGATAACTTCTGGATAGTGCTTTTTTACGGTCTGAATCGTATGCGCGATCGAGATCGTATCTAAATTACTCGTTTTATAGGAGTTCGTATTTTCATCTACGGCATCATAGGCCAAAATGACACCTGTAAATGACAAGATGAACAAGAAAAGGGAAGATATCAACGCTAACAGAAGATGCGCATATCTCCATATCGATAATGTCATCTATCTTTACCTATTGGGCTTTTGTCAACTTTACAAATCGAATGTATCCTTTACCATTTGTCCGCGTGGTGATGCCGTCTGTAGTTAGTAAGACCTCGGCATCGGTAGTATGGTATTTTTGTTCTTCCACCGCAGATTCGAAACGCAGCTTATAACCTTTATTTAATTTATCTTGATCAATTTCCAAAACTTTCACGGCACGATCGCCACCTCCTATTGAAGCACCCGTTACGGCATGTAGTTTTTCTTTTGATTTATTCTGAAATTTGTACCATTCTTTCAGCGTATTATACCACTGTTTGTCTGGCCCTAATACCGATAAGGTTTTGTCATATCCACCCTGTGGGTTTATCAAAGAAATGATCACATAGGCTTCTTCGCCTTCATAAGCATTCATTTGAATCATGCACTTATATTTGCTAGACTGCGCCGCTGCGCTCGAAGATAAACCAAACGCAAGCGTCACAGCAAGTACTAATTTTATTATTGTATTCATCCTCTTATTTTAAGAAATCGATAGAAATTTGGTTGTTCTTTAAAAAGTCATTTTCCTGCGCTAGGTCGAAGGCTGTCTCATCAAACTCGGTTTTCAACGACTTATCGGCGCCCAATGCTACCAATGCTTTTAGCATTTTATCGTCTTTGGCGACTAAGGCGGCTTTGTGCAATGCGGTTACGCCTTCATTATCCTGGGCGTTAATATTAGCGCCCAATTGATTCGCTTGCTGTACCAAGGCAAGGTTTTCTTTGGCTACGGCTAGGTGATAAAGAGAACTTCCATCCGCTTGCGGTGCAGCTACATCTACGCCATTGCTCTTCAGCAAAACTAGTTTTTCTTCGAATGGAGTGGCTCCAAGTGCTGGTGCACCTTCGCGATTAGCGCCTCGATCTGCGCCACCACGATAGGAATTAAACCAATAATATGCAAGGTTGCGACCATCTTTATCCAATACATTTGCGTCTGCTCCTTTTGCCAATAGGAGTTTCACAATCTCGGCAGATCCGTTGCTTACCGCTACGGTCAATGCAGATTCTCCTTTTTCATTCGTGGTATTTACGTCACTACCAGCTTGCAAAAGCGTTTGTACCGTTGCTAGATTTTGACTGCCAGAGGCCAGCATGAGTGCAGTAGTGCCATCATTATTTGCTTTATTTACAGGCACATTTTTGCTTAAAAAGTACTGGATAATATCCATATTGCCACCTCGCACTACGCCATGAAGTATTGTACCACCATCATGACTAATCGCTTGCGGATTCAATCCTTTTTGCTCGACTAAATATTGATAAGTAGCTAAGCCGTTAGATTCGCCTCGGCGAAAACCTTGACTTGCAAAAAACAACGCATGATCCGTAAGGACTGATCCGCGCTGAATGAGTTGGTCGATCAATTCAGACTTGCCTGACTTAGCGGCATAATCTGCAACAGTACGTCCGTGTGCGTCTTTGTCTTCGATCGAAAGCCCTTTTGATTCAAAGTAGTTTACCAGATCAAGATTTTGATCACTCGGCGCAGCCAACATCATTAATGTGGCGCCATCGGCGTAAGTTTTCTTCGGGTCAACGCCTTTTGCAAAGAGAGCATCGTATATGGCTGTATTGCGATTGCCTCCTGCTGCTGCATATGCAGTAATCGGTACTCCATAACTATCAGCATAGTGTACATCGGCACCTTTATTCAATAAATAGTCCACCACTTCTTTATTACCATTTGCTGCAGCCCAGTGCAAGTAATGGCGACTATGGTGTGTTTTTTTATCAATAGGATTTCCATCTTGCTCCAATAGATAGAAAATGATATCGTTAGATGCGCCGCTATTGATGGCCATAGTCGTGACGTCAAAAGATGCTGCATTAGATTCCGAAGGGCTATTTCCGGCTTCTGCGGTACTTTTAACCTGAGAAAGATCAGGATTCTTTCCCCAAAAATCACGGCTCAAAAAAACGTTTTGACTCTGAGCAGATGCCACACCACTTGTAAGTCCGAATAGTAGTAAGGCTAATTGATACGTCTTCATATGGTACTTGTTTTTATTTATTATAATTCTAAATTAAACCCAAACATAAGCAAAATTCATAAATAAACACGGTATGATTTCTAAATAATTACAGATTAACTTATCAACTTTCGATATGAAGAGCAGGATATAAATAGTATAAGATAGCCGTCGGACGAGTTTAAGCCAACAGTAGGAAAAGGATACTTAAAAGATTGTATGGAAGTTGTGTTTTTTAGAGGCGCTTAAAGAACATTTTTTATGCACTGCACTAATTGGGGTATTCCAAAGATGAAAATCCCCTCCTACGCGAACCTGAATAACGTGACAGTATTTGTCGTGCATCTGTAGTCGATCCTCATGATAAAAATAGAACCATTTGCTCTAATTTTATTTATCGATTCGCCGACGACTTTGCAAACTTAAGAATATCTAAACCGCGAAATTGCACTTGTCTAGTTAACTACTGTACATCTGGCTAAAGGTATTGGCCTGCAAATGACCATCTATTATAAACGCTCGAAAACCTACTGTAAGAGTTATGTCCCCCATTAAGTAGATTTACTTTCCAATACAAAAAGTGTTAAGTTCTGATTTTTAGATGATTAAATTTAAAAAAATACAGATTAGGGACAAGTATTATAAAATTTACATAGTTATTTTGATAGGACTTAATCTACAGAATCAAAAGTACGTTCGTTTTCTCAAGCATTATATAAATTGAATTACAAAAAAGATACAAATACTATGTTAGTGGAATATCTAAAATGATCTTTAATTTATCAAAAACACCTTTAAATCCTTCAAAATCTACAGAATCAAAAGGAGCTGTTTTATTCAAGATATTGAGTGCATAACTATTTTTTGACAGTGCAATATTATTCGTCCCGTCAGTCACTCCGGAATCTATAATCTTATTTTTATCAACCTCAATGTATTTTTTTACTTTATCTGTGTTTTCGACACTAATATTTATGTCAGATAGCAAACGCCCTCTTTCATTAAATTCAGATGTCAAGTATAGTCGCCTACCGTCAGCATCTGTTTTTTGGATATCAACATTTTTGTATAGCAATTCTACTGAAATACCTGTATGAGTAGATCTATATGAAGGTTTAGGAATTGAGAACGCAAACACATTATTCTTAAATTTTTTGAAATCTAATCCCGCATATTTTTTTCCATTGGCTTCATCACAATCAAAAATTCCAATTATTTTTTTATTCTGTTCAACTTTTGACATATTTTTCAATAAAGATTCCAAATGGGAATCTCCCATCTCAATTTCATCCTCATATTCAAAAAAGGACACATCTATATCTGTGTATTCTCCTTCTTCTTGAAAATATTGCAAAGCTCTTTTGAAATGCTTCCAATCCGTTTTTCCTTCCGTGACGATAAGGGGTTTGGTAGTCACGCTTATCTTTTGCTCTAAAGACTTCAAACTGGAATGTAACTCATCAAATCCTTTTGTAAATATTCTATAAGCAGAGACAATTTCTGAGAAGTCATTTTCGACAATATCCTCTCCTGTTGGTAAATTTATCAATTGATAATCGTTCCCATATGTCTCTTTCATACCTAATAAAAAGAATGGAGAGTGACTTGTTACAACAAACTGAACATTAGGAAACAGCTTCATTAGTTGGGGCAGAACATTTTTTGCATAATCAATATGTAAATTCAAATCTATTTCATCTATTACAGCTACCCCCTTTACTTGATCCAAATTGTTTGTTCCATTTTTGCTGATAGAATCAAAGTCCTTTAATAAAGCACAAAAAATCGAAAGCAGTAAAGCCTCTCCCGACGACAAATGATTAAATGTAGGAGCAACTTGAATTTCGGAACCATTTTTAAATTTTGTTAATATAGATATTTGACGTCCTCTATCTTTGTTTGATATTCCAATTCGAGCATTTTCTATATTATCGTCTTTGCTTTTGTATATTGTCGAAATAATCTGATTGATTAAGTTTTGAATTGTGGTATTCTTCCCACTATAATCTTGAAATATTGGCGCAGTAAACTCAGTATAACCTCCATGCTCATTTCTTACGAACAAGTTAGAGAATCTTTGGTTATGCTGTTCATACAAGAACTTATCTAAAATAACATCCAAAATCCAAGATTCAACCTCGTTAAGAATATTAGTTTTGATTACGTTTTTATTGCTCTTCTCTATAAAGTTATCTTCTTTTTTAAACGATGGGGCAATATTCTGATTTAACCATGCTGGTTCATAATATCTGTGAACCGGAAAGTACATTAAAATATTTGTGTCAAACTCCTTTTCAAAAGAAGGTTTTGCCTTTTTGTAAAAACCATTCTCTTTGAATTTCTCATTATCTATTTCTAAGTCTGAATGTATTAATGAGTTAAATATACTGTTCTTAAAATGTGTATGATTTTGGGTCATACAATCAATATAATAATATTTCTTCCCACCATTATTGTATCGAACTCTTGTGTAACTGTGGCTTTCCCCAACCTTAATATATGTTTGAGTTCCTATTTTATAGAATTTGTTTTCTGAGACTTCTTGTAATTCAGAATATTTATCACGCTTAAATTCTATTATTGAATCTACAATATTTGACAATAGAAGTGTTTTTCCGCTTCCGTTTTTTCCAACTAACACAATTGGTTTAGGATGCCCTTGCTCATTTAGTTCTGGCTTGATGTGTAATTTTTCTATACACCCATAATTTTCAATATAAATCTCATCTATATGCATAACTCATTATCAATAATTAACTAATATAATATACTATTGATCTTATCTTCAATTTCTCTTGTCATATCCAATAGGTCTTCCCATTTCAAACTTTCTCCGATAATCATATTCTCCTGCATCGTTTTATAATCAGCTTCCCACTTATCCATAACGGAATCTGGTGGTATGATTCTCAACTTCTCTTTGGCATGATTAGAATAATCCATTCCCCGCAATGGCGTAACGGTTTTCCGATGCTGAACGATCGTATTGAACAATTCGTTATCAGCGATGGCCATTTCGCCATATTCAGCTCTCATAATTTTATCTAAATCATATAGATGCCTGGTTAATCGATCCGTCCTAATCTTGTCGGTCGGTTTTAAAATTCGTCATACAATTCTCAAGATAAAACTCTCTCAAAAACACCAATTACCTTAAAATCTGACATCTCATCGTCGTGAAGTAATATAGGTTCATAAGCATGAAATGATAGAGGTTTGAGGATAATCATTTCATGCTTCCATCCGTCTTCATCAATACTCTTCTTACTCGAATATTCTTTAATAGTATAATTTGCACCAAAATCATTATCATTTATTTCACTACACTCGACGAGACAAATTAGGCCATTTCTACTACCACCACTATACCTACGAAATAAACAAATAGAACCGTTTGGAATTATTTTATTCATTGATTCCCCAACTACTTTACAAGCAAAGCTATCACTTATGCGATTTTTATTGGGTAAATCAATGTATTGCGCATGATCTACCAGTTGCTTATCAGAAAAACTCCCTGCTGCTACTGATAAGTCGTAAAAAGGTATAGTCGTTGCTCCTGGCTCACTCTGGATCTTCCATGTAGAAGATGTATGTTCTTTGATAAATTTTTGAATATACTTTGAAAGATAGGCTCTAAGGTTAGGATTACACACATATACATAGGTTCCCCGAATACCTCGTAACATGATAGTTTTATAGATATTCATAAGGTAATCCAACAATACTACATCATCGTAAATAGAGCTCTTACCAGCCTTATCTTTATAATTTTGTTTGAGTACGACAAACTGATTAGTTTCAAAGTCATAATCTATTTCCGGGCCTATTATCAGCCCGACGTAGTTTAAATCATATCCTTGCGTAGTATGAATACATCCTACTTCATTGATAGCATTTTCAGAGTTAACCCAGTCTTCTGTAACGCTATTCCACTTTAATTTTGTCTCTCCAATTTGTATGTCGAAAGCCTCGGGAACTTTTCGTGAAATCCATTCCCATGCAAATCCGGCAACCATTCTTGAAAGTCCCGACTCATTTTCTCTCAGATGAATCTGTTCAATCATTTCTTCTAAATTCTCGAATATTTTAAAGTCGTATGACCCAAAATCTCCGACTTTAGAATTTGTATTGGACTCGAAGAGTTGATGTATAAATTTAACATACTGATTCCCTCCCCTTACTCTAAATTGTGTTTTCAGTTTTTCGACACGACTCGTAGGTTTTTGTCTTAGCGTATCAAAACTTTCTTTAGTAACATCTGACGGTTTAATAGATTGAAATTGGTCATAAAATATGATCGATTTTTCACTCTGCAACTGTATCCAATCTAATTCTGAAGCGATCGCTTTATCTAATCCCAAGGTTCGACAATTCGCATCAAAAGTTCCAAAATATGACCCAAGGTTAACACGCCGTCTCAACCGATGTCCTTCATCAACTATCAACAAGTCATATTTCTGTTTAACAATTTCGGATGGCCCGACAACCATTTTCTTGGATAAACCTTTTATATCGCTAAATACATTAGATATTGTCTTACGGAACGAAGCCATTGGTATTACCAACGCCATAGTTAGCTGACCATACTTTGATTTGACCTTCTTTAACAAATCAAACAATTCTTTATCTTGATCATCAAAATCTACATAGTTGAAATCACTAAGGTCAGTTTTTAGTAGCTTAAAGAGAAAAATTGCTAATATCGATTTACCTGTACCCGCTCCACCTTGAATTAAGCTAACATTAGTTGATTCATCCAGCAAACAGATTAATATAGTTTTTAATCCTTCAATCTGTTCTTTAGAGAGGGATTTGTATGGCGAGTACTTAAAGAGGTCTGAATTATCGATGTGCTCTAGAGAGTGTCTTGCAATACCTAATGTGCGAAGCTCATCCCATATATTTTTAAATAGATCAGAATAGAGATCTTTTTGCTGATAATACTGATGGTTAGCAATACCTAAATTGCCATTCAATAGAGAATAATTTCCATCGGCAGATATATATTTGATCAAATTTGACTCTAAATCAAGCGCAGCCGACTTATTGAGAAAATCACTAGATATTAGGTTTACAGAACTGAGCTTTTGCTTTTTAGAAGATTTTCGATGAGTTTTGATGCGACTAACAACGTCGGTAGTTTCACCAATATATGCCTCCCTTTTTCGACCCTCCATCTGATTAATCTCCACTAAAAAATATACTAATGGCCAATTAAGGTACTTACGGTGATTAGCAATGATGTTAGATTCCAGACCGTGATCTACAGCGTATTGGGAAATATTAAAATTCATTTTCAAAGGTAATTGGACGAAAAGAAGCTACAATTCGTTGTATTTTTTTGCTGTACCCTTAGCTTTATTGACCGGGTATTTTTCACGATTTATGTTGATTTTTGATTCAATAATTTCCTGTATATCAAAATTATGTTTTTCGGCTAAGAGAATCGCGTACATGAATACATCGGCAAGCTCGTTCTTTAGCTTGTCTAGATTTACATCTTCACTCCCTTTCCACAGAAACAATTCTAATAATTCAGATGATTCAAGGTTAAGAGCAATCGCTAAATCCTTGGAATTGTGAAACTGTTTCCAATCTCTTTCATCACGAAATGAAATTAATGCTGCAATCAATTTATCTAAATCCATAAAGTAGAAGCCTATTAGCCTAAATTAACAAATAAACAGAAATTCTTAAATAAGGAAAAAACTATAGTGCCAAATTCTATTCAGTTGATCGTTGAGCTTTTCTTACCTCAGGCATTTCGATTCCTCCAATATATCGCGTTAGCACTATCCAATGTAATTATGTAACTTGATATACCAAAACGTATAATAGTAGCGTTTTTTCTGATTTACGTGCAAAATAATCAAATTTAAGGGAAAAATAAATACGGAAAACCTTAATCAGCGACATCGCTGTAGAAAACGTTCTGCAAGAGGAAACTGTTAAAAAACGATCAGCAATAGCCTATATTTATGGATTTTGATTAGTTTGAAGCTATTTCCCGATACAAAACTTTCCGAAAATCGTACCTAGGATATCCCGATCTACATCAATCTGGCCAGTAATCGTGCTAATGTGACGAAGCGCTTCGCGAAGGTGCGATGCCAACAAATCGCCGGAGAGGCCAATTTGAAAACCGCGATCCACATCTTCCATGGATTGAAAAGCTAACTGAAGTGCTTCTACGTGACGAATATTCGTAATCACCTGTTGGTTTTCTGATACCATTCCACGAATACGATCTACTAAGGAGCTACTCAACCGCTCTACAGATGCAGGATCTTTCGCAGAGATCGCCACGATCTCATCGGCGTAGCCAGAACCAATAAGATTAGCCTTGATCTCAGTATCAAATGCATTGTCGAAGTAGCCTCCATCCAAATCGATCTTATTTCTTACGAGAATCGTAATCAAACCTTCGCGGTGAAACGCTTTGACCTGCTCAATCACTTCTTCTGCCGTGTTGTTGACAGAATCATACAAATAAAGCAAGATTTTCGCCGCAGCCACCTTTTCTTTGGCACGTGCTACACCAATCGCCTCAATCGTATCCAGCGTTTCGCGCAATCCTGCGGTATCAATAAAGCGAAAAGTTACGCCATCGATTGTCATCATTTCTTCGATCGTATCGCGCGTGGTACCTGCGATGTCACTTACAATGGCTCGCTCTTCGTTGAGCAAAGTATTGAGCAAGGTTGATTTTCCGGCATTGGGTTTGCCAATAATCGCTACAGGTACGCCATTCTTGATGGCATTCCCGTATTCAAACGAGTGGATTAATTGTGTCACATGCGATTTCAACGCCGCGATAAGTGACAAGAACTCCGATCGGTCAGCAAATTCCACATCTTCTTCGCCGAAATCCAACTCCAATTCCAGCAGAGCGGTAAAATTAATGAGCTGCTCGCGCATACGTTGTAATTCGCTACTGATGCCGCCCCGCATTTGGTTCATGGCAATTTCATGCGAAGCTTTATTTTCTGATGCAATGAGATCCGCTACCGCTTCTGCCTGTGAAAGATCCAATCCACCATTAAGGTATGCCCGCAAAGTAAATTCACCAGGCTTGGCTGCACGTGCGCCCTGGCGGACTATCAAACTCAAGACGCGATCAATGATATACGCTGAGTTATGCGTAGAAATTTCGACAACGTGCTCTTTCGTGTACGAATTTGGGCCTATGAATAATGAAACGACAACTTCATCGATTACCACATCGCCATCTCTGATGGTACCAAAATGTATGGTATGCGTAGCCTGCTTGGACAGATCCTTTCCTTTAAAAACGGCATTCGCAATTTCAATAGCCTGTGCGCCTGAAAGTCGTATCACCGCAATAGCTCCATTGGCGCCAGGTGAAGTGGCCAGCGCCACAATAGTATCTGATGAAATAATATCGGAGGTAATCATCCCGCAAAATTACGCAATAAATGTGAATGCGTAGGATTGCATTACTCGCAAAAAAAGCGTGCAGGATAAATCCTGCACGCTTTACTATAGAGTTGAATTAAGGCTTAACCCAATACTTCTTTTAAACGAGAAACTTGATGATCTACGAGTTTTTGTAATGGGCCGGAGGCCATCATTTTCATCATCATATTGAGTTGCGCCTCGATGATAAATGTAGCTTTAGTCTGCCCTTCGCCCGCTTCTTCCACTTGCCAACGGAGCGATACCTCAAAAGGTGCTTCATTGGTAGGCACGCACACTAATTCTTTGTTTTCCACACGCTGACTTATTTTGAGGGCTAACTTCGCCATGTTCTTGATGGTGAATTGCGCTTCATCTGCGGTAGACGTCCAGTTATAAATATTATCTGGCATAAGCTGCTGGTGGTTATTCAAATCAGACAAAAACGAGTAAACATCGCCTATTGGCTGCTGTATAACGGTGGAATTTTGAATAATAGTCATAGTGTGTCTGTTTATTATAATACTGGAGCAACTAACAGGCCAATTTTATTGCCCCCATGTAGATGGATTCTTGCGCCAGTCTTGTAGTACTTCCATATCAGCTTCCATGATATAACCATTTTCTAAAGCGACGTGGATTAGCGCATCATAATTACAAAGACTATGCAATTTACATTTAGCATCCTTGAAGTTTTCCTCCGCAGCGTCCAATCCATAGGTAAAAATAGAAACTAAACCTACCACGTTACATTCCGCTTCGCGCAATGCTTGCACTGCTGCTAAACTGCTCTTGCCAGTAGATACCAAATCTTCGATAACTACCACACGTTGTCCACCACTTACTTCACCTTCAATTAAATTTTGGCGCCCGTGACCCTTTGCGCTACCACGAACGTACGTAAATGGCAGTCCCAAATCTTGTGCTACTAAAGCTCCCTGCGGAATTCCTGCCGTAGCGACACCAGAGATCATATCTACTGTGCCGTATTCTTCTTGAATTAGCTGTGATAGATTTTGTCGGATGTATGTTCGGATAGATGGATGAGATAATGTGATCCGATTGTCACAATAAATAGGCGATTTCCAACCCGATGCCCAAGTAAAAGGGTTTTTAGGTTGCAATTTAATTGCTTTAATTTGCAGAAGCGATTCAGCAATTTTTTGTTCAACCTCATTGTAGTTATTCATGCCGCAAATTTATAAAATTTATATGAACCAAAACCTGCTAATTTTAGCAGATTTCGTACCACAGCACTTAGTTAATCCTCAAACGATTGGTTTACAAGAAATTGATATCGAAAAACTTTTTAAAGCGAGTTCATCTAATCCGACCCCTGTTACATACCTATTGACACTTGCTGACCCCGGAACGTATTTTAAAGAACTACTCGAAGACATCAAGGTAATCAAAGCGGCCGGTGGGATTGTGAAAAATGGTCATGGCGAATATCTTTTCATTCACAGGCTCGGCAAATGGGATCTGCCCAAAGGCAAATTAGAAGATGATGAGAAAACGCGCTCTGCCGCTAAACGGGAGGTAGAAGAAGAATGTGGTGTAAAAGTCAACTATCTGGGCGCTAAGTTTTGTACGACTTATCACACGTATACGATGCGCGGTCGGATGGTAATCAAGCAAACCAACTGGTATGAAATGGGCATCAACAAATCGCCTGACCTAATTCCGCAACTAGAAGAAGACATTGATGAAGCGGCTTGGGTTGAAGTAAAAGAATTTGACACCATCCTTGAAGATACTTATCCGCTCATTGCCGATATCGCCAAGAAAATCCTGCATCAGCATACAGATCCACAGTAATCTTTCCTATACAGCACTAAACGTCATCAGGCGTATTTTTAAGGAAATGATATCATTTCCTTAAAAATACGCTGATTTAATTATATAAAGCTTGTCTAAGCTCAGCTATTGGCCAATTCTAATTGACCTTCGCTCGCATAGCAGTAGCGTACTTCGTCGCGCAGATTGTAGCGAGAAGCCATTACCTCAGCATACGCACCTGCGGTGCGAATTGCGATCAAATCGCCGCGCTCGCTGACTGGCAAAGGTACTTCCTTACCAAAGGCGTCGGTGCTTTCGCAAATAGGGCCGACGACATCATAATTCGTCGAGTCCTCCGCTCCCGCTCCAACTTTCTCTATCTTGTGGTAGGCTTGGTACAGCATCGGGCGCATCAATTCGGTCATACCCGCATCGAGGATCAGGAAATGTTTCTTTACACCATTTTTAGTGTAAAGCACTTTACTAATCAATGATCCACATTGCGCTACCAAAGCACGACCAAGTTCGAAATGTACTTCTTGATTTGGTGTACGTTCGAGAAAACGATCAAAGATGTCAAAATAGGTCTCAAAATCAGCAATCGGATGTTCGTCTGGCGCGTAATAATCCACACCTAGTCCCCCTCCCACATTGAGTACGCGGATAGTTGTGCCGCGTTCTTCAAACCAATTTTTCCATTCATTCACCTTCACACAAAGGCTTTTGAACACATTCATATCGGTGATCTGCGATCCGATGTGAAAGTGAAGACCGACCAGATCCACGTTGGTGCAATCGCGGAGAACTGCTGCGGCACGCTCCAACTCGGAGTTGGGCAAGCCAAATTTGTTTTCGTCAAGACCAGTGGTAATGTATTGATGCGTTTTGGCATCTACATTGGGATTGATGCGCAGCGAAACATTGGCACGAATGCCCATCTCTGCAGCTAAACCATCAATGATCTCCATCTCTTGGATGGATTCTACATTAAAGGCAAAGATACCGTGTTGCAAGGCCGTACGAATCTCTTTATCGGACTTACCTACGCCTGCAAAGGTAATTTGTGAAGCTGGAAAACCGACTTCAATCGCTTTTTGTACCTCGTTGCCACTTACGCAGTCGGCACCAAAACCTTGAGCCTGCACTGTAGCCAACACTCGAGGATTAAAATTGGCTTTCAGCGCATAATGCACATGAAAACCGCGCTTGTCTGCGGCTGCTTTGGCTTCCGATAAAGTTTGCTGCAACAGGTCTAAATTATAATAGTAGAAGGGCGTTTCCATCCCTTCAAATTGTGCTAATAGCTTGGAATCAAAATATGACATCAAACGGATTGTGTTGTTAAAATAAACGGTGATGTAAAGAACGTAATGCTTCGGTCTTGTGCTCGGTATCTAATAAGACAGATACGTTAAAATCAGATCCGCCATAAGACACCATACGTACTGGTAAGTGTTTTACCGCTTCGAGCACTCTTCCTACGTAACCATGCGCGTTGGAGCTGAAATCGCCTACTACGCATACGATCGTCTGCTCGCGATCTACGGCTACCGTACCAAAATCTTCTACTTCCTTAATGATATCTTCTAAGTTGGTGGTATCATCAATCGTGAGCGAAACAGCCACTTCGGAAGTCGTAATCATATCGATCGGTGTCTTGTAGCGTTCGAAAATTTCAAAAATACGACGCAAGAAACCATACGCCAACAACATACGAGATGAATGAATATGGATCGCCGTGATACCATCTTTGGCGGCTACCGCACGAATCACGCCTTTTTGCGCACCTTCTTTACTGATTAATGTACCAGGAGCTTGTGGATCCATCGTATTTAATAGACGTACCGGCACATTGTAACGCTGAGCCGGAAAAACACTTTGTGGATGCAAAATCTTCGCTCCAAAATACGCTAACTCGGCCGCTTCGTCGAAACTTAGATGACGAATCGGTGTGGTACCGTGTACTACACGCGGATCATTGTTGTGCATACCGTCGATATCCGTCCAGATCTGCACTTCTTCGGCGCGGATAGCCGAGCCGATAAGCGAAGCGGTATAATCGGATCCACCACGGCGCAGGTTATCGATCTCACCAAATGAATTGCGACAGATAAATCCTTGGGTAATAAATAAGGTGTTGTCTGGATGCTGACTCAAAATCGCGCCTAATTTTTCGGCCGTATATTCAATCATTGGCTCATTGTCTTCATCAATTTTCATGAAGTCCAACGCTGGTAACAATACGGAAGGAATACCTAATTCCTCCAGGTAATAATGCCACAAAGCGGTAGATAACAATTCGCCTTGCGCCAATATAATCTTCTCCTCTGATGGGGTAAACAAATCACTAGCAAAGGAAGATATGCTTTCGAAATGATGATCAATCAGATCCTTACCCTTCTTGTAGCCTTCCTCGGTAGCGAAAAGCTCTTTAATTAGTTCCTCATACTTATCCTTATGCTTCTTGATCAACTGTTTGGCTTCTTCTGTCTTTGCGCCAGCAAAAGCTTGAGCAATTTCTACCAAGGCGTTAGTCGTGCCCGAAACGGCCGACAACACTACAATCTGACGTTCCGCAGGTGCTACGATTTCGAGCAACCCCTGAATACGCGCCGCACTCCCTACCGAAGTGCCACCGAATTTTAGAATTTTCATTAGAATAAATACTTATTATGGATACTAATTAAACTACGTTTGCGTGCTGCATCACTGCGCACGCAAACGGAAAAGTGGGTGAATATAGCACTTTAAAGGCTATTTCAATCGTTTTAAGATTATTTCTTAAGATTTGAGATCAGTAAATTGGCCAGTTCTTCGCCAATACGCTCTTGCGCTTCGTTGGTGGCTGCGCCAATATGCGGTGTTAACGAGATCTTCGGATGCTGTAATAATTCTACGCGCGGCGTAGGCTCGCTATCATATACATCTAAACCGGCAAAAGAAACTTTACCGGAATTCAATGCATCTACTAATGCCAGCTCATCAATTACGCCGCCACGTGATGCATTGACAATACCAACACCATCTTTCACTTTGGTAAACTCTTCTGCACCAAGCACGGCTTTATCAGTGAATGGTACGTGTAATGAGATGAAATCTGCTACAGGCAAAAGCTCCTCAAAGGAAAGTTGCTTCACAGGCACTTCAACTTCAATATTGCCTGATAGCGACAATGGTAAAGATAACGGCCCTTCGAAAAGGTCTGAGTACACCACATCCATTCCCAAACCCAAAGCTACCTTAGCTGTTTCGCGACCAATACGACCGAATCCGACAACGCCCAAAGTTTTGCCTTTTAGCTCCACTCCTTTGGCATAGGCTTTCTTCAGTCCGCCAAATTTGGTATTTCCTTCCACCGGCATTTTGCGGTTGGAATCGTACAAAAAGCGAACACCATTCAAGAAGTGCGCAAAAACCAATTCAGCTACAGAGTGCGAAGAAGCTGCTGGTGTGTTGATGACGATGACGCCTTTAGACTGGGCATAATCGACATCAATATTGTCCATACCAACACCACCGCGCCCGATTACTTTCAAATTCGGACAAGCATCAATCAATTCTTGACGCACTAAAGTAGCACTCCTTACCGTGATGGCATCGTATGCTTGTAGCTTTTCGGCTAGTTCGGCTTGTGGTATATGTACTGTATCAACGGTAAAACCTGCTTCTTCCAACAAACGTTGTCCGATTGGATCTATTCCGTCATTTGCTAATATTCTCATTTTAATTAATTGCTAAATGTGTAACTTAATTCTGCGCCTCTTCAAACTCTCGCATCAAATCGATCAAAGCATTAATAGAAGATATACCTAATGCATTGTAAATCGACGCACGGAATCCACCTACTGATCGGTGACCTTTAAGACCGACCATGCCCCGCTCCTTTGCTAATGCCAAAAACTCTTCTTCCAATGCAGGATTGGTCATGACAAAAGTAACGTTCATGCGCGAACGGTCTTCGACATCGGCCGTACCACGGAACAGTGGGTTGCGGTCAATCTCTTCATAAAGTTTTCTAGCTTTAATAATATTTTCTTGCTCCATCACGCTTACGCCTCCTTTAGCTTTTAACCAACGAAGGTTGAGCATGGATACGTAAATCGAGAAAACAGGCGGCGTGTTGTATAACGAATCGGCTTTTGCGTGTTGCTGATAATCAAAAATCGCGGGAATGGTACGACCTGTTTTTCCGAGTAATTCATCTTTTACAACAACTAAAGTTACCCCAGCAGGCCCCATATTTTTTTGCGCACCAGCATAGATCAAGCCATGATCGGCCACGCGAATCACGCGACTAAAAATATCCGAAGACATATCGGTCACTAAGGGCACATCTGCTACCGGAAGGTCGAAGATTTCTGTACCAAAGATGGTATTATTAGAAGTATAATGAAGATAAGCAGCATCTGCAGGTACTGTATACGATTTTGGCACATAACTATAATTGCGATCTGAAGAAGACGCTACCACATCGATAGCGCCAAAATTCTTGGCTTCTTTGATGGCTTTGGAAGACCAAGTACCAGTATCCAAATACGCTGCACGACCGTAATTTGGAAGTAGGTTAAAAGGCACCATCGCAAATTGCTGGCTGGCACCACCCTGCAAAAAAAGTATTGAATATCCTTCTGGAACTTCCAAAAGCTCTCGAACCAAACTTTCTGCTTCGGTGATAACGGCCTCAAATTCCTTAGAACGATGCGATATCTCCAAAATAGACAAACCTGTTCCATTAAAATCTAAAACCGCTTGCGAAGCTTCTGTGAAGACATCCTTAGGTAAGATACAAGGTCCGGCACCGAAATTATGTTTCATATTGCGAATAGTACTAAAATGTTTGGATAACGTGAATCAAAAATTTAATGCGACAAATGTACTAGATTTATAATTGACTTCACAACAAAATTTTGATTACAGTTTCTTTTTTACAAAAAACTCACAGAATAATTGAAAATGATTTAATCAAATTATCAATTTATTACCAATAATACATTTATAAGGGAAAATATGGACACACCTATTTTATTTGGAGCAATTTGAGGCATCATATGTACGAGCGATAGTAAAAAAATCCGTATCTTCGCACGATTGCGCCTACAATAACAAGGTGTAAATAGTTAGTTAGTATGTAACCCAATAATATGGCTGAAGAAACAGAAAACGAAAACAATTTAGTGCCTGCTAACGACAGGATCATCCCCATAAATATTGAGGATCAGATGAAATCAGCGTACATCGATTATTCGATGTCGGTGATCGTATCTCGTGCATTACCCGACGCTCGAGACGGACTAAAACCCGTTCACCGTCGTGTTCTTTATGGCATGCTAGATTTAGGAGTTACCAGCGGCAAACCGTACAAGAAATCGGCACGTATCGTTGGTGATGTACTAGGTAAATACCATCCACATGGTGATTCTTCGGTATATGACACTATGGTGCGCATGGCGCAATATTGGTCATTACGCTATCCAATGGTAGACGGACAAGGTAACTATGGTTCGATTGATGGTGACCCGCCGGCGGCCATGCGTTATACAGAAGCTCGCTTACGCAAGATAGCCGAAGAGATGCTTTCTGATATTAATAAGGATACTGTTGATTTTCAGCTCAACTTTGACGACTCTTTGCAAGAGCCTACAGTATTGCCTACTCGTATCCCCAACTTATTGGTAAATGGTGCTTCGGGTATTGCGGTAGGTATGGCTACAAATATGGCTCCGCACAATCTGACGGAAGTAATTAATGGTACTGTTGCCTATATTGACAATCGCGAGATTGAAGTGAGTGAATTGATGCAACACATCAAAGCACCCGACTTCCCCACTGGCGGATTGATCTATGGATATACCGGCGTAAAAGACGCTTTCGAGACTGGACGCGGACGTATTGTGATGCGTGCTCGTGCCGAAATCGAAACCACCAAAACTGGTAAAGAAATCATCATCGTGACAGAAATACCTTATCAGGTAAATAAAGCCGATATGATTAAGCGGACGGTCGACCTTATCAATGAAAAGAAAATTGAAGGAATCTCAGAAATTCGCGACGAATCAACCAAAGACATCCGTATTGTTTATGAAATAAAACGGGATGCAAATGCCAATGTAGTGCTAAACAACTTGTTTAAGTACACCTCATTGCAAACATCCTTCTCGGTGAACAACATCGCGCTTGTTAAAGGTCGTCCGGTGCTGATGAACCTGAAAGATATGATCCACGAATTTGTGGAGCATAGACACGATGTCGTGGTGCGTCGTACCAAATTCGAATTGGCAGAAGCGGAAAAACGTGCCCATATCCTCGAAGGATACCTGATCGCATTAGATCATTTGGATGAGGTCATTAAATTAATTCGTGCTTCCGACACACCAGAAGATGCTCGTGTAGGTTTGATGGAAAAATTTGGCCTATCTGACTTGCAAGCACGTGCTATCTTGGACATGACGCTACGTCGTCTTACAGGACTAGAACGCGACAAGATCAAAGAGGAATACGCCGAATTGATGAAAACCATCGAATATTTGAAACAAGTATTGGCAGACGAAGGCTTGCGCATGACGATCATCAAAGACGAAATCATCGAGATCCGTGACAAATATGGTGACGAACGCCGTTCCGAAATCGTGCATTCGGCAGAGGATATGCGTATGGAAGATTTCATCGATGATGAAGAGATCGTCATTACAATTTCTCACAACAGCTATGTCAAACGTACACCATTATCGGAGTACCGCCGTCAAAGCCGTGGTGGCCGCGGATCGAAAGGATCCAGTACTCGTGAAGAAGATTTTACCGAACATATCATCACCGCTTCGGCACACAATTACCTCTTGCTATTCACCGAAGCCGGTCGTTGTTTCTGGTTACGCGCATTTGAAATACCAGAAGGATCGAGAACCTCTAAAGGAAGAGCCTTACAAAATATCATTAACGTACCAAAAGACGAGAAGATCAAAGCGTTTATCAAAGTCAAAAACCTGAAAGATCAGGAATACTTAGAGAACAACTTCATCATCATGTGTACGAAGAAAGGGACGATCAAGAAAACTTCTTTAGAAGCCTACTCGCGCCCGCGTGCCAATGGTATTAACGCGATCAACATCAATGATGGCGATCAATTGATCGAAGCCAACTTAACCAGTGGCGCAAGTGAGATTGTGATGGCCCTACGATCTGGACGTGCCATTCGCTTCAATGAATCTACCGTGCGACCAATGGGTCGGACTGCAACAGGCGTGCGTGGCGTGCGTTTAGCACATGATAATGACGAGGTTGTTGGCATGATTAGTGTGAACAATAGTGAAGAAGCCACGATTTTAGTAGTTTCTGAAAAAGGATATGGAAAGCGTACCGACGTTGAAGATTATCGCGTAACAAACCGCGGCGGTAAAGGCGTAAAAACCTTAAATGTAACCGAGAAAACGGGTGAACTCGTGGCCATAAAAGATGTCAATGATCAAGATGATCTAATGATCATTAACAAATCTGGTATTGTAATCCGTATCGGCGTCGAAACTCTTCGCGTGATGGGTAGAGCCACACAAGGCGTGAAACTGATCCGCTTGAATGACAACGACGAGATCGCCTCAATCACTAAGGTTGCTCGTGAAGACGAATTGGAAGAAGGTGATGAAACTAGTGAAGGTCTTTTGGCGAATGATGATGGTGCTACAACACCAGAAATTGAAGATAATGCCGTTTCAGACAATAACGATGAAGAAACCGAATAATATCAGCAAATTTATACTCACCTTTGGCTTAGCCATCGGTGGGTTATCTGCTTTCGCTCAGTCTGCCGTCAAAGAAGCGACCAACAATTTTGCATTGTATACGCAAACCGGCGAGCTGAAACACCTAGAAAGTGCCAAAAAGTTTATCGATGGCGTGTACAAAACCAGACGAGATTCTGCTAATACACGTATCAATTTGACGCGTGTAATGATATACAGCTCCATAGCGTATGCCGATTCAACGCGAAAGATTAGCACAGAGAAAGATCCGATAGATATCACCCTTGCTACACTTGATCGCCTAAGCGATCGTGAGAAGAATACTCGTGCAAGCGAGATGGCTTATGTTACGCAAAATTTAGCAGCAGCATATACTTATAAAGCTAATCAAGCACTGCAAGCACAAGAATACGACTTGGCCTACCAAAATTTTCTACGTGTTAAAGAATTGCAACCTAAGAATGAAGATATCATCTATAACTTAGGGTTACTGGCAAATCAGACCAATCGTACGGATGAAGCTATACAGTATTACGAGCAAGCTATTACACTTTCCTCAAGGCAACCTATACAATATTTAGAATTAGCGCAGATATACGAGAAAAAAAATCAGCACACAGAAAGTCGTAAGATTTTGGAAAAGGGTAGCGCCAATTATCCGAACAACAAAGAAATCCTATTTAAATTAATTGAAACCTACTCCCAACAAGGAAACTACGGTGCCATTGTGCCTATTGCAGAGCACGCACTGAAAATGGAACCTGAAAATGTAGATCTAAATTATCTGGTAGGATTCTCCTTCGAAAATGCTGGCAATATTGAAAAGGCTAAGCAATATTACGAACGTACTGTGCAATTAAATGATAATAATTATGAGGCTAATTTGGCTTTAGGATTATTATATCTTCAGCAGTTTATGCAGAATCAAGATGATCATGAAGCACAATATACTGCACAAAATTACCTCCTGAAAGCCAATGAAATACGCCCACATGAGGTTAATGCGTTGCGCTCTTTAGCGATGTATTATGAGAATACAGAAGACGATGTGCAACTAGATCGTGTAAACCTTCTTCTTAATAGATTGCAAAACTACTAGGCACGTTCTTTGTTATCTTAAGGATAATATAGCGAACACTAAAAGAAGAACATTAAACAAACAAAAGCATAATATGAATATCAAAAAAAGTCTAATTATAACAGGAGCATTGGCGATCTCAATGAGTACCGTCTTCGCACAAACTGGTAATTTGAGAAAAGCTAAGTCGGCATATACCAAATACGAAGAACTAGGTGGTGCAGAAGCCGGTGAACTTTCTGCAAAAATGTTGAAAGATGGTATCGAACCAATTGAGGAAGCAATCGTACATGATAAAACGAAAGATAATCCAGAAACTTGGACAGTATACTCTCTGATATATTCCAATTTAGCTTTCGCTGAAAAAAACAACGAATATGCCGATAAAGCTATCAATGGCATAGCTAAGGCTGCTGAATTGGATTCTGACAAGAAAAATGAAGATAACATCAACGCAGTTAAAGTAAATCTACGTAACTTCTACCAAACTACAGGGTACGAGGAGTGGAAACAAGAAAACTATAAGGGAGCGGCTGAAGAATTTGATAAGGGATTGGCATTGATGCCTGGCGATACGACATTAATTTACTTTGGCGCATTAGCAGCAATACAAACGCAAGACTACCCTACAGCGATCAAAAAATATGAAGCTTTGCTTCCGCACGAAGATCACTCAGAATACAAAATGATTAGAGCGGATCTTCCGAAATTATATCTATCCACTGGAGATACTACAAAAGCGCTAGAATATGCCGACGCTGCTGCAAAAGCATTTCCAGAAGATAATGATATCGTAATGCAAAACATTGAATTAAATCTAATCACTGGCAATGAGGAAAAAATAATTTCTGGAATTGAAAGTCAATTAGAGCGCGATGCAAGCAACAAAACGCTTCATTATTATCTTGGTACAGCCTATGCATCTAATAATGATGACGAGAAGGCGTTAGCTTCATACAAAAAAGCGTTGGAGATCGATCCTGACTATGTGGAAGCAAATTTGAATACTGCCGCAATCATTATGAACATGGCAAACCAAGCACTTATGGATCTTAACGCCGACAAAACGGTGTCAGATACAGACTACAATACCCGCGTTGAAACTATAAAAGCAGATATGGGTAAGGCAGTGCCGTATTTAGAAAAAGCGCTGACTGTAGATCCTAAAAATACTAATGCTTTAAGCAACCTGAAGAGCTATTACAACTTTATCCAAGATGAAGACAAAGCCAATGAGGTACAAGCTAGATTAGAAGCGGCACGTTAGTATTAATCATATTATCGCTTCAACATTTTTTGAAGCGCATACAAGAAAAGAGGTATTTGCGAAAGTAAATACCTCTTTTCTTGTATACTACAAACTGTTAATTCTCTGCAGGAGCTTTTAAGCAGGACTAAAAGCTGCAGCCACCTTGATAATAAATCCTTTCACCCTGCACAATTCTAGCTGGACCATCATTGCTTGTCTGTCTGTAATAACTCATATGATCAGAAAAGCCAGACTCCGGATCTGAAATAACTAGCATCACATCGCTAGCATCGGTCGGCTGCGGCAACACTTCATAAATTAATTCACCAATACCGCCCACCTCATGAGGTATCCACTCATCAGTTGGGGCATCTGGACGAATAGTCCCGAACATGCGTGTCTTAATGCGCTTACTTTTTAAAAACTCAAGTTGGTGTTGGTAATTATGTTTATTATCAGAATACTTAGCGCACCAAGTCGTGCCAGCGAGTTGAATAGAGGAATCATCCTCTTTCTGGCATGCACCAAGGAATAGGAAAGCAACAAACCCTATAAAGGCTACGCGATTATTTTTCATAGTAAATTAGGTCAATATATAGCTCTAAAATACAGAATTTATCAATTTACGGTATATGAACTTTACGCTATTCTCCTACCCGATCGGCTGCCACAAAACAAAAAACCACTTGCTGCTGCAAGTGGCTCCGGATAATACTAGGTTAGTTAGTTATACCGTTATATTAGTGAATAAACAATAGCTCACGCAACTTAGGCAATGGCCATTTGTTATCATCTACTATTTTCTCCAATTTATTGACATGATAGCGAATCTCATCGAAGTAAGGCTTCACTAATTCGTCGTATGCGATTGCACGGTCACGCATATCTTCAATCTCATTCGCTTTTTTACGTTCTTGGCGCATAGCCTCAGATTTCTCCAACGCAATGTTGATGTGACTAGATATACGTTCGATAAAATTGCGTTGCGAACTAAATGCTTCCGAAGAAAGACCCAAATCTTTCAAACCTTTAACATTTTCAATTAATTGATTCTGATACGCAAAACAAGCTGGAGCGATAAGACTATTCGTAAGCTCCGTAATGACACGTGCTTCGATTTGTAATTTCTTGTAGAAGTTTTCTAGCAAAATCTCATGCCTTGCCTCCGACTCCCGTCGTGAATAGATACCAAGCTTTTCGAACAATGCTAATGATTCTTCATTTACGTATACATCTAACGCTTTCGGAGTAGACTTAATGTTAGACAAACCACGAGTAGCGGCCTCTTCTGCCCACTCATCACTATAGCCATTACCTTCAAAACGGATGGCCTTAGATTCTTTAATGTAACGGCGAATGACATTTAGCAAAGCCAAATCTTTTTTAACGCCTTTTTTGATTTGCTTGTCAACCTCAATCTTGAATTCAATTAATTGATTTGCCACGATAACGTTCAAAATTGTCATTGGCAACGCTGAATTGGCCGATGATCCTACGGCACGGAATTCAAATTTATTTCCTGTAAACGCAAATGGTGAAGTCCGGTTTCTATCCGTATTATCCATTTTAAGATCTGGAATTTTAGGAATACCATGCCACAAGTTTGCCTCGTTGCGTACTTTTTTGGCTACGCGAGCAGATTCTACCTCGTCTAAGATATCATCTAACTGAGAACCTAAGAAAATAGAAATAATTGCTGGCGGCGCTTCATTCGCACCTAGTCGGTGATCGTTAGAATGACTTGCAATCGATGCACGTAGCAAATCAGCGTGTACAGATACTGCCTTAATGGTATTGACGAAGAAGGTCAAGAACATCAAATTATTTTTAGGCGTTTTGCCTGGTGCCAATAGATTGACGCCTGTGTTGGTGATTAACGACCAGTTATTGTGTTTACCAGATCCGTTGATACCACTATAAGGTTTTTCGTGCAACAGCACTTTGAAGTGATGGCGTTTGGCTACTTGCTCCATCAAGTTCATCAAAAGCTGATTATGATCGATCGCCAAGTTTATCTCCTCAAACATCGGCGCACATTCAAACTGCGTTGGTGCAACTTCGTTGTGACGAGTTTTCAATGGAATACCTAATTTCAAGGCTTCATTTTCAAGATCCACCATGAACGCAAGTACGCGCTCTGGAATAGCTCCAAAATAGTGGTCATCCAATTGTTGACCTTTGGCCGCCATATGTCCAAATAGTGTACGGCCAGTAAGCTGCAAATCCGGACGCGCGTTGTACAACGAAAGGTCTACCAAAAAGTATTCTTGCTCAATACCTAATGAAGCCGTTACTTTATTGACCGATTTGTCAAAGAATTGAGCCACATCGGTTGCCGCTTTATCAATTGCAGAAACTGCTTTCAACAATGGCACTTTATAATCTAACGATTCACCTGTATACGATACGAATACAGTAGGAATACAAAGAGTCTTGCCACCACCAGTTTCAAACAAGAAAGCAGGTGAAGAAGGATCCCAAGCAGTATAACCGCGTGCTTCAAACGTGTTTCGAATACCTCCGTTGGGGAAAGATGATGCATCTGGCTCTTGTTGCACAAGTGCATCTGCCGTAAATTTCTCAATGGCTAATCCATTACTATCCGGCTCAAAGAAGGCATCATGCTTCTCCGCAGTAGAACCAGTAAGAGGCTGAAACCAGTGCGTATAATGAGAAGCGCCATTGGCCAAAGCCCATGATTTCATAGCTTGAGCAATATCTTCAGCCAATTCGCGCGAAATACGTTTTCCTCCTTCAATAGAATCTTTAAGTTCTACAAAAGTAGGTTTGGGAAGGTAGTCGCGCATCTTGTCTACCGTGAAAACATTTTTACCATAGATTGCTATGGCTTTTTTTGACTCTGAATATCCCTCATGATTAATTTCTCTTGAACCAGCTGAATTTACAGATTGAAACCGTAAGAATGACATATATTTTGATAGTTAATTTTGCAATAAGTCGTTGGTAGCATAAAAAAATGCACCTACGTCACATTTTCTTTTGTAAATATGACTCTTTTTGCGAAAAAAAACAAAATTTTATTTTCGATAAAACGAAAAAAGAGGGAAAATTACCTTTCCCTCTTTTAAATATACAATTGATTATGCTTAACTATTGCAATCCCCAATCGATTCCCTTATGAATAGCTGGCACACCAGATGTGATCCATACAGGTGCTGGTTTACCTTTTAAGAAATGATCAAAGAATTGTGCTTCCCGTATTTGAATATCCTTTCTGTTTTGTCGTAATATCAAATTGTGATCGTCACCATTGTAGTTTAATAACCATACTGGCTTTTGCAAGCGGCGTAAGGCTGTAAACATTTCGATCCCTTGATACCATGGCACTGCGCCATCTTGATCGTTATGCATAATTACCACAGGAGTATTTACACGATTCATAAAAAATAAAGGCGAGTTTTCGATATATAAATCGCGCGCTTCCCACAAATTCTGACCGATACGGCTCTGCGTGTTTTCATATTGAAACTGACGTGACATGCCCGATCCCCAACGAATACCGCCGTAAGCGGAAGTCATATTTACGACAGGTGCGCCCGTCCAGGCAGCTGCATACATATTAGTGCGTGTAATTAAATGCGCAACTTGATAACCACCCCAGCTCTGTCCCTGAATTCCCATTTTGGTCGAATCTACAAAACTATTGGTTCTCGCTAGATGCTGCATTCCCGAATTAATGTATTCTTCGGCGGCTTGCCCGGGGTATCCTGTTTCGTATGCTATATCAGGCGCAAACACTAAATAACCATTGCTCACAAAGTACGGAATGTTTAGTCGCGAAGGCGTAGGTGCAGGCGCTTGATAGGTGTATAATCCCTGAGACAGTTTTTCGTAGAAATAGGCGATAATTGGATATTTCTTATTCGGATCAAAATCCTCCGGCTTATATAAAATACCTGTAGCGTCGTGCCCATTCGGTGTTGTCCAATGCACCAACTCTGCCGTTCCCCAGTTATAGCCAGCTTGCTGCGTATTGATATCGGTCAGCCTGCGTTCTTGATCCATTTTTATACTATTCATATATAAATCTGGGGAATGCTGGTAGTCTTCTTTCGTGTAGATGACTTGCGACATATTTGCGTCTGCAACAACTTTACGAAAAGTTTTGGGCTGCATCACGATCATTTTAGGATCTGCAGTACGCTTACCTAGATTGACTGTATAAAAACCATTTTCTTTCGTCGTTTCATTAAAAGCTGTCAGGAATTGCTCCTTATCCGACAAGTAAGTTGTACGGTATCGTGGGTTGTCCTCGCGAGCAAGCTCCTGTGCACGAAAAGTGATTTTGTGCGCTCGCCCAAAGCCATTTGTAATCGAATAAGCTTTCTTTTGGCCCACTAGGTCAAGAGCCCAAATATCGTAGCGATCATTAATATAGACGGTCTTCCCATCTCTGGACCAACCAGCAACACCATACGCACCGGGTAATGCTGGTACATCATTCTCTTCATCTACAAAACTCACTGCAACACCTTCATGCAACGGTTTTTTCAGATCGTTGATCAAATCGTAACTTGACCAAGTGCCTGTTGCACGATCAAATAGTACGGCATACTCTGCATTGGGAGAAAGATAAACCTGTCCACTAAGATCAGCGGCAATCAATTTGTTCTGCCCTGTTTTGGTCGATACTTTATAGATATTCGAAGCTGTGGCAATATCCCATTGCGATGAAATGCGATTTCCAAAGTCAGAAGTGACCAATACCCATTCTTCGTTGCCAGTGTCCGTCGTAATCACACGATTAAAAGTATCATCGCTTAGTGGAATAATCGATGCTCCAGATTGTGGATAAATGACGGCTGGAAAGCTTTTGGTTTGATCCCGTTTTAGGTTTACCAATTGTTGAGGCTGCAAATAATCGTCTTTCCAATGCCAGATATCTAGCTTTGCGTGCTCGAATTCGACCAATGTCGTATCCTTGACACGTGGAATAGGTGCTAAGCCCAAATATAACTTCTGACCATCAGCACTAAAATGGAGCTTCGCATCGCCGCTCACCCACCAATTTTGTGGTACTCCGCTAGTCGTTTGCTCACCAATTACTCGTGCCGAATCTTGTACATCCGTATAATAGTACAATTTATACTCCTTTGATAAAGTTTTCTCATCTCCTTTGAAAGCGACAAACGATAGCTGCGACTGGTCTTCTGAAAAACTAAATTGCTTATAAGAGCCTCTGCCTTGGCTTATTTTTTTCAAAGATTGGTCGGCGACAGAATAGATATACAACCCAGCGTTTTGTACGGATATACTATCTTTCTCCTCTCCTTTTTTACTAAATAACAGTTGCTTTTCATCTGCACTCCACTCGTATTGATCGACGCCAACAAAGTTGGTCGTATCACCCGTTGGCAAATGCAGCAGGTGCAACACCGATTTGGTTTTGCCTTTTCCTTTGCCCGAAGCAACAGAGGCGGATGCTGTCGTGCTATCTTTGCTAGAAATGCTATCGACAGTGTTACTCGACTTATATTCGGCAAGAAATGCCACATATTCCCGACTATTACGTGCGAGTTTATAAGATGTAACGTCCGCATACTTTAGCGGTGTATTTCTGCTTTTAAGATTATACACTAGCAAAGAATCCTTTGGCATCTCTTCTGGCTTTTTCTTTTTGATCTTTGCCTCGCGGACAGCAGAAAACAATGGTTTAATTGCAGAGATGAAGTAGTTGTCATCACTTGTCAAGCTTCCATCATTTCCTCTTGGCACTTGTAGCAAAAGATTGTTTTTCTGATCTTTCAGTTCTAAAACAGCATCCCCTTCTTGTGGTGTGATGGTGTAGTACACTAATTTTCCTGATTTTGCAAGATTGGCCGTACCGATACTTTTCCAGCTATCGTATACGTCGTGATTTAAAGGTGGTTTTTGTGCTATGGCTTGCACACTGATAAAGGTGCTCAGTGCAAGACATAATTTGCTCCAATTATTCATAGTAAATGTAAAGTTGACCGTTTGTGAAGCTCAATGATAGCATTTTTTTGTTTATATTGCCTATGATTGTATTGCAACAAGTTTGGCACAATTAAGATAATCACTATGAAGAACACTCCTATAATTGTCAGTATTATTGGTGCTATTGCGCTCATTGCGGTAGCTTGGATTTTTGGTTCTGCTTATCGCTACAAGTACAATAATAGTAATACAATCAATGTAACAGGCAATGCCAAAATGGACTTTGAGTCGGACATTGTAAAATGGTCTGCATCGTATAGTCGCAAATCGACTGATTTGAGTGCCGCATCTGAGCAGCTTGGCAGAGATCGCGATTTGGTGAAGAATTTTCTCTTGCAACGCGGTATACAGGAGAAGGAAATTCGTTTTAACGCTGTCAATATTAGTAGAGAATTTAGTTATTATACCGATAGTCAGGGCAATAGTTCGAATACTTTCACTGGATACAACCTTTCTCAGCAGGTAAGTATCGAATCGAAAGATCTAGAAAAGGTAGATAATGCCTCGCGCGAAATTTCAAGTTTAATTTCTCAAGGAGTTGAATTAAGTTCAGATGCTCCCAATTACTATTTTTCGGGTTTGGAGGATTTAAAATTGCAATTGATCTCTCAGGCTTCAGAAAATGCAAAGTTGCGGGCTCAGAATATTGCAACGGAATCGGCAACGTCTTTGGGACAATTGGTAAAAGCTGATCTTGGAATTTTCCAAATCACAGGGCAAAATGATAATGAAGAATATTCGTACGGCGGTGCATTCAATACAAGTTCTCGGAGCAAAACAGCAAATATTACCGTCAAAGCCAGTTATTTAGCACGTTAGTTGTAGTCTTTCCAGTAAAAGAGAAAAGTATGAACTTATACACGATCGACACTGGATTTTTTAAACTGGACGGCGGGGCTATGTTTGGTGTGGTTCCCAAATCTTTATGGTCGCGCACCAATCCGCCAGACGCCAATAACCTTTGTACCTGGGCTACACGTTTGTTGCTCATGGAAGATGGAAATCAGCTCACATTGATCGATACCGGATTAGGCGATAAGCAGGATGCCAAATTCTTTGGGCATTATGATTTGCATGGAGACGCGACCTTGGATTCTTCATTGGCAAAACACGGCTTTCATCGCGATGATATTACTGATGTAATATTGACGCACCTGCACTTTGATCATTGCGGGGGTGCAATCAAGCGCCATGCTGACCAATTGATTCCTGCTTTTAAAAATGCTAAATTTTGGTCTAACGAAAAGCACTGGAATTGGGCTACGAATCCTAATCCACGAGAAAAGGCTTCTTTCCTTAAAGAAAATATCTTACCGATTCAAGAATCCGGTCAACTTAATTTCTTGACCGAAGGTCAATCATTTAATAATGAGGTTGCTATTCGCTATGCCAATGGCCATACCGAAGCGATGATGCTCCCACAAATTCAGTATAAAGGAAATACAATTTTGTATATGGCCGATTTGTTGCCTTCGGTTGGTCATATTCCGATTCCCTATGTCATGAGTTATGATGTGCGTCCTTTACTAACGATGGATGAAAGACAAGATTATTGGCAAGAAATCGTAGATAATGAGTACATTCTTTATCTAGAACACGATCCATTGCATGAGTGCTGTACGCTACAGCGAACTGAAAAGGGTATTCGGCTTAAAGAAACTTTCAAGTTGAGTGACATTTGATAAATTGAATACCAATGAACAAAGGCGAGCTATTAGCTCGCCTTTGTACTGCATAAATTTTATAAACACTAAAGATATCTAAAAATTATCTTTTCTAAAATTGGTAACCAAGTCCGAATGACCATACTCTGTTGGCATACGTAGTGTTGTTATTGCTCGGCACCATATTAGTTAAACCTAGGCCATAACCTGCATTGAGCAATAAGCCATTATTGAAACGGTAACCACCTAAGAAGTTAACACCCGCATCCACACGATTCATATCTCTATTATCGCCGCTAAAGCTAAGATCTCTATCTACAAGAGCAGAATTGTCACCTGCATTTCCTCTAAACTTGTCTTTACCGCTAAGATTCAATCCCACGTAAGGACCAGCGCCTAAGAAAACACTACCAGTGTATCCTGTAGGAATATAGTAAACTGCATTTACAGGAATTTCTAATGACATGGTGTTGCGTGTCCAACTTGCTGAAGTGTTGCCTGCGGCATTTGTATCGAATCTTGTACCCTTACCTTGCAAAGATAATCCAGGTTGGATCGAGAAATTTGGAGCTACAGGAAGATCTGCATAACCTGTAACATTGAAGGACGTATTATTTGATTGATTATCTCCAAGATTTGATATCTTACCTAAGTTAACACCTGCGCGAAGTCCATAAGATACCTGTGCTTGTGCTGCACCAGCTAATAACATAGCTACTCCAAATGATAGTAAAACTTTTTTCATCACTTTATTCTTTAAGTTTCGGACGCAGACTTATTGCCTAGCGTCTCTCGCTTGAGTACATTACAAAGTTCAGACCAAAAAAACATCCGTTCGCACTTACTCACACGAAATCACAGACATTCAACTTGTTACTTTAACACATCTAAGATATATTTGACGGGATGCCGACACTATTTACTAAAACTGCCACGTGGTTTGGACTTAAATACGTGTTACCAAATATGAAACCTGATGACAGACCTGCAATAAATTTGGTAATCGATTTCAAAAAAACTTTATTATATCAAAGTAAAAGTATATTTTTGCAAGCCGAAAGGGTAATGGTCGGATGGCCGAGTGGCTAGGCTGAGGTCTGCAAAACCTCCTACAGCGGTTCGAATCCGCTTCCGACCTCGTACTTATTATAACAGAAGGTAAAAAATTAAATTAAGCACAATGGGAGTTACTCGTTTAAAAAGAAAAGATAGAAGAAACAAAACTGTTTCTCGTGTTGAAGTTCAGTTTTTGAAATTAGGTCGTAACATTGAGTTAGGCTCTAAAAGCAAAATGTCTGACAAAGACCAAATCTCAAAAAACAATGCCATTTTAGACCAATTGTCTAACAACGCAAACTAAGTCTTTACGATCGCTGATCGTAAGCACAACATAAAAAAAAGGAAAGGTTAAATAACCTTTCCTTTTTTTTATGAATGGGTAGCGTGTGGCTCACAGTTAATGCATCTTCCCTACTACCACCTTGACCATATCTTCGTACCGCAAATATTCTTGTGCAATAGCTCGCACTTTAGGTGCATCCATTGCATGCAATACCTGCGTGTAATATGTATAATAACTGAGATCCATGCCAGACAAATGCACAGCTTTGAATTTATCGGCATGCGAAAAAATAGATTCCAAACTGCCTAACATCGCTCCCAACATATAGTTTTTGACCAACTTGATTTCTGACTCGCTCGCTAGTTCATTTTGCATCAGATACATTTCCTTTTCAATCTCTTGCAAGGTTAACGTGGTAACTTCAGTGCCTACTTGTGTAGAGATTACCAACATGCCTGTGTGGGCAAAGGTAACTGCCGAAGAACCTATTCCGTAAGTGTAGCCTTTGTCTTCGCGAATATTGCGCATGAGCCTCGATCCAAAATATCCACCAAATAAGGTATTGACAAATTGTAATGCTGGATAATTCTTATCACAACGCTTAAGACTGTGCCTGCCTAGCCGGATCGCCGATTGAACCGCATCATTTCGCTCTTGGTAGCGCAATGTGGTATCGTACTCGGCAGATAGTTTTATACCGTGCCCTACGGTTCCGATAGGAAGACTGTTTTTCCATTTGCTCCCGAAATAATCAGAGACCTCACGGATGACGTCGGACGTAATATTGCCTGATAAAAACAGGGTGCAATTATGTGGTTGTACCTGCTGTGCATACAACTCGGCCAAATCCGTGCGATTCAGATCAGACAACGCTTTATCGGTAACTGCCGCACCGTATCGATTATTGCCAAACAGCGTTTGATAAAACATTTGCTTGGCAACAAAATCATTCTTCTGCAAAGAGATTTGTAGATTTTGACGGTTGGTACGTTTAAAATTATTCAATTCTAGATCAGGAAACTGTGCATCTACCAAAATGTCATAAAGCAAAGGAAGCACCTGAGGCACGTACTTATTGAGCGTGTACAAGGTATAGCAAGTATAATCAAAGCTAAAGTCGGGCACTAGGAATGCACCGTAATAATCTACCTTTTCTGCAATCTCAGCACTGCTCATACGGCTCGTCCCTTCTTTCATCAATGCACTCAAAGCAGTATTGAGAAGCGGGTTCTCCGTTTGTGAATCAAACGTATTCTTAAAAACAAATTCGGCTTTTACCAAAGGTTGATCCTGCGACGTAAAGATATAAACAGGCAAGCCATTGTCCAGTACCAAATGATCTGGACTGACTAATGATATCCCTTGGATATCGTGCGATTGAGGTGCTTCTGCTCTATTCAACATGTGCTTCCTGTCTTTTTGCTTTATATAATAATGTAGATGAATTATCGGTTCGGAAGACGCTAGAAGCTACCTGGCGAACATCCTCGGTAGTAGTTCTTGCATATTTATCCACTTCGGTATTATAAGCATTCGCATCTCCGAGCAGCTCGAAATAGGCAAGATTCATGGCTTTATCTAATACGGATAGCTCCGAAAAGAACATAGTAGACTCAACTTTATTTTTAACTTTATCTAATTCTTTTTCGTTGGCAAGCTCCATTTTCAATCGTTCTAACTCTTTCCAAAGCGCTTGCTCTGCAACCTCTAAACTAATTCCCTCAGAAGGCTTTCCTTCTACTACAAATAAGTTGGTATCTGTACTGCCCATAAGGTAAGCGTTGACCTCTGCAAACAGCTGCTGTTCTTTCACTAATGTACGATACAATCGTGATGAGTTACCACGTGAAAGTATGTCGGAGATCAGATCTAGTGTATAATAATCGGTGCTATGGCGATCGGGCCCGTGAAAGGCGATATAAATACTATCTACTGGCACATCTGCTTCAACCGTTTCTCGACGGGCTACTTGCTGTGGCAATTCTTGTGGCAAGGATCGCTTTTTGACCGGACGATCCGGTATATCGGCAAACCATTTATCAACCAGCGATTGGACTTCATCAAATTTCACATCGCCAGCAACTACCAATACGGCGTTTGAAGGATGGTAAAATGTATCGAAAAAATCTTTGACTTCGGCCATTGTTGCCTGTTCAATATGTTCAATATTTTTACCAATGGTAGCCCAACGATAGGGATGCTGCTGATAAGCCAAAGGCCTAAGCTTTAGCCAAACATCTCCATAAGGTTGATTGAGATAACGTTGTTTAAATTCTTCGATTACGACCTGACGTTGTACTTCTAAACTTTGCTCGTTGAAGGCTAAGCTTAGCATACGGTCGCTTTCAAGCCAGAGTGCTGTTTCTAGATTGACAGCAGGTAGGGTAATATAATAATTGGTAATATCATTGCTGGTAAATGCATTATTCTCACCTCCAACTCGTTGCAATACTTCATCGTAGTTAGGAATATTGACCGAACCTCCGAACATCAAGTGTTCAAATAAGTGTGCGAAACCTGTGCGTTTTGGATCTTCATCCCGAGCGCCTACATCGTACAATACATTCACACAGGCCATGGGCGTAGTATGATCTTCGTGTACCAATACACGAAGTCCGTTTGCTAACACAAACTTATTATAATTTACCATCTATATATGTAATTATTATGCCCAGTCGATACCTTGCTTGAGTAACGAAAGAGTTTGTTCTTCACGGGAACCGGGTTCCGCTTGGTAGTTGTAAAACCAATTGGCCTGCTCTGGCAAGCTCATCAGTATGGATTCTATACGTCCATTAGTCTCTAAACCAAATTTGGTTCCTGAGTCGTACACCAAGTTGAATTCGACATAACGACCACGACGAAGTAGTTGCCAATTCTTTTCTTGTTCGGTATATGCTTTATTACGTGATTTATTTACTAATTCTGTATAAACTTTAGGAAATAGCCGTCCGAGATCGCAAGAAAACGCAAAAATTTCTTCGTAACTAAGTTCTGTATTTTGCGGCGTTAGCTTGTCGTAAAATATACCACCAATACCACGCGTCTCTTGGCGATGCTTGATATAGAAATAACGATCAGCCCATGCTTTATAATCGACATAAAATGCTGGATGATGCTGATCGCATACAGACTTTAAGCTTTGATGAAAATAGCGAGCATCTTCCTGATCGATGTAATGAGGAGTGAGATCTATACCTCCACCAAACCATTTTACCTCGTCATTTAGTTCGAAATAGCGAATATTCATGTGAATAATCGGCACCCAAGGATTATTCGGATGGATAACAATAGACACACCTGTCGCAAAAAAATCTTCTTCGTCGACACCAAATGATTTACGAATGGGCTCTGGCAATTTGCCATGTACCTCGGAAAAATTTACACCGCCTTTTTCAAAAATAGCACCATGCTGAATGACGCGTGTGCGACCACCTCCACCTCCATCGCGCTCCCAGAGCTCCTCTACAAATCTTGCGCTGCCATCTACTTGCTCTAAGGCTGTGGTAATTTCGTGCTGAATATCTTTGTACGTATTTGCGATGAGTTCTCTTGTCATGTCTTTCTTTTATGTAAGCGAATCTGATAATTTCTTGATCTCTTGCATGGGCTGGCCACCACAATACAAGATTTGATAAACAGTATCACAAATAGGCATGTGTAATTGGTATTTCTTTATAATTGATTGTATGCACGCTGACGCGTAATAGCCTTCGGCAACCATATTCATCTCTATCTGAGCAGATTTTACGCTATAGCCTTTGCCAATCATGGCACCAAAAGTACGATTTCGGCTGTACTGCGAGTACGCTGTAACTAGCAAGTCGCCCAAATAAGCCGAATGGTTGATGTCACGATCACTTGGATCTAGGGCTTTCACAAAATAATCGATCTCCCGGATTGCATTGGACACTAATACCGCCTGAAAATTATCTCCAAAACCTAATCCGTGACAAATGCCTCCAGCTAAAGCGAAGATATTTTTTAGTACAGCAGCATATTCAATACCGATAATATCGGAAGAAAGAATAGTTTTGATATAGCGTGTTTGTAGCATGCTGGCTACGGCCTCTGCATGCTTGGCTGTGCGGGAAGCTATTGTCAGATAAGACAAACGCTCTGACGAAACTTCTTCAGCATGGCACGGTCCGCCCACGACTACAATCTGCTCTAAAGGCACACCGTACGCATAAGGAAGATAATCGCCGACAACCATATTTTCGTCAGGCACGATACCTTTAATAGCAGATACAATGACTTTTCCGGCGAAATCTGACACAGATAATGGTTGCAAGACAGATTTAAGATAAGCAGCTGGAGTATTGAGAATAATAAAGTCGGATTGTGCAACTACCTCAGAAAGATTTGTAGTGATGTATTCGTCTGCAAAATCTACTTCGACTGAGCTAAGGTAGCTAGGATTATGCTTATACGCTCGTATATGTTCGACATCTTCTTGCTTACGAACCCACCAGTATACCTGTTTGGCTTGATGATTATCGGAGAGCATTTTGATCATGGCTGTTGCCCAACTTCCGCTACCGATGACGCCTATCTTCATACTATCTAATTGCTGTATTTGGTGAGTGGGTAAAGTTAAGCAATCCCTCTGAATTGTGGCATCATTAAAAATTTATGCTTAAGGCTATTGATAAGATTAATGCTGTGATCAACGACGAATCCTATGACCATTTAGCAATCATTTACCAGAAAACGTAATAGTACCTTAACATAAGGTATCTATCTTTGCAAAAAAAGCAACTCATGAGAAAACATATTTTTTACTTTTTCCTTCTATTTTTTCTACAAATAAGTGCATCAACTGCACAAAATAAGCCCAAATATATTTTCTATATGATTGGCGATGGTATGGGTTTGAATCAGGTCCATATCGCAGAAACTTATCAAGCTGCGCTTGAAAACCGCAATACGGTATTTCCATTGACTTTTACCAAATTTCCGTATAGTACATTTGCGACTTCTTTTTCACTATCGCATGGCGTTACGGATTCTGCTGCAGGTGGTACTGCATTGGCCGTCGGCTACAAGACAAGAAACGGTGTGCTCAGCATGGATTCTAGTCGTACAGCGTCGTATAAAAGTATTGCCTATTTTGCTAAAGAGCGAGGTATGAAAGTGGGGATTACGACAAGTGTGAGTATAGACCATGCTACGCCTGCTTCTTTTTATGCGCAGCAAGCTGATCGCAACATGTATTACGAGATTGGACAGGATCTAATCAAATCAGGATTTGATTTCTTTGGCGGCGCCGGTTTCCTAAGTCCTGAAAGAACGTATAAAAAGGAAGCAGCACCTTCTTTATTTCCACAATTTGAAAAAGCTGGTTATTCTTTGGCGTATGGTCTCGAAGAGTATAATAAAATTGCTACATCTGCGGATAAAATAATCTTAATGGCCGACAAGGGAGCAGCTCACGACGCACTAACCTACGCAATAGATCGTAAACCTGAAGAATTAACCTTACAACAGATTACGGCATCGGCAATTCGGACTTTGCAGAAAGATAATGACAATGGTTTCTTCCTCATGGTCGAAGGTGGAAAGATTGATTGGGCTTGCCACAGCAACGATGGTGCTACCGCCATCCACGAAACTAAGGATTTCGATGCGGCAGTAGGCGAAGCATTTCGCTTTTATGAGCAACATCCTGACGAAACGCTGATCATCGTGACAGCCGATCACGAGACTGGCGGAATGGTATTGGGCAATGGTAGCTCAACTTTGCAACTAAGCCGTATACAACATCAGAAAGTATCGCAAGGTGCACTGAGTAAAAAGATCTCAGATCTGCGCAAATCGACACCCAATGCATCTTGGGATAGCGTAAAGCAACTTTTGGAAGAAAACACCGGACTTTGGAAGTCGGTTAAGATAAGCGAAATAGAAGAAAATGAGATCAAAGAAGCCTACAACCGTAGCTTTGTACAGCATCAGAATGAAACGGAGAAAAGCCTCTATGCGATCGACGATCGCATTGCATCGCTAGCAGTAAAATCCCTAAACAGAGCTGCTAGTATCTCATGGGCGTCGGGAAATCATTCGGCAGCTTATATTCCGATTTACGCAATTGGCCAGGGTGCAGAACTATTCCATCACAAGATGGACAACATCGATATACCGCGCAAAATTGCAGAAGCTGCTGGTTTGCCGATGAAACCGTAAACTGCGAGCACGTCTTAAAAGTTTAACTATCGCCAGCCTCCACCCAATGAGCGATACAAATCAATATAAGAGGCTAAATATTGCTGACGCAATTCTACCAAAGCCAGATCACTGTCCAGCGCGTTGCTCTGGGCAGTGATTACTTCTAAATAGGAAGCATAGCCACTCTTAAACAATAAGCCTGCATTGCGTACTGCTAACGCCGAATTACTTACACGCTGTTCTGCAAATTCTAATTGCTCGCGCTGCTTACCAACCGTAATCACCGCATCCGACACTTCGCCTACGGCTTCCAACACCTTTTGCTGAAGGCCTATCTCGGCTTGATCTCTTTCTAATCTAGCAATCTCATATTGGGTTTTCAGTTGTCGGTTTTGGAAAATGGGCGCTGTCAAATCGCCACCAATGCCGCCAAGCAGCGCGCCGGGAATATTAAACCAATTCTTGGGTAACATCGCATTCACACCGAGTGTCCCACCGATCGTAAGCGCTGGATAGCGCATGGCTTGCTGTACATTGGCATTTGCATTGGCCGCGATTAATTGTAACTCGGCACTGCGAATGTCTGGACGATTGCGAAGCACTTCCACCGGCGTACCTAATGAGATGTCATTAGCATCGTCTAACAATTCATCAAAACTGTTGCCGCGCTTAATACGATCTGGCATCTCGCCAGCGAGCACCCGCAGCGCATTTTCTTGCAGCGCAATTTCCTGTTCCAATTCGGGCACTAAAGAAGCAGCCAGCAAGCGCTGCGACTCTGTCTGCTGAATAGCTAGTGCTGTAATCTCCCCGGCCTCATATTGCAACTTGATAATCTGCAATGTACTATCATTGAGTTGCACATTTCGTTTAGCTACTTCGATCTTGGCATCTAGCATGAGCAAGTTGAAGTAGCCCATGGCCACACGCGCAATCAAGTTGGTCTGTACCGCTTTACGTGCTTCATGTGTTTCGAGATAATCGGCCACCACCATATCTTGGCGATTACGAATTTTGCCCCAAATATCGAGCTCCCAACTAAAGCTAACATCGGTACCAAACTGCGAAAGCAACACATACATATTCTCGGGCTGTTCGCGACTGCCGTCAGCATAATACTTAGAGGACGGCGCCGATACAAAATCTCGCGAGCGCCATTGCCTATTAGCACTAGCCAAACGCGCTTCTGCCGAAGGCAAGAAGTTAGCCCGATTTTGCCGCACTTGCTGATCGGCAATTTCGATATTAAGCAATGCCGTCCGCATATCATTGTTGTTGACCAGCGCAGAGTCGATCAAATCTTTCAAGATCGTATCCTGAAAAAACGTACGCCAATCTATCCGGCCAATACTAATGGTATCGGCAAAATACGCGATCGTGTCGCCGCGATACGTTTCTGGTAAATCCAACTCTGGCTGCACATACTTTTGTCCAACCTTGCAACCTTGCACGCCAAATAACGCCAATAATGCCAGACCGAAGAAAGCAAATAGTAATTTATTACGCATGATTAGTCTTCCTCCTCTTTAAATTTATCCCTTACTTTTTCGTCTAATGTCTTGAATACGATAAATAACATTGGAATCACGAAAATGCCAAATATCACACCCGAAAGCATGCCGCCAGCAGCACTAAAACTAATGGAATGGTTACCGATCGCAGACGGACCGACAGACCACATCAAGGGCACCAAACCAGCCACAAAAGCCAAACTCGTCATCAGAATCGGGCGAAGGCGCAGTCGAGCGCCCATAATAGCGGCATCCACAATCGTCAATCCTTTATCCCGTTCTTGCACCGCAAACTCGATGATTAGAATGGCATTCTTCGCCAGCAAACCAATTAGCATAATTAATCCGACTTGTACATAAATATTATTTTGCAAGCCCACCAAACCAATCGTGGCATACACGCCGACCAAACCAACCGGAATGGAAAGTAACACAGCAAATGGAAGAATATAGCTTTCGTACTGAGCTGCCAGCAAGAAGTAAACAAAGAGAATACTCAGCGCAAAGATCAAGATCATCTGCCCGCCCGATTGGCTTTCTTCGAAACTCATCCCTGTCCATTCGAAACCATAATTACCGGGTAATTCGGCATCGGCCAATTCTTCAATCGCTTCCATCACATCGCCGGAACTATAACCTGGCGCTGGCGTCGCATTCACTGCAATGGCATTGTACAAATTGTAGCGCGTAATAGTTTCGGGTCCAACTTCTTTCTCCAGCGTGAGCAAGGTGTTGATCGGCACCATCTCCCCTGCTTTATTACGCACAAAGATCGAATTAAAAGATTCCGGATCTTTCCGAAAATCAAAATCTGATTGGATATACACCCGATACTGTCTGCCGAAGCGGCTAAAATCTCCCGCTTGTACACGCGCGTAATACGATCGAATGGTCGACATCAAATCGCGCACATCCACACCTAGTGACTTCGCTTTAACCACATCAATGTTCACTTCATATTGCGGAAAGTTGGATTTGAAGGTGGTATAGGCATTATCGATCTCCGGCAAGCTATTCAGTTGATTGATAAACGTATCTGCAATCATATTAAAGTCGCGAATATCGCCACCCATCCGATCTTGTAGCACTAATTCTGTACCGGCAAAGTCACCAAATCCCTGCACCGTTGGCCGTGCAAACACGGTAAATTGTGCTTCGTGAATCTGAGCAAGATCCTGACGGATCGTATCCATGAAAGCTTCAATCGTTTTGATGCCTGTACGCTTTGCATGCGGATACATATTGATATAGCCTGCAGCAAATGCCGGACTCGCGCTGGCATCTAACGCATTGAAACCAGAAACAGTAGTCATACCCAGTACATCTTTTCGCTGCCGCAAAATACTATCTGCTTTGCGCAATACTTCGGTGGTACGCGCTAAAGAGGCTCCTGGAGGCATAGCCAGATTGTAAGTAATAAAACCATCATCTTCTGTAGGAATAAAGCTTTTGGGAGAGCGAGACATCAACACCAGGCCTATTACCGTGATGAGTGCTAAACCAATCCAAGCGACGGTTTTATGGGCGATTAAAAACTTAACAGCACCAATGTATTTCTCTGTAAAACGATCAAATGCCATGTTGAAAGCTGCAAAAAAGCGATCGCGGTACAGCGCAAACTTCTTCTTATTCACGACAGGTTGGTCGGTAGCAGCATCATCATGCTTTGGCGCTTTCAACAATAAAGCACACAATGCTGGACTAAGTGTTAATGCGTTCAGCGCCGAAATCAGAATGGCAGTAGCAAAGTATATGCAAACTGCCTGTAGAAAATACCAGCCGGACCGTCCATAAAACCTACTGGCAAGAATACGGCAGCCATTACCATCGTAATGGACAAGATCGCACCAGTAATCTCTGACATAGTGCGAATCGTAGCTGCCTTGGGTTTCAGACCAGTACTATGCATTTTTTGATGAATCGCCTCAACAACGACAATAGCATCATCTACCACAATACCAATGGCCAACACGAGGGCAAACATGGTGAGTACATTGAGCGAAAAGCCAAACATCTGCAAAAAGAAAAATGTACCTACCAAAGAGACGGGAATAGCAATCGCCGGGATTAGTGTAGATCGAAAATCTTGCAGAAAGATAAATACGATAACGAATACGAGTATGAAAGCCTCAAATAAGGTGTGCTGTACCTGACTGATGGATTCGTCGATCTGCTCGCGTACCGAATAGGTAATCTCGTATTTGATACCATTGGGAAAGGAGCGCGCTTGTTCCTTCAACACTTCGCGAACCGCTACATCAATATCATGCGCGTTGGATCCACTAGTTTGCGTAAGGTTGAGCGTCAAACCCGGATTGCCATCTACTTTATTATCCGAGTTGAGATTGGTCGCTCCAAATTCAATACGCGCTAAGTCTTTTAGGTATAAAACCGAACCATCGGTATTAGTTTTGATGACCATATTCTCAAACTGTTCTGGTTGCGAGAATCGCCCTTTATGTCGGATCACCGTTTCAAAAACTTCTTCCGATGTTTCGCCAAATTTGCCGGGTGCCATTTCAAAGTTTTGATCGCTGATCGCTTTCATCACATCCTGCGGCACGAGATTGTATAAGGCGAGTTTTTCGGGATTCAACCAAAGACGCATGGCATAATCACGTGCTCCCAAACGAGATACTTGTGCAACACCATCCACCCGCAGAAGCGGACGCATCAAATTGATCTGTGCGTAAGCTTGTAAAAACGTTTCGTCGTAGACCGTATCCCGATGATCAGAATACAGATTGATGGTCATTATCACACCACTTTGCCTTGGCATCGTTGTGATACCGGCTTCGTTCACTTCTGCCGGAATAGCACTGATAGCCCGAGAAATACGCGTCTGCACGTTAACCGATGCTACATCTGGATTGGTACCCGTTTTGAAGAATACCGTAACCGTTCCTGCTCCAGAATTGGAAGCTGTGGATCGAATATACGTCATATCCTCCACGCCATTGATCGCTTCCTCTATCGGAAGCAAAACGCTTTTAGCAACCGTTTCTGCATCTGCGCCAGGATAGCTTAACGATACGACCACACTCGGCGGTGCGATTTCCGGAAAGCGCGTAACCGGTAATAATTTCATTCCAACTAACCCGAGGATGACTAGCACGATAGATACTACCGTTGCCAACACCGGACGTTCGACAAATACTTTTAGCATAGAAAGATGTTAATGTAAAGAATAGGACACGCAGACTGACAACGCTACTTACTTCTGAATAGGGATGATCGTGGAGCCATCGGTCAGCTTATCAAAACCACTCAGCACGACTCTATCGCCTTCCTCAATGCCTTCTGAAATGATGTAATTGTCCTTACTTTTCCCACTTACCACGACATTTTTGCGTTGCACTTGATTGGCGCTATTTACGACATATACAAACGTACGATCTTGTAGTTCGTTAGTTGCTAATTGCGGGATTTGTAGTACCGCCTCTTTTACCTCCGCGATCTTCAATGTACCGCTACTGCCCGACCGCAGAATGTTGTCTTGATTGGTAAAGGTAGCACGTAAGGATATCGCACCCGTACTACGATCTACTTGACCATTTACGGCGTCAACCACACCTTTAATTGGATATTCCTCTCCGTCTGCCAACATCAGTGTAACTTTGGGAAACGTCAACTTATTATTTCTATTGTACTCGCGGCCAGCGATGCTATCCTTCTTTGCTTGCGCCTTGGAGAAATATAGGAAATCCGACTCATTCATGGCGAAGTAAACATACACCTCTTGAATATCCGACAAAAAGGTTAACGGTTCTTTGTCTCCTTTGCCTACCAGATTACCAATCCTTTTTGGAATACGACCGATGTATCCACTGACGGGTGCTGTGATGAGCGTAAAATCTTTATTGATCTGCGCGCTACGGACCGCGGCTTGGGCTTGCTGTAAGGTTGCCTGAGCTACTTCAAAATCCGATTGCGCTGCCGATAGCCGCACATCAGAAATGACGTCGTTAGCTACTAATGGCTTTAACCGATCAATTTCTAATTGCGCATTCTTTAGTTGCGCTTTTGCCACTTCGGCCGTAGCCAGCATATTATTCAAACTTTCTTGGTATGCCGACTGGTCGACTTTAAATAATTTTTGTCCCTTTTGTACATAAGCGCCTTCATCCACGTAGATTTCCTGAAGCAGGCCTTCGACCTGCGGTCTTACCTCTACGTTTACTTTACCCTCAATCGTACCAAGATATGTTTTTACCGTTACGGCATCGCTGCGTTTGACGTGATGAACAGGCAAAGCGAGAGCTTTTTCACTCTTTTCCTTTTCTTTGGATTCGCTATGGCTACAGCCGTCTAGTAAAATAGTTGCACTACAAAATATAGCGATCCAGTGCAGTCGCAAGTAATTGTTTTTCTTTAATAGCATAGATGTTCTTACGAAGTAACACTTTTATTACAAGTAGACTTAATTAACGCTAAAATGAAGCCAAATTATATGTTAAAATGATAATTAATCTTACTATATTGTATGAAATAGATATTATTGAAGTCCAAATCAATCATAAACATCTACAAATCAGACACATCACAAAGACTAAAAATAAATCTAACAAATAGAACTTTTTAGCTGTTTTTTATTCTAAAACTTAATTAAGCGGATCAGGTAAACCTGTACGTTATAAAATGGTCGTTTTTTTGCGTACTAAATTATTTTCTGCAAGAACATATCTACCAGAGTGGTAAGCAACTTTTTCTATTTCAATTAAAAATTAAAAATGATTAAAAATTTATACATTTTACGAGTTATATTTTGCGCCTTATTTGCCTTCATCCTGACCTCATCATGTCAACAAAACACTTCAGATAAAAAAACTGTATCTGACACAGAGAAAAGAACCGCGGACTCACTAGCAAAAGTAAAAGCGGCCGAGGAAGAAGTACGCAAAAAGCCCCTCACAGCCTCCGATATCAACCTTACCAAAGATCTGGAGTATGACAAACACACGCTGGAAGACGAATATCCCTATAAAGATACGACCAGGATATTTCAATGGGATAAGATCAAGGAACGATTAGCAGAAGTAGAAAACTTTCAGCGTATGCCGCACCGATATGGCGTCTTGCAAAATCACCGTAATAAGAATAAAGAAGCTCCGCTAGTCAAAAATTGGAAGCGGAATGCTTACAAGCGCGTGGCCGACTCGCTCGGTACAGAACGTTGGCAAGGCATACCGTTGTACGCTACTGGACAGCACGATGCACCAGAATTGTACGGACGTGATGGCTATTTGGTTATCCTTACAGCGCACGACACGACCACTGCGATGATGGAAGTAGAAGGCATCTCCCTTCCAGGCAAATTTGACGTACCTGATCGTTATGTAAAAACTTTGGAAGATACGGTGATTTTTGATCGTGTCGTGATCGTAGATGTCACTAATCAAAATATTACTACATGTCAAAAAACAGATAAAGGCGCTTGGAAAATATTGAGTATGAATCCGGCTACAAGTGGTGTTCACAAACCGCCATTTTCGACCGAAACGCCATTAGGCGTGTATGTGGTACAGCAAAAAAAGAAAAAAATGATGTTCTTAAAAGATGGCACATCGAGTATTCAAGGTTTTGCGCCGTACGCGACCCGATTCAGTAATGGCGGATACATACACGGTGTACCAGTAAATAATCCCAACGGCAAAATTGTGGAATATAGCTGGTCGCTTGGTACCGTACCAAGATCGCATATGTGCGTCAGAAACGCTTCATCGCACGCCGAATTTGTCTATAATTGGACAAAAACTTTATCTTCATTAATCATTGTCATTGAGTAGTTTGACATAATTTAACATCTTTGTAAAACCTTTATTACTAGATTTGTGGATTCATAAAGAAAGGGAAGAAGGGAATATGAAGAAGATCTTTTTTGGAATTTTGGCATCCGTGTGTTTAACTTTAATTGCATTTGCCAGCTTTAAACAGCGCTATATTGACCAACCTATCCAACAAATAACGGCTATTGACGTCTCTAAACCCGATCCATTTATACGCATCCGCAATCTATATGATAGTCTTAAACTTGATAACATCTTAAATTATCAAGCTTTTGAAGAGGCTATGTATGGTTACGAATCCATGCAGCATCGTACTAAGAAGGAGCTGATCACGGTGATTGATTTTACATTGCCATCTACAGAAAAGCGACTGTACGTTATAGACCTGAAAAATAAAAAACTAGTGCATCATAGTGTGGTAGCTCACGGTCGTAATACCGGCGAAAACTATGCTACAAACTTTTCCAATAAACATGGATCATTTCAAAGTTCGCTTGGATTTTATGTCACTGCAGAGACCTATCAAGGTGGAAATGGCTATTCACTACGTTTAGATGGCTTGGAAAAAGGAATTAATGATCAAGCACGAGCTCGTGCTATCGTGATGCACGGAGCAGATTATTGTAATGTCAATCTTGCAAAGAGCATGGGCAGATTAGGCCGTTCATATGGCTGTCCTGCGCTACCTCGTGAGATCAATACAGCAGTTATCAACACGATCAAAGGAGGTTCTATGCTATATATCTATGCCAACAACAAAAACTATATGGCAAGTAGCACTATCTTAAGAACGAAAACCTCCTCAAAAACTATGCTTGCTCAGCATGATGAAGTGGAAAGTACGACCGCACCAACAGTGATATTGAATTAAAAGATATCTTTTAGATATCAATCTTCAGACCATCATAAGCCAGGGATACATCTGGAGGCAACTCCGCTTCTATCTCAGCATGCCGACCAAATCGGTGGCTTATATGTGTTAAATAAGTTTGTTTCGGCTGAATTTGGTTCACCACTTCTAACGCTTCATCCAATGTAAGATGCGAAATATGCGGATCGCGTTGCAATGCATTCAAAACCAAAATATCTACGCCCTTTAATAACTCGAAAGACTTTTCCGATATTGTCTTCGCATCAGTAATGTAAGCAAAGTTATCTATACGAAAGCCCAACACGGGCATACGATAGTGCATTACCTCAATGGGCATCACCTTCATGCCAAACAATTCAAAAGATTCGGAAGCGTGCACCTCCTTTAATTCTAACTGCGGAACGCCGGGATATTTATAATCTGCAAAGGCATAATAAAACTCCCTCCGAAGCGCTTCATGCGAAATCGACGTGCCATAGATAGGAATAGATTCTTGCTGTAAATAATTGACGCGCGTACATCATCCAATCCTGCTATATGATCTTTGTGGGAATGGGTAATCAGTACAGCATCTAAACGAGGAACCTTTTCTCGCAACATCTGAGCGCGAAAATCCGGCCCAGTATCTACGACGAATTGACGATCAGCATATGATATAAGAATTGATGACCTTAAGCGTTTATCTTTATCGTCGGATGATGAACATACATGACAATGGCAACCGATCATCGGTACACCTTGAGAGGTACCAGTTCCTAAAAATGTAACTTTCAAATTATTGATCGATTATCTATCTTAAACGTCTCGAAAGGCCATATCTGCGTCGCGAAAACAAAGAAATGTACTAAACGAAGTTTTGTGATCTCCATGAGAATCCAATATAGCGATGTGCTATCCTAGATTACCGTCTTCAAGTTAAGCAGGATTCTGCTAAGATCAAAGCTAAGTAGTTATTTCTGATACCAGATTTTGTCCACATAATTTTGAATAAATCCTGATCCATAAGCTACAATTTGTACGTAGGAAGCTGGAATAGATTGCGCGGCCACAATAAGATTTTTGGTAACCGTATAAGCATGGACGAACAACGCAATGGTATAAAGCAATAAAAAAGCATATCCAAGGTAAGCAATCTGTACTAAAATACCCATACTACCATAAGTCAGCACATTCAGCAGCGTTAGCATCGACAAAGCAACCAACCCAATCACAAATGCCGCTGGCAGCGCATGTACCCATTTCAATTCATTGGGATAAATCTTGTAAATATCAATCCTTCCTTTGCCAAAAAGGTACGTTTGTCTAAAAAACTGCGATAAATCTGTTCGTCTTTTGTGATATACAAACGCTTCAGGAATCAAACCTACGCGAAAACCTTCGGCAATCATTCGAATACTAAATTCTATATCTTCTGATCTTCGGGAAAGACGAAATCCTTGTGTACGCTCCCAAACCGCTCGCGAAATTCCCATATTAAAACTTCGGGGATGAAAAGGACCGATATGCTTTTTATTGCCTCGTATACCACCGGTAGTTAGCGGAGATGTCATGCTATAGCTAATAGCTTTCTGCAAGGAAGAAAAGGAAGAATGAGCAGCATCTGGTCCGCCGAACGCATCCAATTGAAGATCTTGTAAGCCTTGAACAACGTGCTGCAAATACATAGGCGGCACAATAACATCTGAATCCAAAACGACAAAAAAATCACCCTTTGCTTTTTCAAAACCATAGTTTCTAGCAAACCCTTGGCCACGGTTTTCCGTCAAAAAATAATGAATATCTAATTGGTCATCAAAAGCTTGAACAATATCTCGCGCTTGTATACGCGAACCATCTTCTACTATAATCACCTCAAAGCTTTGATATTGTTGCGCGGTCAGTGATTGCAACAGTTCGTAAATTTCTTGCGGCCTATTATACAGCGGTATGATAAGGGAAAAAAACATCTAAATGACTTGTTCTATATGGTACTTGTTGCGATCAGATCCGTTGCGGGATACCAACTCGGCAATAAAACCTGTTAAAAACAATTGCGTCCCTAAAATAATGGCTACCAAAGATAAATAAAACAGCGGCTGATCAGTAACATTGCGATACGGTGTCGCATTCGCTATGCTGGCCAACTTGTCGAAAATAAGGTACAAAGTAATCACGAAACCAATCAAAAAGCTCAGCACGCCAATAGGACCAAAAAAATGCATCGGCCGTTTGGCAAATTTGCCTACAAAAAAGATAGAAGCCAGATCCAAAAAACCTTTGATAAATCTGCCCGGTCCAAACTTTGTCGTACCATATTTTCGCGGATAATGCTTAACAATTTGCTCCTGTATCTTACTGAATCCCGCCCATTTAGCCAATACTGGAATATACCGATGCATCTCACCGTACACCTCAATGCTTTTGACTACATCTTTTCGATAAGCCTTCAATCCACAGTTGAAATCATGCAAATTGTGTATGCCCGACATACTACGCGTTACAGAATTAAATAACTTGGTAGGAATTGTTTTTGACAAAGGATCATGACGTTTCTGCTTCCAGCCTGATACCAGGTCGGCGCCTTGATTAGTAATACGATCATAGAGTTCTGGTATTTCATCCGGACTATCTTGTAAGTCGGCATCCATCGTAATGATCACATCTCCCTCTGCCGCAGCAAAGCCCACATTTAAGGCAGCAGATTTACCGTAATTTCGTCGAAAACGAATGCCGGTTATATGAGGATTAGCTTCTTTCAATTGTACAATTGCGTTCCAAGAACGGTCCGTACTGCCATCATCTACCAAAATAATCTCGTAAAGATATCCATGTTGCAGCATCACACGATCTATCCAAGCGGTAAGTTCAGGCAACGATTCTTCTTCATTATAAAGTGGCACTACCACCGAAATATCTATGCGGACTGGCTGTAACATGTACTTAAATAAACGATTAATATAAAAACGTAAAATACTTAATTATTAGCATCTTGCGAATCCCGCCAAGGATGTGCATTTTCTGCTGTACTATCCACGAAGATCGGTTGTTCTTTTTTGAAGATTGCGGCTAAAATCAATGCCAGTATAAAATACATAATGAGTGATATCGCTAATGCCTGAATCAAATTAGCTAAAGAAAAGGTGTACAATCCCTCCTTTTGTACCTCTAGCTGCTCTACCGTCGCATCAATCTGCTCATCAGGGAAACCCATGGATTCGAGCGATTCAATAGATAGATTCATCATGTTATCAATTGCGCGCTCTTCTAGTGTAGGCATCACGCGACTCACTATCTTAGAACCAATAGTAGAAAGTGTCACAGAAATTGCTAACACAATAAAGATATGGCTTAACGCTGTGCGGAAGTCCCAATATCCGCCGGCTTGCGACGCAATCTAACCGCCAAGAAACAAGTGATGACAAGGGGAACGATGTAAACCAATAATATACTGACAAAAGAAACTGTCATAAGACCAGTGGCATTGGCGCCTATTACCAGTGTGACGATGCCCAATACAAAGCTGATAATACCGAGAATAATGCCATAGATAGCGGCTTGCTTCTTCAGATTAGATGTCTCTACGGATACACTACTCATATAATTAAGGTTTAGTTATTAAATTGAATAATTAGCTGGTAAATAGCCAAATCTAACGATTTGCGATCACTTTGCTCCAAAAATTCTTCTATAGCTGCCTGATCTGGTTGAGGTTCTGCAAAAAAGGACATCAAGGGATAGAATATATCTTTTATCTCTTCTTCTTCGTGAATCTTAGCCGCTACTTTAGCGATCTCACCGTAGCTACTTTCTACCAAGATTTGATTCTTGATTACTTCTTCATAAATACGGTGCTCGTCTTGAAACTCATCTTCTTCCACCAATAGAAACTCTTTAAGATAATCATCCAAAGAAGGCTCAACATCAGCATCTTCACACTCTTTCAGGTAAAGTAATACATTAAGTAGCTCACTCCCACGATCCAACGTTTCGTCTTCTATCGCTTCCCATTCTTCAGAATCCAAATAATCCTCCTCCAGCTTTTGCACATCTTCGGCGAAGAAATTAATCATCAACAGGTCGAAAACATATTCACGCAATTCTTCAAATCGCGGATGATTATCAAAAATTTCATCCAGCTGAGCAACCTTATCCATAAATGGAAGTTCGGCATCAAACGTTGCTGATAACTCACTTTCAACTGTATTGAAATCCTGCTCCTCTACTGTTGCATAGAACTGTAAAGCATTGTGCAGTGCATTATTTACATGTGCATCCATATCGATGTGTTATTTTGTATTATATGTAAGTATTCCATTTTTTCCGGTAAGCAATACTTTACCTACAAGTTCTTGGCCAAACCACGGGCTATTAGCTCCTTTAGATTGATTATTTTGTTGATTCAATGTCCACCTTGCTTTTGGGTCGAATAGAACAAAATCGGCAGTCGAACCTTCTTCAAAAGTCGGCAAATCGACACCTACCACCTTACGTGGACGTATAGCCAAAACTTCTACGATTTCTTCGGTAGATAGCCCTGCAGATAGTAAAGTAGGCAGCACGGTTTGCAGAGACGCAATGCCATCTGCTGCTATATGATATTCGACTTGTTTGAATTCGATTTCGTGTGGCGTATGTTGAGAAACTACGGCGTCAATAATACCGCTGCGTAAACCCTTTCGCAATGCTTCCAAATCTTGTTTGGTGCGCAATGGTGGGCTAACCTTATAATTACTATCAAAGCTTTTCACCGCATCATCAGTTAGCAGGAGATGATGCGCAGCTACATCACAAGTAACGCGAAGCCCCTGATCCTTTGCACGACGAATAAGCTCAACACTTCCAGCGGTAGATATCGTCGAAAAATGAATACGAGCATCATGATAAGCGGCTAACTGGATATTGCGAGCCACCATTAACTCTTCCGCGAGATTGGGCACACCTTTCATTCCAAGATACGTACTTACCTCGCCCTCATTCATCTTATTTCCTCCGGCAATGGACTCATCCTGTGCAAATGCCATAATCAAGCCATCAAATCCTTTTGCATACAAAAGTGCGCGACTCAACAAGCCTGCTTGTTGCACACTGCGGTCGCCGTCGCTAAATGCGATCGCGCCAGCTAATTTCATATCGTATAGCTCTGCTAATTCTTCTCCTTGACGTTTTTTGCTTATCGCTCCTACCGGATGAACATCAACAGCCGCACCACGCGCGCGGTTAACTAATAAAGCTACCTCAGAACGGCTGTACACTGCCGGATTCGTATTTGGATGAATGGCTACGCCTGTGAATCCGCCGGCAGCAGCGGCAGCGATACCCGTTTGCATATCTTCCTTTGTTTCTAGCCCTGGCTCACCAAAGTTGGCATTCAGGTCAAAAAAGCCTGCCGATAAATAGCTACCTTTCGCATCAATTACTTCTAGATCTTGAGAATCGATGGTATTTGGTTGACCGATAAATTTGATGATACCCTTCTCGAGTAATACATCTACCTCCGAAAGATGATGCTTGTGCCCAGGCGATACCAACGTTGCTGAAGTAATTAAAACAATAGACATGTAGGTGTGTAAGTGAATAAGTAAGATGGATTAAACAAATTTTTCGCCATTCGATCGATCTGTATCACTAGGCTTCCAGATATAATCTGGCTGCACTTTGGTAGATTTTCCAACTTCAAATATCTAAATAGCGTCATTGGAGAACAAATGTACAAAATAGGATCAGATTTAAAGATAGGTAAAGGTAAATCAATTCCCCCACTGATACCCATTACTCGGCAGATCAACCAAGCTGAGTACACGATCTGTAACTGTTTTGATAAGCTGCTCTAACGATTGTGGCTTGCTATAAAATGAAGGACTAGCTGGGCAAATGATCCCACCAGCTTGACTGATAGTCGTCATATTATTTAAATGAATCAGACTGTAAGGTGTTTCTCTTGCTACAAGCACCAATTTACGTCTTTCTTTCAACATCACATCAGCCGCACGTGTAGTCAGATCGTTAGATATACCCTGTGCAATACGCGCCATCGTGCCCATAGAACACGGACAAATAATCATCGTATCGTATCCTGCTGAGCCAGATGCGAAGGGAGCGTAAAAATCATTCCGATCATAAAATGTCACCGGGTAATTAGCATACGACTCATCTCCTAGTTCTACTTTCCATACATCTTTCGCATTTGGTGACATTACGACACCAATGGCACTTACAGAATCCTGCAATTGTACTAATGAATCTAATAAGATTTTGGCATATATAGCGCCGCTCGCTCCAGTAATAGCTACTACTATCTTCCTACTCATTCGTTTGTTTTTGTATATCTTAGGTCAAAAATAAAAAAAAGGGCCGAATAAGAACTTAATCGACCCTACATCTACCTATGAAAAACATGCCCTTGGGAGGGGCATAACAAAAGTAGCTATTTTATGATAATAAACAATACGACAAACGACATTACATTACTTTTGTGGCGAAAAAACCACAATCGTAGTTAAAAAAATTAAATCTAATATTATCGTAATTGTAATGAACAATCGTTGCACCACTACTACTATTTTAACAATCAGTGGTAATAATTATCATTATTTATTAATTTCACCATAAAATAAAATTTTCGTAAAAATTAATTTTTCTTGATATGAGCATAATTATTTTGGAGGAATATGTCGAAACAGGGAATTTTCAGGATCTCGATTTGCTTCTATCTCGCCAACCCGAACTGTTAGATTCGTTGACTAGCCATCAAGTTTCTGCTCTTTTGCTTGCGTGCTATTATAGAAAAAATCAGATTATTCAAGTCATTTTAAAGTATTTGAAAAACATCAATATACATGAGGTCTGCGCGTTAGGATATACTGAGCAGCTGGAACTGATGATCTCTCAAAAGCCCAACATTGTACACGAAATATCGAGTAATGGTTTTACGCCTTTAGGCATTGCAGCACATTTTGGCCATGAATCTGTCGTGCGAATGCTACTTCGACATCATGCCGATCCAAATGTTCCTTCACAAAATGGTTTTAATGTATTTCCGATACATGCTGCTTTAGCCACCAATGACACCGTTAATGCAAAGTTACTAATAGAGGCGGGAGCCGATGTAAATGTAATTCAGCAAGGCGGTCTTTCACCGCTTCATCTAGCTACTCAGCATGGAAACATCGAGATTATCATTCTTCTTTTAGAACACGGCGTAGACGTCGGAGTACGGTCAGAGCAAGGTTTGACCGCTGCGGACATTGCCTTTGACCGAGGTTTTAAAGAGCTTGGACAAATATTGAGCTTGTAAATTACACACGCTTCAAAATATAAACACCAATTGCGCAGGATAAACATTTTTTGCGTTCACAGTGATGCTGATGCAAGTGGAGCAGCGCCTGACTATCGGCCGCATGCTGTGCTTGCAAACCTATTCGTTCATAATTAGTCGTTACAGTATTACTTTCTGCTGATATCTGATTGAGCCAATCGATTGCGCGCATCTGCAGCGCATCATCTCCAAAATGATGACCATAACTGTACAATAGTGGCACAAAGCAATTGATTGCGATATGATCTAAAAACGCTGGGGTCAATCGAACCTTTCGTGGTTGTACGACTTTACCAAACTGGTAATGAGTAGCCCAATAAGCGGATGGCACAAAATCAAAAAAACGCTGCTGCAGTGATCGAAGATCTTCGTGAGATAAGATTAACTGGCAGAGACGGCTTACATGAGCAAATACTGATGACAACTGTGCAATACGAATCGTAGGAAAGTTGGCCGGGCGCATTCTCAAAAATCGCCATTCATGCGTTTCCATGGGATTTAATCGATGTAGCCGCCGAAGATAAAGGTATGTTTTCTTCAATTTCAGGGTATAATGATCTATAACATTATCGGGCAACAATGCAGCTTGACCAAATAGCAATGCTTCGAGCACATCGCGCTGGCCTTGATAACGGTCTAGTATATTTCCGGGTAGCGATGCAATTAGCCGGGCGAATGCGTGCTTATTGACACGCATACCAAACGATTCGGCAAATAAGTGTTGTGTTACTTTTTCCCAATCATTCGCGTGCTGTGCGAGATAACCAAATATCTCTACCGTTTTCGCTTCAAGACGATTTTTCACCATCCGATCCAGTACCTGCATCTTCGTGTAATCGGGCACGCTATGAAGTTGGCTCGCACAAGCAATGCCTTGAGATTGAAAGAGCGTATGGTAAAACGGCAAAATTTCGGGAGCAATATACTGCTGCAAGCAAAGTGTAGGAATTACGGTACCATCACGCCGCCTAACGTCACATCTGTTTTCCCATACAACATGGAGAATTACATTATCAAAACTTCGATCATTTTGGTGTAGGTGTGCAAACCAATTACCTGCATTCCAATGGACTTCTACATGCCCAACCCAAACCATTCCGTTGATTCGAATCTTAGCGTGCAAAAAATCGGGTCCTGCATCTTCATTGTGTCGCCCTGGTTCTAACACTTGTATGCGCTCGCCGCCGACACAATGAAGATCTACTTTAGCATAAAGTCGACATTTCCATATCAACTGTAATAATTTCTCCGGATATTCCACCTTTAAAATTAATTAATTTCTTTTAAAGAAAATTAATATTTCACTATAGTTTCTACCAAATCACTGCCGACGGCATACTGTTCTCTTCGTTTACCTTGCAATTGTGGCGCTCGTATTCCTGTCTCCCACATTTCTTTACCATAAAATATGCGCGCCTCATCCCACAAACCTGCATCAATGAATTGTTGCAATGTTTTGGCACCGCCTTCGATGATTAGCGACTGTACATCCATCAAATGCAATTGGTAGAGAATATTTTGCGGGAGATACAGGTCGAAATTTTCTAATTGAATATATTTGAGATGACTGCTCCAATCAGTTTGTTTGGCATTAAAAACGAAGGTCTCGATATCAGGGCTAAAAATTGCGGCATCAGCCTGCACTGACAGATTCTTATCGATCAACACTCGTTTGGGATGTCGTCCGAGCCAATTACGCACAGTCAACGATGGATTGTCGATCAGAGCTGTCTTCGTTCCTATTAAAATCGCATCTTCTTCCGAGCGCCACTTGTGCACCAGTTGCTTACTGGCGACATTAGATATCCATTGTTGTGTATTTTCTAGCGGTGCGAAAAAACCATTACTTGTTTGTGCCCATTTAAGAATCACATATGGCCGATGGTACGCCAGTCTTGTAAAAAATCGCCTATTCAGCCATTTCGCTTCTTGCTCTAATACACCAACGGTGACCTGAATACCGGCAGATTCTAATCTTCGTATACCTTCCCCATTTACTTTTGCAAATGGATCTTGGCAGGCAATCACCACTCTCCTAAATTGATAGCGAACCAGCATATCAGCACAGGGCGGCGTTTTGCCAAAATGCGCACAAGGCTCTAAACTTACATAAACCGTACTGTCTTTAAACATGCGGAACGCTTCGGCATCGTCGTATTTCTGGATGACTTCTTCAATTGCATTCACCTCGGCATGAGGACCGCCATATGGCGAAGTAAATCCTTCTCCAATAATCTGCTGATCATACACCACTATCGCGCCGACCATAGGATTCGGACTAACAGTACCAGCCCCCATACCGGCCAACTGCAAACAGCGCTTCATGTACAATTCATCAGTTATCATGTAGCAAAGCTATCAAATACGTATCAATAAATAATAAAAGAATCGGCTTTCGTAAGTTTGCATATGCAAACGCTATATAAATTGCGCGCAGAGTTTGTCAAACAGCTCGAGGCGTACTATCCACCGGAGGAGATTGAAAGTCTTTTTTATATTTTAACGACAGATATCTTGTCTATTTCAAGACTACAGGCACAGATGAATTTGCAGCAAGAGCTAGGCGATAGTACTGTTGAGGAGTTTTGGCGTGTATTGGAACTACTAAAAAAACAGTTCCCGATACAGCATATCTTAGGCCAGGCGCCGTTCTATGGTTTTATGTTTGACGTCAACAAACATACACTAATCCCCAGGCCTGAAACAGAAGAATTGGTGCACCTAGTCATCGCGCAAGAAGAAAAAAGATCGGCTCCTAAAATATTGGACATCGGAACAGGCAGTGGATGCATAGCAATTAGTCTCGCCAAAAAAATCCCTCATTCTTCCGTTCATGGTATTGATATCTCTAACGAAGCTTTGATAATTGCAACGCGTAATGCCAGTAAAATGAATGCCGCGGTACTATTCCAAAATTTAGATGTACTCAACTGGCACGACTGGATCCGTAAATCGGATACCTACGATGTGATTGTGAGCAATCCGCCCTACATTACACCTACAGAGAAATTGGAAATGAACGTGCAGGTGCTCGACCACGAACCGCATAGTGCATTATTTGTCGAAGATGCGGATCCCTTAGTATTTTATCGAGAAATTGCGGCTTTTGCCGCTCTACAGCTTACTGCAGATGGTGCTTTATATTTTGAGATTAATCAATACTTAGCTTCAGAGACTAAGTCAGTCGTGCAGGCTCAAGGATTCAGCAATGTAGAAATTCTATGCGATATCAATGGAGCAAAAAGGATATTGTATTGCCGGCGATAGGGCATTTTAGAGCACAACGACTGAAGCGATCAAAAAAATGATATTTTTTTCCAACTGATAAACAATGATTTATTGGCCCTGTGACGATTTTTTGCAGCAAATATTTGGACTGAATACATGATTTTTCTACTTTTGCATCACTTCAAACAACGAAGTACACTTCTAAAAAGAAGTTCGATTCCGTAGCTCAGCTGGTAGAGCATTACACTTTTAATGTAGTGGTCCTGGGTTCGAATCCCAGCGGGATCACAGAGAGTAACACCAAAAATCATTAAAACCCTGCAAATCAACAGATTGCAGGGTTTTTTATTTGGTAAAAAGCACTAAAATATGCACAAAATCGCATACTTGAGGTGCGTCATTCGGTGCGTCTTTGCAGATTTTAAAAGACGCACCGAATAAGGCTCAAAAAATGACCAACTAAGAAATTATACCATTGTTCAAAAGCGAACAAGCACTGTTCAATATCGAACACCATCAAATCCTTAAACGGCCTTAATTGCACTATCACGAAGGTTTTACTATTGGCGAGGTGATTGCAGAAGTAAAAATACTTGTTTAATAATAACTTCAATTTGCCTATAAATGTTGACGAACAACTTCAAAATAGCGTGGAGAAACCTTACGAAACGTATAAGTTTTTCCATATTAAATATCGCTGGATTATCTCTAGGGTTAGCGAGTGCTATGATGATTCTTTTGTGGATAAAGCATGAACGGAGTGTAGATACGTTTCATAAAAAGAGCGACCAACTTTATGTTGCGATGAATCGTGGTATGTTGAACAACGAACTACACATCTGGGCAAACACGCCAAAACCACTGGGTCCAACTCTTACAACAGACTATCCGGAGGTGGCGCAGGCTGCTCGTTACGCAGGTACGGGTTTCTTGTTTACGGTAGACGAGCATCAGGTCAACGCAGGAGGTGCTTTTGTAGACAGCACCTTTTTGTCTATGTTTGATTTTCCACTCGTTACTGGTGAGACAAAAATGGCGCTATCTCGCGTAAACGACATCGTAATCACGGAGGCTTTTGCCATGCGCCTGTTTGGGAAGACAGGTGTATTAGGCAAACAAGTTCGAATCGATAGTGCAGACTTTGCAACTGTATCGGGCGTACTTAAAGATCTTCAGCAATACACGCTTTAAATTCGAATACCTATTACCTTGGTCTTACATGAAACGCCTGGGCCGTGCTGATGATCTGTGGAGTAACAACTCGGTCTTCACCTACGTGCAGCTTACTCCGCAAGCCACGCTAGCACAGGCAAACCAGAACATAAAACAGGTTTCGATAAAGCATGGAGGTACGAAAAATGAAATTTTCCTTCACTCCTTTCCAGACTGGTGGCTGTATTCCAAATTCGAAAATGGCCAACTGGCTGGTGGACGCATCGAAATGGTAGAGCTCTTTACTATTATCGCCGTATTCATTCTTTTGATTGCCTGCATTAATTTTATGAATCTTTCTACGGCACGATCCGAGAAGCGTGCTAAGGAGGTAGGTGTCCGGAAAGTAGTTGGTGCACCTCGTTACGTTCTTATTGCACAGTTTCTTACCGAATCCATCATCTTGGCATCACTAGCCGGCATACTTTCTATTGGCATTGTGCTCTTGTGCCTTCCTGCTTTCAGTAAATTGATTGGTAGCTCGCTCGCAGTCGATTTTGGCAGTCCTTCGTTGTGGCTTTATTTGCTCGGCATCATTTTATTTACCGGCATATTGGCTGGCTCTTACCCCGCTTTTTTCCTTTCAGGTTTTCAGCCTTTGAAAGTACTAAAGAGCAACTTCGCAAACTTCAATCACGCAATTAATCCGCGTAAGGCATTAGTCGTCATACAATTTACGATTGCGATTATCCTGATGATATCTACCTTGGTAATCAGACAGCAAATAGAACATGCGCAAAATCGTTTAAATGGGTACGATAAAAACAACCTTATCTACGTATTTCTTTCGGGTGATATCACTAAAAACTTCCCTCTTATAAAGAACGAATTAATCAACGAAGATGTAGCTATATCGATCACACGTAGCCTATCCCCGGTGACGAGTATTTGGAGTAATGGAATGATTGATTGGGAAGGGAAAACATCGGATGACACGCATACTTTTGATAGCCTCAATATTGATGAAGGTGCGGTGAACACACTGGGGCTAGAATTAATAGAAGGAAGAGATCTAGATTTATTAAAATTCCCGACTGACTCCAACGCAGCTTTGATAACAGAATCTGCCCAACTAGCAATGGGTATGGAAGATCCTATTGGCAAAAACATACGTGACGAGGGTCAGAATTGGCATATCGTCGGGGTGGTGAAAGACGTCATTATGGGGTCTCCTTTTGAAAAAATTCGCCCTGTTGTGATGTACGGCGCCAGCAGTTGGTTTTCTGTGATGCATATCAAATTAAACGCTAACCTTCCGGCGCAGGCCGCGGTAGAGAAAACAAAGCAGATTTTCAAAAAATATAATCCAAACGAGCCTTTTTATAATTTCATCGACGAAGAGTATAACGCCAAATTTACGGATACGCACAGGCTCGGTAAGATTGCAGGCCTCTTTACCTTTCTTACTATTTTTATTTCATGCCTTGGTCTATTCGGCTTGGCGGCCTATATGGCAGAAAATCGCAGACAGGAGATTGGTGTGCGCAAAGTGTTGGGGGCATCAGTATTTTCTTTAGTCAACTTATTAAATAGAGAATTTATCATATTAGTTGCGATTGCGTGCTTATTGGCTTTTCCCATAGCATACTAGGCTATGGGGAGCTGGCTCATGCAGTTTACGTACCATACCGACTTACACTGGTGGATCTTTGCTGCCGTCGGATTTGGTGTAGTCGCGATATCATTATTTACAGTTAGTTCTCAAGCCATTAGGGCAGCGCTGGCAAATCCTACAAATAGTTTGCGTGAAGAATAAGTGAACAGCCAAAAATAGTGAGCTTATTAGAATGACAATGCTTAAGTTATCGATGATTTTATCAAGTGTTTTTTAAAAATAATAACAAAATTGACGTTCATTCTGAGTAAATCGAATATCAACTCAGAATGGAATTCCAGATGAGATAATTGTGTACTATACAAATTTGGAAATACCTAAATTTTCAATTTGCGAAGAAATTAGATTCAAAGTTTTATATTAGTTAAATGCTAAAATGACGTTTGGAAACACCCAGTTTCCGAAGAAGAAACCATGTTATTTTTTGAAACTGGTGCTCATGTCGGAATAGGCAGATACACAAAAACAACGACATCAATTTATGACAGAAGATAGTACGATATTTCATGAAATTAAGCAGTTATCGCTACTTGCTCACTATTCAAAACGAGAGCAAATTGTACAAGGTGTTATAAATTCATTAGAAAAAAAAATCATCAATATAGGCGATGCTATGCCATCAGTTAATCAAATGATTAACAATCTAGGCTTCGCAAGACAGACAATAGTCGACGCGTATAAAGAACTCAAAGAAAGCGGAATTTTAGAGTCTAAAAACCGATTGGGTTATTTTGTCATTTCTGATTCAAGCAATCAACCATTAAAAGTATGTCTAATAATCTATGCATTTGATACTTTTCAGGAGACTTTTTACGAAAATTTCAGAAAAAGTTTAGGAGACCAAGTTACAGTTGACCTATTTTTCCATCACAATAACTATGATGTTTTTCAACAAACTGTTAACAAAGTCAATTCCAAATACGGTGTATATGTGATCGCTCCTATCGAAGGCCCCGAAACTGCCGGTTTATTAGAACAACTACCTGCAAAAAAAACATTAATAGTTGATCGCTTCGTCAAGCTAAATCCATCATATTCTTACATTGTACAGGAGTTTAGCGATTCATCTTACCAAGCTTTTGTCAGCCTACTGGATGAAATTCGCAAGTTCGATGAATTTATATTCTTTTTTAAGCATTTTTCTGCCGAACCCAATGATGTCCTTAACTCTTTCCAAAAATTCATTAAAGACTACAAAATCAACGGTACGATCAAGAATTACTACGAACAAGGTAGTATAGAAAAACATAAGGTCTATTTCACCATACATAATCTTGAATTATGGGAAATGCTCAAAGATGTGAAGGAAAAGAACCTTAAACTGGGTCAAGATTTAGGCATCTTGTCTCATAATGACGATAACATAAAGGAGATTATTTTTGACGGAATAACGACCTTTTCTATCGATTTCGCCGAAATGGGTAAGTTGGCAGCTGAGTTTGTCAAAAATCGGCGCCCGATCAAATACATCATGCCGACAAAATTATTTAAACGAAACTCGCTTTAACTTTCATAATGTCTATCGTTTCAGCAATAAGTTTTGTTGTTTTTATCTTTTTGGGCTTAGGCCTAACGATTTTTTTTGCTAAAAAGAAGAAAGGAAGCCTAACGGTTTCGGGTTTTTTCTTGGCTAATCGATCAAATGGATTTATTTTAATAGGCGCGTCTCTGTACTTGAGTAACCTAAGTGCCAATCAGTTAATTGGTGAAAACGAATCCGTTTATATCAATAATATGTCTGTTATAGGATGGGGCATATCCTCCGTTTTTGCCATGTTGGTGGTTGCTGAATACATTGTTCCTATTTATCTAAAATCTGGTATCAATACCATACCAGATTTTTTGGAAAAGCGATACGATAGCAGTACAAAAAACTTGGTATCTCTTGTATTTCTCTTCGGATATTTATTCAATTTACTTCCGACAACACTTTATGGCGGAGCAATCGCCCTAGACAGCCTTTTCGACGTTTCCAATTTTTTAGAGATCAATCATTGGCAAAGTATCTGGTTGTTGATCTGGATTATCGGCTTATTTGGCGCTATTTTTACGATTCTAGGTGGATTCAAGGCGATCACGATATCAGACACTGTACTTAGTATTGGATTGTTGATTTTAATTATTGCTATACCCTATTTTGGCCTCAAACACCTAGGCAATAACTCCTTATATGACGGACTCAAAACCGTATTGACACACAAAAAGCATCACCTAAATGCCATCGGAGGACCCAACGATGCCGTTCCTTTTGCGACCTTATTTACAGGAATGATCCTTGCTAACCTATACTATTGGGGAATGGAACAATATATTGTCCAGCAGATTATTGCCGGGAAAAGCCTCGCTGAAAGCCAAAAAGGTATTGCGTTAGCTTGTTTCTTGAAATTGCTAAGTCCATTATTAATTAATATCCCTGGGTTGATCGCAATAAACGCCATCTTGGATTTACCTAGCACGGCCACTGTATTTCCGGCATTAGCCAAAGAAGTGTTGCCAGCAACTATGATTGGGCTAACGACAGCAGTATTGCTGGGAGCTGCCATCAATTCTTTTAATGTTGGCCTAAATGGAGCTAGTTCCCTGTTTATTTTTAACATATACAAACCGATTTTCGCAAAAAACCATGGCCATGAAGCGTCTGATAATAGAATGATTAGGACGGGAAAGCTGTTTCAGATTGGAATATCTCTTTTTGCGATGACGATCGCTCCATTTATCATTTATAGTGAGAAAGGGTTTTATTTCTATATCCAACAAATTAGCGGAATTTTCAGTATTCCGATATTTACCATCATATTCTTAGGATTTTTCAGAACGAGAATCCCGCCAATTGCGGCCAAAGTGGGTATTGTCTTCTATATTATTTGCTACAGTCTTACCCAGTTTGTTTTCCCAATACAGCTTCATTTTCTCCACATCATGGCGATTCTGTTTGTCGTTACGGCAATGCTGATGTTTGCCATCGGACATTTTTATCCCATGAACCAACATTTTAAGCTCACACTGGAGAATAAAGTTGCAACTGTTCCTTGGAGCAATCGTTGGTGGTATTACGCGTTATTACTGGTTTTAATGCTTGCTGTGTTTTGGATATTTTCACCATTGGGGGTTGCTTAACATAAAGCAACTCATAATTTCTCCTATCGCGTTGTGCTATCTCGCCAATCATCCGTTTTAAATGGCGACGCTGGTAGCCCTTCCGCATTATACAACGACAAATCCGGATTATTTGCCCAACCATATCGCACCGCCACTGGCTTCGCTACATTTTTTGATTTTACAATTACAACATTTCCTTTAATTCTGCCCTCAGCCCAATAAAAGATCTGATCCTCCCCAGCAATGGAAAACCCTGCCAATACCTGGTCACGGTTGTTACTCACTAATTTTGATCCGTTAGGTTTGAATTTCAAATGAATTTCATCTCCTCGGATACGGTAAGAAAGTAATTCTGGTCCGCCAGAAATCACCTGTTGCTTGTACTGATTTTTTAAAGCCAATAGCGCCAAACGCCTTCCAACCTCTTGCTTATTTTTTGGGTGTATATCATCTGCATCTCCTATATCTGCAATGACAGCCATATCTGTATTAGGTAAAGCCAAAGCATCCTTTTGTGCGTCGCGAAGTTCTGCCCAAGCGGACTCACGGGTTTCGCTTTCCCTTTTCATATAATTCGCCAATTGTACGTAATAAAATGGAAATTCTCCTAGCTTCCATTTCTTGCGCCAATCATTGATCATGGCTGGAAACAGTGTACGGTATTGATTGGCCCGCTCCACGTTGCTTTCTCCCTGATACCAGATTACGCCACGAATGTTAAAGGGTATAAACGGATGTATCATAGCATTGTACAACACTGTGGCACGGTTTGGACCTTCATTTGGCGAAGGCATAGGAGGTAATTTTGACAGGTCCAAACCTATATTGTATTTCCATTCAGAAGCTAAGGATATACGCTCCTTATTAGGACCCAGCACATATAATTCTTCAGGATTTCCATATATTCCTCCGCCGCCACCGCCATCAAATACCCTAACAGCAATACTTACTTCTTGTGTTTGTACGTGAGATGCAGGTATTTTATAAATTCTATTTTGGTTGTAGCCTTGTGTTTCTCCAACCAAGCTACCATTCCAATATGTCATATCATCATCATCAATCATTCCTAGATGGAGCTCTATCTTTTGACCTATCCAATGCATAGGCAACTGAATTTTCTTTCTGAAATAAACGATACCATCAAATCCAGGCAATATTTCTGTGTCCCACATATTAGGCAGTTGCATCTTAGGCCAGTCACCATCATTTACTTCCGGTGCGAGCCATCCCAGAGTGCCGTTTGGTCGCCCTTGATCGTTTTGCATTAGCAATTGATTCCAGATTGCCATCTCCTGCTCAAAAATATGCTTGCTTTCCACGTTTCCTAATCGTTGCAATGCAGAGTGGAAATCTGGAATTTCCGTTAAAGCTTCTCGACTTGTCCAAGCCTCGGCCACCGTACCTCCCCAAGAAGTATGTATCAAGCCGATCGGAATGCCCGTCTTGCTGTATATTTCCCGAGCAAAAAAATAGGCTGTCGCCGAAAAAGCATCAATCGTCTCGGGCGATACAGCTACCCATCCGTTATTTTCAACGGTAGCATCGTAAAGTGGAAAATCACTCGTTCGCTGTTTAACCTGTAAGAATCTGATATCAGGAAAATCGGCATTTGCAATTTCTTGAGCGTAGTTTTCGATCTTTCCCCAGCCTGCTAATGGCATTTCCATATTGGATTGTCCGGAGCACAGCCAGACCTCGCCAATTAGAATATTGCTTAATATAAGTTGTTCCTGATCATCTATTCGAATCTCGTAAGGACCACCATAAGAGGGCGTATTGACCGATGCTTCCCAATTGCCGTCTGCTTGTATCTGTGCTACATACTGCTGATTGTTCCACGAAGTATATATCGTAACTAACCCCTGATTGGATGAAGTTCCCCAAATTTTAACTTTACTGTTTTGTTGCAGCACCATATTATCACTAAATACGGAGGGCAGCGACACAGCTGCTCGCGACAACGAAGCTATTAATAGTAAAGCGGCAATAAATAGTATCTTTTTCATTATCTGCTAATTAACTACTTCGATTTTTAAAACCACACTTTTACGATCTGTATTTAAATCAGGATTAAAACCTACTTGCATCAAGAATTCGCCAGAATATTCCTGTGCTCCTACCAAAGACGACATAGTTTCTGGGTATAGGTTAATCTCCTGTATTGTATATTTCCTATTTGCCTCGAGCCCTTTGAGGCGAACTGGGAAGGCAGTCCCCTGATTATATCTATTATTCACCAAATAATTAAAAATTATGCCAGAGGATCGATCGTTATCCATATACTGAATTGCAGCAAAGTTTCCTTCTCGAGGGTCTGCCAAACGATATTGATCTCCATACCAAATGGTATTTTTTACTTGGTCATATAGTGCTACCGCTTGCTGAGAAAATAGAAGATCCTTTTCATCCAGATGACTGATGACAATGTCGAATCCTAATTTGCCCATCATGGCTACATCTGTTTTGAATTTTAGGGATTGCTTTCCCCAGTCCGTCACATGGTTAGATGTACTGATCGATGGATAAAAATAAGAATATTCGTATTGCATAAAGATGCGTTCTAAAGGATCCGTATTATCTGATGGCCAAAACTCCGTAAAGTATTTTAGAGCGGCATAATCAACCCGGCCACCACCACCAGAGCACAGCATCATTGGCACCTTCGGGTATTTTGCGCGAATACGTTCCAGCACCTTGTACAAACCCCTCATGTATGCTATGTAAAAGTGTTCTTGTTGTTCTAAATACGAAGAATATGCGTTGTAAATAATAGAGTTACAGTCCCACTTGATATAAGCTATTTCGGGATTTGTGGTAAAAAGATCATCGAGCACACCGAATACAAAATCTTGAACAGCAGGATTAGAAAGGTCTAATACCAGCTGATTTCTAAAATAGTGTTCATCTCGTCTCGGTTGTTTTATGACCCACTCTGGGTGTTTCTCATAGAGCTCAGATTTCGGGCTAACCATTTCTGGCTCCACCCATATACCAAACTTAACACCCACATCAGAAGCTTCTTTGATGAGCGAAGCAATACCGTTGGGCAACTTAGTTTTGTTTTCTTGCCAATCACCGAGCCCAGTATGGTCATCGTTACGTGGATATTTATTAGCAAACCAGCCATCGTCCAATAAGAACAAGTCTACCCCTAACTTTTTAGTATCGCTAAGCAAGCCCTTCAGCTTTTGTTCGTTGAAATCGAAGTAAGTGGCTTCCCAATTATTTAACAATGTCAGTCGATCACCCTGTCCATCTAGTATTTTATAATTTCGTGCCCAGTCATGCATGTTTCGCGATGCCTTGCCTTTTCCTTGATTGGATAGTGTGAAACTAAACGTTGGTGTGGTGAATTTTTCTTTTGGTTTTAACGTATAGGCAGAAGCGTAGTTGTTTATACCTGCAATGATACGCAGGTTATTGAGATAATCTAGCTCCAGATCAATCTTGAAATTACCGCTGTATTCCAGTGTACCAAACAGCACTTCGCCAGTATCTTCAGCAGCAGGCTTATCCAGAGAAATCATAAAAGAGGATGGTTGAAATAAATTGGCGCGTGTCCCTAATTTACTGTCTATGGTCTTTATTCCATGTGTAATTCTAGAATCTTCAGGTTGCATTTCCATTGCCCAATCTCCATGGTATTGCCTTAGCCAATAAGACGGTGCCTTCAGTGTTAGGTTTGCTGAAGCAAATTTATGTAAGATTACGTTGCCTTTTTCATTATGTTCTATTGTTGCCCACTGCTCCATCATATCTTGTTTAAAATAAGACTTGTAGTATAATGTAACTGAAAGATCATATATAGGATCTTTCAATATAAGCTCTAGTATCGAAACGTTATCATCTACTTTATTGATCCGATGTGCCACATACCTCAGATCTAGAGATTGGTTACCATCTGCATGGACCACACTAATAGCTGGTTCTAAGATGTTTTTTGAGCCTGAGGGTGTGTAAACGGAGTTGGAAAGTCCAGTGTAGTCGTCGGTTTGCCGATACGCTGAAGGCACCATAGCATACTCCAATTGATTGCTCATTTTTTTTCCAAAGTATCCTACGGTAACATATCCAGCAGAATCTTTAAAGAGTACCAAAGCATTTGATTGAGTTTCGATTGGAATTACTACCGGCTGTGCGTACAGAGCATGTATTGATGTCAGGAATGTGGAGGCAACAACGAAAAGAACTTTATGGACAATAGCATTCATGTAAATAGTATAATTTTGGTTAACGTATAATTTAGATTAGTTCGGCTAGTATTTCTGTATTGAAAAAAGTTTAGCACTTTTTGCGCGCATATGTACGCTGCCAAAAGGTATTCTAGCACCATCCTCTAGGTCGATGAATTGATAGTGTGCTTGGTCGTCAAGGTTTATCTGATCTGCAGATAGAACCATATCTTGATCTGAATCATCGTAGTTTAGTAGTGCGATAAAGCTATTTTCCGGCATATGTTTAACAAAAATTCTTGACGCGTATTCGTTTGTTTCGACTGGCAGGAACGACTTTCCATCGTCGATCACAGTCCATATCGCATCGTTTCCAAAAAGCTTACGGGTAGTTTCATGCCATTTCCCAACTTGAGAAAAATCATCTCCCAAAACCACGCTACCGGTAATTAAAGAAGAATAAAAACGGGCAATATTTTCTGTATCGGAAGCGTCTTTAAACACCACATGATCCCCATCCATAAAATCGTAAAGATGAGTTTGCCACCAACCATAAGTAAGCGAATTGAGCGTGTATCGAGTATCTTTGATAGATGCAAATGCGTCGCATGCGATACGGCGTACATGTACATATGGAGCAGTGGCTATATTAGGTGATATGGCGGCATAAACTAGCATTTGACCATCCAATTGCTTTATGAGATATTCCATACCGACCGCATATGCTTGCATTCCGGTTTTTATTTTCGGATCAGCAAACTGTGTCGACTCTATCGCAGCATGTCCCAGAAAATCAATCTTGATCATTTCAAAACCACACTCCTTAAGTTTGGAAATAACTAATGCGAGGCGTTGTTGCGTTCCAGGATGAGTCGGGTCCAATGCCCTTGCATCATCCATATCATGATAGCCGTCCGCTACTTTCGTCCAAATATCAGCATATGTGTACGTAGAGTTTTCAACCCGACGATCGTGACCATTTCTAAATCCCCAGTCTACGAATGGCGCCCAATATGCTCCCGGTTTTAAACCTTTGGATTTTACATAATCCGCAAACTTCTTGAGTTCAGTATAATCACCTTCTAATCCCCCCTTTAACAATTTATCCCAATAGGAATCTAGATCGACGTAGATCGACTGACCTGTGGGGAGGTCAGGAACATCATCTGCCAGAAAATCTGTCACCTTGATAAGTTTGTCGAAACTGATATCTTGTTGCATGACGCCCCAACTGTTCCAAGCAACGGGAGTAGCATCCTTCCATTCATGCACGCTCCTTTTTTGAAGCGCTTTGGTATGAGCGGCGTAGGTATCCATGCCTATTCTCCAATCCGAAAATTGACCAATCAACACCTTAGCGGATTGAATATGCTGCCCTTCCAATGAGCCATGAGGCATATTGTCTCTAGTTACATCTTTGGCTGTAAAACCGACGATAGCCCTAATCTTAACCGTTTTATCTTGATTTTTAGACGTTTGTATGCCAGTTTTCCAAATACCTTGCTCGATGGAGCCAAAGATAAAGCCATGCCGGTTTTGCTCATGATACAACGCGCCGACTTCGGCGCTGTATAATTCATCAAAGTCATCGATGGATTTACTTTCATAGCTGATGAAGGCATCATTGTCGAATGGCGAAAAAAGGGATCTAAGTGCATCCGTACTAGTTGTAATAAGGTTGCCCTCCACCGGAATAAACTGATTCGAAACTAAGCCTTTGCTTTTGTCGTAGATTTCTACTTCCAGCACCAAATAATTCTGATCGGAATAGACGTAAAACGTCTGTTTAAAATCTGGAAAACCTTTGCGCGTGGAGGTGAAGATATGCTTCTTCCCTACGCCATAGTGATCTTCAAAGGTAGATACGCTATATTTGCGGTCTTCGTACTGCTTAGAATTTAAGATTTCGTCCCCATTCTTTGCCGTAGAAAATCCATCTTGTAACCATACTTTTCCTTGAGAACTGATCTTAAAGGTTCCAGTTTTTAAATCATAATCTACCTTCTCGTCCTTCCCGAAGATTATTTCTATTGCATTAGCTTTGCTAAAAGCTAGTATACAGCACAATAACGTGATCAATAGGTGTCTAATTTTCATATTCAAATCGTTTTTGATGTTCTAAAACATATATCTAATTCTTTCACTGGCTGAATGAGGCCAAGTGAAATCTACTCAATAGCTTAAAGGCGCTGGGTGGCAATGTCTTTGAATTCACCATTTACTTTTACTCTAACCATTTTTTCGGCGTCGGAAAATAACTTATACGATACTACTTCACCGTTTCGCCATTTCATATCTACTGTTATATTTCCCCTGGCTCGAAGTCCTGAAACCTCTCCTTCGGCTTCCCACTCCTCAGGAATCGCAGGAAGCAAATCGATAAATCCTTCTTGGCTTTGGATTAACATTTCGGCCACACCCGCAGCGTAGCCAAGATTTCCATCTATCTGAAAGGGCGGATGCGCACACAACAGATTTTCATAAACACCACCTCCGCCATCATAATCAATACCTTCGCTATCGACGAGTTTAATAAAGTTGCGGAGTATTTTGTAAGCATGATTGCCGTCTTGCAATCGTGCCCAAAAGTTCATTTTCCAAGCCATGGACCAACCCGTTGATTCGTCACCACGAGCAGAAAGACTTACGCGTGCTGCTTCGGCCAGTTCGGGCGTATTATTAATAGAAATCTGCCGTCCTGGATGCAGGGCAAAAAGATGTGATACGTGCCGATGCGTGTTTTCTGGATCGTCCCGATCAGTCTCCCATTCCTGTAATTGCCCCCAGCGACCAATTTGAGGCTTCAGCAGCTTATCGCGCAGCTTTGCGATATCGTTTCGGTATGCTATGTCAATCTGCAGCGAATCGCATGCTTCTACATAATTGGTGAACAAATCGTAGATAATCTGTTGGTCGTGGCTGACGCCATCTTCTCTAGGTCCATGCTCTGGAGACCAACCATTTGGTGCGACCACCGTACCGTCATCTCGGCGTTTGAGTTGGTCATCCCAAAACTCGCATACTTCTTTTAAAATAGGATACGCAAATTTTTTGAGGTAATGCTTGTCTTGATTATAGGCGTAATGTTCCCACAAAGCTTGTGCGAACCAAGCGCTTCCGGGAGTATTCCAATGAAAACTTTCCCCACCAAAAATATTGTTTTCTGTACGTACCGTCCACCCTCTCACACCGGGGAATTCTTGCTGCGTGTGTTCCTTTTTCACCGCTCGAATGGATTGAATATAATCCAAATAAGGACGATGACATGTTGCTAAATTGGTAGATTCTGCTAGCCAATAGTTCATCTGTACATTGATATTGGAATGATAATCCGAACGCCAAGGTGGGTTATTGCTATTATTCCACAACCCTTGAAGATTTGCTGGAAGCCCTCCCTCTCGTGACGAACTAATTAATAGGTAGCGACCGTATTGTACTAATAAGGTTTCGATTTCGCTAGCGTATTTCTTGCTATATAGCGCAACACGCTTTTTAGTAGGTAACCGAACCGATTTACTGCGCTTCCCTATTTTTAATTTGAACCTGTTGAATAGACTTTGGTAATCGGCGATATGCCGTTCCTTGAGTTCGTTGCTGGTAAGTTTAGTAGCTTGGTTGAGTTGTTCTTGTATTTTCTGAAGTGGATCCCCAGATCGCCAATGCTCACTCCGCAGGTTGCTATAATTGGTAGCCGCAGCTAATAGAATACGAAAAGAGTTTACATTTTCTAATCGCATTTGTGGTTTGCTATCTTCGCCAGTTTCTATGAATAATCTGCCGCCGTCGTGCTCAATCTGTGCTGCAGCTGCATAAGACATCTTATTTTGCAACGATCCAAAAAATATAGCTGTGCTCCGTCTGCCTGCACAGCTCCATCGTGCGCATCTGCTAACTGAATAACTGCGGAGTAGGCTCCCTTCTTTTTTGCTTTATATTCCAATACTATAACTTGATCAGGTCTGCTAGCAAAATATGTTCTGGAAAAAGAAGACTTTCTTGTTACAAATTTGGTATTGTGCAAGGCCGAATTCAGATCTAATGTGCGCGAATAACTTTCTGCTTCCGGAGACTCTATTCCTTCGAAATCAATCAATAAATCACCGAAGGCCTGATAAGCACCTGTTTCCTGTTCGTCGCCTGTCCACAAGCTATTTTCGTTGAACTGGATATGCTCTTTATCTACACCACCGAAGATCATAGCGCCTATACGTCCATTTCCGATAGGATAAGCCTGCGTCATCCAATCTTGTGCTGGCTCGTCGTCCCAAATCATCAAGTTTTCTGATTTTTGGGCGACTAACGACACGCTCCAACATCCAAAAAACAACAGTAGGAGGATTCGTCGGCTTGCTGTCTGCATACATCGGTTTCCGCTGTTCGCTGCGGCGCTCCATTTTCTTTTTCTCATACGCTGATTATCAAGCAGTAAATACATTGTTCTTAACTCGCTCTTCATTGTTGTACACTTAATATCCAGGGTTTTGATCGGCATCGGTCAAATTTGGGTTTTGACGAAGCTCGTCTAATGGGATTGGCCAAAGCAATCGAAAATTTTCAATGCTTACTGCAGGATTTATTCGCTCTTGCTTATACATGCCACTCACCCATCTATTTCGTTTTTCCACATAATTTTTGAGTAAACCTGTTCTCATTAAATCTAATTTTCGCCATCCTTCAAAGCACAGTTCACGCATTCGCTCATCCATCAGGTTTGCCGTAAACTCCGCCTCTCCCATATCCGTAGACCAGCGCATTGTTCCCGGTAGGGTTCCACCAAAAGCTCGAGTACGGACGATGTCATTAATCAATGTTATGCCTTCGTTCTGTCTGCCTATGTGGTACAAACATTCTGCATAGCAAAGAACGACATCACTAAACCTTATAAAAGGCACATTTTTTCCACTGTAATAAGTGCTCAATCCTTGTTCAAGAATTCGAGGATCTTCAAACTTTTTAATGTGTGGGTCTAATTCGTCTCCCCAGATATAACCTGACATGGACGGTGTTTGGCCATTCCAAGTAAAATCATATCGTATGCTTTCCTCTCTGCGCACGTCACCTTCTTCCCACAAACCTCCTTCCGATACCATTTCGTAGGCGTATTCGGTGGGCATAATCCCGTCAAAACCAGCAAATAAAGCTGTGGCTTCCACTGGTGTCATATTGGTCACTGCACGAGATCCCATATCCCATTGTATTGAGCTTTGGTCGCCACTTACATTCGAAAATTGGAAGGCATAAACCATTTCTCTCTGGTGCTGAGCGGAGCTCTCACTATTCGCATCAAATATGACAGAATAAGTAGGTGCACCTGTACCTCCATAATATGGGTTGTTATATACTTTCTCAAACTGTGCCGCAGCTTTTTCATAATCGCGAAAACCGGATTCCTCGGCTGCGTACAGGTAAAGTTTTCCTAACATCGCTTGTGCCAAGGGCTTTGTAGCTCGACGTAAATCTTGGTAACTTGCATCTGCGGGATCGGGCAAGTACTTCTCCGCTTTGACAAAATCTGCTTCAATCATTTTGTATACTACATCTAGCGGTTGTCTACTACTATTCGACTCACCCAAACCTTCCATACCGCTCAGGGGAATGGCACCGAACATTTGCACCAATTCAAAATAATTGACGCCACGGAGAAAACAAGCTTCGGCCAATCTCAAATTGAACTCATCGCTATTGGTACTTTCTGTCTGCGACAAGGAGGTAATTGCATTAGCAGCTCTTGATGCTACCTCATGACGGTTTCTCCAGATTCCTAAAGCGATTCCGTTGGTACTGTTCATGCCTTCTTGGTACATATCCAGTCCTCGCTTTGCATTATCGTCTCGCCATTGATTTCCTCCGATATTAGCTTCATCGGTTCCCATGTACATGCCGATACGATCTCGATGACCATCTCGCCAAGCTTTATACAAACCCAACATATAGGCATCTAGGTTCTCCGCGTTCTCAAAAATTGCTTCATCAGGTATCTTAGATTCTGGCGCCACGTCCAGAAATTTGCTGCAAGACGCAAAGAGTGTCATTGCCGCGATTAATATAAATAGTATAGTCGTTTTCATGAGGTTTTCGTTTTGTCTTAAAAAATTTGAATCGCCTGCAAAGTAAATATCAGATTAGAATGATACATTGAGTCCAAAGGTAAAACTCTTCGCTAGCGGAAACCCTTCGCCTGATTCTGGATCATATCCTTTATAAGGAGTGATCAGAAATAAATTATTGGCCGATGTAAATACACTTAGATTTTCTAAAACAGGGTTAATACTTGCCTGAGAGAAATTATAGCGTAAGGTGAGCGCGGCCAAGCGCAGAAATGAGGCATTCATCAATCCCCAATTGGTAGAACCATATCCGAAACGGTTATATCTATTACCTCGATATGCTCTTGGAATATTGGTATCTGTGTTTTCTGGTGTCCATCGATCGAGCTGGTCCTCATGAGCAGGACCGGCCGTAGCATTGCCGTCCATCATCCTTTCGTACTTCCAATCAAATTTCTTGGCTCCATACGAATACACAAATGCAGCATCTAAAGAAAGTCCTTTGTATCGTAAGTTTGTTGTGAATCCACCATAAAATCTTGGGTCGGCTTTGCCAACAATTGTCATATCATCTTCTGGAGTAATCTTGCCATCGCCATTGAGGTCTTTGGGCAAGATATCTCCCGGACGTACGATGTAATCATTATAAAAAGTCATGTTCTCAACACGTCCCATATCCGATTGCTGCGCAATCTTCTCGGCAGAAAAGGAATAATAAGTATTTAGAGACTCTCCGACAAATAAGTTACCGTCTCTAGACATAATATTGCCGCCATTCCATAGTACATCAACTCCATCAAGTAGTTGCCTTACTTTGTTACGATCGTGCGCAATATTTCCAGCAATACGCCATTGAAAATCTGAGGTTGATACCAGTAAAGCATTAAAATTAAACTCAATTCCTTTATTATCTAGTTTTGCCACGTTAGCAATTTGGTAATTGTAACCAAATGAAGGCCATAAAGACATTCTCATTAGAAGATCTCTATTGCTCATGGCAAACACTTCGCCCGTAATGGATAACCTATTATTCCAAAAACTTGCGTCTATCCCGACATTCCATTGCTGTTGCTTCTCCCACCTGAGATCTCGATTTCCAAACCTACTATCTTCGGGCACGAAACCTACAGAACCTAATGAATAACTAGGCGAGTATACAGTCATAAAGGAATAATCTGGAATATTTTGATTACCTACCAATCCAAAACCTGCCCGCAATTTCAATTGATTGACCCAACTTGCATTTTCCATGAAGCTTTCTCTGTCTATATTCCATGCGCCAGAAACGGATGGGAATGTCCCCCATTTGTTTCCATTTCCAAATTTTGAACTACCATCGCGTCGTACGGTGGCCGTTAATAAATATCGATCATCATAGGTGTAATTCATCCGCGCGATGGCGGCAAACAAGTTGTGCGTTCTGTAATCAGAACCGATGTTATTCAAATTCCTGTTACTGGCCAACCCCATATTATTTGATCCTAAAAAATCTGTTGGAAAATTGTATCCATTCATATTGATGGAGTTACCACGGGTACTAGATAACATGCTACTCAATAGACCAAAAAAGCGGTGTTTTCCGATCGTTTTTTCATAATTGATCGAATTATCCCATTGCCAATATTCCTTGAGCCCTCGCCACTGTGACCCTTGTCCATTGTAGCCTTCACGCATCGATTGACCGACGTAACTAGGTACATAACGACTATCTTCCTTATTGTAAATATCCGCTGAAAGCGTCGTACGTATAAATAAATTCTCGATGGGATTCGCTTCCACAAAATTTGCGGTCAAAACACGATTATGCAATTCCCGACTGTCGATATCCTGCGAAAGTATTGGATTGTAACTTCCCATTTGTGGAACGCCTTGAAAATACATGTAGAGCCTGTCTGTATCTATCTCTTGCATGGGATTTCCCATTAATGCCGCCTCATATGCGCTGCCATCGAGCCTATCTTTCACGGCTCTGGATATAGATGTATTGGTACCCACTTTTAACCAAGGCTTAATCCGCCGCTCGTAGTTAAACCGTCCGCCAATACGTTCGTAATTAGATTTAACGAGCACACCAGCATTATCGGAGTACGTAAATCCTAGAAAATAGTTCGATTCTTCATCGGCACCAGAAAAGTTTAAAGCATGATTTTGTTCCAGACCAGTACGTACGACCTCACCCAACCAATCTGAAGTGATATTATTTTGACCATTTCTTAACTCTTCGGCATCAAAGATGGCATTAGATCGGTCGGCTCTCGTTAAAACCTCCTCTATGTACTGTTGCCGATCCGCATTAGGGTTTTCGTCCATATAAGCATTGGCAAATGCATCAATTCGTAAGTCGTACATCTGACGCGAATCCAGCGTCTTCAATCGCCTCTGGTAGTTGCTTACCGTGGCAAAACCACTATAGTTCACTTTACCAGCTCCAGTTTTCCCCTTTTTCGTCGTGATGACTACGACACCATTAGAAGCTTTAGAACCATACAATGCTGTGGATGAAGCATCTTTTAGTACCTCAATCGATGCAATATCATCTGGGTTTACCATCCGCAATCCCTCTTCGGCAATGATACCATCAATCACGTAAACCGGATTCGTACCGTATGAAATAGAATTTGTACCACGCACTTTAATCGTTATATCTTCTCCCGGTGCCGCGTTTGACCTAGAGATATACAACCCCGGTACTTTACCTTGCATAGCGGTAGTGAGGTCTGTGGTTGGCACTTCTTTTAATTGCTCCGCTGATATAGTACCTATTGCTCCTGTAAGATCGCTTTTTCTCATTCTTGTGCCAACAATAACGATATCATCCAGTTCAAAACCTTCCGGTTCGAGGCTAATATTCAATGTACTACCATTTACAGCTAGTTCTTGAGTACGGTATCCCAATGAAGAAAAAATCAAGACGCCATCTTCAGGAATATCAACTGAAAATTGGCCAAGTCGGTCACTAGTTGTTCCGACCGAACTGCCTTTTAAAAGAATAGATACATTGGCTAGTGCATGTTGGGTTTGACTATCTTTAACGAAACCAGTAACTGTGCGTTGCTGTGCAGCGGCCACGCCAAGATTCGAAAGAAAAACTAGCCAAACGCCAATCAAATACGAATAACTAAATTGTTTTGGCCTACAGGTGAAAAAATAATTCATCATCATGTTTTACATAGTTTATAATCTGGTCCTAGCTATTGGGAATAAGACTAGGTTAAGAAAAAAGCAACACATCTGTTCTACTCTATTCTATTATGACAAATATATTTTTTTTATGAGCAATACAAAGAATATTTTATTGTAATATTCTTAGCGACAAAAAACTCATGTAAAACGGTTGTAGAAAACATCGAAACCGAGCATCATACTACATCAAATGATGAAAACTAAAAGACATCATGATTATCGTGCAATTGATAGCTTAGTAAGGAGAACTAAAATCTCTCCATACAGCTATCAATTGCCATATATTAAATAGTTATCGGATGTGTGAAAGATGGGACTCGTTAATTGGGTCTTGTCATATTTTTTCCGATTGAACACTTTTCAGCGTGTTATTGACTTTCACGGTCAGTGTATTTTTTTCAGGTGAAAATAATTTAAAATTTGTCACTTGACCATTCCTCCATGTCATGTCAACAGTTATATTGCCTTTCGCTTTAAGGCCTTTTACAGAACCATACGACTTCCATGCCTCTGGTATCGCAGGTAGCAAGTGGATGTAATCGTCATGGCTCTGTAGCACCATTTCCGCAATTCCAGCTGAAGCTCCAAAGTTTCCATCTATTTGAAAAGGAGGCCCAGCACTGAGTAAGTTATAATACACTCCACCTCCGGCTCCATAATTGATATCTGTTCTGGTGGTAGGCTTCAAAATTTCCTTCAACAACTTAAAAGCACGGTCGCCATCTAAAAGCCGTGCCCAAAATAGCTGTTTGTAGGCAATTGCCCAGCTTGGGCCATCGTCTCCGCGTACTTCTAAACTTTTCTTCGCAGCTTCTGCTAGTGCAGGTGTTTTATTAGGAGTGATTAAAGATGCTGGATATAGGCCATACAGATGCGAGATGTGTCGGTGTTGCGGATCTACTTCTTTGTAATCTTCCAACCATTCCTGTATACGGCCATCTTTGCTGATTATTCCTGGAGGCGGGAGCTGCTTAAGCTTGCTCGCTAAAACGGCTGTAAATTTCTTATCGACCCCCAACTTATTTGCTGCAGTGATGACATTGGTGAACAGCTCTCTGACAATCTGATTATCGATAGTCGGGCCCATGGATATACTTGCTTGATTTCCGTTGGGAAGATAGAATGAATTTTCAGGAGATACAGATGGAGAAGTGACCAGCCAACCGTTGTTTGGCTCTTTGATTAGCGCATCGTTATAAAATTCTGCCGAACCCTTTAATACAGGATATATATCCCGAAGATATTCCTCATCTAATGTATACTCATAGTGAGACCATAAATTGTTGCATAGCCAGCCAGACCCCGCATTGGATGCACCCCAATTGGCACTTTCGCCAGGTTCCGTAAAACCCCACACATTTGTTATCACGTGGGCGATCCAACCATTAGCATCGTAATACGCTTTGGCGGTACGTTGCCCAGGAATCACGAGCCCTTTCACCAGCTCGGCAAGAGGTAAATTAAGTTCTGCCAAATTACCCACTCCTAGTGCCCAGTGATTCATTTGAACATTTACGTCCAAGTGATAATCACCATTCCAAGGTGTATTTATCTCGTGCGCCCATAGTCCCTGCAAATTAGGTGGTAATAACCCAGGACGTGTGCTACTGATACTCAGATATCGAGCATATTGAAAGAATAATGCAGGCAGTGAAACGTCGTCCGAAGGGTTACTGTAGAAATTATCTAGTCGCTGTTTTGTCGTCCACTCTTTCTCCTTTCCGCTGCCTAAATCGAATTTGACGCGAGAAAATAAGCCTGAATAGTGATTGATATGGTTATCACGCTGCACCTTGTAGGCTTTTTTGACTGCTCTATTCAGCTCTTGCTTCATTATCGTCTTAAAATCAGCAGCGCGAAAGTCCGTACCTGCTGCTATGTAAATCGTAGCCTCCGAAGCTCCCTTTACCACAATACTGTCTTTGTTTGAAAGTAAAGTTCCTCCTTTTGGTATCACTCGAACGCGAGCAGCGTACCGCATCCCTTGACCATCAATGCCGTTATCCAACTGTCCGGACATTTCTAAATCCCCGTCCACTAAGTTGTTCTCAAACCTTTCTTGACGATCAAGAGCTATCTTAAAGTTCAATTTTCCCGCCCTGTCAGCCGTCAATTTGATAATTTGTACATCATCGTCGAAACTGGAGAAATATTCCTTTTGAAAATGGGTATTCCCTAATGTATACGAAGTATGTGCTATAGCTTCGTGCAGATTTAGGGTTCGTAGGTAGTTTTTATACTTGTGTCCGCTATTTTCAGGTCCATAATCAAATGCGATGTTTAGCTTTCCCATAGTCTGAAATTTCCCCCACTTGGCACCACCCGACCCAGGGCCCAAACAAACAAAGTTGCTATTGACTAAATCCTGCGCTTGATCATTTTTCCCCTGTAAAATAAGTTCTCTTATTCGTGGGAGACTTTTATGGGCATCATAATTATTGGCATCTTGCTTAGTTCCGGACCAGAGGGTGATATCATTGAGTACAATATCTTCTGAGAATGGATCTCCGCTTGGCGTCATACCTAGCCGACCATTGCCCAAGGGAAGACATTCTTCCCAAACAGTCGCAGGTTCATGATACCTCAATTCTAGATCGCCTTGACCAAGGGCATCGCCCATGCTAAATGTGTATACAATTGTCGTCAAGCTATAAAGGGTAAAATGTCTTTTTCTTCTCATCAATTAAATGCTGTATTTAGTATATATATGGCAAGTCTGCTTGTTTTAGCATATGGTTTCGTCCAAAGAACCACCATTTATTCTTTGTTCCAGAAAGTAATCTCGCTCATATTACTATTCCTTGATTCGTTATTGGAAGTTCTTTTGATTCTGATCCGTATATATCTTACCGCCGGTGGATTTTCAATAATATTAAACATCATGGGCGATACGCCATCGTCGGTTCTTACAGCATCGCAAAGTAGAGTCCAGCCCTTTTGCTCTGCTTCTGCTTTCCAGCCCGATTCGTTGGGTCTTAATTGCGTTTCGGCATTATCGATGTTATCAATTCCCCAAACCTCAAATTCTACTGGATTATGGCAACAGTTTCTGCCAATCTCCTCAAATTTGGAAAGGTTTGTATATACTTTTCCCATATCAAACGTAATGGTGTGCGGAATTGGCACATTATCTTGGCTATGGTATATGTCTGGATATCCTTCTGGCTCTCGCTTACCACTCCACAGGTTTCTAAGAGGACTCTCTCCCAATGTGTATACATCATGTTCCAATCTGACCTCTCGGAAAAGACTTTTATCACATTCAATGTCTTGGTACACATGAGAAGGAAAGGTACTGAAATTCAAAACCGCAAAGGTATCCAGAGAATTTCTCTGCGGCATGTAAAAAGATTTATAGCTTATTTCTGTTCCAAGCTTATAGTCGGGCACGGCGACTGTTCGTTGATCAGCACCAATTTTTATGGTTGCGTTATCCCCGGATTTTTTCTGATAACTTATTAAAGTATATACATTAATCGTATCTGGAGCTAGGAAATTTAAGATAGTTGACTCCTCGCTATATGAGACAAATGGTCTTTCGATATTGACTTGCCTGTTTAGCAAGCTACGGGTATATACTGTACCATAAACTTTCACATTGTTCGCATTAAACGGAATTGATTTATTCCCTTTATTATCGAAAGACTGTATTGTGAAGCTATAGGAATATTCGTTAAGCCCGTTAATAAGTGCCCTTAATGTATCTTGATTGGGCTGTGCTTTAACAACTACGGAATCCTTTTTGTCATTCCAGTATACAACATACCTGTCAATGGTTGCGTCAGTACTTGCCTTCCATACTAACTCTGTACGTAAGTTGCCAGGCCGGTAGGAAACATTTTCTACACTTCCGGTATAAATGATCTCATTTTGAGCCAAGAACTCACGAAAATCAGTATCCAACTTTGCGCAACCTACAAGTAATAATAGAATGGCTAACACAAAAGGTCTAAAAACACTATTTTTCATATTATATAGTATATATAGGGTTAATTATTGAGCGATCCGTACAGGGAAAGTTCTATGACGTGCGCCGAGCTTCCACCAGACCATGTTTCCGCAATGGATAGCCTAAGATAACGTACAGCAGGAGCGTTTAATGGCACATCAAAGCTTACACCAGATCTAACGAATGCCTCGTCTGCAGCATTAGATTGTCGGGGTGACGCGCCAGATGGTGGATCTGGAAAGCGATAGTTTCCTAAATTTATCCAATCGCCAATCTGCGCCCCCTCCTCGGCAACAAGCGGTAACTGTATATCTCGCGGTTGTGCCGACGAGGAGCCCCATAGTGAAAAAACTTTTGGATTTCCATGTCCATAAGCGTATTCTCCAGCCCTAGCCCACATGACAAAGCGACTAAGCTTATAGCGATTTCCTACATCAAAACTACAGACAAATGGTGGGCGAACTCCATCAACAGTATGCCAACCGTCGCCATCATTTCTTCCATCCCATAGATTAGGAAGAATCCAATTGTAGCCAATTGGCGAGTCGGTAGGAAGTTGATAAACCCGAAATTTACTTTTATCCAGCAACTCTTCATATAATGGAGTAATGTTGGCAATGGTAGTATCGGAAATATTGCCCCATTGATCTGTCACGTATACGCCAAACCTGCGTTCGCTGCTAGAGTAACCACGTACGGAATAGTCTATTGTTTCTTCTCTAGTAAACAATTGATCTTGAACTTCCATAACGCCAGTATTGTCGTCGAAAGCGACAAATATTAGCCCAATCTCTCGTTTTAAGGTATTCTGTGCCTTTACATTAACTCCTCCAAAATCTGAAGTCAACGTAATAGTAGGTGCCACTAGTTGATATACAGGCTTATTAGGATGAACAGTAACCGAAACTGGATCTGACATGATATTTGCACGAGATACGGCATATAGCGTTACTTCATGAGGCGTATCGGCGGCAAAACCATTTACAGTAATCGTGTCGGTATAGTAGCTAGATTTAGTTTCTCCTTCTACTTGATCATTAATCCGGTATTTTGCTAGTACATATAGTAAATTCGGAGATTTTGGAAGATCATAAATAATATGTGCTCCACCATTAAAATTTTCGACCCGGATATTGGTTACCTTTTCGGGTTTGGTAGTGTCTTGCGACACTACATCGTTAAAGCCATCCATTTCCTTACAGCCAAACATTGATAGACAGACTGGTAGAAGAAATAATAGCTTAATTGCATTTCTAGACATCATAGCTTGCTGTATTTTACCACAAAGGATTTTGAACCAAGTTGTTATTTACGATTAAATTATTGGCTTTGATTGGCCAGAGATAGTCTCGCTGATTGAATACTGGCGCAAACAGCAGTTGCGGTCTATAAAAATTACTCGCCTGCGATTCGTAGATATCCCAACCCTGCATCGGCCTACTCAATACTTCTTGCAATTCTTTCCAGCGCCTTAAATCCCAACCTACATTGCCCTCGAATGCCAATTCTATACGGCGCTCACGATGTATAATTTCTCGGAGGCCATCTTTTGTAGTAAATTTAGTTGGCTGTGTGGAATGATTTGTCCATGCTTCCTGAACAGATGGAAGACCGGCTCTGCTCCTCACGCGGTTTACATACTCTAGCACTTCAGCGTGCGGCTTACCGTTTTCATTCATCGCTTCGGCATACCAAAGGTAGAGTCCCGCTAACCGAATGATAGGAGATCGGTAAGGTTCCCAAGTCATCTGCCTTTCATAGACCGTTAGGTAATTCACTATTTTCTTTGGCCAGCATGCTGCAATATTGATCCGTATATCGTCTTTTGGCCCGGCAAAGGAAGCGCTACCTCTAGCTTGCACATATTGCGCATTTTCTGGGTCAAATGTTCCATTGCCGTACCAAACCCCTCCATCGAAGCCGATTGAGGAGTAAAACCTTGGTTCTCGATCAAAATGAGCATTTATGGTTTCGTATCCTTCATGGACGTAAAAACGATCTTTTGACTGCGAAGTCCTAATACTAAAGCGGTTTGAATAGTTCCACGTCCGGTCTTCATTGATCGGTAGGCCCTTATCGGTATAAAATAATTCTTGCTGTGAGATCGGAACAGCGTAAGTACCTTGTGCAATCAGATTGGTGGTAGAACCAGCGTTGAGACGAGGCATTCCAAACTCCTGTTGACCAAATCCAAATACGGGATTTATTGCCCATATAAGTTCGTTATTTAACTCCCATCTTTCTGTAATTGCAGTTTGTAACGTAAGCACCTGTCGTAGAGAATCAGGAAGATTGGATGGAATATTGGCAGGCGGCACAAAGGTGTGCAGGCGCAATCCCTGCTGCTCGCATAAGTTTATAGCAGCTAGGCATGCCTCTTCTGCTTTGACCCATTTGGACTGATCTACCTGTGTATTGAAGAGCATTTCTCCATCTTTCCCCGTGAAACCAGCATAATCAGCATTGCCATTGAATAACGGGCTTGCTGCCGTCATTAATACATCTGCTTTCACAGATAAGGCAATTACTCTGGTAATTCTCCCCAGCTCGGTCGTTTGGTTTGTAATGGTTAAGGGAAGGTTTGGAGTTGCCTCGTCGAGCAGGCCGACGATGTATTCTACAACCTGATCTACGGGCATTCTTTTGACCTTAACTGCATTTTCATCACTGCTAATTGGGAGATTGCTATCGGTGATGGGAATGGGACCATACATCCGCATAAGATAAAAATGGTAATATGCTTTGAGGAATTTTGCTTCCGCGATCCATCTTAACTTTTCACTTTCGGTTAAGTCGATCGGCTTATCCACGTTTTCAATCATGGTATTGCAATATCTGATAGCAGCGAAGAGAGCAAGTCCTTTTTCTTCTCCGTCCCAGTAATTTAGACCCGGATTATTTGCATTCTGCGTTCCGCGGATTATGTTAAATCCAAGTGCATCCATCCCCAAGTTATCGCGTAAATCATTTGGATAGACGATTTCGCCCGACGTGGTAAAACTAGGGTTGTGTTGCGGATACTGCATTCTCTGTAAAGTAGAGTAACAAGTAAAAAGGTATTTTTCTGCCTCATTTCTGTTGCGAAAAGCATAATCGATCGTCCCAACATTGTCAGGAATAACATCTAAGTAGTTGCATGAAGTGGCTAACATAACCACAAGTAGCATTCCTAAAAATCTGTATATTTTCATAATATGATCGTTGTACATTTTATTATAGATTTACGTTCAATCCCACATTAAATACTTTTTGTAGCGGATAATTAAAACCGTTGCCGCCTAACTCTGGATCCCACATTTTAAATGGTGCCCATGTAAGTAGGTTTAGTCCATTAAAGTATATCCGGAAGTTTTTCATATGTAATCGCTCAGACCATCTTGCGGGCAAAGTATATCCAAATTCAAGCGATTTAAGTCGCAAAAAACTACCATTGCGCATCCACCAAGTGCTTACTTGCCTATTATTTTCTATGATAGCTCCATTTGTTCCTAGTCTTGGATAAAGCGCGTATAGGTTTTGATTAGCTTCAGACCAATGATTATCTGCATATGCTTGTAGCAATTGTGTATCACCAGGGAATATTGCATCCGGGCTTTTTATAAATGGACTAGTACGTGCGGCATCAATCATAAAAGATACTTGAGATTGTCCCTGAAAAAAGCTGGATAAGTCGAAGCCCTTATAGCCCATGGAAAAGCCAAAACCATACACTATCTGAGGGATTGTAGGATAACCTACAAATGCTTGATCATCGAAATCTATTTTTCCGTCTCCATTTAGATCTCTGTACTTTATATCGCCTCCCATTGGAGCAATACCATTGGAGCTGAAAATTTGAGTAGGAGAATTTTGTGCTTCATAATCATCCACAAACAAACGCTCTGCAATAAATGCCCGCTGCCTATTCAAAGGCTGACCTTTCATATAGCGGTATTGCTCATTATAAGCAGGTTCTTCGAATTCGAGAAACTTATTCGTGGCAAATGTAAAATTACCCATTGCGGCAAGCCACAAGCTACTATTCAAGTTTTTTCTTCCGTCTAACGATAGTTCAAAGCCTTGTGACTCTACCTTTCCTATATTGGCAGAAATCGGAGCTTCTAAACCCATAGAAGTAGGAATACTAGCACGATCTTGCAATACATCAGATTTTAGGTTACGAAAGTATTCAGCAATTACTCTAAAATCTTTAAAAAGCGTCATCTCAGTACCTAAATTAAGCTGTCGTGATACTTCCCATGTGACATTACGGTTTTCATAATTTCTAATACTAACGCCATCCCTTCCATACGCATTATTTGTCCCAAACATAGCAGAACGATTTGGGTCATTCAGATTGACGTCCGATAAGTAGAAAAATCGTCGGTCTGAGATCGCATCATTTCCCACCATACCATAACTAGCACGAAGCTTCCATCTATCTACAACAGTACGCAGCCCTTCTCCATAAAATGGTTCCTCTGACAAGATCCAAGATCCACCGATCGTTGGAAAAAATCCATAACGATGATTTTCAGAAAAACGCTCAGAGCCATTATAGCCAAAATTGAACTCGAAAAAGTAGCGGTTTGAGTACGAGTAAGTAGCCCTTCCAGCAAGGTTCAGGTTTCGAAATGGCAATGAGTTAAATAGTGAGTTTGCATTTCCATTAAGCGTTTGTTGTTGGGAGTAGATTAATGCGGCACTCACATTGTGATTTTCTCCGATAGCTCGGTTATAATCTAATGTACCCTGTAAGTACAAGAACGTGCTTAAGTTATTTCCATTGTTATAATAATTCAGGTATTCGCGAGCTTGGTCAGGCTGCGAATTTATCCAATTGAGCGTATACTCGTCGGATGCTCGATCGTAAGTCTGTATATTATAATAGAACGGTGCATAAGCTAATGTAGAACGGAAGATCGCATACCGATTGGTGCTTGCTGTAGCATGAAAATTAAGACCTTCGGTTATAAAACGAAGACTTTGATTTAACTCGAATTGTGCTAACATACGCGACTCGGAGTAGCGCTGATTTCCGCGCAAAAGTGCCGCGTAAGGATTTGAAAAGCGTAGATTGGTAGAACCTGGCCCATCTGGCTCATTGCCAAACAAGATATGATTAGTCTGCTGGTTAGCAGCATCAGGAAGATAGTACGCAGGAAAATCAACTGGGCTGGTATGTGTGGCCAGATTATATAAATCTGTTCCGTACGAGTTTTCGGTAAATGTCATCGGGCCTGTATACTCATTAAAGTTTCCAGACAGTCGAACGATCATTTCTGTAGATGGGCTTAAATTAATGTTTACGTTACTTCTTAATTGATAATTTTTGAAGTTCACATTACTATTGTTGTTATTCCTGATGTCGTTCCGCAAAATACCATTGTCGTTAGATAATGATCCTGCGACATAATACTTCGCCACGCCTCCGCCACCAGAGACATTTAGATTTATTCGCTCTGTAGTAGTTCTCTTTTTAAACAACATATCCAGCCAGTCTACCGCGGGATACACGTAGGGATTACTATCTGGATGACCGTTCATCGTGGCTAGGGTATTCGCAATTTTATTTTGGCTGTATGGCCGAGGAGCCAACGGGTTACGTGTGATCATGGCTTCGTTATAAAGCATCATATAAGTCACGGGATCGGCCAGTTCTAATGATCTTACTGGCTGAGAAATCGATTGCTCCATACGCAGACCGATACTTGCTTTTCCTTCCCTACCCTCTTTTGTTTTAACTAAAATAACACCGTTACCGCCCCGTGCTCCATAAAGTGATGTTGCACTCGCATCTTTCAGAACAGAAAAACTTTCAATATCGTCCACCTGTAATCGAGCAAGGTCATTTGCAGTCATCTCCGTGTTGTCTATTAAGATTAAGGGATCTCTTTTGTATCCAAAAGTGGTGACGCCACGTATGAAGAAATTTGAATTATCCAACCCTGGCTGCCCGCTTGGCTGAAAAGCGATAACGCCAGCGATCTTCCCTGCCATTGCATTTGTGAGATTGGAAGCGGGGATTCTCAGTTCACCAGGCTTGACCGTGGTAACAGCGCCGACAATTGCTTCTCTGCGTTGCTTTTGGCCAAGTGCCGTTACTACGACTTCATCAATGCCATCGCTGGATTCGCGCATAACGACATTCAGAATCGACCGGTCCGTAGGAACAATTTCTAAGTGCTCTGTGTAGCCAACAAGCGTAAATTTTAATGTTGTGCCTTCAGAGGCTTCGAGCACAAACTTACCGCTGGCATCTGTGGAGGTAGCTTTTGCTCGATCGCTCAGCGAAACAACATTTACACCCGCCATTGCTTTGCCTAACGTATCAACGACCGTACCCGCGACTGTTTTGACGCGAGTTTGTGCTTGGATCTGGATCGAACATAAGCTCAAAAAGACAAAAATGAGCACGCAAACGATTCTATGCGAATCAAGAGGTTTCACAATCATAGAGATGATGATTAATTGGTTCTAAGTAGGTTTATAATATATTGGTTCGCAGTATAATTATATCTGTACTATACTATGCTATTATAATTCAAATATATATAAGAGATGCCGATCTTCCAAATTCTTTCAGAGAAAAAAATGAACATTCATTATTTTATGACCGATCCATCAATTATTTGGTTATATGCGCGTTAACTGTCATTCCAACTGACATATTGATAGATACCCGTTGTATCAAAATTGAAACTATATTGCATCGGCTTCAGGTATATTTATTACGCTTAATTCATAAATAGATGGTGGTGCAGTTGCTTCGTGTACATTAAATCTTAATTTTTCTGTTTGATAACGTGCTGGAAATTTTATCACCTTACAGTCACCCATAGGTACGTCACTTAGATAAATAGTTTGCCATTGGTTCTGTTGCCAGATAGCAATACTGTATTTTTTGATTCTTGGCACTCGCACTTGTGAAAAGCCATCCGGAAGGTTTTGTGTGTCTTGGTATTCAAATATGGTGATTTTGTTAAAGGCCTCGTTGGGGTCTAATTTCATTTCAACACTTGCAGTGAGATCTTTAGCCGCCCAACGACTATCCAATTTCCCATCGTTGATGGCACTAGATGCGTAGTTGTCATGATGATCAGGCCAGACACTAGTGGCGGTTGTATGCTTTTCTAAAGAAATGAATTTGCCATTTCGAGGAAGGGGCATGTGTGGGGCTAATTGAAGCCTTTTCCCTAAAGCTATGGCAGTATTTGCTACGTATTCTCGAATTCTTCCTGTTTGATCAGGAGATACATTCATGACCATACAGTTGTTGTTTTCGGTAGACCAATAAAATAGTTCTTCCAACTCATCCAGATCTCGTGTTGGCAATGGTTGGCTTTTTTCAAACCAGTTCCAATTTTTACTGATGCAAATAGTATGTTCAAATGGAAGATAATAGGATTCTCCTTGATGTATGTATTGTTTCTGATCGAATTTCGAAATCATCTTGGGATCCCATAGTCGAAAATCAGAAGGAAAATACTGGAAGAAATATTTATCATTGACAGTCATCTCAGACGGAATTGTGTAATCACGTTTCCCTTCCTCGTTTACAATCGTGTGATTAACGCTCACCGCGCATGCTGGATTAAATCCTTTAACAAGAGAATATATCTGATCAATTCCCCAGTCTGAAGGATTTTTATCCCAGCCACCATCAAGCCAGAGCTCTGCGATAACACCATAATTTGTATACAACTCGGTAAGTTGGTTCAGCATATAGTTGATGTACGCTTGAGGATCTTGGTCTTGATAAGATGGTTCATTTCTATCCCACAAAGAATAATAAATAGCAAACTGAACGTCGTATTTCTGACAAGCCTCAGCGACCGCTTTTACGACGTCTGTCTTTACTGGAGAAGATGCGACATCGTATGTTGTAAATTTACTATCCCACAGACAAAAGCCATCGTGGTGCTTGGCCACAAGTAGTACATAGCGAAACCCAGCATCTTTTGCAGTACGCACCCACTGCTCGGGATCAAGATTTGTTGGATTATAACTAGATACGGGTAACGTGCCATCAGACCATTCTACATCATTGAATGTATTTATACCAAAATGTATGAACATGCCGTACCCTCGATCGATCATAGCTTGCTGGGCAGGATTAGGTTTTGTTGACGGAACGATTGATTGTGCAGCACAAATGTTGAAGGCGAAAGCAAATAATAGAATTAAAATGTCCTGTTTTTTCATCGTCTGCTGATTTAATGTTCAAGTAATAGGTTTTAAAATGATGGCATGATCAGATTTAACGAAAGGTGTAAAACAAAAAGGCCATTAGTACTAGTAGAAGAAGAGAGATGGTTTTATAATTGCCAAAACCTGTTGAACCTTTAATTCTGAGTGGATCCAGTGGCGACCTCCAATATAGTTTTTGGCTTTCGGCAGTGTGTTTAACTGGAAACATATAAGAAAGACCTATCTGAATAAATACACAAAAACAGAAAAGGTAAAAAGCCATCATCATGAATGGAATATGACCGATTATAGATGCTGGGAACAACTTATTAATAGCGAACACCACTATTCCCATTGCCGAACCAAGCCATAAAGTGTATTTTGCCGAGATTGCTGATGCTTTCTTCCAAAAAATACCTAACAAAAAAACACAGGTTATCGGTGGTGCAATATGAGCAATGATATCATTAAGACCATTAAAAATGCTTTCATAATTATTTAGCAAAGGCAATAATGATAACGAAACTAAAAGAGCTATTCCTGCAGAAATTTTGCCGACTTTAACTAATTTCTGCTCATTTGTTTCTGGTTTGTATCGTTGGTATATGTCATAACTCACCATGGTCGAAATGGAGTTAAGAGCTCCGGAAATTTGGCTCATTAATCCTGATAATAATGCGGCAACCACAATCCCCATCAAGCCATTTGGCAACAGTTGCGTAATCATTACTGTGTAAATTCCCTTCGTATCTGTACTGGTGCTCCCGGCCGCGGTCGTTGTTAGCGAACTAATATCTAAGTGACCTGCTTGCGATAGTGTATATGCAAAAAGGCCCGGCATGACAAATATGAATACGGGTAGAATCTTTATAAATCCACAAAATAGTGGACCAAGTCTAGCGTGAGTTTCGTCTTTGGCTCCTAATACACGTTGAACAATAGTTTGATCTGCACACCAATACCAGATTCCAATAATAGGATATCCTAAAAACACCGCATACCATGGCATTCCACTACTGTCTCCGTGCGGTCGCATCATCGATAATTTATCCATCTGATTATTATCCTGAAGCACTTTGACCATCGGCTCCCATCCTCCCATTTTTAGATAGGCGGCTACACTCATGATAATAGCGCCCGCTAATAAGACAATAGTTTGTATTGATTCGGTAACGACTACCGCTCGTAGTCCTCCAATAACAGTATAAATCGCCGTTATAATAGAAATGACTACAATACTAGTATACATATCGACCCCAAAGAGCGTTTTAAGTACAATTCCGCCCGCTAAAAGAGAAAAAGAAATATGGATTATGACGGCTGAGACGACAGATACGATTGCTAACCAATCTCTACTCGAACGATCGTATCGCTTCTCCAAAAAATCGGGCAGTGTACTAACGCCCGACTTGATATAAAAAGGAGCAAAGAAAACAGCGAGTAGAATTAGCGTGAATATGGCCATCCATTCGAAATTGCCATTGAGTAATCCGGTATCAAAACCACTTTGAGCCAGGCTGACTAGATGAACACAGGAAATATTAGTGGCAAAAAGAGCCAGACCAATTACCGGCCAGCGCAATGTTTTTCCAGCTAGAAAATATTCTCCGGCAACATCTGCATCCTCTATTTTCTTATTGTGCTTAATGCCTGCCCAAAGCCCGATGGTTACAATTCCCAGAATGTAAAATATACTTATGGCTAAATCTACCGAACCTATCATGACATTAAATACTTTTAATTTTGAGAGAATTCTATTGTTTAAAATCGCAACTGCTTCCTGGTTCTTGAGGCGTTATGTACGTTCCGTTGACTATTTGTGCGGGGTGCAAGAAGTGTTGCTGTAAATGTGGTATATGTTCTAAAAAAAGTACCTCGTGCCCAATAGAGATATGATTGAATAACACTAAATGCTGGTGCAATTGCCCCATATCACCCACATGTGGTACCACAGGAATACCATATTTTTTTGCTAGTAAACTTATGGTGATGAATTCACTTACGCCGCCAACACGTAACGCGTCAACTTGTATAAAAGCAGCAGCCCGGGCTTGTAAATAATTTTTAAAGATTACTTTATTAGGAACATGCTCTCCTAAGGCTAATTTTATTGGCGCAATGCTTTTTGCCAATATTTGATGTGCTAACACATCATCGGGATGTGTCGGTTCCTCAATCCAGTAGGGATTCATCTTTTTTAACTCATCACAAATGGCTATTGCTTGTGGAAGATTCCATTGTTGATTAGCATCGAGCATTACTTTGATATCATCACCGGCTACTTCACGTACAATGTTTGCCCTCCGAATATCCCGCTCTGCATCGGTAGATCCTACTTTCAATTTCATCGCGGTAAACCCATCAGCTATTGCTTTATGACAATTCTCTCTTACTTTTTGATCCGAGTAATTGAACCAACCAATGGAAGTATCATATCCAGGATACCCTTTTTCAAGAACCAAACTTCTTTCTTTCTTACCATTTAGTTGTTTAGTTAATAATTCCACAGCTTGCGCTTTGCTGAGCACTTCTTCTAAATAAGAAAGGTCAAGCGTATTCACGATCTCCTCTGCAGACAGGTCTATCAATAATTTCCACAGCGGAACACCTCTGTGTTTTGCCCAAAGATCATAACAAGCATTCGTGACGGAGGCCAAAGCTAGCTGAACAACACCCTTATGCGGACCAAGCCATCTAAATTGTTGATCGTTAGATAATTCTTGAAATATAAGACCAAACTCAGCCATCACATCTTCAATATCTTTACCTTTTAATTTTTCAGCATAATACTGTGCTGCCTTACATACCAGATCATTTCCTTCGCCTAACGTAAATGCGATTCCGACGCCTTTCAAGCCGCTACCATCCAAAAGTTCCGTAACGGCATAGGAATATATCGGATCTCTATGTATGGCATCGCTGCCGGCATTTCCATCCAGTTTGTATCTCTTATCTTTAACTACTATATTTTTGATCATAACGCGTTCTACTAAATGTCAGCATATCTTCTATACCCCAATTCTGCGCCACCACTTACAGGCATAATGCAACCTGTGATAAATCTCGCCTGTTCTGACACTAAAAAGACGCAAGCATCTGCTACAACATCGCCTTCTGGGCAATAGCCTAATGCGTGGATATTCGCTAAGTAACTATCGATTACGTGACTGTTTGGTTGTTCAGCGCTCCATTTCCTGAGCATAGGTGTCCATACGCCAGCTGGAGCAATGCTATTAACCCTTATACCAAAAGGTGCATAATCCAGCGCCATAGATTTTGTTAATGCATTTACAGCACCTTTCGTTGCGCTGTAGGCTGCATGAATTTCTTGGCCAATTTCGCCCACAAGGCTGCCAGTATTTAATACATTTCCTTTTGTCTTCTTTAACTCTGAGAGCCCTGCCTTTGTCGTATTGTATATTCCTTTAACGTTTACATTGAAGAGGTGATTCCATTCTTCATCATCGGTATCGTGTAGTGCTTTTGACGGATTTGAAATTCCAGCATTGTTATGAATAATGTTGATCTTACCAAACCTTTTAATTGTAGTAACTATGGCCTGCTCTACCTCTTCGAATATAGAGACGTCAGCAAGGATAAATAGCACCTCATTACCAGATAAGGTGCTTTCGGCTTCTTTTATGCTATCGGTATTATTAGAAATTATGCTGAGTTTAGCTCCCGATCGAAGATAGGCTTTTGCACATTCCAGTCCGATACCTTCAGTTCCACCAGTTAAAAAGATAATTTTGTCTTTAAGCATATGATAGTTTGCTTACTTCTTTGTTAGGTTATGTAAAACGATATTGCTGTCTGCTGCTCATGTAGCATCGAGCAAGATAATTGGCTATTGTTCTCAAAAGTAGACCATAATAAATTGGCTAAAAATGGGGAATACCACTATTTGGATGGACAATTTAACTATCAAATTATTTTAGTGTATTGTCGAACAGTTGGATGTTATTATCAAGATTTAATGCTACTTTTAGATCTTAGCTTACTGTTGCAATTCAGCCACATTCCTATGTTATGAGTATCAATTTCAAAAAAAGAGATGGATTTGAAGGGGAGAAAATTATTAATGTTCCTCAGAAAGTGCTTAAGCAGATCATGGCAAAACACCGTTGTCTATTCCCGCTTTACATAACTCATATTGGCTATTTTCCAAAGGCAACGGCTCATTATAGAGAAAGAAGAAAGGGTTGCGAGGATAATATTTTCATTTATTGCACACAAGGTAAAGGTCATTTTATAATCGACGACAACCAGATTGAAGTCAAAGCCAATGAGTTTTTAATGGTCCCAGCAACAGATAAATATTTACGCTACTGGGCAGATGCAGAAGATCCATGGACAATTTACTGGATTCATTTCAGAGGAAAAGATTTGAATGAATTTAACAATTCGCTTAAAATAACTTTAAATAGTGGCCCGATACAAATTCCATTTAATCAAAAGGCGTTAGATATTTGGGATAATATTTACAGAAGCTTGGAAATGGGCTACAATCTTGAAAATTTATGTAATTCAACTTTCTGCCTATATCATTTTCTTGCAACTTTTGTGTTTTTCGAAAAACACATTACAATCGTCGAAAAAGAAAAAGAGGACATTATTGCTGAGTCTATCAAATACCTGAAGTCCCATCTAAATGAAAAACTTCGCGTAGAAGATATTGCAGGCAAATACAATCTTTCGAATTCTCATTTTGCCGGCCTATTTAAAAAAAGTACAGGCATGTCGCCGATAGATTACTTCATACATCTTAAAATGCAAAGGGCCTGTCAACTATTGCACAGCAGCGATGATAAAGTGAGTGTAGTCGCTCATCAGTTGGGATATGATGATCAGTATTATTTCTCAAGAATTTTTAAAAAACAGATGGGATTGTCTCCAGAACAATATCGACTAATGACAAAAAAGAGTAAAAAGAACTTCGTAGCATCTGCCTAAACTTATTGACGATACGAATTTTAAATTCTTCCCCAGACTACACCGTAAGGAATCTAGACGGATTACATTTACATCAACATGAATGAACATTACGATGCCTGCTGGACTAAATTCGATAACATGCGATGATCAATATCCTCAGATTTTACTATATTGAGCTATATGACGAGTAATTTGATATCCGCAATTACTTTAAAATATCATTTTATATTTACCTTTTGCCAACCTATGACTACGATCCCTCAACCTATCAAAACGTATCTATTACTATTTTCTCACTTAGTTATTATCTTTTTCGCCAACGTGTCGCACGCGCAAAATCTCAAATCACCTGTGTCATTTGATATAAAACTAACTTACGAAGTAGATTTTTTGCAAGACAGCAGCGAGTCGCAGTCGTTTCGCACCGAATTGACGCATTTATTAGTAAATGACTCCATGTCACTTTTTGAGTCCAGCAACGCTGCCGCATTAGATTCTGCCCAGTACCTGGTAGAAGATGACGTGGAGAAGAAGCGTTTACTTGCGACCTCCAACTCAGGCACAGCAATTACTTATAAAGTACTCAAAACGGCAAACCGAATCACTACCTACGATTTATTGTTCAATAATCGGGAAAACACCAGTGGTATCGGATTCTTTTATGATGAAGCTTTTCCAGAGTGGGAATTATCTGCTGATACCACCCGTATTAATGGATTATTGTGCCAAAAAGCGAGCACGCAATTAGGTAATCGCGAATGGATCGCTTGGTTCACAACAGAAATACCAATATCTGATGGACCCTACAAATTTTGTGGACTACCCGGCCTAGTTGTTCAAGTAAAAGATCGAAAAGAACATTGGGTATTTACGCTTCGGGATATTCAAAACACGGCCGACTACAAAGCCACTTTACAAGGGCAAATGGACTATGAGCGACTTGCCGACAAGGAAGCCTTTTTCGCAACGAAGCGCGAATACAATAAATCCATATTTGCAAAGGAAGAATTACGATCTGGTCGAAAATATACCCCAGAAACACGTCCGATAATAGAAAAGAGGTTACAGTCTTTTGTCAAGCAATCTAGCAATTGGATAGAGTTGGATTCTGCTAACTAATCGCTTTTGTATTATCGTAGCTCAATCCAATTATTATCTCTATTAAATGCTTCTTTGGATTTTCTTTCATCAGTAAAAGTATGCCATTTCCTGCCACCTAATTGCAAGATTACATTTTGGCAGAATTGTAAAAAACACATATGATTGCTAATAGGTACCTAAATCGCATAGTGAAGTCTTTCATTGGTGAGTCATGAATTTTGTGTGTTGTTTTGGTTGTCAAAAACGAAATTTGGTAGACAAGATAAACTGTCGTGGTCGGAGCTCAAAACTTGATCGTATCAACTGATAGTCCGTCGTGATCTGTTGTACATATTCATTGTTGTTCAACAAATTTTGCGCTATTAGCTCCAGGTCTATTTTCCGCTTTCCGAGTGTAATTCGATAGGTAGCATCCATAAAAAATTGATCTACCTGTCCCTCAATATTATTATGATAATACGAATTACTGATCTGAATGGTCTGTAATTCGGTCGGGTAAATCAGCAGAGTGAGGTAATGATTATTATAAAAGATACGATTACTTCTGCCTGCGGCAAATGTATTAACCGTTTGCCCTATCGAAGTTTTGTATTCGCCACCAATTATAGAAGAAGCATTATTCATAATTTCCAAATCAGCAACGTAATGAAATGTCTTTTGCCTGGCCATCACATTGTTCAATAAATAATCTGAAACAGACCAATTAGTTCTTCCATTGATCTTTACAACTGTTTTGGCCGAGGCAAAAAAATGTGACAAGCCGCCTGATAAGCTATGTTGTTGATTTTGACTTTCACGGTTTGCGATACTTGTGCGCAATCGCCCCAGCGAATCTACCTGCGTTTCGTATATATAATCGCGTACCGCGGCATCAAAGCCGTACTGTAGATGAGCAAAATTTGCTTTTAATGTATTTTTGTAGTTATAATTAACGGCACCATGAACGACTTTGCTACCTAACAATCGGGCATCATAGCGTTGGATATTTCGATATTCGCCGATGATAAATCCGTTGTAAAAATTATCCAATCCCCCAAACTGATTTCCAGCACCAGCGCTTGCGCCAAACTGATGTTTGGCATTGGCCATGAATGTGGCATTCGCACGTGGATTAAAGGTGTTACGCAGTTCATTATCCAATGTCTGCAGTCCTTGCTGATTTACATTGTAATAAAATAAACTATACGGTGTTGCCAAATTAAATTTCCATCGGGCGGTTTCGAAACCAAATCCCACATCTGCTCCTAATCTAACCTGCGAATTGATCATATTATTCAGGAAATCGGCTCCTAATAATCGATTTTGACCGTCTTCGACTAACTCGATATCCGTCTGCAGATGATTGCGATTATAATCGAAAGATAGTATTGGAGATAATCTAATTTTTTTCCATCTTCTAGTAAAACTCACATTGTTCTTCCAATCCAAACCTTCAAATTGAACCAGCTGCTGCACGCGATCAAATGGATCACCATTATTAAGTAAATCTTCAAACTGCCCAGGCATTACTTGCAGCCGCTGCGGTGTTGTTCGCCACTCTAAACTGGAATTTATGTTTAGTAGTTGCTTACCTACAAAGCGCCCCATAGCCAATGAGTTTTTAAAGACCTCGTCAGTAAATGCACCTTGCTGACGAATAGGTGTATCATCATTCAGCAAGACAAGTCCTAGATCTGTATTCCAGCGCTTGCGGTACTTTAACACATTTCGTAAAAATATATTCTTTTCGTTTTTCTCGATGGTCGCTCCAAGGTCCAAATTGTTAATTCGATACCGGTTGTCTACCGCTTCGCTATTGAGAATTGTTTCATTAGCTGTAAAAATCTGCGTCGCCGTAAAACCTCTTCTTACTTTCGTATCATCGTAGTACGATATATTACCTTTAACTTCGACATCATTGCGCAACTTTTGCAGCACATTTGTACTGAACAAAAAAATCTTATTATCCAACCATTTACGCTCTTCGAAACCAGGACTTGGCACATTGCGAAGACCGATATAATTTGGACCATCCGATATATTGACATCTTTATTGGTGAAATAAGCTCCTGTAGCACCAGTGTAAAAGGCGCGCAGATCTTTCGCGACATCAACGCCGACGTTGTTGGATTGAAACGAGTTGAGCATTTGAAATTTTTGCCCAAAAGTCATTGGCGTTACATTTACATCCCAAAGTGCCGGAGTGGCGCCAATGCCCACTTTTCCAGATCCAGTCGATGTAAATCGTTTCAATTCTAGATTGAGCGAAGCTTGATCTGAAAATACCACAGAATCCAACAATTTGATGGGCTGATCGTTTTCTACAATTTGTACCTTTCTGACCGCATCGGCTGGTAGATTTTTGTTAATCATGGCATAACGGCCTTCCATTAAATCCAGATTGTTCACCATGTATTTCTGGATTGGCTTGCCTTGATACAATATTCTATCGCCCTCCATCTCAACGCCGGGTAGTTTGCGGATAATATCAGCAATCACGCGATCCTGTGTTGATGTAAAGGCAGCAACGTCATAATTTACCGTATCTTTCCGTTTGAATATGGGTAAGTTCGCTGCTTTAACTTCTTTGATTTCCTTAGCTTGAATAGTGAGTGTATAGGTGTAGGAAGCGGCGATGTTTGCAACTACTACAGAATGCTGCGCATAACTCATATGATTAAACTCCAAACGGATGCTGTCCGCATCTGTGAGCTTACTCTCCAATCGAAAAGAACCGTCTGCGGCGGATCGCGTAAAACCAACCAGCGCAGTACCGTTCACCCTTTTATACCCGACCGAAACGTTGGATATCGGGTTTTTATCGATGTCTACTAACTTGCCAGATATAAATACCTGAGATTGGGCAACACCTATTGACATTGAAATCACGAAAAATAGTAGGACGACTTTAATGGGATAAGAAAAAGAATATAATAACATGGTTAGGTGGTCGGCTAAATTGGGCGTCGTCGTAATTGTAGTAAACTACTAAAAAACAAGATGATCGACTAATCGGATATAGAAATTTTCATAGATATGGATTCGTTTCTGGTTGGAAAACAACAGTATGCTAGTAATTTTCCAGCAATCATCTAGCTAATATAAATAGATAAATTCACAGAATAGCGGAAAATTTAAAAATATCTACGATTTTTTCGTAATCTTGTCGAAGGCGATCAACTTTTGGCACTTTTTTATCTAAAGATTTGCGCGTTACGATGTTACGTAGCTACAACTTTGGATTTGTCCTTTTTGTATTATACGACATCATACCTACCGCCTAGGCAAAACCACCAATATTCCTGACGGCACTTTTATCTCCCGATTGTGCTGTATCAGGAGATAAAAAGTTAATCTCTTACCAAAACTCAGTTTCTCAATTAAGCGCCATCCTATTTTTTGGTCAACTTTTGTAAGCGATCCTTAGCTAAAGGAACGATATCATCATCTTCTGTATAATTATCGATCACGCTTTGTAATGTACTCCTAGCTTGCAGTGTATTGCCTTTGCGTGCATAGGTGTCCGCCAGTAAAATAAAGCTCTTTGCTACCCAGTATTCTTGCTCCTCCATATTCTCGATGACGTCGAAAGCCGTCTTTTGTGCTTTATCGTATTCTTTCGCCTCATACTGCCTCACACCCATCAGATATTTCGCCTCAGCACTGGCCGCTGATTGGCTTTTTTGAGCCGCCAGATCGAGTTCTTTCATAGCGGATTGCTTATCTCCGCTTTGCTGTTTCGCCTTTGCAGTATATAAGTGTGCTGTCGCAAGTTCTTCATCAGTCGCTCCAGTATAACTTTTTACCAACTTAACATACTTATTCATCTGCTCATAATCACCGATTTCATAATAGCAAATCACGAGGTTACTAACTGCGTAGCCGTATTTATCTTTATAATCTGGATTTAGCTCTAGCTTTTTGAGGTGTACTATGGCCTCATTATATTGTTTCAACTTGAGGTATAATGCGGCTGCCGTTACTAGCGTATTCTTGGTGTAAGGACTTGTCCAATCATTTAGGATAATGTTCAAATCGTGCAATGCCTCTTTCGGATGTCCGGTATGGTACAGACTTACTCCGCGTATATAACGCGCATGTTTCTCTTGCCGGGGCTTTGGAAATTTGTCAAAATAAGCATTAATGGCTTCTACAGCTGCTCCGTATTGTCCACGAGAAAACAAGGTGTTTCCTGCTTGAAAAGCTAGGTTGTCTTGCTCCGAAACACTGAGATCAGTAACATTAGTGCCTGTCGCATAGCGTATATAGCTGGCGGCATCCCCTTTATCAAGATAAATGTTTTCAATAGAATGCAATGCTTGTGACGCTTCACCCGTTGTAGCATATTCTTTCACAACGCGTTCGAATGTAGCCAGCGCTGCGTCGGTATCATTCTTATTGTACTGCACTAGGCCAATGGTCATCAATGCTCTAGGAACGTAACTGCTTCGAGGATATTTCTTGATCATCCGTTGTAACCCTTCGATGGCAGTATCATAATCTCCTGATGTAAAATACATATAAGGGATCTCGAAGGCTACGTCATCCGCATAATTCGAGTTGGGAAATCGTTCTACAACGGCACGCAGTGTACTGAGTTTGGCCTCCTGATCTCCTTGCAAACCTTGAATGATCCCCTGCTGAAACAAAGCATAATCCTGATTGGGAGCTTTCGCGCGAATGAGTTGATCGTAATAGCTCTTAGCTTTACTATAATTGCGCATCGAAAGATAGGAATCGCCCAAACGAGCCATCACGTCATACTGTATGTTTTTGTCTGATGATCCTTCTCCGGTTGCCAAGAATTTTTCAAAATACTCGGATGCCATGTTATATCTATTAATCCGGAATGCGGCGTAAGCCAACGCATAATTGGCGTAGTTGTACACAGACGTTTGCCGCGCTGCAGGATCTCGAAGGAATCGCGAAAAGTTATCGACGGCCTCGCCATATTTACGCACTTCGTACATAGCTTCGGCCTTCCAATAGGTTGCCAGAGCAGCCATTTCCGTATCAAATGCAAATTTTTCGGACCGCATAAACATGGATATACTATTTTCGAAAGCTCGTTCGTTGTAGAATTCCAACCCGCGGTAATAAGTAATCTTCTGATACACCCTATCAGCTTGCCGATCTCTATCAGTAAACGATTCTAAAAGATATACTGCCGCTTGAAAATTACTGGTACCGGATAACACATCGGCCAGCCGCATTTCTGTCGTTTCTGACTTCTCCACATCGTTTTTATAATCGGCAAATTGCAACGATATATACTCTTTAAGCGGTTGTATAGCATTTGGAACAGAATCTAATTCAGATAAGATCTTGCCATAATTGAATAAAGCGTCTGCTTTTAGCTCTTGATCATAATTTAATTTAGATGCTTTATAAAAGGCATCCCGTGCACGGTTTTTGTTACCCGTTTGTACCGCAATATGACCTAAGGCAATCAAAGAACTTTGATAAAAAGCATCCAACGGCTTCACCTTCTCCAAAATAGAAGTCGATCGCTCAAACTCGCCCGCGCGATAAGCCAAGATTCCAATACGATTATCATCAATATTGCTCTGCAACGCATTAGGATATTTTTGCGGCAAAGGCATATGATAAGCCTCCTTATATCTATTTTTCTGGAAGTAAATAGCGGCCGCCGTTTGACGCATCTCTGCTTCCAATGCTTTACGGTCGATATTCATATCCGGACTACGGCGGATTTTTACTGCATCGGCCAACATCGGGCGATAATCACGTACCACTGTGATGGAATCCATCATCGAAGTTCTGGCTTCGGTCTTTTCTTCTTGCAGATGCTCATCTTCCTTCTTCTGTCCTTCCTGTGCATATGCCGTGATCATTAGAAATGAAAAAATACCAGAAAATATATGTCTCAGGCTCTTGTACTGCAACCCTTGTTTTACTGTCATTTGTTGTATGTTCTGAATTATATTAAATAGTCTTCCGCTGCAGCAATACTATTTACAAAATGCGTACCGTCTTGGAAGTTATATTTAATAACGATAAAATTCCTTCCGCAAATAAAGCAATTACGTTAGAAATCTCATACAGATTTATGCATGTATTTCGATGGACTTTGAGGTGATTCGACAGTAATTTAGTAGTAACCAAAAATCGGAGCAATTGTAAATTAGTTCTTGAACTTAGCAGTCCATAAAGAACAATTAAAATACGTGTTATAAGCTTGTCCGACCATTATACCGCCGACCTTAATAAGGCTATTTTGATATGATGACACGCTATAGTACTATTCATTCCGTAAACTATCTACTGGCTTAGCAAGTGATGCTTTGATGGATTGAAAACTGATCGTAACCAGGGAGATTCCAATCGCCGTGAAGCCTGCAATAAGAAAGTAATACCATGCTATCTCTATACGATATGCATAATCTTTCAACCAATTGTTCATTGCCCACCAAGCGATTGGCGACGCGATAATAATCGCTAAAATAATCAGCTTGATAAAATCCTTCGTAAGCAACATAGTAATTTGTGCGACGGATGCACCCAGCACTTTACGCACAGCGATTTCTTTCACCCGTATTTCGGCCATATAAGCGATAAGAGCCAATAAACCCAAACATGCGATGAAGATGGTCAAACCGGCAAATAACATGGAAATGGTTCCTACGGCTTGTGTTTCTTTAAATTTGCTTTCAAAAACCTGATCAACAAATTGATACAGAAACGGATAATCGGGATTGTATTTTTTAAAAATTCCTTCTACCGTTTTCAAACTTTCTGCGGTGTTCTGTGCCGGATTTAGTCGATAGTGTATGATATTAAACCAAGCATCTGGCCCTAGCACCACGGTGGGTTCCTGTTTGCCGAATGGAGAGCCGATCACAAAATCTTTAATAACGCCGACTACTATCCGCTTTTCACCATCGCCCATAATCGTACTTCCTACCGGATCTTCGAGCCGGAGTGCTTGTACGGCAGATTCGTTGAGTAGTACAGCCAGACTATCTGTAGGATAAGTATAGATATCGATATCTCGACCTGCCAACAACTCGAAACCTAATGTCTTGACCGCATCTGCGTCTGAACTGAAGCGAACAAAGTTGATTCTCTCATCCGATTCAGTCGAAGCATCTGACGTAAATCCCCAGCCTGAGCTCCATCTGTCGGTTACAGGTGACATAGTTTTTGACACAGACAAAACTGCATTGCTTGCTTCTAGTTCATGACGAATCTGCTCATAATGTGTACCTATTTCGCCTTCTATGAACGTATATGCTAGTCCATTTTCCTGATATCCTCTATCGCGATTCTTCGTATATTGAATTTGCTTAGTTACAACCACCGTGGAAATCACCAGTATAATGGCTAGAGTAAATTGTAACACAACAAGCAAGGAGCGGACACTGACGCCCTTTGTAGTGCCTTTAAACTTTCCCTTGAGCGTCGATATTGGTTTGAAAGCAGAAAGAAAAAAGGCAGGGTATATACCCGCCAATAAACCAGTGAGCAAGGCAAATGCTATAAGCAACAGCCAAGTAATAGGCGATAGAAATGATATTGAGAGATCTTTGGATACTAGATGATTAAAAAATGGAAGTGCCACGATCATAATAACTATTGCTAGAATCATTGCTAAAAGGCTTATCAGCATACTTTCAGAAAGAAACTGTACAATCAAGCTTTTTTTTCCCGCACCTACCACTTTTCTGACGCCTACCTCCTTCGCACGCAATTCGGATTTCGCAGTACTTAAGTTCATGAAATTGATACAGGCTACCACGAGTATAAACCCTCCTATCCACGCAAAAAGCCGAACTAGATCGATACGTCCGCTGGAATACGTACCACCCACACCATTATCATACAAATAATGATCTTTGTATGGTGTCGCAAAAATCTCACCTGTATTTTTAGCGTAGTTGTTGCTGCTATTAGTATGATCGCGAGCAAAGGTTTTTATTTTATCATTGAAATCGGCTAAGCGCACGTTTTCTTTCAATAAAACAAAGGTCGTAATGGAGTTGTTACCCCAATGCTCATCGTAGAATCCGATTTTTTTAGCATAATCCCACGATATTAATGCCTCGAAATCAAAGCTGGAATTCGAAGGAATATCTTCGATCACTGCCTGTACTTGCACCTGATTTACAGAATCAATCCTGATGATCTTACCGATAGGATCTTCCTCACCAAAAAGCGCCTTTGCCTTCGACTCGGTCAACACGATAGACGTCGGATCTTGCAGCAGACGACCTTTTTCTCCTGATATGAATGTCATATCGAACAGATCAAAAAATCCTGGATCGACAAAAACGGTGTTGGTTTTAATCTTTTTCTGCTGATAGGTTGTTAGAAAATGGTTGTCTTCACCATAGCGGGAATATGATTCTATATCTGCAAACTCCTCCCCCATAGCTTCTGCCAAAATCTTTGGTGTCGATATCCAAGCATATTTAGCCCCTTGATAATCATCTCTGTTGCTGATAATATACAAGCGATCGTCTTTTGTATGATAGCGATCCATACTCAGCATATTCTGCAACCATAAAGCAATCATTAGACAACCTGCCATACCGATCGCAAGCCCGATAATGTTAATGGCGGAGAATGCCTTATTTTTCCTAAGATTACGTAGTGCTATCGTGAAATAGTGTTTAAGCATGGCCTTCTTTTAATGATGTCGTTTGCAGTGAATAAAATAGATCAAAATACGTTATTTCAACCTTGCAATATCCGCTCTTTGATTTAGGTCAAGTTATCTGCCAAACCATTAAACACCTAGCTATCAGTATAAAATAAAATATTCAACTTAGAAAAATGTCCGTTTCTGAACGTTTGTTGTACGGTAATGAACACTATTTCCATGCAGATACTTAGGCAAGGTATGATTCTCACAAGATTGCGATAGCGAAGGCATGTAAAATACGAAAGTTTGCACAAAACTTTATTGATCAATAAGCCAGCCGCAACGCTTGCTTTACTGCGTCTTTGTTCGGTTTGGAGACCGGGATTCTCTCTCCAGACAGAAGACATAGCAAACCGCCATCTTCTTTTAACCAGCTTTTGACGAATTTTGGATTGACTACATGACTTTGGTGGGTTCTTAAAAACCCATTGGGACATAGTAGATCAGCATATTCTTTCAAGGATTTAGAAACCATTATTTTTTCGCCACTAGACAGATAGAAATGCGTGTAGGTGTTATCTGCTTCGCAGCGTACGATTTCTGCTAAAGCAACATATCTTATCTCTGTCTGCATTTGCAGGGCAATTTTTCCCGAGCTTAATTCAGATCTTTTGAGTTGCTGCAACAGAAAATCGAGTTGCGACGTATGTATTTGGGTCGCTATTTTTTTTTCAGCTGTATGAACTGCATGTATCAACTCTTCCATATCAATTGGTTTTAAAAGATAATCTAAAGCTGCAAATTTTACTGCCTGGATCCCATATTGATCGTATGCCGTAACAAAAATAACTTCGAAATTGCGCATTGGAAGACCTTTTAGCACATCAAAACCTGTTTTATCACCCATTTGAATATCTAGAAATACTAAGTTGGGCAAATATTTTTCGATAACGCTAACCGCATCACGTACATTTTGCGCTGTCGCAATGATCGAAACCCGCGGACAATGCTTTGTTAGCAAAGTCCGTAAGTTTTCTAAATTGGAAATTTCATCATCTATCAGAACTGCTCTCATCATATTATAGCCAATCGGTTATTGTCATACTTATGGTAGTCCCATTATCCGTGGACTGCATCGCTAAGGTAAAGCAATTCTCCTTGTAAACATTATTCAACAATGCGATTCGGCTGTGGCTTAGGGAAAGTCCTAGTCCATCGTACTTGTGCTTTGTATCAAATCCGCGACCATTATCTACGACTTTTAAAATCAAATCCTTGGCATACTTAGTAAATTCAATATTAATTAACCCAGCGCTGCCCTGATTCGAGATACCATGCTTTATTGCATTCTCTACAAAGGGCTGTAGCAGCATACTGGGTATTTCGGTATTATCTAAATCCAGATCATTAGAGTGCTTAATTGCGTAGGCAAAACCAAATCTCAGTTGCTCCATCTGTAAATAGTCGTCTAGCAAGGTCTTTTCTTCAGACAGGCTAATGAGTTCTTTATCATGAAGTACATTACGCGTGAGGCGCGCAAACTTGGAAAGGTACTTGTTCGCATTGTCGGTTTCATTTTTGTTCATTAGATTCTGAATACCAGCCAATGCATTGAAGAGGAAATGTGGATTTAATTGAGAACGTATGGCATTAAGCTGCAGTTTTGCTGCATTTTTTTGCTGCTCTTCTGCAGCTAGATTTATTTTGCTTCTTTTTTTAGTAAAATAGAGTATAACAAGAAAGATTACCCCAATACCAAACGCCACGATTAGCGTGTATGTCAACATTTCTTTTTGTGTATAACTTTCCTGATTCAAGGTAATGGCGAGCGAGTACCTGCTACTATATTTTTCAATTTCATGTGCTGACATATTGCAGTCAAGACAATTGTCCCATTGAATCAATGGTTGAATAATAATCTCATAATCCCCTGATTTCTTGAAGATGCTTTTATCCATCACTACGTACGGTAAAAGTTGGCCTGCTTCATCAACAGTACCACCATATTGCCAAGCGGTGGACTCGAATATTAATTTATTGGTGCGCTTGTCTTTTATCGAGATTCCGTAGATATAGTCAATATCGGATCTATCTTTTACGATCGTCAGTTCATCGTCTTTTTCGTCGAATGTAAGGTTTGTACTTTCTTTTGGGTCTATGATATGATCGTAGTCCACGCCTTGGTCCGTCGCGAAGCGTTTTCCAAAAAGTTTGATTTTTGCTTTCGGAATAGGCTTGCCATAAAATACATTTTTAAATACATCGAACGGTCTTTCGACGTCATAAGTAAGAATGGTAACGGTTTTATCTTTTATAGGAAAAGGATCAAGCATGATAACGTCGAATATTTCTTCGTCGCCCCGGTCACCTTCTTGCAGTTGTGTTAGGTCAATCATTTCATTAACCACAATTGGTTTGTCATCGGCCAAAATGGTATAGCGATAATTTTCTACACGCTCTGACTTCTTAAAATAGATTTTAACACAGACATGCTCAATGTCTGGCAAATAGTTAAATGAAACATTGGGTTGATTAGGAAATTTATTGGCATAAAAAACGTTTTTAGCTGCACTATCAACAAACATACTTATTCTGCCTCCCGCAGCGTAGTTGTGATTATAGTCGATGCCGCGTTGTGCATTGACAGTTGATAGTGTGATAATAAGGGCGAGAATAGCGTAAATGATCTTTATCATGGTGTTTAAGTTTAAATTTTCTCAAACTTGCCACAATAATAATGAATCTGAAATCCTAAAATAGTATATGCTATAGATGAATTGGTAAAAGTGGATTTCTGCACAGTATTTGGAAAATACGTTGCTTCGTTAAGTACAAGAGCAGCTCCTGCGAGCTGTTCTTGAATCTGATAATATCTGCACTTGTGCAATCCATTTACGTGAAGTACGAGCTATTCTACTCTTGATTACACTTCCTTCAATAGTCGCATACCAAATCCCGGTAAAGAAGATGGGATCAATTTACCGTTCGCCAATCGATAACCCGAAAGATCAACATCTTCCGATGTACTGGAAACGCCTTCAATAGTTATTACATTACCAAGGCCACCCGCCAGATGTGCCGTGTAGTAAGATTTCAAAAGTGATCCCCAAGCGTGAGGCGAGGCGAGCGTTTTTGTTTTTTTCAATTGTGGAATAAGCTTTCGCCAATTAGTAAATCCTAACTCTTCGATATCTGTTAAGTGCACGTCTAATAAATTCTTATCGATCAGGGTATGTAGAAATTGTTGATCTGCATCGGCTTCGCCATCTGCGAGCAAAGGATTAAGACCATTCTTATTGAGATATGCCCTGAGCTTCTCATATTGAGGCACCGTTTCATGGAAAGGTTCTTCTATCCAAAATAGTTTAACACCGGCGATTCCATCCAGATATTGAATAAATTCGCCGACTGAAAAACCATTATTCCCATCCACCAGAATATCGCAATCAGGAAATGCGTTAGCCACGGCTTTGGTCACTTCGATATCGCGTGCCAAACCTTTTTCAAATGGCATCCAGCGATGCCCACGCCCAATTTTAAGCTTAAACTGACGATATCCCAAATCATAATCAGATCGACATTCTTCTAAAATCCTATCGACTCCGCCTGGCTGGTGTGTAGGTTCTAAATCGTCAAAATAAATCATTCCACTGTAGCAATCTGTGATGATGGGCTCAGATTGTCCTAACATTGCATATACCGGTTTATTAAGAACTACGCCTGCAAGATCGTGTAAAGCAATATCGAATGCGAGATGACTGTCGTTCAGTATACCCACATCTGTTGCGAATACATCCGACAATTTTTTACCGATAAGCTGCGCGCTGATATTTTCAGCATCTCGTCTGCTTCCACGAAGTGAGCCCCAACCAGTGGCGCCTTTATCCGTTTCAATCACACATATTTCTACACGAGGCCCATATCCATGTAAATCTAATCGAGCATTCTTACCGACAAGCCGAGGGTATTGCAATCTCACATCTGAAAATCGAATGTTACTAATTTTGTGATAAGACAAATCATCATCTCGCGATCTGCCAAACGTTCAAGTAGCGATGAACTGTAAGAATTGTGGCTGAGTAAGGTGGTCGATAAAGCACCTATACCAAGAGCTTGTAAGAAATTGCTGCGTTTCATAGTGTAAAATTTAGAGTTGACTGCATATCAGCACCGTTAGCCTTGTAGGCATTAACTTAGCTCCGTCAAAACAGCGATCCTGCTATAACGATTTACCTAATTGAGCGTTTGCGAGCACAAAGCAGCTTAATATAGGAAAATAAATGCTTGTTAACTCGAGTTTATAGTTTATAATCAATTGTAAATATAGTATTTATAAACATACTTGCATTAAGAAAATTTAAAAATTGATTACCACACATTCCTTATTACAGGCATTATTAACGTGCAAAAAGATTGGTGTTTGTTTAGATCCTTTATGATCTAATAATCCTGTTTCAATATTTTTTATGCAGAAAACACTACTAATGTGCAAGGTTTTTTATCGCGCTGGACAGTGGTAAGTTGCATCAAATATTAATAACTTTGTACAAATTGACATCATGTTTACAGGAATCATCGAATGCTTAGGTACAATTTTGAAAATCGAAAAGGAAGATCAAAATGTACATTTTACGGTACAGTCTGACATTAGTAATGAGTTAAAGATCGATCAAAGCATTTCTCACAATGGAGTTTGCCTCACAGTCGTAGACCAAACTGAGGGTACGCATCGTGTCACCGCCATTCAAGAAACCTTATTAAAATCTAGCTTAGGCAATTTAAGAGAAAATGACATCGTCAATCTCGAGCGCTGTACTGTTGCCGGAGGCCGATTAGACGGTCATATTGTGCAAGGGCACGTCGATCAGACAGCCAATTGTGTAAACATAGAAGATCAAGGTGGAAGTACTCTTCTCACCTTTGAGTACGACGCATCATTAAACAATATTACGGTCGAAAAAGGTTCGATCACGGTGGATGGCATCAGTCTAACGGTTGTCAATTCGCGTTCTAATCGATTTTCTGTGGCTATTATTCCTTATACCAAAGAACATACAAACTTTGCGCACATCGCAGTGGGTACTGTAGTGAATATCGAATTTGATATTATCGGAAAATATGTGAGCAAGTTGCTTTCATTACGCGATTAAGCAATATTTTACGATCGAAACCCGAGTATATCCATTCGTCTTTTGGATCGAAATCTTTCGGGCACAGCGCGCCATATTTCCTGTTGAAGAGCTTCTATTGCTTTTTGTTTACTGAAGTTTTTGGTCATTACGATGCTAATTTCACGAACAGGCTCAGGCGCCTTAAAATATCGAACGTGCTGTAGTGCCTCATCTCCATAATCCATAATCGTTAACTCAGGCAAAATAGTAATACCACCATTGATATCGACCATGCGCTTCAGCGTTTCTACGCTACCCGTATTATAGTCAAAAGATGAATTTTGCGATTGACTTCTATATTTACAAATATTTAAAACTTGCCCTCGCATACAATGCCCCTCGTTAAGTAGCCATAAATTATCCTCCGCAATTTCATTAGTTTGCAACAATTTTTTGCCGTACAATTTGCTTTCAGTTGATAAATAAGCTACAAATGTCTCATAGTACAAAGGCAATTCGGCAATTGCCGAATCTTGTAACGGAGTGGACAATATACCACAATCTAATGTTCCTGTTTTGAGTTCATGGATAACCTTTTCGGTCGTATACTCCCACACCTGAATCTTGAGCTGTGGATATTTTTTGGTAAATGAAGCAATGACCGGTGGCAAAAGATAAGGAGCTACCGTTGGGATAACACCAATACGAAATTCGCCAGCCAATTGCCCGGACGCCTCCTGCAAAATATCACCTATTTTTTTGCTCTCGATTAGTACCGTGCGTGCCTGCCGGATGATTCGCTTTCCCACTTCGGTCGGCACAACGGGTTGCCGACTACGATCAAAAATTTTGGCACCGAGATTCTCTTCTAACTTTTGGATCTGCATACTCAGCGTAGGTTGCGTTACAAAACACTTTTCTGCGGCAGCCACAAAACTGCGATAGGTATCGACCGCTATAATATATTCTAATTGAACCAGTGTCATACTATAAATTTAAACTATACTAAGGTAATCATTTTTTAGGAATGACTGGCTGTACTTAGTCAGCAAAATAGCTTCCGGAAAAGGCTGCACGGTACTAATGAAAGATTTCGTAATTTTGAAATCCAACACATGGTTAAAAATTTATGATTTCACACAAACTATTTTTGACGGCACTGCTGCTCGGCGCCAGTGCCTTTCAATTTGCCGCTACCATACCCGACGAAGGCATGTTCCCGTTGAGCGATCTTAATCGTGCGGGATTGAAAAAAGCGGGATTAAAAATTTCCGAAAAAGACATCTACAATCCGGGCAGCACCGGTTTAGTCGACGCATTAGTTCGCGTAGGCGGCTGTTCAGGTTCATTCGTTTCTGGCAAAGGCCTTATTATCACCAATCATCATTGTGCATTTAGCGCAGTACAATTGGCAAGTACACCGCAGCACAATTATCTGGAAAATGGTTTTGTCGCGCAGCAGCCAGAGCAGGAAATTGAAGCAAAAGGGTTAACCATTCGTATTACCGATTCGTACGAAGATGTCTCAAAGCAAGTTTTAGAATCCGTCAAAAACGTGAGCGATCCGTTGCAACGCATCGAAGCAATCAATCAAAAGCGTAACGAATTAGCTCGTGAAGCAGAGCAAGCCGACCCGACGATCAAAGCAGAGGTTTCGGAGATGTTTATAGGCAAAAGCTATGTACTCTTCAAGTACAAAACGATTGAAGATGTACGACTGGTGTACGTACCCAGACAGAATATCGGCGAATTTGGTTTCGAAACAGATAATTGGGTATGGCCGCGTCATACGGGCGATTATTCGTTCTTGCGTGCTTACGTAGCGAAAGATGGCTCGGCTGCGCCTTACTCCAAAGATAATGTGCCATATGAACCGAAAAAACATCTTAAAGTAAACCCGAATGGGGTCGAAGAAAATGATTTTGTATTTATTCTAGGTTACCCGGGTCGCACATTTCGACATAGACCGGCACAATACATCGATTATCAGCAGAAATTCTTACTGCCGTACACCTCCGATATTTATGATTTTGAAAATCAGCGTATGGAAGATGCAGGCAAAACGGATAAAGCGGTAGAACTTGCTTTGGCAACGCGGATCAAACGCAATGCTAATGTGCTGAAAAACTATCGTGGAAAACTCAAGGGCTTGCGTAATACGAATCTCATCCAAAGCAAAATGGACGATGACGCGGCATTAGCTAGATTTATCGACAGCAAACCCGAACTCAAATCGGCATATGGCACCTTGATGAGCGACATAGAAGAACATTATAAAATGGTATTTGCAGATGCTCCGAAAGAACTTTGGATGAATAATGTGTATCACGGTGTAAAAACCCTTGAGATCGCTAATTATTTTCAATCTTTTCAGGATGCACTTGCACAGCAAACGTCGCCAAAAGCGCAACAAGCGTTATATGATCAAAACATTGCCAAATTTAGCGAACGGATCAGCGGGCTATTCGAAGCGTATCACCTTGGTGTAGATCAGCAGATTGCAACACATTTATTCGCGCAAGGCAGCAAATTGCACGGCGCTAATACATTAAGATTTTTGCAAAATGATAAACGTACTCAGGACAGTACCGGAACTTGGATTGCACAATTGTTAGGAGAAACGAAGTTAAATAGTGAATCGGCTTTCCGTCAAATCATTGCTTCGCCATCCAGCATCATATCCTACCAAGATGATTTGCTCAAGCTGCATCGTGGTCTGGCAGCAGAATATGCGCAATTCACTGCTGAGCAGAAGCGTCGTGAAGGGGCATTAAATAAGCTAATGGGCGATTATGTAGCGGTTAGGGAGCAATTTATGGACAAAAACTTTGTACCTGATGCTAATTCTACCTTGCGACTAACCTTCGGAAATATCAAAGGATACAGCCCAGCAGATGCCACATATATGCATCCGTTTACCAGTGTCAAAGGATTAATTGAAAAAGGAAATTCTGGTCTTCCAGAGTTTGGCTATCCTCACAAAATCAAAGAGGCGTGGTTGGCAAAAGATTTTGGCAGTTACCTCAAAAAAGACATGAACGATGTGCCTGTCAATATCTTGTATAATATGGATACAACAGGGGGTAATTCCGGTTCGCCCATCATGAATGCGCATGGCGAATTGATCGGCGTAAATTTTGATCGAGCTTATGATGCCACAATCAACGATTTTGCCTGGAATGAAAGCTACAGTCGATCCATCGGAGTAGATATTCGCTTCGTACTTTGGGTGGCGGATAAAATTGATAATGCCCATTTTATTCTGAAAGAAATGGGTGTGCAATAAGCAATAATTCGTAAAATAAAAGAGGTCGACAGCGAATGCTGTCGACCTCTTTTATTTTAAATGAGATGTTCTGCGTCTCTGTTTTTCTCTCTTTCAATATCCTTGTCAAGATAACCAATGTAAGAAACCGCCCACTCCCTCACGCTTTCCGTTTTATGATTAGTTAATTGTTTAAATAATTCTTTTTTAGATTCAAGAAAAGGCACAACTGAACCAGTCCAAGAGTATGTTCCCATATTAGAACTCAAATGGTCACGAACCTCCTTTATGTCGCCATATTCGTCTATAAGTCTAAGCGCTACTGGATGCCATTTAGTATAGTCTGTATTATTGTTGTCAAATATTGGTATTAATTCAGCAAGTCTCATTGGAGCTAGTGGTTTATTGTCTGTGCACCAATTAAAAATAGAATCAATATCACCGTCAAATAACACACCAACACTCCTACCAACACCACCAATACTAGAGCCTAAAATATGTTTCAGCCCATAAAATTTAATGTATTGCTCTTCTTTTGAAATCAATGCGTCTGATAAATCTTTCCAAATAGAATTGAAATGGACCTTTAATAAAATTTCATATACTCCTTGAATGTAGTGGTCTAAATGATATGAGTTTTCCCAAGTAATAGAATCTATTATTGACTTATTAATAAATTTTGCGAAGTCAACTTCTTTTTCGTCAGATATAATAAAAGAAATGACTTCTGTCCATTTATAGTCATCTAATTGTCGTTTGAATTTTCTGTTAAACCCTAGTTTTAAAATGCACTTTTTGTAGATTGGAATAAGTAATTTTTTCTTTACTTCGTCACCATAACTCAGGTCAGCGAATAGGTCAAAAACAACTGAGTAACCATCATCACCGTAAGCGAATAGTCTTTCACTAAAAGCATTTAATGCTTCAAAATTTAATTGTGCTAAAACGTTACTGTAGGTAAAAGCGTAAAAACTATTTACATCATAAATCTTGTTATCAATTAACTGAAATAGTAAATCAAAATAATCTTTTCCCGATTTATCAATGGAAAGGAAGTAAAATAATTGACTGCTAAATTCAGAAGATTGGAACAATCTTGAATAAAATTCTTTCTTTATTTCGTCACTGGAATTGGAAATGAAACCACCAAGAACTGTGAAATTTCTTTCCTCTTGTGGTATCTGTGAAATAACTTCTAAAGAGTAATCTATAAAACGATTGATTTTAGTTTTGTCATCTTTTAGCAACTCCGATAATCGTTTTCCAAAATGATATGAAAAAACTTGTTGATTCTTATATAACGAAGGAAAGGTTTCTTCCCAAGAAACATTGTTATCGATAAATTCATCAGCTAATTTGATGATTTCTTCAATTACTTTTTCACTTGAGTAGGTCTCGTCGTTATCCAAATGATAAGAACTTGATAATGTCAAATACTTAGTTGAAAAATCTGTCTTGGTTAGCAACTCAACTAAGTTGTTTAATTCGTCAAGTTGTTTTTCAGGGATAGAATGTTTTTCATATTTCCTTGCAAACTTCACTCCTTTTAGACCATTATCCCAATCATTGTTTTTTAATTCTGAAATTTCTTTCAAATAGGGTAGTATCAATTTTCCCATACCTATATGAAACATTGTTCTTATACTATTTGCAATAGCGTCACTCGCTAAATCAGAATACTGATTTTTTGATTTAATGATTTCAAGTAGTTTATTGAGAATGTTTCTCCAATATTCATCTATTTCTTTCCAAGTAGGATTGTTGTCTACTAATGTTCTGCTACCTTGTTGTTCTGCACCGCCCATTCTACTTGCGTGTCCAAAATTCAAACCTATTTTCATCGCTCTAATGGCAAAATCATAATAGGCTTTATCTCCTTTATTCAACAACCATTCAATTATTTTCCACCGTTCACCCAAATCGGCTTCTGTTCCTGAAAGATGTATATTGAATAGATGTAAAAACTGGGTTGTGGCATTGTTTGCCCAAGTTTCGTTTTCTGCAATTGCAAATTGTAAAAGAACTTTAGCACTATCAGCAAATGTTCTTTTGTCAAAACACAATTTTTCTAAAGTCCAAACAATGTTTCTTCGTCCTGCTTCTATTTTCAATAATTCCTCAGTGGATTTATTAAAAAATTGACGTTTGAAATTTTGAGAAACAGCAATGGGATTCACTTCTACGAAAGAGCGGAAGAGGCGTGAACCCAACTCTGTATTTAAAACTTCCGCATTATCGAAAGGGCTTTCAGTCCCTACAATTTTATCAACAATTTCTACAGCCTTTTCATTATAGTCAAGGTATTTCATTTGCTCGGCAAGTGAATTTATCAAATGCTTTCTATGTGGCTCTTCAAGATTAGATATATCTAAAATAACTTGTAGCATTCTATCAGATGTACAAGTATCCAGCCATTCAACTGCTAATGCCATTGAAAGTGGGAAAGGTCTAATACTCAAATATCGTCCTTGTTTTTCAAAAATTTCTCTAGCCTTAAAATGCTTTACAACTTCTAAAAAAGTACTAATTCTTACTTGTTCTGTATTATTTGATATAGTAATATTTTGATTTGTAGCTATAAATTTATACTGTGATTCGAGTTCATTTTCAAAACCAAAATAACTAAACATTGAACAGGACTTTAGAATACTTCGCCACTCTTGCTCCTTGCCTTTTGTTCCAAGAAGTTTGTCTAACAAATCTTTATCTTCTAGCTTGCCAATAAATTCTTCACCATTACTTACGCTTTCTCCCAATAGAACAGCCATTAAGGGAATTCCTTGTGAAAATTCCTTTATTTTTCTCTTACTTTCTTCATCTAAGTTATTGAATCTACTTGAGAGTAATTCATCAACAACTGATGATAGCTCTTCTTTTCTAATAATTACATAATTCACCCCATTTACTCTATCATTCTCAATTTCTTCAGGATTAGAATCGAGAGATATTAAAGATGCTTTATTTCCTTCTCTATTTATAAGTTGAAGTAGTTGTCTGTGAACTGAGATTGGGCAATTATCTAGAACAAGAATTGGGTCAGTTTGCTCTGAAATAGCTTTTGAAATAATGTTTTGGTAGTCTGCATTCGGGTATAGGTTACAATTTATGTAAAGTACACGACTTGAAAGCAAAATTGAATTATCATCAGAACTAATTGGTCTAAATATTTCTAATAAGTTTCTCGTTTTACCTAATCCAGATAATCCTAAAATTCTTATTGTTTGATTAGTGCTTTTTAAACCATCAAGAACTAAATTCGTTATTTCTTTTGTCTTATCATTCGGAATAAATGGTTGTGGTGTTAAAATGGAATTTTCCCAATCACTCCAAACTTGTAAGGGATGAAATTTACTTTTTTGACTTTGTAGGGCTGAAATTGCTGTGTCTTTAATTGCATTTGCTAAATCATTGACAAAATCTGTTTGCATTTTAGCTTTGTCTTTAGTTTTTTCAGAATATCTGTATTCAATAGGGAATCGAATATGTCTTAAATCAAAGGGAATATTCTCTGGGTTTTCATTGGGTGAACCATATTCACTATTCAAAACGCCAATCATTTTTTCTAATCCAATAGCATTGTTTGCTACGCCGTGTTCGTTAATTACATTATTGTTTTGAAACGGTTTGAATTTGTCGTTTACAATTTTTCGTATAAACTTTTTAAACCCACTAATATGATTAACAACTGAAAGGTCTGCAATAAAAATATCAGAATTTGGAATTCTTTCATCTGTGATTTTAGAAGCAACTTGAGGTGAGCCTGGCTCACCTCTGACGCCTTCAAGAATTATAAACTCTATATCTTTTAATTCTGGTTTTTTATTTACCTTTTTGACAGCTTTTTCAAGACAAGTTAAAATGAAATTCTTATTGTATTTAGTGTTGGTTGTTGTCTGCCAAGAGTAAAAGATTTTTATCTTCATTTGTTTCTGTTTTTGAAGGTTGTTCTTGTCGCTAGGTAGTATCTTTACAACTCGAGCCAGCAAAGAAATCCCACATTGATTTTCTCGCTACGTCCCGACGGTGAAAGTTATTCGTTTTAATTGCTTGTATATGTTTTATGCATCTGCTTTATCAAGAGCTAAAATACAAAAAAAGCCAATGTTATCTTCATTGGCTTTCTTTAATCACTTTATTGATTTCATAGGTGAGTAACAAAAGATTGCTCCATACCTTTAAATTTATTCGAAACCTTTTGCATATCCTTACCGACTTTCTCGTTAAGTATCTTGGCATAAATCTGTGTTGTGGCAATATTTTTATGCCCTAACATTTTGCTCAAACTTTCGAGCGGAACACCCTCGCTTAAAAACAGGGTGGCAAACGTATGGCGTGCCAAATGAAAGGTTACTTTCTTCTCTTTAAGACAGTCGATAAGTCCGGATATTCTCTTCAAACTGTCATTGCAAACGGTATTTGAGGGTACAGGAAAAACCCTGCTGTCCTTTGACAATCCTGCATATTTTTCGATAATCATTTTAGGAATATCCAATAGCATCACATAGGATGATGTTGATGTCTTTTTTCTGCGTATAATAATCCATTGATTTCCGTCAAAGAACTCCTGAAGATTGCTGTTTTTCAATCCTTTTATATCCGAATAGGAAAGCCCTGTAAAGCAACTGAAAACAAACAGGTCTTTTACCAATTCATCTTTTCTTTTCTCACAGTTAAATGTTACAAGCCGTTCCAATTCGTTCCGTAATAGGTAGCCTCTGTCTTTGTCCTTTTTGGTATTCTTGTACTCGCTGAAAGGATTGAAAGCAAGATGCTTTCTGCTCATTGCCAATCGGCAAAGCGTGGTAAATCCAATCATATATACCCAAACCGTGTTATGCCCCAAATGATGTTTATCACGCAGGTAGTAATCAAAGTCTTGTACAAAATCAGGAGTAAGGTCGCTAAACGATACATCTGTATAACCGTATTTCACACGTGCAAAATTGCGAAGATGCTTTATGAGTGTCCTGTATCTCCGGTAAGAGCCTATAACTCTAAGTCCACTATTAACTTTTTTCTCGAAGTCCAAAAGAAATTGTTCGCAGAACTTGAAAAAGGTCAGTTCTCCGCTTTCCATACCGAGAAAGGCATTTTTAAGTTTCGCACTGCTTACAGCTCCCTCGTTCTTTAGAATTTTTGAATAGCATTCCTCAATACCCAAACGTATCTTATCAAGTTTACCGTTTACGTCTTGAGCTTCTCGGCTTTTCCCTAAAACCCTGCCGTACTTCAAATCCCAATTTGTTGCGGAAATATCCAGCTTTGTACTGAATGCAGACTGTTTGCCGTTTACGGTAACCCTGCACATAACCGTAACTTTTCCGTTTTTCTTTGGTGCGTTCTTTTTAAGGTAGAACAATACCTTAAACGTTGATTTTTTTGTCGTTTCCATACTCACAATTCTTAATGATAAAATTAAACTTATGTGAGCTACATAACAATATGAAAAACGATGCAAAAAGCTGAAATACAGTATGTTGAAGCGATTGTTTTCAATATTTAAAAGTAACGTTTTAGTAACCTTACTTTTGCCAAACCTCGCTTTTTACTGCTTTTTACCTCATTTCCAAAAATCATAAAACGGCTGTAAAGCCTTTATTTACAACCGTTTTACCTGTTTTTAATCTTTGATGTATTTTTAGTGAAAATTTATTTTAAAAAAATCGGTATTCCTAGGATTCTTCCTCTTTCCTTGCACGGATTTCCAATTCTAATATTATATCGCGCTTTTTTCCTTCGATTACAGAAATATCACCTGCTACAAAAACACCTTTTGACCCAGTTTTAACATTGCGAATACCATAAACGTGCGATTCGTCTCCCGGATCAGTTGCACCCTCATAGCGATAAATTTGATCAATTTTATAATCTTGAGCACTTGCGTGTAGTTCGTCAAATTCAACATTATAATCAACTTCATACCCTTCTTGCTTCAGCTTCTCAATCGCAACGGAAGCTGATTCGTAATTATGTTTCGTTTTCATAAGCCTATATCTCCTATTCTATGAGAACAACAACTCAAATAAAAATGTGTTTTTCAGACGAGCATTTTTTAACTTGCCACGCACAACAATAAACGATTACATATGGCCTATCCTATTCCACCGTCAGTACCAACTCCCTCTGCGGCATTCGAACGATTACTCACTGTACTAAATACACTTCGTGAAGCGTGCCCTTGGGATAGAAAACAAACTATGGAAAGCCTGCGCTTGCTTACTATCGAAGAAATGTATGAATTGGGTGATGCGATTTTGGAAGCTGACTTACCTGAAATACAAAAAGAGTTAGGCGACGTCATGATGCACTTGGTTTTTTATGCTCGCATAGCCGAAGAACAACAAGCATTCGACATTACAGATGTACTCAATGGTGTGTGTGATAAACTGATCGCCCGCCACCCACATATTTATAGCGATGTGCAGGTGGAAAACGAGCAGGATGTAAAGCAGAATTGGGAAAAACTAAAACTGAAAGAAGGAAATACTTCGGTACTCGCAGGTGTACCAAAAGGACTTCCGGCCTTGGTAAAAGCCTACCGTATACAAGACAAAGTTCGAGGAGTCGGCTTTGACTGGAAAGATCCTGCGGATGTCTGGAAAAAAGTTGAAGAAGAAATTAGTGAATTTAAAGCAGAATTTGATCTTAGTACACACACGACAATTGACACTGATCGCGCGGAAGCAGAATTTGGCGATGTACTCTTTTCGCTCATCAACTACGCTCGCCACCTGGGCATTAATCCCGAAAACGCATTGGAACGTACTAATAAAAAATTCATAAAACGCTTCAACCATGTGGAACAGCGAACGCAAGAATCTGGCCGCCAATTGCAGGACATGACATTGGAAGAAATGGACATATACTGGAATGAAGCCAAAAAGATATAGCACCCAACCTCCTTTTTTAAACGATCTCGTTTATGATGCACGAGAACCAACCGATGATGTGTTGCACTGGCAAATCAGTAAATTCATAAAAAAACTTGTCCCGAGAACCGGGACAAGTTTAAAATAGAGGGTAGTAGAGTATAGTAATATAAAACAATTAAAATTTGTTACAACTTCTCTCCGTGCTGAGAAAAGTCAAGACCGATCTCTTCTTCTTCGTCGGTCACGCGAAGTGTCGTAATAAGATCTGTTATTTTCAGTAAAATAAAAGCCATAATCAAAGTAAATACCGTTGCGCCGATCAGACCAATGACATGCGCGGTAAACAATTCTGTTTCTCCAAAAAACAAACCATTTGCTTCTACTGCTTCATTGATAGCACTATGTGCAAATACGCCAGTTAACAGCATACCAACCATACCGCCCACACCATGACTTGGAAATACATCTAAGGTATCATCCAATTTAGATTTTGTTCTCCATTCGATACACAAACGACTAATAATCGCGGCTACTGCTCCAATAATCAAGGAATGCGGAACCGTCACAAAACCAGCCGCAGGAGTGATTGCCACTAATCCTACAACCACGCCGATACAAACCCCAGTTGCCGAAGGTTTGATACCTTTGGCAGCATCAAAGAATAAATAGGTAAGCGCTGCCGCGCCTGAAGCTGTTGAAGTAGTTGCTAACGCGGTCGCCGCCAAGGCCGACGCGCCAAATGCCGATCCACCATTGAAACCAATCCAACCAAACCAAAGCAAACCAGTTCCCATCAACACATATGTAATACGCGCTGGCACATGCGGATGCGTATGAAAATCCTTGCCATGTTTGAGGTAAATTGCTGATGCCAAGGCGGTCAGACCGGCGGACATATGCACGACCGTACCGCCCGCAAAATCCAAAACTCCCATATTAAACAAAATACCGTCTGGATGCCATGTAGCATGTGCCAAGGGCGCATAAATGAACACAAAGAAAAGACAGACAAAGAGTACGTATGATGTGAATTTGATGCGTTCGGCAAATGCACCTGTGATTAAAGCTGGTGTGATAATAGCAAACTTTAATTGATACATAGCAAATAAAACAAAGGGAATCGTCGGAGCACCTCCCCAAGGCGCTCCGTCGACCACGCCTTCAAACATAAAATAGGTCATCGGATTACCGATAAAACCTCCTACTGACTCGCCAAATACTAGTGAAAAACCGAATACGACCCAAAGAACAGCTACCACTGCCATACAAATAAAACTTTGCAACATCGTGGAGATAACGTTCTTCTTTTTTACCATTCCACCATAGAAATATGCTAATCCAGGCGTCATAATCAATACTAATGCTGCGGAAGCCAACATCCAAGCTACATCTGCCCCATTATATTCATATGTTTTTGAAATATCTGGAATTCCAGGGTTAAAAAAAGCTAAAATTACAACTATACCCATTATAATTATAGGTATGAACGATTTTTTTCCAGATAGACTCATATTTTTTTATTGAAATTTTAAATAATAACTCAAAAAAACAATAAAAAAATAATATTTCAAACATTTTATTGAAAAATTATACAATAAAAAACACATTTATTAGCAATAATAGATTTAAGACATATAAAACACTATAAATTATCACAAAAAAAGCTCTCCCAAAGGGAGAGCTCAAACAATAATCATAAAAATGCAATAACTACATTACCTCAATACTTCTCTTGGTCACGATTGCGTCTTCCTTTTTGCCGATTTTAACTACTAAAATTCCATCTGCGTAATTTGCGTCGATATTATTATAATTTACAACATCTGGAAGCGTGAAAGAACGACTGAAAGAATGGTAATTAAATTCGCGTTTCGTATACGTATTAGCTTCTCCTTCGCTGGAAGCTTTTTTCTCAGCCGAGATGGTAATAAGATTCTTATCCACGTTTATGGTGAAATCGTCTTTTTTCAGACCGGGAACTGCTAATTCTAACTGAAAAGCAGCATCGGTTTCTAAAATGTTTACGGCTGGAACACGAGTAACTAGACGGTCACTCATAAATGAATCTGTAAATAAGCTATCAAACACATTATTTACAAATGGGTTAACAGCGTCGGTGTTTACGGTACGTGTTGGAAATTTTACTAAAGCCATGATATATCCTCCTGTTATGTTAATTAATCATTTACGGAGAGATTTACAATTCTTATACCATAGCGAAATTTCTCACAAAAACAGACTTTTTGACATGATTAAAAAAATAAACAAGACAAAATGTCTGATTTAAATCAATTTTGCCGACAAACTCACTGTATAAATAGCTGATGTAGTTAGCGCTGATAGGTTAACCCTACGACGGATTGAGAAACATCGCCACCAAATGGTGGGTTTTGCTTCCGTATATGGACGGCAATATGTTGTAAATTGGCATATCGTTCGAGTAATCGATTTAGTATATCCTCCGCTGCCGACTCGAGCAATTCTCGTTTTGGCGCCATTACCTCCACCATGATCTGATAGAGCTCTTCATAATTGATGGTATTTTCTAATCGCTCGGCATTAGGATTGGCAAAAGGAAATGTGACGGAGACATCAACATAAAATTCGTTGCCGAGTAGCTGTTCTTCGGGATAAAAACCTATTGGAGAAAAAAACGCGCATCTTTTATTGCCACTTCTTGGGTAATGATTGCCATGAATGAGTAGATATGTATACTTAAAGATAATATTTAAAATACAAATCCCTAATTCATGGCAACCGTTCGTAACTACTTCAGCAGGTTTACTTCGTAAAGGTCATGGCGACGATCTTTCAAAATCTTAACAGTTCCATATTCGTGTAAATCGCGTAAGGCATACAAATCAACATCCGCTATTAGCACCATTTCGGTGTTTGGAGTTGCTTCAGCTTTGATAGCATTGTTGGGAAACGCAAAATCAGAAGGAGTGAACACTGCAGACTGTGAATATTGTATATCCATATTGCTCACACGTGGCAAATTACCAACTGAACCTGCAATAGCAACGTAACATTCATTTTCGATAGCGCGTGCCTGCGCACAAGCGCGTACACGCATGTATCCATTTTGTGTATCCGTCATAAACGGCACAAAAAGAATCTGCAAACCTTGATCGGCCAGGATGCGTCCTAACTCAGGAAATTCGACATCATAGCAGATCAACAAACCTACTTTACCACAATCTGTATCAAATACTTTTACTTCGTTGCCCCCCACCATACCATAGTACTTATATTCGTTAGGTGTGATATGGATTTTTTTGTACGTATCGAGTTGTCCATTACGATGACATAAGAATGTAGCATTGTAAAGCTTGCCACGCTCCACCACTGGCATAGATCCAGCAATGATATTAACGTTGTAGGATACCGCGAATTCTTGAATTTTAGCAACGGTTTCTTTGGTTAATTCAGCGAGCTTTTCCATAGCCATACGCTCGGGCATATCGTTATACGAACTCATTAATGGCGTATTAAAGAATTCAGGAAAAAGGGCAAAATCGGCACCGTAATCACTTACTGCATCAACAAAAAATTCAACTTGATCGTAAAACTCATTGACATCCTTAAACAGACGCATCTGCCATTGCACCAGTCCCAGACGGATAGTCTGCTTGGATGCGGAGCTTGATTTAGCATCGGGCTCATAATAGATATTGTTCCATTCTAATAACGTTGCGAATTGCATGGATTCGGCATCCTCCGGAAGATAATGCTTTAGAATCTTCTTGACGTGAAAATCATTGGACAACTGAAAGGTAAGGGTCGGATCGTAGATTTCCTTGCGTTTTACGCGCTCTATATACATTCTCGGACTCATCGTAGCGGCATAGGTATGATAATTTGGAATACGCCCTCCTGCCACGATACTTTTCAAATTCATTTGCTCGCATAATTCTTTACGAGCGTCATACAGTCTTCGCCCAAGACGCAAGGACCGATATTCTGAATGCACAAATACTTCGATACCATATAAGGTATCGCCATCATTATCGTGCTTTGAAAACTTGCCATCATCAATGATTTCGTAGTATTTTTCGTATACGTTGGTCTTTTTGGTATTGATGATAATGGACAATGCGCAGGCTACGACCTTTTTGTCGACTTCTACACAGATTTGTCCTTCTGGAAACATATCTACTAAATCGTCGATATGCGCACGGGTCCAAACTTCTCCGGCGTGGCCGTCGTAAGCTTGGATCATAGACTCACGAAGATCCTTATAGTCCTTCTTAGTCAGGTTTCTTAAATTAATATCCATTATATAATCTGTATTGCATTATAGTAACAGGACGTGATATAGATTGTTTGCCAGCGAAGATGATGTAGATGTATCAAAAAAAGCAGAGGCCGATAAATCAGGCCTCTACCACTTTTGTATCTGTTTTATGCCTGACCAGTTGGTCCGCCAAAATTTAGCGGAATCGGCACTTCTCTAGAATCAATTTTGCCATTCTGCGCCTCAAAACGATTCACATTGTCTTGCAAAGCACCTAGCAACCGCTTTGCATGCTCAGGAGTAAGTACGATGCGAGATTTCACCTTCGCTTTGGGCACACCCGGCATAATACGTACAAAATCGACCACAAACTCGGTATTTGAGTGGGTGATAATAGCGAGATTAGAATAAATACCTTCTGCTACTTCTTCCGTCAGTTCGATATTGATTTCCTGCCCTTCTGGATTGGGATTATTCGGATTATTATTATTCATCTTTCTAAAAGATATCGTGTGCTATTTAAACTTATTTGGTGAAGGTACGAAAATCCTGATCTGGCTGAATCGCAAGCACCATTTCATAGATCAAACGAATCACATTATCTACATCTTCCTTATGAATCATCTCCACTGTCGTATGCATATAGCGAAGTGGAAGCGAGATCAATGCCGATGGTACGCCTCCGTTAGAATATGCAAAAGCATCTGTATCGGTACCTGTGAAGCGTGATGATGCTTGTCTTTGTAATGGAATATTGTGCTCTTTGGCTACTTCGATAAGCATTTTATTCAAATTGATTTGTACTGCAGGCGCATAGGATACGACCGGGCCTTTGCCGCAAGCCAATTCACCTTGTGTAATCTTATTAATCATTGGCGTTGTGGTATCGTGGGTCACGTCGGTCACAATAGCCACATTTGGTTTGATGTAATCTGCGATCATCTCCGCACCTTTGAGACCGATTTCTTCTTGTACAGAGTTAACAATGTACAAACCAAATGGCAGTGTTTTCTTGTTCTCTTTCAACAAACGCGCAACTTCAGCGATCATAAGTCCGCCGGCACGATTATCTAGCGCACGCCCAACGTAATAACGATCGTTGAGTACCATAAACTCGTCTTCGTATGTCACCACGCTACCTACGTGAATACCTAAAGCTTCTACTTCGTCTTTCGAGGTACAGCCACAATCGAGAAATATATTTTTTAAACTCGGTGCGTCCTCTTTTTCGCCCGAGCGTGTGTGGATAGCTGGCCAACCAAATACAGCTTTGACAACACCGTTATCAGTATGGATATTGACTCTTTTTGAAGGTGCGATTTGGTGATCTGAACCACCATTGCGGATTACATAAATCAATCCATCAGAAGTGATGTAATTGACAAACCAGGAAATCTCGTCGGCATGTGCTTCGATCACCACTTTGTAGGGTGCATCTGGATTGATAATACCTACAGCAGTACCATAATTGTCGATGTACGTATCATCAACATAGGGTTTTAGGTAATCCAGCCAAAGACGTTGTCCTTTCCATTCAAAACCAGTTGGAGAGGGATTATTTATATAGCTTTCGAAAAAGGCCAATGACTTTTCATTGACCACTTCGATGTGTTTATTCTCTTTAGAATTCTTCTTACTCATAATGCTTAATTTGTGCTACGCAAAATAAGTATTTCAAATAGATATGACAAAAACTAAGCGAGTAAACCTTATCTTTACACCATAATTTGACTCCATGAAAACTACTTTGGCGCACATCGTTTGGAATATCGAACCCGAAATATTTACTATAGGATCCTTCGGTCTGCGATATTATTCGTTGTGTTGGCTGTTGGCCTTTGCCTCTTCGTATTTTTTCATGCTGAAGGTTTTTAAACGCGAAGGCAAATCACAAGAATTGCTAGACAAATTGACGATTTATATTTTTGTAGGTACGCTGTTGGGTGCGCGCTTAGGGCATTGCCTATTCTATGATTTTGCTTATTACAAAGACCATCTTTTGGAGATGTTCATTCCATTTCAGCAAGTTAATGGACAATGGCAAATGACTGGCTTTACTGGATTGGCTAGCCATGGCGGTGCCATCGGGATCTTGACGGCATTATGGTTGTTTGCTAGAAATACAAAGATAAACTTTATCTGGATTACTGATCGTCTGGTTCTTGTCGTGCCGATAGCTTGTTTTTTTATTCGCTTAGGTAACTTCTTCAATTCCGAAATGATTGGCCATCCTACCGATTTGCCATGGGCGATCATCTTTCAGCAAATAGATAATATACCAAGGCATCCGGCACAGCTTTATGAAGCGATTGCTTATTTGATTTCATTTGGAATCATGTGGTTTCTATATCAGAAAAACCAGAATCCAAAACCCGGAAAGCTGTTCGGAACGTTACTTATCCTATTATTTGGAGCGCGACTCGCTTTAGAGCATTTCAAGATCGATCAAGTAGCATTTGAGCAAGGCATGGCGCTCAATATGGGGCAGCTTCTCAGCATTCCTTTTATACTAGTAGGGTTATACTTATTACTGCGAAAAACCACACCGGTAACGCGCTAAATAAAGAAGCCCTTCAATTGCCAAGAAGGGCTTTTTACTTTTCTCTTTTTCAATACACTACCACTATATGAATTTTAATTCTCTTTCCAAGTCAAGACGTTTTGCTATCTTACTTATACTAGGACTGCTTTCTGCGATTGGGCCTTTTTCAATTGATATGTACCTACCGGCTTTCGATACGATCGCTTCGGACTTTGATTCGCCCATCGAAAAGATACAACTTTCCTTAACTGCCTTCTTTGTTGGAATTGCCATCGGGCAGATCATCTACGGGCCGCTATTAGATAAATTTGGACGCAAAAAACCACTTTTTGTTGGCCTAGTGATTTACATACTTGCATCTATCATGTGTGCCTTCACTGAAGATGCTGATCATTTGATCGTATTTCGCTTTTTGCAAGCGCTGGGAAGTTGCTCTGGTATGGTCGCATCACGTGCCATGGTTCGTGATTATTTTGATCCTCGCGAAGGAGCTAAGGTTTTCAGTATGTTGATGCTGGTCATTGGTATTTCGCCGATTATTGCTCCGAGTGTTGGTGCATTTGTCTTGTCGCATTTTGATTGGCATATTATATTTTTGATTTTGACCGCCTTGGCCACCTTAATTTTGTTAGCCGTGATTTTTATCTTGCCAGAATCTTACAAAGGCAATCGGCAGATGTCTTTGTATCCGAAAGACATTGTAGAAGGTTATTGGTCAGTATTCAAAACGCCCGTTTTTCTCCTTTATGCATTGGTAGGTGGTTTTGCCGCGAGCGGCTTGTATGCTTACCTCTCAGGATCGCCTTTCGTATTGCAATCGCTACATGGTCTCAGCGAATCACAATACGGCATCGCCTTTGCGATGGTCGCATCATGCTTAATCATCGCTACGCAACTGAATCGGATTTTGTTGAATAAGCTTACTAGTGAAGTGATTTCTAAAAGAGCTAGCTTTTTTCAAGTTAGTGCAGGTGTACTACTCGTAATCTTTGCAGCAACGGGATTATTGAACTTAATTACTTTGTTGGCTCTTATATGTCTGTACTTGTGCGCACAGGGATTTATCTTCCCGAATACGTCTGCCATGGCTTTAGCACCTTTTGACCGCTTGGCAGGTAGTGCTTCTGCGCTATTGGGTTGCATACAAATGGCGTTAGGCGCTGCTTCTTCTGCGTTGGTGAGTCATTTTCACAATGGCACGCAACTGCCGATGGTAGCAGTTATGTGCGGCGGAGCCTTAATCAGTTTTCTGATCTATATTTTACTACCGCGATTTAATAATCGCAAAATGGAAGTTTAATGTTGTCTCTTAAGATAACATTAAACTTAAAATTCCCAGGCGATAGCTATTCAAGCCGAACCCCAAAATTACTCCCTTACATTGCGCAGAAAGATACGAGTGATGTCTGAATTCTTCTCGCTGGTGCACGTTAGAAATATGCACTTCAATGACCGGAGTAGTCACAGCCGCTATCGCATCTGCGATAGCAACGGACGTGTGCGTGTACGCGCCGGCATTCAATACGACGCCGTCCCATTCAAATCCAACTCTATGAATTTCGTCGATTATTGCACCTTCGCTATTCGCTTGAAAATAGCTTAGATCCACATCCGGAAACTCATCTTTCAATTCCGAAAAGAAGGATACAAAATCCTGATCTCCATATATGCTCTTCTCTCGCACGCCCAGTAAGTTGAGATTAGGGCCGTTTAGTACTAATATTTTCTTCATAAATAATTTTATAGATAGTAATATTGAGATGCCAAATAGCAGTTCAGCAAACTTATATATCTCCGTAAAATGGTCGAAAAGTAGATCTCAGACCGATAGATACCACGCCAGTACGGATCGATGGCCTATCGGCAATGTTTTGCTGACGATGTGTGTATCCTACTTCAAAACGAAGATTATACGTCGGGTTGAGCACATAAGATGCACGTGCATCTGCAAAATATAAATCATTGCGTATGCCTTGACCAATACTGTTTCCGTGGCGATTAGGATAATTCTCATACGATTCAAAAATATCACCACCAAAGCTTGTACCATCACCCGGATCGGTACCATACAGGCTATACATACCTTGCAAAGCAAAGTGAAAACGCTTCCAAGAATAATTGGCAATAGCTACGACCTCTCGAAAATTGGCTCCGCGCGGATGCGCCAATGGCTCGGCATTATTGCTATAGTTAGAGATCGATACAAAATGCTGGTAGGTGTAAGGACGCGCAAGATTATATTCAGCAAGGAGGCTCAAGTTGCGTAGGCCAAACATATGATATCCACGAGCACCTAATTGTGCCGCCCACTTATTATGTATATAGCCATTCCCTGCAAAAAATTCTTTACCGGTGAACTCACCTAACAAAAACTGACTATACAAGGTGATGTTTTGCCAAGTTTTATATTTTGCATTCAAACCTAAAAACATCTTATCAGGAGAAGATGAATTGTTAGATTCGATTGGACGAAGGAAATTAACCGGAATCGCATAATTCCAATCAAACCCTCTACTACCAGCCTGATTTCTATTCGCCCAGATCACCGCCTGAAAAAAACCAACAGACAATCGATTAGAAATATTGTAATCCAGATATTGGAATGCACCCCATTTCTTACCATCTCCAAATTGCGCACCACTATTCAGCGAGTCAATACGATCAGTTTTGGGATCATTCATATATGCCCATACAGATGTATAGCGCACATTGCCAATCGTGCCTGTAAGCCGAAGTTGCGCATAATTAGAAGAAAAATCGGATAAAAGTACCGAGCGATAACCATCACCAATATGATTACGATCATAACCGATTGAAGCCTGAAAATAGTCGCCCACAGCATAGGTTGCATTAGCAGTCGCAAAAAGCCACGATTGGCGATCCCCATTGCTATTACGTACTAAGCCTTGCCCAGGTACGACTTCATTAGAATTGATGTAGTCGGTCAAGTAATTAGCAAATACAGCTCGATTGTCAATTAAATTACCGTAAAAAACAAACTTATCTTTGTAAGTGAAACCCGCCTGTACTCCTTTAGAGCCTAACCAAACGTTTTTTCTATCGGCGTCACGCAGATCCGAACCGATCATTAGGTCAGGTATGACATCGGCATAGAAGCGATAATTTTCATCATTTGCTTCTACTAAATGTTCATTAAAAAGTTTTCTAGCAAACCAATTATCCGAGGAAGTCCTATGCAGTGTAGTAATCGAATCATGAGCAGCAAACAGCCGCTTCTTTAACAACAAAGGTTTTACAGTAGTAAACTCACGACTATCCGCACCGTACAATACTTCTCCATACTGCTGATACAGTGAATAGGAATAAGGTAAATAATCTATTTGCGCACGCGCAGACTGTGCAAGCACCAAGCAACCTAACATCAGGATCAAACCGTGATAAATCTTCATAACCACGAAATTAGACAAAATTTTTAATGCTGGACGCAATTTTTGTACCTAAATAGCATCTTTCACGAAATGCATTTATCAAAGTGAACTAAAATAAAGTCACTCTATTGGCTAAAACGTTTTTTTGATGTTATTATACAGAAATTATGTATATTGGAGCTCACAATAATAAACTAAAACACCTATAATATACATAAGCATGAAGCGTAGAACCTTTATTCAGAACTCCGCTCTTTTGGGCGCAGGCGTGTTGGCCAGTAAGTTTTCACTAGCTGCTGACGGGTACTCCAACTTCCCAGTAGTGAGAGTCGCTGAGAAAGACAGACACTTTAAGAGTAAAGTGGTCGAGAATGTTATCAAAGAATTTCAAAGCAAGGTGGCCGACAAAGAATTAGGCTGGTTATTCCACAACTGTTTTCCGAATACGCTAGACACCACCATATATGATGAATCTACGGCTACCCAAAAATTGACGTATGTAATCACAGGCGACATTGACGCGATGTGGTTACGCGATAGTAGTGCACAAGTATGGCCGTATTTGCCATTTATGAAAAAGGATAAAAATCTACAAAATCTTATCGTCGGATTAATCAATAAGCAGGCAAAATGCATCAATATCGATCCATATGCTAATGCATTTTATAATGACCCGACCAAAGAAGGCGAATGGTTTTCCGATCATACTGAGATGAAAGCAGGTATCCATGAGCGTAAGTGGGAAATCGATTCACTATGTTATCCGGTACGTTTGGCACATGCATATTGGCAGGAAACTAACGATACCACTCCTTTTGATACGGAGTGGGTACAAGCACAGGAAAACATATATAAAACCTTTGTAGAGCAACAACGCAAAGAAAGCTTAGGGCCTTACAATTTCATGCGCACGACACCTCGTGGTACAGATACCTTACAGGTGGATGGCTGGGGATATCCTGTCAAACCAGTTGGTTTGATCTGTTCTAGTTTTCGCCCTTCGGACGACTGTACAATGTTGCCATTCCTGATCCCTTCTAACTTATTTGCGATCGTTAGTTTAAGACAATCGGCAGAAATATTAAGAAAAGTGAAAAACAATACGGATTTAGCGCAGAAAATGGAGGCTTTAGCTAATGAAGTAGAAACTGCGGTAAACCAATATGGCATTATAGATCATCCAACACACGGACGTGTTTACGCTTTTGAAGTAGACGGATATGGTAGTTATATGATGATGGATGATGCCAACGTACCCAGCCTTTTGTCGCTTCCGTACTTAGGTGCTGTCGATAAGAATGACGAGGTGTATCAGCGTACTCGTAAGTTTATACTTTCAGAAGAAAACCCGTTCTTCTTCAAAGGAACTGCGGCAGAGGGTATTGGTGGTCCACACATAGGGCGCGATATGATCTGGCCTATGGCAATTATCATGCGTGCAATGACTTCTTCTGACGATAATGAAATCAGAACTTGCATTCAAACATTAAAGAAAACACATGGTGATACTGGTTTTATGCACGAGTCATTTCACAAAGACGATCCAAAAAACTTCACCCGTCACTGGTTCGCGTGGACCAATACGCTATTTGGTGAATTACTTTGGAAAACATACCAAGAGAAACCAAGCTTATTAGTATAACAAAGAAAAGCCAATACTGTTAAGTAACAAAGAGCCCCCGAAATCCGGGGGCTCTTTGTTTTTTCATGGCAACCTACTTTACCTGTTCAAGTACCATTGAAAAATACGGCATACATACTCACCGATCATTACATCTCGTCAGGATGCTTTATAAAACAAAAGTCCTGATAGATAAATGTACCTATCAGGACTTACAATATGCATTTTTCTATATACTGAAAACTATCTTAGTACACTATTAAATTACAATTTACGTTTAACCTCAACTTGTTCGTAGGCCTCAACAATATCACCAACTTCAATATCATTAAAACGATCAATGTTCAGACCACATTCGTAACCGAATGCTACCTCTTTAACATCATCTTTAAAACGTTTCAAGGAAGCTAATTTACCTGCATGAATTACGACACCATCACGAATCACACGGATATCATGGTTTCTATTGATCTTACCTTCCAAGACCATACATCCTGCAATGGTACCGACTTTAGAGATCTTAAAGGTTTCGCGGATTTCGACGTTAGCCACGATTTTCTCTTCAAATTTCGGCGCCAACATACCTTCCATCGCAGACTTGATCTCATCGATCGCATCGTAAATGATGGAGTACAACCGAATATCGATTTGCTCTTGCTCTGCCAATCTACGTGAGCCTTGTGTAGGACGTACTTGGAAACCAATGATGATCGCATCTGATGCAGATGCTAATAACACGTCTGATTCAGAGATAGCTCCTACCGATTTGTGAATAATATTAACTTGAATCTCGTCGGTAGACAATTTCAATAATGAATCGGATAATGCCTCGATTGATCCATCCACGTCACCTTTCACGATCAAGTTAAGCTCCTTGAAGTTACCGATTGCCAAACGACGACCGATCTCATCCAAGGTAATATGCTTGGTAGCACGCATGCCTTGTTCACGTTGTAGTTGCAGACGTTTATTGGCCACTTGTCTTGCTTCAGGCTCGCTTTCCATTGCGTAGAACTTATCTCCCGCTGTAGGTGCGCCACCCATACCCAAGATTTGTACTGGCGTAGCTGGTCCTGCTTCTTTCACACGCTCGCCACGTTCGTTGGTTAAAGCCTTCACTTTACCAGAGTGTGAACCTGCTAAAATCGCATCTCCGACACGTAATGTACCGCCTTGGATCAATACGGTAGTCACAATACCGCGACCTTTATCTAATGCTGCTTCAATTACAGAACCTACTGCCCGTTTCTTAGGATCGGCTTTCAGGTCTAATAATTCAGCTTCTAATAATACTTTTTCTAACAATAAGTCGACGTTATCACCTGTTTTGGCTGAGATTTCTTGAGCTTGGTATTTTCCACCCCACTCTTCGACCAAGATATTCATGGCAGAGAGCTGCTCGCGAATTCTATCTGGGTTAGATCCTGCTTTATCTACTTTTGTGAAGGCAAAAACAATCGGTACTCCAGCCGCTTGCGCGTGGTTAATAGCCTCTTTTGTTTGTGGCATCACGGCATCATCCGCCGCGATCACGATGATAACAATATCGGTCACTTTAGCACCACGTGCACGCATTGCCGTAAAGGCTTCGTGTCCCGGTGTATCTAAGAACGTCATACGGCGGCCATCCTCCAGTTTCACAGCATAAGCACCAATGTGCTGCGTGATACCACCGGCTTCACCACTTGTTACATTTGCTTTCCGAATATAATCCAGCAATGAAGTTTTACCGTGGTCAACGTGCCCCATCACAGTTACGATAGGCGCTCTAGAAATCAGGTTCGCCTCCGAATCAACCTGTTCCAAATCACTGGTTTCTTCATCTTCTGGTTTAATAAATTCAATCTCATAACCAAATTCATCAGCAACAATCGTTAAGGTTTCAGCATCAAGCCTTTGGTTAATCGACACAAACATACCTAGACTCATACAGGTTGAAATTACCTGTGTGACCGATACATCCATTAAATTCGCTAGCTCATTCGCCGTCACAAATTCGGTAACACGAAGAATTCTAGATTGTGCTTCTTGCTCCATTGCTGCTTCTTCAGCAGACAATGCTACATCGTCTCGTTTTTGACGACGTAATTTAGCCCGTTGTGCAAACTTACCAGATTTACCAGCACCGCTCAAGCGCGCTAATGTTGCTTTGATTTGATCCTGAATATCTTTTTCAGAAGGTTCTTCCTTCGGAGTTTGTGGTCCTGTGCCTCTTCCGCGATTATCGTGGCGGCCTCTATTACCTGGATGATTACGATCTCCCGGACGACCAGGCCCTCCTGTTCTGTTACGATCGTTTGGACCGCCGCCTGGGCGATTTTGCTGATCGCCAGTATTGCCTCCAGTAGTTTGCCCAGGTTTATTAGGCGTACTAGTGCGTTTACGTTTGCGTCTATTATCATTATTCGCAGCATCTGATGAAGATGCTACAGGTTTATTAGATTTGAAAACAGGAAGATCAATCTTGCCAATAACCTTAGGCCCCGACAATGTTGTTGATCTAGCGCGGATAACATCATTGCTACCTTCTGGTGTTTTTGTTGTTTCCTCTTTCTTCTCTGCAACTTGTTCTTTCGGAGTTTCAGTAGGTTTTGCTTCCTCTTTTTTGGTATCCGCTGCTTCCACAGGTTTTTCTACTGGTTTCTGTTCCACTTTTGGCTCAGGTGCTGTTTCTTGTTTCGGAGTTTCTGCTTGAGGTTTAGTTTCTACAGGTTCTTCTTTCTTTACCTCTTCTACTACTGGTGGTGTTATCACCGGCTCAGCCTTAGGCTCCTCCTTTACAGGTTGTTCGGCTTTTGGAGCTGGCTTGCCTTTTTTCAGGCTATCCAAGTCAATTTTGCCAACTACTTTCAATGGGCTTTTTTCTTCCACACTGGTCTCTTGCTGTGTTTCAACAGCAGGCTCTGCCGGTACTTGCTTCGCAGCAGGTTCCGGAGTGGACTCTACTTTATTTTCGCGATCATCAGTAGCGTCGACAGTAGTTTCAGGCTGATTGGCAACAGGAGCTTCATCACGGCGAATCTTTCCGATTACGATTTGTTTTGCTTCGTCTTTTACTATTTTATCTCCCTGAAACTCTTTCAAAAGAACCGCATACATATCTGGTCCCAGCTTCGTATTTGGCTTCGACTCTACGTCAAACCCTTTCTTCACCAAGAAGTCTACGGCTGTACCGATTCCTATGTTTAGTTCTTTTGCTGCTTTCAGCAAATTAATGCTCTTACCTTCTGTCATCTAACTTATACTCGCTATAAAATATGATACTACAAAAATATGTTTTTTTTACACCTATTTAACATTTTAATGAAAAATAGTCTTGCCGTTTTTGTTATGCATATTATTCAAATTCTGCTTGCAGAATTCGCACAATCTCCTGGATAGTATCTTCCTCCAGGTCGTACGGCGTACCAATTCTTCTTGAGACAGTGACAATACTGATTTGGCGGTATCAAGACCGACGCGTTTTAGTTCGTCGATGATCCAGCTATCGATCTCGTCAGAGAATTCTTCGATATCCACATCCTCATCTATTTCGTCATTCTCTCTGTATACATCGATCTCATATCCTGTCAACTTTCCGGCCAACTTGATATTGTGACCTCCACGACCGATCGCCAAAGACACTTGATCTGGCTTTAAGTATACGGCTGCTGTAGCATCCTCATCACTTAATTTGATTGAGCTGATGCGTGCCGGACTCAAAGCACGGGTGATATATAATGAACTATTGGTCGTAAAATTGATCACATCAATATTTTCATTGCGCAATTCACGTACTATACCGTGAATACGTGATCCTTTCATCCCCACACATGCTCCTACTGGATCTATACGGTCATCATAAGATTCTACCGCTACCTTAGCACGTTCTCCTGGTTCGCGCACGATTTTCTTAATGGTAATCAATCCATCAAAGATTTCCGGAACTTCTAGTTCAAAAAGACGTTGTAAAAACTCGGGCGCTGTACGAGAAATAATAATTTTGGGATTATTATTCATCATATCTACCTTATGTACTACAGCACGTACGTTATCACCTTTTTTGAAATAATCGGCTGGAATCTGCTCGGTTTTTGGCATGATTAATTCATTACCATCCTCATCTAGTACTAGGATTTCTTTCTTCCAGATTTGGTAAACCTCTCCAATAACCAGCTCGCCTTCGCGATCTTTATATTTTTTAAACACTTCATCTTTCTCTAGCTCCAACACTTTGGATACTAATGTCTGACGAGCGGCCAAGATGGCTCTACGACCAAAGCTTTCTAACGTGATTTGTTCAATATAATCGTCGCCTACTTCTAAATCAGGATCGTAGGTATGCGCTTCTTTCAATTCGATCTCCAGATCATCATCTTCCGAAAAACCATCTTCCATTACCGTACGAGTACGCCAGATCTCTAAATCTCCATTATCTGGATTGACAATAACATCGACATTTTCGTCCGTGCCAAAGCGCTTACGAATCATACTACGGAATACTTCTTCCAATACGGTAATGACCGTCGGACGATCTATATTCTTGAAATCTTTAAACTCCTGAAACGAGTCAATTAAATTAATATCGCTGCTCATTTTTATTTAAATGAAATTAACACCTTAGTCTCCTTTATATCTGTAAACGGAATCTCACGCTCTTCATCTCGCGCCTTTTTCCCTTTTTCTTTCACCTTTTCTGTTAGCTGCACTGCTGTATCGGAGGCTGCCAACAAAGTCCCTTCATGTTTAGAACCATCTTGCAATGTAACTCGCACTTGGCGACCCACATTTTTATGGTATTGTCGCAATAGTTCTAAAGGATAATCAATCCCCGGAGAAGATACCTCTAAACGGTACGCTTGATCCAGCACATTCTCCTCCTCCAAATGATAACCTACGTGGCGGCTAATCTGTGCGCAATCTTCGATTGCTAAACCTTGATCTCCATCTACTAAGATAGACAAAACACCATTGCTTTGCATCTTAATCCGAACAATAAATAAGTCTTCCCGATCGGCGATTTTTTCTTCCACCAGCTCTCGTACCCGTTGCTCTACCTGCATAAATGATTCACAATTTGAATTAAAAAAAGGGGGCAAATAATGCCCCCTTCTTCTCAGATGTACAAAGATACTAATATTATTTGAAATACAAACTAATGCTATAAAGATTAGTGAAGGTGCTTACCGAAGAACCCCATCATCGCTTTATAAAATTGAATTTGATTTTCTTCTTTAGCAAAACCATGTCCCTCATCGTACTTGACCATATAGGGTACATCTACTCCTTTTTCACGTAACGCTTGAACGATCTGATCTGCCTCTGCGATCTTCACACGTGGATCATTTGCTCCTTGTACTACAAATAGCGGCGCTTTGATCTTATCTATATGGAAAATCGGGCTTACTTCTGTCGCAATTGCGGCTTCTTTTTCGTCATCCAAATTGTACCAAATCTCGTACAACATGTCTTTATATGGTTTCCAATATTCCGGAATAGAACTCATCAGGGTGAAGATATTAGATACGCCTACGTAATCCACCCCCGCTTTGTATAGCTCTGGCGTTTTGGTTAGGCCGCGTAAAACAGCATAACCACCATGGCTGCCACCATAAATTGCAATGTTGTCTTTATCTACCCAGCCTTGCTCAATCGCATATTGAATTCCATCTTCTACATCGTCCATCGCTTTGCGACCAACTTGCTTGAATCCAGCACGCAAAAATTCTTTGCCATAACCACCAGAAACTCGGAAATTCACTTGCAATGTGGCATATCCACGACTCGCAAACAATTGTGTTTCTGGATTAAAACCCCAGCTATCGCGTACGCCTTGTGGGCCACCGTGCGGGTTGACGATCAGAGGCACTTTTTGTCCATCAACTGCGGCTTTTGGAAGTGTAATATAGCCGTGAATGGTCAATCCATCTCTCGAAATGAACTGAATCGGACGAACTTCTGCCATGTCTGCTTCCTTGAGCTGCGGCATCAAATCGACTAATAGCGTAGATTTTCCAGAGGCCGTATCATAATGATAATATTTGCCATATAGCTTATCACTTTGTACGATAATCAGCAATTGATCTTCCTCATCTGTTTTGCCTACGACTCTAAATTCGTAACCCGAAAATTGCTTTTCAAGGTTGGCATATATCTTTTTAAAGGTTTCGCTGACGGGCTTGATCTCTACTTTCTCCCCTTCAAAACCGACATAATCTACCTCCCAATTGCGCTTTCTTGATAACGATATCAGATCAGCATCAAACTGATCATGTGCAAATATTTCGCGAATTTCTTTGTTCTCATTCAGGTCATACAGCACAATACGTGCACGATCTGAGGTCAGATTAGAGATTACATATGCTTCATCCTTATTATCAGATGCGTAGTTGAAGGAAACAATGCTGAAAGAATCGTCCCATCTGCCGGTATGTTTTTTGACGAAATCTTGCGCACCGGCAGCTTTATAATAATATTCAGTCTGTGTGCCATTCAGCATTTTTGCATATCCGCGCAAAGTACCTTCTTTATCAAAATCATATCCTACAATCGCATTGGCAGGATCATCATTTGTAAAGAGTTTCTCTAGCTCGCCAGTATTGATATTTACTTTGTATGGCTCAAAAACTTGTTTATTATCCTTATTCATCTGCACGATGATGAAGTCTTTTTGCTCTTTCAGCATATTCAGAATGCTGGCTTGTACACCGTCAAATGGTGTTAGGTCGATACTATTTGTACCATCAATGTTGATCGCGAACAGGTGATAGTTTTCGTTGCCACCCTCATCCATTACATAAATCAATCGATCATCGTTGACCCATCCTGTGCCACGAATCAGTTCGTCTTGCTCTTCTATTGCGCGCATCACATTGCCTGTCCCCACTTCTTTGATCATCACATGACGCTTATTAGCAGCATCTTTCTCACGGTACAACAGGTATTTCCCGTTAGGCGACAATTGGAAGCCAGAAGTGACTGGCTTAGCAAAGTAGTCTTTTACTTGATACGCGAAATCACCCTTATCCAGCGCGATTAACGCGTCGATATCTTCCGGACTAGAAACTAAAGACGGATCTCCGGGTTTGGTAATTGTGGTTTTTTCTAACACTAATGGCAAATCCATGCCACCTTGAGAGAATGTTCCACTGATCTTTCCTCCCTCCAGCGTACCAGAATATTTCATCCCGGCTTGCTCTAAAGACACGGACAAAGTGTTGTTTTCGAATGTGGCTGGAGACAGTGGCAATCCGCTTGCTCCTTGCATCGGAATGTCTAATGTGGCGGAAATACCGTCAGGTGTTTGCGAAATATGGAAAATTAGTTCTAAAACTGTGCCCTGAACGTCTAATTTCCCCTTCCAATCACCTGCGATTTGCGCAAATGTATTACTCATACCCAAAAGTACAAATACGAGTGTAAAAAGGTTTGTTTTCATCTGTAAAAATGGTTTTTATCATAATTAGTAGCTCCAAGCTGCCATTTGTTACATTTAATTACAAAAAAACTTTTTTGCCCCGCAGCGGTTTTATGATAACATAGAAAAGTTTACATCCCATGAATCAACTAACAACCTTATCCATACTACTTATCGCTTCAATAACTACAATTTTCAGTTGCCAAAGTATAGAACAGAATCGCGAAAACAATACTGCGGACAGCATAGACATCATGACGGAAAACATGCAGGCACGATCCTTACAGATGTGCCATTTGCGATCGCACATAATTATTTTGTATTGAATGATGCGAAAATACCGGAAAACCCGAAGATAACGACTCAAGTAGAATTCGACAGCGTCTTTGGTAATGCCACATCGATGGGCGAAGACGGAAAACCAACACCGATCGATTTCGACCAACAATTTGTGATCGCTATCGTGCTGGATCAATCTGATTTCGCAACAAAAATAGAGCCCATGGATTTGAGAAAATTGGATGCTGAAAACATTCAATTTCGTTATACCGTGACGGTAGGTGAGCGCCAGCAGTTCATCTCGCAACCCGCCTTGGTTTTGGTCGTTGATAGAAAACACGAAGCAAACGTGATCCTGAAACGGACGGATGACGCCCAATAAACAAGAATTGCGTGACTGTCTGCTGATTATTTGTGACACATGCCACTAAATTATTCTCATAAAATCTCCGCACATCATAGCTTCAGGCTATGATGTCCGGAGAAAGAAAACGATATTAAATACAATTATTGATTTTCTACATTTGGCGGGATCAATTTATAGATTACTGGCGTAACCACACGCGATAGCAAAGTCGAACTAATCAAACCACCGATCATCACGATAGCTAACGGCGAAATCAAGGGATTGGAAGACCATGCAATCGGCATCAATCCGCCAATAGCAGTCAATGATGTAAGAATAATCGGCAAGAAACGGATTTCTCCAGCTTTCTCAATAGCTTCATTCAAAGCCATCCCCTCTCTTCGCAATTGATTGGTAAAATCCACCAATAAGATGGTATTCTTCACTTCAATTCCAGCCAAGGCCACGATACCAATCGTCGCTACAAAAGATAGGGTGTTGCCGGTAATTAGTAAAGCTAATACTGCTCCAACAATACCAAGCGGTATCACCGATAAGACAATCAACGTACTTTTAAACGTTTTGAACTCTAATACCAACACGGCAATAAACATAAATACAGTAATGATTATAATGGTAGAAAATCCACCAAAGGCTGCTTCGCGACTTTCTACCTCACCGCCCATAAAATAACTATAGCCGTCAGGAAAATCAAAATTATCCATCTGCTGGATAACGGAAGAAATAACCGCATCATTACTATAACCTTTCTGCACAAAGGAGTTGACTGAAACTGTACGCTCTTTATTACGATGAAATATACTGGACGGAGAAGACTCGAGTTCGAAAGTGGCTAATTGGTTCAATGGAATGGATTGACCTTCGATATTTTGCACTAATACGCCTTCCAATGTATTCAAATCAGCATACGGACCACGTGGTACAGTGATCAATACTTCAAAGTCGTTTTCATCCGCATGTGGATCGGAGAAGGTGCCCGCTGGATATCCTGCTAAAGCTACGCGAACGGTTTGATCGATCGTACTGCTTGGTACGCCTAACGCCATCGCTTTCTCTCGATTTACATGTACACGAATATCGGATTTATTGCTTTTGATCGGATTGTTGACATATTCTGTACCTGCAGTATTTTTTAGCAGCGTCTCCACCTTAGCGGCCAATCTTTGCAAGGTATCTAAGTTCTCGCCTTCCAAGCGAACTTCCACAGGAGAGATGACGGGCACACCTTGTTCGAAATCGCGAACCTCTACCTTCGCCCCTAGATACGGCGACCACCGTTTGCGTAGTTGCTCGATCAATTCAATTTTGTGCTTGGATTTCACATCATCATGTAGCTGCACAAAGATTTCTGCGTAAGCGGGGTTTTCATTGGCTTGCTGCATATTGTAATATACGCGCGGATTCCCTTTACCCACATTGCTGGTGTAATATTTAACATCGGCAATTTCGCTAAGCTCTTGTTCGATCTGGCGCGTGATGCTATCGGTAGTGGCTATGTTGGCTTGCTGAGAAGCAGTCACATGCACCATGAATTGTGGTTTTTCGGACGGCGGGAACAAACTAAAGCCAACCACTGGAATGAGTGCTAATGATGCCACAAAAACGACAGCAGCGACCAACGTCGTGATCATCGGATGTTTTAAGGCTTTATCTAGGAGCTTACCGTAAGTTTGGTGAATTGCACTTTGCATTGTACGGAGAATGATATTACCGCCTTCGTGCTCATGCGGTTTTAGCAGCTTACTCGCCAAAAAAGGCACAACAAATAGTGCAACAAGCATAGAACCTACAACCGAAGCGATCACCGCAGTCGGCATGCTCCGAATGAATTCACCTGCCATTTCGGGCATGAACATTAATGGCATGAAAGCAATCACCAACGTAACGGTACAACCGACTACCGCCAAGGCAATTTGCTGCGTACCTTTAATAGCGGCATCCAATCGCGAGTAGCCATCACGCATCCAACGCTCAATATTTTCAACCACGACAATACTATCATCTACCACCAAACCGAGTGCTACTACAAAACCAACGATGCTTAGTTGATTCAAAGAATAACCCGCAACATTCATCGTGATTAAGCCTAAGCCAAGTGACAGTGGAATAGCAATCATAACGACAACCGACGCACGCGTGCCTAATGGCAATAATGTAATCAGCACTAAAGTAATCGCAATCAAAAAATCGATCCCCAGGCCACTCAGCCGCTGATTGACATTATTCCCTTGATCGAATGACAAAATCAGATCTACATTAGCAGGCAACTTTTCTTTAAAAGCAGAAAGTGTTGCTAGGTAAGCTTTTTGCGTTTGTGCAATATTTTCACCTTCTTTTTGCGCAGCATTAATCAGCAGACATTGGTATCCGTTGAGCCTCGTTATGTGCGTATTCGCGCCAAAACTAGGATACACATCGGCAATGTCTTCCAAAAACACGTTGCGCCCTTCGGCGCTAGCTACGACGGTACGCCTAATTTGGGCAATATCTTGATAACTTCCGCTAGTTGTTACGCTAAAGTGGCGTGTACCGGCATCTACGCTCCCACCCGGTATATTTTGTGTTTCGCTACGTACAATTTGTATTACACGATCCAATGGTATTTTTTGTTCGCGCATCTTGTCCATATGCAGATCAACTCTGATCTGCTGGGGAGGCAGGCCTGAAATACGTACCTCTTTTAGCGCTTTAACTTTTTCTAATTCACTTTTTAGGTTTTCCGACAAACCCTTCATGACCGTTCTTGATGCATTCTCTGACACCAGAGCCGCTTGTATAACACTTACATTGTTTGGATCCACTTTGAGGACTTGCATGCTATAAATGTTTTCCGGCAATTCGCTTCTGGCAGCATTGAGTTCGCGTACCAGCTCTTGGTATTTACTTTCGTAATCGGTCTTAAATTCATACTCTACAAAGATGAATGCCAAACCATTATTGATAGTGGTCTTTATCGTTTTAATATTGTCTAATCCATAAAAACGAGATTCCAAGGGCTTAACCACTAGGTTCTCCATATCTTTTGGACTGGTACCTGGATAGACCACTACCACAGGAAAGTTTGGCGCTTTCATCTCAGGATCTTCTGCGCGAGGCATCGTCAAGAGTGTACTGATTGCCACAACCATGACCATCACTACCATGATGATCGTGAATTGGTAGTTCTTTATTGGATATTTTATAAGACTCATAGTGATATTTTCAAAGTACGGAAAGCTATGGTTTCACACGTATTTTCGATCCTTCGGTGAGATATGGACTGCCCGCCACAATCACTCCTTGTACGTGTTCTAATCCAGACAAGACAGTCACGGAGTGCTGACCAATCTCACCTAATTGTACCGCTTGCTTAGTAGCTGTCTTACCATCGCGGGTAACGAAAACATAAGCTTGCTTGCTATGCGCATCTACCAAGGCTTCGTAGGGAATCTCCCAACTAATTTGCGGCGTTGCTGTGTTGGTTGGTTGTGCGACGGTTATACGCGATTTGCCAAAAACACCTGCCGCAAGTTTGCTATTTACGGGCGTTTTCACATCTAGATAAATACTAAAAGTTCCGGATTTAGGATCCATAGCTTCCAATTTCTTTGATACGACAGCTTGTAGTTTCTGGTCAGGAAGGGCGTCAGTCTCGATCTCGGCCAAATCTCCTTTCTGAATTCTGGCCCATTGACGATCACTTACACCTACTTTCAACATCCAGGAGTGCGTTCCAGCACCGTTCACTTGCAGCACTGGCGTGCCTGGACCGACAACTTGCCCTTGATTGGCCAATCGCGCAAGTACAAATCCCGAAACCGGCGCGATAATGTGTAATTGCTGTTGATTGTATTGGACCGCTTCTATGTCGCGCTTGGCCAATTCCCACGCAGAACGCGCATTTTGTAGCTGTTCTAAAGTAGCAACGCTATCACGATAAAGTTTTTGCGCACGCTGATAATCGCGCTCCGCTTTCTCCAGACCGATGTTAGCTTGACCGACTTTTGCATCGATTTCCGTAGCCTGCACAGAAGCTAGCCGCTGGCCTTTACGAATCGGATCGCCCTCCTTTACATAGATTTGCTGGATGACACCGCCATTTTTAAATCCCAATAGCGTTTCATCATCTGTGGTAAAAACACCAGTAGCTTCGATAGTTTCTTCCGCGTCGAGCTGCTGCAGAGACAATATCGTTACGGGAATCGTATCTTCTACCTGAATGGCTTCCTCGCGTTGAGTATGGCCGCAAGATGATATTGCAGCGATCAGGAGTAGCGATAAACTGTGGTATAATGTTTTCATGATAAGATTTAGTCTAGTATGTAACTTGCTGTTTCTCGTTCTAATTTGGCTACTGCGATCATCCACTTATACAAAGCGAGATTCTCGGCCAATTGTGCATTCGTATATTGCGTACGCGCATCAATAGTTTCGATGTAGGTGTTTACGCCTTCATTGAACCCTCGTTGTATGAGGCGCTGATAAGTACCTGCGGCTTCTAGTTGCTTTTTAGCATTTTGATAATTACGAATGGTGCTGGTCACTTCATTATTGGCGACACGAGCTGCTGTCTCTAGCTGCTGCTGCACACGAAGACGGTGTTGTTGTGCTTCTGCTACGGCTACCTGACTTTCTCGGATCTTTAGTTTGTTGCGCCCACCTTCGAAGATGGGCACAGAAAGCTGCGCACCGATCATTACATATTGCGACTCGCGGTTGAAGCGCATGTTCTCGGCTTGTGATCCGACATCCACGAATGCATTTAACTTTGGTACGAACACCTGTTTGTTCATCTTCACCATTGTTTCCTGTACATTGATTTGATTATTCAATGCTTCCAGCTCTTCCCTTCCCTCAATTAGTAAATCGGCATACTGCTGTCCTAGATCCTGCGCAGTGGTTGGCTGCTGCTTGATTGGTTGTTCTGCATCTCTATTGAGCAGCATATTGAAATAATAGCGCGCGTTGGCCATTTGTTGCTCGGCTTCTACCAACTTGGATTCTGCTTGGGCAATTTCAGCATCTGCTCGTACTACATATGCTGGCAGTCCATTACCCGCTTCTAGCAGCTTTTCGTTTACGCGTTTTCCTTCTTTTGCAAGATTTAACGCATTCTGATGAACTTTCACACCATCTTCTGCACTCCAATAATTGTAGTAGGCGATCTTAATATCTCGAACCAATTCTCGTTGATAGATTTCTACCTCATGTTCGCGCATTTGTACGGCTTGTTCGTTTATACGCTTATTGTGTTTTATATCGGTGTTGATAATCGGAATACCCGCACGTACTTTGGCATCATAGTAGTTGCGTGGCAAAAAGTTGATACGCTCATTATTGATCATCGGAAAGGCTTGTGATTGCGTAAGTTGATTGAGCGTCTGATAGACTGGATTTAAAAGATCGCCTACCGGCAACTCGATCATACGACCGCCATTGGCAGTGGAATATAGCGCGTCGAAAGATACGGTAGGCAAATACATGCTTCGTGCGATATCCAGATTCAACATGGCTTTATCTAAAGATAGATTCTTTTCCGCTATCGTTAGGTTGTTTTTCAGTCCTAGGGCAATGTAATCGTCTAGCACGGTTTGCCCACGTGCAGATTGGAAAAACAACAAGTTGGACAATACATACACAGTAATAAATACGAATCTCATGATTAACAGTGTTTATACAATTATTTAATGGTTTCCAGCATGCTGACATATAATTGAAATGTACGCTCCAAAAATTCGGCTTTTGAGGCTTCTGAAAACAATAAATTATTAAGCTTTTCAAGATGACCAGATAAAAACAAAGAGGCAATACCGTGCACTGTACTCCAAGCCTGTAAGGATAAAGTTTGTGTATCCATACCGACAAAAAAGCCTTCCTGCTGGCAATCCTTGATTGTCGCAATCAACATTTCAAAGACGCGATCTCCCTCTTCCCAAACACTACCTTCACCACGATCGGCCAAGAATTGCATAGGTTCTTTCATCACAAAAAGTAATTCGTAATACCCTGATTCATTCACCGCAAAAGACAAATACGCCTTACCAATAGCTTTCAGCCGCTCAAAAGGATGGTCAACGTGCATTAATGCTTGCATCTGTGTACGCAATAAAGAGCAGCCCTCCAAATGCAACGCATATACGATGTCCTGCTTGTCTTTATAATAGAGGTAAATGGTGGTCGGACTGATTCCAACTTCCTTTGCAATTTTACGAATCGAGGTTGCTTCGATTCCTTCTTCAACAAATAGCTTTTTTGCCGCAGAAAGTATCTTGATGCGAAAATCCTCTTTATGTTTCAATTTTTTATCTTGAACACTCATACTGCAGCAAAGATAATTAACACTGTTAATATTTTTAAATTTTCACACAAACTTACGATAGCGTGACGATCTTCAATACGGAAATTTAGGCAGACACCCCTAAGTAATCAAGACATTTTGTCTTTAATAAATAATTATAACTGACATAATTTCAGCAAGTTAACCTACAAACCGACTAGGCATACGATTTGATAAAGCATCTGTACAAAACGACACAGCTATGAATTTTAACAACTATACTATTAAAGCGCAGGAAGCCATCCAGAAAGCTTCTGAGATTGCTGTTGGAAATCAGCAGCAGGCTATAGAGCCAGCACATATATTAAAGGGGTTGATGACGGTAGATGAAAATGTGATCAGTCATTTACTCAAAAAACTACAAGTCAATATCAACCATACGACTGCTGAATTAGATCAGTACATTGCTGCTTTACCAAAAGTATCTGGAAGCAATATTTATCTAAGCAACAACAGCAACAGTGTTCTACAAAAGGCTCAAACTTATTTAAAAGAGTTTGGCGACGAGTTCATTTCGGTAGAACATCTTTTGCTGGCCTTATTGAGCAGTAGCGATAAAGCAGCCACATTATTAAAAGATCAAGGTGCAACCGAGAAAGATCTGAAATTGGCCATTAAGGAACTGCGCGGCAATAATCGGGTAACCGACCAAAATGCCGAAGCTACCTATAATGCTTTAGGAAAATATGCGCGTAACTTGAATGAATATGCAGAATCTGGCAAATTGGATCCAGTAATCGGCCGCGATGAAGAAATTCGACGTGTAATGCAAATCCTATCGCGCCGCACCAAGAACAATCCTATTTTGGTGGGCGAACCGGGCGTCGGTAAGACAGCTATTGCCGAAGGTATTGCACACCGCATCATCAAAGGTGATGTGCCTGAAAACTTAAAAACAAAAACAGTTTTTTCGTTAGATATGGGCGCTTTGATAGCGGGAGCAAAATACAAAGGCGAATTTGAGGAACGGTTAAAAGCTGTCGTCAAAGAAGTGTCGGATAGCGATGGGGAAATCATTCTGTTTATCGATGAAATCCACACCTTGGTAGGTGCTGGCGGTGGCGAAGGCGCGATGGATGCGGCAAACATATTGAAGCCAGCTTTAGCGCGTGGCGAACTGCGCGCGATCGGTGCCACGACTTTAAACGAGTTTCAAAAGTTCTTCGAGAAAGACAAAGCCTTAGAAAGACGTTTTCAAAAAGTGATGGTCGACGAACCGGATACGCAGGACGCCATATCGATTCTGCGCGGATTGAAAGAGCGCTATGAGACACACCACAAGGTGCGTATCTTGGACGAATCGATTATTGCGGCCGTAGAGCTTTCTCAGCGCTACATTACGGATCGTTTCTTGCCAGATAAAGCGATCGATCTGATCGACGAAGCCGCTTCTAAATTGCGCTTAGAGATGGATTCTGTACCCGAGGTGGTGGATGAATTGAACCGTCGAATCATGCAATTAGAGATTGAGCGTGAGGCCATTAAACGGGAACAGGATTCGCGTAAAGTCGATGAGCTTTCGGAAAGTATTGCTAACCTATCCAACGAGCGCGACTCGTTGAAAGCAGCTTGGCAGTCGGAAAAAGATTTGGTAGATCGGGTGAATCAGGAGATTCAACATATCGAAGATTACAAACTAGAAGCAGAACAAGCCGAACGCGCGGGTGATTACGGCAAAGTAGCCGAATTACGCTACGGTAAAATCAAAGAAGCGCAGGATAACACCGAGAAGCTTAAGCTGGAATTGGCTGAAAAGCAACAAAACAGCCGCATGCTGAAAGAGGAAGTTACTTCGGAAGATATTGCGGATGTGGTATCTCGGTGGACAGGTATTCCAGTGAACAAAATGGTGCAATCTGAACGCGAGAAATTACTCAACTTGGAGGAAGAATTGCATAAACGCGTGGCCGGACAAGAGGAAGCCATTGAAGCCATATCTGATGCCATCCGCCGTTCCAGAGCAGGATTGAGCGATGCCAAAAGACCGATTGGTTCTTTTATTTTCTTAGGAACTACCGGTGTGGGTAAAACAGAATTAGCCAAATCCTTGGCTGAGTTTCTATTTGATGATGAGCAAGCGTTGGTACGTATCGATATGTCTGAATATCAAGAAAGACATGCCGTTTCTCGCTTGATCGGAGCGCCTCCAGGATACGTGGGTTACGAAGAAGGCGGTCAGTTGACGGAAGCCGTACGTCGTCGTCCGTACTCGGTCGTATTATTGGATGAGATTGAAAAAGCACATCCAGATGTATTCAACATCTTGTTGCAAGTGCTGGATGATGGGCATCTGACCGACAATAAAGGTCGTGTGGTCAATTTTAAAAATACGATCATCATCATGACCTCAAATACGGGTTCACATCTGATTCAGCAGAATTTCTCAACCTTGAATGAGGAGAACAAAGAAAGCGTGGTCGCCAAAACGAAAGATGAGGTGTTTGAACTATTGCAACAAAGCATTCGTCCAGAATTTTTAAACCGTATCGATGAGATCATCATGTTTACACCACTTGGTCGCAATGAGATTGGAGATATCGTTAGGATGCAGTTCTCTCGCGTGCAGAAGCAATTGGCCGAGCAAAACATATTCATCGAAGCTACAGAAGAAGCATTAGATTGGTTGGCACAATTGGGGTACGATCCGGTGTACGGTGCTCGCCCATTGAAACGCGTCATACAGAAACGCATTCTCAACGAGCTTTCTAAAGCCATCTTAGCGGATAAAGTGAGAAAAGATTCGATCATTAAAATCGATAGCTTCGACGGACAGTTTGTCTTTGTCGAAAAGGAGGAACATCCTGCTAAATAAAAATTCTAGATTCCGAGTATCGAATGACAATCGATACTCGGATTTTTTGTTTCTAGTCCAATAGCTAATCCTTCCTGTGCGCTAGCCGTGCATTCGTACATCTCGAAAAACCTTATCTGTAACCGACCTATTAGGAAGATTTTTTGCTGGTTTTTTTGACGCAGTTCGGAACGGTTTTCCCGTCCTTCTTTTTCGTTCCTTCTTGCTTATAATCCGACCAACATGGGTCTTTTTGATCCTTCTTTTTCATCGCAGTTTCTTTTGATTAAGAAACGCTTGTTTACTCATATTGTTTATCAAACAATCTTGTGGTTTCATGGTTCATTCCATAATGATCTGCTAAAAAAATGCTAATTACTGTATAAACCACACGCTTCGTCTGCAATATGAAAATATTACTTACCGGCGCCACCGGATATATTGGCAAGCGAATGTTGCCTGTTTTACTGCAGGCTGGATATGAAGTAATTTGCCTGGTAAGAGATGCAAGCCGCATCTCATTCCCATCCAACACGAATACAAAACTATCGATTGTAGAGGCAGATCTGACAGACGCTACTACGCTAGATCAAATTCCTAAAGATATTGATGTCGCTTATTACCTTGTTCATTCTATGGGCAGTGCCGGTACCGATTTTAGTAAGACCGAACGCATATCTGCGGAAAATTTTGTGGAAGCAATTCAAAAGACTGAGACACGTCAAATCATTTACCTCGGCGGCATCGTCAATAGCCAAACACTCAGTACTCATTTGGCCAGTCGCAAATTGGTAGAAGATGTACTGCGCAATGGCGCTATTCCCGTAACTGCATTGAGAGCTGGAATTATCATTGGCTCGGGTAGCGCGTCCTTTGAAATCATACGTGATTTGGTAGAAAAACTTCCTATAATGGTTGCACCAAAATGGCTCAAAAGCAGGTGCCAACCAATAGCGATCCGTAATGTGATTGATTTCCTAATTGGTGTTTTACTGAAGGAAGAATTGTACGGCAAGCACATAGACATTTATGGGCCAGATCTTCTAACTTACCAGCAGATGTTACAAAATTTTGCCGATGTTCGGAATCTTAAACGCCAGATATTTATTGTACCGGTACTTACCCCACGGCTATCTTCTTATTGGCTTTATTTAATTACGTCTACCTCTTTTGGCCTCGCGCGCCATCTAGTAGACAGCATGCGAATTGATGTCATACCAGTAAAAAACGACTGGGCAAATCGATTGGGCATATCACTCATTCCTTACCGCGAAGCCATAAGGCTTGCATTCGGAAAAATAGAACAGAATCTGGTATCGTCGACATGGAAAGATGCAGGTAGCAGACGCGCTTTACAAAAATGGTCTACTTATATGGAAGTTCCCACATTTGGCGTATTGACAGATCGACAAGTCAGAAAAGTACAAGATCCCAACGAAACAGCGCATAGAATATTTGCCATTGGAGGGCGAACGGGTTGGTATTATGCTGATTGGCTATGGCGGTTCAGAGGCTTTCTTGATCGGCTATTTGGTGGAGTTGGACTAAGGCGTGGACGGCGAAATGCATCGGATACTTCAGCCGGTGAAGTGTTGGATTTTTGGCGTGTGCTACATGCTAGTAAACAGGAAAAACGACTATTACTATATGCGGAAATGCGAATTCCTGGCGAAGCATGGTTAGAATTTCGGATTAATGACAAAGGCGAATTAGTACAGACCGCTACTTTTCGTCCTCATGGAATTGCCGGACGACTCTATTGGTAAGCTATGCTTCCTTTTCATTATTACCTATTCAAAGGGATGATCAGAAATATTGCGCAGTAAAACAACAATAAATTTGCTCCTAACATTATTGATTTAAATCTGTTACACCTGTACAAACAGCGCATTATGTGGTTTTTATGGGCAATGCTAGCCGCTGTATCAGCAGCTTTAGTCATCGTGTTAACAAAGGCAGGCTTGAAAAATGTAGATTCAAGTTTGGCTTTTGCGATTCAATCTATTCTAATTGTAAGCATCACTTGGTCGGTCGTATTTTACCAAGGCAATTTGGATATGTTAAAGGATATCGACAAGCCAGCTTGGATATTTCTACTCGCGGCAGGTGTTTTTACCACCTTATCCACCTTATTTTCATACAAAGCATTATCGATCGGACCAGCATCATACGTCGTGACAGTAGAACGCACTTCGCTGGTGATTGCCATCGTACTTTCGGTAATTTTTCTCAAAGAAAAACTTACTTGGCAACTGATCGTTGGCGCTACAGTAATGGTGGCAGGTGCTATACTCATCGCCTTATCGGATCGTTCGGAATAGCGAATTGTCTATAAAATATCGAGTACAATTTGTGATCGTTGCTGAAAGCTAAATTCTTCGTCTATCGCCTTACCAAGTAACAACTTGCCTATAGGCGACTGTAGCGATACGACAAAAACGGTTTGATCCTCACAAACCACTTTCCCTATTCCAACAGAAAGTAAATAAAAACCGAGATCAGTCTTCACCAAACTGCCCAAGCGCACTCTTTTTTCATGCTGCGGCGGTAGCGAGGAGATGGATTGTAAGATTTGGTAATCTTTCTGCGCCTCACTAAGCTGCCGCTGTAGGCGATCAAGATCTTGTTGTATCATCTCACGAGATGTCTCGTACTTATCTCCAGCGCTACTTTTTGTATCGCTTACCAACGCATCTTGCGACAGATTAAGTGAAGTTTGGATCTGTCGGATTTTATCTTCGATGATAATAGTACATCGTGCTAAAAGCGCTTTTTGGAAAGTAAGAGTCATATATTCGCGTATAGTAAGGAGACAAATATACTGTATATTTGGCATCTTAAACTTATACGCGTTGCCTAACGCTATCGCGAGTAAGCGGGCATATTTTTAGTTAAAATATGGTATATACTATCAAATATATTTTCTACCTTTGCACTTCCGTGTATACGGAAAGGATTTAATTAACATAATATATTAAACAAATGCAACAGTACGAATCTGTCATTATTCTTACCCCGTTGCTTTCAGAAGATGTAGCGAAAGAAGTCATCGCTAAATTCAAAAACATTCTTACTGAGGGCGGAGCCGAAATTGTCGCTGAAGACAATTGGGGTTTGAGAAAATTAGCGTATCCAATCCAGAAAAAAACAACTGGATTTTATCACTTAACTGAATTCAAGGCTCCGAGTGAATTAATTCAAAAACTAGAACTTGAGTACAAACGTGATGAGCGCGTGATGCGTTTCCTTACTATCTCATTGGATAAGCATGCACTTGCTTACAACGAGAAGAAACGTAGCGGAGCATTCAACAAGAAAACGGAAACCAAAACTGAGGAGGTAGCAAACTAATGGCAAACGAAAATATCCAATACGTAACTGCCCCTAAAGTAGAGGACAACCGTAAAAAATACTGTCGTTTCAAAAAGAACGGTATCAAGTATATCGACTACAAAGATGGCAACTTCCTATTGAAGTTTGTAAACGATCAAGGTAAAATCTTACCTCGCCGTCTTACTGGAACATCATTGAAATTTCAACGTAAAGTAGCTCAAGCCGTTAAACGTGCGCGTATTATCGGACTATTGCCTTACGTAACTGATTCACTTAAATAGAGAGGGATACGATAATGGAAGTTATATTAAGACAAGATGTTAAACACCTTGGAGAGAAAGACGATGTCGTAGTAGTAAAGCCAGGTTATGGCCGTAACTACCTAATCCCGCAAGGATTTGCTGCGTTGGCAACAACATCAGCAAAGAAAGTATTGGCTGAGAACATCAAACAAGCTCAGTTCAAACAAGAGAAAATTCAGAAAGATGCAACTGCATTAGCTTCTAAATTAGAAGCTGTGAAATTGACTATCGGAGCTAAAGCTGGCGAAAGCGGCAAAATCTTCGGTAAAGTTAATAGCTTGCAAATTGCTGAAGCATTAAAAGCACAAGGTTATGAGGTGGATCGTCGCCGCATCACTTTCGAGGAAGAGCCTAAAAACTTAGGTGAATACGTTGCTAACCTTAACTTACACAAAGAAGTAAAGGTACAAGTTCCTTTCGAAGTAGTAGCTGAATAAGCATTCATACTGAAAATAATGAAAATGGGATATCGTAAGATATCCCATTTTTTTTTACATTTATCTCAAACAACCTCATAATCTTATGAATTTTAAAAGCGTTATATCGGCCATAATACTTGCAGCGGTCATTATTGTGCTATTCAATAACCGCGAAGAAGCACCTTTTTGGTTGTTTGGCACGATCTATACTTCTAAGCTGCTTATTCTAGGTATATTCTTCCTTTTAGGCATGATTGCTGGCGGTTTTTTATTCCGCAAACGAAAAAAAGTTCCAAAAGAATATACAGCGAGCAACCAGTATGACCCATCCACAACCACTCCAGAAAGTCCCCTATCTAATCTATCAGACGAAGATCGCAATTACTTACGTAATGATTAATCTAGCAAACATCGACGAAAAACAAAGTTTATCTCTTGGTCAGTAATTGTAACTGCTGAACCAACTTTGCCGTACGCTCTTGTGAGGTAAAAATCATATTCTCATTCATGCTTTGAATAGAAGTATTTAGATGTTGCACACTGGATTTTTCTACTATTTTGGCAGAACTGTGTATGCTGTAAGCGTTGGTATATTTCAGGATTTCTACAATATTATGTTCATCTACCCCTGCACCAGGCATGATTTCAATTCTACCTGCGGCTTGCGAGATCAATTCTCGAAGTAGAGCTTTGCCCTCCAAAGCTGTTTCTTGCTGACCAGAAGTCAAAATACGATCGCAGCCCAACTCAATAATTGATTCTAGTGCTTTCCTCGGCTCAGCACACAAATCAAACGCGCGGTGAAAAACGACCTGCATGGGGCGAGCTACTTGCACAAGCTTCGTCATACGTGGCATATCTACCTTGCCGTCGCGATCTAAAATTCCTACCACAACACCATCACAACCAACCTCTTTACAGAATTCAATATCTCCTATCATTTCCTGAACTTCCACATCTGAATACACAAAATTGCCCGATCGTGGCCGGATTAATACAAATATCCCGATCGATAATTGCGCTCGCGTCAGTCGGATTTGCGTAGGCGATGGTGTAATACCACCACTTTCCAAGCTTTGGCAAAGCTCTACTCTGCTCGCTCCTCCTCGTTGTGCTGCTATGGCAGAAGTTGGTGAACTACTGCAGATTTCTAATATATAATTTCCTATTTTATTTTGCGTCCCCATAATCTGTGACAAATATACAGAAAGGTGCACAAAGAGTCTTTAGCACATACTGATCTACTTGAGATCGTTTTTTATCTACAAAAAGAAAAAATCAGGCATACACATCCGTACAGCGGCTCTCGATAAAGCAGCTTTATCTCTATATTGGTTTCTAAATGAGCTTAATCGTAATTACGCCACTCCGATGTTTAGATACTTCGTAAATCATGTGATCTTTCAGCTAAAAAATAAAATGAAAGGTCTACATATCCAACATTAAGATAGAATCAGCAGGTAATATGCTAATCGCAAGGATAATGAAACATCGACATACATATAATGATAAAGGCGAAGCAATCTGCTGCGGCCATAATGACGAGTTAGTTACTAATACCCAAACAAATGCACTATTATCCACGGAATCGTTAGCAGCAAACTGGTCAAAAAAAAATCAATATACATATCCTAATGATACTAGAAATCATCATCATACTGGAGATAGCTCCTGGACCTTATTTCTGGAACCGACCTTTGCGATAATTCTGCTGCTATTAGCCATTGCCTTTGACAACAATTGGATTAAAACAGCTTGGTTCGGCGAAATCAACCGAATTATTTGGTACGCCGGGGCATATCTTATAGTTGGTGTGCCTGTTTTAAAAAATGCGATACGAGCCGTGTCGAAAGCTAAAATATGCTCCGAATCTTTTTTAGTAACTATTGCAACTATGGGAGTATTCTACCTAGGCAACTACGCGGAAGGAGTGGCTGTGATGGTTTTGTACACAATAGGCACCATATTTCATTCATCAGCAACCTCTAGAGCCAAAAGTAATATAAAAGCGATCTCGGATCAGCAACCAACGCAGGTGACAATAGTAGAACACGACAAACTGAAAAATACACAAGTAAATTTGGTTCAGATTGATGATATCATCCAATTGAAACAAGGAGAAAAACTGGAGTTGGACGGACAGCTACTATCCGATCAAGCTGCCTTCAACACCGCAGCGCTTACAGGAAAAAGTAAATCGGATATCAAAACCAAAGGCGATCGTGTATTGGCAGGAATGATAAATACCGATAAGATGGCACTAGTACGAGTAACAAGAGCCTACAAAAATAATAAGCGCGACAAAATCGTAAAGTTAGCGCAAGACAACAATTTACAAAAAACTCCAACCGAAACCTTTATCCGCAAATGGGCAAAAGTATACACATTAATTACAGTGTCACTAGCAATGACGATCATAATAGTGCCCTACTTAATGGCTGGAAACTACGAGTTTGAAACGTGGCTATATCGTGCATTGGTTTTTTTAGTGATCTCCTGTCCTTACGTTTTTATAATCTTTATCCCTTTGGGCTATTACAGCAGTATTGTAGCCGCCAGTCGTATTGGTATATACTTTAGAGGAAGCCACTTTTTAGATTTAGTAGCGAATGTAAAACACATCGCACTAGATAAGACAGGTATCCTGACAGAAGGTATATTTAAAGTGCGAAAAGTAAACTTTAATACGGAATTCGACAGAATGCACATGCTACAATTAGTAAATGCTATTGAAAGTATTAGTAAACACCCTGTAGCCAAAGCCATCCATGAATACGTGGGAACAGTAGATCCGACAATTACATTAGAAAATGTTCAAGAGATACCGGGATACGGGTTGCGGGCAATTGTAGATTCTAAAGAATTACTCGTAGGTAATTTTAAATTATTAAAAAAATTTGAGGTAGCACATCAAATTGAGGTATCTTCCAAGCTGCTCACGCTAATAGCAGTTGCATACGGCGGTAGATTTGTAGGATACATCACTATCGCAGATAGCTTGAAAGAGACTGCAGCACACAGCATACATCAGCTAGAACAATTGAATGTAAGATGTACTATGCTAAGCAGTGATCGTGAGTGTGTGATCCAGCATATTGCCAAGCAATTAAAAATACCATATGCTTGCGGTAATCTGCTGCAACAGGAAAAAATCAAAAAAGTAAATCAGCTCAAAGCAAAGAAGGAGTTGGTAGCCTTCGTTAGCAATGGTGATAATGATGCAGAAGTAGCAGCTAGTAGCGATGTGCATATAGCTATGGGCGGATTAGAAAGCGATAATGCGACCGAAAGATCTGATGTAATTATTCAGGGTGATAATCCGCTCAAAATTATCGCGGCTATTCGTATTGGCCAACAGACAAAACAAATTATTTGGCAGAATATCACTATAGCGCTCTTCGTGAAAATGATAGTTCTGATGTTGGCCGTATGTGGACTGGCAAATATGTGGGAAGCCATATTTGTAGATATCGGTATCTCTTTGATCGCAATTATGAATGCTATTAGAATACTGCGAGTCAATTACGATGTACAATAAGTATAACGAGCACGATAATAAGGAAATAACGAAAGCAGGAAGATTGTGTTGGCTCCATAACACCCCTCCTGCTCTCTTCATTAACTGCTAAACTCCCCGGTCGAACGCTATAATTGGTAAAGTTAATGTTAAACTAAAAGCTGTACCTCAAACCGAACTGCATCTGCCAACGAGACGCAAAAAAATCCCGTGAATAGTTCGTCACATCGTCTTGATTGAAGGTATACAGAGGATAAGTAGTCGCAGATCCCGCTGCAACAGGTGTGAGCCCAACACTCGATGTAGAATTAAATGTATTGGGAGAAAAATATTGAATCCCCCAATTTCTGTATAGCAAATTCGTTAAGTTGATAATATCGTACGTGAATGATATGGTTCGTGTCTTACGACCCTCACGTACGATATTAAAATCTTGTGTAAATCGAAAGTCTGCCTGGAAGTTCCAAGGAGTTCTAGCTCCATTGCGCTCCGTAAAATTGCCGCGGCGACCGCTCAAATAACTATCGCTGTCGATGTACGCGTCAAACGCAGCAGCTTGTGCTCTTCCTTCGTCCGTTGGCGCAAAAAACATGGAGGTTTCTCCCAGACGAGGTATATACGCCAATCCGATGTTTTGCGCCGTGCCGTTGATCGTACGATTTACAAATCCCAAGGTATAAGGCAATCCAGATTGTGCATTGAAAAAGATTGAAAAATTAGAAACATATTTACCCGTATGATTCCAGTCTGTGCGGTAATTCATCGTACTTACTATGCGATGCCGAATATCAAAATTAGAATAAGCAAGCTGGGGATCATTGGGGTTGAGTGCCTGATTCATCTGCCAATTAGACTCCATAGAATTACGAATACCATTCGTAATATCTTTGGACAATCCATAGGTGTAGGCAGCCATTACATCAAAACCCATTAAGAAACTTTTAGTAACCTGACCTGTAATGCTATATCGATACCCTTGGCTCGTGTTAGACAATAAATACGCATTCGTATAAAGCGGATTGATCGCTTGCGTACCTTCGCTCGGCCGATAAATCGGTTGCTGACGATCGGTATCGTATGGCATATAGATCGGATTATCCCTAAGGTTGATGTACGTAAATTGCAAATCATTAATAACTGCAGTATAAATTCCCTCAAGGGTAAACTTCCAACGATCTGCCGTTAAGTAATCAAATGCTAAATTGCTACGCCAAGCTTGTGGCATTTTAAAGTTGTTGTCAATTAAGTCAACTTGTGTAGCACCCAGTGCATTGTTAGGGTCAACACCTTGTCCTCGTACAAAACCAGCCGCTCCTTCTCCTGTCATCGAATCAAATATGGGATCAGATCCAGCAGCTGGTACGTTAGGATTTTCACCGGTGTAAGTATATCGCCGATCGAAAGCACCATAGCTATCTCCATTGTTGTAATAAGCATAGCCCAACCATGCAAACGGTATTCGACCAGTGAAAATGCCCGTCCCACCACGCATAATCAATTGCTGCGTACCCAACACGTCATAATTAAATCCTAACCTTGGCGAAACTTGGATTTGCCCAAGAAATTGATTGCGGATATCACGAGGTTGTGTATAGGTAAATGTCGTTCCATATTGTGGATCTACCGGAGATTCTAGGGTTTTAAAACTGAGTGATGGCTTATCCGGCATTTGAGCTAAATCGAATCGGATACCCGGTGATAATCTTAATCGCTGACCAATTTGCATTTCGTCTTGCGCGTACAAACTATAAAGGTTGACTCTAAATTGGGCTGGAGGATTAGCAATGATATGATCTCGGGTATTGTCAGCATAATTAAAATTAGTTCTAACGCGGTTAGGTCTGTTGTTGAGAAAATCTTCAATACTCCCATAATTAACACGGCCATTCCATGAGTTTACAAATCCATAATTGATATTGTAAAATTCATTATGAGTACCGAAGGTAAAATGATGATTATCCTTAATCCACGTAAAGTTGTTCGTCAGTTCGAAGGTGCGTTGTCTCAAATCAAAAATACTCGCTTCACGATCTGTCCCCAAAAATATGGTACCACCACCCGAAGAAATCTCAATCTGAGGCATGGCTGGGTCGGCAGACGGTCTGCGATAATCCGTTATGTTTGAATAGCCGACTAATAAACTGTTGGACATCGTACTATTAAAATGACTTTTCAGTTCTGCTACAGTGGAGTTCTGATTATTCACCTGTCTAAAATCGATGCTGCTGAATCGAAAGTTCTGTTGGTCGCGTTCCATATTTGTGGCCTGCGATAGAATGGTATTATTTCGTACGGACAAATTATGTTTTTCGTTGATAATCCAATCCAAACGATTGAAGAACTTATTAGATCGTGAAAACGTATTGTAATCGCCATATTCTCCAGCATCTAGATTGTACCGACTAGCCAAATAGTCGCTTATTTGTCGTGCCTGATCCAAATTGATGATGGGCATATCTTCCGAACCCGCACCCAAAATCACCGGATCTTGTCTTCGCGTAATCTCTTGATTGGTAAAGAAAAATAACTTATTGCGGATAATCGGAAATCCTAATCGAAATCCAGTTTGATACTCGTAAAACGAAGACGGCATTCTTGAATTATCTCCAGCCCGATTACGTCCCGTAATCGTAGCGTTTCTCCCGAACCCATAAACCGAGCCATTCACTTCATTAGATCCACTACGTGTGACAGCATTAATACTTCCACCTAAGAAATTACCAATCTTCACGTCAAAAGGCGCTAAATACACTTGAATATCTTGAATGGCATCTAAAGAAACAGGATTGGTACGTGTACTACTTCCGGGCTGACCTGACGTATTTCCTTGACCGCCCAACGAAGGGCTAAAGCCAATTGCATCGTTATTAATTGCACCGTCTAACGTTACATTGTTATAGCGAAAATTGGTTCCCATAAAAGAGTTATTTGAACTCTGCGGTGTAGTACGCGTAAAATCTTGCAAACTTCTACTAATAGATGGCATGGTTTTAATCTGTTTTTCACCGATTCGAGTACCTCCTTTTATATTTTGACTGCTACGCCCGTGTACGACGATATCTTCGATCACAGCAGATTCTTGCTGGAGTATGAAATGGTAACTTGAAAACCCTAAAATTAATTGAGCATCATCGATGATGTCGGCTGCAAAACCTATGTAAGAAGCTTGCAATGTATACGGCCCTCCAGGGTTAAGATTTGCGATTGTATATCTGCCATCTGCATTGGTGCTGGTGCTGTAGTTAGCTCCTGTACCTTTGTTTGTGATCGTAATCGTGACGTCCGATAAGGGTTTCCGATTTTGATCCGTCGCACGCCCTGATATAGTCGAACTCGTTATCTGTGCATTGCCGACGAAAAGAACACTCATACAAAGTATAGTGAAAATTAATTTAATCCTCATATTTGCTATTTTTTTTAATAGTCAAATATCAAGCTATAATATTATCTAATTGTTAACTAAATTTTAAAATATATACCTTAAGTAAATTATTATAACCATAAAGAAAGTAAATAGTTTTAGTACCAAAAAATTCAACTAATCCTTGATAAACCATGTGATCGATATTATCGATTATTTTGATATATTTGAATGGCTTTAGGGGTATTCTACGGAATTGAGACAGTCCCTTTGAACCTGATTCGGATCATACCGACGTAGGGAAAAGCGCAGCAGATCTGCTAAGATCTGTTTCCATTTTTTCCTTAGGTATTTCGTTTCATTATTTTTTTCTTGACTTCGGATATACTAAAATGAAAAAAAAGAGAGTCCCCACTATTCTAAGTATTGCTGGCTTCGATGGCAGTGGCGGCGCTGGTATACAGGCAGATACAAAAACAATTTCTGCGCTAGGTGGCTATGCGATGAACGTGCTGACAGCATTGCCAGTACAAAATACACAAGGTGTTCGTCAAATTTACAACATTCCGACGCAGGCGGTGACCGATCAGCTCAAAGCAATTTTTGACGATATATATCCCGATAGCATTAAGATCGGCATGGTGCACTCGGTCGATCTTGTTCGTAGCATTTACGCTGAATTACGTCACTATGCAGGGCGTATAGTTTTCGACCCAGTTATGGTTTCTACCAGTGGCCATCAGCTTATTCAACAAGACACGATTGCTGCTTGCGTAGAATTACTATTTCCGATAAGCACCATCATAACACCAAATATGGATGAAATGAGTGTCTTAGTTAACAAAGATGTTCAATCGGTATCGGATATGGAGCGTGCTGCCAATCAGCTGATGCATACTGGCGTACGAGCTGTGTTAGCGAAGGGCGGACATTTGAAAGGACCACAGCTTACCAGTTTGCTAATACAAAAAGATAGCAGCGTAAAGTACTACGATTCTGCACGAATAGATACCCACAATACACATGGATCCGGATGCACACTTTCTAGTGCGATCGCCACTTTTTTAGCTATGGGAGATCCGCTAGAAAGTGCGGTTTCTAAGGCACTAAATTATGTATATCAAGCGCTCCTTGGTAGTAAAGATTTACAAATCGGAAAAGGATCTGGCCCATTAAATCATTTTCACAACCCTCAAAAACTACACATTTATGCGTTGGAGCAAACAAGCATGGAGTAATATTTCCTCTTTGTACGAGCACATCATTGGTATGCCTTTTATTCAGGAATTAAAGGATGGTACATTGCCTTTAGAAAAATTTCAGTTTTACATGCAGCAAGATGCCCGTTATTTAGAGCATTTTGGGCGAGTTCTTGCGTATATTGGAAGTAAAAGTAATGCTAATGATCAGGCAATTCAATTTTTCGACTTTGGCAAAAATGCACTCATTGTTGAAAAAGCATTGCATGAAACCTATTTTAAGCAGTTTAAGGTAATAGATGCGCATGAAGATAGTGCGATGCAGCCCATTTGCCATCACTATGTTCATTACTTGAAAAGCACCGCGGCATTCGATCCCTTAGAAGTGGCTATTGCCGCAGTACTGCCTTGCTTTTGGATTTATAAGGAAGTTGGTGATTATATTTTAGCAGGTGCTAAATCAAATAATCGTTACCAAGCTTGGATAGACACTTACAGTGGCGACGATTTTGCCGAAGGCGTCGAAAAAGCCATCGGATATACTGATAAAATGGCCGATAATACGACCGAGGAAATCCGAGTTCGGATGTGGCAGGCATTCGAAAAAGCGACCCAATTAGAATATCAATTCTGGGATGCCGCTTACCATACCATACGATGGAAGGAGTAATTATAAGAAATTAATTTTCTTTAATAGAAATATTAAAGCGATATTTATCTCATCAATATCGCTCCATATGCACAAAAGATTGATCTTATTTTTAGGGTTGATGATCTGTATTTTATGCTCGTCCTGGGGATTTTTTGCACATCGTTTGATTAATGAAACAGCTGTATTCACACTTCCTACAGAGTTAGCTGGATTTTTCAAATTACACATTAAAACTATTACTGAACGAGCAATAGATCCTGATAAACGACGCTATATTGACTCTGCAGAATCTGTTCGGCATTATATTGATCTGGATCAGTACAGTGAAATACCGGATTCGATACCGATACATTGGTCGAAGGCCAAAGAGAAATATCAGGAGCGAGTGATGAATGCACGTGGCATTGTGCCTTGGCAAATTGATCGGTCTTATCGCAAGTTGGTTGCTGCATTTTCAGAAAAAGACTTTTCGGGAATAATCCGACATGCGGCAGATTTAGGACATTATATTGCTGATGCGCACGTGCCACTGCATACAACCGCAAATTATAACGGCCAATTTACAGATCAGATTGGAATCCATGCCTTTTGGGAAACCCGGCTTCCGGAAATGTTTTCGGACGAATACGATCTGCTAGTTGGGAAAGCCAACTACATTGCCGATCCGTTAGAAACGGCGTGGGACATTGTAAAATATAGCCACGAGTTGGTGGATTCTGTACTTTCGGTAGAAAAGGAACTTGCTCAAACAGTACCTGCAAACCTGCAGCGCTCCTATCTCATGCGAAATAATGTGCTTGGATTACATTATTCCGATCATTACGCTAGATCGTATCACACGGCGTTAAATGGGATGGTGGAGCGACGGCTCCGATCTTCCATTCATCTGGTTGGCTCGTACTGGTATTCAGCTTGGGTTGATGCTGGGCAGCCGGTTCTCCAAAATTTGTCAACTCGAATACCTGCTGCCCCGCAGGATACATTGCCTTTCTCTCCATCTTCAAAATCGCTAGGAAGGCAAGAATGGCATTAACTTACCTTCTGGTATATCTCAAACCGATTGTTTGCCATCGACCCGGCATCGGTACAGCTCCAGCTTCTACATACGTGACATCCCATAAGTTTTGTAAATCTGCAAATAACGTAAAGGAACCAATATGATACGCTGCGCGAAGATCCGAAATCACATAGGATGATGTCGATGCGCGTTCTATAAATCGGTTTGTAGTGGAGAAAGTCCATTCCCCCATACCTAAAGATATCGTATTATTAAGTTGGTGTTTTAGATTTTCGATGCGATATCTAGATAGTACACCATCGGTAGTCGCTTCTACTCGCGGATGCAGATAGTTATATCCAACACGTATTTTCAACTCGGCGTGCGCGCCTAAGCGTGAAATATATTCAGCAGATAAATGCAGTCCGCGCATACGATTGTTATCCACATTTGTAGCTTGGTAAGGTTCATCAATACTATTGCGCTGCCAGTCAATAAATTGAGCAACGTTCCGATAAAAATATCCCGCTTGCGCAATAAGATTACCGTCTTGAAAACGGACACTTCCCTCGGCTTGCCACGCATTCTCCGATCGCAAATTTGCATTACCAATATTTCCAGGACGCTGGTCGAGATATAGATCGGTAAAAGATGGGATACGTTGACTGGAACCAACATTGGCCGCTGCACGCCATTTCGGAAGAAAATTATAAGCTATATCGACCCCAGGAAATGCCTGCCAACCATATTGCGAATTGTAGTTTACATATGTTCCGATGTTGAGCAATACATCTTGAATATACTCGGTTCTAAACTCGGCGTAATAACCGTGATTCTGTCGTCGATGATTACCAATATTTGTACTTTCGATACGCTCCCATCGAGATTCTGCTCCTAGCCCCACATCACCAACGTTAGTGTGGTACCGCGCATTTAACTCGGCTGCCCACACATCTGTTTCGTGCTCACTACGCGCACGAGACAAATCGTTTCGGAAATAGCGATAATCATCGGTATTATTCCGATAACTTAATCGTGGACTGATACGCAAACGGTCATTGAGATCGTGCCGCGAGCCAATCGATGCAATAGCGGTACGCACGACCTCCTCCGACTCTACATCGCCTGGCGCTGCATAAAAACCATTCGCACCAAATTTATTATCAATATAACCTGCCATAACCTGCATTTCGTCTTGCGAACTCCAGCGAATTTTGTTTTCATAAAATGCTCGAAACGCTTCAGAAGCGGTGTTATAGCGCTGGCCATTACTTTTTTCGGTTGTGAGATAGAGTTGATGTTGGTGTTTGTCTTTCACCAGTTGGCCGCCTAACTGATGCCCCATTCCATAATAAATCCCTGATCGCCCAGCTTCATCTTCTACCGGCTTGAAAGACGAACCTACATAAGATTGAGCAAAAATCTCGCTTGATGAAGCTTTGCGTGTAACGATGTTTACAGACCCAGTAAGTCCATTAATCCCATAAATACGCGAGGTTGGGCCACGTACTACCTCAATTCTTTCAATTGCCTCCAAAGGTATAGGAAGATTGAGACTATGATGGCCAGTTTGCGGATCGCTCATTTTTATACCGTTCACTAGAATTAGTGTTTGCTCAAAACTGCCGCCATCAATTCCAATATCGGCCTGAGCGCCAAAAGGACCTCGCTGTCGGAGATCCACCCCATTGATATGTGTGAGGACTTCGTTGATTGTACGTACAGGCATTCTTCGAATTTCCTCGTAGGTAATGATCTCAATATGGCGGCTATTTTTATTAAAGGGCACTTGTAACCTATTTTCTTCGATGATTACTTCAGAAATCTGAGCGGTATCTCGCTCACTTACCTGTCCGAATACTACGGAGGGATGTGATAGGGCGATTATCAGTATAATCTGTATGCATTTAAACGAAGAATGGTTTAGTAGCTTCATAGTAGATAGTGTGTATTAAAATTAATGTGGCGCAAAAGTAGTATATTGCCGGACCATAATAATGTACCACTTTTTAAATAATGACTAGTCCGGTTACGAATTCCGTCCTTGGCATGTTATCGATCGACCGGACTGCTTCGAAGGATATATATTTACAAATAGTCGATCAGATCGCTAATGCGATTCAGCGAGGGATGTTGCGTGAAGGCAGCAAATTGCCGGGATCACGAAGTATGAGTGGGCAATTGTGCGTACATCGGCAAACCATTGTAGCTGCATTCCGCGAATTGGAAGCACAAGGTTGGATTCATATTTCTCCGAATCGTGGTGTATTTGTACTAAGTAATAGAAGCACTACTGTTGCAGGCACAGATACGATAACCGGTGAATTGGCCGAGATGGGCTATTCTGCTCGAGCGGGATTCAGCTTTAAAAAATCGAATATTTTGGATAATCCTTGGTCGCACGTTAATAGCGAATTTGCTCTAGACGACGGTATTCCCGATATTCGGCTTACGCAGATCAATCAGTTATCCACGTTTTACTCTGCTAATCTTAAAAGAAAAAGCAACAGGAAAAAGCTGGATCGCTACACTAACGAAGGAAGTGAGTATTTCAAAGAACAGTTAAGTAACTACTTACATCAATCCCGCGGGTTACGAATCAGCGAACAGAATATTTTGGTGACTAGAAGCACGGAAATGAGTCTGTACATCATCTCCAAAGTCATGCTTTCTCCTCAAGATGTCGTAGTAGTCGGATCGCTGAGCTACTTCGCGACCAATATGATTTTTCAGGAATCTGGTGCTCGAATGAAAACCGTCTTGGTGGATGAACATGGCTTGAACACCGATAGTATTCGCGAGTTATGTCGCCAAGAAAAAGTACGCATGGTGTATGTGACCTCTCATCATCATTATCCTACCACAGTAGCGCTGAGTGCGCAACGCAGAGTCGAGTTACTGGCCTTAGCTCAAGAATATGGGTTTGCGATTGTAGAAGATGATTATGATTATGAATTTCGCTACGATCAGCAGCCAATCTTACCTATGGCTAGCGCGGATAGCCATGGTATGGTGATTTATGTGGGCTCATTTGGTAAAACACTAGCGCCCGGCTTTCGAACAGGCTTTACGGTGGCGCCGAAAGATCTTATAATAGAAATGCGTAAATATTTGAGCATCATAGACCGGCAAGGTGACATTGCGATGGAGTTGGCTCTGGGAGAAATGATCGCCGAAGGTGAGATTGATCGATATGCGCGGAAATCCTTAAAAATTTATGAACAAAGGCGTACGCATTTGGCTAACTTACTTAAGAGCAAGCTTTCTGAGCACCTGCAATTCGAACCGCCACGTGGTGGCCTCGCTATATGGACGCTCTGGAAGCCAGGCATCAACCTATCGCAGCTAGCCTCTCGTTGTGAAAAAAATGGCCTTCATATTCCAAGAAATATGCTCTATCAGCACAAAAATATGTCGGGCATGCGGATAGGATTTGGACGAATGGATACAAACGAAATGACGATGTGCGTGGATAAAATTCAATCCGTCTTGGCACAATTATAAACCAAACAAAATCCATATTGCAATAGCAGACAAATACCTTTACATTTGCTTCCGCAATTTGGAAGATAGTTGCTCTTGTTTCTTTTTCTAAAATCATACTACAGAGGGTTCCACCACATGTTTAAAAAGAGTTTGATATCGTTAGCTTTCGGTTCATTTGCGATCGGAATGACTGAATTTACAATCATGGGCATCTTGCAAGATATTGCCGTGGATCAACATATTAGTATCCCTACTGCCGCGCATCTCATCGCAATCTATGCTTTAGGCGTCGTGGTTGGTGCACCAACTTTGGTATTATTTACCAGTAAATATCAACCAAAAAACGTACTACTATTTTTGATGCTACTTTTTGTCGTATTCAACAGCATGTTTGCCCTAATGCCAGACTACAATTCGTTAATGATAACACGATTTTTGGCCGGATTGCCGCATGGTGCATTTTTCGGCGTAGGATCAGTCGTTGCAACTCAGCTAGCGACCGAAGGCAAGGAAGCACAAGCCATCTCAATCATGTTTACAGGTATGACTTTAGCCAATCTCTTTGGTGTACCATTGGGCACATATATCGGTCATAATTATTCTTGGCGTTGGACTTATGGTATTATCAGTTTGTGCGGACTAGCGACAATGACGACTGTTTTTCTGTGGCTTCCAAAGGTTGCTAATTATCAGGCCGAAAACATGTACAAGCAAATCAAGTATTTTGCGACAAAGAAGCTTGGATCTTGATCGCGATGATATCTATCGGAACCGGCGGTCTGTTCGCATGGATGTCGTACATTTCGCCATTGATGACCAAAGTGGCAGATCTTCCCGAAGAACATGTAAGTTATATTATGGCATTAGTCGGATTGGGTATGGTGGTCGGAAATTTTTTAGGAGGACGCCTTTCTGACAGTATCGGATCAGTACGCGCGTCTATTGTCTGCTTTACGGCAATGGCAGCCTGTTTACTTCTTGTGTATTGTACAATCCATATCAGTCATTTGGCCTACTTTTTGGCTTTTCTTACCGGAATGATCTCCTTTACTATTGGCTCTCCATTGCAAGTTACACTGATAAACTCTGCACGCGGTGCTGAAACTCTGGCAGCAGCTGGCGGACAAGCTGCCTTTAACATGGGAAACACCTTAGGTGCTTACCTAGGCGGAATTCCATTGCTTTTTGGTATGGCCTACAACTCACCGCTATTAGTAGGTATCGGAATGGCAACTATTGGCGCGCTAATCGCATTTTATTATAAATTATTAAGCGGCAAAACAAAAGGGATCGCTACCGCTTAAAACATTTTTAGCGGCGCACTTGTTATCTTTGATAAAATCAAAGGCACATGAAAAAACTGTTTTTCGGTTTCCTCAATAGATTAAATAAAGCTGTACTACCAAGTTATAGCCAATTAGATCCTGCAAGATTGACCAAATTACAGCAGGCCATTGTCGCATTTCGTTATTACGTGCTTATTCAGTCAAAAGATTAGTCGCGCATTTTGGGGCGGTTTCTTCGTGTAGAAATATTACTTTTATGCGATGATATACTTGGATAATAATGCTACTACTCGTATAAATGATGATGTGTTAGCAGCAATGCTACCCTATTTCAGCGAATCGTACGGCAATGCATCCAGCATTCAACACCGATTTGGCAGAAATGCTAGCGAGGCAATCGCGCGTGCTCGTCAGCAAATATCGAAGGCACTTTGTATACAAAACGCAGATGAATTGATCTTCACAAGTGGCGCAACTGAAGCGATCAATCTTGCTATAAAAGGAGTGGTTGCTCGATACAGCGCTATCGGAAACCATATCATCACCTGCCAAACCGAACACAAAGCCGTGCTGGAAACGTGCTTGCAGATGGAAAGCAAAGGTAGTCGCCTCACCTACTTACCCGTCTTAGACAACGGACAGATCGATACAGATCAATTGGCTCGAGCAATTACTCCAGAAACAATTTTGGTATGCATCATGGCTGCAAACAATGAAACAGGTGTGGTGCATCCTATTGCTGAAATTGCCAAAATATGCCAGCAGAATGGTGTGTTATTTTTTTGCGATGCTACGCAGTATATTGGTAAACAGCACGCATTGGATCTCGCACAAATACCAATAGACATGCTTTGCCTAAGTGCCCACAAATTTCACGGACCGAAAGGTATTGGTGCTTTATACATACGGCGCCATAAAAATAAACCTACTCAGATAGAACCATTAATCGTCGGTGGAAATCAAGAAGGAGCACTTCGCGGTGGCACCTACAATGTACCTGCCATAGTTGGATTTGGGGAAGCGATTCAACGCATGGATACAGATGAATGGAAAGAAATAGCCAAACTCCGCGATCACTTTGAAAATGCAATAGTAGCAAGAATACCACATATTTTCATCAATGGAGCAAATGCTCCGCGCTTGGCCAATACGATAAACCTAAGTATAAAGCACGTACCTGCTGCTGAATTAATTGGCAGATTACCAGAAATCGTCTTTTCTACAGGTTCTGCCTGCGTAACAGGCAGTCGAGCACCATCGCATGTGCTGATCGCAATGGGCCTGTCTGAAGAGCTCGCACGATGTACGCTACGCATATCTATTAGTAAATATACGACGTTGGAAGAACTAGATATTACAGTGAATCAACTAACCGAGGCCGTCAGTAAAGTACGGGAACAATCTCCTATATGGATGCTGTTCAAACAAGGTTTGATCGATTGAAGTCATTAGCGTAGTGGGCAGCCAGCTTAAATGCCTTCAGGATATAGATAGGATATCTCGTACAGCAATCTGGTTCTCTAAATGGGTTTTCAATTTTGCACCATCACCGTGTATAGTCCATATTTCAGAAGGTTTCACCAAAGCAATATAATGCAATAGATCTGTCCAATCAACATGATCCGAAATGTATAAGGAGAGATCGTTATGTTGCTGCAACCTAGCCCAGCCCGATGCAAATACTCGGGTAACGTTGGTGGCTCGAAAGTAACTATTAAACGTCAGTGGTGGCACCAAATAAACCTTATTAGTAGCTCCCTCCTTCATATCTTTACGCCCGTACACTTTATAACGTAACGTTACAGGGCTATAATCATCGTACAACCGATGTGCCATCGTCATACGATGATGCAGTAATACGGTTTTATCTGGACAATAAGTATTCAGCAGATAGGTGATGCGTTGCGCTTTTCCAAGCGTATAGCAGCCTAACAAAATATTGTTATTAATCGTGTTTAGTTGCTGGATTTCGGCCACAGGATCGGGATGTTTTACAGCAGGATCGGCAAAGGTCGTTTCGGTAATTAATACATCGGCCTGCACTAATTGAATGGATTCGCATGTTGGATCTTCCTGTAATTTATAATCACCCGTGTACAGATAGCGTACACCTTGATATTCCATGAGGATCTGAGCCGAACCTAAAATATGCCCTGCCGGGAGCAGGGTAATGCGTATGCCGTTAAGTTCCCAAGAAGTATCGAAAGGAACTATATGGTACGCCTCCCGCGGATATTTAGGAAACCGGTGTTGCATAAATGCAACGGTAAAAGGCGTAGCGTACGTATCTAGGTGACCGGGGCTTGCATGATCGCCGTGCGCGTGAGAGATAATCGCAGTCTTAACGGGATACAAGGCATCGATATAAAAGTCACCGTAGCGACAATAATAGGCATCTCCTTTTTTTACCAAGAAATCGGAGAGAATCGTCTTATCTTTCATCATTAATTAAACGCTCGTGTAAGGTCATCACTTGTGCGATTAGCGATTCTACGCCATCATTAGTGATAATTGCATCGGCCATAATAGTTTTTTTAGTATCAGGCCATTGCTTCTCCATTCTTGCGCGTACTTGTTCTTCTGTGACGTTATCGCGCTTCATGACGCGTTGTATACGAATTGTTTCATTTGCTGTGACCATAATGGTAAAATCCAGCTTTTTATAAGAACCACTCTCAAATAACAATGCAGCTTCTTTTAATGAGTAAGGACCAGTCTGTGCCTGTGCCCAAAGCTCACCAGCACGAATCACCGCAGGGTGGACAATACTATTGAGCAAGTTTAACTGTTCTTCATCATTAAATACTCGATCTGACAAATATGCACGATCTAATTCGCCCGATGTCTTATAAACTTGGTCACCGAAAGCTGCCTTAAGTGAACCTATAACCGACGCATCCGTCACCATGATATTTTTAGCCTCTTTATCAGCATCATATACAGGAATTCCCAACACCTGGAAAAGCTTACAAACGATGCTTTTGCCAGCGCCAATCCCACCAGTAATCCCTACTCTGATTCCCATAATTATAAACGTACAAAAAAGTCAATGTTTTGTGGCTCGATTCGTAATACCTGGCAATAAGGCGGTATTTTGGTTATTTGTATAGGCAAACTCGTAGCACGTCCACGCGTCCAATCCTCTACATCGGCTACCGCTTCAAAATCTCGGGTAGTCCATTTGCCATAATCTAAAAGTGAAACTAATAACGTGACCTTAACTTTACCTGGCATAGTACGTACCGAAGTATACGATTCGGCGTTTTGAATCCGTATCGGTAATTCAACTATTTTTTCTGTCATCTCACCTATAGGAATGAACACTTCTGCAAATGTAGGATAGATGGCAATATTTGTCTTGTTTTTGCGATTAAGGTAGCTAACCGTTCTTACGTCACTATCTAATAGTTCACCTTTGATACTGTCTGTCTCGATGTAGGCAATTTCGTCTACATCTTCGGCTGGGCCAGTAATTGTTACAAAGCTTGGGTTAGTACGTATTTCTCCAACAATACCATATTGCTTGCGGTACGTAATACCATAAACAGGCTTAACGGGTACACGTTTTTGTATTTGTTTCGAAAAATCGAAAAACAACGTGTCTGGTAAGACGGAGACGGCTTGTTTGTTAAGGGGAAATTGCTTGTTGACAAAACCGATTTGGTTGCTAAAGGCAATAAAGTTTCTGGTTTTTAGTCCGCCAAGGTCTACCTCAAGGCGAGCGGTATCAGGTTTAAAAGTTTTGACCAATATATCCCATCCGCTCATACGCAAGCGAACTTGTACCATCTCCGATTGTAGCGGGTGAAACGCCCTTTCTTCGGGAAGATTCACATAGCTAATTCGCGCCATTTGTAGAAAATCGTAGCTACTTGAAATGGCAAATAAAGACCACGCGACAAAGGATACAGCCAGACAACGTAGAAAAACATTGATCTTTCGTTTCTGAATTTTGGAAAATCGACGTGTTGGCATAACTACGAATTTAGCATAAACCCATTAAAATTCCACCACTTTTAAAAACAAGAAAGCCATTCTCTGTAAAGTAGAATGGCTTTCCAATGATTATCAGCAAAACACTTACGCGTCTTTCTTTTCAACTTTTTCTACGTTAAGCGCTTTAGACGCATCCAAAGATACGGCAGATTTATCAAAACGTATTTTTACGCCTGAGCCGACATCTACCAAGAAAGAGGTTTCACCAACTTCTACGATGCGACCGTGAATACCGGCAGTAGTTACGATTTTAGCATTTACACCTAATTCTTGAATATATTTTTTGTGATCTTTTTGTTTCTTCATTTGTGGTCTGATCATGAAAAAATAGAAAACCACGAAAATCAAAATCATCGGAAGGAACATACCTAGTCCACCTCCTTGAGCTTGTAATAAAATTGTTGATAGCATTATATTAAGTATTAGATTTATTTTAGATAGTAACGAAGTCGCTTAACTTACTTCGCCTTTGAGTTGAATCGTTTGAATATTATTTTTAGCATTAGAAACGACGGTGATGATCTTCTGCTGTTTTCCGGATTGTCCGTGGCTATCAAAACGCACTTTTACTTCACCATCTTTGTTTGGCGCTACTGGTGTAGCGGTATATTCTGGTGTAGTACAACCACATGATGTAGATACGCGTGATACAATGACGGGCTCTGTACCTGTATTTGTAAACTTAAATGTATGCTCAACAACTTCACCATCAGTGATTTGACCGAAATCATACACTTCATCAACAAATGAAATCTCGCCATTGCCCGTTGTAGCCTTAGCTACCTCAGCAACAGCTGTTGAATCCGAATTTTGCTCATCGGATGTATTACCTGCATTATTACAGGCAAATAGCAGCAGTAATGTTAAACCTGCAGCTATGTTTTTTAGATGCTTCATAGCCTTATTTGTTCTGATATGTTAATCTTGTAATCCTCGGCCTTCTTTGCGAATTCTTCCTTTTTGCTTCAAGTCCGACAAAATTTTATCTAAGATACCATTTATAAAGGTACTACTTTTCGCCGTACTGTAATCTTTTGATATCTCGATGTATTCGTTCATCGTAACCTTCACCGGGATCGTCGGAAAATGCAATAACTCTGTAATGGCCATTTGCATTAGCAAGCTATCCATCAATGCGATACGGTCAGATTCCCAGTTTTTAGTTTTATCGCCCACTAGTACAGCATATTCTTGTTGATAGCGTATTGATTTTGATAACAGATCTTGTACGTAATCTTGATCTTCAGCCCAATTTGGTGTGAGATCTGCTAACTTATTTTTCGCCGGATCGTCATTAGAGAAATTCTTGAAAGTTTTAGCTATCATCGCTTGCAATACTTCCTTATCAACCGACCAATCAATAAAACGTGCCTCAAGCGCTTGTTCTATGTTAGGTGTTTTAAGGATGATTTTCTTGAATATAAATTTTATGATATCCTTCTCTTTTGCAATAGAACGATCTTCTTCTTGCAAGTAAGCGGTATACGTATCAGAGGCGGTGAGCTGTGCATATACAGAACGTACGATCTCTGGATCGAAGCTCCAGTCAACTTTGTATTTTTTCACCTTCTCGACGTACTCTCTGTTTTGACGTAAGCTGTCGATAAAAGCATTATTATTCAACTTCGTCGAAGACAAAAACTTGTCTTGATCAGATGGCAACCATTTTTTTCCACGCCCTTCCGAGTCAATTACCACGTATTCAGCCACTTCATCCAACAGATTTAAGGTCCATATGTACATATGATCTACCTCTTCTATGCTTCTGAATAAAGCTTTTTCAAAATCTTTGATACTTTTATCCTCAGTAAGGGAATACGCATAAAGCGCCTGCATAACTTTTACGCGGAGATGTCTTCTGTTTAACATTTTTAAAGAACGAGTGTGTATATAAGAACGAACAATTATGATATTTAAATAAGAAATAAGCCTTCAGTACGCTTATTTCAATTTTCGAAGGTCAAAGATACGTTTTTCTGCCAATTGTTTGGCAGCTTCGTAAGTAGACACATGATCCTCATTGGCCTTTTGGATAACATGACGTGTGGCAGTATAGATATGACGGATAAGATATTCAGTGCGCTCAGCACCGTATCCTTCCAGTTCAGAATAGCAACTAATCAATGCTCCTGAATTGATCAAAAAGTCTGGTGCGTACAGTATATTGTGATCTTTCAATAATTGAATAGTTCGCTCCTCTTCTTTCAGCTGATTGTTGGCAGAGCCAGCAATTACTTTGCAACGCATACGCGGTACCGATTCAGGATTTACCGTTCCGCCTAATGCACAAGGTGCATAAACGTCGATATCATGCTCAAAGCTAGTCGCATATGTCAATGGTTCGGCTTTATATTTGGCGGCGATCTTCATCTTGCGTTCTTCGGTCATATCAGTCACATACACGCGTGCATTTTCTCCACGCAGGAGCGCTACCAAATGCTCGCCAACGCTTCCAACGCCTTCTACCGCAATCTTACGTCCGGCTAGGTTATCATCTCCATACAATTCTTTAATGGCCGCTTTGATTCCATAAAAAACACCTTTGGCAGCAAATACGGTTGTATCGCCAGCACCATTTAATGAAGCCGGCAAACCAGCCACATAATCTGTCTCGGCATGAATATGTTCTAAGTCGATTTGCGAAGTGCCCACATCTGTACTGGCGATAAAATTACCATTTAATCCTTCTACAAAACGTCCAAAACGGCGCATCAATAGTTCTGTTTTCTCGGTGCGGTGATTTCCAAGAATAATAGCACTACCGCCTCCCAGGTTTAGTCCAGCCAGTGAAGCTTTGTAGGTAATTGCTTTTGATAAACGCAATGCATCTTCGATAGCATCATCAAAAGACTCGTAAGGCAACATCCGCACGCCGCCAATCGCTGGCCCCAAAGTGGTATCGTGAATCGCTACGATAGCCTGCAATCCTACATCAGGATCTTGACAGAAAAATAAATTTTGGTGATCTGATGCTTTCATCAAATCAAACAAAGATTGGCCTTGTTGCTGACTCATGGTATTTATCTATTGAATTGTGCTCCGCAAAATTAGAAATAATATTTCATGTGTAGAATTTAATTATATCAAATGCAAAACTGTCGTAAACTCATTATATGCTCAGAAAAATTAGAAATCAGATCGGAGATATTTGCGTACTTTTGTAGCACATGAAAGAGCTTTCCTACCTCAATAAATATTTCTACAAATACCGCTGGCATGTCATCCCAGGTATACTCTTTGTCATCATATCTAACTATTTCGGTATTTTACCTGCGCAAGTGATCCGCGAAGCATTTGATTTGGTGCAAGAAAACATCGATATGTATCGATTGTACGATGGCTTTGAACGTCAGAACATAATTTATACCGTATTTGGCACCAGTTTATTATTCTTCGGTGCGGTGGTTCTGATCTTATCTTTGATTAGGGGAATATTTTTATTTTTAATGCGCCAAACCTTGATTTTGACATCTAGAAGGATCGAGTACGACATCAAAAATGAAATCTACGAACATTATCAGGCATTGGATTTCAGTTTTTATCGGCGCAATAAAACTGGAGATTTGATGAGCCGCGTCACGGAAGACGTTAATCAGGTTCGTAATTATCTTGGCCCTGCGGTAATGTATGCGATTAATACAGTGGTCTTGTCAATCATGATTATCTACGCGATGTATAGTGTAAATGCTACGCTGGCTACCTATTCTTTATTACCCATTCCAATTTTAGCTGCTGTTATTTTGGTTGTCAACAAAATGATTAATCAGCGCAGTACGCTAATCCAATCGAAGCTATCTAAGCTATCTTCATTTGTGCAGGAAACTTTCTCAGGTATTCGAGTAGTCAAAACATATACGAAAGAACAACAAAAGTTGGGAATGTTCGTCATTGAAAGCAATGAATATAAGGATCGCATGCTCGACCTGGTTCGTGTACAGGCTTATTTTTTTCCTTTAATAATTCTTTTGATCGGAATGAGCACCATCATTACCGTATATGTGGGTGGCTTGGAGTTGAGCAAAGGTACAATCACCGCCGGTAATATCGCAGAATTCATCATTTATGTCAATCAGCTTACATTCCCTGCAATGTCCTTGGCTTGGGTAACCTCACTGATCCAGCGAGCTGCGGCTTCGCAAAAGCGAATAAATGAATTTCTACAAACGCCGTCTGACATTCCAAATGGAAGTGCAAGCGAAGAATTGAAAGGAAGGATACGTATAGAAAATGTATCGTATACATATGAAAGTACAGGTATTCAGGCATTAAAAAATATTGATTTAGATATTGCACCGGGAACGACCGTTGCATTGATCGGTCGTACAGGATCTGGTAAAACGACACTAGCCAATATGCTATTAAGGATGTACGACACGGATCAAGGACGCATTCTGTATGACGAGCACGATATAAGAGATCTGCAAACCGCCAATTTGCGAAGCCAAATCGGTTTCGTACCGCAGCAGGTATTTCTTTTTTCGGATACGATAGCTCGAAACATTGCTTTTGGCCTTGATGTGCAGGACGACGAGAAGATACAACAAGCCGCTAAAGACGCTGCCGTTTATGATAATATCATACGATTCGAAGAAGGCTTTGAAACTTATATAGGCGAGCGTGGAGTGACATTATCTGGCGGGCAAAAGCAACGATTATCTATCGCTCGCGCGTTGGTAAAAGATCCGCAAATTCTCATCTTTGATGATTGCCTATCTGCTGTGGATACGAAGACGGAAGAAGAGATCTTGCACAACTTATCACGTATCATGAAAGGTAAAACGAGCATTTTTATCGCGCATCGTATCTCGACGATCAAAAATGCCGATCTAATTGTGGTAATGGACAAGGGTGAAATTGTAGAACGTGGTACGCACGAATCGCTACTTCAACAGCAAGGCGAGTATGCCAACTTGTATGAAATGCAGTTGTTGGAAAGTGCTGAATAACGGTTGATTTTTGTATCGAATTTGTTTTGTTATTATACCTTTAATAGTATATTTGCATGCAAATAAAACCTATGGGGGTTTAGCTCAGCTGGCTAGAGCGTTTGGCTGGCAGCCAAAAGGTCATCGGTTCGACTCCGATAATCTCCACTACAGAAAAGCGACGAATTTTCGTCGCTTTTCTGTTTTTAAGTAGCTTGCTTACATTGCCGCGAACTATCTCTCACTCATCCTAAGAACCTAAGGAGTGCTACGTGATAAAGCTGTTTGCCCATTCTTTTCGCTTAATACCTCACACGCGCTGTTGCCCGTTTACATAATTAATAGGATAAAATATCTCCTTAGCTCGATTGGACGTTAAAAAGTGCCGAATGCTCAACAGAATTCACAGCGGCTCAAGTGGGAATCAAAAAATTGCGGAATCTATAATGTTATTTCCGATTACATAGTTGCTGATTTGCACCGCGTAATGTATATTTGTCTTATTATTTATATTTAATCTAAATAAATATAAATCCTACAAGTACATTATCTCTTCTCAATAAATGTCGTAGTCTCCCAAGCTACGGCATTTTTGTTTATTACGGTCGGTACTTTCATCTTTGAAGTAGATAAAATATAAAAGGCGAAGCCCGATTGGCTTCGCCTTTTATAGATGCAGATTAAGATCTGCGAAGGAAAATCTCTTTTGAAGCTTACAATTGCTTATCTAATTTTTCAGTTAATACCGATTTAGGTACTGCACCTACTTGTTTGTCGACGATTTCTCCATTCTTGAAAAATAACAAAGCAGGGATGTTGCGAATACCGTAACGAACGGAGATATCTGGATTGTTATCTACGTTAACTTTACCAATAACAGCTCTGCCATCATAATCTTTCGCGATCTCGTCTACAACGGGACCAACCATGCGGCAAGGGCCACACCATTCTGCCCAGAAATCTATTAAAACTGGTTTATCTGATTTCAAAACCACTTCGTCGAAGTTGCTATCTGTAATTTCTAATGCCATAATATTATTCCTATTAATTTATCTCTGATAACAAATATAGCTATTCATTTGTTAGTGCCGTGTCCAAAAAATGTAATTAATAACTTCTTACTTAGGATCAGTTCAATTTATATTTGACATATTCGAGTTCTTCGAGACGTTCTAAAAACTCGTTGGTAAGGTTAATCTTGATCTTTTTTGCAGGCATTTCAACCGCTAACTCATCCTGCATATCTAGGATTTTGAATTTGAGCTGACAGTTTGCTTGCTGGTCTTCAACTACGGTAAGATCAATCAAATCTTCTAAATGCTGTACAAATTCGTCGTTCAATGATTGTAAAGGCACTTGTATGGTGAATGATTTAGCCATCTTATCGCGCAAGTCCGAAAGTAATTGAATGCTTCGTAGTTCAAAGCCCCAGTTACCGACCTGCTTGAAGCGCTCTTGTACAATACCACGTACCTGAATGAAATAGCCTTCTTGCAAATAACCTTTAAACTTGACATAGTCTTCACCAAAGGCCATAATCTCAAAAGAATCCGAATAGTCTTCGATTACAAAAGAGCCGAAAGGTTTCCCATTCTTCTGTGATACCCGGTGCGACGCTGCCGCTACGATACCTCCAATTACTATTTCCCGGTTCTTTATTTTAGCAAATTGCTGGGTTATTTCTTCATCTACTTCCGATGCTTTTGCTTGATTGATAAGCTGAAGATCAGACACCTTATTCGCACAAAAGTGATTCATTTCAAACTTATAACTATCTAGCGGGTGATTGGTAAGATAAATACCGATTACATCTTTTTCGTATTTCAGTTTTTCTACCAAGCCCCAAGGTGCACAGGGTGTCAACACGGGCTCCGGTAGCTCCGCAGCGCCACCGCCGCCAAACAAGCTGGCTTGTGCAGAACTTTCATTTTCTTTGAAACGCTGTCCGAATCGAATCGCCTTCTCCAAACCAGTAGTCTGATCGCCATCTTTGTTAAAGTACTGTGCGCGATGTGTATCGGTAAAGCTATCAAAGCCTCCGGCGTACGTGAGGCTTTCAAAGGCTTTCTTATTTGCGGCGCGCAAATCAATACGCTTGGCCATATCAAATATGGATTTGTACAAGCCTTTGTCACGATTTTGTACAATGGTATCGACGGCACCGGCTCCTACACCTTTCACGGCTCCCATTCCAAAACGGATCGCACCTTCGTCGTTTACTGTAAATTTATAATGCGATTCATTGACATCTGGCCCTAGTACCACTAAGCCCATACGTCGACATTCTTCCATAAAAAATGTGACCTGCTTGATATCGTTCATATTATTGGAAAGTACTGCAGCCATGTATTCGGCCGGATAGTGCGCTTTCAAATAAGCGGTTTGGTATGCGATCCAAGCATAACAGGTGGAGTGCGATTTGTTGAATGCATAACTAGCAAAGGCTTCCCAATCGGTCCAGATTTTTTCGAGCGTTTTGGGATTATGTCCTTTTGCTGCCGCTTGATCCACAAACTTTGGCTTCATCTTATCCAATACAGCTTTCTGCTTCTTACCCATCGCTTTACGTAGTACGTCAGCATCACCTTTTGAAAATCCAGCCAGCTTTTGCGACAGCAACATCACCTGCTCTTGGTATACGGTGATGCCATAGGTTTCTTGCAGATATTCCTCGCAGGCATCCAAGTCGTACGTGATCGGCTCGATACCGTGTTTACGTTTTACGAAGGAAGGAATGTATTCCATCGGACCGGGGCGGTACAAGGCATTCATCGCAATCAAATCGGCAAAAACCGTCGGCTTCAGTTCTTTCATGTATTTCTGCATGCCAGGCGACTCGTACTGGAATACACCGACTGTTTCTCCACGCTGAAACAATTCGTACGTCAGCCGATCGTCGATCGGGAACAAATCAGGATCGAGCTCTACATGGTGGCGTAGGCGTACGTTTACTACTGTATCTTTGATCAGCGTCAGTGTCTTCAGCCCCAAAAAGTCCATCTTCAATAATCCAGCACTTTCGACCACCGAGTTATCGAATTGCGTAACGTACAGATCCGAATCTTTGGCAACGGACACCGGTACGAAATTGGTAATATCATCTGGCGTAATGATGACACCACAGGCGTGAATACCGGTATTGCGCATGGATCCTTCTAGTACGCGCGCTTGCTTAATAGTTTCTGCTTCCAATCCAGCGCCATCAGCAATATCTTTCAATCGCTTCACGGCCTCCAACTCGTCGCCACGCAGGGCATCTTTTAACGCTTTCTCTTCTAACTGGAAGATTTTACTAAGTTTTAAATTGGGGATCAGTTTGGCAATTTCGTTGGCGTCGGATAGCGGCAAGTCCAATACACGAGCGGTATCTTTGATAGATGATTTGGCCGCCATGGTACCGTAGGTAATGATCTGCGCGACTTGCGACGCGCCATATTTATCGATCACGTATTGCATGACGCGGCTTCGACCTTCGTCATCAAAGTCAATATCGATATCGGGCATGGAAACACGATCTGGATTCAGAAAACGCTCGAACAGTAGATCGTACGCAATCGGATCAATATTGGTAATGCCTAGACAATAGGCTACAGCGGATCCGGCAGCGGATCCCCTTCCCGGCCCTACCGACACGCCCATTTTTCGTGCCTCTGCAATAAAATCTTGTACAATCAAGAAATAACCTGGATAACCCGTGTTTTCGATGGTTGCCAGTTCAAAATCTAATCGTTCTCGAATTTCTGGCGTCAGCTCAGGATATCTTTTCTCCGCTCCTACATACGTGAGGTGACGTAAAAATGCATTTTCCCCACGCTTACCTCCATCTACAAGATCCTCTTCAGATTGGAATTGTTCGGGAATGATAAATTTGGGAAGTAATACATCGCGATGCAGCGAATATGCCTCAACTTTATCGATCACTTCCTGAATATTCAGAATCGCCTGCGGCAGATCGGCAAATGCTTTTTTCATCTCCGCATCGGATTTGAAGTAATATTCCTGATTAGGAAAACCAAATCGGTAGCCGCGTCCTCGACCTTTGGGCGTAGATAGCTTTTCGCCGTCTTTCACACAGAGTAGAATATCGTGCGCGTGCGCGTCGGCTTTACTGACGTAATAGGTATTATTGGTGGCTATTAGCTTGACGTCGTGCTTCTCGGAAAATTGGATCAACGTTTCGTTGACACGCGACTCATCTTCCTGCCCGTGGCGCATGATTTCTAGATACAAATCTGCTCCAAACTGCTCCTTCCACCAGAGCAACGCTTCTTCTGCTTGGCTTTCACCGATGTTGAGTACTTTTGATGGAATCTCGCCATATAGGTTGCCAGAGAGCACGATTAGATGTTCTTTGTATTTTTCAACGGTAGTTTTATCTATACGAGGTACATAATAGAATCCTTCGGTATAGGCCACCGACGACATTTTGGCAAGATTGTGATAACCTTGTTTATTTTTAGCTAAAAAGACGACCTGATATCCATTGTCTTTACGTGTCTTATCTGTACGATCCTCGCAGACGTAAAATTCGCAACCTACAATTGGTTTTATCGTTTGTCCATCGTAGTGTTCGCCGCTTTCCTCGGCCTCTTTTCGCTTACCCTCGACAGATTTGTTATGATCGAAGATCTTGCTTACAAATTTAAAGGCACCCATCATGTTGCCATGATCGGTAAGTGCGACTGCCTGATGTCCTTGTTTGATCGCGGCGTCTACTAAACCATCCACCGAAATAGTAGATTGCAGTACAGAGAATTGTGAATGATTGTGCAGGTGTGCAAAGGGCGCATGCTCGAGATCGGCCAACAAACTTTTGTCGACAACGACCCTACTGGCATCGTCCGACTGCTCAGCGCGCAGCGCTTGCGATGCTGCTTTGAGGTTCACATGTTGCAGACCTACAGTTGGAATGGTCTGCGGATTGTGCGTTTTAAAATCTACAAAGTAGCCTGTATCGGTTTGCAGATCTTCGGCCGTAAATACTTCCTGACGTACCAGCTCAAAAAAGCAACGCGTCGTGGCTTCCACATCGGCGGTAGCATTGTGCGCTTCTGCGAATGGTACACCAAAGAGATATTGGTGTAATTCCGTTAAGTTCGGCAACTTAAATCGACCGCCTCGTCCTCCCGGAATTTTGAGCAAATTGGCTGTAACCTCGGTACAGGTATCCAATAAGGGCATCGTTGCCATAGCTGAATCGATTCCGAATCGATAAAACTCGCAGCCCATGATATTGATGTCAAAACCAACATTCTGACCGACCACAAATTTGGCTTTGCCTAGCGCCTCATTAAACTTATGCAACGCATCGAGAATGGAAATACCTTCCTCTGCCGCTAATTCGGTAGATATTCCGTGTATCTTCTCGGCATCGTAAGGAATATTGAAGCCATCCGGACGAATCAAAAAATCCTGATGCTCGATCAGATTCCCCATTTCATCATGCAGTTGCCAAGCAATCTGGATACACCTCGGCCAATTATCTGTATCGGTAATCGGCGCATCCCAACGTTTTGGTAAGCCAGTGGTTTCGGTATCGAATATAATATACATGGACTATAAACCTGATTTATTTATAACGACAAAAGCAGCACATGATATATGCTGCTCTTTATTTTTTTATATAGATTTGGCAGACAGCCTTTTAGTCGAGGATCACGATCTCGACTCTTCTATTTTTCTGACGACCTTCTGGCGTTTTATTATCTCCAACTGGCGATGTTTGCCCATGGCCTTTTGTACTAACGCGAGAGCCATACACACCGGCTGATTCCAAGTACGCTTTTACTGAGGCTGCACGCTTCTCGGAAAGCCATTGATTATAGCCAGCTTCACCCGTAGAATCGGTATGGCCATCTACACGAATTTTTTTATTGCGATCGGCATTTAATAAATCAGATAATTTATCTAATTCTGCCTTTGCTGCATTCGTTAGGTAGGAAGAATTGCTAGGAAACAATAGATCGGAAGATAAGGTAAATTTAATGCCTTCTTTTGTACGTGAAGCGTCTTTAAATTCTCCTTTAACATTGTTGAGACCATCATCAGTGCCATCTTTGGAAATAACTGCTCCTGGGTTTACCATGATATTCTTGGACTTACAAGAATAGAAAGACAGTGCTGCTGCGATGCCAACAGTGAGAAGATTGATCCTTTTTATCATGACTGGTAACGTTTATTCGTTTTTTGTAAATATAGCAAATCTAATTCAAACTGCTTTGGACAAATATCTTTTCTTGTACAGCCTTGATTTCGGGCACTTCTTTGTAGAGCTTCCAGATCAGTCCGGTACGTGCATTCTCAATCATGATGGCTACCGAAGCTTGGTTTAGCGATAAATATTCGTCTGATACATCATGATTTTTTAAGTCTATCCAGGCACGGAATCCATATTCGGTGAGTAAAATTTCACCATACTCATTATAGAGGGACAACAGGGCTTGTAATCCTTTATCAAAGTCTACTGCCACGGATGATACGCTGATGGCTGGATTGATATGTGAATTGGCTTTTGGATCTATTTCTGACTGATAACCCCATAATGCTGTATTGCGCGCACCGCGCCCTGCTTCATTATCTCTTCTTTTCACGTAATTAGTATAGCGTTTCAATATGTCGGCAAATGCAAAATCCTTGGTGTTTGCAATGGTCGGATCTATGGTTAGAAATGGTGTGTACATCGACAGCAGATTGCGCTGTGTAAGTTCACCAAATGGTACGCGCACACCATACATAACCGTATCTCGCAATATGTTTTGTCGCTGCAAAGCCTGATCAAGATCACTCATATCCGATTCTAGAGTAGCGTTGAGCTGTTGCTGATTTTGTACTAAATACTCAGCTTCCAACTCATCCAAACTATCAGTAAACAACGTGTTTGAGGTCTGGTAATCGTATGGCAGATTGTTGATAAAACCATCAGGCGAAATACCGCTTTTGGTAGATGCCGCAGCTAATATATAGGTATTCATACTTTCATTGAATCCGCCCAAAGGCTTGATCTCTGTAAGTTCTTCCAATACGCCAACATCTGCTCTGAGCACATCTTCTGTATCGGCCATTACTAGTGCGGGCCAGTTGATGTTTTCCCACAGTTTATTAATCTTACCTCGTATATAAACTTCATCTTCTCCCTCACCACTAAGATATTGTCGCACGATCAACAACGATTGCAAGATGGTCGTGGTGGAGGGCACGCTATAATTTGGACGCGCATCCATATAAATGGGCTCTTTCTTTCTGCCATCGTAGAAAGATGCAAACACGCCATGCCGCTCCGGAACTGCTTCCAAAAAATCAACGACTCGTTTTACGCGATGAGTAAATGTATTTTTGGATACGTACCCTCGCTCTACGCCAACGATTAATGCTAATAGCGCCAGTCCAGTTTCATTCGTCGAAACTACCGCTCTACCCTGTTGACGAAATGGAGTATGCATACCACTATTGATATCATAATTATCAACGAAATAGTTGACGTGCGAGCGTTGAATTAGATCAAACACTTGTTGATCAGCTAGTTTTACCGGTTTTACTTCTTGAATAGCTGAGTATGGCGATTCTTTGTAATCGTAATCTACCCAAGCAATTTTATAATAATAAGTCTTGTCCAAAGCAGGCACATAATCCAAACCTCCCTGCATGCTGATCGGGCGGATAGCGACCGGTTCGAAGATTTTTTTATCTTCCGAACGATAAATCTTGACGTACCGTATGCTCGGCGTCAATGGTAATTGCCATTGCAAATGGATGTTCTTATCATATGGTGTTACTTTAGACAGCACCGCTGGCGATGTAAGTCGTACTTTGGAATAATTTGCCGGTAAAAACTCAACTTGATCAACATACATATGATGTGAGCCTCCGCCTTGCTGATGTAATACGACTGCTTTGATAGCGCTTTCGACATCGACTCCCCTAATTTTAGATATTGGAATACGTACATCTAACCAAGTATTGACATTATAATCTTCAATAAAATTTGCAAGATTGACACGTTCACTATCGTTATCTTTCTGCCGTATCGACAGAGACGGCAGTTGCTTACTTGTCGTTTTGTCCGAATGCACGTACAATTTCAACACTAACATGTCTTTATGAGATATTCGATAATGATATTTTTGACGACTGTACTTGATAGCGGCCTCCCAATAACCGCCTTCAGCACTTTCGTATCGCAACGAAAGGGAGTTGCCTGGTGTGAAAAAAATGCTATCGGAAACGGGTAAATGCTTATCAACATTCTCGATCCAACTTCCTCCTTCACAACGAATTTCGCTTTTGGCGTAAACACCTTTTATAAGACTATTATCAAAAATCACTTCTGGATAGGTGTCTGCCTGCGCCTTGATCCCTATCAAAAATCCTATCGTTATAAGTAGATGTACTATTTTCATACGTTCGATTTAATCCATTATTCTGTGACATCCTTTACAAAAATCAAACCAGTAAATATTGTATAGCGATAGCGTCAGTACTATAGCCCGGTAGTACTTCACGAATAAAAATAATTGGCGCATTATTAGGCGATTAGTCCGTATAAGTCGCCTTAGAAGCACAAAAAATTTTTGCATATGCTTTTTCTACCTATATTTGCAACACCATTAGCGAAAGTAGCTCAGTTGGTAGAGCACGACCTTGCCAAGGTCGGGGTCGCGAGTTCGAATCTCGTCTTTCGCTCATAGCTTGCCTAGGTGGTGAAACTGGTAGACACGCAGGACTTAAAATCCTGTTCCTGTTAAAGGAGTGCGGGTTCGATTCCCGCCCTAGGTACAAAAGCCTTTATATCAATGCGATATAAAGGCTTTTTTTATTTCCAAATCACACTACGGAACTGAACCTTTAGAGCCTTTTATGATGAGTTCTACTCCACTTTTTCAATTGGTGGCCTTACGTAAAATTTATAATTTCAGATCTTTTTATTAAACACGAATACCTAAATTTAAAATACATCATTGTTGATAAAGTAAATACTTAAAAAGAGGAAAACTATGTTTACAGCAGAGCAATTACAGACAGCGCATAGCAAGGTAAAATCTGGCGCAGATTTCCCAGCTTATATGCAAGCTATTAAAAAGTTGGGGGTTACGCATTACGAAGCATATGTTAGTGATGGCCGTGTTGACTATCATGGGAAAGACGATTATACGGTTCAAACACCTGCGCATTACGCTCCTATCGTTATAGCGGATCAGGCAAATATCGCCGTATTTCAGGCACAACTATTAGCCCATCAGCAAGGTAAAACAGATTATACGACTTTCTTGCACATGTGCGCAGAAAACGGCATAGAAAAATGGAAAATACATGTCGAAAATATGACTTGCACCTATTATGATCTGGCGCAAAACGAAGTACTAACCGAAAAAATTCCGCACTAAAAATCGGACTGCAAGCATGGCTAATACATTTATTGACAAAGTTGCTTGGATCTGTATTGCAGACAAACGGGTGCTGAGCACTCGATCTAAAAATAGAACAGTATACTATTTTCCGGGAGGAAAAAGAGAACAACAGGAGTCTGACGTGCGATGCTTAGAACGCGAAGTAAAAGAAGAGCTGAATGTAGATATTATCCGCTCATCAATTCGTTTCCTTGATGTGTTTGAGGCACAAGCAGATCAAAGCAAGGCCGGTGTAGTGGTTCGCATGCGATGTTACTTTGCAGATTTTGAAGGTTCGCTTCGCCCTTCTAATGAAGTTGAATGCTTTGAATGGCTACAGCACCGTGATAAATACAAAACTTCTGCTGTCGATCAAGTGATTATGGATCATTTAAAGGCGATGGGCAGCATCGACTGAGGTGAAATTTGATGAGATCTTCTACATTATATACTTGATACTACTTACTTAAAGCAATTAAATATTTGTCGATATAAAGTTGTTTTTCGCGCGATTTGTATTGCTGAATAAAGCGCGGATGATCCACCGTGATCAACCGATCAAAAAGATTTGCCTCTTGATTGAGCTTCTGGATAAATTTTGCATTCTTTTTACCTAGTATTATTACTTCGGAAGTATCTAACCCCAAACTAATATGCTTCTGAAGTGACCTAATCATGAAACCTTTCACCATATCGAAAAGCTGCTTATCATCATAATAGTTGGCATTAACCCACTTCCCATTTTGAAAGCGAATAAGCGCTAATGGAAACGGCGAGTTGATATAGTATTTTCGATAAAAAGTGTCGGGACCGCCATACGCTGCGATTACATCGTACATAAAAACCGATGAAATCTCGTGCGTGTGTGCCGATTTCATCGGTATTCTACAAATACTTTCTAATCGCTTAGTATCCGTAAAAGGAACACCCGTGACCCCAGCGCCATGGCGACTGGGGTTTATGCCGATGAGAAATTTGCGCTGTTCTTGGTCGCTATAATACTTCTCATAAAATTGCCGCATTACTTCCATCGTTTCGGGATTGTCTAGGTATGGGTTGAGCACTCCAAATCCTTCAGGAAGCTCGCCATCATAGACAAGTTGCTTATTAAAATCAATTACTCTTTCTGCAAAAGTTGTGATTACTGCCATAAGGTTTTTCGCTATAAATGCTATCGTCAATCAGTATCCTTAACTAAGTAAATAGGATTAATGTTTTTGGTAGCACGTGTCCAAATCGCTTCACTTTTGTTCAAGCGAAAACGTTATCGTGCTGATATTGAGACGATTTAACTATTTATTGAGACAGATTGTAAATTTTATCATCGGTACAATAGTCAATTTTGACTTCATAAATAATGTCTAACCAACATATAAACTTAAAAAATAGTAAAGCGTATTGCCTAACAGGATTATTCAAGAACATAGCTTAATCCAATTTTATGCATTTGTAACATCAAAACAGCTATAGGAAATGGGTCATAACCAATTCAACTAACTCGGTTGTCATCCATTACACTAAACAACAGCCCGGACTTGCCATGGCAAGAACGTTTAAGAACGTATTTGTCAATTAGGCATCCACACCACCTATCTAATAGCAATAAAAGCGGCTCCAATGAGCCGCTTTTATTATTGTCGGAAATACGTGTTATGCTAATTACTGCTTAGCGATCTTTTCTTCCAACATTTTGATAAAATATCCGCCTACTACAGACCGAGCCTTGAAACCTCTGCGCACCGGTTTATCCGTAAATACCCAATCCGACATCGGTGTACGCGTCGTACAGTTATTCATAAAGTGATGCACTGGTTTTACGAATTGCTCGAAAGTAGCTTTGTCGTTGGCCATGGTGGCCGTCCAACAGATCCAATCTGTTTTCGTATACGTTTCTCGGTTATCGAGCGGAAGACCATATTCGTTTTGCTTTGTTAGGTAATAGGCGATTTCTGTATCAATGATGTCCTTGTCGAAAAAGCCCATATCAAACAGTTTATCCCACACCATATTGTATTTTTGGCTCCATGTACCCGATTTATCAAAGGTCAAGCGGTAATGATCACCATCATTGGCCATATTTTTCCATTTGGCGGCCATGTCTTTCGCAATCGCTTCATACTTCGCGGCCACATCTTTCTTGCCCAACATGCCGGCCAATTTTGCATAAGAACCAATCCCTACAATTGCTTTAATGGATAGATTCGCATTATGTGCAAAATGTCCTGCAAAATCATCGGTACATAGTTGATTATCGGGGTCCAAACCATTTTCTACCAGATAATCAGTCCATGTGGTCAATACATCCCAATGTTTTTCAGCGTACTTAGCATGTTGCTCCATACGCGCTATGGCATACGTCAGGATTAGCATATTGCCCGATTCTTCAATAGGCATATCGCCACCATAGGTCTGTCCATTGGCCAATGGATACGTGCCGATATCATGAGCAGCAAAAGGTTTTGTCCATTTTCCACTTTCACTATAAGCAAATATGAAATTTAACAATGCTTTGGCCAGTTCAGGATTGTAATACAAATACAGTGGCGCAGAGGGATACGTGACATCCACGGTACCAATCGATCCATTGCTATCATTTTCTTTCGATAATAGCATCAAATCGCCATTCGGCGCTTCCACCAATTTGTGTGCGGCTATCGATTGGCGATAAGCCAGTGCACATAATTCCGCATATTCCTTACCACCTGTAGCCGTGTATTGACGCATAAAATCCGCATCAAAGGCATCCGCTCGCTTGCGTAACATCTTATATTGTTGATCTGCTTTAGCAAATACCGCTTCGATGGTATTTTTTCCATCCACATTCCAATAACCGCGCAAGTTTTCGCCAAAATATTGAATAGAATATACATCATCATAGCCCACCATGATATGATCGTTGTGCGTTCCGTTTACACGAAATGATTTTGTGTATGCTATATTTTGATGTCCATCGGATCCAACTCCGCTCACCGCAGCAATATCATTGCCTGCGGCAAATGCTTTGCGCAAGGACTGACTACCACCAGTACCTACGCTACCATTTTGGTCACTTCCTGCGAGATAAAAATAGCCCCAATCTATATTAATATGATCTCCGCTACGTTGCAAAATTGGCTGTTGGGCACTACCTGTTTTGGCAAATAATAGATTTCCTTGTTTACTGGTCGACGAAGTTGACGCTTGCGAAGGCACATTTAAAGCCCAATTAGGCGCCGCTTCTAGATAAATCGACATCTCGCGAGGTTGATCGCTCTTGATCTCGTACGAGATATAGTTTACTGGACGCGCAACTAGATTTAAATCATCCAGAAATAAAGGCGCCGTAAACGTAATTTTAAGATCCACATCGCCACATCGAAAGGTATAATGCGTTTGCATCGCTTGTACATCGACCGAGATCTGTTGTGCGGTTTTCTCAAATGATCGCGGCGTATCTTTCTCGACTACCACACCTACATCAAAGAAACCATTCCCGCCGGTATTGTGACAGTACCCTGCGATTAGGTGCTCGCCTTTGGTAGCTTTGCTGTTTGTTCGGGAGATAATTTAACACGTTTATTTTTGCCAGTTGCAGGTCCGCTGTTCACCACCTCTACCCCATTCAGATAAAGTACCACATCATCATCATGCGAGTACTCGAGATAAACTGTTTTACCTGTCAGATCCTGATCTAATGTGAATGGGCGGCGCACCCATATTTTCTCTTCATTCCATGCTGTTTTAGAAGCTTTCTCACTGTCGGGCGTTCCAAAAGCTCCTTTTCCCGTCTGCCAGCCATTCGCATTGTATTTTGGAGAAAACCAATCACCGGCAGGTTTTTTCGTTGTGTATTTCCCTTCCCAAGCCGTATCTTCTCCCATGGACAGCAAAGCATATACCTCCACTTCTTCCGTTCCCATAAATCGGTATGTGTCATCGCCCACTTTTAGTACGCCTAACAAAGGAAATGGACGCTCTGTCCAGTGCTTCATGGTGGATCCGTACAATTCATCGGTGTACGACCAAGCACTGGTATTAGGATCGATCGTGATTAATGGATACGCCGGAGCCCGCAAATCACTTTTAGTAGATTGTGCCGTAGCAGACAAGGTGAGCGCGACCATCACCACGCCCGTCAGAAATTGTTTTATCATAGTATTTAAACATTTCGAGAAGCATCAAACTAATTGATTAGCAGATCTATCCCTGGATTACAATAGGTTATTTTTTGAAATAAGGTGCGGCTTGCGGCGCAAAGCTAGCGGTATCCCCAGCTACAGTCGGCCAATCGTCCTGCCAACGAATCGGGTCCAACATCAGCACGCGTCTTGATGTACCACTTTCCACGCGATCATTTTGCGTATCGATACCATGGTACAGCATCCAATCTTGATCTTTATCATCGGAGATGATACGCGAATTGTGACCTGTACCGACAAATCTAGAATTACCTTTGAGTAATAAGGTACCATTGCCGCGCTCGGCGATATCCTTTCCATTTTTATCGAGATAAGGACCTTGCAGCGTACGCGAACGACCGACTAACACGCGGTACGTACTTTTCCTGCCCTCGCAACAACTGCCTTTCGATCCAATGAAGTAGTAATAATCTTTTCTTTTGTGGATAATGACCGCTTCAAAATCGCCCGCTGCAACTTTAAATTTTTGCGCATTCGGAGCGATTGCTAAACCATCGTCTGTCAGTTCAATGCCAAAATTACCTTGCGTTGGCGCGTCGCTGAAGCTGCCCCAAAACAAATACTTTTTTCCCTTATCTTCGTAGTAAAAGGGATCAATGGAGTTGGGCACATCGATGCTTTTACTGTCAAATACTTTTCCCTGATCAGTAAATGGCCCTTCGGGTGATTGACCGATCGCCAACCCAATACCGGGATTGGCATCACCCCATGTCGAATAAGCATAATACAAATGATATTGGTCTTTAACATTCACAACATCCGGAGCCCAGATTCCACCTTTCGATTTCCAAGTTGGTTTTTCGCGCAGCGCATTTCCAATCAAATTCCAATGTACCAAATCGGTCGACTTTAAGATTGGTACCAACCGACTTCCGTGTCCATCACCCCAATTATCCTGTGTACCGTAGGCATAGAACTCTCCGCTATCCGAATCGCGATAAACAGATGGATCTGCCAAGATCGGTTCGAAAACTGGATTGGCATAAGTTAGTAGGGAATCGGCAGATTGAATAGCGTTGGAATCGTTAAGCGTAGAATTAGCGAAACCAAATAACAACAAAGCCCCCGTTGCAATGGGGAAAGAAATTTTAGAAAACTTCAAAAACATCTGTACAAGAATTAGTTCAATTTACAATGGTTACAATGCCGACACAGGTAGCATATCGGCATTGTGGATTAGTTGTAGACAATAATCTATAACGAATTTAGACATTAATGCTTGTAGCAATCTATCAATTTAGTTCATAAACTATCCAAATTGTATCATAAAAGGTTTTAGCAATTGAACATACAGCCAAAAAAGACAGCAAATCCAGAGTGATTAGCGGCGCAAAATCTTCTTGCGAAATACGACGTACGCATGCCAGGTAGTACATAAGACGAAGATGCCGTGCAGTACGTGAAGAATTATTAAGCCATTCATAATGATCATTTTTTCAAATTTTCTGCATCAATATAGGTGCCAATATTGATTATATCTTACTAGCTACCAACGCATACAACATCGGAATCTTATTATCCAGATGTTTGATCCGAAACTTGCCGGGTTCAAATTCTACTGTATGACTAAAACAATCGTAAGGCGAGTAATCATATTCTTCAAAATGAGTTAGCTGCATGCCATTGGCTAATAAACTTCCCATCACCTCGCCCAAATCATGATTCCACATCACATAATCCTGATTAATAGCCGCCTCTTTGTCCGCGTAAGTACCATTTTCATTTTCCATGATAGCACCCGCATTGAAATAGTTGTACTCTACCTTTGTAAAGTCTTCATCAAACATCCATACAACAGGATGAAATTCTACAAAAACCAGTTTGCCACCAGGTTTGAGGTAACGTCGAATAATTTTGGCCCAGCGATCCAGATCAGGCAACCAGCCAATCACACCATAGCTGGTAAATACAATATCATACTGCTCATCCAAATGTGCTGGTAAATCATACACATCGCTGCAAATGAATTTTGCAGAAGAATTGGTTTGCCGAGCAATATCTATCGCGCTATCGATTGCTTTATTAGATAGATCAACACCAGTCACCGCTGCGCCCAAGCGGCTCAAGGAAATAGAATCTTGTCCAAAATGACATTGCAGATGCAGGATGGATTTGCCACGCACATCACCCAACAATTGAAGTTCAATATCTTTCAAAGAACTTTTGCCCTCTAAAAAGCCGGGCATATCATAAAAAGATGATTTGATGTGCGCATCCGTTCTATTGTTCCACGATGCCCGATTAATCGCCAAATAATCGTCTTGTGCTTTCATATTATTCAGGTTGTATAGTCAAATATAGATAATTCAATTAGGTACGCGTTAATTCTGCATCGATTAGCCGCTGCAAAACTTTAGCAGACGACAAAATCCTTTATCTTTGCAAACATTTCAACAGCAAATAACGTGATCAGTATCAACAATATTTCGGTATCCTTTGGCGGCACCACCCTCTTTAGCGACGTATCTTTCTCCATCAATGAAAATGACAAAATTGCCCTTATGGGTAAGAACGGCGCTGGCAAATCCACCTTATTAAAAATCATAGCCGGAGCAGGAAAGCCGAGTACAGGCAATATTTCAGCGCCAAAAGAAGCCGTCATCGCATATTTACCACAGCATCTTCTAACCCAAGATAATGTGAGCGTGTTTGAGGAAACTTCGAAGGCCTTTGACGAAGTATATCAGATGCAAGCGAAATTAGAAGAGCTAAACGAACAGCTCACGGTACGTACAGATTACGAAAGTGATTCGTACATGGAGCTCATCGAGCAAGTTTCGGAGTTGAGCGAACGCTTTTATTCGTTGGAAGAAACCAATTACGATGCCGAAGTAGAAAAGGTATTGAAAGGTTTAGGCTTTGATCGGACAGATTTCACACGACCGACCTCCGAATTTTCGGGAGGATGGCGTATGCGGATTGAGCTAGCCAAAATTCTATTAAAAAAACCTGATCTAATTTTGCTCGATGAACCTACTAACCATATGGATATTGAAAGTATACAATGGTTGGAAGATTTCTTGATTAATTCTGCGAAAGCGGTCGTAGTGATCTCGCACGACCGGGCCTTTGTCGATAACATTACCAACCGTACCATTGAGGTAACAATGGGCCGTATATATGATTACAAAGCCACGTACAGTCACTATCTAGAACTACGTAAAGAACGTCGCCAACATCAGCTCAAAGCCTACGAAGAGCAGCAACGATTCATTGCCGACAATCAGGAGTTTATTGACCGCTTTAGAGGTACATACTCGAAAACATTGCAAGTGCAATCGCGTGTCAAAATGTTAGAAAAACTGGAAGTTATCGAAGTAGATGAAGTGGACACATCGGCGCTACGACTAAAATTTCCACCTGCCCCGCGCTCGGGCAAATACCCGGTCATGGTCGAAGAATTAACCAAACGATACGGCGATCACACGGTGTTTGAGAAAGCATCGATGGTGATCGAGCAGGGCGAAAAAGTGGCTTTCGTCGGCAAAAACGGAGAAGGAAAATCGACTATGATCAAAGCGATCATGGGCGAGATTGATTTCGATGGCGAGCTTAAGGTCGGGCATAACGTGAAGATTGGCTACTTCGCGCAGAATCAGGCAGCATTGCTCGATCAGGAAATGACCGTTTTTGAAACCATCGATCAGATTGCCGTGGGTGATGTGCGCGTAAAAATAAAGGATTTATTAGGAGCCTTTATGTTTAGCGGCGATGATACAACAAAGAAGGTGAAAGTTCTTTCTGGTGGTGAAAAAACCCGGTTGGCCATGATCAAGCTGTTGCTTGAGCCGGTAAATGTATTGATTTTGGATGAGCCAACTAACCATCTTGATATGAAAACCAAAGACATTATCAAAGATGCTTTACAAGATTTTGATGGCACACTAATCCTCGTCTCTCACGATCGTGACTTCTTGGATGGCTTGGCTCAAAAAGTGTTTGAATTTGGCAACAAACGAGTCCGCGAACATTTCGAAGATATCAAAGGATTCTTGGAGTATAAAAAAATGACCAGCCTAAAAGAGATCGAAAAATAGGTACGCATGTACGACTAGCACATACCATGATATTGCCCGTTGGACAGCAACATACTATAATACTGTGACAAAGCATATCTAACGGAAAAATGTATTTTTGCATATAACAATTTATTAACTATATCACCTATAGTCTATGCTCAAATACTTTTCTATGCGAAAGATGTTGGTTACAGCCATTCTTTGGCTTCCTGCCGCACTTTCTGCACAAGAAGCCTTGTGGCTTCGCTATCCAACTATTTCGCCCGATGGCAGATCCATTGTTTTTGGATATCAAGGCAATATTTATAAAGTTGCTGCGACCGGCGGAGATGCAACGCCACTTACTGTTGGCGAATCGCATAGCATGATGCCAATCTGGAGTCGTGATGGTCAATCGATTGCTTTCGCCAACAATCGCCATGGCAACTTCGATGTCTTTGTGATGCCGGCAAATGGTGGGCAAGCCACACGCCTAACGTACAACAGCGCCGACGATTATCCATACGATTTTACGACAGATAATAGTGCAGTTTATTTCGGTAGTGCACGTCAAGCTCCCGCAGCCAGCGTACGTTTTCCGAGCATGCGTTTGTTCCAGAATGTGTATCAAGTTCCTGTCACAGGTGGCCGTGCCCAATTGATCTCTGCTGCCGGAATGGATCACGCCAAACTAAGCCCGAATGGCAAGCAATTGGTTTTCCAAGATCGTAAAGGATATGAAGATGCCTGGCGCAAGCACCATACCTCGTCGGTAACGCGCGATATCTGGATATACGATTTAGAAAAAAAGAATTATTTGGCACTAACCAATGAGGAGATTGAGCACCGTGAACCCGTATTTGCACAAGATGGCCAATCGGTATTTTTCCTTTCGGAGAAAGATGGCACGCTCAACGTATATCGAAAAGAATTGCAAGGCGCCGCCACCGCTATGCAACTAACAAAGTTTACCAAAAATCCGGTGCGTCACCTGAGTATTTCGCAAAACAACACCTTAGCTTTCACGCAAGATGGCGCTATTTATACTCTTACGACCGATGGTACGCCAACGAGATTGAGCATTCGCATCAATACCGATTCTGGTCTACCAGATGTGAAAAATCTCCCATTGAGTGGCGATACAAGAGAATTTAAATTGAGTCCAGATGGTAAGCAGATTGCTTATATCACCCGAGGCGAATTGTTTGTCACTAGTGTAGAAGGTGATTTCACTAAACGAATTACCGAAACGGCCGGGCAGGAACGTATGCTCGACTGGGCACCCGACAGCAAAACACTCATCTACGCGGCAGAAAGAGATAGCACAGGCTGGGGAATCTATAAGACAGAAATTGCTACCGCAAATGAATCATATTTCTTCAACGCCAGCTTATTGAAAGAATCTCCAGTACTGGTTAACAGCCACAACAATTTTGCACCAAAATATTCGCCGGATGGCAAATCCATTGCCTTCATCGAAGACCGCAACATCTTAAAAGTGATGCCTACGGCCGGTGGAAAAGCAATTACATTGCTTCCCGAAGGACGCAATCACTCCTATGCCGATGGCGATTGGGGATTTGAGTGGAGTCCAGATAGCCGCTGGTTATTCGTAGACGATCAACGTGGCTTCTTTTTGAGTGGCAATACCGCTTTGGTGAAAGCAGATGGTAGCGGCGAATTGCGTCATCCTATCCTAAGTGGTTTTGGTGATGGTGGAGCCAAATGGTCGCAAGACGGCAAAATCATGACTTGGGAAAGCAGTCGCTATGGCCGCAAATCCTTGGCTTATCAAGGTAGTCGGGAAGTGGATGTATTCGCGGCCTTTTTTGATCAGGAAGCTTATGATCGCTTTCAGCTGAATAAGGATGAATTCAAATTGTTGGAAGAAAGAGAGAAACAGGACTCGACGAAGAAAAAAACAGCAGCACCAGAATTCGTCCCGAACATCGAAAACCTCCGCGACAGAACGGTACGCCTTACGATCAACAGTTCATCGATCAGCGATTACGTGATGAACAAAGATCTTAGCAAGCTATTCTATTTGGCAGCCTTCGAAAAAGGCTACGATCTTTGGGTCACCGAACCGCGCACACGTGAAACAAAGATCTTGGCCAAATTGGGCGGATCACCGAGCGGATTAGAAATTAGCAAAGACGGCAAAAGCTTGTTCATGACTAACCGCGGTAGCTTGGTAAAAGTAGATGCCGAAAGCGGCAAGGTTACCCCGATCAGCAGCAAAAGTGAAATCAGCCTTGATGCTGCGGCAGAGCGGGAATACATCTTTCACCATGCTTGGTTACAAGTGGAAAAGAAATTCTATGATCCAAAGCTGCATGGCATCGATTGGAAAGGTTATAAAAACACCTACGCTCGTTTCTTACCCCATATCAACAACAATTACGATTTTCAAGAATTGTTGAGCGAATTGTTGGGCGAATTGAATGCCTCGCATACAGGTGGTCGCTACTCTCCGCGCCCAACTAATCCGGACATCACGCCGAGCTTAGGTTTGTTGTACGATGAGCTGTATAGCGGCGATGGATTGCGCGTAGCAGAGGTACTTCAAAGCGGTCCGCTAAATAAAGCGAATAGCAAAATTGACAAAGGTAGTACGATCACAGAGATTGATGGCAAACCATTGAATGCTAATGAAGATTGGGCAAAATTGCTGAATCGGAAAGCTGGACAATATGTTCATATCAGTGGAAAAACAGCTGGCGGAAATGCTTTCTCGGAAACCGTAAAACCTATCTCGCAAGGCGAAGAAAACAGCTTGATGTACAAACGTTGGGTAAAAAGTAGAAAAGAATACGTAAACAAAATAAGTAACGGGCAGATCGGATACGTACATATTGAAGGTATGAACGACGGTAGCTTCCGCGAATTGTACGAGCGTGCCATGGGCGAAAATGCCGATAAAAAAGCATTGGTAGTTGATACGCGCTTTAATGGTGGTGGTTGGTTGCACGATGATCTCAACACATTTTTAAGTGGAAAGCAGTATCTTCAATTTGCTCCGCAAGGCAACATTGTAAAAGGTGGTGAACCGGCTTCTCGTTGGAACAAACCTTCTATCGTGGTGATGAGCGAAGGTAATTATAGCGATGCACACATTTTCCCGTACATCTACAAACAGAATGGTTTGGGTAAATTGGTCGGTATGCCAGTACCAGGAACTGGGACAGCCGTTTGGTGGGAAACGCAAATCGATCCGACCATCGTATTCGGTATCCCAATGATCGGAACAATCGGGAAAGAAGGCCGCACAACAGAAAATATGCAAGTAGAGCCAGATATTCGTGTACCGCTTCCTTATGAAGCATTCTTAAATGGCGAAGATCCGCAGCTGAAAACTGCTGTGGAAGAAATGCTTAAAGAAGTTAAATAACCTTTTTGGTTAACTTTAAAGCTACAAAAGCCCCGACCAAAGTTGGGCTTTTGTAGTTAACTATTTTACGAGCTTGGTATTTTTCGAATCGTCTATAATACCTCCACGACCACGCCATCTTCAATAGGATGTGAAGTACAGATCAAACAACGACCGTTTTCTACTTCTCGATCGGTCAGTACTTCATTGTACGTCATGCGCACCGAGCCAGCTTGTACCTGGGATATACAGGTACTACACATACCCGATTTGCAGGAATACGGTAGCTTGATTTTTTGTTCAAGTCCAACGTCCAATATGGTTTTATTGTACGGAATCGCCAGGTTATATCTTTCACCTTGAAACTTCAATACCACTTGATAGGTATTCTTATCGACTTCTTCCTCTTCATGCTCATCGTCGTCTGCTTCTTCTTCTGGGAAGAAAAAGGTTTCTTTATGAATATCTTCGTCCGGAAACCCCATGCCCAACAGGGTAAAACGACAAAGATCCATGTAAAATACGGGGCCGCACAGGAAAATTGTAGTTTGCTTTGCCGGCTCACTCAATTGTTGGACCAAGCGAATAATATATTCTCGATTCAGCCGCGCAGTCATCAAATTCTTAGAATTCGAAAAAATCCATTCTACGTGTAGGCGGTCCGGATATTTGGCCTGCCACTCGCGTAGTTCTTGCAAGAAAAGCGTTTTTTCGGGCGAACTGTTGCTGTACACCAACACCACCTTCGTGTCTGGCTCAGCCACCAATGCGGTTTTCAAAATAGAAAAAAGCGGCGTAACGCCTACTCCTGCCGCGAACAAGAAAAGCGTTTTGGGTATATCTGCTTGCGGCGTGTAAGCTAATAAACCTTGTGCGGGCATTACCTCAATTATATCGCCTACCGAAGTGCGGTGATGCAATAATCTTGAAATTTCACCATTATCCACTCGCTTCACCGTGATGGCAATAGGTTCATCCACAACTGGCGAGCTACTGAAGGAATACGAACGTCGAACTTGTCGTCCATTAAAATCAAATACCAGCGTCAGAAATTGCCCTGCCAAGTAAGGTGGAAAATCCCTATTGACGTCATCGAAATTTATCGTGATATTATCGTTGGGCTGCCGGATGATTTGTGCGATTTGAAATTTATGCATGTAGTGCTTCGAGTCGTTATAGAGTATGTGTACAAATTTAAGGTATAATTATCTAAATACCTGACAGCAGAAAGCTAGCAAAAGAAGATTAGAAACCATACATAGGGCGCAGAAGCGCTTTCAATAAACGCGATTTGTAAGTTCAGAAATTCCAATGAGCAAACTAGTGGATTTCGAGAATTATGTGTAACTATGCAAAAGATGAATCAGGGACCTATTGGAATTTTTGACTCTGGATTTGGCGGATTAACTGTCTTTAAATCCATTTGTGAGCGTTTGCCGCAATATGATTATATCTATTTGGGTGACAATGCGCGTGTGCCTTATGGCAACCGATCTTTTGAGACCGTGTACCAATACACGAAGGAGTGTGTGTTCAAGCTCTTTGAAATGGGCTGTCCAATCGTCATTGTGGCTTGCAACACCGCGTCGGCCAAAGCATTGCGCAGCATTCAGCAAAATGATCTTCCGCCCGGCAAAAAAGTGCTCGGTGTCATTCGTCCGACCACGGAGATCATCGACCAATATACGCAGACAGGTCATGTCGGTATTTTAGCGACACAAGGAACGGTACGGTCAGAATCTTACAAAATCGAAATTCAGCGCTTTCATCCGCAAATTGTGGTACATCAGCACGCTTGTCCGGTATGGGTTCCATTGGTGGAAAACAATGATTTGGATAGTGAAGGAACGCATTTCTTCGTGAAAGAGGATGTTGAGGCTTTATTAAGCCAGTCGCCCAAGATCGACACCATCTTGTTGGCCTGCACGCATTATCCTTTATTGCTCCCTACGATCAAAGCGCACACACCAAAACATATCAAACTGGTTCCTCAAGGTGATTTAGTGGCCGATAGCCTCGTAAATTATCTGGAAAGGCATCCCGAAGTTGAGTCGCAATGCCAACGCGGCAGTACCTATACTTTTTATACCACAGATGATGCGGCGGACTTTGGAGAAAAAGCCAAATTATTCTTTGGACAAGAAGTAATCGCCTTTCATACCATCGTAGATGCCGTCGATTAAACGATCGAATCGCGCACCTCGACCCGGGTCCAATACTTCGAGAATTTTTCGGCAGCAGCTAAATGATCGGGATGTTTTTCGTAGATATTGACTTCGTCCATAGAAGGAAATACGGCTATCCAGTGATAAGAAAACGAATTATCGACCACTTCACGAGGCGTAGTGGGAGCTGGCGTAGCTACACGGCAGGCAGTAAAGCCTGGAACTTTCTTTAACGCTTCAAAAAATTGTGGAAATTCTTCTTTTTCCTGATCCGTAAGATCGGTACGCAACCAGAAATATACCGAATGTACGATCGTACCTTCGCCCCACTCTACCGAACCTTCAGAAGATTTTTCTGCTGGAGAACCACAAGCGGCTAATACTGCGCCCGTCAATACAGTGGCGCTGACGCCTTTTAAAAAAGATTTTCTTTCCATAATTAGTAGATGCTTTCTCGAATGTACTATTATTTCATCTGTAATGCAACAGCATATAGCTTCATTTGCTTTACCATGGCCAGCAAACCATTAGCTCTTGTCGGAGAAAGATGATCTTTCAGCCCGATTTGATCGATGAAATATAAATCGGCATCCGCAATCTCTTTTGGTGTATGCCCCGACAGCACTTTTACCATTAAGCTTACCAAACCTTTAGTGATAATGGCATCACTATCAGCGGCAAAATCTACTTTGCTTGATCATTCATGTCGGGATGCAGCCAAACTTTGGATTGGCAACCTTTGATGATGTAATCTTCGGTCTTATATTTTTCGTCGATAAGCGGAAGCTCCTTGCCGAGCTGGATGATGTATTCGTATTTTTCCATCCAATCTTCATAGAAAGCAAAGTCTTCTATCAATTCATCTTGTTTTTCGTTGATCGTCATGTTGTAATCTTATCGTAACATATTTGCGGCGCGTGTCACACCTTTCACTAATGCATCGACATCCTCTTTGCTATTGTAAAGAGCAAAGCTGGCGCGAATGGTACCCGGAATACCGTAAAAATCCATAATCGGTTGTGCACAGTGATGTCCAGTACGCACGGCAATACCCATTTTGTCTAATAACACGCCCACATCATAAGGATGCGTTCCATCAATTAAGAAAGAAACCACAGAACTTTTTGCCTTGGCAGTACCAATAAATCGCATGCCTTCTATCTTGCTTAATTCGGCAGTAGCGTATTCCACCAATTCTTCCTCATGCGCTCGAATAGCATCAAGACCGATTTCGCTAATGTAATCAATTGCGTGCGCCAGGCAGATTCCAGCTTCGATATTCGGTGTACCCGCTTCGAATTTAAACGGCAATTCGTTGTAGGTTGTTTTTTCGAGCGTCACCTCTTTGATCATGTCGCCACCACCTTGATATGGAGGCATGGCATTCAACAAATCTTCTCTGCCGTACAATACGCCTACGCCCGTTGGTCCATACATTTTGTGTCCAGAAAAAACCAAGAAATCTACATCCAAATCCTGTACATCAATGGCAATATGCTGAATGGCTTGCGCAGCGTCAACAAGTACGACAGCGCCATAACGATGCGCTTCAACAATCATTTCCTTTACTGGATTAATGGTTCCCAGCGCGTTGGACACGTAGTTAAATGTTACTAATTTGGTGCGCTCGCTCAATAATTCATGGTATGCATCCAGATCCAGTTCTCCATTTTCCAACATCGGAATCACTTTGAGGACCGCTTTTTTCTCTTCGCACAGCATTTGCCAAGGCACAATGTTGGAATGATGTTCCATCGCCGTAATGATGATTTCATCGCCCTCGTTTACAAATGCTTTACCATAACAGTTCGACACCATATTGATGCTTTCGGTGGTGCCTTTAGTGATGATGATTTCATAATCATGTGCCGCATGAATGAATGCTTGTACTTTTCTACGCGTTACTTCAAATGCATCTGTGGATATCTGACTTAGATGATGTACTCCACGATGTACATTGCTATTCATGTTCGAATAGTAATCGGTAATCGCTTGGATTACTTGTTTTGGCTTTTGGGTAGTCGCGCCGTTATCCAAATACACCAAAGGTTTATTATGCACCTGTGTACTTAGTATCGGAAAATCTGCACGAATTGTATCTATATGAAATGGTTTCAACTGTTCCTCTCTTTCTAATCTCTAACAAAGTTACGATATCTACTCAGAAATCTCCGCCCAACTGCTCCCGTTTTATCGAAAGCATGACGATTCTATGAGATAACAATCCGATTTATTGGCCTTTATAAACTCAACATGTAGTGAGCACGCATTTACAAACATCGGCACCGGAATAATAGTGTAATTAATACACAATACTTCCAACAAACACAAAACATTTATTTACAGATAGATACACCAAACAATATCGCGTTTTATGATGTATACTATATAATAATTCATTTTTATTTATCGAAATGAGATAATTAGTCGGATATTTGCAGAAAAATCATTGTTAAGGTTTACATTTCATCGAAATTAATATGTTGCTAAATCGATCTGAGAGAAAATTCCCAAGAGTCATCGTTATCGGAGGTGGCTTCGGCGGTATAGAAGTAGCGCGTCGCTTAAAAGACAAAGAAGTTGAAGTTTTATTGATCGATCGCAACAATTTCCATACGTTCCAGCCACTACTTTATCAAGTAGCTACAGGTACATTAGCATCCGATTCAATTGCGTTTCCACTACGTAAGATGTTCAAGTCCCAATCGAATTTCAGATTTCGTATGGCCGAAGTACTTCGCATCGATAAAGATACTAAGGTGGTACATACTTCGGTAGGTGAGTTCGATTACGATTACCTAGTGGTAGCTAGTGGTGCCACTTCTAACTTTTTTGGAAATGCCGACGTAGAGAAATATTCTCTAGGTATGAAAAGCATCCAAGAAGCACAAAATATTCGCAGTTATGTATTGCAAAACCTCGAAGAAGCCGTGTTGCGCAAAAACGCAGACGACCGCGAGCGTTTCATGAACTTTGTAGTTGTTGGTGGCGGGCCAACCGGTGTCGAGCTTTCGGGTGCGATTGCAGAAATTCAGTTGCACATGCTGAAGAAAGATTACCCCGAATTGTCCAAGCACGAAATGAATGTGTACCTAGTAGAAGGATTGGGCGAAGTGCTAGCAGCACTTTCTGACAAATCTTCGCGCGATGCGAAGCGCTATTTAGAGGAATTGGGAGTTAAAGTAATCTTAAACACCGTAGTAAAAGAATACGACGGCATGACGGTTACATTGTCCAACGGTGATCAGATCCCAACAAAAACGGTAATTTGGGGCGCTGGTGTAAAAGGACAATTCCCAGAAGGAATCAATCCCGACTTAGTACAACGCGGCAATAGAATAAAAACAAACGGACAATGCCAGATCATCGATATGCCAGGTGTATATGCGATTGGTGACGTAGCTGCTACGGTGACCGAAAAAAACGCCGAATGGATTGCCAGGAGTAGCACCAGTTGCGCAGCAACAAGGTAAGTACGTGGCTGATCATATTTTGAGCATCTTGAAGAACGAAAACAATACAGAAGATTTCAAATACTTTGATAAAGGATCTATGGCAACCGTAGGACGCAATCGTGCAGTTGTAGATATGGGTAAAATACATTTGAAAGGATTTATCGCGTGGTGTACTTGGATGTTTGTCCACTTGCTGTCCATTGCTGGCTTCCGCAATCAATTGGTAACCTTCATCAACTGGACGGTTAAGTTTTTCACTAAAAACTCTGGAATTCGACTGATTATTCACAAATATCATCGTCCGGATCCCTTAATGAAAGTAACGGAAGATACCGAGCAAGTATAATCTATACTATTACTGTTGTTTACCATATAGTTTAAAATAAAAGGGGCGTATGCCCCTTTTATCTTTTATGCCCTTACGCATGTGAAACGCATTTTGGAATGCGCATATTTCGCTATCTTTGATATTCACAAACTTAAAGAAACACCCTATTACTATGGATAATAAAAGCGTTGCCAAGGTTTTCAAACTATATGGTCAGTTGATGGAACTACTCAACGAAAATCCATTTCGAACCAAAGCCATCAGCAGTGCCGCTTTTAAGATCGACAAGCTTCCTTTTGCAGCCGAGAAGGCCACCATGGAAGAATTAAGTCAGCAACCAGGAATAGGCAACAGCACGACCGAAAAAATCAAACTAATCATCCAATCGGGAACATTGCCTGAATTGGATAAACTCAAGGAACAAGTGCCCGAAGGAGTCTTAGAAATGCTTCATATCAAAGGCTTAGGACCCAAGAAGATTCAAATCGTTTGGAAAAATCTAAACATTGAAAGCATCGGTGAGCTGTATTATGCCTGCAATGAAAATCGATTGGTAGAAGCCAAAGGATTTGGGCTTAAAACACAGGAAGAAATCAAGAAAAATATCGAGTTTTCTATCGCCAACAAAGGTTGGGTATTGTATGCCAGAGCTACCCATTTTGCGGAAGCCGTGTTGGACGCTTTACAACAAAATTTCCCAGACAATCAGATCGTTTTTACGGGTGATTACCGCCGTAAGGCCGAGGTGTTGCAATACATTGATTTATTGATCGATCTTCCACAGCACGTGTTGGTCTCCACTTTAGAAAGCAAAGATTATGTCTTGCAAATCGATGCCGACCGCGAAGCCGTACATTTCAAAGACGATAATAATATTGCGTACCGCATTTTCACCACCGCGACAGATTCTTTTGCCAAAAACTGGCTATTGACTACAGGATCCAGTGAACATATCGATTTATTGACGGCAAGAAACAAAGAAATCCCTAACCTAGCCACCGAAGCTGCTATTTACGAAGCGCTCGGCTTGGCGTTTATAGAGCCAGAATTGCGCGAAGGATTTAATGAAATTGATTTAGCGGCGGATAATGCTTTGCCAACTTTAATTCGCAATGAAGATATCTTAGGCACATTGCACAATCACTCCACTTATTCGGATGGTGTTCACAGCCTGGAGCAAATGGCGACGTATTGTAAAGAGAAAATGGGCTTGCAATATCTAGGCATTTGTGATCACTCCAAAACTGCCGTTTATGCGAATGGCTTATCCATAGAGCGCATTGAGCAGCAATGGCAAGAAATTGACCAGCTTAATCAGAAACTAGCGCCGTTTAAAATATTCAAAGGGATCGAATCAGACATTTTAGGCGATGGTTCATTGGATTATCCGGATGAAATTTTAGCGAAATTCGATTTTGTGGTCGCTTCGGTGCACAGCAATTTGGGTATGACGGAAGAAAAAGCGACAGAACGATTAATCAAAGCCATTGAAAACCCGTATACCACGATATTAGGTCACCCGACGGGTCGATTATTGCTTTCGAGAGCGGGTTATCCGATCGATTATAAAAAAGTCATCGACGCTTGTGCAAGCAATCATGTGGTTATTGAAATTAATGCTAATCCTCTTCGCTTGGATCTCGATTGGCGTTGGCATCGCTATGCGCTACAAAAGGGCGTATTATTATCCATCAACCCAGATGCGCATCGCATGGAAGGATTTCACGATATGCAATACGGCGTATTGGTTGGGCGCAAAGGCGGCCTTTCGGCCGACAAATGTTTGAATGCCTTTAATCTAGAAGCAATTCAGGGCTTTTTTGACCAGCGGAAGGCTGAGAAAGCTTAGCGTTTAGAAATTTCACGCATTATGCCATAATTTACCCAATTATTTACTGATAATAGCACAATACCCAAAGATTTACCGATCCAATGCGATTTTTTGTAGATTTACTACAAAACACATTCTTCCATGATTCAAAAGTTTGCCGCGATACTACTTTTCAGCGTTCTGACCGCCCCATTTTATGCATCAGCGCAGCTGATGAAAGCCAAACAGCTATTTACCAAAGCGGATTCGCTACGTGGTGAGCTAACTCCTTACAGAACCTGCTATGATATCAAATATTATCACTTGGACGTGACCGTCGATATCGAAAATAAGCATATTGCGGGAACCAATTTATTTCGTTTTGAGGCAGTAAATGATTTCGACACCTTGCAGTTCGATTTATTTGAGAATCTTTCGGTGGATAAAGTGGTCTACAAAGGCAAAGAATTAGATTTTGACCGCGAATACAATGCTGTTTTTGTCGCTTTTCCAAATACAATACCAAAAGGCAAACTTGATTCTTTTGTAGTACATTATTCTGGCAATCCTATTCAAGCGACGCGCGCGCCTTGGGATGGTGGATTTGACTGGAAGCAAGATAGCAATGGTAAACCTTGGGTAGCAACAGCTTGTCAAGGTTTGGGTGCGAGCGTGTGGTGGCCCAATAAAGATCATCAGTCGGACGAAGTAGATAGCATGCTCATTTCTGTCGCCGTACCTCAAGGTGTGATGAATGTGTCGAATGGTCGATTGGTGAAAACCGAAAAACTAAAAAACAAATACACCAAATACCACTGGAAAGTGGTCAATCCAATCAACAATTATAACGTTGCACTCAATATCGGAGATTATGTACACCTAAGCAAGAGTTATGACGGTGAAAAAGGACCATTAACATTAGATTATTATGTACTGCGTGAAGATGCAGATAAAATGCAACATCTAGAAAAGAATACGCAAGATATGCTGGAAGCTTTTGAGCACTGGTTTGGGCCATATCCATTTTACGAAGATGGATATAAAATTGTGCAAACAGCACATTTGGGCATGGAGCATCAAAGTGCGATTGCTTACGGCAACCGCTTTGGCAATGGCTACTTGGGAAGAGATAATTCCGGCACGGGATGGGGCTTGAAATGGGATTTTATCGTTATACACGAATCTGGACATGAATGGTTTGGTAACAATATTACTTCCAAGGATCTTGCCGACATGTGGATTCACGAAAGTTTTACCAACTACTCCGAGGCGCTATTTATCGATTATTTTTATGGTAAGGAAGCAAGCGGAGCATACGTACATGGCAATCGTAGAGGAATATCGAACGACGCTCCTATTCAAGGCCCTTACAACGTAAACAAAGAAGGCTCTGGCGATATGTATCCCAAAGGAGGAGTTATGCTTCATATGATTCGAACGATTATCGATAACGATGATAAATGGAGGGAAATTCTCCGCGGACTCAATAGTACGTTTTATCATAAGACGGTGAACTATGACGATATCGTACAGTATATCAACAAAACATCTGGAATCAATTTTTCAAAAACATTTGAACAGTATGTGCAACACGCAAGTGTACCAACTTTGGAAATCAACCGTATGCCTGACAACCAAATCGCCTATCGGTGGATCGCCGAAGCAAAAGACTTTGATATGCCAGTGGATATTATGGTCGGCCATGAGAAAAGAATACGCTTGAAACCCACTAATAAGTTCAAAGTCATGAAGCTGTCAGGCAGCGAAGACCAGCAGATCACAGCCGATATTTTTAATTATTATATAGGAACCGCTATACAATAAAACAGCGTCTTTTTCGTTGCGCGACAAGGCTTATTAAATAAGTTTTTGAGGCAGAGTGTACTCTTTATTTTTTATGACGGAGTATAGCCAAAGAAAAGATTTTTTTCAGTAGGTTTGCATTTAAAATAAAACTTAGAAATTTCGCGCTAGATGGGTCTTTTTAATTGGTTTACGCAAGAAATTGCGATTGACTTGGGTACGGCGAATACCCTTATCATACATAATGACAAAGTAGTAGTGGACGAGCCTTCTATTGTCGCATTTGACCGCACAACTAACAAAGTTATTGCAATTGGTCGGCATGCGATGCAAATGGAAGGTAAAACGCACGACAATATAAAAACTGTACGCCCTCTTCGCGATGGGGTTATTGCAGATTTTACCGCAGCGGAACATTTAATCCGCGGAATGGTAAAATTGGTTAATAATGGCAAGAGCTGGTTTTTTCCTTCCTTACGAATGGTGGTTTGTATTCCATCTGGTATTACTGAAGTGGAGAAACGTGCCGTACGCGATTCTGCAGAAATTGCAGGTGCAAAAGAAGTATACCTAATCCACGAACCAATGGCCGCTGCTGTCGGTATCGGTATCGATGTGGAAGAGCCGGTAGGAAATATGATTATTGATATCGGTGGTGGTACTACTGAGATTGCCGTTATAGCCTTATCAGGAATTGTTTGTGATCAATCTATCCGCGTGGCAGGGGATAATTTCGATTCGGATATCGTCCAGTATATTCGTCGCCAACACAATATTATGATTGGTGAGCGTACCGCTGAGAAAATCAAAATCGAAGTTGGTTCAGCATTGCCCGAACTGCAAGATGCTCCAGATGATTTTCCGGTACAGGGTCGCGATTTAATGACTGGTATTCCAAAGCAAATCACGGTATCATATACGGAGATTGCACATTGCCTAGACAAATCAATCTCTAAAATCGAGGAGGCTATTTTAAAGGCGTTGGAGATTACTCCTCCAGAGTTATCTGCTGACATTTATCAAACTGGGATTTACCTAACTGGCGGCGGAGCATTACTTCGAGGTTTGGACAAAAGAGTTCAAGCAAAAACTAAACTACCAGTTCATATTGCGGAAGATCCACTTCGTGCAGTAGTGCGTGGTACAGGCATTGCTTTGAAGAATATCGGCAGATTTAAATTTTTGATGCAGTAATTCATCTCTTCTACATAGAAGAATTTAATAAGACACGTTTACGGGTAAGCTATATTCCTGATCCGTAAACGTGTCCAATAATTTTAGGTAAAATGTTATGCGTGGATAACTCCAGCATATAACTAACCATTAGGGTAAAGCAGAAAAACTAAACAACAGGATGAAAAACCTTTGGCTTTTCTTTATTCGTTATAATGCCTTTTTCTGGTTTTTGCTTTTCTTTACAGCAGCCGTTATACTATCCATTCGCCATAATTCGTTTCAAAGATCATCCTTCGTTAGTTCTTCAAACATAGTTGTAGGCTCTTTCTACGATAAGTTAAATTCTTGGAAAAGCTATCTTGATTTAAGTACAACTAATGATGATTTGGCAAGAGAAAATGCATCACTACGGCAGAAACTACAGCAATATATCCTTCGCGATACATTGGATAGTATTCCACTGACGGATTCGATTGACGAAAGCCGGTATGAATTTATTGTAGCTGAAGTCGTTAATAATAGTATTCATCAAAAGAGCAATTACCTGACCTTGGGTAAAGGAACCAACGCCGGTATCGAGAAAGGAATGGGTGTTATTACATCCAATGGCGTGGTTGGCATTGTACTGGATGTATCCACCAACTTTGCTACTGTACGCTCGCTACTTCACCCAGATTCTCGCGTATCTGTCACTTTAGATAGCACGGAAGCGTTTGGCTCACTCGTGTGGGGTAACAACATTGATCCGAAACTGGCCATGCTTCGCGATATTCCAAATCATATTAAAGCCGAAAAAGGACAAGTTATCCGAACGTCAGGATTTTCATTGTTTCCCAAAGGGATAAAGGTGGGTGAAGTGGATGAAACAGGTATTACATCTGGCGAGAGCTTCTTAGATATTAGAGTTCGCTTAAGCACCAACTTTTACAACTTGCATCACGTGTACGTAGTAAAAGACAATCTGGAGGAAGAAAAACAAATGCTCGAAGCAGAAAGGGACGATAATGGCTAGAATCATGTTTTACAATATCGTTCGTTTTTTAGCGCTAATTACTATACAAGTTGTGCTGTTCAAAAATATCGGTTTTTATAACTTAGCCACATTTTTTCCGTACATCTTAATTATTATGCTGTTGCCTCTTGGCATATCCAATTTCTTTGTATACGTGCTGGCCTTTGCTACCGGATTAGCTATTGACGCTTTTTACGATTCGCTAGGGATCCACGCTGCAGCTTGTGTAGCACTAGCATGGTTTAGAATTGTATTTATTAGAATTACTTTGGAGATTGATGTTCGGCAATCATCAGACAGTCCATCTTGGGGCGAATTAGGTTCAAAGTGGTATTTATCGTACATTTTCTTAGGTACGCTGATACATCATTTTACTTTGTTAGTGATCGAAGTCTTTTCGTTCACCAACTTCTTAACCACAAGCCTAAGCATCTTGCTTAGCAGTTTGAGTACATTCGCCATCATTTTGTTAATAAGCCTTCTATTTTACAAAAGGAAGTCGAGGGTGGGGATATAATTATAAACAATCAACGCGTTTATGAACAATAGCTTCTTTACACGCAAATACATTATTCAGGGTATATTCATTACGACTGCATTATTGATCGTAATCAGATTGTTTTATATCCAGATTATTGATGATAGCTATATCCTATCCGCTAATAATAATGTATTGCGTAAGGTAATAGTATATCCTGCTCGAGGCGCCATCTTGGACAGAAATGGAGAGATTTTGGTGCAAAACGAACCAATATATGACTTACTGGTCACACCTCGCGAAGCCAAAGATATTGATACGCTATTGTTGTGTGAATTAATCGGTATAGATAAGAAAGGTTATATTCAACGTATAGAAAAAGCCAAAGCGCACTCCCCATATCGGGCATCACAGTTCGAAAAACAGCTTTCTTCGACTACCTATGCTCGTTTGCAAGAACATCTGTACAAATTTAGAGGATTTTATGTTCAAAATCGTACCGTCAGAAGTTATCCTGACAGTATTGCAGCTCAGTTTTTAGGATACATTCAAGAGGTCAATCAACGAGATATTGACAGATCGGATGGCTTCTATCGACCGGGTGATTACATCGGAGCTACCGGCGTAGAGCGCGCGTATGAAGACTTGTTGCGCGGAAAACGTGGCATCAAAAACCAAATGGTAGATGCCCTCAATAGACCGCAAGGTTCGTTTATGGATGGAAAGTATGATACGCTAGCTGTTACAGGCGATGGAATGATATCATCCCTCGATAAAAACTTACAGATTTTGGCTGAACGCCTCATGAAAAATAAGTTGGGTTCCGTCGTCGCCATTGAACCTTCTACCGGCGAAATATTGACCATGGTGAGCAGCCCTACCTACGACCCAAACTTAATGGTGGGTCGTGAATTGGGTAACAATTACATGGATTTGCTGAACAACGAAAACAAACCGATGTTCATTCGGCCAATACAAGCTTCTTATCCACCTGGCTCCATTTTTAAAGTCGTAGCAGCACTGACAGCGCAACAAGCCGGCATGATCGATGCGCAAACACGTTTTACCTGTAACGGTGGATACCGCTACGGTGGCGGACGAGGACTGATGCGCTGTACTGGAGTGCATGGCACTATTGATCTGGCAAGGTCAATTCAAGTTTCTTGTAATCCCTATTACGCCAATGTATTTGCACGCATGATCGATTCGCGTGGCATGTCGGGCCCACAAGCGTACGATTTGTGGCGCGAGGCATTGATGAAATTTGGTTTAGGTAGTACATTAGGTATAGATTTGCCGGGCGAAAAACCTGGGCTCGTACCAACTTCTAGTTATTACACCAAAATTTACGGTAGCGGAAAATGGCGATCATCATTTAACATTTCTTTGTCTATCGGGCAGGGAGAGCTAGGAATCACACCTTTGCAAATGGCAAATATCACTGCTATTGTTGCCAATAGAGGGTTCTATTATCGGCCACATCTTATCAAAGGTATAGGCGATCAAAAGATCGTGAAGCCAGAGTTCACGGAGAAAATTTCGGCAGGTGTAGACGCCAAATATTATGAAGCCGTGATCGAAGGCATGAGTCGAGTAGTAAATCAGGGTGGCTCGGGGCGTGCAGTAGCAATTGAGGGTATAGAAATGTGTGGAAAGACCGGAACGGTTCAAAATCCGCACGGTGAAAATCACGCCGTATTTTTTGCTTTCGCACCACGGGAAAATCCAAAGATTGCAATTGCTGTTTTTGTCGAAAATGCAGGATACGGTGGTACTTGGGCAGCGCCAATAGCCAGTATGTTGGTCGAAAAGTATATTCGTGATACGATTTCTCTGCCGAAATATTTGCAAGACCGTATTTACAATGGCGATCTACGACCAAAGCCGAAAAAGCCTGCTGCGCCAGCTAATTCCGCGTTGAACAAGCCAGTAGATAGCCAAACACAGCAGCAAGAGCCAGCGGCTTTGTTGGTACACCACAGTCAAAGGCCGCGTAGATCGTAATCAATAACATACATGCAATACTACAAATAGCAAGATCGTACAGATATGAATAGTTTACAAAAAAAGAGCTTTTTCGGACAGATCGACTGGTGGACGATTTGCTTGTGGTTCATGCTTTGTATGATCGGTTGGTTCAACATACATGCAGCCGTATACGACCCGGATCAGTCGAGCCTTTTTAATCTCAACACGAATTATGGTAAGCAATCGATCTTCATCGGTACAGCTCTCATAATTGGGTTTAGTATACTTATAATAGATGCAAACTTTTTCATATCGTCAGCTCCCTTCGTTTATTTTATAGTCATTCTATTACTTATTGCTGTATTGGTTGTAGGACGTAATGTAGGGGGAAATCAAGCTTGGATTCCTTTAGGCAGTTTTCGGCTGCAACCTTCAGAATTCGGAAAGCTCGCCACTTGCCTGCTTCTGGCCTTTTATCTTAGCAATCAAATCACAAAACATCCGAACCTAAAGACATTATTTTTTGGTGCTTCGATTGTACTATTTCCCGTGATGTTGGTGATGTTACAACCAGATACAGGATCGGCACTAGCCTTCTTTGCACTCATCTTTGTCTTTTACCGCGAAGGCTACGTAGGTACACAAGTACTGGTGATCGGAGGGTTAGCGATTATCCTATTTCTTCTTGCACTATTATTTAACCAGTGGATATTAATTGGAGTGCTGGCAACAGCAGCCGGGATATTTATGTATTTGCTGCGCAGAAAACGGAAAAATTTGATCAATATAGCGGTATTATTCTTAGCCTCTTCCATGTATATTTTGTGTGTGGACTTCGCTTACGACCATATTCTGCAAACTCACCAACGCAATAGGATAGATATTATTCTTGGAAAGATCGATGATCCACGTGGACAGGGATACAATCTAAATCAATCGATGATTGCTATCGGCTCAGGACAGCTTTTTGGAAAGGGTTATTTACAAGGTACACAAACAAAGTACAATTTTGTACCAGAACAAAGCACCGATTTTATTTTCTGTACCGTAGGCGAAGAATGGGGTTTTGTGGGGAGCTTTCTTCTTATTGCCGTGTACTTAGCTTTATTAATTCGATTAGTGAATATTGCTGAAAGACAACGCTTCGCCTTTGGTCGTATTTACGGTTATGGGGTGGTTTCCATCATCTTCTTTCACTTCTTTATTAATATCGGCATGACGATCGGAATTGTGCCAGTCATTGGCATACCACTACCATTTATCAGCTATGGAGGCTCTTCTTTATGGTCATTCACCATATTACTGTTCATATTACTGAAGTTTGATTCATCACGTAAGGGACTGTCAAACATCAGCTAGCATAGGAAGATCTAAAAGACGTCAACCTCAAATCTGGAACCGGAATAGCCAGAAGTCTTTCTAGCTGAAAAAGTAGCTGGTTTTTTTAAAACTTAGATGGCTTGCGCAATGGCGTAGCCAGATGCCCAAGCCCATTGGAAATTGTATCCGCCCAACCAGCCTGTAACGTCGACTGCCTCACCGCCAAAGTAAAGTCCTTTCACCAGATTAGATTCGAGCGTTTTGGCATTCAGTTCGTCAGTTGCTACGCCGCCCGACATCACCTCTGCTTTGTCGTAGCCTTTATCTCCTGCCGGCTTTACTTGAAAGCGATGGATCGTATCTTGCATGCGTTGCGCATCTGCTTTGCTTAGCGAAGCGATCTTTAGCGTTAATGGTAGCATATCTGCCATAGCATCAACCAATTTCTTAGAAAAATGATCTTGTAATAATTGTGCTACCGTACGCTTGCCGCCTAGCTGACGTTCGACCTTTATCAGCTGATCCAGTCGATGTGTGGGAAGCAGATCAATGGAAAACGTCTCGCCCGCGCGCCAATACGATGAAATCTGCAAAATAGCAGGCCCGCTCAATCCCCAATGTGTAAATAGAATGTTTTCTTCGAAAGAGATGCGTTCATTCCAAACGCGTGCAAATACAGAATTACCTGCCAATGCTGCATACCAAGCAGCATCTTTGCCCGTAATCGTCAGCGGTACCAATGCAGGAGCAGTACGCACGATGCGATGTCCAAAATCACGAGCCACACGAATCGCAAAGTCCGACGCGCCCATTTTTTGCACGGGCAAACCGCCAGAAGCCATCACGACTTTTTTAGTATTTAGCTTTTGCACAACACCGTTTCGCTCTACCGTGATTTCAAAGCCTTTGTCTGTTTGTAGAACGCCTTTCACCAAGCTATCCAACCACAGCTCCTGCCCTGTTTGGTTCATCAAACGAAGAAATACGTCGACAATATCTTTGGCTTTGTTGGACGTGGGAAATAACTGACCGAGCGTCTTTTCTGCACCTTGGATAGGCCCGTAGCCTTCGAAGAAGGAAATCGTGTCGTCTACCGTCCACTGGCTGAAAGCGGAATATAAGAAATTCGGATTTTCGGTCACGAAATTATCAATCGAAGTATGTAAATTGGTATAATTGCAACGGCCGCCACCGGAGATCAGGATCTTCGCACCCGGTTTACTGTTGCGTTCTAGTACCAGTACACGCTTGCCGAGTAAACCTGCTTGTGCGGCACACATCAAGCCACAGGCGCCAGCACCAATGACGATCGCATCATATTTAATCATACGCAATGAGTTCTCCTGCTAAAGAGATGACCGTTTTTTCGTTCCAAGATTGCTCACATAGCTCCAATATACGAATCACATCGCGTGCTTGCTCTGGCTGTACAGCGATTGTATTTTCCCCTTGCAATACATCGACCACATTCGCATAGAAATCTTGTCCAGATCCGCGCTCACTGACCACTTTTTGAGTTGTTTCTACTTGATCTGCATCGACAATGGCAAGCGTTCCATAAGTCGACTCGGGTTCTAATCCCCAATCAGCAGTCAGGTGCGGCAAACTGCCACCGCGAAGCAAATCTTCCTGCGGATCCGTTCCCGGTTTTACAAAACAACCAACCGTGCCGTATAGCGCATAGCGTGGTGTGGGCAATTTGGCCAACATTTGTCCTTTCAGAGAAACTTTTAACGTGGGATACGAAAGAATGATTTCAAAATCATCTACCGCCGCTGCACCATCTCGCTGTACGCGAAGATCCGCAAAAACTGAAGTTGGTGCACCGAACAGTTGCAACGCTTGATCAATTAAATGTGCGCCCAAATCATAGTGAATACCAGAACCGGGCAAATTCTGCTCACGCCAAGCGCCTTCACGCAAATAATTGCGAAAACGATCGTATCGCGCCTCGTAATTGGTCAACCTTCCGACAGCCTTTTCTTCAATGAGCTTGCGAACGGTCTTAAAATCCGAATGAAAACGTGCATTGTGATGTACGGTGAGCAACAAATTCTTTTTTGCCGCCAATGCGATGAGTTCATCAGCTTCTGCACTTGTATTGGTAAATGGTTTTTCGACCACGACATGCTTACCCGCAAGCAAAGCTGCTTTGGCAAAATCGAAGTGCACATCATTGGAAGTTGCCACAATGACGATATCAACAGCAGGATCATCAAAGATATCCGCAGCAGATTGTACGGCAATCGCTTCGGGATAGCGTTCGGCAAGCAACGCTTGCTGTTCGGCTTTGCGCGCTGTGACTTTGTAGAGTTGCAATGCAGGGTTTCCCGCGATAAAAGGCGCGTGGAAAACCTGACCACCGATAGAAAAACCAATTAAACCAACTTTATACATCAACGACAATTACATACTTTCCGGAACCGTGATTCCCATTAAATTCATACATCTAGCAATCACCGAGGCCGTAGCAGCAGATAGTTTTAAGCGAAATGCTTTAATGTGCTCTTCTTCTACTTTGAGAATGCTCAACTCGTGGTAAAACTTGTTATAAAGCTTAGCCAATTCGTACACATAATTGGCGATCTGCGCTGGACTGAAATCTTTGGCTGCCGCTTCGACTGTTTGTGGGTAGTTGGATAATGCTTGAATCAAATCACGTTCGTACTCCGTAATCGTATCTACAGACTGATCCGAGCTCACCTCACCTGCTTTGCGTAATACCGATTTGATACGCGCGTGGGTATATTGAATAAACGGACCAGTATGACCTTGAAAATCGACCGACTCGTTTGGATCGAATAATAAACGTTTTTTTAGGATCTACTTTCAATAAGAAATATTTCAAAGCGCCCATACCGATCGTACGATACAATTCTTTCTTTTCTTCTTCTGAAAATCCTTCGGTTTTACCTAGCTCCTCGGTACGCGCTTGCGCCGTTTCGACCATTTCTGCCATCAAATCATCGGCATCCACGACTGTTCCTTCACGAGATTTCATTTTGCCAGATGGCAAGTCAACCATTCCATACGAAAGGTGGAAAAGTCCGTCAGCCCAAGCTTTGCCTAATTTTTTAAGAATCAGGAATAGTACTTTGAAGTGGTAATCTTGTTCGTTGCCGACGACATAAATGGATTCTTCCATACCAAACTCATCATATTTTAATTGAGCGGTGCCCAAATCCTGTGTGATGTACACCGAAGTACCATCGCCGCGCAGCACCAATTTTTCATCCAAACCATCTTCTGTCAGATCTATCCAGACAGAGCCGTCCTCTTTTTTGAAGAATACTCCTTTATCCAGTCCTTCCTGAATAATATCTTTCCCTAATAAATAGGTATCCGACTCGTAGTAGAATTTATCGAAAGAAACGCCCAAAGAATCGTAGGTAACACCAAAACCAGCGTACACCCATTCGTTCATGGTTTTCCATAATTGGATGACGGCTTCGTCGCCCGCTTCCCATTGCTGCAACATATGCTGCGCTTCTTTGATCAAGGGCGCATTTTTCTTAGCTTCTTCTTCGGTTTGTCCCTGCGATTTGAGGTCTTCGATTTCGACTTTGTATGCTTTGTCAAAAGCGACATAATATTTACCCACCAGATGATCGCCTTTCAATCCAGATGTTTCTGGCGTTTCGCCAGCACCAAATTTCTGCCAAGCCAACATCGATTTACAGATATGGATACCACGATCATTAATCAGATTAGCTTTTACCACATCATAACCATATGCTTTCCAGATCTCTGCGACAGAGAAACCTAAAAGATTGTTGCGAATATGACCTAAGTGTAAAGGTTTATTGGTGTTTGGCGATGAATATTCGACCATAATGCGCTTACCTGTTGGCTGAAACACACCAAAGTCAGCCGCTGAAATTGAATCACTCAATAAGTTGATCCAATACGCATCAGAAAGCACAATATTTAAAAATCCTTTGATGACATTATAGGATACCACTTCGGCAATTTGCTGCTGAAGTAGCTCACCAATTTCCTGACCTGTCTGTTCTGGCGATTTCTTGGAAAAGCGGGTAACAGGGAAAATTACAATCGTGAACTGCCCTTCAAACTCTTTTCGGGTTTCTTGCAAACTAATTTGAGTATCAGGAATATCCGCTTGATAAAGCGATTTTACCGCGCTCACGGTCTCGGCAACGAGTCTTTGTTGAATGGATGAATCCGCCATATAAATGTAAGAATGTTATAAAGCTTCTGATAATGAGGGTGAAAAATTACCGTGTTTGTAATAGGTATTCATTACGAAAGCATATCTTTGCCAAAAATAACAAAAAATGCAGAGCTATCAGGAATTTCTTGACTTAAGTGTCGGTTTCCCGCAAGACGGATTCGACATCATCGATGACGAATTATACTTCCACGATCTAAACCTGATGGAGATGATCGAAACGTATGGTACTCCCTTGCGTTTTACCTATCTCCCGATCATCAGTAAAAAGATTCAGCAGGCGAAAATCCTTTTTCAAACGGCGATCTTAAAGCATAATTATCGTGGCTCGTACATGTATTGCTACTGCACCAAATCTTCGCATTTTAAGCACATCGTCGAAGAAGCTTTGAAGAATGATATTCACTTAGAAACCTCTTCTGCTTTCGATATGCCGATGATTGATGCTTTGGAGCGCCAAGGTGCTGTCACCAAAGACATCACTGTGATATGTAACGGTTTCAAAACTTATCAATACAAACAATACATCGTGGATATGCTTCACGATGGTTTCAGAAACATCATTCCGGTATTGGACAACAAGGAAGAGTTCAATATGTATGATGATGAGGTGGAGTTAGATGCACCTTGTAACTTAGGCATCCGGATTGCGGCAGAAGAGCAGCCTGACTCTCAATTCTACACTTCTCGTCTTGGAATCCGTATGGAAGATGTGATCGATTTCTACAATTCTAAAATTGCCGAAAATCCGCATTTCAAAGTGAAGCTGTTGCATTTCTTCATCAACTCGGGTATCTCAGATACGCCCTATTACTGGAATGAATTGGAGAAATACGTGACGTTGTATTGCAAATTCAAGAAAATCAATCCAGATCTTGACACCTTAGATATTGGCGGTGGTATGCCTTTTAAAGATTCTTTGGTACATGATTTCGATTTCGAATACATGGTCAATGAGATCGTGAACCGCATCAAACAAATCTGTGCGCACCACGAAGTGTTGGAGCCAGATATTATTACCGAGTTTGGAAAATACACCGTGGCTGAAGCTTCAGGTATTCTATACAAAGTACTGGGCCGTAAACAACAGAATGACCGTGAAAAATGGTTGATGCTGGATGGTTCATTTATCACGAATTTGCCGGATGTATGGGCGCTAAACCAAAAATACATTTTGCTTCCGATCAATAACTGGGATTCGGAGTACGAACGTGTTAATTTAGGTGGTATCACGTGCGATGGTCAAGATTATTACAATCAAGAAGCCCATATGAACTCGGTATTTATGCCCAAAACACGTAAAGTGCAGTACTTAGGATTCTTCCATACGGGTGCTTATCAAGAAGTATTGAGCGGTTATGGTGGTATTCACCACTGTTTGCTGCCTTCTCCGAAGCACGTATTGATTCGCAGAAACCGTGATGAGACATTCAACTACGAAGTGTTTGGCGAAGAACAAAACTCCAAACAAGTGATGAAATTATTGGGTTATCAATAACTTATCGTACATTTAATAGAAACCAATCTTTGAAACGTTTTATGTGGATCATTCTTACGTTACTGGTAATTATAGCTTTGGCATTTTACCTATTTAGTAAACAAGATAAGATTGGCTATTATGCAAAAGGTGAACGCTTGCGACGTATGGAGGCGGCACCTAATTTTAAAAATGGTGTGTTTGATAACCTTGAAAACACGCCAAGCTTGGCCGAAGGCGAAACGATGTTGACCGTGATGCGCAAATGGCTTTTCACGAGCAACCCGAACAAGCAACCATTGTCCGAACTACCACATATACAAACAGATCTTAATGCGCTGCCGTTAGATAGCAATGTATTAGTCTGGTTTGGTCACTCGTCTTACTACTTACAATTGGATGGCAAACGGATTTTAGTTGATCCTGTTTTTAGTGGCAATGCATCTCCAATTAATAATATCAAAGCATTCTTAGGCACAAATACATTCGGCGTAGCCGAAATGCCCGAAATAGATCTCCTCATTATCAGTCATGATCATTGGGATCACCTAGATTACGCAACAATCCGCGCTTTAGAGCCCAAAGTAAAACGCGTATTGACTGGACTTGGTGTCGGCGCACATTTTGAAGGTTGGGGCTATCCAGCAACCAAAATAACGGAATTGTATTGGGGAGAAACGGCGGATATCGACGGCCTACATTTCACCAGTTGTACGGCGCGTCATTTCTCAGGGCGCTGGCTCACACGCAATACTAGTTTGTGGTCTTCTTTTGCCGTTCGTTCTAGCAACCTCAACTTATATTTGGGTGGAGATAGCGGTTATGGCAAGCATTTTAAAGAAATTGGTGAGAAATTGGGACCATTCGATTGGGCTGTTCTAGAAAATGGACAATACAACACTTCTTGGCGTTACATACATATGCTGCCAGATGAGGTGGTACAAGCAAGCCAAGATTTGCGTGCAGAGAAATTCATTCCGGTACATTCGGCCAAGTTTGTATTATCCATCCACGATTGGGACGAGCCTTTGAAAGAAGTGACTCAATATGCCAAAAATAAGTCGGCGCTAGCCGCCACGCCCAAAATTGGCGAGGTGGTATATTTGAACCAAAAGCAGTCTTTCGACGCTTGGTGGGAAAATATTTAGTAATTGCTTAGCACCGCTTTAACATGGGCTTAATATAGCCCTAGTACCTTCGAGAGCAGAAGAGAACTTACATACCAACCAAACTTCTAGGTATTCGTTACATCAATAAGTAGCTGATTTTTGCTTTTAGCATTGCTTTTGGTTAAATTTGGAATTCTCTACCAGAAGATCTCAGTCTTTCATTGAAGAGTACATGACGAACCCAACTGTTGACAATAAAATCTACCTGCACGACATGGCTCATTTCCAGTCTATGTACCGTGATTTTTTTGCACCCCTGTGTCTCTTCGCCTCCAAGTTTGTTACTGATAATGAAAAGGATCTTGTTAATTCCCTTTTTGCTAAACTTTGGCAACGTAAGATCGTATTTGATAGCTACGAACATTGTCGTAATTATCTTTACAAAGCCGTTCAACATGCCTGCTTAGATGAATTGAACCTTCGAAAGAATAGTAAGATACGTGAGGAAAAATACGTTAAGTCCTTTCCACTGCAGGATGAGGCTGTAGATCAGCTCATCATAGAGAATGAATATTGGGCTACGATCTTTCGAGAACTAACAAAGCTACCCACGCCCTACAACAATGTACTGAGCATGAGTTACGTGGAAGGATTGAAAAATCATGAAATCGCAGAAGAGCTTAACTTATCCATGCAAACCGTGAAAAATCAGAAATCAAAAGGACTGAAATTACTGCGCTCTCTGCTTCTGAAACACGCCTCACTCCCTACCCTTTTAGCGTGGCTACTCCGCTGAGAAAAAAAATTCTTTTTTTAGGTACGTATTGTTAGGCTAGCCGTATATAGAATATATGACTACCAAGTATCGAATTATTGAATTACTCCGCAAAGAGCGAAATAATGCATTGACCGTGGATGAACAACAGGAGCTCACGAATTGGTTGTCGATCCCGCAGAATGCTTCTCTCTACCAGCAAATTAAAAATAACCTTTCGGAAAATGAGGCTTTAGATCGCTTAAAAGCTTATGACACCGAAACCGAGCTCGCACGAATGCTAGCGAGCTTAACACCGCAACAACCGAAGAAAAGTACCTACGCAATTTGGCTCAAATTCGTCGCAGTGAGTGCAGCATGTATTGCCATAGCTTATGTGCTCATTACTCCTTTGCAACAATCCAAAGATGAAGTTAGCACCACGATTACAGCTGGTACAGACAGGGCACTACTAACCTTGGAAGATGGCACTACAGTAGATTTATCAACGTTGGAAGCTCGTCTGAACGATCCATCTGCAGCAATGCGCGTTTATGAAGATGCGCAAGGGCGTCCGGTGTACGAATACACGGGTTCTGAGGAAAACGCACAGGGCTGGCACACGATTTCAACGCCAAAAGGTGGACAATATACCGTCAAATTACCTGACGGCTCCACTATTTGGCTCAACGCAGAATCCAAACTTCGCTATCCGCTTAACTTTTTAGCCAATAGAAAGGTCTTTTTAGAAGGCGAAGGTTATTTTGATATACGTAAGATGCCTAACGATAAAGGCGATTTGGCAAGGTTCACGGTAGAATTACCTGGCCATCAGGTAAACGTACTCGGTACCCAATTCAATATCAATGCCTACAAAGAAAATACACACGCACAAACGACCTTAATCGAAGGCAAAGTACACATCAGCGTGGAGAATGAAACTAGAGAACTACGCCCTGGACAGCAAGCTATGGTCTCCGCTACACAACCTAATAGCATCGAGATACGCAAGGTGGATACACGCTCATTTGCCGATTGGAAAGAAGGTTATTTCTTTTTTGACGCCTTATCCATTGAGGAAGTAATGCAAAAAATAGCGAAATGGTATGATATCCAAGTGGTATACAGTGGCGCTATTCCTAACGATAAATTTGGCGGGGAGATCTCGCGCTTCGAAAATCTGAATGAGATCCTAGATCTCTTGGAGTTGACAGAAAAAGTACATTTCAAAGTAGAAGGAAGGAGGGTCACCGTTATGCCATAGTAGGATGTGAAAAAAAATGTCACCCTAGAGAATATAACAGGACATTGTTGCAGCAATGCCCTGTCAAATATAGGGTCGACAGCTATCTAATCGTGAAAATCGTAGTTTTCTAACCCTTAATCAAATATATGAAATTATCAAAAGCCAAAGGTATCCTTATGCGCTTAAATTTAATCGTTGCCCTACTGCTCACCTGTGCAATCGGCACCTATGCAACAAACAGCTTTGCTCAACGCATTACATTGAGCAAAAAGGAAGCCAAGTTGAAGGATGTTTTCTCGGATATCCGAAAGCAAACGTCCTATAGCTTTATCTACACACAGGAATTACTAGAGCGATCTAGCCCTGTCAATATCGAAGTAATGGACATGCTTCTAACGGATGTATTGGAGCTATGCCTTAAAGATCAACCGCTTACTTACAAATTATCTGGAAAAAGCATTATCCTAAAAGAAAAAGCACAACCTGCAATACAACAAAAAGCGACCGCTGCAATTCAACAAGAATCATTTTCGCTTCGCGGAACGGTATACATACGTACCGAAGACGGCACCACAACCGTGGCAGGAGCTAGCGTACGCCATACTACAAAATCTGTGGGTACAGCAGCAGACGGTGTATTCACCTTATCAGTGAAGCGCGGTGATCGACTAACTGTAGCTATGATGGGCTACATAAGCCAGACTATCGTTGTAGGAACAAGCAGAGATATCGAGGTAATACTGGAGCCAGCTATCAACGAAATGGATGACGTAGTCATTACCGGATATATGAAACAGGAAAAACGTTCGATAACCGGAGCTATGTCTTCCATCAAAGCCGATGTCCTTGAAAATGTACCTGTTCAAAGTATCGATCGCGCCATGCAGGGACAGCTATCAGGCGTAAATATTATGGCAGCCAATGGTGTACCTGGCGGACCTGTAAACATCAATATTCGTGGTATGGGATCAATTACTGCCGGCAATGAACCCTTGATTATTGTGGATGGTGTGCAGCTCAATATGTCTACCACGTCTGGACAAACAGCTAGCAATCCGCTTGCCTTCCTCAACAACAATGATGTGGAAAGCATCGAAGTATTGAAAGATGGTGCAGCGGCCTCCATTTATGGTGCGCAAGCCGCAAACGGTGTTGTTCTCATCACCACCAAACGGGGTAAAGCAGGTAAGACAAAAGTCGGACTTAACTATTACAATGGTATCACCGCACCAATGCCAGAGGTCGCGATGATGTCTACTCAACAATATTTTACATCACGATTCGAAGCAAGAAACAATAGGTACCCGACGCGTACATTGGAACGCAATCGTGGAGATATACTTAGCGCAGTGGGTTTACCAGCCGATCTTACAGATGAGGATATTGCAGCACTGCCAACGTACAATTGGCAAGAGGCCGCATTCCGCACTGGCCGCACCAACAATGTGGATCTTTCTACCAGTGGTGGAAATGAAAAAACACAATTCTTCGTATCGGCATCCTACAATAAGACAGATGGTAATGTGGTCGCTATTGACTTTGAACGTGCTACTGCCAAAATCAATTTGAGACACGAGATCTCAAAGCGCTTATCCTTTGACCTCAATACCAACTTAAGTAGCATTGTACAAAATGGCACATCGGGTAGCAATGGTTCTACCGGCGCATACGCAGCACCGCAATATGCTGCACCAACCATATTGCCATTTATCCCTATTTACAATCCTGATGGCTCAATGAATGCTCCAATCGAAGGATTTCCTGGCTCAGCCAATAGAAATCCAATTCAGGAAAGTTTGTTAGGCACACTACAAAGCCGTACCAAAGCATTAGTTACCAATATAAGTGCGACCTACAAAATCATGGATAACCTATCCTTTAAATCATTTTACGGACTAGATTTTCGTTTAATCGATGATGAACGCTATGTCGATCCGCGTACTAGAAGTGGATTTGCAGCACAAGGTTCGTTGACCGTGGGGGCGCGACAAAACCGCAACTTCATCACCAACCAAACCTTGCAATATAATACTAGCTGGAATGATCAGCACAACCTATCGGCTTTGCTTGGTTTTGAATACCGTGATGACAGTCGCGAGATGAATTCTATCTCAGCGAGCGGTTTTACCACACACCAGTTTCGTACGCTACAATCTGCCGCAGTGATTGGTAGCGCTTCTGGTAGTTGGACTGGGTTTAAACGAGCAGGTCTGTTTACACAAGTGAATTACGATTTCCAAAAGAAATATCTTTTAAGCGGAGTTTTGCGCTATGATGGATCTTCGCGATTTGGTGCCAACAATTTATTCGGATGGTTTCCAGGCATCTCTGCAGGATGGAATATCACCGAAGAGTCCTTTATGGAAGATCAACCTTGGATTAATCAGTTGAAATTACGTGCTGGTTATGGTGAAACAGGAAATGATGCCATCGGAAATTTTGATGCGAGAGCACTTTATGGAAGTTCCAGCTCATCCAACTATTATCAGGAACCCGGTCTTCGTCCTTCAGGATTAGCGAACACAGATTTGAAATGGGAAAGAAACTTAACCTCAAATATAGGTTTGGATTACGGTTTCTTCAATAACCGTTTAGCGGGATCGATAGAAGTATTCAGGCGCGTAAGTAGCGATTTACTTTTAGACCGTCCACTACCCTATTTAAGTGGTTTTTCGAACGTAACGAGTAACATTGGTCGCGTCAAAAACGAAGGTATCGAATTTGATATTCGTACGACAAATGTCAAAGCTGGGCATTTCACCTGGACTACCAACTTTAATATTACTTTCTTGCGCAATCGGGTACTCCAACTATTGGGCGACGATCAAGTCCTACCGGGCGATCAATCGGTACGCGTAGGGCATTCTCTACGCACCAATGTAATGTTGGAGTACGCGGGTGTCAATTCGGCCACTGGACGTCCGATGTGGTTCGATGCCAATGGCGACGTAACGTATACCCCAAGCAGTCCAACCGATCTGAAAATATTTGGCAACCAGATGAGCGATTTTTTTGGTGGTTTCACCAATACGTTTAGCTACAAAGGACTGTCGATGAGTGCTTTTTTCCATTACGATTATGGCAGAGAACTGAGCAATGCCGGTATGCACAGCCGTTGGTTCTTAAATGGTGGAGATAACCGAAATACATTGGAACGCATATTCTTGAACCGATGGACCACGCCAGGCCAAGTTACCACCGTACCGCGGCCATTCGACGCCAATACAGAAGTAGGCAGTATATCGCACGCTAGCACAAGTAGCCGATTTTTAGAGGATGCTTCCTTCATTCGCTTGAAAAACGTTACCGTATCTTATCAATTGCCTTCCAACATTGCGCAGCGTCTTCGGATGACCAATTTGAAAGTATACGCGCAGGGAGAAAACCTAGCGACCTTTACTAAATGGACAGGTTATGATCCAGAGCTGATGATTGGTTTCGGAGAGTTTTCGTCTACTCAAGGTACAATACCGCAGACAAAAGTTTATACGCTCGGAGTACAAGTTGGATTTTAATATTAGCAAACTACAATGAAAAGAATACTATATATAACCGCAATAGCTTGTACTACCCTGCTATTTAGCGGGTGCGAAAAAATGCTGGAAGTAAACCCACGGCAATCTATCGATGCCGCAAGTGCATTAACCAGCAAAGAATCTATAACTGCAGCGACCAATGGTGTATACGCACGACTCAGAGAAGTAAGTCTGTATGGCCGAGATATGATTGCGCTGCCTGATGTACTTGCTGATAACACGATCAATACCTTGGCGGGAAATCGCCTAGTACGCGAATGGAATAATCAGATCGGCTCGCACATGAGTAATTGGCAACAATCGTACTACGGCATCAATCAAATCAATTTGATCCTAGCCGCTTTAGAAGAATTCGATACCGATCAAGATTACAAAAATGGCATCCGCGGTCAGAATTTATTTTTACGCGCGCTGTATTACCACAACTTGATGCGTGCTTATGCTTATGATCCGACCGCTATCGTAGACGCACAAAATAGAGGTGGCGTACCGATCATGGAACGTGGAGCTATCGCTGTGGAAGAAATTGTATACGGTGCGAGAGCAACGATCGAAGAAACGTATGCATTTATCTACCGGGATTTGGAAGAAGCTTACGAACTTATTCCTGTAGCTAATAACAGTAGAGGCCCTTTCTTTGCTACTAAAGGCGCTGTTGCTGCTCTATTTTCCCGTGTGGCGCTGTACAACGGAGATTATGAGCGAGTAGTAGCAGAATCGCAGAAAGCAATAAATAGCGGTATAGCTTCGTTCCCAAATGCAGAACAGCTTGAAGCGTCTTGGCGCAGTGAACGGCACCCAGAGTCATTTTTCGAGATTCCCTTTGCCACACCAGATAATGTTGGCAGCAATGAATCTTTACGCGCAACTTTCATGACCAGAACTACCGTGGAATCTACCGCTACTGCCTCACATGGTAATGTGGTGCTGAGCGAAGATTTGCTCGCTCAGTTTAGCGAAACTGATGGTCGCCGAGCATTTATCCAAAGTGGATTAGGCGCCAACCGTGCTTTCTTCGAAATCAACAAATTTGCCAGTAAAAATGGCGTACCTAATCTAGACAATGTGCCCGTTATCCGCTATGCGGAAGTATTGCTTAATCGTGCTGAAGCCCACGCCGCATTGAATCAGACTGCCGCTGCAAATGCCGAATTGAATAAGATAAGAACGCGCGCGAATCTCGCGGCAGTAAACTTACAGGGCGATGCATTGAAAGCCGAAATATTGCAACAACGGCGCTTAGAATTTGCTTTCGAAGGACATCGCTTTTTTGACCTAAAGCGATTGGGAATGCCCATAGTTAAAGAGTCAGAAACAATCGCATTTGAAGACTTACGCATACTAAGCAGAATCCCAGTCCGCGAGGTCGAAATCAATACTAATCTGAAACAGAATTTTGGATATTAAACCAACTAAAAACATGAAAAACAGTATAATTATCATCATGTGTTTTCTTTTGACCTCCTGTTTCAAAGACTATGAAGAAAACCTCATTTTTAAAGACTTAATGGTTGAATTTCAGGATGCCGTAGTCGTGAATAACGCCGTCGGTAAAACCTATCCCATTATTACCGCTCGCTCTGGCGAACACAAACTACAGGTAAATCTCTTAGGTGGAGTGTCTCAAACTGCACAAACCATCCGAGCAACGGTGATAGCAAGCGAAACGACTGCTGTAGCAGGGCAACACTATGTATGGAATGATGAGGGACAAATTCAATTCCCGGCCGGCACTCCAATCAGTTCGTTAGACTTTGCTGTTCCAAACTTAGCTCCGCAAACTGATGTGATCTTGGTAGTGGAGCTACAAGCTAATGATCAGGTCAAGACGAGTACAAACTACAAAACAGTAGGTATTCGCATTAGAAACTAAATTACAATTAGATGCAAAAGTCTGATGAGGCCGCTAAACCTCATCAGACTTTCATAAACTGACGCAATATGATGAAGAACCTGATATTGATCGTGGCACTAACACAATCAATATGCTACGGCAAAGACAAGAGCATTTCCAATATCAACCCTATTTTGAACATCACGGATAGCATTCAAGAATTGCCGCACATTTTTTTTGATGGTAATGATACACTCATTAGATGGATCAATCATGGCTCACTACAGGAGCTATCTAGCGCAAAATCGACAGATTTTGCTCACGCAACAAAAAAGCTCGCAATCTCATTGAACCTACCCATTGTGGAGGCTTTAGAATCAAGTAAATCGTATCCGAGCACCGATTATACGTTCCACAACATCGATCATTGGTTGGCCATCAGTGATATTCACGGTCAATATTCACTTTTTGTCGACTTATTACAAAGACATGGCGTAATAGACAGTGCCAACAACTGGATATTTGGCAAAGCACATCTAATCATCAATGGCGACATATTTGACAGAGGTACCGGCGTGACCGAAGCATTATGGCTGGTTTACAAATTACAACAACAAGCTCAATCTGCTGGTGGAAAAGTGCATTATTTGATGGGCAACCATGAACTAATGGTTCTAGATAACGACGTTCGATATGTGCATACTAAATACCAAGGAATCGCCAAAATACTGGGCAAAACTTACGAGGAGCAATTTGGACGAGAGTCCTTTTTTGGCCAGTGGATTAGAAAACAGCCCATCACGATTAAGATTAATGACACATGGTTTGTACATGCCGGTATATCGCCAGCAATCATACAGGAAAACCTTCATCCTGCGCAAATTAACGCCTTATTCAGAGATAGCATCTTTGTGCAGAAAAGAGCCGACTATCGTGCAAATCCAGTTTTGAACTTACTTGCCACTTCAAATGGTCCTTTGTGGTACAGAGGATATTTTAAAGACGACTTAGTACAATCGGCCGATATCACAAACATCCTTCAACATTGGAATGCTAAAAACATGGTCATCGGTCATACTTCTCAAAAAGAAATTACTCCCCTATTTAATAATCAAGTATTGGTGATAGACTCTAGCATCAAAAACGGAAAAAATGGCGAAGTACTAATTTACAACAATGGACAGCTTTTTAGAGGTTTGTTAGATGGTCAGCAGATCGCGCTATAAACCATTTTAATAGCTTCTACACCGATAGTAATAGGCAGCGTGAAAGCATTCTAAAAGATTCACAAAACATCGTGTCGGATTTTCTCGATCGCCGTCTTCATATTTGAATTGAAATGTTCCTTTTCTAATCGAATAGGTGGAGCCTGTCGTTCCTCACAATCTGCTATACTACACGATTCGCAGGTAACGCCAACATTAATGGTTTTGAGACTTGGTGATTTGACGAATCTGATTTTTTTAATGGTCTGCGCATTGAGCAATATGCCGAGGCAATAGCTTCTATTACTACCATCGGAGAATGGATTTTTTTGAGAAGTAGAAATCACCAGATAACTAATACCCAAATCTTTATAATGTGAGATTTGCGCAGCAGTCAACGCTTCATTCTCCCTCAAGTGTGCCAAATTTTTAACAGCTATCCATCTACTACAATAATGCTCATTAGTAGCATTCGCATGCGGTGCCTGTTGATGATTGAGGTGTAGCTCTTTAAGAATCTGAATTTTCGAAGAATTTTCTTTCTTGACCAGACACAAATAAAAAAAGATCTTTGATACCTAACTCCGCAGAAAGCACATTTGTAGATCGATAATAAAAGGTTTCGGGCGAATGCGTAAATGTCTGTAGCAAATTCTCAAATTCAGTAGGCTCCCAACTGTTTCGTTCGAAAAAATGGCTAATCCCCTCACGAATAGCTTCCTTAGAAATGAGTAATGCTCCAGCAAAATAGGAAGCATAAAAATTATTCAGAATTTCCTCAAAATTTCCAAAATGAAGCCATGAGTACGTCGTCGGGCGAACGCTAAGTTCCAACACATTAAAACCTATCTCCTTTGCTAGTACAAATGTTTTTTTATCATCTCCAAGCTTTTTATTAAGCAATAAAAGTTTCTTCTCAGGAATATACAACGAGCGAAGATTATCCAGCGCTCCATAGGATTCGAAATCGCTCGACTCGATCACATAGCCATATTTCTCCACTAAAATACTTTGCAGGAGATCAGTCTTAATATGCCTATTAATCGACAGTTGATTTTCAGCAGCAAAATCAACAACTTTATCCTCGATATCCGGAAAATGATTATCGTACAGCTCCTGAAACGAACGAAGTACCGCAAAGTAAAAGCGCTCCTTACCCAGATTGTAATTTTGCGCAATTTCGATCAATGCATTAATAAAAGCTGTCACTTTCTTTGGCGCATCACTTATAATACTGATCAGCGTATTTCTATTGATACCGAAAAGGTCCAGCGGAATTTCTTTAAAAAAATCTGACTGCAAAATCTCATTAAATGGCGCTAAACTTTTATCTAATTTAGTGGATACCAGATCATCAAATGTACACGATAGCGAATCTGCCAATTGAATAATTCGTACATGCTTAGGATATTTCTTACCATTTTCAATCTCATTGAGATAAGATTTAGATAAGCCCGTTTTTACCGCCAAATCCTGCAACGACCAATTTGCCGTTGTTGCTTCAGCTTTAAGCCAAAAATAGTTTTTATAAAATCACTTTCAGATGTCATAAACCAAACATATGGATTTATAAACATTTATCCACAAAGAAATTTTTTAATAAATTTAGCGAACGTTCGCTAAATTTATTAAATCTTTATTTATATTTGTTTATCAAAACAATAAATCGATGAGCCATGAGTAACAAAAACTTATTTACAATAAAGAACAGTGAGCAGTACAACAACTTATTTACTAAAGAATTAAAGAAATTTCTAACAGTACTACATCAAGCTTTCAACGCTCAACGCTTGCAACTATTAGCGCAGCGGAAGGTAAAACAAAAAGAATTTGATGATGGGATACTACCCAAATTTTTAGAAGAAACCGAAGATATTCGCCAAGAAGATTGGGTTTGCGCCACATTACCACAAGATTTGCAAGACCGTCGCGTGGAAATCACAGGTCCAGTAGATAGAAAGATGATCATCAATGCGTTGAACTCTGGCGCATCTACTTTTATGGCGGATTTTGAAGATAGCAATTCACCGACTTGGCATAATTGTATGCAGGGACAGATCAATCTTTCAGATGCAATCAACCGACAAATCGATTTCACAAACAAAGAAGGCAAAGCTTATCAATTAAAAGAACACACTGCTGTTCTTATTGTACGGCCAAGAGGATTGCATTTGGCCGAACGGCATGTGGAGATCAATGGTGAAGAAGCGTCGGCATCACTAATCGACTTTGGAATTTATTTCTTCAGAAATATTGAGCAACTAATTAAAAACGGAAGTAGCACGTACTTCTATCTGCCCAAGCTGGAACATTATAAAGAAGCACGTTGGTGGAACGATGTATTTGTATTTGCTCAAGAATACCTCAACATCCCACAAGGCACCATCAAAGCGACCGTACTAATTGAGACGATTACGGCATCCTTTCAGATAGATGAGATTCTTTATGAATTGAAAGAACACAGTGCTGGACTTAACTGCGGACGCTGGGATTATATTTTTTCATACATCAAAAAATTTAGAAATATACCACAGTTTATTGTGCCTGATCGCGATCAGGTCACGATGACCTCTCCGTTTATGAGCGCTTACTCTAAGCGAGTTATTGAAATTTGCCACAAAAGAAACGTACACGCCATCGGCGGCATGGCTGCTCAAATACCGATCAAAGGAGATGAAAAGGCGAACGAACTCGCTTATGAGAAAGTAAGTAATGACAAAAAACGAGAAGCACAAAACGGACACGATGGTACATGGGTAGCCCACCCCGCCTTGGTGGCCGTAGCAAAAGAGATCTTCGATGAGCATATGCCTGCTGCGAATCAAATCGACAAAAAATTTGATTATAAAATCAATGAAAGAGATCTACTTGAGATACCACTCGGAGAAATTACCGAAGAAGGTGTTCGTAAAAATATTAACGTTGGCATCCTGTATATCGAAAGTTGGCTGATGGGAAATGGAGCAGCAGCCATTTATCATTTGATGGAAGATGCCGCGACCGCAGAAATATCAAGAACTCAGATCTGGCAATGGCTAAAAAATGAGGCCGTACTGAATGACGACCGCACGCTAACTAAGCAACTTATCATGGACTGGGAGACAGAAGAATTGATCAAAATCGAAAAATACGTCGGCGAAGAGCGCTTTAAGACCGGAAAGTTTGATCAAGCTACCAAATTGCTCAACGAGCTCATCTTTAGCGAAGAGTTTGAAGAATTTTTAACACTCAAAGCTTATCCATTCCTCGACTCAGAAGAAGAAAATCACTAACAAATAATGGAAACTTTAACAATGGAATCATGAAAACACAGCAAGAAAAAATTCAGGCGATTGAAAATGATTGGAACACCAATCCAAGGTGGAACGGTATAGTTAGAACCTACACGGCGGCAGACGTTTTAAAATTAAGAGGCTCTTACACCCAACAATTTACCATTGCCACTGAGATGTCGAAAATATTTTGGCACAAACTAAATAGCCAAGAATATATTGCAGGGCTAGGAGCACTCACTGGCAATCAGGCGGTGCAGGAAGTAGATGCGGGATTAGAAGCCATTTATCTTTCAGGTTGGCAGGTAGCAGCAGATGCAAATCTATCCGGAGAGATGTACCCCGATCAATCATTATATCCAGCGAACTCCGTTCCTTCAGTAGTCAAAAAAATCAACAATGCGCTACTTAGAGCCGATCAAATACAATCTGTAAATGGCGGTGGCAATAAGGAATATTTAGTTCCTATTATCGCGGATGCGGAGGCAGGCTTTGGCGGCAATCTGAATGCGTACGAATTGATGAAGCAAATGATCGAAGCAGGAGCTGCAGGAGTACATTTTGAAGATCAACTGTCATCAGCCAAAAAATGTGGTCATCTGGGCGGCAAAGTATTGGTACCAACACAAGAAGCAATAAACAAATTAATCTCGGCACGTTTAGCCGCTGACGTGTTGGGTGTACCAACCCTCATCATCGCCAGAACAGATGCCGATGCAGCAGATTTACTCACTTCGGATATCGACGATCGTGATAAGAAATTTGTCACTGGCGAAAGAACTTCTGAGGGATTCTATTACGTAAATAATGGTGTCGCACAAGGTATAGATCGAGGTTTATCGTATGCGCCTTATGCTGATTTGCTTTGGATGGAAACCTCCAACCCAGATCTAGAGCAAGCCAGACAATTTGCGGAAGGCATCCACGCTAAATTCCCAGGCAAACTGTTAGCATACAACTGCTCACCGTCATTTAATTGGGCGGCGAAGCTAACGGTGGACGAGATGGCTAATTTTAGGCAAGAACTAGCTAAACTGGGTTATAAGTTCCAATTTATCACCCTAGCTGGTTTCCACGCCTTGAATACGTCGATGTTCGAATTAGCATTATCATATAAAGAAAGAGGTATGGCAGGGTATTCTGAACTGCAAGAACGTGAATTTGCACTGCAGCAAAAAGGATTTAGAGCTGTAAAACATCAGTCATTTGTGGGCACAGGCTTTTTTGATGAAATACAAAATATCGTAACCAATGGTGCTTCTACCACCGTTGCCATGAAAGACTCTACAGAGACGGCACAGTTTCATTAAGTCGCTTAATATCTTATTTTACCTTGCCGAAGCTGGACATCACACACTGCGGCATGCCTATAGTAATCGTTAAAGGTGTTGTCATAGCATGAAGGGACGATCAATTGCAATAATTGACCGTCCCTTCATGTGCAAAAAAAAATTATCCGCTGCTAATGCGAATGATCAATAGCCTTCGCGTCCTTTCCTGCTGATTTACCTGTATTGGCCTTTTTTATTATCGTTGTACCAAATATATGATCCCAAAAATAAGAACTAACGCCAAATCCTTTTTCAGGATCTGAATAATGGTGTAACATATGATGATCCTTTATTTTTTTGAGAAAGCCCGACTTAAAATTGGCATGATGTATCGCATAGTGACACTCATCATAAATTAAGTATCCAAATAGAAAGCCAGCAAAGAAAGCTGCTAAATAGAATGTAGAAAAAAATAAACTAAACAACAGATAAATAACAAGTGCCATCGGAATACTCGCCGATAATGGCATCACCAAGCGCATACGATCTCTAGGATAATCGTGATGCACACCATGAAATATAAAATGAATACGCTTGCCCAATTTGCCTGGAGGTTCGTAATGAAATACCCAACGGTGCAACACATATTCAGCTAAAGTCCAGAAGCCCAAGCCATATCCAAAATACAAAGCAGTATCTCCCGCCCCAATATCTCCTTGCGAATAAGCTCTCCAAAGAAAGAAAATGATGACTGGAATCCAGAATATCAAGGGTACGGAATAATGTACCTTAGTGAGCGAGTTCAGAAAATCGTTTTTAAACATACGAATTGACTCACCCGAGTTCGAAACATAATGTTTTTTAGCCATACATAGAGTGATAAGTGACTACCGTGAAAAATACCGTGTGATACAAAAGTACGCAGACAATTGGAATAAACGGTTAAAAACACGAAGCTTTTGACTAAAAACTTACAATGGTCAGTAATTATAATAGCTAACTACAAATGAATCAGCTAGTATAAATAATGTAACCAACTTCGGTGGGATGATCCATAATTCTGACACCCGATTTGATCCTTCGCATGCTGTATACAATCATTACATCGCCAATAGCAGAAACCGTAAAAAAGACTCCAAACAGCAGAAAAAACCAGTTGCCCGATATCCAGGCATAGATTGTTGGCGCAATACCGAGCACGACTAATGGAGTTAACGCGCCAATGATGTAGTGTTTCACACTTAACGGTTCGCCACAATGACAGTAAGGTATATAATGCGGTCGAAGTAAACCAAAACGAATGGAGGCCCAACCTTTACTAGCAAATATTGCCCAAGGCACACCGTGTAACAATTCATGCAGGATAATACCGAGTACAATCGTTAATATCGCAACCATGGGATAAAGCACAGGAGGCAAAATATCCAAATAGCCATGTACGAAAAAATGAGTAGATAGCGATTCTTTCCAAATCAAAAAGTAAGGCAAAAAATAAGCTAACAATACAGGAAATATAATTGAACCTCCCACACGACTTGCTGTCTGCACATCAATAATATGTTCTTTTCTTTGGTGTGGTGCCACGTACAATGATTTGGTAGCTAATACGCATCATTAGAATATCAATCCAACGAATGCGACAAGATACACAATAACACGGCAATGTGTAGAATACAAGCGCTATTTCGTAAACACATCATCTCAGGAACTGTCGATAATTTTACCAACTTCGCACATTCGCAGCGTATAAAATAGATATCTTTGCATCAGGAAAAGCAGAGAAGAAACTATGAATAAAGTAAAAGTTGGTGTCGTGCAGATGTCTTGCGTGCGCGACAAACAAGAAAACTTAGATAAAGCCATTACTAAAGTACGCGAAGCAGCAGCCAAAGGCGCGCAGATCGTATGTCTTCAAGAACTATTCACGTCCTTATATTTCTGTGACGTTGAAGATTACGACAACTTTGATTTGGCGGAAGCTATTCCAGGCCCATCAACTGACGCCTTATCTGTCGTAGCGGCAGAATTGGGAGTAGTTATTATCGCTTCTTTATTTGAGAAGCGGACGCAAGGATTGTATCACAACACCACCGCGGTATTAGATGCAGACGGTGCATACTTAGGCAAATACCGAAAAATGCACATCCCAGATGATCCTGCATTTTATGAAAAATTCTATTTCACCCCTGGCGACTTGGGATACAAAGTTTTCCCGACCAAATTTGGTAAGATTGGGATTTTAATCTGTTGGGATCAGTGGTATCCCGAAGCATCACGTATTACCGCGTTGATGGGTGCAGAAATGTTATTCTATCCTACTGCCATCGGTTGGGCAACGGATCAAGACGAGGAAACGAACAAAGACCAGTATAACGCATGGCAAACGATCCAACGATCTCATGCCGTAGCTAATGGCTTACCAGTTATTTCGGTGAATCGTGTGGGTTATGAACAAGATGGCGCAATGAAATTTTGGGGTGGTAGCTTTGTCACCAATGCACAAGGTCGCCTACTCTACCTCGCATCGCACGATCAGGAAGAAGTAGAAGTAGTCGAAGTAAACCTGCAAGAAACCGATTTTTTCCGCAAACATTGGCCTTTCTTACGGGATCGTCGTATTGATTCGTATGGACAGATCACTAAACGATTTATAGACGAAGACTAAAAGTTTTAATCAAATTTTTACCAGGAAGTGTTCTATACTTCCTAGCAATTATTATACAATGGTAGAACAAAGTTCGGACATGGACTGGAAACAAGATTTTTTGACCACTCCCAAAGATTTAGGTTTTACATTTCCCGCGGAGTGGGAAGCCCAAGATGCGCTGTGGTTAAGTTGGCCGCATAAGGAAGCTTCATGGCCAGGCAAAATCGACAAAATCTATGCCCCTTATTGCGTATTTATAAAGGCGGTATCTACGCATCAAAAAGTACGTATCAATGTAGAAAATGAAGCAATGCGCGACTTTGCTGTACAGCACTTAGAAAATGCAGGCGTAGCAACGGAAGAAATCGAATTCTATTTCCACGCTACCAACGATGCGTGGTGCCGTGATCATGGCCCGGCATTTGTTATCAACCGCGAAACGGGCGAAAAAGCTGTCGTGGACTGGGGATATAATGCATGGGGTGGCAAATATCCGCCCTATGATCTAGACGATGTAATTCCTACACGTATTGCCAATCATTTTGGCCATCGCTTATTTACACCTTCTATTGTAATGGAGGGTGGGTCTGTCGAATTCAATGGGGCGGGTACCGTTTTGACTACAACGGCCTGTTTGCTCAATGAAAATCGCAACCCGCACCTTACCAAAGAGCAAATCGAACGTTATTTGGTGGAATTTTATGGCCAAAAGCAAGTGCTTTGGCTTGGTGATGGGATTGTTGGCGATGATACCGACGGCCATATTGATGATATTACTCGGTTTGTCAATGAGGATACGGTACTTACTGTGGTCGAGTATAATCCAAGCGACGAGAATTACTCAATTTTGCAAGAAAACTTGCAAATGCTACGTGCAATGCGTTTGCCGGATGGCAGACCGCTAAATATTGTGGAGTTGCCGATGCCAAAGCCAGTGGTTTACGACGATCAACGCCTTCCAGCTTCTTATGCTAATTTTTATATCGGCAATAAAGTAGTCGTTGTTCCTACTTTTCAGGATGAGAATGATGAGAAAGCCTTAGCAATTATCCGACGTTACTTCCCAGATCGAGAAGTTATTGGCATTGATTCGGTAGATCTTATCTGGGGATTAGGCAGTTTTCACTGCTTGAGCCAGCAGGAACCAAGCGTGCAGCCTCGATAACCTAAATATCAACCTCAAGAAAAGGGTATATAACAAAAACAGACTTTGATTAATCAAAGTCTGTTTTTGTTATATACCGATAATGCCGTACCCAGGAGCAGATTCGAACTGCCACGCCCTGTTCGAGCGCCACCCCCTCAAGATGGTGCGTCTACCAATTTCGCCACCTGGGTTTGAAGTGCTACAAAAATAGCGGTTTTTATGATACTTGCAACAGATATCGTTTACAATTTTTCCTTGTTTCTGTCGATTAATGTTTGGATAATACCATCCGCTAACCCCACTCGAGGAGCAACAATATTTTTTAAACGCCCAAACTTCATCACCGTTAGAAAGATTTCTGCAGCTGGTATAATCACGTCAGCTCGATCGTTTTTGAGGCCCAATACATTGATACGATCCTTGAGCGAATACGAGCTTAGGTACAAATAGATTGCTTTTAATTTGGCATAAGAAATAGGCTGGTCGGCCTTTTCACTCGAGAGGCGTGCTAGTTTATTGATGTTTCCGCCTGTACCAATACCATAGATTACTTTATGTGACTTGGTCAGTTCTTTTAGCCACAACTTCATTTCTTCCCACGTTTCGGATCTATCTTGGTTATCTAGAATTCGTATTGTACCAAGATTAAATGATTTTGAGTCAATCAGACGTCCGTTTGCAAACAAAGAAATCTCGGTACTACCGCCACCAACATCAACAAAAAGATACACCCGATTCTTATCTAATTTTGCACCTAAGTAACTATTATAGATTATGAGTGCTTCGGTACTTCCATCAATAATTTCAATGTCTACGCCTACTTCTTTACAAGCCTTCACGACGTCAGCGCCATTGGCAGCGTCGCGCATCGCAGAGGTAGCGCAGGCCATATAATCCGTCACCTTATACACATCCATCAAATCCCTAAAAGACCGCATCGTCTTTACCATGTTTTCGAACTTGGGCGCAGAAATGTAATGCTGAATAAATGCATCGTCTCCCAGCCGAAGTGGCACACGCAATAAGGTGTTTTTGTTGAAGGAGATCTCCTGATCTTTAACAATGATATCGGCAATTAACAACCGAACGGCATTTGATCCAATATCGATGGCAGCGTATCTCATAAAGTGAATAGAATATAGTATACAACCTCGGGCAGAAGTCTGCAAGTTGCTTAGCGCAATGTTACAGAATCAAGATTATTTAATTGTTAACAAATAATTAATTAACCTTATTTTCTTTTTGCAGGTGCTAAGATCTCAAGCTGCCAACGTATTTGATCCGGTGTCACGTAATACGGAGCTCCATGCCTAATGCTCTCGTAAACATGTCGGAAAACTTCTTCGTATTGGCCTTTTGCGGATGGAACGATCAGTCGATCTAATCCGCCATCGCCATTATTGATCGTCAAAACGCCATCGACATCTGTTGCTTCCACTCCATATGATGCATCGTAGGGTTTAATACCCGATAGCAACTGTGCTTCTTGCACATCAGTCCGATGCTTCACAAAGGAACCGTTCGTACCATGCAAAACAAAGGCTGCTTGCGGATCGGCAACGAGCAAACTGGTCGTGATAAACACATTTAAGCCGCTAACGTAGCTGAGAATAATAGTACCATAATCGTCTACTTCGGAACCAACACGATAGGCTCCTGCGATTTTGGTCATCGACTTCGGTTTACCAAATAAAGACAACGCTTGATCCAGCAAGTGCGATCCCAAATCGTACATAACTCCGGCTGCCGGCCTTTTAGTTTCTTTAAATACCTTAGGACCAATCGCGTTTTGTAACGATCAAAACGCAGATGCAATTCTATCGGCTGGCCAACAAACTTCTTTTCCAGCACGTACTTTAGTGATAGAAAGTCCGAATCAAAGCGCCTATTATGGTAAGCGAATACATGCTTGCGGTACTTCTCCCCCAAAGCAAAGAGCTCGTTGGCTTCTTCCAGTGTAGGCGCGAAAGGCTTTTCGATCAAGACATGCTTACCATATTCAATGGCTCGTTTAGCGAATTCGAAATGGGTATCATTAGGTGTATTAACGATCACAAGCTCGATCTGCGGATCTCGCAAAAGATCGTCTATAGAATCATAACTAACAATACCTGGGTAGTCAGCGTACGCATTTTTCTTTGTTCTTTCCACTACTGCCCGTAGATCGAACAAATCATTACCGCATAAAAAAGGCGCATGGAATACCTTACCAGACATTCCATACGCCAAAAGACCTGTTGTTATTTTGCCTTGCTTATTCAAATAAACTGAAAATTAGTGGTGCCCGCCAGCTTCTTCCTTTCCACCAGCCTCTTTGTATAAGGCATTTAGGGATTCCAATTTCGAAGCAGCGTAATCTCTCAATTCCTTGTTAGTATTTCTACTTAACCGGCTAAATTGCTCTTTAATAGCAGCTACTTCGTGCTGCACGTGGTGCGCATAATGCGCATCAGATACGTCACTATGTGTTTCTGCAGGGCTCGTTACGGTCGAATCACTAGCTAGTACTGCCGAATGATTTTGCTGCTCTGCCTCAAACTGCTTGGCTCCACGAATAGGAAAGTTTACTTTGTAGCGTGTAGCCAAGGTATCGATATCCGCAATCATACCTCCTAATGTAGTTCTTACTTTTGCTGCAAGCGTACGATTTTCACCTACTGAGCTATTATTTTCCACATAAGAGGCATAGTCTGTCTCGTAAGGAATCTTTTTACCGACGGTCTGAAGAGCCCGGTAAGCATCGCCATCTACCTGTGTAGTGTGGGTATACTTCAACTGCCGCTCTTTCATGGAAGGCTGACAAGATGTGGTAAATAGCACACCTGCGAAGGCTCCAGCGACCAAAATAGTATTTATCTTCATTATGATTCGATTTTGACAACAAAAATAACAAAATATCCCTTATTACGCCACAAAGCGTGTGATTGAAAAAAGATTTATGCTAAATTTCGTCCAGCATTGACCACGCCATATACCGTACGAGCAATTAACTTCTCATATACAGATCTTTTCTCCTCACTGATCTTACCCTCATTTAACACTCTGATTGCGTAGTGCTGAATAGTGAGTAAAGGCAAAATAATCTTTTCGCGTTCTAAGATCGACAAACGCTCCACTGGATAGTTTTCCATCAAATGTTGGGCGCCGGTGAGCTTAAGTACATATTCTTTAGTTCGGCAGTATTCTTCATACAGGCCTTTCCAAAATTCACCGAAAGTCTTGTCATGTTGCACATATGACGTAATATCAAAATTAGATTTTGTCATTGACATCATGCAGTTGTCGATGATCGTACTAAACATTCCCGAGGTAGCGTATAAGTTTTGTACGGTAGACCATAGATTATTGTCTTCCGCCCATTTCAATGCGGTACCCACGCCGTAAAAACCTGGAATATTTTGTTTTAGTTGGCTCCACGATGTTACAAAACTGATCGCTCTCAAATCTTCCAAACGGAGTTCACGATCGGAGTTACGTTTCACAGGACGACTACTAATATTTATCGAAGACAACATTTTCAATGGACTGAGTACTTCTAAGTACTTCAAGAATAATGGATCGTGGCGCAAGTTCAGGAATTTCTGGTGGCTTTCGTGAGCTAACTGATCAATCACACGTTTTTGTTGCTCAGTCAGTGTATCACCTTCGCGCTGTTTCAACTCCGAAATTATGCCGGCATGCATCAATTGCTCGATGTTGTACCGTGCCGTATCCAATGAGCCATATTGACTACTGATGGTTTGTCCTTGAATTGTTAATTGTATGTGCTTATTTTCAATTTCACGCCCCATACTTGCGTAGAATCGCTGTGTTTTTCCTCCACCACGTGCTGGAGGCCCACCACGACCATCGAAAAATACCAAATCTACATCGTACTCACGTGCCATGGCGGTCAATTCGATTTTTGCTTTATAAATCGACCAATTGGCCATCAGATAGCCTCCATCTTTGGTGCTATCAGAGAATCCCAGCATGATAGTTTGTTTATTTCCTCGTGAGCGCAAATGTTTCGCATACCAAGGGTGCGTGTACAATGTCTGCATTACTTCAGCGGCATGCTTGAGATCATCCACCGTCTCGAAGAGTGGCACAAAATCCATGTGCAGTTCTTCTTTGGTCCAACCTTGCCACAGAAACAACTGCACCAGACCCAAAATATCTGACGCTTTCTGGCAGTTACTAATGATAAATCGTTGAGCGGCACGCTCACTACCAGAACGCTGAATATCTTTGACTAAACGAATGACATTGACGGTATCTTCTATCAAAGGATCTGGAGAATCTTCCAGATCCAATTGCCCTTCTGTAAACTGGATAGCCGCTTGCTTAGCCTCTTCAGACTCTTGATATGCTGTACCCGAAATACCCGTTTCTTTTGGATATTTGGCACTCAAATGATTAAATGTCTCACGCAATATTGAGCTATCTTGGCGCATATCCAATGTGCTAAAATAACAGCCAAAGGTATTGACCTTATGAATAAGGTCATCCACTAAATCTACAAATAAGCCACCGTGCTGCTCGACAATTACCTCGCGCGCTGCATGCAGATTTGCCAAAATTTCGTCGGTAAGGTCCACCGCATCTTCTTTGGGATTGAAACTATTTTCATAGAATATTTCCTGCAATTTCTGTAAGGGTTCCTGCACACCTTGAAAGGTAATTCTGCGCCTTACTATTCTAAAATCACGATAATAACAGCGGAAAAGAATAGTACGAAGAAGAGATGCTACCTTGCGTGTACTTTCCCAAGTTACATTTGGATTTCCATCGCGATCTCCTCCTGGCCAAAACCCCAGTTCGACCAATTGCTTTCTATTCTTATCTGCCTCTTCCAATTCAGCATCGACACGCAAATGTATTTCGGAGGCCACCTTGTAAAACACATTCTCTAAATACCAGGCAAGACTAGCTGCCTCATCTACAGGCGTCGGCTTTTCCTTATTTAGAAATGGTGTTTTCCCTAATTGTTGTAACAATAAATGAATATTTTGGATATCGTCTGCTTTCAACGATTCTATTAAATCATTGATAATACCCAAAACCGGCCCCGGATAAAACTGTGTCGGATGTGCTGTCAATACCAATCGTACGGAAAAATCCTTTAGCTTTTTAGCAATTTCTTTTTTCAGTTCTGGATTATTCTGCACCGATTTGAACAAGGCATCCAATCCTTCGGTATCATCTGTTTTACCTAATGCTTTAAACGAAGAATCCTCGACCGCATCGAAGAGCACGACCTGACGTTCGATGTATTGTACAATTCTAAAAAGAAAATCAATGCGATCGTCTTCTTGTACATACTGCTCATATTGACCAAAAAAACTATCAATAATATCTTCTGGCGGCAATTTATCTTCTACTCCTTTCTGGCAATGCGTAGCAAAGAAAGGTAATATCGTACCTGTATGCTTAACACGCTGAAAGGGCAAAGTCAAAAACAGACTTTTAAATAGATCAAAGCGCACAAGCACCTCATTTTCGAATATAGCTTGTTTCTGTAATGATTTCATGTATTTTAATTGTTATTACTAATTGTATACTCTACACTATCATCAAATATAACATTTTGTTATTAACTTCAAAGTTTTATTGCCAATAACGCATCCAAAAAGCGTCATTATTACCAATAAATCAAAAAAAACAAATATACCTAGTAGTTTTACCAAGACTGTTTCGTTTTATAAATCATAAAAACCCCAAAGTAAAAAGGAATTCACACCGTGCTAAATCGTCTACTTACGACTAGCAAAATATTGCTCATAAAGATGTTTAGTACAAGTCATTATGGTTATCTTTGCAACCGACTATAGCAATGAAACAATCCAAAGAAATAAAAAGTTTTTTTTACGGTCAATATTTCGCTGAAGGCCTACGTATCACCATCGGGAGCATCATCCCGGTATTGGTATGCGCCTTGCTGGATCATCTTTTCGTTGGTACGTTGATTTCCTTGGGCGCATTATTAGTTGGCCTGTCAGACACGCCTGGTCCGCCACATCATCGGCGTACGGGAATGTTAGCATGTCTGGGCGTGTGCCTGTTTACATTTTTGTTAACTATTTCGGTCAATACTTCATTTATATTGATGGGCGTAGTGCTGGCTTTGATTTCTTTTTCGTACTCGATGTTTGGCGTTTTCAATGCCCGAGCCGCTACTGTAGGCGCTATGGGCATATTGATGATGCTAATTCACATCGAAGGTGCATATACGCTGAAGGAAGAATTGCAGTTTATTCTCTTTTTTATCATCGGAGCAGTATGGTACATGATCGTAAGTTATTCCTTCAGTAGCATACAGCCATATCGCTTGGCGCAACAAGAATTGGCAGAATCGATACGTCATGTTGCTGAATTCCTACGGCTACGAGCTAACTTTTACAATGTAAAAACAGATTACAACCAGAATTATTTAAAGATTATAGAAAAGCAGATTGAGGTACATAAACATCAGGAAAATGTTCGCGAATTACTTTTCAGGAGCAAGCGCTCGATCAAAGATACCACGAAGTTAGGCAGGTTACTTATTTTGGTTTTTAACGATATCGTTGACCTGTTTGAGCAGACCATGACCACATATTATGATTATGATGCCATACGCAAGATGTTTAATGATACTGGCGTATTGCACCATTTTCGCTATGTGGTAGTAAAACTAACTCATGAGCTCGATCATTTCGCCTACCAGCTCAATGCGAACCAAATGCCGCGGCCGATGCACGATTTTTCTAAGGATATCGAGCATTTGCGCTTTAAGGTTGAGCAGATAGACAAAAACTACGATAGAAATACGATCCCATTAAAGAAGGTTATCGTTAATATCCGCAAAATTGCTGCGCTGATTGAGAATATGTATAATTATAGTCAGATTAATGCTTCTTCGGTTGTAAAAGAAGAGATTGATGATGCGAGCAAGTTTATCCAAACGTCGCATATTGACTGGAAAAGTTTCAAAAGTAACTTATCGAAAGACTCTTCTATTTATAGACATGCTGTTCGTATGGCTATTGTAATGACTGTCAGTTATTTTGGCATGCATTTCCTCAACTTTAGTGACAAGGGAAGTTTCTGGGTTTTATTGACAATTTTAGTTATACTGAAACCGGGCTTTGGCCTTACTAAAGAAAGGAACGTTCAACGATTAATGGGCACCGTTATCGGTGGTATTGTTGGTGCTTTGATTCTGGTCACGATTCATAATCAAATCGTATTATTTATCCTATTAATATTTTTCTTTCTCATAGCATACAGCTTGTTCAGGATCAACTATATCCTGTTTGTGGTATTTCTAACCCCGTATGTACTCATCATGATTAGTTTTACAGGAGTTAATACTTTTGAAATGGCCAAAGAGCGCATATTCGACACCTTTATCGGAGGCATGGTCGCCTTTATTTCCAGTTATATCATTTTCCCTAATTGGGAAAGCACCAAGATTAAAGAGACGATTTATAAATTATTGGTCGCCAACTTTGTGTATCTAGAGCAAGTTGCTAAAATGTTTCGAGACGAGCCTATCAACATTACGGAGTATAAACTGGCACGTAAAGAGCTGTATATAGCGTCGGCTAATATGGGCTCCACTCTCCAGCGGATGCTAACCGAACCAAAGTGGAGACAGAAAAACACAAAGGACGTAAACCGATTTGTCGTTTTGAATCACATATTTTTCTCTTATTCCGCCTCGTTGTTTACAGAGATAGATAAATCAAGCAATTTGCACATCTCTAATAATCAATATGATTTATTGAAGCGCACGACATTTAATCTGTATCGTCTAATTCAACAATTTGATGAATACGAGGCTCCAGCAGATTGGACCGCAAATTTTCAAGGATCACTCGTAGAGGATGAGAATCACGAAGATTCTAAATTAATCACAGAACAATTGCAATTTCTTTTGAAAATCTCTAATGACTTGCCTGCAGCTACATACGATGCAATAAAAAGAGATGCTATAAAATACGATAAAGAAATGGAGGCCGCGCATGGATAACAAAGTATACGACGTTTTAATTATAGGCGGTGGCCCAATTGGGCTGGCATGTGGCATAGCTGCGAAAGCCAATCATCTTTCGCACCTCATTGTGGAAAAAGGCTGCCTCGTGAACTCGTTATATAATTATCCTATTAATATGACTTTCTTTTCTTCTGCTGAGAAACTAGAAATCGGGGGTATACCATTCGTGACCACAAACCCCAAACCTAAGCGGGCAGAAGCGCTAGAATATTATCGCCGAGTAGAAGACAAGTACGATTTGAACACGCACTTATTTGAAGAAGTGCAACATGTAAACAAGGATCCCGAAACAACACTCTTTATTGTCGTCACCAATAGAGCTACTTACTATGCACGCCATGTCATCGTAGCTACAGGTTTTTATGACATACCCATGCAAATGAATATTCCTGGAGAGGATCTACCAAAAGTGCGGCATTATTATGACGATCCACACTACTACGCCAAGCAAAATGTAGTGGTCATTGGAGCTAGCAATTCTTCTATTGATGCGGCACTCGAAACCTATCGCAAGGGAGCAAATGTTACGTTAGTAATAAGGCGGAGCGAGATTAGCTCGCGGGTTAAATACTGGGTACGACCGGATATCGACAATCGACTGGCCGCCGGCGAAATCCAAGTATATTATGAAAGTTGTCTATCGGAAATCACACCACGTACGGTTAAAATTAAAACAGCCACAAAAGAGGTCGAACTAGAGAATGACTTTGTGCTAGCCCTCACAGGATATCGTCCAAACTTCTCTTTCCTAGAACACGTAGGCGTACACGTCCCGACGACTGACGCTCGGATACCGCTCCATAATGAAACTACGATGGAAACAAACGTTGCTGGACTTTATCTAGCTGGTGTGGTTTGCGGCGGGCTAAATACGCATTTGTGGTTTATAGAAAACTCACGTGTGCACGCAAATCTCATTATGCAGGATATTCTCAAAAAATCAGCAAACTCTTAAGCCATCTAGGAAAATTTTTGCCAAATGCTTTTGCATATCCAGCATTTTTAACACCTCTTCCTTTGTCGGAGGTGTAAAAATGGCGTTGTAATCTTTCAACAAGCCTAAGCGCATACCCAATATAGATACTAAAAAGATGCGTGCAGTTTCTAGCACATCATCCATTTTTATTTCGCCATTGGCAACACCTACTTCTAATAGTCGTACAAATTGCTGCAATTCTTTCTCGAATATCTTGGGAATAAGATCTTGCAAATCGGCCGGTATATCGAAGCGAAATGAATAGGCATCAGCAAAAACATTATAGTAATCGTTTAAGAATTGCATACGCTCTTCTAATAATGCATTTGCTATCTCGACCACCTTCCCACCTCGCGCTACAACGGCATCTCCACGCTCAATAAGCTCGTCCAACAGGTGATTCCATACCGCAGCATACAAATTATTTTTATCTGGAAAATAATAATACAAAAGTGCTTTGGAGAAAGCCAAATCTTTAGCAATTTCAGCCATGGTGGTTTTTGCCATACCAAAATGGGAAAATCTACGCAAAGCGGATTCAATAATTTTAACGCGTTTCGCGTCAGCACTCTTCATAATCTTTCGTATTTATTTATAGCTTATACCTGTCACAATGGGTATCTTTACCCCTGGTAGAGTACTAAAGGTAAATCTTTTCTCTGATTTTTCAGAGCAATTAGTCAAATATGGGTCTAGAAATTTTAGAAAATGCAGCGCTGGATAGCATAAATACTTTCCGAATTGCCGCGATTGCTAAACGATACGCAAAAATTACCCACGAAATGGATTTGGTATCGTTATATAAAAGCGAAGCATTTAAAGCTCCATTTTTTGTAATAGGTGGTGGAAGTAATGTATTGTTCACGGATGACTACAATGGCTTAATTTTACATATCGGAATTAAGGGAAAGCAACATTTCATTGAGGGAAATTATGTGTATGTAACTGCAGCGGGCGGCGAAGTATGGAATGATCTTGTGTGGTATTGTGTTAAAAATAAATTTCCTGGAATGGAAAACATGGCACTCATACCAGGATCTGTAGGCGCTTCTCCTGTACAAAATATTGGTGCATATGGCGTAGAATTAATGGACATTTTCTATTCTTGTAGAGCATTTGACACGCTTAGTGGCGAATATGTAACTTTTGACAAAGACGCTTGCGAATTTTCCTACCGCGACAGCATTTTTAAAACAAAACACAAAGGACGCTACATCATCACCTCGGTTACTTACAAGCTGTATCTAAAGGCGGCACACAATATATCGTACGGTGCTATTCAGAGCGAGCTCGACCAACGCTTAATCACCAATCCAAGCATTCGTGACATTGCCGAGGTGGTCTCTCACATTCGAGTAGAAAAGCTACCAGATCCGAGTACCATCGGAAATGCAGGGAGCTTTTTCAAAAATCCTATCATATCAGCAGCAGCATTCGAAGTGCTGATCAAAAGATTTCCTGACGCCATCTACTATAAACTGCCGCAGCAGGAATACAAAATAGCTGCTGGATGGCTGATTGAACAATGTGGGTGGAAGGGAAAACAAATAGGCCAAGTATTAGTTTGGCCAAAGCAGGCACTTGTAATCACTAATGCTGGCGCTGCATCTGGCTCGGATATCTACGCTGTATCAGAGCAAATTATACACGATGTAGCACAAAAGTTTGATATTTTACTAGATCGAGAAGTCAATATTCTCTAAATATTTAAAATTTCATCAAAAAAAATATACCACCTAGTAAAATGCTTAAATTACCTCCTGGGGCATGATATAAATACCTTACAACTGGTTATTAACACCTAAATAATTTGTTTTTTTACCATTTTTTAAATTCTAATTTCATTTCTGCACGGTATTTGTTTTTGTAAGAGCAACCAAGCACATTAGGGTTAAAGCAACGGACAGTTTCACTGCCTTCTTCAACTAAAAGTGTTAAGGTTACTCGTTTAGAATCACACATTAATAAACACATAAATAACCAGTAGTATGAACAAGTTAGAATTTAATACACTCGTAATACAACATTCGGATTCGCTAAAATCTTATGCGAGAAACTTCACGAAAGACGGTGACGATGCTAACGATTTGGTTCAAGATACGTTATTGAAGGCCGTAACTTATTTCAAGAATTTTCGCGAAGGCACTAACTTAAAAGGTTGGTTGTACACCATCATGAAAAACACGTTTATCAACAATTATAGACGTGTGGTAAAGACGAATTCTTTTATCACGAAAGAAGAGGAAATAAGTAATGCAAATTTGGTGGTATCTGCCACGCACAACAAAGGCGAAAACAAATTTATGATGGAAGACATCAACAGCGCACTTGGAAAGTTGAGCGAGGAATATTACGTTCCATTCACTATGTACTACGAAGGTTATAAATATCACGAGATTGCCGTTCACTTGGATATTCCTATCGGAACGGTCAAAACACGTATCCACGTAGCACGTAAAACCATGAAAAAAAGCTTAAATGCATATAGCTAAACATGGCGGATAGCTTGCCTTCGATTAGCAGGAGTATGCTAGCCAGACGAAATGGTCAAGATAAGCCTGAAATTTGGGTTGCATATCAAGGAATTATTTATGATGTTTCAAGTAGCCGCTTATGGAGAAATGGCCAACATTACGAGCACTGGGCTGGACAAGATCTAACCGAAGAGCTTAAAGATGCACCACATTCCAATCAGGTTTTTGAAAGATTTCCTGTCGTAGGAATTCTCATTATATAAATAAAGGAGTACTAAGGTACTCCTATTTTATTTCAAATTTGGCAAGCGCTACGAATTGCTCAATCCGATGGGCGATTTCGCTTTTTGTCAGTTCTTGCAATTTCCCTGTGCCAAATTTTTCTACACAAAATGACGCTAGGGCTGAACCATAAATAATCGCATTTTTCATGTTATGAAAGTTGATCGATTGCACATGAGCTAAATACCCTACAAAACCTCCAGCGAAGCTATCTCCTGCTCCTGTCGGATCAAAAACATCAGCGAGCGGTAATGCCGGAGCAGAAAAAACTTGTCCTTCTCCAAATAACAGTGCACCATGCTCACCTTTTTTGATAATGAGATAAGATGGTCCCATCGCTAGAATCTTTTCAGCAGCTTTTACTACAGAATACTCGCCCGATAGCTGACGCGCCTCGCCATCATTTATTGTTAGAACATCCACTCGCTTAAGTACACTTTTTAAATCATCTAGAGCCACGTCCATCCAATAATTCATAGTATCCATCACAATCAGTTTTGGAGTCTTGTTAAGCCGATCCAGAACAGTCATTTGCACCTTAGGCATTAGGTTTCCCAGGAGGAGATACTCGCAATCTTGATAAGAATTGGGAATTTTAGGGTCAAAATCAGCAAGTACGTTCAGCTCTGTCATCAAAGTGTCCCTACTATTCATATCAACATGGTACTTACCAGACCAAAAAAAAGTCTTTTTGTCGTCCACAATGTCGATTCCAGCAATGTCGATTCCTTTCGCAGTTAAGATGTCCAGATTTTCCTTTCCAAAATCGCCACCTACCGTACCGATCAGTTTCACCTCATCGTACAAAAAGGAAGCCGCTAAGCCAGCAAATGTTGCCGCACCACCCACTTCTTTATCGGTCTTACCAAAAGGCGTCTCAATCGCATCAAATGCTACCGAACCCACGATTACTAAACTCATCGTATCTCGTAATTTTAATAGTAGATCAAAAAAAATGCCGACAAATATTTGTCGGCATTTATCATGGGCTCCTGAAGCTGGGCTCGAACCAGCGACCCTCTGATTAACAGTCAGATGCTCTAACCAACTGAGCTATTCAGGAATTAATCCTTTGAGGTTTCTTCCCCTCTAAAGCGGTACAAAAATAGTAATCAAAAATTAGACTTCCAAATGGAATTTTAAAAAATATCCTAAATAAAAAATGGCTGTTTTTGGTACAAAACAGCCATTTTTTATTTGCTCCTGAAGCTGGGCTCGAACCAGCGACCCTCTGATTAACAGTCAGATGCTCTAACCAACTGAGCTATTCAGGAATATTGCCCCGTTTGCTTTCGGTGACACAATATTCGGAAGATTTAAGGACTTATCAAAATATTCCTACCCAAAAAATCACAAGTTATTCAGTACCAACCAGAATAATTATTGGATCACATCTTTCAGAATAAGCGAAATGAATGTAAAGTAGATAAACAGGCCAGAAACATCTACTAAGGTCGATACGAATGGCGCAGATGAACTCGCCGGATCGGCTCCCAAGCGACGTAAAATGAAAGGAAGCATAGACCCAATCAATGAACCCCATAATACAATACAAACAAGAGAAAGAGATACAGCTCCGGCTAATAATTCCCAAGAATCACCATACGAAGCGGTAAAAGCTTGCCAAGCGCCGATCCGTATGAAACCTAAAATACCTAAAATAATCCCCAACGCTAATCCGGACAAAATCTCTCGCTTCATCACACGCCACCAGTCAGCTAATGTAACCTCACCCAATGCCATTGCCTGGATAATCAATGTCGAAGCTTGTGAGCCACTATTTCCACCACTGGACATAATCAATGGCACCAAGGCAAGCAATGCTACGGTCAATTGTGTTTCGTAGTGCTCGATGACCGAAGCGGTGAATAATTGACCAACAAAAAGCACAACAAGCCAGCCAGCACGTTTCGTAACGAGCTGAAAGATGGAAACGTCCATATAGGGCTCGTCCAAAGCTTCAGTACCACCAAAACGCTGCATATCTTCGGTGTATTCTTCGTTGGCTACCCAGAGTATATCGTCAATGGTCACAATCCCTAACATGATATCTTGATTATCCACGACTGGAAGTGCCACACGATTGTTCATTCGGAAAATCGTGACAGCTTCCTCCTGCGGATCGTCTGCGTATAATTTGATCAAGCGGTTATCGATCAGATTTTCTACCAAATTTTCTGGCTCGGCAAGAAGTACGTCTTTAATCCGGATATCATCTATGAGCTTTCCTTCCGAATCGATGACATACAATACGTCAATAGTTTCGGATGCTTTACCATACCGGCGAATATGATCGAGCACGCGTGGTATGGACCAATGCGATTTGACGGTGATGTAGTCGGGAGTCATCAGACGACCAACACTATCCTCGGGATAGCCTAAAAGTGACAAGGCTTCTTTACGCTCTTCGGGAGAAAGGAGTATGATAATACGTTTTACAGCATCTCCTTTTAATTCACTTAAGAAAGAGGTACGGTCATCCGGGGGCATTTCATTAATCAGTTCCCGTACTTTGGGAGCAGAAAGCTTTTTGATAATACGTTCTTGCGTCGGGAAATCTAAGATCCGAAAAACGTTGATGGCTCTCTTGATACTTAAGGTTTCTAAAAACAAAGGACCGTGTTCAGGGAGTTCGTCTATAAGCTCCTCTACATCGGAAATATTTAATTCATTTAAATATCCTTCCAACGATAGCATATCACCTTGTTCGATGAATAGCTCAATGCGTTCTACCTGCATATCTAATTCTTCCATAATGCCCTCCTATGATTAAACCCTACATTGGTGTTGATCTGATAATTCGCTTGCAAAAGTCGGGTATTTTGACGGGAATCACTAATTAAATTTTAGAGCTTTATATCTACTACTATTGTGCTATTATCCTACCGAAGCAAAGACCAAAAGGTCAAATACCGACCAGATCACCACACAGGTACAATGACATCCTGTCACCTATTTACCAACAATATATTATGTCGCCAGATCATATTACTATAGGACAGAATAAAACCTAGACCACTCTTACCATATTCAAAACAACTTCAACTTCTACAAGATGCAAGATCCATCTCATAGCGAAAGAATTTCTAAAGAAAGACAGCGCCAGTAGTGACCGCGTAATAGTTCGATTTAAAGAGAAAATCTTATCAGGCTACAAATCGCCAACTGAAATTTTAAAAAAATACTGTTCTGCAAGTACACATTATATCGCAAAATAGTTTAGCTTTATCTCGTAATAGCACCAAGCCTAATCGTAGCGATAATCAGGAAAAAACTATCATCAAAATAGCAAAAAAATCACTTAAGTAATAAATCATAAAAAACTATTAAACAGTGTTTTATAAAAAAATAACTTAACAAGTTGTTCATAACATTAGCCGTCATAATACTAATAAAATTAGCTTAACCTAAAAATGAATAGATATAAATACCATATACACTACATTATCAAATACTTAAGTATTTTAATCTACATATTAACATCACATACGTTAAATGCTCAAATCATAGACAATGATCAGGTAGATCCGCGCATCAAATGGGAGCAGTTTCAGACACCGCATCACCGAGTTATTTTCCCTAAGTCGTACCGTCGGCAAGCCTCCCTCCTGACGAATTTATTAGATAGTATGCGCTATTATGCAAGTGAAGATTTGAACAGCCATCCCCGAAAAATTCCGGTAGTATTACATGCAAATCATATTTTACAAAATGGTTTTGTACAGCTCGCGCCTCGAAAAACGGAGTTCTTCCCCTTGCCGAGTGGCGTCGCAAGTAACGTGGAATGGCTTCCTAACTTAGCTCAGCATGAGCTGCGGCATGTTGCACAAATGGACAAATTGTCAGGCAAATTAAGAGCTCCATTTTTGGAGCAATTCGCTTTTGCAATGTTTGGCATCCACCTGCCAGCATGGTATTTTGAGGGAGACGCCGTTGCCACTGAGACGCAATTTTCCACTGGCGGTCGCGGCCGCATGCCCTCCTGGTTTATGCCACTTCGGGCAAACGAACTAAGCGGTAGGTCTTACACATTTGACAAAAATATCTTAGGTTCTTTTAGGGATATCACACCCACATTTTACCTTACAGGCTACTTGATGAATGTCCATCTGACCAATCAGTATGGCTATGAGATTCGAGAAAAAATACTTGACGATATGCGCGGAAATCTTTTTCGCCCTTTCAATTTCTATAAAGCTCTCCGTAATAATTCGGCATCTCTGAATAGTCAAAAATTGTATAAAAGTAGCATCGACTCTTTCAGCACAGTATGGAAAGAGGAAGCTATCGGAAAAAAAATAATGACTGCCCTACCGACTCCATCGAGCCGCTATCCACAGAATTATATGCTTCCACAATATGACGACGGCAAGGTTTTCAGTTTATTTCAAAGTCCTCAAAAGGTGTCGCAAATTGTGAGTATTTATGACGGAAAATCAACTCATATCGCGTATACTGGACAACAGTTGACTCCCTATTTTCATATTAATAAAAACTTGATTGTATGGGATGAGATCCGTAAAAATCCGCGATACGGCAAGAATACATTCCAAGTTATTCATCTATTAAACTGGAAAACTGGCGCGCGAAAAACGCTTCATCTTCCCGATTTTGTGTATACACCTAGTCTATCTGCGGATAATAAGATCCTCGCAGTTGTACGCGTTGACCCTGCAGGCCGCAGTAGTTTATTACGCTATGACCTAGCTACAGAAACTTTGGTAAGCAGCTTTTTGATTCCAGACGGCATACACATACAGCAACCGCAGTTTCATAGCAACGGTCAGAAAATTGTTTGTATTGCCGTTTCCGCTCTTGGAACGAGCTTAATCGAATTTGAAACAACTACTGGGAAGTACGAGCAATTATTACCTTGGGGGCAACAAACGCTTGAGCGCCCGATCTATGCTGGCGACGATATTATTTACAAGGCGCATTATAATGCCATAGATAATCTGTATCGCTGGGATCGTGATACACAAACTATTCATGCACTAACAGATGCACTTTACGGCGCTTTTAACCCATCTTTGCTAGCTTCTGACTCTCTTTTATTAAACGAATACACACCCGACGGATATCGGATAACGCTACGACCAATTGAGTCTTTAACTCAGATTTTGCCAGCATCAACCAAGCAATTGCTTTACGATCGACGAGATACGGAGCAAGGGCAGCACACTGCGGTACTTACCGACACATTAGCCAGCGATTCGCTTAGTAGCCTCCCGTATAATAGCATTTCTGGCTTATTCAACTTTCATAGTTTATCTATTAGTAGCAATAACTTTGAAAGCTTGGATAACTTTCGACCGGGTGTATTTTGGTTGGCAAACGATCTTTTGAATACGTCACAAATTGTACTTGGTTACGAATATGACACAGATATCCGTAAAAGTATTTATAGCGCAGATTTCACGTATGCCAAATATTACCCCAAGTTTTCTTTGCGTTATGAGAATAGAGGACAAATTGGCCAAGCACGTGAAAATGAACAGAGCTTCATCCAGTTTGATTGGCGTGAGCACCTATATGCTGCTAACGTACAGATCCCTCTGTCTATCTTTAGACAACATATGATTTATAGTTATGGTTTAAATCTGGGAACTTCATACCTCAAACGATATGATGTCAATATGCGACTTAGCAACTTTAATGAGGAAATCGCCTTTCCGATGACTTATCAAATCTACTTTAACCGCAATATGCGCCGCAGCACGATGGATCTACAACCTATGTGGGGACAAAACTTCAGTATGACTTATCGACATTTGCCATTCGCTGGCGATGCCTTATCGGGCAATATTCTATCGGTAAGAACTGGATTTTTCTTTCCAGGCATCATATCCAATCATGGTCTACAAGTGCGGATAGGTTTTCAACATAAAACCGGTACATATCTATTCAATAACGATATTCCGGTAGTCAGTGGCTTTGGTTATTTCCCATCTCCACGTGTAGACAACACCTTATTGCTGTCGTACCGTATGCCGATAGCTTATCCAGATTGGACCGTGGGGCCGCTAGCATATATAAAGCGTATCCAAGCTCGGTTGTTTTCTGATTACCAAAACATACAAGATTCGGGAATCGCGCCCAAAACTTTTGGTGTAGGACTATCTGCAGATGTGAACTTTCTGCGCTACGTGTTGCCCGATGTGAATATTGGCCTCCAAGGTATCTATATTAATGATCAGCGCGCATCACAGCGCGTAGTACCCGTATTCAACATCAGTTATACGTATTAACATTGTAGCACTATGCCGATACAGGTGTTAAAACAAAAAGCTTCAGTCGATTTTTTGACTGAAGCTTTTTATTAATAATCCAAAACGATTGATAAAGCTTATTCGCCTTCGGTGATTGCTTTTACGCCAGGAAGCGTTTTCCCTTCCATGTATTCGAGCAAAGCTCCACCGCCCGTACTTACATAACTCACATGCTCTGTCATCCCGAATTTAGAAACCGCAGCAGCAGAATCGCCACCGCCGATCAATGAAAATGCTCCGCGCTCTGTAGCAGCCACTACTGCATCCGCCACTACGCGCGTACCTTTCGCAAACGTATCCATTTCGAATACACCCATCGGACCGTTCCACAATAAGGTATTGGAGGCAGAAATCACTTCTGCAAAATGCTCACCAGATTCTGAACCAATATCTAATCCTTGCTTATCAGCAGGAATGGAATCATTAGCACCATTATATACTTCGGCATCGTTGGCAAAGCGATCTGCAATTTGTGCATCGGTCGGCAACACCAAGTTTACATTTTTCTCTTCTGCTTTCTTCACTAGCTCGTTTGCCAAATCCAATTTATCCAATTCCACCAACGATTGGCCAATCTCGCCGCCACGAGCTTTGACAAATGTGTAAGCCATACCACCACCGATAATCAAATTATCGACTTTATCTAACAATGCTTCGATCAATTCCAACTTATCGGATACTTTTGCGCCACCCATGATAGCTGTGAATGGCCTTGTTGGATGATTCATAACTTTCTCGGCATTTTCTACCTCTTTGGCCATCAGATAACCAACAACCTTATTTTTTGGGAAATTCTCTGCAATGATCGCTGTCGAGGCATGCGCACGGTGTGCTGTTCCAAAAGCATCATTCACATATACATCACCAAGCGCTGCTAGCTTTTTCGCAAATTCTTTATCCCCTTTTTCTTCTTCTTTATAAAAACGAAGATTTTCTAATAGCAAAACCTCACCTGCTTTCAGGGCAGCTGCTTTATCAGTTGCTTCGCTACCGATACAGTCATTTGCGAATTGTACTGCTACACCTAACACGTCAGACAGGTGTTTTACAATGTGCTTTAACGAATACTTATCTACAGGCCCTTCTTTTGGTCTGCCAAGATGCGACATCAAAATAACGGATCCACCATCCTTCAATATTTTTTGTATAGTCGGCAAGGCACCTTGTATACGATTGTCATCTGTGATGTTGAACTTGTCATCCAAAGGCACATTAAAATCCACACGCACAAGTGCTTTTTTACCCGAAAAATTTAAATCGTCAATAGTCTTCATAGTTTAAACTTTAAAGTCTAAATATACAAAAAAGCACCTCTACTAAAAGCCAATGTCATGTTAATTTGAGAAGTATTGAGTGCGAAGGCCATAAAAAAAACCTACAGATATAGTTCTGTAGGTTTTCCCGCTAGTCTTAGCTCCGCTAGACTATGTCTATGTACTATGCTTTGTTGGCTACAAGATTAACTTTGAAATTGATCTCTTTAGAGATCAAATCATCCTCTTTACCAGAGTAGTTAACTCCCCAATCTGCACGTGTAATGTTAAAATCTGCTTTTACTTTAACAGTAGTTTCAGTTAGCTCTTCAACAGTAGCATCAAAAGTAACATTTTTAGAGATACCTTTAATAGTCAGGTTACCCGCAATCACTACATCGTTAGCCGAAGCACCTTCACGTACTTCTGTGATTTGGAATGTAGCTTCAGAATGCTCTGCCGAGTTGAAGAAATCTTCGCTTTTTAAGTGACCATCCAACTTCTCTTTGTATTCACCCTCAAGATCAGTAGCGCTGATCGAGTTCATATCCAATACAAAGTTACCACCAGAAATAGCTTCGTTATCTACTAGCAAAGAACCAGATTTGATATCAACAGTACCTTCGTGAAATCCAGTCACTTTCGTACCTTTCCAGATTACAGAAGATTGTGTTGCATCTACATTGTAAGCTGTACCTACTGCTTCGCCAGCTTCTACGGCATCAGCCGTTTCTGCTTTTTTACCTTCTGGGTTGCCAGCACAAGCTGACAAAATTAATGCAGCTGCTGCCGCTACTACTGTCATTCTATTCATGATTGATCTATTTAATGTTTAAACATCTAGTTGAGAGCAAATATAAAAAGTATTCTGCAATAAGCGAAAAAAATCAAAAAAACGCTAATGCCCTTGCGGAGAGGCATCTACACGACGAATATCAGCTCCTAAAGCTTTCAACCGTTTCTCAATATGCTGATATCCGCGCTCAATTTGTTCGATATTATGGATCACCGATGTACCTTGAGCAGACAAAGCTGCTATCAAAAGTGATACTCCTGCACGAATATCTGGAGACGTCATTTCAATGCCACGCAATGTATTTTGCTTATTCAAACCTATTACGGTGGCACGGTGTGGATCACATAAAATAATTTGTGCCCCCATATCGATCAATTTGTCTACAAAAAACAATCGGCTTTCGAACATTTTTTGATGAATCAGAACGTTTCCCTTTGCTTGTATAGCCGTAACCAGTACGATACTCAATAAATCGGGCGTAAAACCCGGCCAAGGCGCATCAGAAATGGTCAAGATAGAGCCATCAATGAATGTATCAATCTCGTAACTCTTTTGAGCAGGAATGTAAATATCGTCTCCCCGTAGTTCGAATTGTATACCTAATCGAGCAAAAATAGATGGAATGATCCCTAATTCAGCAAAGCAAACATCTTTGATGGTAAGCTCCGATCCGGTCATCGCTGCCAGACCGATAAATGAACCAATCTCGATCATATCTGGCAACATACGGTGTGTCGTTCCTCCTAATTTGTCGACACCTTCGATGGTCAACAAATTAGATCCGATACCAGAAATCTTGGCGCCCATACGGTTCAGCATCTTACAAAGCTGTTGTAGATATGGTTCGCAAGCGGCGTTATAAATCGTCGTTGTGCCTTTGGCTAATACAGCAGCCATCACAATATTTGCGGTACCCGTTACTGAGGCCTCATCCATAAGGATATAGGTGCCTTTTAACTGCGTAGCATCTACATTAAAGAAATTTTTGTCGGCGTCGTAATTAAATTTGGCTCCCAATTTTTCAAAACCCAAAAAGTGTGTATCCAATCTCCGGCGGCCAATCTTATCGCCACCCGGTTTAGGAATAGCAGCTTTACCAAAACGAGCCAAAAGCGGCCCTACGATCATGATAGATCCACGCAGACTGCCACCTTTTTTCTTAAACTCATCGGATTGGAAGTAGTCGATATTAATATCTTTCGCTTCGAACTCGTAAGTATCTTCATTCAAACGATTGACAGATACGCCCAAAGCCGCCAATAGATCGATCAATTTATTTACATCCTTAATATCTGGGATATTGCTGATGGTGATCTTTTCGGGAGATAGCAGCACGGCAGAAATAATTTGCAACGCTTCATTTTTAGCTCCTTGTGGAATGATCTCTCCACTCAATGGCTTCCCGCCACGTATTTCAAATGCGTTCATAGGTATATTGCATTCCATTGTAGACACAGAAGAGGTAAATCGCGATCTACCTCTTCTGTGTTTTACAACTTATTGAAACTTCTTTCTGTTGTTATTGTAGTTACTATTATTATTGTTCTTGTTATTGTTGCTATAACCGCCGACTTTCTTTTTCATCATCGGCTTTTTACCCGCTCCGGCATTTTTCTGATGGTTATTTTGCTGCCCGGTACTGGTCGATTTTGTACGACTGCCTGGAGGCGCCGATTTGAAATCTAATTTGGTCAATACCGTATCCGCCGGCAGCACCAAAGCACCTTTTGACAATTCTTTCAAATCTTGGATGATATGTTCATCAGATACCGAATCTTTATTCCACGACAAATAAGCCATCTTCATAAAATTAGCAATGGATAATGCCATACGATCGGTATATTCTGGCTCAGGCTGTGCAATCGCTTTGCTAATCATATCTTCTACGGTACGGCCGTAGTGTTTGTAACGAATGCGTTTTTGCGGATAAGACAAAGTTTCAGGTTTTTGTCTAATCTGTCCTCTTTCTGGAATAGGATAAGGTGAATCTACATCTATCTTGAAATCAGAAATAATATATAAATGATCCCATAGCTTGTGCTTGAAATCGGATACGTCACGCAAATGGGGATTTAAAACTCCCATCATATCAATCACGACCTGTGCCAACCGATTACGCTCGTCACGATCTGAGATGGTGCAAATATAGTCGACCATATTTTGCACATTACGGCCATATTCGGCCAAAATCAGGTGCGACCGAGTACTATTATAATCAAAACTCATAGTGTTATTTTATATACAAACGTCTGATTATGAAGCTAATGACGTCCTAATTCTTTATTAATTGTGTTTTATTATACAATTCGAAGCTTAGCAAATTTAAGCAACAATTGCTTCTGTCCCAACTCTTTGAAAAAAATAGTTGCTTTTAAGTCAGGTCGATTACCTTCCAAGTTCACAACTTTTCCAAAACCGAAGCGTTCATGTTCAACTTCCATGCCGACCTGTAGGCCACTAGTATCTGATGGTGCAAAGCCTGCTGTGGGCACGTGCGCTTTGGGCAAGATGGATGTGGTTTTTACTACTTTTGGCTTTGGCTTGCTGAATGATTCTTCGCGCTGCCATGCCATTCGTTCGGACGAGAAACCGCCCTCCTGCTGTGCAGGAACTCTCGGTTTGAAATCCAACTCCAAACATGCTGGTGCCAATTCATCTAAAAAACGACTCGGTTCGCAATTATTCAATGATCCCCAACGATATCGTGATGTAGCGTAGGAAATATGCAATTTTTTCTCGGCACGGGTTACCGCGACGTAAAATAAGCGACGCTCTTCTTCCAATTCAGATCTCGAATTAAGAGACAGTTGGGAGGGGAAAAGGTTTTCTTCCATCCCGACGATGAATACCGAATTGAACTCTAATCCTTTGGATGCGTGGATAGTCATCAACGAGACTGTATCGGCATTGGGATCTTTATCTTTATCATCATTCGTCAAGAGCGCAACATCCTGTAAAAAGATATCCAAACCTTTCTCTTCCAGATCCTCGCGTTCCGAAAATTCTTTGATTCCGTTAAGTAACTCTTGTATATTTTCGTACCTACTAAGACCTTCAACTGATTTATCCTCGTACAGACTTTTCAGCAATCCAGAGTGCTGCGCAATGTGCATTGCCGTGTCAAAAGCCGATTGATTCTTAGCAACTGCCTGAAAACTTTGAATCATAGTCGCAAAATTGACAACTGCATTAGCACTACGCCCATCCAGAAAGCTACCGGAGTTGGCTAGCACATCCCACAGTCGATAATTATTCTGGTCGGCAGCGACCATGAGCTTTTCGATGGTGGTATCACCAATACCTCTTCGAGGGTAATTGATCACGCGCTTCAGTGCTTCCTCATCATTAGGATTGAAGGTAAGTCTAAAATAGGAAATCAGGTCTTTGATCTCTTTCCGTTGATAAAACGATGTACCGCCGTACAGTTTATACGGAACATTGAGTTTTCTTAGTGCTTCTTCAAGTGATCTTGATTGCGCGTTGGTACGGTACAGAATGGCAAAATCCTTATATACCAGATTTTTTAAAGATTTCTCCTGCAGAATAGTTTCGGCCACGATCTTTCCTTCTTCATTATCCGAGAAAGCACGGCTTACTTTGATTTTCTCACCATCTTCGTTGTCCGAAAATACATTTTTCTCCAGCTGATTTTTATTGTTGGCGATGATGCTATTTGCAGCATTGACGATCATCTTGGTCGAACGGTAATTTTGCTCTAATTTGAACACTTGTACGTCAGGATAATCTTTCTGAAAATTTAGAATATTTTGGATATTCGCTCCGCGAAAAGCGTAAATACTTTGCGCATCATCCCCTACCACGCAGATATTCTCGTGCACCGCCGCCAAACGTTTTACGATAAGGTACTGCGAAAAGTTGGTATCCTGATACTCATCTACCATCAGGTATTTAAATTGATGCTGATATTTGTGCAACGTATCGGGATGTTTATTGAGCAATACGTTGGTTTTGAACAATAGGTCATCGAAATCCATCGCTCCGGCACGATAGCAACGCTGCGCGTAGGTCATATAAATTTCGCCCAATTGTGGACGGCCATTCGACCGATCTTCGGCCATGATTGCTTCATTCTTGTTGTATTCTTGTGGCGATATCAGGTTATTTTTGGCTGAAGATATTCGTCCATACACATGATTGGCATTGTACAGCTTATCATCTAAATTCATCTCGCGCAGAATCGCACGCAGCAAACTTTTGGTATCGTCGGTATCGTAAATTGTGAAATTGCGTGGATAACCGATCAACTCGGCTTCCGAACGCAAAATACGCGCAAATACCGAGTGAAAAGTACCCATCCAGATGTTCTTCGCTTCAGATCCTACCACTTTCATGATTCGCTCGCGCATCTCCTTTGCCGCTTTGTTGGTAAAGGTTAATACCAATATATTGAAAGGATCTACTCCTTGACGAATCAAATGTGCTACACGATACGTAATTACGCGAGTTTTGCCAGATCCGGCACCCGCTACAATCATTACTGGACCTTTGATTTGTTCTACAGCACCACGTTGAGAGGGGTTGAGTCCCGCTAAATAATCTTCTGTATTATAGTTATTCAATGAATTATGTACCTTAAAATTCTATTCACAAATTATTTATCCTATCATTTCGTGTTCGCGCAGTTTCCTGTTCACGAAATACCTGTCAAATTTACGAACTTTATCTTGGTCTATTTAACCAAAATCAGAAACCGATTGCAAATAGTGCTAAACTCGTGGTGTTGTGTATTATATTATCTAGTCCCATCTCGCTTGACCTTACCTTTGATTAGCACCTTATGATTTATTATTTTTGCTGATTGTAATGTTTTTATGCCGCAAAATAGCATTGTAACCACTGTTTGAGACATATACAACAAGATCTAAATACCACAAACATACATGTCTAAACCGAAAAATGTAATTACTATTCAACACCCTGAATCTATTCACCATACGAATGGTATGATTGGGTCTTGGACGGATTGGGAATTGAGTGAAAAGGGATTGTTGCAGGCAGAAAATATTGCTCAGAACCTAAAGACTGCATTTACTACGGTCCACTTTTCTATCTACGCCTCCTCACTTACAAGAACGGAACAGACGGCTCGTCTTGTAGCCAATAAATGGGATGGCGACTATCAACTGATTGATGCTCTTCGAGAAAGAAACTTGGGAAAAGCTGTTGGAAAATCAGTACAGTGGCTCCGAGATAATATTGAAAGCGAAGAGCACACCATTTATGATAGATGTTTTCACGATGCAGAATCGAAATTTGATGTCTGGCAAAGGCTATTGCCTTTTTTTACCGACATACTACATAACGAGGAAGAAAATATTATTATCATCTCGCATGGCGAGGCACTGAGCTTATTCCATGTCATGTGGTTAGGACTACCTGTAGAATCTCTCGATAGTTTGGATCTACATGGTGTGAGTGGTGGCATATCTTTCTTACAGCAAGCTAAATCCGGAAAAAGAGTAATTAAGCGCTTAAGTGATACCTCGTTTATGCAGTAAGAATTTGGCATGAAAGAAATTGTTATTAGAGAAAGTAAGGCGGAAGATTTACCGTTTATATCGGATTTATGGTTGCAAGCGTCATTAGCAGCTCACCATTTTGTTGCAGCAGATTACTGGATCACAAATAAGCGCGCGATGGAAGAAACGTATCTCCCCAATTCGGAGGTGTACGTTGTTGTAAAAATGAACACTATTTGCGGCTTCGTTGCATTAGTAGGCAATCATCTTGCATCTATTTTTGTAGCCACCGAACAACAGGGAAATGGTATTGGAAGCATACTTTTAAACCACGTCAAAAATTTACGTACTGAAATGACATTATCGGTCTATCAGAAAAACGAAAAGAGCATAAGATTCTACCAGTCAAAAGGCTTTACAATTTCATCGGAAACAATCGATCAACCAACAGGAGAAAAGGAATTCGTCATGCAATGGCATAAAATGGCCTAACTTATACATGGAAAATGACTACATTTTTTGCGAGACATTGCTCCTTTTAATAAAATCTAAAACGGCGCATCATCTGGCATATCATTCATGCGTGATGGCATCGTGATACCACCGCCAAAACTATCCGATGGCGCCATCGCAGATGGCGACGGAGGTCCTCCAAAAGCACCAAAACCATCATGCTTACCGCCATCCATACCATAAAAATCGTCTTCGAGATCCACGAATTTCACATATTTACCGACGAATTTCAGCGGTACAATTCCGGTTTCACCATTCCGGTGTTTGGCAATGATAACTTCGCCAACACCTGCTGTAGGTCGACCTTCTTCATCTTCCGTCATTCCATAATATTCTGGGCGATATAAGAACAATACCATATCCGCATCTTGCTCAATAGATCCGGATTCCCGCAAATCGGATAGCATCGGTCTTTTACTATTTCCTGGTCTGGATTCTACCGCACGGCTTAACTGTGATAGGGCTAAAACAGGCACATTCAATTCCTTTGCTACAGATTTCAGCGCACGAGAAATACTACCGATTTCCTGCTCGCGGTTTCCACCGCCTTTACCTTCGCTCTTGCCATGCATGAGTTGCAAGTAATCCACAATCACCATTTGGATATCGTGTTGTGCTTTTAGACGGCGGCATTTTGCGCGAAACTCAAATACATTTAAGGCTGGCGTATCATCTATAATCAGTGGCGCTTCGGTTAATCGGCCGATGCGAGAGTGTAACTGTTGCCACTCATGATCAGCCAGATTTCCTTTTTTCAGTTTCTCTTGTTCGATTTCCGTTTCACCTGCAATCAAACGATTCACTAATTGCACAGACGACATCTCCAAAGAGAATACCGCTACTGGACGCTGATGATCCACCGCCGCATTTCGCGCTACCGAAAGTACAAAAGCTGTTTTCCCCATCGCCGGACGCGCCGCAATAATCACTAAATCAGAAGGTTGCCAACCTGACGTCATGCGATCCAGTGCAGTCAATCCGCTCGGAATACCTGTTAAGCCATCGGTACGATCACGCAATAGTTCCAATGCGTTGATCGCTTCTCGCATAATGTCGTCCATTTTGCGAGAATCGCGTCTCAAGTTGTTTTGTGCAATATCGAAAAGGCTCTTTTCGGCATGATCTAGTAGATCAAAAATATCACTAGTTTCATCGTAGGAGGCATTGATAATTTCGGTAGATACCTGAATCAGTTCACGCTGAATGTATTTCTGCGAGATAATACGGGCATGAAACTCGATATTAGCCGCAGATACCACGCGATCTGTAAGTTGTGTAATATAATAGGCTCCACCCACCATCTCCAATGCACCCATTTGGCGCAATTCGGTAGTGACGGTCAATAAATCTATTGGAGATGTCTTCTGAAATAGATTATAAATGGCTTGAAAAATCTTTTGATGAGCTTCTTTGTAAAATGACTCCGGTTTCAAGATATCGATCACTTCACTCAGGGCATTTTTCTCCAACATGAGCGCACCTAACACCGCTTCTTCTAGATCAGGGGCTTGAGGCGGCAACTTACCCAGTCCGCCGATCAAGCTGCTTACGCTCGCCCGCTTTCTGTTCAAATTGGCCTTGCCGAATTTTCCAGCGTCATTAGTGTTATTTTCGCTTTGTTGTGACATATAGATATATTGGATTTTTGAGGAGTTTTTCACACATTCCCTGCTTCCGTCATGCGGCAAACATTGATGGGACAACAAAAGTAATAAAAATAGCTACGACGTATGATTTTAGTTTTGAACACCCTTTTTTTCTAAACGCAATAATGACCTGTTTAGCGTATAATAGAACGTATTCGTAATCCACATTAATTATAAATCTAATGTTGACAACAGTCATAACAATCTGAAAAACTGCGTAATACAATCATGTTTAATTCACATCGTTGATGTGGATAAGCTATTTGTGTCAATTTAAAATATTCTCACTTTTTTAACTTTGGACGAGATTGCGATGAGCCATTTTTTTCCGCAAATAGCTTATAGTCTCCCCATGCATTATTGTATCTTTGTATCTATGGCAGCTCCTAATTCAACAGTAAAACCATATTCGGCAGACGGCAATAAAAAAGAGCAAGTAGCTGATATGTTTAACAACATTTCTTCTACCTACGACATGCTTAATCGCTTCATGACGATGGGCATCGATATCATTTGGCGCCGCAAGGCGATTCGTTCATTGCGTAGCATAACACCACAGCATATATTGGACGTAGCCACTGGTACCGGTGATTTCGCGATTGAGTCCATAAGATTATTAAATCCGAAAAAGATAACCGGCATTGATATTTCTGAAGGCATGTTGTCAGTAGCCAGAGAAAAAATCAGAAAAAAGGGATTGTCTGATCAATTGGAGGTGATGCTAGGCGATTCAGAAAACCTTCCATTTGCTGATGGACATTTCGATGCTGTTACCGTTGCTTTCGGTGTGCGCAACTTCGAAAATCTTCAACAAGGATTAAATGAGATTCATCGCGTGATTCGCCCTGGAGGCAAAGCAATTGTGCTGGAACTCTCCAATCCAACGGCGTTTCCGATCAAGCAGTTATTTCATTTCTACTTTCATAAATTTACACCAGCTTTGGGCAGACTGATCTCTAAAGATAAGCGCGCTTACAGCTATTTACCAGAATCTGTAGCACAATTTCCGAGTGGAGCCGTTTTTGCAAAAATGTTGCAGCAAGCGGGATTTACCGAAGCGAAGGTACGACCTCAAACATTTGGATTTTGTACGATATATGAAGCCACAAAATAACATGAATAGAACCGTATTGATTACCGGAGCAAGTTCGGGTATCGGCCAGGCTTGCGCGTGGGTTTTAGCAAAAGAAGGTTATCGATTGGCGCTTTGTGCGCGAAGAACGGAACGGTTAGAAGCACTTAAGCAAGCGATTCTGACGGATCTTCCCGAAACGGAAATTTTGACTTTTACCTTGGACGTACGCGACGCAAATGCCGTGCAACAAGCCACAGATACACTCCCTGCAGATTGGCAAAATATCGATGTTTTGATCAATAATGCTGGACTAAGTCAAGGCCTGGACCCTATTCAACAAGGCAAACTGAGCGATTGGGATACCATGATCGACACCAATATTAAAGGTTTGCTTTATGTGAGCCGTGCTGTGATTCCGTTGATGAAAAACAGTACAAATGCACATATCATCAACATTGGATCCATTGCAGGAAAGGAAGTATATCCCAATGGCAATGTGTATTGTGCGACCAAACATGCAGTGGACGCATTAAACAAAGCAATGCGAATAGACTTGCTGGAAAAGGGAATTCGAGTGTCGGCAATCCATCCCGGCATGGTCGAAACTGAATTTTCGGAGGTACGTTTTCATGGTGATACCGACCGAGCAAAAGCCGTATATCAAGGCGTGGAAGCACTGAGCGGACAAGATATTGCTGAAGTGATTGCTTTTGTCTTATCGCGGCGTGCTCATATAAATATCAATGATCTACTCATCATGCCTACGGCACAAGCCACAGGCACTATTGTTAATAGAAATAAATAGAATATGTCTTTAGAACAAACCATCAATCAAGATATCAAGGCGGCTATGATCGCCAAAGACACTATCAAATTAAGAGGATTGCGCGCGATCAAGTCAGCAATCTTATTGGCAAAAACCGAGAAAACACATGTAGAAGATATCTCTGAGGATACGGAGATTAAAGTTTTGCAGAAATTGGTAAAACAACGCAAAGAATCTGCTGAGATTTATAAAACGCAAAATCGCGATGACCTGTACCAAATCGAGGTAGAAGAGCAGCAAGTGATTGAAGCGTACTTACCAAAACAACTGGACCGCAGCGAGATTGAAGCGATTGTCAAAGAAATTGTAGCCGAGAGCGGCGCTTCTTCTATGAAGGATATGGGTAAAGTGATGGGTTTGGCTAATCAGCGCCTGGCGGGTAAAGCTGATGGTAGTACGATATCACAAGTCGTAAAAGCGCTGTTAGGCTAGTGAATTTAGCTCAGGCCTAAATCAAATTTTTTTCTAAGGGTCTCCAAAGCAGGGTTTTTGGAGACCATAGCTTGGTATTTTTCCTGAGAAGTATACGGTTTACGAACTTTGGTCTTCTCGGTCACCACCTCTTTTATTTCTAAGGCATAGTTTCTGAGTTGTACCCTGAGGTGATTCAGAATATCCACTTTCCCAAGCTTCATCTCTTCCATCTGCACCATATTTTCCACCTCGACTTCGATCGTATTGCCCTGAAGAGTCGGCGTACTGGACGTCATGATGGTGTATAAAGTGATCTTGTTTTCCTGCTTTATAAATTCAGCATAAGCATTCCATTTCTTCAAAAAATCCTCTACATCTACTTCGGCAAATTCAGAGCCCTGTAGCAGTTCATTTTCTTCTTTCTGCTCTTCCTTCTGGTCGAGAATTGTATTAAGATCGGGCAGTAATTTTTTAGCTGGCATGGCGCCCCATCCTTTTGATGGCGATACAACAGGTTTTTCCGATGCTACTTGAGCGGCAGAAATAGCATTTGCAGCAGGCAGATTGTTCGATATTATTGTATTCGACTGGGCTATTGAGCTGGATGCTGATTGTGCCGAAGTATTAACATAATCCTGTGCAGGAGTTGTAGAATCGGCTACTGCAGCTGGCTTAGAAGCATCTTGTACCGATCGATTAGTCGTTGCCGACGAATTACTTGCTGTCTCGGGCGTTTTATCCGTTAGTTTTTTTTTACATCAACTTCCGTTGATGTTTCTGCGAGGCTCATTTTAATCGCGGTAGCGATGTGGCACATTTTGAGCAGGGCTAGCTCTACTTGAAGCCGATGATTTTTACTGGTTCGGTAATTAATCTCGCATTGGTTGGCGATGTTCATGGCCGACAATAGCAAGCCGCTATTGAGCTGTTGAGATTGCTCTAAGTATTTCTTACGAATATTCTCACCTACTTCCAATAGCTTGATCGTAGAAGGTTCTTTGGCTACTAACAAGTTGCGTAAGTGTGCTGATAAGCCGGCGATGAAATGTCCGCCATCAAATCCGTTGGTCAGTACCTTATCAAAAACCAATAAAGCTTGCGCAGCATCTTGTTGCACGATGTATTGCAGTAGATCAAAGTAATAATCGTAATCCAGAATATTGAGGTTGTCGATGACTGCCCGATAGGTGATTTCTTTGTTCGAAAAACTTACGATCTGATCGAACATCGACAATGCATCGCGTAATCCACCATCCGCTTTTTGCGCGATGACATGTAGGCCATCATTCTCATAGCTAATGCCTTCATTATTCGCTATTCTAGCTAAATGATTGGCCATATCTTCTACCTGAATACGATTGAAGTCAAAAATCTGACATCGAGACAGGATCGTAGGCAAGATTTTGTGCTTCTCGGTAGTAGCGAGTATGAAGATCGCGTATGTGGGCGGTTCTTCGAGCGTTTTCAGAAAAGCGTTGAAAGCTTGCTGTGACAACATGTGCACCTCATCGATGATGTAGATTTTGTACTTGCCCGTTTGAGGTGGGATTCGAACCTGATCAATCAAGGAGCGAATATCTTCTACCGAATTGTTGGAAGCAGCATCGAGTTCGTGAATGCTAAACGAATTACCGTTCTGGAAGGAACGGCAGCTATTGCACTCGCCGCAGGCTTCTGTATTATCGGAAATCTGCTCACAATTTATTGTTTTTGCTAATATACGCGCACATGTAGTTTTCCCCACACCCCGCGGACCACAGAATAAAAATGCTTGTGCCAATTGATTGTTGTGAATGGCATTTTTGAGGGTATTGGTGATGTGCGACTGCCCGACGACCGAATCAAAGGTGACTGGGCGGTATTTTCGAGCCGAAACAATGAAATTGTCCATTGCTACGAAGTTACGGAAATATTCGACCCTACGCAATATGCGTATCGCAAAAAAGGCCATAAAAAAAGCCATCATGGAGATGGCTTTGTGATAACTCAGTGGCATGTTTCGCAACAGACCTGTAACTAACTAAACACAAGTATAAAAACAAATGATCTACTTAATACAAATGTAATTTAGCTGTTTAAAGTCTGTGTTATCTATGCATTATGTTAATAATATGTATTGACGAAGTTAGCGAGCTTGTGCCTCGGCTATCATCTTCATGACCTCATCGATCGTGGTTTTGGCAGCTTCCTTCATCTTCGGATTTCCTGGATAATCGGTATCCAAGGTTACCTCTTTTGATTTTTCCTTATACGTAAATTTTAAAACGAACCTCGGTGTCGAAGGGTTGCGATCGGCTTCTGGCGTAGTCATGTTATCATCTACATTCCAAAATCCTAACTCTTGTGCCTTGCGATGGAGATATAGTAAGTCATTGTCACGCAGTTTTACTGTATCCAATGCTATAGTGCCATTTTTACGCTCGAACTGATACAAATGTGTGGTCGAGCTGTAGTGATTTTGCATCGAATCGGGTGTACCGTAAGTAAGCTCAATGGCCTCGAAGTCGGTAAAGCGAAACGGTGCATTTTTTACCATTGCAGAATAATAGTAAAAGCAGTAAATAAAAAATGGAACGATAATACAAATTCCGAGAAAAATGCGTTTCCCTCTATCAGACATAATATAAAAATGTAAAGTGCGCACAAAAGTACGCAATTATACACACTTTATGACTGCAAGTGTATAAAGAGACGTTTTGTTGACTAAGTTTTGGGACTTCCGGCTCGCTTGAAATAACGGTAATACCATGTGTCCCTCAAATCAGATATGATAACGCCTTTTCTGGTAGAAACGTGTACAAACTTGCCATTGCGCAAATAGATGCCGACGTGATCAATATTGCGCCCACCAAAAGAAAAAAATACAAGATCACCTTCTCGAAGTTGGTTTTCATATTTCCGCTTCACGTTTTCAGCCATATCCCGAGAAGTGCGTGGCAGATTTTGACGATATATCTCCCGATACAGCAAACCGACGAAGGCTGAACAATCCATGCCATTGCGATCGAGACCGCCCGTGCGGTGTGGCGTTCCCATCCAATCATCTATAAAAAGATATAGATCGCTGCTTTTGGAGATTTCACGACTATTTACTCCTAACAATTGCGCGTAATTGTCGAGCTTATTCCCGGAATATGTCATGGAGCGCGCTTTACTGGCATCAGACACAGGTGTTTTCGCTGTATTTCGGTGTCTACTACTTTCTAGTTTTCCATACCGATTATTCGTATTAGCTTTTTTTCGAGCACCACACGAGCTAATTAACAACGCGCCGCATAGCATAAATATGACATGATACGCTCTATAGAAACGGAGTTGTGTAATATTATTCGCCATGCTACAAAAGTATTTTCGTGATACGAAAAAGCAAAGCACTTTTTTCCACATTTGTTATTTACTTTTGCGAGGTAATGGAAAAATTAAAAGGATCGTTGGCTGTTTTTTGGGGAGCAGCAAGTTTTGGCGTACTTTCAACTTTTGTAAAAAAAGCGTATGAAGCAGATTTTAGCTTAGGTGAGGTAACTGGCGCTCAGGCACTATTTGGCGCCATTTTTTTATGGTTGGTGTATGCATTTACACCATTAAGCACAACATCTACACGGCCTACCAATCGCAAAGATCCTAAGTGGTTGTTGATCGTAGCTGGCTTGAGCACTGGACTAGTCAGTGTATTATATTATCAATGTGTACAACTCGTACCGGCTTCGATCGCGATTATCCTATTGATGCAATACATTTGGATTGGCGCCATCTTAGAGTGGCTACTGTTTAGAAAAGCTCCGAGTACAATACAATTAATTGGTTGTGTGCTGATCATCATTGGAACCATATTTTCCACAGGATTTTTAGAAGAAGAGGCTCCTAAACTGTCTATTCAAGGATTGTTGTACGGATTAGGTGCCGCTACGGCCTATTCGCTTTTTATCATGCTTAATGGTCGAATTGGTAACGATTATCCGACGGTATTAAAAAGTGCTTTGATGATTTCGGGTGCTTTGCTACTTATCATAGTCTTATTGCGACCGGTTGGATTATTATGCTTGGATACGATGCTTCGCTTGTTACCTTATGGGCTTTTATTAGCCCTATTTGGCACCGTGATTCCACCATTGCTATTTGCGTACGGCATGCCCAAAACGGGATATTCCTTAGGCAGTATTTTAAGTGCAGTAGAATTGCCTGTGGCGGTGTGCATGTCGCATTTGATACTAGGCGAATATGTGTCTGGCGGACAATGGTTTGGCCTGATCTTCATTCTTACCGTCATTGTGGCTATTCAACTCCAAAAACCTAAAAAAGCTCCGACGCTTTAACATCGGAGCTAGCATAATTTATTGTCATGCACAGCAACTATTTGCTATGCAATTGGTTGGTGGAATATTTTTTTTTAGAAGGCATAGCGCATTCCGAATTGAACTTGGAACGGGTTGCCGGATGGTGCCGCCCGGCCTACGCTATTAACATTGTAATTGAATTGACCGTCGGTAAAAGCATTTGCTGCGGGCAAAGCATATAACGCTTGTGATCCCAGGTTGTGCATTACGCCCCATTCTTTGTTGAGCATATTCATAAAATTGAAAATCTCGCCAGATATTTCTACGCTGTGCGAACGGAAAAGCTTCACGTTGGTCGCCAAACGAACGTCTACCGTACCATAAAAGCCGTTGATCCCGCCATTGCGTTCTGCAAACGTACCTCTATAAGTCTCAATATAATTTTTCATACTTTGACTAGCCTCGGGGTTATCCAAAATAGCTTGCAATCCAGTACGAATGTTTTGCGGAGTATTGGGATTGGTATAGTCGAATATATACGCTAAGTTATTCGCCGCACCACCAAAATCACCACTAGTATTGGCGCCAGCGAGCAAGCTGTACCTTGTACCACCAATCCCTGTATATCGAACACCAACCTGCACACCGTAGAAGGTAGGCAAGTTTCCATAAGCTACTAACTTATGACGAAATTGGTTGGAAGAATACGTCACCATACTCAAGTCGCGTGGATCATTTATTACCGCTTGAGATAAAGTTGCTGAGTTGGCCACGTTACCATTAAAAGACGTATTATCTTTTGTATCGTTCCATGTGTAGCTCACGGTGAACGTGCCGTCTTTAAAGTAATTGTATGTACCATCAATTACGACGGCATAATTATTCACTTTACCAATACTCGTCAGTTCGAGCACACGACCAAGCTGATCAGAAATTCTTCCTTGCTGCCAGTCAGGTTGTCCATTGTTTGGAATCGTATTTTCTGGAACGAATACGGAGCGGTTTCCTTCGTTCGCTAAGCGGAAGAACGGATCTGCCACCATATTACGATCAATGTATGTATAGTTATTACGTCCCAAAGTCATGTAGCCTGTAGCGCTTACTTTGAACCTATCAGTAATAAAGCGTGTATAAGAAAGGTTGGCTTTGTACACTGTTGGTACGGCAGCATTTTCTCCTGTATAATTGATGGTAGGTACTCCCCGATCCAACACCGTTGGAATCGTACTCATATCGGCGCGATAAGAATTAAAATCAACCGCTGGAACAGCAGCACCACGTACATCGACGGTGGTAAAATTACTTCCATCGAATGTTAGGTTATTGATAATCATGTAATTGTTGATATCAGAAGCAAAAATACCAGCACCAGCACGTAGTATATCTGTACCATTCTGGTTGATATCCCAACTAAATTGTAATCTTGGCTGTATGATAAATGTACCCAACTTATTATCGGTTCGAATACCCAATTCTTGGTCGACTAATGGGTTGTACTGTGCTTTAGGATAGCCCGCATAATCGAAGCGAAGTCCGGCTGTTATTTCCATTCCCGGAGCAATATCTTTACGCATCTGTCCATACACCCCGAGATTAGCAATTGTACCGCGTACCGCGACATCGTCTTTTAACGGCACTTCACGATAATATCTATAAGCATTACCTTGCTCCAAGTTATCTAGACCCGAAAAGTGGAAACGTCCATTGACCTCAGAACCGTAAACAGATTTGGAAGTAGTCGTCATCAAATCCACTCCCAATACATACTTTGCCCAATCCGTATCGTAATACACGTTATTCATTAACTGTACCACATGATTCCGAAAATTTTCTTGTGCGAAGCGATGACCTCCTAACTGCAAGTTGGTACGAAGTGTTCCTCCTTCAATGGTAGACTCTACGCCTTCCACGATGGCTCTCGGAATGTACCCCGGTGCAATCTGATCGCCTTGTGTACTATTCTGGTAAAGATAAAGATATTGGACTTTTAACTCGTTGGTTAATCGTGGAGATATAGATGTTCTTAGGGTCGCCAAAAAATTATTGTCCACGTTTTTATCATTACCATAAGACTCCAGAAGATTAATACTGGTATTATCCGCCAAACCTAATGGATTGTAATCGTAGGTAAAGTTGTTGCGCACGGTCAATAAATTTTTATCATTGATCTGCCAATCTAACCTTAAAAATCCAGCATCAGAAGTCCGTTTCTTATCAATAGCTCCGGTCTGCGGCACATCGGATACGCCATAACGACTTCTGGCAATACCCAAGTACCGATCGAGCGTAGCTTGGTTAATACCAAACACTTGCTGGTTTAAATCGCCCCGAAGATCGGCGATGAGCAATGCGCGATTGTCTTGCTGACGATCCCACACAGCGAAAAAATGGAGTTTATCTTTTATAATCGGACCTCCTAACGAAAACCCATACTGATAGGTTCCATAACTTCCCAAACGTGGATTGCCTGCGATATCGTACCTGCTACTCGACCAATCTGCACGACCGAACATAAAAGCCGACCCAGTTAAGGTATTCGTTCCTGCTTTGGTCACCGCACTTACTGTACCTCCGCCGCTTCGACCAAAAGTAACATCATACTGATTGGTAACCACTTTAAACTCACGTACGGCTTCCATAGATAATGAATAAGGCGCACCACTTCTTGCCGTAGTTGATCCGGCAGATGTTGGGTTTTTCGCACTCATACCATCAATGGTAAAGTTAGTAGAAGATGCTAACTGGCCTGAAATAGAACCGCCTGCTGTAGCTAAAGGGGAAAGTTCGGTTAAGGAAGTAAAATTCCGTCCATTTACTGGCAAAGAGCGAATTACTTTGGAGGAGAATGCGGTAGCTGCCCCCAAATAATCTTTCGTATTTACTAAACCTGATGCATTGACTTCTACGACATCTAGGCTGGACGTGCGCGAGACAACTTCAACTTCGATGCGAGCCACATCTCCTTGATTCAGTTGAATACCCGTTACAGCTCCTTCCCCACTGCTCAGGTGCGTAGCCGTAACGACATATGGACCGCCTAAGGGCAACTGTTTAATATCAAAATTGCCACGATCGTTACTTATTGAACTCGTGGTAAAACCGGTAGATTCATTGCGAACTTGTATCGTAGCACCTGCAACAGGCGCACCAGAAGAATTCAAAACGCGGCCCGCAATAGCGGCCTGTGTACCTTGACCAAGTACATGATTGCTGGTAGCAAACAGTAAAGTAAGCAGGTAGAAAACACAAAATGCATGATGTGTAGCTGTTCTTTTCATAAAACAATAATCGAATATAGTGCTGTTAATGTGCCAGCAAAAATACCGTCGCATCGTTATGCAAAAAACAACCTGATATTATGAAAATATTATGAAAATCGCACAGTAAATTGCCATAAAACACTTATAGTGCTATCGCTCTCGCGAAACATTGGTGAAGGTGCAACTAATATTATGGAGAAAAATTACTACCTAATGAGCTAATAACTCCGGAAGCTCTTCCATATCCATTTCGCCCGAATCGGTCACGGTGGTAAATCGTACTGGAACGATCTCATTGACCAATAGCGGATCGTACGGCGTACGAACTTTCACGTAGTTTTTGGAGAAACCGTGCATGTAACCGTCTTTCTCATCCCCTTCGAACAGCACATCGCCAATCGAATTTACCTGTGATTCGTAGAATGCACGACGTTTCTTCTCGGATAAGATATGGAGCATTTTGCTTCTATCGCTACGTTGCGACCCAGGTACTGCACCTTCCATTTGTGCGGCAATGGTATTTTCACGCTCTGAGTACGTAAAGACGTGCAAATAGGATATATCTAGCTCATTGAGGAAGTTGTACGTATCGAGGAAATCTTCGCGAGTTTCGCCTGGAAAACCAACAATCACATCCACACCAATGCAGCAATTAGGCATCAAAGATTTGATCTTTGCCACACGCTCTGCGTACAATTCGCGTTTGTAACGACGGCGCATTGCTGCCAAGGTTTTGTTGTTACCAGATTGCAATGGCATATGAAAGTGCGGCACAAAACGTTGCGATTGGGCGACAAACTCAATAATTTCATTAGAAAGCAAGTTGGGCTCGATGGAGGATATCCGAATACGGTCAATTCCTTGCACTTCATCCAAAGCTTTGACGAGATCCAGAAACTTATCCTGACGTTTGCCATCTCGAATACCGTAATCACCAATATTTACGCCTGTGAGTACGATTTCTTTTACACCGGAAGCAGCGATATCTGCCGCTTGCTGCACCAAATCAGGAATGCTACCTGAACGACTCGCGCCACGGGCTAATGGAATGGTACAAAAGGTACAGGAATAATCACAACCGTCTTGCACTTTCAAAAAAGTACGGGTACGATCGCCGATCGAAAAAGCAGATACAAATTGCTGCGTTTCGGCAATTGGTGCATTGTGTACCACCGCTTTCTCCTGCTTGGTTAGATCATTGATATGCTCGATGATATTGAACTTTTCGGCTGCGCCCAACACCATATCTACTCCCGGTATTTCCGAGATTTCTTTGGGTTTCAGTTGCGCATAACAGCCTACGATCGTGATGTAAGCATTTGGAGAATGTTTTAAGGCTTCTTTAACCACTTTACGGCATTTTTTATCCGCATTATCAGTTACCGAACAAGTATTGATGACATAAACATCAGCCTGACTGTTGAACGGAGTGGTATCGTAGCCAGCATCCTTGAATAAGCGTCCAATAGAAGAAGTTTCCGAAAAATTCAGTTTACATCCCAGCGTATAAAACGCTACCTTCTTGTTCATTGTCATCTCATCCATGTGCTTACTCTTCTACGCATCGCTACCCGACGAGTTCGTCAGATACCTGCTTTTCATTTTGCAAAAATACACAAAATGCTCGAAATGTGCTTTGTGGAAAAAATATGATCTCTGCATGATATGAAAAACCGCTATCTTCGCAGATAGTGGTTTCCAATACCACCATTATGCAGCATGCGCGAGGTTTTACCATCGTGACCAATGAGCTGGGGAGAACATCGTTTTTTTAACTATGACAGAAATAAGAATATGAAGCAATATCTGGATCTATTGGATCATGTATACCGCACCGGCACCGAAAAGACAGATCGTACGGAAACAGGCACGCGCAGCGTATTTGGCTATCAAATGCGTTTCGACCTGAAAGCTGGCTTTCCATTGGTTACCACCAAAAAGTTACACATGCGATCCATTATCCACGAATTGATCTGGTTTCTGAAAGGAGATACCAACATCAGCTATTTAAAAGAAAATGGTGTTAGTATTTGGGATGAGTGGGCGGATGAAAACGGAAATCTGGGTCCGGTTTATGGATCTCAGTGGCGCTCTTGGCCTACGCCAGATGGGCAACATATCGATCAGATTGCACAAGTTATCGATCAGTTGAAAAATTCGCCAGATTCTAGACGAATCATCGTATCGGCTTGGAACGTGGCCGAAATTGGCAATATGGCACTTCCACCCTGCCATGCTTTCTTTCAGTTTTATGTCGCGCCGGCGCAACCCGAAAAAGGTATCTTGAAACCGCAATTGTCTTGTCAGTTGTATCAGCGCAGTGCCGATATTTTCTTGGGTGTCCCGTTTAATATTGCATCCTACGCTTTGCTAACGATGATGGTGGCGCAGGTTTGTGATATGGAAGCAGCAGAATTTATCCACACGCTCGGCGATGCGCATATCTATAGTAATCATTTTGAGCAAACAGAATTGCAACTGTCCAGAGATCCGAAGCCGATGCCGACGATGAAGATCAATCCGGATGTGAAAGATATCTTTGATTTCAAATTCGAAGATTTTGAATTGGAAGATTATACTTTTCATCCGCACATTAAGGCACCCGTTGCTGTTTAGTTAGTACACACAAAGCATTCACCATAGCGTAATTCTGGTTACGCTATCATTATAAAACATGAATAATATTACAATTACACTGATTGCGGCAGCTTCAGAAAACAACGTTATTGGGAAGAACAATGATCTTGCTTGGCACTTGCCAGATGATTTTCGCTATTTTAAAAACACAACCAAAGAGCATTCGGTGGTGATGGGTCGCAAGACCTTTGATTCGATGGGCAAAGCATTGCCAGATCGTCGTAATATCGTAATTACCCGCGATCAAAAATGGTCAGCGGACGATGTGGATGTGGCGAACTCGCTAAACGAAGTATTCACCTACTGCCGTGATGAGCGCGAGATTTTTATTATCGGTGGAGCCGAAATATACAAACAAGCGCTTCCGTATGCACACAAAATCCTGCTGACGCGTGTGCATACGACGATAGATGGTGATGCATATTTTCCTGAATTCGACGAGTCGCAATGGAAATTGATTGATTCGAAGCGACACGAGAGCGACGAAAAACATGCTTTCGCGTTTACTTTTGAAGTTTACGAACGTATCGAAGCCTAAACTATTTATTTCTCCTTATCACAATCCATGAGCGAACAGACCACACCGACGATCTCCTATACCCTATCATTCACCGAACCACAAGCACATTATGTGGAAGTGAGCCTTTCTTTGAAAGGTTTCAGTGCTGATTTTATCGATCTAAAAATGCCCGTTTGGACACCAGGATCGTATTTAGTACGGGAGTTTGCACGTCATGTGGAGTCGTTTTCTGCGCAACAGGATAATGGAGAAACGGTAAGACAGGAGAAGATTAGCAAAAACACGTGGCGCATCTATCATCCGCAAAAAGATACGACTGTACGCTATCGTATATATGGTTTCGAAACTTCAGTGCGTACAAATTTCATCGATGATACGCATGCATTCATCAGCCCTGCGGGCACATTTCTGTACGTAGATGGTCATTTAGATCTTCCTTGCACGGTGCAAGTAGAGCTACCACAAAATTGGTCAACCATTACAACAGGTTTGCCTGAAATAGATCAGCATACATATGAAGCCGAGAACTTCGACATCTTGTTTGATTCTCCAATAGAAATAGGAAATCAAGATGTCTGGCATTTCGAAGCGGAAGGAATACCACATGAATTTGCGATGGTCGGCGGTGGCAACTATAATAAGGAGCAGCTTGCTGCCGATATTCAAAAAATCGTAGCGGAAGAAACACGCATTTGGGGATCCAATCCCAACGATCGCTATGTCTTTATCACGCACAATTATCAGCAAGGTGCAGGCGGTTTAGAGCACCTCAACTCGACCGTGCTCGGCGCTAGCCGCAATGGTTATACACAAGCGGCCTCGTACAACAACTTTTTGAGCTTGGTCGCGCATGAATATTTCCATTTGTGGCATGTGAAACGATTGCGTCCAGCGCCACTTGGACCTTTCGACTACGAAAACGAAAACTATACAGCGCTGCTGTGGATCATGGAAGGTTTCACTTCGTATTATGATAATCTGATTACTTACCGTTGCTCATTCCGTGATGAAGTGGATTATCTGCAGATGCTTGCACAAGAATTTAACCTGGTGTACAATCGCCCGGGTTACGAGATACAATCTGTCGGTCAGTCGAGTTTCGACACGTGGATTAAGCAGTACCGCCCGGATGAAAACTCAGCCAACACTAGCATTTCGTATTATAACAAGGGTGCGATGTTAGCTGTGGCGATGGACTTGAAAATTATTGCAGAAACTGGTGGTAAAAAGCGTATGGACGACGTCTTAAAAGCAGCTTATAATCAGTTTTATTTGAAGGAGCAACGCGGATTTGCCGAAAAAGAGTTCCAGGACTTAGCGGAAGCAGTTTCTGGCGTGGATTTGTCCGAAATATTTGCTGCAGTATACACCACTGAGGAGTTGGATTATAATAGCTATTTCAACCCTGTGGGTTATGAACTGATCGATCAATTAGCCGACAGCAAAACGCTCAGTTTGGGTATACGAACTGCGAACAATGACACGAGAATATATATTAAAGGCGTAGATCGGAATTCTTCCGCATGGAAGGCTGGCCTAAATGTAAATGACGAAATATTAGGTATTAATGGCGTTCGGATGGATCCTGCGGGTAGAGAATTGGAAATAGCTATCCAACAAGGCACTTTTGGACAATCTATTGACGTATTGATCGCTCGGGATGGTATTATTCGTACTATCAGCACACCGCTAAGCTACAGCGAGAAAAAATCGCTTGTTGTACAACGACGCGAGAATGCTTCTGATCAAGAAAGAGAATTGGGGAAAGTTTGGTTGAAGCGTTCCTAAAATAAAAAAGGTAGAGATAAAATCTCTACCTTTTTTGCTATGTAATGCGCTATCGCGCGAATATTTACTAGTTACTAGCTTGACAAAGCTGCGGCTCCAGAGACAATCTCTGTTAATTCCGTAGTGTTGCTGCCTGACGGGCTTGGTTGTACGATAGCTTCAATTGCTTCAACAAATCGCCAGCATTATCGGTAGCCTTATCCATCGCTGTCATACGTGCGCCGTGCTCCGAAGCATGTGAATCTAAAACTGCCTTATACAATTGCGTTTTGATCGTCTTTGGAATCAATTCTTCAATGATCTTTTCTTTCGAAGGCTCAATGATGTAGTCGATTTCTTCCACCTTGGTGTCTTCAGCTTTCTCAGCTACAAAAGGTAATAACTGCTCTGAAGTAAGAATCTGTACTGCTGCGTTACGAAACTGGTTGTACACTACTTCTACGCGATCTACATTTCCTGCTTTGAACTCGTTCATCACCATATCGGTCACTTCAGATACATTCTCAAAACTTAAATTATTGAAAAGCTCATTGTGATTACCAACTAGTGCAAAGTTACGTTTGCCAAAGAATTCGTGACCTTTTTTTCCAATCGCAATAATACTTACATCTCCACGGGCAAATTGATCCGCATATTTTGCGGCAATCAAATTATTCGCTGTTTTGATGGCATTGGCATTAAAAGCACCTGCCAGACCTCTGTTGGACGTGATGACGATGATCATAACTTTGGTAGGAACACGATCTTCCGTGTAGGGAGAATCATTTCCTTCCACAGATGCTGATACCTGCGTTAAGATCTCTTTCAGCTTATCGGCATATGGGCGCAATTGTACAATAGCATTGGTTGCTCTTTTCAATTTTGCTGCCGAAACCATTTTCATGGCTTTGGTGATCTGCTGCGTGGAGGTTACCGAGGTAATTCGGTTTCTAACTTCTTTTAAATTCGCCATAAGTTTATTTAGATATGAGTCTGCGCTATGCATGCGATGATGCGTAGCACAGACCCTATCGGCTAATATTTAGATGCTAATTCTTTAGCTACTGTTTCTAATACACTTGTTTGTTCGTCAGAGAATTTACCTGCTTTTAGCGCAGCCAATACTTCTGGATGACGCTGCTCCAGTTGAGTAACAAATTCATCTTCGAACTTACGAACATCTTTTACGGGGATACTACGCAACAAACCTTTGGTACCGATATAGATAATAGCTACCTGCTTCTCAACTGCAACTGGTGAAAACTGACCTTGTTTCAAGATCTCTACGTTGCGAGAACCTTTATCCAATACTGCTTTTGTTGCTGCATCTAAATCCGATCCAAATTTAGAGAACGCTTCTAGCTCACGGTACTGTGCTTGATCCAATTTTAATGTACCGGATACTTTCTTCATGGATTTGATCTGCGCGTTACCACCTACACGAGATACCGAAATACCTACGTTGATCGCTGGGCGAATACCTGCGTTAAACAAGTTAGACTCCAAGAAGATCTGACCATCTGTAATCGAAATTACGTTGGTAGGAATATATGCAGATACGTCACCCGCTTGTGTTTCAATGATTGGCAAAGCAGTCAATGAACCACCACCTTTTACCAAATGCTTGATAGATTCTGGTAAATCATTCATTGAAGCAGCAATCTCATCATTGCTGTTGATTTTCGCAGCACGCTCCAATAGACGAGAGTGAAGGTAAAATACATCACCTGGGTATGCCTCACGTCCAGGAGGACGCTTCAACAATAGTGAAACTTCACGGTATGCGACAGCTTGTTTTGACAAATCATCATAAACGATCAATGCTGGACGACCTGTATCACGGAAAAACTCTCCGATTGCTGCTCCCGCCATTGGCGCGTAAAACTGCATCGGTGCAGGATCTGCAGCAGATGCCGCAATTACTACCGTATAAGCCATCGCGCCATTTTCTTCTAACGTACGAACAATGTTCGCTACCGTAGAGTTCTTTTGACCAACAGCTACATAAATACAAAATACTGGCTCACCAGCTTCGTAAAATTCTTTTTGGTTGATGATCGTATCGATACACACCGCAGTTTTACCTGTCTGGCGGTCACCAATAACCAACTCACGCTGGCCACGACCAACTGGAATCATCGCATCAATCGCTTTGATACCTGTTTGCAACGGCTCTGTTACTGGCTGACGGTAGATAACGCCTGGAGCTTTACGCTCAATCGGCATTTCATACGTTTCACCAACAATAGCTCCTTTACCATCGATCGGCTGACCTAATGTATTGACAACACGACCTAATAATCCTTCACCTACCTTGATAGATGCGATACGGTTTGTACGTTTGATCGTATCACCTTCTTTGATCTCATCCGATGAACCTAAGATTACAACACCTACGTTGTCTTCTTCCAAGTTCAAAACGATACCTTGCAATCCATTTTCAAATTCAACCAATTCACCGGACTGTACTTTCGTCAATCCATAGATGCGAGCGATACCGTCACCGACTTGCAATACGGTACCTACTTCTTCCAGTTCCGCGTCTGATTTAAAGCCTGACAATTGCTCCCTAAGAATTGCCGAAACCTCATCTGGTCTTACCTCTATCATTTTATTATTATAAGGGGGTTTTGAATTTAATTTATACTTTTCGCTGTTTATCTAAACTAGATAACGTTTGCAGCAAAGTGTTTCTCCAATTTATTTAATCTGCCAGCGATGCTCACATCCACTTGGCGGTCACCTACTTTGATCACAAATCCACCAATTAAAGTAGCATCTACTTTCGTATCAAGCACCACTTCATTGGCTTTGATTTCTTGTGCAATCTGTGCTTTCAACTGCGTTAGGTTCTCTTCCGACAATGGTACCGCCGAAGTTACTGTAGCTTGTACAATACCTTTTTCAACGCGGTATTCACGAATGAATTCGATTGCGACATCATTCAAAATATCTGAACGACCTTTTGTAACCAACATGTGAAAGAAACTCAAGACAGATGGTTGCACTTTTCCATCAAACAGCGCCGATAAAATACTACGTTTTTTATCTTGCTTGATAATAGGATTCTTTAGTACAGCAGCTAATTCCGCGTTTTGCTTCACCACTGCAATAAATTGCTCCATATCGCCCTTCACGGCATCCAAATTGCCCTGCTCTTTCGAGAGGTCAATAAGTGACTTGGCGTAACGGGAAGCAACTGTAAATACTGACATAGAAATACTTTAATAATGGGTGAACTAGCTTAACTTAACGTCTTTTAGCAAATCTTCTACTAGCGATTCTTGCTTCGATTGATCGGCAAATTCTTTCGTCAATACCTTACGGGCAATGTCCAAAGATAGAGAAGAAACCTCAGATTTAACTTCAGCTAATGCACGAAGTTTTTGTTCGTCGATCTCACGTTTAGCATCTTCGATCAGGCGAGCACCTTCGGTTTGCGCATGCTGTTTAGCTTCGGCTACGATCTTATCTTTCAATTCTTTTGCTTCTTTCAAGATTAAGTCACGCTCTTCACGTGCTTCTTTCAGCAATTGCTCATTTTCGTTGGTTAGGCGAGCCATTTCCAACTTTGCTTTTTCGGCAGAAGCCAATGCATCGGCAATACCATTCTCACGCTCTTCAAGAGCATTTACGATAGGTTTCCAAGCAAACTTTCCTAAAATAAAGATAACGATAAGTAGGATGATAAGCTGCCAGAAGAACAAGCCGTACGAAAACTGATTAATAAGTGCTTCCATTATATTGTGTAGTCTTAAACTGTTATATTTTTCTTTTTTGTTACATTTAAGTAAACATAGTCTGCAACCAACCGTTGCAAACTATGTTTGTACTTTTAGTTGATCTGAGCTTATTTACCCAAGATCAAAGCACCGAATGCCAAACCTTCAACTAAGGCACCGATGATAATCATAGCAGTCTGGATTTTAGATGCTGCTTCTGGCTGACGAGCGATAGCTTCCATAGCTGAACCACCGATTTTACCCAAACCTAAGCCTGCACCAATTACGATAAGACCTGCTCCAATTAAGTTGTACATAATAATTAATTTATAAAATTTAACAAAAAAATGCGATTAATGATGAGCGTGTTCTTCCACGGCCATACCTATAAATAATGATGATAACATCGTGAAGATGAAAGCTTGCAAGAAAGCAACCAACAACTCCAAGAAAAACAATAGCAATGTTAGCAACATCGAAACACCAATACTACCTGGAATCGTCAATTGTTGTTGAAACAAGTACACGATTGCGATCAATCCCATCACTACGGAGTGACCTGCGGTAATGTTGGCAAACAAACGTAACATCAACGAGAATGGTTTGGTAAACATACCTAACACCTCAATTGGTGCTAATACAAATTTGAATGGAACTGGCACACCTGGCATCCAGAAAATGTGCTTCCAGTAATCTTTATTTGCTTTGAAAGTCGTAATGAAGAAAGTAAACAAAGCCAAACACAAGGTGATGGTGATGTTACCTGTTACGTTGAAACCTAGCGGAGTCAATCCTAATAAATTCAACAAGAAGATTAAGAAGAACACCGATAATAGGTATGGCATAAACTCTTTGTAACGGTGGCCAATATTTGGGATAGCCATCTCATCACGTACATATAGCACTAATGGCTCCAATACACGACCAGCACCTTTTGGCAAGTTGTTAGCTCCTTTTTTATATGTCTTAGCTAAGCTAATGAATCCAATAAACAACAGTAAGGCAGCAAGCATCAAACCTACTACGTTTTTAGTAATCGAAAAATCTAAGGGCTTAGCGTTCGTTGGGTGATGGTGTTCGTCCATATCCAATGTACCAGCAGCATCCGTTTTGTAGATCTTACCATGATACAAGGCGTAGTGCTGTCCATCTTTCTCTACCGTATGCTCACCGTGGTGAAACTCGCCAGATGAAAAAACCTTCAATCCATTATCAATCAATATTACAGGCAAAGGAAATCCATAATGCTTTCCAGCTTTCTTATCGGTGAACAACGAAAAATAATGATCGTCTTCCAAGTGATGCTGAATGTACTGTGAAATTTCTTCTTCTTGACTGTGCGAACCTTCCTGATGCGCATCGTCTGCGCGTAGTGAAAATGGACTTACAGCAAGTAAAAATACTGTGAAAAGGATGAGTGCTTTATTAAAATTTAGCATTTTAGATTTCGATTGAGAAACAAAAATTTTGCGCAAAAATACAACTTTCTTTGGCATATATAACCATTTACTAGAACTTTTATTAAAATTTAGTTCCAATATTTGGCTCTGCCTGATTTATAGCACGATACGCCATGTATACGTCCATGAAGAGAAACAGAAAATAGGTCACTAGGAAGTGCGTTGCCAAAAATTTGTCATCCGCCATTTCCAGACCTTCCCGTATAAAAAGATAACCAGCAATAGCCTTTAGGAAAATTAACCCCAAAAAGATAAAACCTAAGTTTTTGGGCATCGCATATTGTGCTAACAAGATCATCATCGCGACAAACACGCTGAGTAAAGTCTGAAAAGCATACAAGCCAAGTAAGGAATGACCTGTACCAGCCCATCCGTCCGACAAGTTGAGCAAGTATTCGAAACTGTAATGTATTACAAATACGACGACTGCAAAACGCAGTACCAGCAACAAAGATTTAAGATATTTATTCATCGCGATTAACGTAATTTACTAAGCGGATAAAGTGATACAATGATACGATGACACCCAACATCGTGAAGGCTTTCATCCACCATTCGCCGCTTCCGCCGTACTTGCCATCCAACCATTGCCCAGCCCAATAAAACAAGTAAATGGTCACGCCCATCTGAAAGGGCATGCTGGCAAATACCAACCATTTATTGGCTTTCCGTTTATCGTTTGATGACATGGTTAATTTGATCAAGTCGACAAATATACACTATTGCACTCTCCTACCCTAATCCCAATAGTTTTTGTCCGATACGGATGTCTGGATAATCAAAATTACTTCCTAGAATGACCTTGATTTCGGAGGATGATTTACCTTCGTTTTCACGCAACACCGTAAGTACGCGATCCAATTTATCTTTCTCGATCAGATCTTCGGCATCGATCTCCTCGCCCACAAAATGAATCAAGTGACCGTAAATCGTACCAGCAACCATGCCGCGCTTGGTAGCAATCTGCTCGATCGAAGCGCCATCTTGATACATCATCAAGGTGATGGCTTTGGTATCGGTAGGCATTTCTTCGCTATCGGCATTTGCCACACCTTCATCCTTCACCTTTTCCGCTTGCAGCAGTTCTTGCGCGAGCACCGTGATATCGCCCGTTAGCGCCTCCGCAATCGTCAAGCTATGCTTGATCTGCTCATACTTGCGCTTGTAATCTAGCAAGATTGCTTTTAGTTCGGTGATATATTTTTTTGTCCGTTTCTTGATCTGCCATTCGGCAATGTGCGTTTCCATCGGCTCGATCAATTCCGTCTCCATTTTTGGCGCAAACCAACCTACAGCAGATTTGGTACGGGCATGAATATCGTCGTAATTGACATTCGCGGCATCGCGAAACATATTGTATAGTTGAGTCACAAACTTATTGGCCACTCCTTCCTGCGCTTTGGCCTGCTGTACCAAATTATCAAAAAATGCCTGAGCCGCTTCTTTACCATCAATATTGCGGTCTGCCAATGCCGCGGCTTGTGTTTCTGTGGCTTCCACCAAATTCGCCCAGCGAAAGCTTTGCAAAAGGATTTGGCCTAAATACTGTCGTTGATATTGCTGCAATACATCTTGCAACTTATCACTATCCAAAGCGCGATTCATATATCCGACCACTTGTGCATCGGTACGTATCGCATGCGATACGATTTGGCTGCGTAAAACAAGTCCTTCTAAACCGCGCAAACGCGACAGCGCCACATAAACTTGTCCGGCAGCGAAAGACGTTCCTGCATCGATGATCGCGCGATCAAAGGTCAATCCTTGACTTTTGTGAATCGTAATGGCCCAAGCGAGGCGCAGTGGAAATTGCGAGAAAGTACCCATGACTGTCTCTTCAATCTTATCATCGCCTTTATTGTAGCTGTATTTGATATTTTCCCAGGTTTCGCGTTTTACGATAACGTCGTCAGAGCCATCAGCAAAACTGACGATCACCTGCTGCTGATCCAACTTCAACGCTTTAACGGTGCCGATCTTACCGTTAAAGAATTTGCGATCTTCACCCACATCATTTTTTATAAACATTACTTGCGCTCCTTCTTTTAAGGTCAATGTTTCCTCAGTCGGGAAAGAGCCTTGCTGAAAATCGTCTTTCACTACGGCTTTCACATTAAAGAGCTTGCCAGATAACTGCTGTAATGCTTCTTGATTGATCTGATCGGCTAGTCGGTTATGCGAGGTAAGCGTGATGTACTGCTCTTCTTTAGGCGGCACAAAGTCGGCCTTGTAGTAGCTATTTAATTTTTCTAAATCTGACGCCGTCGTCTGGTTGTTACGGATATTATTTAATATCGTGATAAAGCTATCGTCCTTTTGGCGGTAAATCTTCTGCAATTCGAGGATGACTGGCGGATGCTCACGTAGCACTTTTGCGTCGAAAAAGAAAGCACTCGAATAGTGATCGCGTAGTACTTGCCATTCGTGATCGCGCACTACCGGTGGCAACTGGTACAAATCTCCAATAAATAGCACTTGCAAACCGCCAAATGGGCGCATATCGCGACGCACCGATTTTAAAATCACGTCGATCGCATCCAACGTATCGGCACGTACCATAGAAACCTCATCGATCACGAGCAATTCCAATTCTTGTAAAATAGCACGACGCTGTTTGGTAAGTTTTATAGTACTAAACAAGCGACTTTTGTTGTATACGTGGCTATCTGCTTGATCCCATTGTAATGGGTAATCTTCTATGAATGTGCCAAAAGGCAACCAAAACAAAGCATGTAATGTGGTGCCTCCAGCATGCATCGCAGCCACACCAGTTGGCGCAGTAATCGCCATTTTTTTGTAGCAATTTTGCTGTATATATTTTAAAAATGTCGTCTTACCCGTACCTGCTTTACCGGTCAAGAAAAGCGGTTGATTAGTTTGGTTGACGAAGGCTACTGCTTGTAAAAATGATGGGTTTTCGGTATCTAAACTTTCCATTGCCATAAGTTGCAAAGCTACGAATATTTCATTCTGGCAGGGAGTTTTCATAATATTTTGGCCGTTTTATAGAGAAATACTATATTCACTCGATAAACAAATACTAGATGGCAACATACACGGATAAAAGCGAGCTTTTTAAGCAAATTGAAGAAAAATTAACTAGCGAAGGCTTTGGTATTGATAAAATTGATCAAACTAGACCTTGGGGTGGCTTCTTTGTAATCAACGAAGATCAAGCCCAAAAATTCGCGAACACATACTTTGACGGATTGGATGTACAGGATTTGAAAATTTCTGGAAAACTGAGTCCTAAAATTTTAGTTGTTAGCCCAAATAAAAGGCTTTCGTGGCAATATCATCACAGACGCGCTGAAATTTGGCGCGTAGTGCAAGGTGAAGTTGGCGTGGTAACTAGCCCGACAGATGAAGAGCACGAATTGAAAATGTTGAAACCACAAGATACAATTCGCTTAAGTCAAGGCGAGCGTCATCGTTTGGTAGGATTAGATGGCTACGGTGTATTGGCTGAGATCTGGCAACATACCGATGTGGACAACCCATCTGATGAAGAGGATATCGTACGTGTACAAGATGACTTCGGACGCTAATCAGCATCCATTATTCATAAAAAAGTCCCGATCTCTGTGAGATCGGGACTTTTTTATGATATTAGAATTACTACTTATGGCTATTCTTACTTTTATCCTGCAAAGTGCCATAGTTTAGTTCATTTTCTTCCGGTGCGTCGTGCCTATTGCCATACACTTTTTTAGTACGTTTTAACTTATAGAAATCGTAAAAGGCAATAAACATAAGCATAAAGCAGACGACAAAAAATGTGGAGTTTCCTAAAAAGTTGTACGATACGCCACTTATTATACCTCCAGCTACGTAGCAGGACATAATGACTAGTAGTAAATGAAATTTTTTCACAAGCTGTTCATCATTACGATTATTTCTCTTGGTAAACATCGAAACCAGAATAGCCAAATCGGTCGTAAGTCCAGTCAAATGCGTTGTCTTGATAACGGAGTTAGAAATACTCGCCGTCAAACCATTCTGTAAACCCATCGCAAAAAGTAAAATCCCTACTAAAAATTCCGTTTCTAATAAAGTATCCGCGTAAAAAAACTGAAGATATACACCGACTACCAGGATTCCTACAAATTCTAACATAATCGGGATGGCGTGAGCTAAATAGGAACTGATGCGATCTTTGCCTTGAATGATCACAAAGTTGGAGAGAAAACTTCCAGAGAAAAATAACAATATCCAAAGTAAAACGACAGCTGCTTGATAAACGTTGCCTCGAGATACTTCCTGAGCAAATACGGCATAATGTCCAGTAATATTTGAAGTATAGGAAAAGAAAACTATAACAGAGACCACATTTGTCATCCCGGCCGAGAGTGCCGTTAGTGCGCCTAACTTTAAATTATCTCCTTGGGTTCTGTGGTTACTGTATTTTCTTAGCATATTTAGTTTACTAAATCGTCGCGTTTTAATAGTATTTTGATAACCCCCTTGATCTGTATATCTAGGTTGAGATGTAATTCCATCTGATCGTTATCCAAGGTTTGAATCTGAAAACTTTCGATCGGCGTACCATTACGGCTAATTTCCAGAATATGCCCGCGGCCTTTGATCGACCAAGTCATATTTGCTACCGAAGTATCATCGACCTCGAGTGTGCCGTCTTCTTTAAAAATCCACCTGTTGACGTGCAAAATTTCGAGTTTGTCCAATATCTCGATCCGGACGTTTTGCTCTAGCACTTGTGCAAAATTTCGTTCTTTCAATCGATAATCTGGCTTTTCGAAGTACCAACCGGCTTCTTTCCACTCGCCAACGATCATCTTTTCTGGACTGGCTACATGAATCACGACCAGCAAGGAAGCGATCAGTAGCATACCAACCAAGAGATAGTTGAGCTTATATAAAGAATCTCGATTTAATCGCAACATGTATGTTTTTCCTCAAATAGCTGACAGCTAATGCGCTTTAACGCACATTGTAATAATAGACTTTTCGCCCTATTCCACCCGCTCGATCCATTCCTTCTACCACTACTTTGTATCGGCCATTACCATCTCCATTATAGTAATCTAAAGTCATCTCACCTGTACCATCGATCAATACATCCGGATTCCAATAAATGGTCGAACGGTAGTCCGCCGTATTCTTACTGGATGGTGTATCGTATTTGGGCGAATAGAAAGAACGCGTTTTGACATATCCCAATGGATATAAATCGATAACATTCGTTTTTGGCAACATGGCCTCGATCTCTGCCAATGACATCCTTGGACGTTTTGGCGTATCATCTTTTTTCGTGATGATCGAAACGACACCGTCGTTTTGATACGTGCGGCTCACCGTACCCAAATCATCACGCATAAAGATCTCAATGGCTTCAATCTCTGCTGGTTGGATAGAGTTTAATGAAGGTTCATCTATCGGCATACCATTCAGGAAGAATTGCACAGGCACACGGCTTCCCTGATTGTAATTGCGTGATATAAAATACTTTTGCAAATTAGTATCGTGCGTAATACCAGTTAACACGGTCGTAAGACACATAGTTAATACGTTACATCCCTTCAACCGATCTGCTTCGATTCGGTGCTCTGGCATATTAAGCCCGCTTAAAGAACCAAAATCCCGGCTAGTTTGTTTTTGTACTACCGTCCTATTTACGACGACTTCATCAATTAAGATAGAGGTCCGGAATTCATTTTTGCTATTTGCTAAATAAGACTGTAATTTTTCATCAATGTTTTGAACGAAATCTCCTTTGTAAGGCGAATTGGCATCGATCTCCGGAAAAAAAGTTTGATCCATATTAATGACCAAAGCGCGATAATTATCATTGCCGCGTGCATTTACTGTGACGCGTGCAGAATCGGGGAAAACGAGATTATCGAAAGAAAATCGCCCTTGCTGGTCGGTATAGGTATCTTTACGCATTCCCAAAGATGGAATAGATAATAGCAAACCTCCGTTGGGCTGCGTACGACCTGTATTCATCCGGAGCGTACCAGATAGCGAGATGCCCTGCTCTGGCATGAAGCTTACTTGCGGATAATTTCCCTTTAGCAATTCTTTGTATTCAAATCGTCGAAAACCTTGAGTCATCAACAATGCTTCAAGTGCTTCCGCACGATTCTCATTTTCGGTATTGAAATAATAGTTGGGTTTTTCAATATAACCTTGCAGATCGGATACTAGCAACAAGTTGCTAAGAATACTTAAGTCTTGATCATCATCATAAGGCACTTTTGCTTCATCTATAACGCTGACGGAGAAAGAGCTCATGATGCTATCTGTACCATTTTTTAACCCTATGCGCAGTTGGACAAGATCTTTGCTGTTATAGGTGCTCTTATCTGTCGCTATGTCGATATTTAGTAATTCTTCGGTGGTCGACTGGCAGAACACCAAACGCTCACTAAGTGGTGTACCATCTGCAGCGAACAAGGTATATTGCACTATTCCGTTTGGCATATTTTCTCGCGGCACTTTCACCAATACAGAAGAATTTTTTAAGGCAACTTGAGCGGCGTACACCAAATGTCCATTGGACTGACCCATAAGGTAGTACACACTGTTTTCTATATTTTTGAAGTGGCTATCGCTCGTTACGATGCCTAGCTGCATATGTGTATCGTCGGGTTTCAGACTTACCAAATTTACAGCAGCATCGACCGGCGCTGGAAGATCGTAGGTACGTTCTTGCCCATTTTCGAATGTGATGACAGCTTTGTAAGTCTCGCCAGATAGCGGAATGAATGAGAAGTATCCCATTCCCATGCCTAGGTCTGAAAAGGTAAGAATTTCATTTTTCTTACCATCAATCAATTTACCTTTAATAGCAGCACTTTTACCGTCGTTGCTTGTTGCTTTGAAGGCTACGTTTTTGGCCAAACCACTAATAAGATCACCTCCTTCTGGAAAGAACTGCACGTCAGCATCCCAAAGTGCTGAAGCCAGGGAGTATTGTCCGACTAATTTTTCATCGTTATTGTCAATCTGAACTAGCAGACGGCCGGTCTTCATTAGCTCTTTGTTCTTCGCAGAAAGACTGATCGAAACTCGACCCATATCATCGGTCTCAGCCCTTCCTTTATCAAATTGATCCCAACCGTCGTTAGCTTCCCATGTGAGCTTTTTGCGCGAAAGAATAGCGCCCGATTTATCTCTAAATTGCAAAGAAGCTTTGGTCTTGTTGCCGTCCGGAGCAAATGATACAATAGCTCCTAATTTTTTATTGATCGCATCTCCTACAGTAACAATCTTATTGAAGAAATAATCTTGCTTAAAATTAACCATCCACTTGGTGTACGCACGGAATCGATAATTATCCTGACTCCAAAACTCTGGATCCAAGACTAATTGTCCTTTTCCAACACCATTTTCGGATTGGATGCGCAAAGTTTGCATCAGAGAATCACGACTATTGAGAACCTCTACATACACCACCTTGCTGGGATCGTAAGTACCCAAATTATAATTTAGATATGATTTGAACCACAGGGTATCACCAACGGCATAATAGGGTTTGTCGAAATGCAAGTGTACTTTCTCTACCGGGTAAACATTGAAAAAACCCTGAACTTTTTCTACAACGTCGTTAATCGGAATTGTAGGTTTTTGTTGCGCATTAGAAATTACAGACAGAGAAAAAAGAAAAATGATGAAGTAAAAGCGTGTTAAGAATTTCATGTATGGTACCTTCGAATTATTTAAATATACCGCTTTTTCATAAAACCTTAAGTACGCTTATCGTTTTTTAACATAAAAGCTTTACGAAATGACGCACTATATAATCGTGTTTTTTTCGACAAAGCGACTCTTTTAATGATAATCTGTGTATCTGAAAATTTGCTGATGCAAACTACATTCGAATATACCGATGACACGATACACCGAATGATGCTGATTTGGATTACATTTACAATGGTCATATTTACATCGGCCCAGATTGAATTTTGGAGATATCATCGAGTCGAAATTACTTCTTATACTGTAGTACATTATCGAGCAAAATGGTACCTCTGGACAAATCTGATTTGTAGGACAAAAGCGCCAATAACTTAGCTGGAAGGGAATCACTTTTACAGAAAAAAGTCCATTGACCGAAGATCAATGAACTTTTGATTTTTCTCATCTAAAAAGCCCTACAACGAATAACAGGGCGTTCTGATTTCTTCTACATCATGTCCGGACCGCTCGCGATCTCGGTATCTGCATTAGCCAATCTGCGGTATCCAAAACGATCCGGATGTTCAATAACAGATTTAACGGAGATAATCTTGTACACATACGAGCTTGTTTCCTTATTCAAGACCAGATCGTAATAACTTTCTGTTCCCTGCCGACGGATAGAGCGCTTCAAACTTCCACCACCTACGTTGTAAGCAGCAGCTACTAAGGTCCAATCTCCAAACTCACGATGCAAAGCTTTTAGGTATTTTGCGGCAGCATGCGTCGATTTCGTCAAATCCATGCGATCATCTACATCACCGTTTACGCGCAATCCATATAACCGAGCCGTCGCTGGGATAAATTGCCAGTAACCGCCGGCACCTTTGTGCGATGAAGTACGCGGATCCAAATCACTTTCCACTACGGGAATATATTTGAAATCTTCGGGTATGCCATATGATGCTAGAATCTTCGCAATACGTGGCAAATACTCATTCGCTTTGCGATGCATCTTATACGATTGGATCTTCTTGTAGGAAAATCGTTTGAGGTAAGTGTTCAGCTTTGTTTTTACGGCTGGATCATCTAAAGGTACTTCCTCTTCGGCAAATGTAACGTCACTCCAGTAGGGATCTCGTTCGGCTGAGTCTATTTTTGCCGTTGTTTTTTGTTGTTTGTCGAATTGCCATGCCACCGGATTGGTCCCATTAGGCATTTTTTCGACATTGGAGCTTGAGTATAATTTCGTCAGCAGAACGGCGACTAGCACCACACTACAAGCTAATGCTTTCTTTTTAATCATCCAAATCCTTAATGTTATCCGTCCCCAAATTCTTGTGTATGCAAGGGGAAAATGACAACTTGGTAAATTGAGCCGACAAAGATAAGGACGATTTCTTTAATTACCAAATAGTTATCTACAACTTTCTGGATGAGCATTTAAACAACTTGCAGAAAATCAATACAGTTATAGCAATTAATACATATAAAAGCGTACCTTTGCAGCCTAATTTAATTTCTATATGCCATTCAACAACAAAAGGAACAGTCGTGACGACAGCGCCAGAAGAGGTAGAAACAACGAAGAATCCCGTTCTCGTAGTAATGATCGTCCAAAATCAAACTTTTCATCATCAGACAAACGCTTTAATAAAGAAGGTCGTGGAGATGATAACAGATCAAGAAACACAGGCGAAAGTTTCGCAAAAAATCTTTCGGCGATCGTACTGAACGCAAACCATACAACAGCGACAACCGCAGATCTCCTGAAGATCGCAAGCCATACAACAGCGACAACCGCAGATCTTCTGATGACCGCAAGCCATACAATAGCGACAACCGCAGATTTTCTGATGACCGTGGTGGTAGTGCAAGAGGTGGTAACGACAAATTCAAGAAAGATGGTTTTAGCCGGAACAACTCTTCACGTGCAGATTTTAAACAACGTGACGGTGGGTTCAAGAAAAGATCGTTCAACGATCGCGACGAACACGGCAAAGGCGGAGACAGAGCTAATTTTCGTAGCAGAAAAACGTTTGGATCTGATGATGGTGAAGAGAAAACCCATTTCCCTAATAGAAGATTTGCACAGGCGAAGAAGCCGGCATCCGGACAGGCAGTTGATGATGGTACGATCCGTTTGAACCGTTATATTTCTAACTCAGGCATTTGTTCGAGAAGAAAGGCAGATGAATTAATCGAGCAAGGATTGATTTCTGTAAATGGTGAGATCGTGACCGAATTAGGCACAAAAGTAGATCCAGCGAAAGACGAAATCCGTTATAACAACGAACGTCTTAAGCGTGAAAAAATGGTGTACGTACTGTTGAATAAACCAAAGGATTATATCACGACTACAGATGATCCGCAGGAAAGACGTACAGTAATGCAACTGGTAAGCAAAGCGACGAAAGAGCGTATCTATCCGGTTGGTCGATTGGATCGTAATACGACTGGATTGCTATTATTGACAAATGATGGAAATTTGGCAGAAAAACTTTCGCATCCACGAAACAATATCAGCAAAATGTATCACGTGGAGTTGGATAAAAGTCTTTCTCAAGGTGATATGAACAAAATCGAATTTGGCATCGAATTGGAAGATGGATTGATCAAACCAGATGAGGTAAGTTATGTAACTGGTGCGAGCAAGAAAGAAGTTGGCATCCAGATTCACAGTGGCAAAAACCGTATCGTAAGACGTATTTTCGAGCATTTAGGATACGAAGTCGTCAAATTGGATCGTGTGGTGTATGCCAACTTGACCAAGAAAGATTTGCCTCGTGGTAGATGGCGTTACTTGGAAGAGCGTGAGCTTATCCAGCTAAAACACTTGATGAAATAGAGATATACGAGGCGCTAGAAATAGCGCCTTTTTTATTGCTTGGAAAAATAAATGCGTATTTTTGACAAAATTATAATAGCACATGACAGATCCTAAAAGCTTAACATCGGTATCCGAATTTCACAAAACATTTCAACACCCTATTTTAGATAGTCCACAGATTCCTGCACCAAGCAGATCGGCACTGCGTGTTTCTTTGATAGCAGAAGAATTGAAAGAGCTCGAAGAAGCTATACAGAATAATGATTTGGTAGAAGTGGCTGATGCGCTTTGCGATATTCAATATGTACTTTCGGGTGCCATCCTTGAATTTGGCTTACAAAATAAATTTAACGCGCTATTCGAGGAAGTACAACGCTCCAACATGAGCAAAGCGTGTAAATCGGAAGCAGAGGCGATACAAACACAGGAGCACTATCGTGCAAAAGGCGTAGAATCGTACTACAAAAAAGTGGACGACCTTTTTTTGGTATTCCGTGAAGGCGATCACAAAACGTTGAAGTCGGTTAACTACTCGCCAGCAGATCTAAAAACGATTTTGGAAGAGAAATAACTTAAAATTGCTACTGCGCAAATGAATAAATTCCGGGATCAGCTATGCTATTAACCTTGGTAAGCTGATCCTTGTTTTACACCACGCGCTTCCAAACCTTTGTCAATTATGGTTTGGATCTTTGATTTTGGGAAACCCCAATTAGGCGCAATTAGAAGTTCCTTATCTGCGATACCAAAAATCCGTTGAATAATAATATCTGGTCGTAGCAATGGAATAAATTTAGCTAAAAAATCCGTGTATTCTTCAATAGTAAACAACTTGAACGGATCGCGCTTATACTTCGCGCCCATTATCGAACCTTCTACAATATGCAAATGATGTAGTTTTACAAATTTGATATGGGGTTGTTTATTAATTTCATCTGCATATTTGAGCATCATCTCTTCGGTTTCCCACGGAAATCCAAAGATAGTATGCACGCAGATCTCCAATTTAGAACCTTCCAATAGCTTCATGATGTTTATAAATTCATCATGCAGACAACCACGATTGATACGTTCAAGCGTGTCATTATAAATGGACTCCATCCCCATTTCCAAATCGACATCGTAACGATCGGTATAGCTTTCCAACAAAGCAATTTTCTCAAAATCAAGACAATCTGGCCGTGTACCAACTGACAAGCCCACGGTATGCTCTGGACAAACACTCAACGCTTCGTCGTACATCATCTTGAGCAAATGGGTAGGCGCATACGTATTGGTATTGGGCTGAAAATAAATCACAAACTTCTCGGCACCGTAAGATTTACGTGCTCTTTCGATACCACTTTCAACCTGCTCACGCATCGATGGGATTTTACGCGCTGTATCTGGTGTGAAAGAATCGACATTGCAATACGTACAGCCGCCATATCCTTTACTCCCATCCCGATTGGGACAGGTAAAATTTCCGTCCACAATGACTTTGAAAACTTTCTGTCCTGCGTATTTCTCTTTCAGGTACGCACCGTAATGCTTGTACGGTTTTACGCCTGTATCTAATAGTGTTGCCATCTTGTGTTGCAAAGATACGCATAGTTGCTGGCTATGCAACGTACAATCCACGACGCATTGTACTTCATGGCAGATAGTTTACACTCTACGGATGTATGGATAGGCTATCAGCGATACAAAATTAAATCGCTTGTTTCTAGCACTATCACGTGACTGGGTTCGTATTGATTACTATTTGCAGGAATAATAGCAGTACCATCGCGTAAAGTCACCGTAACGGCCGTACCATCCTTGAGCGAATATGCCTTTGTAATCTTTTTATACGGAAACATATCCAACAAAATATCCTTTCCATTATTATTAAATAGATGAACATATATTTTGTTATCCTTTTGGGTTAAGCAACCCCAAGGTTGAGGTGGTAAATAGCCGGCGGACGTTCCATAAATACTTTCGCCATTAATCTGAAGCCAGGAGCCCAGTGCAGCTAACCGCTCTTTGAATTCTGGCTGAATCTCACCGTTTGGCCTTGGGCCAATATTTAGCAGTAAATTAGAGCCTAGAGCAGCAGATTTTGTTAAGTACTGAATTAGCTGTTGCGCTGTCTTGTAAGTAGTATCATTCAGATTAAAGCCCCAAGACTCACTAATGGTCTGGCACGCTTCAATTGGTAAATGGTCGGATGCGTTTTGAAAGCTTAAACCCGATTCGTTTTCACCAGGCAAATCACGTTCAAACATTTGGAAATCTTCGCCCGGCAACGGAGTTAAGTGATGATTGTTACCTATCAAACATTGCGGTTGTAAATCGTGGATCAAGCTATAAATCTCGTCGTATTTCCAATCCAATCGTGAGCTACGATCTGATTCGCCTTCTGGGGCAGTTTGATCCCAATGTCCATCAAACCAAATCCCTCCGATCTGACCATAGTTGGTTAATAACTCCGTAAGCTGGCCTTTCATAAATTGCAAATAGCTAGCATAATCGCCCTTACCGGTTCTACCACTGTGTTGCCCTGTCCTACCAGTCTCATGTGGATAATCATCCCTGCTCCAGTCTAGCAGCGAATAGTATAAAAACAATTTGATATTTTGTTTCTGACATTCATCTGCAAACATCTTGACAATATCCTTATCATAGGGACTGTTCATGACATTAAAATCTGAATATTTCGTATCCCACAAGCTAAATCCGTCGTGATGCCGCGTCACTAATGTGATATATTTCATACCAGCACGTTTTGCCAAAGCTACCCATTCTGTAACATCAAATGCTGTTGGGTTAAAAAAACGTTGTAATTGAGCATAATTCTGAGCTGTAATCTTACGATCATTCATGACCCACTCTCCGCTCCCTGGAATGCTAAACGCTCCCCAATGTATAAAAAGTCCGAATCGCGCATCGGCGAACCATTTCCTTGCTTCCATATTTACGGCAGACGGCGTATAATCTTGCGAGAACGTGGATTGCGTAGCAAAAACAAATATAAAGACAGATAAAAAGAATTTAGAAATCATAATTGGTTGCTTCAAGTTAACTTTAAAAACCAGGCTATAAGGTAGATAAATATAGCTAAAAATGTTGATTGGCTAGAAATTACCAAAAACTTGAACTTAAACCTGCAGGATAATTATGATTGGTAAGCTATCGGACACTAGTTTTGAAGGGATGGAATAAAAT